>CAWEXI010000001.1:0-717195 GCA_963812985.1 uncultured Verrucomicrobiae bacterium
CTGAGCGTGTCGAAGGATCAGTTTTGTAGGTAGCCGCCGCGGGCCCAGCGGCGGGAAACTATAAAATCGCTTCGCAGGCGCGTTTCGTCGTTCAAGTTGAAAGTGGGCTAGAAGCGGCTGAACTGATCCTTCGACAAGTTCAGGATGGCAAATCCCAAGGCTGACTTAGCAAATGCCTCTTTCGGCGTGACCCGCGCCGGTTTTGCCGACAGCCTCTCCGGAGCATGACTGCGAGCCAAGGCATTCCCGTTTCCATTATTATCCTCACCAAAAACGAGGCGGAGAACCTGCCGAATTTGGCCGAGTCGATTCCGTGGTGCGATGACGTGCATGTTGTCGATTCGCTGAGCACCGATGAGACGCTGGCCGTGTCCAAGTCGCTGGGCATGCAGACGTGGACGAATCCCTTCCGCGGGTTTGGGGACCAACGCAACTGGGCGTTGGCGAACTGCGCCCTGAAATATCCGTGGGTGCTGTTTCTGGATGCCGACGAAAAGAGCACGCCGGCTTTTGCGGCCGAGCTGGGAGAAGCCATCGCCACCGCGCCTGAAACCGTGGCTGGATTTTACTGCTGCTGGAAAATGATCGTCGAGGAGGTCTGGCTGAAGCATTGCGACGGATTTCCGAAGTGGCAATTTCGGCTGCTGCGGCGAGGACGCGCCCATTTCGCGGACTTTGGCCACGGGCAGAAGGAGGATGGAATCCAAGGAGAGATTCGCTATCTCAAGGAGCCGTACGATCACCGGCCGTTGAGCAAGGGTTGGGCGGATTGGCTTGATCGGCACAACCGCTATTCGAGCAAGGAGGCGCAGGAGCGGGTCGATCTGCCGTTCAATGCGTCGGAGGTGTTTTCCAGCCACGGGCCGGTGCGGAACCGGGCGTTGAAGGCTTTCGTCAGCCGCGTGCCGGGCTGGCCGCTGGTGCGCTTTGCGATTCCCTATTTCCTGAAGCTGGGATTTTTGGAGGGGCGCGTGGGGTTCACCTACTGTCTCAACCTGGCCTACTATGAGTACCTGATCCAGATCAAGATTCGGGAGATCCGATCGAATCGTTTGTTGGCGGCCGGAAAAGACAGCGGATGAGGACTGGGTGGGTGCATCGATGTATTGGGATGGGTAGATGGGTGCGTTTTCCGGAAACTGGAGGCCATTTTGGCTACGCAAGCGATTTAAGGTGGGGCGACTTGACGCATGGTTTTGCGTCGTGCCGGACGGGCAGGCGGAAGAGGCTGGCTGTCTTGGCGAAACTATGACTGGCATGAGTTGATCATGCACGAAACACGGAAGGTGCGGTATCGCTGGAGGTCTTAAAAAGACTGGAGGACTTAAAAAGTTTTTTTCTGCTCTGAAGAAATTTTCTGAATTTTTGACGGAATAACGGAATGGACGGAGTTTTTGACAGGAAGACATGAAATCATGAAATACATGAAGAAGGCAGGGATTAGTGGAGCAGAGCAGAGGATCAAGAGGAAAAGCAACGGAGTCGGCAGGACAAGGGCGCGTTAATTTCTCAATTTGACGGAATCAACGGAATGGACGGAATTTTTGACAGGAAGACATGAAATCATGAAATACATGAAGAAGGCAGGGGAGTAGAGGAGGAGGGGAATTAAGTTTCGCAAGGAGGACAGGGAGGACCAAAGAGGAAAGGTGACGGAGTTGGCGGGGACAAGGGAAAACGCCCAAGGGCCTGACGGCAGAAGGAATAGTTAGAGGTCCTTTGACAGCGCCGAGACAAGCTCGGCTTGCTCAGGATGACAGGTTTTTTTATAGAGTCTTCCACCGACAGGAATACAGCGACGGTTCCTTCGACTTCGCTCAGGACAGGCGCCGACCGCCGCTACAGGCTGAACTGATCCTTCGACAAGCTCAGGATGACTGAGCTTTTAGAGCGATAATAAGTGCGCGCGGGTCCTAGACCGCCGCTACAACTGAACTGATCCTTCGACAAGCTCAGGATGACTGAGCTTTTAGAGCGATAATAAGTGCGCGCGGGTCCTAGACCGCCGCTACAGGCTGAACTGATCCTTCGACAAGCTCAGGATGACTGAGCTTTTTAGAGCGATAATAAGTGCGCGCGGGTCCTAGACCGCCGCTACAACTGAACTGATCCTTCAACAAGCTCAGGATGACTGAGCTTTTAGAGCGATAATAAGTGCGCGCGGGTGCTAGACCGCCGCTACAGGCTGAACTGATCCTTCGACAAGCTCAGGATGACTGAGCTTTTAGAGCGATAATAAGTGCGCGCGGGTCATAGACCGCCGCTACAGGCTGAACTGATCCTTCGACAAGCTCAGGATGACAGATGGGAAGGCAAGCGACGGTCGGACCGCCGCTACAACTGAACTGATCCTTCGACAAGCTCAGGGTGACAGATGGGAAGGCAAGCGACGGTTGGACCGCCGCTAAGGACAGCGGCGGCTACCTAGACGGCTGACCCTCGGAGCGAATCGTCCTTTCCAAGTGGTTGATATTGGCTATAAACGATGCGCTGGTTATGGGGAATGATGAAATGCGCAGAAACTGTCTTCACTTGTCGCGGCGGAAAAGCCCACGGGGGATAACTCTTTACCTGCCCAAAGCTATGGTGCGGTTGGGTTGCGGCGGCGTATTGATCCTGGCCCTGCTGGGGACTCTTCGCGCGCAAACGACGTCTCCGGCGAACAGCGCGGACTCCGGGTCGCTTCCGGTGAGTCCGGCCGCGCCGACGCCTTCGAATTCACAATCGACCGGCAGCGGTTCGGACAATTCGCAAAGCCAGGACAATTCCCAAAATCGGGATAATTCCCAAGGCGGGGGAAATTCGCCGAGCCTGACAAATCCGGCGGCGCCGGGCACGTCGCAGGTTCCGAACACCCCGCTGCTTCCGCAGCAGGCGGCGAATCCTTATCAGCCATTTTCGTCCGCTTCTTCGGCAGATGGCCAGTCGCCCCAGTTGACGACGCCGAGCCTTTTCACGACAGGCACGAACGATGTTTCGCAGATCGCGACCAATGCCGCGCTGGCTTCGGCCTTCAGCCAGCAGCCGGTGTCGGGCTTTCTCTCGGAAACGGGCGCGGGCTATTCACATCCGCCGATCGAGCGAATTCTTTTAGGGCCTTTTGACCTGAAGGCGGCGATCAATTTTACGGTGGTTTCCGACGATAACATTCAGGGCGGCGGGGGCGGCGCGCCCGGACAGGGGAAGATGAGCGACACCAGTCTGGCATTGACCCCGGCGATCCTGCTGCAATATGGGACGCACGAAGAAGAGAAGGGGTATGCTTCGCTGGTGTACTCTCCGACGTTGACGCGGTTTTTGCATTATTCGGTCGAGAACTCGGACAATCAAAACGCCGCTTTCAACGCAAGTTATGCCTTTCAACGGCTGACGCTTAACCTGAGCCAGACTTACTCCGAGTCGACAGGCATCAATCTGGACAGCAATTCGCGCACGACCCAAACGTCGAGCGTGACGTCTTTCGGAGGCAGTTACGACATTGACGACAAGCTTTCGTTCTCGAGTTATCTCCAGGAAGTGATCACGAGCTTTTCGAATGGGGAAGGCGAGGACGACGAAATCACTTCGGTCAATTCATCCCTTCCCTATCATCTCTCGGACAAAATCACGCTCAGTCCCAGTTTCAATATTGGAATGGAACAGCCAAAGGCCGCGCCGAAGCAAACCTTTGAACAGGGGTTGATGGGGATCAATTATCTTCCGACGGCGAAAATCAATCTTTACGCCCAGGGCGGCGCAGAGTTTCGCCAGTACGATTCAGGGTCGACGAATGGCCAGCCGATTTCGAGTGCGAGCGTGGTCAATCCGATTTTCAGCGCGGGCAGCGTTTACACACCGTTCGATTCGACGTCGCTTTCCTTTAATGCCTTTCAGAGCGTCCATTCCTCGAATGTGGACGCGGGCCAGACCAACGTGGATACGGGTGTGGGGATTTCGGCGACGCAGCGTTTTTTGCAGCGATTCTACCTCAATTTCACTTTTAACTATACGCACGAGTCAGGGCAGTCGAACACGGGCGCGCCGCCGCCGACGAATGTCGTGGTCCCGGCGGGGAGCCCTCCTCCGTTGTTAGGCAATGGCAGCGAGGATAATTTTGTCTACCGGCCATCGCTTTCATTTGCTCCCACGGCCTGGAGCTCGATTGCGATTTATTATTCCTACCTCGAGAATGAGTCGAATACGCCGGGAACGGGTTATCACGATAATCAGCTGGGAATTTCGATCTCAGCGCAATTTTAGGCAAAGGCCGGGTTTGGATGCGCACGTTCTTTCTTTTGTTGTTTAGCCGGGTTCGTTAGGCTCTCGCTTTCGATGACGTTTACTGCCGCCTATGAACCCACCCCGTAAAGCTTCGAGCAACCGCAGTTCGCCGGAAAAAGAATCGGCGCCTATTTCTCTCGATTACAATCATCTCCGGCGGCTTTGCCTCAAGCACTGGAAATTGTTGGCGGGGCTGATGGTGGTGGGTTTTGTCGGCGGATATCTCTATGCCGCTTCGCAAACGCGGATTTATGCGGCGACGTCGACGATCGTGGTGCCGGCGAAAGATACATCGGCGAACGGGGGCAGCGCGGCGCCCGACCTGACGAGCGACGAGATGATCAAGACCTACGAGCAGATTTTGCAGGGGAGGGACCTGGTCAGCCGGGTGGTGGCCAGTGAGCACCTGACCGACGATCCGGACTTTATTCCGAAGGATCTCACGCCTCCGATCACGGAGGAAGTGGCGACGAACATTCTTTACGGCGAGGTGTCGATTCGCCTGCGCGCGATGACGCGGTTGATCGACATCACGGTGGAAAGTCCATCACCGCAAATGGCCCAGCGGCTGGCGAACCGGTTTGCGCAGGAGGCGGTTTTGCAGCAGTTCCAAAACAAGACGGACAGCGCGAGCGCGGCTTCCGATTATTTGCAACGGGAGGCGACCCGGCTCCAGGCCAAAGCGGCGGAATCGGAGCACGTGCTGCGGGATTACCAGGCGACGCATAACCTGACGGGCACGACCCAGGGCGCGGACAGCCTGGGGGATGACCGCTTGAAGGATTTGAACCAGCAATTAATCAGCGCGCAAACGCAGGTGACGCTGTTGGAGGAGCGTTACGGGCCGGAGCATCCGAAGCTGATCGAGGCCAAGGCGGCGGTGGAAGAGTTACAGAATGAGGTGAGCAAGGCTCAGGCCGACGCGGTGAAATCGAGCGGGGTCGACAGCGATTACAGCACGCTCGTGAGCGAGGCTTCGGCCGACCAGGCGCAGTTGGACAGCATCAACAAGGAATTGCGCGACACCCAGACGCAACAACACGTGGCCATGACCGGCATCGCGGTGGAGAATACCGCGGAGTTGCCGAACGTGCCGGTGCGTCCCGCGAAAACGAAGACGGCCGCGATGGGCGGTTTCGCCGGCTTGATCTGCGGACTGTGCTTCATCATGGGACTTTATTTCATGGACAGCTCGATCCGGACGGTTTCGCAGGCGGAAAGCACCCTGAATGTGCCGGTCATCGCGGCGATACCGATTCTGGCGGAGGCTGGGGTGGGATCGAAGCTTCCAACTTACTCGGACCCGCAATCTTTCGTGGCGGAATCGTTCCGGGGCCTGCGCGCGTCGCTGATTCTGCAGGACAGGGAGAATCCGGTGAGGACGGTCCTGGTGGGAAGTGCGATCCCGGGCGAGGGAAAGAGTTTTTGCGCCGCGAATCTGGCGGTCGCGTTTGCCCAGGCGGGCTTGAAGACTTTGCTGATCGATGCCGATCTTCGACTGCCCACGCTTTACACTTATTTTAACCTTCCCGAGAGCGAGCATAACAATGGATTTCCGGAGGCGCTGCAGGGACATTTGCCCCTGGAGACGGCGGCGATTCAATCGCCCATTCCGGGACTGTCCCTGTTGCTGACGACGACGGCGGCGGAATCGCCGGCGGAATTGCTTTCCGGGGTCGAGTTGCCGAACTTGTTGGACGAAGCGGCGAGCCAGTTCGACCGGGTGGTCATCGACAGCGCGCCGTTGAATGCGGTGAGCGATACCATGCTTATTTTGCAAAAGACGGATGCGATTTTGCTGGTGGTCCGGGCGGCGCAGACTCCGTCGAGCGAAAGCAAAGCGGCGTTGCAGAAAATTTATAGTAGTAAGATGAAACCGCTGGGATTAATCCTTAATTACCTTGCAGCTCATACGTTAAAATCTTATGCATATGGATATTCCTATGGACAAAAGCCCAAGCAACCCAATGCCAAGCAGACTTGAATACAACTGGGTTTTTAAAATCCACGCGATTGCCATGATGGTGGTGGCGCTGTTGGTGAGCGCAAATGTCGTACGCGCGGCCGATGGCGGGGAGAGCAATTCCGCCGTACCCGAAGCAACCGTATCGAGCACCTACACGCTGTCGCCATATGATGTGGTGGACGTGTCGGTTTACGGCGAAGAGGACTTGCACACGCGGGCCAAGCTGGGCGCGGATGGCACGGTGATTCTGCCGCTGATTCAAAGCGTTTCGCTCGGCGGGAAAACGGTGGCAGAGGCGACGGACCTGATCCAGAAGCGTTACGCGGCGGGCTTCGTCAAGGACCCGCACATTTTGATTACGGTCCTGGAATATCGCAAAAGCACGTTCTCGATCCTCGGCCAGGTGATGCGGCCGGGGATCTATGAAATTCCCGAGGGCACGCACATGAGTGTGGTTGATGCCATTCTTCTCGCGGGGGGATTCACCCGCACGGCGGCGCAGAACGGAGTCAGGGTCAAGCGGATGGTCAAGAGCAAGGCTGTGATCTTCAAGGTCAAGGCGGGCTCGATGGCCGACTCGGCGGATGTTGCGCCGTTCGAGATCCTGGCCGGCGACGTGATCAAGGTGCCCGAGAGCTGGTTCTAACGGGGACTGGCCTTGATCAATTCCGGTGACGGAATGGGGAGGCGAAAGCGTTTGCGTTGCGTGGCCGACTTGGTCGGAGGGGTCAGGAGTTGCGGCGAGACCCAGCAGAGCGCCAAGAGGAGAAGAAAAAAGAGGCGGATGGAAGCGATCTGGAGCGGGAAATCGACGAAGGCGTGGGCGAGGGTTCCACAGACGCCCAGAATTGTGCCAAGAAGAAGATGGCGCTCGGTCTTGCTTTCAAACAGTTCGCGCCGGCGATAGGTGCGGATCGCGCGGTAAAGGCCGCCGGCGACGAGAACGGTCCACCATGTCGTGCCGAACCAGCCCCACTCGAGCGCAGTTTGGAGGTAATCTTCATGCGCGTAGTCGCGAACCGAAGGGCCCACATTGCGCATGGGACTCATTTGATAAGGAAAGGCCAGCTTGAAGAGGCCAGGACCGATGCCAAAAGCGCCGGCTGCGGGTATGCCGTCGAGATCGGTTTGATAATCGGACCATCTTCCCTCGACGGCGCCGGAAACTTCGCGGGCATTGGACAGGCGCTGAAACGCGGCTTCCCACGCCAGCTTGGAGGAGGCGAAAAGGCCGCCGGCAATGAGTAAAAGCGTGAGAGCGCCCAACAGGACAAGGGGTTTCCAGCCGAGACGGGTAAGCCGGGTCAAAAAGGGCCAGGGAAGGATGACCAAGCCGATGATCAGGGCGGCCTTGGAGGCGTTGAGGATGAGGGCGCTTCCGCAGGCGAGGGAGCAAAACGTCCAGAGGATTTTTTTGGCGACAGGGACGGTGGGGGCATAGGCGCGACGGGTGAAGACGAGAATGATCGGCCAGGCAAGGTTCAAGAAAGCGCCCGCGTTGCCGTGATAGCGATAAAAGGCGAAGGTGTTCCAGTCCGATTCCTCCGGCTTCCAGAAATGATGCATGAGGTTCGGTCCGGAAAGCTTGAAGGTGATGCCAATCACGCTGATCAAAACTCCGGATAACGCTGTGGCGAGAAGCAGGAACCGCCGGAGATCGGGACGGACAAAGAGATGGCAGAGCACGAGAAAGGTGGGAAGCAGGAAGGTAATGACGAGCATCGAGTCGAAGGAGGTTCGCTGGATGCTTTCGGTCGTGGTGTCGACAAAGCCGCCGTTCGCGGGCACCACGCTGGTGAAGACGGGATTGAGGGTCATCCACCAGCCTTGGATCAAAATCAGGGTGACGCACAGGATGGGCGTTTTGGGAACGGCACGCCAGCCGCGGTCGATCACGAAGCTGATCGCGCCGGTGACGATGGCGACGGCGAGAAGCGCAAAAAGCGTGGGCAACATTTCCGGGCGGGTGCAGCCGTAAGCCAGCGGGGCGTAAAATAACGCGACGGCGATAAAAAAGGCGCTGGCCCATCCCAGGCGGGAGGAGATGGTCATGGGGCAAAGGGTGGCAGGCGTGGGGATGTCGGCATGGGCGTGGTTCAACATAAACACAATCAAAGAACCGCCCGCAAGCCGAACTGGAGGGGCGGTTGGGCATGGACGCGGTTGGGGGCTCGTGTGTAGGGGCGCCACGGGGCCGGTTGACGCTGCTATTTCCATTGAAATGGGAGGGCGGATGTGCAGCCTTTGGTCATGGCCGTTCGAGCCGTGGACGCAATGCTTTGAAAATCCTTTTTGCCTGCAGTTGCCTCGAACCGGGCATGGACGGTGTCGGCGACTACACGCGAAGGCTGGCGGTGGAGGTCAGCCGGCGAGGACATCGCTGCTGGCTGCTTTCGCTGGCCGATCCGCATGTCACCGAGGCGACGGCGGGCGAGTACAAAGAGGCTGACCAGACGGTGGTTCCATTTCTCCGGCTTCCCGCCGCCTATTCCTGGCCGGAACGCGTGCGCCAGGCCAGGCGTTTCCTGGAGAGCAGCGCGCCGGATTGGATCAGCTGGCAGATCGTGCTCTACGGATTCGATCCCCGCGGATTGAGTTTCGGGTTGGGGAGACGTTTTCGGGAAATTGCGGGCGAATGCAGGAACCAGATCATGTTTCATGAGATCTGGATCGGGCTGGCGAAGCAAACGCCGTGGAAGCGCAAGCTGATCGGCGCGTTGCAAAAGTCGATCATCCGGGGGCTCGTGCGGGAGTTGCGGCCGCTCGCGGTGCATACGCAAACTCCCCTTTATCGGCATCTTTTGACGGGGCTAAATTGCCGGGCCCAGCTTTTGCCGCTTTTTGGCAATATCGCTTTGGCCGCACAACCGGGGCCGGAATGGCTGCCGGAAAACTGGCCGAAGGGTCAGGCCCCATTGCCTCCCGCCGAGCGCGATTCGTGGCTGGTTTTCGTTCTTTTCGGAAGCATTCATCCTGAGTGGGACGCCGAGGATTTCCGGCAAAGAGCGTCGGCGGCGACGCAATCGACCGGGAAGAAGTGCCTGCTGATTTCGATTGGACGTCACGGACCGGCGGGGGAGATCGCGTTGGAGAGACTGCGGCGGGACGAGGGTGATTCGTGGCGCCTGCTGGAACTTGGGCCGCAACCCGAGGAGGTCGTCTCGCAATGGTTGATGGCGGCGGATGTCGGCGTGGCGACGGTGCCGCTGGAATATGTCTTCAAGAGCGGGACTGCCATTGCGATGATTGAGCACGGACTGCCGGTGATCGTCACGCGCCCTTCTTTCTGCTATTCCCATACTCCGGCGGAGGTGTTGTCGGTTGGCATGAAGAATGTTCAGTCGGACTTCAACCTCGATCGCGTGAAAAAATCGAAACCGGAGAGCTTGCTTCCGGTTGTGGCCAGCCAGTTTCTTAATGACCTGACTTCCGTCGATTCCCGATCATGAAGATTCTGCTGACCACGCTCTATTTCCATCCGTCCATTGGCGGAATCGAAACGGTGTCGATGTTGCTGGCGCGGGAATTTGTGGCGGCGGGTCATTCGGTGAAGGTCGCGACGACGACTCCGGCAACGGCAGCAAATGGTGATAACGCCTACGGGTTTGAAGTCTTGCGGCAGCCATCCTTTGGCCAACTCCTGCAGGCCGCGCGCTGGTGCGATGTCTATTTCCAAAACAACATCAGCCTTCCGCTGGCCACGCCGCTTTTGGTCGTGCGCAGGCCCTGGTTCATTTGCCATCAGACCTGGATTCCCAATCCCACGGGATTCACGGGGCTGAACCACCGCCTGAAACGGCTTCTGCTCCGGTTCGGGCATTCGATCGCGATCAGCCGGGCGATTGCTCGGGAGATGCCGGGGAAATCGACGCTGATTCCGAATCCTTACGATGCCACGGTTTTTCATATGCGGGAGGAGATCGCCCGCTCAGAAGAGATTGTCGCTTTCGGCCGCCTGGTTTCGGACAAGGGCTTCGACCTGCTGATCGACGCCCTGGCGTTGCTGGCAAAGGACGGATGGCGCCCGAAGTTGACGATCATCGGCGACGGTCCGGAAAAAGAGGCACTCATGCAGCAGGCCAAGGCGTTGGGGGTCGCGGACCAAGTGACTTTTCTCGCGGCACGGACCGGGACGAAGCTGGCGGAGGAACTGAACCGGTACCGGATCGCGGTGATTCCCTCGCGGTGGAAAGAGCCGTTTGGGATCGTGGCCCTGGAGGCGGCGGCGTGCGGGTGCGTCACCGTCGGGTCGGGCGAGGGCGGCCTGGCCGATGCGATCGGTCCGTGCGGCGTGACGTTTCCCAACGGCGATGCAGCGGCCCTCGCGGAGGCGCTGTCGCGGTTCTTGAAAACACCGGCATTGCTGCTTGAATACCGCGAGCGCGCGGCAGACCACTTAAGAAGCCACCAGGCTTCGGCCGTTGCGAGTGAATACCTGAAATTGTTCGAGAGCGTTCTGAAGCCGGCCAAATATGGAACCTGAATCCTTCACGGTTGACGTGGTGCATGCCACGGGCAACCAGAATGTCCGGCAGGTCCTTCAGGCGCTGGATGAAAGCGGAATGCTGGGCATTTTTCATACGGGGCTTGGATTTCCGGCATCGACCTGGACGCGGTTTTTTCCGAATACGCTCCGGGTGGAGTGCAAGCGGCGGACCTATCCGATGACGCGGGACAAGCTGCGCGCGCGGCCCGGGCGGGAATCGGTGCGGCTCGCCGCGCAAAAGTTCGGGTGGCCTTACGTCAGCCGGCACGAAAAGGGTTGGGCCAGCATCGACCGAGTTTTTCATGATCTCGATCGCGCCACCGCCCGCCGGATTGCCAAGCCCAATTCCAAGTCGAGATTGAAGGGCGTTTATGGTTACGAGGATGGTTGCCTTGATACTTTTCGGGCGGCGAAAAGTCGCGGCCTGAAATGCTTTTACGATCTGCCCATTGCGTACTGGGAGACCGTCCAGAAGCTGCTGCATGAGGAAGGCGGTCGGCTGCCGGAGTGGGAGCCGACGCTGGTGGGGACGCGCGATTCGCAACCCAAACTGGAACGCAAGACCGAGGAGCTTTCCATGGCCGACGCCGTGATTTGCCCGAGCTTGTTCGTGCTGGAATCGTTGCCCGACGCCGCGCGCCAGAAAAAACTTTGCAGGGTCGCGGAGTTTGGGTCGCCGCCGGCGAATCCCGATGCGGCCCAGCGGTCGGGGACTTCCGACAAACTTCGCGTGTTGTTTGCCGGTTCGCTAACGCAGCGCAAAGGTCTGGCCGATGTTTTCGCGGCGATGAAATTGTTGAAACGAAATGACGTCGAACTGGTCGTGATGGGAAGTCCGATTGCCCCGATGGAATTCTATCGAGAACAGTATCGCGATTTTACTTACATGAGCACTCGGCCGCATCGCGAGGTGTTGAAGCTGATGCAAACCTGCGACGTCCTGGTTTTGCCTTCTTTGGCCGAGGGGCGCGCGTTGGTGCAACAGGAGGCGCTGGCCAATGGCCTTCCCTTAATCATCACAAAAAACACGGGCGGGGAGGACCTGATCGTGCCAGGAGAAACGGGATTTCTGGTGCCGATTCGCTGCCCGGAGCAAATTGCGGAGAAGATCGCCTGGATGGCCGATCATCGCGATCGCCTGCCGGACATGCGTCTTGCGGCGATCAAAAAATCGGGCGAGTATCCGTGGCAACGCTACCGGGACCGGATTCTCGCCGCGCTGAGCACCTCGCTGGCCGGAAGTCGCAAGCCGGAGGGCGCCACGCATGACTAATCTGCGCAATCTGATCTGGCTCTACTTTTTGCTTCTCCTTTTTGAGGGGGCGCTGAGGAAGTGGGTCGTGCCCAGGTTCGATGCGCCTCTTTTGATCATTCGCGATCCGTTGGTGCTGTGGATTTATATCCAGGCGGTCCGTCAGCACCTTTCGTTCAACAACAGCTTTTTTGTGCCGAACCTGGCGCTGGCGGTGATCACGGCCCTTCTGGCGACGTTTTTCGGATGGGGAAATGTTTTCGTGACGATCTACGGACTCCGCACCGATTACCTTCAGATCCCGCTGATTTTTCTTATTCCGCAGATTCTTAACCGCGACGATGTCATTTTGATGGGGAAATTTACGTTGTGGGTGGCCCTGCCCATTGCGGCTCTGGTGGTTTTTCAATTTCGCTCGCCGCCAGACAGTTTTTGGAACAAGGGAACGATGGCGACCCATTACGGCACGGTGCGCCCTTCGGGGCCGTTCAGCTTTGGCACGGGGCTTGTCGCTTTTTTCGCCATGGCTTCCGCATTTCTGATGTACGGATATCTTCAGGGCCGCACGTATAAGATCTGGCTGATGGCGGCAGTGACGTTTGCAATTCTCATCGCCTCGGCGTGTTCCGGGAGTCGCAGTTGCCTGGCGTCGGTCGCATTGGTGGTGGTTGCGGCGATCCTGTGCGTCATCATGCGTGGAAAGGGGGGAATGGGAATTATTGTGGCCGCGGTGTTGATTGCGATCCTGTTGCCGTTCTTGTCGTCCCTGTCGGTTTTCAAGGAAGGCACGGAACAACTCCAGCAACGCATGGCGGACACGGCGGCGCAGGGGGAGGACACGGAGGGATTCTTCACCCGTTATGCCGGAACGATGCTGGGGCCTTTGTCGAATCTGGGTTTGGTTCCTACCATGGGATACGGCCTGGGGCTCGGCACGAACGCGGCGCTGACTCTTTCGAGCACGGCCGCCGAGTTGGATTGGCCGGAAGCGGAATGGGGACGGCTGATTTTTGAGTGCGGGCCGATTTTTGGAGTGTTGCTTTGTATTTTTCGAACGGCGCTGACCATCGCGATTGCCAGGCAGGCCTTCATCGCTTTTCGTCGCGGCAATATTCTGCCGCTGCTCCTGTTCGCCGCCTGCGGACTGCTGGTGCTCAATGGCCAGTGGGGCGTTCCCGCCACGCTGGGTTTCGCGATCTTCGGTGCGGGCATCACGCTGGCCGCCTGCGTGGAGCCGGAGGAGGAGGAGGAGTATGCCGACGATGATGGCGCGGAGGACGCGGAGCAAGATCCGAATCATTCACCGGCCATCGATCAGGTGGGCTGAATCTCGCCGTGATGAAAACTCCGCCGGTGTTTGATAAACCCGTGGTTGTCCTGCTGGGGAACTATCCTCTGGACCGACAGGAAAGCATGCTCCGGTTCAGGAACCTGCTGAAGAGCGAGTTGGAAGCGGCCGGTTTTTCGACTGAGTCGATCTATCCGCACGGCTATCTCGGTCATTTATCTAAAAAAGATTTCTGGGCGAAGTGGTTTGGGTATATCGACAAATATATCTTTTTTCCCCTGCTGCTGGCGTTGGAACTTTCGAGGATCAAACGGACTTTTCCAGGTTGTGAAGTGGTGGTGCATATCTGCGATCACTCCAATTCGGTTTACGCGGCGCTGGCCCGGCGCTGGTTTCCGGTGCTGGTGACGTGTCACGATCTGATCGCCGTGCGGGGGGCGATGGGGGAAGACGACACCTATTGTCGCGTGAGTGGTTTTGGGAAGCATCTTCAGCTTGCGATTCTCCGCGGCCTGGGCCGGGCGACCACGGTGGTCTGCGTGTCGCGCGCCACGCAATCGGATCTGATTCGCCTGGGAGGTCCGGCTTTCGCGGAGCATTCCCGGGTGATTCCACTTGCGCTGAATTATCCGTTTCGCGCGCTGCCGAAAGAGGAAGCCCCGGCTTTGCTTTCACGCGGCGGGAATCGACCTGCCGTACCACGGATTTATCCTTCACGTGGGCTCGGGTCTGCGCCGGAAAAACCGCGAGGCGCTGCTTTTGTCGGTCGCGCAAATCAAGGAGTCGTGGCCAGGACCGATTGTTTTTGCGGGCGAGGCTTTGACTTCAATGGAACGGGAACTGGCGACATCACTCGGTCTGGAAAATCGCGTGCGCGAAATCGCCGGGCCGGACAACGAGACTTTGGTGGCGCTTTATAACGCGGCGTTGTGCCTGGTTTTCATGTCGCGCTTCGAAGGATTCGGTTGGCCGATTCTCGAGGCGCAGGCGTCCGGGTGCCCGGTGATTTGCAGCGACCGTACCTCCGTGCCGGAGGTCGCGGGCGATGGCGCGTTAATTCACGATCCGGATGATTTTGCGGCGATTGCCGCGGACATTCAGCGCATGGGAGAGGCAGCTTTTCGCGAGCGCCTGGTCGCGTTGGGATTCAAAAACGTGCTCGGTTATTCAACCGGGCGGATGATCGGCGCCTACGCGGAAAGCTATCGTCAAATTCAGGGGGTGCCTTGCCCATAAAAACCGGTTGGTGGTTGATGCCGTTTGAGGCATGGTAGACGATTCTTATGAACCGCGTTGGCATTGGTTACGACGTCCACCCCCTCGTCGAGGGCCGCAAACTTTTTCTCGGCGGCATTGAGCTGGCGCACGACAAAGGCCTCGAGGGCCATTCGGATGCCGACGTGCTGATCCATGCGCTGGCCGACGCGGTGCTGGGCGCGCTCGGCGCGGGGGACATCGGTCATCATTTTCCGAACACCGACGAGAAGTGGCGTGGGGTCAGCAGCCTGGTTTTCCTCGAACAGATTCGGCTGCTGCTGGAAAAACGCGGCGCGGTGTTGGAGAACGTGGACGCCTCGGTCATCGCCGAAGCGCCGAAGATCGCGCCTCACCTGGAAAAGATGAAGGCGAAGCTCGGCGCGGCGCTGGGGATATCGGTCGACCGAGTGAACCTGAAAGCGACCACGAATGAGAAGCTGGGCTTTGCTGGTCGCGGCGAGGGGATCGCCGCGATGGCCGTGGCCTGCGTGACGCTGCCGGAAGGCGGCTAATCAAGCCCAAGGCGCTTTTTGGCTTCGGCCCAGGGGATGCCAGGTTTTCCCGCATCTCTTTTCTTCGTCTGCACGATGGCAAGATGATCTTCCTCGTCTTCGAGTCACTCAAGAAGTCGTCCGTGTTTACGTTTCGCTATTTTTTTGATGCCACCTCGATGAATTCCAGCGCTATCGTTTGGTCATCCCGAGCTTGTCGAGGGATCAGTTCTGTCTCGATAAAATCCAACTGAACTGATCCTTCGACAGGCTCAGGATGACGGATCGTTTATACCAAAATCAATTGGGAATTGATGTCATTTCATTTATCGTTGCTGCTTATGTCTCATTCCACAAGTTGATCCACCATGCCCCGCCCTGCATTCCAGCTCTATAACACGATGACCCGCGCCGTCGGGCCGCTCAAGCTCGTCGATCCTGACGGGAAACGCCTGAGCTTTTATGTTTGCGGGCCCACCATTTACGACGACGCGCATATCGGCAATTTCCGCACCTACGTTGCGGTCGATTTGTTGCGCCGCGCGCTGAAACATTTCGGTTACCAGGTCGATCACGTGATGCAGTTCACCGACGTGGACGACAAGACCATCCGCGGTTCGCGGGCGAGGAACCTGCCGCTGAAGGAATTTACGGCCATTTATCGCCAGAGTTTTCTGGACGATGCGAAGACGCTGAACATCGAAATTCCGGAGCGGACGCCGAACGCGACCGATCACATCCCGCCGATGATCGCGCTGATCCAAAAGCTCATCGACAAGAAATCGGCTTACGTTTCCGACGACGGCTCGGTTTATTTTCGCATCGCCTCATTTCCGCGCTATGGATGCCTCTGTCATCTCGATTTGAGCAGCCTGATTTCCGGCGCGCGAGTCAACCAGGACGAATATGAAAAGGAAGGCGTCGGCGATTTTGTCCTCTGGAAAAAATGGGTGCCGGCCGATGGCGAAGTGGGCTGGGATTCGCCGTGGGGCAAGGGCCGGCCGGGCTGGCACATCGAGTGTTCGGCGCTGAGCATGGAGCATCTCGGGCCGCAGATCGACATCCACGGGGGCGGCACGGACCTGCGCTTTCCGCATCACGAAAACGAGATCGCGCAGAGCGAAGCGGCGACGGGGTTGCCATTCGTCGGCCACTGGTTTCACGTCGAGCATCTTTTGGTCGATGGCCAGAAGATGTCGAAGTCGCTGGGGAATATGTACACGGTGCGCGACGTCATCGCGCGCGGGTTCACGGGTCGCGAACTCCGCTACGCGCTGCTTTCCGGCGCGAATTACGCGAAGAATTTGAACTTCACCTGGCAGGGGATGGAGGACGCGAAGACGGCGTTGTCGCGCATCGATGAGTGGAGGAAGCGGGTGCTCGATCTTGCTCCGCCGCTGCTTCCGCCCGGCTCCGCCTCGATGGAAACTTCGCCCGGCGTTTCTCTTTTTCTTGAGATGCTGGATGCGGCGCTGGCGTACGACCTGAATCTCAATGACGCGCTCGGACGTTTCTTTATATTAATCCGCGAGACGCACAAGGCGCTGGACGCGGGCACCTTGACGCCGGTGCAGGCGCATGATTTGAATTTCGCATGGACGACTCTTGATTCGATCCTCGGGCTGGGGGATGCGACGCTGACCGTTCCCGATGAAGTGCAAAAGCTCGTCGATCAGCGCGCGGCCGCCCGGCAGGCGAAGGATTTCGCCAAGAGCGACCAGCTTCGGAAGGCCATCGAAGCGCTGGGATGGAAGGTCAAGGACACGGCCAAGGGGCAGGAGTTGTTGCCGGGTTGATTAACAGCCCCGTCATCCCGAGCTTGTCGAGGGATCTCTAACTATTTGCTCGATAGAATCCACCGAGCGGAATAGTGAGAGGTCCTTCGACAGCGCCGAGCAGAAGCTCGGCTTGCTCCAGGATGACCGATTTTTTAGGAGTCGCTGACGCGACCGGCGGTTCCTTCGGCTTCGCTCAGGACGGGCGCCGACCGCCGCTACAACTGCACTCGGGATGAAAAACTTTTCTGCGTTCTCTGCGTTCTTTTGCGGCTAATTCTTCGGCTAAATCTATTGCCCGCCCGCGAGCAACTTGGTCAGCAGTGGCTCCATGGCGTCGGCCCAGATTTGGTAGCCGGTCGCATCGGGATGAAGGTGGTCCTTGCCGATGCCTTTCCAGTTCGTGTCAATCTGGCCGTCGGCGGTCGTGGTCGTGACGGGAGGCATTAAGGGGACGAGATTGAGGTAGTAGATCGCGCTGTCATCGGCGAAATTTTTGATCAGGGAATCGACCTGCATCATTTTGTCGGTGGCCCGGGCATTGGGCAGGATGCTCACGAGAATAATCTTCACGCCGGGGAATGCGGCCTGGGTATTGGCCAGCACGGCTTTGACGCCATCGGCGATTTCGTGCGCGTTATTTTCGACGTTGTTTGTGCCGATCATGACCACGGCCACCTTGGGCTTGAGGTCCTGGATATCCATGTTGTTCAGGCGCCAGAGTACGTTCTGGGTTTTGTCGCCGCCGATGCCGAAATCGAGCGCATGCCTTGGCGCGTAATATTTATCCCAGACCGCCTTGCCGGTTCCGAGCCAGCCCTGCGTGATCGAGTCGCCGATGAAAATGATATCGCACGGCTTGTTGTTGAAGGAAGCCACCTGAACTTCGCAAGGCGGCAACAAATTCGGATGATTCAGGTAGCGGGTGTTGTCGGGCGTGGTGGTCGAGGTCGGTTCGGGCAGGTTCGGGGGCGTCGGCGCCGTCGCTGCGGCGGGAGGACTCGGTGTGGGCGCATTGGTTTGCGCGCTGGCAGCAAACGCAAATCCGATGGTAAGTAAAGCGACGGCAAGGCATCTCATGCGGCCTAATGTCGACCCGACTCTCCACCTTGTAAAGCCCTCAATCACATTTGGTTATTGCTCATCCCGACGAACACGGCATACTGACCGATTGTCCATGCCGCCACGCCCCGTACCCAATTCTTCCACGCGTTCCGGTCCCGATAGTCAAACGCTGACCCGTCTTTTCCAGGCGCGCAGCGAGTGGGACCGCCTGGCGCAGCTCAGCACGCTGCTGAAGGAAACACAGATCGATCTGCCCGATTTCTTTGATTCCAACATCGGCGCGACGATCTGCCGCGAGCCGAATTCCGAAAAGCTGGCCTGGCGTCTTGCGCGGGAAATTTCGCGGCGTAACAACGGCAAGATTCCCTCGTCGCTGGTGCCGTATCTCGATCGCCCCGATTTCGAGCAACAGGAGCGCGCCGAGGAGGCCGATTCCTTCCGCAAGGAGCTGCTCGAGTGGCTTTCCGCGGGCCAGGGCGATACCCCAGCCCATCCTCGCCGCGAGCTGCGGATTGTCTGGAAAATCGAGTCGGGCTTCGATCCCTTCGAGGCGCACGTCCAGATCGATCTGCGGGTCAATTCCCCGAAGCTCAAGGAGGGCTCGCGCAACTTTTTCCAGGTGCGTGGTCTTTGCAACGAGGCGGCGAATCGCCCTGAGCTTTTCAACGCCGAGGACCAGGTGCTGCTTCGCTGGCTGAGCGATTTTCTCCCGCTTTTGCTCACGGACAAGAACCGCGTGGCGAGTCCATTTCTCAACGACAATCGCAGCCTGCTGACGTGGCTGACGCAATGGGGCACGAGCGCGCGCTGCCATTGGGAGGAAGGCGCGCCGGTCGAGTTCAGTCCGCTGAGCGCGCGGATCGTCCCGCAGCTTCATCCGGCCGAGGATGCGGAGAATGGGCGTGGCGGCTCCAACGCTTCGCGGCTCGATCTTAATTTTGAAGTCGTGACCGCGGCCGGTCTGCGCGAACCGCTGGAAAACGCGCGGCTATTTCTCGCGCCCAAGTCGGACCATCCGCGCCCGGAACTGGAACTGGTTTGCGTGAAGCATTGCTTCTATCGCCTGACGGAACGCCCGCCGCGCTCGCTCATGGCCCTCGCGCTCAAGCGCGGTGTCGGTGCGGTCGATGTCGCCGCCGCGAGCCATCTTTTGCCGCCGCTCCTGCGCCGTTATCCGCATTTGCAGCAGCAGGTCAAAGTCCATTTGCGCCAGGTGCCGTCGCTGATCAAATTTTACTTTCATCTCGACGAGGACGACGCCCTCCAGATTCGCCTCAAGGCCGATGCCCGCGAGGGCAAGCTGCATTGGGAATGGGTCGACGACGGCTGGACCAAAATGCAGTCGGCGCATGCGGACCTCGCCGGTGGTGACCAGGACGACTATATCCACATCGCGCCGCCGGAAATGATCGTGCGCGAAAATATGCCGGTCGCGCAGGACGCTTCTTCCACCGGACGAAGCGCCAACGATGTCGAAATCTGGGACGATGTTCCCGCCGACGCCGACACGGCGACTGCGCTGACTTGGATGCGCGGCTTTGAATCGGAACGGGGCGAGCTTTGCGGGCGGCCGGATAATTCGGGCTGGTGGGTGATCCTGCAACCGGCGCGCATCGCCGCAATTTTGGCGCATTGGAAGGACCGCTCGCCCGACTGGCAATACTTCGCCAATAAACGCTTTCAGCATTTGATCAGTGGCAAACGGCGCCGTTTCCCCAAGCTGAAAATTCAATCGACCGGCATCGACTGGTTCAGTGTCCAAGCCGCGTGGGAAGACGAAACGCTGGCGATGACGGAGGCGGATTGGGCGCGTTTGCATCAAAGCGACGACCCCTACGTCAAGCTTTCCAACGGCACGTGGATGGAGCGCGAGGAGGTCGCCGCCATGGCCGAGGCCGTGACCGCGCTGGCCGAGATCGGCGTGCAGGTCGGAGCGGGCGAGCAGCAATTGGGCGCGTGGCAGATGTCGGGCGCGCAGCAAACCGCCTGGAAAAAACTGGAAGCGCTGGTCGATGGCGAAGGCGGCACGGTTGTCAGCCAACTCCGCCAGGCCGTGACCGATTTCAAAGGTTTGCCCGAAATCGACGCGCCGAAGGGACTCATCGCCGAGCTGAGGCCTTACCAGAAAACGGGCCTTCACTTTCTTTCCTATGCCTCGCGCTTCAAGCTCGGGGCGCTCCTGGCCGACGACATGGGTCTCGGCAAAACGGTGCAGGCGCTCGCGTGGCTGCAACATTTGCGGGAGACGCAGGGCCCCGCGCCGAGTCTCGTCATTTGCCCGGCGAGCGTTGTCTTTAATTGGAACCGGGAAGCCGCGCAATTCACGCCGGACCAGAAAGTCCTGCTGCTCACGGCGGGCGAACATCGCCACAGCCTGCGCCAGGAAATTCCGGCGCATGATCTCGTCGTCACGAATTACGCGCTGCTGCGCCGCGATCTTGCCGCCCTGCAGAAATTCTCGTTCCGCGCCATCATCCTCGATGAAGCGCAGAACATTAAAAATCCCGAGTCGATGGTGGCGCGCGCGGCCAAGGCGCTGAAGGCCGAGCACAAGCTGGCGCTGACCGGCACGCCTCTGGAAAACCGGCTGCTTGATCTCTGGAGCATCATGGAATTTGTCCATCCCGGCTACCTGCCCGAGCGCGGGAAATTCCTGGAGCAGTACGATCGTGGCGCGTCGCAACCGGCCCGTGCACTGCTTTCGAGCCGGATGCGCCCGGTCATGCTTCGCCGGTTGAAAAAACAGGTCGCGCAGGACCTGCCCGACCGGATCGAGGAGCGCATCGATTGCGAACTCACCGAGGGCCAGCGCAAATTTTATCTGGCGGAATTGCAGCGCAGCCGCCAGGCACTTTCGACGCTCGACCTACAGGCCGGGCAATCGCGCATGCACGTGCTCGCCGCGCTCACCCGCCTGCGCCAGATTTGCTGCCATCCCTCGCTCGCGGGAGGCAAAAAGGGCCTCGGTTCCGGCAAAACGTCCGCGCTCTTCGAGTTGCTCGAACCGCTCTACGCCGCCGGTCACAAGGTGCTCGTCTTCTCGCAATTCGTGGAGATGCTCAAGATTCTCAAGACCGAGCTGGAGGAAAAAAGCCGCCCTTACTTTATGCTCACCGGGCAAACGACCAACCGGGGCGATGTGGTCCAGGCGTTCCATGATTGCAAGGAACCGGCCGTGTTCCTGCTGTCGCTCAAGGCCGCCGGGACGGGGTTGAATTTGACTTCCGCGAGCTATGTAGTGCTCTACGATCCGTGGTGGAATCCGGCGGTGGAAGCGCAGGCCATCGATCGCACGCACCGCATCGGGCAGGACCGGACCGTGATCGCGTATCGGCTCGTGACGCAGGGCACGGTCGAGGAAAAAATCTGGCGCTTGCAGCAAAGCAAGGCCCAACTCGCGCAGGATGTCCTCGGCGAGGAAGGCTTTACGGGCAGTCTTTCCAAGACCGACTTTGATTATCTGCTGGAGGATACGTCGGAGGAGTTGGAGCCGAGCGGAGAAGCGTGAAACAAATTCATTTTATGAATTTGTTGTTTTAAAAAGCCTTGTCATCCTGAGCTTGTCGAAGGATCTCTAACTATTCCCATGTTCCGCATCGATTGAGCAAATAGTCAGAGGTCCTTCGACAGCGCCGGGGCAAGCCCGGCTTGCTCAGGATGACAGCCTTTAGAAATGTGATTCATTGTAAAAACCAAGAGATGTCTCAACTCAACCAATTCATCTCGCTCGAAGGCGGCGAAGCGGTCGGTAAATCGACGCAGATCGAGCTGCTCTCCAAGCGCCTGACCGGCCTGGGCAAGAAAGTTATCGTCACGCGCGAACCGGGCGGCACGCAACTGGGCGAGTCGATCCGGCACCTGCTCAAGCACGCGCCGGAGGGCCGTGGCATGACGCCCTACACGGAACTGCTGCTTTTCCTCGCCAGCCGCGCCGAACTCGTGCGCAAGGTCATCATGCCCGCGCTGGACCAAGGCGTGTGGGTGCTGAGTGATCGCTTTCTTGATTCGACCACGGTCTATCAGGGCGTTGGACGCCAGTTGCCGACCGAGGTGGTGGAGCGCGTCAACGCCTTCGCCGTAGGCCCCAATCTGCCGGGCCTCACCCTGGTGCTTGATCTCGAACCGGAGGCCGCGCGCGAACGGCAGATTCGCCGCTCGCATCCGCCGGGCAGCGGCTCCTTCGACCGCATGGAAGCCGAGCCGGTCGATTTCTTCGAGCGCGTCAGGCAGGGGTACTTCGATGTCGCCAAGGCGCATCCAACCCGCGTCAAAATTGTTTCAGCCGCGGGTACGATTGAGCAGACGGCTGAGTTGGTGTGGAGGGAAGTAGCGAAGGCGTTCGGTCTTTAGTTCCTGATTTTTGACGGAATTATCATCCCTCGTTCCCAAACTCCATTTAAGAACGGGATTGTCTGCGCAACTCTGTTGCTACTGTTACAACGATCGACAATGGAATTGCCTCAGCAAGTGCGTTCCCAAATAGAGTTTGGGGAACGAGGGACCAGGCAGAACCGACCATTCCCAACGGCCAAGATTCGACAAGCTCAGGATGACTGAGTTATAAAATCACCGCATGCCATTCCGCGCTGAAGAACTTCGCCAACGATTCGCCGCCAGCATCGAGCAGGGGCGGATGGGCCATTCCTATTTGCTGATGGGCGACCGCTCCGAGTCGCTTGAAAATCTCGCGCTGGGGCTGGCCGGACAAGTCCTCGCGGGCGCGCCGCAGGACCATCCCGATTTCCACGCGGTTCGGCCGGAATCGAAATCGCGCCGGATCAAGATCGAGCAGATTCGCGAACTGGAACGGGAGCTGAATCTGCGTCCCTTCATGGCGCCGCTGAAAGTGGCGGTGATTTTCGATGCCGAGCGCATGTGCATGGGCAGCAAAAATACGGCGAACGCGTTCCTGAAAACGTTGGAGGAACCGCCCGCGCACACGCTCATTTTGCTGACTTCGGGCCGGCCCGCGATGCTTCTGCCCACGATCATTTCGCGCTGTCTGCGGCTCGATCTCGGCTTTGAGGACATCGACGCGGGCGCCGAGCACGAGCCGGAATGGATTTCCTCCTGGTACGCGCGGCAGCCGAATTCCGCCCTGCGCGCCTACGCTCGCGCCCAGGTTTTGCAGGAGCATTGGGCGGGCCTGCGCGAGGCGGCGGAAGCGCATTTCAAGGAGACCGACGAGGAGGTGGAGGAGGATGTCGGCAAGGCGCTGGTCGAGGCGGAGTTTCAGCTGGGCCGCCAGGAATCGATTGCGCAATTGCAGCGCTGGTATTGGCGTCGCTCCGAAGCGGTCGCGGGCACGAACGAGCTGGAAAGGCTGCGCGCGGTGAAGACGCTGGAAGAGTTGCAGAGCACGTTGGCGGAAAATACCGATTCGAATATCGCGGCGCTCGCGGGCGAGTATGCGTGTCTGCGCATTGAGGGATTGGTTTAGGTTGCGTCACTGGGCGACAAAGCCTAACTCGGCCGCAGCACGGTGTCGCTGGGCGGTGCGCTGGTATCGGGCAGGGGATAGTCGAGCGTGAAGTGGAGACCGCGGCTTTCGTGACGGCTTAGGGCGCTGTCGACGATCAGGGAGGCGACGAGCACCAGGTTGCGCAGCTCGATCAGGTCGCAGGTCATTTTGTAATTCCAATAATAGTCGCGGACTTCCTCATGCAGGCTATAGAGGCGGCTCGCCGCGCGGCGCAGCCGTTTCGTAGTGCGCACGATGCCGACGTAATCCCACATGAGCTGCCGGATTTCGCGCCAGTTGTGATAAATGACGACCAACTCGTCGGGGTCCTGGGCCGGACCGCTTTCCCACGGCGGCAAGTCTTTTTGCGGTGGCGGCACTTTTTCGTTTTTCACCGCGTCGGCCGCGCGATGAGCCACGACCAGCGCTTCGAGCAGGGAATTGCTGGCGAGCCGGTTCGCGCCATGCAGGCCGGTGCAGGCGACTTCGCCCACCGCCCAAAGTCCGGGCAGTTCGGTGCGGCCCTCCGGCGTGGTGACGACTCCGCCGCATTGGTAGTGCGCGCCGGGCACGACCGGAATCGGCTCGACGGCCATGTCGATGCCGAATTCGAGGCACTTCGCGTAGATGGCGGGAAACCGTTTCTGGAGGTAGTCGCGGCTCTGATGCGTGATGTCGAGGTAAACGCATTCGACGCCGGTGCGTTTGATTTCCGCATCGATGGCGCGCGCGACAATGTCCCTCGGCGCGAGCGAGGCGAGGGGATGCACGCCGTCCATGAACGCCTTGCCCGCCGCATTGCGGAGAATGCCGCCTTCACCGCGGACCGCTTCGCTAATGAGGAACGATTTTGCCTTGGGATGGAACAGGCAGGTCGGGTGGAATTGGATGAACTCCATGTTGGCGACGGGCACGCCCGCGCGGTAGGCCATGGCCACGCCGTCGCCGGTGGCGATGTCGGGATTCGTCGTGTAGAGATAGACCTTGCCGCAACCGCCAGTGGCCAGAAGGACGTGCGGAGCAGCCACGGTCTCGACGTGGCCGGTTTTGTTATCGAGCACATAAACGCCCACGCAGCGGTTGTCCGTGGCGAAGCCGAGCTTGCGCCGCGTGATCAGATCGATGGCCGCGTGGTCCTCGAACATCTCCACGTTGGGATGCAGCGCCAGCGCGGTCAGCAGCGCGGTTTCGATCTCCCGCCCGGTCACATCCTTCGCGTGCAGGATGCGGCGCTTGGAGTGGCCGCCCTCCTTGCCGAGATCGAGCTCGTGTTTGTGCCCGCCATTCTCGCGCTCGGAAAAGGACATGCCCAGCTCGATCAGCTCTTTGATCCGCGCCGGGCCTTCCTCGATAATCCCGCGGACTACGTCTTCGCGGCAGAGTCCGGCGCCGGCTTCGAGGGTATCGCGCACATGCAGGTCGAAGGTGTCCTCGGTGGAAGTAACGCAGGCAACGCCGCCCTGGGCGTAATTGGTATTCGATTCCGCCCGGTTCTTCTTGGTGATCACCCCGACGGAGCCTTTTTCGGCCACGTTCAGCGCGAAGGTCAGCCCGGCGATGCCCGAGCCGAGCACGACGTAGTCGTAACCGTGATCGTATGACATGGGAGAACTTGCTCCGATTGATTGCCTTCCGCCAATCATAAAAAAAGCGAAACCCCATGCATTGCTAATGGTGCGCCTTGGTTTATGCTAACGAATGCGGGGCCATTTCACCCATACGCTGCACGCAGGCGAGGATACGGCTTTTTCCCAGTCGGCGCATGGCAGGCTGGCGCTGGTCGACCTCGAATCGTATCCGACGTTTGTGAGTCCGGAAGCTGACCGCCTCGACGTGATGGTGCACCTGCAGAATCAGATGAAGGCGCTAACGGCCTTTGCCTGGGACGTGCCTGATCGCCCGCTCGACCTTCGCTTCATTCTCACCGGGGACCATCAAGCGATGGAGCGGGTGACGTTTTCCAACCGGCCGCCATCGGCGTCGGGGACCGTGCGTACGCATGGCGATCTTTGCCTGGTGGGAAACGAGCGGCTGATCGATTGCGCGCGCCATACCGACCATGATTTGTTGCGGGGAAGGCCCTTGCCGGAAAATGGCCGACCCCACGTGCTTCAGGTGCCACCGGGAATTTTTTACGTTCTGGTCTATTATCGCTTTCCTTATCCGGACGGAAACCATCCCGGTTACGCGCGTCAGACCGAGGTGCAGCATGACTACACGATTTTCCTTCACCATTATCCGCACCCCGCGCCCCGGGTGGCTCCGGTGCGGCTCACCGGCGGCTTGATTCCGTGGGCGGGCGAGGAGACGGCAAGCCAGCCGTGGGGCGGCTCGCATAAGATGCCGGAATTGCATCCGTCGTCTGAACGTCGATAGCCTCTAGTGGAAATAGAGGATCAATCCGGGAACTAAAATTCCGAGGAAAAGCGCCAGCACCATCCAACCGGTCCGCTTCAAGTTTTGGCAGGCAAGGGCCAAGCCGAGGAAAATCGTCAGGATTAGCGAAACCGCCATGCAGCCGACCAGGATTTTAAAAAGTCCCGATGCGTGATGATGGCCGCCGGCATGCTGGAAGTAATCGTCGGTGTGGATATTGGAAAATTTTCCCATGAACGAATTGAACGCGCCCTTGTCCCGGTCATCGTCGGAGACAAAGGTCTGCCACCAGCCGGTCGCAATAAACAGCAGCAGCAGCGGCGAAAAAAAGACGCCCAACCACGTGTGTACCTGACGGACCCATTGAAGCCATTTTCCGCGCATAAACAGGTTTAGTCGTCAGGGCAAACGAAGCGCAAGGAGGATTGATCAAAGTCAGGTTTATCTCGCAAGCCAACGCTAACAAATGACAAGCGAACGGCAGCGGGATCATGTCCGGACGGGTACAACTCTGAACATGAAATACATTTTGCCGGCCGGTTTGATTCTTATTTGGGCGCTGCCCGTGGGCGTCCAGGCCGGCGATGAGATCGTGACGCCCACGACGACCGGATCGTCCGTAGCCGCCTCTATGGCCAGCACGCGCTATGGCCTCTTTGACTGGCTCGACAAGCGCAGCGTTTACGGACAGGGCGTCTTCCCCGAGCCTTTCCTGGTCGATGATTCTGACGGCGAAAGCAACGAGGCGCGACTCGATTGGCTTCACACCGGCGGTCCCGGCAACCAGCACACCGACCTGGTTCATGGCGAAGTGGAAAAGGGGTTTGGTCCATTGACGTTGGAATTGGAAACGGCTTATGAGCGCGATTCCTCCAGCGGCGAAATCGCGGAGGGCATGGACAATGTGGATTTGGGCGCACGCTGTCCCTTTTATGAATATGTGTCAGCGGACGGGGTCATCGATTCCACGTTTGGCACGGGGATCGAGGTCGGTATTCCGACTCACACCCAGATCAGCCACAACACCGAGGTGGTGCCCAAGCTTTTTAACGATCTCCAGCTCTTCCAGGATTTCACGCTGCAATCGATCATCGGCTATTCCACGCTGCTGGGCGACGGCGGCGACGGAACCACGAGCGGATTGCAGACCTTCGAATATGGCTTCGTTTTTGGATATACGATTGAGCATGAGAAGCTGGCGATTCCCGGTTTGCAGCAGCTCATTCCGGTGTTCGAATTAAATGGCGGAAAGGAACTGAACCAGGCGAATCCCGGCCATGATGAGTTGACCGGCGATGTCGGATTTCGGGCCAATCTCGATGCCATCGGGCCGATTCAACCGCGGTTGGGAATTGTGTTTGTGTTCCCCGTTGATAACGGCGCGAGTCAGGAGCAGACTTGGGGCCTTGATACCAGCCTGGTGTTTGAGTATTGAGGAAGGCTCCCCTGGGTCATGCTAAGCTTGTCGAAGGATCAGCCGCTGGAAGATACTCGCTTCATTCCATGAATCTCGATCGCCGCCAGTTCCTCATTTTCTCCGCAGGAACCGCGGCGTTGGCGGCGACGGAGGGCCTCTCGTTGGGCGACGGGGAACAGGTCATCGACGCGGGACCTGTTGCCCATTTTGCCGCCGATGGGGTTTACGCGAATTTCCGAGCGCTGGGTTTTTTCGTTATTCGCAAGGGAGACAAGCTGGCGGCGCTTTCCTCGATTTGCACGCACCGCAAGGTCCAGCTTACGCCGGAGCGCGACTGCTCATTCTATTGCCATCGTCACGGCTCGACCTTCGACCCGACCGGACATGTCACCAAGGGGCCCGCGAAACGCGATCTGCCGGTGCTGGCCACGTCGGTCAACGCAGCAGGGCATTTGCTCGTTACGGTTCCGGCTATTTAGACAAGAACGTCTTGAAAGTGCTGGAAGTTTCTTGTGTGTTGAACGAATGCCAAGAGGAGGCTTGCTAAGGATCAGTTTGAGACGTGGACCAAGGGCAAGCCGTAACAAGTACCCACAAGTCGATATCCGGTCATCGGTGTGCCGGTGTTGTCGATCACATCTCCGATAATCAAACCTTTCCCGGTCAGCAGGAATTTCTCATCGAGTTGGTAAGACCCATTATTGAAGACCCTCAGGATGAGTTGCTTGCCCGCACGATCGAGCCAGACGGAAGCATCCATGCAGCGGTAGCCAATGGAGCACAAACCGCCCTGCTCGAACTTTCCCTGCAAATCGAAGACATAGTAGCTGATGCTTCCCACGGGACCTGGATTCAGAATCTCCGGCTGGCTGTTGACGATGAGAAAATGTTCGGTGCCGTGTTCGTCCTTCATTTTTGCCGTCAATAGATTCTCGACTAGCGATGGAATACCGAAATCTCTTCTTAAGTCATCAGAAAGCCTGACTTTCCAGGCGCTGGAAACGTTTTCCGGCTTGCTCAATAACGCATCGAACGCGATTCGCCACTTGTCGTTTGGATCAAGTTGATGATGGTCCCAGAAATATCTCTGGATCGGTTCCGCTTTGAAAGCCCCGGACGCGAACACCTCCTCGGTGCTCAAGACGGCTGTGTGTTCCAGGACATCGACCAATTCTGCGCTTGTCCGGGAATCATCCCTGCGCCAGGGAAAATCGAGAACGATGGCATCACGGGTAGGATCATAACTCCAGGCCATTTCCAATCGTGGGCAGGCAGCGTCCAGGAAGTTTCGATTGGTGGGAAGCTCTTTAAGGACGCCGACAAAAATCATGCCGAATTCGCATGTACAGAAATAGCCTTTATCAATGCCGGTGACAAAATCGAGCACGCCGTCTGGAAGGGTGATCGGTTTGGGAATGGTTGCCTTTAACTTGGCCAGCTGTTCTCCGTAGGTTTTGAATTGTAGGGAGGTCGAGTTATTAGGATTGGTGCGCAGGGCGGTCGACGGGATGGCATGATCCAGAAAAGCATCGGGCGCGGGAGCTAAGTCAGCACGGGTCGGTGAAATGACAAGGAAAGCGACGAGATAAAATGCGGCCTGAATTCTCATCTTGATGCACTGACCCTAGACCTCAAAGCCCCTTGATCAATTCCATTAAATCCGTCCGAATTTGGCCATTCACGTCGAACCCGGTAAAATCCGTAAAAAATCTCTTGCACGCCTTTGCCGCTATGGCATGATCCCATTCCCCCGCAAAACGGGGGCGCCTTGTTGAGCCGCTAAATGCACTCAGCCGGGTTCGAGTGATGAGGAAGCGTGTGACGGTCTTCGGGCTGGATAGTCCGGGAAAAAAGCCGTCCTCCATGCGAGCTTCAAAAGCTTAGCACGCCACCACAATGGCGTGTTTTTGTTTCTGAGGCCCGGGTGGCAGAACGTCTCCGCAGCACCCGACACAGATTTACGACGAAGATTTAACCCAAACAGAAACACGGAATGCCCACGATCAACCAATTGGTCCGCAAAGGACGCCGCAAAGTCGTCGTCAAGACGAAGTCGCCCGCGCTTAAAGGCGCGCCGCAGCGCCGCGGCGTCTGCGTGCAGGTCATGACCCGCACCCCCAAGAAGCCGAATTCCGCCTTGCGCAAAGTCGCCAAGGTGCGCCTGACCAACGGCCAGGAAGTCATCGCCTACATCCCGGGCGAGGGCCACAATTTGCAGGAACACTCCATCGTCCTCGTCCGCGGCGGCCGCGTGAAGGATTTGCCCGGTGTTCGTTACCATATCGTTCGCGGCACGCTCGACGCCCTCGGCGCGGCCGGCCCCAGCAACACGAACAAGCTCACCCGCAACGTTTCCCGCTCCAAGTACGGCGTCAAGAAGCCCAAGAAGGGCGCGGCGCAGCTCGCTGCCGCGGCCAAGAAGAAATAACCCTTTCCCTTCTAACCCCTACCTTTAACTACCATGGCCCGTCGTCGCCGCGCTGATAAGCGCTCCATCATTCCTGATAGCCGCTACGAATCTCAAGTCGTCGGCCGCCTCATTTCCGCGATCATGCAGCGGGGCAAGAAGTCGCTCGCGCAGCGCATCGTTTACGGCGCGATCGATTCCGTCAACGAGAACAACAAGGACGGCGATCCGCTCGATGTCCTGACCAAGGCGCTCGAGAACGTGAAGCCCCGCCTCGAAGTCAAGTCGCCGCCGCGTCGGTGGCGCCACCTACCAGGTCCCGATGGAAGTCCCGCCGGAGCGCCAGCTCGCGCTCGCCATGCGCTGGATGGTCGGCAATGCCGCCAAGCGCAAGGGCGTGCCGCTCCAGAAGGCGCTCGCCTCGGAGATCAAGGAAGCCTCCAACGGCCAGGGCAATTCCGTCAAGAAACGCGACGACGTGCACAAGATGGCCCAGGCCAATCGCGCGTTCGCCCATTTCCGGTTCTAATCACTTTTCAAGTCGTACTTACCTCTTCACTCAAACTTTTATGGCCACCGCTACCGCCGCTCCTGCCACGCAGGCCAAGAATCCCAATTCGCCGAAGCGCCCCTATCCGATGGAGCGCACGCGCAACATCGGCATCGCCGCGCACATCGACGCGGGCAAGACCACGCTGACCGAGCGCATCCTTTTCTACACCGGCTCGATCCACAAGATCGGCGAGGTGCATGAAGGCACGACCGTCACCGACTGGATGGAGCAGGAACGCGAGCGCGGCATCACCATCACCTCCGCGGCCACGACCTGTTTCTGGCCCGCGCGCAAGGAAGAGGGCATCGTCAAGCTGTACGAAGGCCAGAAATTCCGCGTCAACATCATCGACACTCCCGGCCACGTCGACTTCACCGCCGAGGTGGAGCGCTCGCTCCGCGTGCTCGACGGCGCCATCGCCGTGTTCTGCGGCGTCGCCGGCGTCCAGCCCCAGTCCGAGACCGTCTGGCGTCAGGCCAACAAGTACGGCGTGCCCCGCATCGCTTTCATCAACAAGATGGACCGCGTCGGCGCGAATTTCCAGAACGCGATCAACGAAATGCGCGACAAGCTCGGCGCGAATGCCTGGCCCGTCATCCTTCCCTGGGGCGCGGAAGATCAGCTTCACGGCCAGATCGACATCATCAACCAGAAGGCCGTCCGTTACGCCGACAACGACAAGATCGGCTCGACCTACGAACTCGTCGACATCCCGGCGGAATTGAAGCCGCTGGCCGAGAAATCGCTCAAGGAACTCATCGAAGCCGTCGCCGACAAGGACGAGGAAATCGGCAATCTGTTCCTCGAGGAAAAGACGCCCACGTCGCGTCCAGCTCAAGCAGGGCATCCGCCGCCTGACCGTCACCAACCAGCTTGTCCCGGTCGTCGGCGGTTCCGCCTTCAAGAACAAGGGCATCCAGTTCCTGATCGACGCCGTCATCGATTATCTTCCCGGCCCGCTCGACATTCCGCCGGCCGTGGGCATCAACCCGCACAACCGCGAGGAAAAAGTCCCCGCGCCCGCCGGACGACAACGGCAAGTTCTGTTCGCTCGCGTTCAAGCTCTGGACCGATCCCTTCGTCGGCAAGCTCGTCTTCTTCCGCGTCTATTCCGGCACAGCTCACCAAGGGCACCACGGTTTACAATCCGCGCACCAACAAGCGCGACCGCATCAGCCGCGTCGTCCAGATCCAGGCCGACAAGCGCGAGGAAGTCGAAACGGTTTACTCCGGGCGACATCGCCGCCATCGTCGGCATCAAGGACGTCAAGACGGGCGACACGCTTTGCATCGAGGATTTCGACATCCAGCTCGAGCCGCCTTCCTTCCCTGAGCCGGTCATCTCCATGGCCATCGAGCCGAAGACCAAGGCCGACCGCGAAAAGATGGGCGAATCGCTCGGCCGCCTGGTCGAGGAAGATCCGACCCTCACGGTCAAGACCAACGAGGAAACCGGCCAGACCATCATCGCCGGCATGGGCGAACTTCACCTCGACATCATCATGGACCGCATGCGCCGCGAGTTCAACGTCGAGACCAACGCCGGCGCGCCGCAGATCGCCTATCGCGAATCGATCACCAAGCCGAGCGAAGGCGAAGGCAAGCTGGTCAAGCAGTCGGGCGGCCGCGGTCAATACGGCCACGTCGTCGTCGACATGATGCCGCAGGAACGCGGCAAGGGCATCGCCATCGAGAACAAGGTCGTCGGCGGCAACATCCCCAAGGAATACATTCCCGCCTGTAAAAAGGGCATCGAAGAAGCGCTGCTCAACGGCGTGGTCAACGGCTCGCCCGTCATCGACGTCGCGATCAACATCACCGACGGTTCCTACCACGAAGTCGATTCCAACGAATTGGCGTTCAAGCTCGCGGCCATCTTCGCCGTGCAGGACGCGATGAAGAAGGCCGGCCCGATCCTCCTCGAGCCGATCATGAAGGTCGAAGTGTCCACCCCGGACGAGTTCCAGGGCGACATCATCGGCGATCTTGAGCCGCCGTCGCGGCAAGATCATGAGCACGGAAAGCAAGAGCAAGACGACCAACGTGCACGCCGAAGTGCCGCTCTCGGAAATGTTCGGCTACGTCAACAACATCCGTTCCATGTCCAAGGGCCGCGCCGCCTACACCATGGAGCCGTCGCACTTCGAACAGGTCCCCGCGCAGATCGTCGCGCAGATCACCGAACAGAAGAAGGGTAAATAAATTTATGGCCGAAACCCGCATCCGCATCCGCCTCAAGGCATTTGATCACCGTCTGCTCGACCGCGCCGCGACCGAGATCGCCGAAACCGCGTCCCGCACCGGTTCCGTCGTCGCCGGCCCGATCCCGCTCCCGACCAAGATCGAGCGCTTCACGGTCAACCGTTCCCCTCACGTCGACAAAAAGAGCATGGACCAGTTCGAGATGCGCACCCACAAGCGCCTGCTCGACATCATCCAGCCCACGGCCAAGACCGTCGATGAGCTCAAGAAGCTCAATCTGCCGGCCGGTGTCGACATCAAGATCAAAGTCTAATTTTTAACGCCAAACCTTTACTCCCATGAGCATTGGAATTTTAGGACAAAAGGTGGGAATGACCCGCGTCTATGACGAGGCCGGGACCATCACGCCCGTCACCGTCATCCTCGCCGAGCCGAACGCGGTTCTGCAGGTCAAGACCATCGACAACGACGGCTACGCCGCCGTCCAGGTCGGCGTCTTCGACCAGAAGGAACATCGCGTCACCAAGCCGGAACTCGGCCACTTCAAGAAGGCCGGCTCCGCGCCGAAGAAGTTCGTCCGCGAGTTCACGCACCAACGGCGAAGAAGCCAAGACTGGGCGACTCGATCACGGTCAACGGCTTCAAGGCCGGCCAGACTGGTCGATGTCATCGGCATCTCCAAGGGCAAAGGTTTCCAGGGCCCGATGAAGAAGCACAATTTCGACGGTCAGGGCGCCGCCCACGGTTCCAAGACCCATCGCCGCAACGGCGCCATCGGTTGCCGCTCGACTCCCGGCCGCATCTACAAGAATCACGGCATGGCCGGTCACATGGGCGATGAGCGCGTCACGGTGCAGAACCTCCGCGTCGTCCAGGTCCGCGAAGCCGATCACGTCCTGCTCGTCAGCGGCGCGGTTCCCGGCGCGACGCGGCAGCTACGTCGTCGTCCGCACCGCGATCAAGGGCCAGCCCAAGCCGAAGGGCGCGGCCACTGCCGGCAAAGCGGCCAACCCGATGAAGGCTTCCAAGGCTGGCAAATAACCGAACTAACAGACACATGAGCTTTTCCCCTCTCTCCACCAAGGACGCCGCCAGCAAGCTGAAGGTCGATCTCATCGAGAACGGCATCGGCACGCAGGCGCTGCACGAAACCGTGGTCGCCTACCAGGCCAACCGCCGCGCCGGCACCCACTCGACCAAGACCAAGGCGACCGTCGCCGGTTCCGGCAAAAAGCCGTGGCGCCAAAAAGGCACCGGCAACGCCCGTTCCGGTTACAAATCGTCGCCCGTCTGGTCCGGCGGCGGCGTGGTCTTCGGCCCGCATCCCCGCGATTATTCCAAGAAGACGAACAAGACCGTGAAGCAGCTCGCGCTCCGCAAGGCGATCAGCTCGCGCATCAACGCCGGTGAAGTTTACCTGATCGATGCCGATCACGCTTTCCAAGCCGCAGACGAAGGACCTCGTCGCCCAGCTGAAGGACGGCGGCCTCGACAAGAAAACGACGGCCCTGCTCGTCATCGAAGCGCCCGACCAGAATCTTTACCTCGCTTCGCGCAATCATCCGCACTCGATCACCGTCACGGGCGATCTGGTCAACGCCGAGCAACTGCTCCTCTGCGACAAGATCTTCATCACCGACGGCGCGCTCGGCAAACTCTCGGCCCGGCTCCAAAAATAACTTTTCAAACCTATGCGCGATCCTCTTCTCATCGTCAAATCGGTGCGTGTGACCGAAAAGGGCACCGCCCTGGCCGAAAAGCACAACCAGTACGTCCTCAAGGTTGCGCCGAGCGCGACCAAGCAGGAGATCAAGCACGCGGTGAAAATCCTCTTCCAGAAGACCGCCGTGCGCGTCAACACGATGCAGGTCGCGGGCAAGCTCAAGCGCCGTCACGGCGGCGCCGACTGGGGCCAGCGCAACGACTGGAAAAAAGCCATCGTCACCCTCAAGGCGGGCGAGAAAATCGAACTCGTTTAATTTAACTTCATACGACCATGGCACTTAAAGTTTTTCGTCCCCTCACACCTTCCCTTCGCTTCACGCAGTTGAACGGATTTGAGGAGCTCACCCAGGGCAACAAGCCGGTGCGGAAACTCACCGAGCGGCTCAAGAAGTCGGGCGGACGCAATAACCGCGGCCGGCTCACTTCGCGCCACATCGGCGGCGGCCACAAGCAGCGATATCGCTTCATCGATTTCAAGCGGAATAAGCTCGGCATCAAGGCCGTCGTCCAGTCGATCGAATACGATCCCGACCCGCACGGCCCGCATCGCGCTCCTGAAATATGCGGACGGCGAACTGCGCTACATCATCTCGCCGGTCAGCCTGGCCGTGGGCACGACGCTGATGAGCGGACCCGAAGCCGAGCCGATTATCGGCAATGCGCTTCCGCTGGAGAAGATTCCGCTTGGCGCGGCCATCCACAACATCGAGATCATTCCCGGACGCGGCGCCCAGATCGGCCGCACCGCCGGCAGCAGCTCGACCCTCATGTCGGTCGACGCCGGTTACGCGCAAGTCCGTTTGCCTTCCGGCGAAATCCGCAAGATTTTCGCCCAGTGCTACGCCACGATCGGCCAGATCGGCAACATCGAGCACGAAAACGTTTCCCTCGGCAAAGCCGGCCGCTCGCGCTGGCTGGGCCGTCGCCCGCATGTGCGCGGCATGGTCATGAACCCGGTCGATCACCCCATGGGTGGCGGCCAGGGCAAGAGCAAGGGTGGCGGCGGACGCCAGCATCCCGTGTCGCCCTGGGGCCAGCCATCCAAGGGCCTCAAGACCCGTCCGAAGTACAAGCCGTCGAATAAATTCATCGTGCAACGTCGCCAGAACAAGAAACACTAACAAACCAGGAACCAAGAGCTCAGAACCAAGAACGACTGCATTTCCAAGCTCTAAGCTCTACGCTCCAACCTCTACGCTTTTCCCCTTATGTCTCGCAGCTTAAAAAAAGGACCCTTCGTTGACGATCACCTCATGGTGAAGATCGAGAGAATGACCGTCTCCAACGTGAAGAAGCCGATCAAGACCTGGTCGCGCCGCTCGCTCATCACGCCCGATTTCGTCGGCCACACCTTCCTGGTCCACAACGGCAAGATTTTCAATTCCGTGTTCGTCACGGAAAACATGGTCGGGCACAAGCTCGGCGAGTTTTCCCCGACGCGCACCTTCAAGAAACATGGCGCCCACACCGAAAAGGCGGCCGCCAAATAAGGGCCTCGGCCCGAGGAGAAGCGAACGGAACTCAATTTTTCCAGATTATCGAACCGGGTTGGCGCAAGCCGCCGGGTTCAACGACTTCGAGCCGGGTTCGCCCTTCTCGTCGTCGTCTCGGCGCTTAACACGCCGGGAACCGCGTCCGCTCAGCCGGATACGGATCGTTCTTTGACTGCAGATAAACCGGCAACGGATACCGCCACCAATACGGTCACCGTCATCGATGCCAGCACGCCGCCAGCCCCGGACCGAAAGGCGGGGGCAGTGGATGCGACGAATGCCAGCACGGACCTTTCCGGCCTCAGCCACGAAGAGCTCGAAGCCAGGGTGAAGACCCTGACGGAAAGTCTCGCCTCGGCCAACACCGAATCGGAATAGTTCCGCGAGCAGTGGACCGAGCTGAAGCTGCGCGACGAGGCCCTTGGGGTCGAAGCGCTGACCGTCGATGAGAGCAAGCTGGAAGACAAGCTGGTCCAGGCCGTGAAGGAACTTTACCAGAGCGAGATGAAACGCCGCGAGGCGCTCGTCCTGCTCGACAAGCTCCTCGCCTCGACCGACCAGATGATCCAGACCGCTCCGAATTACGACCCGAAAGTACGGGCCGAATACGAAGTTGCCACGCCGCAGCGCGAAGGCCTACCTGGCCGGGCGCAGCGGATCGGCGATTCCGCTGGCCAGTTCGCTGACCGATGGGCAGATCGCCGACATCAATCCCGATTTGAATGCGGTGATCCTGAACCTGGGCAAAACCCAGGGCGTGAAGGAGGGTATGCCCTTCCTCATTTATCAGGACAACGTGGAGGTCGGGAAGGTGAAGATCGTGCTGGCGCGGGACCAGGTCAGCGCGGCGCAGGTCGAGGATTTGAAGCCGAACACGGTCCTCAAAGTGGGCGACCGGGCAGCAGTCGAGGGCGGGCAGTGAAAGAAATAAGAATACAAATTTAGAAACAGATCGAAGAAAACGAAGAGACAGCGCAGATAAAAAAATTAAACGAATTTGAGTTATGGACGTAAAAGCTGAGCACAGATACGCAAAGATTTCCGCCTTCAAGGTGCGGGAGGTCACGCGCGAAATTCAGGGACTGCCCGCCGAGGCGGCCCTGGAGATCGTGCGCCTTATTCCCAAGAAGTCCGCCCGCCTCATCGGCAAGGTGCTGGCCTCGGCCATCGCCAACGCGGAGAACAACAACAATCTTCGCGCCGTCAATCTCGTCGTCAAGCAGGCCGTGGCCGGCGAAGGCCCAACGCATGAAGCGCATGCACACCCGCGCCCGTGGCGGCGGCGCCCGCATCAACAAGCGCACCGCACATATCAAGATCACGCTCACCGAGGCCGAACCGATCGAAAAACCGATCAAGGCCAAGGGCGTCAAGAAGGACAAGGCCAAGCCTACCGAATCGAAGACTTCATCCAAACCGGCCGCTTCAAAGAAGGCGGAAAAGGTCGAGGATCGACTACGGCCGCACCGGCCCTCGTCGCGCCCGAACCCGATCCGAGCCAGCTCCGGGCCGAGGCGGCGGACAAAACCAGCAAGTCATTGGCAGCGGGCGAACATCCCGAGAAGGTGACCGCGGCGGACTAAACCAGAGAATACTATGGGACAAAAAGTTAATCCAATCGGCTTTCGCGTCGGCTTCAACCGCGCCTGGCGCTCCATGTGGTACGCCTCGAAGAAGGACTTCCCGATCTATCTTTACGAGGACGCCATGATCCGCAAATTCATCAAGAAGAAGCTCGAAGGCGCCGCCGTCTCGAAGGTCACGATCGAGCGCGCCGCCAACCGCGTCCGCGTCAACATCCACACCGCCCGCCCCGGCGTGGTCATCGGCCGCAAGGCCGCCGAACTCGACAAGCTCAAGGACGAGATTCGCGCCATCACCACGAAGGACCGCGAAATCCTCGTCGACGTGAAGGAAATCAAGAATCCGGAACTCGACGCCCAGCTCGTCGCGGAAAACATCGCCTTGCAGATCGAACGCCGCATCACCTCGCGCCGCGCGATGAAGAAGGCCGTCCAGACCACCATGGACATGGCCGGCGCGGAAGGCATCCGCGTCCGCTGCTCCGGCCGTCTCGGCGGCGCGGAAATCGCCCGCACCGAGGAATATCGCGAAGGCAAAGTTCCGCTCCACACGCTCCGCGCCAACATCGACTACGGCTTCGCGGAAGCCCAGACCGTCGCAGGGCAAGATCGGCATCAAATGCTGGATCTGCCGCAAGGACGAAGTCGCTCCCGTCAACGCCTAAACAAATCGCCTAACCTGATACTCCTATGCCTCTCCTTCCCAAACGCGTCAAATACCGCAAATCCCAGCGCGGCAGCCGCAAGGGCTTTGCCTCGCGCAATCATCAAGATCGATTTCGGTTCCTTCGCGCTCCAGACCCTGGAACGCGCCTGGATCACCAACGTCCAGATCGAGGCCGCCCGTGTCGCGCTCACCCGCAACATGAAACGCAAGGGCAAGCTCTGGATCCGCATCTTCCCGGACAAATCGGTCACCGCCCGCCCGCCGGAAACCCGGATGGGTAAAGGTAAAGGCGCGCCGGAATATTGGGTCGCCGTGGTCAAGCCCGGCAACATCCTGTTCGAGCTCGACGGCCTGTCGGAGACCGTCGCGCGCGAATCGCTGCGCCTCGCCGCCACCAAGCTCGCCATCCGCACCCGTTTCATCAGCCGTGCCAGGACGAATTAAAGCTTTATGAAAATCGTAGAAGTCCGTAATCTGACCGACTCGGAATTGGTCTCCAAGAAGAAGGACGCCCGCCAGGAGTACTTCAACCTCCGCCTGCAGCAGACGACCGGTGCGCTCGAAAAGCCGAGCCGCCTGAACGAACTGCGCAAGGACGTGGCGAAGCTGGAAACCGTTTTGAGCGAGCGCCGCCTCGGCCTCAAGGTCAAGAGCCGCGCCGCGAAGAAGACCGCCCCGGCGGCCGAGAAGAAGAAATAATTTAAGAAATCATCGTCATGAGCAAAGAAACAATCCAGCACGCCCGCCGCCGCGACCGTCGCAAACCAAGCCCGCCCGCAAGGAACGGACCGGCGAAGTCCTCGTCGTCGAAGATGCAGAAGACCATCGTCGTCCGCGTCGAGCGCCGCGTGCCGCACCCCAAGTTCAAGAAGATCGTCCGCGTGCACAAGAAGTTCTACGCCCATGACGAAAAGAGCGAAGCCAAGCCCGGCGACCGCGTTCTCATCCGTGAAACCCGCCCCATGAGCAAGCTCAAGCGCTGGGAACTCGTCTCCATCCTCAAACACTAAACCGCCATGATACAAATTCGCTCCTGGGTCGATGTCGCCGACAATACCGGCGCCCGCCGCGCCACCATGATTGGCGTCATCGGCAAGAAATCGCTGCACGCCGGCATCGGCGATGTCATCACCGCCAACGTCAAGGAAGCCGCGCCCGATGGCACGGTGAAGAAAAGCGAAGTCGTCCGCTGCGTCGTCGTCCGCACCCGCCAGGCCGATCCGCCGCGGCGACGGTTCCTACCTCCGCTTCGACAACAACGCCGTCGTCATCATCGACAAGGACCTCAATCCCCGCGGCACCCGCATCTTCGGCCCGGTCGCCCGCGAACTGCGCGAACGGAATTTCATGAAAATCATTTCCCTCGCACCGGAGGTTGTCTAACCATGGCTCTTTATCGCGTCAACAAGCCGCGCAATCCGCAGGCGAAGTTTCCACGTCAAGAAGAACGACGAAGTCGTCGTCCTCACCGGCACCCAGCAGGGCAAGCGCGGCAAGGTGCTGCGAGGTCCTGCGCGACCGCAGCCGCGTCATCATCGAAGGCGTCAATTTCATCAAGAAAGCCTCCCGCAAATCGCAGGAGCAGCCCCAGGGCGGCATCATCGAACGCGAAGGCGCGCTGCACATCTCCAAGGTCATGCTCGCCGCCGATTACGATTCGCGCAAGGGCTCGAAGCCCGCCGAAACCGAATCCGCCAAGCCGGCCAAAAAGGCCGCTCCCAAAGCGAAGAAATAACGAAAGAAATAAGCCATGCCCGCCGCCGCCGTCCCCCTCAAAGAACCGACCACGCTCGCCCGCGAGTACAAGGAAAAGATCGTTCCCGCGCTCATCGAGAGCCGCGGCTACAAGAACGTCATGGAAGTGCCCAAGATCCAAAAGGTCGTGGTCAACTGCTGCATCGGCTCCAGCGCCGACACCAAGATCGCCCTGGAAGACGCCTTCAACGAAGTCCAGATGATCACCGGCCAGAAGCCGATCAAGACGAAGTCGACCAAGAGCATCGCCAACTTCAAGCTGCGCGAAGGCCAGGAAATCGGCGTCAAGGTCACGCTTCGCGGCGCGATCATGTACGAGTTCCTCGAGCGCCTCATCCGCACCGCGCTGCCCCGCATCCGCGATTTCCGCGGCGTCTCGCCCCGCGCCTTCGACGGCCGCGGCAACTACACGCTCGGCGTCAAGGACCAGACCATCTTCCCCGAAGTCGAGCTCGACAAGGTCAAGCGCAACCTCGGCATGGACATCACCATCGTCACCACCGCCCGCAAGAACGACGAAGCCAAGGAGCTTCTCGCCCTCTTCGGCATGCCTTTCTCCGACCGCAAACTCACTCCCCAATAACTGAACTGCTATGGCCAAGACCACCTGGATCGTCAAACAAAAGCGCCCCGCGAAATTCTCGACGCGCGCCTACAACCGCTGCAAGCTCTCCGGCCGCCGCCGCGCCTACATGCGCAAGTTCGGCCTGAGCCGTATCGCGTTCCGCGAACTGGCCCTGCGCGGCGAGATCCCCGGCGTGACGAAGGCCAGCTGGTAACCGATTCTCTCCCTATGCAAACTGATCCCCTGGCCGATTTCCTCACCACCATCCGCAACGCGGCGCGCGCCTCCAAGAGCGAGATCCGCGTGCCCTGGTCGCGCATGCGCAGCGATGTCGCCCACATCCTCAAGAACGAAGGCTACGTCACTCGAAGTCGAAAAGGTCACCGACAAGGACGCCAAGGCCGGCAAGCCCGAACTGCGCGTCAAGCTGCGCGGCACGGGCAAGACCCGCGCCATCACCCAGATCACCCGCATCAGCAAGCCGGGCCGCCGCCAGTACGTCGGCGCCAAGGAAATCCCCCGCGTGCTCGGCGGCATGGGCATCTCGGTCGTCTCCACGCCGCGCGGCGTCATGGCCGGCCACCAGGCCAAGAAACAAAATCTCGGCGGCGAACTGCTGCTCACCGTTTACTAAGCGTCTCAACAGGAAAAACATATGTCTCGTATCGGCCAAAAACCCATTCCCGTTCCCGACAAGGTGAAAGTCGCCGTCAACGGACCTCTCGTGAACATCGAAGGACCCCGCGGCAAGCTCAAGCACACGCTGCCTTCCGGCATCGAAGCGCGCCTCGACGGCAAGACGCTTCTCGTCGAGAAAAAAGGCGAAACCCGCCAGCACAAGGCGCTGCACGGTCTTTCCCGCGCGCTCCTCGCGAATTTTGTCCAGGGCGCACACGAAGGCTTCCAGAAGAAGCTCGAAATCCAGGGCGTCGGTTTCAAGGCCGCGCTTGCAGGGCAAGAGCCTGAACCTCAATCTCGGTTTCTCGCACCCGATCAATTATCCCGTGCCGGATGACATCAAGGTCACCGTCACCGACAACACCAACATTCTCATCGAAGGCGCCGACAAGCAAAAGGTCGGGGCCGTCGCCGCCGATATCCGCGCCTACTACCCGCCGGAACCCTACAAGGGCAAGGGCGTCCGCTACGCCGGCGAACAGATCATCCGCAAGGAAGGCAAGACCGCCCAAAGCAAGTAAGGAACACGTATGGCTAAATTAACCTCCAAAGCTTCCCGCATCCGCACCCACGTGCGCGTGCGCCGCAAGGTCAAGGGCACGACCGAGCGTCCGCGCCTCGCCGTCAATTTTTCCGGCAGCCACATCCGCGCGCAGGTGATCGACGACGTCACGGGCAAGACCCTCGTCAGCGCCTTCACCACCGAGAAATCGCTCGCGGATTCGAAGCTCCGCCCCAACGTCAAGGGCGCGGAACAAATCGGCAAGCTCGTCGCCGAACGCGCCAAGGCCAAGAACATCACCCAGGTCGTTTTCGACCGCGGCGGTTTCACCTATCACGGCAAAGTCAAAGCCCTCGCCGAAGCCGCGCGCCAGACCGGTCTCCAATTTTAATTATCACAACTATGCCTCCCAAGATCGATCCGCTCATTGAAGAGAAAATTGCCGAAGAAACCGTGGTCGTTGACCCGGTGGTGGAAGCGCCTGAAGTCGCCGCGGTTGTTCCGCCGGCCGCTGGTGTACCTGCCACTCCCGGCGCCGAACCGCGCCCCGGCGGCGACCATCGTGGTGGTCCCCGTGGCGGCGGAGGTCAGGGTGGACGCGGTCGTGGTCGTGGACCCGGCGGCAATCGCGGTCCCGTGCGTCGCGACGAGAACAAATCGGATCTGCTCGAAAAGGTCGTTTTCATCAATCGATGCGCCAAGGTCGTCAAGGGCGGTCGACGCTTCAGCTTCAGCGCGCTCCTCGTCGTGGGAGATCGCAAGGGCAAGGTCGGCGTCGGTTTCGGCAAGGCCAACGAGGTCACCGAAGCGATCCGCAAGGCGACCGATGCGGCCCGCAAGCATCTCGAACCCGTTTCGCTCCGCGGACCGACCATTCCCCATGAAGTGATGGGCCAGTTTGGCGGCGGCCGCGTCTTCCTGCGTCCGGCTTCGCCCGGAACCGGCCTCATCGCCGGTGGCGGCGTGCGCGCCGTGGTGGAAGCGGCGGGAATCAAGGATCTGCTCGCCAAGTCGCTCGGCTCGGGCAACCCGGCTAACGTGGTCAAGGCGACGCTGGACGCGCTCAAGCAGCTGCGTCTGAAGGAAAACATTTTCCAATTGCGCGGCAAAACGATCAAAGTCGCTCCTCCTGTTGAGACAGCCAACGGAGAAGCGAAAGCCGACGTAACGACCGAACCCGCCAAGGGCGGCAAGGGCAAGACCAAGGGCGCAAAATCTGAAAAAGCCGCTCCTGAAAAGGCCGCCAAAGTTGAAAAAGCAGGCGAAGCCGATCCTGCGCTCGCCTCGTAACCTGAGATAATTATGTCATCCTCCATCCGACTTCATAACTCCAAGCCCCGTCCCGGCGCGCGTCATCGCGTCAAGCGTCTCGGCTGCGGCGAAAGCTCCGGCCACGGCAAGACCAGCGGCAAGGGCCACAAGGGCCAGAAAGCCCGTTCCGGCGGCAGCATCCGTCTCGGCTTTGAAGGCGGCCAGATGCCGCTCATTCGCCGAATTCCCAAGCGTGGATTCAACAACACCGCTTTCAAGATCACCTATGCCCCGGTCAATCTGGGCGATCTCGAATTGCTTTTCGAGGCGGGCGCGATCGATGAAAAAGGTCTGCGCGAAAAGGGCCTGGTCAATGGCAACTGGGATGGCATCAAGATCCTCGGCACCGGCGAAGTCACCAAGAAGTTTTCCCTCACGGTCAACGCGATCAGCGCCTCGGCCCGGGAAAAGCTGGAAAAAGCCGGTGGTTCCGTTGAGCTGATTGCCGGCAAGGTTTACGCCGCCCGCAACAGCGCGAAGGTTCTCGCCAAAACGTCCAAGCCCGCCAAGGGCAAGCCCCAGGCTTCCACGCCCGGCCAGGCTCCGACGTCCGGCAAAGCCTAACCTTAACGGCTACGCTCCAGCCACGCCCGCACCATGCTTTCGGCATTCGCCAACTGTTTTAAGATTCCGGAACTGCGCCAGCGCATCATCTTCACGCTCTGCGTGGTGGTGGTTGTTCGTATCGGCGCGGCCATTCCATGCCCGGGCATCAACACCGACATTCTGGCCCGGTTCTTCCATTCGGTCATTGCGAAGGACCCGAATAACACCGTCGTCGGGCTGTTCAATCTCTTCAGCGGCGGTGCGCTCGAGAATTGCGCCGTGTTCACGCTCGGCATCATCCCTTACATCAGCGCCAGCATCATGCTACAGTTGATGACCGCCGTCGTTCCGAGCCTTGGCAAGCTCGCCCGCGAAGAAGGCGGCCGCCAGAAAATCACGCAGTACACGCGCTACGCCACCATCCTCATCTGTTTGGTGCAGGGTTATTTCACCGCGCGGCAATTCGAGAACCCCAAGGCCAGCCAGTTGTTCGCAGGCATCGACGCGATCACGAGCAAGTACGGCCCGCTTGTCTCCCATCCTGGCCTGACTTTTGAATTCACCACCGTCATCAGTCTTCTCACCGGCACGCTGCTTCTGATGTGGCTCGGCGAACAGATCACCGACAAGGGCATCGGTAACGGAATCTCGATGGTCATCACCATCAACATCGTTTCGCGCCTGCCCGCCGCGCTTTTGCAGGGCTGGCAAATGCTTTTCTCGACCGGCACCACCGAACCGACCGTCCCAATCATCGTCTTCCCGATGATGCTGTTGTTCCTCTTCGCTGTCATCGCCGGGACCATCGCCATCACCCAGGCGCAACGCAAGGTCACCATCCAGTACGCCAAGCAGGTCCGGGGCAATAAAGTCTACGGCGGCCAGACTTCCTTCCTGCCGCTCAAGGTCAATTATTCGGGCGTCATGCCGATCATCTTTGCGCAATCGATCCTCATCGTGCCGGCATTCATGATCAAAATTCTGCCCATCGGTACGGCTCCCTGGGCGCGCGACCTGGCCGACTCGCTGACCAACGGCTCGCTGCATTACATCCTTTACGTTGCGATGATCTTTTTCTTCTCCTACTTCTGGGTCTCGTTCATGTTCAACCCGATCCAGATCGCCGAGGACGTCAAGCGCAACGGCGGCTTCATCCCCGGTGTACGGCCCGGCGCGCCAACGGCGGATTTCCTCGAGTATACCATGACCCGGCTGACGCTGGCCGGCGCGATCTTTCTGGCCATTCTGGCCATTCTTCCCATGGCGGCGCAACGCGGGGCGAATGTGCCGGTGCTTACCAGCCAGTTTTTTGGCGGAACCAGCCTGCTCATCATGATCGGTGTCATGCTCGATACCATGCGCCAGATGGAAACCTATCTCCTGCAGCGTCACTACGACGGCTTCCTGAAAAAGGGCCGCATTCGCGGTCGTTCCACGGGGCCCGTGGCCGCGGTCGGACAGGGCCACACCGTCGAGGCCGGAAGCTATGTCTGGCTTTTCGCTGCGATTGCGGTTGTCCTTATTGTCGGGGCTGTGGTTTCGCTGCTGTAGCGGAGAAAAGGAAAAAGTTGAAAGGCTGAAGAGCCCGTCTTCTTTATTATAAGCGGGCTTTCGATTGGCCCTTTTGCATTTACCCTTTACCTTTTAATTGATCTTCCGCCCGTGAGCATTCCCATCAAAACGCCCGATGAAATCGAGGCCATGCGCGTCAGTTGCCGCGCTGCGCGCGAAATTCTCGAGGAAGTCTCTCTCGCCGTCGTACCGGGCGTATCCACCGGCGAAATCGACAAGCTCGCCGCGCGATTGATCAACGATCGTGGCGGACGCAGTCCCTTCCTTAATTATCGCGGATTTCCCGGCCACATCTGCATTTCGGTCAACGACGAGATTGTCCACGGCATTGGCGGCGCGCGTCGCATTCAATATGCCGACATCGTGAAGCTCGACATCGGCATCATCCTCCACGGTTGGGTGGGAGACACCGCGACGACCATTCCCGTCGGCGTCGTTCCGGCGGCGGTGACCCGGCTTCTCGATAAGACGCAGGAGGCGCTCGCGGTCGGCATCGACCAGGCGCGGGTCGGCAACCGCATTCACAATATCTCCGAGGCCATCGAGAAATTCGTCGTCTCCAACGGCTACAGCGTGGTGCGTGAATTTGTCGGCCACGGCGTCGGACGCGCCCTGCATGAGGAGCCGCACGTTCCGAATTATGGCCGCGAAATCAAGGCCAAGCTCAAGCCGGGCATGACTATCGCCATTGAACCAATGGTCAACATGGGCCGCGCGCAGGTGCGCCAGCTCGCGGATGGCTGGACGGTCGTCACCGCCGATGGAAAGCCTTCCGCCCATTTCGAGCACACCGTGCATATCACCGAGGACGGTCCGGAAATTTTGACCTGCCTGCCGGAGAAAGCCGAACTGCGAGCCAAGAACTAAGAGCATCGACCGTAGAACTTCAGACTTCCGACGCTCTTCGCTCTAAGTTTTCCCATGGCCAACGCCAACCAAATCCAGGCCCGCGGCACGGTGGTGGAAGTCCTCAAGCACGGCGCTTATCGCGTTGAGCTGGCCAACGGCCATCGCTGCATCGCCCGCGCTTCCGGAGAGCACCGGCTTAATTTCATCCGGCTCTCGCCCGGCGACCGGGTGGAACTCGAGTTCCATCCTTACGATCTCTCCCGCGGCCGCATTGTTTTGCCGGGATAATTTAGGATTATGAGGGCGATCAAACGCCTTGTCCCAAAAGTAGGACAATATTGACATAAAAGTAGGATTATTTATCCTAAAAGTATGAAAGTAACGGTTGATCTTCCTCAGTCTGAGTTAAAAGAAATCTGTTTGCTTACGGGAGAATCGAAGAAAGGGCCTGCGATTCGCAAGATGGTGACGGATGCCTTGATGATGAAACGTCGCGAGATGATCGTGCAAAAATTTGTATCAGGTGAATGGGGAGCAGAGCTGGCCACTTTTGAGCGCGGGCAAGCGTTGGATCGTGAAGCGGAAAAGCAGCGCGAGCGGAAATGGCGAACCAAATGATCACGCTCATCGATACGAGTCTGTGGATTGATTTAACTCGGCCGCGTTCGCCCGCAAGGCTGAAGCAGTTCGTAGTTCCTTACATCCTCCATCCAACTGCCCATTTGGCTGAGCCGGTCACGTTTGAGGTTTTGCGTCATTCCGCGCCATCGGAGCGCAAGCAGTTGCTCCAACAGTTTCAGACTCTCCCCTTGCTCTCGACGCCCGCTTCTCTCTGGTCCTTGGCGACGGAGCTTGGGCAAGCCTGCCGCTATCGAGGCCACACCGTTGGATCCTTGGATCTTTTGATTGCCTGTGTCGTTCTCGCCCATCAGGCGACAATCGTTACCTTCGACGAAGATTTTCGAAAAATCGCCGCTGTTTCCGATCTTCAGGTGAAACTCTTGCACCGTCCGGTCGGCTGAGCTTGTCCCAGAGATTCACTTTGCAGGACATCGAGCGGCGACTATCGTGCCACGGCATGGAGACCCTGGAGAGATGGCTGCGGGAGCGCCCCATGGCCGTCTCATTGCTGCTCGCGCTGCTCGTGAGCTACGCGCTGGGCACCAACGGCGTGGTCTCGGAAGACGTGATGCCATTCGGCGACAGCGAGCACTACGTCCTCCGCGGCATGGAGCTCTACGGCTATCTCCACACCGGGCAGTGGGCGCGCTTTTGGGACCTTTTTACTTTGCCGCAGCAGAGCCTCGCGCCGCCGCACTACTGGCTTTTTTTCCTGCTGCCGCAAGGCTGTGCGAGCATGACTTCCTACGGCGTCATCCAGGGACTGACGACCTACGGCTTGCTGGCGTTCGGAGTGTGGTCGCTTTGCCGGGCACTCGATCGCGGGGAGTGGACGCCGGCGCTTTTTCTGCTCTGCGCGTCGCAAAATATCTCGCTCGATGCCTCGTATTTTTATTTTACCGATGTCCCCTTTCTCGCCGTCGGAACGATCGCGCTGGCCTGGCAGATCCGGGCCTGGCGCGACTCGAAATGGCAAAGCAGCCTGCTCTCGGGAATCGGCGCCGGCCTGATGTTTTGGGTGAAAGCGCCCAATGCCATCGTCTTCCTGGGGACGTACGTCCTGGCTGAGTTTTTTCGAGTTCTTTTGGTTTGGTTCGCTACGAAAAAAGGGAGTGCCGAACCTTCTGCAATAGCACCGACGTCGCGAAAAAATCTCACCCTGCATGCGATGGCCATTATGGCGGGATTTGTCCCCGTGACTATTCTTGCTCTTGCTTGTGGTGGATTTCAATCCATCGTCCGGCTGGTAGACGCGAACGAAGTTTCTGGCCTATTTACCACAGCACTCCAATGCACCGGACTATGGCGGCTTTTCTATTTTCCGCTTTGCCTGACCTTTTTTTATCACGCGGTCTTGATGATTATCATTTTTGCGGCAATCGGTTTCGCCGCCTGGTGGTTGAATCGAAGACCCAAAGCTTCGGCATCAGCGCCATTACTCGACGCAAATTTTTCCGCGCTGTTATTGCTTCCTCTTCTCGCCGCCTCCATCGCCCTCGGAGAATTATTTTCTTTCGGCATGGAAAACAAAGAGATGAGGTCCCTGTTGCTGGTCCTGCCGGTTTTGTGGCTGTCGATTTTCCGGGTCTTGGAAAAATGGCGGGTGCGACCGGGTTTGGTTTTCCTCGCTGCGGTGGCTTACGTCGCCTGCGCTTATGCGCAAATCCTGTCCAACGCATTCGGGTCGAGGGAAGTCGGCACAGGAAGTTATCAACTCAAGGACGACTGGCTCACCCGCTTTCCGACGTATCATTACGCGGGACCGACCGGCATCGGCATGACCAACAACCTGCTGACCTTGATTCAGCAGGCGTTTCCCGACGGCGGCAAGGTGGCGATCGGCACCGAGCAGCTTTACCTGACCTCGGAAAGTCTTTCCTGGGCCTTACAACATAACCTTGTCTTGCATGGGCAGCAGCCTATCTACGAATTCGACAATTTTCTCGCGAACGATGGCCGGTATTCCCGCAGCGCGCTGGTCAACGCATGCGGCATGCTGGTCTTTGTGCATCCTTCGCTGCAATACAGCCAGGCCGTACAGGCGGCGTCGGTCGCGCTGATTAAATTCAGCGACGGGACTTGGGGAAAGGAAGGGCTGGCGCACCTGACGCCGCTCCAAACCTCCAGCGGTGAAATGCTCGGCTGCCTGGTCGCCATGAAACAACCGTTGACCGATGCGCAAGTCAGTCAGCTTATCGCGGCGACGCATGCGGCTGAATTGCCGCCGGATGTCGAGTTCAACCCGGGCGTTTATCGAAGGCTGTCGTGGCAGGAGTGCTGGACAATCCTGACCCGCTGGAAGGAAAAGCGGATGGGGGAGGGAAAGCCGTAAAATTCCAAACGCTTAAGCAAAAGCCAGCCGGCCTAGAGGCTGAGGAACCGCCCAGCCTGCTTCTTTGGCGGTAGCGAGATAGGAAGCGATCATCTCTTCGGCGTGGGCCAGCGCTAGAACCCGAGTAACGCCATCGGTAATCAGTTTCGGAATTTCCGGCACTTCCGCCAAAAAGCAGCCCGTCTTCCTGGCTCCAGTAATCACAATTTCGTAGCGGTCGTTCATAGCACTTTTAACGATTTGAGTACATTTCGAACCTGACGGATTTGATAGCTCTTGGCCTTCGATCCGTTCGGCTGAAGATTGATAATACTCCGGCCTTGTGAAAGAAATGATGACTTTCTCTTATGCGCATTTCTCACCCTAAACGTTGCAAGAGCCCGGTCATGTCTTGAAAATTCCAGTTGGCGTCGTGGGAAGAGTTGGCGAGCTGATCCAGCAACTTCTCTTCCTTTCCCATGTCCGGAGTTAGCATGAGGTTGCCCAGGGTCAATGAAACCGTGATTCTTCTCAAAAAAACTTCAATAAGGCGCTTGCCATGCCCTTGCCTTTTGATAATCTCTCACTCTTGCGCTTTATCGCGTGGAGGCATTTTTGTCTCTGCGTTCAGAGCGTGATTCACCCCATTTTACCAGATAAAATCATGAGAGTTCGCGCTTCCGTCAAACGCCGCACCTCGGACTGCCAGGTGGTCCGCCGGAAGGGCCGTGTCTACATCATCAACAAGAAAAACCCGCGCCTGAAACAGCGCCAGGGTTAATTCGTTTTCACCTCCTTACTTTTACTTTCAAATATGCCTCGCCTCCTCGGTATCGATATTCCCGGTGACAAACGGATTGAAGCTGCGCTTCCCTACATTTACGGCATCGGGCCCACCCGGGCCAAGATGATCCTCGAACAGGCCGAAATCAGCCCTGATGTGCGTGCCAAGACGCTGACCGATGCGCAACTCAACCGCATCATCCAGATTATTCAGGAAAACAAGTATGTGATCGAGGGCGATCTGCGCCGCGAGTTGCAGCAGAATCTCAAGCGCCTTCAGGCCATCAATTGTTACCGTGGCATCCGTCATCGCCGTGGCCTGCCTGTGCGCGGCCAGCGGACCGGCACCAATGCCCGTACCCGCAAAGGACCCCGCAAGACGGTCGGCGTCCAGCGCAACAAAGACGCCAAAGCCGGCAAAGTTTAATTTCCCCAGCCTCTTATTCCCATGCCTGACGAAACTCCAATTACTCCCGCCGCTTCGACTCCCGAGCCAGCAAAACCCGCGGCTGAAAAGAAAGCCTCGGCTCCCGCCAAGAAAGAAGCTGCTCCCAAGGAAGCTTCCACTTCCGCTCCCGTCGCCGTTGCGGAAAAGAGCGAGCCCGCCGCTCCGAAAGCCGAAAAGAAACCGGCCGGAGAGAAAAAAGGCGCCGGTGACAAGAAGGGCGCCGCCGCCGCTCCGGTCAAGCCCGCCGAACAAATTTCCACCAGCTTGTCGCTCGATCCGAACGACATGGAAAAGCCCAAGATCGTCAAGGCCAAGGGCAGCAAGAATGTTTTCATCGGCATCGCCCATATTTCGGCGACGTTCAACAACACCATCGTCTCGATCACCGACATGACGGGGGCCGTCATCGGTTGGTCCTCGGCCGGCAAGTGTGGCTTTCGCGGCTCGAAGAAATCGACCGCTTATGTCGCGCAGGTCGTCGCGCAGGATGCCTCCCGCCAGGCGATGGGCCACGGCCTCAAGGAAGTCTCCGTTCGCGTGAAGGGGCCCGGCACCGGTCGCGAGTCGGCCATTCGCGCGCTTCAGGCCATCGGCCTTGAAGTCACCTCCATCACCGACGTCACGCCCACCCCGCACAACGGCTGCCGTCCCCGCAAACAGCGCCGCGTTTAGTCCTCACTTATTTAAATTCCTATGGCTCGTTATACCGGACCCCGCACCAAGAAAAGCCGCCGCTACGGTGTGCCTCTTTTCGGAAATCACAAGGCGCTCGAACGGCGCAATTATCCGCCCGGCATGCATGGCGACAAAGGCCGCCGCAAGCAGTCGGAATATGCCACCGCGCTGGGTGAAAAGCAGAAGCTTCGCCTGATGTATGGTTTGCTCGAACGCCAGTTCCGCCGTTATTTCGAAACTGCCTTGCAACGCCGCGGTATCACCGGCGAGACCCTCCTCCAGCTCTTGGAGACGCGCCTGGACAATATCGTTTTCCGCCTCGGCCTGGCCAACTCCCGCCGTGCAGCTCGTCAGATGGTCAACCACGGCCACGTCAACGTGAACGGCCGCCGGGTCAGCATCGCCAGTTTCAATACGAAGGTCGGCGATGTCGTCGAAGTGCGCAACAACGCGGTCTCGCGCCAGCTCGGCACGCGCGGTCTGGCGGCGACGCAGATCACCACCGTTCCCGACTGGCTGCTGCTCGACAAAGACAATTTCAAGGGTGAAGTCAAACGGATCCCGACTCGTGAGGAAATCGCCCCGATCGTCAACGAACAGTTGATCATCGAGCTTTACTCGCGGTAACACTTTGCGGTTCCGCCGTTGCGGAATCGCCTGACTTCTTTCCGACCGGCGGTGCGGGAAGGGCAGCGATAGATAACACCGCCATTTGGCTGTTGGTCCGGTTTCCGCGATAGCATGTCGGGGAAATTCGGGTAACCCAGCCAGGAGATACTACAATGCCTATCCGCCTCGGTCGTTTCGAAATGCCCAATCGTCTGACGAAGGACGAAGCCGCTTCCAAGGGCAACTACGCCAAATTTGTTGCCGAACCGTTTGAAGCCGGTTACGGACACACCCTCGGCAACTCGCTGCGCCGCGTGCTCCTTTCCTCGCTGGAAGGCGCCGCCGTCGCGAGCATCAAGCTCGAGGGCGCCGTGCATGAGTTCGGCACCTTGCCGGGCGTCACGGAAGACGTCACTGACATCGTCCTCAACCTCAAGAAAATCCTTTTCAAGCTCCCCAACCGCGATCCCCGCGTCTTGTTCCTCAACGTGACCAAGGAAGGGCCGGTCACCGCGGGCGACATCAAGCTCGATGCCGGCGTCGAGGTGCTCAATCCCGAGCAGGTCATCGCCACGCTCGACAAGAAGCAGCGCTTTGAAGCGGAACTCGAAGTCAAGGTCGGCCGCGGCTACGTCAGCGCCGAATACAACAAGCACCCGGAACAATCGATTGGCGTCATCGCGATCGATTCACTTTTCTCGCCCGTTCGCAAGGTGAAGTACGCCGTAGAGAACACGCGCGTCGGCCAGCGCACCGATTACGACAAGCTCGTGCTCGAGATGTGGACCGATGGCCGCCTGACGCCGGATGAGGCGCTTCTCCAGGCCTCCGCGATCCTGCGCCACCACCTCGATCTTTTTGTCGACTTCGACAAGGAGACGATTGAGTTCGAAGAAAGCCAGCCGCAGGTCAGTCAGGAAAACAGCAAGCTCAAGAAGCTGCTCAATATGAGCGTGAACGAGATCGAGCTGTCGGTCCGCGCCGCAAACTGCCTCAACAATGCGAACATCACCACGGTCGGCCAGCTGGCCATGAAGACCGAAGCGGAGATGCTCAAGTACCGCAACTTCGGCAAGAAATCGCTGAACGAAATCAAGGACAAGCTCCAGAACCTCGGCCTCAGCCTGGGCATGAAGCTTGAACCCGGACTCGTCGACGTACCCGCCGGTGAAAACGGCAAAGCCGAGTAATCGCCATGCGCCACCAGAAAAACACCCGTAAACTCGGACGCACGTCGCAGCATCGCGATGCCATGCTGGCCAATATCGTGGCCAGCCTCATCATCCACAAGCGCGTCAAAACCACGCTGGCCAAGGCCAAGGCCGCCCGGCCTCTCGCGGAAAAGCTGGTCACGCTCGGAAAGGGCGGGACCCTGCATGACCGCCGGCTCGCCGTGGCCAAGATCGGCCAGAAGGACGCGGTCGCCGCGCTCTTTAAGACGATCGCGCCCGGCTTCAAGGATCGCAAGGGCGGCTACACCCGCATTATCAAGCTTGGACCGCGCCAGTCGGATTCGGCGCCGGTCGCTTTCCTGGAATGGGTCGATTACACCATCGAGGCGGAAACGGCGCCCGTCGAAAAAACAGAAAAGCCGGCAAAAGCCGAAAAGCCTGTGAAGACGGAAAAAGCGGAAAAGGCCGATAAGCCAAAGTCGGAAGAAAAGGCGGTACAACCCGCGAAATCTTCGCCAAAGCCGCAAGCCTAAAGGTCTTCGCAAAAATACAAAAACGGCGATCCTTGCAAAGGGATCGCCGTTTGTTGTAAGGTCGCCCGCCAGGAGGGAACGGAATTAGCATGGACAGAATGAGACTACCCCATAAGCTGCGGTTCAAACGCACGATGATGCCCATTAGAATCGATCCCTGGCGGAAATCATTATTTGCCGTTTCAGGCTGGGCCGGGATGAGCTTTCTCGCCGCCAATGCCCAGGTGGTGACGCTGACGCCGGCGGGAAATAATCTCTACAACACCGGCTATGACGTCGGGGGCGCTCTGCTGGTCCCGGGCAATCCCAATCCGCCGGATGCCCATTACCAGCTGACCAATTACGGAACCGGGATGTCTTATCTGGCGAATCCTCTGGCCCCGAGTTGGGTGGCCAATCCAGGCAACGCGCAATGGATAACGGTGTCGTCTGATCCTGCGGTGACCGCTGCCGCGACTCCGACTTTTCCTCCGACGAACCCACCGGGCACGCCGCCGGGTACGCCTTACGATTATCGGTTGACCTTGACCAATATTCCCGCCGGCCGGTTGATAACGCTGGGCGGCCAAATCGCTGCCGATGACGGCGTCGTGATTAAGGTCAACGGAAGCTCACCGGTTTTTTCAAACGCCCATTCGACGGTCACACCAGGTAATTACGCCGCCTTCACTCCGATTCCGACGATCACGTTTGTTTCGGGAACCACCAATGTCGTCGATTTTCTGGTCAACAACGTTGGCGGCTACGCGACCGGATTAAACACCGTCCTGAATGGCTCTTATACGAGTCTGACTCTGACCAGCACCGTCGGGCTCGGAATTCAACTTCACCCCGGCAACCTGACTCCCAACCAGCAATCGGTGCTGAATGGTATCAACGAAATCAACGGGGTGGGCGTGGCGGACGCCTGCTTTGCCAATTTGACGGCCAACCTGATCGCATTGGATAACAGCCAATTCGGCGCCGCGCTGGACCAGCTCTCGCCGGAGAAGCTAGATATTTTCTCCTCGATCGCCTTCAACAACGCGAGCTTCATGACGCAGAATCTGGATGATTACCTCGCGCATCGCCGCACCACGGACGGCTTTTTTGCGGCCAATCCGGACATGATCGATACCAGCGGGCTGACGGTTACCGATCCCACCATCGACCCGCAACTCTCGCCGATTTACTCCCATCTGCTGGCATGGACCCCGCCGGGCTTGCGTTCCGGTTTGATGAGCGACACCGCCAATCCGCTCCTGACGGCTCCGACTCCGCCGGTCCGGCCCTGGAATATTTTTGTCCAAGGCAACGTGATTCTTGGTCAGGACTTTTCCGACCAGGACCTGAGCCATGAGAACGCGACGTCCACCGCGTTTGAAATTGGCGCGGATTATCAGGTCACGCCGAATTTTCTCGTCGGTTCTTTTTTCAATTACTCCCACAGCGATGCGAACCTGGACGAAAACGGAAGCTCGGCCACGGTCGACAGTTACTCGCCGGGCATTTATGCGAGCTACGCGCAGGGCGGCTGGTATGAGAACTTTTTAGCCGATTACGCCCACAACGCCTACACCGAGCAGCGCGTGATCAATATCGGCACCTCGTTCAACGAGACGGCCAACGGCGCACCCGAAGGCGACCAGGAGACGGTAAACCTCGACGGCGGCTACGATTTCCACGACAGGGACAAGAAATGGACCTTTGGCCCCACGCTGGGATTGGAATACACCCACTTCGACGTCGACAGCTTTACCGAGTCCGGCGGTTGCTCGGCCGATCTCGCCGTGTCCAGCCAGACGGCCGACTCTTTCCGCAGCCGGTTGGGCGGACACGTCAGCTACATCGCGAAGGATGACGGCGTTCTCTTCGTGCCTTTTCTCGACGCCAGTTGGCAGCACGAATTTCTCGATGACCAGCGCGGAATCACGGCGTCGTTCAGCGAGGTCAGCCCGGATACCTTCACTGTGTTCACTCCCGCCCTGGGCCGCGAGTCGGCTCTTCTGGCCACTGGGGTCAACATCGATCTCAATCAAATGACCACGGTCTTCACGAGTTATCAGGTGCAGGTCACGCCCGACGATTACTTTGGGCAGTCGATCATCGCCGGGGTCAAAGTTGCGTTTTGAAGGTAGCCGTCGACCTACCTACACACTCTAGAACGCCGCGACTATCGTCGCGAACCGCCTCGCAATCAAGCTGAACTCGCGAAAATTCGGTTTAACTCAGTCTTGTTCAATCAGTCGCATTTCTGGTCGCATTGGTCGCAAATTTGGTCGCATCCACAAAGGCCGTATCATTCGCAATCGAAGCGGTAATTGACCAAGGAATGCACGGGCCTAGGGTTGTGCAATGCCTATTCCAGTCGATTTTGCTGCGGAATACATCGGAGTACCTGATTCCGGTCGCGTGATGGTGTTCACCGGGGCACGAACAGTAATGTCTTTGAAAAATCCCAAGGTGATAGAGCTCGATGGTCGGCGATACAGCTTAGACGGAAAGATTCACTTTAAGAACGGCGTCGCTCTATCAGCGAAATTCGACGTTGATACTACCGGATTCGATCTCTTAGTTCTAAATTCCCTGAAGGTTTATTGCGACGGCTTGTGGTATCATTGGTGGGAGCAGGAGCTGGTAGCGGTCGTCGGTGCTAAGGATTCGGATGAGATATTGCCGTTCACATGGTCGCCTTCTGCGCCACTAAAATATAACCAATCATCGCCCTATCCAATGCGTTTTCACGAAAAGCACACCCAAGAGATTGTTGCAAGTATTCGACGTTTGCACCGTCGTGAGGACCTACCTCTAAGCGATAATAATAGCTCCTTGTTTTTTAATCCAATATATTGGCACTAACGTTCAGAGGTAGCTGCCGTGCGGTAGGTTTCCGCGGCAAACCCGTTCAAGCTACCTTCATTGAACATGATAATTATCGGTTATGCTTCATGCAAAAACGGTATTCGTAGCAGCTTTAAGGGGAAGAGTCAGGGTATAGAAAAAACGACACGCCACCCCGAAGGAATTCCGGACAGACAGGGGACGAGGCGATCATTTGCCATTGTTCGTCGTCATTAATCATCGTTGCACGCAGTGGATCGTGCGCGTTTTGCTTCCCAACCGCCCCCGAGCTTTGCCTTTAAGGGGCGGTTGGGCTTCAAAACGCTTTCTCCTCGTGGTCCGCGATCGTTCTTCGTGCTCGCGACACGTTGTGATGATCGTCAGTCACGACTAAGCGTCGTCAACCATGACTGGCTTGTTTAAACTGGATCACCTTCTCCTCCTTTTGTGCTTCGTAAAATTCCAACGGCAAAACGGCTACTTGTGCTCCACCGGCATACGCCGCATGGACCGCTCGTGATTCATGGCCGAGATGGTTCATCGCCTCACGTTCAGGCATGCCGGCTGCACGTGCTCGTTGCGCCCAGGCATAACGATAGGAGTGCAGGCTTTTGCCTGTTATGCCGAGCATCCGGCATCGGCGACAGAATTCTGATGAGCGACTATCCGAACTCCACGTGCTCAATTTTGGAAAGAGGTAACCGTCGTGTGGAAGCTGATTGAGCAGTTTTCGAATGCAAGGCCCGATGCGCAGGAGGCTTTCGCCGCCTGATTCTTTTCCTTCGAGCTTACGGCGGACAAAGCGGATCGTTTCGTTTGCGAGATCAATCTGGTTCCAGTGCAAAGCAGCAATATCGGACTGAGAGCCGCCAGTCTCCCACAGCATTTCGTAATACAGTTTTCGCTCCAGCATTAGCTCTCGCTCCACGATCCGGTGGTGCTCCTCCTGCGTGATGGCCGCGAACTTCCTGCGCCGAACCTCGGGCCACGCCGCATCCGCCATGACGGGCATAAGCAACCAGCCGAGATGAAGCGCATAATTGTGCAGCCGACGTAGGTAATGATGCGTCGAATTGCCTGTGCGTTCGTGCTGGAGAACAGCCAGCAAATGCGCGGCCTCCGTGTCCATAAGCGTGACGCCGCGCAGAAGGGCGAAAGGACGGCTGCGGAATGCCGTGGCCTTCCGTTTGCGTGTCGATCCCACGCCTGAGGCGGTGTAGTGCTCCATAACGTCAGCCCAGGTCCGCGTGAGCAGATCGGGCGACTTGGCGGAGAGATACGCCTTGGCCATCGTCCGGTTGAGTTGCGGCTGGGCGGCCGCCTGGTTGCGGGCCGCGAGCAGTTGCTTCGCGACATTCCGGTCGGCGGTGCCAAGGCTCTCCGACCGTCCGTTGATTCTGTCTCGCGAGTAGTAATTGCCGCCTGCGCGGCGGAACATCCTAAATCTTTCTTGCATGATCGTTTCTCCAACGCTCATGAGTGTGCAGGATCACGGCTAGCGACCGTTAGCGGACAGTGGAAGAGTTCAGCGCGATAAAGCTGAATCTTCCCGAATCACGCCAAGCGGTCGCAAATCTGGTCGCATTTGCGCCCAAAACGAGGTTACCTGGAGCAGTTCCTTTTGATCTTCACTGCCTTATCAAAAGGCTCCGAAGGTAGCCGTCGCACTCCATGCGACGGTGCATTTAGAGAACCAACAACTTTCCTGTGTCACCTCAAGAAGCGGTTTCGGTTTCCACTGAGGTGTGTGAATTCATCAGCTTGCCGGAGATAAAATAGGAACCCACGACAATCACCAGTGCACCGACCTGCGCGATGATTGTTTCCCAATTCGGAAACAAGGAGAACCAGACGCCGGTCCAGTCGGGCATATAGGGGGCAAGCGGGGGAATGTTGGTCGTCGAAAGCCAGTTGGCGGCTTGCATCTCATTGGCTTCCTCGCCAACCATGACCAGGAGCACAACTCCGAGCAGCACGCCGGTGATGATAAGCATTTTTCGGTAAGGCATCCGTTGATGCGCCCAGAAGGTAATGGCGGCCACAATAAGCGTCAGCGCCAGGCCGAGCATCGAGCCGTAGAGGACAGTCCAGCCGCCGAGTTTCAGGTAGTAGCTTTGGAGAAAGAGCACGACCTCGAAGCCCTCGCGATAAACTGAGGTCAGGCCCAAAAGGACGAGCCCCCAAAAGACGAAGCCGGGGGAACGGCCATGCTCGGCGGATTCGATGATCTTCTTTTTCTGGCGATTATGGACCGTGATCCAGCCACCCCAATAGACCTTGTGGAAGAACCAGTTCATAACGACGAGGAGCACCACGACAGCGAGCAGCCCAGTTCCGGCCTGAAGCGCCAGGTAGGAGACCTTCTGGCTGATGTCCTCGACGATGCCGCGCACGAGAAACCAGGTCGCGAGCGTGGCGAGAAAGCCGGTGCTGGCGCCGACGAAAATCGGGCTGGCCAGGCCTTCCTGTTTGCGGCTGAGGCCGGCGGTGATTGCGGCGAGCACGAGGATGCTTTCGAGTCCTTCGCGGAAGACCAGCACGCTGGTATCCAGGATCGCCGAAAAGTGGCTGGTATTGGGCAACGTGGGATCGGGGTTGCCGCTGGAGGTGAGGCCCTGCCAGATCAGGATCACCACGACGGGCAAAGCCGCCAGCGCCACGAGGATATAATAAATCAGGCGAGTCCAGTTGGTCGTGGACGCGGGAACCGATGCGGAAGCGGGCAGGGGACGGTCGTGCACAGTCGTAGATAACGTTGGCATGTATTTAACATGCTCCAATGGCCTTGGAAGCGCTAACGTCTGGTTGCTATTTACTGGCGTTCGGTTGTGCAGCCGTATTTGTGGCCGTCAGATGTGCTTCGAATCGGCCTCATCCTTGACGGCGTAACCCGAGTCCTGTCGCTTGAAATTGACTTCGTTCTTTTTCAGGTAGGCGTTGAAAACATCGTCGGCGGACATGCCCAGGACCTGCGCCATCGAGATCAGGAAATGGAACAAATCGACCACTTCAACCTTGGCGTTTTGGGCGTCGAATTTCTGGTATTTCGCCCACCATTTCCACGGCACGCTGTCGGTCAGCTCGGCCAGTTCCTGCGTCATCGCCCGAGTATAATTCAGCAGCCATTTGGTCTGCTCCTCCTCGCTCATCCCGCTGGTGCGCACGCCGATGCGTTCGTTCAGCGCTTGCTGCATCCGAAACAACTCCTCGAACTTATCCTGCGACGGTTGACTCATGCCGCCGATTATTCCCGTTCGGCGAATTTTTGACAGGAAAATGGTAGCCGGCGCTGGCTTTGCGACGGCTACCCAAAACTGCCCTCCGCAGGAGTTCGACAAGCGGCAATCCCGTGGCATGCTTAATTTCGCTATGGAAGAAGTGGTCATCATCGGCACCGGTTGCGCCGGCCTCACCGCCGCGATTTACACCGCGCGCGCCAATCTCACCCCATTGGTACTGACCGGTCATCAGCCGGGCGGTTTGCTGACGACGACCAGCATCGTGGAAAATTTCCCAGGTTTTCCCGACGGCGTTGACGGTTGCGATTTGATGCAGCGGCTGCAAAAGCAGGCGGAGCGTTTCGGCGCGCGGGTCAAATTCGGCAATCTCGACAGCGTCGATTTGTCGGGCCAGCCGCTTAAGCTCGTGGTCGACGGCGACCCGCTCGAAACGCGCACGTTGATCATCGCGACCGGTTCGAGCCCGCGCCAGCTCGGCCTCGATTCGGAACACGCGTTGGAAAAAGCGGGCGTGACTTATTGCGCCACGTGCGACGGTGCGCTGCCTCAATTCCGCAACCAGCCGCTCGTGGTGGTGGGGGGAGGGGACTCGGCGGTCGAGGAAGCGACCTATCTCACGCGCTTTGCCTCGCAGGTTTATCTCGTCCATCGGCGCGGCTCGCTTCGCGCCAGCAGCATCATGGAGGAGCGCGCGCTGCATCATCCCAAGATCAAGATGGTCTGGAATTCCGTGGTGACCGAAGTGCTCGATGTGGCGCAGAAGAAGGTCACCGGCGTGAAATTGAAAAACATCGAGACAGGAGAAGCCAGCACGCTCGCCTGCGCGGGACTTTTCGTTGCCATCGGCCATACGCCGAACACAAAAGTTTTTGGCGGGCAGATCGAGACCGACGAGAAGGGCTACATCAAGCTGCATGGCGGCACGCGCACCAATGTTCCCGGCGTCTTTGCCGCGGGCGATGTGGCCGATTCCGTTTATCGCCAGGCGGTCACCGCGGCGGGTACCGGTTGCGCGGCGGCGATCGAAGCGGAGCGCTTTTTGGAGATGATCGAGAACCCGTAAGTAGGAGGATAAGACGGAATTGTTAAATTTTCCAAATTAACGGAATCTTTGAAACCAATCGGGACCGATTGAAGTGCGCCGATTGAGGAAGTCGAGTCGCTATCTCCAAAGCAACGAATTCGCCAGCTGCTTGGAAGCCGTTGCCGGCTCCTCTGTCGACCCCGGCCTATTTTCCGGCGCCACAAACTGCGGTAGTTGGGCCAGGAAATGAGTCCCGTGTTCGGAAGTCTCCACCTTGATTCTGCCGTGGTGCGCCGTCACCACATTGTTGACGATCGCCATGCCGAGGCCGATGCCGCCCTTCTTGCCGTGGGTGACAAAGGGCTGGAAGACCCGTGCCCGAATCGCCTCGGGAATCCCCGGTCCGTTATCGGAGATGGACAAGTTGAACATTTTGTCCTCCACCCAGCCGCGGATCTTAACCATGCCGTCCGTGCGTCCCACCAGGGCTTCCACCGAATTGGTCAGCAGGTTCTGCAGCAGGCGGAGGCATCTCAGTTCATCGATCTCGATTTCGCCCGGCTCGGAAATGATTTCGCAGGTCAGCCCCGTTTCGCGCAGGTAATCATCATGCAGCGCCTTAAAGCGATCGAGAAACGCTCGCGTCGTTGTCCGTTTGAGATTGAGGCCTGAGTCGCCCTTGGAAAACTCAAACAAGTCGCGGGTCATCGCCATGATTCGGTCGCACTGGAAACGGATGCCATCACAACAGTGGACCGTCTCGACGTTGTCGGGGCCCTTGACCGACATCAGGTCGGCGGAAAGCCGAATGCCGGTCAGGGGATTCCGTAAATCATGCATCAGTGAACTCGCCATCTCGCCCACGACGGCGAGCTTTTCCTTGTGCAGCATCTCACCGACAAAAAGGTCGTTGGTGCGCCGGAGGTAAGTAAGCAATTGTTGAAAGAGGTGAAGACTCACCGAAGCGGGCTCGTGCAGGAGCACTTCGAGCAAAAGATCCTTGGGAATTTTACCCACGGTCACCGGGCCATGGGCCCGCGCACACGCGCTTCGTCCTCCGCCGTCGAGCACGGACACTTCGCCAAGGAACTCGCCTTCCCCAAAACGGCCGATAATTTGTTCGTGGGTCCCGATTCTTTTCAGAATTTCTACTTCCCCGCTGAGCAAAAGGCACACTCCATCCGCCGGATCTCCCTCGTGGAAAAGATAATTGTGATCGGGGTAACTCTCCAGCGTCATGCTGGTTAGAAGTTTTTCCTTACTTTTGGCGGAAAATCCCTCCCACAATTTATTGGCGTGAGCATCCATAACAACATCTAGCTCTAACCACTTTCGGGCAGGAGCATGCGCTTGAATTCCCTGCTTGGCAACAGAGAAGATGAAGTCTTTTGAATAAATAGGGAAGTTCGAGATGTGTTACAAAAGGCTCGACCGGCGTAAACCCAACTATTCAACGTAAAGCATTTTGTCTTGTTCGAGCGGAACGCGGCAGTGGTGCCACTTGCCGAAAAGGCGCGTGCGAAGCTTGGAGAAAATCCGGTAGCCGAGATTGGAGATCGGCGCCGGAACGACGCGCAGCACGATATCGAAAAAGCGGAATTCGGGCAGGCCCGCGATGACCTCGCGAACGGCCTCGCTGCGGACGAGGAAATCCTCGCCGCCGTCCGCACGGCGTTTCACCAGCACGACGGACTCGACGCTGGCGAGTTCCGGATGGGAATGCGCGACCTGCTGAAACGTCCGGCCCTGCTTGGTGCCGAAGCGCATCCGATGTTGGCGGTCGGCCTCGCGCACCCGGTTCACCCACCGATTGCAGAACGCGCATTCGCCGTCGAAGAAAAGGAGCAGCGGATGGCGCTCCGAGGTGAGATTTTCTTCGCTGCGTGTTTGCATGATCGTATTTATGTCCCTTTGGAGACTCTCTGCGAAAGTTCGCTTTCAAATCCGTCATCCTGGCTTGTCGAAGGATCAGTTTTGTTACCTCTCAGCACGTGCGGGCCGAACTGATCCTTCGAAAAGCTCAGGATGACGAGGCGTAGATATTTTGAGTTTTGCCGAGATCTCCTTTAAGACTCGCACAATCGGCCTGCGGTGCAATCAAAGCGCGATCCTCATAGGTCCATGCCGGTTACCGCCCGGACGAAAGCGTACCGGTGATCAGGCGATCGAAAAAGCTCGGGTCGACCAGATTCTTGACATAACCCCAGATGACGAGGGCGATGACGAAAGAAATCAGCTTAGCCTGCCAGTTGTTCCACAAGGGTTTTTTCATGAGCTTTATTTTGGAGCAGGATGGCGATCAACTGGGAGCGAAGTTCGTCGGTGGTGAGGGGACGGCGCAATTCGCCGCCAAACGCCAGAGAAATAATTCCGGTTTCCTCGGAAAGAACCACCACGGCCGCGTCGGTTTCGTCGCTGAGCCCCAGCGCGGCGCGATGCCGCAGACCGAGATTGCGCTGGAGTCCCTCGGCCTGGGTGAGCGGAAAAATCGCGGCGGCCACAGCGATGCGGTCGGCGACGATGATCACGCCGCCGTCGTGCAGCGGCGTCTTGGGAAAGAAAATGGTGGCGAGCAAATCCTCGCTGACTTTTGCATCGACGATCGTGCCGGTTTCGCGTGCAGGCTCGTAGGTGATCTCGCGCTCGAAGGCGATGAGCGCGCCGTGGCCGTCCTGCTGCATTTGCTCCAACGTCCGGATGGCGATCTCGATGACTTCCGTTTGCTGGCGATGTCCACCCAGCAACGGACGGCTGCCAACTTCGGCAAAGATCCGCCGCAGTTCGGGCTGGAAAATAATCACCAGCGCGGTGATCAAAAACGCGGGCGAAAAACTGAGCAGCTTTTCGATGACGGTTAGTTGCAGCGCCACGGCGAGGAGCGACATGGTGGCCAGGATCACGCCGAAGCCGGCCAGCACGCGCGCGCCACGAGTGCCGCGAAACAACTTCCACATCGCGTAGATTCCGGTGGTCAGAATCAGAATCTCGATCAGGGAACGCGCAAGATCGACCACCCCTGAATAGTGTAGATGCAAAAAATTCATGCCGTGTCGGCTCCCCGCCCAAAGGCTCCCGCCAGCCGCGCCGCGCGCAAAGCCGGGGGCACTTCATGCACCCGCCAAATCGCCGCGCCGCGCGCCGCAGCCCATAGATAGGCCAATTGGTTTGTTATCTCCAATGCGTCCGAACCGCCAATTAATTTTAGGAAAGATTTTCGCGAGAGCCCCACGAGGATTGGACGCCGCAACCGACGAAAGCTTTCAAGATCGCGCAGCAGCGTCAAATTATGGCTCATCGTTTTGCCAAATCCGAACCCCGGATCGCAGACCATCGATTCCAGGGCGATGCCGTTTTCCTCCGCGCGCGCGAGAAACTTTTGCAGGAAATCGATGACGTCTTCGGTGACATCGGCGTAAACCGGTTCCTTCTGCATTGCGGCGGGCCGGTCGAGCGCATGCATCAAAACGTAGCCGGGTCGAAATTGTGCGACGGCCGGCCAGAGCAGGTGGTCCCATCTCCCGGCGCTGACGTCGTTGACGATTTCCGCGCCTTCCTTGAGTGCGGCGACGGCTACGGGTGCCTTCCACGTGTCGATGGAAAGCGGAATTTTCAGGCGTCCGCGCAGGTGCTGGATCACCGGTAAAACTCGCGCCAGCTCGACCTCCGCGCTGATCGTGACCGCGCCGGGCCGCGTCGATTCGCCGCCCAGGTCGATGATGTCCGCGCCTTCCGCCTCCATTTCCAGCGCGCGATCCAGCGCCTGTTCCGGCTCGAGGTAACGCCCGCCATCGGAAAAGGAATCGGGCGTGACATTAAGAACGCCCATGATGAGAGGCCGTTCCTGCCACTCCAGCGTGCGGGTTTTCAATTTCCAAGCGTGGGCCGCCATGAGTTCCAACTTGCCATCAGTGAGGGACTTTGGCTAGAGGGACAATGGCTATAAATGTCGGAAAGAGCGAGGTGTGTGGGGAGATTTTCCATAATTCCATGTAAATTCTCTTGCGTTCGATCCCGCTTATCCGCTAAACGCTAGTGATGCCACGCTTCGTTGCGACGTTTGTCGGCCTTGTTTTCCTTGCAGTGGTCGCCATCCTCTTTTCTGACCGCCTGCGGGTCCATCCACACCGCTCCCCTGCCCAGTGCAGGGGTCAGGCTGACGCCGAATCCGCCGCATATCTATATCGCGCCTTTCGATACCTCGACCGGCAAGTGGCTTGTTGGACGTGAAGGTGCGATCCTGGTCAATTTCAAGGAAGATTTCCAGACCAACTTCCAGCACCAACTCGAGGACGCGCCTGAACAAGCTTGCTCCGACCGAGCAACGCTGGGTGAACGAATTGCCCGATCATGGCTGGCTCGTTGCCGGTGAATTCGTCACCGTCTACCAGGGCAGCCGCGCGCTTCGCACCGCCATCGGCCTGGGCATGGGCGAGACGACGCTGCAAACCAATGTTTACGTCTACGACCTCGATGTGTCCAAGACCCAATACGTGCTCGCTTTCCGTACCGGCGTGCCGGATCCGCAGAGCGATACAGGCGCCGGCAGCGGTTCGATGCCTGCGGGACTAACCGCGGCAGGCGACCCCATTTTGACCGGCATGGGTCTCGGTTCGGGCCTCAAGCTCGACACGACACGGACTTGCCGCGAGATCGCCGCCATCCTCCAACAGTATCTCTAGTTTCCGCCCGATCGGGTGACATCGCATCGCGTCTCGCTTCGAAAGAGACCAACCTGTATTTTTCATCGATGCTCTTTCCGGCTTGGTTTCATGCGCTTGATCTCCACCTGCTCTATCTGATCAACCAGACCTGGAGCGCGCCCTGGCTTGATCCCATCATGGCGCGAGTCAGCGACTTCGATTCGTTCCGTTATCCGCTCGCCGCGGCGGTGCTCCTTACTTTGATTTTCGGCGGCTTTCGCGGGCGGCAATTCCTCGTCCTCATGGCCGCATGCCTGATCATCGGCGATGGGATCATCGACTGGGATTTCAAAATTGGCGTGAATCGGCCGCGCCCGAATGAAACCGAACCGCATCTGCGCGTCGTCACCGTCCGTGGCGTCAGCGAATCGATTCCGCAGCTGCATGTCGCCCACGGACGCTCCTTCACCTCGGGCCACGCCTGCAACAACGTCGCCTTGGCCATGGTCGGTTGCGCCATCTTCGGTCGGTGGGCCCTTTGGCTTTGGCCGTGGGCGGCGCTGGTCAGCTACTCCCGCATTTACGTTGGCTCGCATTATCCGAGCGACATCCTCGGTTCCTGGATCGTCGCGCTCTTTTACTCGTATTTCATTTTGAAAACCGCCGATTGGTTGTGGCGAAAATATGCGCCGCGACTGCTGCCCCGGCTCCACGCCGGCCACCCGGACCTCTTTCCGCTTTGGCCCCGATTACTGCGGGGAAAGTAGACAGCGGGCCGTTCCTCGCGCAGCTTGGCAGAGCGATGGCCGTTATGGACGAAAGATTCCCCGAGATCTATCCCTACGCCGTGCCCGTCCGGCGTCCCGTCGCCTGGGTCACCTGGTTCATCGTCGGTTCGACCGTCGCCGTCTTTCTGCTCCAACTCCTCATGCTCCATCTCTTCGGTGAGGACGTTGTCGGCGACGCGCTCGCCTTCAGCCCCGACGCCATGGCCGAACACCGTTACTGGACGGTCCTCACCTACGCATGGGCGCATGCCGTAGCGCTATTTCGGCAGCTCCGACCTCTTTTGGCTGCATATCGTCTCTAACATGATTCCGCTGGTCTGCCTCGGACCCGCCCTGGAACAAATGCTGGGTCATTTGCGCTACCTGCTGCTCTACCTCGGCGGCGCGATTGCGGCCGTTCTCGTCTGGTATTTCTTCGATCCAAACGTCGACGAGCCGATCATCGGCGCGAGCGGTGCGGTCTTTGCCATCATTGCGGCGATTGGCACCATCGCGCCTCGTGAACGGGTGACCGTCCTTCTTTTCTATGTGCTTCCGTTGCGCATGAATCTGCGGACCCTGGCGCTGTTGATCTGCGGCATTGAAGTGGCATCCAGTCTTTTTTAACTGGATGCCTGACGTTGCCCACTCGGCGCATCTCGGTGGCGCGGCCTTCGGTTTTTTGTACGTCGCGACGCTTCGCCTCTTTTCGCGAAGCCGTTATTTGTCCGTTTGAAAAGCAGGACAGCCGATGTAGTTTGTGCCATGAAGCTTTCGCGCCTTCTCGTTTTGTTGGTCCCCTTCTTCCTGACCGCCTGTGGATTGAGCGACCAGCAAAAAGCCGATTACGCCAGCGTGGAAAGAAGCGGAGTCTCTCCCGCCATCTACGACAAGATGGTTAATGGGGACGCCCTGAGTCTTTACGATATCAAGGCCATGAGCCGTGCCGGCGTGAGCGATGCCGTCATCATCCGTTACCTGCGCGACCACGGCACCGTTTACTATCTTTCTGATTCCGATGTCAAAGGGCTGCGCAAGGCGGGCGTCTCGCAAAGTGTCATCGACTACATGCTCCAGACCGGGCAGGGCTACGGACCGGGACCCTACGCATACCCCTATGGCCCTTATTGGGGCGATCCGTTTTGGGGACCGGGACCATACTGGGGTCCCTATTGGGGCGGCCCTTACTTCTACGGTGGCTACCATCGCCACTGGCGTTAAGCTTCGCAATTAATCCCCCGGCCAGAAAGTTTTACTATGAATTACCATCTCGAAAATAAGTTGTGCCTCGTCACCGGATCCACCGCGGGCATCGGATTTGCCATTGCGGAAGCTCTCGCGGGTGAGGGCGCCAAGGTCATCATTAATGGCCGCACCGATGACCGCGTCGCCGAAGCCATCGCGCGAATCAAGAAGAAGAATGCGCACGCCAAACTCGATGCTTTCGCCGGCGACCTGAGCCAGGTGGATGAAGTCGACGAAGTTTACGAGCGTTTCCCGGAGGTCGAAGTCCTGGTCAACAATCTTGGCGTTTATGAGCCGAAGCCTTTTGAGAAAATCAGCGATGCCGATTGGCGCGCCATCATCGAAACCAATTTCTTCAGCGGCGTGCGTTTGAGCCGCACCTATTTGCCCGTCATGCTTAACCACAATTGGGGCCGCATCATTTTTATCTCGAGCGAATCGGCCGTGCAGATTCCGCGGGAGATGATTCATTACGGCGTGACCAAGACGATGCAGATCGCGCTCGCCCGCGGTCTCGCCGAGACGACCATTGGTACCGGCGTCACGGTCAATTCGGTCTTGCCCGGCCCGACCCGGTCCGAAGGCGTGGAAGGTTTCGTGAAGAACATGGCGAAGGAGCAGGGAAAATCGGCCGCCGAGGTGGAAAAGGAATTTTTCGAGAAGGTGCGTCCCAGTTCGCTTATCCAGCGTTTTGCCACCAACGAGGAAGTGGCCAATCTCGTCGCCTATGTGGCCAGCCCGCTTTCCTCCGCGACCAACGGCGCGGCTCTGCGCGTCGACGGCGGCGTGGTGAAGTCGATTTTGTAACGCGCCCGCAGCCGCGCTCGTAAGAGCGTGGCCCCAATTTACGTTGGCGGCTACGTGTCTTGTCCCAGTCGCGGGAGTGCTCTAAAAAAGCCGTCATCCTGAGCGGAGCGCACGCTCGCGTGCCGCGGAGTCGAAGGACCTCTAACTTTTCGCTCGGTCGATGTCGCCTGAGCAAACCAGTTATAAACCTCTCAACCCAATTTGGTCTGAGCTTTCTGTCATCCCGAGCTTGTCGAGGGATCAGTTCCGCCTCGGTAAGACACTTCCCGAACTGATCCTTCGACAAGCTCAGGATGACGAACTTTTATGCGAATAATAGGAAGTGCGACGGTTATCCACCGCAACTACAATTAACGCATGTTCGCCTATGCTCTGATCACGCCCTCGTGGTTTCACGGTGTTCGCGTTTGCGCGCGCCTGATCTGGAACGACTGCAAGCAGGGCCTGCGCAAGCACCTCGCCGGAAACACCCGGCGCGACCAATGGCTGCGGGCAGGGGGCGCGTTGTTTGGACTCACCCTGTTCGCCGGCCTCCATTTCGGGGCCTTCGCGCTCGTGACTTATACTGCTCTTTCGCCCAGCAGCGATCACGTCGGGCTCATGTCCGGGCTGAGCACGTCGGTCTGGTCGTTCCTCCTTTTCGTCATGCTCAGCGGTGGTCTGGTCCGCGCCCTGGTCGTGCTCCACGAGCAGGACGACAGCAGCCTGCTGCTCAGCTCGCCCGTCTCGCCCCGCGCGATTCTCGCCGGCCGCCTTTTCGGCAACGCCCTGCAATCGTGCCTGGTCGACGGCTTCATCATCGTTCCCTACATCAACATCCGCATCTTCGTCGCCAACCACATCCAGTTTCATTTCCTCTGGGGTTATCCGGTCTGGTTTGCGCTGGCCATCATCGTCACCTGCATCGACGGACTTTTTTCCTTCGGCCTCATCCGCTGGCTGGGACTGCGCCGGGCGCGTTTCTTTTCCCAGGCGGTGCCGTTTCTGCTTATCTTCGGCGTCACTTTTTTCGCGGGCGGCCTGAGCGTTTCCGTCGCCCAATTAAGCGGCGACCAGGCCCATATGCCGCCGGAGATGCAGGACCATTTCATCGCGCTGAGCCACACACCGCTGGTCTGGATGGCCTGGGCTGCGGCGGGCAATCCGCTCGATCTCGTCCTGATTTTTTCCACCGCTGCCGCGCTGGCATGGATCACGCTTGCGCCTGACCGAGCGCGCCTTTGTCGAGGGCACGCAGCACCTCACCGAAAATAGCGACGCGGCCCGTCCCGGCACCGCCGATGCGCCTTTTCGCTCCGGGCGTTCTTCGGCTCGAAGTTGCGCAAGAACCTGCGCCTGATCGTGCGCACGCCGATGATGCTGGTGCAGTGCCTCGCCCAGTCGCTCATGCCGATCGGTATCGCCTGCGTGCTGGGCCGCGATGACATCGCCCGCGCGGTCGCTTTCTTCGTGATCTTCGCCGTCGGCGTTCTTTCCGGCATGTTCACCATCGCCGCTGGGACGGTCGAGGAATGCGACGATCTGCTGACGATGTCGCCGAATGGCCACAAGCTTTTTCGTTTCGGCAAAATGTTGAGCGGCTTTCTCTGGCCGCTCAGCGTCGCGCTGCTGGTGGGCATCGCGCTGGTGCTGCTCAACGAGCAATTGCCGGCCGTGGCCGTTTTGTTCGGCGGCATCCCGCTCGGTCTCGCCTCCAGCGTGGCCGGTGAGACCTTTGCGACGCCGGTCAAGCCCGGCGTGAAACCAAAATTGCTCGCCGACCCGATCATGATGATCCCGCTGCTCGGCATGCAGATCATCAGCGGACTCGTGGCCGGAGCGACGGTTTTCGCCGCTTCCGTTTCCTGGTCGCTGTTGTTGATCAGCCTGCTCGGAAGCTACTTTCTGCTGGTGCTTGTCGTGGGCTTGGCACAGTTGCGGAAGCCGCTCTTTTGAAAGGGAACTGAAAAGTTTGTTTCCAGCGGCGAAGTGAAGCATGTCTTTTATCGCCAGCCTAGGTATTTTACTTACATCCAAATAGATTTTAAACCTATATCCATGATCTGATCAAAGATGCATGATAGTGCGAGACGGAAATCGATATGAGGTCGCTGCATAATGGCAACGGAAAAGATGGCGATTTTTCCACGAGCGAGCTGGATACTCTTTTCGAGTGGGTGCGACTCGACACTTCCCTGGTCAGAAATAATGTCCCGTGCATCGAAAACCACCAGCGCAGCCTGCGTGCAAATGGTGAAACCGAGCAGCGTCTAAGCGAACTGGCTCACTGGCGCAGGTCCAACGTATTTAACGAAAGGGAGAAGGCTGCACTCAGGCTTTGCGAAACGATTTCGGCGCACGAATCCGAGGAGCTTACCGGCCTTGTCCTTAAAGAGGTGCAAAGCTTTTTTAGCACCGAGGAAATTGTTCGTCTCACCCTGAACGTGATGGCGGTCAACGATTGGATTGATCTTCAGGAGAAATCGTCCATCCGCGTTTTAGTGGTCGAGGATAATCCCGACGATCAAGAACTTCTTCGGCATCAGTTGCGCAAAATTCAGATGGAGGACAATGTCCTGTTTTTGTCGAATGGCACTCAGGCGCTTGAGTATATGGAGGAGTCCATGGGCGCGGCGCAGTTCGGATTAATCGCCATCTTTTTGGATATCCACCTGCCGGGAATGAACGGCATTGAACTCCTCCAGCGCATTCGCGCCATAACGGGGATGGAATCTTTCCCCGTGATCATGGTCAGCTCATCCAGCGACCCTCGGCACCTGGAGGAATGCAAGCGGCTCAATGTCGTAGGTTACGTGCAAAAGCCCATCACGTTTCAAACGTTTGCACGTGCGGTGGCAAATATCTTTCATTCGGCCAAGGGCTGCCCGGCCGGAGCGTAAAGCGCGTCGCCGCCTGCTCCTGATTCTGGAAGTCATCAAGTCTTACCGGTTATGTACCGGCGATCTGGCTTGCACGGTGGGCTGGCTCTGGTAGCCTAGACTGTTCAGGATAAACCGCCCTATGCACGCCACTCTCACTCCAGAAAACGCCCGTCCCGAAGTCATTTACCTCGATAATAACGCCACCACGCGCGTCGCGCCGGAGGTCTTCGAGGCCATGGTGCCGTTCCTGACCGAGTACTACGGCAACCCCTCCAGCGCCTACAGCTTCGGCAAGCTCGTCGAGGGCCACCTCAACGAAGCGCGCGAGAAGGTCGCCGCCCTGCTCGGCTGCACGGCCAAGGAAATCATCTTCACCAGCTGCGGCACGGAAAGCGACAACGCGGCCATCTGGTCGGCGCTGCAGACCACCGGCAAGCGGCACATCGTCACCACCCAGGTCGAGCATTCGGCCATCATGAACCAGACCGAGCAGCTCGAGCGCATGGGCTTCGGCGTCACCCGCCTGCCGGTCGCAGCCGACGGCACGCTTTCCCTCGCCGATGTCGAGAATGCCATCCGCGACGACACCGCCATCGTCTCCATCATGTGGGCCAACAACGAGACCGGCGTCCTTTTCCCGGTCGAGGAAATCGCCACGATGTGAAAAACAAGCGGGCGAACTCACCGCCGCCAATCCAAGAACAAGGGCGCCCTTTTTCCATACCGACGCGGTGCAGACGCCCGGCAAGATCGACCTGCGCCACGTCGCCAAGAGCGACATCGATTTTCTCTCCATGTCGGGCCACAAGCTCCATGCGCCCAAGGGCGTGGGCGTGCTTTACGTCAAGCGACGCACCAAGGTCGTGCCCTACGTCATCGGCGGCGGCCAGGAACGCGGCAAGCGCGGCGGCACGGAGAATGTCGCCTCGATCATCGGCCTGGGCCGCGCGGCGGAACTGGCGCTGGAGACGCTCGCCGACGAGCAGACCCGCGTGCGCGCCATGCGCGACCGCTTCGAGGAAACGCTGCTCCAGCGTCTGCCTCATCTCTACATCAACGGCAACCGCGACCAGCGCCTCCCGAACACCAGCAACATCGCCTTCGATTTCGTCGAGGCCGAGGCGATCCTGATGCGTCTCGATCGGCAAGGGCATTTGCGCTTCCTCCGGCTCCGCCTGCACCACCGGGTCGCTCGATCCGTCGCACGTCCTCAGCGCCATGGGCCTGACGCCGGCGCGCGCGCGCAGTTGCGTCCGCTTCTCCTTCAGCCACTACAACACCGATGCCGACATCGACTATGCCCTGGAAATCATCCCGCCGATGATCGAGGAACTGCGCGCGATGTCCCCCCTGAACGCCGAGCATCCCGATAATTTCGACTACGACGTCGAGGCTGCCCGGGAGAAGGAAGAGAAGCTCATGGCCGCAGACCATGGCCGCGATCAACGAGTAGGCTTCCTCGGGCTGTCGTGTCGGGCCAGGCACGCTTCCTGTCATTTAGCCGCGACAGAACGTACGGCATCCGTCGTCTGCAACCGTGCTAAGCGGATCAGTCGCTTCGTCCGCGGCCATTTCGCAAGTTTACACAGAGGGAAATGCCCGTTCTCGGCATGAGGCTGACTGAGCGACCGCAAGATTTCTTCCAAGGTGTCCGTAGCAACGGCACTTTGTGTCAACGGCATGACATTTCAGCGTCCGATTTTAGGCGCTTTAAGCGCATTCAGTGACAAATCCTCGAATTAACTCGAGTTGTACCGATAATTACGTCTGAGAACTGCAAATGTCCTGCCAACTGCCTCAAATGGAACATCCTTTGCTAAATTTTCGTCGACGCGAGCGAAATAAGTCGTTTTCGAGCGTTTTTTTTGGCACAAACAACAAAACAACCCGTTCTAGTCAAAATGATAACGAAAAAACATTGACTCACAGTTTGTTTTTATACAAGAATGCGTGAAAAGAACTGTTAAGGGCCGGAAATAACACTGTGAAAAAGAAATCACCGCCTTACGCCATCATCGGCGCCGTCCTCCTCGGAATCATCGCCATTTTCGCCTTTATCCAGTGGAAAAAAGGCCAGGACGCGGCTGCCGCAGGCAGCCATCGACAAGGCCAAGGCCGACGATGCAGGCCCAGATCGACGCGCTCAATGCCAAGCAGGCTCCCGTCGTTCAGGAGACGCCGACCGAACATGCGCAACGTCTTCTACGCCACCCAGCCGGTGGAAGCCGGGCGCAAAGATCAGCCCCGCCTTCTATCGAAAAGAAGCTGACCCCAACGATATTCTGCCGGACGCCTACACGGACCAAAGCGACATCGTCGGCTTTTACGCCATCCGCAAGATCGAAAAGGGCGATCCGCTCACGCCCGCGCAACATCGGCAAGACGCCTGCCTTACATGTCCCAGCGCATCTCGCCCGGCATGCGCGCCCTGTCGCTGCCCGATCTTCAATGCGCGAATGTCAATGACACCGGCGGCTTCGTGGTCGATGGCGACAGGGTCGATCTGCTCTACACCACGATCCCGGACGGCAGTCGCTGATCAAGACCCAGATGGTCATGCAGAACCTCAACGTGCTTTACGTTCCCGGCCCGCAAATCAAGACGGACAAGACCGACGGGATCATTCCGGCCCCGCCTCCCGGCGATCCCATCTCGGTCACCTTTGAGGTCACGCCGGAGCAGGCCCAGGCCTTGATCTTCATGCTCGCAGTCAAGGACGGCCAGATTCAGCATGATCCTGCGCGCGCGCAGGGATCAATCGGAGATCAAGATCAAGCCGTTCGTGGCCGCGGACTATTACTCGGCAATTTCCAAAAAGTTCAGAAGACGACCGACAAATCGATTGCGCGGGTCCAAGAGCTTGCCGCAGCAAATTGAAGCGGAAGAGAAAACCCAAGGTTCCCAGGGAAACACGAATGAAACACCCACACCCACTCCACCTAGCCCGTAATCTGGCTCTGCTCGCGTGCCTGCTCGCGCTTGGTTGCGGGCTGGGCCGCGCCCAGGCTCCCGTCGCCGAGCGACTGGACGTCTATTTCGGCGAACCACCCTGCTGCCCATCGACGGCCCGATCGACAGCTTCACCGTCACGCCCGACAACATCATCAAGGTCGACAAGTCCGACGCTTCGCCCAACCAGCTTTCCATCGTCGGACTCGCCGGCGGCAGCGCCACGCTGACGGTCAAGAGCGGCGACCGCACGCTGCTCTACGACGTCGCGGTCAGCCCCGCGCCGGAGCGGCTCTACATCAACTCAACGAATCGAAGCGGCTGACCTTTCCCGGCCCGATCGACGACACGAGCCTCTCGCAGCAGGGCATCGTCCGCGTCGTTCAACCCGATATCAGCGACAACGTCCTCCTGGTCGAAGCGCATCACGGCGGGCAAGACCACGCTGACGGTCACGCCAAGGGCCAGATCTACCGCTACTTCATCTCCACCTTCGAGAACCGCGGCGCCGACGTGCTGGAGATCCAGAATGACTTTTCGGCCAAGGGCTATCGCAACCTGACCATCACCTTCGACAAGGACCAGGCGATCATCGGCGGCACGGTGCCGACGCAGGAAGAGCTCGATGACGCGGTGCGCATCGTCAAGCAGTACACCGAGTACGTGCAGGTCAAGGCGCAGCTCGGGCAGGAGGTCGAGCAGAGCGAATACACCGAGCAGGAATCGATCATCATCAATAACATCCAGCGCATCGCCAACGTGAAGGGGCTGACCGTGCGGGTGAAGTTCCCGCATGCCGACCGTCGTCACCACCAGCACCTATACCAAGTCGACCGGCGATTATATCGAGCCCGACCACGACCACGACGCCCCAGGGCGGCACGGTCCGCGGCTCCGGCTTTCACGCCTCCCGCCAATCCGAATGAGCAGCAGGGCGCCGGCAGCCGGACCGCTGACGCCCAAGCCGCAGCAGAACACGACCGAGACCACCACCACGACCGAAGAACACCACCATTCCCGAAAAGATTTTTCTCTACGGCGACCTGCAGGACGACCTGGACGAAGCCAAGGTCATCCGCGTTGCCCGCACCTTTTGCCCCTTTATCGTCAATTTCATCACCGTCCGCGACCCGATCCAGATCCGCACCCAGATCCGCTTCATGCAGATCAAGGACGACGACACCCGCGACACCGGCTTCGACTGGTCCAACGGCGGCGCCGGCCCGACCATCACGCTCGGCTTCGGCAACACGGCCGTTCAATCTTCTGCCCGAATCCGATCAACGCCTTCAAGAATTTCATCACCGCCCCGACCGGCGTCACTGGCGACGGTCAATGCCAGCGCCATCTTCCATCTTTACGAGACCCTGAACCTGACCAAGATCCTGCGCGAAGCCGACATCTTCCTCACCAACGGCCAGCCCGGCTGGTATTCGGAAGGCGAAGTGCAGTCCTACGTCAGCGCCGCGGTCACCACCGCCTCGAGCCCGCCGCTCACCACGCTGACCGCCTCGTCCGTCTTCCTCGGCGTGAACATGGACATCTCGCCGCTCAACCTCGTCGAGCGCCGGCGGCACCGAGCCGGCCGGCCAGAAAATCTTCGGCATTCCCGAGCAGCGTCGGCGCCGGCTCGAGCAGCGGCTATAATCTGCTGCAGGATTCCGAACCGACCGCCGACAAGGTCGGCAAGGTGACCAGCGCCGATCCAGAAGGCCGGCACGGCTCCGGTCATCGACAACACGGTCAAGTATGTCGACGAAAACGGGCTCATCGGCATGAACATCTCCACCCAGTTGACGCTGCCCAACGGCGGCCTCACCGCCAACACGGTGCCGATCCCGGCAACGGCGGCTCGATCGATCTGCCCGACTTCTTCGTGCGCACCACCCGCACCCGCGTCAACCTGCGCGACGGCCAGACGGTCGCCATCGACGGCTTGATCGACAAGGAAGTCAGCAGCACCATCAACCAGGTTCCCTTCCTCTCCAAGATTCCGCTCTTCAGCACCTTCTTCAAGAGCCACGCCGATGACCAGACGAACGAGGAAGTCATCGTGCTGGTCACGCCGCACATCGTGCGCATGCGGGATGCCGACAGCGCCCGCTATCCCAAGCCGCTCTTCCCGGAGATGCAGGACCTGGCCCGCGAAGATGGCGACGTGCCCATCATCAAGCCCGTGCGCTACGACGCCCAGGCGGTCGATCTGCGTCCCGAGTCGCCCAAGGACATGAAGGACGCCAAGAGCGACGAGCACGCCCGCCGATCCGCCGCCGCTGGCGCCCCACGCCACCGGCGGCATGCAGACCCTTCAACCTCCCGCGGACTCGGCCCCGGCCGCACCGCCGGCAGTTGACAACGCGCCTCCGGCCTCGGATAATTCCCGGCAACCGAGCGGCGCCCCTCTGGCCCCCTCCTCGACCCTGCCGTGAAACATGATTGATGTCTTTCTCGTCCATGACGATGTTGAGCGTTGCGCCGCCATTCGCACCGCCATCAAGTCCAATCCCGGAACTGAATCTCATCAGCGAGACGCAGACGGGCCGCGAAGGCCTGTTTGCCGCCGCGACCATGCTGACCGGCCATCCCCGCATGCTCATCGTCCGGCTGAATCTCGGCGACATGACCGGGTTCGATTTCATCGCCCAGGTCCGCCAGAAGGCGCCCGACATCTACATCATCCCGGCGCTGGAAGGCACCGAAGGCGGCCAGGTCTGGCAGAATCTTCTCCAGCTCGAATTGCGCGACGTCCTGGTCGGGCCGATTCCCCCGCCGGAAATCGCCAAGGTCCTGGCCACGGCGGCGCCGCGCGCGCAGGAGCGCTTCGACCAAAACCGCGCCCCCGCCAGCATCGAGGGCGAGGCGTTCGTCATCTCCGTCGTCTCCGCCCGCGGCGGCATCGGCAAGTCGGTCGTCGCGACCAATCTCGCCGCGGCCATGGCCAAGCTCAGCGACAGCGTCACGCTGCTCGATTTCAGCCTCAATCCCGGCGACTTCGCCGTGATGCTCGACGACGTGCCGCGCAACAACATCATGGACGCCGTGCAGCAGGGCGGCGCGCTCGATGCGGAATATCTCAACAACACGCTGGCGCCTGCATCCGCGGCTGCGCTTCCGCTATCTCGCTTCGCCCAACCAGGAATTCGACGCCTCCGGCTTCGATTACAACGTCGGCGCGGCCATCATGGCGGCCACGCGGACCCTGAGCCAGTACATCGTCGTCGATACCGGCATCGCCATGGCCGGCCCGACCATCGCCGCCATCGATGCCAGCGACATCATCTTTCTCGTCACCAGCCGCGACGTGGCCCGCCTGCTCTCGGCCAAGAGCCTGATCAAGTTCCTCAAGAACGACCGGCAGGTCACCAACCAAAAGCTCAAGGTGCTGGTCAACGAGGCCGAGATCGGCGCGGAAATTTCCGAGAGCGAAATCGAATCGCTCCTGGAGCATCCCGTCGCGGCCTACCTTCCCTGCAACGCCGGCCCGATCACTTTTTCCATCAACAGCGGCGCGCCCATCGTCGTGGCCGAGCCGCACCATCCGATTTCCGTCGTCCTGAACAAGCTGGCCGAACTTTCCTTCTATCGCTGGCAGGAAAAGCCGCCGGACGATCAAGAATGCGCAAAAAGGGCCTCACCGCCAAGAGCGTCCGCGCGAATGAGTGTCAAGTAATAGGCCCATTCTATGCTATACTTAATCCGAGTCTAAACTTTCTCGCTATGGCCATACCTCCTCCCAACTTTAATCGTCCGGTCGCTCCCGTTCCCGGCGCCATTCCGCGTCCCGGCGGAGTTCCGGCCCGTCCTCCCGGTGCCGGAGGCATTCCCCCGCGTCCCGGGCGTTCCGCCGCCCGCCACGCAGGCGCTGCCGACCGTGGCCACGTCGACCTCCGCGCTGCATCCCGTGCAGACCTCGCCGCTGAATTCGCAGCGCGCCGCCTCGGCCCAGCCCGATGCGGCGCAGGAATTTGTCATGCAGTTCAAGAAGCAGCTGCTGCCCTACCTGGTGCAGGCGCTCGATCCCGAAGCTGCTGGAACGCGGCAACGAAGGCGCGCTCAAGAAGCGGATCGAGGAACTCGTCGACGAGCGCCTCACCGCGGACAAGGTGCCGATCGGCCGCCAGCTTCGCGTCAAGCTGCTCGGCGACATCATCGACGAAATGGTCGGCTTCGGCCCGCTCGAGCAGTTGCTCAAGGACGACACCATCACCGAAATCATGGTGAACGGCCACCAGACGATTTACACCGAGCAAAAGGGCCGGCTGACGCCTTTCGCCGATCAAGTTCCTCGACGTGGAAAGCTGCCGCCGCGTCATCGACAAGATTCTCTCGCCGCTCGGCCGCCGCGTCGACGAATCGAGCCCGCTTTGCGACGCGCGTCTGCCCGACGGCTCGCGCGTCAACGTCATCATCCCGCCGCTGGCGCTCAACGGCCCGACCATCACCATCCGTAAATTCAGCAAGAGCCCGCTGACGATGGAGAAGCTGATCGCCTTCCGCGCGCTTTCGCAGAGCATGGCGATGTTCCTCAAGGCCTGCGTCCATTGCACGCTCAACATCGTCATCTCCGGCGGCACCGGCTCGGGCAAGACGACCATGCTCAACGCGCTTTCCTCCTACATTCCGGACGGCGAGCGCATCATCACGATCGAGGACGCGGCCGAGTTGAATCTGCAGCAGGACCACGTCGTCCGCCTCGAAAGCAAGCCGAAGAACATCGAGGGCAAGGGCGAGGTTTCCATCCGCGAACTGGTGAAGAACAGCCTGCGGATGCGCCCCGACCGTATCGTCATCGGTGAGTGCCGCGGCGGTGAAGCGCTCGACATGATCCAGGCGATGAACACCGGCCACGACGGCTCGCTGACCACGACGCACGCGAACACGCCGCGCGACGCCATCGCCCGTCTGGAAACGCTCGTCATGATGGCGGGCATGGACCTGCCGCAGCTCGCCATCCGCCAGCAGATCGCCGGCGCGGTCCACCTCATCGTCCAGATCAACCGCCTCGCCGACGGCAGCCGCAAATGCGTCGCCATCACCGAAATCCAGGGCATGGAAGGCAACATGGTCACCCTGCAGGACGTCTTCAAGTACGAGCAGACCGGCGTCAATCCCGAGGGCAAGCTCATCGGCGTCACGCGCGGGCTCGGCATCGTCCCGAAGTGCCAGGCGAAGTTCAACGCCAACGAGCTGAACATCCCGGTCGAAATTTACCAGAGCGTTCTGCACCACAATAATCCCGAGTATCCCTAACGCCGATGCTCCTATGGATCCCATGCTTCTCCTGCATCTGCGGCTGCATCCTGGGCGTGCTTCATCCTGGTCGGCGGTTGGCCTATCAGCAGACGCAGGCTCCGCCGCAGATGGACCTGCGCGAAAAGCTGAAGAATCTGGCCAAGGATCCCGAGGCGATGGCGCGGGAAATCGAGCTGGGCGCGGAGAAGAAGTCGCTCCTCGCCGCCGATCGATTTCCGCGGCATCTTCGCCAAGTTCACCGGCCAGAGCTACATGGACAGCCTGGAGAAGGAGCTGACCCAGTGCGATATTCCGCTGAAGCCGGGTGAGTTTCTGGCCGTGCGCGTCGGCGCGGTCGTCTTCGCTGGTCTCGTCGCGCTCATCATCTCGCACAATCTCTATCATCGCGCTGGCCGTTGCCGGCGTCGCCGCGTTCTTCCACATCCCGATCCTGAAGATCAAGCGCTCCATGCGCATCGACAAGTTCGTGACGCAGCTGGCCGAGTTCCTCGTCCTCATCACCAATTCGCTGCGCTCCGGGCCAGACCTTCCTCCAGGGCGTCGACATCGCCAGCAAGGATTCGCCCAACCCGATCGGCATGGAATTCCGCCTGCTGCTGAAGGAAACCAATCTCGGCGTGCCGGTCGAGACCGCCTTTCACAACATGCTGCTGCGCGTGCCGAGCGAAGATCTCAAGATCGTCATGAGCGCCTTCAGCATCCAGCGCAACGTCGGCGGTAACCTGGCCGACATCATGGACCAGGTCGCGGCCATGATCCGCCAGCGCATCGCCGATCCAGGGCCAGATCAAGGTGCTCACCACGCCAGGGCAAACTTTCCGGCGCCATCGTCGGCCTGCTTCCCTTCGGCCTGGGCGCCGATCATCGCGCTGATCAATTACGATTACATGTCCAAGCTCTGGACGCCGCGCGTGGGCGATAACCTGCCCTTCATCGAGCGCTATCTGGGCCCGCATGCTCTTGGGCGGTCGGCATTTTCATGGAGCTGCTCGGCTGCTTCGTCATCTACAAAATTTGCGACATCGAGGTCTAACGCATGGATCCGCTTCTTCCTTATCGTCTGCGCCTGCCTGTTCGGGGTCATTCTCCTGCGTCGGCTTCGCGCTGCATCCCTCCTCGGAGACGACCAGCATCAGCCAGCGCCTCGAGGGCCTGAAGGCCGAGCCAGCAGCAGCGCGACCAGCCACGCCTGCGCGACCAGGACGAGATGGGCAAGAGCGCGTTCACCCGCGTCGTCCTGCCGATGGTCGACAAGCTGTCCAAGTTTTTCAGCCAGATGACGCCGGTCACGTCGCTCGAACCGCGCGCGAGTCTCCATCGCCCAGGCCGGCCTGCAGGGCAAGGTCACCCCCACGCAGATCACCACGCTTTCCTACATCCTGATGTTCGCTGGTGCCCTTCATGTCGCTCTCCTTCACGGGCATCCCGACCGGACTTGTTCGATCCAGTCGACCGCCATCCTCGTTCATCGGCGTTCATTCTCGGGTTATCGCCTGCCCTTCGGCTACATCCAGGGCAAGGCCAAGGCGCGCCAGCACGAAATTCGCAAGGCGCTGCCCTTCACGCTCGATCTGATTTCCATCAGCGTCGAGGCGGGCATGGCCCTCGATGGCGCCATGGCCATCGTCCAGGAAAAATCGACCGGCCCCATGGCCGACGAACTCGGTCTCACCCTGCGCGAAATTCGGCTGGGCAAGGGCCGCAACGAAGCGCTGGTCGACATGGGCGAGCGGGTCGGGCTGGAGGAGCTGAAGTCGTTCGTCACGGCCGTCACCTACATCGCCCGCTTGGGCGGCTCGCTGGTCGATGTCATCCGCATTCAGGCCCAGGCCATGCGAATCAAGCGCCGCCAGCGCGCCGAGGAAAAGGCGATGAAGACCCCGGTCAAGATCATGATCCCGCTCGTGCTCTTCATCTTCCCCTCCATGTTCATCGTCATCCTGGGCCCGGCCGCCATCACCATGATGGAGCAGATGACCCAGGTGCCGGGGCATTAAAGATTGTGAAATCATTCCTGGCCAAGCTTTCAGCACCGTTGAAGAAACTCCGTGCCTAACTGTGGCGCGGTAAATGCATTTTAATGGCGAGAACCATAAATGGATCGCGTCAGAACGCACAAATACTGTAGTGCCAAGGGTTTTGACTACAGAGAAGTGTCTGAAACCGCTACTCTCTTTCACGGCGAAGGGTACGGAGCGGCGGCCAGACCACGGTGGAGTTTGCCCTTATTTGCCTGCCGTTCTTTCGCCATTCTTTTTGCCATCATCGATTTCGCCCAGATTTATTTTTACGAAAACTCGCTTCAAAACGCCTTGCGCGAAGCCGCCCGGTTTGCCACGGCCGGCCGGGTCATCCAGGCCTACAATGCGAACGGCAGCCCCGCCTACGAAACCAACAGCGACGGTGTCGTCGTGCCCAAGGCCATCACCGGACTCCGACGGGACGGCGAGGCTTCGCGCAACGAATGCATCCGGTATTGGTTTCTCAGCAATTGTGTCGTCAAATCGATTCCGCTGTCCGAACATCATGATCACCAGCGCGCCGACGCTGCCCGGCGTCCCGGCGGTCACGACCACCAATAGCCTTGGCTATGTCATCCTGCTTTCCGGCTACACCGTCGACCACCAACGCGCGGCACGGTCTCGACCAATGCCGTGCCAGCGGTCAAGGGGCCTGGAGGCGCCAACGATTACGTCCAGATCACGGCCGACTTATCACGTCAACACCATCACGCCGCTATGGCCGCTTTCATGGGCGGCTAGAGCCATGGCGAGCATGAACGTCTTTCCGGTGCACGTTTCGGCGATCGTCAAAAATGAGCCGGCGTCTGCTCAATTTCGAGCACACGAACATGTATCCGAACGAGCCATGAAGACCTTCTCCTATCTTCAACGGCTCACGCGTCGCGGCGCAAGAGGTGCAAAAGCCAGGCCTTCGTCGAGTTCGCCTTCATCCTGCCCATCTTCCTGATCATGATGATGGGCTGTCTTCGACTACAGCTTCATGATCATGCGCCAGCAGGTCATGGCCATGGCGGCGCGCGAAGCGGCCAACACGGCGACCCGGCAGACGCCCGCCGATGCGCATCAACGTCGGCCTCAATGCGGCCTATAACGCGGCCCGAAGCGTCGGGGTCGATTTTTCCGGTCCCGCCGGCGCCGTGATCATCACCCACGTCTGGTACAACAGCAGCTACGTCACATCGCCGCAGGTTTTGGTGCTCGATTCATCGTATGTGGGGCCTGCGACCAGCTCGGGCAAGTGCCACCAACGATCCGCTCGCGGCCAACGCCGACCAACGCCATGTCGGGCATGGGCGGGCTTTTCGGTCCCATAACCCAAAGCAACCCGAACGCTCTTTTCAACAAGAGCCGAATCCTTGCCGGTGGGACCAATGGCGCGGCCGGATGGCAGTCGCGATTATCGCCAATTGCCTTTTCCGGGAACAGATCTGGTCGATGGCGATACCCGCGGCGTTTATGCGGTGGAAGTGATGTATACCAATGTCTTCATCACGCCCATCGGCAATCTTTATGACCCATTTCGATCAGATGGGCGGCACCTTTATTGTCCCCAACGAGCTCTACGATGCCGCTTTCTACGGCGTCATCACGGGGCAACCGACTTCGGGGGTAGTTCTTCCCGATCCTTATTCGTTTACACATCCTCCGCCACCACCACCTTCTCCTCCTCCTCCTCCTCCCGCACCTCCCTCACCACCGCCACCGCCACCTGCGCCGCCACCGCCGCCGAGCCCTCCGCCCGCACCACCGGCGCCACCTCCGAAGCCGCCCGCGCCTCCGTCGCCGCCTCCACCACCGCCGCCCAACGCAGCGTCCCAGACGCCGCCACCGCCGCCGCCTAGACCCCCGGCGCCTCCGGCACCGCCAGCCGCACCTCCTGCACCTCCAGCGCCGCCGCCGAAGCCCCCGGCGCCGCCAGCGCCGCCGCCGCCACCACCGCCGCCTCCACCACCGCCGCCGAAGCCCCCGCCGCCGCCAGCGCCGCCACCCGCACCTCCGGCACCTCCTGCGCCGCCACCGGCCCCGCCACCAAAACCGCCTGCGCCACCCGCGCCCCCGCCGCCGCCGGCGCCGTCGCCACCTCCGCCACCTCCGCCAATCGTGGTGGTGGATCAGGTTGACCGAGAAGGCTCATGTTCCACTCATGTTCCATCACCGGGTTGTTAAAAAGTAATAGGAGATATGAAAGCTGTTTTTATAGCTGATAAGCGCCGGGACGCTCAGACGCTGGTCTTCTTTTTATTGGCCTGGGGCACGATCATGCTGCTCTGCGGCCTTGCGATCGATTCCGGGTTGCTCTACCTGGCCAAGGCACGCCTGGCCCGCGCCGTGGACGGTGCCGCCCTGGCGGCGGTGGGTAATTTCAATCGAAATCCCAATCCGGCCACCAACCGGGATGATGTCGCCATGATCATGCGGAATTTTGCCGTGGCGAATTTCACGAACCTATCGTCGATCAGTGGCACGATCCCGAGTACGACGGCGCCTCATGGCGGCACCTCCGGCACCTCAATTGGAACCAACGGCCAGACCACCACCACCTACACCTACAATTTCAACGACGGCACCCAGGATGCCAATGGCCAATACCGGCGCTTTGTCCAGGTCGTCTTCACCACCGGTTCGGGAGGAGCGATCACCAGCGCGACCTGCAATGCCCGCTGCCCGGTCCAAACCTATTTCATCGGCTACGCCAGCTATGCCATCAATGGCCGTCAGAATGTCAAAATCGGCGGTTATACCGGGCCTTCCAGCTTGGTTGATTTGAAGGTTTCCTCGCAGGCGGTCGCGACCCGCAATCCCCGCTTGATCATGGTCGTCATCGACCGGTCGTCCTCCATGCTCCAATCAGGTGGTGGCGCCAGCGGTCTGCCTCCGGCCGTCGTCCAGTTCCTCGACTTCTTCGATACCAGTTCGGACAACATCGGCATCGTATCTTTCGGCAGCAGCGCCCGGCTGGAAATGCCGCTGACGACCAATTTCATTATCGCGGGTACCAACAACTTGATCGACGCCTACGAGACCAATAGCGCGGGCGACGCGGAACCAGGGGTCGACCCCGAGTCTGAATCGACGAATTTCAGCTACGACCCAAACTACACGACCACCGGCGTGCGCCGCTTGAAATTCGGAGGCGACACCGCCGCGAGTGACGGTATTCGGTTGGGACTTGAGACGCTCATGGCCAATTCAGGTTTCACCGATCCTGATGTGATCAAGTACATGGTCATTTTCACGGACGGCAAGTGGAACGCCTGCCGGACGCTCGTGGCCGCTCCGGGCTATACCAATATCGTCGCCGTTCCTCCCACGGCGCAAGTGGCGGCGACTAATTTCCTTGTCTATCCCTACCAATACTTGATGACCAACGGAATGGAAGCACTTACTATCGGGCCCATAACCTACTCCGTCCCCTGGCAGTCCACCAACATCGCCGCGATGGATGTAAATCTTCTCCCCGTGCCTACGCTGAGTCCGCTAGCTCATTATACCAACGCTTTGGCACAGCCGGCGGGGTATGATTACGCCAATCTGGTCGGCGACCACCTAAGCGATACTTGGCTGAGTGCCGATGGAACCTCTTATGAACCTTTCGTCGGTGGGGGGACGACGGTTATTGGAGCCCCGCAAACGATTACGAATACCGGTATCGTTGGAATGACCGGCAATGTCACCAACTATACACACAGCCTCGATGTTTGGTTGCAGCCCGGGGCGGTTGATTATCTTTATCATGGTGGCGCTGTCTCGAACAACGGAACCTTTGTTAGTGACTACACCGAGTCGGACAAACATATCAGCGTTTATGTGAATTCCGGGGACAGCAATGTCCTGGTGGTGCCGGGTTACATCGCGGACGGTGTGGTCTATGACGGACTTGATATGAATTACCCTGACAATCCCGCCTACGGCCTCGCGACTTACCCCAGGCTGCGGGATGACAATTTTCAACAGGTGTATATGTGGCCGGATGACTTGGGCGGAACAGACTCTAACGGAAACTACATTACTGCATCGCTTGAACGCGAAGAGATGTTTCGCAATTATGTCAATTTGCTGACTGGTTTTTTTGTCTTCCGTCCGGATGAGCCGCTCGCAACTTACACGCCTTCGAATCCAAAATCTCATGGCGTGGAACCGTTAATCACCGATGCGGCTTCCCCTGGCTGGCCCCGGCCTCTATACGGTTTGGGAGCTTATTATCCGAGTGCCGGTTTTTATTGGCCGTTTGGAGGAGACACCACCGATTCCAACGGATATGTCACCGACGCGGTTGGTATCGATATCGACCCGACTTATGCCTTATTGAATCCGAATAGCGGACTGCCATGGCAGGCGCGTCATGGTGAGTATTCCATCAATATGCTCTCGACTAACGCTGCGCCAGAGTGGGCGGGCGAATTATTTTACAACAGCATCTCGGGCGCGGGAACCAATACAACCTCCGGCACCGGCAACACCGCTGCGAGTCAGATCATGCAGTCCGACGACTGGCAAAACGGGATATCTGCGATACCCTATATGTCCGCCTTTTCCTCGGTCATGACGAATGAGCCGACTCATAATACCAATATCGTCGGCAGTCCCTCTGTTTGGCGGCCGTACACATTCAACGGATCAAATTTCCCGGTGAGATATAATCAAATCATCCGGAGCACGACAACCGGCTCACATACCGGGGGATATGTATCGGATGGCAACGGTAACTATTATGAAAATGCCATGGCCTATAGTGGGCGCCCAACGCATTACTATGATTTTTCCCAGAGCAAATGGATTCCCATTGCGGATAATCACCATACGAACACGCAATTTCTTCAACTGGGAAATTGGATGGCGGGGGAATATGCGTGGCACGCCCGAGCCTTGGGTGTGACCATTTACACGGTAGGCTATGGCACGTTGGTAACGGCGACGCAGTGTGCCCAGCTGGCCCAGATCGCCAATGCGACTAATACCATTGCGCCCAACGGTTCCGGTGGCATCGTCACCAATGCAAACTCGTTTAATCCCAGCCAGCCGATCGGTCAGCAGTTTTACGCGACGACGCCCGCGGATATCAGCAATGACTTCTACTCGGTCGGGCAGGCGATCAACGCGGCTCTGACTCAGTAAAACGCGGCGGCCTGCGCGCGTCCAACAAGTCCCGCCCGTTCCGGAAGCAATTATTGCCGATTTGTTACGCCCCTCGAAAGGGCGCTCCCAGCTGGAATCGAACCAGCAACCTCGATCTTAGAAGGAACGTGCTCTATCCGGTTGAGCTATGGGAGCGAAAATACGATCCTAGATTGAAGGCGAACTTGGCGCAATCGCCGAAGATCAACCCCAGTTCGATTCCTGCCGGGAGCGGTCGGTGCGGAGGAGTACGTGCCACCCTCTCACGCGCGATTATGTAAGGAAACTACTGCCGTCCGCAGGACCGCTTGCGGGCGGAGATGATCTCCGTGTTCATTCCGGCGAAGTGAAGTCCGCCCCGGTAGCGGCCATGCTCCATCTTCACGCATTTGTCGACGATGACGGTCAGGCCCGCGGCCAGGGCGCGCTCGGCGGCGGGGAGATTGATGATGCGCAATTGCATCCAGATGGCGGGGGAATCGATGCCCTTTTCCTTGCGCGCGATGGCTTGGTTGACGATTTCATCGACGTCCTGCGGCGGGCGGAAAGATATCGATGATGTCGATGGGGAAGGGGATGCTGGCGACGTCGGGATAAACTTTCTCGCCGAGGATTGTGTCGGCCTTCGGATTCACCGGCACGATGCGGTAGCCCTCGTCCTTAAGATAGCCGGCGACAAAGTAGCTCGCCTTTTGCCGGTCGCTGGAAAGGCCGACGAGCGCGATCGTCTTGGCCGTGTCGAGCAGATGATTGATCTGCGCCACGTCCTGATAACGGGCGCGCTGTTCGGGCGTCAGGCTCGTGTTGAGCGAGACAGCGCATGAAACGCCTGGTCCAGATCCCATATCAAATCCTCCACGTTTTCGAGCCCGACGGAAAGCCTGATCATTTCCGGGCCCACGCCGCAGGCGAGCCAGTTCCTCGTCGGTCAATTGCTGGTGCGTGGTCGAGGCCGGATGGATGACGAGGCTGCGCACGTCGCCCACGTTGGCCAGGTGCGAGAAAAGCTGCAGCGCCTCGATGAACTTCTTGCCGTCCTCGCGCACCTGCGCGCCTTCGCCCTTCAGGCCGAAGGAGAAGACCGCGCCGGGGCCCTTGGGCAGATATTTTTGCGCGAGTGCGTGGTCGGGATGGCTGGGCAGACCGGCATAGGAGACCCAGGCGACGTTCTCGTTTTGCTCGAGGTACTCGGCGATCTTCTGCGCATTGCCGACATGCCGGTCCATCCGCAGCGAAAGCGTTTCGAGGCCCTGGATAAGCAGGAAGGAATTCATCGGCGAGACGCAGGCGCCGACATCGCGCACCGTTTCCGCGCGCGCCTTCATCAGGAAGCCGTAATGGCCGAACGTGTCGAAGAAGCGCAGGTCGTGATAGGACGGCGAGGGCGCGGCGATGGTCGGGAAACGGCTGAAATCGAAATTGCCCGAATCGAGGATGACGCCGCGCGATGGCGTTGCCGTGGCCGCCGATGAATTTCGTCGCGGAATAAAGGACGATGCGTCGCGCCGTGCTCGATCGGGACGGCAGAGATAGGGCGTGGCGAAGGTGTTGTCGATGATCAGCGGAATCTTGTGCGCGTCGGCCAGCGCGGCGAGCTTCTCCTGGTCGAGAATCGAGCCGCGCGGATTGCCGATCGTCTCGCCGTAAAGCGCGCGGGTCTTTTTCGTGATCGCCTGTTCCCACGCCGTCGAAGTCGTGCGGATCGACCAGCGTGACCTTGATCGAGAGCTTCAGCAGCGTCTGCTTGAGCTGCGTGACCGTGCCGCCGTAGAGATGCGACGAGGCGACGACTTCATCGCCGGGCGAAAGCAGCGTCATGAACGCGACGAACTGCGCCGCCATGCCGCTGGAAACGGCGAGCGCGCCGGTCGCGCCCTTCGAGCGAGGCCATGCGTTCCTCGAACACGGCGGTGGTCGGGTTGCTGATGCGCGTGTAGATGTTGCCGTACTGCTTCAGCTCGAAGAGCTGCGCGGCCTGATCGGCGTTGTCGAAGACGTAGGAGGTCGTCTGGTAGATCGGCACGGCGCGCGCGCCGGTGACGGCATCGGGGACGTGCCCGGCATGGACCATGCGGGTCTCAAAACCGAATTTGCGCGGTGCGGGGCGATTCGTCATCCGGCCACTTTATCTCAAGCCGCTTTTCATCCCAGCAAAATGCATCTTGGCTGTTCCACGGATCGACGGCAAAGATGGCAATTCTGTGCTAGCAACGGTATAAAAAGGAACGCTATTGTCTGTCATGGCACTGTTCACCAAAGAACCAATCATTTTACTGCTGAGACTGATTTTGCTAGTAGGACTCACGGTTTCAACTGGAACCTCCTTCGCACAAACGCCTGCTCCAAATAACGGAGCTGTTTGGATTACAGCCGATGGTGGAAACAGCTCTCAAGGCGCAGTGGCGACTGCCGATGATAATGCTGCCTGCCACTTCCAAGGTTATACTCTGACGGCTGACCATGTGACTTATAATCGAGTAACAAAGACGGTCCAAGGCACGGGTCATGCCAAGTTGATTGAGCCAAAACACGGAAACACGATTTTGGGCTATCAAATCACTGTTCCCGATTGCGAGAGTATTCCTCTTAAGCATTTCTTTGTCGTCGCACATTCGGGTAACTAAGTGCGGTTACAAAAGTCTTTGCGCCGAGAATCAAGATGAGTACATTTGAAGCCTACGGGGGCGCATTGGCTTCGACTGGAGCATGGTGGTGCCCGCCGCAAGTCGAGAATGGGGTAGGTCTTCCTCGTAAAACAGCCAGCCCAAAAATAAAGAACAACAACACGTTGGCTCTCGCTGCCTAATTAAACGGCGCGACGTTGTCGCCCTGACCTCCACTAGGGGACGACAACGACATTAGTGGGGCGACGCGGCTGGTGAGTGACCGACCTTCCGCGGCGAATCAATGTGGTGACTACGGATACGGGGTGAGCTGCGCCACAACCCGTATCCCGACAATATCAGCGCGGACAAACTTGTAGAAGCGGTCAAGACCTTGTTCTAGGACGCGGGTTCGACCCCCGCCGCCTCCACTTGAATTATAGTTTCTACGAATTGCCGTCACCGCTGCTGTTGCGGCCGCTACAGAAGTGTTTGGGCGGAGAATGGAACTCCAACCCTCACACGCGTCGACGGTTATCCGATATATTTCCTCTTGCGTTAAGCGAGCTGCCCGTGATTCCGATCAGCGCCAAAGCGAGGATTACAAGAGCCCAGGGTGGCATGGTCGGGCTGTCTGTAGGTGAGGATGGAGCGGCTGCTGCCGTGGTAAAGGTTTGGTTGGCGTAAGTGGAGGTGAGGCCGTTGGCCACGGTAACCAATTGATAATTATAGATCGTTCCCGGCTGGAGACCGCTCGGAATCGAAATGCTGAACGGAACCGCACTGGTACCGCTGCCAAGGTCCTGCGTAGTCGTCGTCGAGCCATAAGAAGTAGTCGTCCCATATTGGAAGTAGACTTGAGTGTCCGTGCCGTCAGGATTTATCGTGCCGTTCAAGGTCGCTCCGGTGCTCGTGACACCACTCGCAGCCGCAGTGTTGACAGGCGACCCGGTCGGCGCGAACGAAACGCCCTTGAAATTATAATCGGGGTTTGTTCCGGACGCCTGGATGCCAGGTGCGGAGGCGATTTCGGTGAAGGTTTGTCCCGATGCCGAAGTCGCGGACACCGTGTCGGTGATCCCGTACAAGCCGTTGGGATCGGCATCGCCTGCCGTGTAAGAAACCGCGTAGAGGTAGGCCACGCCGTTGACGACATTGCCCGCGAGGCATTCAAACCCGGTTTCGCCATGGGCCGCCGTGGTTGCCGTCGCAGGAGCCACAAAATTGGGGTTGGTCAGCGTATATTCCAAAACCCATTGTGAGCCGTTGTAGATCCACTTCTGGATACCCCCATCACCGGTACCGCCGGCCTTGGGATCTCCCGTATCGGCAACATAGAGGGTCGTGGAATTGGCGAAGAAGAAGCCATCCGGGCTGTAATTGATGCCGCTCCCGCTATTCGAGGGGGTGATCAGAGTCCCCGTGTTAGTTGACTGCGAAGTGGTCGGCAGTCCGGAGTATTCAAAGATGCCGGTCTGGATACCCTTACCGCTATTTTGGTCGGCGGAATAGTAGAGATTTCCCTGGTAGGCCTGCAGCATGCGTGTGGAAACTACATTGAAAATGCCGGTAGGAGCGGTGCCTCCGTTGGCGGTATTGGTGCCGTCCTGCGTGTAATAGAGCCCACCCTCATCGCCAATGCCCGCGCCTTGGCCGGAGAGATAGAGGGTAAAATCATCCGGCGAGTAAACGCACCGCGAATTGTTCGTGTTGTAGATATCATTGAAGACAGAGCTGGTGTCACAGTTGCTGTTGACATCAATCAGGGCCGCAACGCGGGGCACCATTGCGCAAGGCGATTGGGCCGTGGCCGTGGCGGTGTAAGCCAGGGCCGGTACCGCGCTGTAGCCGCCGATGGTCAGGTAGAGGCCGTCAGCGGTAGGCTGGATCGTGCCCTCCGAGGAAGAGCCGTATTCACCGGTAATTCCCACGTTATTGCCGGCGACGGCAGACGGAAGCACAACAGCCATCAACGGAGTGCTGTTCGCCGCGATCGCAGGTGAGAATTCTTCCAGCGTGATCAGCGTGGTTTGCCCGTCGGTATGAACAGGCGCAACGGAGATGTTGCCGTAGGTGGAGACGATAAGATTGCCCGGCGTGAATGCGCCCGCACGGACGACGGTTATGGTGTAAGTCTGCGTTGCACTCCCATTGTTCGCGGTAACAAAGACCGTGATGGTATTCGAGCCGGTGCTCAAGCTGACCGGACTACTGGCGGACGCTCCATTGATCGTCACCGTGGCCCCGTTATCCGCCATGGGCGTCAGGGTCAGGCTGGTTACACCGCTCGCAACATATTCCGTGTAACTCGTGGTGGTGGCAGCAAAGGCCTTCGTCAGGCTACCCGTGCTCAAGCCGATACCGCTTAAGTTCGCGCTGGGCGCCACCGTGCTGGAGGGTATGGCCACGTTGACCGAGCTTGCGCCGCTGCTGGAAAGGCTGACGTTGCCGGAGTAGGTACCCGATGCGGTCGTAGCGGCCAGGCGAACATAGATGGTCGTGGACGGAACTGCGCCGCCGGTCTCGGTCAATGTGAGATTTCCGGCGTAACCGGCACCGGACGAGGTCGAAATTTCAAAGCCCGAAGGAGCCGTGACCATGATATTTGTCGAGAGGTTCACACCCGAAACCGAGAAGGTCGTAGGTTCCGAGGCAAGGCCAAAGCTGGTGCTGACGGCCGAGGGCGTTCCGGTCACGTTGATTGTTGGCGGGCCAACGGTGGTGGAAACGGAGACAGCCGAGCCGTTGTTGTTGGTATTCGATTCGGCAATCGGGCTGGATGTCGTCGCGCTGGTATTGATGATGGCCGATCCATGCCCGCTGGCGGGAGAAGTTCCGGCATCCACGACATACGTCGATCCGCCGGTGCCCGTCACGTTAACTGTGATGGTGTCGGAGCTGTTGGCGTTCACCGTCCCGCCGGTTAAACTGACGACTTCGCCATTATAAGAAGCGGTGAAGCCATTACCGCCATTGTCCGTGGCGGATACAAAGGTCAGACCGCTGGGCAGCGTGAAGTTCGCGGTCACGCCGGTGGCGTTTGCCGCGCCAGAATTCGCCAGGGTCAGCGTGTAGCTGAAGCTAGTCGAGGTGCCGATGGAGGAAGCGGCTATCGTCAGATCAGGAAGCGCGTTAGCCAGCGGAGCAAAGACAACGCCCTTCAAAAAACCGGCGGTTCCCGTAAAGAGCGTCAAGTTGTTTGCCGTATTGATGCTGGGAGCGGCATTATAGCCTGCCGTATCGGTGACCCTCACCACGGTGTTGGTGGTTCCCGTCGAGAGGTAGAGGTAGGCGCCGTTACCGTTGCTTTGCGCGCAGAAGCCGTCGGCTGTAACTCCGAGAGCCGTGGCGGCGCCATTGGCGATCCAAGTTCCGCTAACCAAGGAATACTTGGTGATGTTGGCGCCATCGAGCACGTACAGGATATCAAAGGCATTCCCATTAACCCCGGACGAGAGCATATAAAAGTCGGTTGCACTGTTATCGGCAGGCAGTCCCGGCAAGCTGGTTAGGGTCGTTCCATTGGCCGACACCTGGACAATAACAGCCGGTGGTGTAGCGGCATTTTGGGTGAGAGCGTAAACCGTTCCCCCGAAACTTTTCACCGGCCGAACATTGGTCGAGCTGGCCGGTGAGGTGCTCCCGCTCAAATAAACGCCACCTTTATCCGCTATATACCATGTGCCATTGTTATAAGTGGCACCGCGGGTCTGATTGCCGGTGATACCCGTGTAGGACGGTTGCACCGCATATTGGTAACCATTACTTAACGACGCGGCAGCACGCGACAAGATGGTGGTTTCATCGCTGGTACCGGTCGGATCCACGAACCCGGTAAAGCCCAACAAGGTTCCGTCATTGCTGGTCGCCAAACGGCCCGTTGTACCGGCGCTGCTTTGGCGCAAGGAATTCGCGGTTACCGTCGCAGGAATAAAATAGGTGTTGATCGGTGACGATTGGCTAGCCGTCGAAGAATTTAACTCAATAATCGAGAAGGTGGACGAACTCGCGCTGACGGCCAATTGTTCCACGGCCAGATTCCCCTGGGTGAAAGGCGTCACCACGGAACACGTGGGAAGCGTCTCATTCACAGAGGTTGCGCCTGAACTGGAAATGGCGACATTACCGGAGTAAGAACCGGCCGTATCTGCCGCGGTTAGGCGTACGTAGACGGTGCCACCACTTTGTGTCAGGGTTAGGGTGCCGGAATAACCGGAACCTGCAGACGTCGAAAGTTCAAAACCCGTGGGAGCTGTGACGGAAATATTGGCCGATAGGCCGGAACCAGAGACGGTAAAGTCTGTTGGCGTGGATGGGGTCCCCTGAACCGTAGAAACCGGAGTCGGCGTACCTGACACATTGATCGTGGGAGCCGGGCTCGTGTAAGTGAGAGTAATTTCGCCCGCACCGCCAGCGCCACCAGTTCCGTTACTGGCACTTGATGATTGATCTGCACCACCACCACCGCCACCGGGAGCAGTTCCAGAAGTTCCATTGCCCGCGCTGGTGAGGGCCGCGCCGCCTGCGCCACCCCCCCCGCTTCCCGTTGGTCCTGCGCCAGCACCGCCGGCGCCAGAATTGTTGGTATTAGTCACCGCATTGGCGCCATTGGTGCCAGCGTAATTCACGCTCGCACCGGTACTGGGGAGATTGCCGGAATTTGTCGCGGTCGCACCATTCGTCGCCGTACGACTCGTCGTGGAGGTACCTGCCGAGTTATTTCCAACTGAGCCTGAGCCGCCAACGGCAAGCACTACCGCGCCCGAAGAATTTCCCGCCGTCGTGTTGCCAAAATAAGAGGATCCGCCAGTTACTCCACTCGCACCCGTGCCAGCTGCGCCTCCAGCTCCGCCTGTCCCGCCCGCACCGACGGTTAACTGGTAAATTGTTCCGGGGGTAACCGTCGTGGTGTATTGCACAAAGGAACCGCCGGCTCCCCCTCCTGTGGACGCATAATGTGCGCCCGCACCGCCGCTGCCGCCGCCACCGCCCCAAGCTTGGACTTGGACGGAAGTAACACCAGCTGGACAGGTCCAAGTCTGGTTCCCCGCTGTGCTGAAAGGTACCGTAGTTTGTGCCTGCGCCTGACCCGCGCAGATCACGACCAACGCAATGCCAATAACTGCTGCCCAACTTGCTTGGGCCCAACTGGTCACCGAACCGGAGAAAAGTCTTCCGAGGCGGAAAAGTGATAGGGTGGCGGACGCGAGGAAAGACTGGGCGATACACGGAGTCATGAGGGTAGTTGATTACGATTGAGAAAACGAGTGAGGGGAAATTTGTAATCTCCGATTGCGTGAATTCCGGGACGTTTATGCTACGTTCCCATGACATTGCCGCCGCCGCTTTGCCGACAGCGACTTCGTAGAAATCGCTGCAAATAATGGATGCCTTGCCAAGTCGCCTCGAATTTTCACGGTCAAATCACTGGCGAAATCTTGCTCTGGAATGCGGCTGCGCTGCCGCCAACAAGTTGTTATTCCCCGGACCTGGATTCGACCGTTTGTGCCTGGATCATCTGGACAAAATCTTCCAATTCCTTTTCGCCCAGTTCAGAGACGGCCAGATAATTCATTCCTGATTTTGTCCAGCCCATGATAGCCGTCCTGGTTGTAGAGCGTGTTGTGGAGCGATTCGGTGTCGGCCGGCCAGATGAAAAGATTAATGAAGTGTTTGCGGCCGCTGGTAAATGATGGCCGCCCCCCATGACGAGCGAGTGGTCCTACAGAAGGTTTCGCACGCGGCCCTTGAAAGTCTTCGTACATGCATCCAACGGCCGAGTTTCTGTTCCGTGCACTTTGCCACTCGCGGTTTCGTCATCGTGCGAAGCGCTGCTATGTAAGGGTGGCGGGTAGAAAGGTCAAACGTATATCTTATTCATCGCAAGCATCTTAAGTCGCGGCCACGGGTTCTGGCATGGCCGCTGCATAGATCAATTACTATGAAATTATCATCTTTAGGGTCGTCTCTGCCTCTCTTGGGTCTCGGGCTGGCTGTCTCTTTATTTTCCACGGGCTGTAACAATAGTAATCAGACACCCCCCACGGACACGAGTGCGCAGACCAATGCGGTGAATACTCCGGAGACTACGGTGCCACCGCCATCTACCGCAACTAACGATCAGACGGCTTCTTCCGCGTCTTCCGGTAACAGTAACAATACCACGACGACGGGCTCTACGCCCAATGGTGCGCCCTCTTCGGCAAGTCCCAATCCCGACCTCTCGAGTAAGAATGATATGAATAGCCCGACCGCTCCGACTACGACCACTATAACACCTCCAGGCTCGGAGAATGCCAGGGCGGATACCAATGCAGCTCCCACCTCCGCGAATGCCGGGGGCGCAGCGCCGGAAAACTCCAAGGGCACAACCGGCCAGTAATTTCCTACGGGACAGGGAGTGGTCTTCCGGATACGGATTCCCTCCCTGTCTCGTCCCGGCTTATTTATCGCTGAACGGAAACGTTATTTTCGCCGGGCCTGCTTGATCGCCTGATCCATCTCGCGCTTGGCGACCGCCTTCTTTAGGTCTTCGCGCTTGTCGCGCACGTTCTTGCCCGATGCCGACGCCGAGCAGGACTTTGAGGTGGTGCCCTTTCCAATACATTTTCAACGCGACCAGGGTGCGGCCCGGCACGGCGACCAGGCCGAAGAGCTTGCGGATTTCCTGCCGATGCAGGAGCAGCCGCCGGACGGCCTTAGGTTCATGATTGAATTGATGGGCCTGCTTGTAGGGCTGGATGTCGAAGTGGTAGAGCCAGACTTCGTTCTTCTCGATGCGCGCGAAGGCGTCGGTGAGATTTCCCTGGCCGGCGCGGAGTGATTTGACTTCCGTGCCGCGCAGAACGATGCCCGCCTCGTAGGTCTCGAGGATTTGGTAATCGCGGTGCGCCTTGCGGTTGGTAATCAGATCTTCGCCCATTTTTTTCTCGCACTCTCAAGAAACCCCGATTGGGGCCGGTTGTCGAGAAACAGAATTCTCGCGGAATAAGGCCGTCGCGCTCAAGGGGCAAGCCGCTCGATGATCCAGGTTGCACCCTTCCTGCGATAACGGAGCCGGTCGTGCAGCCGGTTGGTGCGGCCCTGCCAGAACTCGAACAGCTCCGGCGCGAGGCGATAGCCGCCCCACGTCGCGGGTGGCGGCACATCCTCGGGAAAATGGGCGTCGGCCTCGGCCAGATGCGCTTCAAGGATGGCCCGATTGGGAATAACCTCGCTTTGGTTGGAGGCCCAAGCGCCGAGCCGGCTGCCGCGGGGACGGGTCTGGAAGTAGGCTTCCACGGCGGAGCGGGGCAGTTGGCCGACGGTGCCTTCGATGCGCACCTGACGTTCCTGCTCGATCCATCCAAAGGTCAGCGCGGCGCGGGGATTGGCCTCCAGATCGCGTCCCTTTTCGCTGCAGTAATTGGTGAAAAAAACAAGTCCTTTCGGGTCGAATGCCCTTCAGCAGCACGAAGCGCGCGTGGGGCTGGCCCTCGGGCGAGACGGTCGATAGGACCATCGCGTTGGGTTCGGCAATGGCCGGGCAAGTACGCGCCTCCTCGAACCAAAGCGCGAATTGCTGGAAGGGATCGGGGGCGACGTTTGCCTCGTCCAGAGCGCGCTGCATATAGTCGCGGCGCAGCGCAGCGACTTCGGAGGCGGGAGGCAGGCCGGTGGACATGAAGTCATCCTATCGCCATTTGGATCAATCTACAATCCGTTCGAAACGAGGGCGGCACATCGAGATTCTTCGCCTCATTCAAAATGAATAATTGCCGCGTTCACGTCTAAGCGCGAAACTAACCGGATGTCCGTCGAGTATGTCCTGAAGAAAACGCCACGCGCCCGCCGGCGCGCAGATCGATTACCGGGCGCAGCTCAACGACGAGCAGTACGCGGCGGTGACGGCCAAGCCGGGGCCGATCCTGGTCATCGCCGGCGCGGGCAGCGGCAAGACGCGGACGCTGACCTACCGCGTCGCCTACCTGATCGAGAACGGCGTCGAGCCGGAGAACATCCTGCTGCTGACCTTCACCAACAAGGCCTCGCGCGAAATGCTGGAGCGCGTCGGCAATCTGCTGCCGCACGACATCTCGCGCATCTGGGGCGGGACGTTTCATTCCGTGGCGAACCGGCTTCTGCGCCGCCACGCGAACGCGCTCGGCTTCAGCAGCGACTTCACCATTCTCGACCGCGACGATGCCGCCGATCTCGCCATCGCCGCGCTGAAGGCGACCGGCCTCGACACCGAAGGACAAGACGCTGCCGAAGGGCGCGGTGCTGCTCGATATTTTCGGCCTCGCGGCAAACACGGAGAAGTCGATCGCGAGCGTGGTCGACGGAGAATTATCCCTACTTCAACGAGATCGTCGACAAGCTCGAGGCGATCCATCGCATTTACCGCGACCGCAAGAAGGCCGACAACGTGATGGATTACGACGACCTGCTCGTCTACGCGCTGAAGCTGCTGCGCGACAACGAGGACATCCGCAAGTTTTACCAGGAGCAGTTCCAGCACGTGCTCGTCGACGAGTACCAGGACACGAACAAAATCCAGTCCGACTTCATCGACACGCTCGCCGCCTATCATCACCAGGTCATGGCCGTGGGCGACGACGCGCAGAGCATCTACTCGTGGCGCGGCGCAAATTTCGAAAACGTGCTGACTTTTCCCCAGCGCTTTCCCGGCACGCGCGAAGTTCGCGATCGAGACGAATTATCGCAGCACGCCGGAAATCCTCGACGCTGGCGAATTACGCCATCTCGGCGAACACGCGGCAGTTTCCGAAGAACCTGCACGCCGTCCGCCCGGCGGAGAAATTCTCCAAGCCCGCGCTGATCTGCCTGCAGGACGCCAGCCAGCAGGCGAACTTCATCTGCCAGCGCATCGAGGAGCTGCAGGAGGAGGGCATCGAGCTGAACGAGATCGCCGTGCTTTACCGCGCGCATTTTCACTCGATGGAATTGCAGATGGAAATGACGCGGCGCCAGATGCCGTTCGAGCTGCTGAGCGGCCTGCGCTTCTTCGAGCAGGCGCACGTGAAGGACGTCGCGGCGTTCCTCAAGTTCGCGCTCAATCCGAAGGACGAACTCGCGTTCAAGCGCATCGCCGTCGCTGATGCCGGGCGTGGGCGAGCGGACCGCGCGACAAGCTCTGGCAGAAGCTGGCCGCGGGCGCGGAGTTCGCCTCGCTCGAGCCGCCGGCCAAGGCCGCCGCGCCGTGGAAGCAGTGGGTCGAGACGCACAAGCAGATTACCGCGCCGGAATTGCGCGGCCGCGCCTCGGAGCAAATCCAGATCGTGATCGACGCGATCTACGAGGATTACATGAAGACGAAGTTCCCGAACTTCCAGTCGCGGCTGGAGGACCTCGGGCAGCTGCGCGCCTTCGCGCAGAACTTCGAGCGGACGGAGGATTTTCTCGCCCAGCTCGCGCTCATGACCAACGTCGACGGCGGCCCGAGACGGGACGGCCCGCTGCAGCGGCCAGCCCTGCGTGCGGCTCAGCACCATCCACCAGGCCAAGGGGCTCGAGTGGAAAGTCGTCTTCGTCATCATGCTCTGCGACGGGCTGTTTCCCGCCGCGCGTTCCGTGGAAACGCTCGAGGGCGAGGAGGAGGAGCGGCGCCTTTTCTACGTCGCCGTCACCCGCGCCTGCGACGAGCTTTACCTGACCTATCCGCTCATGCGCGCGACCGCCTCGTTCGACGACCGCTGGCAGGAGCCGTCGCGCTTCGTGACGAATTTCCCGCGCGGGATGGTCAACGAATGGAAGATCAAAGCCGGCGCCGCCGGCGTGGAGCTGAACGAAGCCCTAGAAAGTCTGCGGCGCAAACGGAAGAGCGGCAGATTCCCGAACCGGTTCGGGCGCGCGTTTGCGTCCTGACGCGAGCGCGGCTTTTCCAGGCGAGAAACGGCTGCTCGAGCCAGTGCCAGGAAAGCGAAGACATGGCCAGGGTCAGGCCCAGCAAAATGGCGATCCGGCCCATGGCGTTGTGATCTTCACTGAGGCCATACGGGAACCAGCAGCGGCGAGACCAGAATGATGATGAAGACGTGATAAACGTAAATGCCGTAGCTGATTTTTCCGAGATAAACCAGCGGCGCCCAACTGAGCAAACGCGCATAACGGCTGCCCATTCCAGCCAGTGCGACGGCCAGAAGCCAGGCGAGAAAAACCGCGTCGACCGATTCAGTCAGCGCCAGCCAGACATTGTTTTCCGGCAGGGTCATCAGCGCCCGGCCGAGGTAAAAGCAGGCACCGGCAACAGTGGCATGGCGAAAACGAGCCGCTGCGAGCGCCACATCTATCAAGGACTGTGCTTCTTTCAGGTACGCGACGAGCGCGCCCACGGCGAACGAATCGATGCAGCCGAGCAGGGTGACCCAGCGCATGAGCGTAGTCGTATCGGTCAAAATGCAGAAGATGCGGAAGCCAAGTCCGAACAGGATGAAGCCGGCCATCATGGGAAGGAACCAGCGCCTCGGCAGAGTGAGGACGACCAGCGGCCAGAGGAAATAAAATTGCTCCTGCACCGCCAGCGACCAGTAATGGGAAATCGCGTCGGGCCAGTAACCGAGATAGGCGATGTAGTTATTTGCCTGGAATGTCGCCAGCCAGAAAAAGTTCGTGCGCACTTCCTCAATGCCAAACAGCGCGCCCAGGATGAGCGAGAGATAAAAGGGCGGTCCAGTGCGTAAAAGGCGAGCGAGGTAATAACGGCCGAGCGGCATCAAGCCCTCGCAGGAATCGGCCATTTCGCCGCGAACCCGCCAGAGCGAGAGCGTGATGAAATATCCGGTGAGCACAAAAAAGAAGCGAACGCTTAAAGGGCCGCAGCGCAACATCACCGGCAGCGGTAGATCGAGATGCTCAAAAAGAATGCCCATGATGGCCAGAGCGCGAAGGCCGTCCAGATGCGGCTGATAGGTCGATTTAACTCTATCGCCTAGTCTCGGCGGTCGCTTCGGCCTTTAGTCCCGGAAGCATGGGTGGAAGAAATCGCCATAAGAAATTTCGACAGATTAAGCAGATGCCGTTCCGTACTAAGACGCCGCCGATGACGAAGCGTTTCAGCCTTTCTGAACGGTCGCGCATCTTTTCTCTGAATTGCGCTAAAATTTCAATCCACGCGAATGACGATCTTGCCGAAATGTTGCGCGGATTCCAGATGCCGAAAAGCGTCGGCGCTTTCGTCGAAGGAGAACACACGGTCGATGACCGGCTCCACACGATTCTGCGTGATGGCGTCATTCATCGCTCGAAACATCTCACGTGAACCGACGTAGATGCCGCGCACGGTAAGCGCTTTGTGCAGGATATGCCCGATTTGAATATCGCCGGCGATGCCGGACAACACGCCGATCAAGCTGATATGTCCCGCGTGACCCGACGCACTCAGCGTCTTCGAAAGCGTTCCTGCGCCGCCCACTTCCAGCGTCAGATCGACCCCGCGTCCCTCGGTTATTTCCAAAACGCGCTTCTCCCAGTCGGGTTCGGTGCGGTAATTGATCGTGTGGTGCGCGCCCAGCGTCCGCGCTCGTTCCAGCTTTTCGTCGCTGCTGGAAATTAAAATGATCGTCGCACCAGCCATGCGGCCAAATTGCAGTCCAAAGAGCGAAACACCGCCCGTGCCCTGCAAAAGAAGCGTCTGACCGGGCCGCAGATTGCCGAGACGAAGAGACCGTTCCAAGCGGTAAGGGCGGCGCAGGGCAGCGTGGCAGCCTGCTCGAAGCTGAGGTGCGCGGGAATGGGCAGCAGAGCGTCGGCGCGAATAACGGCGAATTCCCGCAGCAGGCCATCGACATCGCCGCCGAGCGCGCTGCTGGCCTTGGCGGGCGTGAGTGCGCCGTCGAGCCAAGCCGGGAAAAAGGGAATCACGACGCGGTCGCCGGGCTTCCAGTCGGTCACTCCTGACCCAACTGCGACGACCTCGCCCGCGCCGTCGGAAATCGGGACGCGGGGCAGCTTCATGCGCGGATTATATTTGCCCTGGACGATCAGCAGGTCGCGGTAATTGAGCGAAACGGCGCGCAGGCGGATCAGGACCTCGTCCGGGTCCCGGTTCCGGCGTGGCGCGTTCGGCGCGCTTTAAGGTGTTCGAGCCCGAAAGCCTCGAGTTCGAAAAAGTTTCATGAAGAAAGTTAGCCGAGATGATCGCAAATAGCCATTTCTCGCGATAGTTTATGCGTCAATGCTGACCGACGGTTTTCTCTTTAACCACTCGATTTCTTTCTTTCAGGAATTTGACCTGCGCAAGCCGCGGCTCTACCCTCTCGAAGTGTCTCCAAAAACCCGCCGCACCGTCACGATCAGCCTCGAACTCGTGGAGGCGGCGAAACAGCGCGGCATGAGCCTGGGGGATTACGTCCTGCAGCTTCACCACAACCAGCGCTCCGCGCGCGTCGCCTACGTGTCGAGTCTCTATCGCGGATTTGCGCTGCTGGAAATGGCGCGCGTGCCGGTCGATCCCGCCTACTACGAGTTGGTCGATGGCTGCATGAGCGAGACGGAAAGCCGTGACTTTCGCATCCTTGCCTCGAGCGGCGAGGACAATGCGCTGGTGCGCGCGGCCGCCCAGTTGCTGGGTGCCGATACCCGTCGCTCTGCCGTGCAGGCGCTTTTAATTGCAGCTTCCCGCTCGCAGGTTTTGCACGAGGGTTTCATCGAGGCGGCGCGCTTGTTGGAAGCGACGTACTACCGGTAATCCATGAGCGATTCCGCCACATTAAAGACAACCGCCCTGTTCGCCACGCATCAAAAGCTGGGTGCGCGCCTGGTTGACTTCGGCGGCTGGAATATGCCGGTGCAGTACAGCGGGATCATCGAGGAACACAAGGCCGTGCGCGAGGCGGCGGGTGTTTTTGATATCTCCCACATGGGCGAATTTTTTGTCCGGGGTTCGGAGGCGAAGACGTTTCTTAACGGTCTTCTTACCAACGATGTTCAGAAACTGGCCGTCGGGCAGGGGCAATACACGCTGATGCTCAATGAACTAGGCGGGGTCATCGATGATCTGATCGTCTATCATCTGCTCGACAACGAGTATTTTCTCGTGGTGAATGCGGCGAAAATTGATGAGGACCGTGCGTGGATCGAACGTCGACTCAAAGGAAAGGAAGCGAGCTTTTCCGATAAAAGCCCGCATTACAGCGCTCTCGCCCTGCAAGGACCCAAAGCGCTGCAAATCGCGCGGGCTTTTCTCGGCGCGGGTTGGCCGGAGCCGAAGCGGAACGAGATCACGAGTTATTCGTGGAACTGCCAGGAAATTCTGACCGCTCGCACCGGCTACACCGGGGAGGACGGTCTGGAACTTTTCTTTGCCAATGAAATCGCGGAAAACTTTTTCCTCGCCCTGCTCGAAGCGGGTAAGGCCTTTGGCTTGAAGCCGTGTGGCCTGGGCGCACGCGACACGCTGCGCCTTGAAGCCGGTCTGCCGCTGAACGGCAATGATCTTTCGCCGCAGCGGACGCCGTTAGAAGCGGGATTGGGCTTCTTTGTCTCGCTGACGAAAGATGCCGATTTCCCCGGCAAGGACATTCTTCAGCGTCAAAAGAGCGAGGGCGTAAAAGAAAAGCTGGTCGCCTTTCGGCTAACGGAAAAAGGGCCGCCTCCGCGTCCGCACTATTCTTTGTTCAAGGGCGACGTGAAGGTGGGTGAGGTGACTAGTGGCGCGCCGTCGCCGACGCTGGGCTACGGCATCGGCTTGGCCTATGTGCAGAGTGCCTGCGCGGAACCGGGCACGATGCTTGAGCTCGAAGTGCGTGGAGCGCGCGTTCCGGTCGAGGTGGTTAAAAAGCCCTTTTACAAACGCGCCGCCTGAGGCCAGATTTTACCCCTCATGAGCAACATTCCCGAACAGCTTCGTTACGCCGCGTCCCACGAATGGATCAAAGTCGAGGGCGACACGGGCACCGTCGGCATCAGTGACCACGCGCAGAGTGAACTCAGTGATGTCGTCTATGTCGATTTGCCGAAGGTCGGCGCGAAGTTTGCGGCGGGTGCGGTGGCGGCAGTCGTCGAATCGGTGAAGGCGGCTTCGGATATTTATTCGCCCGTCAGCGGTGAAGTAACCGAGGTCAATGCGGCCCTGGTTAAAAATCCCGAGTTGGTCAATCAGGATCCCTACGGCGCGGCCTGGCTCTTTAAGCTGAAGCTTTCGAACGCGACAGAAGCCGCAGCGTTGAAGGATGCCGCCGCGTATAAGGTGCAGATTGGCGCGTAAATCGGTCGCATAAGCGACTCTTATAAAGCTGTCATCCTGAGCAAGCCGAGCTCGTCTCGGCGCCGTCGAAGGATCTCTAACTATTTACTCAGGCGAGATCGAACGAGGGAATAGTTATACCATTTCTCGATTAAATTCGGTCTTTAGCCTTCTGTCATCCCGAGCTAGTCGAGGGATGAGTTCCGTCTCGGGTAAACATTCCGAACTGATCCTTCGACAAGCTCAGGATGACGAAAAAGACAGTAATCCATCCTCGGTAATCACACTTCGCAGCGCCTGGTCATGCCGCTCGCGCGGAACGGCGGGAACTCTTTGCAGGCTGAACATGAGGCCGATGCACGGAAGCTTCGCATGCGCCCGATCCAGAAAGCTATCGTAGAATCCGCCGCCGCGCCCGAGCCGAAAACCTTCGCCATCGAAAGCGATGCCCGGTACGAAGACGCAATCGAGTTCAGTCAGCGGCAGGCGCGGACAGCGCAACGGATCGGGTTCGCGCAGGCCAAACGGTCCCGGCACCACGACTTCGTCCCAACTCGTGATTTCATGCCAGTCGAGTTCCGGTGTCGATCCATGCTTGATCATCAGCGGTAGCGCAACGCGCTTGCCTTGGGCCCACGCTTCCTCGATCAGCGGGTGGATATCCGGCTCTGTGGAAAGGGGAGCGAAGAGCGCGACACACCGGCTTTTGAGGAACGCGGGCAGGTTGGCCGCAATCTGGCAGATGACCAGCGAGGCTTCAGCCTGGGTATCGGGGCTCATCTGGCGGAGGTGGGTGCGCATTTCGCGGCGCAAGGTTTCCTTGTCGGGATGGCCGCTCATGTCAAAAAATCACGTTTCATTATCCGATGCTTCGGTTCAAGATGCACGAAGGGTTGCGCCAGCGCGAGCCTGGTGCACGTTGATAAACTAAATGGTTGCTCCCAAACCGAAGAAAGAAAAGAAAAGGGTACCCCGTTGGACGGAGCGAAATTTCATCACGGAGGTGTTGATCCCTTCGTTCTTCGTGCGGAAGTCGGGCGTGCAACATCGGCCCGTTTTCCCGGCGCTTCAAGTCGGGCAATTGGGCATTACGTGGATTGGTCACGCGTCCTTCCTGATCCAGACGCCGCAACATAATATCCTGGTCGATCCCAATTGGGCCAACTGGCTGATCGTCATCAAGCGCCTCAAGCGGGCCGGACTTTCCATTCACGATCTGCCGAACATCGACCTGGTATTAATCACCCACGCCCACTTCGATCATCTCAATCGCCGCACCTTGCGGGCGGTTGCGGCGCGCCAGCCCATCGTCGTGCCGTCCGGCGTGTCGAGTCTGGTGCATGATCTTGGTTTCGAGAAGGTCCACGAAATGAATTGGTGGGACGAGTGGCAGTACCGCGATCTCAAAATCACCTTTACCCCGGCCAAGCATTGGGGCGCACGCGTGCTGCATGATCAGCATCGCGGCTATGGCGGCTTTGTGGTCGAGTTCGAGGGCCGCCAGGTTTATCATTGTGGCGACTCCGCCTACTTTTCGGGCTTCCGCGAAATCGGCCGCCGCCTGGCGCCGGAAATCGCGCTTCTTCCCATCGGCGCCTACGAACCGCCTTCCGGCCGCGATGTTCATATGGGACCGGAACAGGCCGTGCAGGCCTTCCACGAGCTGAAATCGAAGACTTTCGTGCCGATGCACTTCGGAACCTACCGTATGAGCTATGAACCGATGCACGAGCCAGCCCAGCGATTGATGGTGGCGGGCAACGGCGCCGGAATCCTGCAAAACATCCGTTTTCTCGTCGAAGGCATGCCGCAGGTTTTTTGATCGAAGCATGGGCAATCCATACTATTTGACCCACGACATTTAAGGATTAGGCTTAGACCATGAAGATGTTGATCACATTGGTGACGGTTTTGGCTCTTTCAGCGACTTGCGCAGCCGCGCAGGACTTGAGCGGCAATGTCAATGGCTCGGGAACGCGAGGCGGCGGATCGGACGTCACCGGCTTTCACGCGCCTGCCCAGCTCGGCCCCAGCGAGTCCTCCAAGTCACCGAACATGCATCCCACGTTGACTCCCCAACTTGGGGGCGTTTTTGTCGATGGCGCAAAGTACGGCACGCAACTGATCAACCCCGCCGCGCCGGCCTCGTACGGAATTGGCGCGAAATATCTGTCCGCGCCGGACCCCCGCTACGACCTGGAGCGCGAGTCAGGTCGTGCAGCCCATCGCGACGCCGGCGGCATCAAGCTGTTCACCCTTGAGTTTTAAGCGCTCAGGCCCATCGAATTCGGGTAAAAAGTGCTTGCACCCGTGTCCGCGTCGGGCATGATGGAAGGCTCGCTAAATCAAAGGAGCTATTCATGTTTGCCGTTATTCGTTCAGGTGGAAAGCAGTACAAAGTCACAGAGGGGGAAACTCTCGATATCGAACTGGTCGATTTTCCCGCCGAGGGCGCGAAGAAGATCACCATTTCCGATGTGCTGCTCGTCGGCAACGGCGATAAATTTTCGGTTGGTAATCCGCTCCTGGCCGGAGCCAGCGTCGGCCTCGAATTGGTCGAAGAAGTGAAGGCGAGGAAAGTCATCGCTTACAAATATCGCCGGCGCGAAGGCTACCATCGCACGGTCGGCCATCGGCAGAAGCTGAGCCGGGTGAAGATCACCGCAATCACGATTTAATTGGAGAACCACTATGGCGCATAAAAAAGGTCAAGGCAGCGTACGCAACGGGCGCGACAGCGTCAGCAAGCGGCTCGGCGTGAAAAAATTTGGCAGCGAGGCAGTCATCGCCGGCAACATCATTGTTCGCCAACGCGGCACCCGTTTCCGCGCCGGAGCCAACGTCGGCATCGGCCGCGACCATACTCTTTTTGCCCTCACGGATGGCGTGGTCAAATTCGACCGCATCAACCGCAAGGTGCACGTCCTCGCGCCGGTAGCGGCCTAACCCTCCACGTCCCGCAGCGCGGGACGCAACCGTTCGCAGGATATGTTCGTCGATCGCGTCCGCATTGTCGCGCGAGCCGGCAACGGCGGCCCCGGCGCGTGTAGTTTCCTGCGCGAAAAAAACATGCCCGATGGGGGTCCCGACGGCGGCAACGGCGGTCGTGGCGGCAGTGTGGTTATCGTCGTCGATCCGCACGTCAATAATCTGATCAAGTACCGTTACGCCCCGCATCAGTTCGCGAAGAACGGGCAGAACGGCGGCAAAAAGCAGATGTCGGGACGCTCCGGCGCGGACTGTATCATTTCCGTTCCGCCGGGCACCGTAGTCAGCCGCATTCCGGACGAAGTCATTCCCATCGTCTCGGACGAATTTGGCGAAGGCCGGAAGACCCCCGACGATCTGGCCAGTGTGCCGGAGGATCCGGCGGTGCTCGAACCGATGGCCGATCTCGTCAAGACGGGCGACAAATTCGTTCTCTGCACCGGAGGCCGCGGTGGGCGGGGCAACATGAATTTTAAATCTTCCACCAACCAGGCGCCGCGTCGCTACGAGAATGGCGAGGAGGGCGAGCGCGGGCAGTTTCAGCTCGAGCTGAAGTCGATCGCCGACGCGGGGCTGGTCGGTTATCCGAACGCGGGAAAGTCGACGCTGCTCTCCCGGCTTTCCAACGCCCATCCCAAGATCGCGCCCTATCCGTTCACGACGCTCGAACCGATGATCGGCGTGATTGAATATCCCGATTTCGCGCGCGTCACAGTGGCCGATATTCCGGGCCTGATCGAAGGCGCGCATCAAGGTGTTGGTCTCGGCTATGAATTTCTGCGCCACATCGAGCGCTGCCGCATGCTTCTCTTCGTCATCGACATGGCCGGAAGCGAGGGCCGTGACCCGCGCGACGACTTCGCCCAATTACGCAAGGAGATCAGCCTTTATCAAAAGGAACTGGGCGAGCGACCCTATTTGATTATCGCGAACAAGATGGATTTGCCCGAGGCGGCGGAGCATCTGAAGAAATTCAAGCGCCGCGTGCGGCGGGAGATTATTCCCGTTGCCGGCGATGACGACGAGGGCCTCAATGAGTTGAAGGCTGTCTTGAAGCAGAAGTTGGTCAGCGCTTGACGGTAGCCGACCCCCTAGAAGTCTCTGCAAATCCAAAAAGTAAACGCCTCGTCCTCCTAAGCTTGTCGAAGGGTCAGTTTTGCCCGCTGCCCGTGCGTGCCGAATCCGAACTGATCCTTCGACAAGCTCAGGAGGACAAATTGCTCTCGCAGAGGTCTTCCGTGATGCGGCGGACTTACTTATTTTCCGGCGCGGCGATAGGCGCAACCGGAATCACCTGCTCGCTGTTGGTCTCAGCGGAGGGCGTGTTTGTATCAGACGTTACATTCACCGGTGGCGCGTTCGTGCCAGAAGCGGGTGGCGGTGGAGGAGGGGCGGCCAGGGCCGGCAGCGTAGCCTCCGATGGCATCAGTACCGTATCGATCTCGTTGATGATGCCGTTTTGGCAGCGGATATCGGCGTGGACGATTTTCGCCTTCATCACAAATTGAGTGCCGAGCTTGCTGGTCTTGATGGTGAGGGGAGTTCCCGGGCTCCCCTCGCACGAGATCACGGTTTTCAGCAGCAGGAGATCCTTCGATGTCAGTCTCTGCCCGTTTACCACGTGATAAAGAACGATGTCCTGCAGCCGGACTTTATTCTCGGGACGCAGCAGGGCCTCAAGCGTCTCCGGCGCAAGTTTTGAAAAAGCGGAATCGGTCGGCACGAAAACGGTGAACGGTCCACGGCTGCTGAGAAAGGTGCCGAGGTCCGAAGCCTGAACCAGGAGGGCGAATTTCGTGAGGATCGGATTGGCGGCGACGGTGTCGGCGATGTCGCGAAGTTTGGGCGGCTTGGCCATTGCCGTCGGGTACGAGAACCCAAGCAGGAACATCGCAACCACCAGCGTGAGTAAGCGGAACACCCGTCCGAAAAGGGAACTCTTCATTTTGCCTGAAGATAGGACGCGCGCGGATTCAAGACAAGCGGCGGTGAGTGGTCTCATGACTTGTCGAGTTGCACCGCTGATTGGCTGCTGTCCCGCGGATCACAAAAGACCTCGATGTTTTGGCTGTCCGACCACGCCGCTTCTTCCGCGGCGGAAAGTCCCTCACTGCTGTCTTCATGCCGCTGACCGCTGGGGTCGCTATAGCTGTAAACCAGATAACGAACGGTGCGCTTGTTCACGGTGACGGAACTCGATTCGATTCGCTCGACGCGGCCGGCACAACGCACGCCATTTTTACGCAACCAGCGGCGATAGAAAATCAAACGCTCCAAGCCAATGAAGGCGTACCAACCGAACCCGCCGAAAAGCCCACCGAAAAGGGAGAAAGCCCATGCCTGGCTCCGATAGCTGTCGTCTTCCCCCGGCAGATCGATGCGGTTGATCGCGCGGAACTGCGGCAAGTATTTGACCGGCACGTTACCTCCGACTCTCTGGCGATAGTAGGTTTGCTGAACGACCGAGACGTTCGAGATGTATTCAGTGCCTTTCAGGTCGAAGTAGCGAAATTGAACGTGATAAGTTGTGGAGGAACCGTGCCGGCCGTGGGAGGTGGTAATGTGCCGGTCGGTAACGACGCCCATGACATGTTCCACCGGACCGGAAAACTGGAAGTTGCGGTAAAAGGTGTGCACGCCGAGGACAAAAAAGAGCGTGCCCAGGGCGGCAAAAAACGCGGCCATCCAAGCGAAGGAGGAGGGCAGGTGCTTGAGCATCGGAAGGCTAAGTGCGATTGACCCGGCCACGGTGCCGAGGCCGGCACGCGCCGTCAAATCTCTTCCTGCCCGGAGCCCTTTAACTTTTCGCGCGCCTTGCCGACAAAAAAATTGCACGCTTCGGTACATACCAGCGGAATTTCGCCCGGTGCCGCTTCAACCGTTTGGGGCGCGGGCGGCCAAAGTCGGCGCTTCAGGCAGCCGGATTGGCAAACCTGGGCGACGGTCTCTTGGACGAATGCTTCATCAGCTTCGCGCACCACGCGGAAGCGACCGGACTGACGCTCAGTGGTTTCGCGCCATGGCGTGACCGGCAGCGCGCCTTGCTGCCACAACGTCCAGTTGCCCAATTCCGCCGGATAAATATAATCAAGGGCGAGCTGCAAGCTGAGCAGGTCCGGCGCGTGAAGCAGCCAGCCGCTGCGCAAATTGGGCGCGGCTCGCAAGGGCCTGAATTTTCCCTCCAAATCGAGGCGGATCAATTCGCGCAAATCCTCCGGCGACGGCAGAATGCGTAGGGTGGCTGGATTGGTTCCGAGATCGTTCCGATGCAGGACATGAAACGAGCCTTCGTCAGTCGAGCGAATGACGAGCTCGCCGATTCTCCACGGCGAGGGTGTGTGGGCCATGAAATCCGCCAGTTCCTCGTTGATGCTGCTCGTGTCGATCAGCGAATCGCCCAGATAGCGCGTTTCCAAGTGTTGATTTTGAAACTGACGGACTTGGGCGAGAATAACGTCGGCCAAAAAATCTTCCGTGCCGATGGCGGTCGCATACCACAAGCGGCGGTCATTTTCATGGTGTGGATTCGTGAAACCTTGCTCCTTCGCGTTATGCGTCAATCCCAGCAAGACCGGAATGTCTTCGAACGAATGGAGACCATCCGAGATAAAAAAAGGAACGACGACGACGTCGCGGCAACTCGTCAGCGCACGCCAATCCTTCACGAACGGTTTCTGTTCCATCAAGACGGCCTGGCAGTCGCCGTAAAGGCCGCGCGCGCGGATCGCCTCCGCCTGCTCGTAGATGATCTTGGTCGAGTTATCGTTGAATGAGGTGCCGTGTCCGCAGATAAAGAGACATGCCGTCTTCGCCGGATCGGAAATCGTCTCGGCCGACGCGGCCACCACTTCACCCGCCCGCTGGAGAAGTGCCTGGGTCATTTCCGGATTCAGGCCCACCGGCTGACAATAGAAAATATCCTGTTCGCCCAAACGCGTGACCGGTCCAGTGAGGCCCAACTCCCTCGGTATGATTTGTTCCGTGAAATAGCCCGAGCTGATGAAATTTGGCACGACGTAGACCTGCCGTCGCCGGGTCAGTCGCAGGGCCTGTCGGAAATTCGGTTCCTCTTTCCAGAAGGCGACGTGTACCTCTGCGAAAACGCCCCGCCGTCGGATTTCCTCCGCATGCTGATAGGTCGGCGCGCTCGAATCGGCATTAAGTGTGGAGCCGTGACCCAGCAGAAGCAGGGCAGCATCGCGGATTGGCATATTCCCTAGTATAATCACGAACGGGCGGAAGCGGAAGAGGGCAAATCTCGCCCCGATAGAATTGATCCTCGAGTAAATATTTGTAACCGTTGTCTCGCCGAGCTGTCGTTGCTTATACCAATCTATATGAAGATATTTTTTTCAGTTTTTCTTCTGTCTCTTCCCTGTCTGGCTTGGGCCCAATCCGGTGGCAACGCTCCGCAAAATGGGATTTCCCAAGTCCCCCTGGTCTTTAGCGGCGGCTACGAAACGGAGGGCAAGGATCGTGGCCGGCCGGTCATTCTTATCGCTGCGGCACTGAACGTGTCACCCGAGGTCTTTCGCAAAGCTTTCAGCAACGTCAAACCGGCGCCGGCGGGACAGCAGCCGGATCCCGCTCAGGTTGTTCTGAACAAGCAGACTCTGATGCAGAGCCTGGGTCCCTACGGAGTCACCGACGATCGCCTCAATACGGTTTCAAATTTCTACAGATATAGCCGCAGCCGGGGCGAGATGTGGCGACACACTCCCGCCGAGGCCTATGCCACGGTGGAGAATGGCGCGGTGACTGGAATTACGATTACGAACGCCGGTGCCGGTTACAGTTCTCCGCCCAAGGTTTCGGTTCCGGGCCTGAGCAACGTCGTGTTAACGGCCACGCTCTCTTTCGGCACAGACTTGGACACAAACGGTTCGATCAAAAAAATCGAGGTCGGCTCTTAGCGCTTCTACGAAGCCTCGGCCTGGGAATCCCGCGAACGAGCCGTAACAGGTGACTTAATTCCGTCGCGTTTCCTCCACTTGGCTTTGACCCAGCGACTGATATGCCTCGGCTGCGAGACCATGGCCTTGCCCGTCTCGTACACCAGCGGCGCAAGGTCCAGCGATTTCCTGTGAAACGAAACCTGTCCCGCGCGAATCCCGGCAAAGATCGACGTCGCGGTCAATTCATCGGCCTCCACCGTGCTCGCGTTCTTGCCGATCGCGGCCAGTGTATGGGCATCCGAGCAAGCCACCACGGCTTTGCCATGCTTGTGCGCCCAGCGTGCGGCCCGGAGGTTGGGATTCACCCGGCGTGGCAGCCAATGGACATGAATGATGCACCACTCGACCGCATCGATGCAATCGGCGTGGTCGTCGATGATTTTGCCCAGGCAGGTCGGATGCGGATAAAAGGGATGTGGCGCGATGACGAAGACCTCGGGTTTGCGGAGGCGCAAGGCCCTGATCTGGTTCCAAGTCGTCTCGGGGGGGAGATCGCCTTCCGCGAGATTCAGAACGACAAGATGCCGCCGGTCGATTTCGGCTTCCATGCCGGGAATGAGCAGGATGCCGCGTTCGCGAGCATAGGCAAAGGCCTCGGGCACCGCGCAAATCTTGCGATGCCAGGTAATGGCAAGCGCGTCGAGGCCCACTTCCTTGGCGCGGTCGATGTGTTGAAACAGGGTGTGCCCCAGGTATGAATCGACAGGATCGCCCTGACAATGACTATGGAGTTCGACTCGATAAGAGGGCACAGGTGTTATTGTTTAGAAAGAAAGTGAATTAGGCAAGTTTACTTCGGACGATTCCGAATAATCAGTAACAGAGTTTTCACAATTTTGGAATTTTTAGGCCGATTATCAATCGTATGCGCTTGTTCCATCCTGTATCTCGGCACGGCGAACCAAAATCTGACAGCAATCTCGTTGGTTGGTAACAAGCGAAATTACTGACGTTGACATCGGCTCCATCCCGCAGGGATGGCAGCATCCTAGCCGGTGGTAAGATCGCGAAGCGGTCGCCACCACTGGGATGTATTGTTGAATAGTGACCACCGGCAGGGGTCACAGAGTTCTGGCACCCTGCCGGGGTGCGGTTGCTGGAGAACACTTTCCGGTGGTGTCGCGCACTTTGTGCGCTCAACCACCGGCTACAGTGCTGGCAAGCCTTCGGCTTGCTGCATACACGGGGCCCGATTGCTTGCGATCATACAAAACTGTTAACAGCCTAGTCTAAGATAAACTGCGACCAGCCGTCTTGGATTGAGAAGCTAACGAACCAAGCAATTCCTCGGCCCGCTTTTGGGCGAGTTGCCATTCGGGGATAGCGGACTTCGCGATAGCCGGTGGCTTCCTCGGGCAGGCGCAGGATCTTGAGCCACGTCGCGTAGGAGGCGGGATCGGCAGGCGCGGCGAACTGGTCGGCGAGATCGAAATACCAGGCGCGGAAGGCGCGTTCCCTGCGCGTGCCAGGCGGGGAGGAGACGGCGCAGGAATTTGCCGCGGCGCATGAGCCGCAGCATCCAGGGCCGCGTCTTCAGCTTGAAGCGGAGGGTGCGCTTGCCGAAGGTGAACTCGGGTCGGTTGAGATGGCGATGGATCATCCGGTCGCCGAGTTCGGGGCGGACGTTGTAGCGCTCGCGGTCGTGCTCGTATTTCTCCTCGCTGCTGAGGAGGTAGGCGACATAGACCTCGTCCTTGATCGCCATGACGCGATGCAGATTCCAGAGCGCGGCCTGCGGTCGCGGCGTAGCCGTGCGCGGCCGAATCCTGCGCGTGGACGCGCAGCAGGCGCGCGACGTAATCCTCGGCGTAGGCGAGGTCCTCGTAGCGGATCAGATCGTAAATGCGCTGGGCGAGGAGCGATTCGTGCGCGCGCATCGAGCGTCAGCTTTTCCCGCGCGCCGGTGACGAGCTGCCAGTATTGCTGCGCGAGTTTTTCGCCGTTGCGGCCGGTGCGCTTCAGCCGCGCCGATTTTTCCGCGACGACATCGTGATAGGAGCCTTCGTCGGCGGCGACCGGCAGCGGGCGCGGCCAGCGCGTCGTGCGCGATCTTGCGGCCGAGCTTGAACGCGAGCCAGTTTTCCGTCGCGGCGCTGCCCATGGTTTCCTGGATGCCGTACTCGAGGCTGTCGAGCGAGAGCGGCAGTTCGCCGCGCTGGAAGGCGATGCCGAGCATGATGACGTTGGCGTAGAGCTTGGTGCCGAAGACGCGCTCGGAAAGCTGCGAGACATCGGCGCTGAAATAGCCGGCGGCGTCGGTGTTCTTGCGCAGCGCCTCCTCCAGCGTCTCGACGCAAAAATCGTCCGTGCCGAGGAGCGTGTTGATCGTCGGCGTCTTCTGCCGGTTGACGATGGCGCGCGTTGTGCGGCCGCCGACGCGGAGGTTGCCCTTGGGATCGATCCCGCGCGCGGCCTCGAGGATGTCGATGCCGAGCATGAGATCGGCCTTGCCGTAGGGAATGATCGGCGAGACGTGGTTGCAGCCCGGCTTGAGAAACGTGATGTGCGAGTAGACGCCGCCGTTGCGGATGGCGAGGCCGTTCTTGTCGCTGAAGACGACCTTGTAGCCTTCGCGATGCCCCGCGCGCACGAGCGTCGCGGCGGAGACGCCGATGCCCATGCCGCCGACGCCGGCGAGGTAGCCGTGCCAGGCGTGGTCGAAGTCGCGGCGCGACGGGCAGGGGAATCTCCTCCTTGTCGAGGTCGGGCAGGCGCGAGAGCGGCTTCTGCGAGCGGACGACGATGATTTCCTCGAAGGCCGGGCAGGCATCGAGCTTGGTGCAGGCGGTGTCGTTGACGCACCAGGAAAGATCGGTCTGCACCTTGCGGCCGAAATCGGTCTCGGTGAAGGTCAGGCCGGGGCAGCCGGTGGCGCGGGTGCAGACGAGGCAATGCTCGCAGGCGTCGGCGTTGACGTTGATGTAGCGCTTGGTCTCGAGGAAGCCTTTTTCGCGGACCTCGGCGCGCTCCTCGCGGTTGCGGCGGCGATGGAACGTGATGCCGCATTCCTTGTCGGCGACGACGACCTTCACGCCGTTTTTCAGCACGGTCGATTCGAGCAGGCTGCGGTAGGTCGTCGCGCTGGGCCGGATTGGTGCGGATGACCTCGACCGATTTGTCCTCGATCATGGCCCCGATGATCTTCTCGATCTTCTGCGTCCACGTCTCGTTGCCGAGCATGTCGTACTCGAGGCCGGGCGTGGTCTGCTGGCCGGTCATCGCCGGTCGTCTTGTTGTCGAGGATGACGTAGGTGATGTCCTGGCCGTTCTTGATCGAGTTGGAAATCGCGAGCTGGCCGCTGTGGAAAAAGGTCGAGTCGCCCATGAAGACGACCTGCTTGTTGGTGATGAACGGGTCGATGCCGAGGCCGGTCGCGCCGCCGAGGCCCATGCCGCTGTAGTTGTGCATGAGGTCCTTGTTCGGCTCGAACATGAGCATGGTGTAGCAGCCGGTGTCGCCGTGGAAGACGAGGTCGACCGGCTCGCGGCGATGCGTCTTGCGCATGTAATCGGCGTCGCGGAAGTCGCGCTTGATTTCGCCGAGGACGCTGGCCGAATCGCGATGCGGGCAGCCGGGGCAGAAGGTCGGCGTGCGCGGGGCGAGGTCGACTTCGATGGCGCGATTTTCCGCGAGCAGCTTCAGCTCCGCGTCGATGCGCGCCTGGTCGAGCTTCAGCTTGGGCGAGGCCAGCTCGGTGATCAGCGGCGCGAGCAGTTCGACGAGGATCGAGGAATTGAATCCGCGCGTGGAGGGCAGGCCTTCGCGTCCGCCGGGAAACATCTTGCCGTAGACCGGGATGGCGCGGCTTGCCGGTCAGGGCGCGACGGGCGAGAAGCTGGACGATCTGCTCCTCCAGAAAGCCGCGGCGTTCCTCGACCACGACGATGTTTTCGACCTGATCGGCGAAGGTATCGATCAGCGTCGGGATCGAGCGGATAGGTGATGCCGAGCTTGAGCAGCGGGAAACGTATCGGTGAGGCCGAGTTGCTGCAGCGCGTGCTCCAGATACGAATAGGCGAGAGCGGAGCTGACGAAGCCGATGCGGCGCCTTGCCCTTGCGAGCGTGCCGGGCGTGATGCGATTGACGCCATGGCGCCGCGCGCTGGCCCAGAGGCGTTCGTAGCGTCGCGGGAAATCCCTGCTCGCGACGCCAGGTGCGCGGCGGCAGCAGGACGTTCTTTTCGAAATCGACCTTGGCCGTGTCGAGCTGAATCGGGATTGTGCGTGTTGACCCGGGGAAAATGATTGCGCCCGACCTGCGACCGAGCCGCCGCCGTCGGCCTGGTTCGTGGTGACGAGAAAGCCGATGTAGAGCTCGCTTTCGCGCGAGAGCCGGAAGGCGAGATCGACCCAGTCCTTCATCTCCTGGTTCGTGCTCGGCTCCAGGACCGGCATGTAGCATGTGCTTGCAGAGAAAGCGCGAGTCGGCCGGCACCTGGGTCGAGTCGCTCCACGGATCGTCGCCCATGACCACGACCACGCCGCCTTCGGGATGCGCGCCGGCGAGGTTGCCGATGGCGAGCGCGTCGGTGGCCACGTGGAGGCCGACGCTTTTCATCACGCACATCGCGCGCAGGCCGTGCATCTGCGAGCCGTTGACCATCGCGGCGGAGAGCGCCTCGTTGTTGGCCAGCACGGCGCTGATGCCGTATTGCTTGGGGATTTCCTGCGATCGCCTCGATGCAGTCGAAAAAGCCGGAGACGGGCGAGCCGGGATAGCCGGTCCAGAGATGCGTGCCGCCCTCGGTTTCGAGCAGCCCCTTGACGAGCAGCTCGTTGCCGAGAAAAACCTCCGTGCCTTCTTCCTTGAGAAATCGTGGATCGACCTTCAAGTCCCCTCGCTGGTTGCGGTTAGTCCAAGAACCGCCGTCTCCTCGTTCGGCGTGTTCTCATTCAAAATCTAGGCGAATAATTTTTAGAGCCAAGTAAAAGCTCCGAGAATGATACGCTTCAACCCGGCCGAGGGATGCTGAATTCGACGGAAATATACGAAATAGTGACAAGTTCATAGGCTGCTATTATGCGATCAACTCAAATACCGCGTCTCTCACTGGCCTACCGTGCCTTTTTCGCACGCAATATTTGCAAGAGACGTGAAATCGTTACGGCGTTCAAGCAATCGTTTGCCGAGCCGCATCCCTGGTTTTTCAATCAGCTCATAGGTCAGGAGAGAGCAGAGCGCCGTCAAAATGATCACCGGGAGGGTCGCATAGAAAAATAATCGAGTAGAACTAAGATGGTGGTCAACTTTCAACAAGCTCCATATGACGCCGTCGATTACGAGCCAGTGCACCAGGTAAGTCGAGTAGCTGACTTTACCGAGCAACTGCGCAATCGGATGGTTTAAAACATAACGAATGAGATTAGAAGGCCACTTCAAAAACCAAGGTATTCGGACAAAAAGATAATGGGAAAACGTTGCCACGAAAACCAATGCCCAAATAGTGAAGCTGACGTTGCGAACAGCTGCCAGCAGGATAAGACCCAGGAGAGCAATTATCCTTTCCTTCCGCGTCACCAAAGGCAGCTTCCGCTTTTCCATAAAACGAAAAAAACGATAGCTGACGAAACCGACAACAAACCAAACGAGGTTGTTCAAAAGCAAGGCCCGGTTCCATGTCATTTTTGGACCGATCACCAGGCAAACGAAGATGATCGCCAAAGTGATGCAGGCCGTGCTGCTCCATTTTTTCAAGCCCAAATAGAGCAATGGAGCCACGAGATAAAATTGCCATTCCAGCGTAAGGCTCCAAGTTGGCGCCAGAAAAATATTCTCAATAAATGGAACGACATTGCCGGGGATCAAGCCTTGAAGCATAAGCGCCGTGGGGATTGCGTAGGTCAGAAAATGCGTGTGCCATTCATGTATTCGATAGAGGCGCGACGCGAAATCATTGTGGGGAGAAACAAGGTGGTTCAGGTTTGACTGCGCCACGGGCGCCAGCAAGATCGCACCTGCGATACAGACGAGATAGAGCGGGAAAAGGCGAAAAAATCGACCGACAATAAAGGGGAGATAGGATGTCTTTTGAGAGTCGAGCAGGTAAAAGATAACGAACCCGCTGATAATCATAAATACCTCAACGGCACACCAGGAATGTCCGCAAAATTTAATGAAGACCAGGGATGGATAGTGGATCAGACCGGGATGCTTGGTGTTGGCAAAATCAGTGAGCCAAACAAAATGGCCCAGAACGACCCACCAAGCCAAAAAGCAACGCAATCCTTCGATTTCGTTTATTCGCCTCATAGAATAAGAATGCGCCGTTTAGAGACTGTGCTTGTTAATCCTCATTCAGCCGATCGATCAGCAGGCGCAGGAAGCCGAAGTGGATGCGGTTGAAGGTCAGGCAGAGGCGCGGCAGATGGGCGATCTCCGTTTCGTCGGCTTCCTGGGGCAGGGCGTCGCGCTGGAACATTTCGCCGGGCGGATCGAAGATGCTGAGGAATTCCTTGCGCAGGTGATCGAGCTTTTTCTCGCTCAGCGCGCGCTGAAGGCGAATGACCAGATAGGGCCCGACGAAGCGGTAGGAGTGGAAATTGTGATAGAAGCGCAGGATCGTCATCGCGCGCCTCCGTCACGCTGTCGGTCAACTTGAAGAGGTTGAAATCCTCGGGCGAGATCAGCTTGTCGGCCATGAGATGTTCGCTGACGTAATGGACGAAGTTCTTCCAGAACTTGCCGCCCGGTTCGTCGATCAGCACGAGCGGGATGAGGCGCGCCTTGCCGGTTTGCATCAGGGTGATGACTTCCAGGGCTTCGTCGAGCGTGCCGAAGCCGCCGGGGAAGGCGGCGACCGCGCTGGCCTCGCGCAGGAAGGTGAGCTTGCGGGTGAAGAAATAGCGGAAGGTGACGAGCTTGGGGTCGTTGCGGATGACCTCGTTGGCGTGCTGCTCGAAGGGCAGCAGGATGTTGAGGCCGAAGCTTTTTTCCGCGCCCGCGCCCTGCTGCGCCGCGCCCATGATGCCGTCGCCCGCGCCGGTGATGGTCATGTAGTCCGGCTTCGGTCATGAGGCGGGCGAACTCGGTCGCGCATTCGAAGATCGGCGCGGGCGGGCGGGTGCGGGCGGAGCCGAAAATGCAGATTTTCCTGATGTCGCGATAAGGCGCGAAGACGCTGCTGGGCGTAGCGCAGTTCGGCCATGGAGCGCTTGAAGAGGACCATGTCGCTCGAGGTGGGGTCCTGCTGCGAGAGCCTGTGGAGCGAGGCGATCATCTCGCGCGAAATCGTCGGAGAATTCGCGGCAGCTTCCATTTGGCGACGAGGGCGAGGATGTCCTCGTTAACCGCGTGATCGTCGGTGAGGCGCAGGCCGTTTTTTCGTCGATTCATTATGAAGAGATCCTTACAGTTTATCGGACGATGCGGCAGTCTCTAATACTAAGGCCGCGAGGATGAATAGAGTCTTCGACAGCTCAGGATGGCAAGCCTTCGTTCATGGCAAACCTCCTCGAAATTTTAAACGAGCGCATCGTCCTCGGCGATGGCGCGACGGGCACCTATCTCTACGAACTTGGCGTGCCGCTGAACCATTGCCTGGAGGAGGTGAACCTCAGCCGGCCCGAACTGCTCGACGCGGGTTTATCGCGAGTACGCCGATGCCGGCGCGCAGGTGATCGAGACGAACAGCTTCGGCGCGAACCGCATCCGGCTGGCCCGCTTACGGGCTGGAACATCAGGTCGGCGAAATCAATTGGCGCGCCGCGCAGGTCGCGCGCGAGGCGGTCAAGGGACGCGACGTTTTCGTCGGCGGATCGGTCGGGCCGCTTTCGCTGCGTCCGGCCGACGGCGAGTTTTCGCGTCGATGATCGCAAGGCGCTTTTTCGCGAGCAGATCGGCGCGTTGCTCGAGGGCGGCTGCGATCTGATTTTCCTGGAGACCTTCACCGCGCTGGATGAATTGCTTCTGGCGCTCGGAAGTCTTTCAGAAGCTGAGCAAGATTCCCGTCGTCACTTCGCTCGGCGGTGAGCGAGGAGGGCCGGCTGGTCTCGGGCGAGACTTTTCCCGAGGCGGTGAAAATCCTGCGCGCGGCCGGCGCGGATATCGTCGGCATCAACGGCACGGCGGGCCGCAGGCCTGCGTGCATCTGCTCTCGAAACTGGCCGTGGAGGAGGACGATCTGCTCTCCGTCTATCCGAGCGCCGGCAAGCCCGAATTTTACGAGGGCCGGTTCAATTACGCGGCCAGTCCCGAATATTTCGCCGACACGCTGCCGCGCTGGGTGGAGGAGGGCGCGCGGCTGATCGGCGGCGATTACGGCACGCGCCCGGAGCACATCGCGGCGATGGCGGCGGTGGCGCGCGAACTGAAGCCGGTGCGCGTGAAGAAGATTTCGTCCGCGCCGCCACGCGCCCGCGTCGAAGTCGCCGAACCGGCGGTCGCATCGCCGGCGCGCGCGGAGGAAGTCTCCATCCTCGATCTGCTCGAAGCAGAAGCCCGTCTCGATCGTCGAGCTCGATTCGCCGAAGGGCCTTTCGATGGACAAGTTTCTCGCCGGCGCCAAGGCGCTCAAGGAAGCGGGCGCGGCGGCGATCACGCTGGCCGATAATTCGCTGGCCATTCTGCGCGTGAGCAATTTCGCGGCGGCCATCCGCGTGCGCGAGGAAGTCGGGCTCACCTCGCTGCTGCATCTGGCCTGCCGCGACCGCAATCTGCTCGGCCTGCAATCGGAGATCATGGGCCTCGGCACGCTCGGTTTTCGCCATGTGCTGGCGCTGACCGGCGATCCGGCCAAGGTGGGCGATCATCCCGGCGCGACCTCGGTTTACGACCTGAATTCGCTCGGCCTGATCAAGCTGCTGGCGGGGATGAATCGCGGCGTGAATCATGTCGGCCGGCCGCTGAACGGCCAGACGAAATTCATCATCGGCTGCGCCTTCAATCCCAACGCGCTGAACTTCGATTCGCAGGTGAAGAAGCTCGAAAGCAAGCTGGCCGCCGGCGCGCAATACGTCATGACGCAGCCGGTCTTCGATCTCGAGCTGGCGCGGCGCACCGTGGCCCGGCTCAAGCCGCTGGGCGTGCCGGTTTTTCTCGGCGTCATGCCGCTGCTCAGTTCGCGCAACGCCGAGTTCCTCCACAACGAAGTGCCCGGCATCAAGATCGCCGAGCCGTTGCGCGAGCGGCTGCGCCAGTGCGCCGACGATCACGGCCGCGACGCAGATCGGCCTGGAAGTCGCGCGCGAAGTCCGCGACGTCGCGCTCGAGGCTTTCAACGGCGTCTATCTCATCACGCCGTTCCTGCGCTACGAAGTCAGCGTCGAGTTGCTCGGATAATCCTACGCGCTGGCTCGGGTCGGCTTGACGTGCGGATTCGTCTGCGTTTCCGTCGTGCTCGAAGATCTGGTGGAGACAGCGGAATCATCATCGGCGGGACGGCTTGGGCCCGCGCGTTATAACCGGCGCCGCGCCACTTCCGTCCTCCCATTTCAGGACGACAACTTCCGTGGCCGGACTGAGGTTCTTGAAGGAGGTATCGTAGGTGATGACCATGAACTCGCCTTCGGAGCCCTCGTACGCCATTCGGCTTATAGACATGGCTGACTTGCTTGCGGCTCACCACCGGCCCCCACGGCGTCCGAAGCGCCTTGAGAACCTCAGTCCAGCGATCTTGCGGAACCTTATCGTGCAGGGCGTCGCAGCCGAACGAGTAGCTGTCGTCATATTGGCCGGCATCGATCTGCGCCACCCACGCTTTGGAGCCGTCGAGGCCCTGGTCGATCTGGTCCTCGGCCGAGGCGAGAGCCTTGGATGTGGCGGCAAGAAACAAGAGCCGACGGCAAGCAGGAAGGCTAGTCTGATAGAAAGTAGGGGAAATGCTTCATTTTTGCTGGAAGCAACGATTTGTTTATAGCCATCGCGGGCACGTTTTGGGAATGTCATTTCGATGATTCTCACCAACCTGACCCGCGGCAACGAAATCGGCGCGAATTCCTACCTGCTCGATTTCGGCGCGGACGGCCGCGTCGTGCTCGATGCCGGCATGCATCCGCGCGGCGAGGGGATCCAGGGCCTGCCGCATCTGGAGAAGATGAAGTTCGATTCGGTCGATACGATTCTGGTCAGCCACGCCCATCACGACCACACCGGCTCGCTGCCGCTGCTGATGCGCGATCATCCCGGCGCGCGCGTTTTCATGAGCGAGGCGACCTACTATCTTGCCGAGCCGCTGCTGCACAATTCCGTGCAGGTGATGCTCAAGCAAAAGGCGGAAAAGGGCATCGCGGAATATCCGCTCTTCACGCATCGCGAACTGGATCAGCTGGTGAAGGTCTGGCAGGCGTGCGGGCTGGATCGGCCCTGGTCGCCGAACGGCTATCCCGATCCGGACAACGAGCCGCTGACCTTCGATTTTCACGATGCCGGGCATATTCTCGGTTCCACCGGCACGGCGATCGCGGCATCGCGGGCGGACGATTTTCTACACCGGCGACGTGAACTTTACCGACCAGACGATCCTGCGCGGCGCGGAATTTCCGCGGCAGGACATCGACGTGCTGATCACCGAAACGACGCGCGGCGCGCAGCCGAGGCCGGAGGGTTTTTCGCGCGAGGCCGTGGTGGAGCGGCTGGCCGTGGCGCTCGAGGAGACCTTCGCCAAGGGCGGCGCGGTGCTGATGCCCGTCTTCGCCATGGGCAAGACGCAGGAATTGCTCGCGCAACTGCACTTCTTCCAGAAGAGCCGCCGCCTGCCGGAGACGCCGATTTATATCGGAGGGCTGGGCCGTTCCTTCTGCGAAATCTACGACCGGCTGGCCGGCCGCACGCGGCGGAAATATCCGAAGCTGAGCCTGCTCGACGACATCCAGCCGCAGGTGATGGATGGCCGCCGCGCGCGCGATTTCAGCCCGAAGAAGGGCCACATCTACCTGATCTCCTCCGGCATGATGACCGAGAACACGCTCTCGAATATCTTCGCGCAGGAATTTCTCGCCCACGACCGGCACAGCATTTTCTTCGTCGGCTATTGCGATCCCGAATCGCCCGCGGGCCGGCTGCGCGCGACGAAGCAGGGCGATTCCGTGACGCTGAATGCGGCTACGGCCCGCAGCCGGTGCGCTGCCGCGTCGAGCATTTCGATTTCACCGCGCACGCCCAGCGCGAGGATTTGCTCGGCTATATCCTCGACGTGAAGCCGCGCGTTTGCGTGCTCGTCCACGGCGATCCGCCCGCGCTGGCCTGGTTTCAGCAGGAGCTGGCCGTGCAGGCGCCCGGCATGAAAGTCGTCATTCCTCCGCCGGGTGAGGGGATTGAACTTTGATCTTCGCTGGACTAGTTTTTCCCATGACCCCCCGCTGCGCCTGGTTTCTCGCCTGCTGTGCGTTTCTACTGGCCTGCCTCCCGGGATTTGCCGACCCCATGCCGGGAATGACGATTGTTTCCCCCGCCTTCGCGCCGGGAAAACCGATGCCCTCGCGTTACGCTGACAAAGGACAAAATATCTCGCCGGAATTGCGTTTTGGAAACGTTCCCCAAACCGCACATTCGCTCGTCCTGATTGTCGACGATCCCGATTCTCCCTCCGGCTTGTGGACCCATTGGCTGGTCTGGAACCTGCCCGCCTCGACTGCCGCCCTTTCCGAAGGCCAGCTTCCGCCTGACGCCGTGCAGGGGAAAAACAGCTTCGGTCACACGCGCTACGACGGCCCCGCGCCGCCGAGTGGGACGCATCGCTATTTCTTTCACGTCTATGCCCTCGACACCGCGGTGCCCCTGCCATCCGGTTCGGGTCGAGCCGAACTTGAGCAGGCCATGAAAGGTCACGTTATCAGCAGCGGCGAGACCTACGGTACCTATTCGGCGTCTCCCTGACATGACATGGACCCGATCTCCCAACCCGCGCGTTGGCCCGCGTCCGCCGATACCTACTGGCTGACGCGCTTCGTCCTTTTGCGCTGGATGGGATTTGTCTATCTCGTCGCGTTCTATGTCGCCGCGCGGCAGCTGGTGCCGCTGGTCGGCGCGGACGGCCTGACGCCCGCGCCGCTCTTTTTTCATCGAAGTGACCGCCTCGGCGCGGCGATTCGATCAGTGGATTTCTCGACGCTGCCGTCGCTCTTTTGGTTCAACTGCTCCGACACGATGCTGCGCGTCGTGCCGTGGATCGGCGTCGTGCTTTCGTGCGTCGTGCTGGCCGGTTACGCCAACGCGATCGATGATGACCGTGCTCTGGATTTTCTACCTGTCCATCGTCCACGTCGGGCAGGATTGGTACGGCTACGGGTGGGAAATCCAGATGTCGCGAGACCGGCTTTCTCTGCATCTTCCTTTGCCCGCTGCTCGATGCGCGGCCTTTTCCGCTGCGCCCGCCGCCGCTGCAGATCATCTTTCTTTTTCGCTGGCTGATCGTGCGCATCATGCTCGGCTCGGCGCTGATCAAGCTGCGCGGCGACTCGTGCTGGCGCGATCTGACCGCGCTCTATTATCACTTCGAGACGCAGCCGATCCCGAATCCGTTCAGCCGCTGGTTCCATTTTCTGCCGCACCCGGTTTTGCAATTCGGCGTGATCTGGACCTTTATCGTCGAACTGGGCGCGCCTTGGTTTTGTCTTCTGGCCGCGCTGGGGACGCTACATCGCCGGCGCGCTCATCATCTCGTTTCAATTCACGCTGATCGTCTCCGGCAATCTTTCCTTCTTCAACTGGCTGACCATCCTGCCCGCGCTGGCCTGCTTCGACGACCGCTTCTGGCGATGGATCATGCCGACGTTCCTCACCAGTCAGGCCATGGAAGCGCAACTGGCCGCGCAGACCGAGCCCGACCGATGAACGGCACGGCTTGGGCGCGTCACCGGACTCGTCGCGGTGCTGAGCATCCAGCCCGTGCTGAATCTTTTCAGCTCGAACCAGGCGATGAACACCTCCTACGATCCGCTGCACCTGGTCAATACCTACGGCGCGTTCGGCTCGGTCGGCCGGGAGCGCCCGTGATTATCTTCGAGGGCACCGACAGCGCCGATCCGGCCACGGCGACCGATTGGAAGGAATATCCCTACGTCGGCTCGCCGTGGGATCCCGAAGCTGCCCCCGCCGTTCATCGCGCCGTATCAGCCGCATCTCGACTGGCAACTTTGGTTCGCGGCCATGGCCGCGTCCGGCCGAATATCCGTGGACGCTGAATCTCGTTTGGAAGCTGCTCCACAACGATCCCGCGACGCTGAGCCTTTTCGCGGGCAATCCGTTTCCCGATCATCCGCCGCGTTACATCCGCGCGGTGCTCTACATCTACCACTTCGCCAAGCCGGGCAATCCCGAGCACGTTTACTGGACGCGCGACTATCAAGGCCTGTGGCTGCCGGCTCTTTCGGTAGATAGCCCGGAATTGCTTAGCGTCCTGCGGCAGGAAGGCTGGATTCAGTAGGGAAAAGTCCCGGTTCCACGAAGTCTTTTAGAGCCCTAAATTGCTTATTTTTACTTTCGTCGTAAGAACCAACTAAAGTGGTCTTATTCACAAATGGTTACAATGGTGGGTTCCAGTCACCAGACCGTAACATTTTCGTGCTTGCAGGATAGTTATTCACAAGTTATTCACAGTTGTAGCGGTATAAACCCCGCCCCGGATTTTGAAGACAATTCTCATCCTCACGGCCGGTTTCGGCGAGGGGGAAGACGTCGCCGCTGGGAATGTCCGAGAGGCCCTTGAGCACCTGGCTCCCAACAAAGCCCGCGTCGAAACGCTCGACCTGCTCGACTCCTGTTACGGCCGGTTTCATGACTTGATGCGCCATACCTTCCAGGCCGCCATCAACCACGCACCGCGGCTTTGGCATGGCTTTTATCAATTGCTGGGCAAGTCCGAATTCGTGGAGGGGCAGCTCGACGGCCTGACCCGGTTGCGCCATTCGTTGCGCGATGTGCTGCGGTCGATGGAACCGGATGTCGTGGTTTCGACCTGCCCCATCTACGGCTTCCTGATCGACGAAATCTATCGCGATGGCCGCACCCGGGATTTCACGCTCATCTCGCTCGTCACCGATGGCGTCATCCACGACTCCCCTTGGCCGCGCGCCGCCAGCGATTATTTTGCTGTGACCAACGAAGCGGCGGCCCGGGCGCTGATCGCGATGGGCGTGCCCGAAAAGAAAATCGAGGTCTTCGGCTTCCCAGTGCAATTTCAGTCCAAGCGAAAGCTTGAGCGGGAAATCGCGCGAACCGATCTGGCCGCCCAAGGCCGTCCGCGGATCCTTTACGTGTTGAACAGCGCCCGGAAAAAAGCTCCCAAACTGATCGACCGCCTCCTCGAACATCCCCACTGGGATGTGACTCTTTGCGTCGGGCACGACACCGATCTTGAAGAAATGGCGCGGGCCAAGGCGGCCACCGCGCCGGATCGCGTGGAGGTGATCGGCCATCTTCGGAACCAGCGCCGGATGCCGGAGCTTTTGCGCGAGCATCACGTCGTCATCAGCAAGGCCGAGGCCGACATTGTGCAGGAAGCGATCGCGGCGCGCTGTCCGATGATCATTCATAAAATCGGCTCGGGCCAGGAGGAGGGAAATTTCTCCATTCTGCGCGACGCCAACGCCGGCGTGCTGGCCGAAAAACCGAAGGAAGTCATCGAGTGGCTGGAACGCGCCTTCCGCGACGGCGGCCGCCTGCTCTCGCTTTGGCAAAAAAATCTGGAACCGCTGGGCCAACCCGACAGCGCGCTCAATCTCGCCCGTTTCATTCTCGATCAAGCCGCCACTCCGTCCATGCCGGTGCCCAAACTGCGCGCTTTGCCTGCGCCCGGAACCGATGGCGCTTTGGGGGTTCCAAAATCGACCCGGCTCCGCCATCTGCCGAAAAAGCTGCTTCTTTGCGATCTCCATACGCATACCACATGGTCCGATGGCAAGCTTACGGTGCCCGAGATGGTCGACTTTTACGGGCAGCGGGGCTTCGATGCGCTTTGCATCACGGACCATCTGTGCGATCCGAAACGGCTGCTTGGGAAATTGGTCAACCTGACCGGTATGGTCATTCCGCCCGGGGAAACCGAGGCCTACTTTGAAGCAATCGAGCGCGAAAAAAAGCGCGCGTGGGCCAAGTACGATCTGCTGCTCATGACCGGCGTCGAGTTCAACAAGGACGGTTACACGCCAAAGACGTCCACGCACCTGCTGGGTGTCGACCTCAAGCAGCCGATCGATCCCTCGCTCGACATCAAGCAGCTCATCGCGGAGATTCACGCCCAGGGCGGGCTGGCCATCGCGTCGCATCCGCACGAAATGAAAAGCGAGTGGGGCAGGGACACGCTTTACTTATGGGAGCATGTCGATGAGTACGCGCCGCTCATCGATGCTTGGGAAGTCGCCAACCGCGACGACATTTTCAATCCCGTCGGGCTCAAGAAGCTGCCCTTTATCGCCAGCAGTGACTTCCACAAGCCGAAGCATATCCACTCCTGGAAGACGCTCCTGTTTTGCGAGAAGGAAGCCGAAGCGATCAAGCAATGCATCCGCGTAAATCGTGATGTTTCAATCACGCTTTATCGCGATCACCGCTTTGGATTGGACGAGCGACAGCTCCATGTTGCTGCGCTGCAGAATGGTCCGGAAGTGGTCGATTTTGAGGAGGCGGGTTTGGCGGCTACTCGAGGCTGACAGAGACAATTTCTAGTCACAGCGCTTAATCTAAAAAGACTTTAGTTTGCCGCTCATCAGGATTAGGTTGGGTTCCCGTGGACGAAGACATTGGCCCTCTCCTGACGCTCGTAACCATGTTACTGGCCCCTGCCATTATTGTCTTCATCGTCGTCACGGTGGTACGGGTCCAGCGCGGGAAATTTCATCGTCAACGCATCACCAAGAGAAGCAGTAAAGAAAAGGCCGGTTGAGGAGAACGTCTTTAATTCCGGCTCCAATCCAGCATCCGTTGCAGCGGGACCAGCGCCTTTTCACGTAGTTCAGGCGGCATCACCAACTCGGGCGTTTCGTTGAGCAGCGCTTCATAGGCCTTTTCCAGCGTGTTCATCTTCATGTAGCGGCAATCAGCGCAGGCGCACTTCTCCGTCGGTCCGGGAATGAAAACCTTGTCCGGCATTTCGCGACGCAATCGGTGCAGCATGCCAGACTCCGTTGCGATGATGAACTCGCGCGCAGGGTTGTCCCGGCAAAAGCTAACCATTTTTTCCGTGGAGCACACTTCATCGGCCAGCAAGCGTACGGCCCGCGTGCACTCGGGATGCGCCACCAGTGGCGCCCCCGGATGTTCCCGGCGAATCTTCGAGAGGCTCGCGTGCGTGAACTCGATGTGGATGTAACAGTTCCCCTGCCACAGCCGCATTTTGCGGCCTGTCTTTTCCATCACCCACTCGCCCAGATTCTGATCGGGCACAAAAAGAATTTCGCGATCTTCCGGCACACGACGCACCATCTTCTCCGCATTGCCCGAGGTGCAAATCACATCGCTCTGCGCCTTCACCTCCGCCGTGCAATTGATATAGGCGACCACATACACACCGGGATGCCGCGCCTTGTAGGCGGCCAGTTCGGCAGCATCGCACGACTCAGCCAGCGAACAACCGGCGTCCAAATCGGGCAGGAGAACCTTTTTCTCCGGGTTAACGATCTTGGCCGTCTCCGCCATGAAATGGACACCGCAAAAAAGAATGATATCGGCCTTGGAAGCCTGCGCCTGGTAGGAAAGACCGAGTGAGTCGCCCACATAATCGGCGATCTCCTGAATCTCGCGCACCTGGTAATTATGCGCGAGAATCACCGCATTCTTTTTCTTTTTCAGGGCCAGGATTTTCTCTTGGAGTGGACTCATCAACGCATCTTAGCCCATCCCGCCCGCAGGGTCTAGGGTTCAGCACGCAACTATAAGGAACAGAGCGAATGCAAAAATCCTTCTTTGCCCCGGCGCGGCGTTGCCTTACTCTAACCGTCTTTCTTCCCACGCCTCAGCGAGGGCGGATCTATGTTGGGACGGGTCGCATAGCGGTTTAGTGCGGTCGCCTGGAAAGCGGCTGTGGGGTTAAACCCACCGAGGGTTCGAATCCCTCCCCGTCCGCCCTAGCGGACCTGTCGCGAAGCGACAAAGTATTATGGATCGAACCAGCGGTTCGACTGCCTTGCCGCGAAGCGGCATTACCAGGAGCGAAGCCTCGAAGTAGAGTCCGGCTCTGCCGGGATAATCCCTCCTCGTCCGCGCGAGCCGGACCCTGTCGCGAAGCGGCAGACTCGATCGGATTCGACCTGGCGATTTGCTCATCCAGGCCCTTGCGATAAGTGCATTGACTAATGCAAATGGGAATTTGACTTAGCTTGCCGCCTGATTCATTCTTCCGCGTCTTCAATCCTCCGCCGGAGGACAACGACAAAACCGGAGGAGAGAAGTTATGCAGGAAAGTAAGAATTGTCGTCATTCAATGTCGTGCGCAATACGCGGTAAATTTTTCCTCGCGCTTTTTTTTCTGCTGGCTTGGACAGGAAAAATTCAGGCTCAACCTTTCCCTGAAATCGTACCGAACAATATCGTCATTCCATCGGGGACAACGCAAAACACTTTTGGCTACATCGGCAAGACGACCTCCATCACAGGGGCCGGGTCGGCAAGTTCTACTCTGAGTGGCCATACCATCACCACGACCGGCAACGGCAGTGATACCCCGCTTTTCATCTACAGTCCGTCCAATGAAACGGCGAGTGGCGCCGTGGCCAGCCCGACGGCCTACGCCGTCACAGTCTCCGGTCTCACCGTGAGCAACGGCCTTTCCCAAGGTGGCAATTCCAGTTTCGGTGGCGGTGGGGCGGGACTGGGCGGAGCCGCATTCGTTGGTGCGGGTGTCACGCTTACCCTTTCTAACGTTAACGTGACAGGCAACCGGGCTGCGGGTGGCAACGCAGGCGTTAGCGGCGGTTTGGGCGGCGGCGGGATCGGCGGGACTAGCACAAGCACCAGTGGCGGTGGCTTATTTGTCAATAACGCCGACAGTGGCAGTGCCGGTTTCGGAGGCGGTGGCGGATATAACAGTGGCAGCGCCTATACCGGGGGCTTTGGCGGGGGAGGCGGCTTTGGCCATAACGGCGGCAATGGCGGCTTCGGCGGTGGCGGCGGTGGCCGCACCAGCGGGAACGGGAGTGGCCCAGGCGGTGGGGGCTTGGGCGGAGGTCGGGGCAGCAATTATGTCAATGCTTACGGCGGCGGCGGGGCCGGTTTTGGTGGCGGCCTCTTTGTGCAAAATAGCGCAGCAGTTATCGTCACGGGTAACAGCACGATTTCCGGCAACACCGTCACGGCGGGCCGTGGTGCCGACGGCGGCGTCAACGGCGCGGCGGCTGGAAGCGATATCTTTATGATGGTTGGCGGTACAGTCGCCCTGGCTCCCGGCACGGGAAACACCGTCACCATCGGCGCCGCTGCGGATGACGCGAATGACGTCGTGTCCGATGTTGCCGATACCAGTTCCTATAGCGTGTCCGGCGGCAGCGGTGGCGCGACCCTCACTATTGGCAATGCTTCTACGCCGGGCGGCACGGTCATTCTCCACGGTAATAATACGTATGCGGGCGACACCTCGATTTCCAACGGCGTGACGCTGGAAGTTTTCCAAGGAGACAATCTCGGCGCGAGTTTGACAAATTCGGCCGTGGGCGCCGTCACGCTCTCCGACGGGGAGATCCTGACTGGCGCCACTGGATTCAATACTCCGCGCACCATCACACTCGGCACGGGAACGGATACCCTGGCCGCGGTCACCGGCACGACTGCAACTTACAGCGGCGTGATTTCCGGAGCAGCATTGACCGTCGGCGATGTGAACAATGCGGGGACGGTCATCTTGAATAGTGCGAATTCGTACACCGGCGGCACGACACTCGAAACGGGCACGCTGGTCATTGGCAACAACACCGCTCTCGGAACAGGCACGCTCACCACTATTGATCCCACGGTCGTCTACATGAATGGCATCAACATGGCCAATCCGATTGTTATGCAGGGCGACACCACGCTGGAGGTCGACAATACCGATAGTGCGACGCAAAGCGGCGCCATCAGCGAGAGCGGCGGCAGCTATGCCGTCACCAAAACTGGTACCGGCACGCTCGCTCTCACGGTGGCCAATACCTATACCGGCGGCACGACGATTGATGCCGGTGTGCTTGATGCGGAAAATAACAGCGCCCTCGGAACGGGTGCTGTCACGGTTAACTCGGGAGGTTCGCTGCAGGTTGGCGGAGCGTCCGTCTTAGCCAATAATATCACGATCAGCGGCACCGGAACGGGTGGCGCCGGAGCCATATTCGCGAGTGATGGTCTCCAAAATGAGGTGAACGGCAACGTCACGCTGGCGGCCGATTCCTCAGTTGATGTCACGCTCAACAATATCTTTCTCAACGGAACAGTCAGTCTCGGTGCCTATGAATTAACGCTGGGGGGTGCCGGGTTAGTCGATATCCTGGGCCACGTTACCGGCACGGGCGGAATTGTGGTCGCCGCAAATGGCGCGGCTCTTGTCTCGAGCCCGGTATCTAACACTTATACCGGGCTGACGACGGTGGAAGCCGGTGCCGTTCTTACATTGGGAGATTTCTCCGGGGCCATTGCTGTGCCGGGCGATTTGGATATCAGCGGCACTGTGGACGAAGTGGCCACAGGACAGCTGGCGGCCACGACGGTGGTGACGTTATCCGGAAGTGGCCAATTTGATTTTGATAGTTATAACGCTTCGGAAACCATCGCCGGTTTGAACGGAACCAGCGGTACCCTCGTCTCGCCCGGCTTCGAGGGCGGTGGCAATACGCTGACCCTTTCCGGTGCGGGTACTTATTTATACGCCGGCCAGATCAACGATGCTTCAATGGGTGTGTTTGGACCCGCTAACATCGCTTTGGTTAAGCAAGGCAGCGGCTCGCAGGAACTGGATGGAGCCAACAGCTACAGCGGTGGCACGACCTTGACGAGTGGCACGCTGATCGCGGGCAACTCCGCCGCTTTCGGGACGGGCTTGCTTCAGGTCAACGGCGGTACGTTGCAAATGGGGAATAATAATCACGTCATCTCAGTTGGCAGCTATGCACAAACTGGCGGCACGCTTTATCTCAATCTGATCGGCCCCGGACAGCAGGCCACGGCGGATATGCTTCAAGTTACCAATTTGGCGATGAGCCAGGCGACGCTCGGCGGTAATCTCACGGTCAATCTTGCTAATTTCGTATCGGCTCCGCTTCCCGGCTTGGACCGCACCTACACGTTTACCGTGGTCGCCGCGGGTGGAGGTTATAACGGCACTTTTGCATCGCTGACGCCGATTAACAACGGGGGGTTCACTGCGACTCTCGATTACGCGGGGGATGACGTCCTGTTGCAAATCGTTCAGGGCGCGGCCACCTTTGTCTTGACCGGTCTGACGCCGAACCAGCAGGCCATCGGCGGCAACATCAACAACACGATTACCAGCGGCGGAACGAGCCCGTTGATTGTGGCCCTGGGCAACGCTTTTGTCGCCAACCCCGGAGCGCTTGGCACATATCTCGATGAGCTTTCTCCTCAGAAATTCGGCCAGTTCGCGAGCACGACAGCGTTCAACAACGCCAGCTTCGCGACCGAGGCAATGGACAATTATCTGGCTGGTCAGCGTGGCGGCCCACACGGCACGTTCATCGGCGGCAATGGCGGCATCGATTCCAGCGGCTTGGTCCTTAACGATCCCTACCTACGATCCTGATTCTCGCCATGGTGCACAGCCGCCTGCTGGCCTGGAATCCGGGCCCGATCAGGGACGGACTGATGAGCGATAGTTGCCAACGGCAAGGTTCGGCGGCGTGGACATGAAGGACTCGAAGGAAATGAAATCGGCGGGTGCTCCGGCCTACACCAATCCGTGGAATTTCTTCGTGCAAGGTAACGTGATTCTCGCCCAGGGCTTCTCCCAGATGGACGTTTCCCATTTCGACGACAACACCGAATCGGTGACACTCGGCGCGGACTACCGGCTCACGCCGAATTTCCTTGTCGGACTCACCGCCGGTTACGGCCACACCGACGTGACCCTCGACAACGACGGCAGTTCCGCCACGGTCGATAGTTATTCGCCCGGGCTCTATGCCAGTTACGCCGACAACGGCTGGTACGCCAATCTCTCGGGCAATTATCTTCACAATGCCTATACCCAAAGCCGCGTCATTGCCTTCCTCGGGCAGACCGCAAACAGCGCGCCACAAGGCAACGAGGGCGTCGCCAATCTCGACGGCGGATATGATTTCCATCGTGGCGCCTGGATTTTCGGCCCGCTGGCCGGGTTGCAGTACACACATCTTACTGTGGACGGTTATAACGAGGCCGGATCGGTCGCCGATCTCTCCGTGAATGATCAGGATGCAGACTCCCTGCGCAGCCGGCTGGGCGGGCGTGTCAGTTTTACGTTCGCTCATTGTGGCGTCAACTTTACGCCGCATCTCGATGCCAGTTGGCAGCATGAGTTCATGGACCAAAGCCGTGGGATCACGAGCCAATTTAACGATGGCGGCGAGGGCTCCTTCAGCGTCCGGACATCGAACCCGAGCCGCGATTCCGCCCTGGTGGATGGCAGGCCTCGACGCGCAGATTAACGAGACCGTTACCGTTTTCGCCGACTACACCGTTCAGGCCGGCCAGGACAACTACTTCGGCCAGTCCGTCCAGGCTGGCGTGAAAATCGGTTTCTAAACGTTCCGAGAACCTTTCCGGCTAGGCTAAAGCCTTAATCCATATTGGGGAAACGCCTAATTGCGTCCTCGACCGGTGCGTCTTGATTGTTATTGGAAGCTCCATCTTTGGAGTCGGAACGTCGCACAATGGGGGAAAATCATGTCGATACTCGCGCAAATGATCGGAAAGGTGCGCCCGGAAACCTTCGCCGTTCCTTCGGAGTCCGGACCTGAGCAGGTCTCTCGGAAGATTCTGGCGGAAGTTTTCGGACATTGTATTTCGAAGAGTGTCGCGTTTCGCCTTTGGGACGGATCATTATGGCCTAACGAGAGTCATGGTAACGAGGTCACGGTCGTTCTCAATCGACCGAGCGCCCTCCGGGAAATGTTTCTGCCGGGCAGCGAGACCGGCATCGGCGAAGCCTATCTCCGATCCGCTTTTGATATCGAAGGCAACATCGAGGCTGCGTTTGAAATTGCGGATATCATCATGGAAAAGACCCGCGGGTGGACGCAAAAACTGGATCTTGGCCGGCTGCTTTTTCAACTGCCGGACGCCCCGACCAACGGCAGTGACTCGTGTGGCCGCGCACGCCTCAATGGGGGCACTCATTCGTTGCAGCGGGATCTGAATGCCATTGATTTTCATTATAACGTATCGAATGATTTTTATGCCCTTTGGCTGGGTAAACAAATGGCCTATTCGTGTGCCTATTTTGAGAAGGCAACGGACGATCTCGAGACGGCACAGGACAATAAATTCGATCATATCTGCCGGAAATTAGACCTTCGCCCGGGAGACCGGCTCCTGGATGTCGGTTGCGGCTGGGGCGGCCTGATTGTCCACGCAGCTACGCATTACGGAGTGCAGGCCAGAGGAATCACGTTAAGCGTTGAACAACTCCGTTTGGCCGAGAAGCGTATTGCCGAGGCAGGCTTGAGCGGACAGGTTTCCGTGGAGCTTCAGGATTACCGCGAACTGTCGAATGAGCCTGCCTATGATGCCGTGACCAGCGTCGGCATGGTCGAGCACGTCGGAAGAAAAAACCTTCCTTTGTATTTTAGGAAAATTTTTAATGTGCTGAAACCCGGCGGACTTTTCATGAATCACGGTATTGGAATCGGCCCGGTCGGTTTTCTCGGAAACAGCGGCGCGTTCATCCAGGATTATGTTTTTCCTGATACCGATCTCCTTCGCATTGGGGAAATGACCAGCTTTGCGGAGCAGGAAGGATGGGACGTACGCGACGTTGAAAACCTTCGACTCCATTATGCCCAGACCCTGCGCGAATGGTTGAAGCGGCTGGAGGCTCGCCGCCAGGAGGCGCTGCAGTTCGTAAGCCAGAAAGCCTACCGCACATGGCGGCTTTATATGGCTGGATGCGCGCATAATTTCCAGACCGCGCGATTGGCCATCTATCAAAGTCTCCTTGCGAAAATCGGACCGGACGGTACGTCGCGGGCGCCGCTTGTCCGGGCGCAATGGTATCGATAGACTGGCGGCTCATTACTTGCGCTTTTACGTGCAGCGGCGCGAGAGGTGTGGTTTAGTGAGTGGCTTATGTTTTGGTGTGATCATTTGGTGGAAGCGCTGGGCGGGCCGCAGACAATTAATGATTCGAAAACTCCCTCCGGACGCGCGCACATCGGTGCCCTGCGCGGACCGCTGATCCACGATGCGATTTTCCGTACGCTGCAGAGCAAGGGCGTTCCAGTCCGGTATCTTTTCGGTGTGGACGATTATGATCCGGTCGACGAAATTCCCTACGGTCAGGTCGAACACTTCGGGAAATATCTTGGAGCACCGCTCTGCAATACGCCGCCGCCGCCCGGCTCGAACGCCACCGATATGGCCGAGCATTTCATCTCCGAGTTTTTTACCGTCTTCGCGGACCTCGGCATTCGCCCCGAATTTTACCGCATGCGCGATATCTACCGCTCGGGCAAATTCAACGAGGCGATCGACACGATCCTGCGCAAGGCCGATGTCGTGCGCCGAATCTATAAAGAGGTAAGCGGATCGGAACGGCCCGATAACTGGCACCCGTTTCAGGTCATCTGCGAAAATTGCGGGCGCATCGGAACGACCGAGGTCACCGCGTACGACGGCCGCGAGGTCACGTATGCCTGCCGTCCGCATCTGGTGAAATGGGCGACCGGTTGCGGTCACGCAGGAAAAATGTCGCCGTTCAATGGCAATGGAAAACTGCCATGGAAACTTGAATGGTGCGCGAAGTGGAAAACTTTCCCCGTCACCATCGAGGGGGCTGGCCGGGATCACAGCACGAAGGGCGGGTCGCGCGATGTGGCCGCGGCGTGCCTGCGCGAGATCTTCGGCCAGGAGCCACCGCTGAATTGTCCCTACGATTTTTTCCTGGTCGGTGGTGCGAAGATGAGTTCGTCCAAGGGGATCGGTGTCACGTCGCGCGACATGGCCGACTTTCTGCCGCCCGAAGTCTTGCGCTTTTTAATGATCCGCACGCCGCCGCGCCAGCACGTCAATTTTGAGCCGTCGGAGGTGCACGTCATCAAGGCGTTCAATGAATTTGACCGTGCCAAGCAGCGTTATTTTCACGACCCCAACATCAAGCCGGACGACAAACGCGTCTACGAATTGTCGCAGGTTGTGCCCGAGCCCGATTATTGGACGGCCGATTTCCAATTGGTCGCTGCCCTGATCCAGATGCCGCATCTCGATGCGGTTAAGGAACTCGAAAAGCGGAAGGGATCGCCCTTCACCGAACTGGAACAGAAGCACCTCGACTTACGCATCCGTGCTGCGAATTACTGGCTCCAGCATTTCGCTACCGAGGAGGAAAAGACCCATTTACAGGAGACATTGCCGGTCCGTGCGAGCGAGTTATCGGCGGCGCAAAGCGGTTTTCTTCACATCCTGTCCGGTCAGCTTCGCGAAGCGACCTGGCAGGACGAAGCCCTGCAGATCGCCATCTTCAACGCCGCCCGTCTGACGCCCATTGATCAGCCGAGTGCGTTCAAGGCGATTTATCGCGTTTTGCTTGATCGCGAATCGGGCCCCAAAGCCGGCAACCTTCTTTCATTTCTCGATCGTGATTTTGTCCTGCGCCGCCTGGCCGAAGTGCCTTGGGACGAACACAAATTCTTCGAATCGACCGGACTTACGGTGGAAGGTTTTGAGCAATGGATCACCTTGGAAAAAGCAAAAATCGTTACGATCTCCTCCCGTTACCGGTCGCTCGATGATGAACAAAGCACGAGCATCGTTGAGTTTCTGATCCTCATGACCGACGGAAAAAATCATGCCCGGCGCGTGGTTTTGGGAGAGGGGAAGGTCGAGGAAACGGCGCGGACCTGGATCAGCGACCTGAAAGCACGGTCAGGATTCGAGATAGTCTTCGAGTAAGGTGTTAGTGTTGCCAATCTCGACTTGGCCTTCGCATAATTAGGGAATGCCAAAACCCAGTTCCGAGGCGCTCGAAGCGGCGCGCATGCCGCCGGAACGGAGTTTGGCCACCGGGCAGGGATCTGCGCTTAAGGCAATTCTCATCAACAGTGGACTCGGCGCCGCCAAGCTGATCGCGGGCGTATTTGGCCATTCGTATGCCTTGATCGCCGATGCATGCGAGTCGTACGCCGATGTCATGGGCTCATGCGTGACTTATTACGCCTTGAAGAAAGCCTCGGAACCGGCCGATGTGGATCATCCGGCTGGACATGGGCGGGCCGAGACGCTCGCGTCGGCTGTCACCGCATTGGCATTGGTCGGCATCGGTGGACTGATTTTTTGGGAAGCGGCGCTGTCGCTCGGCGTGCCGCGTCATTCGCCGAGTCCGCTGACGCTCCTCGTCCTGGTGCCGGTCATTTTGGTCAAGGAATGGATGTTCCACTTCATGCGCGAGCGCGGAAAAAAAATCGGCAGTGTTGCTGTCGTCGCCGATGCCTGGCATCAGCGCAGCGACGTCGTCACCTCGGTGGCGGCGCTGACCGGCATCATCGTGGCCTGCATTGGCGGACCGGCCTGGAATCATGCGGATAGCTGGGCGGCGATGGCGGCAAGCATCTGGCTGGCTGGAACGGGGCTCTGGCTGCTGGGCCCCACGCTGCACGAATTGATGGAAGGCTCGGTCGATCCCGCGCTGCTGCAGTTTGTCTATGAGACGAGCACAAATTGCCCCGGCATCCGAGGCGTCGACAAGGTCTGGGTGCGCAAGCTCGGAATGCGGTTGATGGTCGATCTGCACATCGAAGTCGATCCCAACATTTCCGTGCAGGAGGGACACCGCTTGTCGCACGAGGTGAAGGCTAAATTGCAGGCCGAGCTGCCGCAGGTCCGCGACGTCATGGTGCATGTCGAGCCCTACGATCCCGGGCGCCCGAAGCAGCCGTTCCGGATTCAAACCGGGGGGATGCGATGAGCGCGTTTCCTCCCGAATATGTGCGCGCGCATCTGCTCGCGCTGGGCTGTGATCCGGCGCGCGTCGAGGAATCGTTCATTCATTCCGGGGGCCACGGCGGGCAGAACGTCAACAAGGTCGCGACCTGTGTGCAATTGCGTTACGGGCCGCGAAATATCCTGATCAAAATGCAGGAACATCGCACGCAGGCGTCCAACCGGCTCGCGGCGTGGAAATTATTGGCCGAACAATTACAACGCTTGCGCGATCGGCAGATTCAGGAGCGGCGCTCGGCCCGCGAATTGAAGCGCCGGCAAAACGCGCCCCGGCCGCGCGGAATTAAAAAGCAGTTTGTGGAATTGAAGCGCCGTCGCGCGAAAACGAAGAGCGCACGGCGGGACGTCGGGCAGGAGGAATAATGTAGCGGCGGTTGCCGCTGTTCTGAGCTCGCCTAAGAACCGTCGTGGATAGCGAATATGTCTTGTCTAAACAATCCGTCATCCTGAGCGAGGCGAGCGGAGGGCGTACTTTTTCCGTCGCGGGGGCTCGAGCGGAATCGAAGGACCTGCTCCGCTCAGGATGACGGATTACTATTGTGGAAGTTATCGCCCTTCATCGCAGCGGCGTAGCGATCCGAGATGAAGTTTCCCGATATAAAGTTAAATCTCTTTCTGAACTTAGCGAGTCTAGCGGCCCCACTGCACAGTGATGAGCTCGGCGCCTTCGCCCTGTGGTTCGAGGGTGTAACTTTCCGCGCTTGCCGGCACGAGCCAGCCGTCGCCCCGTTTGAGATTGCGATCTTCAATCTTCAGTTCGCCCTGGGCTAGGAAATGATATTGAAAACTGGTATGGTCGCTATTCCAGACGCGGTATTCGCCGGGATAAATGAACGCGCGCTCCACGGAGAAGAAAGGGCATTGCAGCACCCGCTCGCCGTGGGGTTGGGCAAACTGCGGTTCGAAATCGTCGAAGCGGATCGAGGCGAGCGCCTGCTCGCGGTGGAGAGCGCGGGGTCGGCCCTGATCGTCGACCCGGCCCCAGTCATCCACACGATACGTGGTGTCGGAGTTCTGCTGGATTTCGAGAATGACGTTGCCGCCGCCGATGGCGTGAACGCGTCCGCTGGGCAGGAACATCGCATCGCTCTGCTGGGGATGGATCGCACTCAGGAGTTGGGGAAGCTCGGGCGTGCCGATCGCCTTTTCAAACCGCTCACGAGTTGTTCCCTTTTTTAATCCAGCATAAATCTTGGCGTCCGGCGTCGATTCCAGGAAATACCACATTTCCGTTTTCGGCTCGCCGCCCTGGCCCCGCTGCGGATGGACCTGGACGCTGAGATTGTCTTGGCAATCGAGCAGTTTGATCAGAATGGGAAAGCGGGCGAGGTCCGGAGCGCGTGTGCCGAAAACATCCAGCCGTTTGTCCTGCCACAAGGTGTGGATGCTTTGGCGCGTGCCCGGTGCGAGGCTTGGTCCGGATTCAATTTCGCTGCACGCCTCGGGACGGTCGACCAGCTCCCAGCTTTCTCCGATTTTCTTTCCTTCCGGCAGCGGGCGGCCGAAGAGCTTATTGAGGTTTTGGTCACCCCAGATGCGTTCTTGATAGAGAGGTTTAAAGAAGTAAGCATTCATGGTTTCAAATAGACAGGTGTCCCCGGTTCGACTTTTAGCTGCCGGTCGGCCGACCCTTGGTTCATGCCGATTTCTAGCAGACCGCTGCCGCCATAGAGAAGCAGAAGACGACCTTTTCCCACGTCGCCGTAGGTCTTGACCAGCGGGGCAGAATAGCTTTCGTGGCCAATCGAGATTTTGACCAGGTTGCCTTCCTTGAGTTTCGCCGCGACATCGCTGTCGTCCGGCACATTCAGAATTACATTCCCATAGCGGTCGATGTGGAGGACTTCCGTGGAGATAAGGCCTTCGGCAAAGGTCGGCTCGCTGCCTTGGAGCAGCACAAGCGATTTGATCGGCGTGCCGAGGCGTTCCGGGTCAATCCCTTGGGCCAGCCGCGCCGCGACCGGCGCGAAGATATCGCGGCCATGAAAAGTATGCGATAGATCGCCGCTGCGAAAAAACTCTGGCCTGTCGAGCTTCCATGCCTTGGAAAACCCCTCCCGGGCGAGAACCTGTGTGAACAGGCCGTTGTCGGGCCCGACGTAGAATTTCCCTTTGCCGGTCTCAAGCACGATAGGGTCGCGATCCAGCCCGACTTGCGGATCGACCACGGCGACAAAGATGGTTCCGGCGGGAAATTCATCGGCGCATTGGTCGAGAAGATAGGAGCCTTCGGTTACATTGAAAGGGGTGACCGAGTGGGTGAGGTCGAAAATGCGCGCATCGGGATTAACAGTTAGAATCACGCCTTTGAGCTGCGCGACATAAGGATCGTTCCAGCCATAATCTGTGAAAAGTCCGATTACAGACGAAGCCGCGGCGTGAAGGGGAGCGGCGGGTGTCAGTGCGGTCATAGCGACGACGGCAAAAAAGCCCCAGATACCAAATCGATGATAGTTTGGCATATCACCAAGCGGAACCTATTTAGGCGCGATGACCAAGCGAAAAATGCTAAATGATGGCCCGACGTTGCTGGGAATCAATACGCTCCGCGTGATTCTCAACAGAATCGAGTGAACCCACGAATCCAAGATCGTCGCATATGCCCGCCATAAAAGCGGAAGCGGACATCCGGAGTATTATCCTGGACGTCCGCTGCTAAAGCAAAAGGAGAGGGCCTAGTGGGAAGGCTGCATGCTCTTCGTATCGGTCTGCATCGATGCGGACTGCGTGGATGCCGACGTCGTCGTTTGCTTGTCGGAATCGGAACAGGCGGCCAAAGAAATAAGTGCAACAGAGGCCAAACAGCAGAGAATAAGGTTTTTCATGACCTCACCATTTGCAGGGGGCGTGCCAATACAGCTTAATAGCTAATAGACGTTGTCGATCAATGGCTTGCAATTGGATTTGTTCAGCGAAGCGACCGTGTCCTATGCCTTACGCGCTATAGAAGCAAGATCATTCCTGCAAAATGCGAATTATTGCGGGCCGGATTCCTCAAGCTGCTCGAAGCGTGGCCCGACCTTGGCGCCGGCAAAGTCGAGAGATTTGAAGAGCATGACGTAGAACACGATCGTTGCGGCGACGGCGATTATACCGGTAATCCAGTGATGCGCCCGCAGGCGTTGAATGGGCGGCGTGAAGGCGAGCATGCCAAACAGGCTTGCCACGACGATGACCGCGTCGAAGCTGGCGCGCTGCCAGTAACCGCCGCCGAGATGAAGCCACATGCCGAACTCATCGAAGGTGAGAGCCAAACTGAAACCGTAGGCCACCGCGCACCACCAGCGCTCACGCTCGCTGACTTGCAGGAAAAGGAGAAGGGCTGTGACGGTCGAAAGGAGAAAGATGCCGTAGTTGAGATGATGGACATGAGTCTGGCCCATGTGCAGAAACAGGTCGGGAATCATCCGTCCCATGATCAGAATCACAAGCAGTCGCGACGCGATGAACGTCAGGAGAAAGACGGTGAAGACAACGCGGGCGAGGGACCGAACCCGCGGCGGAGCAATGGCCGGAGACGATGATTCGGCGGGCAGTTCCACAGGAAATGAGTCAGCCTCTGCGGACAGCACAGAGGCTTTTAGGCTGGATCCGGCGAGCCGGTTATTTCTTCGACCAAGTCGCGCCGCCATCAGATCCGACGGAAAGCTTGGCGTGGCCAGACGTGAGGCAGGCCTTGCTGGCATCCGAAAGCTCATAGTGGTCCATGACATTGTCCCAGCTCGCGCCATCGCCGAACGCGACCGGCACGATATAGGTTTTTTTATCCACGATCACCGTGGCGGTGGTGCCGGTCTTCTTTTGGATGGTCGCTTCGTCGCTGTCGTACGAGTTAGCGCGAGCGATGGAGAACGTGGCGATGAGCGCAACGAGCGATAAGGAGAGGAGGAGACGGAGATATTTCATAGGATTTAGTGAGTGAAGGTTTTCGGCAACGTAACAGATGACATTTTGGCGACAATCATTTTTTCACTCAGGAAAAATCCCACTGGGACAGGCCCGTGTCGTCCCGTCCGTGACGTTTGACGACTACTCAGCTTGGGGGATTGTTAAAGATCATGCCCACCCTTCTCGACCCCGTCCGCATCGGACCATGGAACCTTCGCAATCGCATTATCATGGCTCCTTTAACGCGTTGCCGCGCGAGCGAGGGCCGCGTGCCAAACGTTCTGATGGCCGAATACTACCGTCAACGGGCCAGCGCCGGGCTTATCATTTCCGAGGCGACTTCGATTTCCCCTATGGGGGTTGGCTATCCGGATACGCCAGGGATTTGGTCGGACGAACAGGTCGAGGGCTGGAAGCTCGTGACGCAAGCGGTCCATGAAGCAGGCGGCCTCATGCTCCTACAGTTATGGCACGTGGGGCGTATCTCTGACCCCATTTATCTTGACGGCAAATTACCGATTGCCCCGAGCGCGATTGCCGCCGATGGCTACGTAAGCCTGGTCCGGCCTCCGAAGCGGTTCGTGACGCCGCGTGCGCTGGAATTGAGCGAGATTCCGGAGATCGTGGAGCAATACCGCAAGGGCGCCTTGAACGCGCAGGCGGCGGGATTTGATGGCGTCGAACTTCACGGCGCAAACGGCTATTTGCTTGATCAATTTTTGCAGGACAGCACCAATAAACGGATGGATGCCTACGGCGGTCCCATCGAGAACCGAGCCCGGTTGATGTTCGAGGCAGTCGATGCGGCAATTTCGGTTTGGGGCGCGGACCGGGTTGGTTTGCATTTGGCGCCGCGCGGCGATGTGCATGAAGGCGATTCCAATCCCGCCGCGACGTTTGGTTATGTCGCAGCCGAGGCAGGCAGGAGGAAGATCGCATTCATCTGCGCACGTGAAACGCTCGACGAACCACGGCAGGGTCCGATGATGAAGAAGGCGTTCGGCGGCATCTTTATTGCCAACCAAAAACTGACAAAGGAGACGGGGAATATGCTGCTCGCGAAAGGCGAAGCGGATGCTGTCGCCTATGGACAGTTGTTCATTGCGAATCCTGATTTGCCGCTGCGCTTCGCCAGGGATGCGCCGCTCAACATGCCGGATCCGGAAACCTTTTATGCGCACGGTCCAACGGGCTATACGGATTATCCGTTTCTTGGATCAGCGTAATTTTCGTTACCGGAACTTTTCCGGAGCTATACTCCGGCCATGAACAAATTTTACGCATGGACCCCGCTGGGATTGGTTCTCACTCTGGCGGGTTGCGCTTCGATCAGTGTGCAACCAGGAATGGCGGTTGCGACCAAGCAAAAGCCTGAGAGGGTTTACGTCGAACCATTTTCCACGGACAAGGGTGAATTCAACGTCGACCGTGATGGACCGGAACTTGCGGAATTCAAGAGCGACCTCCAGGCGATGATGCTGGTGGGAATCACGACCGATCTTTCCAAACGACTGATTCCAGCCGTGGCGGCGGAAAAGCGGCGAGGATCACTTCGAGAGAATGCCTGGCTGATTCGTGGCCAGTTTGTTCGCGTGAATCAGGGCAGCCGGCTACTACGTGGAACGGTCGGTTTCGGTGCGGGGGCGACCAAACTCGAAACGCGCGTGGAGGTTTACGATTTAGCCACCGGCGACCCCCAGCCGTTTTTGACTTTCGCGACGACGGGCGGGAGCAATGCCGAGCCGGGCGTCCTCCCATCCCTGGCCACCGATCCTTTGTCGCTTGTGATCGATGCCGCGGGCGGCGCAGGCAATTTAGTCCACGGAGTGACCGAGGATACGACGCGCACCGCCCGGGAAATCACCGCCGAGCTGAGCGATTACATGTACCGCAGCGGCTGGATTCTCGAGGACAAATGGATTCAGCCGAAGGCGTATTCTAATTAATAGAGGGGCAGCCTCCAGCCTCTCCTTGACCGCGCCCTTTTTCCCAAGTTGCGCTTGGGAGCGCACTTGCGGGCGATCCATCGCACTGCGTGAGAGGACTACCACGTGAACTGATCCTTCGACAGGCTCAGGATGACTGGCGGGCAAAACGGCGACGGTCAGAGACCGTCGCCACATTTTAGGAGCACCCGAGACTCGCCCCGCAATTCAGGCAGGTGGCGCAGGAGCCGGTGTGCTTGATCTTGTTCGAGCCACATTCCGGACAGGTGAGACCGTCCTTGAAGCGGATGATCAGTTCGCTTGAGTCGGTCTCAATAGTCGTCGTGCCGCCCATGCGATGATGCGGAGCCAGCGTGGGGGAATCCTCCGCGACCGGCAGTTCGGTGATCGGCTTATTCAGCGTTTTTTTTTCGATCTCCTGGATTTCCTTCATGGGGAGCTCCTGCTGGTTCTTGCCGGGATTGCTCGCCTCGCGATAGCCGGGGATGAATTGGATGCCGAGCCAGCGGAAGATATAATCGGTGATCGATTTGGCGATGCGGATGTCGGGGTTCTTGGTGAAGCCACTCGGTTCGTAATGGACGTGCGAGAACTTTTTCACCAGCGCCTCAATCGGCACGCCGTATTGCAACGAGAGCGAGACGAGCGTTCCGATGGTGTCCATCAGACCGCCGATGGTGCTGCCTTCCTTGGCCATGGTGATGAAGAGTTCGCCCGGACTCTTGTTGTCGTCGAAGAGACCGACCGTGAGATAGCCTTCGTGGCCGGCGATGTCGAACTTGTGGGTGATGGAGACACGCGTGTCGCCCATGCGGCGGCGGATCGGCTTGGCCGGCGCAATCGCGACCGGCGCAGGAGCAGCCACGGCCACTTCGGCGGTGCCCATGTCCTTGTTCTTTTTGACGTTGAGCGGAGCGGAGCGCTTGGAGCCGTCGCGATAAATGGCCACAGCCTTGAGGCCAAGTTTCCATGCCTCGATATAAGTCTGCATGATGTCCTCGACCGTGGCCGAGTTGGGCAGGTTGACCGTTTTGGAGATCGCGCCGGAAAGAAACGGCTGGGCCGCGGCCATCATGCGGATGTGGGCGCGATAATGAAGCGAGCGCTCGCCGTTGGCGGGCCGGAATGCGCAGTCGAAGACCGAGACATGTTCCTCCTTGAGGTGAGGAGCGCCTTCGATCGTGTCCTTCTTGTCGATGTAATCAACAATGTCCGTTACCTGGGCCGCATTATAGCCGAGCTCCTTAAGCGCGCCGGGGACAGTCTGGTTGACGATCTTAAGCATGCCACCGCCGGCGAGAAGCTTGTACTTCACCAGGGCGATGTCGGGCTCGATGCCGGTAGTATCGCAGTCCATCAGGAAACCAATGGTGCCAGTGGGCGCGAGGACGGTGACCTGCGCATTGCGGTAACCGTGCTCAGTGCCGTTGGCCAGCGCACTTTCCCATGCCTTGACCGCGGCGACGCGAATCGAGGCGGGCGCGGTGGAATCGATGTCGGCGCACGCCTTGAGATGGCGCTCGATGACTTCCAGCATCGGCTTGACGTTATCCGGCGCAAGCGGCTTTTCCACTCCGGCGCAGCGGGAATGGTGATAGCCGGGGAAGGGGCCGGTCGCCGCGGCGATTTCTGCGCTGACTTCGTAGGCGGTGCCGGTCATCAACGAGGTGATGGCGCCGGCCAGGCCGCGGCCTTCATTGGAGTCGTAGCCCTTGCCGTAGCTCATGATGAGCGAACCCAGATTGGCAAATCCAAGCCCGAGCGTGCGGAAGATGTGCGAATTTTCCGCAATCGGCGCGGTGGGATAGCTGGCGTTATCGACCAGGATTTCCTGCGCGATGATGTAGATACGGACTGCAGCGCGGAAGCGTTCCACGTCAAAGGAACCGTCGGCTTTCTTGAACTTCATCAGATTGAGCGAAGCGAGATTGCAGGCGGTGTTGTTGAGGAAGAGATATTCGGAGCACGGATTGGTCGAGTGCTGCCGGTCGGTGCCCTTGCAGGTGTGCCAGCCGTGGATGGTATCGTCGAACTGCATGCCGGGATCGCCGCAAATCCAGGTGCCCTCGGAGATGCTGCGCAGGAGCGCCTTTGCCTTCTTCTTCTCGCAGGGCTTGCCGTCACGGACATTCTTGGTCCAATACTCCTTGTCCTCGATCGCCGCGTTCATGAATTCGTCGCTGGCGCGGACGGAGAGATTCTCGTTCTGGTACATGATCGAGCCGTAGGCCTCGCCGTTGTAGGAGCCGTCGTAGCCCTGCTCGATCAGCGCCCAGGCCTTCCGTTCCTCTTTCTGCTTGGCCATGATGAATTCCTCGATGTCCGGATGAGTGTCCTTGAGGGTGTTCATCTTCGCCGCGCGACGGGTCTTGCCGCCGCTTTTCACCACGTTGGCGATCTGGTCGTAGACCTTGAGGAACGACATCGGGCCGCTGGGCCGTCCGCCGCCGCTCATCTTTTCGCGCGTGGAACGGATGGTGGAAAGATCGGAGCCGGTCCCTGAGCCGAACTTGAAGAGCATCGCCTCTGAGCGGGCGAGGTCCATGATCGATTCCATGTTGTCGTCGACGGCCTGGATGAAGCAGGCGCTGCCTTGGGGATATTCGTACTGGGTCGCGGCGCGCTCGGTCTTGCCGGTCAGGCGGTTGAAGAAATAGTTGCCTTTGCCGCTCTCACTGCCGACACCATACTGGTGATAGAGCCCGACGTTGAACCAGACGGGCGAGTTGAAGGCGCCATGCTGATTGACGCACAGCCAGGTAAGGTCGTGATAGAAAACCTCGGCATCTTTCTTCGTCTTGAAGTAGCCGTCCTTCAGGCCCCAATCGGTGATGGTGCGCGTGACGCGATGCACGAGCTGGCGCACGGAGGTTTCGCGGCCATTTTTCTTCGGGTCGGTGCCTTGGGCGATGTCGCCATAGAAATATTTTGAAACGGCGATCTTCGTAGCCAGAACGCTCCAGCTCTTGGGCACCTCTACGTCCTCCTGCTTGAAGATGGCCTTGCCGGAATCATCGGTAATTTCCGCGGTGCGCTTTTCCCATTCGATCTCGTCGTAGGGGTGAATGCCCGGCTTGGAAAAAACAGGCTCGAAGGTCAGGCCACGGTCCTCGAATTTGGTCTTGGCGGTCGTCTCTCCGGCCACGACGGCGGCAGCGTGAATACCGGCGGTACTTGATCCCGCGCCAATACCACTACTGGTAGGGGTCTCGGAGGGGACAAGTTCAGTACGGCGGACGCTGGGCATGGTCGTTTTCATAGGGCGGGTGGGAGGCATATATGAGTCTTTTTGCGGGGCTATCCGGCAGTCCGATTTCTACCGTATAAGGTAGCACACCGCGGGACATACTACTACTAATTGTGGTTTGCTGGGTCAATTAAAAAGTTGTAATGGATATCATTTTGAAGGCAAATATGGCATTATGAAGGAGATAAATCGGCTTCAGAGGCGGTCAGAGGAAATAGTATACGCTTGTATAAATACGTCAAGCGAATTATGCCGCCGTTTTTCAATTCTTGTCAGCGTCATTCAGCTACCTCTTGGCGTTTTTAAAGTAGTGTAGCCGCTAAGCAATCCGTCATCCTGAGCTTGTCGAAGGATCAGTTCAGTCTGCCTTTCTCAGAAGGCCCGAGATAATCGTCCTGTGGTCTCCGGACGGTGGGTGGAAATCTGAGGGGCGGGACTTAAGTTCGTCGCCAATATCCCCAGCCGCTACCCAAGAGAAATTAACTCTAGAAAGTGGGCATATTGCTCGGGCCGGCGAAAAAGCATCTTCGTTAATGGCCTTGGTTGAGAACATGAAAGAACCTTAGCTCCAGATTCCCCGCGCAATCCTTGGCATGTTTCCTTGCTATCGCTGAGGGCTCTTCATCTCAACCGAAAGATGCCTGTCCCTTTTGTTCTGTCCCTTTTGTTTCGAGTTCAAGTACCAAAGCCAAAATGAGCACTGAAACAATGCCGACACTGGCGAGTAATTTAACATTCATGGAAAAAGGAGACAGGCATGCTTTCGGTTTCATGAATCGTTAAGATGCATATCCCCTTTTTCGCCCAAGCGTTACTTCCTCAAAATATTTCGGAGGTAGGATCGGCGCAAAGTCCACGCCCGTCCGCAGTAGGACGGTAAGTGGCGCGAGAGAAAGGCACTCCATTTGAAGTCCGTTTGCTCGATGACGGTTTGCCAAAGCTGCCAGTTTCCATGCGATAATCTTCCGAGCGGATCCCAAGGCTTGGGCGAACCAACGAAATGGTAAATGCCATCCGCGAGTGCGAACGGCTCTTCCGTGGGAACAACAAAGGTGTTTAGGCTCCCCGGCAAACCGTGAAAAGTACGCGAAAAAAGGCCGTTCAAAACGGACTGATCGTGGGAGGTGAGAACGTCGGAATAACTTCGTGCCATTTCCAACGCTTGGTCGACGTAACCGAGCTTCCGCCACAGCTTCGCATTGAAGAGCAAAACGCCGGAATTGAAACTGCGGTCCTGGTCGGTCAAGCCCACCAACTTTAAGAAGGCGTGATCCAGCGCCCATTCGACCGTACAACCGTAAATGGCGCCCAGCGGGGAATTCCCCAGCTGGCAGTCGAAAATGGCGCACGCATCGGTGTTCACGATCACGTCGGAGTCAAGATAGAGAATGATGTCCGCCTCGGGCATTAACTTCGGCAAATTGAGGCGGAGATAAGGCATCAAATCACCCTGAAGCGTCTTAAGGCCGTTGAAATCGGAAAGGTCGGCCTGGTGGAAATTCAGGGTGCCCACCCCGCCTGCCTTGGTAACGGTGCGGCATAGGGAGTCAAGTTCTGCTTGATTAAAATCCTGGATAAACAGATTCAACGAGACCGATTTCCGACGGCTCAGGTTTTTGACTAGGGAAGCCACCGTAGCATGCAAACCGGGCAGCATTGTGCCATTGCAGCAGAGCGCGACATGGGCGGTCGAGGTGCCATTGGCCGATACCGGTTCGTTGGAGATCGAGTGCTCAGGCATTCGCGGCAAGGATGGCAGGCATGCGGCGGGGTTCAAGGCTGTTCCCAAAGACTGGCGTCCAAGCTTGACACGCAATTGTTACAGAAAACGGCGTAGATTGGAATGTTGTTTGCTGGTTAGATATTCGATTTTTTAAATTCTGGAAACGACACACATGGCTATCGACTTCAACGACAAGATATTAATCACCAATCCCACGATCCATTATCTTGGCCGAGGTGTTCTGGGCGTTGGAGTCACCGCAATTCTTCTGGGCATTATTACACACTTTCTCGGGGATTTTCTTCTCCCGGCTTCAGCATGGTGCGCATTGGGCGTGCCGACCGGGGCCATCGGGTGGATTTTCTTTAAGAGTGGGCTGACTAAGAACTGAACCACTCCGGGCCCGCTTCAACGGCGGCGAATCACTACGATTTGCAGCTGCCAGGAAAAAGAATGGTGAAAATCTTTTCGTTCGGACCGCCGGCGTTCACGATATAAAAGGCGTGGTCGCCACGCTTTTCCACGCGGTCACCATTATCAAAAACCAGCGTGGAATTGCGGCTCCAGTCATATCGGGAGATGACGCGCAGGTACGACGGGACGGAATTACGGGGCGAACCGGTGAAATCATAGGCTCGCGACGGATCGCGTGTAAAATCCGAAGCGGGGAAGCCTTTTGCCACCAGCGTCCAGCCGATTGAAGTCGGGCCCCAGACATAGTTATCGGAGTTGCTGGTCGCAAAAATCATCGGCGGATTATGCGGACCCACGGTCAGAGCGATGAAAAGAAGGATTTTGGCGGTGGGCAGCGCGATCATGATCAGTAAATATGGTAGAGAGACCGGAAATAAGCAATCCCAGTCCCGCCGCCGGATGAGAAAGTCCTTTGCGACGGCATCAAGCTGACTTATCGTTCAGCTGTTTCATGAGTTTTTACCAATTGCTGGCGTCCTTTAGCGAGGCTTTCATGCGCCTGGCGCAAACGCGGGAACGTGGCTGTTTGTTGGTCTTCAATGCCCAGGAAGCGATCCATCTTTTTGTGGATAATGGCATGATTGTCCATGCCTCGGCCGGCCAACTTCAGGGAGCCGAAGCGCTCGATCGGGCGTTTGAGCTCAAGGGCTCCTCCTACGGCTGGATTCAGGGCGCGGAACCGAGCAAGGCAGATCTCCAAGTTGATATGCAGGAGTATATGCATAAAAATCTCGGGCAGGACCAGCGCTTCGGCAAGACCATCCGGATGTCGCCTCCCACCGAACGAAAAGAGAAGAAGCTCGAGTCCAATTACTATTTTATTCCCGAGGAATCACCGACCTTCAAACTCAAGGTCAAGAAGGTGACCAACGTGGTGGGGCGTGAGGGAACCTGCGATGTTTATGTCGAAAGCAGTCAGGTCTCGCGTCGGCATTGCCTGCTCCAGGTCACCGAACGGGGTCTGCTGGTCAAGGACCTCGAATCGACGAACGGCACTTTCGTGAATGGCATTCCCATGACGGACGGCTACATCAACGAGGGCGATCGCATCGGCCTGGGCACCTACGTGATGACGCTGCACCGGGAAAAAACTTAAGCGGGTTCCGATGGAACGGAGGTAGGTTACGACTATGATACGCACGCTCGTCTTTCACGTCCTGTTTGTCGCCGGCGGTCTGGTGAATCTTGCCGCCCAAAGTACGGCCACGGCTTCCAGTCCATTTGTCGACCAGTTCAAGGGACATCTCATCACTTTGGATAACGGCGTGCCGAAAGCCTTTGATGCGTCGACGCTGAGCGGCGTGAAGTTTTGGGCGTTCTACTATTCGGCGTCGTGGTGCCCGCCCTGCCGCGCTTTTACCCCGAAGCTGGTCGATTTCTACAACGACTTCAAAAAAAGTCACCCCAACTTCGAACTGATTTTTGTGAACGATGACCAGAGCGAGGACGCCATGCTCGCCTACATGAAAAAGGAAAACATGACCTGGCCGGCCGTTCGGTTCTCGGATATCGATGATTCCACGCTCAACGCCAAAAAATATTGCGGTCCCGGCATCCCCTGTCTGGTGCTGACCGATACCAACGGCAAAGTGCTGTCGGACAGCTTTCACGGGCAGGATTATGTCGGGCCCGGACAGGTGATGGATGATATCAAGAAGATGGTCCCGACGCCGGGAACGTAAACGGCTACTGGACGCGACCGAATTTCTTTTCGAGTTCACCGAGCGAAAGCTGGATCATGGTGGGCCGGCCATGTGGGCAGGTGTAAGGCAGGTCGCACGCCAGCAGGTCATGCAGAAGCATGTCCCACTCGGCCGGCTTCAGGGCATCGTTGGCCTTGACCGCGTGACGGCAGACGGTTTTCGCCACGATCTCCTCGCTCAAGCGGCGGCCCTTGCGCGTTTCGCCGCCCTCTTGCTGAAGATCGGTGACGACCGTACGAATAAACTCGGCCACGTCGCGGGCCTTCACCATCGCGGGCAGGGCGTCGACCAGAAAAGTGCTCGGTCCGAACCGGGTAATGCCGACGCCGGCCTGTTGCAGGGTATCAAGCTGGGCCAGGAGGAAGTCGGCTTCGCGGGGCAGAAATTCCAGCGTGACTGGAAAGAGAAGCTGTTGCGAGGCTGGGTCCTGGAGCGCCATGCGTTTCAGCATCTGCTCGAAGAGAACGCGCTCATGCGCCGCATGTTGATCGATCAGGACAAGGCCTTCCGGGCTTTCGGCTACCAGGTAAAGTTGCGCCACGCAGCCGATGACATGCAGCCCTAATCGATTGGTGATGAGCGGTTCGGGTCGCGGTAAGATCGGTTGCGGCAGCGTTTCTTCGGGAAGTGGAAGAATCGGCTGCAGCGCAAGCGGTTCCGATTCGCGTTCAAGTTGAAGAGGCGGTTTAAGATCGATGTCGTTGTTTCCCTCGATGGGCGGCGGATAGGATAAATTGGACTTAGGGGACGGATAGGAAGCATCTCTCGTAGCAGTCGTATTGGTCTTATCAGCGAAATCTGAGCGACGGTCATCGACGGCCGCTACAGGCGGAGGATCGAACGTAAACTTGGTCGCCGGTGCGCCGGAAAATTTACCCAGGGTCTCCTGAACCGATTTCACCACAAATTGTCGCAGGGTGAAGTCGTCATGGAAACGAACCTCGCGCTTGGCCGGGTGAATGTTGACATCGACGCCGGAAGGATCCATTTCCAGGAAGAGAATCGCCACCGGATAGCGTCCTTTCATCAGCGAGTTGTGGTAGCCCTCGAGCAGGCCGAAATGAAGCGTGCGGTTTTCGACCGGGCGTTGATTGATGAAGAAAAGTTCCTCCGTGCGCGCGGCCCGGCTGACTCCCGGCTTGCCGATGAATCCGTGCAGGCGCAGGCCGCCGCTGACGGCATCGATGGGTAGGGTGAGGTCGGCCCATTCCGCGCCAAAAATGGAAACGAGCCGCTCACGCAAATTTTCGCCCGGCAGCCAGCGCTGGACGGGTTGCTCATCCATCGCCAGCGTGAAACCCACATCGGGTCGCGCCAGACCGGCGAGAAGAATGGTGTGGCGGATGTGGGCCGCTTCGGTCGCTTCGGTCCGGAGGAATTTGCGCCGTGCGGGGAGGTTGAAAAAGAGCGAGCGAACCTCGATCTGTGTCCCCGGCGCCAAACCGACTTCATGGACGTCGCGCAATTTGCCGCCATCGATGATGATCTCGGTTCCGGCGAGGGAGTCGGGCTCGCGCGAGCGCAGACGAAACTTGGAAACGGACGCGATACTGGGGATTGCCTCGCCGCGAAAGCCGTAGGACGCGATGCGGTCGAGGTCGTCGCTGCTGCGGAGCTTGCTCGTCGCGTGCCGTTCGAGGCAAAGCAATGCGTCGTCCTTGCCCATGCCGCAGCCGTTGTCGGTGACGGCGACAAGACTCCGCCCGCCCGCGCCGATTTGGACGTCGACTTGCGTGGCGCCGGCATCGAGGGAATTTTCCAGCAACTCCTTCAGCACCGACGCGGGCCGCTCGATGACCTCGCCGGCCGCGATCTGGTTGGCGACGTGCTCAGGCAGGAGATGAATGCGGTTCATGGAGGATTGATGCCTGCCGAAGCAAGGAATGCAATTTACTGTGCCACGCCAAGGGACTAAAGAAAGAATGTGCGGCACGCGATTCTGATTTCGTTCGCGACCTTCGGCTTGACTTGGTCCGCGGTGCGGGCCGACGAGCCCATGACGAAAATCGATCTCGGCTCGCGCCCAGGATACATCGTACCTGAAGCCTACGCCACGGCACACCAGAAGAATTTGATCGCAACCATTCCGGGGTCGTTAAAGATCATGGGCTTCTGGACACCCACGGAGGTGGACGTCCTGGTGGCGGACCGCGTTTTTCACGAGTTGATTCATGCGGCCGTGAAGGATCCGACTCTTCTTTTCCCAGATCTCGCACCCAGCACTGATCCAGCCATACCCGTCAATGCGGAGGCGGCGGCCCAGCTGGAAAATGAACGGTACGAACTCACGCTGGTGTCCAGCCACTACGATCGGTATGCGTGTCAGTATGTGGGGATCATCGTCGACGGGCAGAAGCTCATTTTTTGCAATTACGCCAATGCGCGGCAGGCCGATCCGTCGACCGGCTATATTTCAGTCGAGAAGGTTTTTGTCGGCGACGGAACTGTCCACTTCCTCCAATGCAGGTTCGATCCGCAGGAAAAGACGTGCTCGAACGTGTCGATGATCGGATCATGGCAGCGGTCGCCCAACTAAAAATGGACCAGAAATTCTGCCATGTGCATTGACACCGTCGACGTGTTGAAGAATTCTAATTTTCCTCATGAAGATTGCCCTCGGGTCCGATCACGCCGGATTTCTTTATAAAGAGAAGGTCAAGGCGCTCCTGATTTCGCTTGGACACGAGATCAAGGATTGCGGGACGAACAGTGAGGCGCCGGTGTCGTACCCGGAGTTTATCCGGGCCGCTGCGCAGGCCGTGGCCACGGGCGAATGCGAGCGCGGATTTGTTTTTGGCGGCTCGGGCAACGGTGAGGCGATGGTGGCGAATAAGGTGAAGGGTGTGCGTTGCGCCTATGTCTGGAATTCGCAGACGGCCGAGCTGGGCCGCAAGCACAATGATGCAAATGTTATGGCCATCGGCGGGCGGATGATCTCCGAGTATATCGCGCTCGAGTGCGTGCGCATTTTCCTGAACACGCCGTTTGAGGGCGGGCGGCATATCGAGCGCATCCGCGAGATAGAATAGCTTGCCCGGTATGTTATAGTTGACGCGATGTCCGATTATACGCTGCTTAAATCAAAACTTCACCGTGCGACGGTGACAGGCGCGAGTCTTCATTATGAAGGGAGCCTGACCGTGGCCGAGGACCTGGCCAAGAAGGCCGGCTTTTTTCCCTACGAGAAGATTTTGGTCGGGAATATCAATAACGGCGAGCGGTTTGAAACCTATATGATTTTTGGCCGTGCCGGCACCCGGGTGATCGAACTCAACGGCGCCACCGCGCATCTCGGTAAGATCGGAGATCGTCTGACCATCATGAGCTTCGCGCAGGTCCCGGCGGAGTTGGCCGGAAAGCATCAGCCGACCATCGTGCGGCTCGATGAGAAGAACGATGTGTTGCTCTAGAGCCGTCCTGATCTTGCTCTCCGGGCCATCTTGATCTTAACTGTTAACGTGCAAGACCGGCTTTGGCTTTTTCTAGCGACGCTTGGCTACCTCGCCAGTGCGGGTTGGGGTCTGTACGCTTTGGGATCGCAACGCCCGCTCGCCAATCGCTGGGTCATCCTGCTCATCGCCGTCTCTTTCGCTTTCCACACGCTTTTTCTGCATCAGCGCGGCGAAGCGATCGGACATTGCCCCATCACCAATCTCTTTGAGACGCTCGCCTTTTTCTCCTGGTCGCTGGTGCTCACCTATCTGGTGGTCGGCCCGGCTTACCGGATGTCGGTCCTGGGCGCTTTTACGGCTCCTGTGGTTTTCCTGATTAACTTTTTCGCACTCGCGGCCCCGATTGATTTGCCGAGTACGCTGCCGCATCTCGGCTGGCAATTGGAACTGCACGCCACGCTCGCACTGATGGGTCTCGGCGTCCTGGGTGTGGCGGCTTTGGCGGGCGTCGCCTACCTGATTCAGGAACGACAATTGAAGCGACATGTTCTTACGTCGTGGTTCTATACGCTGCCAAATGTCGGACGACTCGAACGCGTGCAGCAGGGCGTGCTGGTCTGGGGATTCGCCATCTTTTCCGCCGGTGCCGCGCTCGGCTTTTTCATTCCCCATCACGGCCCGGACGACTGGGTGAAAATCGCGTGGTCGGCCGTGGTCTGGTGCCTTTACGCCGCGTTGGTGTTGGTGCTGGCGCTCGGGCGCATCAGTCACAAAAAGACCGCGCTGCTTTCCGTGGCCGGCTATGTTTTTATCCTGCTTACCTTCTGGGGCATCAATTCGCTCAGCGAGGCGCACGTTTTCCCGCACGAAGGATGAATGCCATCAATGCACATGTCGTTTGCGGAGGCCTCACCTTTGAACAGGTGCCCGTGGAATTGCGCGAGAAAGTTGCCTTTCGCGACGCGCAACTTCCCGGTGCGCTGGCGCAGATGAGGGATATGCTCGGCTTACGCGAGGCGGTACTGTTATCCACCTGCAACCGGGTCGAATATTTTGGCGCCACAACCACTCCTGAACTGGCTGCCACGGCGTGGCCCAATTTTCTTAAGCGTTTCCATCAGGTGAACGATGATTTTTCCGAGCTGTCGTTTCAATTGCGTGACGTGCCCTGCGTCGAACATCTTTACTCCGTGGCGTCCGGTCTCAAATCGATGGTCGTCGGCGAGACGGAAGTTTTGGGTCAATTGAAGGACGCTTACGAAGTCGCGCAGACCAACGGCCAGACCGGCAAATGGCTCAACCGCCTTTTTCAGTCGTCATTCGCCGCGGCGAAGTCTGTCCGGTCGCGAACTGCGATCACCCGCGGACACGTCTCGGTCGGCTCGGTATCGGTGGAGCTGGCGGAAAAAATCTTCGGCGATCTGGCCGGTTGCCGCGCCATGGTGATCGGCGCGGGCGAGACGAGCGAAAGGACGGCGCGATCTTTGCTACGCCACGGCGTGCCTTCCATTCTCGTCGCCAATCGCACCTTCGATCGTGCCGAAACGCTGGCCACGGAGCTTGGCGGCCAGGCGGTTCACTGGGACCAATGGGAAGAGCGCGCAGTGGACGTCGACATCATGATCAGCTCGACCAGCGCACCTCATTATGTGCTGACGCAGGAGAAGTTGTCGGCGCTGCTTCGACGTCGCGGACGTCGTCCTCTCTTTCTGATCGACCTCGCGGTGCCGCGTGATTTTGAGCCCTCGATCAACCTGCTCGATGATGTTTTTCTTTACGATATCGACGATCTGCAATCGATCGCCCAGACCCATCTGCGCGAGCGGCAGACCGAGATTGCCCGCAGCATGGAAATTTTGAAGCCGCACGTCGATCGCTACATGGAATGGGCCGGGCGGCAAGCAGATGAACCAGGTGCGGACGATATTCGCCGGGGGTTGGTCGCCGCATGAAACCGATTATTCTTGGCAGCCGTGGCAGTCCCCTGGCCCTGGCGCAGACTCGGCAAGTGATGGCCGAATTGAAGCGCGCCTGGCCCGGACGCAATTTTGAAATTCACGTCATCAAGACCGAGGGCGACGCTTTGGCCGACAGACCCGATGACGAACGGGTCAAGCTCGGCAAGGGCATTTTTACGGCGGAACTTGAACGCGCGTTGCTGGAAGAGGACATCGATCTCGCCGTTCACAGCCTTAAGGATTTACCCACTTCGAGTCCGGAAGGCCTGATGCTGGCGTCAATTCCGAAACGGGCCGATGCGCGCGATGTGCTCATCACCAAAAGCTCGGAACCACGAGAAGCGTTGCCGGAAAATTGGGTCACGGCTTCGGGAAGTCTTCGCCGCGTGCTTCTGGGGCCGGAGTTGCGCTACGGAGCGGTCGTGGCCACGGGCAGTCCACGACGTGAAGCACAAATCCGCCACGTTCGCGATGATCTGCAGACGGTTCCGATTCGGGGCAACATCGACACGCGGCTGCGCAAGTTTCGCGAGAATGACGCATGGTCGGGCTTGCTTTTGGCCGCGGCCGGTTTGGATCGGTTGAAGCCCGATCTGGCAGGTCTGATCGCCACGCGGTTGCCCTTTTCCCAGATGCTGCCGGCGCCCGGGCAGGGAGCTCTCGCGGTGCAGACCCGGATGGAAAACTCGGCCGATGTTCGCAATCTCGTCCGGGCTCTGCACGACCCTCTCTCGGCTGCCGCAGTGTCGGCGGAACGGATGTTTCTGCACGCGCTCGGCGGCGGCTGCGGTGAACCCATCGCGGCTTACGCCGAAGTCGGCGTGGACAATCTTTTGACCATCGAGGGTATCGCGTGGCTGATCGGTGAAACCGAGCCACGCCGGGGTAAACTCGTCCGTCGGCTCGACCAGGCGGAGTCCCTCGGTGTCGATCTGGCGGTGGAAGTCTCGCGATGAATGGAAAGCCAGGTCGCGTTTACCTCGTAGGCGCGGGACCGGGCGCGTTGGACTTGGTCACGCTCCGAGCCAACGAATTGATCCGGCAGGCCGATGTCCTCGTTTACGATTATCTTTGCAACCCCGAAATGCTGCAGTGGGCGCGCGCCGGCGTAGAGATTATCTATGCCGGAAAGTCGGCTGCGGCCCACACACTGACCCAGGACGAAATCAACGCGCTGCTGGTCGCGCGGGCGCGGGAGGGGAAAATGGTCGTGAGACTCAAGGGCGGCGATCCCTATGTCTTTGGCCGCGGTGGGGAAGAAGCGCAGGTGCTGGCCCAAGCCGGCATTCCCTTCGAGGTCGTGCCTGGTGTGACCTCGGCCATCGCCGCACCGGCCTATGCGGGCATTCCAGTAACTCATCGCGACTTCGCCTCAACCGTGACTTTCGTTACCGGTCATGAAGACCCGAACAAAACCGAATCCAGCATCGACTGGGCGTATCTCGCCCGACTGCGCGGCACGAAGATTTTCTTGATGGGCGTCGAACGATTGCGCGAAATCGCGCAGCGGCTTGTCGCGGAAGGCGCCGATCCCGCCACGCCGGTGGCCTTGGTGCGATGGGGAACGACCGCGCGTCAGGAGAGCCTCGAAGCGACGCTGGCGACCGTGGCCGACCTCGTCGAGCAACGCGGTTTTTTCGCGCCCGCTGTGACCATCGTCGGTGAAGTGGTTAAGCTCAGGCCGGAGTTGAATTGGTTCGAGACGCTTCCGCTATTTGGGAAGCGCATCGTAGTCACTCGCACTCGGGCGCAAGCCAGCATCCTGACAAAGCGGTTGGCGCAGTTAGGCGCGGATGTCCTCGAAATTCCAACCATCCGCATCGTGCATCGGCCGCTTGGGGTATCGGAACGAATTAAGCTGGGGAATTTATCTGCACTTTATAATTGGATCATTTTCACGAGCCCCAATGCAGTTGAATTTTTCTTCACGGAATTTTTTAATTTAAGAATCGATCTGCGTGATCTCGGACCGGTGAAACTGGCTGCGGTTGGACCGGCGACAGTGCAAAAATTGCACCAGTTCCACTTGCACGCGGCGTTGCAGCCGGAGGTTTTCACCACAGAGAAGCTGGCCGAATGTTTTTCCGCGAAGGACGTGGCCTCACAGCGTTTCCTTCTACCTCACGGCAACCTGGCCGATCCTTCGCTGGCCGCTCACTTGCGTCAACACGGAGGTTTGGTCGAGGAATGGACGCTCTATGACACGGAGCCCGAGAGGGAAGATCGGACCGGAGTTCGGGCCCGTTATCTTCGCGAGGGCGCGCATTGGATCACCTTCACCAGTTCGAGCACGGCCGAAAATTGGCACGCCGTCCAACTTCATCCAGCGCCGGGCGCGCCGTGTCCGAAAGCGGTGAGCATGGGCCCTGTGACCAGCGCGACCTTACGAAAACTCGGTTATGACATTGCCGCCGAGGCCCCGGAATCGACCATCGACGCATTGATCGCGACTATTTGCAAATTGGATATAGAATAACGCTATGGCGACTTCAGACGATTTGATGGATGACGGAAATACGGCGTTGGCCATTGGCGAGTTGGACGAAGCGGCCCGGCTTTTTCGTCAGGTGGTGGAACTTGAGCCCCAATTTCAAGATGGCTGGCACGCCCTGAGCATGGCGCTCTATAAGCTTGATCGCTATCAAGAATCGATTGAAGCGGGTAAGTGCGCAGCGCGACTGGATCCTAACAACCAGTTTGTCTGGTCGAGCCTCTCACTGGCTTATAATGCCAATAAACAAAAAGCCGAGGCCGAGGCGGCGGGAGCGAAGGCGCGCATCATTTCCTGGGGCGGAAAAATCGATCCAAACTCGCTCGATTTCGGGCTCGGCGACGTTAACTCTACCGGAAATCCATAACCTAGGATAAGCCGATTAAAATATAGGGTTGCGTGTTAGTGCGTTAATCCTATAACTAGCGACATGGCCTTATTCAATCTGTCGAGCGCTCAATTGGCGCATTTAATCGCGTTAGTAAAAGAAAAAGAATCCCTTCAATCCAAATTGAGTCGTATCGAAGCGGAATTGAATTCCCTGGAAACGGGAAAACCAGCTCCTAAAAAGCGCGGACGCAAACCGGGTCGCCCCGCTGGAGTTAAGTCGACCGTCGCTAAAGTTGGAAAGACAAAGCGCGGCAAGCGCTTGAAGGCGCCGCTTCTCAAGGCATTATCCTCAGCGGGTTCGTCCGGCATCACGGTCAAGGAATTGGCGGCCAAATTGAAGGTCAAACCCGGCAACATTTTCAGCTGGTTCTATACCACCGGCAAGAAGATCAGCGGCATCAAGAAAGTCGGGGAAGCGAAGTACGCCTACTCGTCCTAGACCGTTTCTCATCGAGAAACCTCGTTCCCATAATAATGACGAAAGGGAACGAGGGAGGCCAGATTAATTGTCGATAGGAGCGGCCACGGTCAGGATCAGGCCGTCGCTTTGCAGCGCGGTACCCTGGGCCATTGCCTGACGTTTCACATAGCCGAGCGCGATTCCTTTTTCCAGTCGGGGCGAATAGCCGCTGCTAGTGACCACGCCTGCTTCGTGGTCGGCTTGGTTCAGTTTTGCACCGACGGCGGGAAAATCCTTCGTATCGGATTTTAAAAAAACAAGCGAACGATTGACGTGCCCCACGCTTTTAAGACGGGCGATGGTCTCCTGGCCGACATAACAGCCCTTCGTGTAGCTGATGGAGGCGAGCATGCGTGGACCTGCTTCCGGCGGCAACGTTGTTGTGTTGAGTTCCGCGCCCCAACGAGGAATGGCATGGTCAAGCCGCAACGTTTCAAGAATGTCAGCCTCCACCGTTTCACCCACGATGATCGGCTTTGAATTCGTGACCCAAATATCATAGCCAGGCAGACCGAATCGTTCGTGGCTGATAACGAAACCGCTTTCAGGCACGGGCGGTGAAGTTTTACCGAAGACATGACTAAGACTCCAGGTTTCGCTCTGGTCCTCAAACGCGGCGTCGTCGGCAATGAGATATTTTTCGAGCCTCGCGCCGAGGCTTTCACGCAACTCAACGGCGGCATCGAGATAAAATTCCCCGGCATGAAGCGCAATGGTCACATCGCCTTCCATTCGGCCCTTTGCCGTGCAGACGGCCGCATAAACGGCGTGATCCTCAGAGAGAGTCGCGACGTCATTGGTCACCTGGCCATTAAGATAGCGCGCCGCGTCCGGCCCGGTCAGCCGCCACAAAGCGCGAGGCGAAAGAATGGCCGTTAGCGATTCGCCAGCGAGAATGCGGCGATACCTATCGAGATTCATAATAGCATCATAGCAGATTTATTAGGCGCGCCCACTTTTCGGACAGCCTCTAAGATCACCGAGAAAAATTCCAGCGACAACCGATCAGGAAATTTCCTCTTCAATTACTGGATTGCGTAGGATGCCAATCCCTTCGATTTCAATTTCGACGACATCGCCCGCCTTCAAATAAAGCGGCGGCTTGCGTCCCATGCCGACGCCTTCCGGCGTTCCGGTCAGGATTAGCGTGCCCGGTTCCAGCGTGGTGCTACCGCTGAGAAATTCGATGATTTCCGGAACGGAAAAAATCATGTCACGAGTATTACTCTGCTGCATGGTGACGCCGTTGACGCGAGTCGCGATGGCCAGACGGTTCGGATCGGGCGCCAGCGCGGGTGTGACCATTGCAGGTCCGAGCGGGCAGAAGGTATCGAACGTTTTTCCGCGGCACCATTGCGAGCCGCCCCGGTCCTTTTGCCAGTCACGCGCGCTGACATCATTGGCAATCGTGTAGCCGAGCACGTAGTTCAGCGCGTCTGCGCGCGATACGTTCTTGCATTCGTAGCCGATAACGACCGCGAGCTCGCACTCGAAATCAACCTGGTCACTGCGCAGGCGGCGCGGCAAAATGATCGGGCCCTCCGGATTCTGCACGGCCGTCGGACTTTTCAGGAAAACGACGGGATATTCCGGAATTTTCGCCCCGGTCTCCTCGGCGTGCTTGCGATAATTCAGGCCGATACAGTAGATGGTTTTCGGCTCAATCGGCGCGAGCAGGGACGACACCTCGATCCGCTCGTTGGTGATTTTGAATTCCCGACACGAAATGTCGCCGCTCAAGGCGAAAAAATTCTTCCCGTCGTCCGAACTCGCCATGCGGGTTTGATGTCGGAGATCCTGCAGGCGATAAATTTTCATTCGGTTCTGGATATAGATCAAAACCAACGGCGCCGCGAGCAGAATGCCCGACAATCCCTTACTGCCTCACCTTATTTTAACTCGGCGACATCCGCGAGGAGCGCATCTATATCGGCTTCCGTGGTGCTCCACGAGCACATGAATCGTGTGACGTTGCCGCCGATAAAATTATAGACGCCCCAGCCGCGTTCGCGCAGCCCTTTTGCGAGTTTATCGGGCAGGGGAATGAACACCGCATTCGCCTCGACCGGATACGCCGTGGGCAGTCCCGCTTCTTTTTCGAAACGTGTCGCCAGCAGTTTCGCGCAGCGATTGGCATGACTAGCGTGCTTCAGCCAGGCTCCGTTTTCCAGCAGCCCGACCCAGCCGGCGGCGAGGAAACGCATCTTGGACGCGAGCTGACCGGCCTGCTTGCAGCGGTAATCGAATTCGCGGGCCAACTCGCGATTGAAAAAGATCACCGCTTCGCAATTGGCCATGCCGAGCTTCGTGCCGCCGAAGCAGAGAACGTCGACGCCCGCCTGCCACGTGATCTCCTTAGGGGCGGCATTGAACGCGGCGAGGGCATTGGCGAATCGGGCGCCATCCAGATGCATGACCAGGCCGTGACGTTTCGCGACTTCCTTGATCGATTCGATCTCATTCCGTTGATAGATGGTCCCCAGTTCGGTCGATTGCGTCAGGCTTATAACGCGTGGCTTGGGATAATGGATATCGGTCCGTTTCGAGGCGATATGATCAATGGCTGCGGGAGTAATCTTGCCATGCTCGCCTGGCGCGCCGAGCAGCTTGGTGCCATTGGAAAAAAATTCGGGAGCGCCACATTCGTCATCGACGATATGCGCATGCTCATGGCAAATGACGCTGTGATAGGATTGGCAACAGGAAGCAAGGGCGAGGGAGTTGGCCGCCGTGCCATTGAAAACGAAGAAGACTTCCGCGTGGTCTTTTTCGAAAACCTCGCGCAGGAGATTCGCCGCGCGTTCGGTCCACGTATCGGTGCCATAGGAAGGCGCATAGTCGCGATTGGCGCGGGCCATGGCTTCCCACGCCTCGGGACAAATGCCGGCAGTATTGTCGCTGGCAAATTGTGTTTTAGTGCTGGTCACATCACGGGATTCCGACATGGCTCAGCTTGCTTGTGGTACGTTTCCAGCGCAACTCTCGATGCTATGAATCCACCAGCGGACCGACGAAAGTTTTCCGCGCCCGGCGCTGCGTTGAAAGTAGAGATTCATGACCGATCCATCCGTGGTGCGGATCCGGAACCCGTGCTTTCGCACATAACGTTCGCCGCTTCCATGCCGGCAATCACCGTGTTCCTTCCATCGTTCCAGCACTTCCGCGACCATGAATTCCTGTTTTCGCCAAAGGAATTTTCCAGGCAGCCCTGGCTCGCCCATGGCCATGCCGCCCGTATTGAAGCTCGCGTCAATCGGGACGATCGGTTCGCTGACGAAAGAACTGGGCATTGATTTAAAATGCTTCGGGGTTGGTCAGGGTGCAAGCTCTCGCTAATTAAGGCCGGCCCTTCTAATATCTTACCCAATAAGATGACCTATCTCCGCTTTCATCTCATTTTTAACCTCCCGCTTTTAATTGTCCTGGCGGCGGTCACCGGAACGGTGCCGTGGACGGCGGAAGAATTCGAGGCGTTCGGATGGGTCCTGCTCGCCGTGATGATTTTCACCACGCCATGGGATAACCTCGCGGCGAAATGGGGCATCTGGGGTTTCCCGCGCGAGAAGTTCAGCCTGCGCATTGGCTATCTGCCGGTGGAGGAATACGCCTTTTTCCTGCTGCAAAGCGCGAACGTCATGCTGGCAGTGCGCGGTCTATTTCATTTCTTTCCGGACTGGGCCCTGGGCCAGGAAACCACGATTGGAAAGTGGACCCTCATTTGTCTCGCGGCATCGGTTATTCCCTGGGCCTTGGTGGCGCTGCAACTGCGCTGGTTGAGACGAACGGCCGGACCGCGCGTGAACTACGCCATACATCTCGCCTGGTTTCTTCCCGTGGTTTATGCGCAATGGGTCCTCGCGCCGCCGCTTTTCTGGCATCATGCCGGGTTGCTTGCGCTCGTGACGGCGGCGTTTGGCGTCTATTACACCCTGGCCGACCTCGTCGCGGTCCGCGCCGGAACCTGGTTTTTCGATGACAAACAAATCACCGGCGTGAAGCTCGGCGGCGTTTTGCCGTGGGAAGAGGTCGCCTTCTTTTTCCTGACCTCGCTGCTGGTGGCGCAAAGTTACCTGCTGCTTCTGCCCGACGATTTGCGGTAATGGTGGCAACGCAGGCTTGCACATTTTCCGAGCAGGTGGAGGTTGTCCACATGCAACGAATCACTGTCGCCGGGTTGGGAATTATCGGAAGCGCGTGGGCGCAAAATCTTCATGCTGACGGCCTCACCGTTCGGGGCTGGAACCGAACGCCAAAGGACTTTCCGTTCTACGAACCAGACTTGGCGAAGGCGGTCACGGACGCCGAAATGATCATCATTGTGGTGGCCGATCCACCTGCGGTCGAAGGTCTGCTGAACGTCATGGTGCCCCATCTCAAGCCGGGACAGCTGGTAGCGCAATCCAGCACGATTTCGGCGCATTGGACCAAGCTCTTCGCCGCGCGAGTGGAAGCGACCGGCGCGGAGTTTCTTGAGGCGCCTTTTACCGGCAGCAAACCGGCGGCCGAGGCACGGAAGACCGTCTTTTATCTCGGCGGCAAAGACGAGGTGGTGGAAAAGGCGCGTCCCGTTCTAAAAAGGCTGAGCGAGCACCTTTTGAAGATTGGCGGGATAGGTTCGGCCTCCTCGCTCAAGCTGGCGATGAACCTCAATATCGCCCTAATGATGGAGGCGCTGAGCGAAAGCCTGACGCTGACCCGCGCGGAGGGCATCCCCGACGAGAAGTATTTCGAGGCCCTCCATATCAACGTCGGGCGTTCCGGCCTTTCGGACCTAAAAGAGGGCAAATTGCGCCAACACGACTATGAGCCACAGTTCTCGTTGAAGCACATGAACAAGGATTTACGGCTGACTTTGGAGACGGCGGCAGATATGGACTTGCCTGCCGCAAAAGCACTTAAGTCGTTTTACGACAAGGGGATGTCGGCGGGTTTCGGTGACGACGATTTTATTGGAATGATCCGAATGCTAGGCTGCGACGAGAAAACTTCGAAATAAATGCAAATCTTTTGAACATAGACGACAGGTCAAGGGTCTTAATCTATGTAAGTTTCATTCATTCTCCTCCTAGATCAGGCGGTTACTCGAAAGGGTAATCGCCTGATCGCTTTTAGGGATGGAGGGAGCTAGGCGGAAACAGATTCCAAGAGGGCTGAAGAAGCAAGTTCCGTCCGCTCAATCCAGCCGCCGCCGATGACCCGGTCTCCGACGTAGCACACCGCCGCCTGACCCGGACTAACCGAGCGTTGCGCGGCCCGAAACTCCAGCCGCGCCCGGTTGCCGGGGAGGGGATGCACGATGGCGGCCACTTCGGGGTAATTGTATCGAATCTTGGTGGTGATCTCGGTCGGTCCCGCTAGCCCCTCCTCACCCCAGTTGGTCTGGGCCAGGAAGCAATCGTGCCGCAGGAGATCGTCGTAATCGCCAACGATAACGCGCTGCGTGGCCGCATCAATATCGATGACATAGACCGGCCGGCCATGACCGCCGCCAAGGCCCTTACGCTGGCCGACGGTGTAGAACTCGATGCCCTCGTGGTCGCCCATCTTCGTGCCGTCCTTGAAATAAATGCCGCCGGGATGAAATTCATGCGCCCCGAGGTGTGACTTGAGAAATGCGGTGTAGTCATTGCCGGGCACGAAACAAATTTCCTGGCTGTCTTCCTTGTCGTACGTTTTCAGGCCCATCTTTTTGGCCAGGGCGCGCGTTTCGTGCTTCGTCAATCCACCCAACGGCAGGATCGAGGCGGCGAGTTGGTCCGGGCGGAGGCTGAAAAGAAAGTAGGACTGGTCTTTCTTCGCATCGACGGCTTTCAAAAGCTTCGGCTGGCCCATGTCGTCAGGCTCGATCCGCGCGTAATGGCCGGTGGCGATGTGAGTCGCACCAAGTGCGCGGGCCTTGGTCAGGAGATTACCGAACTTGAGTTTTTCGTTGCACATCACGCACGGATTGGGTGTGCGACCGGCGCGGTACTCGCTGGTGAAATAATCGATGACCATCTTTTCGAATTCGTTGGCCTCATCGACGACGTAGTGGGGAATGCCGAGTGCGTGCGCGACTCCGCGGGCATCGGCGACGGCCTGGGGACCGCAGCATTTGTCCTCAGCGCGGGAGACGCAATCCTGCGGCCACACCTTCATGGTCACGCCGATGACGTCATAGCCCTGCTCCTTCAGAAGGTAAGCGGCCACGGACGAATCGACGCCGCCGCTCATGCCGAGCAGGACGCGGGTTTGATTGGAAGAGGTAGTCACGGAAAACGGAAAGTATGGCCTGATTTGGCTGCCATGAAAAGAAAAGGTGCATATACTGAAGGCGATCTCTACGGAAATCTTTCTTTTAGGGTTCTGTCATCCTGAGCTTGTCGAAGGATCAGTTCAGCCTTTAGCGTGAGCTTGGTCTCGTGGATGAGATCCATAAGTTGTAATAAAAATAAATATGTTCGGTTTCCTTCGCAAACCTCGCAATTACGACTGGAAAAAAGAGCAGGCCCGTCTTTGGAAACCTCTGGTCCCGGTTAGCGGGCCAGCCGAGACCTGCAAGGCGAACTCATCCGTCTTGCGGGAAAGCTCACCGATCAAGCCTACAGAAACGGAAACATGAATTGGGACGAGAACTATTCCAAGTCGTGGAGATTTATTGCCGAAAAAAAATCTCGGGCGACCCCATTTTTTCGACGCAAGAACAGAAACAAATCAAAGAAAGCGTGGAAGAGATTATTCGGGATGGATTTTGAGCATCCCGACCTTTCGGGAAATAGAAGTGCCTACTATATCATTTCTCAGCGGGTCGTGGATTGGTGTAGGGGTCATCCCAAGCCGATCACTCCTGAAGAAGGTCTGGACTTGATGATTTAGAGAGTGATTCTCTCGCGTCATCTCCAATCGACCCGAACTGATCCTTCGACAAGCTCAGGATGACGGATCACTTAAACCAATCGGTGAGAAGTACCTTGCAAAATGCTGACGATTGATTTTCATCCCGCGATGCAGGCGCAATCTTGGCAGACGGAAGCGATAGCTGCGCTGCAAGCCAACCGAATCGCCCCGAAGTTTCTTTACGTCACGCCGCGGCAGGCGGAGTTGTGGCGTCAGGTCTTTCTCAGGCATTCACCGATTCATGATAATCCAGAGTTCGTGCGAATTTATCGGGACGCGTTCGAGGGCGTGGCGAGCGAAGTTCGATCCCGCAAAGTCGCGCTGGTCGGGCTCGGCTGCGGCACGGGATTGAAAGAGCTGGAGCTTTATGGGCATCTCAAAGCTAATGGTCACGAAGTGCTCTTTTCGGCCGTCGATGTCAGCCACGACCTGGTGATGGAGTCGGCGCAGAAACTGGTCGCGGCGGGTGCGGAGTATCGGCGGAACCTGGTCTGCGATCTGGCTGAAGCGGCGCATCTGGCCGAGTGGCTGGGGCGCGAGACGGTGAATCTTCCGCGCATAATCACGTTTTTCGGATTGGTCCCGAATCTGCCGCCCTTGGTGGTGATGCGGCTTTTCCGGGCGATCTTACGCCCCGGCGATGTCATTCTGGTCAGCGCGCATCTCGCTCCTATCAGGGAAGGCATTGACGTTGCCGAGGCGATGCGCTCGGTGCTTCCGCAATACGCGAACGAAGAGACACGGGCGTGGCTAAGCGCTGGCCTGGAGCAGTGGGCGTTGGAAAATTTGGTTGGTCCGATTAAGATAGAGATTGGAGAGATCGAGGGAATTCCTGCTTTTGTCGCACGCGCCCGATGGAAATCAGGAGAGCCGTTGGAGCGCTGGGGCCATCGGTTTACGCCGAAGCGCGAAGAGGCTCTCGAGGTATTTCATAGCCTGCGCTATACGCCGATGCTTTTTGAGCACATGATTCAACGCGAAGGATTCGACGTAGAACTTCTGGCCATGACCGCCTGCCGGGAGGAAGGAATTTGGGCGGTTCGCACCCATCCAACGGATTAATTGACGTTGGGAGAAGCTGGCTGCCGCTTTTTGCTGGAGAGCGGTGTACTCGTAATAGCCGCCGAAACCGAGACCCAGGATGATGAGCATCAAAAAATAGTTCATAAAGGAATCGAGTTAGTAACTGAAAATATCCTTCGAGGTGATTTTCCGAGATAAAACCGTTTCTTGCGCCAAGATTGCATTTGCGCGGAGATGACAAAGGGCACCGGATCGATCTATACTTGCCGTCTTCATGACCATCATTCTTTCCAAGGATTTTGAATTCGAGGCAGCGCAGTCCTTGCCGCAGTTTCCCGAGGGGCACAAATGCCGCAACGTTCACGGGCACAGTTTCAAGATCACGATTTCGGTGCAGGGGACGGTTGATGAAGCGACAGGTATTTTTTACGATCATGCGGCGATCTCCGATGCGATGCGACCTATCGTTGCGCAGCTCGATCATGCCTACCTGAATGATGTGGTGGGCCTGGAAAATCCGACAATCGAACTGATGGCGAGATGGTTTTGGGAGAAGCTGGAGGGGCAGTTGACGGGACTCCACGAGATTGTGCTGCACGAGACGCCGCGGGCGCGGTGCGTTTATCGCGGGAAGTAGAGCCGAAATTTTGACGAAATAACGGAATTAACGGAATGGATGGAGGCAAGGGAGCACAGCAACGAAATCCCATGAAAGGAAAAAGTATTAAATGACTGCCATCTCCTACACCATTGCTCGCGAAAACCTCGCCTCGACCATGGATAAAGTGTGCCAGGATCACAATCCGGTCATCATTACCCGCGGTCGCAAAGAGGCCGTCGTTCTGATGTCGCTGGAGGATTATTCTTCTTGGGAGGAGACGCATATCTGATGCGTTCGCCAACAAATGCCCTGATGTTACTTGAAGGAATCCAAGAGTTAAAAATAGGCAAAGTCGTTCGTAAAAAGCTCAGCGACTTGGTGAAGAAATAACTTCTTTTTCAAAACACAACCGTGAACTGATAAATGAGCGCCAATTGCTCAGGTGTTGGAATCCAAATAAGGCCCAGAAAGATGACGGCGGCCCTCCACCCATAACGGCCAAATACAAGAGCTTTGCGTCTCATCCATGCTTCCGCCGTTAGAATGATAGCCAGAGCTGTGACAAACGATCCCAGCAACACAATCAGCATTCCGAAACCGGGGGGCGGTGTTCCCGGGGCCTTGGGCGGCTTCTCCTCTTCTCTCAGAATCAGCGTACCCGGCAAATGAAGCGGAATCGTCCACGCATAGGGAGCACTCCCATATTTTGTCCATTTTCCTTCTTGGGTAACTCCGCCACTTTTTTCATATAGAAAAAGCCAGCCAGCCCATGCGTAGTAGAAGTGAAGAAAAGTGACAATTACAGCCAGAAACAAAACCGTGCCTTTGCGGGTCATGGTGGAAGGCGACGGTCATAGACCGCCACTACATTTTAAAAAACTATTCCCCCGTCTGCGCGAGTTTGGCGAGAATGCCCAAGTCTTCGATGGTGGAAGTGTCGCCTTTGATTTCGCCCGTGGCCGAGGCGGCGATTTCTTTCAGGAGGCGGCGCATGATTTTTCCGCTGCGCGTTTTGGGCAGGGCATCGGCAAAGCGGATATCGTCCGGCTTGGCGATGGGACCGATTTCCTTGCCGACATGAGCGCGAAGCGCCTCCTTCAATCCGGGTCCGTGGGTCACGCCATTCTTCAGCGTGACAAAAGCGACGACAGCCTGACCCTTCAAATCGTCGGGGCGTCCGACCACGGCGGCTTCGGCAATGTCGGGATGGCTGACGAGCGCGCTTTCGACTTCGGAGGTGCCGAGCCGGTGTCCGGCGACATTGAGCACGTCGTCGATCCGACCGACGATCCAGAAATAACCGTCCTTGTCGCGACGTGCGCCGTCTCCGGCGAAGTAGCAGCCCTTGATCTCACTCCAATACGTTTTGCGGTAACGCGCGGCGTCGCCGTAAATGGTGCGGAGCATGGAGGGCCAGGGCCGCCGAATGACCAGTTTACCGCCGACGTTTGGCGCGCACTCGTTGCCGTTATCGTCGACTACGGCGGCGTCGACGCCAAAGAAAGGCAGCGTGGCCGAGCCGGGTTTGAGCGGCGTTGCTCCCGGCATCGGCGCGATCATGTGGGCGCCGGTTTCGGTCTGCCACCAGGTATCAACGATGGGGCAGCGTTTGCCGCCGACTTTATCGTGGTACCACATCCACGCCTCGGGATTGATCGGTTCTCCGACCGTGCCGAGCAGGCGCAGCGAGGACAGATCGTGCGGTGTCAGCCAGTCGTCGCCCCACTTGATGAAGGAGCGAATGGCGGTCGGCGCGGTGTAGAAAATGTTGACCTTGTGCCGGTCGATGATGCGCCAGAAACGGTCGGGCTCGGGAAAGTTCGGCGCGCCTTCGTAAATCAAGCTCGTGCCGCCGTTGGAAAGAACGCCATAGGCGACGTAGCTGTGCCCAGTGATCCAGCCGACGTCGGCCGTGCAGAAGTAAACGTCCTCAGGACGAAGATCGAAGTAGTATTTGGTCGTGAGATGACAGCCGAGGAGATAGCCGGCGGTGGTGTGAAGAATCCCCTTGGGCTTGCCGGTGCTGCCACTGGTGTAGAGGATGAAAAGGGGATGCTCACTGTCGAACGGCTCGGCCTTGCAGACGGAACTGACGAGCTGGGTTTCCTCATGCAGCCAGAAATCGCGGCCTGGAGTCATCGAAACTTCCTGCTTCGTGCGCTGGACGACGATGACGCTTTTGACCTTCGGCGCGCCGAGCAGCGCCTCGTCGACGTTTTTCTTGATGCCGAGCACCGAGCCGCGGCGATAGCCGCCGTCGGCCGTGATGATAACCTTGGCGCCGCAATCGTTGACCCGTTCCTTGAGCGCTTCCGCGCTGAATCCGCTGAAGACGACGCTGTGGGGCGCCCCGATGCGCGCGCAGGCCAGCATGGCGATGACCGCCTCAGGAATCATGGGCAGGTAAATCATGACGCGGTCGCCCGCCTTAACGCCGTGTTTCTTGAGCACGTTGGCCATGAGGCAGACTTCGCGATGGAGCTGCTGGTAGGTAAGGGTGACGATATCGCCTGGCTCGCCCTCGAAAATGATGGCGGCCTTGTTGCGCAGGCCGCCCTCGAGATGACGGTCGAGGCAGTTGACGCTGGCATTGATTTTGCCTCCGACGAACCACTGCGCGAACGGCGGTTTCCAGACGCAAACTTTTTTCCAGGCGGTGGCCCACTTAAGTTCTTCGGCCATTTTTCCCCAGAATTTATCCGGGTTTTTTAACGAGGCTTTGTAGAGTTTGGCGTACTTTTTGAGACTGCCGATTCGCGCCGTTTTGGCGAATTTCGCGGACGGCTTGAACACGCGTCGTTCCTTCAGGTGCGATTCGATATTGTGTGCCGTGTCGGCGTGATTGGATGGAGGAGAAATGACAGCCGTGGGGGTGGACATGGGCGGGATTCCGGTGAGGAGTTTAGGAATTTTGACGCGAGCGACAGGCGTGATGTAAGCAAGAACAACTTCGCTGGGCAACTCTAACGCCGCAGAAACTTATTGCGATTCGTGCCCGCATTACCTTGACGACCGCGATTCGTCACAAACGACTTTTTGCTGTGACAACTGTAAAATTGGTGCCGGATTCGTCGTCAATTCTTTTGCTGAAATATATTTCCAGTCATGACGACCATTTCACTTGCCGCTCAAACAACGGCTGATTACTTTGCCCTTTCCCGCGGGGGGAAAAAGAGGAGAAATGGAATGATAGATTCTTGGTTATTCGTCGTTTGTACGGCTGTGGGGATAACTCCCTTTGATCGTCTCTGTCGCCAGAGTACGGTTGCTTCTCCTAAATTCGGATTTCTTTCTGCAACACCCTTTGCCGGTGTGACATGCGATGGTTTAACTAACTCGGTATTGCATAAGATGGCACCCTTTTGCTTTGCCCCTCTAATCTGAATAACCTGTGAGTAACTTACCGGATACGCTGGAATTGAATCAGATATGGGCTTCAATATGCCTTGAATTACAACAGGTTGTCTCGGTCGATGCGGTGACCCGTTGGTTTCGGCCGTTGACTGCTCACAGCTTCACGAACAAGACGTTGGTTTTGACGTCGGACAACAGCATTTATCAGTACTGGATCGAGGAGAATTATTTTTCGCAGTTGAAGGCGACGGCGTCGCGCGTGCTGGGGGAAAACGTCTCGATCAGCTTCCATTGCTCGAACGCGACGGTTCCGACCGCGGTGCCGGCGGTATCGCCGAAAGCCGAGCCGGTGCGTGAGCGAAAGGAAGTTGTCCGACTGGCGGCGCCTGCGACATCCGACTCTCGCGGCTGCCTCAATCCGCGGAGCACCTTTGAGTCGTTTGTAGTGGGCATGAACAACCAATTTGGCCATGCGGCGGCACGGGCGGTGGCGCAGGCGCCGGCCCGGACGTACAACCCGCTTTTTCTCCACGGCAGCGTGGGGTTGGGCAAAACGCATCTGATGCAGGCGATTGGTCACCTGATCCAGGCCAACAAAAAGCACCTGAAGGTTTTTTACGTCACCTCCGAGCAATTCACCAACGACTACATCAGCGCGATCCAGCACGGCGAACTGGCGAAGTTCCGCAAAAGCTATCGTCAGGTCGATGTGCTTTTGATCGACGATATCCAATTTCTTGCCGGTAAGGACCGCTCGCAAGAGGAATTCTTCCATACGTTCAATACGCTGTGCGACGGCAGCAAGCAGATCGTGCTGACCAGCGATTCGCCTCCGACCGAAATTGCAAACCTGGAGAAGCGGCTGACGTCCCGGTTTGAGATGGGTCTGACCGCGGAGCTTCAATTGCCGGATGCCGAGACGCGCCTGGCGATCCTTCGGCACAAAATGGCGGCGATGCCCGAAAAACTGAGCGACGCGGTCTTGGGATTCATTGCCGAGCGGGTGAAAACCAATATTCGAAGGCTGGAAGGCGCGCTCAACCGGGTTGCGGCGTTTGCGTCGCTCCACGGCAAGGCTATCACTGTTCCGCAAACCGAAGTGCTGCTGCGCGACCTGTTGCAGCAGGAGGGCCAGCAGTCGGTCAGCATCGACTTGATCCAGCGTCGGGTGGCTGAGACCTACGATTTGCGCCTGGCCGACATGACCAGCAAGCGCCGGCCCGCGAATATCGCGCTGCCGCGGATGGTGGCAATGTATCTAAGCCGGCGGCTGACCACGTCCTCGCTCAATGAAATTGGCGAGGCCTTCGGCGGACGCGACCACGGCACGGTCCTTCACGCCAACAAGGAGATTGAGAAGCGGATGGTCGGCGATGAGAAGCTGCGGCGGATCGTCACCTATCTCGCGGAAAAGCTGGTCGCGACCCAGGGTCAGTAAGCGATCTATGCTGGCGCAAGGCCAGTGCGAATTTGATCGTACCAGTAGTTTTTTCGCGGACATTCGGGCATGGTGTCAGGCTTATGACGAGACCGGCGGAAGGATTGCTTTGGAGCCATTGGATTAAGCGGCGGGAGCGTTGGCGCGATAAAATCGTGGTGATCGATGCCGGAACCGATAAATCGTGGGCCGCACACCAGTTGACCGAAGCCGCTCTAGTGTTTTCGGATCGGCTTGCCCGATTTAAATCCGGCGAACGCATCGCCTTTCGACTGCCGAACGGCGCGGAATGGTTCGCCCTTTTTTTGGCGCTGCAACGCGCGGGCTTGGTCGCGATGCCGCTCGACGGCGGGACACCCCTGGCCGGCTGCCTCGAAATGGCCCGGCGTCTCGGCGCTCGTGCGCTTTATCTTGACGGCGAATTCCAAATTTTAAAGAAAGCGTCATCCGCTTCAAAGCAGCGAAACAAATGCTGTTGCGTCAAGATCACTTCAGGCACCGGCGCGGTTCCGAAAGCGATCGAATGTCTCGCGGAGCATTTGCTTGCCGATGGAAAAAACGTTACGAAGACGATGGGAATTCGCCCCCGTGATCGCAATCTTGCAGTCATACCCTTGGGGCATTCGTACGGCTTGGGCAATCTCGTCATGCCGCTGATTTTGCAGGGAACGGCCGTGGTCTGCGCGAATGATTACGTTCCTCGCCAGCTCTTGAAATGGATCGGGCGCTACGCCGTAACGGTTTTCCCCGCGGTACCGGCGCTTCTTCGTGTGCTGGCAGGGCTTCCGCGTGGACGCGAAAAACTGGCCTCCTTGCGCATCGTAATCTCCGCCGGTGCCGTGCTCACTCCCGCCATCGCACAAGCCTTCTTCGATAGGTATGGCGTCAAGATACACAATTTCTACGGTTCATCGGAAACCGGCGGCATCTCTTATGACCGCACCGGAAGCGCATCACGGACCGGCCGTTCCGTGGGCAAGCCGCTCTTCGGCGTAAACGTTTCGATCCAAGAAGGACTGGTGACAGTGGCTGGCGCGGCGGTAGCGATACCTGGAGGACGATGGCGGCTGAACGATTTCGGCGCGTGGAACAAGCGCAAGGAATTGATCCTGCTCGGCCGCGCCGGACAGCAGGCGAACATCGGTGGAAAAAAAGTGCACCCACTCGAAGTGGAGCGCGTGTTGCGCGAATTGGAGGGAGTGACCGATGCTTTCGTGTGGCTAGAACGAAGGGAAGGGCGTGATGTTCTTCTCGCCGCCGTAGAAACAGCGCGATCACGCTCGGAGATCGAAGGAGAAGCAGCCGCGCGCTTGCCGGCATGGAAAGTACCCCGAGCCTACATCGTAGCTACTGAACTGCCGCGCAATAGGCGGGGGAAACTCTGTCTCAATGGATCCAAAGATGCCGCCTGACGAGGATTCATCAGGCGGCCTCGTTAGCCAGCCCAATTAAACGGGCGGGCGGCGCCCTGCCACCAAAGAAACTACGAACAGGATTAGGAACACGACAAAGAGAATCTTGGCGATTTCCGCCGCCAGACCCGCAACGCCGACGAATCCCAACACCCCTGCGATCAAGGCGATGATTAGAAACGTAATGGCATAACTCAACATATAAAACTCCTTAGGTTAAAATACTAACTCTGTTATCTCCGCTCAAACCGTGCCATGCCATGACTCGCCACTATAAGACACTCTGGGAGAAAACCTTCCGTATTCTTTCTTTTTTAAGCGCCAACCTTTGAGCATGCAGTTTGCGGGAGAATAGCTCTCGACTGGGCTCCCCTGCACGAAAGGACTCTCCACGTTGAGACGGTTCTCAACCGGCCGAAATGACCAGCGCCTTACCGGCGTGCTTGCCCGCCAGACCGGCATCATTGCCCACCACGATGGGAAGCTCGGAGGCTTCGAAAATCGGACGATCGGCCCGCGCGTCGCCTGCGTAGGCGAATGGGTGTCCGCCGCTGTCCTTCAGAATCATGGCCAGCTTCCTGGCTCCCTTGAGATTTCCGTTGGTCTCGTTGGTGCTTAAAACGCGATCGAAAATGGCGAGATAGTCCGCCACCGATTGTGCCCAGGTTGAAGGTGCTGCGGTTGCGAGCACCAAGGCCAGCCCTGCGTCCCGCCTTTTTTTAATATAACCGAGCAGTTCGTCGTTATAAGGGAGGCTGGTTGGATCGACAGGCCAACGCCGGGACATCTCCACCTTTAAACGGACCCGGCCTCCTAAAATCAGCCAGAAGCACACCTCGACAAGCGTGAAGGGGTTCCGGAGAATGGCCTTGTGCAGTTGATGGCGCAGCAGATCGATCCGCACCAGCGTCTCGTCGAGGTCGACGTAGATCGTCCGAATGCCATCCATACGTCCGATGCTGGGTTAAGAGTCGGCGCGCGTCACGCGGAAAGCTCGCGTTGCTTCGATAGATTTGCCTTGAGAGTTAAAGTTTCTTGATTAACGAATTACAGAAACTTTTACCGTTATCGGCAAATTCTAGTGAAAGCGACTTGAAACCTCCGTCTAACCCAACTATCAAGGGAGAATGCGGAAAGAAAGAACATCGGCCATTTTGCTGAATTCGCCGTTTCGCCTGGCTGGTCCGTTTTTGGTCGCGCTTTTTCTCTGCCTCTTTTCCGTGAGCGGATTGACGCGCGCGCAAAGCGAGTCATCCGGCTCATCGCCGACTTCAACCCAGACGCCGGCTGCGCCCACAACGCCAACCCCCGGAGCCATTTCGACCGAGACCACCTCGAGTACCTACCGCCTTCAGCCTTACGATCTCATCGATGTCGATGTCTATAGCGAGGAAGACTTGCACAAGCCCGCTCGCTTGGGCTCGGACGGCACGGTGCTTCTGCCACTGATCGGCAGCGTCAAAGTCGGCGGATTGACGGTGGCGCAAGCTACAGACCTGATCTCCAGGCGCTATGCCGCTGGTTTTGTGAAAAACCCGAGTGTGCTCATAACGGTTCTCCAGTATCGCAAGAGCACCTTCTCCATTCTTGGCCAAGTGATCAAACCGGGCGTCTACGAAATCGCGGAAGGTTCCCAGCTCAACATCCTTGAGGCGGTTTCATTGGCGGGCGGTTACACCGCGACCGCAGCCCAGAACGCTATCACCGTCAAACGCGTCGTGGACGGTGCGGACACGATGCTCAAGGTTAATGCGGGCGACATGGCCCAGAATCCGGATGTCACGCCGTTCGAGATCCAGCCCGGCGATTCGATTCTCGTCCCCGCGTCGCAATATCAGAAGAGCAACTTCTCGATTCTCGGCCAGGTGCAGAAACCCGGCATCTACGAAATTCCTCCGGGCTCCCACACCACGATCATCGACGCAATTTCGCTCGCGGGCGGCTACACGCCGATGGCGGCGCAAAACTCGATCATCGTGAAGCGCAAGGTCGACGGCAAGCTGACAATCATGAACATCAAGGCCAACGATATGGCCCAGGACGCCGATGTGGTGCCGTTTGAAGTTCTGCCCGGAGACATCATTCTCGTTCAATATCGCAACAGCACGTTCTCGATATTGGGCCAGGTCGAGAAGCCGGGCATTTACGAAATCGAGGAGGGTACCCACCTTGATATCATCAACGCGATCCTGATGGCCGGAGGCTATACGCGGACCGCAGCCCAGAATTCCGTCACGGTCAAGCGCATGGTGAACGGCAAGCCCACCACTATCAAGGTCAGGGCTGGCGACATGGCGCAGCAACCCGACATGGTCCCGTTTGAAGTTCTGCCCGGCGATATTATCAAGGTCAACGAAAGCTGGTTCTGAGCATCCGTCGGAGTGACGCTATGAAATCGTGGGAGCAGCAAGAGATTGAAGCGCTAGCTCACTCGATTTGGGAGAGACAAGACTGTCCGGAGGGACGCTCCCTGGAACACTGGCGCGAGGCTGAAGAACTGTTTCGCGCGCGTTGGCTGAAGAATGAGGAAGGCAATTTCCATCAGGTCCGAGATCTGAGAGGACGCAAAGGCGATACTTATTGAGGCGGCCGGATTAATCGCAGCGGCGCGGCAGCAAAATTACTGCCGTGCGCCAGTCGCCGAAATGATCCAAGCTAGAGGCAGCTCTATGTTAATTTTTTCGCGATGGATCCGGGCGCTGGGAATTTTCCTGGCGTTTTCTTCCCTCGTCTGGGGGCAATCGGCCGCTCCTCCGGTGGCACCCCCGGCTTGGCCCGTGAGTTCCGCGCCCGCTCGATTCACCATCGAACCCGACAATCAGAACCCACGTTCGCTGATTTCCTGGGTGAACCTTTATCTGCCCGATCCCAAGTGGGTGACCATGCCCATGCGCGTTTTCACCGATACAGGCGTCGCCGTCGGCTCGGACCTGCTTTGGACGTCGCCTAACGAACCGGCCACGCTCGTCTTCGATTCTTCGTCCGGCGCCAAACGGTATCAGGTCTACGTTGGTTCCGATTGGCCGCCCCTCCATCTCACCAATACTAAAGCCGGCGTCTGGATGGAAACGCGGGAGGGCGACGGCAAGGTCGTCCAGACTTTGCCGGACATGCTTCAGGCCTGGAATAAGGCCGACCACATTGTCGGCCGCGCCCTGCTCGGGGGAATCGATGAAGGCGGAAATCGTTTTGGACCGCAGGGCAAGTTGCTCGCCCATTTTCAAGGTTGGTTCGAGGCGCCCGCCACGGAGCATTTGGACCTAGCCACCATTTCGGTCGATGCCTCCTTTGTTTTGGTGGATGGCAAGGAGGTCGTCGAATGGCCGGGACAACACAGCAGAGCTTATGGGGAGGCGGGTCCTCCCCTAGGAGCCATCGATCTTTCGCCCGGTCTCCATCTTATCGATTATTATTACGATTACGCGGGCCCCGAACCAAATGGAGTGAATCCATTCATGAGCTGTCTGGTGGCGAAAGGCGGTGCCTTTTCGCAATGGACGCTGCTGACTCCCTTTACCAATTTCTTCCGGCCTATCACTCGGTACCACATTGTCACCTATGATTTGCGGAGTGATTCACCCGGCGGCTCGTCCACCGGAAATGTTCCGCAACTGGCCTTGCAATGGAGCGTCAAAGATCAGAGCGTGACAAACACCGATGTGCCAGATATGGGACTGATTTTAATCCAATTCGGTATCCTTATCCTCACGACGGACACCCAAACGTTAACCTGGACTTTTGACGATGGTTCAACTGCCCAGGGCCGAATCCCAATCCATCTTTTTCCGCGCCCAGGTATGAGGGTCATACACGTCGAATTAAAAGAGGGGGACAAGATCCTCGCGACCTTGGTCCAGATCGTTCCTGTGCATCCCAAGTGGGCCGACAACCTCGACTACCGCGAACCCCAATTATTTCCCGAGCTGGAGGCCGACATCATGGCCCGCGACCCGGCGACCTTTTCGGCTTCCGACCTCGTCGGCTGCATCGCCATCTTCCGGGCCTACGATAAAACCGATGACATCCTGAAACTTCTTCCCGCCCTCAATTCTAAAATGGGCGCCGTCGCCGATTCAGATCTTCCTTATTTAACGGATGCCGCCCTATTTCTTCTTCGACGCGATTGGGGCCACTTGACCGAAAAGACGCAGCTTTTGCGCGCGCTTCTCGCCCGCGCTTCGGCGCCCAATCCTTCGCCGCAAATAATCACCGTCGCCAGCGAATGCCGCCTGGGCTTGGCGCAACTGGCCCTCAAAACGACGGACCATACCGACGAGGTAAAAGCGCTCATGGACGCGATCAACGTCCCGAGCCTTTCCGGTGAAGAGCCGCGCGCGTTGAATATTTTGCGTGGCGACCTCGCTCTCGCGACCGGCGATGTCACCGGCGCAAGGAAACAGTATCAGAGCCTGACCGGAAATCCTTCTGGGCCTGATACGCGGAGTTCCATTCGCCGCACGGCGATTATCAGCCAGGCGCGTGCGTTTATCGATCGGCCCGACTATCAAGCGGCGGAAGAGTCATTACACCAGGTGGCGTGGCAGTCCCCAGTGGAGAAAATATCTCCCGATTGGGCATTGACCAGGCTTCGGCTCGACCAGGCCGAAAATCTTCCGGTGGTCGCTTATCTTTGGGCCAAACGCCTGCTGCCTGTTGTCACGGAAAGCGGTCGCAGCGAGCTTCTTTTTCGGCTGACCGATCTCGCCTTCGCGCAAGGCGACACCGACCTCGCGCATAAAACGTTATCGGAACTCCTCAAAAAACATCCCTATAGTGAAGAGGCGGCCGAGGCCAAGGAAAAGTGGCCCGGTTCAACATAAGCGAGATCAACAGCAACTGCAGAGTCGATCGAGGGTTACATTCACACATGCGAGCGTTCATTCTGGCCCTTTTAATTCTCCTCGCAGACAGCCCGTTCACGGCGGGCGCGAGCGAGAACGATTGGTTCGTACCACTCGGCAAGCCGCCGGAAGCCCCGCCCAAGCGCATCTCCGGCGGCGAGGGCTTTCCGCCGCTGCCCTTGCCGGCCACGCCTTTGCGCCGCACCGAGCGAAATCGCCAGCCGACGCCGCCCTCGCTTTTCGGCAAGGTCGTCTGGGGCGAGCAAGGCTCCTTCACCTACGACGGCGGCAACACGACCCAGATCGCCGACTGGAATCTTTGCCCCGCCGACCTGCAGCATCTCTTCGACAAAGTCCAGGGCCAGCTCGGCCTGCAGTACGGCTTCGACGACGTCTCGCTGCCCTCCTTCAGCGGCGATCCCGACAAAATGGCCGTCCTCTTTTTCAGCGGCACGCGCACGCTCAAGCTCGATCCGCAACAGCCTGGCCCAGCTTCGCGCCTACGTCCTGCGAGGCGGCATGCTCTGCTTCGATTCCGTCGCCGGCTCGCCTTATTTTTACGACTCAGCCCGCGCGCTCATGCAGCAGGCTTTCCCGGAACTCGCCTGGCGCGACGTGCCGCCCGACCATCCGCTTTATCACATGGTCAACGACGTCAACACCGTCCACTACTCGCCAACGTCGAATTCCGACAAGCCGCAACTCGAGGCGCTTTACGTCGGCTCGCGCATCGGCGTGCTGCTCTCGAAGTACGGCCTCGGCTGCGGCTGGGACGACCACGCCGTGCCGCTGCTCAAGGACGCCGCCTATTACGACACGCCATCCGCCGACGCGATCGGCATGAACCTCGTCGCCTACGCCATCGGCTACAACCGCGTCGGCATGGAGGAATCGAAGCCCGAGCTCTTCGCCGCCGTCGACGAGAAGACGCCGACCGACGAATTCGTCTTCGCGCAGATCGAGCACGAGGGCGCCTTCAACGTCCATCCCAACAGCGCCACCGCGCTGCTCTCCAAGCTGCGCGCGGCCACTTCGCTGCGCGTGAATCTCAAGCGCGACGTGGTCGATCCCGGCAAGGACGATCTCTCCAATCTCTCCTTTCTCTATCTCACCGGCCTCGACGATTTCCATTTCAGCGACAACGCCGTCACCGCCCTGCGCGGCTTCCTCCAGCGCAACGGCACGCTCCTGATCAACAACGGCCTCGGCCTTTCCACCTTCGACCAGGCCGTGCGGCGCGAAATGGCGCGCGTTCTTCCCGGCGCGAAGCTCGAGCCGATTCCGCTCTCGCACTCGATCTTCAGCGACGTTGTTCCCGTGCAGACCGCCGACTACACGCCGGCCGTCGCCATGCGCTACGGACAACTGCAACACGCCGAAGCTCGAGGGCATCACGCTCGGCGGCGACGTGCGCGTCATCTACAGCCCGATCGATCTCGAGGCGGGCTGGGAACCGACCGAATATCCGATGGCCCTCGCCTATCGCCAGGACACCGCCACGCCGCTCGGCATGAATATTTTGATGTACGCCGCCACGCATTGACGGAAGCTCTTTCCCTCGCGCTTCTCGCTTATGCCTGAACTCCTGATCATCCGCGTGCCGCATCAGCAGGAAGCGGCCGTCGCCCTCAAGGGCGAGCCGCTGGTCATCGGTTCCAATCCGTCGAGCCACATCGTGGTGAACGATCCCGCCGTCCTGCCGCATCACGCTTATCTGGCCAAGGACCAGGGGCACTGGCGCGTCGCCGCCTACGACGCCAACGTGCCGCTCAATTACGAGGACCAGCCGACTACCGATCTGCGGCTCGAAAACGGCACCCGCTTTTCCATCGGCCACACCCAGTTCGAATTCACGACCGACGGCGCCGAGCCGGAACACCGCACCCGGGAGTTGGGCAGTTTCGTGCCGGAACGCCGGGCCGGTGCTGCTGCCGCGAGCGCCGTCGCCAATGGCGAAAATCCCGTCCTGGACAATCCCGAGGCCGCCGTCGCGCAGCTGCACCAGGCGATGCAGCGCATCCGGTCGGAGATGGCGCGCGTCGTCATCGGCCAGGCGGAAGTGGTCAACCAGATCCTCGTCGCGCTTTTCGCGCGCGGCCATTGCCTGCTCGTCGGCACGCCCGGCCTGGCCAAGACGCTGATGGCGCGGACGCTCGCCGACTCGCTCGAACTGCAATGCAAGCGCGTCCAGTTCACGCCCGATCTCATGCCCGCCGACATCACCGGCACGCAGGTCCTCGAGCAGGACCCCGTCACGCCGCGCGCAACTTCCGGTTCAAGCACGGGCCCGATCTTCACCAATCTGCTGCTCGCGGACGAAATCAACCGCACGCCGCCGAAGACGCAGGCCGCGCTGCTCGAGGCGATGCAGGAACGGCGCGTCACCATCTCCGGCCAGACCTACGATCTGCCCGTCGCCCTTCTTCGTCATCGCCACGCAAAATCCGATCGAGCAGGAAGGGACCTATCCGCTGCCCGAGGCGCAACTCGACCGCTTCATGTTCAGCGTCAAGGTCGGCTATCCCGAGCGCCGAGGAGGAGGAGCGCATCATCATGGAGACGACGCAGGACGCCTCGCAGGAAGTCGATCGCGTTCTCGGCCGCCGAGGCGCTGATCGGCTTTCCAGCATCTCGTGCGCAAGACGCCGGTGAGCCAGCATGTCGGCGCCTACGTCACGCGGCTGGTCCGCGCCACGCGGCCCGATGCGCCCGACGCGCCCGACTTCATCAAGAACTGGGTGCGCTGGGGCGCCGGTCCGCGCGCCGGGCAATATCTGCATCCTCGCCGCGAAATCCAACGCGCTCTTGCAGGGCCGGCTCAACGTTTCCTGCGACGACGTGCGCGCCTATGCTCTGCCCGTGCTGCGCCATCGCGTCCTCTGCAATTTCGCCGCGGCCAGCGAGGGCGTCGATTCGGACGAAATTGTGCGGCGCCTGGTCGAGGCCGTTCCCGAACCCGATTACGCCAAGGGCGAGTAGCCGACGGCGCGACCATGTCCTCCGCGCGCGTCATCGAAGTATCTCCCGCCCCGCGTGGCGGACCAGATTCGCGGCCTCGGCATTTCCGCGCGCCGGCCGATGCAGGGCGGCATCCAGGGCCTGCACCGCTCGCCCGATTTCGGCGCCTCGGTCGAGTTCGCCGAGTACCGCGATTACATCGAGGGCGACGCGCCCAACCTGATCGACTGGCAGGTCTTCGCCAAGACCGACCGCTACATGATCCGGCGCTTCCAGGACGAGACCAGCCTGCGCGCCTGCGTGCTGGTCGATGCCTCGGCCAGCCTCAATTTTCAGCCAGACCGGCCCGGTCACGAAATTCGAGTACGCCTGCTCGCTCGCGGCCGGGCTGATGTACCTGCTCGTCTGCCAGGGCGACGCCGCGTCGCTCTCCTTTTTCACCGACAGCGTCACGCAAACGCTTCGCGCCCGTCGCCAGCACCGAGACGCTGAGCCCCATCCTGCTCGAGATGGAAAACGTCGAGGCGCAAGGGCGCGGGCAACATCGAGAAGTCGCTGCACGAAGCGGCGGAAATGCTGAAGCAGCGCAGCCTCGTCATCGTCATCTCCGACCTGCTCCAGCCGCCCGCGCAATTCGCGCGCGGCATCCAGCATCTTCAGCACAACCGCCATGACGTGACCGTTTTTCACGTGCTCGACGCCGCGGAAATCGCGCTGCCGATGCACGGCCTCGTCGAACTGCGCGACCTCGAGACCAGCGAGAAGCTGCTGATCGAGGCCGACGAAATCCGTCCCCGCTACGCGCAGGCCGTGCAGGGCTATCTCGCCGAAGTCAGCCGCCTTTGCACCGCCTGCGGCGCGAATTACTTCACCATCGACACGCGCACGCCGATGCTCGAAGCGCTGGCCAAGCGCGCGAACCTGTTTTGAGCGCCATGCCTTTCTTCCTTTCGCTCATCCCGCGGCCGCGTGGCTCCTTCCCGCCGTCGCGCTGCCGATTCTCTTTCATCTCTTTTTCCGTCTGCGCCGGCAGGTGCGCGAATTTCCCTCGCTCATGTTTTTCCTGCGGATCGATCCGCGCCTGAGCGCCAAGCGCAAAATCCACGAATGGCTGATCCTCCTCCTGCGCTGCCTTTTTCATCGCGCTGCTGATCCTGGCGCTGGCGCGGCCGCTGCTCGGCATGAAAAGCTCGAGCGAGAAACGTCGCGCGCCTGGTCCTGATCGACAATTCGGGCTCGATGGCCGCACCCGACGTCCGACCGGCATTTCGAAGCTGACCCTGGCCGAACGCGCGGCGGAGAAGCTGATCGCCTTCTCGCGTCCCGGCGATTCCGTCGCGGTGCAACTGATGCTTCCCGATCCGACCGTCACGCTGCCGCGCGGATTCGACGCCCCGCCCGCCAGTTCTGCGCGATGCGATCGGCAAGCTCACGCCCAGCGACGGCGCCGCCTCGGTGCCCAAGGCGATCCGCGCTCGCGCTGGCCACGCTCGACACCGCCAAGGCAACCCAGCGCGAACTCCACATCCTCACCGATCTGCAACAGAAGAACTGGTCGCGCGGCGAACTCGGCGCCGATGCAGCCTCCAACTGCCGGGTCATCGTCCACCGCATCGAATCCGCGCCGGTGACCGCCGGCTCCGTTTCGCTCGAGCCGACTGGAAATTCCCGCGCGCGCCATTCCGGCGGGCCGCGTCACGCCGGTGCGCGTGGAGCTGCAAAATCACGGCCCCGTCGCGGCCCACGTGCGGCTCAACAGCACGGACGATTCCGGCAAGAATTTCTCGCGCGAAGTGGAGGTCGCGCCCAACGCGTCCGCTGCCGGCTACCCTGACCTTTTCCTTCGCCAATCCCGGCTTTCATTGGGCGCAAGTCTGGGTGGAGGGCGATGCCGCGCCGACGGCGAATCGCGCCGAGCTCGGCTTCTGGTGCACCGATGCGCAAGAAGATGCTCTTCGTCGGCGGGAAGGATGATTTCGGCGCCATGCCTTACGCGATTTCGCCCGGCGGCAATTCCGATCTTTCCGGCATCGAACGACGGTCATCACGACGCGGATCAGCTTGCGGCGAGCCTTGCCGCCAAGCCGCTGGCCGTGGCTTTGACCTGGGAAAATGGCCGCAGGATGCGGCGACTGCGCAGGCAGTTGCAGGATTATGTGCGCCAGGGCGGAACGTTGTTTTTGGTCCCGTCGCCTGAGACGCGGCGATTTCCATTTCCCCTCCGATCGCGTCGTGGCTCGAGGCCAGCCTGGGTGCGATTGTCACACGCCAAAGAAGCGGAGCCGGTCGTGCTCCTTCAGGACGGCGACGCGCTCTGGCAGGACCTGCGCGATTCCGATGGGCAGCCCGAAGCTCGGCCTTGCTTCGCGCGTTCCAATATCGCCCGATCAAGACCAGTCCCGATTGGCAGACTCTGATCTCCTCGGCGAAGGGCGCGCCCCTGCTCGCGCGGCGAAATTTGGAGCACGGCCACTATTTTTGCCAGCGGACTCGCCTTCACGCCGAAGTGGTCGTCGCTTCCGCTCAAGGCGGGCTTTGTCGTCCTGATGCAGAACGCGGTCTTTGGCGATCAAGCCGGGCATATTCCGGTGCAAAGCATCCACGCCGCCGAGGATTTCGACATTCGATTTCCCCGATGTGCCGCTTGCCGTGAAGTCGCTCGCCGGCAGCGCGCTCGATTGGCAGGGCGATGCACGCGATTTCGAGGGTTTTCCCCGCGCGGGTGTCTACGAAATCACCCAGCGCGATCATGTCAATTGGGTGGCGGTATCTGGGAATGTCGACGAGGCCGACCCACATTTCCTGCCGCGCGCAGCTAGTGCCGCTGCTGCGCAATCTGCCGCATGAAGTCGTCGCGCTCAGCAGTGAAGATGACATCACGACAACGGAGCTTTCGCGGAGTTCTGGCACCTCGCTTTACCGCTGGCTGTTGCTCGCCGCGCTCGCTGTTCCTGCTGGCCGAAACCTGGCTGGCCAACGAGCGCAGTTCCGATCTGGGCCGGAAACTTTTCCGCTCGCCTATGCCGTCCGGCCCGCAGCAAAACCGGCGCGCGCAAAAACCGGCGGAGCCGATCAAAATATGACCGGCGCTCGAATGGAATCCCTCGTTCGGTCCCGTCGTCACGGCGCTGATCGTCCTCGGCGCGGGCGTCTATTTCTACCTCCTACTGCCGCGGCTCATCCACGCGTCATGGCCGCATCAACGCCTGGCTGCTGCTGCTGCCCAAGATGCTCATGGTCGGCTTGCTCGTCCTGGCGCTGCTCGATCCCGATTTTGAAGTTATCCGGCTGGAACTCCACGCCCGCCAAGGTCCTCATCCTCCAGGATATTTCCTCCTCGATGGATCTGCGCGACGACGGCTCTTCGACGCGAACCGAGCGCGCATCGCGCCTGATTCAGCAACTTGAAGCCGGCGCGCCGCCCTCGATTCATTTCGAAGTTACTGCCGTTCGACACCACGCTGCACGAGGCAGGCTTCCGTCCGAAGAACGATGCTGTTCGCGGCACCGATCTTCCGGCCATGTTCTTCGGCATTGGGCACTCAGGCGAACCTCGCCGATGCGGACGGCGCGATCGTGGTCACCGATGGCGGCGACGAAACGGTGGATCTGGCCAATGTGCCCTCCATGCCGCTGGCCATCGTCGGCGTCGGCGCATCGCCCGATACCTGGAACGACATCGGCATCGGAGCAGTTACGGCGCCGGCCTCGGTCGAGGAGAAAAGCCAGTTCGATCTCGAGGCCGACCTTTATGCGCGGCCCGGCACGCACGAGAATTTAAGCGCGCTCAAGGTCTCGCTCGACGAAGGTCACGACAAAAACTGGACGGAGGTGCAGTCGCAGACGGTCGATCTCTCGTCGCTTCACGCCGCGGCGGAATTTCACGTGCAGGCCAACGGCACCGGCGCGCAACGTTACCGCGTGCGCCTGCCGCAATTGCCCGGCGAGCTGACCTACGCGAACAACACGCGGATCGTAAATGTGCAGGTGCAGCAGCGCGCGCTGCATGTGCTCTATTTCACGCAGGAACTCGGCGTCGATTACAAGTATCTGCGCACCGAACTGGGCGCCGATCCCGGCGTGGCTTTCACCGCGATGTACCGCGTGCTTGCAGGACCAGTTCACCGTGCAGGGCGACCGCACCGGCTTCCAGGATTTGGCGCAGGGCTTTCCCACCAGCGACGACGTGCTGAAGCGCTACGACTGCGTGATTCTCGGCTCGTTCGCGGCGAGCCAGTTCACCGATGCGCAGGTGCAGGCGCTGGTGCGTTATGTCGAAAACGGCGGCGCGCTGATTTTGCTCGGCGGCGAATCGTCGTTCGGCCGCGGCGGTTATGCGGACAGCAAGCTCGCGCCGCTCATGCCGTGGATGATCAGCGACAACGAGCCCGATCTGGCGACGGGAAGTTTTCCGGTGACCGTGTCCGACATCGGCGCGGCGGTCGATTTTACCTCCGGCCTGCGCGAGGATCTCGGCGCGTCCGGCGGCGCGTCGCTCGACAGCCTGAACCAGCCCGGCGGCCTGCGTCCCGGCGCGATCGCGCTGCTCGATGCGACCATCTCCGATCACACCGAGCCGGTCGTGGCGTGGCAGCGCTACGGCAAGGGCCAGGTGCTCGGCATCGCGACCAACACGATGTGGAAATGGGCGGCGGCGGGCCACGAAACGCGGGACGCTCTACGGCCGGTTCTGGCGGCAGGCGGTGCGCGGGCTGACCAGGAAGCTCGAGGGCGGCTCGCTGCTCGGCGTTCATTGGAACCAGGAGCATTATCGGCCCGGCGAGCAGGCCGTGGTCGAGGTGCATGTCCGCGATCCGCCGGCGACGCGGGCGCGATCGGCTGGTCGGTTCGATGAGCGGGCCGGGCGGCGACAAGGACGTGACGCTGAGCCCGGTGATGGGCCAGGCCGATTTGTACACGGCGAAATTCCCGCTGCCGCAGCGCGGCGATTACACCTTCCGCCTGTCCGCCTATGCCGGCGCGAACTTGGCCGAGAGCTACGAGCGCGCGCTGCCGGTCGAGCCGCTGCTGGAGGAAGGCGCGAGTCCCGAATTGAAGGAGGCGTACCTGCGCGCAGATCGCAGCGCGGGCCAATGGCATTTATACGGGCGAAAAGGACCTCGTCCCGGTCGAGGCCTTCCTGCGGGAGCAGGTCGTTTCGCAGCAGTCGACGGTCGACGGTGTCGCTGGTCAATTTCTGGAACATCTTCGCCGTGGTGGTCATGGTGATACTCATCGGCGAGTGGCTGCTGCGCCGGCGCCTGAACCTGATATGAACGGCCGACCAGTTTTTGGGGCTGGGCTAGGATGGCTTGGGGGTCTTATTTTTTTAGGCCATATAGGCTATGGAGACCATGCAGAGATACCGCAGGGTGTCTTTTTTGTGTGAAGATGGAGCCATGACAAGTTCAGTATTTTATCTTTCGAGGTGCACGCTGCTGGCGACGGCGCTGCTATTGGCGTGGTGCGGCGTGGTGCGCGGGGAGGGGGAGGGGAGGGTCGGAGCGGTCGAATGGTCGGATGGACGCAAGCAGGCCGGGGCGATTTCGCTGACGCCGGGGAAAGATTTGCGGATTTTTACGAGCGAGGCGGCGGTTTCGCTGTCGCTGGACGAGGTGAAGGAGATTCGCTTCATGCCGGAAAAGGAGCAGATGTGGGAAGGTTTTTATTTTCCGAACGCCGGGCAGGCGACGCAGGTGAAAACGGGTGAGGTTTATCCGATCCGGTATTTGCGGACGCAGATCACGCTGGCGGATGGAAAGGTGATCGAGGGACATCTTTTTACGACGGTGTTTTATGTCGAGAACGACGATGCGACGGAGAAGGTGGTGGTGATGGCGAAGCAGACCGGCGCGAACGGGCAGAAGCTGGCCGAGCTGGTTTATCCCACCTTGATCAGCTTCGAGACAAACGCGGCTTCGGCGGGGTTTGCGCGGATCGACCTGACCCAGGCCGGATTCGTGCCGCTGCAACCGCCGGTGATTCTCGCGCGGCCCGATCTTGCACTGGTGCCGTTGGAACAGACGGTTGGGAAACCGATCTGGACGGTGCCGGTGGCTGATCCAACGAAAATTGTTTTTTCCGTGGAAGCGCGCGACGGAATTCATGTCGCATGGCCCGAAGCGGCGGCCGATCCCGACTTGCAGCAGTGGGTGGCAAACGGATTGAAGACGATGCAGGATTTCTACGATGACAGAACATTGTTGGGCTGCATTGCCGGCGACGACGCCACCGATCTTTATTCGCTGGTGATGATGAAGCGGGTGGGCAAGAGCGTGAATCCCGACGGGACGCCCGCCGATCCGAATATCATCCCGTGGAGTCTGGTCGTTTTGCGCTGGAAGTACGACCCGGCTGAGAAGAAGGTAACGCTTTTGAATCGGGCTTTGCTGAAGATCGGGCGGACGGAGGGCAACTCGGCTCCGCCGAAGGTGTTTAAAGAACCGGAGCTTTTGAGGGATATTTCTGGTAAGTAAATAGAACGTACAGATCGTATGACGACGCGCCGAACTTTTTCCACCGATGCCCTGATGCGGGCGGCGCGAGCGTTGCGGTTTGCGCTGATTTTGCAGGGAGCGGTGCGCTGGGGCGTGCTGTCGGCAGGCGGTTTGCTGTCGCTATTGCTGATCGACGATCTGCTGCACTTGCCGCAGGCGTTGCGTCTTCCGCTGGCCGTCGTCCTGACCGGCTTCATCGTGGTCGATTTCTATCGGAAGGTGCTGGTGCTGGCGTTGCGGAAATTTTCTCCGGCCCAGGCGGCGCGCTGGATCGAGACGCATCGGGGCATCGCGGGTAATGTCCTAATCAACGCGTATCAATTTGAAGGCGACCAGACGCACTCCGAATGGAAGAAATACACGCGGCCGGTGCTCGACGCTTCGAGTTCGATCCTGGGAAAAATTCCGCCGCAATCGCTCTGGCTGACGGCGCGCCTGAAAAAGTGGTGCGCGGGGTTGATCGTGGTCGCGGCGGTGTGGACGCTGCTGCTGGTGGTTTTTCCCCGCTATGTCGTGACGGGGATGGAACGCATTTTCCTGCCGCTCGCCGACGTTCCGCCGGTGGGGAGCTGGAACATCGAGGTCAAACCCGCCGCCGACGTAACGCTGGTCGAAGGCGACAAGCTCGACATCACGGTGCGGGTGAAATCGGCGCTGGGACTGCCGGGCACAGCACCGACGCCGGAGCTGGTCTGGCAGGATGGATCGGGCGCGATGGAATCTTCCAGCCGCGACGCGGAACATGCCGCGATGTTTGCGACCGGCCAGCCGGACGAGTTTGGATTTAGTTTCAGCGCGGTGAGCCAGCCTTTCACCTTTTCTGTGGTGGCGGGCGACTCGCGAAGCGCTTCGGTGCGGGTGAACGTGGCCCCGTTGCCGCAATTGAAAGGATCATCGTTTCAGATCACGCCGCCCGCGTATACCGGATTGAAACCGTATGAGCAGCCGGGTCCACCGGAGGCGCTCCAGGTGCCAGAAGGTTCGACAGTGCAGACGGTGGTGCAGCTTTCGCCCGACTCACCGAGGGTGATGTGGAAAGCAGGAACGGATGAGAAAGACGGGGCAATTGGAGCGGAGTCGATGCTGGAGTCGGACGGTTCGTGGAGTGTCACGCATTTGGTGAACGAGTCGGCGGAATATCAAATTTTGGTTGAGCTGCCTGGTCCCTCCCACACTCTGATGAGCCCGGCCATGGAGCCCGAGCCGCGCGTGCTGGCGCAGGGGCAGATCACAGCGGTGCCGGACCATCCGCCCGAGGTTGATTTTGTGACGCAGGACCGGAACCTGGCGGTGAATCCGGGTGGGACGGTGCCCGTAACGATCCGCGCAACGGATGATTATGGCGTGGCGTCGATTTCGTTGCGAATCGCGTCGAGTGATGACCCGGCCACGGCGCGCGTGATCAAAACCTGGAGCTATGACGGGCCGCCGGGAGAGACTGCGCCGACGCCGGAAACTTTTTCCATTGCGCTCGATCCCGATGTGTTCAGGCCGGGCTCGACATTTTTGCTGACGGCGCAGGCGGCCGATTTCAGTCCGGCCAAGCAGACGACCACGTCACGGCCGATTATTCTGCGCGTGGCCGGCTTGCAGGACATGGCGGTGCCGCAGGGGGACGCGCTGGAGAAATTATTTGAGCTGCTGAAAAACACAATCGCGCTGCAAACCCCGGCGAACGGGTTGACCGATAATTTAGCGCTGCATCTTGCCGAGGCGCTCGACGCGGGCGATGTGTCGAAGCATTTGGACGGGATGTCGGGCGCGCAGGAGTCAGGCGCAGGCGATGGGCGGATCGGCTCTGACGGAAGCTGGCCTGCATGACGAGGGAAAGATTTATCTGGCGCGCTTGCAACCGCTGGTGCACGGGGAGATGGATCTGGCGATGGCGCAGATGGGTCAGTTGCAGAGCGCGACGGGCGACGGTTTGTCGACGGGACTGACGGCGTTGCAAAAGCGTCAGGTCTACATTTTAAACAACCTGATCGCCTTGCTCGGACAAATGGCGACGGATCGGCAACAGGCCGCGGAAGCCCTGGCGAAAAAGCAAGGCGAGGCTGTGCCGTCGGTGACGACGGAAGCGCAATTGGCGAAGCTCAAAGATGAATTGAAGGCGTTCACCGATACGCAAAAGCGGATCATCGACGCGACGAGTCCGATGAAAGAGTTGAATCCCGAAGATTTGACGACCGATCAGCAGGCGGTGCTGGGCGAACTGGCGCGCGAGGAGGCGAAGGAGGCGGCTTATTTTCAGGAAAAGCTGACGGACCTGAGCAAGCTGCCGCTGCAGGATTTCGCGGATGGCAAGCTGGTGAGCGACATGAACGAGGTTTATCAGGAAGTGCAGGCGGCCTCGACCGCGCTCTACCAAAAGCGGGTGGAAATCGCCGTGCCGGGCGAAACGGCCGGGTTGGAGAAGGCGGAGGAAATTGAACAAAATTTGGAGCGCTGGCTGTCGAATACACCGGACAATACCAAGTGGGCCATGGAGGAACCGGCGGCGCAGCAGGACGTGCCGATGGCCGAATTGCCGAAGCAGCTCGACGATTTAATTGGGGACTTGATCAACAAGGAGCAGCAGGACGATCCGGACAAGGACGATGTCTCGAGCTCGATCATGGATTCAATGGACAAGGGTGCGGGCTGGGGCACGGGCGATGGGCCCATGTCGAACATGAGCGCGAAGGGCGTGACGGGAAATACACTGCCGAACAACGACGAGATCAGCGGGCGCTCCGGCGAGGGGCGTAACGGCAAGAGCGACGGCGAGATGGTGGGCGATACGGCGATAGGCAAGGGCGGCAACGAAACGCCAACGCGGATGACTTCGACGCCGTTTGAAAATGGAAGCGTGAACGATCAATCGATCGGACACCAAGGGCGGCGCGACGGGCGGCGGCAAGCTGGCTGGATATGGGCAGGACGGGTTGGAGGGAGCGATGCCGCCGGCGGTGCAGCAGCGGCTGGGAATGCTGGCCAATCAGCAGGCGAAATTGCGGCAGCAGGCGGAATCGCTGGCGCTGCAACTACGCAAGCAGAGGCGGCCCACGGGCGATTTGGAATCGGCGATCAATGGGATGAAGGAATATGAGCAGGCCGCGCGTAACCAAAACGGGTTGGCGGTGGTGCAGGGCTATCATGCGGCGCTCGATTCGCTGGAGGCGGCGCGATCGGCTTATGCGGGCGACCGGTTGAGCCGCGTGGAGAGCGATGCGCTGACGCGCGAACCGGGCAAGGATGTTAACGATACGCAGGCCGAGGAAGCCCCGGCGGGATACGAGGAGATGACCGGAGCCTATTTCCGGTCGCTGAGTGAGGGGGCAGGAGGGAAATAGGACTTATTGGACTGATAAGACGGATAGGAGAAAGGCAGGGGAATTTTAACAGGAAAACATGAAAGCATGAAAACATGAAGGAGGCAGGGAAGGTTGATAGAAAAGGAAGAAGGCAGGGGAGTTTTTATAGGATTAATATGATGGATAGGATTTGGGAGAAGATGGGGACGGTGGCCCTGCTGTCGGTTTTCGTTTTTGCCGGGATGGTGTCGGTGCATGGGCAATCAATTTTGGCGAATGGTGATTTCGAGCAGGCCGATCCGGCGCAGGCAGGCAAGCCGGCCCATTGGGAGTTGCCGGACGGACTGGCGGTGCAATGGACGGATGCTCCGGAAATTCCGGGCACGCCGCCGCATGGCAAGGCGATCCGGATGGATACGTCGCTGACGGAAAAGGCAGCGGTGGCGAGTGATGCGAAAGCGGGACTGACGCAGTGGGTTTTTCCCAAGCCGGCGGACAACGCGATTGCCGAAACGTACGGCTTGTCGCTTTATTCGGAGGCGATGCCGGTGGTTCAAGGCAGGACCTATCGTGTGACGTTCGATTACCTGGCTGAGAAGGGGACGGCGGGGAAGCTTTGGTTTCGCGCGTACGCCGATGTGGACGGACAGAAGAAGCGGGTCTATGAGGGTACGGTCGATTGCAGCGGCACGGGCCAATGGAAGCAGTTCACGGGGATGTTTCACCCGACGAAATACCGGGCGAACGTGGCCGAATTTAAGATCATGCTTTTTGCCTATTATCCCCCGGGAGTGGCGTGGTTCGATAATGTGAAGGTGGAGGCAGTGGATGATCAGACGAATCCGCCCTGAGGAATTTTTCGGTGGGTTTCGCCACCGTCTCACGACGGCAGCTACGGCAGGCTGAATCGAGGCTGATAAGAAAAATAGTTAGAGGTCCTTCGACAGCGCCGAGCAAGCTCGGCTTGCTCAGGATGACAGGCTTATAAAGAGTCGCTGACGCGACGTCTGAAGAGATATTTTACGGAACACGTTATCGGCCCGCTCGTTTGAGGAAGAGGCCGGCCTGGTCGGCGCCCTCGCCCTTGCAATCGAAGTAGGTGAATTCGGGGTCGAGCTGGAGTTTCATTTTATCGAGCCAATCAGCAGGCATTTTGTCGCCGGGCCAGACGAGCACGGCGGAAATGTCGTTAGCGTCGAGGTAGGTGAGGGGCGTGGTCATGGTGCCATCGTAAAAGGTGTTGATGTCGATTTCGCGTTGATGGGCCTCGTCCGGATGACCGGCAGTTTCCTCGGCATTGGTCCAACCCAGGAAAGAGCGGTTCTCGGTGAAGGCGGGGAGGACGGGCGATTCAAACCAGGCGTGCCAGGCTTTTCCGCTGAGCACGGTCTGGCCGTGGATGCGGCTTAAGACTTCTTCCATGCGACGCAGTTGGGGATCGCGCTGCACGAACCAATCGCCCTCGAGACGCAGGAACGGTTCACGCGAAAGCGCGCCATCGAAGGTGCCACTGGTCCACGCGCCGAGAGAGAGAAGCCCGGCCAAAATCAGGACGACGGACAAGCCTCGAAAGAGCCAGCCGCGCTGAATGAAAACGATGGGATAGAGGATGGCGAGCCCGATGCCGAAGCCGCCGCTCCACGTTTTTTCGAGGGTGGTGCCGCGGTCGGTGAAGAAGAATGCTTCGAGGCAGATGCAGATGGGGATGAGCAAAAAATGGAGCCAGCGCGCGGTGAGATTCATGTGGCCCCACGCGAACCAAAGGAGAATCCAAGGCACGTAGATGGGCCACCACTGGATGACGACGGTGGCGAAATCGCGGTTGAGGTCGTTGGTCCAATAAAACGGTTCGGGAGCCGCGCCATTTAGCATGTTGTTGAGCGTGGGCCACAAAAGCGCGGAACCGACGGCGGTGCCGGCGAAGACGAATCGCCACTGGGTCGGATGACGTCCCGCGATCCAGGCGACGAGGAGCGTCGGCCAGGAGAGAAGCGTGACGATGAAGAAAAACCATGGGCAGGAAAGGATGGTGAGGATCGGCGCGACAGCGAGATAGATCCACGGAAAGATGGTGCGCTTGCGTCGAAGGACCTCGGCGGCGGCGAAAACGGCGAGCAGCGCAATGAAATGGCCGGCGATGGTGGCGTGGAATTCGGAGTAGTAGACGTAACACCCCGGCGTGTAGATGCGGTAGGCGATGTCGGGGGGGTTCTTCTTTAGCAACCACGCGAACTCGGCGTGCACGGGATCGTTGGGACCGCCACCGCCGATGTCGATGGAGGCAACGGGATTGGGGTCCTTGGGATTGAGGATGGCATGGATCGGCGTGCTGCCGGTGAAGCCGCCGAGCATGATGACGAGAGTGAAGACGGCGACCCACTTGCGAAAGCGGCTGATGGTGTACGCGCCGGCGGCGGTGGCCAGCATGGTGAGGGCGTTGAGCAGGGCGGAGCCGAGGTTGTAGGCGGTGCCGATGTCGACGGAGAGAAGGCGCTTCAGGACGGAGGTCCCGTAATGCATGAAGGTGTAGTAACCAGTGTGCTTGTAGGGCGGGAGCCAGGAGTCGGTGGGCGGTACGGTGTCACCGAGGCAGAAATCGAGGATGCGGTTGAGGTCAGTGAGGCCTTCGGTGCAATAGAAATTGACCTCGGGCTCGACGCATTTGACGGCAAGGGTGAAGCTGAAGACGATGAGGAAAAGGACGCTGGGGAAGACCAGGCCTTTCCAGGACGTGCGGGGATCGGCCATGACCCAGATGAGGCCGGCGGTGCTGAAGGGCAGAAGCCAAAACAGCGTGGGCATGGCGATGGCGTGCTCGATGAAATTGAGGAGGGAAACCAGGGCTAGGGTCGGAAGAAAAAAGCCGAGCCAGGGCGATTCACGAGGGAAAATCCGGCGGAAGAGGACGGCCCCGCCGATCACGTGGACGCAAATGAGAAGCGCCAGGAAGGCAATGCGGATGAGCAGCATGAAGGAAGAGGGTCCATTGACCCGAGACTGGTGTAGACGATGGGCGCGTTTTTGCCAAGGCTGCCACGGAATCGATTCTGTTTGTTCGGAGGTGTGCGGCGCGGTAGAGTTTTTGGGTTCCGCGAGGAAGGGTGTCCGAGTGGTTTATGGATGCAGTCTTGAAAACTGCCGTAGCCGAAAGGTTACCGTGGGTTCGAATCCCACCCCTTCCGCTTTTTCCGAGAAATCGTTATTTTCAGAGGTAACGACGCCCGAATGAAGGCTGGAAAAAGTGGGGAAAAAAGGGCAAAGCTACTATATCGTCTTCACTTCAAACATCGGCGCGGGGGAGGCGATGCGGATGGAGAGCTCGGCCTTTGCCATCATCGAGTGCAGCGTCCTTCGGCGTGTGGACCAAGTGCTGCGGCCTGAGTTGGTCGCTCGTATCAACGAAAAGCTGGTGTTCAACCGGCTCCCTTTCACGATTCAGCGTAAGATTTGCGAATTGATGATTAGCCGCGAAGTCGAGGGCCTGAACCGTTTGGGGCACTCCCTGATTGTCGAGCCCACCACGGTCGAAATTCTCGTCCGTGAGGGATTCCACCGTACACTCGGGTGCCAGGCCCATGCGAAACACGGTAGACCACCAGTCAGTGCCAGTCACCGAGATGGACGGAAGAGGTCGCTTCACATGATCGAAGAGCTAAGGATTAAGGTTGCGCTGGCGGCATGACCGCAAAAGCTTCTTTGCGGGCAAGCTTCAGAGTGTCGGGTTTGTTGCCATAGAGATCGAATATAACGAGGTCATTGCCGCCGTCTTTCAGCCAGCATTCCGGCAGGTAGAGCGGCACTTTCTGGGGACATTCGCCCAGGTTGTGGCCATTAAGCCAGGCGTGGCCGGAATGGAGTCCGTCGGTTAAAAGGCCGAGGGTCTCGCGGAGCGCGGTGGTGGGATGGTAGGCGAAACTCGTCTTCCAGAATGCCGGCAGACCGGGGGCGGCCTGCTCCTCCTTTTGCCACGGTTGGGCGGCCAGGAAATCACTCCAGTTGGTGACGCGCCCGATAATGGGCGTCTCCTCCAGATGGGAGAGGCCGCCGTGGAAATACCAAGGGGCGTGCGCCAGCGGTGCGTTGGGCCAGAGGTTGAGGGTGACGTCGCGGAGGTCGGACTTGGAGTCGCGCGGCTGGAGCAAAACGACGTTGGTGCCAGTGACGAGCAGCTTGGAGATGTCTTGAGTAAAGGAGGGAATGTGCTGGCCGTTGAGATAAAGGGAACATTTCCATTTTTCAAAGGTGGGTGCCTCGATGAAGGAATCGACTTGGTCCTGCGTCAGCGTGAAGGTGCCGCGCAACCAGCGGCGGTCCTTGGCGATGTCGGGGAAATCTCCGGGTTCGGTCGAGTCCCACGCCGAAGTCGTCATAGGCGGGACTGGCCATGTCTTCGGGCTTGCCCGGGTCGCCATGGTCCTTCCACGTTTTCCATGAAATCGCAAGGGGCGAGCTTTGCGGACTGGTGGAGACGCCGCCCCACAGTCCTCGCAGGATGGGCGTGCCGACGACGCCAATTTGATTGTAGAGCGTATCGCGCGGTTCGGCCTTGACGAGGATCGCCAGCATATTGTCGCCCGGCTGTGTTTTGAGCTGATCGAGCGCGGCGGGCTGGCCGTTGAGGAACGTCACGCAGAGGGGGCCGGGGCCACCCGCGAAATGCAGCGCGATGGGGGACGAGGAGTCGGAGTGAAGCGTGGTGCGGTACCAGGCGTAGCGATTCTGGTAACTGTCGACGGCGCCGATCGGTTGCGGCCCCGAAGTCTGTTTCCATTCGCCATTCTTGAGATCGTCCGACCGCTCGGGCGCCGCATCGCGCCAGGACCATTCGGCGAGGCTGGGCACATCTGGGACCTGCACCGCCGGCTGGGTCACGCTCTGCTTGCCGCTTGCGGAATAGACCGTGGCGGTGCCGCCTTCCGGGGGGAATTCGACGCTGCCGTTGTCTTCAACGAAGGAAGGGCCGACGAAGATCCTGCCCTGCGCCAGCCAGGTCTTCGCGGTTGTCGCGGTGTTCATGACCAGCAGCTTGGCGTGATGCTGGTCGCCGGAGTCGAGGTCGATTTCCTTCACACTGTCATCCGCGGGATAGGTGAAGTCGATTGGCGCATCGGCCAGGCCCTTCTTGATTAGCGTGATTTCGCCGCCGGCTCCGGGGGCACCGTAGCAGACCCAGTAATCCGTCGCGCCGATCTGCTGGCGCAGCAGCACGTTCGTGCAGACCGACTCGAAAGAGGCGTTGGCCGTCCACGGCACGTTGACCAGCACGGTGGTTGGTTCCAGGGTCGCAACGTTCAAGGTGCCTTGGTGTGGCAGGGTAAGATTGCCGATGGTTAGCTGGGTGGTGAACGAGGTCGAGGCGGTTGCCGTGGGGGCTTGATAGGATGACGCATCGGGCGCGATCTGGCCGCCGCCGCCCTTCTTTCCAAACCGATCCAGCAGGATCATGCTGCCCAGCGACGGGTTGGTTCGTGTGGTAACGCGCACGTCCCCGTCGGCCTTGGCAAAATTCGGATCGTTATGGCTGCCGGTCAGAAGCTCGGAAAAGCTTTGCGCAAAGTAGGCCGCGCGCTTTGCCGGGGCGTAGAAGTTGTTGAACCCCCCGGCCTCGCTGATGGGGGCGGCGTAATCATAAGTCGTATCGTGTGAGAATCCCGAGTAGCCGAAATTCGTGCCGCCATGGACCACGTAATAGTCGTAGCCAGCTCCGCCGAAGGCGATGATCTTCCAGGTGCCGGCGATTTTCTGCTCCAGCATGCCGGGATTCATGTCACCGTACTTGCCGATCCATCCGGTCCAGAATTCGGTTGTGTACCAGGGTGAGGCGCCCACATTGAATGGGGAATTGCCGGCCGGATCGTTGCCGTGATGAAGTCCGGATAGGAACACGGGAATTTCGAGTCCGTTCGTGCGGGCCTGGTCGACGAGATGGGCGAGGTAGGGAAAGTTTTCATCGGTACCCCAGCCGCGCGGATGCTCATTCTCAAGCTGGACCATGATGACATTCCCACCGTGATTGATCTGGTGCTTGGCGACAATTTTTTCGACCTGATCCAGATGCTGATAGGCGTGTTTGTCAAAATCCGCACCAGTGTCCCGCAATGTCATGCCCGGCTTCACGGTCAACCAGGCGGGAAAGCCGCCCTGGTCCCATTCCGCGCAGCAGTAAGGTCCGACGCGGACGACGGCATACATTCCCGCCTCCTGAATCGTGGTGAGCCAGGCGTCGAGGTCAAGGTTGCCCGAAAAATCCCACTGCCCTTCGCGGCCCTCGGTCGCGTTCCAGAAGACATAAGTCTGAATGCAGTTAAGTCCCATTTCCTTGGCGCGCCAGATGCGGTCGCGCCAAAGTTCGCGCGGAATGCGGGCGTAGTGCATTTCGCCCGAAGTGAGAAACGTCGGCTTTCCGTTGATCCAGAAATAGCCGTCTTTCCAGGCCACCGAGTTTTCCGCCGCAGGTAATGCGGAAAAAATGTCGGAGTTGGGAGCGGCTGGGACAGGGGTGATTTCGATCCACAGAGCGCCCAAGAGAATGGCGCCGAAAAGACAGTGCCGCATTGCAGAAGCCGCATAGGAAAAAAGCTTGCTAACAACGGCGAATGTAGTGGCGTGGTTTTCTTCGCCGATGCGGAAAATATTGAGGAATGATTTCATCTCTATTATCACCCTTGATCGTGAGGATACGCGGTTCATTTTCATGCAACAGGTGAAGTCTTACGCTGGACTGCTTCAAATTCCTGGAGATTCTTTTGGTCCATCGCGCGGTAAAAGCGGACCAGGAAGGCGCCGGTGGCTACCATCACGCCGCCGGAACAGACGAAGCAGAGTCGGCCTCCAATGGAGTTGGGAATCGCCGCCGAGAGGATCACAAAGCTAGCCGTAAATCAGGCACAGCTTGCCGATGGATACGGCGATGGAAGTGTCCTCCCGGGTGACTTGACCGGCCGTTTTTTGCACCGGCTCCTTGAGGCGCTTAAAGAAATCCTCAACCGAAGCCTTATATTCGGGCGGGGAAGATTTATAGAAAAGCGAGGTGAAGAAAAACCAGGGGATCGCAATGAGGCCGACCGCTGCCGGTGTGGCGAACATGTAGTAGTATTTCGTTTCCTGTGCGGAATAAGGGCCCGGGATTCCGAACCAGCCAAGCAAGGAGGGATCGGTGTGGCGGCCGATGATGTAGGAAACCGCCAGGCCGATGAGGACCGTGGTCCAGGTCGACCAGGCGGGGGTGCGTTTGAAAAAGAGGCCGAGCGCGAGCGGAACCGTCAGGGGAAATCCAAGGCTGATGCCGAGCTGGGTGAGAAATTGAAAGAGGCCGGAGGATTGATTGATGAGCGGGTTGACGATGATCCCGATCGTGATGCACGTCGCGCCAAACGCCGCCGTGCAGACTTTGCTGATGATGAGCAGCTTTTTCTCCGGGCATTGCGGATTGAGAATGGGCAGATAGAAATTGCGCACGAAAATGCCGACGGCCTGGTTGAGGCTGGCGTCCAGGTTGGTCACGGTCGAGGCGAAGATGCCGCAGATGAGCAGGCCCAACATGCCTTGCGGCAAAACATCCAGCGCGGTCGCGAGGAAAGCGGCGTGTTCCGGATGCGGAGCCAGAAGCGGGAAGCGCTGTGCCATGTCGGCGTGGGAGTGGACAATCGAGGCCGCCATGGGAGGAATGAGCCAGATGAAGCGGACCAATCAGCGTGCCGACCAGCGGGATGATCAACATCTTGCGCGCATGGCGGTCGCTCGCGGCCATCAGGTATTTGGCCGAATTGTCCATGCGGGTCATGTCGAAGAGATTCATCGATCGTGAGGCCGAGAAAAAAGAAGAGGAAGAACTGCGACCGGGCGATATCATTCCAGTGGAAGTCATGGTGGGGAGCCTTGGCGATCAGTCCCGAGACGCCGCCGACGGCAGGCTGGGCCAAGGCGAGAATCGCCACGGTGACCGCGACGGTGACGACCAGGAACATCTGCACGAAATCGTTGGCCACTACGCTGTAGGAACCTCCCAGCAACGCCACGAAGGTGACCATGATCCCGAGGATGATCATGACCAGGATGACGTTGAGGCCGAAGACGCCCGACATGAACGTGCCGACCGAATTCAAGCCGATACCACCAAACAAAAATAGAAGCGGCAGCCGAATCCACGTATAGAATTGCTGCGACGCCGCGCCGAAGCGCAGGCGCACGCCCTCGATGGGCGTGACGACCCGCATCCGGCGGAAGCGGTAGCAGGTGTAGAATAAAGTCACCACCAGCGGAATAACGGAGCTGTAGTAGAGCAGGATCATCGAGGGGCCTTCATCGTAAATTTCGCCCGCCGCGCCGACAAAGGTCCACGCGCTGAAGCTGGCCATCCAGGAAGATGCGCCGGCGACCCACCACGGCATCACGCCGCCGCCCCGGAAGTAATCCGACGTGTTTTTGCTTTTTCGCGAAAAGACGATTCCCACTCCTGTGATGAAGGCGATGTAAAACGCGATATTCAGGTAGTCGTAAATGGAAAGCATGGTCGGATTTGCGGTAGTGAAATGATCTTGGTGCCAACAGACTCTAAGGTGGGCTAGCAGAAGAGGTGGTTTCAGTGCGAAGGACTGCGCCGTCCTTGCTTTCGGTGATATCTGCCGAAATGTTTCTGCCGTCTCCATCGAGATTGTGGAGGGTGATCTCCTGCATCCGGCCGTCGGTCAACTCGACGTGGAGTTGATCGGCGCTGAGGGCTTCGGCGGATTTTACCATCGGCGTAGTTTCGTAGGGTTCGAGCACGGTTAGAAAACGGGCTTCGGTGCCTTGGCTGCGAATCGCGAAGATTTTACGCCGCTGCGTTTCATCGCCGAAAGGATAATCGCCGCCGAGCGTGGCCTTGAAGCGCACGGCATTCGTTCCGGCCAGCGATAAGCGGATGACGGCGGGCTTCTTGGCATCGTTCGGCTGCGTGGGCAGCGCTTCGGTGTACGGAACGCCGGCGATCTTGATCGGGCCGCCGTAGTAGTCCTGACCCAGCTTGGGTGGCGCGTCGATGTTGTCGCCCGGTTGCGGCGCGGTGAGGGGAATCTCTTTGCCGTCATTGGTGACGATGCGCGCGTTGGCCCAGAAGAGGGACTTCCTTTTGCTGCTGCCATCGGTGTTAACGGTGAGCACGAGTTCGCTGACGTTTTGCACCGGCACGTCGACATCGACCGCGCCGAGAATCCAGACGCCGCTTTCGCCCTTGGCGAGCGACTTGCCATCGCCGCTGATGTCGTAGGTCACCCATTGCGAATTGCCCTGCGGTTCGGGCGGCTGGGCCAGCATGATTTGCTGCTGCTGCGGCCAGAGCGAGTGGACGTCGATTTTCAACGTGCCATCCTCGCTGTCTTGCGTATGGCCCGAGGAGTTGTCCGCACCGGGGCCGAATTTAAACTCGAACTTGCCGACGGCCGGCGCCGTGGCCTGGTACCAGTCGCAATCGGTGATGAACTGCGCCGAGCTGTGGGGATCGGCGTTGAACTGCGCGTCGTGGCGGAGGAGTTTTTTGTCCGCTGCATCGAGGCCGTCGAAGTTTTTCATTTGGAAGAGATCGTCGAAACGTATGGGGCTGGTCGCTTTTCAGGTAATCGGCGACGACGATATAATCGTCGGTGACGATGCCGAACCGGCGCTGGAGCACGCGGTCGGTATAGGGCCCGAGTTCGCCATACTTGCGGTCGGTGACCGGCGGGACGCTCTGCTTGTTTTTGCGCATCTGCGACTCGGGCGTATCACCGACGTTATACTGCATGCCGAGGTAGGGCGGATCGGACCAGCGCGCGTTGGTTTCATGCACGACCGCCTGCATCATCTTGCCGGAGAAAAAGAGGAGCTGCGACGAGGGCACGGCTTCCTGCTGCTTCTGGTCCACCACGACCATGTTGTGCGCCACGGAAGTCTGGACGTAAAACTTGTACATGAAATTCGGATAACCCCACCAGATGCTCTCGGGGCTCCAGAAACTGCGCCCGTAGCGCATGATGGAATCGAGCGAGACGCGGTCGAAATGGCCGTGATAGCCGCCTTGGGTGCCGATTTTGAAGACAGCTTGAATCTGGTCCTTGGGCTCGCGGTTTTCCGTCTGCGAACGCAGCAACGCGTAGCCGATGTTCTCCGCGTAACCGGAATTGAGCCAGGGGGAAGGCGTGTCGGTTGGCAGTTCGGGCACGCCATAGATCAGATCGCGGTCGGGGCTTCGCTTGATGAACGCGGCATAGATGGGATCTCGGAAAGCGTAGTAGGCTAGTTCCATCCGACCGCCGCCGACCTCTTCCTCGTGGCCATCGTTCATGCCGAAAGTGATTCCACGATAATCGGCCGCCAGCGGCACGGCATCCCACAGCTGCTTGACCGAGCGCGTGTTGCGGTGACTCGGTCCCCACTTTTCAAACGATATGCCATAAGGGGGATTTAGTGCGGAAGGAATAACAATGGTGTGGGTGGAGAAATTTGCCGGGAAGTCGTGGTGAAGCAAATCAATGCCCCACGGCTGGCAGGCGAGGGCCGATTGGGTCAGCTCCGACGCGACCCAGAAGTTGTAGCCGCTGGAGCATTCCCACCACCAGCCGTCGTCCATGATGCCTTTGGTCACGTAATCGGTGAAGCCGCTCGGGCCGTACAAATAGCGATCGGCGGTGACTAGATCGCCCATGGCCAGGGCGCTGTACAGGCACGCCGTGGATGCTGCAACGGACCAATTGCTGTCATTGCCGACGTACAAGCCGGCATCCATCGTTTCTATGTAAAGGCGCATCGTGTGGTTGATGGCGCGCTTGTCATCGTCGGTTAGCACGCCAGCGTCGAGGACCGCGTCATACGCGATGGCCACGAGCTGCCAGTTTTCGCCTTCCTGCGGGGCGCCCTGGTCCATCGAGGCAAAGGTGGAGGGATAACCGGTTTTGTCGTCGGCCAGACGGCGCAAGAAGAGAGCGATTTTCTCCGCGTAAGTCTTGTTTCGGGTCAATTGCCAGGCAATGGCCGTCTTGTAGAGAGCTTGGTACTCCGGAACTTTAAAGACGTAGGCATGTCCCTCTGAAACGTTATTAGGCGGCACGGCCGATTCCGGCACCTGCCACGCATCAGCAGCCTTCACAAAATCGTCCTGGGCTTTTTTGGCCCAATCGTATTTTGCCACGTTCGCGCGCACCTCGGCCCAGCCTTCAGGCGTATGGAGAATGCTGGGGCGGGGCACGTCGCGCGCGGTGATAAAATCCAAAGTGGCGATGGGCGCGCCGCCGTTGCCGCAAGCGAGCAGTTCCTGGCGTTCATGACCGCCGGGAGGAACGCCTTCTTGCGGAACGCGAACGGAAACGATACACGACGTCGTCGCTCCCGGCGCAAGCCGCGCCCGCGCAGGTTCGACGGACGAGGTCATCGTGCTCCAAATATCTTTCTGAAAGGAAAGCGTCACCTCCTGCGTCGAGTCAGTGCAGTTGGCCAGCGTCACATCGTATTGCGCAGTGCCGCCCGCCGGCACGGCTTTTCCCCGCACGTCGGCTTGCAAAGCGACGATCGGAGCCAGAATCACGCGAATGTTTTTCAAGCGAACTTCGCCGCCGGACTTGGCGTCGGTGAATTTTCCGGCGAGGTGCAATTCCTGGATGAAGTGGAGGAACGCACTTTGGGTCGGGTCGAAATCGAACAGCTTCCACGGCAGCGTCACGCGCTGCCAGCCCGCGGCGCCAGCCACGATGCAGATCGCATGACTTTCAGGTAGATAATTCCCCAGAACCAGAGACGACGGCGTGGCCATGGTCGCGTCGAGTTCCAGGGTGCGGCCTTCGGGGACCTGCATGTCGAGTTGCAGTCCGTAGTAACTGCGCCAGTCGCACGTGCTGTCGTTCTCGGCGCGAAACCCCTCGCTGTACCAACCCTTGGGCCCTTGCGGATAGCGAAACACCGCCTCGCCCGGCAGCTTCAGCGTCGCGCCATCCGTCCCTGCCTCAACGCCGGTCCAGCCTTCGAACTTAACCCCGCCAAGCGGTAGTACGGGTATTACAGACTTTTCCGTAACGGCCTGTGCCGAAAGGCGCAAGGGAATGGTCGCGACGAGCGCAAAAAGCAGCACGAGTAAATAACGCCGTTTAAAAAGCTGGTTCATGATAGGTTTCCCACGCCCATTTTCTGACCCCACGATCAGGGATATAAAAACTCGCGGAGGCCGATTGTTCTTCTGGTTAGTTTTTCGGTGTTGGGTTGATCGCATCGGCTCTGATCTTGAAGGTATTGCCGTTTGCGTCTTGGAGAACAGCTTTGTCGTTTTCGATGCGGAGACATTTATAGTGTTGGCCAACGGTGGCTTGGCTGACCCCGGTCATGAGGCCGTCAGGCCCATACGCTTCGAGTGGCGCAGCTTGGGTGATGGCGGTATCGACGGGTGTTGGTGGAGGAGTTGACGCTGCTGCGGACACCGGTGCTTTGGGTGGCACCGGGAGCGACGTCGTTTGAACGGCAGCATTCGTACCGGGTAACGGCAGCTGGTTATTGGCGAGGGTATCCGACAGCCACTTCGTTTCTTCGGTCACAAAATCCTGACGGGTCTGCATGCAGGCCGCGATGGCCTCGGGTCCCGCTTTCCAGCCACTGGCGGTGAGGTTCTTCTGGGTTTGGTCGGCATCTGGGGCGGAATTGAGCAGGTTGAGCAAATCGGAAGACGCGCTCCCGGCCTGGGCCGCGTTGTGGCTCGCCACTGCCTGGTTGAACGCCTGGAGCTTTGCGCTGACCTTCGCGTATTCTTTTCCCACCATGCCGCTGGTTCCAAGTGAAAAGGCCTCGTACGTCAGATTATCGTTTCCCTTTTTATCGCCCCCGTGACCGGCGTTGGGCCAATACGCCGCCTTGTAGAAATAATTCGCCCGGTCCAAATCCTGCGCGAATTTTTTTGCCCAATCGATCCGGGTCATGGGCGAGCCCGGAGCTGATTTGGCAGTGTCCTTTTCACCGCAGGAAATCGCCAGGGGGACGGTGGCCGCGGACGAGGGCAGTTGATCCGCCCAACTGCCGGCCGAGGTCGCACAGCATCCCGTCACCTCGTCCGGATGCTCCAACATGAACCGGTGAGCGAATTGCGCCCCGCCCGAGTGACCGTAAAGAAACAACTTTTTGTGCAACGTGAACTTGTCCTGAAGTTTCTGGAAAATGCCTTCAAGCTGTTTGTCGGTGTCTTCCATCAGGCCTTGATAACCCTCGGGGAAGCTCGGTGAGATGCCGATACAATCTCCGCGATCGACCCAGCCGCTGACGCCTGATTTCTCATTGGCCCTGGTCCCGACGGTGAACCCCTGGAATCCGCCCACCTCGACCACCAGCCAATAAGTCCTGGCCGGGTCGATCTTATCCGGGGTGAACAGGAAATAGTCCCTGCCATACGAGTCGATTTGCTTGGTGACTTGCACGGCGCGGGCCACGCTGGCCGGCAACAGCCCAAGGAGAATCATGAGTAGATAGAAGCGGGTTGAAGTTCTCATTGTCGTTGATCATGCCTTCATGGTCGGGTGATAATCGGTGAATAGAAGTGCCATTTTTGCGGGCTCGAAAATTCATTGTGCAGCATCGAGAGGCCTAATCGCGGTAATGATTCCGCGATCATCGAAAACAAGGTCGAACATATCTTTTTGTAGGCCTTCGCCATTTGCCCGCACCTCGTCGGATGGCACACCCAGCGCCATTGCATACTTGTGGTCGAATTCGATGTAGCGGGTGCGCGACAAGGCCAGCAAGCCGGGGTAATCAAAGACGGATGTTCCGACTCGGAGAAGCGATCGGAGACGTTGGAATCCTTCTGAGGCCTTCTTAAGTCGGGCATTGGCTTCGCGCTGTTTATCGTTTGCCGGGGCGGTGTAATCGGTCAGCGCAAAGTCTTCCTGAATCCGCTCAAAGCTGGGAAGGCTGCCAATCAAATCCTGTATCTGCTTGGGTGTGGCTTGTTCACTTTCACCAGCAAGGCAACTGACGACCGACAAAAATAAGGTAAGCGCTACATGTTTCAAAGAATGCATGCAGCGACGCCTGACTATAAGCGGGAACTTTCCATTTAAGGTGACTATTTCCGTCATGGATGGGTTCCTGTCTGTGATTTTGACTTCAGCTTTGTAGTTGCCAAGGCTAATTCGTGGTAAACAACCATAACCCTTGTTCCCCTCACTCTCGACAAGAGAAAGCACTCAACACACCTCAGGGCAAGCGGGACTGGAAGGTATATTCGCCGGAGCCGACGGAGAATACCGCCGTGGAAGCTTCCATATGGACGAATTGAATGCCAGCGGCCTGTTTCGCGGGCAGGTTGCCCTCGAGAACGGAATCGGCATCGTGGGCGGGAATATAGACGGTCGCAGTACTATTTACCGGAACGATAACCTTCAGCTTCAACTGTCCGCCCTGCCGCTCCCAATCGGAGCCGATTAGCCCGCGGACCGAATTGTAGGTGCAATGAACATGGGTGATGTCAGTGGTCAGATCAGGTTTTATTTGGAACTCCTCGTACCCTGGCTTCGTCTGGGAAATGCCAGCCAGCGAGCGATAAAACCAGTCGAAAATGCCAGCGTACATGTCGTGATTGTGGGACCGCGTGCGTTTCGTGTCCCAATTCTCCGTAATCGTGGTCTCACCGCTGTTGATCATATTCTGATAGCTGGGAACATCGGGCTGGGTGATCATGGTTTGCACCAGATCGGAATGGCCGTTATCGCCCAGCGCTTGCCAGACGAAGAGGGTGCCCACGTCTCCAGCAGTAATATGGTTAGCCTGAGCAGGTCCAAATTTAGTCCGGCGTTGGGGTGCCGCAGGAGTGGCGATATCAGCAACGAGGGCCTTGACGGCGGACTGTTCTTCGGCGTCAGGAACGATTCCCAATGCCAAAGGCATGGCTTGGTTCGCCTGCGTCATCGGCTTGTAGCTGCTCGATCCCTCGTCGAAATAAGCGGAATTGTAGGCGGCACGGACGCGCGCGTATTCCTGGCCATAAAGATCGGCGTCTTGGTTGTTCCCAAGTGCCTGCGCCGCGTCGCGCATGACGCGCGTGTCGAGGACATAAATCGCGCCCTCGACGTTCGGCACATTTGTTCCCGCCGGGGCCATCCAATCTCCCAGACCATAGCTAAGGACGCCATTCGATTCTTTTCCTTTGAGATAAGCCAGGTAGTTTTTCATCGATTCGTAGTTATCCTGCAAAACCTTTAAATCTCCATAGGCGAGGTAAGTTTGCCAGGGAACCATGAACATGGAAGCACCCCAGGCTGGCGAATCGTCATAGACGTTACCCGGCGGATGGTCCTTATTGTAAAACCAATTCGGTGCAATGTTGGGACAAAGCCCCACCGTCCTCTGGGCATCGCGAATATCCCGCGCGATCTTTACCAGGAGGGTCTGCAGGTCATATTTATAGGTGGCCGACAATGGGGCAAGCCATGCCACCTCCTGCCATCCAAGTTTCTCGTAATTGGGGCCGTCGGTATGAAGGCTGGTGAAGTTGCTTTGCAGAGTCTTCAGCGCCAGGTCATAGATTTGATTATCGCGGTCATCCGAGCAGGCGAAGGAACCAACGTCTTCGGATGCGGTATACGTAAAGTAGCCCGTCACCTTCTGGACGGAGGGGAGATCGGGATCAATCAGGTCTTGCGACACATCGCTCAGTTGGATGTAACGAAAACCAATCGTTGAGAAGGTCAGACGCCACGTCTCCGTTGCCTTTCCTTTCAAGATGTAGTTCGAGCCGGCACTACGCCCAGGGTTGACCGTGCCGTCTTTGTTGAGAAACTCCCCCGGCAAAATCTTGATCTTGCTCCCCGCATTTCCCGTGACGGTGATTTCATACTGACCGTCGAAATTCTGACCCATGTCGTAGATATAGACGTGAGGCGCCGGGTTCGTGACTTTTACCGGGGCGAATGTCTGGCGAGCAATCACGGGCGGAGAGGACTGGGCGATGAGCGCGCCTGCAGGGGAATTGGCGATACTGGCATTCGCCCAACTCGAGTCGTCGAAACTATCCGTATTCCAGCCCGGTTGCTCCATCCGGGCATCGTAGTCCTCCGCGCCGTGAAGCTCGGTGGACGTAAAGGGACTCTGCGCGACCTTCCAAGAGGCGTCGCTGACCACTTCCTGCGAGGTTCCATCGCTATATTCGAGGTGAAGCTGCGCGCGCAGACGCAGCGGGCCGAAGTTCCTTATCCCTGCGCTATCGTGGGAGCCAAGCCAGCCGGAACCGAGCATTACGCCCAAAGCGTTGCCTCCCGTTTTTACCTGGGACGTTACATCGAAAGTGACATAATCCACGGTCCGATCATAGTCCGTCCAAGCCGGATCGATTTCGTGATTGCCCACCTTGGTGCCGTTAAGAGAGGCGACAAACTGACCTAGGCCGGTGACGTAGAGATAGGCATTGCGGACAGGTTTGTCGGCTTGAAACGTCTTGCGAAACATGGGCCTTGGACCGGCCTTTGTCGTGACCGATTCGGGCGCAGCGATCCATTGCCCGCTAGGATTCCAATCGGAAAGCTGGAAAAAGCCGGTGATGAAACTGGCTTCGTCGCTCCACGGTGAGGGCTGGCTGTCGTTGTCCCATGCCCGGACCTTCCACCAATATTTTGTCGTTTTGGTCAAAGCGGGACCGCCATAGGAGATTCCGTATTGCTGGGCGGACGCAACTTTACCACTGTCCCAGAGCGTGCCCCGATTGGCTCGAATTTCAGCCTCTTTCGCGGAGACGATGATCTCATAGGCCGTTTGCCTTTCACCTCGGTCGCCAAGCGCGGCGTTACCGACCCAGCCAAAACGAGGCGATGGCGTATCGATTCCGAGCTGTTCAAAAAAGTCGATGATTCTGACATGGCTGGGAGGTAATGGGACGCTTGCACTCACCCTGCATTCGAGTCCGACAAATATCATCATGCTAAGAATGAGAAAGTGGGCGCGCAATTCCCTGAGCTTACGACTGTACATTTTTCCCTAAAATCGCCACTTTGATCGAATCTTTTACCGATAGAGGAGCAACGCTCGAAGACGCCCCGGGGTTGGTGCCTTTGCCCCCTCCCGGACCTGAGCAAGCCTCTCAAACATGCCCCACCGAATGAAATGCAACTCATCCCGTCTTCGATCTTTCTGTCCAGGTGGGGGTAGTCCTCAGCGCAAATTAGGTGAAGTAATCATTCTGGCAATTCTTATGCAAGTCTACCGGTTGAGTCAGAGTGCCCTTTCATCTGAAAGCATTGAGGTCAACAATATCGAAAGATGCATTTGGGACTCCCATTAACCTGTCAGTCTTTCCCGGTTTGCAAGAAAATGCTGGCTTACCACCAGAAATTTTTGACATGGGGGGCGTGCTGGCTAATTTCCTGCCTGCCGGTTCTGGCTTCGCAAAATGCCCTGATTGTGGTCGGGACAACGGGAGGTCCATCCGTGGCAACCGACTTGACCGCTGCCGCGCAGGATATTCACGACGGATTGGTTCAACGCGGATTTGCGCCCGAGGCCATCGAAGTCCTAAGAGCCCAGACGCCGGATGACAAAGTCACGTCGGAGCGCATTCGGCAAAGCCTTAAAAAACGGCAGACGCTCGTCACGTCGGACGAATTCTGGCTGGTCTTGCTTGGCTTCTCGGGGCGTAACGAAGAAGGGGTGCCCGCGTTTCAAGTTGCGGGTCCACGATTGAGTGCGTCCGAACTGAAGGTGGCGCTCGACGCCATTCCGGCGAAGCAGTTCGTTCTCGTCGGGACGAGTGACTCGGGCGGCTTTGTCCCGATTTTATTGTCGAAGAATCGATCCGTTCTGGCCGCGACCCGCGAGGAGGGCGAAATCGATCTTCCCCGGTTTCCCGGAAGGCTGGGCTGCGGCGCTGAAGGAAAATCCCCGTGCGAGCTGGAAGGCGATTGCCACGCGCGCCGCCGCTTTGACCGAAAAAGAATATACCGATAATAATCTGGCTTTCGGAGAACACGCCCGGCTCGGCGATGCTGAAACCGGGACGGTGATGGAAGCGCCCTTCGGCGTCGATTCGCCAGCGCAAGCAGCACCCAAACCGGAGCCGGACGGTTCGATGGCCCTGGTGAATGCGTCCGACATCAAAGTTGAAATTCGGAAGCCCAACGCCGAGTGGGAAAAGCAGGCCGCCACGGCGGAAACGAAAAAGCTGATCGCAGCGGCCCAAGCCGCGCCGAATCCGGAGGGCTTTGCTTCCATCCTGCTGGAACAGCGTCTTGGTTACAAAGTTGGGGAAGACCGCACGGCGGAGGATTTCGTCATGCAGCGCATTTATATCGCAAAGGAGGACGGCGTCGCGCGCTGGGCCAATTTCATGCTCCCGCAAGATCCGCCCGCGGTGACGACCAAGCTGGTAGCCGCGCGGATCATCCAGCCCGATGGCACGTCCACGGTTTTCAATCCGGCCAAAATGCCGCCCGCAACCGATTGTACCAGCGGCCTCTGCGGTGCGCTCACCATGGTCTTCATGCCCGATACCCATGCCGGGTGCCTGATCGAGATCGCTTACCGGACCCGGCATCTTCTCGATGCCAGCGTACCCGAGTTTTCCGAGGAATTGCCCGTGCAGCAGGACATCCCCGTGCTTCAAACCGAATTGCAGTTGCAGATTCCAGAGAAGATGGGCCTCCATTTCAAGCTCCGCAACAGCGACCAGAAGCCAGCGGACACTGTCGCCGACGGCATGAGGACGATCACGTGGAAGCTGGCGGAATTGCCGGCCTACGAGGCGCTGCCCTACGATCCGCCCGCGCGCGATTTCGTGACGACGCTCGACATCACTTCCCTCGCTTCGTGGGATGCATTCGCGGCCTGGTATCGGCGGTTGACGCAAGGCTCAGACGCACAGGACCCGGCGGTGAAGGCGAAAGCTGAGGACCTCGCGGCGGGAGCGACCAGCCGCCTCGACAAGATTCGCAAGGCGTACGAATTTGTCTCCGCGCTCCGCTATGTCGCGATTGAATTCGGGATCAACGGCATTCGCCCGCGCACGCCCGCCATCGTGCTCCAGAACCGCTACGGCGACTGCAAGGACAAGGCCAATCTGCTCATCGCGCTGCTGGCCGACATGGGCATCGACGGGCGGTTCTGCCTGCTCAATCGCGGTTCCAGCACGGATGTCACGTTTCCCAGTTGGCAATTCAACCACGCCATCGCCTATGTGCCCAAGGCGGCCGGCGGATGGCCAGCCGGATGACCTCTGGCTCGACACCACCGATTCGACCGCGCCGTTCCCGACGCTCTCCCCCGGCGACATCGGACGATCCGCGCTCGTCTTTAACAAGGACACGGCCCAGTTTCTCACGGTGGCCGTGGCCGGAAAAGACCTCACCGCCCTGGACGAAGAATGGAAATTCGAACGCAAGGCAGGCGATCCCTGGAATGGAACGCTGCATGACACATGGTCCGGCCTGGCCGAGTACGATGTGCGCAGCCAACTGCGAGGACTCACGCCGCGCCAGCGCGATTTCATCCTCCAGGGGGAACTGGCCCGAAGGCTCAGCCATGCCGATTTCAGCGGCATCGCCCTCACGCCGGTGGACGATCTCTCCATCCCGCTGACCATGGATGCCCAGGTTGCGACCTCCTCTATGCCCGACCCGCTGCCCGCGTTCGATGTGGATGCCTACTTTGCGCCGCCGGAGCGTAATCGCCCCCTACTGATCAACAACGGCCAGAAGTTCCACCTGACCCAGACCGTCTCGTATGTCATTTATTCGCACGGCCACGAGCCCGAGCCACCTAATCCCGAGTGCTTCGATCAAACCATCGCGGGTATTCACGCCACCGTGTTATGGAAAGGCGAGGGGAAAGCCAAAGGCGACGGCGGCGACAGTAGCTGGAGCAGTCGCTGGACCCGCACCGCCGAACTGACGGTCGACCAGCCTCTTGTCGCGCAAGCCGATTACGTTGCGGTGCGGCATATGCTTCGTGACTGGACCGATCACCTGAAGCCCTGACTTTCTTCCCACCAACTGCCCGTAGATGAACCTCCTATGACCACACCCGACCTCACCCCCGAACAGATTCAACTTCTCACCGGAGTCAAGGGCACCTACCAGACTTTGGCCACGGAACTCAAACATCGCATCATCGGCCAGGACGAAATCGTGCGGGACCTCTTCGTCGCGCTCATGGTGCAGGGCCATGTGCTCATGATCGGCGTCCCCGGCCTCGCCAAAACGCTCATCGTCCGCAGTCTGGCGGAAATCCTCGACCTCAGCTTTCAGCGCATCCAGTTCACGCCCGATCTGATGCCGAGCGACGTGACCGGCACCGAGATTCTGGAAGAAAGCGCCGAGGGCAAGCGCGAGTTCCGATTCATCGCCGGGCCCGTCTTCGCCAACCTGTTGCTGGCCGACGAAATCAACCGCACCCCGCCGAAGACCCAGGCCGCGCTGCTGGAAGCCATGCAGGAACGGCGCGTCACCGTGGCGGGAAGCACCTACCAGCTCCCCGCGCCCTTTTTCGTGCTGGCGACCCAAAATCCGATCGAGCAGGAAGGGACCTACCCGTTGCCCGAGGCGCAGATGGACCGCTTCATGTTCAATCTTCGGGTCGATTACCCCAGCCGCGAGGATGAAATCCAGATCCTCCACGAAACAACGCGGGACGAAATCAAGCCGGTGAATAAAGTCCTGACCGGAGAACAACTCCTCGCCCTGCAACATTGCGTGAAGCAGATTCCCGTGCCGCCCTCCGTCGCGGAGTATGCGGTTGACCTGGTTCAGTCGACGCGTCCCGCATCGGACTCGGCCCCCGATTTCGTGAAGAAATACATCCAATGGGGCGCGGGCCCGCGCGCTTCGCAATATCTCGCGCTGGCGGGCAAGGCGCTGGCCGTGCTGGATGGCCGCTTCAACGTCGCCCGTGAAGACATCGAACAGAGCGCCAAGCTGGTTTTGCGGCACCGCTTGATTACCAATTACCGCGCCGAAGCGGACCAGGTCACGGTCGACCAGATCATCGAACAGTTGGTCGCCGCCGCCAAATAAAATTGACCCGCCATGACTCCCCCCGTGATTCCTCCCCGACGCACGGCAGCCCTGGCGCCGCTGCAGGGACGGTCATCGCTGCCGCCGTTGCCCGTAAAAAAGGATCCCGTTCCGCCGCTCGATCTCGCCCTGTTGCACGATCTTCCCAGCCTCGAATTGCGAGCTCGCTACCTCATGGATGGCTTTCTCATGGGCATGCATCGCAGCCCGCAAAAGGGCTTCAGCGTCGAATTTGCCGAGTACCGGCCCTATCAGTTGGGCGACGATCTTCGCCGGATCGATTGGCGGCTTTACGGGCGCACCGACCGGCTGAACGTGAAGCAGTACGAGCAGGAGACGCAGTTGCGCGTCTTTCTCGTCCTCGATACCAGCGCCTCCATGGCCTACACCAGCCGGCCCGAGGCGTGGCTGAGAAAGATCGATTTTGCCCGCACGCTGCTGGCCGCCGTGGGTCTTCTCGCGTTGCGCCAATGCGACGCCTTCGGTCTCGCCGTCATCGGCGCTGATCTCGACGATTACCTCAAACCCAAAGCGTCCAGATCCCATTGGCAGACGTCCCTCGGGCGCATGGACGCCATGCAGACCGGCGGCACCACCGGCCTCGCCAAAGGCTTGAATACTCTGGCGGAACTCCTGCCCCGGCGCTCGCTGGTCGTCATCGCCAGCGATTTTTATGAAGAGAAAGCGGCGCTAAATGCGGCTTTGCGCCGACTCCATTTTGACCGGCAGGAGATCATCGCTTTTCATACGCTCGACCCGGTCGAAATCGACTTGGGCGAGGACTGGAGCGGGACTTTCATCGATTCGGAAAACGGGCAGAAACAGATCCTGGACGCGGTTGCCGTCCGCCGGGGCTATGTCGATCGAATCCAAAAATTCCTGGCCCAAACCCAGACCTCTTTCCTGGATCACGCCGGCGATTACACGTTGCTGCGCACCGACGCCAATCCCATGGCGGCGTTCGGAAACTACCTGGGCCGCCGTGAGCGGCTTTGCTGATGCGAAGGACTTCGCCATGAATCTGCTCATCCCTCTCTTTCTGGCCGCGGGCGTGTTGGTGGGCGTGCCGCTCGCGCTCCACTTCCTGCGCAGCAAGCCGCGGGTCGAGGTGATCTTTCCCACGCTCCGGTTTCTCGGCCCCACGGCGGTGCGCGAGACGAAGATGCACCGGCTCCGGCGCTGGCTGACGTTGCTCCTGCGCTGCCTCATCATCCTGCTGGTTTGCGCCGCTTTCTCCCGCCCGTTCTGGAGTTCCTCACGCCAGGGTCAAGGCCGGGCGCTGGTCATCGCCGTCGACAACTCGTTCAGCATGCAAACCGCGGGAAGATGGGAGGGCTTGCGCGCCTGGGCCACCGGCCAGCTTACCCCCCTCGAACCCGGAGACCAGGCGGGCATCCTGCTGATGAATCCGACGCCCCGCTGGCTGGTGCCGCTGACACAGAATCTCGATCAAGTCCGCGACACGATGGCCGGCCTGCTGCCGGGATATGAAACGACCCGTTATGAAGGGGCCCTGCGGCTCGCGGGCGAAACGCTGATCGGTTCCGGGGCGAAGGAGATGACTCTCGCCTGGATGGGCGATGAGCAGGAAATCGGCTGGCAAGGCGTGAACTTTTCCCAACCCCTGCCCTCCGGCGTCCAGTTGACATTTCCTCCAGTTCCCGATGTCCCGAAGCGTCAGGCGGCCATCACGAAGGCCCAGTGGGAGGGCCAGGGATCGTCGCCGTCGCTGCGCGTGACCATCGCCCAATTTCTACCCGACCACGACACGCGCGTCCTGACCGTCAGCTCGGGCGGAAAGGTGCTCGCCACGCAGCAAGTCGACCTCGATGCCGGGCACGAGAACAGCGTGCTGGTGCCGCTGACGGGGATCGCGGCCGATCAAGTCGAAGGCTTCCGGGTGGACCTCGATGCGGACGATCTTCCCATCGATGACCACTTCTATGTCGTGCATGACCCGGACGCGCAAACGCGGGTCCTCGTCACCCCTTTTGAGGGAGGTCCGGATGACTTCGATTTTCTTTCCCAGGCGATCGACTCCACGCGCGAGGTGGTCGCGGCTCCGTTTAAGGCCGAGGCTTTGCCGGACGCGGAATGGCCGGTCCATCACGTCGTGCTGGTTCGCGGAGACAAGCCCTTTCAAGCGCCGCTGGTCGATCGCCTGAATCATTTTCTTGAAGCCGGGGGCATGGCCTGGATTTTCCTGAACGGATCGCCCTCGCAGGGGGCCTGGCTGGAGCAGCAGCATCTGACGGTCAGCGCGGTGGTGCCCGAATCGGAGGACAGCCCGCTCCACTTGCGGAACTGGGACACGACCCACCCGCTGCTGGTGCCGCTGGCGGACAGTCTCACGGCTTTGCTGGGCGTGGAGTTTTACCGTGGATTTTCGGTGGACAGCGTCGACGTGACGCCGCTGGCGACGTGGGATGACGGCAGTCCCGCCCTTGCCGAAGTAAGCCGCGAAGGCCGCCATTTTCTCGTCAGCGGATTCGATCTGAATCGGGATACGACCAACTGGCCGATGCAGGCCTCCTTCGTTCCGTTTGTTCATTCGTCGATCCTCTGGCTCGCGCAGGAAAAACCGGTGGCCGATAACTGGCGGGTCGGGGACACCCTCACCGTGCCGGGGGAGGGAACCTGGACGGCCATGGAAACTCCGCTCCCGCAAGCCGACGCGAAGGTCGCCGGTTCTGTCCGCCCCGACATGCCCGGCCTCTATCATTACCACGACGACAACGCAGGACCGTTATTACGCGGTGAACCTGAAACCGGAGGAATCGGACCTGACGCCATGGAATACGCCGGACGATCTCCTGGCCCTGACGTCCCACGCGGCCTCGGCGCCGGAAACCCGGCCGGCCATGGTCAATCTTTCCCGCGAAGATGCCGAAAACCAGCAGCGGGTCTGGTGGTGGCTGCTGGCCGTGGCCGTAATTTTGATTTTAGCCGAACTCCGCCTGGCCAACCGCACCTCGACCTAAACCTGGAACCGACCTATGCCAACTCTTTTGGAAAAACCTCCTCTTGCCCCGGCCCTCTCGGTTCCGCCTTCCGAGGTCCTTCGCAAACAATATCATTGGGAGCGCTGGCGCGGCCTTCTCTTTACTTCGCTGGTCGGGCTCATCGCGACCTTGATCGCGCTTTGGGTCTTTCATTTCTACTGGCAAACGCCCGACAACGGCAAAATCGTGGCTGCCATCTGGGCGGGAGGAATTCTTACTGACGATTCTGGCCGCCATGGTGGGGTGGCGATTCGCCCCCTCCTCGCTCCTCGATACTGCTCAGCAGATGGATCGCCATCTCACGGCCAAGAATCGGCTGGAGGCGACCGCCACGTTGCACGGCTCGACCTCTCTCCTGGCCCAGGCTCAGCGCGAGGAAACCGCCGCCTATTTGAGTCGCCAGCCGCGTTGGCGTCCGACCGGTGCGCGCGCTGCCCTGGCTAGTCGGGGCCGTCCTTCTCCTGGTCCTGGCACATCTCGTCACGCTGGGATTATGGGTAATACCAATGCTGATGCAGCATCCGGCGGTTCCAGTTGCGACACCGCCCAAACCACCGCCCCCGGTCGTGCCGAAAGCCTCCATCATCTGGCAATCGCCGGAACCGGAAAGCAAGGCGAATCCCATCGAGGAAGTGCCCACGGCCGCCCTCGCCCAGTCGACCTCCGGCCTGAAGAACCTGAGCCTGGAAATCAGCGTGGATGGCGTGCCGAAAACGAGCACGCCGCTCCCGGCCACGCCCTTCGACAAGCCGGGCAAGAACATCCTGAAGGCATCCCTCTACATGGATGAGCTGGACGTCGAGCCCTTCGATGTCGTCACCTACTACATCCGGGCCCAACGCATCACCGACCAGAATTTGCCCGACATCACCTCGGCCATTCAGTTCATCCAGGTGCGGCCCTTTCGCGACGACGTGGCCCAGGCGCGGGGTGGCGGAGGCGATCGCCAAGGGAGAAGCGCTCCTGCTCGAATTGAAACTGGCCCAGTTGCGCTCGATCAAAGAGAACTTTATCCTCGCCCATACCGACCTCCCGATCACCGATCCGGTGCGCATGAAGGAAAACGACCGGGTGGGCAAAAACCAGGGGGAACTCTCGGCCAAGACGCAGGAAGTCGTGCAGGAATTCATGCAGGAGGGAGTGTCGGCCGATATCATCGATCTGCTCAACCAGGCGGCGCCGCCGATGGACGACGCGGCCAAAAAGATCCTCGCCAACCAAAACAGCCAGGCCCTGCCGCCGCAACAGAAGGCCCTCAGCTTCATCGTGCAGGTGGAGAAATTCTTCCGGAAATTCATGGCCGACAAATCCATCAGCCATGGCAAACCCGGCCCCGACGATCCCTTCAAGGACAAGCAGCAGCACGAGCTGAAAAGGCGAATGGCCCTCGCCTCGGGGCAACTCGAAACGCTGGCGAGAAATCAGACCAAGCTCTCCGATGATCTTAGTCATCCGGATGCGCAAGAGGACTCGAACCCCTCGCCATCAGGAACTCCCGATCCGACGGCCAATCCGCAGCCGGGTGCCAACGCGAGTCCAGCCGCCCCAGGCCCAGACGGGGCCAACCCCGATGGATCGCCGAAAGAAATTCCGCTGCCACCCACCCAGGCGGTCGACCCGTTCGGACCGGACGCCGACAAAGGCGCCTTTTCCGCGCGGCAAGCCCGCGTCATCCAGGGCATCGAAGCCCTGCTCAACGGGAACAAGGTGCTTCCGCAGTCCGTGGTCGACGCATTGCAGGAAGCTCAAAAAGACGCCACGACATCCATGCAGGAGCTCGATCAGCCGAATGAGGCGGGCGCGCGGGAACCCGCTGCGAATGCCGCGCAGGATCTCCAGAAGGCCGTCGCGGAAATGATCAAGGCTGGCGATGATGAAACCAAGCTTGCGATGGAAGCGGGCCAGCAAAAGCTGAATGACCTGGCCCAGCAATTACGCGACCTGGCCAAAAACGGATCGCCCGATGCGCAGCAGAAGATGGCCGATCTGGCCCAGCGGATTCGCGATGTCCGAAAACAACTCGAAGATGCCGCGGACAAACAGCAGGAAAGCGGTTCCGCCGCGGGAGCCGAGCGATTGAACCACCTGGCCAAGGCCATTGCGGATCAAAAGATCGCGCCCGATCTCGACGCTATGGCCAAGTCCGGCCTCGATGCGAACAAGGCCACGACGGATGCCGACAAGCTCGATGCCTTGGCCAGCCAGGCCGCGCAAGGTGTGATGCCCGGAAAAGCGACCCCCCAGGATTTGGCCAATTTGATCAATTCGCTGGAAAGGAGTCGCGCGAATCTGGCCCGCCTCGCGCAGCAGACCGTCGGATCGCTTCACACTCCGGCGGGGCAGACCGGAACGCCCCCGGGACAAAATCCATCGCAGGGAAAGTCGGGCGATCAAGGAACCGGGAAGGATCAGGCGGGCAAGGATCAAGGCCAGCAGCCCGGTCAGAGTCAGAGCCAAGGGCAAGGCAAACTGCCGAGTCCGATTCCACTTTCGGGTCAAGGTCCGGGTCAAGCTCCAGGCCAGGGCCAAACGCCCGGTCAGGGACTGACACGGAGTGATACTCCGGGCCAAAGTCCGGGTCAAGGTCAAGGCCAAGGCCAAGGGCAAGGCCAGGGACAGCAGGACAGGGCCAAGGCAGGACAGGGACAAGGGACAGGGACAGGGACAGAGCACATCGCAGGCATCAGATTCAGATGGAAACGGAACCTCAGGTGAAGCTACGTCCGCAAGCAGTCCCGCCAATCCGAATGCCAAGGAATCACCGGCCGTTCTTGCGCAAGCTTATCGCGAGGTTCTCGCCGACCTGAAGGCCGAAGCCGAGATGACGAACATTGCCGTTCCCAATGCGCACACCAGCGCACTCATGCAAGCCGTAACCTACGGGGGAGTTGGTGACAACGGCCAGGTGCATCTGACTGTTCCGGTCATCATGGTGGGTGGTTACCCGGGCATCGTGGGGCCGCTGGACCAATTGATTATCGAATTGAAGCAGGCCCTGGCCCTGGCCCAGCGCAACGAAGTGGTCAAGCAACCCAATCTGGATGAAGCGCCGCCTGCCTATCGGTCGGCCGTCTCGGATTACTTTGAAGCGATGTCGAAGGATTATCATCCCGACAGCGGCGAGCCGGATGCGAAAAAGCCGTGAATTCCGAGCGCGCTTTCGAATGGCAATTGGGCAGTTGGCTCGGTTTACCGCCGTGGCTCTGCTGGGCCTTGCTCGCCGCCATGGCGGTCGGCGGAGTGGCCCTGATGGTCTGGTTCTATCGGTACACCCTGCGCGCCCTCACCTGGCGGCAGCGCATGATCTTCGTCGCTTTGCGCAGCGGATTTTTTCTCTCGCTGCTCCTTTGCCTCGCCGGGCCCGCGCGGGTGGAACGGGTTTACGATTCGAGCCTGGACTCCCGGCCCCTTGCCATCCTGGTCGATCGCTCGGGAAGCATGGTCGTGCCCGATGCCCGCGGCGCCACCCGTCTTTCCTCCGCCGTCAGGGTGTGGAAAAAAGTCGAAGCCGATGCGATCCATTCCTTCCCTGCTCTCCGCTATTTTCGGTTCAGCGAATCACCCGAGGCCGGGGCGGATTTGGAAAGCGCGGTGACCGGGCCCGAATTGGGCGCCAACACCCATCTTTACCAGTCGCTCAATCAACTGATGAAGGAAGCTCCGGGCGGCGGCTACGGTGGCATCGTCTGTTTGACCGACGGGCTCGATACCACGGATGCGATGCCGGAGGAATGCATCTCCCGCTCCCTGCAAAATCATTGCCCGCTCTACTTCTGTGTCGGGCAGGGTCAGGCGCCCCCGCTTGAAACGCTGCTGGTGCGCGAACTGGATGTTCCCGAACAGGTCCTGCGCAAATCCCAATTCACCGCCCAGGTCGTGGTGGAAGCGCATACCCGCCAGGCGCGCGATGTCCCCGTCTCGCTCTGGATGGACGATCACTCCATTGCCGAGACCAAGCTTCATTTGCACGCGGGCGCCAACCTCATTCCCTGGACCGTTCCGATCGATTCGGCGGAGCCCGGTTTGCTTCGCCTCGATTGCCGCCTCGGCGAGGGAGCGGAGGAGGAAACCGTCGCCGCCGCCGTTCGCGTCGTCCCGCAGGAACCCATCCACATCCTGTTTTACCAGGGGAGTCTGGATTGGAGTTATCGCTTCATCAACCTTGCGGTGCAGAACGACCCGAGCTTTGCGCTCACCGGCCTCTTCAATCCAGACTTGAGTGTAACGCGCGAGATCGCCTCTTCGACCCAGGACCCCAACTTGTTGGAAATGCCCGAAAAGGCGGAGGACTTGCAGCCCTTCCAGATCGTCATCCTGTCCAATGTCTTTGCCGACCAGATGTCGAAAGACCAGCAGACCGCGCTGACCGATTACGTCAAAGGCGGCGGCGGCGTGCTCTTCATGGTCTCAGACTCCAAGATGGCCGGGACTTTTACCGGCACGATCCTCGAGAGCATGATGCCGGTTATTTTTGAGGCGCCGACGCCGGAAGACGAAGGCGCGCAATCCGAGCAAGCGCTTCAGGACCAGATGAACCAGGCCGGGGTGGCCAATGGCGATCCGCAGGGCGCGACGGACGTGGACCCGCTGAATTATTTCGCCTTCCCCCCCAATCCCAAACGCTCCGAGGTGGCTGATCTTTTTGGCGCGGCCTCCGGTGGCCTGATCCATAATCTTCCGCAATTTTCGACCTATGCGCGGGTCCACGGAATCAAAGCGGGCGGCGAGGTTCTCGCCGTTCACCCGGCGGACAAGACCGATGACAACACGCCGCGCGCCCTGCTGGTAACCCAGCATTTTGGCCAGGGACAGGTCACGGCGTTGCTCACCGATGGCCTTTGGCGCTGGAAGCTTTCACTGCCGAGCGAGGCCCACGACCCCGAAATTTTCTGGCAGCAGCTCTTGCGCATCCTGGCCCGGCAGGAATCGGCGCACCGGAATTTACGCTTCGGCCTTCAGCCGTACAATGTCTCCCTCGGGCAAACCTCGGATTTTCGCCTCGATGGCGCCCAAGGCCCAAGTTCCCCGACGGTGACCGCCATTTCACCGGATGGAGTCTCGCAACCGATCGTCGTCCAACTCGACTCGCAGACCAACTCCTGGTCTTTCCAGCTCAAGCCCGACAAGCCGGGTAAATGGCGCATCCACGCCGAGGACAGCCAGGGAGCGCAAATGGACACATGGCTTCGAGTCTCGAGTCGTCTCCCACACCGAGGAACTATCCGGCCTGCCTCCCGACCGGGACGGCTTGCGCAAACTCGCCGTGTCGACCGGCGGGAGTATCTTGGATGACGGCGCGCCCGACGATTGGTCCGCCACCGGCGCGCCCAAGTTGACCACGCTCGTGAGCAAACGTTCCCAGCCTCTCTGGGACAGGTGGTTTGTCCTTCTCATCGGCCTTGGCTTTTACGTCACCGAACTCATCTGGCGCCGCCGCGCAAAACTACTATGATCACCCCGCTTCTCCCTCGCTATCGGTCCACGTTGGGACGAGTCCTCCTGGCCGCACTCCTTTTGTTGACGCCGATTCTGGCCGGCGCGATGGACACGGAGATGGGAGCCGGCGGCAAAGTCGTGTGGGCCCGGCTGAAGACCGCCAGTCCGAGCTGGAATCGCCACGCCCGGAGCGACCATTTCCTGCTCGAGTTCATCCGCAACTCCACCACGCTGGATATCGACCCGGCCTGGCACGCCGCCGACGTCAATGATCTCATGCAGATGTGCGCCTATCCCTTCCTCTTTTGCGAGGGCCTCGGGTACGTCGATGAGGCCGGTCGGAAAAACGTGCGCGAATACATCCAGCGCGGCGGATTCCTCTTCATCGATTCGTGCATCGCGCCCGGCGTCAATCGCCGCGAGGATGATTTCATCGCGACCCAAATGGCCGCGCTGCATGAAATTCTACCCGACATGCGAACCGAGCTGATTCCCCACGACCACGCCATCTTTCACAACTGCTTCGACATGGTGGATGGACTTCCCTGCACCCGAATCGATGACCCTGAGGAATGGCCAGTTAGAGGGCTGACTGCGATTTACTCCCAAAATCGTCTCGTCTGCATCATGAGTGTCAGCGGCCTCCAATGCGGCTGGTCTGGTATTATCCACAGCCAGGAGCATTGCACGAATTGCATGAAAATGATGATCAACATCTATTTTTACGCGATCACCCACTAGGGTAGCGTTTAGAATCCATTGGTTGGCCCTACATTGCCGGATGGAAATCCAAGCTTTCATTTTTCCAGTTGAGGGCCGGGGCGCCTCCCGAGTTCCCAAGTCCGGTCGTGACATTCGGAATTGAAATCGTCGTAAGAGGAGGAATGCCTTATCAAGGTTCGACGATCTGCCAGGGATACGAATTGCTGCTATAGGGCGGATGCTCTTCGTCGGGACTGAAGGTGACATCGCTTTTATCGCCGATTTGAAAGAAGGGATAGGCAGCGTTACCGCCTTCACCATTTCCGTAGATCTCTCCCTCCTTCTCAATCATGAGAAAGAAATTACAGGTTCCGCCATCGTCGCCCATCAAGACGTCCATGTCCATGGGTTCGTTCGCATTGGCGTGGAAAACAGGCCCGATCTTCAAATGTGCAGTCCAGCGCATGGCTTCGGCAGGAATATCGGTGCGAGAGGATGCGTTCGCATTCGGATGATCGCTCGCCCAAGGGATGTAGCTCGGAAAAGCAAAAGGCAGTTCTTGGCGCAAATTCGGGTCGGCCGACAGTGAATCCCATCCTGCATCCAGAACGGCCTGCCCCTTTATTCTCACCTCCATCACATTGTCGGCGAAACCAATAAGCCTGTAGTCACCCGCTTCCGACGCTTTCACGCTGCCGTGATAATGGATAACCCAAAGACCGGGTTGGACTTCATTTTCCAGATTAAAGGCTTTGGGTGCTTCTTCGGATGGCCTTGTCGAAATTGCCAGGACATCGGCGTAGAGTGGATCTTGGCTTTTGTAATACCGTTCGAAGTACGGCTTCATTCCATCCGTGCCTAAGATAGTTGGTCAGTGTCGCGTAGTAGTGTCTTCTGTCCATGCCGGTTGGCTGTTTATCGGGAGTCTGCTTTAAGTCGTACAGATAGCCTTTCAGCCCCGAACCGTCCGGCGCGCCAAAGAGCGGAATTCCACCGCCACCGCCAGGTCCGCCTTTGCCCTGCCCGGTACCGAGGCCCATACCCATCACGCCGTCCACGCCGTCCATGGCCGATGGGCTCGCTTCATCGTTGGGCAATTCGGGCGGCTCGGGTAACGTGATGGCGGAGACGTCGGTTGTGACGATGCGCTTGATATCGGGCGGAGCGCTCTCGACGTTGTTTCTCTTGGCCAGCTCGACCTTGTGTTCGATTTCGGTGTGTTGGGATGGCGGTTCCGTGGCGTGGAAATTGATATGCTTCTTTTGAAAGTGTTCGACGACGAGGTAGGTGGCACCCAACCCGAATAAAACGTGCAGGAGGATGCTGATCGCCAGGGAATTGGCGCCGAAATAGGCGAACCAGCGTTTCTTAGGCCGATTGGTTCCGGAAGGTGATGGTTTGTTCGGTATACTCATCGGCTTTTGACAAAGGAATAAGGGTCATTAACAACGGCATCCGAAGCTCGGCCTCCGTCACGCTGATCTTGTGCCTCTTCATTTCGAGGCATCTATCCAAGGGTCTTGGTCGGTTGAATGGGGCGGCTGATCCCCTGGACGATTGATCGCCCCCGGGCCAAGTTGAAAAATAGGATATAAAGGTACTCCTCCCTTGCCGGTCGGATACACTCTGCTTTCATCCACGATCAGCAGAAAGGCGCTATAAAATCCCCCGGGCATGTCTCCCATCAGGACATCTACCTTCATCGTTTCGATGGTATTGGCTTCAAAGGTGTCGCCAACACGCAACTGCCCGTAACCTCCGCCACGATACGGAAGACCACCGGCCGTAACGATTCGACTCCAGTCCGCATAGGGCCAGGGCATCCTCGGCGGCGCTGGGATGATGCGGTGCGAACCGCCATCGAAAACCATGTTTCCGTTGATGGCGACGGCGAGAATGTCATCTCCAAATCCAACAAAGTGAAATCTGCCGTCGCGGGGCGCCATGACTTTGGCCGTGTACCAGCCCACCCATAAGATGGGGGTAAGCTCATTTTCCAGGTCCATTGCCGTGGCAGTGCTAGGCGAGGGGACCGTTGGTATCCACATGGCCGGAGTATACAATTTTTTTGAAGCCTTGTAATAAGGAGCAAAAGAGCTCTCGTTCCAACCATTCTCAACCAAGTCGGCAACTACCTTTGTGTAGGTATCCGTAGTCATACCCGTACTCTGATGATCAGGGCCTATTTTCAAATCATAAATGGTTCCTTCAAAACCATTTCCGCTCTGATCTCCAAACAGCGGAATTCCGCCTCCACCGCCGCCACCCCCCTTACCCGCTCCGGACCCCAGACCCATACCCATCACGCCGTCCACGCCGTCCATGGCCGATGGGCTCGCTTCATCGTTGGGCAATTCGGGCGGCTCGGGTAACGTGATGGCGGAGACGTCGGTTGTGACGATGCGCTTGATATCGGGCGGAGCGCTCTCGACGTTGTTTCTCTTGGCCAGCTCGACCTTGTGTTCGATTTCGGTGTGTTGGGACGGCGGCTCCGTGGCGTGGAAATTGATATGCTTCTTTTGAAAGTGTTCGACGACGAGGTAGGTGGCACCCAACCCGAATAAAACGTGCAGGAGAATGCTGATCGCCAGGGAATTGGCGCCGAAATAGGCGAACCAGCGTTTCTTCAGGCGCTTGTTGCCTTGGTCTGGCGTCGGCGGTGAAGCGCTCACTGTTCATCCTCGCTGACGGTGAACGTGACGTTGCCAATGCCGGCGACGGCCAGGGCGTCAAGGACGTTGATCGTGCGGCGATATTTCGCCTGAGGATCGCTGACGATGGTGATGAGGACGGGTGATTTGGCGGCGTCGCCCGCCTGCTTCAATCGCATCAATGTGGCCTTCAATTGCGGCAGATCGGTGCTCGTCACCGAGTCAAACGGTTCGTCGTTGAGCGTGATGTCGCCCTGGGGCGAAATGCCGATGATTTGCTCGTCGACGAAGTCGGTCGGGGCGGTGGTGATGGCCACGCCCGGGCAATTTGGTGTTGAGTTCCTTTTCGACTTTGACGCTGCCGGCCATGACCATGAAGAAAAGCATGATGACGAAAACGACGTCGATCATCGGGGCGATTTGAAAGCCCACGCTCCCGTCATTCACATTGGTTTCCAGGCGGCGCATAGCGTTACTTGTTGAGTGCGGAAAAGGAAATGTCGGTGATCCCGGCGTCTCCGCAGGCATTCATGGCTTGGGAAATGTAAAGAGCGGGCGCGTCCTGGTCGCCGCGGATGAGGGCGCGAAAGTTAGGATTCTCGCTTTTGGTGATTTGCTTTTCGCCAATGGCCTTTGCGGTTTTCAGGGGAGCCGTGAGGTCTCCCGCCATGGGGTAGACGTGATCATCGATGACGAATTCGGCCTTTTTGGCATCAGCGTGCCAGCGAATGTTGATCACGACCTCGGCGCGCTTGCTTTCCATCTTTTGCGCGTCCGGGGCAACCGGAAGCGTAATGGTCTTATCCACCTTCAGCACCTGGGCCGAGGTGATCATCATGAAAAAAACGAGAATGGTCAGGAGCACGTCCACCATGGGCGCCACCTGAAATTCCGGTTCTCCGTCTGCTGCTCCTCCGCCTGCCATAGGGATTTTCGGTTAAGGTTACTCGCGTGATTATTCGGCAGCCGCCACGTTCGCGGTTTGGAGCCAGCTCGGCTGAGCGGCGTAGATGACCTCATCTCCGATGTGGACGCCCGCCATCGATTCGTAGGGCATTTTGCGGAAGAGACTCGCGATCACATCCTGAATGTGGTGCATCGCCGCCGTCGCGCGGTTGCGCAGGAAGTAGAACGCCATGAACGCGGGAATGGCAATGAACAAGCCGCTGGCCGTGGCGACGAGCACTTCGCCGATGGCGGAGGAAAGACTGGAGGGATCGCCGATGCCTGAAGCGCCCAGCGTGGCGAAGGCACGGATCATGCCGGTGACCGTTCCGAGCAAACCGATCATCGGGCGAACAAACGCCGATGACGGAAAGATAACTGATCCACGTCTGGAGTTTGGAATTTTCCTTGGACAACTCGCCGAGCATGCCCTCCTCGGCGACCTGCTTGCCTTCGCCGAGAAGGCTGAGCCCGACGCGGATGACGTTGTTGAGCGGCGACGGATTGGCTTTGCAGTATTGATAAGCGCCGACGTAATCGCCGGCCTGGAACAACTCCTTGAGCCGGCTCTCATGCTCTTGCGGCGCGATCTTCGTTTGACCCGTGCGGATGACGCCGTCGACGATAAGGTAAATCGCGCCGATGGAGCAGGCCGCAATGGGAATCATCACCCAGCCGCCTTCCAGGATTTGCTGCCAAAGCGTTTTGGTCGTCGCCGCCGACGCGCCGGCCGTTGCGGCCGCAGGCGTGCTGGCGTCCTGCGCCGGCAGGGCGGTTGCGCCAACAAAGAGCAGCAATGCCAGCAGGAATGCGATTGATCGATGGGAGGGTGGGTTCATGTTTTGTTCTCTTTCTTCGTGAGTTCGGCTTTGGCTAAGGCGGCTTCAGGGCTGTCCGGATAATTGGAAATCAATTTCTGGTAGGTTTTCGTGGCGTTGGTGGGGTCTTTAAGTTTCGCATAGGCCTGCCCTGATCCCCAGAGTGCTTTGGGAAGAAGCGGATTGTGCTCGGGATAGAAAACCGTGACGGTCAGATAGTCCATGAGCCCTTCTTCGATCTCATGCTGCGCCACTTGAATGTCTCCCTCCGCGATCCAGGCCTGACTCAACGTCCGCGGGTCGCGGCTCTGACTGATAATGCCATCGTAGACCGCCAGCGCTTGTTGCGGGTCGTCGAATTTGGTGGTCAGGGCGATTTGCAGCTTGGCGGAGACGAGGATTTCAGGGTCCTGGGAGTAGCTGGAAATCTCCGCGGCGAGCGCGGTGCCATCCGCCGTTCGATTCAGGCCCAGTAGCGCGGAAATTTCGAGGAGGGCCGATTTCGCCCACCAGTTGCCGGGAATGTCACGAATGGTTTTTTGATAGTCGACGACGGGTTCGATCTGCGCCAGAGCATGAGTGAAATCCCCGTTGGCCACCTGCTCGGCCGCGTACTTCAGAACATCAGGCTCGGGCAGGTTCAATTCGGCCACGTCGACAACCTGATATCCGACCTGGCCTTTGCCGCCAGTCGAGGTTTTGACGTCAACCATGAGCATATCGCCGTTGCGGATGAGTCCATTGGCGGACACCGTGTCCCCATTTTTCAAAAGGAGCGTTTGAGCCGGAGCACTCGAAATGCCGGCCAGGACAAAAAGGAGAAAGAGGACGCGTTTCATTTCTGTGCCAATTGCTGCAAGCGCTGTTTCGCCTCGGAAGCTTCCGGAAACGACGACAGGTTCGGATTGTTGAGCATTTCGCTATAGGTGTTGATGGCCTCGGGGGTTTTGCCGAGCTTCTCGAACGCCTCCCCGCTTTTCAGGTAGGCCCTGGCTTGGATTGCCGGGTACTTCTGGTACGCGACAAAGACGCGCTGGTAGAAGGCGTTCGCCTCGGCAAATTTTCCCTGGTCCATCTGGATTTCCCCCAAGGAAAAGACGCTCAACGCCGTTGCCTCGCCCCTCCATGCGCGCGTGGAGGCCACTTGCTCGAAGAGAGGTTTGGCGTCGAGTGGGCGATTCAAGGCGAGCAGCGTCAGCCCTTCACCCAGCGTGATTTCCTTGAGTTTCGAGGCCGCCAGGCCCTTGTCGAGTGCCTTGGAAAAGTAGCGATCAGCCTTCTTGTAGTCTTTCTGGGCAAAGGCGATCTGGGCCAGTCCGTTGTAGGCATAATCGACCAGAGGGCTCTTGTCGTACTCGTCCATAAGCTGATTGTAGAACGGCACGGCCTGGTCCGGTTGACCGTTCTGGACCAGGCAATCTCCCACCTGTCCCAGCAGGATCGGGCTCAAATCCACCGGCTTAAAATCCTTGGCGATCTCCAACAAAATCTGCGCTTCGATGTCGGGCTTGCGTTGAATACGGGCGAGTTCGGCCTTGGCAAAGCCGAGCCGCGCCCGGGCCGTGAGCTTGGCGTCAAGGTCCGGGACGGTCAGGATGTCGATCAAGTCCCGCGCCGGGTCGGGCTCGGGCAAGGGCACAGAGGACTCGGGCACAGAGGGCACAGACGGGGCGGTTGATGGAACTGCCACCGCCACGGCGTTGGTGCTGGCATCGAGGCCGGGGGCTCCCGCGGGCACGGTAGTTGGCACGGGGGGCGCCCGCGGCGCAGGCGGCGCGAGATGCTTGTGGGCGTAGAGTTGGGCGAGCTGCGTGATAATTTCATCCACTGCCTCGCGGCTCGGATCGTTTAAATATTTCTTGGCCGTGTCCGCCATGAATTGTTTGCCTTCCTCCACCTTGCCCAGTTTGACGTCGGCCCGGCCGATCCAGAAAATGGCTGTCAGGACAGTGGGGTGCTCAGGATTGTTTTTGATGAATTCCTGGTACATCGCGGCGATGTCGGCCCATTTGGCCTGCTTTTGGAGAATCTTCGTCGCGGCCTCGATCGAGTAATTCAGAACTTCGGTCGTCTGGGCCACCTTGTAGGAGCTAATATACGCTTTGACGGCTTCCTCGTGCCGGTCTTCGGATTCATAGCAATCGCCCATCAGGGAAAGCACCTCCGCCAACGGCGCGGCATTTGCGTGCTTCTGCCGCCACACCACGCAGTCGGCCAGGACCTGGTCGTATTGCTTGTCGGCGAACTTGATCACATCCAATCGATACTCACCGTCGGCCACGTAGGCCCCTTGGGGATATTTTTGCAGATAAGCGTTGATGGCACTCGTGGCATCATCGGCCTTGCCGCCAAAAAGCAATCCCAAGGCGCTATGGTATTCGGCCTTTTCGAGAAGCTGCCCGTGGGGATATTCCTTTTCATATTTCTGGTAGCATGCGATGGCCTCGTCGAATTTTCCCGTCTGAAGCTGGATGTCCCCAAGAGTGATCTCGATCTGTTCGCGCCGCGGATTGTTCGGTTGATTGGTCAGGCAGTCTTGGAAATACTCCGTGGCCTTGTCGTAATCCTGCGTGTCGTAGGCGAGGGCTCCGCGGAGAAAACCAACGGTGTCGGCATATTTACCCTTGGAATATTGGATCAAATAGGCCTGGCACAAATTCTGGGCCCGATCGAATCGCTTCAATTGATCGAAAACAATGATCGATCCATAAAGGGCGGCCTCCGACTCGGGAGCGCGGGGATAACGCCGCAGGAGCTCGCGGTAAACCACGCCCGATTCCCACAGCATTCCGCCAGCGGAATAAGCCCGGGCGATGCGCAGAAATAGGGGCGGGAGCACCGGCGGCAACGTCTGATACTTGGTGAGAATTTCCTGGTCCTTCGCCACCTCGAGGTCGATGTCTTTGTTTTCCCGTTGCAGCGACTCCGAGTAGAGGGGATTGGTCTGGATTTTCGCGAGATTGAGCTCGCGCTGATGCTGGAGATTTTCAATCTGCTGCTTTTGCAGTGCGATGATCTGGTCGTTATCGCGGACTCGCCGATAACAGGCAAGCGCCGACGCGATGTCGTTTTTGTTCAAGAACAGATCGCCCAGCCGCTCCGCCATCCCGTTAAACAGGGGAACATCCGCCACATGCCCGATGCCCTCGTCCATTTCCTGGAGAACCGCGAGCGCCTTGTCGCTTTTTTCCGCCTGGATATAGAGCGGCAGAAGCCGGATGTTCATCTTATAGACAAAAATCGGATTCAGATTCGGCTGCGTCTTTTCTTTTTCCATCAAGGCAATGGCCACATCCGGCTTTCCCGCGCGAAAATTCGCCTCCACCAAAAACATGAACGCCTTGACGTGGTAATCGGGCGGCGGAAGCAGTGAGGTGAAAAGAGGGATCGCATCTTCCGGGTGCCCACCCCACAGATCGGCCTGGGCTAGGGAAAAAATCACCTGAGTCAGATGTGGTGATTGCGGGAAAAGCTGCCGGTATCGGTTAAACTCCCCGATCGCGTTGGGCCAATCCTTGGCATCAAAGTAAGCCGCCCCTAACATGAAAAAGACTGGCTCTAACCATTGCCGATTCGGAGGCGCAGGCGGCACCACCGTGTGGTCGGTCCATACCGTCGAGGATCCCGAAAGCTTGATGATTGACTCCAAAGTGCCCGCCGCCTGAGTGTAATTGCCGCTGCCAAACGCGGTCTGGGCATCTTTCCATAAACCACCCGCTTTCGATCCTGCGTCCTGGGCATAAAGGATGGACACTGGGGAACAAATGCCCAACAGCAGCAATCCGATGCAAAATAGTGGCGGATATTTACTCATGGCACGGTGAAGCCCTTTCCGTCAGTACCGCGAGCAACTCGGGCAAATTTCCACGCCGATTTACCTTCGTCCAGACTCGAAATGCCCGAGCGACGGCTTTGGAAGCGGTTGAGTTCATGGCTGTGATCGTGATTGATTAGAATCGTTTGGAGGTTGGCATTAAATGATAGCAGTGGTGTCTAATCTTCGCGGCACGCAAAACGGGACAGACACATGCCCGTCCCGATTTCCGCTCTCTGAAAAGTCCTGAATTTTCTTTTGACTCGCACGCTGTCCGCCTGTTAAGCCGAATGCTGGCAGAGCCAGTTTCGGATAGACAGGATGATTGTATCGAGCGCATTTGTTTACGGGTTTGCGGTTGTGGAACTCAGGATCGGTCCAAGCATCGGATTCAGTGCGAACGTCCCTTCGCTGGTCGACCACGCCTGCCACTTCATGCGAATATCGTCCGCCGAATCAGTTGCCAAATTGGGGACAGGGGGGGTCTTCCCGATAAGAGTTGTGTAGACTCCCCAGCTATTGTCGCCACTCGCCTTGTTCTTGTAGGTCCACAGGGTCCAAGCCAACCCGGCCTCGTCGTACTTTTGGATGCCGTATTTCCATGCCGCCGGATCGCCGAAGAAGTTGAATTCACCGATAAAACAGGGGACTGCCCACAGATTTTGCATGTCCGCTACTTTGCGCATGTCACTGTCCGTAGCCGCTTGGTTATCCGCCAGGGTCTTGGCGCCGAAGTGATAACAATGGAAGGAATAGACGACGTTTTGATAGCCGGCCTTGCGGGGATCACGCAGCGTCTTCCAATCCCACATTCCCTCCATCGCAATGGCGTGGTCGGGATCGACGCCGCGGATCGCCTGGTAGAGCCGGTCGTAGAGATTGCAAACGGTCTTAGCTTTGGGCTCCGGTTTGCCCTTGGGCGCCGAGTTGTTCGGTTCGTTGAGCAGGTCGTACATGGCGATGGCTGGGTTGCCTCGGTAATGCGCGGCGATATGCGTCCAGATTTGCACCGTCTCGTCCTGTTGCGCGGCATCGTTCCAGTAGCCCTCGGTCGAGCCGTCCTGATCCGCCGCAGATGGCAGAAAGGCGTGATAGTCGACAATGGTGTAAATCCCTCGTTCCCATGCATTTTGCACCAGCCAGTCCATGCGCTTGAAGGCATCGTCACGCCACGATCCATCCTCGTTTAGCAGCGTATCATAGGCGAACGTCAAACGCACGACATTCATTCCAAGCGCCTTGATGTTGTCCAGATCCTGTTCCGTGATCCAGGCATCCTCGTAGGAGGCAATCAGGTCTTCAGCGACCGGAGTTCCGAAACACTTGGTCAGTAACCGTCGGAGTTCGAAGTCGTAGCCGTTGTGGCCCGGGTTGGCATCGCGCAGCGTTCCCGACGAATCCATCGGGCACATCCAGTCTTGCCACTCCAGCCAGCCTCCCAGGTTTACGCCATGTAGCCGCACCACCTCGCCCGTACCGTGATGATCGCGCAGCGTCGTGCCGTTGGTGCAGAGAAAGCGCTCGTCGCCGGCGGCGGTTGACGGGGGCGGCATCCCGGAATCTGCGACCGCGGGTAGGACCGTGATGAACACGAGCGCGAGTGAGATGAAAACACGGACAGCACCGACGATGATCGTAGTAAGACGAGTAGGATGCATTGGAATGTCAGTGGTACTTAAGCGGAAGAATTGAGAGGGAGCGCGGTGACAAAAGTGTAATCTCCCGATCCCACCTGATACTCTGCGCAGGCCCCATCCATCTTAAGAAACTTGATTCCCGGTGAAAGCGCGACAGCCCGTCCGGCTTCATGCACGGAGTTGGAATCCGTGGCGGGTACGAAGATTGTCGCAGTGGTGTTCGCGGGAATAACCACATGCAGCGTGATGTTCTGTCCGTCGCGGCTCCATTCACTGACAATCTTGCCGGAAATCGAATCGTAGCTCGCCTTGACCCAGGTGAGATCACCCACGACCGCGGGTTTGATGATGATTTTCTTGAAGCCCGGCCCCGTGGGATCATCCTGAATTCCCGCGAGATCGTGATAGAACCATTCGTTGATCTGCCCGAGCATGAAGTGGTCCTGCGAGTCGCTTCCATTCCAGCCTTCGGTCAAGCTCGTTTTCCCGAGTTTTAACTGATAGCCATAGCCGGGTTTGTCCGATTGATTGTTGAGCGTATAGACCACATCGGAACGATTTCCGTCCGCCAGCGCGCGCAAGAGATAACGGTAGCCCACGTCACCTGCGGTCAGCCCCTTCTCCTGCACATTCTTGACGATGTTATCCAGCACGGCTTGACGATTGGCCGGATCGGCGATGTCCATGACCAGCGGGATGGAGTTGCCTGCCTGAGAACCGATCTTTTTGTCGCTGCCGTATTGATTGGTTTGGGGATTGAAGAGCTCTTGGTTAAAAGCCTCACGGATTTGATCTGCCTGCTGCGTGAATTGAGCGGCATCGTCATCCTTGCCCAAAATTTTGGCGATTTGGGAAAGAACGAATGTGTCTTCGTAATAAAACGCGGTGGCCGTCAGAGCCAGCGGCGTCAATTGCGAGTCCCCCGGACGGCGCGGCCCGATGTCATACCAATCGCCCAAACCGTAGGAGACGATGTTGTTCTTCGCTTGTTGCCCCAGGTAAGCCTGGTATTTTTTCATCGTGTCGTAGGAACGAGCCAGCAGGACGATGTCCCCGTCGAATTGGTACTGTTGCCAGGGGATCAGGACGCAGGCGCTGCTCCATTCGGGTGAGTCGGCAAACTTTCCGTTCCAGTGGATATAATCGGGACAGGTCGACGGGACAAGGCCGTCGGAGCGTTGCGCGTCAGCCATGTCGTTGGCGACCTTGGTAAAGAGTGCGGCCATGTCCCAGTTGTAACGCAGCGCGGGGCCATTCAGATAATCCTGCTCCAGCCAGCCCCGCTTTTCGCGCGTGGGGCAGTCGGTCATAATACTGATCATGTTGTTTTGCTGGGCCCAGCGAACAAGGCTGAAAATGCGATTGAAAAGATCGTTTGAGCAGGAGAATTGTCCCACAGCCGGTGAATCGGCGTGAACGACGACGCCTTCGATCGACTCAACGTTGGGCAGATCGGAACTTCCCGTCGCCGGGGTCAATTCGACCTGCAAATAGCGCGCCCCCACGTAGAAGAATTTCGAGAAATAGGTCTCGTCTCCGTTGCCCTTCAGGGTGTATTGCCACCACACAGGCTTGCGAAGGAAGATGCCGTCGTCTACCGTGCGATTTTTTGTGAGCAGTTCCGCAGGGATAACCCGCACGGAAGAACCGGCCGGCCCGCTGACTTTCAGCCTTACCATGATGGAGGCGTTCTGCCCCAGGTCATAGACCGTAACGCCCGGTTTGATTTCCTGTTGGCTGACCGGAGTCAGGCTCTCAAAAGCATGGATGGGCGGAGCCGCGCAGGAAAGCCCTTTCAGTACTCCGCCGGGCCCGTTCAACACTTGGGGCTTGTCCCACGACGAGTCGTTCAAAGCCTGCCTTGTTCCAATCCTGCGGCTCCAACTGTGCATCGTAATCCTCGCCGCCATAAGCGGAGGAAAACGTGATTGGCCCCGACAAACACCGCCAGTCGTCATCCGTAACAACGTTTTCCACGCTGCCATCGCCATACTCGAGTCGAATCAAGGCAATGGCCTGCAACGGCGCAATCCAGTTTGTCATGTTCACGTTGCTCGAAAAACGACCCTGATGAAGGAGGTACATCCCGTTGCCAAGAAACAGCCCAACCGCGTTGACGCCGGGTTTGAGGGAGCTTGTGATATTATAGGTGTCGTAAAGGCAGGTCTTTTCGTATTGCGTCCAACCGGGCGTGAGCAAGGCGTCACCCACTTTGCCGCCGTTGAGCGTCATTTCGTATTGCCCCAATCCACAGACATTGACGACGGCGCGTTTCAAGCCCGGTTTAACCGTGAACTCGTGACGCAGCAGGACAGTTTCGTAGGTTGACTTTGGGCCGCGCAAATCGGGCTTTGCGGCGTCACCGGGCGCGCCAATCCACTTTGCACCGTTCCAATCCGTGTCGCTGAGGATGCCCATGGTCCATTGCGCGATCGGACTCCAGGCGGATGGCGCGTCGGCTTGGTCCCAGACGCGCACTTTCCACCAGCAAGGCTGGTTCGAGATGAGTGGCTTGCCTCCGTAAGCAATCTGGCTCATTTGATCGGAAGCGATCTTTCCTGAATCCCACAAATCGCCCTGGTCTTTAGCTAATTGATCGGGAGAGGAAGCGACCAGGATTTGATACGCCGTTTGGGTTAGTCCTCGCGATGACGGATCGCTCGGCTGCAAAATCCAGTCCAAGCGTGGATGGAGTGAATCGACGCCCAAAGGGTCCACCCGATACTCACAACGCAGTCGCGTTGGGGTAAGGCTGGAAGCAGTGGTGGATGCAGCGGTCAATCGATTAGGCAGCGCAATTCCCACCGTGAGCAGGAGAGCGATCGACAATAGAACGGGCGCAAGTGGTAGAGAGCAACGGGTGAGATTCATAGGGCGTTAGTGGGAAAGCGTGGCGAGATAGTTGCCATAGCCGATGATGACGGTGGAACCCACGAGCACGGCCAGGCTGAGGACCAGAAAAGTCATGGCGCGGCTGCTGGCGCCTTTCCATTCACTCAGGGCGAGTCCCCAGAGAGTGCTGAAAATGATGATGCTGGCCATGTGCAGTGTCCAACTGGAGAACTTGTACTGGCCCATCTGACTTTCACCCATCGTGTAGAAGAAAAATTGGAAGTACCACGTCACCCCTGCGATCGCACAGAAAAGATAATTCAAGGCCAGCGGAGCCTGCGTCGTTTCCAACGAACTTAATACCGCATGGCGGGCCATTTCCTCTCCCGGCGCATCAATGGCGGTTTCAATAATGGGGCCCGAGGCTCGTTCTCCAGTGTGGGAGCCGAAATACTGGCCACCGGTCTTGTTGCGCAGATTAAGAAAGAGGCACCAGATAAAATTAGTGGTGAAACCACCAAGCAGTACGACGACTAAAACGGGCAATCCCTGCCAGAGCGGGGCCGTACCATGTCTCAGGGTGATCTGTTTGATCGGTTCACCCGCCGCAAGCCCATAAGAGAAACAGGCGCTCATGACGCCGGAGAACGTCGCCACAAGAATACCCTTTTTGAAATTGAATTCCTTGATGACCGCCCTCTTTTGTTCCTCGGACATTTCGTTTTCCTTGGTCATGCCCGCCAGGCCGGAAACGCCGATGCCCGCGAGGCAGACACAAACGCCGAAGAGGATCACCAAGCCCGAATGAGTTCCTAGAACCTTGGATGCAAACTCACCCTCAAACAGGGGTGGAATCAGTGTGCCGAATGCGGCGCAAAAGCCGAGCGCGACCGCCATGCCCAGCGAGATGCCGAGATAACGCATCGTGAGGCCGAAGGTAAGGCCTCCCGTGCCCCAGAGGACGCCGAAGAAATAGGTCCAGAAAAGGGTCGAAGCGGAAGCCTCGCTCAAGACGCCGAAGACATCATTCGTCATGAGCACGGCAAAGAACCACGGGGCAATGATCCAACTGAAGAAGCCGCCCACCAGCCAGTAGGTCTCCCAGGCCCATTTTCTGACCCCGCGGTAGGGAATGTAGAAACTCGCTGAAGCGAGTCCGCCGATCCAGTGAAAGAGGAGGCCAAGAAAGGGGTTGGGAATCATATTGCTCCTTAGGAATTTGCTAAAAATCTATTGCGGAATCGACAAACGACTGGCGGGGATATGCAAAATCGAGGCTGAGGCAGGAGCGACCACAACGGTGGGGTTCGCGGCATTACCGTCACTAGTTGTCTTCCAGCCACCGGACCATTTTCCCTGCGAGTCGATGGAACCGTCTCCGAGAGTAAGGCCCGTCTTCGCGGCGACATCGTTATCTTTTTGCAACAAGTCCATCCGTTGCCATGGGCCCGAGCCCAGGCCCGGGGGGAGTTGAAGGGAAACCGATGCGGGTTGCGCTTTGTCCCCGTAGCTTTTGTTGATGAGAGTCAGGTAGAGCGAACCATCCTGATCCCGATAGGCATAGGCATCGAAATTCAACGGGGCGCTTGCTTGCACGTTCGTGGCAAGCGGGCGTCCGTGTGCGCCTTGGCTGAACGCCAGGTAAGCGTAAGCCTGGGGTCGTATGTCAAACCCGTTGCCATCGGGCGAATGAATAAAGGCCGCATAATTGGCTGCCGCGAAGCCCCCATCTCTCCCCACCGATTCACCCGTGTGGTAATTCATACCCAGGATGTGATGGGCGGCCCACCAGTTTGTGCAGTCCAGCGCCCATAAGGTGGAAGAGTAGCTATCGCTCGAATCCTTGGCGCCCCCGTTATAGCAACTGTTCAATTCATCGATCCGGTACGGCACCCCCTGGGCTGCCAGCACGGCGCCGACTTTGGCGTAGTCTTTCTCGTAACTGCCGCGGAGTTGATCCGAAAGAAAGCGGGCCCGCGTGGCTGGCGGATTCTTTTCTGCTGCCCTTCCGGATCCGAGAAAATAATAGTGGTCGCTGGCCATGGCGAGGTGGCCCTCTGCGGAAATGGCGTTGACCAGGCTCAGGACAAAATCGGACCTTCCCAGAACACTTGGTCCTTCAAACTTCGCCTGGGGTACGGCCTGTAGGATTGCATCGTAGTGAGGCTTCCAATGGGCAAAATACGCGTCGTATTTCTTCAGGTAAAAATCGGGTTCGTTGCCGATGGAAAAGCAATCAAGCGCATCGCTATCATGGGCCATAATGTAGCCGGCCAGGCGTGCGGACTCAGCCGGGGCGCCATTTTTCAGGCGAAACGAATAAATCACCTTCACTCCGGCGGCCCGCGCGAAATTAAAGAATACATCGATATCCTTTTCCTGCGGAACCGCGATCCGAGGATCGTCCACGGCATTGGCTCCCACGCGCAGGCTCTTGATCCCGAGGGTGTGGAAGGTCTGGATCAGCGCCTGATCTTTGGGGTCGAAGTAATACCGGCCATCCTTGGGCAGAAGCATCGACATCTCGTAGCTAAGCCCCAAAAAACGATCCGAAAGATCGGGAGCTTTAACCGTGTCTGTCACGGAAACTGTCACCGGCTCGACTTGGAGTTCGGCGAGCGCCGAGGCCTTTACGCCAAAAACCAACGAAAGGATCAAAGGGAGATATTTTTTCGTCAATTTCGACCGAATAGGGATATGCATGGAGTTACTTTCAAGTGGGCTATTAGATTGCGGGGTACGATTGGCTCGACGGCGAAAATGAATTACATCATTTCCAGCACGAGTAGATTCCAATCCATAAAACCTTTGTGGCTTAGTGCCTTCCCGGTGTCCGGGTGGTAGTATTCGTTCAACGAGCCGTTCCGCGCCAGATCGGTCGACAGCAGTCGCAGCGTCTTGTCTGCGAGGTCAGTCGCCTCGTCGTGAAACCCGAAATCTTTGAGCCCCTTCCAAACAAAATAATTCACGATGATCCAGACGGGGCCCAGCCAATTGCTGGGATTCGAGCTGAAATCCATGCAATACATCGATTCCTTTGACGAAAGCGATCTCACCCCCCAATTTCCGCGAAGGCGATCATCGGCCAGATAGTTCGTCTGCACCAGCGCCTTCGCTTGATCGGCTGTAGCCAGGCCGCACCAGAGCGGCAGGAAGCCCGTGAAGGTCTGGATGCGCAGGGGCAAACAATGCCAGGACATCGCCATGCCCGGACTCAAATGAGGAAGCAGCTCCTTGCGGTGATCGACGCATTGCACGTCGACGGTGTAATAAAATTGGTCGCGCGGGTCCCAGCAATATTTCTGAATCTGCTCTCCCAGCGTGCTGGCCTGGTTGCTAAGCCGCATCTGGTCGTCGGGACGATTAAGCTTGCCTGCCAGTTCCGCCGCCGCTTTCAGATCCGCATAGAAGAGGCAGTTCAGCAGCAGATTCGCGGACGAAAAGAAGGGCCGCCCAAACGTGGTCGGATCATTGTCGTTGCCGATGGCGACATCGTTTCCCCACACGAAAAGGCCAATCGCACTTTGATTACCGGTAACCCACGACGCATAAAACTTCAGGAGCTTATCGAACTGCGAAGACAGCCAGTCCACGTTGCCGGTTTCGTTGGCGATTAGGAGTGCTAGTTGTCCAAAAATGGGCTTGGCTTGGTTTTGCGAAGGCGGCCGGTTCGGCTTCAGGGATCCGAGAGGATCGGCGCTATGTACATCAACCAGCATCGGGATGCGGCCTTCATCAGCCTGTTGATCGAAGAAATTCGTGAGGCTGCCGATGGCATGCTCGCCTACTTTGCTCTGAAAATCGAGATCATTTGAAATGGTCGCGAAGCGGAAGAGGGCGCGCGTGGTCCAATAGGTGTCCCAGTCCCAAAGATTGGTGGAATAAGCCTTACCCGGAAGGCTGCAGGAAATGCTCGGATGCGTGAGGAACCCTTGGGCGTCCCGCAAGAGCTGCGGTGCGGCCGCTCCAAAGTACTTAAGAAGTTGGTCGCTGGCCGCTTTGCGGTCATCCGGAGACCACGCGGAATCTGGACTCGGTTGATCGCCTGAGACCGGCGGTTCGTCTGCGTTGGCACGAAGGAGTGAGGAAGCGCCAAGCAGGGCCATTCCGGTGAGAAAACGGCGTCGCGATGTTTTGGGTATAGGGATCATGGTAATATCTCGATTTATTTGTTATGGAGTTGTTGCGCCAACGGTCGCCTCAACCTGCTCCGTTACGGTGACCGTTACAGCGTTCTTATCGAAATCGATCTGCGCGAGCTTGTCGCGGACTTCGGCGGGTAGGCGTTCGGCAAGATTATCCGTGTAGGGCAGGATTTTGAGCCGGAGGTTGTCGTAATCGCTGGCGGGAATGCGCCAGAGACCCACGTCGAAGGGAGCGCCTTTGTAGAGGTTATCATCCAGCAAGGTGTCGCCGTCATAAAGACGCGCGGCATTGCCGACGTAATTGATGCCGAGCAGGAGATGGCGGTTGGCGGCTGCCGGCGGAATGTGGAGTTTCCACGAAGAGGCATTTCCCCAGGCCTTATCGTCGAGCGGATTAACGTTTGGGGCTGGCGTGCCCGCGGGGCTTTCCTGCTCCGCGGTTATTTGCACCGGCGACGCAGAGGCAACGGCGAGCGGGCCCGACTTTGAAAAGACTCCATCCATCGTTCCATTCACCTGCCGCGCGCTCTCTGTGATAGGCGGGAAGACAGCCAGGTCAAGATCGGCCGGATCATCGGCCTGCAAACGCAGCCCGCCTTTGTCGCTCAACACGGTGGCCTTGGAAAGAATGAGCCGGTCCTGTCCGGCTAATGGAGCGCGCCAGAGTTGCAGCGCCTGTTCGGGGCTTAAGACGACGAAGTGAACGCTGGAGCCGTCGGGTTGCGTGAAGCCGAAGGCCTCCGACGTTCCGGGCGTGATGTGATGGATGCGAATGCCCGTGCCGGAATTGGCTTGCTCCTTGTCGCTGGTTCCCGCGTGGAAAGCGGCGTTGGTCTGCGGCGAACACGAAATCAGGGTCGATGCCGGCCATGGCGGTGAAAAAATACCAGGTGGCATTGCCATCGACCATGCGGGCGAGCGGCTGGGCGGTGGCGTATTGAAGGGTGATGCCATGGCAATCAAGGTTGATCGGCCATATTCCCAAATCGCCGGCGGGGATGGTGATCGGCTCGTTGGGGATGAGCAGCGGGCCGTTTTTGGTATTAACGGAAAACTGGACGCCGGGATGATCGGGCATGTTGTCGTAGCGCTCGTAGTTGCTGAGAAAGAGGAAGCCTGAGTTGCCGTCGGAACGAACGCTCCAGCGCACGGTGTCGGTGTCATGCGCGCTGGCCGGGCCTTTATCCGGAAAGAACGCCGGCATCAGCGCAAGCTGGGAGCCGAAATCCTGGAGAAAGAGATGTTGCTCGCGAAAAAGGTGGTACTGGCCGCGGACCTCGCCACAGGCTCCAAGTGGCGCCATGAAGTCATAGTCCTTGACCGGCATCCCATTGGGATGCTCCTCATTGAGATGGGTCTTGCCATCAGGATTGATGCCGCCCTGATACATGTAGTAGCCGGTCATGTTCGATCCATCGCCCAACCTCACGAGAGCTACGTCGGCGACATCCTCGGGTGCGATGAGAATGCGCTTGTCTACACTCGATGCCATCCCACCGCCCTCTTCGCAGCACAGATAGGGAAAGCGCTGGGCGTCCTGATTGCGTCCCAAATGGGTCATGGCGAGGTTCGCGCCCATGTCGCCGTTATCGCGGGCCGGCGAAAAGACAAAGAAGGCGCGAAAGTCATCGGGCTTGCTTTTCCAGGAACCATCCGCATAACCGCCGAACATGGGCATGAGTCCCGCTTTGGGAATGCCGACGCCATTCCATCCGGTCATCGTATAGAAAGGCACATCAATCCCGTCGGCTTGGGCCATCTTTTTTAACGCGAATAGATAAGGAAGATTGCCGTCTTCGTTGTCCAATTGGACGGCGAAGACAGGACCGCCATCCTTCCACAAAAGGCCTTTCATCTGGTCGGCTATTTGCTGATAAAAGGGAGCGACAAGTGCGAGGAAGGCCGGGTCCTGACTAAATGGCTTCGTGTGGGAATGTTGCACCCAGTCGGGGAAGCCACCATTGCGGGCCTCGCCATGCGACCAAGGTCCAATCCTCACGATGGCCTTGAGTCCCACGTCCTGGCAAAGCTGGAGGAAATCGTGCAGCGAGCGGCGGTCGCTCCAATCGAATTGACCTTGGGTCTCTTCGTGATGAATCCAGAAAACGTAAGTGGAAACGGTATTGATCCCGCCCGCCTTCATCTTGAGCAATTCGTCCCGCCATTCTGCACGCGGATAGCGGGCAAAGTGGAATTCTCCCGCAATCGGGATCCAAGCCTTGCCGTCGAGGTAGAGAGCCTGGGCATCGCCGGTGAAGGCGTGACCCTGCGGATCCGTGTTGGTGCCCTGGCCGAGATCAATGGCCTGTGGAGTGGGAACGTTGCTGACATCGATGGTGAGGGGATCGGCCCCGGCGGACCGGGAGAGTAAAGCCAAGGCGATCGTGGCAATAAAATAAGCAGAACCCCAGGCAAAGCGATTCCATCGACAAATTTGCGTTACGACGTTTTTGGTTGGGGAGATTTTCGGTTTCATCAGTTCTGTAGGGTGGGTGATGGAGGCGTGACCTGGATTGTGGTTTGGGCGGCGGGAAGTCCATCGGTCGAGGCGATCAGCGTCACGGAACCGGTGGTATCGGGGCGTGACTTCAACACGGCCAGCGCGAGACCGTGGAAAGCCTTCTGTTGGGTGCCTTGAAACGATTCGTGATTGGTGGGATCGCCATTGTCAACGCCAGCCAGCGTGGCCGCCGTGCCACCGACGCCGAATTTGATTTCGTTATCCGCATTGGGACAAACGTGACCGTCCTTGTCGACGAGCGTCACCTTGATATAGGCGAGATCCTGTCCGCTTCCCTCGATCTGGCTGCGGTCCACATCCAGGAGAATCTTCGCCGGGTCGCCGGCGGTGTCGACTTCATCAGTTGCGACGAGCGCGCCGTTCTTCGTTGCCACGGCCTTGAGAACGCCGGGCGCGTAGGGCACGCTCCAGGCGAGGTGCAGGCTCGGGCCCTGGTGGCCGGGAATGATCGGCGTGCCCGGCATTCCTTTTTGGGCGCGTATATCGACGAGCTCAACATCGTCGGGAAATTTTTTTACGCCGAGCGATTGGCCGTTGAGGAAAAGCTCGACCGAATCCGCATTGGTGTAAATCCAGACCGGGATTTCCTTGCCTTCAAATCCCGCCCAATTCCAGGACGAAGGCAGGATATGGACCACCGGGTCACGGCTCCAGACGCTCTTATAGAGATAGTAACGGTCCTTCGGAAAACCGCAGGTATCGAGAAAGCCGAAATAAGAACTGCGCGACGGCCATTTGTAGGGTGTCGGCTCTCCCAGATAATCGAAGCCGGTCCAGACGAACTCGCCCGAAATCCACGGCGCCTTCTGCAAGGCGATCTCCTCCTGTTGCGCATCGGTGGCCCAACCCGGAAGCCACTGGTCGTAGCTGGAGACCTGATTGGGTGCGGGCTTGGGATTGATCGTCACCTTGCCGTCCGCGCCAAGTTGGAGGCCGTATTCGCCGCGGCTGTCGACGGTCGAGGCCGTTTCGCTGCCGATCATGATCTCGCGCGCATGAACGTCCTGGTCCTGGTATATCGTGGGCGTATAGTTGACGCCAAAAATGTCGAGCGCCTTGTCGAAGCCGTACTTGACCGCAATGTAAGGCCGCTGGCAGGCGGAGGTGACTTGCCGCGTCGGGTCTTCGCGATGGGCGATGTCCTGCAACCTCGTGGCGACCTTGTCGCCGCCAGGGGTGAATCCCTCTGTGACTTCATTGCCGATACTCCACAGGATGATGCTGGGGTGATTGCGGTCGCGCTGGATCATGCTGGTGAGATCCTTCTCCGCCCACTGGTCAAAGAAACGCCCGTAGCCGAACTTGGTCTTGTTCAACTTCCACTCGTCGAAGCACTCGTCCATGACGAGAATTCCCATCCGGTCGCAGAGATCGAGCAACTCCGGCGAAGGCGGATTATGGCTGGTGCGAAGCGCGTTGCAGCCCATCGCCTTGAGGATTCGCCATTGCCGCTCAAAGCCGGCCTTGTAAGCCGCCGAACCGAGACAGCCGAGATCATGGTGATCGCACACTCCCTTGATCTGGACGCGCTGGCCGTTGAGAAAAAATCCCTCGTCCTTCTTGAATTCGATGCTGCGGATGCCGAACGGAGTCGTGTAGGAATCGACGAGCGCGCCGTTAACGCGGACTTCGCTCACCGCACGATAAAGAGCGGGAGTTTCCATCGACCAGAACTGCGCCGTTGGCAGTGAAAACGTCTGGTTGAGCGAAGTGCCGAGGTCGGGGCTCACCTTTTGCGTAGCCTCATTCCGCGCGACTTCCTTGCCCGACGGATCAAGCAGGATCGTGGTCAGCGTGGCGTCGGAAGATGCCGTGCCCGTTTCTGCGACGATCTGCGTGGCGACATTGACCTGCGCATCGGTCGCGTCGGCCTTGGGCGTTGTTATCGTCGTGCCCCATAGCGCGATGTGAACCGGCTGGGTGACCACCAGCCAGACGTGGCGATAGAGACCCGCGCCGGAGTACCAGCGGCAGCACGGTTGCACGACGTTGAGCCTCACCGCGAGGACATTTTTATCGTTGCCGTACTTGAGCACCGGCGTGAGATCGTAGGAAAAACTGGTGAAGCCATAGGGATGATTCCCGAGCTTGGTGCCGTTGCAGGTGATATCGGCATCCATGTAGGCGCCATCAAAAAATATCGAGATGTGACGGCCACGCGCGGACTCCGGAAGCGTAAAGGTTTTCCGGTACCAGCCAACACCGCCATCCAGATACGCGCCACCGGCGCCTGCGGGCGAGTTCTTATCGAAATGGCCGTCCATCGCCGAGGGATCCGGGCCCGGAACGCCTTCGATCATCCAGTCATGGGGCAGGTCGAGTGTCTGCCAGGACGAGTCGTCAAATAACGGTTGGTCGGCGCCCGGCGCATCGCCCTGGTAAAATTGCCAGGCGCGATCAAAGAGGATGGTCTGGCGCGGAGCGTCTGCAGAAAAAGGCACCGAGCCGGGAGACTGGGCCAAGGCTGGAAGACCGGCCGCGAAGCCGGAAAAAACAAGGCAATGAAAGAATCGTTTTCTAATCATAGCGTGAATTTTAAGTTTGCGCACCGGCATAAATGGAAAGCGGCTGAAGATGATATGTTTACTCTGGCTTTACTTGCCCGGCCAGAACTTGACCGTATAGAAAATTCCCAGCACGAGCATGATGGCGCCCCACCAGATGGCAGGTTGGAGGTTACCGAGGACAGTCTGATGCTCGGGCGGTGGCGGAACAAAATAGCCATAAATGCCCGCACCTGAAATGAGCACCCCGAAGATGGCCAGTTGCAGGCCGATGAGAAACCAAATGGAGACATGATGTTCTTTCATAGGTTTTACCAGAAGATGATGTTGAGGATGATGCAAACCACGCCGACGATGGTAGCCCAGAATACGGGCCGATGAATAAGTGGATAATTTCCTTCAGGCGGAATATCCGTGCACGACCTGACCAGACCAACGAGTTCCCGGTCGGGTCGGGCTTGAGTTAACAAACTGACCACGACGGTGACGAACACGCAAATGAGTCCCGCCCAAAGCGCCGAGTACATGTTCTCGGCCATGCCCGATGCATTCGCCGAGAGCGCGACATATTTGATGGCGGTGTCGTGGTCGAACTGGACCCAGGTGAACATGCCGATGGAGGAAAGGACGCCGGCAAGCAGGCCGAGGAATCCACCGTAGCCGGTGGCCCGTTTCCACAACATTCCCAGCAAGACGGTGCCAAACAGCGGCGCGATGAAGAAGCTGAAGAGCGCCTGGACGTAATCCATGATGCTCGGGAATCGCGGGACGATATAGGCCGTGGCCACGCTAATGACGATGCCGACGATCGTGCTCCAGCGGCCGATCGCGACATAGTGAGCATCGGTCGCATTGGGCTTGAAAGGGCGATAGATGTCGTAGGTCCAGACGGTGGAAAAAGCCGTGACGTTGCCGGCCATGCCGGACATAAAGCCCGCCAGCAGTGCGGTGATGCCGAGGCCAAGCAGGCCCGGTCCGCAATAACGCGCGAGCATCAATGGCAACACTTCGTTGTAGCTGTGGCCGTCGGGATGGAGATGGCCGGGCCCGACGAGATTCTCGGGATAAAGCGGAAATTTGAGCAGCGCCATGCCGAGCAATCCAGGCAAAATCACGATAAACGGCACAAACATCTTGAAGGCCGCGCCGATGATCGGGGCCATTTTCGCCGCGCGCAGATCTTTGGCGGTGAGCACGCGCTGCACGACGAGAAAGTCGGTCGTCCAGTAGCCCATGGCCAGGATCGCGCCCAAACCAAAGACGATGCCGGTCCAATGCATGCCCATCGCGTTGTCGTTGGCGTTGCCCATCACCCGCCACATGTGGGTGTAATCGAGATTGGGATTGTCCGGGTGCGTCATGGGCAGATTAGCCTTGATGCGATCGATCATGCCCTGCCAGCCACCGGTCTCGATCAGGCCCAAAAACGGGATGAGAAACGCGCCGAACCAGATGAGCATGAACTGAAGCACTTCGTTGAAGATGGCGGAGAGCAAGCCGCCTAATCCGACATAAAGACCCACGGTGATCGCCGACATCCAGATGCTGAAATCGAAATTCCAGCCGAGCACGACCTCCATCACTTTGGCCATGGAAAACATGTTGATGCCGCTCATTAGCACGGTCATGAAGGCGAAAGTGACCGCGGAAAGTGATCTCGCTGCCGGGCCGAAACGAAGCAGCAGATAGCCGGGCACCGAATGCGTTTTACTGATGTAGTAAAACGGCATCATGATCAGCCCGAGAAATATCATCGCGGGAATGGCGCCGATCCAATACCAGTGCGCGGCCATGATCCCGTACTCGTAGGTATTGCCGGCCCAGCCGAGCAATTCCAGCGCGCCGAGATTGGCCGAAATGAACGCAAGCCCGGCGATCCAGGCAGTCATTTCGCGACCGGCCAGGAAGAACTCCTCCCCAGTATTGGCGAAATGTTTAAGGTAAAAGCCGATGCCAAGAACGAAGGCGAAATAAACGCCGATGACGAGATAATCGACCGTCCCAAGCGAGACGAGGCCCGACGGCGTTGCGTCGGCAAAAAGGTGAGGAAATGAGAGCATGATTATTTCGCGACGTCGAAGGCCTAGCGGCCTTGGTTTTTCATAATTAAGGCAGAGCTCGGTATTTGAAATTTCTGAATTTAACTTCTCCGATGTCCGCAGCATAGATCGCGGGCCGGAGGCTCAGGAAGCCACCTGCGACGTTGTGATGGTAGCCGGAAACTTCCATTCCGAGGGGAAACCGAGCCCAATCCTGGCCATCCGAGCTGTAGAAGATCGTGAGGACGTTGCGATCGTTGTGGAGGCGCAAGTGCATCCTGGCACCGAAGCCCTCGGGTCGCGATTCCAGCTTATCGGTACCGAAACAGTGTACGATGACGTGCTCATGGTCGAATCCCAAGCCCGCGTAGAGCCTTTCGTTGTAGAAGAGGATCAAGCCGGCACGCGTGCCTTCGCCGATTTCGATTTCCACTTCGACTTGGTAGCTCCGATCACCAGCGATGCAATAAAGCGGCGAGCTATCCTTCGGGGACTCTCCCTCGCCCTTGAGGACGAGGCTGCCGTTTTCGTACTGGTACCGGTCAATGTAATTATCGCCGGGATTGTGGAACGTCCACTGCACGCCGATTTTGTTGGTGAAGAAGTCGTCGGATAACGGCATGGGGCCCGGTACTGCTGTCCCGGCCGGTTTCCGGATCGGCTGGGACACGTCGTACCCGGCCGACTTGAACCAGCCATCGTCAGTCCAAATAATGGGTTCGAGCAGCGTCTGACGGCCAAGGGTATGGAATCCGTTCTCATAGGCGTGGTAAATGAGGTACCATTTTCCGTCCGGTCCTTCGACGAGTGTGGCGTGCCCCTTCGACCACCACTTCTCCTCGCGGCTCTTGGTTCGCACAATGGGATTGTATGGTGAGTTCTCCCAAGGACCTTCCGGAGCCTTGGCCCGCGCCGAAATGACCATGTGACTCGTTGGTGGCCCCGCCGTGCCTCCCTCGGCCAGTACCATATAGTAATAGTCCCCGTGTTGGAGCATCTTGGGCCCTTCTTGGGAGAAGCTCTCCACGACCCAATCTTCGGGATATTTCCAGCCGTCATAGACTTTGTTCATCTTTCCCACCACGGAAAGTCCGTCGTCAGCAAGCTGGATCATGTAACCGCGACTCATGAATAAATAGCGTTTGCCGTCCGGCCCCACCACATGTCCAGGATCGATCTCACCAATATTGAGATCGATCGGCTCGCTCCACGGACCTTTGATATTGTCGGCCCAGATGACATGGTTCGTGGTACGGTCAGCCGTTACTCCGGGAAAATAGAGGTAGTACCTGCCCTTGTACTTGGTGAGGTCGGGAGCCCAAACACTTCCAACGTTTTTGCGTAGGGCTGGTCCCACTGGCTTCCAATTCACCAAGTCTTGAGAGTGCCAAACGAGCAAGCCCGGGTAGCTGTGAAAAGACGAGTGAGTCATGTAATAATCGTCCCCGTCCTTCAAAACGGACGGGTCGGCGTGGTCGCCCGGAAGGACCGGGTTCAGGTAATTCCCGTCGCCAAGGTCGGCTTTGCACTGGTTCTCGACGCTGTGCTTCATGTTGGCGCGTTCTGCGTAAGAACCTGCTGGATGACTGCCACCAAAACCAAATCCATTGGTAGGACGGCGTAAAGGCACTGCGCAGGGAATTTCATGGCGGCGATCAGCTAGAGTACCGGGGAAGGTTCGGATTCAAGCGGCAATCTTCCGCTTTCCAACCTGGATTAGTTCATGCGATGCGCTGCGTCCGAGAAGAGGTTTACCCGCCAAATAGCGCTGAATTTCGTCGGCCATCCACCGCCCCATGCGCCCACATTCCCCATCCTGACTGCCAGCAATGTGCGGAGTAAGGATCGTGTTCGGCAAATCGTAAAGCGGGCTGTCGGCTACCGGCGGCTCGGGATGCGTGATATCGAGGACGGCAGTCAAATCAGGTCGAACTCGCAAGACATCGATCATTTCATCTTCCCGCACGATCTCGCCCCGGGCGGTATTAATAAACGTCGTCCCCAGCTTCATGCTGGCCAAGTGAGACCCCGTGATCATTCCCACGGTCTCCGGGATGGACGGTGCGTGCAGGGAAACCACGTCAGAACGCGCAAATAAATCGTCCAGCGAAGTCATTTCCACATCCAATTCGGCGGCCTCGCTATCGTCAATGGTTGGGTCATAAGCGATCACTCGTACATCAAAGGATTGGAGTCGCTGACGCACCAACCTCCCGATCGTACTTAATGAAATTAATCCCACCGTACTCCCATACGCTCCTGCCATAGGCAATTTTTGCAGGACGGAGGGACGACGTTTTTTTGTTTCAAATGCCTGCTGCCAAGTGCGTTTCAGCCCAAGCAAAATGTGGGCAAGAGTGAACTCGGCCACGGGAATTGCATTGATGCTATTCGCTGTAGTTACGGTAATCTGCCGTTCAAGAAATGCTTCTGTCAGCATGTAGCCAATGGTTCCAGCTCCGTAAAAAACAGCCTGAAGATGCGGGGCTAAATCGAGAAACTCTTGGTTCAACTTTGGCCCACCCCAGCCCGATATTAAGATATCCATTTGCCCGAGGATATCGGGACGCGCAAGCGCTTGTTTAGACGATAGGACGGGTGCCAGAACCTGAACCATGCGGGCGATGTCGGCTTGCGTGTCCGGACGATAGATAAGGCTCCAATCGACCGGGTTCATGATATAGGCGGCTTTCAACATGGTGTGCCTTTAGCGATCATAATTGATGAGTGGTTTTTCATTGAACTTCGATTCGACTTCATAGGTCCGCAACATGGCGGCAACGAATCGCCATCAACCCACCGGCCGGTGATGAGAATTTCGCGAGCTACCTTGGGGATGCCGTATTCGTGGTGATTCATTAAAGAGAGCAACGCCTCCGCGGCGGCCTTGCCGATTTCTTCCGAGTTTTGATCGATGCCGGCGTCGGAATTGCTGTCGATGATGCTCGTGGCGGCCAGACCGATGTCCTCGGGAATTCGATAGCCCAGCTTGGCGAGGGTTTCGCGGGTTTGGATCCCGTCGGTGAGGAGGGCCTCAGGACGGTTTTTTTTAAGCCAGGCGGAAAAGCGCCGGATCTCATCCGAAATATCAGGTTCCGAGGAATTTTCGAAAACCGACAGTTTGAGTTCCGGTCCCAGTTCCGACTGTTTCGAGATAAGCCCGCCTTTGAATTGGTGCAGACCGTCGGAGTTGGCGACCAAGCCAATACGTCTGTACCCCAACCGCCACATATTCTCTATTGCAATTTCGCCTGCGGCCCATTGATTGCTGGTAACAAGGTGGGTGGAAGGAGTTGCGACGGAATAACCAAAACGGACAATGCTGAACTTTTCCCAATCGATTTGGTTCCACTCAGATGGCAATGGCTGATCGCCATCAAGGGGAGGAAGGAGAATACCATGAATGTTGCGGGCTACGAAGATCTGCTCCAACCGGGACGGGGACAGGTGATCTCCGCAAATAAATTCTCCGAGGCGATAACCATTTTGCTCCGCTCCTAGGCTTGCGCCCTTCCAGTACAAATCGAAGTCACGGTGCTGTCTGAGTTGTTTAGGGTCGCGCCAACAATTGATCCAGGCGATCTCGGCGCTAATTGGGCGCTTTTTACTGGCGTGTCGTTGATGCCCCAGGATGGTCGCCATCGCGTTGGGCTGATAACCCATCTGCCGGGCCGCTTCTTGAATTTTCTCGCGAAGTGCAGGAGAGATATTCGGCGAATTCTTCAGAGCGTAGCTAACGGTCGAATGATCGATTCCAAGTTTTTTGGCGATGTCACGGAGCGTAACGGACGCGGAAAGTGTAGTCTCCTTCATGTATTTCAGAACATGGCCTCGGCCATATTCCGAAATCCTAAGGCATAAACACTTTCTGTTCAGGCAGGGAGTCAGTCAACCGGTTGTCTAAGTGCGTTGACTATCACCAAGACATCTAATAGAAAGTCACATTTAATGGATGTGGCGGCAAAGTCGTTCCGTCGACCCACTTTCCGGTAATAAGAACTTCCAGGGCCACATCGGGGACGCCGTATTCATGATGGTTCAGCAAGGACACCAAATTATCTGTGGCAGCTTTGCCAATCGATTCTGAATTTTGATCAATCCCGGCATCGGCACTGCCGTCGTGGACGCTGGTTGCCGCCAAACCGATATCTTCGGGAACCCGGTAGCCCAGCTTCGCCAATGCTTCCCGGGTTCGCATCACATCGGTAAGGATGGCGTCGGGCCGATATTTTTTAAGCCAAGCCGAAAGGAGCGGCAGTTCGTCAAGCTCATGCTGAGCCGATGAATACTCAAAAAAGGATATTTTAAGGGCCGCTCCAAACTCCCCCTGATACATGAGAAGACCTGCTTTGAAATTGCGCACCCGATTCGAACTGGCGACGAAGCCAATGCGCCTATAGCCCAGCCGCCACATATTTTCGATGGCGATCTGGCCGCTGGCCAATTGATTGCTGGTCACCACATTGGTGTTCGGGGTGCTCACCGAGTAGCCAAAGCGAACCGTGCAGAACTTTCCCCAATCGATTTGGTCCCAACCGGACGGCAACGCTTGAACGCCGACCCCAAAAGGAGGAAGGAGAATACCTTGAATGTTGCGGGCCAGAAGGATCTGCTCGAGCCGGGAAGGGGAGAGCTGATCGCCGCAAACAAATTCTTCCAGGCGATAACCGTTTTGTTCCGCTCTTGCGCTCGCGCCCTTCCAGTACAAATCAAATTCGCGGAACTTTCGCAGCTGGGCGGGGTCGCGCCAACAATTGATCCAGGCGATCTCCGCGCTAATCGGGCGCTTTTTACTGGCGTGCCGTTGATGCCCCAGGATGGTCGCCATCGCGTTGGGCTGATAACCCATCTGCCGGGCCACTTCTTGAATTTTGTCGCGGAGTTCCGGTGAGATATTCGGCGAATTCTTCAGAGCGTAGCTAACGGTCGAATGATTGATTCCAAGCTTTTTAGCAATGTCCCGCTGCGTGACGCCTGAGATATCTGGAGAATCATTCACGGTACTTACCTTTGGGGAAGAGGTTGGCCGTAGCTTACAATCTTATTAGGGCAGAGACTACTAATTCTGTTGGCCGTCCCTTCAACCGGTTGATTTATACCGCGATTGCTCCAGTGGTAAAAAGCAGTAATCATGATTGTGTCGAAAATAAAAAAGCCATATGAACTATGCCATTTTCCTTAAAAACAGATGGCATGGCATCTGTCACTCCATCAACCGGTTGAACTACGCAGTCATTGTTAGTTCGAAGTTTAATCGATTATCGTGATTGTAACTTGAAGCCAAAAATGAGTGTCTCTAAAAACATTGTCGACGCGTCCACACTATTAAGCGGGGTGCGAAATGCTCTGGTCGTGGGCATGATTTTGGCGAGTGGAATTGCTGCTCAGGCGGCTACGGATACGTGGGCGGGATCGGCTGGCAACACGGATTGGAACCAAGCGACCTGGACCGGCGGCAATGCCACTCCGGTTTCTGGTGACTCGCTGGTCTTCACCAGCGCAAACGCCTCGGGCAGCAACACGCTCACCGACACGCTCACGTCCAGCTCCTTCAACATCGCGGGCATTACCTTCAACTCGGGCGCTCTCGCTTACACCATGACGGGCAACGCATTTGCCCTCACCGGAAACATTACCAACAGCAGCACGAGCCTGGAGACAATCAACAACGCGATCTCCACGACGGCGGTGCGGACGGTCACAATGACCAGTGGCGGCGGCAACGTCACGCTCGGCGGCAATATCAGCGGCACGGGCGGCGGGCTGACAACGGCGGGAACCGGGACGCTGACCCTCTCCGGCACGAACAGCTACACCGGCACAACGACGGTCGGTGCAACAGGCATATTGGTTTTTCAGGGCTCCGCGGCGATGAGTTCCAGTTCGGCACTATCGACGGCCACTGGTGCAACATTCTCATTGCTCTCGGACAATGACGCGACCTTTACCGCAGCAAGCTGGGGTCCGTCCGGCGGGTCCACGACTACCATTAACGTTGGGCCAGTCTCGACCGGTTCCGGCAATTCACTGACTCTCAGCATCGCGCCTGTTACCGCCGTGGGTGGCAACAATGGCGCGACGATGACCTTCAATGTTACCGGCTCGAGTAGTGACCGTCTCATTTTCAGTGGAGGCGACCTCCAATTTACAAACGTTGCTAGCTCGACACTGACACTGAACCCAACGACGGCTAATCTGACGGTGTCCAAAAATATCACCCAGACTAACTCTGGCAAGGTGGGAGTTCTGACACTGGACGGCACCTCGGCCAACAACATTTACAGCGGCAACATTACCAACGGGAACGGCACTGTGGCGGTCACAAAATCCAACAGCAGCACCTGGACGCTCTCCGGCAACAACTCCTTCACCGGCGCGGTGAACGTCACCGGCGGCACCCTGCAATTGCAGGCCAACAACGGCAATACCTCCAACTTCACCACTGCATCCACGGCGCTCGGCACCACTTCGGGCAGGCTGACCTTGTCCACTGGAACGACGCTGCAACTGCGTTCCGACACCAGTGTGAGCTTTAACGGCACGGACGGCCTCGGTAACCTCAACAGCAAGACGATTACGATCGATGTGAATAATATCACGGCTGGCACCACCAACGGCGCCACCAACGGCGGAGCCCAAGACCAGACCCTGACCATGGGCTCCGCCACAACCGGCCTCGGCACGACCGGCCAATTCAATATCACCGGCGGCGACGGTTACACCCTGGCCTTTGGCGCGCTTCCAACTGCCAATGGAAGCGGCAATACCTGAGACCTTCAATCCGACCAGCGCGTCCGTCACCATCGCCAGCTACAACAACGCGGCGGGTGCTTCCAATACACTCGCGCTTGCCGGCACCTCGACGGGCAACGCTGTCCTGGGCGCGATCGCCAATTCCACCGGCACGCTGGCCGTGACCAAATCCGGTACCAGCACCTGGACGCTCGGCGGAACGAACACCTACACCGGCGTGACGACGATAAGCGCGGGTATTTTGAGCACGGGTACGGCCGGCATCCTGGCCAACGGCGGCACGGCGAGCAGCATCGGCAAGGCGACCAACGTCGCCGCGAACCTCGTCCTTGACGGGGGCACTCTGCAGTACGCCAACACAGGTGGGGCGGAAAGCACGGATCACCTCTTCACCTTGACCACCAACGGCGGCACGATTGACGCCTCGGGCACGAATGCCATCAACTTCAGCAACACCGGGGCCATCGCCTACACGGGCAGCGGCACCCGCACCCTGACGCTGACCGGCTCGAATACCGGGGCCAATACGCTGGCTCCCATCCTAGCCGATGGCACTGGCGGCGCAACCAGCCTGTCCAAGACAGGAGCTGGTACGTGGGTTGTTTCCGGCGCGAACACCTATAGCGGCGGAACGACCCTCAACAGTGGCACGCTTACGCTTGGCGTGAGTTCCACCGGCGTGGGCGGCTCGGTCACCAACGGTGCGGTTGGCACGGGCACGTTGACCCTGAGCGGCGGCACAGTGCAGTTGAACGCTCAGACGCTCGGAAATAATATCGCGGTCACGGCATCCACCACCACCGTCCTGGATAATCAAACTAACGACAGCCACTTGGCTGGCAATGTGAGTGGGAGCGGCACACTCACCATCACGAACTCTTCAGCCACCGGCCTTTCAACCCATATCGGAACGACCTCCGCTCCGGACTGGAGCGGCTTTACGGGCACCCTAAATTACACGACAACCTCATCCACGGCCAACAACTTATTATATGGCGTTACCAACGGCACGTGGAACCTTTCCAATGCCACGGTCAACCTTACCAACTCCAACCAAAGCAGCAATAACTCCTCCCTTCTGCTTTCGGGTACGGGCATAACCGTGGAGATCGGTGCTTTGAGCGGAGCGAGCGGACTCCTCTCAGCCCTGAGCGGCACCAACGACGTATTTATTATCGGTTATTTGAATACGAACACCACGTATTCCGGTATCGTTTATGACAGAGGTGGGACGACGAACATCACCAAAGTTGGAACTGGCACATTAACTTTGAACGGCACCGGAGCGAATGTCACTGCGGGGACCTATACGATCAGCGGCGGAGTCCTTAGCACCGGCACGACGGGTACCCTTCCCAATCAGGGTACCGGCGGTACCCTCGGCAATGGGGTTGCGACGAATTCTGCCGCGGCCAGCCTCGTCCTCGACGGGGGCACGTTGCAATATGCCAATACCGGCCTGGCGGAAAGCACCAATCGTCTCTTCACCCTGACCCAGAACGGCGGCGGCCTTGACGCCTCGGGCACGAATACCATCACCTTCAGCAACACGGGGGCCATCGCCTACACGGGCAGCGGCACCCGCACCCTGACGCTGACCGGCTCGAATACCGGGGCCAATACGCTGGCTCCCATCCTAGCCGATGGCACTGGCGGCGCAACCAGCCTGTCCAAGACAGGAGCTGGTACGTGGGTTGTTTCCGGCACGAACACCTATAGCGGCGGAACGACTGTTAATCAGGGCACACTGACGGTAAGTAGCACCGGAACCCTCGGCGCGACGTCAGGCACGCTGGCAGTCAACAACACCAATACCGGCGCAGGATCGGCTACAGTATTGAATCTTTCCACGAGTGCCCCCACCACGACCGGTTCGCTGAGCGGCACCATTGCCACTCCGAGTAGCGGCACGAACACGGCGACGATCAATAACGGCGGGCAGTTATTTACGGTGAACCAGACCAGTGCGGGCACCTATGCCGGAGTCATTGCCGGAACGGGTGGATTCACCCTGGGTTCCTCCAGCACCAACACGCTGACCCTCTCCGGCACGAATACCTACAACGGCGCAACAACGATTAACGCCGGTACGTTGAAAGTAGCGGGATCGATCAACAATACCAGCAGTGTCACGATCAATAACGGTGGCACCCTGCTCTTCGGCGCCAGCAACGCGATCAATAACAGCTCGGCGGCGCTGACCCTCAACGGCGGCGGCACGATCAGCTTCCAGGGCCTCACGAATGCGACGGAAACCCTGGGCGCTCTCACCTTGGGAACCGGCACGACCATCATTAACTTTGGTTCGCCCAGTGGCAGTTCGCTCCCGGCGGGCACCAACGGCTCGGGCAATACGCTTTTGTTTAGCAGCCTGAGCGGCACCAGTCTTACTAATCTCGCAAGTGGCGCCATCCTCGACATCTACAACTGGTCGGGGACCACGGCCACCAGCGACACCGGCAGTTCCTCTCAGGATCGTCTGCTCTTCGCGAGCCTTTCCACCCTGACTTCAGCCGAGCTCAATAACATCGTCTTTTACAGCAACTCAGGCACCACCGAAATCGGAACCGGCGAGCAGATCGCCTTTGGCACGGCCCCGCAACAGGAGATCTATCCGGTACCGGAGCCTTCGACCATCTTCGCCGGACTTTGCCTGCTGGGCTTGCTCGGTTGGCGCAGCCGACGCCGAATCCAGGAGTTTGTTGGTGGGCCGATAGCTTCGTCGCTCCAAGCAGTTCTGCCCGTCCTAAATCAATCCGCTCCCTTCTAATCGAAAGAACATGAACCCACCCCCCATCGCCGGCATTCACTTGCCGAAGAGCAACCGTCCGAAGGCGGACGTTTCCACAATGCATCTCATGCGGTTTCTGGAGGCTTTTTCGGCGCCCATGGCCGCCGTTTCCGTCCAAGGGATGCAAGGCCAGGAGAAATTCCGTGTTCTCCACGTGAAGCGTACGCTGTGATAAGAGTCCGCTTGCAAACGCCACTCGCTTCGCCGAGCCCGGTAACGGTAACCAGTCGGTCGTCCACAAGGGGCTGAAGCGCGACGCGGCCCAGCGGCAAACCGAGGACTTTGAACATTGCAGCGCTCGTGCTGGATAGCTGGTCACTCTTCGGCACGGCGGCAAGAGCGTCGCCTTTCACGGCAAGCACCGAGCTGTCCATCATATTCTCCAGCGTAATGATTTTGCCGGCTGGAATCGGGCGTGTCAGGCCGGAGGGATGCGGCTCGCGCTGCTTGTTGAGCTGGGCGAAATGAGGTCGCGGAAACCCCAGACCACATAGACGCCGTGGGCTTACGACTGAGTAACGACTGAACCACGATTATGACGGAATTAGATCCGGCCACGAGGTGCCGAGTCTGCCGTGGAACCATTCAAGATATCCGGCGTTGTATCGATGAAATATCTCCGAGCAGCGGTTTGCCCGCCACGTAGCGCTGGATTTCATCGGCTATCCAGCGCCCCATGCGCCGGCATTCGCCATCGAGGCTGCCGGCGATGTGGGGGGTAAGCACGACATTGGGCAAATCGAAAAGTTCACTGGTGGGCGAGGGCGGCTCGGGTTCAGTCACGTCCAATATGGCGGTCAAATCCGGACGCGCGCGCAACACTTCAATCATCTCGCTTTCGTTCACAACCGCTCCGCGCGACGTATTGATGAAAGTCGCTCCGGCTTTCATGCTCGCCAAAAGCGAACCGGTAATCATTCCCTTGGTCTCCGGGACCAAGGGCGCATGCAGGGAGACCACATGGGAGCAGGCAAAGACCATCTGGAGCGATTCCATGACCACGCCCAACGGCAGGGCCTCGTCCTTGTCGATCGTTGGATCATAGGCGAGCACCTCCACATCAAACGGCTTCAGAAGCTGGAGGACGAGACGCCCGATGGTGCTCAGCGAAATCAAACCCACTGTGCTCTGATAACCGCCGGGCACCGGCAGGGGAAGCCGGGTAAAAGTGCGTCGTCGTTTTGTTTCCACGGCTTGCCCCCATGCGCACTTCAAGCCAAGCAAAATATGCGCGAGGGAGAATTCCGCGACCGGAATGGCGTTGATCGTGTTCGCGGTTGTAACCACAATTTGCCTCTCCAAAGATTCATCCGTCAAGAGGTGGCGGACCGCTCCGGCACCGTAAAAAAGGGCCTTTAAATCGGGGGCCATTTTCAGAAACTGTTGGTTCAGGACAGGCCCTCCCCATCCCGATAAAAGAAGATCCATTTGTCCGAGTACATCGGGTCGGCCCAAGGCCTCTTTGGGCGAAAGAACGGGGGCGAGAACGCGAACCGTACGGGCAATTTCGGCTTGGACATCGCGCGGATAAATTCGCTCCCACTCTTCGGGATCCATGATGTAAGCCGCCCTCAACATAAAGTGTCGCGGAGCGTAACGAAAAAGCTCATGGTAAATTGCTCATGCTTCCAAAGAGTGCCTTCACTGAGGGTGTTCACTGTAGTGGTCGAAGCCGTTTCGTTGCAATTGAATCATGGCGACCGGTCGCATAAGGAACTCCCACGATTCCGAAGTTTCTCTAATGAGCAGGCAAGGTCGTCCCATCGACCCACTTGCCCGTGATAAGGACTTCACGAGCAATCGCCGGGACGCCATATTCGTGGTGGTTCATCAACGAGACCAAGGTGTCCATGGCGGCTTTGCCAATTTCTTGCGAGTTTTGATCAATACCAGCGTCGGCATTGCCATCGAGGATGCTCGTCGCTGCAAGGCCGATATCTTCGGGAACGCGATAACCCAACTTACCTAGTATCTCACGTGTTTGCCTGACATCGGTGAGCAGGGAGTCGAGACGGTGCTTCTTCAGCCACTTGGAAAATGAGGAAAGTTGCGCGATTGGATTTTCTGATGAGAATGAAAAAATGGGCGCTTGGCCCTCGGTTCTCTGTGCTTGTTTGAGCAGAAAACCGGCTGTAAAAGTGAATTGCGTTCCTTGGTTGGCCACAAATCCAATTCGCTGATAACCGAGACGCCACATGTTATCAATGGCAAGCATGCCGCACGTCAGGTGATTGCTGGTGACAAGATGTGTACAGGGAACCTGCACCGAATAGCCAAAGCGGACCAGGCTAAACTTCCCCCAAGCGATCCTTCCCCAGCCGGTTGGCGGGTAGGAGCTTCCATGCGGAGGAATCAGGACGCCATGAATATTTCTGGCCAGAAGGATTCGCTCCAGCCGCGAAGGAGACAGACGCTCGCCGCAGTCAAATTCTTCCAGGCGATAACCGTTTTGTTCCGCTCTTGCGCTCGCGCCCTTCCAGTACAAATCAAATTCGCGGAACTTTCGCAGCTGGGCGGGGTCGCGCCAACAATTGATCCAGGCGATCTCGGCGCTAATCGGGCGCTTTTTACTGGCGTGCCGTTGATGCCCCAGGATGGTCGCCATCGCGTTGGGCTGATAACCCATCTGCCGGGCCGCTTCTTGAATTTTCTCGCGGAGTTCCGGTGAGATATTCGGCGAATTCTTCAGAGCGTAGCTAACGGTCGAATGATTGATTCCAAGTTTTTTGGCAATGTCACGCTGCGTGACGCCTGAGATATCTGGAGAATCAATCACGGTATTTACCTTTGGGGAAGGGGTTGGCCGTAGCTTACAATCTTATTAGGGCAGAGACTACTAATTCTCTTGACCGTCCCTTCAACCGGTTGATTTATGCCGTTCTTGCCGCATGAAGTATAAAGCTGTAATCATGATCGTGTTGAAAATAAAAAGGAGCCCTGAAGCATGTCGTCATTCCTTAAACGGGGAGCCATGGCATCTGTCGATCCATCAACCGGTTGAACTACGCAGTCATTGCTAGTACGTAGTTTGATGCGATAATAGTAATTGTAACTAGGAAACCGAAAACCGAAATCAACAAAATGAGTGTCTCTAAAAACATTGTGGACGCGTCCACACTATTAAGCGGGGTGCGAAATGCTCTGGTCGTGGGCATGATTTTGGCGAGTGGAATTGCTGCCCATGCGGCGTCTACGGATACGTGGACCGGCGCGACTAGTTCGGATTTGGCTGGATCGAACTGGACCGGCGGCAATACTACTCCCGCAACCGGCGACATTCTGGCCTTCGGCTCGACAAACACGCAGGGCAGCCTCACGTTGACCGATACGCTCGCGAATGGTTTTAGCTTGGGCGGCATCACCTTTAACTCGGGCGCTCTCGCCTATATTTTGACGGGTAATTCCCTCACCCTCACCGGAAACATTACCAACAGCAGCACGAGCCTGGAGACAATCAACAACGCGATCTCCACGACGGCGGTGCAGACGGTCACAATGACCACTGGCGGCGGCAACGTCACGCTCGGCGGCAATATCAGCGGCACGGGCGGCGGGCTGACAACGGCGGGAACCGGGACGCTGACCCTCTCCGGCACCAACACCTACACCGGCACAACGACGGTCGGTGCAACAGGCAAATTGGTTTTTCAGGGCTCCGCGGCGATGAGTTCCAGTTCGGCACTATCGACGGCCACTGGTGCAACAATCTCATTGCTCTCGGACACCAACGCGACCTTTACCGCGGCAAGCTGGGGTCCGCCCGGCGGGTCCACGACTACCTTTAACGTTGGACCAGTCGTGGGGGCGGGCGGCAATTCACTGACCCTCAGCATCGCGCCTACTACCTTCGTGGGTTCCACCACCATGACCTTTAATGTTACCGGCTCGGGCGGTGACACTCTCATTCTCAGTGGAGGCGACCTCCAGTTTACAAACGGCACCAGCCAAGGATTGATTTTGAATCCTACGACGGCCAATTTGACGGTGTCCAAAAACATCAACCAACCTAACGCTGGCAAATCTGGAACACTGACACTGAACGGCACCTCGGCCAACAACCTTTTCAGCGGCAACATTACCAACGGGAACGCCACCAGCACCGTGTCGGTCACAAAATCCAGCACCAGCATCTGGACCCTCTCCGGCATGAACACCTACAGCGGCACGACCTCGGTCACCGGCGGCACATTGGTCTATAGTGGCGCCTCGGCGATGAGTTCCAATTCGTCCCTATCGATGTCCAATGGTGTGACACTCTCATTGCTCTCGGACACGGACGCGACCTTTACCTCAGGCGGCTTCGGTCCGTCCGGCGGGTCCACGCTTACCCTGAATGTTGGACCAGTCTCGACGGGTTCCGGCAATTCACTGACTCTCAGCTCCTCGCCGGTCAGCTTCGTGGGTAGCACCACCATGACCTTTAATGTTACGGGCTCGAGCGGTGACCGTCTCATTCTCAGTGGAGGGGACTTCAATTTTACAGGCAGCGCTGGCCAGGCATCTGATTTTGAATCCTACGACGGCTAATTTGACGGTAACCAAAAACATCAGCGATCCAGCAGCAGTAGCACTGGAACGCTGACGCTGGACGGCACCTCGGCCGGCAACCTTTTCAGCGGCAACATTACCAACGGGGGCTGGCACCGTGTCGGTCACAAAATCCAACACCAGCACATGGGCACTCTCCGGCGCGGACACCTACACCGGCGCGACGACGGTCAGCGGGGGCGCGTTGAACATCCAAAACGCCGGCGCCCTGGGCACGGCGACTGGACAAACTTCCGGCGTGACCGTGTCGAGCGGCGCTGCCCTGCAAATTCAGGGCGGCATCTCCACGACCGAGGCGGTTGGGTTGACCCTCAACGGCACCGGCGTCACGGCCAGCCCGAATGGAGCTTTGGAAAACGTCAGCGGCAGCAACACTTACTCCGGCTTGATCACGCTCGGCTCGGCCTCGACCATCGGCTCGGATGCAGGGACGCTGACCCTTTCCAACACCGGCGTCATCTTCGGAACTTCCACCGGCTTTGGCCTCACCCTCACCGGCGCGGGCAATGGCAGTATTGCCGGCATCATCAATGGCGGTATCAGCGGCACGACGGGCGCCGGCACGCTGACCAAGAACGGCGCGGGCACCTGGACGCTCTCCGGCGCGAACACCTACACCGGTGCGACGACGGTCAATGCTGGCACGCTGAATGTCACAGGCAGCCTTGCTTCGGGCAGCGCGGTTGCCGTCAACGGCGGCGGTACTCTCACCAGTACCGGCACCGGCACGGTCGGCGGCGCGGTGACGGTCGCCGGCGGCACTTCATCGTCCACGTACGGCACGATCAGCGTGGGACAAGGCTCCTTGACCTTAAGCGGCGGCCTCACCCTGGGTGGAAGCACCAATATCCCGAACAGCAATATCTCCCAATTGAACCTTGCGCCAGTGAGCGGCAATACCTCGGCAGCCGAAATCGCTGTCACCGGCGCTCTCACCACGAACAACTTGGGCGCCACCATTACCATCAATCCTCTGGGAATCGTTGGCGGCAACACCTACGAACTGGTGAGCTTCAGCGGCAGCGGGACTTACGACGGCTCGGCTTTCACCACGGGAAGCGGCCTGTCGTCGATCGATGGGTTCACCCTCAGTACTTCCAACCCGAGCTTTGGCATCAGCGACTCGCTGACGGTGACCAACGCCAGCAACGGCATCCTCGAACTGGTTACGACCGGCCAAACCTATGCGAACCTCTGGTGGTATGGCAACCTGGGCACGGCATGGAACGCCAACAACGGATCGACCGGCAACTTTAGCACGGTTGCGTCGGGTGACACGGGCGCCCAGGCCCTTCCCAGCAGCGTCACCACCGTCAACTTCTCAGCCACCGGCGCGAATGACACAGGCCCCATCACCCTGGGCCAGGCCTTCACCATCGTGGGCCTCAATTTCCTCGCCGCGGACACCAATTCGATTAACATCACCGACTCCAGTAACAGCCTGACGATCGGGACCATCGCCGGCATCAGCGACGCCAATAATACCGGAGTGACATTGTCCGTGCAGAACTTGATTCCCAGCGTGTCCCAAACCTGGACCAACAGCTCCGGGGCCCTCTTCACCATCGGCAACGTTGCGGGACCTGGAACTGTCGGAACCACGACATTAACTCTCACCAACAGCGGCAGCGGCGGGACGACCATTAGCGGCGTGATCGGCAACGGCACGCCTTCCGGCACCCTGGCCCTGATCGTCAAAAACACCGGATCGGGCGTGACCACCCTATCCAATACGAATACCTACAGCGGCGGCACCACCCTGAACGATGGCACTTTGACTTCCGCGGCGACGGGCGGCTTTGGCACAGGCTCTGTGACGGTCAATCCGACGGGTATGACGAGCCTTGCGGCGGACAATGCGACCTTGAACACCACGGGCAGCATCGCTTCCTCAGCGGCGGTCACCGTCAATTCGGAAGTGAGCGATGGCGGCTTTGGCATCGGCACGATCAACTTCAACGGCACGGCGCCGGCGATCGGCAGCCTGTCGGGCAACGGTCATGTGGTGCTTAACAATGCCAGTGGCACGACCTTGACTGTGAGCGGCGGTGGGACTTTCTCCGGCGCGATCAGCCAGGGCAACGGCGGAACCGGTAGCCTGACCGTAACTGGCGGCACGCTGACTCTCTCCGGCGCCAACACCTATACGGGCACGACGTCGGTCACGGCCGGTACCCTCAGCCTCACCGGTGGTTCGCTGACCAGCAGCGTCGCGACCAGCGGCACCGGAATCTTCTCGGAAAACGGCGCTGGAGTCATCGCCGGATCGGGCGCAACCTTTACGCAAGGCAGCACCGGCCAAACGTCGACTCTCGCGGGCGCCAACACCTACGGTGGCACGACGACGGTCAGCGCGGGTACGTTAGTCCTTTCCGGCAGCAACAGTTCGTCGGGGGCGACGACGGTGTCCGGGGGAACGCTGCAATTGGCCAACACGGCGAACGATGGCGGCCTGGCCAGCGGCACCCTAAGCCTGAACGGCGGCACACTCCAGGCTGCCGTGGTGGTTCCCACCATCACGAACGCGGTCTCCCTGACGGGCAGCAGCACGATATCGGCAGCTCAAGCCCTGACGCTGGCCGGTGTGTTTACCAACTCGGGCGCCAATACCCTCACGGTCAATAATTCGGGCGCCACCGCGATCACCGGCGGCAATGTCTATCTGTCGGCGGCCTCAGGTACGGGCGGGGCACTTACAATCAACGGCTCGGGTGCCGTCACGATCGGTGACGTTATCGCGAATTACAACGGGTCGGGCACGGCCGGATCGCTGACCTACAACGGCACCAGCACACTTACGCTCTCGGGTGCGAACACCTACACCGGCGCGACGACGGTCAGCGCGGGCACGCTGATCCTCTCGGGCACCAACGTCTCCGCACTCTCGATCGGCGGCAGCGGCACGCTTCAGTTGCAGGCCAATGTCGGCAATACCACTTCCGGAGTCTCCAGCGTGATGGCGACGCAGAATATGACGCTGGCGCAGTTAGGCTCTGGTGGTGGTGGTGCGACCATTCAACTGCGCGCGGACAACACGATCGCCTCCGGTGGCGTCGTCGCTTTCGACAGTGGCGCCACCGAGTTTGGCGTTAACACGAACAATAACCGCCTCAGCGGCGTCTTTAACTTCGACGTCAATCAGTTGACGACGGGTCAGGCCGCGACGACGTTGCAACTCGGCTCGACGGCCGCCGCCACGGCGAGCACCGGCTGGCAGATTGGGTCTGGCTCGACCGGCTCATCTGCGACATTTAACGTGACGGGCGGCGATGGTTATACCTTGCAGTTGGGCGGTTTCTATGTTGGTAATAATTACTCTCTCATTTTCAATCCGACCACCGCCAACCTGATCGTCGGAGGACTCACCAATGGCTCGACAGGCAGCGTCACCAAAAACGGGCAGGGCACGCTGACGATCAACGGCGCGAGCAACTACTCCGGCACGACGACGGTCAACGCGGGTACGTTAGTCCTTTCCGGCAGCAACAGTTCGTCGGGGGCGACGACGGTGTCCGGGGGAACGCTGCAATTGGCCAACACGGCGAACGATGGCGGCCTGGCCAGCGGCACCCTAGGCCTGAACGGCGGCACACTCCAGGCTGCCGTGGTGGTTCCCACCATCACGAACGCGGTCTCCCTGACGGGCAGCAGCACGATATCGGCAGCTCAAGCCCTGACGCTGGCCGGTGTGTTTACCAACTCGGGCGCCAATACCCTCACGGTGAATAATTCGGGCGCCACCGCGATCACCGGCGGCAATGTCTATCTGTCGGCGGCCTCAGGTACGGGCGGGGCACTCACAATCAACGGCTCGGGCGCCGTCACGATTGGTGATGTTATCGCGGATTACAACGGGTCGGGCACGGCCGGATCGCTGACCTACAGCGGCACCAGCACGCTTACGCTCTCCGGCGCGAACACCTACAGCGGCACGACGACGGTCAGCGCGGGCACCTTGCAGGCCGGGGTTGCGTCGGTCGCCGGAGTCAGCGGTGCATTCGGCCTCAACTCGGCTGTCTCCATTGCGAATGTCTCGGGCGCCACCCTGGCTCTTAATGGCTACGATAACCAGATTGGTTCATTGACCGGTGGTGGAGGCACGGTCTCCCTTGGCAGTAATACGCTGACCATCGCAGGCGCGGCCAGTCCCGCTGCTTTTGCCGGCAACATCACCGGTGCAAGCGGCAACCTTGTGGTCAACGGCGGTGGCGTGCTGACGCTGTCCGGCGCAAACTCCTTCACGGGCACCACGACGCTCTCGGGTACTTCCACGGTCGCCTATCAGGGCAGCGGAGCGATCGGAAACACCAGCCTCATCCAGGTTGCCAACAACAGCACGGTGCAACTGGCAGGCGCGAGTGGTGGCAGCAGCGGCCAAACGCTGAAGATTGTCGGCCCGGGCGCCAATGGCGGCGCATTGGAAGCCACCTCCGGTGCCAACAGCCTGGCCGATACCATCACCCTGACCGGCGCGGCGGCATCCATCCAGTCCGATAGCGGCGCCACGGTCACCCTGTCGGGCAATATCGGTAATTCCACGGCATCGACCCTTACCCTGACCGGCTTGAGCACTGGCGCCAACACCATCAGCGGAAACATTAACAATGGCACCGGCGTGACCTCTCTCGCCAAAACGGCGGGCGGAACCTGGCTCCTGGCGGGCACCGACGCCTTCACCGGTGGGACGACGATCAGCGGGGGTAAACTGCAGTTGAATAACGCCAATGCTTTGGAGAACAGCACGGTCACGATCAGCACCGCCAGCGGCTTGACTTTCAGTAATGCGGTCAGCGGTGGCAGCACCTACAACCTCGGCGCGCTGAAGGGTTCGAGCAACGAAAAACTATCCGACATTAGCAACAACGCCGTCACCCTGGACGTCGGCAGCAACGGCACGAGCACGACCTATAGCGGTGCGTTGAGCGGGGCTGGCGGCATCACCAAGGTCGGCACGGGCACTATGTTCTTGACGACTGCCAACACCTTCACGGGCGGGGCCACGGTCAATAACGGTGTGTTGGAGGCCGACGCGACGGATGCGTTTGGAACGGCGACGGCGACGGCAAACTCGGGTGGCACGCTGGCGTTCCTGGCGGGAATCACCTACAACCGCGCGCTTTCCCTGAATGGCGCCGGCTATAACAGCTTGGGGGCGTTGACCATCAATGGCGACGGCGGTTCGCCGAGTTCTCCCAGCAATGACGGTAGTGCGGTGGGATCCATGACAACGTTCAACGGGCAAATCACGGTCGCGAGCAACGCGACGCTTAACTCCAATGGCGGCACGGTTGTCCTGGCTGGTGGCTTGGTCAAGAATGGCACCGTCGCGACTCTGACCGGCGGCGGCACCTTCGACGTCAACTCGGCGATCAGCGGCAGCAGCTCGCACTCGGATTTGGACGTGACCGGCGCGACCACGGTGGCGCTCAACGCGGCCGACAGCTACAACGGCCCGACGATGGTTTATGGCGGAAGCACCCTTCAAACGTTTGCGGCTGGCGCTCTGCCGATACCCTCGGCGGGTGAAGGCAGCGTCGTGACCTTGGGGAATGCTGCGGATTCCGGCGTAATCAACACGCTGGACCTGGAAGGCACCAACCAGACGATCGCCGCGTTGAAGAGCACCAACGATGCGAATGAAACCAATACTGTGACCAACAGTGGAAGCAGCACCAGCACGCTGACGGTGACCGGCATCGATGGTAATGGCAACACGATCAACGGCACTTTCGGCGGCGTCATCGCGAATGGAAATTCCCCCACGGCGCTGGCGGTTTCCGGTGGCACTCAAACACTCTCCGGCGTGAATACCTATTCGGGTGGCACGACCGTCTCGGCCGGCAAGCTGGTGGTCGATGGCGGCGTGTCAGGCACGAGTTCGGGCACCGGATCGGGCGCGGTAAACGTGACGAGCACGGGTAAGCTGGCCGGTTCGGGAAATATCACGACCAGTTCCGGCATCTCGCTCGTCTCCGGTACATCGCTGATTTCCGGCGACGCTCAGACTGGCCCCACGGTGAGTGGTACAGGACTGACGATCACCGACACCAATGTGTCGGTGGCGTCGGCGAATCTCACGTTCTCGTTAGGTGCGGGGACAAGTGGCTATAGTGGCGGCACGGCATCGAGCAACTGGGACTTCAGCAATCCCAACAACAATTCGACTTACCTGACTTTGGCGGGTAGCAGCACGCTGAACTTCACCGGCTCGGACAGCGTGACGATTCAGGACCTGACCGGCGGTGCGCTCCACCTGAATTTAGCCTCGCCTTATCTGCTGGTTGAAGCGAGCTCGAATGGCGCCTATACGGGCCTGGTGACCGACAGCAGCCTGCTTCCCGGCGGAACGCTGAGCCTGAACGGCAACGGGTACGTTGTCGGCGTGGGTACATCCACGACCAATTACACCCCGCTGGTCATCAACCAGACCGACGCAAACGGCAATCCTTTGACCGGTAACAATGCCTATCCCAGCCTGGTCCTTTATCTTGATAACGGGCAGCTCGATGTGGTGCCCGAACCCGGCACTTGGGCGCTCATGATCGGTGGGCTAGCGTTGTTGATTGTCATCCAGCGTCGCAGGAACAAGGTGAACTAAATAACCTATGAGCATCACAATCCAATCGGTGACTAAGCGCTCTCGCAGGGCTACTGGTCGGGGCTTTTCCCTGGTTGAGATGCTGGTGGTCATCTCCATTTTAAGCATTCTCTCGGTTTTAGCGACTGCGGGCTTGCAAAGCGTTCTGGGCTCCGCAGAAGATGGTCAGTTGTCCGACATCGCCAGTACTCTTATGCGGGCACGGGCCTATGCCATGGCCAATAACACCTACGTGTTTGTTGGCATTCAGGAAGTGAGCGCGGCTAATCCCAGCAATGGAAGTCAGACGGCGGGCACTGGGCGGATCGCCGTGGCGGTCATGGCAAGTAGTGACGGCACCCGCGGATATCAGGTTTCGGTTAATGCCAGCACCGCACTGACCTCACTGAATGTCGTCTCGCCCCTGCGGCACTATGACAACCTGCATCTTCTGCCCAACACGGGTATTAATACGACCACTTTGCCTAACAGTAGTACCGCAACGAGTATGACGTATGAGGCAGCCAGCACGACGTCTCTCACGACGTTCACCTGGCCACTGGGCAGTTCTAGCCCGCAGTATCCCACCTTCGGAAGCAACGGCACCGTCATTCAGTTTAATCCGCAAGGACAAGCCCAAATCGTGGCACTGCCCTACACCGATTCATTTTTCCAGTGGATTGAAATTGACCTCGCTCCCACACACGGGACTAAGGTATCTGCCAATAATCCTGAAACGATTCTGATCGACGGCCCCAGCGGCAACGTCACGACGTATCGCGAATGAACGAAGTTAGAGAACAGGCGCTCCGCCTTCGGGCAGGTGCGTCGGGCTTTTCTCTCATTGAGGTGGTCATAGCAATTGCCGTCGTAGCCGTTACCTTCATTGGTATTATTGGTCTGCTGGGTTTAGGAGTTGCCAACGACCAAACTTCTTCTCAACAGACGATGGCCAACAATATTGCTGCTTCGATATTGGCCGACCTGCGTAGCACCCCTGCATTCGCCGCCACCCCCGTCAAGAGCACCCGCTACGGCCTGACGCTGCCAACGACTGCTCCTACCAGCAGCACCATGCCGCTGGTCGGGTTAACCGCCTCCGTTCTCTATTTCGACAATTCACCGGCTTTCATCTCCCTCAATCCCGCTTCCGTTCCTGCAAACGCGGTGTATGTCGCAGACGTCTATCTGACCCGGATTCGATCGATCGGTCCCACGACCACCCCGCCGTCGATCCAGAGCAACGACATGGCTCGCGTTGTCGTTTCCTGGCCGGCTCAGACGCCGGCCGGTACGGCACCCGCAGGCAGTGTGGATGTTATTTCCCAATTTCTGATCCATTGACATGATGAAGTCGCGCTCGATTTTTCCGATTGCAGGCTTCACTCTCGTGGAGCTCATGGTGGCGATTGCCGTGCTGGCCATCATCGTCGTGGCCGCCTCCAAAATCCTGGGCACCACCGCGATTTTGACCACGGTCAACAACAAGCACATGGATGCGAACGATCAGGCCCGTATGGTATTTGACTGCATGGCCGATGATTTTCGCGAATGGTGAGACGCAAGGATGTTGATTATATCTTCTGGAAAAACACCCCCAACACCACCACGGGAACGAATGATGCGATGTATTTCTATTCCGAGGGGGCCAGCTATTTCGATAGTTCAATCTTTTTGCCTGTCACGGGCTACCCGTATGTGGAATTTGAGAAGAATTCCGTTTCGCTTGTCGGCTACCGGGTCAACAACCTCCCGGCCAGCGATTATCCCTCGGGCTCCAATCCCGACTATAACCAACTGGAACGGCTGGCCAAGGCGCTCTCGTGGGATGGTGGTGCCTACAACGCTTCCCAACCGACCCAAAATTCCGTGCAACCGAATATGGAGGTTTTGCTGACCTATCCCCCGACGGGAAATGACCCGGTCAATGGTCCCTCTTACATGGATCCCACCGTCATTGGCTATTCCACTGCTTATTTTAACTCCACGCTGGCGGGCGCCTATTCCAATAACTCCTCGGACAACTATGGCGATCTTAACGGCGGGGGTAATTCCGCGGTGGGGACTTACCCGGGCGGGTCGCCTCTCACCACCGTGTTTAACGATAGTACGGATACCTCCTATCGCTCAGTAGGTAGCCAGGTCTTTCGGTTTGAGTACTCGTTTCAACTCAAGGATGGCACGATGTCGGACAAGCCGATGATGGTGCACTCGGCAAGCATCTCCAACGGAGTTCCATCCAGCATTATCACCGGGGGCGCGAATGGCCAGCGCCCCTTGCCCACAGATGATTCGGGCAACAATGCCGGGGATGGCACCTTCGCCATCGGTTCGCGCTGGTGGGATCCGAATAATCATATCGGGTACATCTGCCTCGACGCCACGCCGAATTATGCCGTCTGGCACGAAATCGGAATTCAGGATGTGGCTGCGATTATCGTGACAATTGCGGTGATTGATAAGCAGGGCCTCACCTATATCAAAGCCCGGGGAGGGGATCTGAAGAACATCGCGGCTAAGCTGCCCGATTATAGCATGACGGCCACACCGACCGCGGCTGGAACCGTGGCAGGGGATCCCGCTTATCTTCTCGATCCGAACAAGTCTACGAATCCGGTTTCCTGGACTTACGCTCTTCTTCCCGGCAAGGGAGTTAGCACCGTGACCGGAACCAGCAAGCTACCGCAAGCCATGATCTCCCAGATCCGCGTTTACCAGCGGTACTTCTATCTCAACACTTACTAGGGGCTCCAATGAAAAATCCATCCAACCGGTCCGCCAGTCATGCCCAGGGCTCGGCACTGCTTATTGTCCTTGCGTTTCTTCTGCTCCTGACCACCCTGACCGTCGCCTTTCTTTCCCGCGCCACCTTTGAGCGTCAGCTCTCCAATGCCAGCTTCAGCCAGGGCAAGGTCGACCTGACGGGCCAGGGCGCGATCGCGACGATCATTGGCGATCTCGAACAGGAAATTCTGGCCGGCTCCAACGGCAACGGAGTTGCGAGCGGGGCGGGATCGATTGTACCGGGGACCACCATTCCGGATCTGACCCACGTCGGTGGTGTTAGCACTGGCGCAGCCTTGACCGGCTATTACTATCCCAATTCTCCGACGACCGCCATACCCGCCGTGGTCGGTTTTACGAGCACGGGGGCCGGTGCGGTTGGACTGGAGGATTTGCTTAAAATCAGTTGTCAGTCACCATTCTATAGCGGGGCCAACTATAATGCGACGACCTATCCGGCGCCGACTCGCGGCTCTACCATCGCGACGACAATGTCCTCTCTGAATAATCGCTCCGTCACAGCCGTCCGCTGGAACCAGCCGCTGCTGATGACGCCCACCAGCACCGGTAATTTCGCGCCAGCTTCGGCCAACTTCGTTGTTCCCACCTGGATCTATGTCGCGCGGGACGGCTCCAATCCCGGCAACGGCACCATTTCCGCTTGGGACAGCAGCTACATCTTCTCGCCCAGTGTGCCTCCGACCGCGACGCCGGCCGCAGGAACACTCGGCACCAACCCCATCACCCAGCGCTACGCCTACGCCATCTATGATGAAGGCGGTACGCTCGACCTTAATGTGGCGGGCTGCCCGAGCTACTCGAATACCAGTCTCACGTATGGCGTGGGTCAACCCTTCAAAAATGCGCTCGCCTACGCCGACCTGACGCAATTGACCGGCATCAGCAGTTTAAGCACGACCGCGCTCAAAGCTTCGTTCGTCAACGCCATCGTTGGCTGGCGCAACTATGCCTCGGCCAAGGTCACCGCCGGGACGTTCCCGGGCTCCTACACTTTTAACGGAGTCTCCACGACCCCGACCGCCTTTGAACCTTTTGATTTCAATACCATCTTTAACCCCGGTGGCTTTCTCTCCGCGGAGGGCTACAACGCCAATGGTCCAGTGTCAGCCACTGCGTCTGGATTGCTGGCCGGCCCTACTGATCAAGGAGCCAAAAATCAATCGGACAACTCGTTCGCCAGCCGCCAACAATTGCTCCAGTTCGTTATTCAGGGATTGGGCCAAAATACGACGTTTAGCTCATCCCTGCTCAATCTGGAGCAAGCGTTACCCTGCCTCGGCACCTTCAGCCGCGACATCAGCCAGCCGAGTTATGCGCCCGATCCGAATCGGCCCGTAGTTCAAGCCGTGGCTAGCGGGGGCAACGACATGGCGGGCCAGGCGTATTCCGCTGCGGGCCAGAACATCATCAATCCAGCATTCCTGTCGCAGACCGCGTCTATCGCATTCACGCGGAATGATGGGACCACCGCTGTCATAGGAGATCCGCTGGTCAAGAAGCGCTTTGCCTTGAATCGATTGGCCTGGCTGACCTATCTCGGGCCAATTACGAGCACGTCTTCTCCACGTTCCGCCACCAGTCTGACGGCTCCTTCCTCAACTCTTTTTAGCAATGGAAACTCCAACTACGATTACGACATCTACCTTCTGGAAAATACTTATGGCATACCGGTCAGTTTTCTGGCCCAAGGCACTGCGGCCAACATCTATAATTATTTCGGTTTGAGCTGGGTGAGTGATAGCCGGCCTACAGGTGTTTCAGGCACAGGCGATTCCCAGCTGAAGTGGGTTTACAACCATACAAACTCAAATTCGACCGGACCCTTTACCGCGTTGCCGTCACATCCCGCCAGTCCCAGCGTCACCACTCGCATCTGGACCTTGAGCCAGGTGGCCGCCGCGGGCCGCGAGCCCGATTTTTTTGAGCTGCTCAAGGCGGCGATGACCGCTGGCTCGCTTGGCAAGTGTGCTCATCTCTCGGGGGCAGCGGATACGACGAATACGACATATCAATACAATAAGGATACTTCGCTTGACGCGCAGGTGATTCAGATCGGCGCCAATATTATCGCCCAATTCCAACCGAGTGGGGTTCCTCCCCGCATTCTGTTTGACGATGGCTCGTGGACGGCGCAGGCGCAGGAGTACCGGGGCGTGGAGGACCTGCCCTATCTTTATTCCGTCACAGGCGGCCCTACGAGATTGAAGGATACGAACCCTACATTTACCACCGCGGCGAACGGACCTAACAACGGCACACCCAGCGCCATGACACCCGCCACTGCCACCCTCGCCGATGCCGACGCTGGCGCGGGTGCTTACTTCATGGTTCCCTCGATCTGGAACCCGCATGCGCTCAATCCAAACGTCAGCGGCACCGCCGCCACCACCGCCGCCTCCACCGTTATCACGGCGCCAACCAATGCCAATGTCGCCGCCTACGCCGCAGCCATGGGACCCCGCCCGACTCAATTCCGCATCTTTGCCATTGGTGGGACACCCAACATGACAGGCCCGCCCACGACTCTCGATCCAAACCAAGTCTCCGTCCTGGCAACTTGCAGGTACAGTGGTGGAACAGGAGCCCCTAACCCTGACAATAATGTTACCGATCCCCAGACCTATACCAATGGTCTGCAGACGCCTATTTCACTCAATCCACCCGATGTCAGCCTACCTGACACCTCCCTGACCTTTAGCATTCCCTTGACCTATACCGGCTCCGTTGCATCCCCGACAGCCCCGACAACCGCATGGCGTCCCGATCTTTTCCGCGAACCAACCAAGCTGAATAAGCCGCAGGTTCCATCGGGCAGCAGCCTTCAATTCGGGGCCAATAATATTGTTCGCACGGGACTCTTCGCGACGCTTTTCTCCACGCAACTGACGAAGGGGAATGGCGGGCTCGAAAATAGCCTGGGGGATCAAAATATCTGTTACACCGCCGTGGGGGCCACGGATGGGGGCAGCACCACAACCCCGCCCGCCTACGGCCTGCCCGCCTACCTGGGAATCTTCATGGGCGCCTTTCCGTTAAGTTGGAATTATAGCACGGGTGGGCAGAATTATATTATCTCGGCAGGTTTTGCCACCACGGCGCAGAGCTGGGGCAACATTTATATGACGTATCGCATCCAGTGCAAAGACCCGGCCACGGGGAATTGGGAGACCTACGACGAAAAACTCTCACATCCGACCTGCTATGGATGGGGTACGAATGAATACGACATCAATGCCACCTACCACGCGACCCAGACCAGCATGGTAATGTCAAACGCCATCACCGGCGACGCGGATGTAGTTGCTTTCGCCGATCCGCGAACCAGCCGGTTTGGCGTGTTCTTTAACGACCCGCGCGACAAAGCTGTCGAAAACAACGGTAACTGGGCATGGCCCATGATGGTGCGAGCAAGAAACACCGCCAGTAATTGGTACAACGGGGGGTTCCGCACGGGCTGGGCTGCGCCGACAAGTGCCTCTACGGCTGCCATTAACCAGGTCTATTCTGCAAATGCCGCTGCTCAAAATGCCATGTATACTTTCCGTCCGGATGAGGAAGGAGGATTTTCCGTTGGCTATACTTCCGGCAATACAACTCCACCCGCCGCGTTAGGCTGGTATTCGGTCGGTTCGGGCCCGTGGCAGCTCGGGAATATCTGTCAGAATAATCCAGCGTCCACCGACAAAACGTCGTGGAACGCTTTTGGATTTTTCAGCGCGGCTGATGCATTCGGTCAACCAGGATCGAACCCGGGCTCGGTCGAGTTCTATGCGGACGCCGATGGAGTCGTTCGCCGGGCCATGGCCGGCTACTTGCAGCCCGGCACAAACCCGAATTTGGCGACGGATAATGTGCCCGCCGCCAAGAGGCCTGCCGGCGCTCCCAGCGGCGTACCCATGGCATGGACCTATTCCTACGCAACCACGGCGGCCACGATTCCGGGGCAGGCGGCGCCGGATACCACTTACTCGAATAATGTGTCCAGTCGCCCGGTCATGCTCAACCGCCCCTTTCGGACCGTGGCGGAGTTGGGTCACGTCTTCAGCGATACGCCCTGGCGGAATCTCGATTTCTCCACACCGGAAAGCGGAAGTTCCGCTTTGTTGGACGTCTTCTGCATCAATGACACCAACGACCCGGGCGGATTGGTTGCCGGCAAGGTTGATCTCAATACGCGACAAGCGCCCGTTCTCCAAGCCGTTATTGCCGGCGCTTTTCAGGATACGTTCAACCCAACGACCGCCAGTATCGCCGGGACTGGCTCTACAACCACGGCCACGGCAGATAACATCGCCAAGGCCCTTGTCGCCCGCACCACCGATGCGGTTGCCGCGGATATCACTGCTGGCGCCGGTCCCCTGCGCAACATCACCGAGTTGGCGGGTAAATATAGCGGCAGCAATGTCCTCGCAGCAGGTACCACCGGAACATCGGGGGCGACCGGAACGGCGGTTCCTCCTTGGGATGGCGGCCAGACCTATGTCGGTTTCAGCGGCGCGCCCACAACTGCCTCCGGGACCGCCCCGTACCATGATGCGGGCGCGCAACTCAGACAATCTCCGTTCTGGCTGTGTAAGATACGACATCATTCAACTATGTATGCCTACACGGCTGAGAATATCCAGCGTTATCGCGAATCGGCCATTCGGGCGCTGTCGGCGGCCGGAACCACCCGCGTCTGGAATTTAATGATCGATGTCATTGCGCAAACCGGGCGGTTTCCCGCCTCGGCCTCCAGCTTGGCTAATTTCAACGTGGAAGGTGAGCGCCGTTACTGGGTCCATGTCGCGATTGATCGCTACACCGGCAAGGTTCTCGATGAACAAGTTGAAGAGGTCAAAGAATGAAACGAATGATTAGGTGTGTTTTTTCGGCAATTGTCATTACATCATCCTCTCTGCTCGCGCAGGAGGCGGCCCCGCCTTCGAAACTCCCGCCCATCCCTCCGGGTCCACTCATCCAACTGCGCGCACCTGATTTCGCTCAGTGGACTGTGACGATCAAAGACGCGGACCAAAATCCTGCTGCAGGGCAGACTGACGCCACGACAACTCCGTCCAAGCAACCACCCACCTACGGTGCAATCACCACCACTACTAAGACGGGAAAAATCAAGCTCCGTGAATCCATTGATAACCTGGGTCAGACATGGCCGACTTGGTGCATAAGGGGTGACCTGCAAATCACCATCAGGCCGGACACCAAGAGTGTCATCGTCAACTCCGGACCTCCCGATGCCAAGAACCCAAGCCCCTATTGTGTCGATTACTCCAGGACCGATTTTCCCGAAATCCCCGCTGGCGTTGTTTCGCTGGGCAATTACGCGGGCATCCAGATGGCCTATGGCAGCCAATGCCTGCTTTTCAAGGTTACTGGTTCGCTGCCGTGTACGGCATACGTCAATTTAAAGACCCGCCTCCCTGTCGCCGTTGTTGGTGATGGCATCGCTAAAATCTACGAATTTCACCCGCCCCCCACAACGGAACTGACTCCCTCGGCCGAAGTTTTGCAAGTCCTGAAAAATATGGACCTGATCAACAATAGTGTCAGCACCAGACGGTAGCTTGCGTTGTCCGCGTGAATAGCCCCCATCTGATGCACACACAAAGACCCGATCCATGGAAGGAAAGGCTGCTGCGGTCCGGATATTTATTGGGTGCAATCCTCTTGCATTTGATCGTCTTTCTGTTGGTCGCCACCCTGGTGATTTGGAAAGCGCCGCCGCCGCCGCCCAATGATGTTTTTCGCGGTGTGGCCATCAAGACTGCACCGCCGCCGCCCCAGCCTCCATCGAGTGGCGAGGCCGCGAACAATCCGCAATTTGAACCGCAACAGGACGTAGTGCCGGTCGTCACGCCTGCGAGCGTGATCACCACAGCCAATAGCACGTTCACTGTCGATACGTCAAAGGTCTTGGACCAGGCACTTAGCCATTTCAGTGACCAGACGGCCAAGAGCTCGGGGCTCTCCTCGGGAGGTGGCGGCACCAACGGGACGGGGAACGGCTTTGGCTCCTTCACCGGCAGCAGCGCTCAATTGAGTGGGTATCTTATCGATTTAAAACAGACCGGCAAGAGACAGCCGACCGGCATGAATATGGCACGATATTACGCGCTACTAAGCAAGTATATCAACCAAGGCTGGGATGATTCGTTCTTCGATTCTTACTATAAAAGCAAGGCGCCTATCTATACCAATGACTATGCGATTACGACGAGGCCTTCCGGTGAAGGGCCAAAAGCCTTTGGCTTGGAAAAGGAAGTTCAGCCGGGATTGTGGGTCATTCACTATCATGCCAGGGTGGAGGCGCCCCAGGCAGGAGAGTATAGGCTTGTCGGTTTCGCCGATAACGTGCTCATGGTTAAGATCAGGGGTGAGACCGTTCTGGACGGAGGATGGAATCCTTTGACCAGCAAAGCGATTTTGCATCAGATCTTTCCCTATGCTTTGCCAAGCTATATTTCCGTGGCGAGCAAAAGCCATGGAAGTCATGATGCCCACCTCAAGATAGGGCCGGCGTTTCGTGTCGATAACGCCGATCCCGTCGACATGGATGTGCTGATTGGTGACGACGGGGGAATTTGTTCGTTCTTTTTACTGATTGAGAGAGTGGGAAACATGTATGAAGAAACACCCGATGGCACGCCGAGGTATCCTTTCTTCCAACTGGGCACCGGGCCCGCTCCGATTTTATCGGACAACGAAGAGCATCCACCCTACGGCGCGACGCCCGAGCCGTGGTCAGGAGCACCTTAAAAGACCTATGAAGAGATTTTGGTTCACAGATATTTTTCGCGATGTAGCCGTCAAGCCGGTGCTCCTCCGTCCCAGCTTAGATAAAACAATATGAATTTTTCGTGCTCTCATTGTCGAGCAAGTTTTGGAAGTGGATTCCCAGTGGGAGGGTCACGAGGTGAATTGTCCCTCGTGCGGACAAGCCTTGATTGTTCCCGCTAGTTCTCCCCAAGCGCCTTTCGTCCCGAAGCTCGAAGTCAAACTAAAGCCATCTGTCCCGACGAATTACAAGGTGCCATCGGGCGTTGGCGGGTTCGGAAAGTTTCTCGTCACCTTTCTTCTTTTGACTTTGGCGGCCTTCGCCTTTGCTTGTTACCGTTTTCACGAGTCCCCGCGGCAAGCGTGGCAACGGCTTGCTAATTACGCGGAGACGCAAGTCCAGCCAGCGCCCATTGCCAAGCCGACACCGGTTGCTCTCTCTGCACCAAAGCCTGTAGCGATGCAACCGCCGGAAACACTTCCTGTTAAGAAGACGAATATAGAAACGGCACCCGTGCCGCCGCCTCCGCCAGATCCACTCACTTGGATTCTTGACCATAAGGATCGATCTCCTCAAGAGATCACTCTCCGTAGCGATACAAAGTTTCCCATCATCTACAACGGCCAGGTAGCGGGCTCAGGCAACGTGCCCGCCGGGAGTGAGGTCAAGCTTGTCCGGATTGATCTGAAAAACCAGCAAGCTACTGTGGCGTGTGAATCCTATGGCAATGGCACGGTTACGCTGCCCATCCAGTCGACAGATTTGGTCGACCGCGCGAAGGCTGCCATGGTCAAAGCCGAAGCGGACAAAAAAGCCGCAGAAGCCGCCAAGCTCGCTGCCGACGCTGCTCCCGCTGTGGCACCACCCAAGCCCGAGGCTGCCGACGCTGCTCCCGCTGTGGCACCACCCAAGCCCGAGGCTGCCGACGTGCCAGCAACGACGTCAAAAGCGCCTCCCGCGCAAGACAATGGGTTTGGCAACAGCGTAGCTGCTAGTGGCACCACCACCTCCAACGCAGCGTTTGTCCATCCCGGCCTTTTGCATAATGACGACGACTTTCGCCGCATGAAAGAAAATCTGGAACGAGAACCGTGGCAGTCCGGCTGGCAAAGACTGATTGCCAATCGGCATGCGTCATTGGATTGGAAGCCGCATCCCATTGTCGTGGTTGTACGAGGCAAGAATCCCACTCTCCCGCAGAATTATGCAGGTTTATTCAACGATGTTGCGGCGGCATATGCCTGCGCTTTGCGCTGGCGCATTTCGGGTGATACCAAATACGCCGACAAATCGGTCGAGATCATGAATGCATGGTCTTCCACGTTGACCAAGATTACCGGATCGACGGACGCCGACCTTGCCGCCGGCATCTACGGCTTATGAATTTGCCAATGCCGCCGAAATCATGCGGTCGTACGACGGATGGAAGCCGGAAGACTTTGCGCGCTTTCAAGCAATGATGCTTAAGGTCTTCTATTCCATCAATCATGATTTTCTGATTCGACACAACAACACGCACGTCGACCACTATTGGGCAAATTGGGACCTGTGCAACATGGACTCGATTCTGGCCATTGGTGTCCTGTGCGACCGGCGCGACATCTATAATGAAGCGGTCGATTACTTCAAGCATGGGCAGGGCAACGGAGCCATTGAACACGCCGTTTACTTCATTCATCCAGACGGATTGGGACAGTGGCAGGAGAGCGGTCGGGACCAAGCGCACACTATGATGGGCGTAGGATTAATGGGGGCATTCTGTGAAATGGCTTGGAAACAAGGTGATGATCTCTATGGCTACGACAACAATCGGTTTCTCGCCGGCTGTGAATATGTTGCCAAATATAACTCGGGAGAAGATGTTCCCTTCGAGCCTTTCCATGACAGCCTGGCGACGCAGCCAGCCATTTCGTCAGGGGGAAGAGGAGGCGCGAGGCCCATTTGGGAATTGGTCTATAATCATTACGTCAAATTGAAGGGCTTACCAGCTCCTTATGTTACCAAAATGGCCGAAAGCGTCCGGCCCGAGGGCGGCGGCGGAGATTACGGCTCGAACAGTGGCGGATTTGACCAACTCGGCTATGGAACTCTTACTGCGACATTGAACTGAGTTTAATCCGTTCATCCCTAATTAAACCATGAACAAGCTCGTTATCGTGGCAGTACTCGCATTGGGGTCACAGATGTCCAATGCTTCTCAAGCAGCGGCCCCACTGCCAAGGGATGAATACGGCCCCGCCGCCGCTTTAAAATTTGAGCTTCGCTATAAAGGTGACTGCTGCATACCGGGAGCACTTCATTGCTATCCGCAGGCAAAGGGTATTCCTTTAGCCGACTGCGTCAACATCATCCCCATGTCGGATTCATTGTGGACTCCTCGCCAGTTATGCGCAGATTTCCAAAGGCGCATGATCGGGGTTGCAGTGGGAAATCGAAAAAAGGGGATAATCGTGATGTTGAAAACAGAGCGTTGCGCGACAAAAGTCGCGCGCGCTTGCTCGATAACCACCGCGGCCTTGGAAAAACGCTCGACTCCTTTGGTTGGCGAATTTCTTATCTATGGAGTCCAAATCAAGCCGCGAGATGGCGACATTCCTCCCGGTAGCCTGCCGATAGAGACAGGTGCAGACGCATGGAAAAATAAAGCAGCTGGTGAATATCGTTTTAGACAAGGTCCCGGAGCTACACTTGTTTTTCTTAATCCGGATAACGGATCGAAAATTGCCACAACAAACGCCGCCGACCTGAACCTGTTGGAGTGGATTTTTGTGAAAAATGAAGGTCGCACCCCTGAGCTACATAGGATGCTCCAGGGTGTCTTGTTGAAAATACAGGACGCGAGAGTTCGTCAAAGGATGAGATCTATTGATTCTGCATAACAGACTGACTGTCACGCATCATTGCAGGATGGAAGGTCTTTCGCTAAAACATGCATGGCCATGCGCAAATATCTATGGTTAGTCCTCTCACTCGTCGCGATCGTGCTGTTGTTTCAAGTAATCGATGTCAGTTACCGGAGCCGAGAAATAGCGCAAGAGGCGTTCAGGCAACATTGCTACGAACTGCATGCCGACCCCGGCGCCTACGAGGTGGTGTATGATAAAGCTGATCGATTGGGCCACTATTATGATTTCATCCTCGCTCCACCTCCTCCCGGCACGTATCCCGGCGAAATGGGTTTTTATCGCGTTTACGTGACATGGATTGGCACCTCGAGCGTGAGGGGACTTAAGGGCCGCCCGTTTTGATACAAGGAGCTGTGCCTTTTCTTATATTCAAGACTTATGCTAACTTGTCAGTCTGTTATGCAGAGATCAGTAAGCTATAGATTATAGCGTCTTTGCTCCTCTTCCATTGGTGAGTCGCATCATGTCCGCTATGATTCTGCAAGAATCTACCTTCCAGCCGCCGCAATCCGATAGGCGAAAACATGGTGGTGGCCGGTCAGCCGATAGGGCGGCAAGGTATCGGGCCCGCAGCTTCCAGTGCCGACGCCGCGCTGGGCGAGGTCAAGGCTGAGGATCGTCTCAGCGCGCGGGACAAGATCAATCGTGTGCTTCGCGGCGAAGAGATCGGCAACGGTATAGTGACTCGCGTTAAATCCGAGGAACGGTTCGCCCGAAAAACGGAGAGCGGCGACGCCGTCTCCTATTTCGATCCACCGGACGTCGGTGCGGTGACCGTTTTCCTGCGGCATGACATAGGGAACATGGAGATCGGAGACAGTTGTGGAATAAAGACCAACGGGAGCGGCGGCTTTCCGATCAGAATAATTTTCGAGCGGGCCGCAGCCATACCAGCGCACGCGTTCCGTCTTGGCGGGGAGGGTTAGCACGACACCCGCGCGGGGCAGATCGGTTTCCGCGTTCTTCCCGAGATCGATGCGGTTGGAGACGCGAATCGAATCATCGTCCAGGAACTCAAAGACCTGCTCATGCCGATAGTCGTCCCATTTTCCGCGTCCGGTCGCGCGGTGAACCGTGCGAATGCCTTTTTGGGTCGTCTCGATTTTCTCCAAGCGAAGCTCCAGTTTATCCAGCCCGGCGGCCAGCCATTTGCCGAGCGGCTTTGCCTCCTGGCCGCTCCAGAGTTTGATCCCGTCATTGTCGGTGGCGGCGCGCCAAAGTTGCAGTCGTGGACCTCCTCCCGGATGGAGCCATTCGCGGTTACCTACCTTCATGGAGGCAAGGAAGCCATCCTTTGGATTGAATGCGAGTCGCCAGGGACCGGCAGCCACCACGATGGCGACGCTATCAGTAAGAACTTTTGGCGTGATCTGTTTGACGGACTTCTGTCGAGGTGTCGGAGCTAATTGAATCTGATCTTCGGCGATGAGGTGACCCTTCTTGACCGTTGCGGTGGCGTTTCGTGAACGAAAGCGAACATTCAGGAACGCCTCGCGACCGGGCGTAAGCTTCGGCAGCTTCAGCGCGACGGAGTTAGTTGCGCCCGGTGCCGTCTTGAGGATCGGAAGCTTCCCCTTCGCAGTCGGCACGCCTTCCACCGCGACTTCCCATTCGCCTTGAAGTCCATCAAGTGTGACGAAATCGTATTTGTTACAGATTTCGAGCCGGCCTTTCTTCCAAGCGACGGAGACAGGCTGATGGACCTTCTTGAGCTCATAAAGCGCCGGATGAGGCTGCCGATCCGACGAGACAAGGCCGTCACAGACGAAGTTCGCGTCGTTGGGCACATCGCCAAAATCGCCTCCATAAGCCCAGTAGATTTTACCATCGGGAGTCTTGCGCCGGATGCCGTGGTCGAGCCACTCCCAGACAAATCCGCCCTGGGTGCCGCGATACCGGTTCTTCTCGAAGAAGGCCCAATAGTCGGCCAGGCTGCCGTTGCTGTTTCCCATCGCGTGGGAGTACTCGCAGTAGATGACCGGACGCGTCTCGAACTCGAGCCGCTTTTCCAGGACGTCCAGACTCAGGTACATCGGACAATAGATGTCGGTGGCGTGGGCGCCCCGGTCCCAATAGCCACGATTTCTGCCCACATTCCAATCGCCGCCGATGGCCCCTTCGTATTGAAGAAGTCGCGTCTCGTCATAGCCACGCACCCAGCCCGCGGCGGCATCGTGGTTCGGACCATAGCCGGTCTCGTTGCCCAGCGACCAGAAGACGATCGAGGGATGATGCTTGTCACGCACGACCATCCGCATGACTCGATCAAGGAAGGCCGTGGCGTAGCGAGGATCGTGACAGATCGAATCGTAGAACTCGTGCGATTCAATATTCGCTTCGCCGATGACATAGAGCCCGTGCTCATCGCAAAGATCGAGGAAGGCACTGTCCTTGGGATAATGCGACGTGCGGACGGCGTTCACATTAAACTGCTTCATCAGCTTGATGTCCTGTAGCATGCGGTCTCGAGACATCGCCGCGCCGGTTATGTCGTCGTGATCATGGTGGTTGACACCCTTAAACATGATGGCGCGCCCGTTGACCAGCACTTGCCGCCCCTTGCGCTCAACCCGGCGAAAACCGATCCGAGTCCGCGTCCATTCCTGCTTTCCAGCGGGACTCTTCAGTGAGACAAGCAGTGTGTAGCGATCCGGCGTCTCCGCCGACCAGAGTTTGGGTGCGGGAATCTCGGCGGAAAGCGAGGCGGTATATTCTTTCGCCCTCTTGGCGGTTTGCTGCCGGCCCGGCAGAACGGCGGAGAGCGGGCGGCTGAAAACGGCCTTTCCCTTGGGATCAAAAAGTTCTGCGCTAATCGTCCAACCCTCTTCCGCCCGTCCGGCGAAGTGGACATCGGCCCAGATTTCCAACTTCGCCTTTTTCAACGAGACATCAATGATGGGTTTGGCGAAGAAATCCCGCAGGCGTGTCGCCCCCTCCGCGCGGAGAAATACGCTGCGATGCAGCCCGGAAAGCCACCACTGGTCCTGGTCCTCAATGTGGGAGGTGTCGGACCACTTCAACACGACGGCGACCAGATCATTCTCCCGGTCGAGGTGGATTAACTCCGTCACATCGAATTCGGCGGGCAGGTGCGAATCCTTGCTCAACCCGGCGAACTGGCCGTTGACGAAAACGTAAAGGAGGCTGTTCGCTCCCGCAAAGTGCAGCACCATGCGCCGCCCCTTCCACGCTGCCGGGAGGGAAAATGAATGCCGGTAGATACCGGTCGGATTCTCCTTCGGCACCCGCGGGGGAAGTTCCGGAAACGGCATCTGAATGTTGGTGTAATGAGGCAAGTCGGCGCCCGGAAACTCGTGCCCCTCGCGAATCGCCTCCGTTTGCCAGTTGCCCGGGACCGCGATGGGAACGAAGTTGCCCTCGTTTCCGACAAAGACTTTCTCCAGGAAGTTGGCTGCTTCGTTTGGACTGGCCGCGAGATGGAAAGCCCACGTCCCATCGAGGGAAATCTTCCAGGGCGAGGCTGCACCCAGAACCGCTGCCGATCGGGTTGGGTAGCTATCAAAGGTGGCTCGCGGAGGCAGCTTGCCCAAAGAGGTAATTTCGGGACTTTCCCAAACCGCAGGTTGCTTCAGGCGAAGTAAATAGAGCGGATCAGTAACGATGGGAAAGCCCATGAAACGACCAAACGTATCGACTACACTGTGACCGTCAATATGAAATCGAATTTTGCGACCCCTAACCGGACGCCTCCCCGGTAACATTTTAGTGTGAGTCAACGCGCCAGTCACCGCACAGATCCTGATCCGCGAATTCCCTGGGCAAAAAAGCCGCTGCCGTTTGCAAATGGTGGTCTGGCTGACCCGAAGCTTGCGACCGACACCCATGTCCTTTCAAAGCGGCGCCAGTGTGTGGTGCCCGGGGCCAACATTATCCAAAAAAACGGTTCTTGCGGTAACGATGCCATCAACGGATTTCCCATCGAGCAGAAGTTTGGCCGGGCCATCTGGCGCTGAGACTGGAATACCGATGCGCGCCGTCATATCAGGAGGAATCTCGACGGTCAGATGGTAATTGGGCTCGCTATCGAACCGGACAAAAAGACTTCCACGCACGGAAGGCACGCGCATCTCGGCCCATTTGAGGGACGTGAGCCGAGGCTGGATGAGGACCTTGGCAAATCCAGGTTCAAGCGGTTCGATGCCCATGAATTTGCGGGGAATGATATTGGCCGGAGCTGTACCCCAGATGTGATTCCAGTCTTGATTCGGCTTGTATTTCCCTTCCCACGCCTCGGAGGTCATGGTTAAGCCCCCGTCGAGCATGTGGCTCCAGCTGCGGTCACCGTCCGCCGTCATAAGCGCGAGGGCCGCATCGGCTTGACCATGGTCGAAGAGAGCCTCAAGGAGGAACTGCGCGCCGTAGACGCTACACGGCATCCCACGCCCCGCGAGATAGGCCGCGATCTTTTCCTGCCGCTCGGGCGGAACCAGTCCGAAGGCGAGGGGGAAGAAGTTCGCATGGGCCGAGCTGTGACTGCTTCCCTCGCCATCGACATAAAGGCCCGTTTCAGGGTCGAAAAGCTTCTCGTTGAGGCTGTCGATTGTCTTTTTCGCGGCAGAATCGAAGTTGGCGGCATCGTCGGGATGATTCAGGGCAAGGGCGATTTGGGCCATCCGTTGCAGGGCCAAGGCGTGGAACGCATTGATGACGGTATTGACCGGTTTCATCTCGTACTCATCGCGTTCGACGGGCGGCCAATCGACGAGATCGCGGATACCCTTCATGTGGATGGCGCGGTCAACCTCCTTCGGCACGGGCGGCTCAACCGTGCTGATCAACCCGTCGGGGCGTTCCAAGGCAATGAGGGTTTTGGCCTTGAGATCGGAGTAGAATGCATCGAGCCCGGCCGTGTCACCGGTGTACTGATAATCATTCCATGCCAAGAGGACGGAGAAGAGTATCCACTCCGTAGGCCACGTGGGATGATTGATCAGATGCTCCCAACTGACGCGGGGCAAAGTGATGTCGGTTGTGGAGCAGTACCAACCGAGCTGACCGATATAGGCGTCGGCCTCGTAGGGTTTGCGTTCGCGATCACCGTCGATAAAGATGCCCGCGAAGCTGGTCGCCTTGATCGTGTGATGGCATAGATTCCAGACGGCATTGAGCTTTGGATCGGAGCAGTTGAACTGGGCCGCGTTATCATCGAACGGATAGTGAGCGGCGAGTTGGACGATAGGGTCCTTATCGAGACCGGCAGGCGCCCCCTCAATTTCGACGTACCGGAACGGCATGACCGGGCCGGTCTGGGCGGACGTTTGGCGCTCATCGGCCCGAGTTAAAGGAACACGGTAAGTCTCCTTGTCTGCTTCCAGAACGATGGTCGTAACCAGGCAGCGAACCGAACCGCCAGGTTTTCGATCGATGGTTTCGGGCCGGGAGAGTTTTTCTCCCAGCGTGATCGTTAGGTTTTGACCGGGCTGCGGATTGGGCACCGTCACCTCCAGTCCGGCGAAGCAATCCTGCCCAAAATCGACGAAGAGATGTCCGGGCTCCGTTTCGATCACTTGGGTCGGAGCGATTCGATCCACAACGATGGGAAGAGGCGAAACCGTGGAGTAGTCCGCGGCTTGGGCATCGATGGTGCCCGCAAATGCAAATGATGAAAACAGTGAGAGGGCGAAGTAGCTGGAGAACCGCCCTGAATTCTGAAAGAGGAAGCTCATGGTTGAAGCAGCGAGATGCCACTCAATTCAAAGGTCTGGATCGAATCGGTGGGCACGTGCGAATCCTTGCACAATCCCATGAAACGACCAAACGTATCGACTACATTGTGACCGTCACTCCATCAACCGGTTGAATCACGCTGTCATTGCTGGTCTGAAGTTTAATGCGATTATCGTGATTGTAACTTGAGCCAAAACCAGAATCAAAAATGAGTGCCTCTAAAAACTTTGTCGACGCAACCACACTATTTAAAGGGATGCAAAAAATGCGGTACGCGCTTTTGGTCGGAGCCTTTTTCGCGAGCGCTCTCTCTGTCGAGCAATCCCAGCTTAATTAGTTTGTGCTCTTGAGCAAATCGCCCTTTCACCTTGGTTAGCCAACCAAAAAACCACCGAATAACAATAACCCGATGATTTCAAACCTCTCTCGATTTGTTGTCTGTCTTCTCTTCACTCTCGTCTGTCTCGAACCAACGATTTCACTCGCGGGGACAACTAAGAAAAAAATCCACGCGAAGTCCACCCGCGGGGTCATTTCGTCATTCAGTCTTGCGGATAAGACGATTACCTTCACGGTATCTCCAAAGGCAACGCCCGAAACTCTTTCTTATACGAGCGAGAGCACCTTGGAAATAGATGGCAATTCGTACACGTTCGATCAAGTTCGTGTCGGTATGGAAGTGCGTAGCGTTAGCCTGAGCGATGATTCTACTCCCACCCTTAAGGACTTGGATTTGGTGCATCAGCCTAAATGAGCCTCCGACTTTGTAAAGTTTTCTTCCAATAAGGTCTCACTCGCACCCGGTCACCGCACAGATCCTAATGTCCGAATTGCTGGAATACTATTTTTTCTATATTGGGTATCACGATGTCAATCACGCGCAAAACTGGCTTGGCTCGTTCCCGGCCGGGACGCTCGTGAAGGAGTTCCGCGATCTTCTCGTAACTGGCGTACTTCGCTCGTAAGAGTAGGATCGAATCCTTGTAGTTTTCTAAAACTGCCTGTTGTAAAACGGAGTGATTATTCGTTTCGAATCCAAGCGAACGCGGAAGATCACCCGCGGTATTGCTCGTCACTCACCTTTTCCATCCAGTCGACCACCTTGCCGTCGTGTTGCTCCTGGATGGCGATGTGGGTCATCGCGGTGGTGGGCGCCGCACCATGCCAATGCTTCTCGCCGGGCTCAAACCAGACGACATCGCCGGGACGGATTTCCTCGATTGGCCCTCCCTGGCGTTGGGCCCGGCCGCAACCGGCGGTCACGATGAGGGTCTGGCCCAATGGATGCGTGTGCCACGCGGTACGGGCGCCGGGTTCAAAGGTTACACTTGCGCCAGCCACGCGTGCGGGGGCGCTGGTCTGAAGGAGGGGATCGATGCGTACCGTACCCGTGAACCAGTCGGCGGGGCCTTTGGCAGACGGCTGGGAACCATTTCGTTTGATGTCCATATGGAGAGTAAAGTACAGGCTGCGATGGGTCTCGCAATCCAAGGCGAGAATTTTCATGTTTAGAGTCGGAAACGGAAAATCGTGCTATAATGAGACGCATCTATTTCATGAAACGACTTCCCGTACTTACTGGTCTGGCTGCGGCGATTATCGGGGCAGTGGTGGTTGCGCTTGCGGGGTGCAGACAGGCGCCTTCGGGCACCGCAGCCGGAGGCGGGGATCAGACGGCTGACCCGAGTGTCGCGCAGGCGGATGCGCAGGAAACGAGCGATCATCCGGAGTCGTTTAGGCTGCAAACGCGGCGGCTGATTTCTTCCGGTGAGGTGCCGCTGCTGGAGCAGATCAACCGGGAAAACGAGCGGGTGGTCGCGGCGGCGGCGCCGGGCGTGGTCCGGATCACGGCGATGGGGCCGGTGGATCCGCACGCGCAGTTGTTTGGGGATTTGCCCTTCAAGATTCCGGGCCTGCCGCAGGGGTTTCATCCGACTGTGCCCTCGTACGGGTCGGGGGTAATCATCAGCCGCGACGGTTATATCGTGACGAATTATCACGTGGTGGAGGATGCGCAGAGCGTGGAGGTGCAACTGCACGATCAGCGCACTTTCGCCGCGCGCGTGGTCGCCTCGGATTCGCTGTCGGATATCGCGGTGCTGAAGATCGACGCGACCGATTTGCCGGCGTTGCCGTGGGGTGACTCGGACAAGGTCGAGGTGGGCGAACAGGTTTTTGCGATTGGCAATCCGTTCAATCTGGAGGATTCCGTAAGCAAGGGCATCGTCAGCGCGAAGGGGCGCAGACCTGCCCGACTCGGACAATTACGAGGAGTACATCCAGACGGACGCGGCGATCAACGTAGGCAACTCGGGCGGGGCGCTGGTAAATATTCACGGTGAGCTGATCGGGATCAATGCGGCGATCGCATCGTTTACCCGGGGCAACGAGGGCGTCGGTTTTTCGATTCCGAGCAACGTGGTGCGCTATGCCGTGAATGGGCTGCTGAAGGATGGGCGCCTGGTCCGGGGCTACCTGGGCGTTCGGTTGCCGACGAAGATCGACGAGGGCGTGACCGACCAGCTGGGTCTGCGGAATGATCACGGGGCGCTGTTGGCGGGCGTGCAGCGCAGTTCTCCGGCGGACGAGGCGAAGCTGCGGCCGGTCGATTTCATCACCGAAGTGGATGGCCACAAGATCGACAGCGTGGCGAAACTTCGCCTGACGGTGGCGCAAATTTCGGTTGGGAAGGATGTGGTGGTGAATTATATCCGGGCAGGGGTGCCGCATTCGACGACGGTGAAGATCGCGGAGCTGCCGAAGGAGGTCGAGGCGCCGCCGGATGAGTCGACCCTGCCGGATCAGGTGAGCGACTCCGTGTCGCCAAATGGGGGTGCCGGTATTCTGGGCCCGACGGGCGATCATGTCCTGAGCGGGTTGCAGGTGACCGATCTGAACGACAAGACACGGCAGAAATTTGGCGTGGACGATATGGTCACATCCGGGGTGGTGGTGACCGGCGTGCAGCAGGGCTCGCCCGCGGACATGCGCGGGCTTTTACGCGGCGATGTAATCGAGATTGCCTGCGCGCAAAGGGGATCGATTCAGCCGCTGGCCAGCGCCGGCGATTTTGTGGGGCTGACGAAAAATCTGAAGGCCGACCAAAGCGTGGTCCTGCTGGTGCATCACGGCAAGACGAGTGGACAGGAAGACCGGTCGAGCAACTTCGTTTATCTCGCTCCGCAGCCGAAGTAGCGCTCAGCTCGTTTTTGGCGCGGGCTTGGCCCCATTTACGGCGAGCATGGGCTTGCGGAATTTGGAACGCAGCACTTGACCCACGGTAAACCAGAGTGGATCAGGTAACTTCTCGACGTCGGCGCCCTGGGTCGCCCGGCGGTCCAAGGTCCTGACGCGGCCCTCGTAACGGACGCGGCATTTGAGGGAAACGGATTGGCGGCTCACGGTATGTACGACTTGAATTGTCCAGCTGGAGCCGGATCGCGATAATCATCGCACGAATGGCTTCCGGTGCAATCCGTTTTTGGCCAATCGAAACTAATGGAGTTCGCTGGGAGGGACGGAGGTGGGAAGTCTTTTGCCCAAAATTTCGGCTTGGGTGCGGACACGCTCGGGATCGGAGTCAAAGCGGTATCCATGGCAATTGGGACAGGTGGAGGCGTCGCGGACAACGATGGATTCGCACCCTTCGCAGACTTTATAAAGCTCAGGTTGGCGGACGATTTGCGCCGCCCGTTCGGCCCGGGCGGAAAGGGATTCGTTGTCCGGCATGGCTCTGAATTAGGCGCGGATTGGGTTGCTTTGTCGATGAAGGAGTTTTCTGTACGTGACGCCTTGAGGGGATTTTATCCTGAAAAGAATAGTTAGAGATCCTTCGACAAGCAATATACAAAGCTTATAACTACAGTTGCTTACGCGAGCAACGGCTTTGTAGCGAATCGCATAGCAAATGCGTTTGGTTGACATTCCGCCATATAGTATATGGCGACAGAAATCTCAAATGGTAAACAGACAGTCAAACTTTATAGCTCGGTCAATCGCGGTAAGGAAATGTACCAGCTTGCCTTTTATCAGGCGTGCAAGCGCATCCAGAAAAACTTCTCGGACAAATCGGAAGCAAAACGCGTAGCCAAGCAAATCCTCGGCGGGTTGACGAATGATGCGGTCGCGGTCGAAAGCATGGCCACGCCCGAATTGGAAAGCCTCGTTGCTGCCCGAAAAGTCCTAGCTCCCGGTTATGCGCTGCATGTGGCGGTCGAGGAACACGCCCATCCGGGGTGACAGTATCTCGGTCGAGATCGACATGAAGCCTTGGACGTTACGATGGAGAGAGATGACATGGTCGAGCGCGCAGCGCCGGGGGCCATGCCCCTCTCCATCGAACGCCGGGCGACTGACGAGCCGGGTGCCGGGATGTGGTCGCGCAAGTGCAGTGCTTGATGTTGGATAGGCAACCTAGCCCGACATGAAGCCTCACCGGGGGCGAAGTAACGATGGCGTCCGCCGCTTTCGCCATGGCTGCGAACCGGGGGTAGAATTAGAGTACCACCCCTTGAAGCATCGCCTTGACCGTTAAGCTGGCGTCTGCGAAAACTTCGCTGCGCACAGGGCGCATCCGGGTACGCGGAAAGGGCTGAGCCCACCTTTATCATCGATCCGCGGTTAAACCCCGTGCTGCCTGACTGCGTACCCCAGGCTGAAGCATGGAGGTTATATGGAGCGCAAGTCTCTGCCGGTTCGCCCGAGCTTGGAGCAGTTGAAAAAGCAGGCGAAGGAACTGGTCAAAAATCATCGCGAGCGCGACTCAGCCACGCTCGCTCTCATTCGCCAATGCTTGCCTGCACTGGCTGGGAAAACAGACGAGGAAATCGTTCTCTTTCCGTTTGCATTACACGATGCGCAGTCGGTGGTGGCGCGACAGTATGGTTTTCCCGGATGGAATCAACTTCGTGACGAGGTTGAAAAGATCGCTGCACCGGGGTCGGGCCGCTTCATGCCGGAGTCCTCTGTAGAGGAGAAATTCCGCACCATCTGCTCCGCGTATGAGCGAGAGGACTATGGGCTCTTTTGCTCAGTAATGACCGACTCGATGCGCAATGCAATTTCGGAAGATCACTTCAAGCGCGTCTGCGAATCGATTGCGCCTTACTTTCGGGCCGAGTACACCGCCATCTACTTTGGGGAAATGAGCCAAGGTGAGCATGCGGTACATTTCTGGCGAATCTCGTCACCAGGTAAAGGAACTGACCTCATGACACGAATGGGGCTGAAGGATGAACTCGTATCGGGGCTGCTCCTTTCCGCCCCTTTTGCCGGCGCACCGTGGAAGTCCAAATGAAATACGCTAATCTGATTTTCTGGATCGTCCTCTGCGCCGTACTCTGGACGGTTCACTGGCATAATTTTTGGGATGTTTGGTTTATCTTGGCTGCGGGCTTGGCGCGTTTGGTGCTGACCTACGCCTCTAAGCGGTTCGGTCCATCCGCTGACCCTAACGCCAAGCTGGACGATCTTCTTGAGACGATTCGCGAGAAGTACAAGCTGCCTGCTTTGGCCGCTGCGATCGTCACCACAGATGGAGTGGTGGACATGGCGGCGACCGGCGTGCGCAAGGTGGGAACGTCTATTCCGACGACGACGAATGATCTTTGGCATCTCGGCTCGTGCACGAAAGCGATGACGGCGTTACTGGCCGGAACGTTCGTTGCTGAGGGCAAGCTCGCGTGGGAAGATAAAGTGGCGAGTTTCTTTTCGGATACTACCGGACAGCTTTCGCCAATGACGCGAGAGATTACGGTCGCGCAACTGCTCTCGCACCGCGCTGGGATAGCGGAGAATTATCCGCGTGACCTCGCGGCCGCATTGCGCGGCCCAATCACGGAACAACGGATTGTGGTCGCTCGCTGGTTATTGGAAACTCCGGCCTATCCTCCGGGAAATTATCATTATTCCAATGGAGGTTACGTCGTGATGGGCTCAATTCTGGAAAGGCTCGGCGGTAAGAGTTGGGAGATACTGATGCGAGAGCGAGTATTCGGGCCACTAGGCATGACCTCCGCCGGGTTCGGCGGCACCGGCACAATCGGCGAGATCGATCAGCCTTGGCCGCACCTGGCAAACGGGCGGTCAGCGCTTTCGAACGGACACACGATGGACAACCTTCCCTACATGGGACCCGCAGGAACGGTTCATGCCTCAATGAGCGATTGGGGAAAATTTCTTGCGGATCAGCTACGTGGCGGGACCGGGCAACCGGCACTTTTATCGCCATCGATTTATGCGGTGATGCAGAAACCCGCACGGGGTACATATGGGTTCGGCTGGATTGTGGTCTCCCGTAGCTGGGCAGGCGGAAAAATGCTATCCCATGCTGGATCAAATACGATGAATTATGCAGCAAGTTGGTTGGGGCCGAACGTAGGTTACGGCGTCCTGGTCTGCATCAATCAGGGTGGAATGTTAAATGCGGCGGCGGATGAGGTGGCGGTGAGTATGCTGAACCTCTATGCAGCACGCCTTCGAGCAATAACCGCCACTTCTCGACATCTATCCATTTGACGCATAACAAGCTTCGACATAACAAAGACATTCGTTTTCGTACTTAAATCTGCCGAAAACGCCTTGCAGAAGACGTAGGAAAGTTCTAACATGTAGTTACTTAGGAAAGGAGATGGCGGAAGATCATCCTTCGAAGCTCAGGATGACAAGCCACTCAATATTCAATGGCTATGCGCGTCGGGATGGGGATGGCCGGTGAGGAGCCGGGAGAGAAAATCGCCGTCGGAGAAAGCGGTTTCGTAACCGAAGCGGACGACGACGAGGTCGAGCGAGGGGATCATATAGAGACGCTGCTTTTCCGAGCCGATGGCGGCGATGAGATCGCGTGGGCCGCCGGGATAGAGCTGGTCGCCGTCGATGGCCAGTTGCAGAACTTTGATCGATTGGAGTCGGGGATCGGGCGGGGGCCGGTTGAGCCAAAAACCGATTCCGTAGGCGGGATTGGCGTGCATGGCCGATGAAGAGCGTGGCGAGGGATGTGCGGTGAAACGAGGTGAACTTGGTTTTCCGTTCCGCACGCGGTTGATGAAGTCGCCGAACTTGGCCCATTCCTCGGCGGAAAGGGAAATTCCGCTGTGGATGAGCGGATTGCCGGCGTCGTCGTGCGTCCAGTCGTCGATATCGATGTCGAGCGGGTCGAAAATCTTGTCGCTGCAGACTAGCCTTCGACGCTTCGTCGTGGGGCCGAAGCTTGCGCCGCAGGATTTCGCCGAAGGCCTGGTAGCCGACCGCGCCGTAGTGGAACCGGGCGCCGGGCGGGTCGATGAGAGGGACGTGGACGGCCGCGCTCGAGTTGGTCGCGATAGGGGTAAATGAGGTCGCCATCGGGATCGAGGCCGCTGGTGTGGGAAAGAAGCTGGTTGATGGTGATGGAGCGCCGGCCGGTCGCCGCGCCATTCGGTGAGCGTGTCGCTGGCCTTTTCGTCGAGCGTGAGCAGGCCTTCCTGCTGGGCGATCAGGGCGCCGACGGCGACGAAGCTTTTGGTGCCGCTGTAAATTTTGTGGGGCGTGGAGGCGGAAAAGCCCGGCGCGTAGTTCTCGGTAGATCATCGGTCCCGCCCTGCTCGACGCGGAGGGCGAGGCCGCCGTGGCTCGCGGGAATATTGGGCGGCCGAGAGCGAAATGGCGGCGGTGATTTCGGCCGCGGCGAGGCGGGATGAGCGCGAATAAGGCAAGAGAATCGAGGCCAGAAGGAACGGCTCGCATCAGACACTGGACAGATGCTGTTTTCTGAGCAGGGTGAACCAAAGCCAGGCCCAGCCCGCGATGAGGAAAAGACCGCCGAGCGGGGTGAGCGGGCCGGCCCATTTTTGCGTCGGGATCGAGCGCGAGGATATAGAGACTGCCGGAAAAGAGAACGACGCCGATCAGCCAGCAGATGACCGTGCCGCGCCGGGCGTTCGTGCCCTGGCCGACGGCGAGCAGGGCCAGGGCGTGGAACCACTGGTAGAAAAGGGCGGTGTGCCAGAGATCGAGATGGTCCTGCCGGTCAAGAAAATCGTGGACCGGGCCGTGGGCGGCGAGGGCGCCGAGGATGACGCCGAAGAGGCCGAAGAGGGCGCCCGAGGCGCAGGGCCAGGCGGTCAGAGGTGGGAGCCATGCGGGAGCGTTGCTTAGAGGGCTTAAGAGCCCGGAACCGGAGACGCAAGGTCACTAAGTTAGCCGACAGAGCTTGTCACGCCAGTCTTTTTCTGATAAAAAGACAAAATGATTACGGATTCCCGGCTTGCCCGTCAGACGGCGGAACGCCTTATTGGTTCGCGCGCGCAACTCCTTAAGTTCCAGTGTTTGCTGGGTTTCGACGGCTTCGTCGACGAGATTTTTCACGTGGTGGAGCAACGCCAGTCGCCGACCAAGTACACGCCTTTCGCCAGCATCAAGGGCTTCGGCGCCAAGGTCACGGCGGCCGCGGGCAAGAGCGCGAATTTCGAAATCGTTCCGCAGACCAAGAAGCTCGGCGGCAACGGCCCGATCATGGCCTTCGCGTTGAGCACGCTCGGCGCGCCGGTCCATTACGTCGGCATGCTCGGCTATCCCGAACTGCATCCGGTCTTCTCCGAATTCGCCAAGCGCACGAAGGTTTATTCCATCGCCGATCCGGGCCTGACGCAGGCGTTCGAATTTTCCGACGGCAAGCTGATGTTCGGCCAGCACGGCACGGTGCATGAAGTCTCGTGGGAGACGCTGAAGAAGCGCCTCGGCGACGTCACGTTCCAGAAGCTTTGGAACCAGGCCCACTTTGTCGGCATGATCAACTGGACGATGCTGCCGCACCTTTCGCGCGATCTGGAAACGGCTGCTCAGCGATTACATGCCGGCCAAGCCGACCACGCGCAAGCTGATGTTCTTCGACCTGGCCGATCCGGCCAAGCGGCTCGATGCGGACCTGCATGCCGCGCTGAAGATCATCGGCGAATTCCAGCAGCACAACGACGTCATCCTCGGCCTGAACGAGAGCGAGAGCCAGCATGTCGCCAAGGTTCTGCGCCTGAAGAAGACGCCGAATAATCCGAAGGGCGCCGCCTCGCTGGCCGCGGCGATTCGCGAGAAGCTCGAGATTCACACCGTGGTCATTCACCCGGTGCAGTACGCCGCGGGCGCCGACGCGCAGGGCGAGACTTTCGTCAACGGCCCCTTCACGGCCAAGCCGAAGATCAGCACGGGCGCGGGCGATCACTTCAACGCGGGCTTCGTCGTCGGACGCCTGCTCGGCCTCGGCGTGGCGCACTCGCTGCAGTTGGCGGTCGCGGCCTCGGGCTTCTACGTCCGGCACGCCGTCAGCCCGAATCGCGAGCAGCTCGTCCGGTTCCTGCAGACGCTGTAAGATCGGGGGAGTTTCCGTCGGTTATCCGGTGTCGGCTGGTAATCGGGCATTCGCGTCCTGAATTCGCAAAACGCCAGAGGTACGCCCTGTGGAGATGTTATAAGGCGTTCCAGCAGAGTAAGGTGACTGCCTTCCTTTACTTGGCATGATCACTGCAATTCATCGATCATGAAAACAAATCATTGTGTGCCACTTTTGATTCTCGGAACGCTCTTGGCGGTGAGCGGCTGCTCGTCATCCGGTGATGACCGTCCGATTCCCGGCACGGTCGAGGCGACGAGCACCAAGGACAATTCCAACATCAACAATACGCCGCGCAATAATCCGACTCCGAATCCAGATCCGGATTCCCAGCCGCCGGATCAGGTGACGAGGCAAACGGTCATCCAGCAATAGGGCCGGGCGCTGCCGTCGCCGGGCTAAGGATCGCGTCGCGCATCCCGTGGATGAGTTTCTTGTCAGCAGGGACAAGGGTAACCAACACGCCGCCGAGCGAGACGCGATCATTGACCACGAAGTAATAGGGACAGACGCGGGTGCGGCCGGTGAGGGTGATGACCTCGTCGTTTTCGGCGACGTAGTCCTGCTTCGACATCGAGCCCTTGATGAAGCGCTGGAGGACTCGGGGGTGCTCGGGAAACTCCGCGAGCGCGCGGCGGACCTGAGCGGTCCATTCCTCGGCGGACATATCAGAGCCAACGTAGACGCCGCGCGCACCCCAGGCGTCAGGGGAGAAGCCGGAGATTTTCAAAACGAGGTCGCGTTGCTTTTGACTGAAGCGCTCCATTTCGTGCCACGATTGGATGTTAAGTTCTGGGATAACGGCGTGGTGCGGGAGCGGGGTGGGATCAAGCACCCACGAGTAGGGGATGAGACGCTGAAGCAGCTTTTGTCCCTTCTCACCGATCTCCTGACGCCAGAATTCCTGGAGGGGCCGCGACCAGAAAAGCGCGAGCCAGAGTTTCTCTTCCAGGTAAGGCTTGAGTGGTGGAGTGAGAGGCTGGCCCGGTTGCCAGGCTTGAGCAAATTTAGTGAGCTTGGGGTAATCGAACGCCTCGAAGAAACGGTAGGCGGGCTTGCCGGAGGGCTCGTAATTTTCCACGGAGCGGACGCGGTCGGTGCCGACAAGCCATTCCATTTCCGGCCGATAACCCGCGCTTTCCTCGGAGATGAGGACTTCGCCGTCGTGGAGGATGCTTTCGAATCCCTGGCGCATGCCGTCCGCGCCTCCAAGCACGGTCTCGCCGAGCGCGGAATAGGTTTCGCCGAGCCAGGCGGTAAGGCCGATGCCGCCGGGGACGGAATCGATTTCACTCAGGGCGAAGGCTTCCGCGGTAAGGATCAGATCGGGCCGAATGACGGCGGGGATGTGGCCTTTGACCTTGTCGTGGCGGCTGAGGGCAATGAGTTCCGGTGGCTTGCCAGCATCGAGGAGCGGGGCGACCCAGGGATGCGCTTTGCCGGCGGCGCTTTGGCGATAGAGCAGGTTGCAGGCGGCGTTGAAATGGTGCAGGACGACGCCGAGTTTTTCGAGCAGCTCGATGTGCGCGGCACCGAGCGCGAAAGCGTGGGGTGCAATGCGCCAGGTCTTCTCGACGAAAAGGCCTTGGGCGGGGATATGGTCGCGCACGTAATGGGCGCGCTCGAGGGGTGACATAGAAAGAGGCTAGTGCGGCAGGGGTGATTTGCAACCGTGACTGGTAAAGGCGGTTGACGCTTTAAATCTTTGCGAATAAAAGCCGGGGCTGTCGGCGAAAGAAAAACACGCAGAGGAGCGCACCGAAAAGGACCCAGGCCGGAAGAAAGAGAAGGCCTCGCGCGACCGCATCCTCGGCGCTGCCGCCGTCGCGGACGGCGCGAAGCACGAGCGCGAAGACGAGGCTGATGAAGCCGTAGCCGAGGTTGAAGGCGACACCCTTGAAGGAGAGGACGGTGGCGCGGTGGCTCGAATCGACAAGGGCGTTGAGGTAGTAGGAGACCATGTAACCAAGGGCCATCATCGCACCGGCGAGAGGCAGGATGAAAAGAACGCCCCAATAATTCCAGCGGCAGGCAACGCCGACGAGTCCCGCGAAAATCGTTGTGGCGAGGATGCCGTAATTTTGCGCGATCGAGTTGGTGGCGACCATACGCCGGGCGAAGGGCGAGATGACCATGCCGAGTCCCCCCATGATGGCGCCGATGAGGCCGAAGGTCGCTTCGGGCAAGTGGATGATGCGGAAATAGGAGCTGGAAAAGGTGAGGAAGAGGCGCGTGACGCTGTCGATCAGCGACTCCCGCAATGATGACGAAAAGCGCGACCGGCGTCTTCATGATCCATTTGCCCGCTTTGAGGGCAAGATGCCACGCGGTCGTTTCCGGGTTGGATTGGTCCTCGTTTTCCGGGGCGATACGGGCCGAGTGCAGGGTGGGTTCGCGCAAGCCGAGGGCGACGATGAGCGTGAGCAAGGCGGTGATGAGGTTGAGATAAATGGGAAAACGGAGGGTCATGCCCTGCTGGAATTGTAAATGCCATCCGAAGATGGAAACGAAGCGACCCATGAATTCGGGATCATAAACCGCGCCGCCGACAAGCATGGCGATGACCATGCCCACGCCCTGCCAGCGCATGACTTGGTCCAGCACCTTGGGCCACTCGTTGGAGCGGCCGCGTTCGGCCAGCGAATCGAAGACGAGCGCCTCATCCGCGCCGCTGGCCATGCCCTCGGCCATGCCGCTGAGGATGCGGTTGGCCAGGCAGCAAAGCAGGAGAACGATGCCACCATGAAGCGGCGCGACTCCAAGCAGGCTCATCTCCAGCACCATGAAACTGGATGCGGCGACGACGAGCGGCTTGCGACCGATTCGATCGGCGAGCACGCCGGCGGGCAAATCGGTGAAGACGATGGCAAGGGCCCAGGCGAAATTCAGCAGCGTGTATTCGGTCGCGCTCAAGCCCAGATCGAGGAATAAAACGGCCAGGACGGGGTAATAGAAACGGGAATTGAAGAGCACGCGAAAGAGCACGAAGCGCCGCCAATTGCGGTCGGCATCGGTGTTAGTTTGGTGGAAGTTGGTGCTCAATTGCTCCTCGTTTTTGCTCCAAAGGAAAGACAGAAAGAGACGATCTAAGCAGGCTTCTTATGACTGCATAGGGTAATCGCTAATATCGGTGCGGATAGGTACGTGTTAAGGTGGCTTTCCCCCCGAAAGATAGAGGGCATAGGAGGTCGAATCCACTCGCTGGGAAGGAGACTTGACCCCCTTTATCTCCCGCGATCCCTTTATGAAAACCTCAACTCTCAGTCCCCGTATCCTAATAATTGAAGATGATTCAGACGACGAAGTCCTTCTTTTGCGACAATTAAAGAAAGCCGATCTGGAGGAGCACGTCAAAACGATTCACGATGGTGGGAAAGCGTTGGACTATTTGACGGATGAGCGGTTTAAAACGAACAACTTGGCGGCGATTTTTCTCGATTTGAAATTGCCGACGGTAGAGGGGATCAAGCTGTTGGAAGTGATCCGATCCGACGACAGCCTGCATCATCTTCCGGTCATTGTGATGACGTCGTCAAATTCATCGCAGGACTTGAGCAGGTGCCGGGAACTGGGCGTGTCTTGTTACGTTTCGAAGCCACTGACTTTTTCGTCCTTTGCCAAGGCCTTTGCGGACACATTCCATGTCCGTCGAGATGATAGTGTCAGTGGGAGGCATGCAACGGCTGGAGTCTCCGAATAGAGGATAATTGTTTTGAGGAGATAAGCCGGGGCGTCAAGCGGGACACCAGCGCCCGGGGCGCTCCGGCCAAGGGTCCGAGAAGGATTTCATCTTGACCCTCGGTGATGGTTCGCCCATATTCGCCATCCCTCTGAAAGTCCGTTTCAGAGGTCATGAGAGCTTTCAAAAAGAGGCAATCCTCTATTGATCAAGGGCCCTTAGCTCAGCGGATTAGAGCGCCTGACTACGGATCAGGAGGCCATAGGTTCAAATCCTATAGGGCCCATTCTCTCATAATCGATGTTTTCCGAGGACGCTCGGGCGCTACTAATTAAGATCATGGACAGAGGCGCTGTTTTTATTGTGATGGGGATTTCGGGCTGTGGAAAAACCAGCATGGCGCGGAGGTTCGCCGAGGCATTCAACGGTGAGTGGCTCGACGCCGACGATTTCCATTCGGTGGAGAATAGAATCAAGATGAGCGCGGGTGTTCCCCTGACCGATGATGATCGTTGGCCGTGGCTGGATCGGCTTAACACGGAACTTCGCCGAGTGGCGGGCAGGAGACCAATTTTTCTCGCCTGCTCCGCGCTCAAACAAAAGTATCGCGATCGCCTGACGGTTGGATTGCCTCACGCGAGATTTGTTTATCTGAAGGGTTCAATGGAACTGATTCGATCCCGGCTGGTTCATCGCCAAAGTCATTTTATGCCGGTACAATTGCTGGCGAGCCAATTCAGCGAATTGGAAGAGCCGAAAGATGCCATCGTTCTGGACATCTCGAAAACGGAAGATGAAATGCTTAATGAGTTCGTTGGAATTGTCGGTGGCTAGTCATTTGGCGTAAAGCCCGGTCATGCGAATGTAACGAGTGATGGCTTGGATGGAGGAGCGGCGTGGGCTAAATCTCAAAGGAGGGCGCAAGCTCGGGAGATGTTCGTGCCGGTTATGCAACATAAAATCATGGTGGTGGAGGACAACGCCCAAGTGGTGGAAACCCTGAGCACTCTTCTTCGCGACGCCGGGTTTGAGGTCTTCGCGGTGGAGGATGAGATGACGTCCATCGACAAGGCGCGTGACGAATTGCCCTCGCTGATTGTGCTGGATCTGATGTTGCCCCGGATATCGGGATTGGACATTTGCCAGGCGCTCAAAAGCGAGGCCACGACCCGGCATATTCCCGTGATCATGCTGACGGCAAAGTCGGACGAAACGAGTACGATCGCCGGATTGCAACTGGGAGCGGACGACTATATCACGAAGCCGTTCAATCCGCGCGAACTGGTACTGCGCATCAATCGCGCGTTGTTGCTCTAAACCGCATCCGAGACGCTGGAGAGCGTGAAGTCGTCTACCAGGAGGGTCGGCACGGAGATGGGCATGCCGATCGACTCCTCGCCATAGGCGCGCACGGAGGGCCCGAGCGCGAGCACTTTGTTGAGCATCGCCACCGGGCTTTCGTTGAAGCGGAAATTGCAGGACGGGCCGCGTGATCTCGCCGTCCTCGATCAGGAAAACGCCGTCGCGGGTCAGGCCGGTGAGCAGGACGGTTTGCGGATCGACTTCGCGGATGTACCAGAAGCGGGTGATGAGCAGACCGCGTTTGGTCTGCTTGATCATGTCGGCGGTGGAGGTCGTGCCGCCGGTCATGGTCAGGCTGGTGGGCGAGGGGACCGGATCGCGCTTCGATTTTTGCGCCCAGTAACGGCCGCATTGGAGATTTTTGAGGATGCCGCTCGTCGATCCATACGGTGTGCTGCGCGGGCAGGCCGTCGTCGGAATAAATGCTGCCGGGAACGAGCGCGTCGTTGGGGTCGGAGAAGAGGGTCACGTTTTTGCCGAAGACATTTTCGCCCAGGCGCGACCCACCGCCTTTTTTCGTGGCGAAGCTGCGGCCCTCATCGGCGGAGCGTTGGTCGAATTCGTCGATCATGATGCTGAGCAAGATCGGAGACGGCGGAGGGCTCGAGGATGACAGTATATTTGCCGGGCGACAGCCGGACGGGCTTGCTGGGAACGGATGGCCTTGTCGATCGCCGTCGACGCCCATGCCGGCGACATCGAGCTTGCTGAAATCGAGATGCGTCGTGCCCGCCCAGCCGGAGCCGGTGCCGTCGGGCGTGCGGGCGGTGACGGTGTGCAGCACGTCGGTTTCGCGTGTCGTAGACGAAGAGGCCCTTGCTGTTGGCGAAGCTGGAGAATGCCGTGCCGATATCGAGGAAGCCGGAGGCCTGCAGATTCTTCGCCTCGCGCCTGCTGCAGCACGGGCTGGATCGCGCGCGGCGAGCATGGTCGGACGTGGTCGCTTGCGTGGCGGCGGCGAACGCGGTGCCCGGTCGATGTATTTCTGCGGGCCGATCGGCGGCATGAACTCCGGATTTTCCGGCGCGAGCTTCGCGGTGTTTTCCGAAGCCGCGACCAGCGCGGCAAGCGCGTCGTCGCTCAGGTCGGTGCCCGATGGCCGAGCCCGATCGCTTGCCGAAATGCGACTCGACGCCGATGTCGATGCGAGCTCGGCGCGCCGTTGGTCGTCGCCATGTTTTGGGCGAAGCGGACGTGCCGTTCTTCCGAACCGCCGATGGTGACGATGCACGACTCGGCCTTGGAAAGGCCGAGGATCTTGTCCGTCAGGCGCCTGCGCATCGGCTTCGCTCAGGATCATGCGATGTCCTTTCGTTCGGTGTTCAGGACGGTGACCTGCCGGAAGCGCGCCGGCACCGCGCCGTGCGAGACGGGCGCGGTCTGCTCGGGCTGGCCCTTGCCGCAGTTCGGCGCGCCGCCGAGGAAGTAGGTGCTCTTGTCGCCGATGCCGTCCATCGAGTTCCAGAACTCGACCGTGCTGCCCTGGTAGGCGACGTCGCGCAGCATGCCGCCGAGCTTGCCGTTCTTGATTTCGTAGAAAAGCTGGCCGCCGAATTGGAAATTGTGCCGCTGCTGGTCGATGCTCCAACTGCCGTTGCCCATGATGTAGATGCCGCGCTTCACGTCGGAGAAAAGATCGTCGAGCGAGCAGGTCTTCGGATTCGGCTGCAGCGAGACGTTCGGCATGCGCTGGATGGGGAAGGACGTCCCAACTGTCGGCGAAGGCGCAGCCGTTGGAGCGCTTCTGGCCGATGAGCTGCGCCTGGCCGATCGCCATCTGGTAATTCACGAAGATGCCGTCCTTGATGATGGGAAATTCCGTGCCGACGGAGCGCACGCCGTCGTCGTCGTAGCCGACGGTGGAGAGCCCGCCCTCCTGGCTGCGGTCGGCGATGATGTTCATCAGCTCGCTGCCGTACTGGAGCTTGCCGAGCTTGTCCGGCGTGCAGAAAGTCGTGCCGGCGAAATTCGCCTCCCAGCCGAGCGCGCGATCGAGTTCCGTGGGATGGCCGACCGATTCGTGGATGGTCAGCCAGAGATTGGTCGGGTCGAGGACGAGATCGTAGTCGTCGGGCGCGACCGGCTTCGCCTTCAGTTTTTCGCGGGCCTGCTCCGCCGCCTTGGCCGCTTCGCCGGCGAAATCGTAGCCGAGGATGTAGTCGTAGCCGCTGCCGCGCGGGGCGGCGAGACCGGCGCGCGTGGCGAATTTGCCGGTGGCCTTGTCGATCACGGTGACTTCCGTCTCGGGCATGGAGCGGACGCGCGTCTGCGTCGATCCGGCTGCCGCCGCTCGAGGCGAAAAACTTTTCCTCGCGCACGAAGGCGAAGGTGATCGTGGCGTAATCGGCGCCGGCCTTCAGCGCGGCTTCATTGATCGCCAGCATGCTGGGCGATCTTCTCGTCGGTGGGCACGACGAACGGGATCGGCCTTCATCGGCATGTCCCAGCGGTCCTGGTAAACGGGCACGTCTTCGAGCACGAATTTCCGCAGTTGCAGCGGCTGGCTCGCCTTGGCCACTTCGAGGGCGCGGAGCGGTGGTGCGCCGGACTTCATCTTCCGTGGCCAGCGGACTGCTCGCATAACCCCAGGTGCCGTCGAGCAGCACGCGCACGGCGAAACCGGCGCTTAGGCCGGTGGACGATTCCTCCAGGCGCTGTTCGCGGACTTCAAGATATTCGGTCTGGTAACGGCAGAGGCGAAAATCGGCGTAGGACGCGCCGCCGGCCTTGGCCACTCCGAGAGCGACGTCGGCGAGCTGAAGTTTGCCGGTCAAATCGAGCTTATCCGCCGCCTCGATGGCGGCCGCATTGCGCTCGCCCAGGAAGAGCGTCGACGGTAACAGCGTGGCGCAGGCGCAGCCGCCGACGGAGCGAAGAAACGAACGGCGATTCACACGAAAAGTGTGCGCTCCAGAGAGTAAAAGTCAAAGCAACCGGCGGTTACAACTCTGTAGGCGCGCGGGCGCCGAATTGAAAACTAGACCGGCGCTCAAGGCTCGGCCACGACAAGGGGTGTCGCGGGAGGCGACGCTTTTTTGGATCGGCGCAGCTCGATGACGCGCTTGCCCAATGCAATACTCGGGAGCTCGATGAGACGGTAGTAGAGATACGACGGAATCAGGATCAGGAACCAGGAGGCCGCGCAGATGGCGACCGAGAGGAGATACGGGAACTCGTAGCCTGGGAAAGGTATTCGAATCAAATAAAAGACCGCGCAAAGCAGCGGCACGTGGATGAGGTAAAAGCTATAACTGATGAGACCGGCGAAACGGAGGTGATTTGAAAAAAATCCGATTCGATTTGGGCTCGACGGAATCTTGTTCGGGTTGCTCAGCCAGTAGGACATCAGGTAAACAGTCGCGAGGGCGGCGAGGGTAAAGCAGAAAATCGAGAGTGGTTTGATCATGTAAAAAACGATGAAAAGCAGAGGAAATAATTTGAGGGAGAGACCGGAAAAGGGAAGCGGCAGTTTTTTAAGATAAGCCTCGGCAAGAGCGGCTCCGATGGTCCAACTGAACCAAAAGAACAGGGGATTGAGCACCAGCCAGGTCGCCTCAATATGAGTGAGGCCGGCAAAAGCGCGGAGGCCGAGCTCAATCGCCCCGGTGATCCACAAGGCCCGGTTCCAGCCGATCTGTCGCGTGATCACGAGCAGAAGGGGGTAGAGGAGATAAAGTTGAACTTCTACCGCGATGCTCCAAAAAGCCCCGTTGATGGCCCAGGAGACGGTGGAACTGAAGTTATGAACGAGCGCCAGATGGGTTACCAACGAAACCATGGAGTAGACAAAATAGGAGCGGGTGTGGACAAGGGCGGAGGAGAAATCGAGCTTCGTCCAGGGAAAAACGAAGGCGAAAATCAGGAGGGCGATGAGGTACGGAGGATAGATGCGGAAAAAGCGCCGGAGAAAGAAAATGCCCAAGTCTTTATCGCGAGACTTTTCGTGGCTTAAATGAATGCAAAATCCACTGACCACGAAAAAAATGGAGACGCCGATCCATCCCACGGTGAGGGGGAAGGTTACGATTTGTCCGAGAGGAATCCGAAAATCACGAAGCCAGCCGTGCCAACCCAATTCCAAATTGCCGACGGCTGCATCCGGGGCGAGACAGTGGAACAAAAAGACCGCCAGGATGGCCACGCCTCGAAGAGAATCGAGGAAAGGAATATGTTCGCTGGAGGGTTTCATGAGGCTTTCAAAATTCTGTCGTACTCGCTGTGTCTTCCAATCCAAAACCAATAATGAGTTCCATCCTTGATATAACAATGTGCCCGAAAATCCTCCGTTATGCGGACCGACCAAAAGGGCCCACCTTTTTAAATTGAAGAGAAGGATGAGAGGGGTTGTTAAGCCAGAGATGAAATTGTTTTCTCGCCGCTTCTTTCGTTTGAGGCGGCAAGCGGTGGTAGGCGGTCCAGAACTTAGGTACCGTCGATGACTTCATTTAGTGGTTTAACCCGATCAGCGGCAACATCGCTCTCGATTTCCGCGCGATGAGGTGATCCAGCCGACCGGTTGAAGCATCTTCTTCAGTTTGTTTATTCCAGAGGAGATTATCGCGTTCCAGTAACCAATCGCGGACTTGGGCAAAATCCTGCGGCGGAAGATTGCTGCTCGCTGCTTCGATTTCCGCCACTGTACTCATAAGACATTTTTACCTGAGTTTTGCCGATAACTCAAGACTACCTAGTTCTCCCGCTGAAGAAGATACTCGGCAATGGCTGCCAATGGAGCAGCGTCACGGCCAAACGGTTTCAGCGCGGCGCGTGCGCGGGCGGTCAGGCGGTCGGCCTCCTTCTTCGCTTTGTCCAGGCCGAGCAGAGCGGGATAGGTGGCCTTCTGCGCGGTGATGTCTTTGCCGGCGCTCTTGCCGAGTTTTTCGGTGGTCTGGGTGACATCAAGAATGTCGTCGATGACTTGGAACGCGAGCCCGAGGCTTTCGCCGAAATCGGTGAGTTTTTCCAGCTGCTTCGGGGTCGCATTCGCCGACATTGCTCCGAGGCGGATCGAGCTGACGATGAGCGCTGCCGTCTTGTTTTCGTGGATGTAACGCAGTTCCGCCGCGGTGATTTTTTTGCCTTCGCCCTCGAGGTCCGCGACCTGTCCAGCCACGAGCTTCTGGCTGCCCGATGCCACGGCCAGTTCGTGGATGACATCGGCATGCGAATAGCGCGGCCACGCCCGGCAGGAGGCGGCCATTTCAAAGGCGATGGTCAGCAGCGCGTCCCCGGCCAAAACGGCGATGCCCTCGCCGAAAACTTTATGCGACGTGGGTTTGCCGCGCCGGAAATCATCATTGTCCATCGAGGGCAAATCATCATGGATCAAAGAGTAAGTATGGATGCACTCCACGGCGCAGGCGAGTGGAAGGGCGTCGTCATTTTTTCCGCTCAATACTTCAGCGGTCGCGAGGCAGATGACGGGACGCAGCCGCTTGCCGCCGGCAAAAATGCTGTAGCGCATGGCCTGATGGATGGTTTTCGGCCGTGTGTTGGCCGAGGGCAGGTAATGATCAAGCGCGGCGTCGACTTTTTTCTGGCGGGAGGACCAGTAGTGGGAGAAATCCATCCCCGGAGTTATGCGAACGACTCGGCCCTTTGGCAATCTTGTTCGTTATTCGACCAACTCAGCCGTCGAAGTTTGCCGGGGAAGAATCACGTCGGTGTCGATGGTTGCGACCGGTATCCCGTCCGGTCTGGCCAGGCCGGCGAGGAGAAGACTCCAGATCGCCATGGCGAAGATGTTGATCGGCATTTGCAGGATCAAAGGCATCGAATAGATGAGCGTGACACCGGGTATCCAAAACATCCAGTTGGTCACGAGGACGGGCAGCATTCGCTCGACCACGAACTTGGCGTTCAACTCATTCCATAAACGCGCACTGGAATAACGGAGCGCCTGCCAGCGAAAGACGATGGTCTGATAGGGAGTGGACCAAAAGACGGTAAAGATGAATTGATCGACCAGGACCTTGGGCAGGAGTACGCGCCAGGACAGGCCGGTGCCAAACCAGACGGCCTGCCACTCGTAGAATATAAAGACGACGATTGCACTCAGGAAAAAAGCGCCGAACCGGAAGAGTATGTTTTCGAGATTCGCCGCCCGCCAACGGCCGCCGTCTCGCAGGCAAATCAAGCTCAGTTCGGAGAGGATGCCGCCGGCGAATCCGCCCGCCAGCCCGGCGCGAACGATGCCACCGGAATGTTGCCATGCGGCGTAACGGGAAAGAACCAACGCTGCCGAAGGCCAGAAATAATAACCGATAACCAACAGGGACATTGCGACCAGCAGCGCCGACATGGCCGCGAAATTTTGCCGCGCCGAAATAATGCCTTTTCGAAAAGCCTCATTCAAGGCGGATGAGGCGACGAAATCAGGCCTCAAAGGACTTCCCGCAGCCGCAAGTCTGCTTTGCGTTGGGATTCGTGATGCGAAACCCGGCGCCGGTCAGACCGTCCTTGTAGTCGATGACCGATCCGGCGAGATAAACCAAGCCGCGGTCCTCGACAAAGAGTTTCACGCCGTGAGCCGTAAATTCCTCATCGCCCGGCTTGGCAGAGGCGATTTCCATCGCGTAGGACATGCCGGAGCACCCGCCGGTTTCGACATAAATCCGGAGGCCCTTATTCTCGGAGTTAGGTGTGCCGATGATCTCGGCGATATGTTGCGCGGCGCTTTCGGTGAGGGAGACCGATGGCAGGGTGATTTCTGTCATGCCTTCAGCTTAAAAGCATAGGCTTCACCTGTCAATCTAGGCGGTTCACCTAGGCTGCTGCCAGGCCGTTGTGTCCATGATCATTATGATCGCCGACAGATGGCTTGTTCTGACGCAATGCCCGCCAGCCGGCCCTATGTTTGACAATCCAATCCAAGAGTGCTTTTTCGAAGCCAATGTCGTGTCCAACTTTTTCGCTTTCAATCCATTTATGGCGAAGAATCTCCGCTCGCTCGGCTAGGAACTCTTGATAGAGCGCTGATTTGTGAAACATAGTGTCGTGTTCCTTTGTCGATAAATCCGACATATACCTTAGTAGACGAGAGCCTAGCTATTTTGTCAAATGGTTAAATGATTTGATGAACGATGTAACAATCCAAACAGAATAAATTCACGCAAAACATTTTAGGCGAATGGCTTGTGAGATACGATAAAATAAACGACCGGTCGGGCTCTCGGAATAAGAAAGAACCAGCGGTACGCCTTTATCACTCGATTCACGCAAACTAATCTCAAGGGGAATTTGTGCCAGCAACGTAACGCCGAGACGAGCGGCCTCGCGCTCGCCGCCACCGGAGCCAAAAATATCGTAGCGATTGCCGTCGTTGGGACATAAGAAGTAACTCATGTTTTCGATGAGGCCGAGGATGGGAACGTTGACCTTGGCAAACATGGTGGCGGCTTTGCGCGCATCGATCAAGGCGACTTCCTGCGGCGTGGTGACAATCACGGCGCCGGAAAGTGCAACAGTTTGCACAATCGTCAACTGAATATCACCCGTACCAGGCGGGAGATCGAGCACGAGAAAATCGAGTTGGCCCCAATCGACGTTGCGCAAAAACTGCTGCGTGTAGCGCGTGACCATGGGGCCACGCAGGATGGCCGGAGCGGCGTCATCGAGGAGAAATCCCATGCTCATCAGTTTAAGATCGTAGCGGCGGATCGGCTGGATGCGGCCTTCCTCCGTGGCGGTGGGGCGCGCGTTCGTGCCGAACATCAAACCCATGCTGGGTCCGTAAATATCGCAATCGCAGAGGCCGACCTTGAATTCATTTTTCTCTCCGCGCAAAGCAAGCGCGAGATTCGCCGCAATGGTCGATTTGCCGACGCCGCCCTTGCCGCTGGCGACGGCGATGACATGTTTGACGCCGTCGATTCTGGTTTGCGGAAGCGCGCCGCCCTCGGCCTGCATCGCCTTGGTCAGCGGTGCGCTGACATCCATGTTCACCACGGCTTCGCTGACGCCGGGAATCGATTCGAGCGCGGCGGTTGCCGTCTCCTCGATTTGCTTCGGGACTTTCGCATCGGCGGTTGTCACAGCAATCCGCACCGAGATGCGCGTGCCGTCAATCTGCACATCCTTGACCATGCCGAAGGAGACGATGTCCCGCGAGTAACCGGGATATTTCACGCCGCGCAATTGGGCGAGAATCGATTCGGGGGTTAGAGGAGCGGACATGTTTTTAAACAGCCGCAAAGGAACGCAGGGAACACAAAGATAAGATCAAAGCAGCCACTCCAAGTTTTCTTTTTGCGTTCTTGTATTCTTTTGCGGCTAAGAAATGGGTCAGGCCGGAGGCTGACCCTCCAAAAATTAATGCGCGGGTTTTCCGGAGACGGCGGCGGCATGTTCTGTGAACGATTTGCCGCGACCGGTGGGAGCGATGACGGAATCGATGACGCCTTCCTCAAATTCCTTCCACATCGGGGACATGTTGCGGAGCTTGTCGACGATCTTGGGGAAAGTTTCGAGTACGTAATCGACATCCTCGATGGTGTTATCCTTGCCGAGGCTCATGATGATGTTGCCCTGGGCGAGCGCGTGATCGAGTTTGATGGCGCTGAGCACGTGCGAGACCTTGAGAGATTTGCTAACGCAGCTCGATCCGCTGGCGACAGCAATGCCCTGGTAATCGAGCAGGAGAAGCTGGCCCTCGCCTTCGATAAATTCGGTGCTGAGGTTAAGCGTATTGCAGATGCGGAGCGGGCCGGGTTCGGGGCCGTTGAGTTTGATGTACTTGATCTTTTTCCACATACCGTCGTAGAGCCGACGTTGCAGCATGGCGACGTGTTCCACGCGCTGGGTCATCTCGCGCACGGCGAAGTCGGCCGCGACACCGGCGCCAATGATGGCCGGCACGTTTTCGGTTCCGGCGCGGCGGCCGCCCTCCTGCACGCCGCCGTGAATATGGCTGGTGACGCGCGCCTTGCGGCTGCGGTAAAGCACGCCGATTCCCTTGGGTCCGTAAAAGCGATGCGGGCTGAAGCTGAGCAGTTGTACGCCGAGGTCCTGCACGTCGATGGGCATCCAACCGGCGGCGGCGAGGGCGTCGGCATAGAGCGCGATGCCCTTGGCGGAGGTGATTTTGGAGATTTCCTTCACCGGCTGGATCGTGCCGATGTCGTGATTGACGAGATGGACGGCGACAAGGGCCGTCTTGGGCGTGATGGCCGCGCGAACGTCCTCGGGATTGATCCGGCCGATGGCGTCGACGGGCACCTGAGTGACTTCAAAGCCGTGCTTGGTCAGGTACTCGACCGAGTTCATGACGGAGGGATGCTCGATCGCGGAGACGACGATGTGATTGCCCTTGGTGCGGACATTTGCATCGGCGAAGCCCTTGATGGCCAGGTTGGCCGATTCAGTTCCTCCCGAGGTGAAAATGAGGTCTTCCTCGCTCTCGGCGTTGATCATTCGCGCGATCTGCTGGCGCGCTTCCTTTAGCGCGTCGCGGACCTGAAGACCATAGCGGTGCAGGCTGGACGGCGAGCCGTAAACTTCCCGGAAATAAGGAAGCATGGCTTGCAACGCCTCCTCCAACACGGGAGTGGTCGTCTGGTGATCGAGGTAGACGGAGCGTTTGTCCATGAGAATTCAGTTTAGCTTACTTGCATGATCCGGACAACTTCTGTCGGGCGACAGAATCGAAGGTGGGCGCCGGAAGAGCGAGTTGTCCGGCTCCGAACCAGTCATCCCTCAAGCCGCAACTTCGGAGAAAGGAACAGTCTTAACCTGCTTGGACTCGTAATCTTCGATGGCAGCCTTGAGCGCTTCTTCGGCCAAAACGGAACAGTGGATCTTGACCGGGGGCAGGCCGCCGAGTGCGTCGACAACTTCCTGATTGGAGAAGTTCTTGGCTTCCTCGAGGGTGCGGCCCTTGATCAATTCGGTGGCCATGCTGGAGGAGGCGATGGCGCTGCCGCAGCCGAAGGTCTTGAAGCGGGCGTCTTCTATTTTGCCGTCGCGAATCTTGAGAGAGATTTTCATGATGTCGCCGCACGCCGCCGCGCCGACTTCGCCAATGCCGTCGGCCTCGGAGACGTCACCCATGTTTCGGGGGTTCAGGAAGTGATCCATGACCGTCTCGTTGTAAAGCGTGTATTCTTTGGTCTTTTCCATAGGTAAAATCCTCTTCACTGCAGTGTACCGCATTGGCCGGGGATGTAAAGAGGTCTGGTGGGATTGTAAGAATCTGGTCCTGCAGAACCCGATCCGTCATCCTGAACTTGTCGAAGGATCAGTTCTTTCTGCCCTTTTTAGTTCTTAGAGTTACTGAACTGATCCTTCGACAAGCTCAGGATACCGAGGTCTAGTCGATCAGCGTGAACTGGCACTTGTAGAGGCCGGAGACACGTTCTTCTTCGCGCACGACGCGGACGCCAAGGATGCTTTCGAGGAGATTATTCTCGAGCTGGGTGAGAATCTTGAACTGGTCGGCGACGGTCAGGATAGGCGAATTGTATTCGATGATCTGGTGGCGCTGGATGTCAGGGTTGAAATAGTACTCGCTCATGTATCCGTCCTGGTCGCGCAGGGCTGCGACGGAGCGGGCGCGCTCTTCGATCGAGTGCCCGGCGACCTTCGACTGCAAACGGGCGGTGAGGTTCTGGTAGATCTGGTAGAGGATCTTTTCCGGAGCGGCGGGACCATAAACCTGCTCGAGACTTTTGAGGATTTCGCCGGTGAAATTGGTGTGTTCGGAGGGGAAAAACTCCTGCGCCATCAGCGTGAGGCGATAGGCCTTTTCAGGGCGGCCCATGCCCTTGGGGCGGCGCCACGTATCGAGGTAGCCGTCCTTTTCAAGAGCGACGCAATGTTGTTTGACGCCCATGTACGAGAGATTAATGCGCTCGCATAATTGGGAAACGGAGAGCCCTTGGCTCCGTTTTATCTCGGCTAGGATCAAGTACTTCTGACTCTTGGCCAGTTTACGCAAAAGCTTGCTTTTCATAAGGTGCTGATAGGGCGAACTTTTTAGGCGTTTTTATCTTTGTCGAATGCGACCAATGGGCTAGGCGCAAATTAAAGCGATGTTGGGTGCGAGGGGCAAGCCTTTTTACCTTGATTAGTGAAAAAAGTTATTCACAACTAGCGGCCGGAAAGGTTTTAGTGGGTTTACCTAGGTATTAGAAGGCTTTAGCAATTGGAACCGACTTGGGGGCAAGAAGCAGCTTTGCGGCCAAGGCGGAGTTAGGTCCGAATTCGAAGCGCAAAGGCCGAAAAAGGCGCTGAGGTTTTGACATTTCGTGTGGGTTCCGAGAGAGTTGACGGGTGACATCTTATCGCATATTGGCGGCTGACGGCGTTTCACCCAAAGGCATTGCACTCCTCGCGGAGAGCCCAAATTTCAAGGTGGAAACGAGTGGCGGATTGAAGGAAGACGAACTGATTGCGCGCATCGGCGAATTGGATGCGTTGATCATCCGGAGCGCGACTAAAGTGACCGCGAAGGCGCTGGCTGCGGCGACTCGGTTGAAGGTGATTGGCCGCGCCGGGGTTGGAGTCGATAATGTGAACGTCGAAGCGGCGACGGAGCGGGGCATCGTGGTGATGAACACGCCGGGCGGAAATACGATTTCGACGGCGGAGCATACTTTTTCTTTGTTACTCTCCCTGGCGCGGAAGATCCCCCAGGCCCACGCCTCGATGGTGGCGGGTAAATGGGACCGGAAGTCGTTCGAGGGGACTGAGCTTTGCGGCAAGACTCTCGGCATTGTCGGCATGGGCCGGATTGGCGGCGAAGTGGCGCGCCGGGCGATTGCGTTCGGCATGAACGTCATTGCTTATGATCCTTACCTGGTGCAAAGCCGGGCCCGGAGTTTGCAGGTGGAGTTGGCGGACGATCTGGCCGCATTGTTGAAATCGGCCGACTTTATTACGGTGCACATGCCGCTGACTTCCGAGACGAAGAATATTTTAAATGCGGCGACCATCGCCCAATGCAAGCCGGGCGTGCGGATCGTGAATTGCGCGCGCGGCGGTCTGGTCGAGGAGGCGGCGTTGCTGGCCGCCTTGCAAAGCGGGCAGGTCGGGGGGGCCGCGCTGGATGTCTACGAGAAAGAACCGCCCGCGGATGATCTTCCTTTTCGCGCGCTGGCAAACGTGGTGCTGACGCCGCATTTGGGTGCATCAACGTCCGAGGCGCAGGAAAGTGTGGGGATCGAAATTGCGCAGGGGGTCTCCGAATTCCTGCTGAACGGAATCGTGAACAACGCGGTGAATGTGCCGAATGTCGACCAGCGCACGCTGGCACAGATTCGGCCTTATCTCGGCCTGGGTGAAAAACTGGGGCGGCTGCTGGCGCAGATCGCGCCGACCGGACTTGAGACGCTAACCATCAACTACACGGGCAAGGTGAGCGAGGCTGAGACGGTGCCGATCACGCGGGCTGTGTTGAAGGGTCTGCTTTTCCAATGCGCGGAGGTTGCGGTGAACGAAGTGAACGCGCCGAAGGCCGCACAGAATCTCGGGCTGAAGGTGTTGGAAACCAAGAGCGCCGATGCCGGGGAATTTACCGATTTGATTACGGTCGAGGCGACCAAGGGCGCGCAGCACTTTGAAGTCGGCGCGACGATCTATGGGGTGCATCCTCGGATCGTGCGGCTGAACGGGCATAATCTCGAGGCGAGTCCCGAAGGGATTCTACTGATCGTGGAAAATCAGGACCGGCCGGGCATGGTGGGCTGGATCGGCTCGCTGCTGGCGAAGCACTCGGTGAATATCGCGAGCATGTCGCTGAGCCGTGGCGAGACAGGCGGCAAGGCGCTGAGCGTGCTGAACCTGGATAGCTCGCCGAGCGCGGAGCTGGTAAAGGAGATCGAGGCTGATCCGGGGATTCTTTCGGTGCGCGTGGCGAAGTTATAGCGGCGGTCGCTGCTTTTCCGTCATCCTGAGCTTGTCGAAGGATCAGTCCGGTAGATAGCCTCGATCTCCACCGCCTCTACAATAATTTAACGATATGCCAGAAATCGATAAGGTAGTTTCTATTTTTCGCGAACTAGTGGGAGAACGAGCTTTACGACTGGAAGGGGCTCATTATCCGGCTGATGTTAATACGCGCATTACAGAAGCCCTAACTAAGGAAGGTTTCGACGACAAAAATCTTCAAGCAAAAGATTCTATCGGATTTCACTTGGTTGATTGGCAGCGTGATGCTGCTTTTATAGTGGCCTTGACCTTGTTCCCGGAAAGATTTACGAACGAAGAGATCCGTGCTGAGGTAGATTCTTTTCTTTGGCACGTCCCCGCCCACATTCTAGAGGCTGCGCGACTCGGCGGATATCCCACGGAAAATATATTTAAAGAGGAAAATGAAAATAACCTCGGAATGACGTTCGATGAACGTCGGGGGAAGAAGGGACAGCGGCGGCTATCTAAATGCAGCCTGAACTGATCCTTCGACAAGCTCAGGATGACAGCAGGGAAAACAGCGACGGTGCCTGCGACTTCGCTCAGGACAGGCGCCCACCGCCGCTACAACTAAAAATCATGGCTTCGACATACGAAATCGGCCTGACCGGCGGCGTCGCGTGCGGGAAATCGACGCTGGCGGAAGAGCTGCGCGCCCGGGGTTGGCATGTCATTGACACGGACCGGATCGCGCACGATGTTCTTCGGGTCGGCACGGAAACGTGGAAAAATGTGGTTGACGCTTTTGGGTCATCCGTTCTACAACCTGACCAGTCGATTGACCGAAAGGTCTTGGGTAGACTCGTTTTTGCCGATCCGCTTCAGCGGGCAAAACTAAACGAAATCACCCACCCCGCCATCCGATCCGTCTGGCAACGTGAACGCGAGGAGCGGGCTCGAACCCATCCCACACATTTTTTGGCCGTCATGATTCCGCTACTCTTCGAGTGCGAACTCGAACAGATGTTTTCTGCCGTTTGGTGCGTCGGCGCGTCGCGCGTCACGCAGATCCACCGGCTGAAGGCGCGTGGCTTTACGGGGGTCGAAGCCGCGCAACGCCTGGCCAGCCAGATGCCGGTGGCCGAAAAGATGTCGCGTTCCACGATCGCCTTTTGGGGTGAGGGGACGCCGGCCTCGCTTCTGCTTCAACTCGATCAGATTCGTTTTTCATGAGGATGCGTCGCTCCCAAAATAACCGGCCCTTTCGCCGGGGTCCCCACAAGCCACGCGGGATGGAAGGTCTGCCCGCGGACGAACCCGATCTGCCCCCGCCGGGATTGAGGGCAGCCGAGCCCGTCCTTGGTTCGAGGCCGATTGCCGGCGCATTGCCCGGTGATCCTGCGCAGCCTGCAGATGGGAGTGCGTCCGGGAACATCGCTCCCGTCGAACCTGCCCCGCCACTTCCACCCGGGCCGCATTTGGAAGTTGAAAAACTTCAGGCCAAGCCGACTCGGGAACTGAAGGCCTACGCGAAGAAGGAGTACGAGATCGAGAATGCGGCGACGCTGAAGAAGCACGATTTGATTTGTGAAATCCTGAAGCGCAACGCGGCGAAAAACGGGACGGCCAACGGCGGCGGCGTGCTGGATTTATCGAACGAGGGCTACGGTTTTCTGCGCTCGGCACGGTTTAATTTTGGTACCTGTCCGGAAGATCTTTATGTCTCGCCGTCCCAAGTGCGCCGCTTCGGGCTGCGCAAGGGCGACGCACTTTATGGTCCGATTCGCGCGCCAAAGGAGAAGGAGCGTTACTTTGCACTGGCCCGCGTCGACCAAATCGAGGGCAAGCCGGCCGAGGAGGGACGCGTCCGCGCGACGTTTGATCTGCTCACGCCAACGTTCCCGAATCGCCGGATTTTCCTCGAGGGCAAGAAGGGCGATGTCTCGATGCGCGCGATGGATTTGATCTGCCCGCTCGGCTTTGGCCAGCGTGGTTTGATCGTGGCGCCGCCTCGCACGGGCAAAACGATTTTGCTGCAGAAAATCGCCAACGCGATCATGGAAAATAATCCGGGCGCGTACCTGATCATGATGCTGATCGACGAGCGGCCGGAGGAAGTGACCGACATGCTGCGGACGGTGAAGGGCGAGGTGATCGCCTCGACTTTTGACGAGACGTGCGAGCGGCATGTCGCGGTGGCGGAGATGGTGACCGAGCGCGCGAAGCGGCTGGTGGAAAACAAGGTCGACGTGGTGATTCTGCTCGACTCGATCACGCGGTTGGCGCGCGCCTACAACACGATGCAGCCAAGCAGCGGCAAGATCATGAGCGGCGGCGTCGAGTCGAATGCGCTGCAAAAGCCGAAGCGCTTTTTTGGCGCAGCGCGCAACATCCAGGAGGGTGGCAGCCTGACCATCATCGCGACGGCGCTGATCGAAACGGGGAGCCGGATGGACGACGTAATCTTCGAGGAATTTAAGGGCACGGGCAATATGGAGGTGAACCTTGACCGCAATTTATCTGATCAGCGGATTTTCCCGGCGTTCAATATCGCACGCTCTGGCACGCGCAAGGAAGAACTGCTTTACCACAAGGATGAACTCCCGCGGATTCATCAGTTGCGGAAAGTTCTGGCCGAGGAATCTCCCGTTGAAGCGATGAATCTGCTTTTGGAGAAAATCAAGAAGACCGAAAACAACATCGAGTTTTTGATGAGCGTGAAGAAGTAGTCCTGCGGACGGTAGGAATTCAAGTCTGTAGTTCGCTGGATTTGACGAACGCCTACTCCAACTGATTCGCTTTGCACCAAGCGAGGAAGTTCTTCAAAGCAAGGCCGCGGTGGCTGAGGCTCATCTTGGTTTTTTCGCCGAGCTGGCCGAAGGTGCGCGAGTAGCCTTGGGGAATAAAGAGCGGGTCATAGCCGAAGCCGTGGGTACCTTTGGCAGCCAGCGCAATGGTGCCTTCGCAGGCGCCTTCGAAACTGGCCAGAACGTCGCCGGCCTTGGCCAGAACGAGCACGCAGCGGAAACGCGCGCTACGCTGCTGGGGTGTCTGGGCGCCGACGCGATCGAGTTCCTGGAGAAGCTTGACGCGGTTTCTTTCGGCCGAGGAAGGGATACCGCCGTAACGGGCGGAGAAGACCCCGGGCGAGCCATCGAGCATGTCGCATTCGAGGCCGGAGTCGTCGGCCAAAACGTAATCGGGAATCATCTGCGAAGTCGCGACGGCCTTAAGGGTGGCATTGGCCAGGAAGGTGTCGCCGCTCTCCTCGATTTCGTCGTGCCCATCCATTTCGGGATAATCAGCGGAGCATTTCACCGTCCAGTACGGCGCGAGCACCGGAGCCATCTCCTGCACCTTATGGGCGTTGCGGGTGGCGAGGCAGAGTGTTTTCTTGTTCATAGTCCCATTCGACCGGCAGGAAACGTTACCTGACCCGCGTCAGCCCGCAATTCCTGTCTTTCACTTCGACCCGCTTGCTCTTAAGTTTACCCTTCACCCACCATGCAAGTTCGCAAGCAATTTCCTTTCGCCACCTTCGAGCCGGCCTGGCAGAGCTACTGGCTCGAGCAAAGCACTTTTCGCGCCGCGAATCCGGGTGAGCCGGGCAGCCAGAAGCCGAAGTTCTATGCGCTCGACATGTTTCCTTACCCCTCGGGCGCGGGACTTCACGTGGGCCATCCGGAAGGATATATCGCCAGCGATCTGGTCGCGCGCTACAAGCGGATGAAGGGCTTCAATGTTCTCCATCCGATGGGATGGGATGCGTTCGGTTTGCCGGCGGAGCAGTATGCGGTGCAGACGGGAACGCATCCGCGCGAGACGACGGAGAAGAACATCGCCAACTTCCGGCGCCAGATTCAGTCGATCGGTTTTTCGTATGACTGGTCGCGTGAGATCAACACGACCGACCCGGCTTATTACAAGTGGACGCAATGGATTTTCATCCAGCTCTATAAGAAAGGGCTGGCTTATGTTTCGCATGCGCCGGTCTGGTACAGTCCAGCACTGGGGACGGTGCTCGCGAACGAGGAGGTCTTGGCGACGCCGGAAGGGCCGCGATCCGAGCGCGGGAATCATCCGGTGGAACGACGGCCGCTGCGGCAATGGATGCTGCGCATTACCGCGTATGCCGAGCGGTTGTTGAAAGATTTGGATCAGCTCGATTGGCCGGAGTCATTGAAGGAAATGCAGCGGAATTGGATCGGGCGGAGTGAGGGCGCGGAGGTTGTTTTTAAGGTAGCCGCCGCTGTCCCTAGCGGCGGTCGGTCGGGACTAGAGGAAGGCACCGCCGCCGGGACAGCGGCGGCTACCACCGACACGATCACCGTCTTTACCACGCGGCCCGACACGCTTTTCGGCGCGACCTACATGGTTGTTTCACCGGAACATCCGCTGGTGGAAAAAATCACGACGGCAGAGCAGCGCGAAGCGGTTACGAAATACAAGGCCGAAGTCGCGAATAAGAGCGATTTGGAACGGACCGATCTGGCGAAGGGCAAGTCAGGCGTTTTCACCGGCGCCTATGCGATCAATCCGGTGAACGCTGAAAGGATTCCGATCTGGATCGCCGATTACGTTTTGATGGGTTACGGCAGGGGGGCCATCATGGCGGTGCCGGCGCATGATGAGCGGGACCACGAATTTGCGCGGCAATATGGACTTCCGATTGTGGAAGTCGTGCAGCCGCCCACGGCGGATTTGCGTCATCCCGAAGCGATCGAAGAGGCGGTGGTGGCCACGGCTTTTACCGAGCCTGGGGTAGCGGTCAATTCCGGTTTTCTAAATGGCCTTCCCACGGCCGAGGCGAAAGCGAAGATGATCAATTGGCTGGAGGCGGAAGAGCTCGGAACGCGTCGCGTGCAGTACAAGTTGCGTGACTGGCTGTTCTCCCGCCAACGCTATTGGGGCGAGCCGTTTCCAGTGGTGTGGAATGGTGACGAGCATGAAGTCATTCCGGAAAGCGAGCTGCCGCTGGTGCTGCCGGAACTGGACGATTACAAGCCGACTCCGGAGGGCCTCGCGCCGCTCGCCAAGGCGAAGGAATGGGTGCAATTGCCCGATGGCCGCGTTCGCGAGACGAACACGATGCCGCAGTGGGCCGGGTCGTGCTGGTATTATTTGCGCTATTGCGATCCAAAAAATCCGGATGCACCGATTGACCCTGCGGTGGAGAAATATTGGATGGATGGAACGGGTGTCGATCTCTACATCGGTGGCGCGGAACACGCGGTGTTGCATCTGCTTTACGCCCGTTTTTGGCACAAGGTTCTTTTCGATTTGGGCGTGGTTTCGACTCCGGAGCCGTTTCGCAAGCTGGTGAACCAGGGCATGATCCTCGGCGAGGACAATCGCAAGATGTCGAAGTCGTGGGGCAACGTGGTCAATCCGGACGACGTGATCGCCGAATACGGCGCCGATTCGTTGCGGCTCTTTGAGATGTTCATGGGACCGCTCGAGCAGATGAAACCGTGGTCGACCACGGGTATCGAGGGCGTTTATCGCTTCTTGGGCCGGGTCTGGCGTTTGGTGATGGAGGAAAATCAGGAGGGCGAATGGCTTTTTGCGCCGGGGAAGGTTGGCGATAATGCGCCGTCGAACGAATTGTTGCGCAGTCTCCACGCGACGATCCAAAAAGTCACCGAGGACATGGACAGACTCCAGTTCAACACGGCGATTTCGGCGCTGATGGTTCTGGTCAATGACCTGACGAAAGAGTCGGTTCGTCCGCGGATTGCGGTGGAGACACTGCTGCTATTGCTGGCTCCGTTTGCGCCGCATATGGCTGAGGAATTATGGAAGCAGATGGGCCACGAGAAGACGCTGGCCTATGAACCGTGGCCGGTGGCCGATGCGCGGTACCTGGTCAAAACCGAGGTGGAAATGCCGGTCCAGATCAACGGCAAGTTGCGCGGCTTGATCAAGGTTGCGCCGGGTTCGAGTCAGGATGTGGTGATCGAAGCGGCGAAGGCGCTGCCGGCGTTTGCGGAATGGACGGCGGGGAAAACGATCCGGAAAATCATCGTCGTGCCGGACAAGCTGATTAATTTTGTGGTGGGGTAAGGTTGTAGCCGCCGCTGTAGTTGTGACCGAAGGAATAATTAGAGATCCTTCGACAAGCTCAGGATGACAGGCTTTTTAATAGAGTCGCTTTCGCGACCTAAGACTGACCTGATCCTTCGACAAGCTCAGGATGACAGGCCTTTTATAGAGTCGCTTTGGCACCGCCGCCAGGGACAGCGAAATTGAACCACGCTCTCACGAGCGCGGTTACGCCTTAAGCACGGCCGAGGTATTTGCCGTCGGTGGTGCTGACTTTGACGAGCTCGCCTTCCTTGATGAAGAGCGGCACTTGCACCTGCAGACCCGTTTCGAGGATGGCGACTTTCTGGACGTTGTTGGCAGAATCGCCACGGACGCCTTCGGCCGATTCGACGATCTTGAGCGTCACGGTGGCGGGCGGTTCAATGTCGGCGGCCTTGTCATCGGTGAAGATAACTTCGCAGGCCAGATTTTCGGTCAGGTAATCTTTGACCTTGCCGACAAAGTCTTCCTGGAAAGTGATGTCGTCGTAGGTGACCGGGTCGATGAAATGGTAGCCGGTATTGTCCTTGTAACTGAACTCGTATTTCTTGCGGCTCATGGGCACAACTTCGAGGGACTCGTTGGAGTTGAAGCGTTGCACGAACGATTTGCCGGTGCGCATGCTGCGCAGCGTGGCCTGGACGAACGCGCGAAGATTGCCGGGCGTGCGGTGCTGCGTTTCGAGGACCATACAGATGTCGCCGTTAAATTTGATGGCCTGACCTTTTCCGATTTCGTTCGCGTTTGGCATGACGGTAAGTAAGTAAAAGTTGCTCTGGCAATGATCTGCCGGAGGATTGAGACTATCAAAAATACCAAGCGAGACAAGAGGGAACGATGCCAAGCAGGTAACGCCATGCTTCGTGAGCTTCCTGTTCGCGCGAAATGGCTCCGCGCGAACCTGGACAACAAGTAGTCCGGGCCACCCAGTTTGCTAGAGGAGCTTCACCTTGGCGAGGTCCTGCGCGTCGACAAGGCCGACGGGATGGTTGCGGCGATCGACGACGATGAGGTCGCCGATGCGATGCGCCTCGAACAAATTGAGGACTTCAACGGCGAGCTTGTCGACGCGAACGGTGATGGGCTTGGGCGTCATGACGTCGGCGAGTTTGGCCTGGCCGATGTGGACGTTCTGTTGGTAACCACGGGTGAAATCGCCGTGCGTGTAAATGCCCGCGAGGCGGCCCTGCTTGTCGGTGACGGCGATGGCGCCGGCGCGTTTGCGGGCGATAAGATTGAGCGCCTCATTGACCGTGGCGACGCTGGTGAGAATCGCCATCTGTTCGCGCGTGCGCATGATGTCTTCAACCTTAATGAGCAGATTGCGGCCGAGCGTGCCGCCGGGATGGAAGGTGGCGAAGTCCTCTTTCTTGAACCCACGCGCCTCGAGCAGGACCATGGCGAGGGCGTCACCCACGGCGAGCATGGCGGTGGAACTCGAGGTGGGCGCGAGGTTGAGCGGGCAGGCTTCGCGTGGCACCTGAACGTCGAGGTGGATTTCGGCTTCGCGGGCGAGAGACGATTTGGGATTGCCGGTGAGCGCGACGATGCGCGTCCCGATGCGTTTAAGGCTGGGGACGAGCCGGGCGATTTCCTCGGTCTCACCGCTGTAGCTGAGGATGAGGATGAGGTCGCCGCTGGAAACCATGCCGAGATCGCCGTGCGAAGCGTTGACCGCGTCGAGCACAACGCTCGATGCGCCCGTGCTGGAAAGAGTGGAGGAGATTTTTGCGCCTATGGTGCCCGATTTGCCGATGCCGGTGACGATGATTTTGTGGCCGGTCTGGATGACGTCGCGCATAGCTTCGACGGCACGGGCGAATTGCTCGTCGAGGCGTCGCTGGACCGCGCGCAGGGCGATGGCTTCGAGTTCGATGACGCGCTTGCCCTTGGTGACGTGGGCCTGAAGTTTGGGGGAGAGTGAGCGGGTACGTTTCATGGTCCTGCGGACGGCAGTAAACGGAGAAGGATACCAGAGTGGGACGCAGCGGCAAGTGACAATGCAGTCGCTGTCTCTCGTCGCGAAAGCGACTCATAAAAGGCATTGTCATCCTGAGCTTGTCGAAGGATCTCTCACCATTCCGATCGTACGGTATTTCGTGAGCAAATAATTAAAGGTCCTTCGACAACGCCAAGACAAGCTTAGCCTGCTCAGGATGACTGGCTTTTTTTATTGAATCGCTTCCGCTAGGGTGGGATGTGGACACGAAGAGTTTATCGCCGGGAGCGATTGTGATTCGGCGCGCGCGCGTTCTGCTGATCGGAACGACGGTCTTGTGGGGCCTGAGTTTTCCGCTGCTGCGCGGCTTGGAATTGGTGCAGCGGGCGAATGCTCCGCAGGTTTCCGATTCGGCGGTGGCCTGTGCCGACATGGCGATGCGTTTCGGTCTGGCGGCGCTGTTTTTGCTCCCGATTTACGGGCGGCAGTTGGCGCGAATCGATTGGCGGGAATGGAGCCAGGCCCTCGGGCTCGCGTTCTTCGCCGCCGGGGGACTTTATCTACAAACGCTGGGACTCGCCTCAGCGGACGCCTCGCTCGCGGCGTTTCTCACCCAGCTTTACACGCTGATCGTGCCACTGATTGTCGCGGTGCGGGACCAGCGCTTTCCGAGCCTGCGGGTGATCGTCGCCTGCATCACGGTATTGGTGGGAGCGGCGCTGCTGAGTCCCGGTTTGCTGCGGCATCTCACGCTCGGTCAGGGCGAAATGGTCATTATCGTCAGCACGTTTTTCATGGCGTCCCAGATCGTGTGGGTCGAACGGCCGCTTTACGCGGAGAACCGGGCGGGAGTGGTGACGCTGATCATGTTCACCATTTTGGCCGTGGTTTTCGCCTCCGGATTTTTTCTCGTGGGCGGCAACGAGCGCGCGAGTGAACAACTCTTCGGCACGCCTGCGATTTGGGTTCTGGCGATTGGCTTGGTACTGCTATGCACGGTGTTCAATTTCCTGATCATGAACGAGTGGCAACGCTGCGTCAGCGCGACGGAAGCGGGACTTATCTATTGCATCGAGCCGGTGATCGCGACGCTGCTGTCGGGATTTCTGCCAGGATGGATTTCGTGGCTGGGATCGATCAGCTACCCCAATGAAACGCTGACCTGGACGTTCCTGGTCGGCGGCGTGATGATCATCGGCGCGACGGTGCTGGTGGCGACGGAGCGCAGGGCTTAGTCGCAATGGTATATATGCTGATTTCCGTTCACGGTGGTTAGTCTTATGTAATAAATGGAAGCAAGATTGCCTTTTTGAGTTGGTTACTTACGCTAACTGGCAGCATATTTCCGTAAGTAGGCGGTTAACTCGCGGAAGTCGCATTGCTTTAATTCATGGATTCCGGTCAACAACTCTTCTCGGCGGGTTCCCGCGTGGGGCCGTATCTCGTTCTGGAGAAGCTCGGCGAAGGCGGCATGAGCGAGGTCTTCAAGGCGATCGAGCCGACGCTCGAGCGCTACGTGGCGATCAAGATCATGCATCGGACGAACCTGAGCAGCCCGGAAGTGATGGCCAACTTCCTGGAGGAAGCGCGCGCCATCGCGAGCCTGCGCCACACCAATATCGTGCCGCTTTATTCGGCGGGCGAGGAGCAGGGCGTGCCCTACCTGGCGATGGGCTACATCGAGGGCCAGACGCTGGAGGATTGGATTCTCGCCGGGCGCATCCTGAACATGGAGGACGCGATGTGGTTCATGCGGCAGGCGGTGGCGGCGCTGGAATACGCGGCGCGCTCGAACATCATCCATCTCGACGTCAAGCCGGCCAACTTCATGGTCGATAACGAAAACGTGGTCATGTTGACCGACTTCGGCCTGGCGCGAAAGCAGACCGAGGTCGCCAGCGGCGCGCGCGATGACGAGCTTCAGGGCACGCCGGCCTACGCCTCGCCGGAGCACGTCCTGCAGGAGAAGCCCGATCTGCGCACCGACATCTATTGCCTCGGCGCGAGCCTCTTTCATCTGATCACGGGCGAGTTTCCCTATCCCGGGCGACACGACGGAGGAAGTCTGCCGCGCGCATGTCTTCAGCCCGTTCCCGATCGAGACGCTGCAGCAGCACGAGATCCCGCCGGGCTGGTGCGGGCTGATCCGCAAGATGATGGAGAAAAAGCCGGAGGACCGTTTCCAGAATTACCAGGAGATCACGTTCGCGCTGGATAACATCCATCACTTCCAGTACGGCAAGAAGATGCTGACGATCGTCGAGACGGTGGAGCGCCGCGCCCTGCCGCGCAGCGAGGGGCCGGCGGAAAGCCTGTTCGACCTCGTGCCGGACGACATGGCGACGCAGGGCGACCATCTTTTCACGCTGCAGGATTCCTACGATTCGCAGGAGGTCTACCACAGCCTCGACACGCGCTGGCCGGTGCTTTGCCTCAACGAAATGGCGCCCGATCTGCGCGCCATGCAGAAGGGATCGTCGGAGGATTTGCGCTCGCTGATCGAGGCGCTGCTGCTGGTGCCGAGTTACAAGGAGACGCTCGAGGTCCTGAGCACCTTCATGGCCAACGCCTCCGACGCGCGCCCGCAGAGCGATGCGGAGAAGATCGAGCTGGTCGGGCTGGAGCGCTCGCGCAACATCGCGCTGACGGCCATTTCCCTTTACCGGCCGTGGCAGGGCGAGCGTCCGCTGAACTGGCACGGCCTGTGGCAGCACCAGATTTACACCGGGCTGCTGGCGGAATTCATCGTCGACATGCTGGGCTTGCCCGCCACGGGCATGGAATATCTTCTGCGGCGTCGGTGCACGACATCGGCAAGCTCGTGCTGGCGGAACTTTATCCGGCCAAGACGATCGGCGTCTGGATGCATGCCTACGAGCAGAACCTGCCGCTGACGCAGGTGGAGCAGCAGTATCTTCGGCGTGGACCACGCGCAGATCGGGCAGGAATGGCTGAACCGGCATAAGTTCGAGCGCACGGTGCGCTACGTCGACGGCCTATCACGAGGAGCCGGAGAATTGCTACGAGGCGCTGGCGAAGTCGGGCAAAATGGCTTTTGTCACTGCGATGATTATCGGCGAACAAGGACGACGAGATCAATTTGCTCACGCACCTGATCTACTGCGCGAACACGCTGGCGAAGGAACTGGGGCTCGGCTATTCGCGGCAATCCGCGGCTGGACCAGGCGGCGTGGATCGATCAGCCGACGACGCAGTTGATTTTCGATTCCCGCTCGAAGGAAGAGGTGACGATGGAGGAATTCGAGGAATTTTTCATGGAGACCTGCAAGGGACTTGCCCGACCTGCCCTTCACGCAACTGGCCCACGCCAGCGAAGCCAAGCAGCGCAATTGGGAGAAGCCCCAACGGGAATCGAAGGGGAAGAAGTAGGTTGGGCGAGGATAGAGCATTTTCAGAATACTGTAGCCGTTTCTCATCGTTGAGGCCTGGAGGGAAACCTCTGCAAAACCAAAATCAGCGCTTTGTCATCCTGAGCTTGTCGAAGGATCAGTTTAGCCCACACGTGCTGAGAGGTAACGGAACTGATCCTTCGACAAGCTCAGGATGAGGGATTTCAAAAAGCATTCCATTGGCCGTCCGGGCCAAAATGCGGAGATGGAGCGGCTGCACTATTTCTGAAAACGCTATAGCCTCTACGGCTTTACGCCCGAGGGCGCCGGCTTAACCAGCGGCGGCGTGAGATCTGAAGTTGTCCCTTTTGCCGAGGGCGAAAAAACTTCGAGGTAAGTTTTGAGGTAATGGTTGGTGACGGTGATGCCGTAGATGGTGCGGGCAGTCTGGATATCGTCATCGGCCTCGCTGGACTTGCCGGTGGCCTGGGCAAGCGCGGCCTTGGCAAAATAGTAGGAGGGATGGTCGGGATCGAGGGGCTTAAGCTGGCTGGCGTATTTGCCGGCGTCGACAAAATCGGAAATGCCGACCTCGGCGTAGACGAGTTTCAGGGTGATGTCGGGATCGTTCGGTTTGGCCTGCAACGCCAGACCGTAATATTTCGCGGCGCGGTCGAAGCTGTGTTTGCGGAGGAGAGATCGCCGAGGGCCAGCTGAACTTCGAGCGGAATCTGAAGCGTTGGCGGGAGTGAGCAGGCTCTTGAGCAGTTTCTCGCTGGCGGCGAAATCATCCTGCTCGGTCAGGATGCGGGCCTTGAGCATTTCGATGGGGAAATCGCCGGGCTTTTCCTGCTCGGCCGCATCGATGGCCCGGCGGGCGGCGTCGTAATGGCCGCTTTTGTAGTCGAGCAAGGCGAGGTGATAGGGCGAGGTATCGTTGTCAACAATGGGGACCTCTGCCTGACTTTGAGCAGGCGTAGATTGAGCGGGATTGGCCGTATCCTGTGCGAAGACGAGCGTCGCAGTGCCGAATAAGATCAAGCCGTAAAGCGCAGAAGCCAGCGATTGAATTCACGCGCCCATTTCCTTTGGCCGGACCCAGTAGCGGCCCGTCTTTCTCCAGGAGGAGGTCGGATTCGACCGGGCCCATCGAGCCGCAGGCGTAGAGCGGCAGGTCGCGCGCCTGCTGCTTGGCCCAGGCATCCTTGACGCGAATCGACCAGGCGCCAGGCCTGCTCGACTTCGTCGGAACGGGTGAAGAGGGTCGACTCGCCGACGATCGCATCGACGATCAGCCGCTCGTAGGCCTCGGGCAGGTAATGGTCGAAGCCGCTCTTGTAGAGGAAGTCCATGTCGACCGGCTCGGCCTCGGCCTTGCCGGGCACCTTGGCGTTGAACTTGAGGCTGATGCCCTCGTTCGGCTGGATGCGGATGCGCAGCGTGTTGCGGCGCAGGCGGTCGTCGCTGGCGGCGGCGAAGAGGACGCTGGGCGGACGCTTGAAGACGATGTTGATCTCGGTGAACTGCGGTGGCCAGCGCCTTGCCGGTGCGCAGGTAAAACGGAACGCCGTGCCAGCGCCAGTTGTCGATCTCGAAGCGGGCGGCGACAAACGTCTCGGTCAGCGAATCGTGCGCGACTTTTTCCTCCTGGCGATAGGCGGGGATGGCCTTGTCGTTGATGAAGCCGCCGCCGTACTGGGCGCGGACGGTGTTCTTCTGCAGGAACTCGAGCGAGGGCGTGGGGATGGAGCGCAGGACCTTGACCTTCTCGTCGCGGATCGACTCGGCGTCGAGCGAGGCGGGCGGCTTCCATCGCGGTGAGGGTGAAGAGCTGGAACAGGTGGTTCTGCAGCATGTCGCGCGAGGCGCCGGCGTGGTCGTAGTAGCCGCCGCGGCTCTCGACGCCGACCTGCTCGGCCACGGTGATCTGCACGTGGTCGATGTAGAGGCGGTTCCAGAGCGGCTCGTAAATGGAGTTGGCGAAGCGGAAATAGATCAGGTTCTGGACCGTCTCCTTGCCGAGGTAATGGTCGATGCGGAAGATGTCGCTTTCGGCGAAGGCGCCCTGCAGCGTCTGGTTGAGTTCGCGGGCGCTCTTGAGGTCGTCGCCGAACGGCTTTTCGACGATGAGCCGGCGGCGCGATGCCGTCGTGCTGGCTGGCGAGTCCGGCGGCGGCGAGGTTCTTGCGCGGCCGGGCCGAAATATTCCGGCGAGGTGGCGAGATAGAAGAGGTAGTTCCCGCCGATCTTCGCGCTTTCGGGCAAGCTCTTCAGTTTTTCCGCCAGCTTCTTGTAGGCCTCGGGATCGTCGAGTTCGCCCTGGAAATAATAGATGTGCGCGGCGAGCTTTTTCCAGACCTCCTCGTCGACCGGCTTGGTGTGGGAGAACTTCTGCAGCGCCTCGCCGAGGTCCTTGCGGAATTCGTCGTCGCTCTTCGGGCGGCGCGCGAAGCCGATGATGGCGAAGTCGTCCGGCAGCAGGTCGTTCTTCGCCAGGTGATAAAACGCGGGGATGATCTTGCGATGGGTGAGGTCGCCCGTGGCGCCGAAGATGACCGCCGCGGTGGGCGGCACCTTCGGTGGGCGCGCTGGAAATCATCGGGCGGACACGACGGGATCGATGAATGGCAGATAGGGACATGAAGGAGTTGTTCCGGAGCGCTGAGCGGCCGGTCTAGGCGTTGTAGGTCGTCGAGGCGGTGGTGCCGCCCTGGCCGGTCCAGTTGGTGTGGAAGAATTCGCCGCGCGGCTTGTCGATGCGCTCGTAGGTGTGGGCGCCGAAGTAATCGCGCTGGGCCTGGAGCAGGTTGGCGGGCAGCCGCGCGGAGCGGTAGGAATCGTAGAACGCCAGCGCGTTGGAGAACGTCGGCGTCGGGAATGCCGAGCGTCGCGCCGAGCGCCACGGTGCGGCGCCAGCCGTCCTGCGCCTTCTTCAGCGCGTCGGTGAAGAACGGGTCGAGCACGAGGTTGGTCAGGTCCGGGTTGCGGTCGTAGGCGGCCTTGATGTCGCCGAGGAAACGGCTGCGGATGATGCAGCCGCCGCGCCACATCAGCGCGATGCCGCCGAAGTTGAGCTTCCACTTGTAATTGCTCGCGAGACGTTGCTGCATGCAGCATGTAGCCCTGCGCGTAGGAGATGATCTTCGAGGCGTAGAGCGCCTGGCGGATGTCCTCGATGGTCTGCTTCGACGTCGCCGGAGAACTTGGCGTCGGTCGGGCCGGCCAGCACGGTCGGAGGCCGCCACGCGCTCTTCCTTGAGCGAGGAGATGAGCGCGGGCGAAGACCGCTTCGGCGATGAGCGTGACCGGCGCGCCGTTGATCGAGGCCGGAGAGGACGGTCCACTTGCCGGTGCCTTTCTGGCCGGCGGCATCGAGGATCTTGTCGACGAGATAGCTGCCGTCGGTGTCCTTGAACTTGAAGATGTGGGAGGTGATTTCGATCAGGTAGGAATCGAGCTCGCTCTTGTTCCATTCGGTGAAGGTCTGCGGCGAGCTGTTCGTTGTTCAGGCCGAGGCCGCCGGAGAGCAGGCTGTAGGCCTCGCAGATGAGCTGCATGTCGCCGTACTCGATGCCGTTGTGGACCATCTTGACGAAGTGGCCCGCGCCGCTTTCGCCGACCCAGTCGCAACACGGCACGCCGTTGTCGACCTTGGCCGCGATCGACTGGAAGATGGCCTTGATGTGCGGCCACGCCTCGGCGTTGCCGCCGGGCATGAGGGACGGGCCGTGCCGCGCGCCTTCCTCGCCGCCGGAAACGCCGGAGCCGACGAAGAGAATGCCTTTTTCCTTGAGCGCGTTGTAGCGGCGCACGGTGTCCTCGTAGAAGGAATTGCCGCCGTCGATGATGATGTCGCCCTTTTCGAGCAGCGGCACGAGCAGGTCGATGAATTCATCGACCGGCGCGCCCGCCTTGACCAGCAGCATGATGCGGCGCGGCTTTTTGAGCAGGCCGACCATTTCCTCGAGGCTGTGCGCGCCGATGACCTTGGTGCCCTTGGCTTCGTTGGCGAGGAATTCGTCGACCTTGCTGACCGTGCGGTTGTAGACGCAGCGACGACATAGCCGTGGTCGTTCATGTTGAGGACGATGTTCTGGCCCATGACGGCCAGTCCGATAAGTGCGATGTCAGCGGTTTGAGGCATAAGAAGTACGGATTAGGGGTTAAGAAGCACGCGAAGGCGCGCCTGTTCAAAATAACGGGCGAAGCGGTCGGAGCAACCTTAATTCTTTGATTGCTCCGCTTGCCTCATCACTGCACGGATGCAGCAAGAAGTGGCTGCGGGTTAGACCGATTAAAGAACCATTATAGAAGCTCGGAATCGATCTCGTCGTCCGGATGGGGAACGACCTGCGTTTTGGTCGATACCCTGCGTCCGGATTGAGACGGGAGCGGCCGGCATGGGAGGAGCAGATGGAGGTAGCTTTTTCGGCTGTTCGACGGGAGCGGTTGTTGCAGCGTGGTCCTCGATGCTTTCACTTTCGGGCGCGGACGACGGAGCTTGATGCTCCAGTTCGGGCGAATCGACCACCGCATAGGTGCTGAGGCCGAAGGCGCGGGGATTCATCTGGCGCAGGCGCTGGGCGAGAATCGAGGCGAGGGTGCGCAGGAGAACATTGCCCGCGCCGGGATTTTCTTCCATGAACTGCATCAGGTCGGCATCGGCGATGCGCCAGAGCTGGCTGAATTCCACCGCCGTGACCGTGGCGGCGGCCGGGCCTGGATCGAAAAGGCTGATTTCTCCCAGCGTTTCGCCGGGACCGACCTGGGCGAGCAAGATCTCGCGTGCCGTCTTCCTGCCTGGCGCGGACTTCGAGCTGGCCGCTGATGACGACGAAGACTTCCGTCTGCATGCGCGCCTTCCTCGATGATGACATTGCCCGGATGGCCGGGAAAAAATTCGCCGTAGGAACTGAGCAGTTCGCGGTCGTCCTCCTTGAGATGACCGATCCAGCTGAAGGTGGGGAGGGTGGGTTTGGAAAGGGTTTCAGTCATGCGATGCCTCCGAGGTTGAATCGCTTAACGACTCGTAATATAGACCTACTTAAATCTCATGGGCAACCCTGTCGTGCATTAAATGTACCTCGCCGCGAAATTTTTCCTCCCGGGCGATCAGTTTGATTTCGGCTTCCCGGCGCACCAGATGGTCGGGATAATGGGTGATCCAGACCGATTGGACCGGATATTTGGCCACTTCGTGGAAGAGGTCGCGTTCGGGGAAATGGGTCAGTTCGCACAGCAGCGCGGTGACTTTTCCGCCCTTCAGGGCCGGGGCGAGTTCGACGGGATGGGCGAGGTCGGCGGAATAGACGTAGCGCTTGCCCTCGTATTCGATCAGCAGGCCGTAGCAATCGAAGCAGGTCTTGGGATAGGCGCGCTTGAAGTGGCTGGCGAGGCTGATCGAGATGCTGCGGTGGCAAAGGCGGTGAGGGTGAACGGGCCGTGGGTCCAGGGCCGGCCCGGCTTGACCGGATGCCAGTGGATCGGGAAGCCGATCAGCTCCGGGAAGAGGAGGCATTTTTCCAGCCAGTCCTTCATGTGCGGTCAGGACCTCCGCCGGGCCGAAGACGTGCAGCGGCGCGCGGCGGGTGCGCAGCCAGAGCGACTGGATGAGCGAGGAGACCTGGCCGTTGTGGTCGCTGTGCATGTGGCTGATCCAGAGAATCTCCGGGCACATCCGGCTCGATTTTTTTGCCGAGAGAAATCGCGCGGCGGCGGCGCCGCAATCGAGGAGCAGGCTGGTCTCCCGGGTCTGGATCAGGATGCCGGAATGTTCGCGGCGGGCGCTGGTGTGGCCGTCCGCCGTGCCGAGGAAAATGGCGCGCATGGAGATGACGTTGCTGACGTTCCGGGTGGCGTCAATCGTCCGGATCGACTCGGCGGTGCTTGCGCCGGTAGTGCTCGATGTCGTTGAGGATGTCGCGCAGGACCTGATAGGGCCACTGGTCGGCATTGACGTGGGTGATCAGCTTCGGGCCGTAGAAATCGAGGACCGGCTTGGTTTCCTCCTCGTAGACCTTCAGGCGGCGCTCGATCACTTCCTCGTTGATGTCGTCGAGCCGGTTTTCCTTCAGCGCGCGGCGTTGAGGCGGTCGTAGATCTTGGCTCTTGTCGGAGCAGGTCGAGATGGAAGACGCGGCGGACATCGAGCTTGGCGCTCAGGATCTTGGCCTGGTTGCAATTGCGCGGAATGCCGTCGAGCACGAGGAAATCGATGTCGGGCTTGAAGCGGCCCGATTGCACCATGCTGTCGATCTGCGCCGACCAAAGGCCGATGCTGACGTCGTCCGGCACAGCTGGCCCTTGCTCGAGTAGTGGAGGAAGGCCTTGCCGAAATCGGAGCGCACATCGACCGCGCGAAAGACATCGCCGCAGGCGCAATGATAAAAGCCGGGGATGGTGCCGAGAATTTTGCCTTGGGTGCCTTTGCCGGATCCCGGCGCGCCGAAGAGAAGAAGGGATTTATAAACCACGATAAAAGTAATTGAGCCGATATTGGATCGATTATGCAATCCCTAGTCCGTGCAGGAGCTTGACCTAGCAGGCGAGCACGCCTTAGCTTAAGAGGACCATGCTTGACCCGGAACTTCTTGCCCTGCTGGTTTGTCCCGAAACCCACCAGGATGTCACCCTGGCAACGCCGGACGAGATTGCGCTGATCAATGAGGCCATTCGGCAGGGCACGGTGCGAACGGCGGGGGGAACGCGGTGGAGCAGCCGGTGGAGGGCGCCTTGATCCGGGCGGACCGGTCGATTGCCTATCCCGATCCGGGACGGGATTCCGGTGATGCTGGTGGCGGAGGGGTTGGCCATTTCGCAGGTGCAGATTGAACGGCCATGCCTGAACTCGCTGATAAAGAACTTGCTGGCAAAAAGCTGGGCGTCTTGCTGACGACGCCTCCGGAGCATCCGAATTTTCGTCCTGCGGTGGCGCTGATGAACGCGGCCTTGATGCGGGCGTTCGGGTTTATCTTTATTGCGTCGACGAAGGCGTGCGCGCGGTGGCGACGCCGGAAATGCAGGCGCTCAAGGAGCGCGGGGCGAGTCTCTTTGGCTGCGCTTACGGGGCGGGCATCGCCGGAAAATTCCGCTGGACGAATCAGCGCGCGTGGTCGGGCTTGACCGTGCTGGCCGATGTGGTGGGAAGCACGGACCGATTTGTTTCGTTTTGAAATTATCTTGTCATGTCTCTTCCCAAAACCCTCGTCATCATCGAAACCGATCCGCGGACCAGCGCGCGTCCGGCGGAGGCGATCCGCATCGCGGCGGGCATCGGCGCGTGGAAGAAGACCGACGTGACGCTGCTCCTGCGCGGGCCGGTCGCGGGTTACAGCCTGCAGGAATATGCGGACGAGTTGGTCGACGAGGATAATTTCACGCGCTACCTGCCGCTGGTGGCGGAGTCGCCGCGCCCGATTTATCTGGAGGATTCCTTCACCGATCTCGCCGCGCTGGAAGGCTCGCCGTGGAAGTATGAAGTCATTCCCGCAGCCAAAACGGCCGAGCTGGTGCGCGCCAACGATTACCTGATCCGTTTATGAGCGAGACGCTCCCACCCCGCCGCGTGCTGCATCTGGTCATCGAGGACTTTCCCGCCGGGAAGCTGGCGGAAGTTTCCGTGACGGCGCAGGGAGCGAACGAGGTCACCGAGATTTTGCAACTCAACGAAGCGAATGCGCGCGAGGCGCTGGAAAAAATCTTTGCCGCCGATACGGTTATGGTGTGGGGAAAAACGGAGTAATCTGAGGAATCGCCAAGATAGAAATTTCGTCATCCTGAGCCTGTCGAAGGATCAGTTTTGTTTCCCACAAAAAGGATAAACCGATTCTTCGCCGTACTCAGGATGACTGAAAGGAATACTTGGAGATCCTTCGACAAGCTCAGGATGACCGTTTTTTTAATCGTCGCTTTCGCGAGGGAAGGCGCCCTGGCGCCGGATAAGGCTTGTCGGCCTGAGAACCGCGGGGTAAGTCAACCGGCATGGGCGAGATCATTTTTGGAGCGCTGCTCGGTTTTCTCGCCTACTTCATCGTGCGGGCGATCCTGACCGGCATTTACACCGTCGACCAGAACGAGCGCGCGGTGATCACCACCTTTGGCCGCGCCGAGCGTCTCGGCGGCACGACGCTGGAGGACCCGATTTCGGAGATCGCTGACCGACGAGGAGAAGCAGCGCTACGCCTATCCGCAACTGCGCGTGATCGGGCCGGGCGGTCCTTATTTCAAGATGCCGTGGCAGCGCGTCTATAAAATCACCGTGGCCACGCAGACGCTCAACATCGCGTTCGACCCGGAAAGCGCGAGCGCGAACAATAACAACCAGGTGCTCGAGGCGGTGACGAAGGACCAGCTCAACACCGGCCTGACCGGGCAGCTGCGCTACACGATCGCGGAGCGGAATCTCTACGCGACGCTCTTCGCGGTGAAGAATCCGATCGCGCATGTCATGGGTTATTTCGTTTCGATCCTGCGCGAGCGCATCGCGAATTTCGACGCGCCGCCGATGGCCGTGGTGACCGAGTCGGTCGTGCCGGGCGGCAGCGCGCGTCGAGCCGGCGGTGGTGCAGGGAATTTCGATCAACGACCTGCGCAAGAACCTGCGCGAACTCAACGAGCAGATGGACCAGGAATGCGCCTCCTCCGCCGCGCGCTACGGCATCCGCCTCGATGCGGCGCTGATCACGAGCATCGATCCGCCGCCGGAAGTCGAGTCGGCGCTGGCCGCGATCAACACGGCGCACAACCAGGTTTCCTCCGACATCAGCGTGGCGCAGGCCTCGGCGGACCAGCGCATCGTGCAGTCGAAGCGCGCGGTGCAGATCGAGACGCTCAACGCGCAGGCGGAGGTCGAGCCGCTGAACTGGCTGGCGGCGCAACTGTCCGACCTGCGCAAGAACGGGCCCGAGGCGCTGCCGCTTTACCTGCGCAACATCCGGCTCGCGCTCTACGCCAAGGCGTCCCACATCATCCTGGAGATGAAGAAATAATATGGATTTCTTCACCGGCATCGGAACGGTGGTGGTCACGTCGTTCGTGGTCTTCATCGGCTGCTTCATCGCGCGTGCCGACGATCCTGGGCTTCTGCGCTTTCTCGGTTTCTACGTCATCGTCGAGGAGCGGCAGTGCCTGGTCTACGTGCTCTTCGGCAAGGTGCGGCTGATCCTGGACGAGCCGGGCCTTCACTTTCCCCTCGCCACGGCGCTGAGCTGGCGGGCGCTGTTCGTGAATTTTTTCGGCGACGTGCGCGTGGTCGATTTGCGCCTCGACCAGGAATATCTGCGCAGCCAGCCGGTCAATTCCGAGGAAGGCGCGCCGATGGGCATCGGCGTCTGGTACGAGATGTGGATCAGCGATCCGGTGGCTTATCTTTTCAAGAACGCCGATCCGCGCGGCTCGCTGCGGGCCAACGTGAGCAACGCCACGGTGCGCAACCTGAGCAACCTGAAGCTATCGAACATGCTGGAGGACCGGCATTCGATGAGCACGCTGGTGCGCGACGAGGTGAGCGACAAGTCGAAGGACTGGGGTTATTCGCTCGGCACGGTCTACGTGCGCAAGGTCCATTTCCGCGACGCGAGCATGATCCAGCAGATCGAGGAGAAGGTGGTGAATCGGCTGCGGCAGGTGACTTCGGCGATCCGGCAGGACGGCACCAACCAGGTCAACCTGATCACCAGCACGGCGGAGCGGCAGGCGGCGGTCGAGTTCGCCAAGGCCGCGGCGATGCGGCCCTTCATCGTCGGCAGCGCGCTCAATACCATCGCGCAGGACAAGGAAGTGGCCGAGGTGATGTTCGAGATTCTGGAGAACCAGAGGATGCTCGAGGGCAACGTGAACGTGACGCTGATTCCGCCCGATTTGCGCGGCGATGGCCTGACGCAATTTCTGACCGCCGGTCAGGCGATCCAAGGTGGGGTCGCGCCCGCTGTATCCAGTGCGGTTGCGGTCCCACCGCCCATTTCCGGGCAAAGCTGAGAAGTGATAATGCCCCATTTTGACGAACGCGGCTAGGGAATGCCGCCGTCTTAACGATTGAGGATATCGTAAGGGTTCGCGATGGGCGACCGCACCGGGTTAATCTGCGGTTCCTTGCTGACCGGTATCGGAGCCTCCGGATCTTCAATGGGCACGACCTTGACCGGCGGAGAGGCTTTCTGTGGCGAACCGTTTGCAGCACTCGGACCCTTGAAGGCGAGGGCCTGTTCCTTGTGCAATTGGTCGGCGTCGGCGGGAAGCGGAAGTTGAAGAAGCGAGGAGCTGTCTTGCTGGCGTGCCTTGGCCTCCTCGACCGATTCCCCCGGCAGGATATCGAGGGAAAGATCAGCCGAGTCCGCGTCCGAATTCTTATCGGTGGAAACGAGTCCCGGTGTTTCAAGATCGGAATCCTGGCCTGGATTTGCTTTGGGTGCGGGAGTGGCTTTCGGAAGAATGTTTGCGAAAGGTGACTGCATCGCGTAGGGCTGCGAAGTATAAAAATTATGGAGGCCCGCCGCGTCGGGCGCACTGAGTGGCGTGATCAGCGGCCTAAAAAAATTTCCGTGACCAGGCCGCGAGCCGGCTGACGTTGAATCGGAACGTAGCGCCAAGGAACTGGGGGAACGCACGCCACCGGCCCGATAGGGAGAGGTTGAGTCGTCATCCGTTCCGAGATCGGGAAGGCCGGCAAGCTTGGCCAGCTCTTTGTTCGAACTGAGTTCGTAATAAAGATTGGTGTCCTGATCGTCCGCCGAATTGGCCGCCGCGCGGCTTTTCAGCTGTTGCTCGTAGCCTCGTAAAAGCCAGTTGCGGTCGAGGTTCTCCTGTTGCTGTTGCTTGCGCATGGCGTCGACGTATGCCGCCGAAGGCTGGCTGGCATGAGGGTGCATGATCGAAATCGGAATTCCGTCGGCATCATACTGAGTATAAGGATTCGGCGAGTTGTCGGAAGCGGTGGTATCGGTGGAATCGGTGGTATCTGACGGATCAGCGCCAGCCAGGCTCGTAACAGTGACGCATGCGGATAGAAAAACCAGCCAGAAAGGGGTACTTCTCATCGCTCTCCCACTATACCCTCATCGGAAAAAAGATTCAATGGCGTCCTCCAGAGGTAAAAAAATGCGAAAAAAAAGCGCTTTTCAGAGGAGAAAAAAGCTTTTCCTCGGAGGTGGGACTCGCTAGCAACAACCCATGGCAACTAAAGCACCCAAGAAAACCACCAAACGTAAACCCAACGCAGCCTTCCTCAAGCCGGTGACCCCGGACGACAAGCTGGCGGCAGTCGTCGGCGCCAAGCCGCTTCCCCGCACAGAGATTGTTTCCAAGCTCTGGGTCTATATCAAGAAGAACGGTCTTCAGGACAAGAAGGTCCGGACCCAGATCAATGCCGACGACACGCTCAAGGCGATCTTCGACGGCAAGAAGTCGGTCACGATGTTCGAGATGAACAAGTACGTCTCGGGCCATCTGAAGGCTTAAGTCAAGTTTCGTTTGCGGCGGCGGTTGCTTGCAGCCGCCGTCGTCCTTCGCGTCACCGCTCGTGGAACATGAGCGACGGTCGGGAGTCGTTTTGCAAAAGCGTCACGCCTAGAGGGCGAGCACGATGAGCCAGCGCGTGCTCGTAGACGCTCTCGTATTGGCGCGCCGAGGATTCCCAGGTGAAGTCCTTGCGCCATGCCTTGCTGCTGCATGGCGGCGTAGTGGTGGGGGCGGTCAAACCAGGTCGAGACGGCCCAGCCGATGGTGTAGAAGAGCGCGCGTCCGGAAATTTCCCAGAACTTGAAGCCGGTGCCGCGTGCCGGCGCGCTTCGTTATAATTTTCCACCGTGTCGTCGAGGCCGCCGGTGGCGCGGACGATCGGCAGCGTGCCGTAGAGCGACGAGTACATCTGGTTCAGCCCGCACGGCTCGTAGAGCGACGGCATGATGAAGAAATCGCTGCCCGCCTCGATGAGGTGGGCGAGTTCCGGGACGAAGCCGATGTGGGCGTTGGCGCTTTTCGGGAAGGCGCCGTGCAGCCAGCGGAAGAAATTTTCCGTGAACGGATCGCCCGTGCCGAGCACGACGACCTGCATGACCATGTCGCGCAGCGCCTGCGGCAGCGCGCCGCGGATGAGGTCGAAGCCCTTTTGCGGCGCGAAGCGCGAGACGATGCCGAAGAGCGGAATCTTCGGATCGACCGTCGAGGCCGAAGCGTTCCTGCAGCGCCTTCTTGCAGGCGGCCTTGCCCGCCATGTTGTCGCGGCTGTAGCGGGCGGGAAGATATTTGTCGGTGGCCGGATTCCAGACGGTCGTGTCGACGCCGTTGAGGATGCCGAAGACGTGCTCGCGAGCGGTTGTTGAGGTAGGGCGCCAGGCCCATGCCGCCGATCGGCCCGCGGATTTCGTTGCGCGTAGGTCGGCGAAACGGTGGTGACCGCGTCGGCGTATTGGATGCCGGCCTTGAGCAGGTTGACCATGCCGAAATCCTCGAACCGGTCGGGCGCCATGTAATCGCCGCCCGAGTCCGTAGAAGGGGAGCACCGACGGGATGAATTTTCCCTGGTAGCCGATGTTGTGAATGGTGAGCACGCTGGCGGTGTTGCGAGAGCGGCGAGAGCACGCGGTCCCACGTCTTGAGGAAGACGGCGGACATGCGAGGTCATCCAGTCGTGCACGTGCGCGACGTGGGGAATCCAGCCGGTGTCCTTGCAGACTTGCAGCGCGGCCTTGCTCAGCACGCCGAAGCGATAAGCTGTCCTCCTGGTCGTCGTAGATATAGGGGCGGTCGAAATAGCGGTCGTAGTCGATGAACCAGATCGGCACTTCGCCGTCGAGCTTGCCCTCAAAAATGCCGACCCAGATTTCCTCGCCGCGGCCGAAATGGACGCAGCAGGAGCGCGAATAGGTGATGCCGTGTTTCGCGCGGTCGATGCTGCTGGTAGAGCGGCATGACGATGCGCACATCGTGTCCGCGCTTGCGCAGCGCCTTGCTCAGGCCGGCGACCATGTCGCCAAGACCGCCGGTCTGCGCCAGCGGCGTGCATTCGGAGGTGATGAAGAGGATGCGCTTGTTGGGCGAAGAATGGACCGCGACGTTCTTGGGTGAGGCCGTTTTGGCTTTCACCAAACCGGCAGTCGGGCTGAGCATGGCCCTGCCGGCTTTCGCGGCCGATTGGGAGGCGAGGGCGATGCGGACGCGCGACTTCGGGCGAAACCTGGCGGGAATCATCCCGGGTGCTGGGCGGTAACGCCGAGGGCTTCGTCTGGTCCGGCTGCTTGGGCTCGTCCGACTTCTTCTTGCCCGCGGCTTTGCGCGAGGTTTTTTTCTCGGAACTTTCAGCTTTCTTCGGCCCGCCGGCGGGGATGGTGATCGGGGATGATGGAGCTATCGAGCGGCTTTTTTTTGCCAGAAGTTGACTTGGCCATGCGCGACCATAAAGGTTTTAAGTGGAGTGGTAAAGTCCCTGCGCAAAATGCCTGGACGGCGATGATGGGCATTTCTGTCCCGGGTAATGCCAAGAACCCAAGCCTATTGTGCACCGGTCGAAGATGTGACACTTTGAGGAGAATGCTTTCTCCTGATGATTTCACCTACGCGCTGGAAAACACGCGCGTCCTGCTGGCGCCGACGAAACGGCTCGATACTTTCGGCACTTCGCTTTTCAACTATTTCCTCGTGACGGAGGAAATGGACGCGAGTGAATCTTTCCCGCGTGCGCGAGGGGCACATCCACGCCGAGCGGCCGCAGATCATCACGCCGCAAAATATCGCGGGACTTTTCCTCGAAGGCTTTGGCGACCAGGGGCAGCGCTTCGCCGAGCAACTCAGCGCGCAGGGCAACCGTTTCGCGTTTCTGAAATATGGCTTTCGCGTGAGCAAGTCGGACATCCGCTCCTACGATGTGCACGAGTCGCTCGAAAACGTGGCCGGGCAAGCTGAAGGAGGAATTGGAGATGAAGAACGAGCCGCTGACCGCGCTGCTGACCGGCGTCGACGACGGCTGGGAGGTATGCCTGCTCAAGTTCATGGTCGACATGATCTCCGCCTCCGCGCCCGGCAACATGGGCGATTTCCGCGAGCGGGGGATGCTGTGAGGTAGGGACGCGAGTCTCTTCGCGTCCAAGACGATGTCACGGAGGGCAAGGGACTGCCGTCCTTACCATGAAATTGTGCATGGCCTGTGACGCGGAGAGTCTCTAAAAGAGAGCGTCACTTCATGAGCACCCCCTCTCTTCTTTTTCCTCCGCGATTTGCCGTCGGCGACACCATCGGCATCGCGGCCCCGGCCAGCCCTCCCGATCAAGCCGGACGTGATCGACGAGGCGATCGAGCGCTTCACGGCGCTCGGCTTCAAGGTCAAGGCGGGCAAACATCTGCGGAAGCGCGACGGCTATCTCGCCGGCAGCGACGAGGAACGCGCGGCGGATATCAACGCGCTCTTTGCCGATCCGGAGGTGAAGGGGATTTTCGCGCTGCGCGGCGGGTACGGCTCGTGCCGGATTTTGCCGCATGCTCGATTACGTCGTGATCCGCGCGAATCCGAAACCGTTTATCGGCTACAGCGACATCACGGCGATGCACCTGGCGATTCTGGTCAAGGCCGGGCTGGTGACGTTTCACGGCTCGAATGCCTCAAGCGCCTTTGAGCCCGAGAATATCGACGTCGTGCCGGGCGATGTTGATCAACGGCGGATCGAAGATTTTATTTTCGCGCGACGATTCGCGTGGTGGCAAAGATCCAAACCGTCGTGCCCGGTCGCGTGCAGGGCCAGCTTCTCGGCGGCAACATGACTTGTCTCCTGCGGCTGATCGGCACGTCCTATCGCCCGATTTTCGCGGAGCGATTCTCTTTCTCGAGGACACGGGCGAGAAGGCCTATCGCGTCGACGGCATGTTCACTCATTTGCGGCTGGCGGGAATTCTCTCTCAAATCGGCGGCGCTGGTGCTCGGGCAATTCGATCACCCGGATGCGCAGGAGCAGGCACGCATCGCGGCGTGTCTGGAACGCGAAGCGAAGCGCATCGGCGTGCCGTGCGTTTCCGGCGCTCCCATCGGCCATTTCCCGGGGCAGATCATCGTGCCGCAAGGCGCGCAAGCGGAGCTGGATGCTGGTGAGGGAAGGTTATGGCTTGTATAGCGGCGATTATTAGGTGATATATCGGTCTCCTTCCGCAAGCCCTGGCAAGGGTATCCATACTGGAACCTTGCGAATAAGGTTAACATGCGCGCCTGCTATTCTTATCTGGCGATTCGTTTATGGATGGCGGTTCTTTGCTCATTTTCTTTAGTCAAAGCCGATCAAGCGATTACTGTCCAAACGGTCAGCATCGGTGATTCAGGAAACGCAGCGGACGCTAACGGTTACGGCGCGGTGAGCCATGAATTTCGGATCGGAAAATACGATATAACCCAGAGCCAATACGCGGCATTCCTGAATGCCGTGGCAGCGACAGATACTTATGGCCTCTACGACACAAGGATGGCTCAAGACCAAAATGTGGCGGGCATTTCTCGGAGTGGACCAAATGGAAGCTATACCTATTCGGTCATAGGGAGCGGCAACCAGCCGATAGGGTATGTTAGTTGGTTCAATGCCGCCCGGTTCGCGAATTGGCTGCACAACAGGCAACCGACCGGAGTTCAGGTCGCTGCAACCACGGAACAGGGCGCGTACGCGCTCAACGGCGTAACTTCCGGGATCATCCTCAAAAATGCGGGGGCGCAATATTGGATTCCGAGCGGTGACGAGTGGTGCAAAGCCGCCTATTATGACAAGTCTCTTAATTCTGGTGCGGGTGGATATTGGCTGTATCCGACCCGGAGCAATATCGCACCCGGAAACGTGATTGGTTCAGGATTAAACCAGGCGAACATCTACATTAATGGGAAGGGTTATGCAGTGACTCAAAGCACCGTTTATAGCAACAGCCAGAATTATTTGACAGCCGTAGGGGCTTATTCGGCATCCGGGAGTTATTATGGTACTTTTGATCAGGCTGGGAACGTTCTCGAGTGGAACGACGATGTAATCTCGGGAGCGAAGCGAGGTTTACGAGGAGGGTCCTGGCCGGGAGGGGCATCGTTCCTCCTATCTTCCTACAACCCCGGTTACGATCCGGCAAACTATCACCAAGACTATGGATTTCGAATTGCAGCCGCTGCGATCCCCGACTCCGATTCTCCAGCACTGCCTCTTGTGGGAGTAGTGATTTTGGCCGTTCTGCTGTTCCTCGCGGCGGGTCTATACCCCAAAAAGACAACCGAAAACCGAGTAGGCGCTGAAGGCCGGTGCATGGGTGAGTAGATAAGCTCAGCATAACAAAGGCGGCGTTCATCGCTTAAATAGGAAATCAAAGCGTCGCGGTCCTTGAAAACCAAGCTAGTTCGGCTGCTGTCCCGTTATTTTTGGCGTGTCGTGAGCGAATCATCAATTAGAACTCTACTCGTTTCCAACTCCATTGGGAAACGGGATTGTCAGAGGAACTCCGTTGCTGCTTCGTAGCCGCCGCCGTGAGGCGGTGGATTCTTGGCATTGCCTCCACGCCCTTACGGGCGTGGCTACGGGATCGGGAACGGAATTGCCTCAGCAAGGGCGTTGCCAAATGGAGTTTGGGAACGAGGAGCGAAATTATTAAAGCGTGCCGTCCGCAGGCTCTTGAATCAACTGGAGGAAAATGTCCTCAAGCGAGCCGGCGGCTTGACCGGAATGAGATCGCAACTGTGCCATGGTCCCCTCGGCGATGAGGCGGCCGCCGCTCATGATGCCGATGCGTTCGGCGAGTCGTTCGGCGACTTCGAGGATGTGCGTGGTGAGAATGACCGAGCCGCCCTGGTTGAGAAACTCGAGCAGGATATCCTTTACCAGGCGCGCGGCTGATGCGTCGAGGCCGGTGAGCGGCTCGTCGAGCAGGATGAGTTTCGGCGCGTGAATGAGCGCGCTGGCCAAGGCGATTTTCTGCTTCATGCCGCGCGAGTACGATTCGATCCATTCGTGGCGGCGGTCCCAGAGGCTGAGCCGTTCGAGGAGTTCCTGGGCGCGTCCGCGGGCGATGGCCGGCTCGATGTTCCAGAGCGCGGCGACGAATTCGAGATGCTCCATGGGGTTGAGTTTGCCGTAGAGGACGGGGTCATCGGGAATGTAGGCGAGCGGCTGCTTGGCGCGCTGCGGTTCGGCCACGGCGTCGATGCCGCAGACGCGGATCTCGCCCGCGTCAGGACGGATGAGGCCGGAGATCATGCGCAGGGTCGTGGTCTTGCCTGCGCCGTTGACGCCGAGAAATCCGTAGAGCATGCCGGTTGGGACTTTGAGGCTGAGCTGATCGACAGCGGTCTTGGGGCCGAAGCGCTTGACCAGGCCGATGATTTCGCAGGCATACTCCATGGGATTGCAGGGAAGCATAACCAAATTACCAAATTTTCCAAACTTCTGCGGAGGGCATCTGCGAGGGGCAGCAACGGAATTGGGGACGAAGGAGGGAATTCTTAATGAAATTAACGAAATCAACGAAAAGGCAGGAGGCAGGAAAAACTGATCGTTGACTCGGTTCGCTCCCGCTCATCCTCGCCCTGTCGGATCGCCTGCGGCGATTCCACCTTGACCGTTCCCAACGGTCAAGGTTCGACAAGCTCAGGATGAAGGATCGCTTGGGGGGAGACTGACTCTCGCTAATGCTGAACGAGAGCGACGGCGGGAGCAGGCGAGTTGCCATTCTCACCGAGGAGGGCGCCATTGACGAGGACGCCCATGGATTGCGCCCAGAAGCCGGTGCCGATGAGAAGAACGATGAGCGCGATGAGGACGCCGCTGGTGACGCGGTTGAGGCGGATGGGCGTTTCGTCGAGCGGCTCGGACCAGTACATGGCCTTGATCGGGCCGAGATAATAGTAGAAGGCGGCGACGGCGGCGAAGATGACGAAGCCGAGCAGCGTGTAGAGGCCGCGGTGCCACGCGACGAGGATGACGAGCAGCTTGGCGATGAAGCCGCTCAAGCGGCGGCACGCCGGCCATGGAGACGAGCGACAGGGCGAAGGTGGCGGCGAGGAGCGGGGAGCGTTGGGAGAGTCCGGCGAGGTGATGGATTTCGAGGCCGGGCAGGCGGCGTTCGAGCACGGCGAGGACGATGAACGCGGCGAAGGTGGCGAGGAGATAGCTGACGAGATAGACGGTGACGGCGACCTGGCCGGTGGCGGTGTCGGTATTGAAGGGAATGACTTTCCCGCGTGAGCGTCGCGGACGCGCCGATGATGGCCACGAGCATGAAGCCGGTGTGGCCGATGCTGGAATAGCCGAGCATGCGCTTGAGGTTGCGCTGCGGAATGGCGGCGAGGTTGCCGAGCAGAAGCGAGGCGATGGCGCCGACGGTGAGGACCGGAACCCAGACCGCGGAGGCGGCGGGGTTATCGAAAACGCCGAGCACGACGCGCATGAGGATGATGAGTCCGCCCGCCTTCGAGCCGACGGAAAGGAACGCGGTGATCGAGTTCGGCGCGCCTTCGTAGACATCGGGCGCCCAGCTGTGGAACGGCACCATGGCGATCTTGAAGCCGATGCCGGTGAGCACGAGGAGCAGGCCGAAGCCGACGCCGGGCGAGCAAGTCGCCTGGTGATGATGGTAGTGTTTCCAGATGAGATCGAAGCGGGTGTGCCGGTGAGGCCGAAGATGTAGGCGACGCCCATGACGAGGAACGCCGAGGAGAGCCCGCCGAGGATGAGGTATTTGACGCCGGCTTCGAGCGCGACGACGCTGCGCCGCTGGTAGGCGACGAGGATGTAGAAGGAGATGGTGACGAGCTCCAGCGCGACGAAGAGCAGCATGAAATCGTTGGCCGAGGCGAGGAGCATCAGGCCGGCGGTGGTGAAGAGCGGCAGGATGACGAATTCGCCGCCGCCGTGCGGCACCGGCGCCTGCACTTCGTCGCCCATCCAGATGACGAGCGCGGCGACGGCGAGGAAGAAGAGGTGGAAGAACTTGGCCGCGCCGTCCCACTTGCACATGCCGCCCCAGAAGATGGTGGGCGTGGTGATCGATGAAAAGGGTGACCAGCGCCGTGCACGACAATGCCGCCCAGCGCGAGGGCCGCGACTGCGCGCGGCGGAAGCTCGAGGAAGGCCTCCGCCAGCAAGCAGCGACCATCGCCCAGACCGTGAGGAGGATTTCGGGCGCGAAGTAGGAGATGTAAGAGGCAGGAAGCATGGAGTTGGGAAAAGTTACCGAATGAAGGGCAGAAGCGAGACGCTCGGCTCGACGAGGTGGATGAGCAGGAAGGGCATGAAGCCGATGACGAGCGAGGCGAGGATGAGCAGGACGTAGGGCGCGTGTTCGACCAGCGCGGAGGTATCGGTCATGCCGGGAAGCGCGAGCGCTGCCTCGCCGCCGCTGAGAGCAAGGCCGCGGCGGGTTGCGGCTGGTAGCGCGCGGGCATGGGGCCGTAGAAGACGTTCTTGATCGCGCGGAGCTGGAAGATGGCGGTGATGACCGTGCCGTAGATCGCGATGACGCCGAAGAGACAGGCCGGCAGGCAGAAAGCAGTGTGGCGACGGCGGAGAAGGAGCCGAAGAAGACCATCAGCTCGCCGGCGAAGTTGGCGAGGCCGGGCACGCCCATCGAGGCCATCGAGGCGAAGCTGAAGAGGACGGCGAGGACCGGCGCGCGCTTGGCCAGGCCGCCGAGTTCGGAGAAGCGGTTCTCGCCCGAGCGATGGGTGATCTCGCCGCTCAGGCCGAAGAGCAGCGCGGCGGAGAGGCCGTGCGCCGACCATGAGCACGACCGCGCCGGTGACGCCGATGACGTTCCAGCAGGCGACGCCGAGGAAGAGATAGCCCATGTGCATGATGCTGGAAAAGCCGATCATGGTGGGCAGTTCCTTTTGCGCGAGGGTGACGAATCCGGCGTAGAGGAAGTTGCCCGACGAGCAGCGTGAGGATCAGCGGCAGGCAGGTCTCGAAGCCGTCGTGCAGCATCGGGATGGCGATGCGGATCATGCCGTAGATGCGCGAATTTCTTCAGGATGCCGGCGTGGAGCATGGCGGCGGCGGGCGGCGCGGAGGCGTAGCCGGGCGGCGCCCAGGAATGGAACGGGAAAGAGCCGACGAGGATGCCGAAGCCGACGAGCAGGAGCGGGAAGATGATGTTCTGCGTGCGAGGCGGCGGATGCGGGATGCGTGCGTTGATGATAAGTCTGCAGCGCGACGATGTCGAAGGTGCGCGCCTGCGACGGGCAGCGCCATGACGAGCGCGACCAGCCCGGCCAGCAGGATGAGGCTGCCCGCCATGAGATAGATCGTGACCTGGAACGAGGCGAACTGCCGGTTCTGCGCGCCCCAGATGCCGATGAGCAGGAAGGTGGCGATGAGCGCGAAATCGTGGAAGATGAAGAAGAAGAAGAGATCGAGCGAGGTGAACGCGCCCATCGCGCCGAGCGACATGAGCAGCAGGTAGCAGTAGTACTCCGACGAGCGGCGGATGTTGCCGGGCGAGATGGCGATGGCGGCGAAGCGTGACGATGCCGGTGAGGAAAACGAGCGGCAGGCTGATGCCGTCGACGCCGAGATGGAAATGGATCGGCGGCAGGCCCTGCATGTTGACCCAGGGATAATCCATGACGTAGTCATAGCCGCCCTGCGCGGCGGGATAGAGCCAGATCAGGCCGAGGGAGAGGACGAGATTGAACAGCGGCGGCGATGCCGGCGGTGGGGCGCGCGGGGGCCTTGGCCAGGATGAAGACGATCGCGACGAGCGGCGCCAGGAGCAGACAGAGAGAGGGGAGACAGATCATGGTCATGGCTAGTGGGCGAAAAGGGTGAAGTAGATCAGGAGGATGCCGCCGAGGCTGAAGAGAAAGGCGTAGGCCTGCAGGCTGCCGGTCTGGAAGAGCCGGAGGAGTTCGCCGACGCCGACGCTGACATAGGCCGCGCCGCGGATGATGAGGCCGTCGAGAATCCAGCTGTCGATCCAGTTGAGGAAGCGGGCGGCCAGCTGCTGGCCGCCGACGAGGCTGCGGTCGTAGAATTCGTCGAAGTAGAATTTGTGCGCGAGGATACTGATGTCGAGCGGATCGGTCGTGGCGTCCCAGTAGAGACAGCAGGCCGAGGCGACGCCGAGCACGACGACCAGCGACGGGAACGACCATTTCGAGGAAGCCGCTCGGTTCCGGCGACGGAACGACCGGCCGCGGCAGCTGGCCGCGTGGTCTGAAGCACGGTCGACGATCCAGTCGTGGTAATAGGCCTTGATGCCGATCCGAATCCAGCCGCCGATGACGGAAAGGACGGCGAGGATGATGAGCGGGATGGTCATGACCGGCGGCGATTCGTGCGGATGCTCGGCGGCGTGGCGTGCGGGCCGGGCCGAAGAAGGCGACGACGACGAGGCGCGTCATGTAGAAGGCGGTGAGGAACGCGGTGATGACGCCGACCCAGTAAAAGCCGGGATGGTAGGCGTAGGCGACGGAGAGGACGTAGTCCTTGCTGAAGAATCCGGCGAAGGGCGGGCAGCCGATGAGCGCGAGCATGCCGATGGCGAAGGTCCAGAAGGTGAGCGGAATTTTGTTGCAGAGGCCGCCCATTTTCCAGATGTCCTGCTCGTCGTGCAGCGCGTGGATGACCGAGCCGGCGGCGAGGAAGAGGAGCGCCTTGAAGAAGGCGTGGGTGGTGAGGTGGAACATCGCGGCATCGGGCCCGCCGCAGCCGACGGCCATGACCATGTAGCCGAGCTGCGAGAGCGTCGAGTAGGCGAGGATGCGCTTGATGTCGTTTTGCTGGACGGCGATGAGCGCGGCGAAGATGGCGGTGAAGCAGCCGATCGAGGCGATGACGAACATGCCCGACGGGCGAAAGCAGCAGCAGCGGATAGACGCGACAAAGCATGTAGACGCCGGCGGCGACCATGGTGGCGGCATGGATGAGCGCGGAGACGGGCGTGGGGCCTTCCATGGCGTCGGGCAGCCAGACGTGGAGCGGGAACATGGCCGACTTGCCGACGCAGCCGCAGAAGAGGCCGAGGACCATGATGGTCAGCAAAATGGGGCTGATGCGAGATCGCCATGGCGCTGTGGCAATCGAGGCGGGCTTGGTGCCGCGAGCGAGCTCCCGTCGTGTCAGAATGCTGTGCGATCCAGGGCAGCGGCGCGTTCTGCTGGTAGACTCGCGGCCAGAACCTCGGGCTTGACCGAGACGGTGCCCATGAGGAACCAGAAGGTGAGGATGCCGATCATGAAGCCGAAGTCGGCCAGGCGATTGCAGACGAAGGCCTTGTTGGCGGCCTGCGGCGGCGCTTTCCTTCTCGTACCAGAAACCGATGAGCAGGTAGGAACTGAGGCCCACGCCCTCCCAGAAGAGGAACATCATGATGAGGTTGTCGGCGAGGACGATGCCGGTCATCGAGAACATGAAGATGGAGAGCCCGCCGAAGAAGCGGCCCTTGCCCGGGTCGTGCGCCATGTAGCCGATGGAAAAGATGTGGACGAGCAGGCCGACGCCGGTGACGACGAGCAGCATGCCCTTGGAGAGCGGATCGAAGATCATGCCGATGTCGACGTTGCAGCCGGGCAGCGAAATCCACTCGAAGGGCGTCGGCGGCTGGATGCCGCCGAAGGCGACGGCGAGGGCGATGAGGAAGCAGAGCGCGGCCGAGCCGACCGAGGCGAAGATGGCCATGTCCGGCTTGCGATGGAGATGGAGCAGGATCGCGATGGTGGCGACCAGCGGCGCGATCAGAAGAAACCAGGCGACGTAATGTTCCATAATGTCTAGAACTTGAGCGTGGTGAGGTCCTGGACCTGGGTGGTCTGCTTCAGGCGGTAAAGCGCGACGATCAGCGCCAGGCCGACCGCGACTTCCGCCGCGGCGACGGTGATGACGAAGAAGACGAAGACCTGGCCGTCGAGATGGCCGTTGAAGCGGCTGAAGGCGACGAAGGTGAGATTGGCCGCCTGCAGCATCATCTCGAGCGACATGTAGATGATGAGCAGGTTGCGCCGCATGATGACGCCCATCAGGCCGATGGCGAAAAGAACGGCGGCGACGGCGAGGTAATGATTGAGGGTGATTTCCATGGAAGGGAAGGCAGCTAGGTTTTGAGGGCGGTTTCTCTTTCGGTTCGACGGGCGGCGCTTCGCGGACGATTTCCTCGCGCGGCTGCGGGCGGGGACGGTTCGTCCTGTTTGCAGAGGACGATGACGCCGATGGTGGCGACGAGGATGAGCAAGCTGGTGATTTCAAACGGCGCGACGTAGGAGGCTTGAGAGGGATCGGCCGATCGGTGCGTGTCGTCGAAGAGCAGACGGCCGATGCGATGGGTGTCGTCATGTTGATCGAGATCGCTGGTGCTGATTTCCTGGGTGGTGCCTGGAGATGATCCTTGCGCGACGGATTTGACGCCGGGCGTTGTCAGCGAATCGGTCGTCACTAGCCCTTGCGGCGTGCCATGCGAGCGTCTTCGCGACGAGAGAAGAAAGCCGAGCGCGAGGACGAGCGAGCAGCCCATCCAGATTTTCTGCCGCGGCATGTGCTCCATCGCGGTGAGGTCGAGCAGCATGATGATGAAAAGAAAGAGGACCATGACCGCGCCGGCGGTGACGAGGATCTGCACCGCGGCGAGGAAGAAGGCGCTGAGCATGACGAACAGCCCCGCCATGAAGACGATGGTGAAGGTGAAGCAGAGCGCGCTGGCGACCGGCGTTGCGGTTGAGGACGACGGCGAGGCGCGAAGACGATCATGCCGCCGGAAAAGAACCAGAAGAAGAGGGCGTTCATGCCGGCAACTCGGCATGGTGAACTGATCCTTCGGCAAGCTCAGGATGACGGAACGATATTTGGATACGTCTTCTGCCAACAACATTTCTCCCCCTTCAGATGACTACTTATTCTTGTCCCACTTGTGAATGGGCTTGGGCAGCGTGCCGCCCAGTTCGTAAAGCTTGGCCTTGTCGTGGACCATTTCGGCGCGGCTCAGGCCGGTGATCGCGTAGTCCTTGAGCAGGAAGATCGCTTCCTCGGGGCAGACTTCCTCGCACAGGCCGCAATAGATGCAGCGGATCATGTCGATGTCGAAGGCCTTGGGCGCTTTCTCGACTTTGGCGAAGGGCGAGTCGAGCGGGATTTCGCCCGGCTTGATGCGGATGGCGCGGGGCGGGCAGACGAATTCGCAGAGCTGGCAACTGACGCATTTTTCGCGGCCCTCTTCGTCGCGCACGAGCGTGGGCGCGCCGCGATAGCCGTCGGGCATCGGCCATTTTTCCTCGGGATACTGCATGGTCACCTTGCTGCGACCGAAAAGATGCGTCGATGAAATGACCCGCGGTGATCTTCAGGCCCTTGAAGATGCCGGGCAAATACAGGTTCTCGAACCACGACAGTTTCGGGCGAGAGACGATCATAACGCGGTTATCGTAACTAAAGAAATTCGGGAGACAACGAGATTGTTAGGAATTTTGAAGGGCCGTTTTTTCGCTCATTCCAGCGGCCTTCCGCATCGACCGCCGTACGGCTTTGTCGCAGACTGGCGCGGTGCGCGTGCTGCTTATCAACCAGGTTTTTCATCCCGATCCGCAGGCGACAAGCCAATACCTGAGCGGGCTGGCGGTTGAGCTGGTGAAGCGCGGGCATGAAGTGACGGTGCTGACAGGTCGCCGCGATTACGATGATCCCGCGCGCCTTTATCCGGCGAGGGAAATGTGGCGCGGGGTGGAAATCATTCGCGTTCGGAATATCGGCCTCGGCCACGGATCGAAGGCAGGGCGCATGGCAGACTTCGTATCGTTTCTGTTCTTCGCTTCCCTCCGGGGAATCGCCCTGCCACGCGCCGACCTGGTGATGGCCCTGACTACGCCGCCGCTGGTTTCGACGCTGGGCGCGATGTTGTCTGCTTATCCGGAGCACGCGGTTCGTTTATTGGATGATGGATCTCAACCCGGATGAAGCGATAGCGGTCGGTTGGCTGAAGCCTGACGGATTGCCCGCCCGCTTCCTCGAAGCCGCTTCCCGCTGGAGCCTCGGGCAGGCGAGTCGGGTCATCGTTCCGGATACCTATATGCGGGACCGCTTATTGACGAAGGACGTGCCCGCGGAGAAAATAGAGGTCGTACCGCTCTGGGCCCAAAGCGAGGTGAGCTTCGATCCGGAGGGTCGCGAAGCATTTCGACGAGAACACGGCTTGGAAGGCAAATGCGTCGTGATGTATGCGGGCAACCACACGCCGTGTCATCCGCTCGATACGCTGGTCGAGGCCGCCGCTTTGCTGCGCGACGAACCGCGCATTCACTTTTGCTTTGTCGGCGGCGGCATGGAATGGGGTCGCCTGCGGGCGCGTGCCCGATCAGAAGCTTGGAGCAACACCACCTTTCTCGGTTACCAACCGCAGGAGGCGCTGTCCGCTCTCCTTTCCGCCGCCGATGTGCAGGTCGTCGTGATGGGCGACGCCTTCGTGGGAATCGTGCATCCCAGCAAAGTTTACAACTTTCTCGCGGCTGAGCGTCCGTTTATCTCCATCGGCCCGGAGCGGAGCCATATAACGGACCTCATTCGCCAGGCTGGCCTGGAAAGTGTGACGTCGTCCTTCCGGCATGGGGAGGCTCGCGGAGTTGGCTGAGCAACTTCGACTCAAGGTGGCGGGTGATCTCGTTCCTGCTTGGCCTGACGGGATCGCATCGCGCCTTGGACCGAAGCGGTCGTGCTGGAAAAGATTGTTTCCGACGCTCGGCGCCTGAGAGCAGTTTGCTTATATCAGGCATAAAATTTTCGCGCAGGAATTTACTTGCGCAGCAACCGTCTTATCCTACCATCCGCGCCTTAAGGTAAGTTGACGTTCGGTGCTAGGTGAGTTTCAGCTCAGTGGCAGCGTAGATCCGATCCCGGAGACATCAGCAAGCCATCCAAGAAGGAAAAAATGAGCGTAAAACTCTATGTGGGCAATCTGCCCTTTAGCATGACGGAAAACGACCTGACCGATCTCTTTGCCCAGGCGGGCAATGTCGCCCGGGTGCAAATGATCAATGATCGCGTGACGGGTCGTCCCCGCGGCTTTGGCTTCGTGGAAATGGGCACTGCGGACGAAGCGCAGGCAGCCATCGCGAAATTCCATGGCCAGGAAATCAACGGCCGCGCCCTGACCGTCAACGAAGCGCGTCCGATGGAACAGCGCGAAGGCGGCGGCGGCGGCGGTGGCGGCTATCGTGGCGGCGGCGGCGGTGGTGGTCGCGGTGGAGACCGTGGCGATCGTCGTGGCGGTGATCGTGGTGACCGTCGTGGCGGTGATCGCGGCGGCCGGTACTAAGCCCTCAACACTTTACAAAAAAGCGGCTCAAGCAATTGAGCCGCTTTTTTTGTGGCTTTATCCAAGTAGGAGACCTCTGCGAAAGTTGCTTTTCGAAATCCGTCATCCTGAGCTTGTCGAAGGATCAGTTCCGTACCTCTAAGAACGTGCGGGCTGAACTGATCCTTCGACAAGCTCAGGATGACAAGGCTGATGTTTGTTTTGCAGAGGTCTCCGTGGGACGGCAGTCGCTGCCGTCCCATTATTTTAGGACGCGAAGGGACTCGCATCCCTACCCCAGGATCAGTCATAGTGTTCCGATGGCTGGACACAAAGAAGGCATCCTCGGCATTGAGGGCGGCGGAACAAAAACGACGTGGGCGGTGGTAACGCAAGAGGGAGAAGTCCTCGTTCAAGGAACAGAAGGTCCGGGCAATACGCTTTTGTTAAGCGAGGCCGCGCTCGAAAAGCTCTTCCGGGAAATTCGCAAAAAAGCAGGTGGGCGCATCAAGGCCATCGGCGGCGCTTTCGCCGGATGTCAGCTTCCCGCGGAGAAAGCGCGGGTGGAAAAAATTCTGCGCCGAATCTGGCCTCAAGTGGCCACAGTCCGCGTCGATGGAAGACACGCGCTCGGTGCTCGCTGCCGCTTTTGGCGACGGCGCCGGAATTGTTGTGATCGCGGGGACCGGCTCGAATGTCGCCGGACAAAAATCGGCGAAGGACCCCATCGAGAAAGCGGGAGGTTGGGGGCATTTGTTTTCGGATCGTGGCAGTGCTTACGATATCGCGCGACGTGGATTGGAACTTGCCTACGATCGCTATGACGAAAACAAAAAAATTTCATCTCTCGCTCAGGAATATCTCACCGCGGCAGGAAAAAGATCACTGGAAGAACTTGTCCCGTTTCTTTTGCAGGACAGCAGCAAAACGGCCGTGGCCCAATGGGCGCGATGCGTTTTTTCGGCCGCGAAGAAGGGTGACCGCTCGGCGCTGGCAGTTCTGGATGAGGCTGCGATCGCGCTGGCGCAGAAATGTGCGCTGATAGCGCTTCGGCTGGAGATGCATCGTCCGGGCGTGGCTTTGACGGGAGGTCTTTTCGAGAACCAGCCCGATTACGTGGCGCTCTACCAGCGGGCTTTGCGGCGAACGCTGCCGAATGCGGATGCGTTTTTGCTGACGGTACCCGGCGTTCTCGGCGCGGCGCGATTGGCGGGTTTGGGAAAGTTGCCGGATCACGGGTTTGGAGAGCCCGTCTCCCGCTGGGCGGCGGACGACCGCGAGGTCGTCCCTCCAGGTAGAGCACCGTCCCATGGGGATCGCGAGTTACCTGACCCCGCGCGCCTCGCCGCTTTTGCCTCCGCATCCACCGAGCAACGCAATCCTCGCTCCCGCGGACTGGACAAACGTTCCATTTCCGACCTGGTCGATCTATTCATCAAGGAAGAACGCTACGTGGAAAAAGCGCTCGTAGCGCAACGTGGTCCGATTGCGAAAGCGGCCACTCTGGTCGCGAAGAAACTTTCCGCGGGCGGTCGCCTTTTTTATATCGGTGCAGGAACGAGCGGACGTCTCGGGGTGGTCGATGCCAGCGAAATGCCGCCGACCTTCAACGCGCCTCCCGAGCAGGTGCAGGCCATCATCGCCGGTGGTGCGGCGGCGGTTTTCCAGAGCCAGGAAGGGGCCGAGGATGCGCGCGACACAGGCGTGGCGGAACTTAAAGCCCGCAGCCTGACCAAGCGCGACGTCGTTTGCGGCATTGCCGCGAGCGGCCAGACGCCTTTTGTCCTCGCGGCACTCGATTATGCGCGCGACTCGGGCGCCGGGACGATCCTGCTTACCTGCAACCCGAAACGCACGATCCGCGTGCCCGTCGATGTGGACATCGATCTTCCCACCGGACCGGAAATCGTCACCGGGTCCACGCGCTTGAAAGCCGGCACGGCGACCAAGCTCGTCCTTAATATGCTCAGCACAATCGCCATGGTGCGGTTGGGCCGTGTTCGCGACAATCTGATGATCAACGTGCAGGCGACCAACGACAAACTTCGCGCCCGCGCGGTGCGGCTGGTGCAGGCATTGAATGGCAGCGACGCCGATGCAGCGCAAGCCGCACTCGAAAAAAACGGCTGGCAGGTGAATGAGGCCGCCAAGGCATTGCGGCGTCGGACTTCTAAGTTGCAACCGTAATGAACGTATTGCGTAAATTCGGGTCAAATTAGGGGATGAAATTCAAGGACGGATGGAGTTGACGGGACGATGTTTATTGCCCGTGAGTTGCGCATTCGATCGGCTTAACCGTAGCACATTTCCTCCTTGAATTTTTGCTGCGAATCGCGTATGCACGTGAGTTGTTAGAGTACTTGTAATCTAAGACATCATTGACTTTTTACCGATAATTCCATTAAATCTTCCCACATGCGTTGGCGTGTATCTTTGACCGTGGTTTCGGCGTGGCTTTTGACAGTCCCGCTGTCCCTTGCCCACGCCGACCAGACACTTCAGCAGAAGTATCTGGATATCTACCTTAAGATTAACGACGCCGAGCGCCTGGAAAAGCAGGGTGATTACGTCGGCGCGCTCAACGATTTTCAGGATTGCTACCGGAAATTGTCCAGCATTCACGAGTCCGATCCGAATTGGGAGACGGCGCTGGTCGTCCACCGGATGGCCGATTGTCAACGAATGGTGCTCAATCTCCAACCCAAGGCCGACGCCCAAGCCGCTGCACCAGCTCCCGCGCCGCCCGCACCCGCGCCCGGTCCCGTCCCCACCGTCGACAATAGTGCGCCCAGTGGACCTAGCAGTCCCAGTCCGCTTCCGCCCATTTCCACCGAACCAGCGCCGAGTCAGGATTCAGAGGAGGTCTCGTCGCTGAAATTACAGTTGCAGGCGGTGAAAGAAGAATTACGAATCACGAAGGCGAGCCTGGCCGATTCACAGGCGCAATTGGAAACTTATCGGGTCCAGCTTCAGTCGGTGAATGCGCAATTGGCCGCGCTGAAAAGCCAGCAGTCCGTCGACGATCGCATGGGCAAGCTTCTAAGCGACAACAAGGCGTTAACCGACAAGCTGGCCGCCACGCAAAAGGAACTCGACGCCTTCAAGTCCAACCCCAAGTCGAAGCTCGCGCTGGCCCAGGCGCAGCTGAAAAATCTCCAGGACCAATATGATGCCTCCCAAGCGGCGAACAAGGCCCTGCAGGACACGACGACCACGTTGAAGCAGCAGCTTGACCAGGCGAATGCCGACCTCGTCAGCGCGAACCAAAAGCTCGCCGCGGCCGGCACCGGCAGCCCCGAATACGAAACGCTCAAGCGGGAAAATGAGGTCATGCGCGAGATCCTCACGCAGGAACTTCAGGAGCAGGCGCACCGTGACATGGCCAAGCGTCTGGCCCAGGAAGAATTCGATAATCTCAAACTCAAGTCCAAGGTTTTGCAGGAGCAGCTCGATATTCTCGGTTCGCCAATGACTCCCGCAACAACCGATGAGCAGCGCGCTCTGTTGGCCAGCCTGAAGGTGCCAGGCCCCGATGTCGCGGTACCCAATGGTAATACTTTTGTCGCGAACACTTCGGGCGCGACGAACCCGGCCAATGCGTCCACGACGAATGCGCCATCCGCATCGGATCCGATCTCCCCGAATACGAATACGGCGTTGGCGACACCACCGACCACGAACAGCACGGCGGATTCGACTCCGTCTTCTTCGAACAACGGAGTGACCTCCGCGACGCCTTCAGGTCCCGGACCTGATAATGCAACCAATCAGCCGCCCGTGACGATCGCCATGAATGATCCGGCTTCGCCGAATAGCACTCCGGCTACTTCACCGACCACGCCTGCCGATCCCTCGGCCAGCAATGCGCCGTCATCGGTCACGCCGCCCGCCGTTGCATCGGCTGCGCCGGAGAGCACGCCCAAGACTCCAGCGGCGGCGACCAGCAACACACCGGATGTCAATGCGCCCATTCCGCCGACCACGCCGACAGGTCAGCCGACGGACACCAATGCAGCAGCGGCCACGACGCCACCTCCTTCCGCTCCTACGACCACGCCAACGCCGCCGACCACGACGCAGGTTCCCGGTGGCACGACGACTTATAGCGACACCACGATTAAGAACGGCGGCGCCTCGGCCGCGAGCAACGATAACGATCCCACCCAGTATTCGACCAAGGCCCGCCTGCCTAGCGATATGCAGGAGACGGCCCAGGACGCAGCCGATCTTTTCAAGAACCAAAAGTATGATGCATCGGCGGCGAAATATCAGAGCATCATCGATAAGTACCCGGAATCGCTCTACGCTTGGAGCAACCTCGGCGTTGTCCGCTTCCAGCAGGGCAAGTATGATGATGCGCTTCGGGCGTTGCAACAGGCGGTCAAGCTTTCACCGACCGACGCTTTCTCCTACTCAAACCTGGGCATCGTCTACTATCAGTTGAACCAGTTTGAAAACGCGATTGATGCGTTGAACTCGGCCAAGGCCCTCGATCCGAACGACGCCAAGACCCATAATTATCTCGGTTGCGCCGAATCGCAAAAGGGCTGGGAAGAGGCGTCCGAAAAGGAGTTCCGCAAGGCGATCGAGATAGACCCCAATTTCGGCGACGCCCATTTCAACCTGGCGCTGGTGTATGCCACTTCCAAGCCGCCGTCGCTGGAACTGGCACGCCGGGAATACAACCGCGCGATCGAGCTTGGTATCGCGAAAGATCCGCGGTTGGAAAAGTTGCTGGGCAACGCTCAGACTGCCAGCCCCTAACTGGGACTCGCCACGCGGCGTTCCAGTCCATAGAATCCCGCCGTGAAGCGCTTCATTTCCCTGTTCAGCATCGTTTTGCCCTGGCCTCTCCGGCGCGCGGTGCTTCGTCGCTTCATGGGGTATGAGTTGGCCGATACAAGCCGCATTGGTCTGTCCTGGATTTTCCCCAAGAAACTCGTCATGAAGGCGGGTGCGCGCATCGGCCACCTGACCATCTGTAAGGACATCGACCTCGTGCAGATGGAGGAATCGGCGAGCATCGGCAACTTCGACTGGATCACCGGTTTTCCCTCGGGTCCGCATCCCTCCGGCCATTTCGGACATCAGGCTGACCGGCGTCCGGAACTGCTCATGGAGCCGCATTCAGCGATCACCAACCGCCATTTCATCGATTGCACCGAACGCATCAGGATCGGCACATTCGGGACGGTGGCGGGATTTGCCAGCCAGTTGATGACCCACAGCGTCAACTTGGAACTCAGCCGGCAGGAAGCTTATCCCATCACCGTGGGCGCCTATTGTTTCGTGGGGACAAATTGCGTGCTTCTCGGAGGCTGTGTCCTGCCTGATTGTTCCGTCCTCGGTGCGAAATCGCTCCTGACCCAGGCCTTTACCGACGGCCATTATTTGTATGGTGGAGTACCCGCAAAACCCATCAAGGCGCTGCCCGAGACGACGAAATATTTCCACCGCACCTCGGGTTATATTACCTAGCGGCTGCTCTACTCTGTTTCCTTTCCGATCCGGCGCAGCAGCATCACCGTATTGACCAGCGAGGGCGGAATTTGCGACAGGCAGGCAAAGATCAGGACGTTCTCGGTTTTGCTCAGATTTAAGCTGATCAACAAAATAATCTGCGTGGTTATTTCGATTGGAATTGTGATGTAGGCCGGAGGAATCCAGCCCTTCGAAGTGTTGAGGTTAAAGATTATCCCGGCCAGTGCATTGATACCCGCAGAGAGCATGACCAGCCAGATGAGCCGGGACATGTTGGTGTATTTTTGGCCGAGCAGCAGGATGAAGGGCGCCGGGAAGAGCTTGGTCACGACGACAATGCCGAGGAGGATGACCAGAAAGCTCATCACGATCTGAAACAAACGGAGGTACAAGCGGCTTCGACCGTTGCTGCGGGCAAACCTCGGTATCATGATCGCGCCATAGACAGAACTTAAGATAGTGAACATGACGCTCAGTCTCGCCGTTGCCCCGATATCGGCCACCTGATGGGAGCTGCCAAAAAAGCTGATCAGCCAGATGCTGACCTGGCCCTGAATGCAATAATAGACGGTGAAGGGCGCGGTCTTTTTCATCAGCCCAAAAATGGTGGTCCGGTAAGCTGGATCCGTCGGCGCATCCCAATGGATTTGCGGTTTGATGATACGGACGATGAAATAGGTTTCGACGACGAGAGCGGCCGTTCCACTCAGCATGGCCAGAAACGCGCTGAGGTGCAGGAACACGGCGAAAGCGGCCACGAGACCCAGGCGAAGGACGCTCGAGAGGATGTCGAGCTGGGCGAGGATTTTGATTTGCTGCCGAAGCTGCAGAATCGCCTTCAGCACGGAATTCGTCAGGATGAAGCTGATTCCCGTCAGCGTGACTGCGGTCAGCAGCAAGATAGTCGTGATGGGCGCGTGATTGCGATAAAGCATCCCGACCAGGAAGGGGCCGACCAGGAGAAACCCGAGCGCCGCGAATGTGCGCCGCAGCTGCAGGGCTGTGGTGACCAGGCGGCCGGTCTTCTCGTTGTCCTGCCAGATGGTGCGGCCGATCGCGAAAACGCCCGAACCAATGCCGCCATCACTGAGCATCACCATGACCGGAACGAGGGTGTTGATCAGGGTGAAAATCGCGTAGTCGTCCTTGGTCAAAACACGCAGGATAATGAATCCGGTGGTGACATTGATCAGCTGGACGCCTACCTGGGACAAGAGATACCCGAGGAGAACCCAAAACGTCTCGACGCCCCTCTGCCATGTGTCCTGCACGATATTCTTGAAAAGCTTTAGCATGAAAGCTGGAGCCAGTGCGGTTTGCTTGGATGCCCGCAACCGTGGCGGCGGTGGGGTTCGTCACCGCCCCGTGCTCCAAAAAGCAGTTGAGACATGATGGGCTGGAGGGTAGGGGAGGCGAGAGGACAAGTAAATCTCACTTATAAGTCAGCCAGCCCGGGACAAATTAACCTTCCAAACCTGACGCTCATCCCTAAAATCGACCAGATATGAGCCTACTCCATTTCGTCCATAAAACGGTGGTCATCAAATTCGGTGACGTAGCCAAATCCCAATTTAATTCTGAAGCCTCCTACGCGTTTCGTTTGACCGGGGTTGATGCGATGGGTTTCCTGCAAATCCAAGCCTTGAAACCGGGCGGTCATGAAGTTGATGCCGAGCCTTATTGGATCAATAAGGACCTGGTCCGTGAGATCCATGAACTCAATGTGGCCAAGGAAAAGGAACCCTTGCTTTATACCGGTCAGGCGACCAAGCCAGAGAAGGCGAAGCTGCCCGGTCGGCAAAAGGCGGCGGCAAAACCGAAGCTGGTTCAAGAGTAGGTTGACGATCGCGCGTCGGCTGTTCTGCGACCGGACAACATGTTTAGATCCCTGCGAAATACCTTCTCTAAGCAATCCGTCATCCCGAGCTTGTCGAGGGATCAGTTCAGTCGCTTTGGAAAAAGGCAAACGGAACTGATCCTTCAACAAGCTCAGGATGACAGAACGCTAAAGGCAAGAGTTCCGGAAGATTCGAGGGTGCTAGGAATCGATCAGGGCTTTCAGGTTCTCCAAAAGCTCGGTCGAGGAGACTGGTTTATGCCACAAAATGGCGGCTCCCTGTTCGTAGACTTCCATGCTCGTGCCGGGCGCCGCGCCGGTCAGGACAATCAAGGGCAGACTGGGCCGGGATAGATGCATTTCCTGAAGCAGGGAGTTACCAGAAACATGCGGCAAGGTAAGATCGACCAGGACGGCCGACCATTGGTCCGGATTTTCCTTGAAGGCGAGCAGCCCGGAAAGCCCGTCCGAAGCGTGGGTCACCTCATAGCCATTGGCTTCCAGCAACTGGCTGACGGAGCCGGCGACCTCCGGATCGTCCTCAATGTGCAAAATGTGGCGTTTGGCGTGTTGAGGCAAGACCTGGGTGCGTGCATCGAATCGATCCATGCGCATTTTCTAGCGGATAAGGTGCCGAAACGCAAGAAACGCTCAAAATCTGATGCAGGCGATTGCTACCGGGATGAAGACGCGGTCGAGACAATCGATAGGAAATGCCAGTCGTTGGTGAATAGGCAATAAAGCGCCAGGAGCAGGTTGGTGATTCCATGAGCCAGCACGACATTGCCCAGGCTTTTGGTTTTGACGAACCACACTCCGTAAATGATACCGACGACCACCGCCAGCGGCCACTGGGAACCGTGCACTGACGCGAAGCAGGCCGCGGTGGCCCAAAATGACATCGGTCGATAGGTCCCCATCGGGATGGAGGTAAAATCGTCCTTGATCAGCCACCGCATGAGGAAGCCGCGCCAAAATAATTCCTCCATGATCGGCACGCAGATGGCGATGCCGGCCAGGCGGAAGCCGAAAAGGGTCCAGGCAATCCCGGCCGGATAAAGCAGAAAGGGATTACGGCCGATCAATGGCTGATCGTAGTGCACCAGGATGGGATCGAGACCGATCCAGGCTATGACACAAACAATGCCGATGCCTATGCTGGCGATCGGAGCCGACGGAACCAGCGAGGGGAGAGAGTGCCAGTAGCAGGCAAAGACCGCCGCCACCGAAATCGTTGCGATCGGATAGAGAACGTAGTGCTGGTTCGGGCAAAAGCCCTGCACGCAAAGGAAAAGCATGAACAGGAAGAGCGGCGCGATAAAAGGCAGCGCTTTGGACTTCGTCATGATTGCCCGACTTTAGCGAGGGCGCTCCGGAAGGCGATTCGAAAGCTCTTGATTAGCCATTCCGCCCGGTTTGGGCTAATCTGAAAATGACTTTGACATGACTTTGCTTCCGCATCCCCAGGCGCCTGTTTCCAAGCGCGAACTCTACACCGTCTTCGCCGGGCTGATGCTGGCGCTGACCCTCGCCTCGCTCGACCAGAACATCGTCAGCACCGCGCTGCCGCGCATCGTCAGCGATCTCGGCGGGCTGGCGCATCTCTCCTGGGTCGTCACCGCCTTCATGGTCACCTCGACCATCAGCACGCCGCTCTACGGCAAGCTCAGCGACATGTATGGGCGCAAGCCGCTCTTCTTCACCGCGATCATCATTTTCCTCATCGGCTCGGTGCTCTGCGGTATGGCGCAGACCATGTTCCAGCTCATTCTTTTTCGCGCGCTGCAGGGACTCGGCGCGGGCGGACTCATCACGCTGGCGCAAACCACCGTCGGCGACCTGATCGTGCCGCGCGAACGCGGGAAATACCAGGGCCTCTTCGGCGCGGTCTTTGCGACGTGCAGCGTGGCGGGGCCGCTCCTCGGCGGCTTCATCACCGACGCGCTTTCCTGGCGCTGGATTTTCTACGTCAACCTGCCGGTCGGCGCGGCGGCGCTCTTTCTCATCGCCATCGGCCTGCGCACCACATGCAACAAGGTCAGGCATCGCATCGATTACACCGGCGCGGCCTTTCTGACCTGCGGCACCGTCTGCCTGCTCCTGTTCCTGAGCTGGGGCGGATCGGTTTACCCGTGGCTCTCGCCGGTCATCCTGGGCCTGGCCGCGGTCGCCTCGCTTTTCTACGGCCTGCTCATTCGGCAGGAACATCGCGCGCGCCGAGCCGATCCTGCCGCCGCATCTCTTTCACCAATCGCGTCTTCGTCGTCGCCGTCAGCGTGATCGGACTCAACGCCATGGCGCTGTTCGGCAGCCTCGTTTTTCTGCCGCTCTTTTTCCAGCTCGTGCTCGGCGCCTCGCCTTCCCGCGCGGGCCTGATGATGGCGCCGATGATGGGCGGCGTGATCGTCGCCTCGGTCACGGGCGGACGGCTGGTCTCGACGTTCGGCCGCTACAAGATCTTCCCGGTCATCGGTCTGGTCGTCGGCACGTGCAGCTTTCTCACCCTGGCCTGGTGCGGCTTTCACGGTGCAGCCTACGCTGGCTGATCGAAACCGCGCTGGTCGGCCTCGGCTGCGGACTTGGCCTCGTCATGCCGAACCTCACCGTCGCCATCCAGAATTCGGTCGAGCGCGCGGACATGGGCGCGGCCACCTCGGTCTCGTCGTTCATCCGCTCGCTGGGCGGCGCGCTGGGCGTGGCCGTGGCGGGCGCCGTGGTCGCGATTCGTCTGCGCCAATTTCTGCCCGCGTCCTGGACCCAACCGACCGCTTCGGGCGGCAGCCTCCTCGAGCTGGGCGTGCAGCAGATCGCGACCATGCCCCCGGCCCAGCACGCGCTCTTGATCAACGCCTACCGTCACGCCATCGCCACCACTTTTCTGACCGGCGCGGCTGGCGCGCGCTCGCTTTCGCCATCGTCCTTTTCCTGCCCGAGCGACCCCTCCGGGCTACGCCCAGGACCGAGCCGGTGCGTTCGGAAGAGACTTCCGAGGCGTCGACGTTTTAAAACTGCCGGATTGAGAAATTCGCGACTTGGAGCATGCTTAAATCAGCGGGATAGTTGTCTAGCCACCCTTTTGCCATGCCTTTATGCCCCTTCGCCGCGCACCCTCCCTAACCTGCCGAACCAGCTCACCGTCCTGCGGCTGGGGATGTGCGGGCTGTTGCTGATCTCGCTGTCCTTTTCGTGGCCTTACGCCGCGACGACGGCGTTCTTCATTTTCACCCTGGCCAGCCTGACCGACTGGCTCGATGGCGCCATCGCCCGCGCCTATAACCTGGTCACCGATCTCGGCAAGCTGCTCGATCCGCTCGCCGACAAAATTCTGATCATCGGCGCGCTGGTCGCGCTGGTGGAACGTCATGTCGCGCCGATGTGGATGGTCGTCCTCATCATCGCGCGCGAATTTCTCATCACCGGCCTGCGCATCATCGCCGCGCACAAGCAGAAAATCCTCGCCGCGGAACGAATCGGCAAGCACAAGACCATCTCCCAGATCGTGGCCATTCTCGTCTCGCTCGCCTACCTCAGCCTGGGCGAATTCGGTTTGCAAAACACGCACGCTCGCCTGTTTTCCTCGGCAAGACGCAGCTGCCGCTCTATTGGTTCGCGCTTCTCATCACCGTCGTTTCCGGAGCGGTTTATTTCTGGAAAAATGCCGCCATCGTCAGCGAATCGCTGGAGGAGGGACCCATCCCCGTCGCTGAACTCGAGCCCGAGCTGGCGTCCCCGGATGCCGTTACCGCCCCTCACGTGATTTCGGTTCCCGTCAAAGCGGTCACGCCCGCCTTCAAGGAATGGGAAGGCCATCGTCGAGGCGCTGGGCCAGGGCGCGCAAATCGTGATTCTGCGCAAGGGCGGCATCGCCGAAGGCCGGACCGGATTTCAGGCGAAGCATCCGAAGTTCTGGCTTTTCCCGACCGGCTATCATCAGCAATGGGAAAAGACCAAGCCCGAATTGCGCCGCTATCTGACCGCTTCGTCCGCGGCGCCGACCGAGGGCAAAGAAATCACGCTCCAGTATTTTGCCGAGGTGACCGACGCCATTTATCTCTCGTCGTGGGAGCAGGTGCCGCGGCTGGACGACGCCCATTTCTGGAGGCGAGGAAATCCTGCGCGAGCGCTTCGACTACAAGGAACGGCCCGGCATGGAAGCGGGACTGCATCTGCTCATCGTCCGCGTCTCGCGCATCAACCTGCCGCATAAACTCGCGCCGTCGCCGGAGTACGAAGGCTGCAAATCGTGGATCGAAGTGCCGGTCGATTGGGAACACGACATCGCTGCACACGTCGTCCGCACGGAGGAATTCGCCACGCGCCGCAGCCGGATTCTCGCGGCTGTCGCCACGGTTTCCGTTTCCTCCGCCAGCGGTGCACTGCCTAAGATCACGGCCAAGCTTACGCCTCGAACGGCATGAGCGCGCTGGTTTTTCTCGCGCCCGGCTTCGAGGAGATCGAGGCGATCACGGTCATCGACATCCTGCGCCGGGCCGAAATCGAGACGGTCGTGGCCGGGCTGGTCATGAATCCGATCACGGCGGCTCGCAAGACCCGGCACCTGGCCGAGGTGCATCTCGCCGACGTCGATCCCGCGAGTGAATTCGAGATCGTCGTGCTGCCCGGCGGCGTGGAAGGCGCGAAGCATCTGGCCGAAAGCCCGCTGGTGCGCGACTGGCTGATTCGTCAGCGCGAACGCGACCAGTGGGTCGCCGCCATCTGCGCCGCGCCCACCGCGCTGCTCGGCCCACGGCTGGTTGCAGTCGGAGCAAAAGATCATCTGCCCATCCCTCCGTGCATATCGCAGTTTCCCGCCGGGCAGATCCAGACCGGCCAGCGAGTCGTCGTCGACGGCAAGCTCATCACCAGCCTCGCCGCCGGCAGCGCGATGGAATTCGCTTACGAGATTGTTCGCCAAATGCGCGGCTCCGACGCCGTCAGCAAGGTGAACCAAGGCGTCCGTGCGGTGGTGTGAAACTAATTGACATCTCGCGAAATGTGGACAAAAATGTATCACGGTGAAAAGCGTTAATGTTCGCGATGTGAGAAATCGATTCTCGGCTCTTGAAGCGTGGGTCGAGGAAGGCGGGAAAATAGAAATTTGCAAGCGCGGCAAGCCGATTGCATGGCTCGTTCCCATTCCTCAGAGCGCCAAGTTCAAGGCGGTTACCCCTAATTTTGCGGCCAGACGAAAGGCGATCTGGGGCCATCGTGTTTTTACAGCCGCACAGGTTAAAAGAATGCGCGAGTCGGAATTAGAAGGTGAGGAAGGATGAGTCCTTTTCCGGACACATCATTCCTATGCGCTTTATATCGAGAGCAGGATAACTCAAAACAAGCCGATCTACGGTTTAGTCTCCTGGTCGAATCCCTGACGGTCAGTTCCTTGTTGTTGCTGGAATTTCGCCAATCGGTACGTTTTCAAATGGTTCTGCATGCGCGGGATAAAACCAAGGGTTTTTCCAGATCAGAGGGAGACCGAGTGCTGGAGGACTTGAACAGCGATTTGGATTCCGGGGTGTTGAAAACCGTCCCTGTTGAATGGGTAGCTGTCCATGGAATCGCCGAACGGCTGAGTGACAAGCATACCACGGTCGGATGCCATCGCCTGAACGATATTCTTCATGTTGCGACGTCCTTGCATCTGGGCGCCGAGGAGTTCCTGACCTTCGACCTGAATCAAAAGAAGCTGGCGCAGGCTGAAGGCCTCAAAGTGTCGCTCTGAAAGTCACTGGCGAGGTCGATGGTCACCGCGCCAAAATCCGCTCGGCTTCCTCGATGGCTTTCTGACCGCCTTTGGCATCGCCCAATTCCTGCCGGACAGCGCCGAGGTTATGCCAGGCGCGAGCCAGTTCGGGGTCGAATTCCACGGCCTGCTCGTAATGACGCCGGGCCTGGTCGAGCTCGCCCAATTGCTGATGAGCCGACGCCCGCATCGAGCCAGATGACGGCCCGTTCCGGCGTGAAGGTGAGCGCCTTTTCGTAGGCGCGGATGGCCTCGGCGTACTCGCCACTTTCGTAGAGATGAAACGCCATTTCGTTCCACGCCAGCGAGGGCAATTCCGTTTCGCCCGGAGGCGTGGCGGCCATTTCGCAGATCTCGAGCGCTTCCTCGAGGCGATTGGTCCGCGCCAGCACCATGGCAAGATAATGTCCCGCCAGCGGATAGCCGGGATTGAGCCTCGAGCACCTTGCGGAACGCCTTTTCGGCTTCTTCCATGCGGCCTTCCTGGAAATAGATGGTGCCGAGCTTGAAGGAGGGATCGGCGTAATCGGGCTTGATAATTGAGCGCGCGATGGCAGCAGCGTTCCGCCTCGTCGAGCTGGTCGAGCGCGCAAAGAGAACCGGCGAGATTGTCCCAGGCGCGCGCGTAATCGGGCTTGAGCCCCACCGCGCGGTTGAGCGAATCGACCGAATGCTGGAATTCGCCGAGCTGGAATTGCAGCGCGCCGAGGTTGCACCAGATCTTCGACTGCTCGGGATCGAGCTCGATGGCGCGCAAGATAGCACTGGAGCGCGGGATGAAGCATGCCTTCCTCGTGCTGGATCATGCCGCCGTTGAACCAGGCCTGGAGATTGTCCGGGTTGAGCTCGCGCGCGCGCTGGTAGGCGAGCATCGCCCGCTTGCTTTCGTGATTGTTCTGGAAGGCCAGGCCGAGGTGCGACCAGACTTCGCTGATCTGTTCCTTTGGGAAGGCGTCCGCGTCGATCTCGCGAGATGAGTTTCGGCTTCATTCAGGGTGCCCGCCTCGATCCATTCGAAGATATCTTCCAGGCGGGCTGGCGCGGGTTTGGCGAACAAGCTTGGTCGGTGGCTGTCTTGATCGCCGGGGTCAGAGCCCGACATTCGCCTGGCTGATTTCGTCCATCAGGGCGGTGACCAGCCGCGTGCGCTCGGAGACGTCGTTGCGCGGCGCGTCCTCGAGGTTGACCGAGGTGCGGATGTTGATGCCCTGCGCTTCCAGCGTGGCGAGAAAAAGCGTGAGATGGCTTTCGAGGAACTCGAGCCACTGCGAAGGCGCGATGGAGCGCGGCAACCGCATCGGACGCGGCGCGGTCTCGCAAATGGCCGCCGCCTGGGTCAGCAATTGGGACATCTTCTCGTCGAGCTTCTTTTGGATCTCCGGCCAGTCGTGCGTTGATGGTCGACGTGGTGCTGGCCTTGATGCGACCGCGGTCGACGGAAAGCCGGCCGCTGCGCTTGATCAGCGCCGCCGCGCTGGGGCGATGGTGCGACGGGCTTTTGACGCCCATCGTTTCCGGCGTGATGACCGCGCCGAGATCGGCCGGTTCGGGCACCGCGCTGCGGGAGCCGTCTCGCGGTTGAGTCCGTTGAGCCGCTTGAGCCCTTCGACGATCTTTTGCTCGACGCGCGTCGTCGTCGGGCTCCAGCGCCAGGGCCCGCTCGTAAATCGCCCGGGCCGACTGGGGCAGATCGAAATCCTCCTCGAGATAAAGGCCGAACCGGTAGAGCAATGCGGGCGATTGCGGCGACTTCGCCAGCTTGATGAAGGTCTCCTTTTGCCGCACGCTCAGCGTAATGGAGTGGACCGTGGTGGACGGCAGCGGCTCCTTGCTGCCGGTGGAGCGCTGCTTCTGCTGGGCCTCCTCGTAGGCGTCCTTGGCCTTCTGCCGTTTCTGGTTCCAGATTTGCTCGATCGCCGCCAGGATCACCTGCAGCGTCTGGAGCGTCTCGATCGATTTCTGATCGAAGCAAAGGATGAGAAGCTGGCGCCAATGCCGGACTTCCGCCGGATCGCGCTCGATCTTGCTGAGAATGTCCTCGGCGGCCTGCGTGGTAAAATTCATAGGACAAAATCCGCTCTACGATGCGTAATCCAAGTGCAGGGCTGCAAAGGCGCGAAGCGATCATATAGCATAAGTTATCGGTCTGCAAGGGCGGAATCTGTATCAAAATCTTTACGGTTAAAACGACCGGTAATCGGTCCTACAGAAAGCTACAAAAAATTCTGCTCAAGGGCGCTCAACCCCGCTAACGTCGGGCTCCATGTCCGACGTCCTCACCCCCATGATGCAGCAGTATCATCGGCTCAAGCGCGAAATCCCGCCCGACGCCATGCTGCTTTTCCGGCTGGGCGATTTCTACGAGATGTTTTTCGGCGATGCCGAGGAGGGCTCGCGGCTGCTCGACCTGACGCTCACCCAGCGCCAGGGAACGCCGATGTGCGGCATGCCCTACCACGCGGCGGAGGGCTACATCGCGCAGTTGCTCAAGGCGGGCCGGCGCGTGGCCATTTGCGACCAGATGGAAGCGCCGCGGCCCGGGCAGGTCGTGCGGCGCGAGATCACGCAGATCCTCACGCCGGGCAGCATCCTCGATGCCGGCCAGCTCGAGCCGAAGCAGAACAACTTTCTCGCCGCCGATCGCGCCGCTGGCCGACGGCTTCGGCGTCGCCGCGCTCGACCTGACCACGGGCGAATTTTTCGCGGGCGATTTCCCCACCGCCGGAAGCGCTGCGCGATGCGCTCGGCGCGACTGAGCCCGGCGGAGGTCGTCGTGGCCCAGGGACACCGCATCGATCTGGAAACCTCCGCGCTCTCCAACGGCGAGCGGCTGCCTTATCTTCTCGTCGAGCACGACGCCTGGAGTTTCTCGCCCGACGCGGCCGAGCACACGTTGCGCGATCACTTCAAGACCGCGTCGCTCGATGGCTTCGGCCTGGTTTCCGCGGCCGGCAAGGAGAACTCCACCAGCGGCGCGCTCAGCGCGGCGGGCGGCCTGCTCCATTATCTCGGCCACGAACTGCGCCGGTCGCTCGGCCATGTCCACACGCTGCGGCTCTGGCAGCGCGAGGATGTCCTCATTCTCGACGCCGCCACGCGCCGCAATCTGGAGCTGGTCGATCCCCTCCGCGCCGGCTCGGGCCAGACGACGCTGCTCGCCGCGGTCGACCGGACCGTCACTTCGGGCGGCGGACGGCTTTTGCGCCAATGGCTGCTCGCGCCGCTGCGCGATCTGGCCGCCATCGAGCGCCGCCAAAGCGTGGTCGCCTGGGCGAAGGCGAATCAGCCCGAGCGCAACGCCTTGCAGGAACGCCTGCGCCAGGTGCGCGATGTGGAGCGGCTCGTCGCGCGGCTGGTCCAGGGCAGCGGCAACGCGCGCGACCTGATCGCCCTGCGCGTCTCGCTCGAGCAACTGCCCGCCCTGCGCGACGCGCTGGAGAAGCATCCCGTCGCCGCGCTGCGCGAACTCGGCGGGAAGATCACGCCGCTGCCCGAACTGGCCGACCTCTACTCGCCGCGCGCTGGCCGACGATCCGCCGATTTTGCTCAAGGAAGGCGGCCTGATCCGCGCCGGTTACCACGCCGCGCTGGAAGAACTGCGCGCCGCCTCCGTCGAGGGCCAGGAATGGCTGGCCGATCTCCAGCGCCGCGAGCAGGAACGGACCGGCATCCGGTCGCTCAAGGTGCGCTACAACCAGGTCTTCGGTTATTACATCGAGATCAGCACGGCCAATCTCGGCGCCGTGCCCGCCGACTACACGCGCAAGCAGACCCTGGCCAACGCCGAGCGCTTCGTGACGCCGGAGCTGAAGCAGATGGAGTCGAAGATCCTCGGCGCGCAGGAACGCTCGCGGCAGCTCGAGTACGAACTCTTCCTCGATCTGCGCGCCGCGGCCGTGCCGCATCTGCGCACGATCCAGGACACGGCGCGGGCGCTGCACGAGATCGACGTGCTGCTCGGCTGGGGCGCGCTGGCGCAGGAACGCGATTACTTCCAGCCCGAGATGAACGACGGCGGCCTGCTTCTGCTCGAGGAAGCGCGGCATCCGGTGCTGGAGCAGCTTCCCGCCAACGAAAAATTCGTGCCCAACGACGTGCGGCTCGATCTCGACACGGAGCGGCTGGTCATTCTCACCGGCCCGAACATGGCGGGCAAGAGCACCTACATCCGGCAGGTCGCGGTGCTGGCGCTGCTGGCCCATTGCGGCTGCTTCGTCCCGGCGAAGCGCGCGGTGGTCGGGCTGCTCGACCGCATCTTCACCCGCGTCGGCGCGAGCGACGATCTCGGGCGCGGCCAGAGCACCTTCATGGTCGAGATGAACGAGACGGCCAACATCCTCAACCACGCCACCAGCCGCAGCCTGGTCATCCTCGACGAGATCGGGCGCGGCACGAGCACCTTCGACGGCCTGAGCATCGCCTGGTCGGTGGCCGAATATCTCAACACCACGCTGCGCGCGCGGACCCTTTTCGCCACCCATTATCACGAGCTGACCGAGCTGGCGCGGCTGCTGCCCGCGACGAAGAATTACAACGTCGCCGTGCGCGAATGGGGCGACCACATCGTCTTCCTGCGCAAGATCGTGCCCGGCGGCACGGACAAAAGCTACGGCATCCAGGTCGCGCGGCTGGCCGGCCTGCCCGCGCCCGTCCTCAAGCGCGCCAAGGAAGTCCTGCGCCAGCTCGAAGAGGACCAGATCGACGACAAGGGCCTGCCCAAACTGGCCAAGGCGAAACAGAAGAAGGACAAAGCGCGAGAAGTCCTGCGCGAACTCGATTTGTTTGGGCGTGGTCAGGAGCTGTGACGCCTTCCTTTTTTGCTCAGGAATATGGGCGATATCGGATAAATAAGGCGTTAGATAATTATTTTGAGACCGTTATTTTCGGGTTACGTCTTTATTCACATGAAAAACGTAAAAACTGCTCTTCTCGCTCGTAAAAAAGGGAAAAAGGGCCAGACCTTGGTGGAATATGCCCTAATTCTGGCTTTCATCTCGGTGGTTGCCATCTCGGTGCTCATGAGGCTCGGGAATGAGGTTAAGACCGTATTCTCGACTATCACCAGTCAATTGGCCTCGGCGAACAGCAGCCATTAGGTTCTGGATTTGCAGGTAAAATAGCCTCGGGGCATTTTCCCTCTTGCTCTTTTTACACTTTTAGCGTTAATTTTCACCCATGAAACGAATCCTCGCTCTCGCGATCCTCCTGGTAGCGCCCCAAGTTCACGACCCATGCCGATATTTCCATGCCGGTGCGGGATTCGTTTTACGACAAGCTCGGCCGCGGCATCGCCGATGTCGCCTTCTCTTCCTCCGAATTGCTCGACTCCCAATACGGCATGATCGATACCGAAGGCACACTGTCGCCTTCTGCAAAGGTTTCCTCGTCCAGGGCATGTCCCGCATGGTCATGGACATCGGCCAGGGCGTGTTTGAAATTGTCACATCTCCTTTCCCCACCCAGGATTTCCATTCCTATCGCAGCCAGAAGTTGCCGCCCTACGATTCGATGGTGGTCAACGCTTATCCTCCGGCTGACCTGAAGAACTGGTACTAATTTGAGTGCATCGCCGCTGGGCAGGCGATAACGTGACGACCGCCGCATTTTCTGCGGCGGTTTCTTTTTGCTGACGACTTGAACCTGCGCCCCTCCGATTCCGCTGCTGATTCCGCACCCGTGCCCGCGCGCGGCGAGACGATCGAACTCACGATCGAAAAAGTGATCTTTGGCGGGGACGGCCTCGCCCGCTTGCAGCAGGGATTCGTCGTCTTCGTTCCGTTCGCGGCGGAAGGCGATCGGGTTCGCGTCGCGATCACCGAGCGCAAGGCGCATCATGCGCGCGGGGAGATCGTGGAAATCCTTCAGCCCGGCGCGGCCCGCGAGAATCCGCCGTGTCCCTACTACGCCAAATGCGGCGGCTGCCAGTACCAGCACCTCACCTACGCGGAGGAATGTCGGCTCAAGGAAAACCAGGTGCGGGAAGCGTTCGCGCGCGTGGGCAAACTGCCCGACGCGCCGATCCTGCCGATCATCGCCAGCCCGAATCCCTACGGCTATCGCAACCGGATCACGGTGCACGCCGAATCCGGGCAGAATCGGATTTCGCGGCGTGAACGGACGCGACCTGATCGATATCCGCGAATGCCTTTTGGCGCGGCCCGGAGGTGAATGCGCAACTGGCCCGCCTGCGCGGCAACCGTCCCGCCGATGGCCATTATTCGCTGCGCGATGCGACCGTCCCGCCAAGCGGATTTTTCCAGGCGAATCACGATCTGCGCGAAACGTTGCGTGGGTTGATCGCCAGTGCGTTGCCGGAACGGGGCATAACGTTGCTCGAGGGTTATTGCGGCGGCGGATTCTTCACCGAAATTGTCGCGCGGCCGTTTCGAACGGGTGCTGGCGGTCGACAACGATCCGCGCACCCTCCGCGATGCGCACCGGCTCGATCTGGCCAATGTCGAATGGCGCGACGGCGATGTGGCCTTCGTGCTGCCGGAGGAATTGCGCGCGCTGACCGAGGCGCACGCGGCAAGGAGACGAGCGTGCTGCTCGATCCGCCGCGCGAAGGCCTGCCCGTGCGGCTGGCCGAGGCGCTCTGCCTCGATCCGGTTGCGCACCTCGTTTATGTCTCGTGCGACCCGGCCACGCTGGCCCGCGATGCGCGGATGCTTTCGAAGACTTACCGGCTGGTTTCCGTGCAGCCGATCGATCTTTTCCCGCGGACGGCGCAGATCGAGTGCGTCAGTGTGTGGGCAAAATAATACCATTTCTCAATCAAATTTCGTCTTAAGCCTTCTATCATCCCGAGCTTGTCGAGGGATCAGTTCCGTCTCGGTAAAATACTCCGAACTGATCCTTCGACAGGCTCAGGGATGACGGATCGTTTAGGACCAGATAAATTTGTAATTGGTATAAATCACGGGATGCAATGAAACGAGCCGTCCCTGCCGAGACCTCTGCAAAACCAAAAATTCAGCGCCTCGGCATCTTAAGATGACGGATCGACAGCAACTTTAGAGGTCTCCTACCAGACGAGCCGCAGCGCACCGATTGCCGTACAGCCGAGCAGAAAACGCTCGAAGACTTTTTGCGGCATGACCTTTGCGATGTAACGCCCGGAGATAAAACCGGCGGCAACCAGCGGAGCAAGAATCACCGCCAATGTGAGCGAATAAGCGTTGGTCAGACCGAGGTGCATGCTGAACGGAATCTTGAAGAGGTTGATGACGAAAAAGAGATAGGCCGACGTGCCGATGAGGTTCCATTTTGGGAGTCGGACGGAAAGGAAATAAAGATTTGCCACCGGACCGGCGGCGTTGGCGATCATGGTCGTGATGCCGGTCAGCACGCCCATGACTAAACCGAATCCATGCGACTCGAAGACGTGGTCGAGCTTCTCACCGAGTGAACTGCGGAGAAATTGGAGCGCGATCAGGACAATGATGATCCAGCCGATGAGAGGCCCGAAGGCCGACTCAGAAATCTGGCCCATGAGAAAATAGCCGATTACCACGCCGGTCAATGCCGGGGGCAGAAGCGTGGCGAAAATCTTCCAGATGACGTCGTGTCGATAAATGATCACGGCGCAAATGTCGCCGATAACGAGCAGCGGCAGGATGAAACCGGTCGATTCCCTCGCCTGGAAAACGATGGCAAAAACCAAAACGGGCAGGATGCCGAGGCCCAGTGAGACCGCCTTTGTTCAACCCGATGCCAAACGCGCCGATGGTCACCGCCACCCAGCCAAGGGTGGAAAAGTGCAGCGTTGTTGCCGAGAGCATGGGGAACGGTAAAGAAAATCCGAAAAAAGGAGATTGCAAAAGTTTCACGGTTTCCAAGGTTGTCATTTTAGCGCTGAAAACTAGGGTGTTCGTATGCTGGAACGTGTTTTTATCACTCGACTCTTTTTGACAACGGGTGGGCTGCTGGCCCTTGTCGGTCTAGTCCTGTGGTTTGCTTTGCCCATCCCTTCCGTGCTGCCCCCCTATCTCTTCACCGCGTTAGCTGGCTCTCGGCTATGGTGCCGCCTGCCAGTGGGGCGGTATGCAGATGCCGCCAAAAGCATGAATGAGTTAAACAAGAAAACCGCGCTGCTTACGACCAGCCTGCGGCTCCTGTGCACCGATTTCGACGGCACCATCGCTGACCGGGATTATAAGCCGATCTCCTCCGTTTTTTTCGAGCGGCTGGCCGAATGGCGCAAGCGCGGCCAGCTTTATTGGGTGATCAACACCGGCCGCACTTTCGAAAGCCTGCAGGAGGACTTGATCCGCCGCGAAGGCGCCGATCTGGCCCGATTGGGTCGTCGCGGTGGAGCGGGAAATCTGGCTGGTGCGCGACCGGCGCGGCATCGGCTGGTTCGAATGGAATCGCAAATGCGAGCTGATGCACACGCAGCTTTTCGAGTCGGTCGGTCCGCTCTGGAAATTGGTGGAGGATTACATCGTGCGCCACACGCAGGCCCGGCTGGTGGAGGACGCCGGCTCGCCGCTCGGCATCATCGCCAGTTGCGAGGAGGAGGCCGACGAGATTTCCGCCTACATCGAGCCGCTGCTGAAGGACTGGCCGATGCTCGTCGCGGTGCGCAACTCGATTTATTTCCGGTTCAGCCACAAGTTTTATCACAAGGGCGCGTGCCTGGAGGCGATCGCCAACGGCATCGGCGTGTTGCCGCTGCAGATCATGGCGGTGGGCGATCATCTCAACGATCTGCCGATGCTGGAGCGGCGTTATGCGCACCATCTGGCGTGTCCGGCGAATGCGGTGGACGAAGTGAAGGAGAAGATTCGCGCGCAAGGCGGGCACGTCGCTTCGGCCGATGTGGCCGAGGGGACGGTTGAAGCGTGGGACCGCTTCTTTCCGCAGAAGGCGCTGGTATAAACGAGATGCCTTCATGAACACACTGACAAACCCGCTTTAGATTCCGTCATCCTGAGCTTGTCGAAGGATCAATTTAGCCTGCCTTTTGTCAAAGTACGGAACTGATCCTTCGACAAGCTCAGGATGACGGAAGGTCCTAAATAAGTTTTTGTAGAGAGACCTCTACTAGGACAACCTTAATTGGAAGCCTGACCCGGATTGGGATAGTAGTTGTTGCCGTTCGGGGCGGCCGCATGAAAGGCGGGATATTTCTGCCACATGACCAACTCGATCCGGCGGTTCTTTTCGCGGCCCTCGGCGGTGGCGTTATCCGCCAGCGGTTGCAAGCCGCCCACGCCAACGGCATCGAGCCGCTTTTTATCGATATTAGCGTCGATAAGCTTCGCCCGCACGGCGAGCGCACGCTGAGCCGAGAGACGCAGGTTGTCGTCCGAGTCGCCGACGTTATCGGTGTGGCCTTCAATGCGAAGAAGAAGGTCGGGATGCCGTTTCATCATCGCCACCACGCGGTCGACGAGCGGCTGCGATGAGGCGTCGATTTCATCTTTCCCCGGTTGGAAAACGAACGGCAGAATGACGCGACCCTGGTCGCTTAGAGATGCATAAAGCGAATCATCCTCCGGCTCAGGGGCAGGCAGCGGCGTAGGCGGCGCCGCATGCGAAACATCAACATCGGTCGAAATTGGAACAACAGAAGCAGGCGGAGCCGGAATGACGTCAGGCGCGCGAACTTTGAGCGTCGGTGTGGCGGCCACGGCGGGAACCATCGCGGGAGCCGGGAGGACGGACGAGACAGCGGGAGTGGCGGGCGTGAACGTGGGAATATCCACCATCAAGCGGGGAAGCGGAGGCAGCGTACCTCGCGTCGATTCCACGACCGTGAGTACGTTGACTGACACGGCGGGCTCCAGGTAGACCCAAATTTGATGAGTGGTGTTTCCGCGAAAAAAAGTCTCGGTGACATCGCCGACCGCGCCGCTTTTTTCGACGGATGAAGCCCGCGTCGGCCGCGAGCTTTTCGTAATACTGCTGCGTTTGATAAAGCACGGGAGCGTGCCGGCCCGGTTCAGTTCGTAGCGGATGACGTAGCGATGGCCCTCGACGTGGATCATCTCGATGTGACTCGAATCGATGGGCAACGGTCGCGCGACGGGAAAGTCAAACGCGGCAGGGATTGTCCTCATCGTAATCGGAGATGATAAATCCCGGCACGCGCGGGAAAAACGGGATAATCGTGCGAGCTTTCGACGTCGCCCGGATCGGCGCGAAGCGACCGACGGCAGGAGCGCGAGCGCGGACACGATCCGCAGCACAATGACGTCGCCACAAGCGCATGTCAAAAATGTAACTACTTTTCCGGTGGTTCTGTCCAATGCAATCGGCACGACCCATGCTATGTTGAGTCATGGAACTTCCCGAAGAAGTGGGGATCATGACGCTCCCGAACGCGATCCTGTTTCCGCAGGCGCTGCTTCCGCTCTATATTTTCGAGCCGCGCTATCGGGCCATGCTCAAGCAGTCGCTGGAGAGCCAGCGCATGTTCGCCGTGGCGCTGCCGCATACGTCTTCCAGTCCGACGCTGGTGCCGCACCGCATCGCGGGCGTCGGGCTCATCCGCGCCTGCGTCGACAAGCCGGACGGCTCGTCGAACCTGATCCTGCAGGGCGTCAGCCGCGTGCGCTTCACCGATTTCGTGCAGGAAAAGCCGTTCTACGTCGGCAAGATCGAGATTCTCAGCACGGAGGAATCGGACGCGCTGGAGGTCGAGGCGCTTTCGGTCAAAGTGCTGGAGATGATCGGCACGATGCACGACGCGGGCGATATCCAGGCCGAGGGCATCCTGAAATTCCTCAACGAGATCACCGATTACGACGCGCTGGCCGACATCGTGACCTACAGCTTCATCGAGGACGTCGTGCGCAAGCAGGAAATTCTCGAAACGCTGAACCTGCGCCAGCGGCTGCAAAAAGTGATCGTCGCGTTGCGTAGGCAGTCGTCGGTCGGACCTCTTTGGGTCCGATGTTGCTTGGGGTCTGCATTCATGTCGCATGGCTGCCCACTTGCCTCGCAGGCTTTACTGCCGTCCGCAGGAGTGGTTCGATGGCGCGCGTGCCGAATGAAAGCCTCGCGCGAACGCCTGAACGAAAAGCTGTACCGGCTCTTCTTGCGCGCTGATCTTCGCCTACGTCGTGCTGAGCAGTTTCGCTCCGATGATGAACCAGGTCGATCTCGGCTGGCAGGTCGCGCAGGGACGATGGATGGTGCAGCACGCTGCGCTTTACAGCCACGATGCGTTCAATTATCCCAATCTCGGCCACTCCGTCATCAACGAATATCCGCTTTTTGAGATCGTGCTTTATTTGGCCTGGAGCCTCGGCTGGTGGGGGCCGTGCCTGCTGGCCGCGCTGGCTTATGCGGTCATCGTGGGCGTTTTGTGGCGGGGCGCGCAAGTCTTCGAGCTCCACAATCTCAGCCCTGCCTGCGATCGCGATCGGCTTAATGCTGCTGTTTTTCCAGGTCTCATTTCCGTTGCGTCCGCATCTGGTCACATTTGTCTGCCTCATCGTCCTCGGCATCTTTCTGCTGCGGCACCGCGAGGCGAAAAGCTGGACCGATTTCTGGCCGATGGCGCTGCTGCAAATCGCGTGGACCAATTGCCACAGCGCCTTTATCTTGGGCCCGGCGATGGTGGGCTTTTCGGAGCCGAGATCATCCTTCGCGAATGGCTGCGCCTGGGGACAAGGTCATTTCCGTGGATGACCGCCCGAACATGGCTGGCGCATTTCTGCTGATGCTGCTGGCCTGCTTGGTGAATCCCTACGGCTGGGAGCGATTTTATCCGCCTCTTTTCCAGGACCGATTAGAATCGATCCGCGCTTACGTGGGCGAAATGGAGCCGCTTGACGGAGGGCTGGCCACGATTTACGGCTGAGCTGACTCTGATTGCGGTCGTCGTGGTCGCGCTGGCGATGCATCCGGCGCGGCGGCGCGATTTCCTTCAGCTTTCTGCTGCTCGCGATTCTGCTTTACTATGCAGGCGCAGATCGGTGAACAAGGCGTGGCCGGTCTTTGGCCTGTTCGTGCCGCTGTTGGTCCTAAGCAGCGGGGCCTTCGCTTCGGCCAGCGAGAAAGCGCGGATTCGTGGCCGGGCGTTTTCGCAATATTCGTCGCGACGGTCTTCGTGGCCATGGCCGTGGTGGGCCGACTCAACGGCCAGTCTCGATTCGAGCCTCCAGCGGCAATGGCAGCGAGTACGATCATGGCCGCAGCGAACTTTCCGCTTGAGGCGACGGCATGGATGAGGGCGCATCGGCGTCGAAGGCCGCCTTTTCCATCGCTGCGAAGACGGCGGCTGGCTGCAGAAGAACGGCTACGATCACGGCGAAACGTTCTCCGATACCGGCTTCGGCAAGTACGACGAAGCGTTCATCCACGAAGTCGGCCTGGTCAATGAACGTCCCGCGCTGGTGCCGCGCTTTTCTCTCCGCCTACCAGCCCGACTTCGTCGTCTGCGGCGATTTTGTTTTCAATGGCCCTTTTATCTCGCGGCAAAACGGCTGGAGGCTGATTTTCTACTCGCCGAACAGTTCCGTTTGGACGCGGCCGGAAGTGCAGGCCCGATTTGCCGACCGTGCCGCGACGAAGAAATCATGGCTTCTTTTGACCGTGACCTGGCCGCCAATGGGCTGCCGACCGACCTGACGCTTCTCGGGCGAAATATCATCGCCTTGAATTCGCTCGGGCTGGAGGATTTCGCGTTTGCAAAACTGACAGGGCTGCCCAACGAATTTCACCACGCGGCCTGGTATTGGGAGGCCGCGCGTCTGCTTTGCTTTGGAGAGCATGGCTTTTCGCAGGCGCATCGTGAGGCGCTTTTTAAGGAGGCGGAGTCATTGCATGAAGATGACTTGACGGCGGAATTTCGTGCTTATGACCAATATAATGCAGGTGATGTCGATGGCGCCTGGAATATCCTGAGGAAAATTTCGACGAATAAACTCAGCAACTACACCGCGGAACTTTTGCTCAGGATCGAGCTCGACCGGAAGCTGCCCGAATCCTTGACCCTGGCACAACGCAGCGATTGCTTTGACTTGCGCAACGGGCATCACTGGCAATATCTCGCCGTGGCCGAGGGGCAGGCCGGGCATGCCGAAGCGGCCGCTGCGGCGTGGAAAAAAGCCGTCTATTACTATCCCGACGATGTCGAGTTGATGAAGGCTGCGGTTGTTTTTGCCGCGCATCATGAGGATCGCGAGCTTTCCCAAGCCATTTCGACCAGCGGCAACATATATGGGCGACCGTAGGTCTGGGTCCGCTAAAGCCGTAATACTTTCAGCGTGACCCGCGCGCCGTTTTCCGACAGCTTCTAAAGCGCCATGTACACTCATTTTGATCCCGAGGGAAACGCCTCCATGCTTTCCGATTATTCCGCGCTCACGCTTTCAATTCCGGCGGAACAAAATGTTCACCTTTACGCCAGCTTCGACTCGGCGTGGGAGCAGGCTGTCGTTCTTTACGTCAATGGCGAACGTTACGAGGACCAACTCGGCAGCTACGTTTTACGTCCCAGCGTCTTGACGATTCCCAAGCGGGATACAGCCTATGAGCTGACGCTGGTGGCGTGGCATAAGCGCAGCAATCCGAACGCGGCCCTGCCGTGGATTGCCTCGCGGGGCCAGCGTGTGGGACCGGTCGTCTTTGCCTGGGACGACTCCGCGGAAGATGGCGACTACCGCGACGTGCGCGTGAAAATCGTCACGAGCTGAGCTGACATCCCACGCGGGCGCCATCGGTTATTGGCCCCTTCGGTCGCCCGCAAACGCGAGCATCACACTATTGGCTCCATCATCCGATTTAGGAACATCCCGTGCTTTAGGGGATCAACCTGGAAGGAGGTGGAGTTCCAATGAAAATCTCCCGAAAAATGCAACGTCAGGTTGAGTTGAAAATTCGGCATGCGATGACGACGGGCCAGATTCCGCACATCGACCGAGGTTTGAGCTCTGGGAGTCAAACCAGATCAGGATCAGACAAAGCTGAGGGAAATGACCTGGGCCATTCCAAATAGCGGCATGGATTCTTAACGGATAAAGGTCGGCTGACCGCGTCCAACTTCCCGACATCGCGCCTAAAACGGGCGGACTGGAGTTGTCGCCTTAAATCGGTTGTGCCGAAGCCAGAAGGAGTCGAGAGCCCGCACAATCTCGGTCAGTTTCTCGATGGAAGTGGGTTTAACCAAAAAAGCGTTCGCACCCAATTCATAGGCTTTAGACACATCGCTCTCTTCGCCGGACGAAGATAAAACCACCACGATCAGCCCTGCTAGAGAGGTTTGCTGCCTCATCCAGGTAAGGACTTCAAACCCATGTTTGCCAGGAAGCTTCAAGTCCAGCAGCACGAGCGCAGGAAATGGATTCGCTTCCCGGTTGGAGAAAGAACCTACACCCTGGAGATAGTCGATTGCCTCCTGACCGTCACGGACGTGATGCAATTCATTCGGAATCTCTGCGGTTCGAAAAGAACGTTGGAGAAAAAACAGATCATCGCGGCTATCCTCGACGACCAGGATGGGATGGCTTGAGGCGGTCATATGTTTTTGGCGCGAAGCAACTCAATCCACATTTTGGTACCGCTGCCAAACCGGGAATCCAATCCAATCGAGCCGTGCATATTTTCGACCGCCTTTTTGGCAATCGCCAGACCGATTCCGCTCCCCTCGTATTTTTTCCCGTCCACTTGCTCGAACATTTTAAAGATACGCACGTGATTTTCAGGTTCGATTCCAATCCCGTTATCCTCAACCCATAAACGCACGGTGAATTCCTTGGTTTCCGTCCACAATTTTACTTCCGGCGAGCAGTCGGGCGAGACAAATTTGACCGCATTCGTCAATAGGTTCGAGATGACTTGGGTCAGCCCCGATTCATTTCCCAGGACGGTTTCCAACGGACGTTGAACGTCGAATTTGATGTCGGGATTTTGAAAAGTCGGATATTGGGTAAGGATGTCCTGGACCAGGCGATCAAGGTCGACCGGCACAATCGCCTGATGATCTTTGCTGACCTTGCTATAGGTGAGCAGGTCCTGGATGAGATGGTCGAGGCGCTCGGAAGCCTTGCTGATGCGGCCGAGGAAATCCCGCTCTTCGTCGCCCCACTTGTCGGCGTAATCCTCCAGCAGCGCGTTGGAATATCCCTGCATTGCTCGTAACGGCGCGCGCAAGTCGTGGGAAACGGTATACGAGAATGCCTCCAAGTCGCTGATCGTACGCTGGAGTTCCAGCGTCCGGGCCAGGACTTTTTTCTCCAGGTCTTCCGCATAGGTTTTGAGAACCTTTGCCGACCGGCGCATTTCCGTGGCATCATGAAATACCAGCACCACTCCCACCATGTCCTGGACAGAATTATAAATTGGCGCGGCACTGTCCTCGATCGGCCACTCCATTCCGTTTTTGGAAATCAGAAGCGTATGGTTGGCCAATCCGACCACCCGCTTTTCCTTGAACACTTTTTCCACCGGATCGTCGACCGGGCTTCTCGTCTCCTCATTCACGATTTTGAAAATCGTGCGAAGCGCTTTGCCCTTGGCCTCATCGAATGGCCATCCGGTCATCCGCTCCGCCTCGGCGTTCATGAACGTCGTCTGACCATTGACGTCGGTCACGATTACGGCGTCGCCAATGCTGGAAAGGGTCACGCGAAACGATTCCTTTTGCGTCGCAATTTCCTGCAAAGATTTTTCGTAGGAATCTGCCAGGTGATGCATTTGACGCCGGACATGCAACGCAATCAGAAGCGCCGCCAGCCCAAGAGTTACAATATCAAAGATGAAAATGTAGTGCTTCATCGCTTGAACTTCGCGTGAGCGTTGTTGAAGAACCAAATTCTCGGCATTGATAATGGCGTCGAACTGAGCCCGGATCGAATCCATCAGCGCTTTGCGAGAGAGAACGAAATCCAATGTTTGCGGCTGCGAATCGTACTTTCCGGCACGGATCGACTGTTGCGACCAATCACGCCATTGCTCAAAACGCTTTTCCAACGTATCGAGCCGGTCGAGTTGGGGCGGATCGTGGGCCAGCAGATGCTTTAAATTTCCATATTGCCCTTCGATCTGAAGAGCGGCCACATTATAAGGATCAAGAAAACGTGAATCGCCGGTCATATTGAAGCCGCGGAGGCCCGTTTCCATGTCGATGATCAGCTTTTGGTATTCGTGACTGGCGGAAATAACCTCGATGGAATGGCGGTCCTCCTGCACGACCTTCAGCAGATGGGCCGTGATCAGCGCCAGGCTGATAGCGCAGGCTCCGATCAGTAGGATCGGTCCAGCCAGCGTGAGCTTCAATATCCGCCGAAATTTGTCACCGTTAAGCTTCGAGGGCATGATCGATTCTTAAAAGATCATGGCAACACCGCAAATCAAATCGAAGTTGAGGTCTTGCTACTCGATCGCTTTCGGCCTGGGCGAAAGACTTGTCTTGTTCATCGGGCTGTGAAAACTATCGGCGACCGCTTTCGTGAACGTGGTGAAGGTGACCGGCTTTTGCACGTAGCACGACACCCCCAGCTTTTGGCACTTTTCCAAATCGGACGGCGCATTCGAAGATGTCATCACAATGACGGGAAGATGCTTCAGGCCGTCATGGGTTTTTACCCGTTCCAAGAGTTGCAGCCCGCTCAATGAAGGAAGATTAAGATCGAGAAAAATGGCGACAAGATTTTCGCCGGCCGAGTGCCCATCGGTTAGATAATCCAGCGCGGCTTGGCCGTCGCTAATAACTCTGACGTGCTGATCCAGTTGCGCCTTTTGAAGCTGACGCATCAGCAAAGCTTCATCGTCAGGGTTGTCTTCGACTATTAAAATACGTGTTTTTGGAGTTTCCATGCACCTATGCCAATGTGAACAGCATGTTACGTGTTCAGCCCTTTCATTCCTTTATAAGTGAGCTGTCAAGGCTTGTCGCTACTTATAAGTTGGGTCAGACAAAATATCCCGAGCTAGTCATAATACCTATGGGGTTATACTTAGAGTAGCAGGAATATTATTACTCCACTCTACCCCAGTTTTCCCTATTCGCAAATTACTCAGCGAGTAGCGTCCACTCAGGCAAAATGCAACCACAAAACAAGGGCCATTTGTCAGATCCCTGCGAAGGCTACCTCTCATCCAAAAATACTTGACTGGGGATTCTGAGAAATGGCATAGCGGTTGCACCTGAAGATTATGCTTAACGAAAATTCTCCCGAAACAGCTCAAGAATCCTCCTCAACTTCATTCCCTGCCACGCGTCAGGATATTTCCAAATTAAAAGACACGGCGAAGCAGGCGGCGCAAGATTTACGATCGACCGCAGCTGAGCACGCTGAAAAGACCAGGGGCCAGTTGAGCGATTTGGCCACCCACGCCCAACAAGAAGGCGCCCAGCAGGTCGAGCAAATGAAAGGCCAAATGAGTGATCTCGCCGACGCATTTCGCGAATATGCCTCCGCTCGACCTCTCGCGACCTTGGGCATCGCTTTTGCTGTCGGCTTTCTCTTTGGACGTAGTCGTCGCTCCCGGCGCTAGGCGTGTGGCGCCCGGAGTATGATCCTTAGGCCTGCTCAGCCCCACAGTGTGCGCGTGGTTGTCGTGGAAGATGACGAAAACGATCGGGAGCTTCTTACCCGGCAATTACGCAAGAGCGGGATAAACGACCACGTAAGATTTTTTGCCGACGGAAAGGAAGCTCTCGGCTTTCTTTCGCAGTTGCCGCCCCCGGCGCCTTTTTGCGACCTCATTGCAGTCTTCCTTGATCTTAAGTTGCCGGGCATGAGTGGAATCCAGTTGTTGAGCGCCATTCGCAAAACTCCGCGGGTCCAGAACACTCCCGTTATCGTCATGACTTCTTCCCTCAATCCCAAGGATTTCGAATCGTGCCAGGATTTGGGTGTTGCCGCTTATATTCCGAAGCCGGTGACCTTTGACCTCTTTACCAAGGCCATCACCTCGCTGCCACGTATGGCTGCCTCCCAAACGGGTAGAATACGGATGCCATCTCGTGAATAGAGAAAAGAAGTTCCGTCGAAACATGCAATTTGCTCCTCAGCCGTGCAATGGACGGCTTCTGTTTCGTGCGCCTTAGTATCTGATATAGAACATCTCCTTCGGGACTAAGCGGTTAAGAGGGTGATCCTTCCTTGGCACAGCCTATGCGAACTTATATTCGATTAGTCTGTTGTCTTAATATAGCTGCTCAAATCTATGAAAAATTCCATGTCACAAGGCGCCAGCCGAAAGGGAAAAGCTCCCTTATTTCTCCTTTGGATTTTAGGCGTTCCCCTGCCGGTTATCGGCCTAATTTTCCTCTTACAAGGATGCCACGGTTAGGCGCGATCTTACTCTTTCTCGTTATCACACATTAATAAATCCAATGGAGAATAATATGCCACAAGGTTCAAAGGCTAAGTATACGGACAAGCAAAAACGTCAAGCCGAACATATCGAGGAAAGCTATGAGAAACGTGGCGCCCCTAAAAAGGTTGCCAAGCAACGCGCTTGGCAGACTGTCAATAAACAGTCAGGTGGTGGTGAGAAGAGCGGTGGAGGGCGAAAAGCTTCGCCCAAGGCAAAAAGTGCGGCGCGAAAAGAATCAGGACGCCGCGCGGCGGCTTCGCGTAGGCGGGGATCGACTGCAGTCCAAAAAACTCCCACGCGGCACAAAGCCTCTTCTTCCACTTAGTCTGGACAGCTCGATGAAATCCGCCGTTTATGCCCTTTTCCCAAGTCGAAGGCAGGCGGAATCTGTACTTGATGAACTTTTTCTGGCCGGCTTTAAAAGCAACGACGTGTCGATCGTCTTTCGAGATACGCGAAGCCACGAGGAACATTTGCCCTTAGCAGCGTGTGTTTCGGAGGCTCCTGTTCGCCTTGAGGCCTTGACCCAAGTCAGAAGCTTGCGAGGAAATTTGGGCAGACTGGCGATTTCGGGATCGGGAAACTATTTGGCGGCGGGTCCGATTTTCACGCTGCTCAGCGAAGCCCTCGCAGTCGGTGGCCGCAACCAGTCTGCCCTTGGCGCGGTTTTATTTGGGTTGGGATTCAGGACAAAGGAGGCGGAGGTTTACGAGGACACCTTGGAAAATGGGAATGTCCTGATCGCAGCCCATACCGGTAGTCCCCGCGAAACCCGGCTGGTTCGCGCCATTTACGAACGGGCGAACGCTGAAGATATCGGAGTGACTTTTCAGACGAATGTCAGCGCTTAGATACTAAATGAAAGGAATAACATGAACGCAACGAAACTGAACCTAAAAGGTAATTGGAACGTCGTGAAGGGAAAGCTGAAGAAGGCTTACGGCGATCTAACCGATGATGATCTGACCTATACTGAAGGCCAGGAAAACGAACTGGTCGGACGGATCCAAAAGCGGGTCGGCGGCACCATCGATGATGTGCATAAGATGCTCGACAAATATAGTCGCGAATAAGCGGAAGTGGTCCGGACCGGTTTAACCAGCCGGTTCGGGCGAAGCTAATCGAAATTAAACCACTCGCCAGCTTGATTGAAAAAAAGCTTCAAGGCGAGCAGAGGTGATTTTTCCACTTCTTTCATTACACGAACTGAGAGGTCTTGCTGGGGTTTTTGGGCGGTTCCCCAGAAATGGATTGTCGTAAAGAAGTAGTTTCCATCCTGCCGCGTAAAGATCGTTTGCTTGGCGGTGGGGAGCCACTTGATATAGGGGTCGGTAAGGCCCAGGTCGACTGTGCCGCTAAGGGATTTGTCCGCAGCGACCGTGAGCGACCCGATCAATTTAAAAACCCCAGCGCATTCCACCTCTATGTTCTGGGTGGAAAGTGAGCCGTCTTTCCAGTGGATATCAGCGCGACAAGTCTTCAGCGTCAGGTCGCCGGGATCGGGACTGCCCGTGACAGTCACGTATTGGCGGATCGGAGCCAGTTCATGGAGAATACCGTTGATGACGGTGAGGGTGCCATCCGCGGTCGAGCCTTCCAGCCCGGTGCCGGTGCTCGTATAAGTAAAATGGCCGCTCGCATTTCCCCTCACGTGAGCGCGCAATTTCTCCGGCATCCACGGTGAGACGTTTAGAGCATTGAGATCGAGAGTGAGATGCATCGAGCGGTCATCCTGAAGACCGGCATCGCCTATGATTCGCGCCGTTTGGTCCGGATGCGCGTCGTCATCGCCCAGCAGGAATTCGGAGCAATAAAGTCGCGGTTTGCGCACGAGCAGGTGGGCATGGCGGACCTCCAGGGATGGGGTGATCGGAGTCTCCAACGTTCCGCCGCGACCGTCGTATTCGAAGTCGCGACCATTGGGCGTAATTTCCAGAAACGTATGATGGATTCCCGATTCTTTATCCCTCAAATGCCAAAGCACGTCGGCGCTATCGACCTTCACGTCGGTCAAATAAACATGATAAGGCCAGAATAATCCCCACCACGGCATTGGCGTCGGCCCCTTCGGCTCGCCGGGTTTCGGTTCGGTCTTTTGCAGCATCACCCAGCCCGACTTGATATGAATGTCGTCGAGTTGCCAGCGATGAAGCCCCACTCCCAGCGGATTGAAATACCCCGAAATATCATCTGCGTGCAGCGCCACGATGGTCTTGATCCCGTTTTTTCCGTCAAAAGAATCCGCATGCATTCCGAATAACGAAGTGCGAGTAAGCGGAGAATAGGCTCCTTCAAATTTGAGGCCTTTGGAGGTCTCCTTATCGAGCATGTCTTGAAAGCCTTTGCTATCGACCCAGCCGGTGATTTTTTGATTCAAAATGACGGCACCGCAAAACAGGAAAACCACCGCGAGCACTCCGCCAGTTATCCAACGTCCCTTTCTCCCCCAAGCCGGCATGGGTTCGAATATAAGGGCATTTTAAGGCTTGGAAAATGGATTCTCAAACGCGCGCGACCCTTACGAACATTTTGCGACAACCGAATTAAGGGGATTGCATAATGCACGACATGAGTTTAATTTCTCTTTGCTCGCGGACTTCGCTATCAATGCAAGTTATTGGTTAAGAAGGGGTAGGTTGATCGGTTCCTTCTTGGCATCGAAAGTGCAAAGACTGCTGTTGCAGGTAAAAATTAACCCCGAAAGGTTCTATCATGAAGCTCGCAGGCATTATTCTTATTATTATTGGCGTGGTGGCGTTGAGCTACCAATTCTTCACTTACACTACGACCAAGAAAGATGCGCAGCTCGGACCCATCGAAATCCAGCATCAGGAAACCCACACCATTCCGATTCCTCCGATCGTGGGCGGCGTTTGCATTGTCGGCGGAGTTCTCGCGCTCGTCGCGGGCGGACGCAGTTCGCTCTAAAATCGAGCTGTGAAAGTCGCGATTTATAACCCGCGTGGCATGGGGGCCATCCCGCTGGAAAATTCCACCAGCTTTCGGGTTTGGGCGCCCCATGCGACAAAGGTCGCGGTGGTGGGCGAGTTCAATGATTGGAATCCCGAATCGAATGTCTTGGAGCAGGCCGACGGTGGGATGTGGGCCGGGGAGGTAGACGGCGCCAAGCCCGGCCAGCAGTACCAATATGCGATTACCAATGGGAAGATGAACCTTAAGAAGAACGATCCCTATGCCCGGCAGATCCATGCGAAGACGGCGCTCTCCGTCATCTATGATGATAATTATAAATGGAAATCGCCGGCGTTCTCTCTCCCGAATTGGAACGAACTGGTTCTTTACGAACTGCACGTCGGCACGTTCGAGGCTGGCCCGCACAATAGTGCGGGCCGCTTTCGAGCAGATCATCGGGCGTCTGCCTTACCTGAAAAATCTTGGGGTGAACGCGCTGGAAATCATGCCGCCGATGGCGTTTCCCGGCGAGCGATCCTGGGGCTACAGCCTGACCAATCCGTTTGCGGTGGAGAGCAGCTACGGCGGGCCCGACGGGTTCAAGGGATTAGTCGACGCCGCACATGCGCAGGGCATCGCGATTATCCTCGATGTCGTTTATAATCATTTCGGACCGGACAATCTCGATCTCTGGCAGTACGACGGCTGGAGCGAGAACAACAAGGGCGGCATCTACTTTTACAATGACCAGCGCGCCTGGACGCCGTGGGGCGAGAATCGGCCCGATTACGGGCGCGGCGAAGTCCGGCAATATATTCGCGACAACGCTCTATTTTGGCTGGAGGAATTTCGGGTCGACGGCCTGCGCTTCGACGCCACGCTTTTCATCCGCAATCGCCGCGGAGAAAACAACTGCCCTGAGGCCGACATCCCCGAGGGCTGGACGCTTTTGCAATGGATCAACGACGAGGTTCAGCACCATTTCCCCGGACATATCACCATCGCCGAGGACATCATGCAAAACCCGTGGATGACCAAGCCGACCGAGCGAGGGCGGCGCAGGATTTGACACCCAATGGGACACCGCTTTTGTCCATCCCGTTCGCGACGAATGTGGTGAAGATCGAAGATGAGGACACGCTCGATGGAGGACATCGCGCACGCCATCGAGTTTCACTACAACGAGGACTTCATCCAGCGGGTGATCTACAGCGAGTCCCACGACGAGGACGCCAACGGCAAGGCGCGCATTCCGCAGGAGATCGATCCCAACGACACGGCCGGCTATTTCGCGCGAAAGCGCTCGACCCTCGGCGCCGGCCTCGTCCTGACCACGCCGGGAATTCCGATGCTCTTCGAGGGCCAGGAATTTTTGGAGGATGGCTGGTTCCGCGACGACAAGGCGCTCGACTGGTCCAAGCTAGAAACTTTCCACGGCATCAACCGGCTCTACCGCGATTTGATCCACCTGCGCCGCAATCTCTACGGCAACACCAAGGGCCTGACCGGTCCGTATGTCCGGGTCCATCATGTGAACGATCAGGACAAGGTCGTCGCCTTTCATCGCTGGGCCGAGGGCGGCGCGAAGGACGACGTCATCGTGGTCGCGTCGTTCACAAACCGTTCGTTAGAGGAGGGCTATCGCATCGGGCTCCCCCGCGGGGGCAACTGGATCATTCGCTTCAATTCGGATTGGAAGGGCTACAGCCCCGACTTCCATGATGTCGGAAATCCGGGCGGCCAGGTTGTGGCCGAAAAGGAGGGACGCGACGGCTATGAATTCAGCGGCACCGTCTCACTCCCGCCATACGGCCTGCTGATTTTAAGCCAGGAAGAAACGCCGGAACCGAGCAACGTTGAATAATCCCATGCATATTCTGATCATCGACGACGAAGCCCACATCCGTAAAACCACCGCGGTCACGCTCGACGCCCTCGGCCATGAATGCGTCCAGGCGCCAAAATGGCGCCGAGGCACTCAACGCCCTGAAGAAAGGCAGCTTCGACGCCGCCTTTCTCGATCTTCGGCTCGGCGACGAAAGCGGCCTTGAATTGATTCCGAAACTGCTGGCGCTCAGAACCGAAGCTCAACGTCATCGTCTTCACTGCCTACTCCTCGATCGATACGGCGATCGAGGCGATGCGGCGCGGCGCGGTCGATTATATCGCCAAGCCATTCACTCCGGAACAAATCCGCCAGTCGCTGGCGCGGATCGAGAACAACCAGCGCCTGGAAAATCGCGTGGTGGAACTCGAATCGATGCTTTCGAGCAACGAGACTCTGGCCGATTTCGACGACGCAGGAGCCGCTGGTGCAAAAGATGTTCGAGACGGCGACGAAGGCCGCGGCCTCGGCCGCGACGCATCCTCTTGCTCGGCGAAAGCGGCACGCGGCAAGAGCGTGCTCGCCCGCGCGCTGCATCGTAACAGCCCCCGGCGCGACAACGCCTTCGTCACCGTGGCCTGCCCCAGCCTTTCGCGCGAGTTGCTGGAAAGCGAACTTGTTCGGCCATGTCCGCGGCGCGTTCACCGGCGCGGTCGGCGAAACCTGGGGCAAGGTCAAGGCGGCGGAAGGCGGCACGCTTTTTCTCGACGAAATCGGCGAACTCCCCTCGAGATTCAGCCCAAGCTTCTGCGTCTTCTGCAGGAGCGCGAGTACGAGCGCGTCGGCGATCCCAAGCCGCGCAAGGCCAATGTGCGCGTGATCGCCGCCACCAATCGCCGGCTGGAGGATTTGGTCAAGGAAGGCAAGTTCCGCGAGGATCTTTATTACCGGCTCAACGTCATCACCATCGAGTTGCCGCCGCTGCGCCAGCGCCCGCTCGATCTTGCAGTCGCTTGCCCAACAACATCTCAAAGCGTTTTCGCCGGCAGAGTCCGCGCCCGATCAAGGATTTCACCCCCGCGGCGATGGCCGCGATGCAGCGCTATCCCTGGCCCGGCAATCTGCGCGAACTGCGCAACGTCATCGAGCGCGCAGTCATTCTAGCTCCCGGGCGACAAGATCGATCGTGAACGATTTTCCGGATAACCTGCGCGGTTCCCAGCCTTCCGGCGCGATCATCGGCAATCGCGTCAGCCTCGAGGAGCTTGAGCGCGAACATATCCTGCGCATCATCGAGATCGCCAGCAGCATGGACGACGCCGCGCAAATTCTCGGGATCGATCCCGCGACTCTTTACCGCAAGCGCAAGCGCTATGCCGAATTGGCCGGAACAATCCGCATCGGCCGCGGTTCCGGCTTCAACCGCCTAATTAGTTCACCGCTGCAAAAACATGCTCCGCACCCGCCTCATGCTTGGGTTGCTGTGCCTGCTGCTTATTCTTCTCTCCATCGGGCTTTACTCGATCAATCGGTGCAGTGAATTGGGGCATCACATCCAGGCCATCAGTCGGGATAACGATCACGCCGGCCTAAATCTTCAGCAGATGAAGCGAAGCTGCGCGGCCATGACCGGCGCACTGCTTTCGTTGGTGACCGGGGATACCCAAGGAAGCCGAAGTGATTTCGATCAAGCCAGCAAAAGTTTTCAGGATGCGCTCAATGAGGAAAATTCCCGGCGCAGCGCGGACGCGGACGAGAAAAAGCTCATCGCGAAGCTGACCGACTCCTACAAAACCTATGCGGCGCGGGCAAGCGCTTTTCTCCAATCGGCCAATCATCTCGATCCCGCGTGGCGTCCGACGGCGAACAAATTGGGCCAGGAAACCGGTCAACTGCTCGACCTGGCCGATCAGCTCTCCATCGCGCATGAAAAGGCGCTTAGTGCGGGCGACAAGGACACCTCCGCTGACATCAACGACACGGTCCGCCTGTTGATCCTCCTGATGATTTTCGCCGTCGTCGTTGCGATCTACGCCTACTCCCGATTGCGCAGCGGGTTAATCAATCCGCTGCTCTCATTGACCAGTTCCATCCGGCAAGTGGGGCAGGGGAATCTCGATCAGGAAGTGCCGGTATTTCCAACCAACGAACTTGGCGTCCTGGCCACGTCGTTCAATCAAATGGCGGCACAGCTTCGCCAATATCGGGCCACCACGTCGGTGGAGTTGACCCGGCTCAACATGACCATCCGCGCGACGCTCGCCTCCTTTCCCGATCCGATCTTCGTTTTGAATTCCAAGGGTGAGGTGGAGTTTCGCAATCCCGAGGCTGACCAATTGGCGATGAAGCTTCTTTTTTCCGGCGTGACGCGCCTTCCGGAAAAGGTGGAAGAAAAGGTCGAGCATGTGCGCGCGACTGGACAAGATTATTTACCCACTCTATTTAAGGAGGCGCTCAAATTTAATCTTGCCGGCCAGGAGCGCTATTTCCTGCCGCGCATCGTGTTGCTGCGCGAAGACCGTCAGGAGGTTTTCGGTGTCGCCGTGATCCTGGAAGACATTACGCGAATGCTCTTGTTGGATGACGTCAAAAGCGGGCTTATTTCCACCGTCAGCCATGAACTGAAGACGCCGCTGACCGGCGTCCGTATGGCACTCTATCTTCTTCACGAGAAAACCGTGGGCCCGCTGAACGAAAAGCAGGCCGATCTTGTCTTTACTGCGCGCGAAGATGCGGACCGCCTATTAAGAACACTCAACGATCTGTTGGACCTGGCCAAACTTGAGCAAGGTCCCGCCCAACTGGAACTGACGTCGATATCCGCGGCGGAACTGATTGAAAATGCCCTGCGCGAAACGCGGGAAATCGCCCACGCTGCCAACATTACGCTTCGAAGCGAGATTGCGCCGAATCTGCCCGAAGTGCGTATTGATCGGCAGCGCATCGCCTACGTGTTTACGAATCTGATCACCAACGCCCTCAAGTATTCTCCTAAAGATTCCGATGTTCTTATCGCTGTCGGATTGGGACAAACCCGAAACGCTACCCCGAGCGTCCGCTTTTCCGTCAAGGATCAGGGGCCCGGGATTTCATCCGACCATCAGGAACATATCTTCGATCGTTTCTATCGGGTGCCGGGCACGAACAAAACCGGAGCCGGCCTCGGACTTTCCATCGCTCGCGAAATTGTCGTCGCGCATCAGGGAGAAATCGGTGTGATTAGTCAGATCGGCCGGGGTAGCGAGTTCTTTTTTGTCCTGCCGATCAAGCCCGCTGCCTCGCAGCCTTGGAATGTTGGGTGATGCAAATACTCATACTCATTCTTGCAATTTGCTTTAGTAGTGAAGCGTTAATGGGAGCTCGATTTTCGGAAGTGCCACATACTTAGGCGCTTGACCTTCAATTCTCCCTTGGCATGTGGCTTGCGTCTAGATGTCATAAAGGAATTTATGAAATATATAATCTGTGGTGCTTTATCTCTAATTCTCCTTGGTTGCGGCGGCGGTTCTCCGCTGACGCTCAATCAGGACAATCTCAATAAAATTCACGACGACATGACCCAAGCGGAGGTACGTAGCATTATGGGCGCTCCGACGGAATCGAAGGATGAACCGATACCGATCGTAGGTGGAACTCAAACGACTTATATTTACCGAAACAACAACAGTGAGGTGACCATTACCTTTAAGAATGACCAAGTGAAGGAAAAACACGGCACCTTTGGCCAATAGCGTTATGAAACCCTGTATGTTAGCTACCGTGCTCACGGCCGCCCTAGCGGCAGGAGTTGCATTATTTCCTGCCCAAGGACAAGTGTCAGCCAGTGGCGGGAATTCGGGAACGACCAATAGCGGGCCTACGGGAAACTATCCCGGTACAGGGTCATCAATTACGAATGCATCCACCGTTCCGCCCGGAACTACTCCTGGCGGGGCAAGTGCCGGTGCCATCGCCACACCTCCCACCGGTAATTATCCCGGCACAGGCTCCGGTCGCTAGAGTTAGTTTTTTCGCCGTTCTTGACTGGGCAGTGTGCCCTTTTCGTTCAAAATATCCTGGATATAGAGCATATTCACCAGCACCAGGATGACAGCGGCAAGGGGTGTGGCAAACGCAAGACCGGCGCCTCCGAGTAAGAGTCCCATCAGAAGTTCCGAGCCGAGGACGAACGCCGGTGGCAGCGAGATCGCCCGCCGTTGCACCAAGGGCGTAATCACATTCGCCTCGATTATCTGTACCCCGAGGTAAAGCAGGCAGACCCAGATTCCCATCATCGGGTCGACCGTCAAGCCCATCATGATCGCCGGGATGACGGAGATAAGCGGGCCAAGGCTCGGAATGAAGGCAAGAATGGCGGCGATCAAGCCGAGCGTTCCCGCCAGCGGCACGCCGAGAATGGCCAGACCGATGCCGATCAAAATTCCCACCGAGGCCATGGTCATGAGCTGGCCCATCAACCACCACCAAAGCGTAAACCCAAGTTCATCGAGCACTTTTCCGAACCGCGCGCGGCGCGATTCAGGAAACAAATTCAGAAGACCGGTGCGATAAAGATCGGGTTGGAAGGCGAGAAAAATTCCGATCACCACCGCAAAGATGAACCCACCGAGACCATGAATCGTAAGGCCCGCGAACTTGAGGGCGCTCTGCATGTTGCTGCTCTTGGAGGCCTCCATTGCGCTTTTTATAGCTGCCAACAAATGGCTGCCCCAAGGCGACGCATTGATTTGCCCGACCAATTGCTGTCCGGCTTTGGGCAAAGCATCGGCTAAATTACTTGATTGGCTCGCCGCCGCTGGTCCGACCAAAAGACCGACGATCACCAGAAGCTGCAGCAGGCCGATCAGCGCGAAGGCGACGCAAGCCGGGTAGGTGAAGCGGGTATGCTTTTGCAGAAATCGACCCAGCCCTGAATAAAAGACAGCCAGGAAAATCGCGGCAAAGAAAACCAAAAGGACCTGCGCCGTGTACCAAAACAAAATAGCTCCGGCGATAATGGCGGTAATTCCCAATCCGATTTGCAGCCCCCGGCGCACCGCGGAATCGCTGGGTGCGGAACGTCCCGGTTTCTCAGGTGTGACAGGTCGTGCGCTCGTTTTGTCCGTTGTCGCCATACGAATTAAAGCTAACCGGCCGGTCTTCGGTCGTCATCGCTAATAATCCCGGAGGAGGCGAAATGCCTCATCTCGCAGGCCGAGCCATTTCGCGGAGAGGCGACTCAAGGTTCGGGCCCTGTCCGGGTCAGATTCCTGCTGACCCACCACCTTGCTTAAATTATGGCCGTAAGTGCTCGCCTCGATTTGAGAAACGAGAAAGGCCCGGACAAATTCCGGGCCGGTCGCGCCGAAGAGAAGCTGATGTTGCTTGTCGGCTTTGATGGAAGCGCGCGTGTCCTGCTCAATCTGTGGAAGCGGATTAAGATCGAATCGAATGGACGGATCGCCTTTCTGAAATCGATCAAGCGACGCAAGCGTTTCGTCGGCCGTTTTGGCAATTCGATCAGCGTACGCATGGACTTGGTCGGGGGCATGCTTGACCAAAAAAAGCAGCGGAACATTCTTCTCGTCCTGGCTTAATTTATGGAGAAGGAAGTAACCGCCGTTCAGCTTTTCCTGACGTGCGGCCACGGTTTGCCCTTCCGTCGCGCTGGCGCCGACCAGGAAAATAACGCTGACTAGAATTGACCAAAGGCTTGCGCGATGGAGCAACACCCTAAGCTCCCTTTATCGCCTGAGGCGCAATCCCACAAGAAGGCCAAACGCAAATCCGATGCCGAGGATGGCGAAAGGATTGGCCGTCATGGTTTCCTGCAGCGTGACAAGGGTGCCGGACACACGCGCTTTAGTTTCATCGACATGAGCGGAGGCATGCTCTTGCACGTCCCTAACGACTTGCACGGCGTCCTTTTTCAGCTTATCGACATCCTGAAATAGCGTTTGCCGGGTTTTTGATGGTGAATGATTTGGCATATGGTTATGTGGATCGGATGGTTAAATACCATCATGCTTAAGGCGTGCCATAGAATAGGAATTGCGTTAAAGACCATTGGACAAAGAAGTTAAATAACATTCTATCCTACCTCTTATGAGTGCGAAGGCGCTTTGTGCGAACCGTGAGTAAACGAAGCGTGCGGATTGCACGAAAGGCTATTGACCGGAAACCAACGAGCGGGGCGGGCCGGACGGCCTGAAATCCTTGTCCGCATCCAGCAGGTAGCTGACCGAAACATGAATGCCAGCATCTTTTAAAGTCAAAACCATTGCATCTTCCACTTGATAAACCGGCGCCCGGTTATTTGGGTTGGTCGCATTTCGGTTGTTCAAGTTGTTTAGAGTCCGCAGATGAAAGGCTAGCTGAGGAACCCCGCCGTTTTGGCTGGGATCATGAAAAAGGGCGATGGTTTTCGCGGCTTGATTCGGTTGCCCATTTGCCTTCAACATTTTCGCCGAAGCCTCCACGAGAAGAGCAACAAAAGTGGCTTCATCATCATTGTTCATCCGGGCAAACTCCTCCGGCGCCATTGCCTGCGCCGTACCGGTCAGGCACGAGGCACATAAAATGGTGGCGGCCAGCCTGGCAGCGAAAGTCATCCTCCGAGTCTATCATTGTCGAAGGGGCCGGCAAGCCCCGGACATAGGCGCACCCGGAGAAATTGAATTGCAGCTTTGAATCGCCATTGCCCGCTGCTAAACCCAAGCAGTGAAAGTTAAGGCTGTTTGCGCGCCGCGTATCGTCATTTCCAGCGTGGCGCAAGGCCGAACGATTTTGCGGGGAGCATGGTCCCTTTTCCGAGCACGGAAGTTATTTGCGTTCGCCATGCTAATGGGCGTGTTTGCGCTGGGGGCATTGATCTGGCCGCATGACCGGCAGTTGCTTGAGACGGTCCATTGGTGGTGCCGCGGCTATAAGCACCTGGCGCTGGAATGGGCGTGGTACCTCGGCACTTGGGGCGACTATCCTACCTACAACGTCCCGTTGGCGTTGACGATATGGCTCTATGGCCTGGCCACGAAAAGCAGCGCTTGGCGTCGCGTTGCTGTGATTTGCTTTTTGGGTGCGACACTGGCCGGCCTTTTCGATGATTGCTTTCGGCTGACGCTCGGCCGGCCTCGTCCCGATGCGCACGTGCCGGACGGCTTTTATGGGATCACGTATGCTTTTCGCGGTGGATTTCAGAGCTTCCCTTCCGGTCACGCCGCGGCGGTTTGTGGCACGGCTGCCGCATTGATTGTGACTGACCTTCCTCTGGGGTTGTTGACCACAGCGTTCGCATTCGCCGTGATTTGGGCGCGGTTGGAACTGGAGCGACACTATCCCTCGGATGTCGTAGTCGGGGCAATCATCGGCATTTACTTCGGCCTGCTTGTGGGCTTGGGAGCGAAGGTGAGATTGCCGGCTCCTCTAAGAGCGACGCCGGAATAACGGTCGCCCGTCCTCCTTTTGGGTCGCTTTTGCTATCCAAAATGGCCGAGTTACAACCAGCGCATGGCTCTTTTTTTGTCCAATAATTTTCCTCCGGCCATCGCGCTGATTTTCCTGGCTTCATTTTTTGTGGTGAAGGTGCCGGGAAAGGCCGCCTTTTATTTGCGCGCCGTAGTTGCGCTCGTCATCGCTGTCTTTCTGGCCCACGTCAATCGCATCTTTTATCTCTGGCCGGCTCACCTGCTGTTTCCCAGTGGACACACAACCTTTTGTCTGGGATTAGCCTTATCGCTGGGGATGCTGCGACTGTGGACCCTGGCGGTGACCCTGCCGCTCGTCGTCCTTCTCGGCGTGTCAATGGTGACCCTTCACTTTCACACACCCTTCGATATCGTGGGCGCCATTCCGCTGGTTCTGGGAGTCTACGGGATCACTCATTGGTTATGGAGAGTGACACCGGCCATGCCTCATCTCGACAGGGTGAAGATTTCTCCCTAATCTGCTGGAAATGCTTTTCGGTCTCCCGTCTCCGCGCGATCCGCGGCTGCAATTGCTCAAGAACGTGGTCCTGTTCAAGGACCTCAATCTGCGCGAATTGGCGATGGTAAGCAGCCTGATGCATGAGCGTCGCTATCTCGCCGAAGAAGTGATCTTCGATGAGGGCGAAGAGGGGCAGGGGCTTTTTCTGGTCATGAAGGGACGCGTGAAAATTACGCTGCCCACCAGCGCCAATAATCTTCTGCTCGATCTGGGGCCCGGCGCGTTTTTCGGCGAAGTGGCGTTGCTCGATCAGAGCGTGCGCACGGCCCAGGCTCGGGCAGTTGAGGACACGCAGATCGTGGCGTTGTTCCGCGCCGAATTTATTTCGCTGCTTGATACGCATTCGGCCATCGCGTCGCGTATCTCGTTTCAGCTGGCGCGGGTCCTCGCGTCGCGCTTGCGGCAGGCCGTTCTGAATTCGGGCCAGCCTCACGCAGCATAAGTTTGCTCTCGCCATGAATCGTGCACTTGCCTCAGGTCCCATCGTCTGGATGGGCATCATCGTGACGACGTGCCTGTTGCTTGTCCTCTTCCAAACAGTGCTTTGGCTGGTCATACCGGTGCTGATTGCAGTCGTCGCCTATTATCTGATGTCGCCTCTGGTTGCCGCCGCGATGGCACGAGGCATCACCCGCGCGCGCGCCGTTCTCATCGTGACCCTGCTGATGACCGCCGTGCTGGTCCTGATCGGTTTCAGTGTCGCGCCAAAGGTCTCGACAATCGCTCGGAACCTACCCGGTAAGATCGAAGATTATAGCCAGGTCGGATATCAACGCATCGAGGATGCCCGGAAAACGCTAGACAGCTATTTTCCATTCCTGCGTCCGAAGCAGCCAGCGGCTTCCGTGGCTTCCACCGCCCCAAAAAATCTGGGTTTCGTGAGCAGCGAAGTTTTGCCGCCTACTCCTACGGCGGCCCCGCCTAAAGAGGACGTGCAAAATCGGATGGCGAGCCTGCAGGCAAAATATTCCGGCGACATTGCGATGGAACTTCTCCACTGGATTCCGTCATTGCTGCTGGTCCCCTACATCACCTACTTTTTTCTGCTGGATGGTCCCCGCTTCAAACGCTTTTTGGTGCAAGCCATTCCGAATGCGTTTTTCGAGAAGACACTGTTTCTATTTTACCGGGTGGAGGACCAGATTCGCCGATATTTTCAAGGCTTGTTGGCATTGACCGCGCTGGACGCTCTTTGCCTCGGCGTCGGGCTTTGGACACTTGGTCTGAAGGAACCTTTTTTGCTCGCCATTGTGGCGGCTGTGATGGCGTGGCTGCCCTACCTGGGCTCCATTGCAGGCGGCCTGTTGGTGGTCTTGAAAGCGGCGCATGATTTTCCGGATAATCCCTGGTTGCCATATGAAGTCGTGGGGCTTTTCATCGCGGTGCGCCTGCTCGATGACTTTGTTTTCCTGCCGCTGACGGTCGGGCGCAGCCTGCACATGCATCCGCTCGTCACGGTGTTAATGATCCTGCTGGGTGGCGCCGTGGCGGGCGTTGCCGGACTGCTCCTGGTCATGCCGGTGTTGGGCGTTGTCATGGTCGCGGGACAGGTCATCGGTGAGTTGGTGACGGATGAACGCATCCTGGCGCGACACCGTCACGCCAAGCATCTGCGTCGCCAGCGCGCACGGGTCGATTTGTTTATGGAGGGCTGATTTCTCTGCATGAAAAAATCCGAGATCACAGATATTCTCGAGGACATCGCTGTCCTGTTGGAGTTGAAAGGAGAAAATCCGTTCAAAGCTCGGGCCTACATAAATGCCGCGCGGGCGCTCGACCAATTCGAGGGCGATTTGGAAAAGCTGGTGGCGGAAAATTGCCTGGGCGAAATCGCTGGGCTGGGAGATGCGCTGAAGCTGAAAATCGCCGAGATGGTCAAGACCGGCCGGCTGGAGTATTTCGAAAAACTGCGCGCCTCGGTTCCGGAAGGCCTGCTCGAAATGATCGGGATTCCGTCGCTTGGTGCGAAGAAAATTAAAACGCTGCATGAGCGACTCGGTATCTCCAGCGTGGCGGAACTCGAAGCGGCCTGCCTCGCGCATCGCGTTCGGGATTTGTCGGGCTTTGGCGCGAAGACCGAGGAGAAACTTCTCGCGGGTATTACCCAGGCGCGCGAATACGCGATGCTCTTTCTTTACGCCGAGGCGTGGTCGCAGGCAGAGGAAATCCGTGAGGCATTGCGCGACCATGAAGACGTGATCCAACTGAGCGTGGCGGGAAGTTTACGTCGCGGGCGGGAGATTGTGAAAGACCTCGATTTTATCGCCTCCTCGCGCAGGCCGGAGGAGGTCATGAGTTACTTCGTCTCATTGCCTTGGGTGAAGAAAGTTACCAATCGTGGTACGACCAAGTCGAATGTGCTGCTGACGAACGGGATGTCCGCCGACTTGCGCGTGGTCAGCGACAAGGAATTTGCGTGCGCGCTGCACCACTTTACCGGCAGCAAGGAACATAACGTGGCCATGCGTCAGCGCGCGATTGCACAGGGAAAAAAGCTGAGCGAGTGGGGACTGTTCGAAATCGCACCGGGCAAAAAGGCGACAGTGGAAGGTGAAGAAATACTGGTTCCATGCCAGACGGAACACGAGCTTTTCGCCGCGTTGGGACTCCAGTATATTCCGCCGGAGTTGCGCCAGAACCTGGGGGAGATCGAGGCGGCAGAGAAGGGTCAAATTCCGCGCCTGATCGAGTGGACGCAATTGCGAGGGACGTTTCATTGCCACACGAATTGGAGCGATGGAAGAAACACGCTGGCGGAGATGGCGCAGGAGGCGCACGAGTTAGGCCTCGATTATCTCGGCATTGCGGACCACTCGAAGTCGTCGATTCAGGCGAACGGTTTGGACGAACTGCGGCTGGTGCAACAGATCAAGCTCATCGCCGATTACAATGCGAAGAATCCGGATTTCCACGTCTTTGCCGGGAGCGAAGTCGATATCCTGAAGGATGGACGGCTCGACTTTTCGGACGATGTGCTAGCACGACTCGATTACGTCGTCGCTTCCGTGCACAACGCGATGAATCAGGACGAAGAGACCATGACGGCGCGGGTCATTCGGGCGATGGAGAACGGGCACGTGACCATGCTCGGTCACGCGACTGGGCGGATGTTGTTGCAGCGCGAATCGTACAAAATCGATCTCGAAAAAATCATCGATTGCGCCGCACGGACCGGAACGTGGATTGAAATCAATTGCAGCAGCATGCGGATGGAAATGGATTGGCGCTGGTGGCATCGCGCGCGGGATAGAGGCGTGAAATGCGTGATCAATCCGGATGCGCATCGGATTGCCCAACTGGCAATGCTGCGTCACGGCGTGACGATGGCGCGCAAAGGCTGGCTGCGGCGTGATGACGTGATGAACACCATGCAGCTGGAAACGATGCGGAAGGCACTGGCAGGGCGCCTTACTCGGTCTTAAAGGCGGACGGCGGCAGCGCTTCATTGGGATCGATGCCCAGCTCGATCATCTGTGGTTTGACGATGTCCTCGTAGCATTGTGGGCAAATCGAATGACTGAATTTCGCGTGGGAATGCTCGCCCACATAGGATTCCACCTGTTGCCAGTAATTTTGATCGTCGCGGATTTTTTTGCAGTAGCTACAGATCGGGAGCAGACCGCCAAGTTGCTTGACCGAAATAAGGGCTTCGCGCAATTCGGCCACGCGCTCGGTCAGGGTTTGTTGCAACTCGACCATCTGCTTGCCAATCGTCACGCGTGCGAGAAGTTCCGTGCGATCGAAGGGCTTCGTGATGTAGTCATTGGCCCCGGCCTGCAGTCCCGTCACAATGTCCTGCTTGCTGTCGCGAACCGTGAGCAAAATGAGATAAAGCGGCGGGGTGTCGACCAGGGCGCGCGCTTGTCGGCAGACCTCGACGCCCTCCATTTCCGGCATCTCCCAGTCGATGAGTCCCACCATCGGACCGGTTGTACCCTGAAGAAAATTAAAGGCGTCCACGCCATTGGAAGCCTCGACAACTTTAAAGCCGTCCGCCGTCAGCAGCGTGCGCAATAGCTTTCGATTCACATCGAGGTCGTCGGCGACAAGTACAATCATACAATTAAATTAACCATCAGCGAATCAGCATACTAATCTTGGGAAGCAGTTCAACAAAATCTCCCTTTATTACCATTCTATAATATCTCCGGAGCGAAGCCGCGTCGCATGGTATTTTCGGTGCACACACGCATTTCGGTGAAATGGAGCAGGTATCCAGGACCGCCCGCTTTTGTTCCGGCCCCGCTCATCTTGAATCCCCCGAAGGGCTGGCGAGCAACCTGCGCACCAGTACAGGGCCGATTGAGATAAAGGTTGCCGACGCGAAATTCGTCTTGGGCTCGTTGTAGATTTTGCGGACTGCGGGAATAGACGCCGCCGGTGAGAGCAAAGTCGCTGGTGTTGGCAACTTGCAGGGCATGGGAAAAATCCCGTGCTGCGAAGACCGTGAGAATCGGGCCAAATAATTCGAGTTGCATGAGCGGATGCAGCGGATCGGTCACTTCGAAGATCGCAGGTGGAACGAACCAGCCGGTGGCGTCGCTTTTGCCGAGATAAAGCAGGCGGGCGTTTGCGCCGGGATTGCGGATGACATCGTGAAGGCGGGCGTGACTCCCTCCGTCGATTACGGGCGGAAGCGGGCAATCGGCACACGCGGCGCTGGTGGGAACCAGACTCTCCGCCGCAAGCCGCAGACGATTCAGGAAGTTGTCGCGAACGTTTCCGACCACGATGAGCCGTGAGCAGGCGGAGCATTTCTGGCCGGCGTAGCCAAAGGCGCTGATCAAAACACCCGTGACGGCTTCATCGAGGTCGGCGTCGTCATCGACGATGATCGCGTTCTTGCCGCCCATCTCGCAGACGACCCGCTTGATTCTCGGTTGGCCAGGCACGATCTCCGCCGCCAACTTTAGAATTGCGGTCCCGACTTCGCGGCTGCCAGTAAACGCGATCTGGACAACATCGTGGTGCCGGACAAGAGCGTCGCCGATGACCTCGCCATCGCCCGGCAGGAAAGCAAGGACGCCGGCGGGAATTCCCGCAGCCAAGGCATGCTGGTGAAATGCGTAGGCGATTGCGCTGGCCTGCTCTGCCGGTTTGAGCAGCACGGCATTGCCAGCGACGAGCGCGGCGGTTGTCATTCCACAGAGAATCGCGAGGGGGAAGTTCCACGGTGCGATGACAGCGCAAAGGCCCCGCCCTTCGTAGCTGAGCGTGTTGCTCTCGCCGGCGAGATTACCCTGGGTACGCGGGCTGAGTTCGATCAGCGCCTGGCGGGCATAGTAGCGGCAGAAGTCGATGGCCTCCGCGACATCGGCATCGGCTTCGCGCCACGGCTTGGCCTGTTCGTGCACCTGGATGGCGGCGAGGCGGAGGCGGTCCCGTTCGAGCCGGGAGCTGAGTTCGTTGATCCGGGCGGCCCGGGATTCCACAGGCAAATTACGCCATTTAGGCCATGCAGTCCGGGCGGTGGCGATGGCTTGGTCGACATCGAAGAGGGTGGCGGCGGTGGCGGAGGTCGCGGGGAGGGTTTTGACATTAGGATTGAGGTGGACGAGGACGGGGCCGGTGGTACGGGGCTGGCCGTCGATGACGACGGGGACCTGCCAGGGCATCTGGCGTTCGGCTTCGGCGACGGCCTGGGCGAAGGCGGCGCGGGTTTCGTTCGAGGTGAAATCGGAAAGGGGACAGTTGCGGAAGGGAGCCTGGAGATTTGCGGTCCAGTCGGGCGGCGATTGGGCAATGGAGGCCGGGGCTGAGTCGGGACGGCCGAGGAGTTCTCCGATATCGGCGTGGTCGTGATGGCTGAGGCGCAGGAAGCTGGTGTTCGCGGTGTTTTCGAGCAGCCGGCGCACGAGGTAGGCCATGCCGGTGATGAGATCGCCGACCGGGGCGTAGAGGCGCACTCGGTGGCCGAGATCGCGGAGCAAATTGCGCTCCGGTTCGGCCATGCCGAAAAGCATCTGCACTTCAAAGTCGCCCGGCTTGAGGCCGAGGCTTTCGGCGCGGGCGAGGGCAACGCAAAGGCTGCGCAGATTATGCGTGCCGAAAGCGGCGTGAATTTCCTGGCGGTGGTCGAGAAGGCGTGCGGTGAGGCGTTCATAATTCGCATCGGTTTCGCCTTTCCGAGAAAGGACCGGACAGGGATAGCCGTGCAGGCCGGACTGGATCACCTCGGAATCCCAGTAGGCGCCCTTGACCAACCGGACGGTGAGCCGTGCGCCACGTTTTTGACCTAGGGCGATAAGTCGGTCGAGATCGTCGTCCGCATGCCTGAGGTAGGCTTGAACGACGATGCCGAGATGCGGCCACGCCGCGAATTCCGGGTCGAGCGCAATGCGTTCAAACAGGCGATAGGTGATTTCGTGGAGATTCCATTGCTCGAGATCGAAGTTGATGAACGCGCCGAGTTTTTTTGCGCGCAGGACCAACGGGCGTACGCTTTTCAGCAGGCGCTCGGCACCGGCGTCGGGATCGGTCGCATCGAGACGGTGGTCCATGGCCGAGAGCTTGAGCGAGATATTGGCGCGTGGGATTGCGCCGGCGGGACCCTGGTCGAGAATGGGATTGGGGTTCCACCCGTCGGTTTCACTGGGAAGAAACTCAATCAGGTCGGAATAGCGCCGGGCGTACGCCGCCGACTCGGCGGCATTGACGGTCGCTTCGCCGAGGAGATCGACGGTGAAGCCGAAGCCCTGGTTCCAAAGTTTTTTCAGTTTGGACCGGGCATGGCGGGCGTCCTGGCCGACGATGAATCGTTCCGCCATGTGCCGGACATTTTGCTTGATGATGAAAGCGGAGATCGAAGCGGCGATGGGGTTTTCCGTGGCCCGGAGCGCGAGGCCCAGGCCGGTCGGGAGTTCGCGACCGCCGGCGAGGAGATATTCGCGGGCATGACGCGCGATTTGTTTGCTGTCAGGCAACGCGGGCAGGGTGTCGACCAGCCGGAAAAGATCCGCTTTAAGGGAGGGATCGCCCATGGCGCGATCAAGCAGCAAGCCCTGCCAGTAGGCGGCATCAAAAAGTCCGGGCGCCTTGCGATCGAGCCGGGAATACAATTGACGGCCCAACTGCTGAACGGCGCCTTCGAGGAGAATGGCGGAGGCGTCCGGGAATTGAGGCAGGCTGGGAAGGTTTTCCACAGGGCTAAGGTAGGGCCCTATTGGAAGGTGGCAACCCGGAGGTGCCCGGAGGTTAGCCGGAGAAGTTAACGCCGGCCAATTATTCCATGACACAGGTGTAATACTTGACTATTCGGTAAACAATACGATGTTTAGGCGAAATCCCTATGAGTATATCCCCTATCTTCGTCTTTGCGCCCGTCCCTTTGACTAATGAACGCAGCCCGTTGGCTCACGCGGCCGCGCTTGTTCGCCGCCGGCTGGCAGATAACCCCATTGTGGCAGTTCCGCGTCATCGCATCGCTCCCCCGGTCAAGAAAAAGACGGTCGAGCACGCTGTCGCCTAGCTCAACTGTTAGTTATCGACCGGTTGGAGCGCGGTTTAAGCGTTTTTCCAATCTTCGCTGATTGCGGGCGTTATCAGTCCGTGAAAAAGGGGCAGGCGCTGGGACAGGCACCGAGCGAAAAGGGGATGGGACCGGCGACCTTGATTTCCGCTTCCTTCCTGCCACCCTTGGCTCCGTGCCTGTCCCCTTTTCTTTCTCTTATGACAGCAAGAGCCGGGTGGTGAAGCGCACCGTTAACGGCACAACCTCCTACCTGGTCTATGATGGCTGGGACTTGATCGAGGAGCGCAATGCGCTCAGGCGGGGTGCTGGCCACCTACGTCCACGGGGTCAAGCAGGACGAAATGCTGACCCGGACGGTCCACCTCCGGTACGGTCTACTACCATCACAACGCTCTCGGCAGCGTCGCAGACCTGACAAACGCCAGTGGGGTCGTCGTGGAGAAGTATAACTATGACATTTATGGCAAGCCCGCCATTACCGACGGTTCGGGCAATCCGCTGACGGCAACCGCTTACGGCAATCGATTTCTGTTCACCGGACGGGAATATCTCGAGTCTGTTGATTTGTACGACTATAGAAATAGGGTTTATTCCGCCGACTTGGGCAGATTCCTACAGACTGATCCCATCCGAAATCAAATATTTGAATGGCGTTCTCAGGATTTCATAGCAGAAGATCGGGTGGTTAATCTTTACGAATTCATTGAAAACAATCCAAGCAATGGAAGTGACCCGCTGGGCCTAAAACCTAGTGATTCCTACCCTACCGCCAATTCCGCGGCAATTCAAGCCATCGACGATATTAACGTTACCTCCGACTCCCAAAAGGTTGAGTATGCAGGTCGAGTTTACCAAAATCAAGATGGAACTTACTCCTACACCGCCCCAAAAACAATGAACCAACCGAATCATTCGAATCCGGGGAAATGTCCAGACAAAACGAAGGATGTCGGGCCATATCATACGCATCCAAAAGTATCAGGCTACCCGGATCCTCAAGATTTTTCGGACACCGATATCAAAAATGCTGACAAGGAGGGGAATCCAAGCTACTTGGGTACACCGAACGGTGATATCAAGGAATATGACCCTTCAACAGGTCAAACGCAAACTATCGGATCTGGGCCCCACTATAATCCGAGATAATATGAAAACGTATTTCTATTTATTACCCGTGCTTGCATTTATTCTCGCGTTGATTTGTTTACCCAAAGTCGCTTTAGGAGGAGAGTTGAAATATGCAGTTATACCTCAGGACGGATTCGTTCCTGACAAAAGTACTGCAATTAAAATTGCTGAAGCAGTCTGGATTCCAATCTACGGACAGAAACAAATAGAGTCTGAAAAACCTTTTCAAGCTAGGCTAAGTGGTGAAGTATGGATAGTTGAAGGAACACTTCCGCGAGGAGATGAAGGAGGAGTGGCTTTAGCGGAAATTTCTAAGTCCGATGGTCGCATAATTAGAGTGACCCATGGTCAATAAGGGCGTTTTGCGGGCCGCTTGCACCCGAACTATACTTACGTTATGTCCAGTTTTTTGAGATCAGGCCAGTGGGACCTCCATCTTGGTTGAAAATATTATCGCTGCCATCCGGATAGATGATTTCGACGCGTTGAGACCCTCCGGCGGGACTTGTGTGGGTGCTGATTTCTGATGCTCGATTCGCGCTGTTTTTATTGTATTCCAAATGCGAGGATGCCGGGTGCTTTTTCGAGCCGATCATTTATCCCATTCGTTAATTATCCCGTCCCCATTTGCGGCCCCTATCTCGAGGAATAGGACATAGTGTCTTCGACCAAATGGGGCGCTTTTCGTTGCTCTGCGAGAGTCATTTTGAATCGCTCATTTTGCCTGTCCCATTTTTTATACTTTTAAATTTCCGGTACAAAGTTTCACAGCGAAGCCACGCGAGGAAGTAAATCAACACTCCGGCTACAGGCCAAACTAATAGGGAGATTATAAAATATTTCTCCTCAAAGGGATCATGGAGAACAAAAATGTGAAGGGCGTTCAAAAAAAGTATCACTCCCCCAGCCCATATAAAACCTCCATAGAAAACAATGAAGCGAAACTTTCCCCTTGCGCGCGTTTTTTCCCAACCAATGGCCTGCTCCGAAGTCCAAGGTCGGTCAAACAAAAGCTTTGGCCTCATTTACTCTGCTCCAAGATTTTTAACTCTGCACGAGCCAAATCGTATTCTGCATAATCTGCCTGATTTGTTGTGAGGCACTTGCGGAAGTATTGAGAGGCGACGACCTTGTTACCGGCGAGCAATCTTTTTATTCCCGCATTGTCCTAACTACCATTTGATGGGGCCGATGGTGGGTTAAAAAGGGGTAACACTCGCGGGTTTTAATGAACCTCGATCAGCGCCTGGTCACTCAACCAGGCTTCCACGGCGTGCCGCCATGCGGCGTTAACGCTGCGTTGATCGGACTTCATCCTTGTTTGCAGTATGGCCTTTGCGCGGCTGCTAATCCACTCAAAAGCCTGATGGCGTTGCCGCTGGTTCCAGCGACCGCGCTGTTGTTTCCGATTATAGATGTCCTTGGCATTTAACCCGCCGAGGCAGCGACGGGGTTGGTAGTTACGTTGGGCGGCTGCCACCGCCACGAACGGGCCGACCTGGGCCACGTTCCAACTTTCCGGCACGGGCAACGCCCGAGCCATTTCCTTCTTCAGCTCCTTGATGCCCTGCTCGATGGCTCCGTTATAGGGCGCATAGTAAGCCGGACTGTTGAGCGGGATCACGCCCCACCGGGCGAGGACTTCATTGACGGCCTGATGGTTGAACACACTGCCGTTGTCGCGTTTGAGCAACAACGGTGCGCCCTGACTGCGGAACAGGCTTTCGAGATGGCGAGCCACCTCGATCCCGCTACTGGCCAGAGCCGTCAACGGCTCCAACTGGTAACGGGAGGCGAGGTCTTTTACGGCATGGACCCATAACCTCTGGCCCTGTCCGTCCCGAGCGTATTCGGTGGCATCGATGGCCCAAACGAGGTTGGGTTGCTTCCAGCGTAACCGCTGTTTGCGTCCCCGCTTTTCCTGACGCTGTTTGCCACGCTCCTCCTCCACTTTCATCGCCAGTTCCCGACGCGACATCCCCTCGCGGTATTTCGTATAGAGCGCACCCGTCCCATGAAGAAAAGGGGACAGGCACCGAGCGAAAGGGGATAAGACCGGCGACCTTGATTTCCGCTTCCTTCCTGCCACCCTTGGCTCCGTGCCTGTCCCCTTTTCCCCTCACCCCAGTATCGGCTCCGTGCCTGTCCCCTTTTTCTTCTATTCGTACGTCTGGAATGACCCCGTTAAGCTGACCGATCCGTTTGGATTAGCTGGTGGTGCACCCAAACCCACCCCGGGCCAAACGACCATAGCCCAAGATCAGGCTCAGGAAATTTCGGATGCGATGAATCAAGCGCTTCAAGATACAGGTGAGAGCAATGTTTCAACAGCGTCGCCCCTCTCGAATATGGATGCTTCTGTTTCAAATGCATCGTCCCTTGTCCAAGGTCCGAATTGGCAGAGTGTGCCAAATTCTCATGGCGGCAATACGACCTCTAGCCAAGAACCAATTCCAGGAAGCAATTTTGATATCAAGGTATACGTGGACGATAATAATAACGGCGGAAAAAATACCGGGGCCGTTTCTAACAACACTAACTCCGTAGCTCACTGGATAGACGCCATCGAAGATATTTTAGGTCTTAACGCCAACGCTCAGAATGCCAGGGCATTTCTGGCACAGCATCATAAGGGATGCAAGTAATGGCAGGCAGGCTCTTACAGTTTTCTTATGTCACGCTGTGGAGAGTAATATTACCTATTTCTACTCTGGTGGTGGGGCCATTTCGTCCTCTGTTTTACTCCAGGTTCTTTTAGCCGCGTTCATGTAAACTTAGTTTGGGACCCTTTTTACTCTGAAGGAATGCGCCTGGTATATCCTCCCATAGAGGTACGTCGTATCAATGAAGGTGGCAATCCGACCGCTTTATTTATATTAGTATTCATGGTACTGGCCTTCGCTTTTGTAGCGTATGTCTTCAAGGAAATCGGCAAAAGCAATCTTCCCGCCTTAGCGAAAGCGGCAATATTGGTGGCGTTTGGATTAACCTTTTTCATAAACATCCCAATCGAAAAAACGTTGGATTTTCCCTATCTTTACTTTCTCATCAATGCATTTTAGTCGAGAATTGGACACACTGGCATTCCCTTGTGCGGGTGTCTTATTTCAGGAAATGAGGCACAAAAATTAGTGCGCCAAGCACGACCGAACCTAATGCCGCCAACAACACCGCGCCAGCAGCAACATCCTTCGCCCGACCGATTCCCTCTCTTCTTTCCCGCGAAACCTCATCGGCTAAAAACTCGACAGCGGTATTTACTGATTCGGTTACCCATACGAGTGCAATTGCCAACACGATCACGCACCACTCCATGTTGTTAAGCGATTCGTAAAATCCGAGCGCCACGACACTTGCTGTGGCCATCACATGAATCCACGTATTGTGCTGGGTGCAGACCATGACAATGATACCCCGGAAGGCATGGCGAAAACTTCTGATGCGCTCAGCAATGCGAAATCTCACCTGAGTAAAATGCCCACTTATCTTTTAATGATCAATCCTCATCACCGGCGGTGGGTTGACCGCGATCCACTGCCAGCCAAATAGCGGCTAGATCGAGCGCCAGAATTAGTACCCACACAAGTCCCTGCTATGGGGATGGTCAAGGGATAGTTTAGGTTTTCATGGGAAAAAGGGGTTGGGGTTGGAAGGAGGGACGTTCTCTCCGCGGGCAACCGAGGTGGACTCGGTCTTCAACCTGCTATCCGCGCGTGGGGTTCCAGCGCAACATGCTTTATACGCATCCGAGGCGGGGAGACGAAGCGCACCCAATCTAACGGCGTCGGGTTGGCGAGTGAAGCCAGGCCCAGGGACATGGTGGGGCGCGCACCGTGCTCCAAAGTTTTTGGAGTTGGGTTAAAAGTTGTTCAGGTAAGGGCCTCCTGGGGGATGGGATTGAAGTTGAGGCGCAGGCCGAGGGCTTCGGCTTGAACCCGTCCGGTGTGGATGCGCCAGAGGTCGATGAATGAGGCAACCAATAGCGGGCAGCATGCCAGCTATGCCAAAAATAGGCCGTGCAAAGCTTCTTAGACGACAGCGGCTGCTACCAGGAGCAAACTTGTCTCGATCCATCCGGACATCTCAACACACGGGCCACCCACATCCAGATGGTTGACTCGGTTCGCTCCCGCTCACCCTCGCCCTACGGGATCGCCCTTGGCGATTCCATCTTGCTCGTTCCCGCCTCGCAAGATTGTCCCCGTCAACCACAGAACTACAGACTGGCAGGAAAAGGGGACAGGCACGCGGCGGCCTTGAATTTCGACCATGAACTGCCACACTCTACTCCGTGCCTGTCCCCTTTTCTTTTCCGCGGCCGCACTTGTTCGCCGCCGGCTGGCAGATAACCCCATTGTGGCAGTTCCGCGTCATCGCATCGCTCCCCCGGTCAAGAAAAAGACGGTCGAGCACGCTGTCGCCTAGCTCAACTGTTAGTATCGACCGGTTGGAGCGCGGTTTAAGTGTTTTTCCAATCTTCGCTGATTGCGGGCGTTATCAGTCCGTGAAAAAGGGGCAGGCGCTGGGACAGGCACCGAGCGAAAAGGGGATCGGACCGGCGACCTTGATTTCCGCTTCCTTCCTGCCACCCTTGGCTCCGTGCCTGTCCCCTTTTCTCTTCCTTATTATAATTATGATGCGACGGGCAACCGGACCAGTGAACAGGTCGATGCGAACGTGACTCAGGCCACCCCCAACAATGTCAACCAGGTGAGCACCTTTACCGCGGGTGGCCCGACCCGCTTCCAAGGCATCATCAGCCAGCCGGGCACCGTCAGCGTGAACGGGCAATCGGCCTCCCAGGCCACCAGCACCAATTTTGTCGCCAACCCAGTTTTGATCGGCGGTACAAACACGGTGGTCGTCGTGGCCACCAACGGCAACAATGTCGCGCAGACCAATAACTACCAGGTGGTCATCCCCGCCACTGGGACGATTACGCCGACCTACGACGCCGACGGCAATCTGACCAGCAACGGCAACGGACAGACTTACGCCTGGGATGCCGAAAATCGGCTTGTAATCACCTACACCGGCGGCGCCACCAGTAACTTCACTTACGACGCTTTGGGAGAAAGAGCCAAAATTGTTGAAAGCAGCGGTTCCACCAAACAGTTAATTTGGGCCGATGGCCAGATGGTGGAACAGAGAGATTCCACGGGAACGAACGTCACCGCTCGTTTCTATCCCGAAGGCGAACAGATCAGTGGAACTAAATACTACTACACGTTCGATCACCTCGGTTCCATCCGCGAACTGACCACGAGCACAGGAGCCATCGCTGCCCAGTACGATTACGATCCCTACGGAAGGGTAACCTTAGTGCAAGGTACCAACCTGTCCGACTTTCAATATGCCGGCTATTATGAGCACGCGCCCAGCAGCCTGAATCTTACCCTTTTCCGTGCTTATGATTCAAATACTGCAAGGTGGCTATCCAGAGACCCACTTGGGGAAGATGGAGGGATCAATTTGTACGGTTACGCTCTAAACTCGCCGGTTAACGCGATTGATCCGTTGGGGTTGGTTGCCGTGATCAATTATACCAATGGCACTTCGACCATTGCTTCCAATGCCAGTCAGTTCACAAATGCGGTAAATAGCCCAGCAGCAGCAAATGGCGGAATCTCTAACATCACGATTGATGGACACGCATCCGTCGGATCGCAATCATTGGGATTTGGGAAGAATGATAGTGAAATTGGGATTGGTGGTCCCGGTGATCCTTATGGGGTCTTTCTAAGAAGCGATCCAAATGACACATCGAAAGGGGTATCCTTAAGCGATCTCTTAAAGGGCAAACTAGCCAAAAACGCTTCAATAGATTTGCAAGGTTGTAGTACCGCCGGTCCTAGTCCTGGTAAAGGTCAGACCAATATTGCGCAGGCGCTCAGCAATCAGTTGGGGGTGACGACCAGCGGTTCTCCAGGTCCTGTGACAGGACATTATCTTCCAGGAGGAACCTTGCCTTTGTGGAATGACTATCCGTCTGGTATTCAATCATATCCAAAACATTGAGTGATCGAGATCGAGAGCCGCCAATGAATCGGACATCAAAAACCTACCTAGTTGGAGGCACTCTTTCCGTTATAATATCTTTAGTTGTTTACGTCCTTATGCCTTATTTTTTTGGTCAAGGAGAGTTAGGAATCGGCCACACACCCGATATATCGCTGCCCACCGGAGGTCAGGCTACTTTATACCTAACTCTCATCCAAATCTGCACGTATGTTGGGGGCATGGGAGTTCTTTCGCTTATTGCTGGGACCGTAATGCACATCTTCTCGAGAAACCGAAAATAACATAAAAAGGGACAGACAGGAATGGCTGTAAGAAACAGCGCGGATCGAGCATCAGAATTAGGACCCACACAAGTCCCTGCTATGGGGATGGTCAAGGGATAGTTTAGGTTTTCATGGGAAAAAGGGGTTGGGGTTGGAAGGAGGGACGTTCTCTCCGCGGGCAACCGAGGTGGACTCGGTCTTCAACCTGCTATCCGCGCGTGGGGTTCCAGCGCAACATGCTTTATACGCATCCGAGGCGGGGAGACGAAGCGCACCCAATCTAACGGCGTCGGGTTGGCGAGTGAAGCCAGGCCCAGGGACATGGTGGGGCGCGCACCGTGCTCCAAAGTTTTTGGAGTTGGGTTAAAAGTTGTTCAGGTAAGGGCCTCCTGGGGGATGGGATTGAAGTTGAGGCGCAGGCCGAGGGCTTCGGCTTGAACCCGTCCGGTGTGGATGCGCCAGAGGTCGATGAATGAGGCAACCAATAGCGGGCAGCATGCCAGCTATGCCAAAAATAGGCCGTGCAAAGCTTCTTAGACGACAGCGGCTGCCACCGGGAGCAAACTTGTCTCGATCCATCCGGACATCTCAACACACGGGCCACCCACATCCAGATGGTTGACTCGGTTCGCTCCCGCTCACCCTCGCCCTACGGGATCGCCCTTGGCGATTCCATCTTGCTCGTTCCCGCCTCGCAAGATTGTCCCCGTCAGAATAAGGGGACAGGCACCGAGCGAAAGGGGATAAGACCGGCGACCTTGATTTCCGCTTCCTTCCTGCCACCCTTGTCTCCTTGCCTGTCCCCTTTTCTCTGCTGCAGGCTTACCACCGGCTAGGATGCTGCCATCCCTGACGGGATGGGCGGAGGAGGGGAGGGATGCCGCGCTGAGCCAGCGCGGGAGCCGCCGAATGTCGCTGATGACTTTCGGCGGTGTTGGGGCATCTTGTCGCGATGAAGATCGGTCTGTTTTGGTTCAGATGTGATTTGCGGCTGTGCGACAACGTTGCTCTGCACGCGGCCACGACGGAAGCGGATGTGGTCGTCCCGGTTTTCATTTTCGATCCGCGCATTCTGACTGCGGCCGATACCGGCGCTCCGATCGTGGGGTTTATGCTGGAGTGCCTGGCGTCACTCGAGAAAAACATCGCGGCGGCGGGGGCGATGCTGATCTTCCGGCATGGCAACGTTGAGCAGGAGATGTCGGCGCTTTTACGGGAGACGAAGGCGACCGATTTGTATTTCAACCGCGATTACGAACCGGAGGCGCGGAAGCGCGATGCCGCCGTGGAAAAGCTGGCCCGGTCGCTGGGCGTTGCGGTGCACAGTTACAAGGACGGCGTGCTGCACGAACCGGAGGAGTTGCTGAAGGCGGACGGTGAGCCGTATCGCGTTTTCACGCCCTACAGCCGGGTATGGCGGAGCCGGCCGAAAGACGCGGTTTTGCCTGCCGTGAAATTCCGACGACCGGCTGATTTCGAGAATCCGCGAAGTCTTCCCTTGCCGTCGGCGCAGGAATTGGGTTTTGAGCTGAAGATAACCCTGCCTCCGGCAGGTGAACGGGCGGGGCGTGATCGGCTGAAGCAATTCGTCAGCGATGACCTTTTTCACTATGCGACGAGACGCGATTTACCGGCGCGGGACGCGACATCGCGACTCTCGCCGCATTTGCGACTGGGGACGCTTTCGGCGCGCATGGTATTGGCGGCGGTGGAAAAGGCGGCAAAAGAGCATCCCGAGACGGGGCAGGAAACGGACACATTTGTGACGGAACTGATCTGGCGCGAATTTTACCGGCAGATTCTCTGGCATTATCCTCACGTGGAGAAGGGGTGTTTCAGGGAGGAATACAACGACCTGAAATGGGAAAACGACGAGCGGCTTTTCGCGGCGTGGTGTGACGGACGCACCGGCTTCCCGATCGTGGATGCGGGCATGCGGCAGCTCAACATGACGGGCTGGATGCATAACCGGGTGCGGATGATTGTGGCGATGTTCCTGACCAAGGACCTGTTGATCTCATGGCAATGGGGCGAGCGCCACTTCATGCAAAAGCTGATGGATGCGGACCTGGCCTCGAATAATGGAGGCTGGCAATGGAGCGCCAGCACGGGGACGGACGCGCAGCCCTATTTCCGGATTTTCAACCCGATGTCGCAGGCGAGGAACTTCGATCCCGAAGGCGTTTATATCCGGCGTTATGTGCCGGAGTCGGATACGCTCGCCTATCCGGCGCCCATCGTGGATCATGCGCGGCAGCGGGTGAAGGCGCTCGCTTTATTCAAGAAGGCATGAGGGAACCCAACGAACTTCCACCAGCGACGCCGACGCCACCTCCCGTGACCACGCGTCGGTGCATCAACTGGCATCGGGTGCGCGTTTACCTGTGGAGCATCCTGCTGATGGTCTCGATGTGGTTTTGCGCGACGATGCTTACAGTCCGGTTACATCCGAAGCGGGTGGTGAATGACCTGCTGGCGCAACTGCCATATCCCTCCAGCGTGGGGAAGGTCTACTGGCTGAACCGGCGGACGCTGAAAGTCGAAGACGTGAAATTGGGCGGCTTTTTTTATGCGGACTCGGTCATCGTGGTGGCGACTCCGATTGGACTCTGGCGGCACCATCTCGCCAAGGTGGTGGTGACGGGAGGGCAGCTTTTTACGAAGCCGCTTTATGAAATGATGGATCAATCGGGTCCCTCGAACGGGAAGGGCCTCGATTGGGTGATCGGGAGGCTGGAGATCAGCCGCGGGACGGTGATGCTGGACAATCTGGTTGCCGACACGTCGATCCCCGTTCGCCTGGGCGTGCGGAGCCCGATCGTTCTCAACGGCCTGCGCCTGGGAGAGCCCGACGCAAGTCCGCAAATGAGCGAGGAGCGGACCGCGGAAATCGTCAACGTGGCCATCGTGTCTCCGGTCGACCCGCTTGCGCCCGTATTTTTCTTTCCGCTGACGCGAGTCCGATTCACCTACACGGAGCTGTGGCATCACCACATTCGCGAAATCGATTTTGTCCGGCCGACACTCTTTTTGGGTCAGGATTTATTCTGGCTGACGAAGGAGCTTAAATCGGAGACGAAAGCGGCGCCGGTCCAGGGACCGGCCTCGCCGTGGCAGGTCGCGCACCTGGAGGTGCAATTCGGACAATTGGCGGTCAATGCCTTCGGGCAGCCGGTCGTGCACTTCCCGTTCTTTTTTGGGACGAAGGTCGACAATATCCGGCTTGATCAACTGGACCAGATCAGCGCGAAGGCGGTCGTGCCCATCGAGAATTTGACGCAGGATTATCCCGACTACAAAGTCCAAATCGTCAATCTGCACGGCAAGCTTTATTTCAGCTGGCCGCCGACGGATGTGAACGCCAATAACGTCGTGAACCAAATTGATATCGATGAGGTTTCGTGGAACGGGATTGCGGCCAAGGCGGTCGATACCACGGTGACTTTTGATCCGAATGGCGTTTATGGAAAGCTGTTCGGAACGTGCGAGGGCGGCCAGTTGAATGGCAACTTTGAGTTTTATTACTCGAAGGGCTTCACCTGGAATGCCGACTTTTTTGCCAGCAAAATAAATTGCCAGCCGATCGCGGAGAAGCTGGTCGGAAAATATGTCAATCTGAGCGGAGAGCTTGACGGGAATATCGCGGTGCAGGGTAAGGCGACGGTGATTCTCGAAATGCACGGGAGCGCTCGCCCTGCCGAATCCGGGGCAGTTGGAGATCAAGTCGATGGACGACCTGACGAACCGGATTCCGGCGGACATGATCGGATTGAAACGCGATGCGTTGAAAATCGCGATCGCGGCGTTCCAGACCTATCCGTACGACAGTGGGAAATTAAAAATCGATTACAGCCCGCAGGGAGGGGAGAGCACCCTGGATCTGGAGGGTCCGCGCGGCAAGCGGCAGTTCGATGTTTATTTGCATCCCTGGAGTGCGTCGCAGGATTCGGCAAATGAGCGGTGAATTACCACTTATGCAACTGCGTGATGACGACGGCGTAGTTTAAATTTTCTGCGACCCTCCAGGGTCGGGCCGACTGGGACGAGAACCGGTGATGGTGACCGCTTTCGCGGTCTAACCACCGGCTAGGGTGCTGCCATCCCTCCGGGATGGCTGAGGATAAGGGGAGGTTTAAAATGTGGCCGTTGTGTATGAGTGCAAGAGGTAATAGCGGAGGAGGGATGCCGTGCTGAGCCAGCGCGGGCTACCACGGATTGATTGTGCCGACCCTAGGTCAACGAGGGGGCGTGAAGCAGCTTACCGGAGCGGCGGATGAGGTCGGAGGCTTCGATGGCGAGCTGGAACTCGCTGTTTTTATGGGAAATTTCGTTCTGAAGCATCATTTCGCGGAGGATCTCGACGTCGGTGGTTTCGAGCAGCTTCACGAAGCCGGTCTGGTGCAGGTTCTCCAGGTTCGCGCGGACTTCTTCCAGTTCGAGGCCGAGGTACTCGGCGAGGTCCTCGGAGCGCACGCCGCCGGAAAGGAGTTGACGGCTTTGCAGGTAAAAGGTGTTTAAATCGGGATCGAGCTTGATAGACGGCGGCGGTGTTTCCAGCATGTAGAAAAGTTCGGGCGCAAGGAGGGCGCGCTGCTTGGCGAGCTTTTCGTCGACGTGAAGAACCAACTGCATGACGAGTTCGCTGACGGCCAATGGTGCGGTGCGCTCCACGGTGACAATGGGCAAGGCGGAAAATTCGAAGAGGCCTTCGCCAGTTTCGACCATGAAACTAAGCTCGGCGACAATCTGGGACGGTTCGGTCAGAAAATGGTCGCCGATATGCAGGCCGTGCGCCAGGCCTTGGGACAAATCGATCTCGACGTCGTGCAGGTCGGGGATGCTGTGGATGCGCAGGCGTCCCGTTCTGCTTCCGATCAGAAGCAAAACCTCGGGGAGGGGAAATTCGGATAGATCGCCCAGGAGTGGCATTTGTTTCCTCGAGAAACGAGTTTCTCAAACTGGGCAAATTTAGCCGGTTCTCAAAATTGTGTCCACGATGGAATGAGCGCGGGGAGTGTCGACGCGAAGCTGTTCCGAGGTTGCCAATCGCACCGACATCGGCAAGAATGACGGTCATATTGCGATTTCCGCCTGAGGCGACGGTCGGCATTCATCCGCGTGAATTTTTTTCCGAATCAATTTCAATCCTCGGCCCCGCGGCTGACGGGCCTTGTGATGGGCGCTTTCTGGTTGAGCGGTTGTGCCCCGACGATCAATCTGGCCACGCCGAAACCGGTGAAGGTGGATGTGGCGGTGCGGTTGGATGTCTACCAAAAGACGGCACCGACGAAAGCGAAAGACGAGCAATCGAGTCTGGAAGTCGCGCTTAACCGAAGGCTGCGCTCGGGGGAGATCCAGCAACTCAAGAACGACGGGGTGGCGGGTGAGGACCGGGACGGTTACCTCGATCTCCGCAAAAAGCCGGAGGACGCTAAGTATTTGGACTACGCGCAGGGTATTATTTCTGCCGAAAACGCCGATCGTGCTTACCTTTACCTGACGAACGCGCAAACTCAGAATAAGCCCTTGGAAATGATCGAACGGGAGTATGCTCAATTATGGAGCGACCGCGCTTTCCCGGGAGAGTGGGTACAGAAGGAAAACGGAACTTGGACCAAGAAGTAAGATCAACGCAACCCGTGACGGAGCGCCAGCGCCACATGCGCCCGGTTTCCGGCAACGGTGTTTTGCCGGGGCCGCACGGAGTGGGCCCGGCCGGGACTGGACACGGGGGGCTGCCGGTGAAGCGGCTCTATACGCGACGGCACGCGGTGCTCAGCGTGCTGGGTTGGATTACGATTGTGGCGCTTTTCACGCCACTGGCGATTCAGTTTACGAGCCGGATCGAAAGCACGCTCAGCGGCATGAAGGGAACGCCGTCGGAGAATGTGCGGATCAACGTGGTGAAGAATTTTTCGACCGCGCTGGCGTTTCCCACGGCGATTGTCTGGGACGCCAAGGGGATTCCGCCCGCGGACGCCGATGCGGCGTGGCAAAATGTGCTCGCGGCGGTGCGCGCGGACCCGACGGTGAATGATGTCACCGACGGCAATGCGATGGTGGCGAACTGGCCGAGGAGCGACTGGCATGCGGCGTTTGTGGCGGTCGGGGCGAGCACATATGGCGGAGCGGAAAAAGTGGTGCCGAATCTTCGCGCGGACGTGGCAAAGCTGTCGTTTCCCGGGACGAAACGACCGTGGGTGACGGGCGGTCCGGCGCTGTTTTTGGATTTGAATCTGGCGTCCACGCAATCGCTGCGGTCGGGCGAGTTGATCGCGTTGCCGGTGGCGTTTATCATTCTGCTGCTGGTTTTTCGCTCGTTCATGGCGGCGCTGCTGCCGGTGCTGGTCGCGACGCTTGGGGTGGTCTGCACGCTGGGCATGCTCTGCTTTTTTGCGACGCCGCATAGGCAACTTCCGTTTCTTCCCGTGATGGGAGTGACTTTTTTCGTGCCGAATCTGGTGACGATGATCGGGTTGGGCGTGGGGATCGATTACTGCCTGATCTACCTCGCACGGTACCGGCGCGAGCGTGCGAACCATCTGACGACCCAGGAGGCGCTGCATTTGACGCGGCAAACGGCGGGAAAGACGGTGCTGGCCTCGGCGGTGCTGGTGATGAGCGGCTTTCTGACGCTGCTTTTCATTCCGCTCGATTTTTTCAACTCGATCGCGATCGGTGGGATGCTGGTCGTGGCGTGCGTGGCGGTGGCGACGTTGACGCTGCTGCCGGCCATGATTTTCCTGGTTGGGCCCGCCCTGGAATGGGGCAGCGGGATGCTTCGACCGCCGGTGAAATATCAGGTCGGGTCGCGTTGCTGCGAAGCTTGGGGGCGTTTCGTGGTGCACCATGCGCGAGCCTGCATGGCGGTAGGCGTGCTGATTCTTATTGTTCTCGCGGTGCCATTTTTGCGGCTGAAGATCGCTTCGGTGGAGGCAAAAAATATTCCCTCGAAATCGGAATCGCGGCAGGGGTATGAAAGCTTGTCGGAGAATCTGGGCGCGGGTTGGATGATGCCGGCAATCATCCTGGTGCAACATCCCAACCAGGATTGGATGAACCCGGCGGGACTGGACGAGGAAAAGGCGCTGGTCGATCAACTGGCCAAGCTGCCGAACACCGAAAAGGTTATAACCGTGACCGACACCACCGGCACCCGGCGCGCGCAACAGATGCGAATGGGGTTGCTGACCAGCTTCAACGCGCCATCGCAAAGCGTGATTATGGTGCTGAGCCGGACCGATCCGCAATCTCCCGTCGCGCGGGACTGGCTGGACGAGATCACCAAAACGCTGAACGATGCCGAGAAGGCGGCGCCGAATGGGTCGCACTATTCACTGGGCGGGTTGCCCTCGGTCACGCTTTCCGCCGACCGGGTCATCACGAGACGCGCTGCCGATGGTGATCGCGGCGACGCTCATCAGCACGTTCATCCTGCTGACGATTTTCATGCGGTCGGTCCTGGTCTCGTTGAAGGCGATTGTCCTGAATCTGCTTTGCGTCATGGCGGCCTACGGTTTTCAGGTGATCTGCTTTCAGGACGGTTGGGGCGCGTACCTGTTTCATCTCTATCCCACGGATGGATTGAATACGGTGGTGCTGGTGATTTGCTTCTGCGCGCTGTTCGGGCTTTCGATGGACTATGAGGTTTTCATTCTCAGCGCGGTGCGCGAGAGCTGGCTGGACAATCACAACATGAACCTGGCCGTGCAGGAGGGTCTGCTCCGCGTGGCGGGAATCATCACGTCCGCCGCCTTCATCATGATCGCGGTGTTTCTCTCCTTTGCCTTTGGCGATGTGGTGGAAATCGAGCAACTCGGCGTGGGGCTTTCTTTCGCCGTGCTGCTCGATGCCACGGTGATTCGTCTGCTCCTGGTGCCGGGCGTCATGACTCTAATGGGCAAATGGGCGTTTTGGTGTCCGGGGCACAAGCTTCCGCTGGCGGAGCGCCATCCGCGTGGCCACCATCCGCATCACGGCGACCGGCTGAGCCCGCCGGACGATTCCAAGCGCGTGACCGGTTTATAGGTTTTCCGCAGGGTGCAGGATGGGCCCTCAACAGCCGCGCAAAAAGCGGAGGAGATAAAATTATGCCAAGTGTAAGAGATTGTCCTTCAGGTGGTTGGTAGTCGCATCTTCTTGGCACAGCCGATGCAAACCTATCGCAGTGAGCGCGACCGTGAATTCAAGAAAAAGTTCCCTGTTGTGGAAGAGGCTGGTTTTTCATTCTCTGATTTGCACTGCGCTGGTTTGCAACGCGCTCGCCCAGACAACCCCGAATAATGGACCGGCCCCCGCGCCGGCGCCGGGTGCACCGCCCGCATCGCCGGGCGGGATGGGCGGTAATCCGAACCCTCCGCCGCAACCCAATCCAAATCCGCCGCCGCAGTCCAATCCCAATCCCCCGGCGCAGCAAGACCCGAACGTTCGACCTCCGGTGCAACCTTCCGCCAACACGCCGGTCGTCCCGCCTCCCAATACACCTGTGGTTCCACCGCCCAATACACCAGTCGTGCCCCCGCCAAATGTGGCTGTGGTTCCAAGCCCGAACACGCCGGTGGTTCCGAGTCCCAACACGCACGTGGTGCCCGCCCCGAGTCCAGGAGTATCCCCTCCGCCGAATGCGCCAGTGCCTACGAGTCCGGGAACACCAGCGGGTCCCACTCCGAATGTTCCCGTTCCTCCTGGCGCGGGAGGATAGGGGAGGTAAATTGTCTGCTCGGCAATTTTAGCTGGGGCCATCCGTTTTTGCCGCACGATTGACGGGGCCGATTTTCATTTCGGTTAAGTCCGAGCGGAATTTTTCAGAGAGCGTTTTCATCCGTACCCATGCTTTCCGGTGCTCTGGTCTTAAACGTGCTGAACGAGTGGCAGACGGATAAGGCCTTGGCTGATATCCGTCAGACGTACATGAAACATAACGAAACGCAGAAATATGGAGCCCATCTCAAGGGGCTCAGCACCCCCCGACTGGAAAAAATTCTCTCGATTCTTTTGCAGGAAATGCGGCGGCGCGACTCGGAAAAGTTCCAAGGCGATTTTCTCGATAAGACGAAGGCGCTTTGGCAGTTGAAGTCGTCGGGGCGAACGTCGGAGCGGTAAGAGTCTCAAGACAGGCACTGGGAGATGTCGATTACCTAGCTTGCCTGCCGGGAGCCGGCCACACCCAGTCGCCTGGTTCATAATCGATGCACCGTGCAGGATTGCACCTATATTATCCCGACACGGACAAGGTGAGTAAGATTAATCCTTCACGGCATGGCCACTATCAAGCTGTTCCAGCGCGGGCCAGAACGCGGCGTAGAGAGCAATATAGACGAAGCAACCCAAAGGCATGAGAAAGCCGTAGCGTACCCCGTAGGTTTGCGCCAGCCAACCCATGGCGAAAGGCAGGATGGCGCCTCCGACGATGGCCATGACGATCAGGGAAGATCCGAGCTTGGTGTGCTCTCCCAGTCCACGAATGCCGAGCGCGAAGATGGTCGGGTACATGATCGACATGAAAAAACAACTCAGGAAGATCGCCGCCACCGAAATCCAGCCCAAGTGGAGGATGATCAGAATCATCATGATCGAGTCGATCAGGCCGAAGACGGCCAGAGTCAGGTGGGCGCTGCAAACGCGCAGGATCATGCTGCCAATAAGGCGTCCGGCCAAAAAGCAGAGAATGCCGCCTGCGAAAGCCTTTGAGCCACCAAGATCGGTCATGTGCCAGGCCGGAGAAAATCCGGCCAGATTGACCTGAGCACCCATCACGATTGGATGAGGAAGACCGAAATAGGTCCATCCGTTAGGAAGGAACTTGGCCAGCCACGCGGGCAAATCGGGCATGTCGAGGCTGGTGACATAATTCAGAAAAAACCCCCAGACGCCGATTTGTGCGGACACATATAAAAATTGCGCGCCCACCGCGAGCGTGAAATGCCAGCGGCTCAGCAGGGGCTTTGTAGGCGCGTCATCGGAGACACCCGCCGCCACCACCCGGGCGTCATCTTCCGCCTGCAAATCGGGAACGTCCGCCTTCCAGAAAAGGACGACGAGGACGACGACGAGCGCCGCAATGAAAAGATAGGGGATGAAAAGCGTGCTGTTGCTGGTATTCGCCGTACCCGTCGAAGAAAGAATGAACACCCCGGCGACCCAGGGCCCAAAGAATGTTCCCAAGGCGTTGCAGGTTTGGGCAAGATTTATGCGCGCAGCGCCCGAAATCGGAGGTCCCAGCACCGTGGTATAGGGATTCGCGATGGTTTCCAACACCGCCAAACCCGCCGCAAGAATAAAGAGGCAGGTGAGGAAGGCGGCGAAGGTGCCGATCCATGTCGCGGGAATGAAGAAGAATGCGCCGCTGGCGATCAGGGTCAGCCCGATCAAAATGCCGCCTTTATACCCAAAGCGTTTGGCCAGCAGCCCCGAGGGAATCGCCATGAAAAAATAGCCCATGAAGTTGGCGAACTGAACGAAAAAGGACTCCGCCATACTAACATGAAGCGAATTCTGGAAGTGTTTGTTGAGCACATCGATCATGCCGTTGCAAAACCCCCAAAGGAAAAAGAGGGTGCTGACGAGCGCGAAGGTAATCGCGTAGTTCTTTCCGTTGATGCGGAACATTTCCAGGAATGATTTCATGCTGGATGGGACTTAGGAGGAGATCATGGGCACGGCCTAAACTTCATAAAAATTCCACTTGAGGCTGTATTTTAAACGATTGACTTCAATCATATAAATTTGTAGGGTTAAGGAATGAAGGTGGCAACCTCAATTATTCTTGCCCGCCGCAAATCATTGGCGGACCTGCTGGAAAATCATCGGTATCTTCCGCTCGCCGAAGTCTGTTCCCGTCTCAGCATTTCCGAGGCGACCGCCCGTCGCGATCTTCGTGTCCTCGCCCAGGAAAAGAAAATCACCCGCACTTACGGGGGTGCTCTCTACGGCGGTTCGCTCGGCAAATTCGATGCGACCTTTGCCTCTTTTGCCGACCGGCGCGGCGTGGATCGTGAAGCCAAAGCCCGTATCGCTGAACAGGCGCGCCGGTTCATTAAGCCGGACACCACTTGTTTTTTCGATAGCGGCACCACGATTTTCGCTCTGGCGGAACTGTTGTCCGAACGTCCCTTGCGCGGCTTGTGCGCCGTGACCAACAGCCTGCCGGTGGCTGAAATGCTGGGCCGGGACGGCGAGACGGAAGTCCATTTGCTTGGCGGCCGCTTTCTGCAACGCCAATCGATTTTATTGGGCGATACCGCCTGCCGTTCCGCGCAACGCTGGAAATTTGACGTTGTTTTTCTCGGCGCCGAAGGCTTGAGCCAGCGTGGTGTGTGGGCGAGCGAGCCGGAAGTGGCCGCCTTCCAGCATATCTTGATTTCCCGGGCACATCGCGTCGTCGTTTGCGCCCACGCGGCCAAGCTGGGCCGGGAGACCAAGACGTTCCTGGGGCCATGGAGCGCGAAGATAACTCTCGCCACCGATGTCAGGCCTGCCGTGCTGACCCGTTGCGGCCTGCCTCTCTGAAATATCGATTTTATGTCCAAGCAAAAAAGCAAAAGCGTCTATCTCGTCGCCAGCGGCGATCTTCGCCTGTCCGCCAACCAAAAATGTCAGGACGCGCAGGCCGCCCTGGAAAAGGACCTGACCGCCGCCATCGAAAAGGAGGGCTACACGGTCAAGCGCGCCCATCGCTTCGACAAGAGCGAAGCAGCACGGCTTCATCGACAGCCAGAAATATGGCATGGAAGTTTTTCGCGATATCCCCGCCGATGCACCGCTGATCGTCGCCGAGGCGGTCTGGCAATACAGCCATCATGTGCTCGCCGGCCTGACGACGCATCGGGGGCCGATCCTGACCGTGGCCAACTGGAGCGGCACATGGCCCGGCCTCGTCGGCATGCTCAATCTCAACGGCTCGCTGACCAAGGCGCGCATTCCTTACAGCACGCTCTGGAGCGAGGATTTCACCGACGACTTTTTCCTCAAGGGCCTGCGCTCGCTGGCTGAAGAAGGGCAAGGTCAAGCACGACACCTCGCACGTGAAGCCGCTCAAGAAAGTCAAGGTTCCTGCCGGCCGCGGCGAAGATCGGCACGCGCATTCGCCCAACGCCTCAAGCACGAGAAGCTCATCATGGGCGTCTTCGACGAGGGCTGCATGGGCATGTTCAACGCCATCATCCCCGACGAACTGCTGCACCCGACCGGCGTTTTCAAGGAACGGCTGAGCCAGTCCGCGCTCTACGCGAAGATGCAGACCGTGAAGGACGAGGAAGCCCGCGCGGTCTACGACTGGCTGCTGACAAGGGCATGACTTTCAACCTCGGCAGCGACGAGGAGACCGAGCTGACCGAGGCGCAGGTGCTGCAGCAGTGCAAGATGTACATCGCGGCGGTGCGCATCGCGGCCGAGTTCGGCGCGGCCGACCATCGGCATCCAGTACCAGCAGGGGCTCAAGGACCTCGCGCCCGCTTCCGATCTCGTCGAGGGCCTGCTCAACAACGTCAAGCGGCCGCCGGTCTATCGACGAGAGTCACCGGCAAGGAACTCTTCAAGGGCGAGGCGCTGCCGCACTTCAACGAGGTCGACGAATGCGCCGGGCTCGACGGCGTCGTCACCTACAAACTCTGGCGCGAACTCGGCTATCCGCCGGAAAACACGCTGCACGACCTCCGCTGGGGCCGCCATTACAAGGACGAGAATCTCGACGCCTACGTCTGGGTCTTTCTCATCTCCGGCGCCGCGCCGCCCGCGCATTTCATCGGCGGGTTACAAGGGCACGACGAGCGAACGCCAGCCCGCGATGTACTTCCGGCTCGGCGGCGGCACGGTCAAGGGCATCAGCAAGCCGGGCTGGATCGTCTGGAGCCGCGTCTTCGTCGACGAGCGGCAAGCTCAAGTTCGACACCGGCCTGGCCGAAGTCGTCAAGCTGCCGCAGGCCGAAACCGAGGAGCGCTGGAAACTCACCACGCCGCAGTGGCCGATCATGCACGCCGTGCTGCAGGGCGTTTCGCGCGACCAGATGATGGCGCGCCACAAGAGCAACCACATCCAGGTCGTCTACGCGCCCGACAAGGCCGCCGCCAAGAACGGCCTCTTCGCCAAGGCCGCCGCCATGGCGGAACTGGGCCTCGACGTTTCCATCTGCGGAAAAGTATGAACCGATTCCCACGCCGAAAAAATCGCCGCGCTGCTCAAGCTCTCCCACGACTTGGGCCGCGAGGACCGCGGATCTGGCCATGCTCGGCGAAGGCAACACCTCCTGCCGCCTCGATGCGGACACGCTTCCTGGTCAAGGCGAGCGGTTCTTCGCTCGCCAACCTGCAGGAGAGCCAGCTCGTCGCCTGCCGCTTCTCCGCGCTGCTGCCCCTGCTCAAGCGCAGGAGCCATGACCGATGCCGAAGTGGAAAAAGCGCTGCTCGATTCGCGCGTCGATCCCTCCCAGCCCAAGCCCTCGGTCGAGGCGGTCTTCCACGCCTACCTGCTGACGCTGCCGGGCATCGATGTCGTCGGCCACACCCATCCCGTCGCGGTCAACCAGATCCTCTGCGCCGGGGATGAGCCCAGCCATCGCTTTGCCAACGAGCGCCGTTTCCCGGACGAGATCGTCTGCTGCGGCGCGAAGTCGGTGCTCGTGCCCTATGTCGATCCCGGCACGATTCTCGCGCAGAAAATTCATGAAGAGACCGATAAGTTCATCACGGCGGAAAATCGTCCGCCGCGCCTGATCCTGCTCCAAAGCCACGGCCTCATCGCCTGCGGCGCGACGCACCGGATCCGTCCTCGCCGCGACACTCATGGCGGAAAAAACCGCGCGCATTTTCGTCGGCGCGGCGGCCCTGGGCGGCCCTGTCGCGCTCACCCCGCAAAATGTCGCCCGCATCGATTCGCGGCCCGACGAACATTATCGCCAGCGCATGTTAAAGTTATGAGCGCAACACATTATCTCGCCGTTGATCTGGGCGCGGAGAGCGGCCGAGTGATCCTGGGAAAATTGGAGAACGAGTGCCTGACTCTGGAGGAGATTCACCGCTTTTCGAATCATATTCTCAAAGAGAAAGGGCATCTCTATTGGGACCTCCGCCACTTGGAAAAGGAGATTTTCGCAGGCGTGGAAAAAGCGGCACGGCGTAACCTGCCGATCGCGGGCATCAGCACCGATTCGTGGGGCGTCGATTACGTCCTGCTCGATGCGAACGGCAACGCCCATCGGCAAGCCTTATTGCTACCGCGACTCCCGGACCGCACGATAGCCACGAACCGCCTTTTTCAAGAAGCTGCCCTTCGCGGAGATCTATCGCGAGACCGGCATCCAGTTCATGACCATCAACACGATCTATCATCTCGAGGCGCAGCAGCACGACGAGCCGAGGGCATTTCGAAGGCGCCGACCACTTTCTCAACATCGCCGACTACTTCAACGCGCGGTTTTCCGGCGTGGAAGTGGCGGAGCAATCGCTGGCCAGCACCACGCAGCTCTATAATCCGCAGACCGCAGCCTGGTCGGAGAAACTGATCTCGACGCTCGGGCTTTCCAGGCATCGCTTTTCCCGAAGATCGTGCCCAGCGGCACGGTGCTCGGGCCGGTCATCAGACAGTTCGCGAAGCAGCCCATCGCTGGCGCAGACGCAGGTGGTCGCCACCTGCTCGCACGATACCGGCGCGGCCGTCGCGGCCGTTCCCGGCGACCGGCGAAAATTGGGCCTATCTCAGTTCGGGCACCTGGTCGCTGCTCGGCGCGGAACTTCCCGCCCCGATCGTCACCGATGCGGCGCGCGAAGCCGGCTTCACCAACGAAGTCGGCCTGGGCGGCACGATCCGTTTCCTGAAAAATATCGCCGGCCTCTGGGTCCTGCAGGAATGCCGCCGCGCGTGGGAAGCCGCCGGGCAAACCTTCACCTACGAAGAACTGACGCGGCTCGCCGTGGAAAACGGCCCGGCCACCGCGCACATCTCGCTCGAGGACGCCCGCTTTCTTGCGCCCGGCGACATGCCGGAAAAGATCGCCGCGTTCTGCCGCGAAACCGGCCAGCCCGTTCCCGCCACCACCGGGCAATTCGTCCGCACCATTCTCGAAAGCCTCGCGCTGACCTACGCGCAGACCCTGCGCCAACTCGAAAGTCTGGTCGGTCACAAATTCGAAACAGCTCCACATCGTCGGCGGCGGCAGCCGCAGCGACCTGCTCAACCAACTCGCCGCCGATGCCACCGGGCTTACCGGTCATCACCGGCCCGGTCGAGGCCACCGCCATCGGCAACATCCTCATCCAGGCGCTGGCCCTGGGCCATCTCGAATCGCCGGCCATCTGCGCCGCATCGTCGAAAATTCCTTTCCCACGCAAACCTTCCTTCCCGGCACGGGCTTCCCGGACGACGTGCGCAGCCCGCTTCCAAAAACTCCAACCCCTAAAATCATGAGCGCCACCACCTATTCATTCGTCAATTATCTTTGGGACAGCAAGCACGCCGCCAAGCTCGATCCGGTCGGCGCGCCTGGTCTATCGCTCCAATCTGCTCGGCTCCGACCAGCGCATCACCAACACCGGCGGCGGCAACACCTCGGCCAAGCTGACGGAGACCGATCCGCTCACCGGCAAGCCGGTCGAGGTCTTTGGGTCAAGGGCTCCGGCGGCGATCTGCGCACCTCGAAGCGCGAGAATTTTTCCTCGCTCTATCAGGACAAGCTCATCGCGCTGCAGGAACTCTACGCCGCGGCCAAGGAAAAGGGCCCGAAGACCGCCGATCGAGGACGCGATGGTGGAGAGCTATCTCCACTGCACGTTCAACCTGAACCCGCGCGCGCCTTCCATCGACACGCCGCTGCACAGCTTCGTGCCGTACAAGCACGTCGACCACACGCATCCCAACGCGGCCATCGCGATTGCCGCGTCGAAGAACTCCGCAGGAGCTGACGAAGAAAATCTACGGCGACGAGGTGATCTGGACGCCGTGGCAGCGGCCCGGCTTCGACCTCGGCCTGCAACTGCAGGAAATCTGCCGGGAAAATCCGAAGGCCAAGGGCGTCATCATGGGCCAGCACGGCCTGATCAACTGGGCCAACGACGACAAGGAATGCTACGACCTCACGCTGACGCTGATCGAAAAGGCCGCGCGCTATCTCGCCGAGCACGACAAGGGCGCGAAGACTTTCGGCGGCGCGAAATTCCAGTCGCTGCCGGAGACGGAACGCCGCGACACTGCTGGCGCAACTGCTGCCGTGGCTGCGCGGACGGGTCAGCCAGCAGCAAGCGCTTCATCGGCACGTTGCAGGACGACGACGCGACGCTCACCTTCGTCAACAGCGCACGATGCGCCGCGCCTGGCCGAGCTCGGCACCTCGTGCCCCGACCATTTCCTGCGCACCAAGATCAAGCCGCTCTACGTCGACTGGAATCCGCAGACCGGCGACGCTCGACGATGCTGAAGAAGAAGCTCGAGGACGGGCATCGAGTCGTACCGCAAGGACTACCTCGCCTATTACGAGAAGTGCAAGCACGCCGAACTCGCCCGCCGTGCGCGACGCCAAACCCGACCGTGGTGCTCATCCCCGGCCTCGGCATGATCGCCTGGGGCAAGGACAAGAGCGAGTCGCGCGTCACGGCGGAATTTTACGGCTGCGCGATCCAGGTCATGCGCGGCGCGGAGGCGGTCGACGCCTACATCGCGCTGCCGCTGCAGGAGGCCTTCGACATCGAATACTGGCTGCTGGAGGAAGCGAAGCTCCAGCGCATGCCGGCGGAGAAGGAACTCGCGCGGCAGGTCATCGCCGTCGTCGGCGCGGGCAGCGGCATCGGGCGCGAAGTCGCGCTGCGGCTCGTCAAGGAAGGCGCGCACGTCGTCGCCGTCGATCTGAACCAGGCCGCGCGTGGAAGCCACCGCGAAGGAAATCACCGACAAGCACGGCCTCGGCATCGGCGTGGCGGGCAGCGGCATTTCCGGCTGCGGCCCGGCCGTCGCCGTCTCGGCCAACATCACCAAGCGCGAGAGCATCCGCGCCGCGTTGAAGCAGGCCGTGCTCGCCTACGGCGGCATCGACTCGATCGCGGTCACCGCGGGCATCTTCGTTCCGCCCGACACGGCGGGCAACATCCCCGACGACAAATGGGCGCTCACCTTTGCGATCAACGTCACCGGGCTTTACCTCGTCGCCGACGAGGCGCGCCCGCTCTGGAAGGAGCAGGGCCTGCGCGGCAGCCTCGTCCTCACCACCAGCGCCAACGCCGTCGTGGCGAAGAAGGGCAGCGTCGCCTACGACACCAGCAAGGCGGCGGCGAATCATCTCGTGCGCGAACTGGCGGTGGAGCTTTCGCCGCTCGTCCGCGTCAACGGCGTCGCGCCGGCCACGGTCATCCAGGGCAGCGCGATGTTCCCGCGCGACCGCGTCATCGCCTCGCTGGCGAAGTACAAGATCCCCTACACCGAGGACGAGTCGTCCGAGAGCCTCACCACCAAGCTGGCGCAGTTCTACGCCGACCGCACGCTGACCAAGAACCCGATCACGCCCGGCGACCAGGCCGAGGCGATCTTCCTGCTGCTGACCAACCGCCTGAGCAAGACGACCGGCCAGGTCATCACCGTCGACGGCGGCCTGCACGAGGCGTTTTTGCGCTAGTCGTACTTCGTGAAAGTCTCTCTCTTCATTCCCTGCTTCATCGACCAGATTTATCCGCACGTCGGGGTGAGCATCGTCAAGGTGCTGGAGCGGCTCGGCTGCGAGGTCGATTATCCCGAGGGCCAGACCTGCTGCGGCCAGCCGGCCTTCAACTCCGGTTACTGGGACGAGGCGCGCGCAGGTCGCCGAGCATTCGCTCGATGTCTTCGCCACGGAGCGAGGTCATCGTCAGCGCGTCCGGCTCGTGCGGCGCGATGATGAAGGTTTTTTACCCCGAGCTTTTCAAGGACACGACGCGCCACTTCGACGCGCTCAAGCTCGCGCCCAAGATCTACGAGTTCTCCGATTTTCTCGTCAATCAAGCTCGGCGTCAGCGATGTCGGCGCGCGCTTCGACGGCACGGTGACTTTCCACGACGGCTGCCACGGCCTGCGCGAACTCGGCATCGAAAGCCAGCCGCGCGAAACTGCTGCAGCACGTCAAGGGCCTCACGCTCGTCGAGATGAAGGAGGCCAAGACCTGCTGCGGCTTCGGCGGCACCTTCTCGGTCAAGTTCCCGACGATTTCCACCGCCATGGGCGAGGTCAAATGCGCGTCGCTGCTCGAGACCGGCGCCGACGCCGTCGTCTCCAACGACTCGAGCTGCCTGATGCAGATCGCACGGCATGCTCCAGCGCCAGGGCAAACCGATCCGCTGCCTCCACCTCGCTGAAGTCCTCGCGCAAACCTGACGTACATGATTTCATTCGCCCAAGACTTCAAGAGCGCCGCGAGCCGGTTGACGAAAGACCTGCGGCATCGCGGCCTGATCCAGCGCGCGCTGCACAGTTACGAGGTCAAGCGCGACGAGTTCAAGGGCCGTTACCAAAACTGGGACGAGGCGCGCCAGGCCGCGTCGGAGATCAAGTGGGAGGCGATCAATCATCTCGACAAATACCTCCAGGAATTCATCACGAAGCTCGAGGCGCGCGGCACGCAGGTTTACGTGCGCCGAGACGGGCGAACAGGCGCGCGATTACATCCTCGCACGTGGCGAAGGAAAACAACGTCCGTACCGATCATCAAGTCGAAGAGCATGACGGCCGAGGAAATCGACCTCAACGAGGCGCTCGAACATGCCGGCTGCGCCGTGATCGAATCGGACCTGGGCGAGTACATCGTCCAGTTGCGCCACGAAAAGCCCTACCATCTCGTTTTTCCCGCGATGCACCTCACGCGCGACGAAATCAGCGATCTCTTCCAGAAGGAACTCGGCTCCGAGCCGACCAACAGCCCCGAGGAACTGACCATGATCGCGCGCCGGGTCATGCGCCAAAATTATTGCCGCGCCGACATGGGCATCAGCGGCGCCAACTTCGCCGTCGCCGAAACCGGCATGATTTCCATCACCGAAAACGAGGGCAATGCGCGGCTGACCACGGCCCTGCCGAAAATTCACGTCGCCATCCTGGGCATCGAGAAAATCCTGCCCCGTCTGGAAGACCTCGCGCTTTTTCTGCCGATGCTGGCCACGGCCGGCGCGGGCCAGCCGCTGACCTGCTACAACTCCCTCTTCGGCGGCCCGCGCCAGCCCGGCGAAATCGACGGCCCGGAACAATTCCACGTCGTCCTGCTCGATAATCGCCGCACCGAACTTCTCGCCGATGCCGAGCAGCGCGATGCGCTCCACTGCATCCGCTGCGGCGCCTGCCTCAACGTCTGCCCCATTTTCAAAAACGTCGGCGGCCATTCCTACGGCACGACCTACCAGGGCCCGATCGGTTCGGTCATCACGCCGCATCTGCGCGGCCTGCAAAACTGGAAGCATCTCTCCTCCGCCTCGTCGCTTTGCGGCGCCTGCACCGAGACCTGTCCCGTCGGCATCGATCTCCACCATCACCTTCTCCACAACCGCCGCAACGCGATGAAGGAAAAACCGCTCTGGTGGGAGAAAATCGCTCTATGCGGGCTTCGTCTTTCTCATGCGCCGCCCGACGCTCTATCGTGTCGCCGGAAAAATCGGCGCCATTCTTTTTCCCGCTGCACAAAATCGTCAATGGCACGCCGCTCGATCCGCTGCAAGAGCTGGACCCGGACGAGAGACTTTCCCGCGCCGGCGAAGGAAAGCTTCTCCGATTATTGGCGCAGAAAAAAATCCAACCTGGGATCGAAGCATGACGCCAACTGACCACCGCGAAGCCGTCTTTGCCCGGATCCGCGAAGCGCTTCGCCAGCCCGCACCACGGCGCGACCACGGCCACATCGACTACGATATGGCGAATCAATCGGCCGCCGCACGGACCTCCGCCCTCCGCGGATACCTTTCGTGCCTGGCTGCCATCGGTCGGCCCCACCCTGGACGATCAAATCGCGCTCTTCGCGACAAAATGCCGCGGCGCTGAAGGCCGATTTCCGGATTCGTTTCCTCGCCTGATGAAGCCGTCAGGCAACTCGCCGCGCTCGCCGCCGAAAACAACTGGAAACGCATTGCCACCCATCGCGGCATCCATCGTGTCGGACTTCGCTGAAAAACTTGGCTTGCCCTGCTTCTTTACCGATCCCGGCTATTCCGTTGCCGAGCTCGAAAAATGCGACGCCGCCATCACCGGTTGCGATGCCCTCGTCGCCCAAACCGGCAGCGTTCTCGTCACAAATCAGAGTGCGGGCGGGCGCGCGCTTATCCGTCCTGCCGCCACATCATGTCGTCATCGCCCGGCGCAGCCAGGTGGTTGCCGAATCTTACCGACGCATTCCAATGGGTCCGCAAAATTTATGCCCCCAAGTGGCCCAGCTTTCTTTCGTTCATCACCGGCCCCAGCCGCACCGGCGACATCGAGCGCATTCTCGTCCTCGGCGCCCACGGACCCAAAAGGCTTAGTATTTTTCTAATGGGCAACGAGTCCATTAAGCCGTAACCAAAGGGAAGAACATAGGGACACAATTCAAACTCAAGATGGAACAAAATCTATTATAAAGACTGGGGCTCGGGTCAAGCGATAGTCTTCAGCCATGGATGGCCTCTGAGTGCTAACGCCTTCGAGGACCTCTCTTCGAATGAATGAGCGTTGAACACCCTCAGAGCCTCCAGAAGTCTGATCTGCGGTCATTTCGACGTTTTTGAGAACTTATCGGCATCGACATAGGGGACTCCTTTACTGTCGGACGCAATTCGCCAAGGCCGCCAACGTGCGCGTGTCTCCTACGATCATGCCAGGACCGGGTTGTGTGGCAAAAACCAGGATTACCTGCCACCGGGGTCGTAAGAGAGATGGTGAATAGGGAGCGATCAGCATATAAGTCTAAATGCAGAAGAAGCTATTTACTGAATTGGGATTGTCGGCGGAACTACTCAAGGCGGTGGTTCAAATGGGGTATGAGGAAGCTACCCACATCCAATCACAGGCCATCCCCGCACTGCTTTCCGGCGCCGATGTGGTGGGACAATCACAGACCGGTTCGGGCAAGACCGCAGCGTTCGCATTGCCGGCCATTGAAAAAGTTGATTCCCGTTTGCGTGCACCGCAGATTCTGATTCTGTGTCCAACACGGGAGTTGGCCGTGCAGGTAGCCGAGGAAGTGGCGAAGCTCGCCTCATTCAAAAAGGGGGTTCGCGAGATTCCGATTTATGGTGGCCAGTCCTACGACCGCCAACTGCGGGGCTTAAAGGACGGCGCGCAAATCATCATCGGAACACCCGGTCGCGTGATGGATCATCTCGACCGGCGCACCTTGAAGCTGGACCAGGTGAAAATGGTGATTCTCGACGAGGCGGATCGCATGCTCGACATGGGATTCTTAGATGACATTCGGACCGTACTGAAACAGGCACCTACCGAGCGGCAAACGGTGTTTTTTTCGGCGACGTTACCGCGACCGATCCAGGACTTGATCAAGACCTTCACGAAGAACCCAGTGAACGTGACGATTGAGACCCAGGCCCTGACCATGCCTGCCATCGAGCAGGTCTATTACGAAGTGGACCGCCGTTGGAAACTCGACGTCCTATGCCGTCTGATCGATCTCCAGGACATCAAGTTCGGAATTATTTTTTGCGCCACGAAAATGATGGTCGATGAATTGACCGAGCATCTTGTGGCGCGCGGATACGCTGCGGACAAAATGCATGGGGACATGACCCAGGCGATGCGCGAACGGGTGATCGCGAAGTTCCGTAAGCGTGGATTGGATTTCCTCGTCGCCACCGATGTGGCGGCGCGTGGACTGGATGTCGATGATGTGGAAGTGGTCTTCAATTATGATCTGCCGCATGACGGAGACGATTACATTCACCGGATAGGGCGCACGGGGCGGGCGGGGCGAAGCGGCCGGGCGATCACGTTTGTGTCAGGCCGTGAAATCTACAAAATGCAAAGCATCATTCGCTTCACGAAAGGCAAAATCCGTCGAGAAAGAATTCCTTCAGAAGAAGAAGTGGAAAAGAAACGTGCCAACAGCTTTTACGACTCGCTGCACAAGACCCTGGCGGAAGGGAAGTACGAGCGACAGGATGCCCTTATCGGCCGTTTACTGGATCAAGGCTTCGTCGCCACCGACATTGCCTCCGCGCTGATCCATCTTTTCGGCGATGACGACGCGAAGCCGGTCGAGCCCGTTCGGCAGCAACCACCGAATCCGGCGCGAAGGGATGATGATGGCGAGCGCCGATTCTCGGAGCGCGCCAAGCAAGTCGACAATCGTAAGGAGAGGCCGGCCGCGACGGGAACCGGCCTGAAGGCTGACCGGGAATCGGGCGGTGTGTCGCATGAGGCCGGCAAGGTACGCCTTACTCTCGGCGTGGGCCGCGATCATGGAGTGCAGCCCGGCGATGTACTCGGTGTCATCGTCGGCATCACAAAACTGCCCAAGGATATTGTTGGCGTCATCCGCGTGCAGACCAAGCAGACGTTCGTCGATGTGGCTGAAGAGAACGCCGACCTCATCGTGTCAAAACTCAATGGCATCGAATTCAAAGGACGCAAGCTGTGGTGCAAACGCGCACTGGTTGGAAAGCCTGATCCAAAGCAAGCCATTGCCATGCAATAAAATTTCCACAAAGCGAGTTCCCGCCTTGAGACCAACACAGGCCAGGAAGAGAATAATTCCCAACTCGCGGAGAGCCAGGTTTGCGCCCGCTGGCATATACCAAACCAAGGAACCAATGCGACCAATGCGGCTTAGCGCAATGGCGACAATCAAGGGTCCTCCGGCAAGACCAAGGGTGACCGGAGCTGGTCGCCCACTAAAGGCCGTCCAATTGAGCGCAACCTGGTCGTTGCCATTCGTGGCGGTCAGCCCTGCAAGGGCGACGGACGGATCAATCGTTATGCTAAAGCGTTATGCATTCCGACGTGTAAAATTTAACCTATTGATTATTAGCATAATCGGGCTGCAGGGATTTGAACCCTGGACCTCGCCGACCCGAACGGCGCGCTCTACCAAGCTGAGCCACAGCCCGAATAAACCAATCATCCTTCGACTGAAGGATGAAGGGGTATTCTGCCATGTTCAGGATGCGGTGCAAGCATAAGTCCACGGGAGGGGAGCTTCCGTTCGCGCGGAATGACTCCGCGCGTGCTGCCCGAACTGGCCGCTTCCTGTGCGCTTCACGCACCCGGACAACAAGTAGTCCGTGCCACCCAAAAAACTGGCCACACGACGGGCGGCGAACTGCAAAAAGGTTTACTGGTCTGCGCATGGGCACTAATCTTAAGCATGGGACGTCAATGGTTACTCGCTAAACGGGAGGTTGCCTCGCTGAGAAAGTCGCAGGCGACCGGAAAATATCTGAAGGAAATCATGGTCGCGGCCAAGCATGGCGGAGCCGGATCCCACCGGGAACGCGCGGCTGTTCGCCGCCTGCGAAAAGGCGCGCAAGGAGAGCGTTCCACGCGATGCGATCGAGCGCGCGATCAACAAGGGCGCGGGCATCGGCGACGAAAAGATGACGTTCGAGCATATGGCGTTCGAGGGTTATGCGCCGCACAAGGTGCCGGTCATCGTGGAGGTGCTGACCGACAATCATAACCGCACCGCGCCGGAAATCCGGGTGCTCTTCAAGAAGGGCCAGTTGGGCGTGGCGGGCAGCAACAAATTTCTTTTCGATCACGTGGGTCTGGTCGAGGCGCATCATCCCGACGCGGGGGCCGACATCGAGGCGGCGGCAATTGAGGCGGGTGCGAATGAGGTCGAGCCGCTGAGCCACGGGCAGAACGACGATATTCCGGAAGGCGCGACGGGGCGCGCGATTTATCACGGATCGCGCGGCGATTCACGCGGTGTCGCAGTGGCTTTCGCAAAACGGCTGGACGGTGATCACGAGCGAGATGGGCTATATCCCGAAGAATTTCCCGGAGTTGACGGCGGAGCAGCGCGCGGAGGTGGGCGAGTTTCTGCAGCATCTCGACGATCACGACGACGTGCATCGCGTCTGGGCGGCGCTGCGGTAGTGATGTGTTTTCCACGGAAGGAAGGCAGTTACTAAATTAACAAATTCTCCAAATTAACGAAATTTTATGGGAGGGAAGGGTGGGCCTTTTGGCCGGACGCACCACGCTTCGCCAATTTTATGACGTCGGAGAGTGTGTTCTTCGACCCTTTCGGGGTCGGGCCGTTTTGGGAACAAGAACCGGTGGTGGCGCCTGCCAAGGCAGGCTTACCACCGGCTACGGCGCTGCCATCCCTTCGGGATGGACGAGCCAGAAGGGAGGTCTTCCCGGCTCAAAGGGGCAATGGAATTGCGCGGATAATTGCGTTCCCAAATAGAGTTTGGGAACGAGGGAGGAAAGCAGTTGCGAAATTATCAAATTTTCAAAATTAACGAAATTGAGGGGGAAAAAGCTAGAGGTCGTTGACTCGGCTCGCTCGCGAACCCTCGCCCTACGGGATCGCCTGCGGCGATTCGATCTTGACCGTTCCCAACGGTCAAGATTCGACAGGCTCAGGATGACAGGCTTCTGAGTTTCACGCGCATTCGCGCCGCTTCGCCAGTTTTGTGACGTTGGAGAGAGGTGACTTATGATAGGGTCGCTTCTTGTGGCCTGCGGCCACCCGGACAACAAGTAGTCCGGGCTACCCTGGGGTCGCTGCAGGCCGAACTGATCCTTCGACAAGTGCCGGGCTACCGGGGGGATGAAAACAGATCGGTGAGGGCGCCCCAGATATCGCCGGCGTGCCATTTGGCGAGGCCGCGATTGTGTCGGGCTTGCGCGAAGGTGGGATCGATCCGCATGGCGAGGTCGAAGTCGGCGAGCGCGCCGTCGAGGTCGCCCCGCGCCTGGAGCGCGATGCCGCGATTGTTGTAGGCGTGCTCGTCGTTGGGATCGATCTGCAGCGCGCGGTCGTAATCGTCGATGGCGCGGGCGATGTCGTGCTGGTGGAACTCGGCCACGCCGCGATTGTTGTAGGCCTGGGCGAAACTGTCGTCGAGTTGGATGGCCTGATTCGCATAGGCAACGGCGCCCGCCCAATCACCCTGGTCGCCATGCGACGGAGGAGAGATTGCTGCAAGCCTCGGCATTTTTGGCATTGAGTTGGAGGGCCTGCGCATAATCGGCGGTGGCGCCGGCGAGATCGCCCTGGGCCTGCTTGACCATGCCGCGGTCGTTGTAGGCGCTGTCGCATTTTGAGTCGGCCATGATGGCGCTGGTTGTAGTCGTTCATCGCCGCGGTCGTTATTGCCGAGCGCCTTTTCGATATTGCCGCGGTTGTTCATAGGCGCTGGCGTTTTTCGGATCGAGTTCAAGCGCCTGGTTGTAATCGGCCAGGGCGGCGTTGGGATCGCCCTTGTGATACCAGGCCAGACCGCGCTCGTTGAAGGCGGACGGCATTCTTTGGGATCGAGTTGGATGGCCTGGTTGTAGTCGGCGATGGCGCCGTCCCAATCCTCGCTGCTCAAGCTTGACTTCGGCGCGGCTGACGTAGGCGTCGGTGTACTTCGGATCGATGCCGGATCGCCTGGTTGTCGTCGGCGATGGCTCCGGCGGTGTCGCCCTTGTCGTCGCGGGCGATGGCGCGATTGTAGTAGGCCTGGTCGTCCTTGGGATCCAACGCGATGGCGCGGGTATAATCGGCGATGGCCTGGTCGAGGTCGCCCTGGTCGCGCTCCGCGACGCCGCGATCGTTGTAGGGCTGGGACAACTTGGGATCGATATTGATGGCGAGATTGTAGTCCTGAATGGCGGCGTCGAGGTCGCCCTTGCGGTAGTAGGCCCAGCCGCGGTTGTTGTAGGCGTAGGGATCGCGCGGATCGAGCTTGAGCGCCTTGTTCTCGTCCGCGATGGCGCCGTCGTGGTCGTTGTTGTCGTCCTTGGCCAGCGCGCGATTGACGTAGGCGTCCTCGTCATCGGGATCGAGCTGGATGCGCCTGGTCGTAATCGGCGATGGCATCGGCAGAGACTGCCCTGATCATATTTGGCCAGGCCGCGATTGTAGTAGGCCCTGGCAAGCTTGGGATCGAGGTGGATGGCCTGGTTGAAATCGGCAATGGCGCCGTCGAGATCGCCCTTGGCGTATTTGTCGGAGCCGGAATCGTTGTAGGCGGCAGCGTCCTTGCCGGCTTTGGCGGGTGAGGTGGATGCGGAATGAGCGGCACGATTGGCGAGCGACAGAGCAAAAGCGAGCGCCAGCGCTGAGGGAGCGACTCGGCTAAAAAGCATACATCGACTTATAGCGTCTTTTATGCCAGAAACAAGCTCTTGCGCTGCTGGCCAACTTACCTCAGGAGTGGATGGCCTGGGCGAGGGGACGGGCGAAGGCCTCCAGCTTTTGCGGCAGGTCCTTGTCGCTGGCCCCACTCGGCGATGCGGTTGACCAGCACGCTGCCGACGACCGCGCCGTCGGCCTGCTGCGCCACGGTGCGCGCCTGCTCCGGCGTGGAAATGCCGAAGCCGACGCAGATGGGCAGCGCGGTGTGCTTGCGCAGGAGATCGATCCGGCTGCCGATGCTGGTGGCGACGTGCTCCTGCATGCCGGTGACGCCTTCGCGCGAGACGTAATAGACGAAGCCGGTCGCCTTCTCGACGATCTTGGCGATGCGCTCGGCGGGGCTGGTCGGCGCGACGAGGCTAGATGCGGCGCAGGCTGCCGTCGCCGAGCCGCGAGCCGACGCCGGTCGCGCCCTGCGATTCCTCCGGCGGCAGATCGAGCACGAGCAGGCCGTCCGCGCCGGCCTGATGGGCCTGGAGGCAGAAGCGCTCGATGCCGTAGGCGTAGATGAGGTTGAAGTAGGTGTAGAGGACGATGGGGATTTGCGATTGCGCGCGCACGGCCTGGAGGATTTCAAAGACGCGGGGCGTGGTCGTGCCCGCCTCGAGCGCGCGCTGGGCCGAGAGCTGGTTGACGACGCCGTCGGCGAGGGGATCGGAAAAGGGCACGCCCAGCTCGACGATGTCCGCGCCCGCGCGCTCCAGGGCCCAGACCAGATCGGGCGTGGTTTCCGGCGAGGGATCGCCCGCCGTGATGTAGGCGACGAAGGCTTTTTGCCCGCGCGCTTTCAGCTCGCGGAATTTGCGGTCGATGCGGTTTTCGGGAGTCGGATTCATGACGTCTCGTCGCGAAGGTGCGAAGGCCAATGATGCGCAGACCTTCGAAGACGAGTAAAGGGCGCAGCGTGATGCGGGAGCCAAGATGCGTTCGGCAAGATAATGCGCGTTGCCGCCGGTGAGGATGATGCGTGGTTTGCGGTTCGGCCGGGCAGGGCTCGCTGAGTTGCGCGGATGAATTTCCTTCACGCCGCCCTGAAAATTGAGCATGACGCCGGCGCGGATGGCGTCCTGCGGTCGATTTGGCCAGGGCGCGTGCGCGGCAGGCGCAAGGTCGGTCGCGGGCAGTTGCGCGGTGGCGCCGAGGAGCGCGGCCAATTGTGCCTGCAGGCCGGGTGCGATGGCTCCGCCGCAGAGCCGTCCCTTGGCATCGAGCACGGTGAAGGCGGTCGCCGTGCCGCAGGCGACGATGATGGCCGGATGCAGGCCTTCCGCATGGGCAGCTACGGCGGCGGCGAGGCGGTCCGCGCCGATTTCCGCGGGCTTGGGATAATCGAAAGCGAAGGCCGAGATGAGGCAACGTTGCCGCTACACTTCGATCAGCCGTGAGGAAAATGCGCGGCGAAAAGCGAGGCGTCAGTTTCGGCACGACCGAAGCGAGGACGATGGTGATGCTTCGGGAAACTTGTGGGCCAACGATTTCTACGAAGGTAGGGGTTGCATCGAGCGTGGCAATTTCGCCGATGGCGTGAATCGCACCGTGAAATGTCGCGGTTGCCCACTTTAGCCGCGTGTTGCCGACGTCGATGAGAAGAAAGGGATGCGCGTATTTATTCATGCGTTTACGCGAGGGTGACGCGGACTTCCTCGACGCGACCCGGTTCGCAGATCGACCTCGATATTCATCGGCGCACAGCAGACTTCGCAGTCCTCGATGGTGGAGTAATCGCCCTGCGAGGTGTCGGCGGTCGAGGTGATGATTTCGCCGCAATGCGGGCACTGGACTTGGATTTCGACGAGCACGCGGCATCTTAGAAAGCCTGGTCTGCCGGATGAAAGATAAAAACCGGTTGCTTCGCCTAGAGCTTTGTAGTACAAAGTAAGTAATGACCGACTCCGATTCCGCCAGCCGTCAACTCCGCGTCATCCGTTCCCTGATGGAGCGGGCCACGATCTATCGCTCGATTTCAGCGCCCACCGCTCTGGTCGGCGGCCTGCTCAGCCTCGGCGGATTCGTCACCGCCTATTACGCCAAGCATCATCGGCATCACCGCTTTCGCCGGATGAATTTCTGATCGTCTGGCTGGTCATCCTGGCGCTGACCTGCCTGACCAATATCATTTTTCTTTCCCGAGGCGCGGCCCGGCGCGGCGAGCCCTTTTTCTCCTCCGGCATGAAGTGCGCCCTGACGAGCGTGGCGCCCGCATTTCTTTCCGCCGGCTTGCTGACGGCGCTATTCGCACCGGCCCATCGCATCTGGCTTTGCTCTGGATCACGCTTTACGGCATCGGCCTGCTGGCGCACGCAACATTTCGCGCCGCGCTCCATCGTTGTTCTCGGACTGACGTTCTTCCTCACCGGCTGCGGACTTCTGGTCACCTGGAAGCATTTGTTCATGCCGAATCCCCATGTCGAGCCTTCCGCACTGGTGGTTTCCGGCATCATGGCCGCGACATTCGGCGGCTTTCACCTGGCCTATGCCGCGGCGGTTTGGGCTCTGGGCGAAGGCGAGGAATCGGTCCCATCAACTACCGGAACCGAGAATGTTTGATTTCGACCGGCTCGACAAACTGATTCATGAAAAAGGAAGGCTGGCCATCATGACGCTGCTCGCCGCGCGCGCGAACTGGCCGTTTCAGGACCTGAAGGCCCAGCTCAAGATGAGCGACGGCAATCTGGTCACGCATCTGCGCGCGCTGCACCAGGCGGGTTACGTCGCGTATCGCAAGGAAATCCTGATCCGGCCGCAGACGCGGTACGAACTGACGGCGCGGGGACGCAAGGCATTCCAGAATTATCTGCGGACGCTGGAGGAAATGGTCCGGAGCGCGAAATCGACGTAAGACGCGTGATGTTTTTAACGATATACTTTGTAGCGCAAAGCTAACTATCCATTTATGCATATCCACCAGGGAATCTTATCGGACCTGCTCCCACAGGTGCAAATCGTCGTGATGATCGGCAACCGCGCCAGCGATCATCTGCGGGAAATGGCGCGCATCGCCGAGTTCAAGGGCCGTGCGGCCTACCGCATCGAGAGCGCCTCCGAACTGCAACCGCGATGGTTTTCGGGCGTCGAGGAAGTCGGCATCGTCGTCGGCGCGGCCGATCTGGAACCAGTCGTTCGCGCCGTGTGCGACCGGCTGAATCAGTTTGCCGCGGCCCAGGACCAAGGCATGCTGGATGGGCTGGCGCAATGAATGCGACTGCTTCCGCCTCGGGCCCGACCGGTGTGCCAGCGTTACCTTTACGGCTTAGCGAGCCTCCCGCGCGACTGCCGCGACTTCTGCTCGGGTTGGCATTGGCCGTGGCGATTTTCGATTGGTGCTTTTGGAAAATCGATGCTTTTCCGGGTCTGTCGCTTGCCGTTTTTTGCGCCGCTCTGGTCGGAATCATCCTGGGCAACCGCGAGGATCGGTTACGCAGACGCACGACACTCGTGCTGCTGATGCTTTTGGCGGGAGCCGTGCTGGCGGCGGTGATCGAAACAGGTGTGACTAATACCCTCGTTCTTCTGATGCTGATCATCGCGATTGCGGGCGACACGTTCTTTCGTGAGATCGAGTCGGTGTGGGGCAGGTGGATGTCGCAAGTCGTGGCGCTTATCTTCGCACCGGGACGCATTTTCTGGCTCGGCGCCCGGTTGATGGAAGCGGCCTTTTCCGGGGGAGTCGGCTGGACGGGCGGACTGCTTGGCGGATGCCTGCTGGCCATACCGGCCCTGGTGTTGGCGCTGATATTTGGGTCGCTTCTTGCCGCAGGCAATGCCGTATTCGGCAGTTGGACGAACAGCTTCTTCGATTGGTTTTGGAAGGAACTCGCACTTTATCTCCATCCGGCGCGGATCATCATGTGGCTCTTTGTGGCGTTTTTAATTCTGCCCCTGCTGCGTCCGGCCAATGTCTCGGCTTGGTGGTGGAAATGGACCGGGAACCTGCCCCGATTTCCGGAACTTGTTCCGTCTCGCGCGGCGTTTTTGAGCAGCGGCCTTGTGCTTCTGGCGCTGAACGTTCTTTTCCTCGTTGCGAACGTCGCAGATGCGGTTTTTTTGTGGAGCGGACAGGCGCTGCCGGCGGGGGTGGACTATAAGAACTACGTGCACGAAGGAGTGAACGCTCTGATTGTCACGGTTCTCCTTTCCGCCTTTGTCCTGGCGACAATTTTTCAGCAGGCGACCGGTGTGGTTGAGCGCCGGGAGCTCAAGTTTCTCGCTTATTGCTGGGTCGCGCAAAACCTGTTTTTGATTTTCAGCGTCGCTGAAAAAATTCACCGTTACATCGTCACCTACCAGATGACCGTCGCACGATTGAGCGTAATCATTTTTCTTGTCCTGGTCGGGGCCGGTTTCATTTTGCTTACGATCAAAATCCGCCAGGATCGATCCCTTTCGTGGCTGATCGGCGGCTGTGTGCTGGCTGTGTTCGCAACCTTTTATATCACGCAATTCATGGACCTGGCCGGCTGGTCGGCGAACTATAACGTCGCGCGGATGGAGCAGGATCGAGGGCACGTTTTTGACAGCAAAACGATGTGTTTATGGGAAGAGGACGTGTGGCCAGCTCTGCGTCGAGCCCACGAACTCGCGCCGACAAATCCCGATATCAGCGCATCCTGGCAGGAAGCGATCAAAAGTCCGGACTACCTGGACAGATCGGGAATCGATGGGCGACATTGGCGCGAATTCAGTTTGCGTGCCTGGTTGAACCGCTGGGCGCTGGAAGAAAAGCCGAAATAATTGAAGCGAAAAACAGTCTCGCGCAGGGTCCGAGTTGCGAGTTTCCTTCGTGAGTTATCTTAACCGCATCACTTTTGACCCTGGCAATGTGGCGGACGGCCCTGCATTCGCGGTTATGTCTACGGGTCAAGGATGTGCTGGATTTGCTCGGTGCCGGGATGCTCGAAGCGGAAATCCTGAAGGATTATCCATACCTTGAGCCTGAAGATATTCGCGCCTGTCTGCAATTCGCTGCAGCCTAGGTTGATCACACGATCCTGCAAGCGGTCTGATGACCGAACGGATGAGATTGCTGCGACTTCACGGAAAGCCCTTATTTAAGCAATTCTGTCATCCTGAGCTTGTCGAAGGATCAGTTCAGCCTACCTTTTCCGCGCAACGGAACTGATCCTTCGACAAGCTCAGGATGACGGAGCCGAAATAATTGAAGCGCATCGCGAGCCCGGCTGCGCTATGTTCTCGGCTTTATGGAAGGCATTATTTTTTGGCTGCTGGTCGGAGGTGTTTTTGGCGGTGCGGTCACGTGGCTGGTGCTTCGCGCGCAGACGGCCACGCTGGAGGAGCGCCTGACGGCACGGCAGGTCAAGATTGGGGAGCTTGAAGCGCGGCTTGCGGAGCAATCGGAGGCGCTTTCCCTCGCGCAAATCGAGTTCGCGCAGGCCCGGCAGGATTTGATGCAGATGGAAACGCGGCTGGTCGAGGAGCGCAAGGCGGCGTTGGAAAAACTGGCGATTTTAAACGAGGCGCAGGCGAAATTGTCGGACGCGTTCAAGGCGCTCTCGTCCGAGGCGCTGAAGAGCAACAACGCGGCGTTTCTCAATCTCGCACACGCCACGCTGGAAAAATTCCAGGAAGGCGCGCGCAACGATCTCGAGAAGCGGCAGACGGCCATCGATCAACTGGTGAAGCCGGTGCAGGAAACGCTGCAAAAATTCGACGTGAAGATCGGCGAGATCGAGAAGTCGCGGATCGAAGCCTACGGCGGATTGACGCAGCAGGTGCGCGGTCTGGCGGAGGCGCAGGTGACGCTGCAGCGCGAGGCTTCCAATCTGGTGAAGGCGCTCGGGCACGCCGCGGGTGCGGGGACGCTGGGGCGAGTTGCAACTCCGGCGCGTGGTGGAAATGGCGGGGATGCTCGAGCATTGCGACTTCGTCGAGCAGGCGCACGTGGCGACGGAAGACGGCGCGCTTCGGCCCGATGTGGTGGTGCAAGTTGCCGGGCGGACAAGAGTCTGGTCATCGACGCGAAGACGCCGATGGATGCGTACCTGCAGGCGCTCGAGGCGCCGAACGAATCGGAGCGCCGCGCGAAGCTGGCCGAGCACGCGCGCAATATCCGCGAACACATGAAACTGCTCGGCGCGAAGTCGTACTGGAAGCAGTTCCAGCCCGCGCCGGAATTCGTGGTGCTGTTCATTCCGGGCGAAAGTTTTTTCAGCGCCGCGCTCGAATTTGAGCCGGATCTGATCGACCGGCAGATCGACGAAAACCACGTGATTCCCGCCAGTCCGACGACGCTGATCGCGCTGCTTGCGCGCGGCCGCTTACGGCTGGCGGCAGGAGTCGCTGGCGGAAAATGCGCAGAAGATCAGCGAGCTGGGCCGCGTGCTTTACGAGCGGGTGCAGACGATGAGCGAGCATTTGGGCAGGGTCGGTTCGTCGCTGAAAGGGGCGGTGGAGAATTACAACAAGGCGGTCGGCGTCGCTGGAAACGCGCGTCCTGGTCAGCGCGCGGGAATTGCGCAAGCTGAAGGTTACGGATGCGGTGGAGGAGATCGAAAGCCCGAGCCAGGTGGAGGTGATTCCACGGACGTTGACGGACACCTCGGGGAATGGCGCTGTTACGGACAAGACTTTATGAAATATCGATCATTGGGCAGAACGGGTTGGGACGTTTCGGAGGCGACTCTCGCGCAGTGGGCGTTGCGCTGGATTTTGATGTTCGATGCGGTGACGTGTGCGATTCCCGGCGCGCGGCGTCCGCAACAGGTGGAGGATAATGCGCGGGCGGCTGAGTTACCGGCATTAACGGAGGCCGAGATGCTGGCGGTGCGAAAGATTTATGACGCGGGGATTCGTCCGCAAGTGCATCAACGGTGGTAGATTACCTGATCCAGCCCCAGCGCGAGGTGAAGGGCCAGAAGACGAAGTAGCCGCGGCCGACCAGATTCTGGCGCGGGACGCCGCCCCAATAACGGCTGTCCTTGCTGTTCGGGCTGTTGTCGCCCATGGCCCAGTAGCAATCGGCGGGCACGTAGTAGGTCTGCGAGTTGTCCTTGTCGAAGGGATCGAACGGGCGGGATGGATCGCTGGTCACGCCAGTGCACGTAGCACCGACCGGACCGTCACCATAATCGACCAGACTGTAGCCGGGATAATTATCGGTCTGGGCAAATTCCTTGGCGAAAGAGGGCGCGACATCGGCGGGCTTGCCGTTGACGCAGGAGCGTCGGCGGCTTCACTTCGATCAATGTCGCCGGCGAGACCGACGCAGCGCTTGATGAAATCCTCGCTGCCTTCCTGGTCGGGACCGCGTTCGTTGGCGAGGCCGGGAATGCCTGACGTCTTGAAGATGAAGACATCGCCGCGGCGCGGGGGACGGAAATTATAGGTCACCTTGTCGACGAGGACCTGGTCGCCGGTCTGCGTGACGTAATTGGCCAGGACATCGCCCGGCTGAAACTGCGATGCCCTCCATGGAGATGCAAGTTTCTGGCGCACATCGCTCGGGCGAATCCAGATGCGATCGACTTCGTCGTTGCCCTGGGCGTCGACGAGATGCACGTCGGTGTACTCGAGCCAGATGGTGAACGAGCCGGGCGTCATCGCGTCGATCGTGCCGCCGTGCTGCGTCACGACGCGGCTGTAGGTCCTGCCGTGGATCAGGAAATCGTAGGCCTGGACGAGAGATTCGGCGGCAGTTCCGACGGACGGCTTCGGCTCGATGCCGTAAAGCGTCGGCTCCATCGAGCCGGTGGGAATCTTGAACGGCTGGAGGAAAAAGGTGCGGATGGCCAGCGCCATGATCGCCGCGACGACGAAGACCTCGACGTTCTCGCGCCAGCCGTCCCACGGCGAGGGCGGGAAAAGCTTGTTGCCGAGCTTCATCGACTTCCTTGTTCAGCTTCTCGAGGCCATCGACATCCCGCGCCTTGAGCAGCGCCGGATAGCGCGCCTCCAGCGCCGTGATCGATCTCGAGGTCCTTCGCGGAAAGGATGTCCTGCGCGTAGATGCGGTTGCGCTGCAGGCTGCCCTGAATCAGCTCCGATTCGGCAAGGACTTTCTTCGTTTTGCTGGGGAGGAAAAAATTGAACATGGAAGCATCTAACGGGATACGGAATTTTCAAAGACTGAAATTTACATAGGGAAAACAAATTACAATTCAATCAATTTCGAACGCAATTTGTAATCTGTATTTGATGGTTCCTGCAATTATTTATTCTCCGACTTGAGCACGGCGATGAAAGCTTCCTGCGGGATATCGACGCTGCCGATCGATTTCATCCGCTTCTTGCCTTCCTTCTGCTTTTCGAGGAGTTTGCGCTTGCGGGTGATGTCGCCGCCGTAGCACTTCGCGGTCACGTTCTTGCCGACCGACTTCACGTCCTCGCGCGCGATGATCTTGCCGCCGATGGCGGCCTGGATCGCGATCTTGAAGAGGTGCGGGTGGATGACTTCCTTGAGCTTCGCCGCGATGTGGCGCCCGCGGCCCTCGGCCTTGCTGCGCTCGACGATGCAGGAAAACGCATCGACCGGCTCGCCGTTGACCAGCATGTCCATCTTCACCATGTCGGAGACGCGATAGGGCGCGTACTCGTAATCCATGCTGCCGTAGCCGCGCGTGATCGATTTGATGCGGTCGTTGAAGTCGACCAGGATTTCGTTGAGCGGCAGGTCGCAGCGGAGCATGACGCGCTTGGCATCGAGCGACTCGGTGTGCTCGCAGGTGCCGCGCTTTTCCATCACGAGCTGCATGATGTCGCCGATGTTGTCGTTCGGGATCATGATGAAGGCGCTGGACCATCGGCTCGGCGATGTGCTCGATCACGGACGGGATCGGGCATCTGCATCGGGTTGTCGATCATCAGCACTTCGCCGTTGGTGCGCGTGACCTCGTAGACGACGCTCGGGTAGGTGGCGATGATGTCCATCTGGTACTCGCGCCGGAGCCGTTCCTGCACGATTTCCATGTGGAGCAGGCCGAGGAATCCGCAGCGGAAACCGAAGCCGAGCGCGACGGAGCTTTCCGTCGTGTAGGTCAGCGCGGCGTCGTTGAGCTGCAGCTTGCCCAGCGCGATCTTGAGCTGCTCGAATTGCGACGTGTCGATGGGATAGATGCCGCTGAAGACCATCGGCGTGATCGTCTTGAAGCCGGGCAGCGGCTCGGGCGCGGGCTTCTGCGCGTTGGTGATGCGTATCGCCGATCTTCACCTCGGCGGTGGTCTTGATATTGGCGATGAGATAGCCGACCTGGCCCGGCCTTCAGCGACTCGGTGCGGATCTGCTTCGGCGTGAAGATGCCGACTTCCTTGATGTCGTAGCGGAGGTTCGAGCCCATGAGCAAAATCGGCGTGCCGGTCTTGCAGTTCGCCGGAAAACGTGCGGACGTAGGTGACGACGCCGCGGTAGGTGTCGAAGAGCGAATCGAAGACGAGCGCGCGCGTGTAGTCGTCGTTGTAAATCGGGCGGCGGCGGGAATGCGCTCGATGATGGCCTCGAGGATTTCCTCGATGCCGATGCCGTTCTTCGCGCTGGCCAGGATGGCTTCCTCGGCGGGAATGGAAAGGACGTCCTCGAGCTGCTTCTTCGCACGTCTCGATGTCGGCGTTGGGCAGGTCGATCTTGTTGATGACCGGGAATGAGCTTGAGGCCCTGCTTGTTGGCGAGGTGGACGTTGGCGACGGTCTGCGCCTCGACGCCCTGCGCCGCGTCGATGATGAGCAGCGCGCCCTCGCAGGCGGAAAGGCTGCGCGAGACCTCGTAGGCGAAATCGACGTGGCCGGGGGTGTCGATCAGGTTGAGCATGGTAGATCGTGCCGTTCTTGGCCTTGTAGTCCATCGTCACCGGATGCGCCTTGATCGTGATGCCGCGCTCGCGCTCGAGGTCCATCGAGTCGAGATGCTGCGCGGTCATGATGCCGGTCGCTGATGGTGTTGGTCGCCTGCAGAAGGCGGTCGGAAAGCGTCGTCTTGCCGTGGTCGACGTGCGCGATGATGCAAAAATTACGGGTGAGGGACTGGTCCGACATGGGAACGGAGATTGTAGCTGATCCTTTGCGCAAAGGAAGCGACGTTTTTGTTGGGGTCTTTAGCGAATCGTTCGTATGTAGTGCCGAACTTCGTCATGGCTCCCCATCAAATGAAAATAGAGCGATCCATCATCCAAGGTTTCGAATACGAGTCTCGTTTGAAGGCCTGATCGACATTCGTTAAAAACGAGCCTCTCAGCTTTCGCAATCCCGCGCCCCCGTGAAGATGAGGTTTGCCCCATGCTTTGGAGGCGTCAGTAATTGTCTTGCCAATAACCCGCCGCCTATCTTTCGACAATGCTCGCACTTGTCCGAGAAAAGCGGGGGCAAATTCAATCTTTAAGGAGGGCTTCGATGTCGCCGGTATATTCGCGGGATTTTCCTGCTTTGCGGTCTTTCTCACCTTGCGCATGAAGCCTTTTAGTAAAACGTTTCAACTCGGTTTTTGTCACCCCATATTCTTTTTCAGCGTATGAAGTGTCTTCTTCCTTGAGCGTATGCAGGACAATGACCTTGCCGCCATAACGTATGCCGATCTCTTCGCCAGATGCGGCCTTCTTCAGCAGAGCCGTAAAATTGGTGCGAGCTTTGGTTGGAGACAGCGTCGTCATAAACAGACATTAAGACGTCATATTGTAGGGTACAAGCGATAAACCCAGCGAAGCTGCTTGTTAACTAGCTCGCTTATTCGCGGGCGCTTAATCCCCTCCAAGGGCTTGGGCGAGCTGCGCGGTGATGGCAGCCAGTTCCGGGTCGGACACATTTTCCGGGACGAAGATTGGCTCGCTCGTGATGAGGTGGCAAAGGGCAAAGGGAATCGGGACGTGAAAGCGGTCCCAACTTTTGAGCAGGACCTTCCACTGAAGTTGATAGGTCACGGCGACGATGGGTCGCTGGGTGGCTTGGGCGAGGCGAATCAGGCCGGGCTGAATTTTGTAACGGGGGCCGCGCGGGCCGTCGGGGGTGATGACCAGATCGATGCGGGGATCGTCCGCGGCACGAATGGCGCTGAGCATGGCCGAGGTGCCGTGCCGGGAACTGCTGCCACGAACGGCCTTGATGCCAAATCGCGCGGCAACGTCGGTCATGAACTGGCCATCGCGACTCCGGCTAATGAAGGTAAGCGCAGTGCGTCCCCGGCAATAGCGTTCGAAGAAATAGGCCATGAGCGCGGTCCGATTATGCCAGAAAGCGATGATGACGGGCGGGTGTTCCGGTTGATCGAGAATGGCGCCGCGATCCTCGACGGTCATGCGGAGAGTCGCTCCAATCAGGTGAATCACCAGCGAGCTGAACCAGGTGAGAAAAGGCTTCATCCGATGCCAGGCCCGCGCAACCTGCCGATGACGCGCGAAACGGCCCGGCTGGGCGTTTCCACCAAGAGCTCGCGGATAAAGACTTCCCAGGTCATTTTTTTAGGTTCTTCGAGCGTTTGCAGAACGCCCAGGCCGATGATGATGGTGAAAGTGAGCGCGCAGTAAAGCAAACTGTAGCTGTTCCAGGTCCAATAGCCCCAGGCGACGCTCCAGTGCTCGAGGTAATCCATCAAGGGTCCCCAGAAGAGCGGCATGATCCCGATGGTCAGATTACCGGCGACGCTATAAAGCGCCAGGAAGTGGGGGCGTCCCATGGCGGGAATGATTCCCATCACCATGCGGACATTAGCCAGGTTCCAAAGGGCGCCACCGATGCCGGCAGTGGTAGCCTGAATAATGATGACCGGCCACATGGTGGACGCGGTGAAGGGAATAATGCCGGCGGCGACACAGCCCCATCCGGTGAAATGGAGGACGAGCATGATTCCAGAAAGAGTCAGAACCTGTTTGTTGTGGGTGCGGTCGATCACGGGCGTGATCAGGAGCAGCGCAAGCACGAGAACGACGTTGGTGCCGCAGGCGATGAAGAGGATATTTGAGCCGCTAAGGTGCAGGAAAGCCTTGAAGTAGCGCACCCAAAAGGCGCCGGAAACGCCCAGAGCGACATTCATAATCATGTTATACCGGACGTATTTGAAAAAGGGCGGGTAGAAGAACATTTCCTTCCACGGGAGAGTTTCGGCATTCGGGCCGATTTTTTCGACCGGGACATCGGGAATTCGGCGCAGGAAACAGAGGCTGATGAAGGCGGCGATGAAGGCGAAGGTGAAGACGCTGCCAAAGCCGTACCACGTGCGCCCGCCAAACAGGAGAAGGCCGAACAGGAACGGCGAAACGATGTTGGAAAAGGCCGAGGCCGATTGGTCCTTCGCCAGGAACTCGCCGCGCCGGGATTCGGGCACAATATGCGTGAACCACGGGAGCATTCCGCAAACGGAAACGCCGCGCAGGGTGTTATAGATCAGGGAAAAAAAGAGCATCAGGACGAGGCGCGTCGCCTGGTCAACGGAATCGGGTAGAAAGGCGACGATGGCCATCGCCACGACCAGAAAACTGCGTGTGGTCCATCCGCCCAGAACGAAACGGCGGTAGCCCACCTGTTCGACGAAACGGGCGGCGGGAATTTGCAGGATGTTGAGGAGGGGTGAAAGGCTGAACGCGATGGCAACGATGGTGGCGGTGGCGTTAAGGTGCTGGAGGAAGAGGAGCATGGGCGCGCCGAGCACGACTCCCCACGAAGCGGTGTTGAAGACCTCGAAGATATAGACGTTGTGGATGCCAGGCGGCATCGGCTCCAGCGCTGCGGGGGGAGGGGGATCGCTGAGCGCGGGAGGTTGTCTCATGCGCGTGGTTTTTCCCGCTGACTACGGGGAGAATAGCGGACTGTCACAAAAGCCCAAGTTTTCTCCGCATCTCCTGACTGCTGATTCCTTCTCCACGCGCAAATTCGGCGTCGGCCTCGGCGTGCTCCACGAATCCCGTCGATCTGATCGGACGAAAGCTTAGTCGTGATCAACTCGGCGATTCCGCACTGGATTTTCATCCAGTCTTCCTGTGGCATGGCCGCCACCTTCTCAAGTACCTCTTGCGCAGTCATCACCAACATACTGCCACATGGCACATTTGTTGACAAGGCGAAGCCCCGGAATGACATCGATGGAACAGTTTACCATTTCTCACCTGCGGAAAAGGCGGTAAGTTATCCGATTGTGTCACGAACCAGCGCACCTCAACGTCTCGTCGCTCTCGGAGCGGACGGCGCCGATATTCTTCAGCGGCTCGGGGTGTGGCCGCAGGTCGTGGGGGTGACCGCCTTTTATCGGCTGCCTCCGGGCGTGGACGAGAAGCCGCGCGTGAGCGGATTCAGCTCGGGAAACATCGAGGCGATCCTGAAGCTCGAGCCCGACCTGGTCATCACCTCGACCGACGTGCAGCATCAGCTCGCGTCCGATTTGATCAAGGCGGGCGTGACCGTCTGGGCCATCAATTCGCGCAGCCTCGAGGAGATTTACGACGCGATCCGCAATCTCGGCCAGATCGTGCGGCAAAGCGAGCGGGCGGAGGAATTGGTCGCGCGAGATGGAGCGCGATTTGCAGCCCGTGCCGCGTCAACGGCGCGCACGCGGCCCAGGGTCTATTTCGAGGAATGGCCCGAGCCGCTGATCACCGGCATCGGCTGGGTCTCGGAATTGATCGAGCGGGCGGGCGGCACCGATATTTTCGCCGAATTGCGGCAGGAGAAGAAAGCGGCCGCGCGCACGGTCACGCCGGAGGAGGTCGTGGCGCGCGAGCCGGAAATCATTTTCGCCTCGTGGTGCGGCAAGCCGGTGCGAGATGGGCGAGATCACCTCGCGGCCGGGCTGGGACAAGATTCCCGCCGTGCGCGCCGGGCGGCTGATTGAAATTCCCTCCGACGACATCCTGCAGGCCGGGCCCGGCCTGGTCCGCGGCTACGAGATTCTGAAGCGGGAGATCGGCCGCGCTGCCGAAGCCGTCGCCACAGCCACGTCACAATTCGCGCGTTGCCCGACCGCCCCGCAAAGAGGTATCCTCCACCGCCGCCATGACCACGCCCGACCTCACCGATCCCCGGCTCTTCATCAACCGCGAACTGAGCTGGCTGGCCTTCAATCGCCGCGTGCTGGAGGAAGCGCAGGACCCGAGCCAGCCGCTGCTGGAGCGCGTCCGCTTTCTCGGCATCGTCACCTCCAACCTCGACGAGTTCTTCGAGGTGCGCGTGGCCGGCATCAAGCAGCAGATCGAGCACGAATCCGACGACGCCGGCCCCGACGGCATGAGCGCCGCGCCAGACCTTCGACGCGCATCCGCCAGGACGTGCTGAAGCTGATCGACGACCAGTACCAGCTCTGGAACAACGAGCTGCTGCCCGCGCTCGGCAAGCACGGCGTCTATCCTGCACGACTTCAAGAGCCTGAGCAAGGAGGACCAGGCGTGGGCCACGCACTATTTCCGCGAGGAGGTTTTCCCGGTGCTCACGCCGCTGGCCGTCGATGCGAGCCATCCCTTTCCCGCAGCTGCAGAACAAGAGCCACAATCTTTTCCTGCGCCTGAAGCGGCCCGAGCGGCCCGACCGAAATCCTCCACGCCGTGGTCGCCATTCCGCGCGTCCTGCCGCGGCTGGTGCGCATCCCGCATCCCAAGACGCGACGAGTGGCACTACATCCTCATCCAGAATTTGATCCAGAATCACATCCACGATCTCTTTCCCGGCCTGAAGGTCGAGCAGGTCTACGGCTTCCGCATCACGCGCAACAGCGATCTCTACATCGACGAGGAAGAAGCGGAAAATCTGCTGCGCACGATCGAGGACGAACTGCGCAAGCGCGCGCGCGGCAACGCCGTGCGGCTCGAAATCGAGCACGGCTGCCCGCCGGACATGCGGCGCGTGCTGCTCGATATTTTCAAGCTGACCGAGGACGACGTCTACCTCGTCAACGGCCCGCTCAATTTCCTGCACCTGATGCCGCTGGCCTCGATCGATGCGCTGGCCTCGCTGCGCGACAAGCCCTACGTGCCGATCGTCTCGCACGCCCTGCCGCCCGGGCTGCGATTACTTCGAGATCATCCGGCAAAAGGACGTGCTGCTGCATCATCCCTACCAGAGCTTCGCCAGCGTGGTCGAGTTCCTCGAGCACGCCGCGTCCGATCCGGCCGTGCTCGCGATCAAGATGACGCTCTATCGCACCAGCGGCGATTCGCCCATCGTCCACTCGCTGATCCACGCCGCCGAGACAGGGCAAGCAGGTCACCGTGCTGGTCGAGTTGCGCGCGCGCTTCGACGAGGCCAACAACATCCTCTGGGCGCGCCAGCTCGAGGAAGCCGGCGTCCATGTCGTCTACGGCCTGGTCGGACTCAAGACCCATTGCAAGGTGCTGATGGTCGTGCGCCGCGACGAGGACCGGCTGCGCCATTACCTCCATCTCGGCACCGGCAATTATCATCCCAGCACGGCCCGCTTCTACACCGACCTGAGCCTCTTCACCGTCCAACCAGGAGCTGGGCGAGGAAGTCGGCCATGCTCTTCAACACGCTGACCGGCCTCTCGGAATTCAAGGGCGTGAAGCAACTGCTCGTCGCGCCGTTCCAGATGCACGACACGTTCCTGAAGCTGATCCAGCACGAGCGCGATCTCGCCCGGCAGGGCAAGGAGGGCCGCATCATCGTGAAGCTCAACTCGCTGGTGGAGGAAAGCCTCATCGTCGCGCTCTACGAGGCCTCGCAGGCCGGGCGTGAAGATCGACCTCATCGTGCGCGGCATCTGCTGCCTGCGCCCCGGCGTGCCGGGCGTGAGCGAGAACATCCGCGTGATCAGCATCGTCGGCCGGTTCCTCGAGCACAGCCGGATTTTCTACTTCGGCAACGGCGGCAAGCCGAAGGTCTACCTCGGCAGCGCCGACTGGATGCCGCGCAATCTTTTCCGCCGCGTGGAGGTCGTCTTCCCGGTGCTCGATCCCGGCCTGCGCAAGCGCATCACCGACGTGATCATTCCCGGCTACCTGAGCGATTGCGTGAAGGCGCGCGTGCTCGGTTCCGACGGCGTCTACACCCGCGCCGTCTGCCCGGCCGGCAAGGAACCGACCCAGGCGCAGCTCACTTTCCGCAACCTCGCGCGCAAAGCCGCCTCGCTCCGCGTGGAATCGAAAACGGAGAAACTTCCCGTCGTGACGAAGAAGCCGGCGGCATAAACGCCGTCAAGCCTGTCCTTGCCAACGAATAAGCGTGGGTAAAGGGCTGCATAAGACCCCCGTAACTTAAGAATTGCTGAACTCCTATTCCATGAATGACACAATTAAAAACGCGCTATGCAAAGTACCGCAGGTCACCCTCGGTTTTTGGATCATCAAGATTGCCGCGACGACCTTGGGCGAGACCGGTGGTGATGCCGTATCCATGACCATGCAACTGGGCTATGCCGTCGCCAGTGTGATCTTCATAGCCATTTTTCTTGTCGCCGTGTTCGTACAGATCAAGGCCAAGTCGTATCACCCGTTTCTCTATTGGGCCGTGATCGTCGCGACAACGACGGCAGGCACGACCATGGCCGATTTTGCGGACCGCTCTCTCGGCATCGGTTACCCGGGGGGGGCGGCGATTCTGTTTGTTCTGCTGATGCTTTCTCTCGCGGTTTGGTACTACTCGGCGGGCACGGTTTCCGTCGAGACAGTCACGTCGCCCAGAGTCGAGATGTACTACTGGACGACGATTATGTTCTCGCAAACCCTGGGCACGGCGCTCGGCGATTGGATGGCCGATACGAACGGGACGGGATACAGGGGTGGGGCGCTGATTTTCACGGGTGCTTTGATGTTGATTGCGGGCCTCTATTTTTTTACGAAGATTTCGCGCACATTACTTTTCTGGGCGGCTTTCATTCTCACGCGACCGCTCGGGGCAACGGCGGGTGATTTTCTCGACAAGCCAATCAACCACGGCGGATTGGATTTCAGCCGAATCCACGCCTCGATTATCATCGCCGTTTTGATGGTGATTTTCATTTTGATCATCCCACAAAAGGCGGGTCAACATCCCGGCGAGGAGCAGAGGGTGAAGATATAGTCGGGAGCCAAGAGAAAGAGCGCCGCTAGAATAGCGGCGGCTAAACCGAACGGATTCTTCGACAGGCTCAGGATGACAAGGACTTACACCTTCACCTTGAAGGTCTCGCCGGGCTTGAGGTCGAGGATGAAGGCGGTAAGCCAGAGCGCGAGGTTTTCGAGGTCCTTGAAGATGGACGGCTTCGACGGGCGTGTGCATGTAGCGGTTCGGCACGCCGATGGCCGCGGTGGCGATGCCGCCCCGCTGGAGGAAGATGGCGTCGGCGTCGGTGCCGGAGCGCGCGGGGATCGATGCCGCGCTGGAAGGCGATCTTGTTTTTGATCGCGACGTCTTCGAGGCGCTTGACCAGCACGGGATGATTCACGCTGCCTCGGCTGAGGATCGGGCCCTTGCCGAGCCGCGTGTCGCCGAACCGCTTTTTGTTGGTGACGGGAATGTCGGTGGCCTGGCCGACATCGATGACCAGCGCGGCATCGGGCCGCACGGAATAGCCGAGCATCTGCGCGCCGTAGAGGCCGTTTTCCTCGCCGACGGCCGAGGCGGCGACGACGCTGGCCTTGAGCTTTTTGCCCGCCTTGGCGCAGAGCCGCAGGACTTCCGCCGCGACGAAGGTGCCGATGCGGTTGTCGCAGGCGCGCGCGATGTAGATGTCGCCGTTGAGCTGCTGCCAGCCGACGATGTAGGTGATGAGATCGCCGACCGCGACGCGCTTCTCGGCCTCCTTGCGGCTGGCCGCGCCGATGTCGATGAAGAGTTCGTGCAGTTCGGGCACTTCCGCTTTCTTGCCGCGGTCCTGCATGTGAATCGCCAGCGCGCCGATGACGCCGAGCACCTCGCCGTTGCGCCCGTGGATATGGACCCGCTGCCCGCGCGCGAGGCCGGGATCGTGCCCGCCGACGCCGCTGAAATAGATGAAGCCGTCGTCGTCGATGTACTCGATCTGAAAGGCGATTTCGTCGGCGTGGCCCTCGACCATGATCTTGGGCGAGCCCTTCGGATTGAGGATGGCGAGCGCGTTGCCGTAGGTGTCGGTCTCAACCTTGTCGGCGAAGGGCTGCGACGTAATCGAGCCAGACGCGCTGGCCGCGGGCCTCGTCGCTGGAGGGCGTGGGGGTGTTGAGCAGCGTGGTGAGAAAGTCGAGGGATTCCGGGCGCATGGGAAGAATTTGGACGGATTGACGCGATTAACAAGATTCGGAACACCCGAAGATTTGACAGCATGCCCCGGCGGCACGGATGGTTCTGCATGATCACACGCCTGCTCCACACCCGTTACCGCGTCAACGACCTCGAAAAGACGCTCGCCTTTTATCATGACGTCTTCGGCCTGAAGGAAGTCTCGCGCCACACTTCGCCGCGCGGTTCGACCGTTGTTTTCCTGCAACCGCCCGGCGGCGCAGGAGCAGATCGAGATTTGCCATTATCCGAAGAGCGGCCCGGTGTCGGTGCAGCCGGACCTGACCCATCTCGCCTTCGAGGTGGACGATCTCGAAGCCTTCGCGAAGGAGGCGGCGGCGAAGGGTTATCCGCTCAGCGACGGGCCGACGGTGACCAGCTCCGGCAGTAAAATCGCTTTCATTGACGGCCCGGAAGGCTATGAATTTGAGTTGATCGAGAAGAAGAAATAATCCCTGAAGAATGAGAACCGTCCGCATCGCCGCCAGCCTGCTCGCCGCCAATCTCGGCCAGCTGGAGCAGGAGGTGAAGCGGATGGAGGAGGCGCAGGTCGATGCCATCCACATCGACGTGATGGACGGCCATTTCGTTCCCTATTTCGCGCTCGGGGCGGACGATCGGTGCAGGCGGTGCGCAAGATCACGCGCCTGCCGATCGAGGTGCACCTGATGATCCAGCAGCCGGACCGCTACGCGCGCGCGTTTGTCGAGGCGGGCGCCGATATGCTCATCGTGCACCTGGAGGCGTATCACGATCCGCAGCCGGACGATCGCGATGGTGCAGGAGATGGGCTGCCGCTGCTCGCTGGCGATCAACCCGATGACGCTGGTGGAAAATACCTACTCGCTTGTTGAAGAAGGCGGACCAGCTGCTTTGCATGTCGGTGAATCCCGGCTTCATGGGCCAGCCGTTCATCATCGAGGTGCTGGAAAAAGTGCGGCTGGCCCAGGCTTACCGGGACAAGAACCATCTCCAATTCGACATCTCCATCGACGGCGGCGTGACCGACGAGACCGTCGGGCCCTGCGTGACGTCCGGCGCGAACCAGGTCGTGGTGGGCGGCCCGCTCTTTGTGCCCAAGGATGCCAGCGAAGCCACGCGCCTGCTCCGCGCCCGCGCGAATGAGGTCGGTGCCGGAGGCTAAAAGGCTCCGCCTTATCGAGGTGCCAACTAGGTCAGCACAACTCGAGCACGTGCGACATCCTCGCTGATTTGGGCTTTGAGGGCGGCGGCGTCGGGAAAGGCCTGTTCGTTGCGGAGCCAGACCATGTCGGAGACCCAGAGCTTTTGGTCGTAGAGATCGGCGTCGAAATCGAGGAGGTGGACTTCCAGCGAGTCGGTGCCGTTGGAGGTGAAGGTGGGGCGATTGCCGAGGTTCATGACGGCGCGGTACTTGGTGAGGTTGCCGGCGACGCGGGCGCGGACGGCGTAGACGCCGCGCGGGCGGCAGAAGCTGCTCGACGTCGGCGAGATTGGCGGTGGGAAAGCCGATGGTGCGGCCGCGTTCGTCGCCGTGGACGACCTTGCCGGTGACGGCGTAGGAGCGGCCGAGCAGGCGCGCCGCCTCGTCGAAACGGCGCTGGAGAATGGCCTCGCGAATGCGCGTGCTGCTGACGGGCGCGCCATCGAGCATGCACCGGCGCGATGGCCTTGACGGTGAAGCCGTGCGCTTGCGCCAGTTCGGCGAGGCGCGCGGCGTTGCCTTCGCGGTTGCGGCCGAAGGACCAGCTTTCGCCGATGGCGACTTGCTTCAGATCGGGGAAGATGCGCGCGATTTCATCGACGAATGCGGCGGGCGAAAGTTCGCGCAGGGCCTCGTCGAATTTGACGGCGACGACGGCGACGGTGCCCTGCGCGCGCAGGTAGGCGACTTTTTGCTCGAGCGTGGTGAGGCGCGGCGGCACGCGGTCGGGCGCGATGATGGCGAGCGGATGCGGCTCGAAGGTGAGCGCGGCGATTTTGCCGTCGAGGCTTTTGCACGACGGCCTGATGGCCGAGATGGACGCCGTCGAAGACGCCGATGGCGAGGCCGGTCACGCCGGGATGCGGGTCGAGTTGGGTGAGGGGAACGGGGCCGATGAGCATCTTGATCGCTGAATTTTGACGGAATCAACGGAATCGACGAATTAAATCGGGAAGAGGCTCACGACATTTTGAATGATGAACATTCACCTTCTCCGCAGGCGCGAGACTTCCGGCAGCGTCAGCAGCGACGGCAGCAGCGCGTGGCGCGTCGGTGGTTTTCTGCAGCGCGTCCCAGCTCAGCGCGCGCTCGAGGGAGAAGTTGCCCGACTTGAGCCGGCTGAGCTGGACGAGATGCGCGCCGCAGCCGAGGTCCTGCGCCGATGTCGTGGCAATAGGTGCGGACGTAAAAGCCCTTGCTGCATTGGATGCGAAACTTGATCAGCGGCAGCGCGACGTCGTCGATGATGTAGGAGCTGATGTGGACGAGGCGCGGCTCGCGCTCCACGGTCTTGCCGGCGCGGGCCAGTTTGTAGAGCGGCACGCCGCCCTGCTTCAGCGCCGAGACCATGGGCGGGATTTGGTAAAAATCGCCGGTGTATTTCTTGAAGGCGGCCTCGAGCTGCTCGCGCGTGAATTCGGGCACCGGCTTTTCCTCGAGGATCTTGCCGTCGGCGTCCTGCGAATCGGTGACGACGCCGAGCTTCATCGTGCCGGCATATTCCTTGTCCTCGGCCATGAGCAGGTCCTGGATTTTGGTCGCCTTGCCGATGACGAGCATGAGCAGGCCGGTGGCGAGGGGATCGAGCGTGCCGCAATGGCCGACCTTTTTGAAGTGAAAGCGATTGCGCACGTAATCGACCACGTCGTGCGAGGTGCAACCGCGTGGGTTTGTCGATGAGGAGAACTCCGTCTGCTTCCATAATTTATTTTCTAAGAATTAGCCACAAAAGAACACAAAGATCACAAAGAGATTGAAAGGTTATTCATCTCTATTGCATTCCTTTGTAGTCTTTGTGTTCTTTTGCGGCTAATTTCAGTTATTCCGGCAATTGTTTCGCGATCAGATCGAGCAGTTTTTTTTCCAGCGCGGCGGGATCGAGCTTCGTGCGCAGGCCGGCGGCGAGGCGATGGCCGCCGCCGCCGAATTCCTGGCAGATCTTCTGCACGTCGACCTTGCCGCGCGAGCGCATGCTGGCGCGGGTCAGGCCGTCGGGCAGCGATTCGAGCAGGAAGGCGACCTCGACGGTCTTGACCGCCTGCAGGTATTCGATCAGGCCTTCGGTTTCGTCGGGGATCGCGCCGCTGCGCGCGTACATTTCCGGCGTGAGGCGAGAACCAGGCGACGCGGTTCCGGTTGGCGAAGTGGATGGCCTTGAAGACCTCGCGCGATCAGCAGCAGCCGCTCGGCGCGGAAGCTTTGGTAGCAGGCTTCGGCGAGGTCGGTCGGGTCGGCGCCCGCGGCGACGAGCTTGGCGGCGACTTCGAAGGTGCGCGCGGTGGTCTGGCGGTAGCGGAAGTTGCCGGTGTCGGTCATGATGCCGACGTAGAGATTCGCGGCGACCTCGGCGGTGAGCGGCCATTTCAGCGCGGCGATGATCTCGTAGAGGACCTGCGCCGTGGCGGGCGACTCGGCATCGATGAGGTTCAGCGTGCGCGTAGCCGGGATTGCTGACGTGGTGATCGATGTTGACGTCGGGCAGTGCGCTGCCATTGGTCGAAGGCGGCGCCGAGCCGCTTCTGGTCGGCGCAATCGACGGCGATGATGAGGCGGTCCGGCTCGGGCGCGTGCGGGAAGCGTGGCGGTCAGGCTCTTGCTGCCGGGCAGAAATTCAAAGAGCGGCGACAAGCCGTCCGCGTTGACGACCTGGACGTCCTTGCCCAGCGCGCGCAGGCTGAGCGCGAGGCCGAGCGTGGAGCCGTAGGCGTCGCCGTCCGGGCGGACGTGGGAGATGACCAGAAAGCGCTCGTGCTGGTCGCAGAGCTTTTGGAGGGAGGCGAGTGAATCGGGGTGCAAGCATAAGGGAAAACGTCAACGAATAGGAGAGAGGCGAGCAGGAGAGTCTATCGCTTAGAATCACGTCGACGACTCGACAGCGACGTCGCGGAGTCGCGCTGCGCGCACGTCTAATGCGCGCGGCCGTGATGCAGGAAGAAGAAATAGTAACCGGCGCCGGCGAGCGAGCGGCGAGGACGACGAGCAGCGACGACGATAATCGAGCCGCAGCTTGCTCTTTTTCTTCACCTCCGGCTTGGCGAGGTCGTCGTAGCTGATGGCCGACTCGCCCTTCACGTAGACGCTGTCATCCTTGACCTTGCCGGTCTTTGGCCGGCCGGGGCGGGACGGCGGAAGGCAGCTTGAGCGTCTGGTAGTAAAGCGCGCCGCTGGTGGCCTGGGTCTTCAATGCGCCCGCTTCTGCTGGAGTCGCCGGGGTTTCCGGGGCGGTCAAGCTTGGGCCGCTTCACGCCCGGCTCGAACTTCATGTGCACGGTGCCGATCTGGATCAAATCGCCGGGACGCAAAACGACCTCGCTGATGATCTCGCCATTGACGTAGGTGCCGTTGGAGGAATTGAGATCGCGCAGGACGATGTCCGGGCCGCTTTGGATGAAGATGCAGTGGCGATTGGAAATCGACGGGTAGGGCAAGGCGATTTCGTTGTTCGCGGCGCGGCCGACGTGGGTGTATTCCTGCTCGAGCTGTAAAGATGACGGGAGGCAGGTCGGGCCGCGTGATGGTCAGCTTGGGCTGGCTGTCCTGAATGCGGATGGTGAGCGGCTCGGCGGTGGTGATGGTGGCGGCGGACGACTTCGGGCCGGTCATGCCCCGGTCGGCGCGGCGCGCGCCTTCGAAAAGGAGCTGCTCCCAAGTCAAGGTGACCGTCTTTTTGTGCGGGAGGATGTCCTCATCGAGGGAGAAGCCGCCGCCGGGCCAGAGGAGCATGGCGTAGATGGCTTCCTCGCCTTCGGTCGTGCCGCAAAGGGCGTGAAGGACACGGCCATGTTGGATGTAGATAAAGCCGTAGGATTCGCCGGAGCGGAAGGTGATCTGGCCGCTGCGACGGCTCAGGCAGCACATCTGCAGCACTTCCGGCAACCCCATCTGGGACTGGGCGCTAAAACCGGACGTGGCCGGTTGATCGGGATCGGGGTCGGAGACTGGCTGTTTGGGTGGCTCATCGCGTCGATATTTGCTGTTGCAAGTGAAAGATAATAGTGCACCATCAAACGAGCTTGACAAGCTTTACAAGCTTGGCTCACAAATACCCTCTGCATATGGCATTGTTTTCGTTCGGCAAAAAAGATAAAAAACCTCCCGAAGTCCCTGCCCCTGTGGCAAAAGCGCAGCCGACTCCGCCGAAGATCCAGACGCCTCCCGGCATCGGGTTCTTTTCCCGCCGTCAAGCCCCCGCAACCGACCGGTTTGATGCCGGCTACCGTCCATGCCGGCGGGCACGGCAACGACCCAGCCGATGGCCATGCCGCGGACCGGTGACGACGGGCCTGAAACCGGCCCGACCCGGCACGGCGCAAGTCGACGCGATCGACCCAGCGGATCGTCCTTCCGACGCCTCCCGGCTCGAAGCCGGCAACAGCACCAAACCGCTTACGTTGGGGACGCCGGACGGACGAATCAATCTGCCGATCGGCATGATCCTGCGCTGCCTGCCGCCGGAAGTGCTGGCGGACGATCTTTCGAAGTTCGAGGCCAACGGCGCGGCGGCGACCGAGATCGGCCTGCCGATGAACATGATCCTGGGCCAGCTTCCCTCGGGCAAGGTGGAGATGACGCTTGCAGGATCTGGTTCCCCATTTCCCGCCGGGCTACCTGCAGCCGACCGAGTCGATTGCCAATTATCTGCCGACGCTCGTCAGCCTGCCGCTGATGGATGTGGTCATGCGCATTCCGCCCGATCTTGCTGGCGCTGCGTCCCGACCAGAAGGATGTCGATGCCTCGGTGATCAACATGGCCGACCCGTTCACCGAGGAGATTTTGCGCGAGCAGGCGGAGACCGCGCGTCGGCAATCGCAGACCAATATCATCGAGGAGAGCCAGGCCCCGCAGGAAGAATTTGTTCCGCGCGACCAGGCCGCCGCCAAGACGATCGCTCCGCCCGCGCCGTCCCGCCGCCGAGCCGCTGATGCCGTCGCGGGCAAATCGCTCACGACTGCGTCGCGCTCCGCTGCCTCCGGCCATGCCGCAGGCCGCGAAGCCGTCCGACGCCCGCGCCGATCAGCTCACGCGTCAGCGCGATCCCGTCGCCCTCGGTTCCCCGCCGACGTCGGCGCGCACTCCGTCTTCGTCCGGACAAATATCCGATTCCGATCGCGGCCTCCCGCCTCGATCTCATCGCGACTTCAAAGCGCAGAGACTCTGCCGATCGACAAGCCCACGACTTCGCCCTCCGCTCCGGTGCCCCCGGTGCCGCGCCACACGGGCCCGATACCGGCGCCGCCGCCGCCGCGTCATACGACTTCGCTCCCCGTGCCGCGCCGCACGGGTACGCTCGCCGACGCTCGGTCAGGCAGCCCCTGCCTCCATCCCCGCCCCGAAGTGCCTGAACCCAGGGAAAAACCGGCAGCGCCGGTCGTTCCCGGAGTGCCCGATGCGGGTGCTGATGATCTGCAGCGTCTGGCTGCGCTGGCCATGGCGCAATTGGGCGAGGGCACGGAAGGTCCGGACGCGCCCACGCAGGCTGGGTCCGAATCGAAGCAGACTGAAGCTGCGAACGGAACCGATTCGCGCTCCCCAACCGGAACCCGAGGCCGTCTGCTCCCGCGGCAGCCGCACCGACGAGCGAGCCGAGTCTGACGACTCGCCAAACCGGCAACCGGCAGGTCACTCCCGCAGCTGAACCGCCCGCCGACCCCTGCACCGGCCCAAGCCGCAGCGCCGCAGCCCGCCGCCGCGACCGGAAGCTCAACCCGATCACGCGCATGCCGCGCCCGCGGCTTCAGTCGCGTTCAACCTGAATACCTGCACCGCGAGGATCTGGTCCAGAATATTCCCGGCTGTTCTCCGGAGCTGGCCGCAGTCGATCGTCGAGTACCGGGCGAAGATCGGCTCGTTCAAGCGACTGGAAGATTTGCTCGACGTCCCGGCATGACCAAGGCGGCCTACACCAATCTGACCGGGGAGGCGCCGCCCGAGAACCGGATTCCGCTATCGCTGAACGAACTGCTCGGCTTCCCCGGCGAACAGCACATTTCGCTGAAGGACGTCACGGACCGCATCGCCTGCTGGCCGGACGTGACCGGCTGCGTGCTGAGCCAGAGCAGCGGACTTTCCCTGGTCGGCACGGTGCCCGACGGCCTCGACAAGGCGGCCGTCGTCGCCTTCGCGCCCGCGGATGTTCGAGGCGATCAACAAATCGTTCTCGGAGGTCTCCGGCCAGGAGACGGACGCCCTGGTCATTCCGACGCCGGGAACCAGCTTCCATCTTTTCCGCAACAAGGACCTTTATCTGATCATCATGTCGCCGGTTGCCCCAGATGCCCGAACGCCACGTGAAGGTGGCCCGGTTTGTCCTGGCCGCGCTGAGTATTCGCAGAGACTGAGGACCGACAGTCGACGTATGGCTTTCATCAATTATTCGAGCCGCGAAATCCAGCTCAAGATCGTCTATTACGGCGCCGCGCTTTGCGGCAAGACGACCAATCTGGTCACGCTGCACAAGCAGATCACCCACGCGCAAAAGGGCGAACTGGTCTCGCTGGCCACCGATGCCGACCGGACGCTTTTCTTCGACTTCCTGTCGCTGAACACCAAGACGCTGCCGGGCTTCACCACCCGCTTCCAGCTCTACACCGTGCCCGGGCCAGGCCATCTACAACACCACCCGGCAGCTGGTGCTCAAGGGCGTCGACGGCATCGTCTTCGTGGTCGATTCGCACTGGGAAAAGATGGCGGACAACGTCGAGTCGTTTGCCAATCTCCAGGAAAACCTGATCGAGAATCACCTGAGCCTGGTCCAGATTCCCTACGTCCTGCAGTACAACAAGCGGGACATTCCCGAACGCCGCGCCGGTCAATTACCTCGAATTCACCTTCAACAACCGCGCCAACCGCGCGCTCGCCTTCGAGGCGGTGGCGGCGACCGGCTCCGGCGTGCTGGAAACGTTGAACGCCGCGGCCCGGCTGCTGCTGGCCAAGTATTCCAAGACCCCCAACGCCAACGTCACCGGCATGACCCAGCCCAACCTCTCCGTCGCGGTGCCGCCGTCCGACGAAAATCCCCAGGTCCCGGCGGGCAATGCCGCCGCCTGAAATGATATACCTATGACTGGAATTGGAATGCTTACGGCCGAAGACCAGATGGCCATCGAACAACGGCTGGCCGATTTTCTCGCCAAGTCCGAGGCGCAATGGTCGGCGCTGGTCGACAAGGGCGGCAATCTCTTCGCCCAATCGGGCGATACCGGGAATCTCGACCTCAGCATTCTTTCCGCGCTGGCCGCCGGCTCCTTTGCCGCCACCCACGAACTGGCCAAGCGCCTGGGCGAATCGGAATTCAGCGCGCTTTATCACGAGGGCCACGGCCAGCACATCCTGATGAGCGCCCTGCATCACGAATGCCTGCTCGTCACCATCTTCGGCGAAAGGACCAATATCGGGCTGGTCCGGTTCTACGCCCAGCAGGTCACCGGTCCGCTGAACGAGCTTCTGCAGCAGGCCCGCGAGAAGGAAGCGACAGCCGCGCCCCTTCTGCTCGAAGGCGATTTCCTGAACGATCAGGCAGCAATTACCTAGCGTCGGACAATTCGGTAGGCAAAAAGATCTAGCGTCACTTTTCTCGCGACATTTCAATATCCGTTTACAGAGCATCTCTTAGATGCTCGATTCGAGACAATCGCTACTGTTCAAGTCAATTTTTTCATGCTATTGCAATATCATCTTGTTATAAGATGGCTTACTATGCGCATTTACTGATTTTGCTAAATAAATGGTTTGACGCTGATTTTTCTATTGGCACGCGAAATGATCATGATAGGCTGACCAAGGCCGATTGAGGCAGCGAGCAGGCGGCATTTCAATATTTTTAAACATTTTTTATTGAGAGGAGGTGAAAAAACAATGATCAACAAAGTAATTACTCGCGCCAAAATCGCGCTGCGCCGGATGAAGAGCAAGAAGGGCCAAACTCTCGTGGAGTACGCCTTGATTCTCGCCTTCATTTCCGTGGTCGCCATCTCCGTCCTGATCGCCCTGGGCAACCAGGTCAAGGGCGTGTTCACGACCATCACCAGTCAGCTCGCAGCATGCGGGAAGCAGCCACTAAGTCTCATCGTTGGCTCAGAGATTTGAGAAGTTCCATTCTCTCAAATCTCTTGCCGATACTCTGATCGGCTTGATCTCTTCGTTCCTATCTCTTTCGTTGTCGAAGCTTTCCGATTGATGTATTTTTTAAATGATCGTCGATCCCATTTTGCAATGAGAACCGTCCATCGCATCCTTTCTGGCGCTCCATTCGGAACGCGCAGGTCCCGTCAGGAAGGGCAGACCCTGGTCGAATACGCGCTGATCCTGGCCGTTCTCACCATCGTCATGATTGCGGTGATGTCGCTTCTGGGTACGCGCATCGTGGTCGTTTTCAGCGCGATCGTCGAACTCCTCGATACGGCCCAGAGCAGCCATTGAGCGGTCTGGACGGTCGACTCGCCCGACTATCGATCAACTTGGTGCTTGCTCTCCGCTTCGATTTGAGGTAGTTTTCCCAACTCCCATGAAACCCAATATCCACCCCGAATATGTGGAAAGCCAGATCGTCTGCGCCTGCGGCGCGGTCTATCACACCCGCTCCACCAAGCAGAACCTCCGCCTCGGCATTTGCGCGGCCTGCCATCCCTTTTTCACCGGCCAGCAGAAGTTCGTCGATACCGCCGGCCGCGTGGAGAAATTCACGAAGCGTTTCGGCACCAGCAAGATGACCGAAGCACGCCTCGCCGGCACGACGCCACGCGCCCGCGAAGAAGAAATAGCTCCTTTTCACCAGGGCGCAGTCTGCCGTCAATCCGGCACCTGCGCCCTTTTTGTTTCCACGGCCCGTCTCTCGTTTTCCTTTATCACCTTGATTCATCCGACATGGATTTAATGCCCCATCTCGACCGGTTTGCCCGCCGCTTTGCCGAGCTGGAGGAGCTGCTGGCGCGTCCCGATCTCTACGACAATCCCCAGCGCGCGCAGGAGTTGACGCGGGAGCATTCGCGGCTGAAGCAGCTCCTCGCCGACGGCCAGAACTGGCTGAAGCTGCAGAAGGACCTGGCCGAGGCCGAGGCGATGGCCAAGAACACCTCCGACCCGGAAATGGCCGAGATGGCGGAGGAGGAATTGACCACGCTGCGCCCGGCCTACGAAAAGGCGGAGCAGACGATCCGCTTCGGCATCGTGCCGCCGGACGAAAACGATTCGCGCAATACCATCGTCGAAATTCGCGCCGGGGTCGGCGGCGACGAAGCGGCGCTTTTCGCCGCGGAACTGGCCCGCATGTACACCCGCTACGCGGAGCGGGTCGGCTGGAAGACCGAGACGCTCGATCTGAGCCCGTCGGACAAGGGCGGCGTGAAGGAAATCATTTTTCAGATCAACGGCACCGACGTCTTACAAGAAGCTGCGCTACGAAAGCGGCGTGCATCGCGTCCAGCGCGTGCCCGGCCACCGAGGCGCAGGGCCGCGTCCATACCTCCACGGCGACGGTCGCGGTGCTGCCCGAGGCGAAGGAAGTCGATCTCGTGATCAAGCCGGAGGATCTCGACATCAGCGTCTGCCGCTCCGGCGGTCCGGGCGGGCAGGGGGTCAACACGACCGACTCCGCCGTGCAGATCACGCACCGGCCGACCGGGCGTGACCGTGCGCTGCCAGGACGGCCGCTCCCAGCTCAAGAACAAGGACAAGGCGATGAACATCCTGCGCTCGCGCCTGCTGGAGAAGAAGGTGGCCGACGAGGAGGCGAAGTACGCCGAGCATCGCAAGAGCCAGATCGGCAACGGCGACCGCAACGAAAAGATCCGCACCTACAATTTTCCCGACAACCGCCTGACCGACCATCGCGTCCGCTACACGGCGCACAATCTTTCCTACGTGATGGAGGGCGATCTCGACGAGCTTTTCGACGTGCTGGCGACCCACGCGCTGGAGCAAAAATTCGCGGAACTCGAAACCGCCGACCGCATGACCGTGCTGGAGCTGCTCGAAAACACCACGCGCTATTTCGCCAAGCACGACGTGCCGTCGCCGCGCCTGACGATCGAGCTGATGCTGGCCGAGATCCTGCAAAAAACGCGGATGCAGCTTTATCTCGAATTCGACCAGCCCGTTTCCGAGCCGGTGATGGATCGGCTGCGTCCGCTGGTGAAGCGCCGCGCCGAGGGCGAGCCGCTCGAATATCTGCTCGGCGCGACGACCTTCGCCGGGCATCGCGTCGCGGTCACGCCCGACGTGCTCATCCCGCGGCCGGAGACGGAAATTCTGCTCGAGGAAGCGATCAAGCTGATCGAGCCGGAGGGCCTGCCCGTGCTCGATGTCGGCACCGGCTCGGGCATTCTCGCGCTTGCGCTGGCGAAGAAATTTCCCGCAGCTGGAAATCATCGCCGTCGACATCAGCCCGGCGGCGCTCGCGCATGGCGCGGAAAAATGCGGACGGACGTCGGTAATATTCGCTTTCTCGAAAGCGATCTGATGGAGGACCCGTCGCTGCCGGAGACGCTTTCAAATGATCGTCGCCAATCTTCCCTACATTCCCACCGGCCAGATCGACGGCCTGATGCGCGAAGTGCGCCACGAGCCGCGCCTGGCGCTGGATGGCGGCGCGGACGGCCTCGATTTGATCCGCCGGCTGATCACGCAAAGCGCGGGCCGCACCCGTTATCTCGCTCTGGAGCTGGGCGACGGCCAGGCGGAGGAAGCGAAAACGCTTTGCCTGACGCGCTGGTTACGCTTTAATCCGAATCTTACCCGATTTCACGGAACGCGAGAGAATTCTCGTCGCGGAATATCAGGACTAATCATGGACAAACTCGTTGTAAAAGGCGGCGCCCGCCTCAAGGGTCGCGTGGAAATCAGCGGCTCGAAAAACTCGGCCCTGCCGATCCTGGCGGCGACGCTGCTCACGCCGGAAACGTGCGTGCTCCACAACGTGCCCGATCTGTCCGACATCCGGTTCATGCTCGAAATCCTGCGCCAGCTCGGCGCCAAGGTGACGTTCGAGAACGGCACGGTGACGACCCGCGCGGAGAAGGTCATCTCCGAAGTGCCCTACGATCTCGTGCGCAAGATGCGCGCCTCCATTTGCGTGCTCGGGCCCGATCATCGCGCGCTGCGGCCAGGCCACGATTTCCGAGCCGGGCGGCTGCTCCATCGGCGACCGGCCCATCGACATTCATCTCAAGGGCCTGGCCGAACTCGGCGCGGCATCGCATAGCGAGGGCGGCAACGTCTACATCCCGAAGGCGAAGCTGGTCGGCAAGGAAATTTTCCTCGGCGGCAAATTCGGCTCGACCGTGCTCGGCACCGACAACGTGATGATGGCCGCCACGCGCGCGAAGGGCACTGACGATCATCGAAAGCGCCGCCTGCGAGCCCGAAGTGCGCGACCTGGCCGATTTCCTCAACAAGATGGGCGCGAAGATCGTGGGCCACGGCACGCGCCGGCGTCGAGATCGAGGGCGTGGACGAGCTCGGCGGCGTGCGAGCACACGGTCATTCCGGACCGCATCGAGGCGGGCACCTACATGGTCGCCGCGCTGATCACGCAGGGCGACGTTTTCCTCGCCGGCGCCGATGCCGACCATCTCGTCAACGTCATCGACCGCATGAAAAGCTGCGGCGCGCACATCAAGTGCAGCGCGGAGGGCATCCAGGTCTCCGCGCCGCGCAAGCTCAGCTCCATCGATCTCGTCACCGAAACCTATCCCGGTTTCCCGACCGACATGCAGGCGCAGATGTGCGCGCTGATGTCGGTCACGCCCGGCATCAGCGCCATCACGGAAAAGATTTTCCCGAGCCGCTTCATGCACCTGAGCGAACTGCGCCGCATGGGCGCGCAGCGTCGAACTGGAAGGCGCGACCGCGATCCTGCACGGCGTCGATCACCTCAGCGGCGCGCCGGTCATGGCCTCCGATCTGCGCGCCTCGGCGGCGCTGGTGCTGGCCGGCCTGGTCGCGCACGGCACGACCGAGGTCAATCGCGTCTACCACATCGACCGCGGCTACGAGCACATCGACGAGAAGCTGCGCAAGCTCGGCGCGGAAATCGAGAGGGTCAGATGAGCGACGGGCTGCGCCGGATTATTTATCCGGGCACGTTCGATCCCATCACCAACGGCCACATCGACGTGGTCGGGCGCGCGCTGCAACTCTTCGACGAGGTCGTGCTGGCCATCGCCGCCGACTCGACCAAGAAGCCGCTTTTCACCCTGGAGGAGCGCAAGGCGCTGGCCGAAAAGGCGCTGGCTCGATTTCGGCGACGAAGGTGCGCGTGACCGCTTTTCACGGCCTGCTCATCGATTACGTGCAAAGGAAGAATTCGCGCGCGATCTTGCGCGGCCTGCGCGCCGTCTCCGACTTCGAATTCGAGTTCCAGATGGCGCTGATGAACCGCAAGCTGAACGACTCGATCGAGACGCTTTTCCTCATGCCGCGCGGCGCCTACACCTATCTCAGCTCGACCATCATCAAGGAAATCGGCCGGCTGGGCGGCGATGTCTCCGCCTTCGTCCCGCCGCTGGTCGGCAAGGCGCTGCACGAGAAATATCATGGAGGCAAGTCATGAATTTCTTCCCCGCGCTGGTGACCGAGGAGCATCCGCTGGAGCTCAAGGAGGAGATTTCCGCCGGAAGTTCTGGGCTTGAACGCGGCCTCCGCGCGGGCCGAACAGCCGATCAAGGTCGAGCTCGTGGTGCAGAAGGACGAGGAGAACTTCCTGGTCACCGGCTGGGCCACGACCACGCTTTCGCTGCGTCTGCGGACGCTGCGCGGCGTGGCTGCCCTGGCCGGTCCGCGCCCGGGTGGAGCATCTTTTTGAGGCGCCCCATCCGAATTCCATCGACTTGACTCCCTTTATCCGGGAAGATATTTTGCTCGAATTGCCGCTGAACGCGGTCTGTCGGTTGGGCGCGGATGGCCGCTGCCCGGTCACAGGCGAGCTTTACCAACCGCGTCCGGAAACCTCCGGGTCACTGGCCGGAGAGGAAGTTTGGGAGGCGTTGAGTAAAATTAAAACGAAAGATTGAGAATTTATGGGAGTTCCTAAACGCAAAACATCGAAAATGCGCCTGCGCACACGCCGGGCCGCCAACGCCTGGAAATCGCCGGGCCTCTACGTGGATCCGAAGACGGGCAACCGTCATCACGGCCACTGTGTGGATGCCAAGACCGGCATGTACAAGGGCCGCCAGGTCATTTCCCGCACGGTTGAAGAATAAGTCGGATCTGGGCGGCGACGGGATGCCTCGCATCGCCGCCGTTTTTTCGTACCCTACTCCGCATGAAGATCGCTCTTGATGCCATGGGCGGGGATTCCGCGCCCGCCAGCACCGTGGCCGGCGCGTGCGAGGCGCTGAAGAAGTACCCCGACATCGAGATCATTCTCGTCGGCGACCAGGCGCGCATCGAGAAGGAACTGCGCGGCCTCGGCGCGTGGCCGATGCACAAGCGCTTCTCCATTCATCACGCCTCGCAGGTCGTCGACATGGCCGACAGCGCCACCGACGCGGTGCGGCGCAAGAAGGATTCCTCCATTTCCCGCGCGTGCGATTTGCTGGCCGACGGCGGCGCGCGAGGCGCTCGTTTCCGCCGGCCACACCGGCGCGTTCGTCGCCGCGGCGAAGGTCAAGCTGCGCATGCTGCCCGGCGTCGACCGTCCCGGCATCGCGACGGTCATGCCGACCGAGACCAGTCTTTTTCTGCTCATCGATGCCGGCGCCAATGTCGATTCCGAGCCGAAGCATCTGCTCCAATTCGGCATCATGGGCTCGGTCTATTCGCGCGAAGTGCATCGGGCCGCAAAAATCCGCGCGTGGGCCTGATGAGCATCGGCTCGGAGGCGAGCAAGGGCAACGAACTGACCACGGAGGCCTACAAGGAACTGGCGCCGCGCCAAGATCAATTTCATCGGCAACGTCGAGGGCCACGATCTTTTCAACAAGCCGGTCGATGTCGTGGTCTGCGACGGCTTCGTCGGCAACGTGATTCTCAAGACCTCCGAGAGCCTGGCCGAGCGCGATCTTCGCGCTGGCTGCAAGCGCGAGTTGAAAAAGGACCTCGATGCGCATGGCCGGCGCGCTGCTGGCGCAAGGAGGCCTTCTACACCGATCCGCCGCCGGACCAACACCGAGGAATATGGCGGCATGCCGCTGCTCGGCGTGAACGGCATCTGCATCAAGGCGCACGGCAACTCGTCGCCCAAGGCGATCAAGAACGCCATCCGCGTCGCGCGGGAAGCCGTGACTCACAAGGTGAATCCGCAGTATTGTCGCGGAAATCGCCCAGCATGACAAATTCGTCCAAGACGCCAAAATCGACGGGAAGCGTGCGACGTAGCGCCTCCATCATTTCCACCGGCGCCTATCTGCCCAGCCGCGTGCTTGACCAACGCGGACCTGGAGAAGATGGTCGATACCACCGACGAGTGGATCCTGAGCCGCACCGGCATCCGCGAGCGGCGCATCGCGGCGGAAGACGAATTCACCTCCGACATGGGCGCGAAGGCGGCGCAGCAGGCGCTGGAGCTGGGCGGAATCGATCCGCAGAGCATCGACCTGATCATCGTCGCCACCTGCACGGCCGACACGGTTTTTCCCTCCACCGCCTGCTACATCCAGCACAAGATCGGCGCGACGCGCGCGGCGGCCTTCGATGTGCAGGCGGCCTGCTCCGGCTTTCTCTACGCGCTGGTCACGGCGGACCAGTTCATCGCGGCGGGCGCTTACAAGACCATCCTGGTCGTCGGCGCGGAAAAGCTTTCCTCGATCGTGAACTGGAAGGACCGCAACACCTGCGTGCTCTTCGGCGACGGCGCGGGCGCGGTCATCCTGCAGCATCGCCCCGGCTCGCGCGGCCTGCTCGCTTTCGATCTCGGCGCGGACGGCGCGCAGACCGAGCATTCTTTCCGTGCCCGGCCAGCGGCTGCCGGATTCCGATCACGCCCGAGGTCATCGACCAGCGGCTGCAATATCTCCAGATGTCGGGCAAGGAAGTTTTCAAGTACGCGGTCAACGCGATGAATCGCTCGGCGGAGGAATGCCTGGAAAAGGCGGGCGTGCAAGCCGGAGCAGGTCCGCTGGTTCATTCCGCACCAGGCCAATTTCCGCATCGTCGATGCCGTGGCCCAGCGGCATGAACGTCGGCATGGAGCACTTCGTCATGAACCTCGACCGCTACGGCAACACGTCGTCGGCCTGCATGCCGATCGCGCTGCACGAGACGAGCATGGCGGGCAAGCTCGATCGCGGCGACCTGGTCCTGATGGTCTCCTTCGGCGGCGGCCTGACCTGGGCCAGCACCGTGCTGGAGTGGTAAGCTGACGGAGTAGCAACGGTCAAAGATCCGTCGACAAGCTCAGGATGACCGTTAATCATAACATGAACACCTCGACTCAACCTGGGACGCGCGCAAGACGGAGCTGGAACTGCCGGAGGAAATCGATCTTCAGGTCGAGCTGGCCAATGTCGGCAGCCGGACGCTGGCCATCCTGGTCGATATCGCGCCTGGGCGGGCTCGTCCTCTTCATCGTCTATGCGCTGACGCATGCTGCTGGCGCACAACGTGGCGGACGACTGGCTCACCCGGCTCAGTTCCAACGCGCTGAAGATCGCTGCTGATCTTGCTGATCTTCGGTTTCCAGTGGGTCTACTTCAATTTCTTCGAGTGGCTCTGGAACGGCCAGACGCCGGGCAAGCGGCTGCTGCATCTGCGCGTGATCAAGGTGGACGGCTCGCCGGTGAGCGGCATCGATGTGCTGCTGCGCAATCTGTCGCGGCCGATCGACACGCTCGGGCCGATGGGCTTGATCGGCCTGCTCATGATTTTCGTCAGCCGCAAGGCGCAGCGGCTGGGCGACCTGATGGCGCGCACGCTGGTCATCCACGAAACCAGATCGACTGGTCGATCTTCGATCAGATCGAGAGCACCGGCCACGGCTGCTTCCGGAACGGCGGCGACGCCGGCCATCCGGCTGACTTCGGCGCAGTGGGAATTGCTGCATCGCTATCTCAATCGCCGCGAGCAGCTTCGAGAGCGACGCGCGCGAGCGTCTGGCTCTTTCGCTCCACGAAAGCTTGAAGCCGGCGGTCAAAGGCACCGATCTGGAACGCTCTCGACGCTTGCGCCGGAGGACTGGCTGGTCGAACTGGCGCGGCGCACCTGACCTCATGACCCTCGGCACTTTCGTTCGCAAAAATCGGCCCCGCTGGCAGAAGCTGGAGACGATGCTGGGCGTCATCGAGACGCGCGGGCCGCGCAAGACCGACCGGCCTTTCCTGCGCGAGCTTTCCTCGCTCTATCGCGCGACGACGGGCGACCTCGCCTTTGCGCAGACCCATTATCGCGGCACGACGCTGCTGCTTTTCCTGCATCAGCTGGTCGCGCGGGCGCATAACCAGATTTATCGTCCGCACCGCTTTTCGCGCGCAGACGGCGAGCCGCTTTTTCTTCAACGAAATTCCGCAGGCGGTGCGCGATCATCTCCAGGCGGTGACGTGGTCGGCGATCATTTTCCTGATGGGCATCGCGCTGGGGCTTTCGGCCGTGCAGTTCGACGAGCGCGCGGCGTCGATCATCCTGCCGAACAGCATTCTCAATTCGATTTACTCCGGCCAGATGTGGACGGGCAGCATCTTCAGCGTGGTGCCCGCGCCGGTCGCCTCGACCTTTCTTTTCACCAGCAACATCTCCGTGGCGCTGCTGGCGTTTGCGGGCGGTCTTTCGTTCGGCCTCATCACGACGTGGATTCTTTTCCAGAACGGATTCATGCTCGGCGTGGTCTTCAAGCTCTGCGCGGATTACGGCCTGCTCGGCGCGCTGCTCGCCTTCATCGCGAGTCACGGCGTGCTGGAAATCAGCGCCATCATTCTGGCGGGCGCAGGCGGATTTGTCGATGGCGAACGCGCTGCTGAATCCCGGTTCCTATTCCCGCAGCGACGCGCTGGCGCAACAAGGGCGCTCGGCGGTGCGCATGGCGGTGGCCTGCGTGCCGGCGTTGGTGACGGCAGGCTGCATCGAGGCGTTCATTTCGCCGTCGCATTTTCCGATCTGGTTCAAGGTCGTGCTGGGCCTGACGCTGGGCATTTCGTTCTGGCTTTATTTGCTGCTGACGGGGAAGCAAAGGGTAGCAACCGTTGTCCCAGCGGCGGAAGCTCGGAGGTAATTTTAGCGGAAGGCACCGCCGCTAGGGACAGCGGCGGCTACCAAAACAGACGGCTAACTTACAGTCGCGAGATGAGCAATTCCCGCTGGAAGATCATTTCCTTGGGCAGGTCGGCATAGAGCTTGAAGAAGAGTTCGTCCTGCATGAGGACTTCGCGTTTCCACTCTTCGAGATTGAGCGAGAGCGCCGCTTCGAGATCGGCGGGATCGAAGTCCGTGAGGCCGGTGGTGTCGATGTCCTCAGGCTCGGGCATCCAGCCGACCGGAGTTTCGTAGGCGGGAACGCGACCGCGGCAGCGGTCGATGATCCATTTCAGCACGCGCATGTTCTCGCCATAACCGGGCCAGAGGAAATGGCCGTCGGCGCCTTTGCGAAACCAGTTCACACGAAAAACTTTGGGCGGACGCTGGAGCATCTTGCGCATGCGCAGCCAATGCCGGAAATAGTCGCCCATGTTGTAACCGCAGAACGGCAGCATCGCCATCGGATCGCGGCGGACCTGCCCCACGGCCCCGGCGGCGGCGGCGGTGGTTTCCGACGCCATGGTGGCGCCGATGTAGACGCCATGAATCCAGTTGAAAGCCTGGAAGATTAGCGGGAGCGTGGTGGCGCGGCGTCCGCCGAAAATCAGCGCGCTGATCGGCACGCCTTCGGGATCGTTTGCCTCGGGCGCAAGGGCGGGATTGTTTTGCATCGGCGCGGCAAAGCGGCTGTTGGGATGCGCGGCCTTTTCCTTCGAGGCGGGCGTCCAGGGCTGGCCTTTCCAGTCGAGGCATTCTGCGGGCGGCTCGCCGTCCTTGCCCTCCCACCAGACATCGCCATCGGGGAGGAGCGCGACGTTCGTGTAGATCGTATCTTTCGACATCGAGATCATCGCGTTCGGATTGGACTTGAAATTAGTGCCGGGCACGACGCCGAAGTAACCGGCTTCCGGGTTGATGGCGTAGAGGCGGCCGTCGGGACCGGGACGCATCCAGGCGATGTCGTCGCCGACCGTGGTGATTTTCCAGCCGGCAAATTGTTTCGGCGGGATGAGCATGGCAAAATTGGTCTTGCCGCAGGAACTGGGAAAAGCGGCGGCGACGTAGTTTTTTTCGCCGGTGGGTGACTCGACGCCGAGGATGAGCATGTGCTCGGCCATCCAGCCTTCGATGCGGCCGAGGTAGGAGCCGAGGCGCAGCGCGAGGCATTTTTTGCCAAGCAACACATTGCCGCCATAATTGGAGCCGACCGAGATGATGGTGTTGTCCTGCGGAAAATGGGCGATGAAGCGGCGCTCGGGATTGATGTCGAGCATGCTGTGGAGGCCCTTGGTGTAGACGCCGTCCGCGCCGAGTTGCTTCCAGGCGATGTCGCCCATGCGGGTCATGATGCGCATGCTCAGGACGACATAAAGGGAATCGGTGAGTTCGATGCCGATCTTGGTTAGCGGCGAACCGGGCGGCCCCATTAGATAAGGAACGACGTACATCGTGCGGCCCTTCATCGCGCCGCGGCAGAGGGCGTAAAGCTTTTCATACATCGCGGCGGGCGCCATCCAGTGATTGGTCGGGCCGGCGGCGTCGGGCGTGCGCGTGCAGATGAAGGTGCATTCCTCGACGCGTGCGACGTCGTTCGGATTGGAGCGATGATAATAGCAGCCGGGCAGCTTCTCCTGATTGAGCTTGATCAGGACGCCCGCATCGACCGCCTGCTGGGTGAGGCGCTGCTTTTCCTCCTCGCTGCCGTCGCACCAGTAGACGTTGTCAGGCTGGCAAAGCGCCTTCATTTCATTCACCCACAACCGCAGCTTGGCGTGGGAGGTTTTGGGCTCGGCGGCTTTCTGGGCGGGCGCAGACGGGATACTCATGAGGAGAATTATAGTAGGCGGCAGCGCTTTGCCGAGCGTTGCTTTTTGGATAGCCTCAAGCAACTTCCATGCACGAGTACCTACAAATCCTGGGCAGCGTCCTTCCGCTGTTTGTGCTCATGGGTCTCGGTGCGGCGGTGCGGCGGGGGAAGATCCTGAACGAGCAGGCGGACCGGACGCTGGTGAATCTACTCGTTCATGTGCTTCAGCCGTGCTTGATTTTGGATCATGTGATTCCAAGCGAAGCCTTGCGGCGATCGGGCAATCTGCTTTGGAGTCCGCTGCTCGGCTTTGTCTGCATGGCCCTCGGAATCGCCTTGGCCGCGCTGACCGCCCGGCTTTACCGCTTTCCGCACGACGCGCAAACGCGGACGTTCACCTTTGTGGCCGGCGTTTTTAATTACGGCTACATCCCGGTCCCGTTGATCGCGACGCTTTACGGCGTCAACGCGCTGGGCGTGCTGTTTGTTTATAATCTCGGGGTTGAGGTTGCGTTCTGGACGGTCGGTTTTGCGGCGTTCGAACAGCGCTCCGTGTTCAAGGAATGGCCGCGAATTTTCACCACGCCCGTCCGCGCAATCTTGCTCGGTGTGGCGATCAACCTCGTCACCGCGCATTTCGGCTTGCTCCTGAATACCGCTACGTTGTCCAGCGCGGCGTGGGGTTGGCCGGTGCAGATCGTGATGGATACGATTCATATGATCGGGATATGCTACGATCCCGATTGCCCTGCTTTTGATTGGCGCGACGATGGCCGATTTCTGGGGCAGGTTTTGGGTGTCGAGTGGCGGTGGGGTGATGATTCTCGCCACGCTGGTGCGCAACCTGATCTGCCCGGCGGCTTTTGTGCTGCTGGCTTGGGTGCTGCCCGTCTCGCAGGAATTGAAGGAGACGCTGGTGGTGCAGGCGGCGATGCCGGCCGGAGTTTTCACGCTACTGCTGGCGCGGCATCATGGCGGGGACGTGCCCGTCGCGCTGCAGGTGATTTTCTCAACTTCCGCCGCGGCACTGATTACCCTGCCACTGTGGGTGCACTTTGGGATGCGGTTGATCGGGAAATAACACGGCTACCAACTGCGGATCGAAATATCCACCGCGAGCGCGGTCAGGATCAGGGGCAGGTAGATGATCGAGGTGAAAAACAAGGTGCGGGCGCGAGGACGATCGGGTTGCTGCGCAAATCGAATGGCGGCGGCGATGAAGAGGAGCGAGAGAATTGTGGCGACCACGGCGTAGAAGATTCCGGAGTGGCCGATCCGGGCGGGCAGGAGACTAACGGGCAGCAGAATCAGCGCGGAGACGACGGCATGCATGGCTGTGCGCGCCCCGGTGGAATCGTTGGTGGAAACCATGCGCAAGCCGGCGGCCTTGTAGTCGTCGCGGTACATCCAGGCGATGGCGTAGAAATGAGGCAGTTGCCAGCAGGCGAGAAGCGCAAAGAGGGTCCAGCCCTCGATGCTGAATTTTCCCAGCGCTGCGGTCGCACCGATAAGCGGAGGCAGCGCACCGGGAATGGCGCCGACCAGCGTGTTGATTTCGGAAACGCGTTTGAGCGGCGTGTAGGCAAAGACATAAATGGCGAGGGTCACGGCAGAAAGGAGGGCGGTCAGGCCATTGACGAACCAGGCGAGTTCGGCCAATCCGATCGCGCCAAGTACGAGACCGGCGAGGATCGTCTCGCGCAGCGGCAGGCGGCGCGTGACGAACGGGCGCACCTGCGTCCGGCGCATGAGCGCATCGGTATCGCGTTCGAGCGCCTGGTTGAGAATCGAGGAACAAACAGCGACCAAGCCGGTGCCGAGAAGGGTGTGCACGAGTTTGATCCAGTCAAAAGTGCCCGCACTGGCCAGGCAATAACCGGTCAACGTGGTCAGAAGGACCATCAGCGTGAGGCGCGCCTTGGTCAGCTCGGAGAGATCGGAAGCCAGGGAAAATTCGTGGACCGATTGCGCCGGTACGGAAGGCGCGCAATGATCGGCCAGTGACGGCGCCTCAACCGAGGGAAGTGGAGCGTATGCGGGGTTCACGCAACGCCCTTTTTCGCAAGTTTCGATATCGATTGCAAACGCCAACTCATGGCGGTGAGCAGCGCGCCGAGGACAAGGGTAAGGGCGCCCACGGCGACGTGGGTCGTCGCGACATCGGCGGCCTTGTTCGTCCAAATGGTGAGGGCACCGAGTGTGAACTGGACGAATATCAAGCCGACCCAAACTGCGCTCCAACGGCGCAGGATCGGTGCGGTGCCGGGCGTGAGCCACATGGCGGCGGTGGCGGCGAGAATCGCGACGGTAATCAGGACCGCGCCGACGCGATGGACCATCTGCATGTTGATATAGAGCGCGGTGGTCGCCCTGGCGTTGGCGTCATGCTGGAGCCGCTCCATGTTGTAGGCGTGGACGGAAGCCGGATCGGTTTTGGGCCAGACCTGCCCGTAGGCGAGGGGGAAATCGCTGATGGAAAGCCCGGCGTGTTCGTGGCGCATGGTCGCGCCGATGATCAACTGGCAAAAAATCAAGGCGCAGATGGCAAGGGTGCGACCGGTCCATTTTGGCGGCGTGAAACCGGTGCGACCTTCAATCCACCAGCGCGAGGTGAACAGGGCGATGAGCGAGACGCTGACGAAAAGGAGTTGGGCCAGGCAGCCGTGAAGAATGCCCAACTGGTCCTCGCTTAAAACCACGCGCAGGCCGCCAATCGTGCCTTCGAGCAGAACGAAAAGCGGCACCACGCCGCCCATCCACCGCAGCCAGATTCGCTCCTGGAAAAAAAGCCAGACGGCGAGGATTGTTATGAGGACGCCGACGCCGCTGGCGACCAGCCGGTGGGAGTGCTCGTAGAAGATGCCGCCGACCCAATCCTGCCAGGGAAATAAAAACATGTTGTAGCCGTAGCTGTTCGGCCAATCGGGAACCGACATGCCCGCTTCCTTGCTGGTGACGAGTCCGCCCAGGCAAATCAAAAAAAGAATCGAGCCCGCACAGAAGCAGGCGAAGCGATGCAGCGACCAACGATACCGCGGCCCCGCCTTGTCCAAGGGAAACGGGTAGTCGGGCGAGGGGGCGTGCATGGCGGTTGAGGGGAAATATCGGAATCTTCGAGAGGAGTGTCAAATGGTTGTTCGGCCACGGGCGAGGGTAGTAAGCGCGGTTGCTCCGGGGAAGATGGTCTTATACCACGATTTAGCAGGGCAATTTGGCTTGGTTCGGCTATGATACCACTTGAATATAGTCGACCCTCCGTCCATGACCGCCAATCCGAAATCGTCCGCCCCCATCTCCGAGGCCCAGCGCCGCGCCGCGATCAAACGCCGGCGTGAGACCTCGACGTTCTGGATGGCAATCCATCTGCTGGGCTCGCTCAACGTGGCGGTGATTTTGCTGGCGACGATCGCGGGCTTGATCGGGTTCGCCACGATCATGGAATCGAAATTCGATTCGGCCGTCGCCCGGTACTACATCTATGACAACCCGCTGTTCATGGTCTGGCTGCTCGTGCTGGCGCTGAACCTGTTGTGTGCGGCGTTCACCCGCTGGCCGTGGCAGCGAAAACATCTCGGGTTCGTCGTCACCCATGCCGGGATCATCCTGATGCTCACCGGCGCGAGTGATCGGCAAGACGCTCGGCTTCGAGGCATTTGTCACGCTGGATAAAACCAAGCCGCCGGAGCATCGGCTTTTCATGCACCAGAATATCCTGACCATCGAGACGTCGGGCGGCGAGCGCGGGCAGATGTCGTTCGATACCGAGATGCGTCCGCCGACCGAGGCCCGACCCTTTTCCCTGCCGCTGGAAGGTTCGACGCTCAAGTTGGTCGTAGACCGCACCACGGAAAACCTGGTGCCGGATGATCACGCTAGCCGTGTCGACCGATCCGGTCGCACCACCCGGGGTCGCCCTCCATTTCATCAACACGGGAATGAACCAGAATGTGACCGCAAATTTGATGCAGGGTGACGGCGCGGATACTTTCGATTTCTTTGGCATGGCGAAGATCGAACTGGTCGATGCCTTGGACGAAGCGCATCCGATCGCCTTGCCGAAAACAGCGGAACCCGCCACGACTCCCTCCGCGCCGCGCGACGAGACGCCGTTTCATGAAACGCATCTGGTCTTTGCGCAAAGTCCGCAAACTCCGCTGATCGATACCGACGCCGACACGCAAAGCGGCTACGACGTGAAGCTCGCCGGGGACCGGGCAAAGCCGGAGGATTATATGGCGACCGTGACCGGACCCTCGGGCGTGAGCGTGACGCTGCCGGTCGACAAAGCGAATGGCGGATGGAGCAATCTTTTTGGCGACGGCGATCCGGTTCTGTTCCGCGTCGCGAAATACTGGCCTGATTTTGCGATGAAGGACGGCGCGCCGGTTTCGCTTTCGAACCAGCCGCACAATCCCGCCGTGCTGGTGCAAATTACCGGACCGACGAAGACGTTGCCGCCGCCCGCACCGAAACCGGCCGCTCCAGCGCCGCCATTGCCGCAAGGGCTGGTGATGCGGGTTGCTCTGGCGAAGGAACCGGGGCGGATCGTTTACGAATTGGAACGCGCGGGAAAAATCGAGGCGCGCGCCACGGCCGCGCAAGGCGAGACGATTCATCTCGGCTGGTCGAAGTGGGAGGCGAAGGTCGATGCGGTGCTGGCCCATGCCGAGCTGCATCGCGACATGAAGGAATTTACCGGGACGGTGACGCCGATGATGGCTTCGTCGCTGCGGCCGGGAATTCGCGCGCATCTGGTGGCGGCGGACGGAACCGCCGGGCCGGTCGACTGGATTCCCGCGGGGACTTCGCGGGAGCTTTTCGCCGGACAGGATTTTGCCACGGTCGGATTCGGCCAGCGCGTGATCCCGCTGACGTTTTCCATCACGCTGGAGAATTTCGAGGTGCCGCGCGACGAGGGAACCGATACGCCATCGAATTACATCAGCAGCCTTCGCTTCGAGGAGCCGTCCACCGGCCGGGTGGTGCGCGACAAGGCCTACATGAATTCGCCCGCGATGTTTCCCGGCGATTTCTGGCGCTCGCTTCTGGGCTGGAACTACAAATTTTCGCAGGCGAATTGGAACCCGCAGAATTTGAACGAAACGACGCTGCAGGTGTTGTATGATCCGGGCTGGCCGTTCAAGTGGACCGGCTCGATCGGCATCTGTTGCGGCATCGCGCTGATGTTTTATTTCATGCCGAAACGGTCGCCGAGCGAGCGGGCTGGACGGGAAGAGGTTGCCGCCGCTGGCCCAGCGGCGGAGGCAGAAGACAACGATCATCACCCATTATGACAAGACTTATCGCCATTCTAACCGTGCTTCTGCTGACCGCGACGCGCCTGCTCCACGCTGATACTGTCCCGCTGGACACCAACGCGCTGGCGACGCTGGCCGTGCAGGACCACGGTCGCAAAAAGCCGTTCACCACTTTTGCGCAGGAGATGCTGCTGACCATGAGCGGCACAAGCGCGTTGCCTTATCAAAAACGACGACGGCACTGAGACCAAGCTTGCGCCGGAGCAGGTCATGCTCGATCTCTGGTTCAAGCCGGAAGGCTGGGATGACCGGCCGGTCGATCATGCTCAATTTTCTCGAGTTGAAGAGGAAGTTCGGCTGCCCTGAAGACCAGAAACTTTTCTCGTTCAACGAACTGATCAAGCAACCGGCGCTGGGAGAATTCCTCGACGAAGCGCAGAAGCTGCGGCAGGCGGGCAAGGGCGACGACCTGACCGCGATCCAAAAGGAAGCGGAGCATCTCGGTGAGCGGTTGCGGCTGTTTCAGGATTTGGTGAATGGAACTCGAGCAAACCATCGTGCCTAACCAGAAGCTGAGGGATGGCGCGTGGCTGACGACTGAAAGCCTCGGACCGGAGGAAGTCGCTACACTATTGTCAGACCGTCACGCTCTCTTCGACAATAAGGCAGGAGGAGATGGCGCCACGCCAGGAGTTTCGGAGCCGTTTTCGAAGGCGTCGGATGCATTAAAAGCATGGGCTGGTGCCTACGCGGCCGACGATATCGCCTCGTTCAATGCGCAGACGCCACAGGTCGTTGAGTCGCTCCGCGCCCTCGCGCCGCAATTTTATCCCTCCGCGCAGCAGCTCCAATTCGAGCACAATTACATGATGCTTCATCCGTTTCTCTGGGCGTGGATCATCTATTTGCTCGCGCTCATTATGCTGCTGCTGACCGCGCTTTGGGGCCAGACGATCGGCTATCGGTTGACGTGGCTGCTGGCTCTGACCGGGCTGGGATTTGAGATCTATGGCTTCGCCTGCCGGATCATTATCTCGGGCCGCCCGCCGGTGACGATCTGTACGAGACGGTCATCTGGGTCTCGTTCGTCGGCATGGTTTTCGCGATCATCCTCGAGGCGATTTATCGCAAGCGCTACTTCTTCTACGCGGGCCTGCCCGCCGCGGTGCTGACGCTGATCGTCGCCGATTCCGAGCCGACGATTCTCGACGCCTCGATCAATCCGCTGACCGCCGTCCTGCGCAACAACATGTGGCTGACCATCCACGTGCTGACCATCGTGTCGAGCTACGCGGCGTTCGCGCTGACCGCGGCGCTGGGGCACATCGCGCTGGTCATGAGTCTTTGGGGCAGACGCTATCGCCGCAGCGCAGGCGAGGTGCAATTCTTCATCTATCGCGCGATGCAGATCGGCGTTCTGCTTCTGGCGACGGGCACGATTCTCGGCGGCGTCTGGGCGAATTATTCGTGGGGCCGTTTCTGGGGCTGGGACCCGAAGGAGACCTGGGCGCTGATCACGCTGCTCTGCTATCTCGCGCTGCTGCACGGACGCCTGGCCGGTTGGTGGAAGGGCTTCGGGCTGGCGGTCGGTTCGGTCGTCTGTTTTCTCTCGGTGATGATGTCGTGGTACGGCGTGAATTTCATCCTCGGCAAAGGCCTGCACAGCTACGGCTTCGGCACCGGCGGTTTCAGCTATGTGGCCGGCTTCGCGGCCTTCGAAGTGGTCTTTGTCGCGTTTGTGTTGGCGTGGCATCGGAGGCAGGCGGCGAGTCCGGGCACATTGAAGGCAGCAAGTCCGGTACCTCAAAACGCGTAACAAAAAAGTGACGCAGGCCAAATCCTTTTGCATCGCGGCGGTGCTCAATTAAGCTCGGCAACATGAGTTCTCCTGTCCGCGATTTCATCACGCATCATTATCGTCATTTCAACTCCGCCGCGCTGGTCGATGCGGCCAAAGGCTACGAGGCGCACCTGGCCAAGGGCGGCAAGATGTTCGTGACGCTGGCCGGCGCGATGAGCACGGCGGAACTCGGCCTTTCGCTGGCGGAGATGATCCGGCAGGACAAGGTCCACGCCATCTGCTGCACCGGCGCGAACCTCGAGGAGGACGTCTTCAATCTCGTCGCGCACGATTACTACGAGCGCGTGCCGAATTACCGCGACCTCACGCCCGCCGACGAGCAGGCGCTGCTCGAGCGCCACATGAACCGCGTGACCGACACCTGCATTCCCGGAAATGGAAGCGATGCGCCGGATCGAGACCGCGGTGCTCGAGGAATGGGTCCGCGCCGACCAGGCCAACGAGCGCTTTTTCCCGCACCAGTTCATGTACAAGATTCTTGTCCTCGGGCGTGCTGAAGAAGGAGTACCAGATCGATCCGAAGAACTCGTGGCTGCTCGCGGCGATGGAGAAGAACCTGCCGATGTTCGTGCCGGGCTGGGAGGACGCGACGCTGGGCAACATGTACGCCGGCCACGTGCATTTCCGGCGACGTGAAGAAGGTCCACACCGTGCGCACCGGCATCGAGTACATGATGGAGCTGGCCGAGTGGTACACGAAGACGAGCGCGGAAAGCTCGATCGGCTTCTTCCAGATCGGCGGCGGCATCGCGGGCGATTTCCCGATCTGCGTCGTGCCGATGCTGCACCAGGATTTGCAGCGCGACCGACGTGCCGCTCTGGGGTTACTTCTGCCAGATCAGCGACTCGACCACGAGCTACGGCTCCTACTCCGGCGCGGTGCCGAACGAGAAGATCACCTGGGGCAAGCTCGGCATCGACACGCCGAAGTACATCATCGAGTCGGACGCCTCCATCGTCGCGCCGCTGATCTTTGCCTACCTGCTGAAGTGGTGAGATACACTCAGCTGGACGACGCGTTAGTCTTCGACGTATTTCAGCTAACGAAGATGCTTCGGGGATTGGCTGGCCATCCTCGCGCCTACCTTCCAGATGAAACTCAATGGCTTCCATGATAAGATTCTCGGTTTCGGCGACAGAATCTCCGACCGCAAGCTCAGGATGACGGGTCAAAAGTTAAAACCCAGGCAAGCCACCCATCCCGGCAGGCATGAGCTTGCCGAGTTCCTTCGCGGCATCGGCCTTGCCCTTGTCGATCGCTTCGCGCACGGCGGTGACGATGAGGTCTTCGAGCATTTCGGCGTCGTCCTTGAGCAGCGCGGGATCGATCTTCAGGCTGACGAGCTGGCCTTCGCCGGTCGCGACCGCCTTGATCTGCCCGCCGGCGGCCTCGGCTTCGTAGTGGCGCGCGGCGAGTTCGGCCTGAAGTTTCGCGGCCTTGGCTTGCAGTTCCTGCGCCTGCTTCATCATTTTCATCATGTTCATGGGGTGTCTCCTCGTTGTGGGTTATTTACTGGCAGGCGTGACGATCTTGGCTTCGAAAATTTTCAAGCGCGTTCTGGATGACGGGATCGTTGAGAAAAGCTTCCTGCGACATGTTCGGCGGCGGCGGGGCGGGTTTGCCCGGTGCGGTCGGGCGTGCGGCGTGGAGGCATAGCGGTCGCGCTCGCCATTCGGCCTGCTGCCTTCGCCGACGAGATAGACGAGTTGCAAGCTTGGCGCCCAATTTTTCCGTCGAGCGCCTTCTCGAGGATCTCGAGATTCTTCGGGCTGCGCAGGTAGAAGAGCTTTTTCTCGAGCGCCTTGGGCACGAGCACTTCGATCTGATCGGCTTTGCAGGCGTGGAATTGCACGGCGCGGATGGTGTCGGCTTCCATCGGGCGTTCCTGCGCGAATTTTTCCACCGCAGCGCTCCAGGCGGCTTCGACCGCGGCGGTGGTGACTTGTCGGCGCGGCGGGCGCGGGTGCGTTTGCGGCAGGAGTGGGCGGCGCCGTGGGCGCGGTCGAGCGTCGGAGCGGCGACTGCCGTCGACTGTGGCGGCCGGTGTCGCGGGCGGAACCGCTTGCACGATGGGCGGCGGAGACGGCGCGGCGGATGTGCCCGGCTGCGTCGGCGCGCCGCCGAGCGATTCGAGGATGCTTTCGAGCGAAATCTTTTCCTTGAGCTGGCTCATCTGGATCAGCGCGACTTCGAAGACGACGTCCTTGGCCAGCGCGTAGCGCAGGCGGCTTTCGAGATGGCTCAGTTCCTCCAGAATGCCGAGCGCCGCGCCGCGCGAAATCAGCGCCGGAGACCTCGGCGAGCACGTCTTTTTCCGGCGTGGAGATTTCGCCCTCCAGCGCGGTGGGCGAGACCTGATAGATGACGAGATTGCGGAAGAAGCCGAGCAGATCCTGGCTCAGCTTGCCGAGGTCCTTGCCTGCGGCGGCGAGTTCGCGCGCCGATTTCAGCACCGCGCCGACATCGCCCTGCGCCAGCGCGCGGCCCAGCGCGGCGACCGGCGCGAAGCCGGTCAGGCCGAAGAGCGAAAGCACGTCGGCCTCGGAGACGCGGTCGCCGTAAAAGCTGATCGCCTGGTCGAGCGCCGACTCGGCATCGCGCAGGCCGCCCTCGGCGTAGCGGGCGATGGCGTCGAGCGCGCCCGGCTCGGCCGTCGACCTTTTCCAGCTCGCAGATGTGGGCGAGGTGCGCGCGGATCAGCGGCTCGGGAATGCGGTGCAGGTCGAAGCGCTGGCAGCGGGAAAGGATCGTGGTCGGCAGCTTGTGGACCTCGGTCGTGGCGAAGATGAACTTCACGTGCGCGGGCGGCTCCTCCAGCGTCTTGAGCAGCGCGTTGAACGCCGCGGCCGAGAGCATGTGCACCTCGTCGATGATGTAGATCTTGTAGCGGCCCTTGGCCGGCGTGTAGCGGACGTTGTCGCGCAGATCGCGCACCTGCTCGACGCCGTTGTTGGAGGCGCCGTCGATCTCGAGCACGTCGAGGCAGCGGCCCTCGGCGATCTCGACGCAGATGTCCTCCTTCGGATCGAAGTCGGCGGTGGGGCCGTTCGCCGGCTTCCAGCGCCTTGGCCAGGATGCGCGCGGTGGAGGTCTTGCCCGTGCCGCGCGGCCCGACGAAGAGATAGGCCTGCGCGATGCGGCCGAGGCGCAGCGCGTTGGTCAGCGTGCGCACGACCGGTTCCTGGCCGACGATCTCGGCGAAGGTCTGGGGCCGGTATTTGCGCGCGAAAACCTGGTAGGCCATGAGATCAGTAAGGGTAACGCCTGCACGATGCGCGGCAAGTCTGGAAGAAATGCAGAACTCTGCGCACCTTTTCTCTCATTGATCCGTCATCCTGAGCTTGTCGAAGGATCAGTTCAATCTGCCTTTTTCGAGCAACGGAACTGATCCTTCGACAAGCTCAGGATGACGGAAGCTGAAAAACATTTCTGTTTTCTTCCTAAGTTCTCTGTATTCCTTGCGTTCTTTTGCGGCCCGTTCTTCTTTCGATTGATGTGGCCGATTGAATCTGCGAGGCTTCGATTTTGCCATGAAACCTCTGGTTATCATCGCGGTGTTCGCCGGGTCCGTGGCATTGAGCTTCGCGGCGGGAGTCTGCCTTGCTCCGGCCATTTTTCACGGCAGATCCTTGCCGCAATTAGCCTGGCCATCGGCGTCGGCTCCCTCGCCGAACGTGAGCTCTTCTTCCCCGTCGCCAAACAATTCCGGAGTCGCGCCATCTCCAGCGTCCGCGTCTACGCCGAGCGATTTAGGTTCCATTCTCAGCGAAACAAATTCGTATCGTATGCTCAAGGACCTGATGACGTATACAGATGCGATTCCCGCCTCGGCTATGCCGGGTGTGATTGAGAAAGCGCAATCGTTGTCGAATAATGGGAACCAATATCAGGCGCTGACGATTCTGACCGGACGCTGGGTGGAGCTTGATCCCAAGGCCGCTCTGGCCGCGACGCAGAAAATCAGACTGGACAGGTGAGCGATGCGCTGCTGGGGAATGTCTATACGGCGATTGCCGCCCGCGATCCGGCCGGCGCGTTGAATCAGGCGCAACAATTGCCGGAGGGGCCGAAGCACGATCTCGCGGTGCAGAATGTTATCACGGCGATTGCGCAAAGCGACCCCGGCACTGCGATGACACTGGCCCAGCAGCTGCCGGAGGGACAGAAGCGGAATGCCGCGATGTCGGCGGTGGTCGGCATCCTCGGCCAGACCGATCCCGACAAAGCCTTGGCGATGGCGCAGCAATTGCCCGAAGGCCAGACGCGACAGCAGATGCTGGCCGCGGTCATGAACAACGAGGCGCAAAACGATCCCGACAAGGCTTTGGCGACGGCACAACAAATGCCGGAGGGTCAAACGCGGGAGCAGGCGCTCGTGAACGTGGTCAACCAGATGGCGCAAAAAGATCCGGCGCACGCGCTTTCCCTTGTTCAATCCATGAAAAGTTCGGTGGCTCGAAACAGCGTTTACAGCATTTTTAACGCGTGGAGCGAGAAAGATCTGTCAGGCGCCACCCAGGCAACGTTGCAACTCACCGATCAACAGCAGCGGTCGAGCGCGGTCCAGGCGATCATGAGTTCCCTGGTGCAGAAAGATCCGAAGGCGGCGCTGGACTGGATGAATCAACTTCCCTCCGGCAAGCTGCGGAACCAGGCGGAGGAAACCTACGCAGGAAATCTCGCCGCGACCGATCCCAAGGCGGCGGCCGATTATCTCGATGGCGTGCCCAATGGCCAGGAGAAAAATGGCATGATCCAAAATGTAGCTGTGCAATGGGCGCAGAACGATGTCCAGGGCGCGCTGGCCTGGGCGCAAAAGCTTCCTTCTTCCCAGTCGAAGAACTTCGCCCTCCAGCAGGTCACTTCCATGTGGGCCCAGGCGGATCCGAAGGGCGCTGCAGCCTACGTGAGCACGATGCCAGAGGGGCAGGACAAAAATAACATGATTCGGAATGTGGCCGTCCAATGGGCGCAGAACGATGCGCAAGGTGCGCTGGCCTGGGCGCAAACTCTTTCGGGTGCGCAGGAAAAGAAGAACGCGCTCGAGCAGGTCACCGCGATGTGGGCGCAGAACGATCCGCAAGGCGTGACCTCTTACGCAGAGGGCTTACCGCCCGGTGGCATGAGGAACGAAATCATCAGTAGCATGGCCTCGCAATTGGCAACTTCCGATATCAACGCCGCGCTCGATCTGGTGAACAAATACACGTCGGGCCGGATGAAGCAGAATGCCCTGCAAAACATCGGGTATCAGTGGGGCCAGACCGATCCGAAAGCGGCGCTGGTCTACGGACGAATCGCTGCCCGGAACCAATGAGCGGAACAATTTTTTGCGCAACGTTGCGAGCTCGCAATGGTTCAACACCGATCCCGGCTGCGGCAGCCGACTGGCTCAAGGCTTTGCCGGATGATACCAGCAAAAATCAGCTCATCGGGAGCATCGCTTTTCAATGGGCGCAGAGCGATCTTCCTTCTGCCATGGCCTATGTCGCAACGCTGCCTGCCGGACAGGCGCAGAATAATTTGATCAATGCGGTGACAAATCAACTGGCCCAGGATGATCCGGGCAAAGCGCTCGAGTGGGCCAATCAGCTCGCGGATGGTCAGGCCAAAAATAATGCCGTCTCCAACGTCGTGAACCAATGGGCGTCAAATGATCCTGCTGGAGCGGCCGGCTATGTGCAAACGATGTCGCCAGGTCCGGCGCGTGACCAAGCCATGCAATCGGTCACCAATAGTTGGGCCAATAGCGATCCGGCTGCTGCGGCGCAATGGGTGGCCAATTTCGCGGCGGGTAATGCCCGGGACAATGCCTATGCCGCCGTCGCTCGCAATTGGGCCAATAGCGATGCCACCGAAGCTTCCTCGTGGCTGACGCAACTTCCGGCCGGCACATCGAAGGATGCGGCCATCGTTTCCTTCAGCAATCAGGTTTTTCAGGACGATCCGAACGCCGCGTATCAGTGGGCCGAGTCAGTGACCGATCCAAATCGACGCCAGCAGGAAGTTTCCATGCTGCTCAACCGCTGGGTGCAAACCGACCCCTCCACGGCGGCCACCATGATCCAGCAATCGTCACTACCCGACCCCGTTAAAGCACAACTATTGCAGCGAGCCAACGGCAACAACGGCAACAACGGCAATTAAAGGCGATGGCGGAGCCGGTCGACGCTCCAGGGACCGCCGCCCGCAACGGCGAGGTAGAGAAAGACAAAGCAGTAAAGCACCGCCAGTTCGCCCTTGTTGACCATGGGGAAGAAACCATGCGGTGCATGCACCATAAAGTAGGCGACCGCCATTTCTCCCGATAGAATAAAGGCGACGATCCGGGTGAAGAGTCCGATCACGATAAGAATTCCGCCGACAAATTCGAGCACCCCGGAAAAACCGACCATGGAGAAAAGATCAAAGGGGCCGGGCATCGGGGAGGGAGGAAAACCGAGCAGCTTCGAGGTGCCGTGCTCGAGGAACAAAAGTCCGGCCATGATGCGCAGGACGCTGAGTAGTTGAGGAGACCAGGTCGATGGATTCATAGAAGAAGTATCCTAGTGCAAAAAAAACCAGAAGCAGCAACAACGACAGTCAAGTTACCGTTGCTTCCTTTCGGATCTGGCGGGGTTGGCCTGCTGACGCTTTGCCACTCCTGGCCGGAACAAAATAACTCAAGAGCCAGGATGTTGCCACTGTAAATACAGGCTGGGGAGAAATCTGGAGGCTCCTCGGGCCGAAATCGAGGACTCACCAATGGATATGTTAATTGTTAGTAGTTGAATTTAAGTCGCTTACACAAAATTTACGACTGGCACGATTCGTGATGTTCTCAGGAACATTACTTTGTTACATTATTTCCAAGGATATGCCTGATACCCGCCTCATTTTACATGTGAAAGGAACTCAAGCGGAGACCGCCGAGCTTCCCAAGGACGTGGTGCGTCATGCAGTTTCCCAAGGCCAGCTTACGCTTTCTCAACTGATTTGGAGTCCTACGCACAATACGTGGAAGCAGGTCAGGGAATTGCCGGAATTGGTGCCGACCGAGCGCTTGATTTTGCACGTGAAAGGCACCGTCGGGGAAACCAGGGAGATGCCCAAGCAAGCGGTCCGGGCCGGGATTTCCGAGGGCAAAATCACTCACTCCCAGTTGATCTGGAATCCGGCGGAAAATAGCTGGAAACAGGTGAGGGAATTGCCCGATCTCTGGCCGAGCCAGAAGCTCGCACCTGCGCCTGCGCGAGCCATTCCACAGGCGGAACAAGTTATCACGCCGGACTCGCCGTCCAATCCTGTCGCCAGGGCAGCCAGCGCCGCTGCTCCGACTGTGCGCGTGATTCCGGCTGGGCCCGTGCCAAAAGCGCGACTGGCGTCAACTTCGGAAAATATTCCTCATGTACGCGTATCGGTTCCGGCAGTAGGTTCGCAGCAATTGCGAGCAGCCCCGGCGCCCCAAGTGCGGGTGGTACCGGGGGCAACCCCATCCGTCCGGGCTGCGGTTCCCTCCTCGAGCACAGCGGCTACGCCTTCAGCGCGGGCGGTATCGGCGACCACCCCGTCTGTTCGCGCAACAATTCCCACATCCACGGCACCGGCCGCCAGCCGCGTAATCGACGAGGTCGATTCGTTCAATCCGTTCAAGTGGATATTCATCGGCTTGGGCGCACTCATTTTATTGGTTGTTGGGGGCAATTATTTGCTGGTGGATCAACCCCTCGCATCGAATTTGGGTAAAACCGCATACGCCCATGTGCCGGTCTACGCTCACTTTGGCGCATTCGTCCAGCCGAACGTCATAGTGATCCACCTCCCGGGATCGGCGAAAATCACCCCGGAAAACCTGATCGATTTCATGGTGGTTCTGGCCCACAGCACTCCGGCGAGCCCCATTTCCCGGGATGCCTACGAGCGAATCGCGCTGTCGACGGGTTGGACCGCGCAATACAGCATGTCAGGTTATGCCTGGAAGGAGCTGGGAGACATGGAGCAGGACGGCGTGGCGCAGCAGAAGGAGTTTTTGATGAACCAGCTTTACGATGGAAGCGGCCAGTCCCTGATGGACCCGCGCCAAATGAGGCGTGACCAGGCGTGGGCCGCTTTCGTGGCCCATTTCACCGCCCGATCCTAGCCGGACCTTTGCTCAGGCCTTATCCGAAGGATACCAATCCTTCAACGCGGTGATGGCGGAATCCTTGTAGTAGGAAGCCACGCCGACCAAGGCGCCGCCAAGGAGCAATAGCGAAATGAGCAGGAACCGGTTGCCGTAGCTGATTTCATTTGGATCGACATTGGTAATAAAAAAGTAAATAAAAAACGGCGTCGGAAAGCTGAGTGCTCCCATCGTAATGCACTTGATCAGGAGGAACCGATTCTTCATCTTATTCAAATTACTTGGTTACACCATTATCGGCAAGCAGTAGAATCCCTTCAGCGTACAGAAGTCCTGCAGGATCGGTGATTATACGAATTCTATGATGAGAGGTTATGTTCCGCCGCCTGTTTCCAATCGGCGACCCGACGTGGTCACGCCGAATACCAGGGGAGCTTCTCACTGGATGCTTTGCCGTAGCACGATAGCGGCAGTCTCTGCCGCCTTCATCGTGATTTATTTTCTGGCGATGCTCACGCCGCTCATGGCCGATGCCGCGGACTCGACGAATGTGGCGCCGGCCGGCGTGGAGGATTTCGGGCAGTATCTGGTCGATCATCAGGCGGATCTGGCGCCGTTCTTCGCCAAAAACTCCGAGGATCTTTTCAAAATCGGTATTCCCCTGATGATGGGACTTTCGGGTTGGGTCATTCTCATCACGATGGCGGCCGGCTGGGCGATCGACATTTTACTCAGCCGCGCATTTTCCTTTGTCTTTGCGCCCGCTTCCGCCGATTGGAAGCGATCCGTGATTTACGCAACCGGGCGCTTGTTTTTGAGCTTTCTTTATACCTGCCTCATGGGGCTGGCCATTGTGTTTAGCCTAAAGCTTGTGAATGCCGGGATGATCATGACGTCCGCGCTGCTGTTGCTGCTCCTGGTGGCGATGGCGGCCCAGATCGTGTGGATACTCTACTTGTTTCGGACCGATTTTCCGATTTCAGCGGCCTTCTACCTCGTCATCATCGTGGTCCATGCGGCAATCGGATTTGTGATCGCGAGGCCGATCATGGGCGTGCATGCCTCGGGCGCCGTGACCAATTTTGTCGATCAGGCGATCACTCCAAGGTTGCAGGCGGAAGTGTCCTCGACCAAGAACGAACTGGCGGGAGTGGAGGCGACATGCAACGCCGAAAAAGCCCAGGCGACCGATCTACAATCCCAGCTCTCACAGGCCCAGTCGGATGAGGACCAGCTTCGCAGGGAAATCGAGGCGAAGAAAAACTCCGACATCTATGTGTTCGCACACATTGCCCTCGAGCGGGCGCGCGGAAATCTCACCGCCGCCCATGACCAGTTGGGGGCGTTTCTGGCAAAATTTCCCTCGAGTTCCCTGAACGTTCAGGCGCGGGCACAGCTGCTTGAGGTGCAGGATCAATTGGCCGCCCAGGAAACCCAGGAGAGACAGAAAGAAGCCGATGCAGCCCGGGCTGCCGCACAAGCACGGGCGGATTTGCTGGCGCGCGCCGGCAAAGGTGAAGCGACGCTCTCTGAAATGCGGCAGGCGCTGATCGGCAAAACTCGCGATGAGGTGAGCAGTCTGCTCGGATTGCCCTCGGACACGGCGTCCGATTCCTGGGGTTATCGCCGGCAGATGATCCTCAATCCGATGACGAACGAAAGGTCTGGACTCACGGTCAACTTTGCCGAGGGCCTTGTCCAAGGCGTGGATTACGATCGCAACGGAGGATCGCAATGAACCCGCGGACAGCTGTCTTTGTCATTGCCGCTTTGACCGGGCTGGCGCTGACAGAACCCGCACGGTCCGCCGATGGCCATCTTTCCCCCGAACGTCTCGATGTTTTGGATGGGCTCGGCTACTTCACGCCCGCATTCAAGTCTGCCGTTCATGATCTCGTCGACGCCAAACATAACCTGGCCCAGGCCAAATTCGATCAGGCCGAGTTGGCCAAAGAATTGCCCGACTTGCAAAAGCAGGCGGCCGAAGCCGAAGCGACCGCGGTGGCACTTCGTCAGGAACTCGCCAAATACGATCATCCGGAAGAAACGGACTTTCTCGCTTTACAAGCGAAGCTCGGCGATTCCAGCGCCACCTTGCAGGACCAAATCGCACAAACGCAGGCCTACATCTGGACTTATCCGACCAGTCCGCATCAGGGCGAGGCCCAACAGTATTTGCAGCAGGCGCTGAAAACGCAGGCCGACCTGAAGCAGGCCGACGAAAAGGCGGAAGCGGCTCGACAAGCGGCTCATGCCGCGCTCGTTCAACGGGCCGTCGCTCACAACCTGAATCTCAATGAATGGCGCGACTTCCTGCACGATATGTCGCAGGATGATTTGGTTAAGCTCCTGGGGCATCCCACGGCGCAGACGGATGATTACTGGATTTATTCCGGCGATTGGATCACCGACCCGACCACCCACCAGAAGGTTGGAATGGAAATCAACTTCAACGGAGGCCGGGTGCTGAATGTCGACGAGAAGCCGCCCTCATTGTAGCATTGCCCCTGGTGGCTGGAGCGTGTCAGACATTGTTTTGGGCGTCGGCCCAGCGGGTGGCCGCCTGAAGCAACTCGGTCGCATTCCGAAGGTTCAGCTTCTCTTTGATGCGCGAGCAGTAGCTCTGGATTGTCTTTAAACTCAGGGAAAGATCTTCCGCAATTTCCGAGTTGATGCGACCCACCGCCAGCAGGCGAAAAACCTCCAGTTCTCGATCGCTCAACAACGTCACGTCATTGGTGGAGCCTGGATTTCGATTACGCTGAAGCCCCAAAGTGAGGTTTTCGGTGAAGGCCTCGTTGACATACATGCCGCCGGCAAGAATGCGGCGAAGGGCAAGGACGACCTCGTCAGCGGTTTGCCGCTTGTTCACGTACCCGCGTGCGCCGGCCCGAAAGGCCCGGTGAGCGTAAACGGCCTCATCGTGCATCGAGAGGACGAGGATATTCTGGTCTGGATTTTGATCGCTCAGGTTCCGAATCAATTCGAGACCCGATTTCCCACGCAGACCGATGTCAATAATGCAGATGCTGGGCCGAAGACGCTCCACGGATAAAATTGCGTCCAGAACGTTATCCGCCGAGCCGCAAACTTCGAGGTCCGATTCGCCGTTGATCAATCGGGAGAGCCAATCGCGAACCATGGGATGATCGTCAACAATGAATACGGTTTGCTTCGGGTGGGAAAGGTTGGCCTTCGAGGTTTTCATGCCATTTCCATTACGCACGATTTTTCCGTCGGAACCAAACAGATGACCCGGGTGCCTTTGCCGGCTACAGGTTCGGTCTTGAGTTCACCACTCATCAAGCCGGCGCGGTAAGCCATGATTCTCAAGCCCAACCCGCTTGTTCGGCTCGTGGAGGCTGCCAAGCCGATGCCGTCGTCTTCAATGATGAGCCGCAGCATCTTGCCTTCACGCCGCAGACTGATGTCAACGTTCCGGGCATTGGCGTGTTTAACGACATTATAGAGGGCTTCCTGGGCGATCCGGAATAAATGAATGACGAGATCTTCATTTTGGATCGTAAGATTTTGCTCCCAGCGAACGACGCACCGCAGACCATGCTTTTCCTGGGTATGACGCGCGGTTTCACGCAGCGCTTCCGCCAGCCCGGCCCCGTCGAATCCCTCGGTGAAAAACCCCCGGGCGATACTGCGCGTTCGTTCCAGCACGTCATCGACCATCTTGGCAATCTCACGAGCGTGCGGAGTCTCCTGGTGATCCATTGCCAAAAGTTTCCGTTCAAGAAGACGCGAGGCGATCGCTACACTGGCCAGTTCCTGGCACACGACATCGTGCAGCTCCTGGCCGAAGCGACGTTTTTCTTTCTCGGATAAATCAATGATTTCACGCTCGAGGCGCCCACGTTCGGTCATTTCATTCAACAGCGCGCGATTGCGCTCTTCCACCGAGAATTGCAGCCGGAGGAGGAGGCGGTTGAGCGCATGGAGCAGGCTGATTACGATGATAAATACCGAAAGGGCGATACCGACATTCCACATCCGTATGGGTGTTTCCGAGTAGGGCATTCCCGACCGATAATCGGAGGCTACTGAAACACAGATGCTCAAAAGGGCAAGCGAAGTCGCAAATCGTGGCCCCACGTAGATCGTCGCAAAGCCGATGGGCAGGATGTAAAAAACCAAAAGCGAGATTCGGTAACCGGTCAGGTAGTCGATATTTCCGATTACGAAGATCCCGATGAGGCTCAGCATCGCGGCAACAAATTGCTTCCTCGTTTTGGGCCGAGTTGGTGCGGGCACTTCTGTCTTATATCGCTTGCGAACGGTTCCGTCAGTTAAGAATAGGAAAATTTTGTAGGGCCTCACCCTACAACTTTTTCATGCCCCGCCTAGCAGACGCCAAACTGAAAAGCGATAGGATCTCTTGATGCGATCCAAACCAAAATTCCTTTCCGCGAAACGAGGTAAGAAGGGCCAAACGCTGGTCGAGTATGCGCTCATCCTGGCGTTTATATCCGTAGTTGCGATTTCTGTTCTGATCAGACTGGGTGATCAGGTCAAAACCGTGTTCTCCTCGATTACCAGCCAGCTGGCAAGTGCGGGTAGCAGCCATTAAAATCTTGACCAGAAACATCCGCTTGGGAGTTAGCTATTCTTGCAAATTGCCCATCTCTTTTCCGTGGAATGCGGATAAGTGACCTCAAATATAAATTCACCGGATAAACTTTCTGTAATATCGCTCTATTTTAATAAATGGAGGTTTTCCAAGATCACAGCGGTTAAGACAAATAATCGCCAAAGTTACCTGGATGTAATCGAGGGTCTAAGTGGAGACCCATGAATGTGTTAGACCAAAGCTTTAAGGGCTGATGTCCTAAGTTGGGGACTTAAGACTCAAAATTCCTTCAAACTGACGGGGGCCAAAACTCCTATGTTAAGGACAAACTCCCTAGCTTTTGGAACGCCGTTCGAGACAAAGACATCACGGGCATGGTACTGGCTAAAATAAAGCATACGCAGTTCGCATCGCCGAATTGACTAAGAACCCGATTCACTGGTCAAGCCAGTTCCGGGTTCTTTGAAAGGATAATTTTATGAGTATCATGCATTGTTCCTTGTTGTCTCTTGGATGCGCATTTGGCTTTGCGCCTGCGAGCAACCGATCCACCTTGACCGGCCTGCGCGCCCTCAAAATTGCCCAACGCCGCTTACGCCCGGAAGTCCGCGCCAAGCTATTAAGCGTTTCCAGTGCTCGGACGGACACTTCCCTTGCGCCTGAGGCTTGGCGCTTTGTCTTCTTCGATCCGGCCACGAGCGGAAACTGCCGGGTGGTCACCGTTGCGGCCAAGACCTCCTCGGAACACCCCGATACGGTGGAAGCATTTAGTTCCGCCAAGCTGGAAAATGTGGCGACCAGCCATCCGATCTCCCAGAGCAAATGGGTGGTAGACTCCGACAAGGTTTTGGATCTCGTCAGGGAAACCTCCAAGTTAAAGGGTGTAAAGTCCGTTCAATATCGCCTGAACCAGCCGCGTGCGGGCCAGGAACCACTTTGGACGCTCGCCTTTTTCGGAGAGGGATCCGAAGCGCTGGCCCGTTTCCAAGTGGGCGCCAAGAACGGTGAGATTAAGATTCTCAACAGCGAGTGAGCGGTCGAGATCGATTCACTTCAATTGATTTTAGAGAAATGTGGAGCCTAGGGGATTCGAACCCCTGACCTCCTCAATGCCATTGAGGCGCTCTACCAACTGAGCTAAGACCCCGATCGAACGCTTCGCGCGAAACGCGAACGCGGACCGTAAGGATAAGCATCTCCGGCGCGGTCGCTTACAACGGAAATCCAGTGGAGTCCTGACTTCGGCGCGTCCGATGGTTTCGAGAAACTGGTTCACGACGACGGGCGCGGAGCAATATTTTTCCGCGATTTGCGCGCGCGGCGCGGGCGTGCTTGACGGGATCTTTCGCCACGGTTTCCAGCGCGGCGCACGGCGCTTTCCTCATCGTGAAAGGCGAGCAGTCCTTCGCCGTGCGGATAGAAATCGGTCCAGCCGGTTTCCTGCAAAATGACCGGGCGGCCCGAGCGCGAGGTAGGTCGACGCTGCGGTCGCTGAACCAGCCGCAGCGGGAGCGGACGTAGCCGTTCTTGGCCACGCAAAATTCGCCCCGGCTTTGCGCGATGTAATCGCGGTAACGCTGCCACGGGCGTGTTGAGCGGGCCGCGCATCGATCAGGCTCCAGCCGCTTGCGAGGAATTGCGTGCGTCGCCTCGTCGTCGGGATGGAGATCGGTGGCGATCTCGAGCTTCTCGCTTCGTCTTGCGCGGGAGATCGACGAGCTTGGCGAATTCCTCCGATTTGTTGCCGTACCACATGCCGTCGTATTCGACCTGCGGGATAGCCGTACCAATGGGTGAACGTGGTCCAGACGTCGCCCGGCTGGTCCGACGTTCGGGTTGGTGAAATAATCGAGCACGACCGGCACGCCGATCGGCAGCCAGTTGCGCCCGGCGAGCGGCGCGCGGCAATCCTTCTGGCCGAGATGGCGTCCGATCGAGACGAAGGTGTCGTGGCCGTCGAGGTGCATGTCGGACTTGTAGACCTCGGCCCAGATTTGCGTGAAGGCGGGATCGAGATCGACGTAGACGCGTTTCGCGCACGGCGCGCGAAAACATCGCGCTGCTGGAAGTGGCCGGAGATGTTGAAGAGGAATTCGGCGTCGCGCGCGAAGCGGAGCAGTTCGGGCAGTTCCGGGCGACTGGCCGTCGAAGAGAAGCGTGGCGCGGTCCTTCAGGCCGAACTCGGTCGACGACGGCGTTCCAGTGGGCGAGATTGGCGCTGACGGCGGGCTCGCACTTCTGGCCGTTGGCGTCGATGCATTTGGCGCGCGGCACGTCCTCGACCATCCAGACATCCCAGCCCGCCTGCGCGAAAGCCGAGCACCCATTGCAGGAAGGCCCAGGTGTTGCCCGCGGCGTGGAGCGGGTAGGAGGCGATGCCGACTCCGATGATGACGCGACGAGGCATAAGATGTTCCACAGATTCAGCAGACGGTCATCGAGCCGCCGCCATGGCATAATTAAACCCGGCTCTTGAACTACTCGATGGTCTCGGTCAGGCCGGTCTCGAGATCGACGACCGGCTTCCAGCCGAGGCGCTGCCAGGCGCGGGTGATGTCGGGGCGGCGCTGCTTGGGATCGTCCACCGGCAGGGGCTGGAAGGTGAGCGTGCTCTTGGAGCCGGTGAGGCGGACGATCCGCTCGGCGAATTCCTTGATCGTCAGCTCGTTCGGGTTGCCGATGTTGACCGGCTCGTGGAAATCGCTCTGCGAGAGCTTGAAGATGCCGTCGATCAGGTCGGAGACAGAAGCAGAAGCTGCGCGTCTGGCTGCCGTCGCCGAAGATGGTGATCGGCTCGCCCTTGAGCGCCTCGCCGATGAAGGCGGGAACGACGCGGCCGTCCTTGAGCCGCATGCGCGGGCCGTAGGTGTTGAAGATGCGGACGATCTTGGTGTCGATCTTGTGATAGCGATGATAGGCCATCGTCATCGCCTCGGCGAAGCGCTTGGCCTCGTCGTAGACGCCGCGCGGCCCGATGGGATTGACGTTGCCCCAGTATTCCTCGGTCTGCGGATGGACGAGCGGATCGCCGTAGCATTCCGAGGTCGAGGCGAGGAGGAAGCCCGGCGCCCTTGGCCTTGGCCAGGCCGAGCGCGTTGTGCGTGCCGAGCGAGCCGACCTTCAGCGTCTGGATCGGCAGCTCGAGATAATCGATCGGGCTGGCCGGCGAGGCGAAGTGGAAGATGAAGTTGACCTCGCCGGGGACCTCGAAGTGCTTGCTGACGTCGTGCTCGATGAAAGCTGTAGTTCGGATTGTTCTTGAGATGATCGAGATTGGCGGGGTTGCCGGTGATGAAATTATCGACGCCGACGACGCGAAAGCCCTCCGCGAGAAGACGGTCGGTGAGATGGCTGCCGAGAAATCCGGCTCCGCCGGTGACAACTGCGGTTTTCATGGAGGCACTCTACAATATGCGATTGACTAGCTATTGACGAGCTCCGAGCATTCAGTTCCTCTTCGCGCGCCGGGAATGAGGCCGCTCTGGCGCGCGAAGTCGAAGATGCCGCCCGCATCGATGACCGGCTTGACTTCGCCCAGCGGCTTGAGCGGATAGGTCTTGCCGTTGGCGCGGAGCTCGTCCTTGTCGAAATCGACCTCGACGTGGTCGCCGGTCTTGATCTCCTCGCTCAAGCGGCCGGTGCTTTCGTAGGGATAGAGCTCGCCGGTCGCGATGGAGTTGCGGAAGAAGATGCGCGCGAAACTTTCCGCCACGACGACCTCGCAGCCCGCCGCGCCGAGCGCGATGGGCGCGTGCTCGCGCGAGGAGCCGCAGCCGAAATTGCGTCCGGCGATGACGATCGGGTACTTGGTCTTGGTCGTGCCTTCCTCGACGTAGCGCGTGGGGTAGAGCGAATCGGGCAGGCCGATGAGCGCGTAGCTGCCGAGCTTTTCGTACTCGTCGGGAATGGTGGGGACGAGCGTGAGATATTGCGCGGGGATGATCTGGTCGGTGTCGATGTTGTGCTGCACGACGTAGGCGGGGCCGGAGATGACTGTTGGCATAGAAGAGTACCCTAGCAGAAGTGAACGCAGCCCGCCACTCTGTTATGGGTACCTGTCATCCTGAGCTTGTCGAAGGATCAGTTCCGTTATCCCTCATCACGTGCGGGCTGAACTGGCCTTCGACAAGCTCAGGATGACGGATTTGGAAAGATAGATCTTTGTGAGCGATCCCAAAGGGACTCGCGTCCCTACCTGTAATAGAGATCGTACGTGACGACGACCTTCGCGGAAATTTCGATCTGCCCGGCTACGGCATCGGGCGTGCCTCCGCTGGCCCGGCTGGAGAAGGCCGCATTCATCAATTCCGGCTGAACGCCGAAGCCGTCCTGCTCATCAATCTCAAGCGGCTTGTCGATGTAACAACCGGCCGTGACGGCGAGATCGTTCGCCTTGTCGTGGCCATCGAGCAGCGCCCGCTTGAGCGCCTCGCGCCGCGTTTCAGCTTCCTGGGACGAAGCGTAATCGACCGACTGAATCTGCACGCCGTCGAGCTTCGACAGCGCATCGGCGATAGAGCCGTACTTGTCGAAATCGGTCAGCGTGAAAGTGATTTGCGTCGAGCAGCTATAGGGTTTAGCCGCCGCTTCGCTGCTCGCCGGCGCAAAATAATTCTTATCGATTCGAATGCCGCCGGTTTGCAAATCCTTCACCGCATCGCCCAGTCCCTTGATATACTTGAGCGCGTCGCCGAGCGATTCATCATGCCGCGATTTCGCACGAGCCAGCGTCGAGTCATTGATGCTGATCGCCACCGTCCAGTGCATCTCATCGGGCACGACTTTGATGATCGCCGTGCCGATCACGGTGACTTTCCGCTGGGGCGTGTCGGTCGAAGCCGTCGTGAAAACCGGAAATGCAAAAAACATCGCCCAAGAGAGCAGGCCGAAACGTGAGAGATAATGCATAACCGGCTCCGAGCTAGAGTGATCGTACCGGGCTATTTGCGGAGGTCAATATTGCGCATTATCTTGGGTTATGAAAAAACCTTCGTCTTCGCCCAAGGCCAAAAAGCTGAAAGTACCCAAGTCGCGTGAGGCCATTGCGCCGTTGGAGGATGGGCCGCTGCTTGACGTTCCCGCCGACGAACCCGATCTTGCCGCCGACCAATTCACCGTGGTCGGACGCGAGGAGGAAGCCACGAGTTCCGGCCATCGGGTCGAGCCGATCAAAATCGATCCGGAGGAGGACAATGCCGAGAAACTGGTGGAAGAGGGGCTGCACGGCTTCGTTCGTGCCTCGCCCAACCACACGCATCGCGGGAAATAATCTTCCCCCGTTCGGCTGATTCACGGTGAGCATATTTTGCTTTGGGATGCGGGCAGTCGCGCTAAGTTAATGGTTCGCGCCCGTCGTTACTGTCGCGAAGGCCATGGCTGTTCAGTTTAAAGATTATTACGAGACCCTGGGGGTCCCACGTACGGCAACCGCCGACGAGATCAAGAAAGCGTTTCGCAAGCTGGCGCGTATCCACCACCCGGACGTGGCCAAAAATAAATCGACGGCAGAGGCGAAATTCAAGGAAATCAACGAAGCGTACGAAGTCTTGGGTGATGCCGAAAAACGGCAAAAGTACGATCAACTCGGGGCTGATTGGGAACATGGCGAGCAGTTCCAGCCGCCACCAGGATACGGGACCCATCGCCGCAGTACCCATTTTCCAGATGGCGAATCGCCCTTCGAGTTTTCCGGCACCGGCTTCAGCGACTTTTTCGAGGCCTTCTTTGCGGGGAGCCGTGACCACGCCGGGTCGTTTCGGCGGACATCGCCGTTTGCCGATGAATCGACGCTGGCCGCGCGCGGTCACGATGCCGAAGCCGATATTCTGGTGACGCTGGAGGAGGCGCTGCGCGGGGCCACGCGGCAGATCACTGTGCGCCGGCAGGATGCGGATGGCCGCAATGAAAGGACGGATACCTACCAGGTGAAAATTCCGGCCGGTGTGCGCGAGGGGAAACGCATCCGGCTTTCGGGCCAGGGCGGTCCCGGACGTGCTGGCGGTCCGGCCGGCGACCTTTTCCTGCGTGTGCGCCTCGCGAAACATCCCGATTTTCGGGTCGAGGGCTCGGATCTCCACTACGACGTTCCCCTGGCGCCATGGGAGGCGGTTCTGGGCAAACAGGTGCGCATCCCGACCCTCGATGGCTCGGCGAATCTCAATGTGAAGCCCAACACGCAGGCCGGCACGGTGCTTCGTTTGCGCGGCCTGGGCCTGCCCAAAGAGGATAAAAAACGTGGTGATCTTTTCGCCACAGTCACCATCGAAATTCCGCCTTCAGTCACAAGCGATGAGAAAAAGCTGTGGGAGCAACTCGCCGCGAAATCGACCTTTAATCCGCGCGGTTAATCGTCCACCCAACCCGATTTCCGTCATCCTGAGCTTGTCGAAGGATCAGTTCGGTAGCTTAAAGTTTTTCGAAGTATTCGTGCTGAATCAATACCTCTTCGACGGTTTTTTGCCTTACCTCCACGCCGATTTCTAATTCCTTCAATTTTTCGACCAGTTCCTCGCCGTCAATCAAATCAATGGGTGTGGCGCCGTCTCTTTGCGCCTCGGTTCTCGCATCGCGCGTAAAGGTACCGGTTGTGATAACTAAGCCTTTATCAGCTCGTCCCACAGAGGCGCCACGAAAGTCTCGTACTACGGAGGTAGCAACGCTGCCTTTGTATCTTTTACATTGGAAAACCACGTGAAACGAAAGGATTCCTCCTATTCTTACAACTCCCTTGCCATCCAATCCTCCATCGCCAGACCGACCGGTAATTTCGACTTGAATGAATCCAGATTCACGAAGCAGTCGCTGACATAAACGTTCGAAGGCATCCGGCTTGATCTTTTTAATGATTTCAAGCAGCTGGTCCTCCCAAGATGGAAGGGCTTCATCGATTGTCTCCGAATAACTAAATTTACCATCAGAATCCTCCGCCCCTTTTCTGTCCAATTTGACGACGCGTTTGACCTCTTCTTCGTCGACCCTTTCAATTTTAAGACCGGCTGCGGTAAGAGACCAGATACCCCTTCGGGAATTTTCTAAAATGCCATATCGCTTTAAATAATTACGGGCCCATGCGAGCCGGTAGCTGAGCTTCGTACGGTTGCCTCGATGTATCTCGGAAACCTCCTTCTCGGACAAATTGAGTATCTTCGATACCTCCGCTTCCTGCTCTGTAATGGAAGCGGACCCGCCTAAGTTTTTTAATGCAGTAAGCAGAGGATTGAAAAGCCCGTCATAGGTTGGGACCGACATCTTTAAAGCATAGCTGGACAAATCTTGAGCTGAACATCTTATTAAGCTCCTAACGTTCCCGTCGTCACGCCGAGCTGGCTGCGCAGATTCAGCTCGCGGATGATCATCGGGCCGGTGCTGGTGCCCGCGAGCAGGCGTTGGTAGCCGCGCAGAATGCGCTCCGTTTCCGCCGCGTCTTCGAGCAGCAATTCGACGCGGAACGCCGCCGGATTCAATTTGCGGAAGGCATCGAAGTAAGCCGCGCCCGATTGCGCCTGCGCGTGGAAAAGCGTGTTGCGGCAGCCGACGTCGGCCTTGAGCGGATGATTCAGCCCGACGCGGTCGCGCAGCTCGACGCGGTGCGTGTCGCAGGGCCGGCCGCAGTTGGTGTAGTCGGTGCCTTCCGAAAGAAACGCCGCGAAGACGCAGTGCTCCATGTGAAACATCGGGATGTGCTGGTGCAGCGTGATCTCGAACCAGCGCCGGCGGCGCGGCGCGGAGCAGATCGAGCACCTGGCCTGCATTGAGATCGTAGGAGACGGTGAGCCGTTCGAGTCCCTCGGCCATGAGCAATTCGGCGGTGAGGGGATTGGCGACGTTGAGCGAGAAATCGCCGATGCGCCGCAAGTGGACTGTCGCTTGAAATAATCGATCGCGCCGAGATTGCGGATGAGCACGCCGTCGGGCTGCGCGTTTTCGATCAGCTTGAAGAAGCCCTGCTCGCCCGCCTTCTGGATGCGCGGCGTGGCGAGGAGAATTTGCGCGGGCGCGGCATCGGCGCGATAACCGCGGGCGCGCACGACTTCGACGGCGTCCTTGTAGCGGCGGATGTCCTCGAAGTCGGCGTAGATTTCCGATGACGCCCATGCGCAGCGCGGCGTCGATTTGGTCGAGCGTGCGGCAGAGGACGGTGAGGAGCGGGCTTTTCGATCTGCGGCGTCGGCGGCGCGGCTGAGTGGCGAGGGCGTCGAGGCGATGTGCGGACGACATTGAGGTAGCCGTCGACGCTCCGTGCGACGGATCGTGATGATCGATTTGCTCCGTCGCACGGAGTGCGACGGCTACCTTCTCCACCAACTCGCGGCGCAGCCGGTTCAGTTCGCTGACCGGAACGATGACTTCGCCTTCGAGTCGATTCTCGAGCGAGCCAAGTTCCAGCTCCGTGTCGCCGAGGCGGCCCAGTTGCGCGCGCAAGGTTTCGTCGGTCAGCGGACGCTTTTGCGCGATCTCCAGCGGCATCTGCGATTCGACCGATGGCCGTGACGTCATCGCAACGGCCCTCGATCCGCAACGGTTCGCCCGCGCGGCCGGTCACGATCAATTCCAGCGCGCGCTTCGGCTTGGGCAACTCGCCCGACCAGCTTTTGCGCAGTTCGCGGTTGAGCTGGGGATCGTCCGTTTTCCAAAGCAGATGGCCGACGCTTGATGACGTTGAAATCGAGTTTGCCGTACTCGAAGGCGAGCCGCACCGCGCCGTCGCGCAGCGGCAGGACTTCGTAGATGCGGCCGCCCTGTTCGCGGTCGGTGTCGCCGCCGCGGTCGATGACAATGCCGTCGCCGGGCTTGAGCGGCGCTTCCGGTTTGACCTCGATATAGCCGCGCCCGATCGAGCTGATCGCGCCGATGAACGCGCCGCGCTTTTTGCCGTAGCGCGCATGGACCAGTTTCTGGTGATTGACGCCGTGCATCCAGCCGGAATAGAGCCCGCGCGAAAAGGCCATCTCGAGTTTGTAGCGGTCGTCGGGACTGGAGGGACCGGCTCCTGCCGGTCCGCCGACGACCGGGAGGTCGTCCCTCCATTGATGCCACGCGGAATCAATCGCGCGCCGATAAACCTGCGTCACGGCGGCGACATATTCAGGCGTCTTCAGCCGGCCCTCGATCTTGAACGAGACGATGCCGAGCCGGACCAGTTCCGGGATTTCCTCCACGGCGGCGAGATCCTGCGGCGAGAGCAGATAGCGCTTGTCGCCCAGATCCTTCTTCACGCCATCGACGATCATCTCGTAGGGCAGGCGGCAGGCCTGCGCGCATTCGCCGCGATTCGCGCTGCGCTGGCCGAGCGCCTCGCTGGTCAGGCATTGGCCCGAATAGGCGACGCAGAGCGCGCCGTGGACGAAGACTTCCAGCGGCACATCCGACTCGGGCGTCGCCTGGAACTTCGCCAGTTCGCGCAGCGAAAGCTCGCGCGCCAGCACGGCCCGCGTCGATGCCGAGCCGGTGCGCGAAGGCCACGCCCTCGGGCGAGGTCAGCGTCATCTGCGTCGAGGCGTGGATGTGCAAATCGGGCACCCGCTCGCGCGCCAGGCTGACCAGGCCGAGGTCCTGCACGATGGCGGCATCGACTCCGGCGCGATCAAGCAAGACGAGTTCCTCCTCGGCGGCGGCAAGTTCGTCGGTGAAGATCAGCACGTTGAACGCGACGTAGCCCTTCACGCCGTGCTCGTGCAGAAAATCCATCAGCTTGGGCAAATCCTCCGCCGTGAAATTGGTCGCCCGCATCCGCGCATTGAAGGCGGGCAGGCCGAAGTAGACCGCATCCGCGCCATTGGCCACCGCGGCGCGCGCGCATTCCCAGTCGCCCGCCGGGGCGAGGAGTTCCGGCTTTGTCGACGGAGCGACAGCGCCTGGTTTCAGTGAGAGCGGATGGGGACATGAGAAGCTTTCCAATCTACGCGAACATTGCAGCTTATGCCCCAAAAATCGGTCTGTTCATTTTAACAAATCGCAGGCATCTTCGCCTTTCATCGAAATTTCCATCCTTCGAAGACCTCTCAATGAACATCCACGAGTACCAGGCCAAAGAACTCATGCAAAAATTTGGCGTCGCCACGCCGCCCGGCGCGGTCGCCAGCACGCCGGAGGAGGCCGAGGCCATCGCCCGGTCGCTCAAGACGTCCGATCTCGTGATCAAGGCGCAGATTCACGCCGGCGGTCGCGGCAAGGGGACGTTCAAGAACGGCTTCAAGGGCGGCGTGAAGCTGGTCAAGACGCCGGAGGAAATCAAGGAACTCGCCGGCAAGATGCTGGGCCAGACGCTGGTCACCGCGCAGACCGGCGAAGCGGGCAAGCTGGTCAGCAAGGTCATGGTCGCGGTCTCGAAGGACCCGGTGCGCGAACTCTACTTCGCCATCGTGCTCGACCGCGAAGCGCAGGCGCCGGTCATCATCGCCAGCACCAAGGGCGGCATGAACATCGAGGACGTCGCGCACGAGACGCCCGAGCTGATCATGCGCATGAAGGTCGATCCCGCGCTCGGCCTGCAGCCCTACGAGGCGCGCAAGCTGGCCGAGTACCTCGACCTCAAGGGCGACTTCCTCAAGCCGGCCTGCGCGATTTTCCACGCGCTCTACAATCTCTTCATCGCGACCGATTGCTCGCTGGTCGAGATCAACCCGCTCTGTCACCACGGACGCAGAACGAAGTGCTGGCGCTCGATGCCAAGTTCAACTTCGACGACAACGCGCTCTTCCGCCATCCCGACATCCTCGCCTATCGCGACATCACCGAGGAAGATCCGCGCGAAGTCGAGGCGAGCAAGTTCGGCCTCAACTACATCGGCCTCGACGGCAACATCGCCTGTCTGGTCAACGGCGCGGGCCTCGCCATGGGCACGATGGACATCATCCAATACGCGGGCGGCAAGCCGGCCAACTTCCTCGACGTCGGGGGCGGCGCGACCGAGCAGCAGGTGACCGAGGCGTTCAAGATCCTCGTCTCCGACAGCAACGTGAAGGCGATCCTGGTCAATATTTTCGGCGGCATCATGAAGTGCGACACCATCGCGCAGGGCATCATCAACGCGGTGAAGGCCGTGTCGCTGCCGGTGCCGCTGGTCGTGCGCCTCGAAGGCACCAACGTCGCCGCGGGCAAGAAGCTGCTTCAGGAATCGAACCTGCCGATCATCGCGGCGGACGATCTCGCCGACGCGGCGAAGAAGGTCGTCGCGGCGGTGAAGAAATAATCATTATTGAACCGACTGTGCACTTTCCTCTACCGCGACAATATGAAGCCCGGACAAAGTAATTTGCTTCTCATGATCATCAAAGATAAGCACTCGCATGTTGTTGGGGGTGACTGCCGCATGGTCGGAAGTCGCGATAACATATTCGGCTCCGTCGCTTGTTTTGATCTTAAAGGGGGCGAACGGCGCAGCCCGCAGCAGGTCTTTAATTCTTTGGATCATGGTGTTATTCATAACTACAACAACCAATGATCAAAGTCAACGAAGCCGCGTTCTTCGCTTACCCCGTCACCGACTTGACGCGGGCACGCGCCTTCTATGAAGGCACTTTGGGACTCAAGCCGACGTCAGAACCGACCACGGTTCCGTGGATCGAATATGATATGGGCAACGCGACGCTGGGTCTGGGCGCGTACCCCGGATGGACGCCCTCGCCCGATGGCGCCATGATCGCTTTCGAAGTCGAGATTTCGACAAAACGATTTCGCGAACTGAAACAGGCTGCCGTCCCTGTTCACTATGACCCGACTGGAAACGCCGGTCTGTCATTTCGCCATTTTTCGCGATCCCGACGGCAATGCTCTCATGATTCACAAGCGCAAGCCCGGCAACAATTAATTTTACCAACACCTCACTCCTCACCTCATGTCCATCCTCGTCGATAAAAACACGCGCCTGCTAGTGCAGGGCATCACTGGAAAAGCCGGCGGATTCCACGCCACCCAATGCATGGAATACGGCACGAATGTCGTCGCCGGCGTCACCCCCGGACGCGGCGGCGAGACATTGGGCCGATCACGTCCCCGTCTTCAACACGGCCATCGAGGCGCGCGCACAAGACCGGCTGCAACGCCACCATGATTTTCGTGCCCGCCGCCGGCGCGGCCGACGCCATCCTCGAAGCGGCCGACGCCGGCATCGAGCTGATCGTCTGCATCACCGAAGGCATTCCCGTCATCGACATGATGCGCGCCAAGGTCGGCCTGCGCGACAAGAAGGTGCGCCTGATCGGCCCGAATTGTCCCGGCATCATCACGCCGGGCCAGTGCAAGATCGGCATCATGCCCGGCTACATCCACAAGCCCGGCAAGGTCGGCGTGGTCTCACGCAGCGGCACGCTCACCTACGAAGCGGTCTGGCAACTGACCTCGCGCGGCCTGGGCCAAAGCACCTGCATCGGCATCGGCGGCGACCCGATCAACGGCACCAGCCACACCGACGCGGTGAAGATGTTCAACGAAGATCCCGAGACGGAAGCGATCATTCTCATCGGCGAAATCGGCGGCACGGGCGAGGAAGACGCCGCTGCCTATATCAAGGAGCACGTCAAGAAGCCGGTCGCCGCATTCATCGCCGGGGCCACCGCTCCTCCCGGACGCCGCATGGGCCACGCGGGCGCCATTGTCTCCGGTGGCAAAGGCACGGCCGCGGGCAAGATCGAAGCCCTGCAGGCTGCCGGCGTGGGCATCGCGCGAACTCCCGCCGAGATGGCCGACGCTCTGATCAAAAGAATGAAATAAGCGTCCTGCGGTAAACGACCGTCAGGGATTTGAGCCATGCTTGCTGGCGAGATTACGGCTTTGACTGAGCGCCTTTAATTCCGCCTGCGCCAGCAGGTAGTCGTACTCGGACGATTGTTCCGTTACCACGCTCTTCTGCAAATCGGCGATCGCCGCCTTCGTGTCGCCCATCAACAGACGCTTCATCCCGGCGAAATACCAGACCTGACAATATTGAGCCGGTTCACGTTTCGGATCGGGCGAAGCGGCGTCCGCAATCAAATCGTTTTCGTGGATGTGGCCCAGCAGGAATGCCGCAATTTTTGAAATCAGTTCCTCGGGCGGAGAATTCCATTCGTTTTGCAGAGCGCTGGCAAGTTCCTCGTCGGCCGTGCCGTGCGGATTTTTCTCGGTGGAAATCAACCAGAGATAAACACGGGCTGTGTCCGCGCCAGCGTCCCTCGGGGCCATGGCGCAAAATGTTTTTAAGTCCGACAGAGCCCCATCGGGGTCGCTGTTCCCCATGCGCGCCAGGCCTCGAATGCTGTAGCTCTGCTCGTTATTTGGATCCAAATGGATCGCCCGCGTGGTGTCATCGATTGCTGCCTGGAGGTTTCCCTTCTGTTTTTCGATTTGGCCCCGATTCAGGAAGGCTCCGGCGATTTTGGGATCAAGCGCGAGCGCACGAGAGTAATCAGACAAGGCGCCCGCGAAATCGCCCTTGGTTTGCAGGGCGCTGCCCCGTTTATAGAAGGCATCGGGGAGATTAGGATTTTGCGCGAGCGCCTGCGTGTAATCGGCGATGGCACCATCGACATCACCCTCGACATTTTTGGCGTTGGCCCGGTTATAGTAAGCGAGAGTCATCTTCGAATCGAGACCGAGAGCCTGGTTGAAATCGGTAATGGCGCTGTCGAGAAACCCCTTTTGCGCTTGAATCAGGCCCTCATTGTAATAATCGGCCGCGATTTTTGGATTCAGCGAAAGCGCTTCGGTATAATCGGCCATGGCTCCGTCCGAGTCGCCTGTGGCCTGTTTGACGAACCCCCGGTTGCTGAAAGCGTCGGCGCGTTTGGGATCGAGAGCGATGACCTGCGTATAGTCGGCGAGTGCTCCGTCGAAGTCGCTCTTGCTTTGGCGGACGAGACCGCGTCGGAACAGGGCCTCGATGTCCTTCGGATCAAGTATCAGGGCCTGGTTATAATCTTCGAAGGCTCCCTCTAAATCACCACGGGACTGCCGGGCGATACCACGATTCCTATAGTCGGCAGCGGTAGAAGGCCCCGCGTCCGAGTTTTGCACGACGAGAGTCGGCGGGCTGTTCATGGGGGAAATCAGAGCGGCTGCGGCAGGCGCCGTTTGCTGAGACGCGGAAAATACAAAAATAAGATAAATAATCACGCCAAATATCAGCAGGGCGAAGCCGGCAGCCGCATAAATCGCCCAGCGCGGGAGCTGTTCAAACCACGATGTCGAAGCCGGCGTCTCCGTTACAGTTTCCGTTGGTGGCTGCTCAGGCGACGGAGAAACGGCTGGCGGCTCGACCGTGGGCGCTCGTTCGGTGCGATCCACGAGGGGAGGAACGACGGTTGGCGCTGGAGGCGAATTCGCGGAAAGATTTAGGAGCGATAATTGTCCCGTTCGCAGAAGCGCCTTGCCCGATGTCGCTTTCTTGTCTCGCGGTGGTAACGCCGAAACGGGAGGCAGCGAGGTCGTGGGTCGCAAAGGCTCCAGCGTCAAGGCTGTCCTCCCGGTCCGTGGTTTCTTCTTGGGAAGCGGCGCGCTTGCTTCAAGCGGAAGGATCGGCTGAATGACAATCTTACCCAGTTTGCGCTTGGTTTTTTGTGAACTGATGGGGGAGGGAGGGAGACCGCTGGAATCGGGTGGCGAGCCGACTTCAAATGTTTCAGGAGCGTGGTTTTGCATGGTGGAAAGAGTTTCTGGTTTTAAAGCTTTAGCGGTGCTCGTGTTCGATCCTGACGGCGGCAAGCGGTCCAATAGATGAGAGATCGATTCCCAAGTCGGCATGCCGTCGTGCATGGCCAAATCCAGAGGCGAAACCAGGCCCTCGTCCAGGTATTGTCTTATTTGAGCCTCGGAAAAAGGGCCGATTTGTTCGCCGGCCAGAAGGATGTGTATTTCCATTAAAGGGGCCGCTCATTGGTTAGCGAACTTTCTCGAAAATTGGGCGCGTGATCGAGATCATTTTTGCGATTTCAAAACACCGGATTGAAATGTCGAGCCACCACTCCATTGCGAAGCACTTGCGCAGCGAACCCCTCCAGATGCCGAGGCCAGGTTAGTCACCTTAGGGTAGCGGCGCTTTTAATTCAGCCAACTCGCGATTGGCTTCCACATACTCTTCGGCGCCAGTTGCACCGGTAGCAATGGCCTGCGTGAAACAATCCTCGGCCCCTTTGACATCGCCTGAGAAACGTTTGATCACGCCGGAATAAAACCAAGCCTCACAAAGTCTCTCGCTCACCTCGGTCGGATTACTTGTTTTCGCCTTGGCGATCAATTCGTCCTCGGGGGTTTTCTGCAACAGCAGATTGGCGATTTGAACAGGCCAATCGTCAGGCTTGAAAATCCCCGGCTTGTTCAAGGCATCTGAAAGGTCCTGCGTGGCCACCCCGCGCTCGCCACTTTCCATCTCGCTGATCCAAACCCAATAGGCGGCACCAGGGAACCCGAAGCCCAGGCTCAACTGAAAATCACGGGTTGCCTCGACTCGGTGCCCCTGAGCATGCTCGATCAAACCACGGATGAAATGGGAATAGGGGGAGTTCGGCTCCAAGGTCAGCGCTTGGTCCAGTTCAGTCAAGGCGCCATCGAGATCGCCCTTGAAATACCGGACATGCCCCAGATTGTAATGCGCCGGGGCGTATTTCGGATCGAGGGTAATGACCTCGTTGAAGTCAGAAATGGCGTGATCGAAATCACCTTTTTGTCCCTCAAGATTGCCGCGGTGATAATAAGCGTCCCTGAATTTTGGGGCGAGTTGGATGGACCGGCTAAAATCAGTCATGGCGTCCTCAGGTTTGTTTTCCAGCGAATAGGCCAAGCCGCGATTGTAGTAGGCGGGCGCATAATTGGGGTCGATTTGCATGGCCTGATTGAAAGCGGTAATGGCTCCGTCGAGATCGCCCTTGGCTCCATTGGAGATTCCAAAATTGACATAGGAGCTCGCATCGGAGCCCGGCCCCGGCTCGGGCGTTGAGGTCGTGGATGCTGCCGGTGAACTTTGCGCATCTCCCGGTGAGGATGAAAGCAGCAGGACCAGACTGCCGGCGAAAAGGCCCTGCTTCAAAAAAGACATTTGTGGCATAAGTGTTTATACCGAGCTGGTGCGGTCAAACAAGCTCACCTTTCTGCGCGACCACCATGCTTTTGTAAGCTAGCTTTTGCACCATGACGCATCCCGCTCGATTGGTTTTGAACAAGGGCGTGCGCCATCGAATTCTTGCGGGGCATCCCTGGGTTTTCGCCAGCGAGGTGGAGCGGGTCGAAGGTGCACCGGAGGACGGCGGCACGGTTGAAGTCTGCTCGGCCAAAGGCGAATCGCTTGGCAGCGCCATCTACAACAGCCGTTCCCAAATCGTGGCGCGACGTTATGCGAGCGAATGGGTCGCGCTCGACGCCGGCCTCCTCGGCTCGCGGCTTGACGAAGCTTTGGCTTATCGTGAATCACTCAGTGCGTCGCTTCCCGGCACGGCACGCCGCCTCGTCTGGTCGGAATCGGACCAACTGCCCGGCCTGGTCGTTGACCGATACGACGATGTTCTCGTTCTGCAAACCCTGACCCTCGCCATGTCTCGCCGCGAGGCAATTATCGCCGATCTTCTTCGGCAGAAAACCGAATGCCGTGTGATCCTGGCCCGCAACGACGCGCCGGTGCGCCAGCTCGAAGGCCTGCCGCTTGAACGCCAGGTCCTTCACGGCAGCTATGAGGCGCCCACCCGGGTGCGAATTGCCGGAATTACCTACGATCTCGATCTTTGGTCGGGCCAAAAGACCGGATTTTATCTCGATCAGGCGGAGAATTACGCGGCCGTGGCGGCTTGCGCGCGGGGCCGGCGCGTTCTCGATTGCTTCACGAACCAAGGCGCGTTTGCGCTTAGCGCGATGAAGGCCGGCGCGATTTCCTGCCGGGCGGTCGATCAGTCGGCGGAGGCGCTTCGTCACGCCGAGGTCACGGCCCAAGCGGAGAATTTGCAGGTCGAATGGATCCAGGCCAACGTCTTCGATCTCTTGCGCCACTACGAACAAGAAGCGCGAGACGTTCGACCTCATCATTCTTGATCCGCCCTCGTTCACGAAGAGCAAGGGCAACAAGGAATCGGCCCTGCGCGGCTATCACGAACTGCATCTGCGCGCGCTCCGGCTGCTGACCAATGGCGGAATCCTCGCGACCTTTTCCTGTTCGCATCACGTCACGGCGGAAGATTGGGACGGCTTGCTCCAGCGCGCTGCATCGGAAACCGGGGCGACGTTGCGCCTGCGCCAACGGCTGTCGCAAGCTTCCGATCATCCGGTACTCGTCAACGTGCCCGAAACCGAGTATCTACGCGGGTATGTGTTGGAAAAGGTGGATGGGTAACGGTCGCTGTCTCTAGGCGACGAGAGTGCAAACTAATGTCCGAATGCTTTAACTTGGAGCTCAGTCACCGTTCAAGGATCGCTCTGCTTCTGGCGACGATGGCGTTCGGCTCCCTCGTCTATCCGGCCGCTGCGCAGACAACAAATGCGGTTCCTCTGTCGCCGGCTACCCCGGTTGCACCGAAAAGCTCCGCACATAAATTCAGGGCGCTCGATGCCGATGACCACATGATTGTCCTGAATCATCCGGGGTTGGTCACTCTCGTGCTGGGAACCAGCGAGGATTCCCAGGACGCCGCGCGTGCGGCCGGCAAGGTGATGTATCCGTTCCAGGGCCGGCCCGATTTTCAATTGATCGTGGTGGTCGATTTGCGCGATTCCATCGCCACCTGGGTGCCTTCGGTTGTGACCGGGCGGATGCGGTCGAACCTCGATCAGGAGGCGGTCGAGTTGAAGCCCTACTTTCTGAAGAACGGCAACAAAAGCAACCCCCGCAGCACCTCGTACGTCATTCCCGATTTCTCCGGCACGATCTGCCCGCAATTGGGTTGGGCGCAAGGTTCGGATGACCTGCGGGGAATTCTTTTTGGCGTCGATGGCCGCGAGATCCAGCGCTGGGACAAGATCGAAGACATGAGCAAGCTGCGACGCCGACTGTGCGCGCGGCGATCCAGGTCTTGATCGATGCGGACAAGGCGAAAGCTGCGGCCGCCGTGAAAATCCAGGGGAGCAAACTGATCCAGCCCTCCACGGCGCATCCGCCGCTTCTTCCACCGATGCCGCCACCGGAATAAGCGACGTCGCTTATTCTCTGCCGCCGCTCTTCGTTTTCCCCAACGGCTGCAGGCCGGCGCGGATGGCGGCGACTTCGACCAGTTCCGCGAGGCGATGGCGCAGGCGCAGGCCGTGGATGAACCAGATCAGCGCCAGGAACGAAACCGCTCGCCGAGCAGGTAGAGGCGAGATCGACCGGTCGCGTCGGCGTTGCTCGGCAGCGTCAGCAGCGTGACGAGCGTGAAGGTGAGCAGGAGGCCGCCGACGAGCGAGGAGAACGTGCTGACGTTGAGGAAATTTCCGACGCGGGTCAGGCGGCGGCCGTGCGGATAAATTTCGCTCATCGAGCGCAGGCGCAGGTTCCACCAGCGGCTGGCGAAGACGTGCATGTCCCAGTTCGTCCAGCCGGTATCGAGCGAGAATTTCCAGCCTTCCTCGTCGAGCAGCTTTTCCGTGGTGTGCAGCAGGTGCGAGCGTTCGAGGCCGGTCTCGCTCCAGAACGCGAGGCTGCCGGACGCGCGCCAGCTCACGGCGAGATGCGGCGCGTCTTCCTTCGTCGCGATGACGGCGGGCGGCGTGCGCTTGCCGCGCAGCCAGGTGAAGTAGCGCGCCCAGGCGCGGCGCCACGGCTGCATGATGGCGAGATAAAGCAGCAGCAGCCGCGCGGGGATGCTGTCGAATTTCGTCTCGATCCGCGCCTGCGCCATGTAGCCGAGCCCGACGATCAGCGTCAGGCCGAACATGATCGAGCGGGATCAGCCGCAGCCAGGCGAGCGGAATCGAGAGGAAGAAGATGAAGAGCGTCACCGCCGAGCCATTCGAGGCTGCTGAGCAGCGCGGCGAAGGGCGAGTAGCGCTTCGGGTAAATGCACTGGAAAAGGCCGGTGCCGAAAATGCCGTGATAGATGATCGGCTTGCGAGAAGAACGAATCCATCCGCACCTGCGAGTAGACGTTGCCGTGCCAGATGGCCGAGCCGGTCGGGCCGAAATATTGGAGATGCTTGTAGCGCAGCATCGCCTCGGCCTCGCCGTAGCCGGTCTGCTGGCTGAAGTAGGTGCGCACCTCGAAGCGGCGGTAATGCCAGACCACGGCGGCGGGGCTGAAGCCGATCGACGTAGCCGCGCTGCATCAGGCGCCAGCAGACATCGACGTCGTCGCCCGCCTTGCGGTACTCGGGATCGAAGCCGCCGATCTCCTCCAGCGCCCATTTGTGATAGGCCATGTTGCAGCCGGGGACGTGCTCGGCGATCGTGTCGGTGAGCAGCACGTGGCTGGGCGAGCCGGGCGCGGCGCCGACCGTGGCCTGGATCCAGTCGGTCGCGGGCGGCGAAATATTCGGGCCGCCCACGGCGGCGAAATCGGCGGAGAGCAGCGTGTGGACGAGGAAGTAGAGCCAGTCGCGGTCGGCCATGCAGTCGGAATCGGTGAAGGCGACGACCTCGCCCTTGCGCCGCGGCGATGCCGACATTGCGCGCGGCGCTGAGGCCCTTGTTGACCTGCACGATGTTCCGCACGCGCGGGAAAATCCTTCATGATTTCCTGCGTGTTGTCCTTCGAGCCGTCGTCGATGAAGATGACCTCGTAGTTCGGGATAATGGAGGTCCTGCAGCGAGTTCAGGCAGTCGCGCAGCGTGCGCGCGCCGTTGTAGGAGCAGACGACGATGGAGACCATCGGCAAGTCGACTGCGCCGGGACGAAGCGCTGGTAAAGCGGGCGCTCCGGATTTTTCAGCAGCGGCTGCAGCGCGCGGTAGCTCAGCTTCGGCTTGCGCTCCGTGGTGACGATGCCGAAGGCCCAGTCGGTGACGTCGACGCCGTCGGTGAACCACTCGTCGGTCCACGAAAAGATGAACGTGCCGGCCAGGCCGCTTTCGAAGACGGTGGTGACGTGCTCGGCCAGCAGATGCGGCCTGCTCCTCCTCCGGATGGCGGATGGTATCCATGCCGAATTCGCTCAGGATGAGCGGCTTGTCGCCCGGCGAGATTTTGCAGGCGGCCGAGATAACCGACGAGGTCCTTCTTGCGATGGAGGTAGACGTTGTAGCTGTAGAAATCGACCTCGCTCGGCAGCAGATATTCGGTCGGCGGAAAATTGGCGTAGGCGGCGAGGGCGAGCGGGATCGTTCTTCTTGACGATGCGCACGAGCGAGTTGAGGAATTCCTCCATGCGCCGCGCGCCGTACCAGCGCACGAGGTCGGGCGGGATTTCGTTGTCGATGAAGAAGCCGAGCATGGCGGGATGGCCCGCATTGGCCAGCGCGGCCTTGGCGACGTTGTTGCGGATCGTCTCGACCGCTTCGCGGTCGTCGAGGAAGAGGACGCGCTTGTGCCAGGGAATCGTGACCATGACGCGCAGGCGGTACTTCTGCGCGAGATCGAGGAACCAGCGCGGCGGCGTGTGGTAAACGCGCAGGACGTTGACGCCGAGCTCGCGCATCAGGCCGAAATCGACGCGCGACTTTTTCCGGCGAGGGGAGGTTCGGCGCCGCCTTCGGTCGCGGGCCGGAACGGGCCGTAGGTCACGCCCTGGAGATAAAACTTGTTCTCGCCCTCGAAGAAAAACTTCGCCCGCACCTGGAGGCGGGGAAGATCGGTCGCGGCGACGGGCGCCGCGGAAACAACATCATGCACGCTGGAGAGTGTGCCAAAAGTCAGCGCGGGTCACGCCGAAACCGGCCCTTTTACAGCCGCTTAGGTGCCGGGAATCACGTAGCTCTGGTTGACCAGCCACATCGAATCGCTGTACACCGCCGGAGTCATGTAGCGAAGACTGCCATCGACAAACACGTAATTCGATCCGCCAAAGTAGGCCTCCTTGTTGAGAACGTTATTTTGGTCTCCGTTATTAACGTCGAGGTAGAAGTTGGCGCCACCGGGATTTTGCTGTCCCAGCATCAAAGTTGAAGTAGGAATGCTACTGACAGTCACGGTGATGTTTGGATTCGCATCGGCGCCGAGGTCATTGAAGCCGTTGAAAATGAAGGAACTGTTGTTGGTTGTGTTCGAAATCAAATTACTTAACGGAATCTTTGTCGCCACCGGGTCGCCCGGATCGACATAGATGCTCGCATCGTCTCCGACATAGGCCATGAGAAGGGTCGGCCATTTATCGCCCACGACGATCCGCCCAGGCAACAGCCCTTGGTTGTCGTAAGAGTATGAAAGAAAGGCAATGCCCAACCCGTGCATATTCGAGACACATCTGGCGCAATGGGCGTGCTGGATGGCCGAGTTGTAAATCGGCAGCGAAACGGCCGCGAGCAGCGCGGTAATCGCTATCACGACGATCAACTCGACTAACGTGAAAGCGTTTCGCAGCCTTTCCTTGTGCACAGAGTTGCAAACCTCCTGCGGCCTTTTTTGTTGCGGAACATACCCTGTGGGGCGAGGGACGAAATGGCGCTCTGTTCGCCAGTCGGAAAAACGTCGTGAGTCATAATGCCCCATCGAGCTAACCGAAATAATTCGTAAGTGACTGAATTCCAATAAGCCCCCTTTCAAAGGAGTATGGCATCCCGCTTGCGCCCAAAAGGAAAGAAGAAAGGAACAAATATATGAAACTCGTACGTTATCAAACATCACCCTTATTTACCCAATCCACTTATCCCACGTTACGGGACGAAATGGATCGTCTTTTCGACGTGGCGTTCCCCGCGCTAAGTTCGTTGCAACGTGAAGGTCTATTCGGCGACTGGCAAAGCGAGTTCCCGGTCGATCTTTATCAGGATAACGACGCCTATGTCATCCGCGCCGAACTGCCCGGCTTCCGCAAGGAAGACATCAGCGTTGAGATGGCGGATGGAATGCTGACCATATCCGGTCACTTGAAGACGGAACAAAAGGCCGAACAAAAGGAACAGCAGGAAGGCGCCCCAACAACCTCGCAGGAACGCCGGGTCAGCCGTTCCCTGACGTTACCGGAGAATTTGGACGCGAATAAAATTCACGCGGCCTACGAAAATGGCGTGCTGACAATCACGCTTCCCAAGGCGGAGGAAGTCAAGCCGAAGCAAATCGCCATCGAGGTGAAATAACCCGACCCTAAGAAAGGACAAAAAACCATGAACCTATTTACGAAAAATAACGACCATCAGACCCAGGTGGGCCAGCGCCGGACCATCGTCCCCCGCCATGAACGTACGGGAAACGGAGGATGCGTTCATCATTACGGCGCTAATGCCCGGAGTGAAGCGCTCCGACATTGAGACCAGTGTGGACCATGAGACTCTCACCGTCTTCGCCCGCCGAACTTGGACTCCGCCAGCCGGGTGGACCGCCGTTTATCGCGAAACGCCGCAGGCCGATTACCGGCTGGTGCTCGAGCTCGATCACCGCGTCAATCGCGAGGGCGTTAAGGCCGAGTTGAACCAAGGCGTTCTTACGTTGACCCTCCCCAAGGCGGAATCGGTCAAGCCGCGGCGGATCGAGATTCAGGGTTAATTGACTTGGTTGGTTGGGATTCCGTCGCATCAGGATGCTGGTGCGACGGTTTCTTTTTGTCGCGCGGCCACGCGACTGATTAAGGTTTCAACCCACCCGGATAGCCCTTAGTGTGCTGACCGGTAAACCATGACTTGGGCCACACGCATCACCATTCTTCGTCTCATCCTGGTCCCGGTCTTCGTGACGTCTCATCATCACCTACAACGACACCGATTCCCGCGAGGAGGTGTGGCGCTACGCCGCCATCGCCGTTTTCATGCTCGCCTCGCTCTCCGATGCGGTCGACGGCTACCTGGCCCGGCACTGGAACCAGGGCAGCGCGCTCGGTGCCCTGCTCGATCCGATCGCCGACAAGCTGCTGCTCTTCGCCGCGCTGGTCACGCTCAGCCTCATTCCGCTCGGCCACCTGCGCCCGTTCCCGATCTGGTTTCCCGCCATCATCATCAGCCGCGACGCGCTGCTCCTCGGCGGCTACTGCGTGCTGCGCCATTTTCAGGTGCCCGATGGACATCCGGCCGCACTGGACCGGCAAGGTCGAGCACGTTCTTCACCCTCCTCGCCATCGGCGCGGTGCTGTTCAAACTGGGCGACGGTCGCTATCATTGGGCTTTGCGCGCTGGGCGCGGGCTTCGCTCTGGTTTGCACCGTGATCTACGTCCGGCAGGGACTGAGCTTGCTGACCCACAGCGGCCACACCGGCGCGCAATCCGCCAAATAAAAATTTATGGAACATACCGTCGCGATTGTGGGCCGGCCCGAACGTCGGCAAATCGGCTCTCTTCAACTGCCTGGCCGGGCGCGATATTTCGCTCGTCTTCGACCGCCCCGGCACCACCCGCGACCGCATGGTCACCACCGCGCGCTGGGACAAGCATCGCCTCACCTTGATCGACACCGGCGGCATCGGCGTGGAGGACCGCGAAGGCTTCGGCGACGCCATCGCGCGCGAGGTCGAACTCGCCCTGGCCGCCGCCACCGAAATCATTTTCGTCGTCGATGCGCGCGAAGGGCTGACGCCGCTCGACCAGACCGTGGCGCGGCTTTTGCGCAAAAGTCACCGCCCCGTTTTCGTCGCCGCGAACAAGGTCGATGGCGACAAGCAGGCCAATCTCGACGGCGAATTTTTGCGCCTCGGCTTCAAGGGCGTCTTTCCCGTCTCGGCGGCGCATCGGCGCGGGCTGGATGAATTGCGCGATGCCGTCGTCGCGGATTGGGGCGATCGCGGCCGAGCAGGAAGAACGAGTCGGTCCGTCCGGCGCGTCCGACCCGGCTCGCCATCGTCGGCCGGCCCAACGTCGGCAAATCGTCGCTGATCAACGCGCTCATCGCCGAGCCGCGCGCCATCGTCAGCGAAGTCGCCGGCACGACGCGCGATGCGGTCGACATCGCCTACACGTGGAAGGGCGAGCCCTTCCTCTTCATCGACACGGCGGGCATGCGCCAGGAGCGCCGGATGCACGACGAGCTCGAGCGCGCCATGACCGGCCGCACCGCCCACGCCATCAACCGCGCCGACGTCTGCATCCTCGTCATCGACGCCTCCACCGGCGTGACCATGCAGGACAAGAAAATCGCCGGGCTGATCCAGGACGCCCACGCGCCCTGCATGATCGTCGTGAACAAGTGGGACATCGCGCGCGAGCAGGGCGACGCCAGCAAGACCAAGGAGCGCGAATATTACGAGCAGGTGCAGCAGGACATGTTTTTCCTCTCCTACGCGCCGGTGCTTTTCCTCAGCGCGAAATCGGGCGAGCGCATCGACGGCCTGCTCAAGACCTGCGCCACGATCGCGAAGAACCGCACCTTCCGTTTCCAGACCGGCCCGCTCAATCGCGTCATCAGCCGCGCCATGGAAAAGTACGCGCCGCCGCTCGTCCACGGCCGCCGGTTCAAGGTCCTCTACGCCGCGCAGCAGGCGGCCGAAGGAAGGCGCGCGCGAAATCCCGACGCTGCAACTTTTCGTCAACAGCCCCGACTCTGCTCACGCCCGCCTACGAGCGCTATCTCGATCTGCAGATCCGCGAGTCGTTCGAACTGCGCGGCTGTCCGCTTCGCTTCGTCATGCGCGGCCGCACCACCGAGGCGCGCGAGAAAACGCGCTCCCAGATCAAACACAATCCGCCGCCGCAACGCCGTGCGCCAAAGCGTGGTTCGGTCAAGGTAGGGACGCGAGTCCCTTCGCGTCCCGGATAAGCCTCAAATCTCCTTCGGCTGGCAGCGAACCCCGGTGTTCTGCGCGTGGGTCAACGCAACCGCCAACGCATCGGCGGCATCGGACGGCGGATTTTCCGTAAGTCCCAGCATGGCCCGGATCATAAAACCGACCTGCGCCTTTTTCGCTCCACCGCGTCCCGTCGCCGCGGCCTTCACCCGTCGGGGCGCGTATTCATAAATCGGCAATCCGGCTTCCGCGAAAGCGAGCAGGGCCGCGCCGCGCGCCGACCCAAGCGTGATCGCCGTCTGGAAATTCTGGAGGTAAATGATGCCTTCGACTGCGGCGACATCGGGTTGGTATTCCTGCACCAGGTCCGTGATCTGTTGATGAATCGCCAGCAGGCAACGCGATGGCGCAATCTTGTCGGGATTCTTGATCACGCCATAAACCAGCGCGCGCATCTGCCGGCCTTCCACCTGGATAATGCCATAGCCCGTGCAGCGCAAGGAAGGATCGAGGCCAAAAATGACAGGCATATCGTAAAGCTAGAAGGAACAAGGCGTGAGATAGAAGGAAAAAGGTGGTGCCAAGTCCACCATCGTGATGCGACCCCGGTGTGCTATATAAAATAAAGAAACTGCCGTCACGTTGCGGGCGGTTTTTGAACAAGGACCCACCGGGGTCGCAACTTCGAATCTCTGGACCGGCCGTGCTGTTTCCAAGCCCTATGCGGTCGTGCTCGATGACGCCAGCCAGGCCCGTTAATGCCGGAAGTGCCGCTGGCCGGTGAAGATCATGGCGAGGCCGCGTTCGTCGGCGGCGGCGATGACCTTCGGGTCGTTGACGCTGCCGCCGGGCTGGATGGCGGCGGTCGCGCCGGCTTCGGCGGCGGCGATGAGGCCGTCGGGGAAGGGGAAGAAGGCGTCGGAGGCGACGATGCTGCCCTTGAGGCTCGAGCTTCGCCTCGGAGGCTTTCCAGATCGCGATGCGGGAGGAATCGACGCGCGACATCTGGCCCGCGCCGATGCCGAGCGTGCGGTCGCGCGCGGCGTAGACGATGGCGTTGGACTTCACGTGCTTGACCACGCGCCAGCCGAAGAGGAGCGCCTCGCGTTCGGCGTCGGTGGGCGGGCGCTTGGTGACGACTTTCCAGTCGGCGGTGGAGACGGTGTCGGCATCGCCGCGCTGGAGGAGGAACGAGTCGCCCACGGCGGAGCGGATTTCGAGGCCGGGCGCGGGCGCGGACGGTCTCGCTGTTGATCATCAGGCGCAGGTTCTTCTTCTTGGAGAGAAGCGCGAGGCGTCCGTCGTCGAAAGCCGGGCGCGATGATGACCTCGCTGAAGATCTCCGAGATGAGCTGCGCGACGGCGAGATCGAGCGGCCGGTTGACCACGATGATGCCGCCGAAGGGCGCCTGCCGGTCGGTGGCGTAGGCTTTGTCCCACGCTTCGGCCAGCGTCGGCGCCGCTGCCGAGGCCGCACGGGTTGGTGTGCTTGAGGATCGCGACGCGTCGGCGTTTCGCGTGAACTCGCGGATCAGGCGCACGGCGGCGTTGATGTCGATGAGGTTGTTGTAGGAAAGTTCCTTGCCGTGGAGCTGCTGGAAGTGGCGCGGGAACTGGCCGTAGAGCGCGGCGGCCTGGTGCGGATTTTCGCCGTAGCGCAGCGCCTGCGCGCGGCGCAGCGGCAGCGCGAACGTCTCCGGAAACGCCTCCGGCTCGGGCAGGCGCTGCGCTGAGATAATTCGCGATGAGCGCGTCGTAATAGCCGGTGGTGCGGAAGACTTTCGCCGCGAGCCGTTCGCGCGTGGCCAGCGTGGTGTCGCCCTGCGCGGCGATCTCGCCCGCGACGACGGCGTAGTCGGCGGGATCGGTGATGACGGTGACGCTGCGATAATTCTTCGCCGCGCTGCGCAGCATGGAGGGCCCGCCGATGTCGATGTTCTCGATCGCGTGCTCGAGCGTCACGCCCGGCTTGCTGATGGTCTGCTCGAACGGATAGAGATTCACCACGACGAGATCGATCGGCTCGATGCCGTGGCCTGGCCGCCTGCTCGCGATGCTCCTCGTTGTCGCGCAGGAAAAGAAGTCCGCCGTGGACTTTCGGATGCAGCGTCTTCACGCGGCCGTCGAGCATCTCGGGAAAGCCGGTGACGTCGGAGATGTCGGCGACGGTCAGGCCCGCCTCGCGCAGGGCCTTGGCCGTGCCGCCGGTGGAGATGAGTTCGTAGCCGGCGGCGACGAGGCTCTGGGCGAAATCGACGAGGCCGGTTTTATCGGAGACGGAAAGGAGGGCGCGTTTGGGCATGGGAGATGGCAGAAGTGGCGATGCGATTCAAAGCGCAGCGCAAAAAAAACAGGAAAACTATTGCGCCATTTTCCGGCACGTATATGCTTGTCGTTCCTAAAGATATTATGGCTGACGTCGCAAACCGCTATCCCGAAAACCTTCCCGGCAAGTATTACGTCGATAACCAGTGTATCGACTGTGATCTCTGCCGCGAGACCGCTCCGAGCAATTTTGGCCGCAACGATGACGGCGGCTACTCCTACGTGTTCAAGCAGCCGACGACTCCCGAAGAGGAAAAGCTCTGCAAGGAAGCGATGGAAGGCTGCCCCGTCGAAGCCATCGGCGATAACGGAAGCTGATTGCTGCCCAGGCTTGGGCTGGCTGCGGTTGCTTCATTTTTTTATCTCTTGGATTGAATTCCTCGAGGCTTGCTTCGACTTGTTCCTCGGATGCCAACTCATTCGTCATCGTTGGGACCGGTAGCCCTCGCACACAGGTTACCTGGGTGGTCCGGGCTACTTTGTTGCCCGGACGCGCGAAGCGCGCAGGAAGCGATGATTTTTTCACTCGCCCCACTACTTCTCGCGGCACTACGTGACGAGGGAGCGACGAAGCCAGAAGCCAAAGGAACCCCGGCTCTTCGGGTTGCTTCCCTTAGCCCATGGCTACTTTTGCAATGAGTTCTAAGTCGCGGGCTGCTCGCTCGTCTTCAGCAATGCATCAATCTTCCCCAGAAGCCGGGGCAAATTGATCGGTTTGCTGTCGAAAACATTGCACCCGGAGTCCAGGGCCCTCTTTTGGTCCGAGCTCATCGCGTGGGCCGAGAGCGCCAGAATCGGAATCGAACTGGTCGATGGAGACGACTTCAGTTTCTTGGCCGTTTCCCAACCCGAAATGCCGGGCATGCTCATATCGAGGATGATCAGGTCGAAGGCCTGCGTCCCGACGACCTCCAGCGCCCGATGACCGTTCTCGACCATCACCACCTCGAAGCCGCTGCGCGAAAGTCGCGTCGAGATAACATCCCGGCTCATGTCGTCATCTTCTACAAATAAAATGCGTTTCATTATCAGGCTTTCGTCACGGCTTCACACATTGGTCTTTCTCAAGACGCTAACCTATCCTATTTAGCCACTTCATTCTTGAAAAATTATTCAGGAGGCAGCGAAGTAACGATAAACGCTGCCTCTTTCGAGCGCACCGGCACTTTCATCGTAAATGTCGTTCCCTGGTTCACGACGCTTTTCACCGAAAGCTCCCCGCCGAGCATTTCGCAAAATTGTTTGGTCAGGCTCAAGCCCAAACCCGTTCCGCCATAACGGCGCGAGATCGACGAGTCGGCCTGGTAAAAGGATTCGAACAGCCGGCTCATCTGCGCTTCGTCCATCCCGATGCCATTGTCCGACACTTCAAAAACGGCCCGATTTTCCTCTCCTCTCGTTTCTATCTCGACCTTCAGCCCGACCCGTCCCTGATGCGTAAACTTTGCCGCATTGCCTAAAAGATTGGTGAGGCATTGCCGCAGCTTGGCTTCGTCGGCACGCATCTCGGTCAGCGTCGCGTCAGCCGTGACCTTAAACTCGTTGCCATTCTTTTGCATCAGCGGCTGGGTCAGGCCCGTTATTTCCAGGATCAAATCCCGCACCGAAAATGTCGTGATAAACAGATCCATCTTGCGCGCCTCGATCTTGGCCAGGTCGAGAATGCCATTGATCATTTCCAGCAAATGCTGGCCCGCCTTCACGATGCTGTTCACGCGCGGAATCGATCCGCTCGTTTCGCCCGAGCGAAGATCCTCAATCAAAATCTCGCCGTAGCCGATGATAGCGGTGAGGGGAGTGCGCAATTCGTGACTCATGCTCGCGAGAAAGTCGCTCTTGGCGTTGCTGGCCGAAACGGCCGCCGCCCGTTGCGCATGCGCCTCGATCTGCGCCGCGGTCAACAGCTCGGTTTGTTTCATGATCAACGCCAGAAAGTCGATCAGGCGCGGCAGCTCGCCCTGGATCGTAACGACGAATGGGTCGTAAACATATTCGACCGGGCGTGCCAGGCAGATAATCGCGGCGTTTTGGATCGTCGTCTCCGCCGGAACCAAAAGCGGCGGAGTGGGCAGGCTGTCCAAAAAGGCGGTAATCGAGCGCGTTGAGTAGACCTCGATTCCGAAGGGACGCCCAAGCCGCTGAAAGAATTGGTTGCGCGAAACCATACCGCGAAACTTGTTCTGGTTCATCACCAGGATGCCGGGAAGGGAGTGGTTACGCTCGAAAAGCTTGGCCACTTCGGAGCCAGGAGTCGTCTCGCTCACGTAAACGTCGAAAAACGGCAGATCCAGCACCGTGACATCCTGCGTGGCGATCGGGTTCATAGTGCCATTTCCTACCGATCATTCCACCAACGCGCGAAGGGTCCGGTTCTGTTGCGTCACCCGCTCGGCCAGGACACGGACCATGAACTCGTGAAACGCCGAGGCCAGCGCCGGGTTTTCCTGCTCCATCTTTTCCAGGGCTTTGCCGTCGAGACGGTAGATCGTGCACGGCTCCTCCGTGACGACCGAAGCCAGCCGCTGCTGATTCAGGTAAAGCCCGATCTCCCCCACAACAGTGCCCGCGCCCATCGTCCGAATGCGCATGGTACGGCCGTTGTCCAATTCCACAATGACCCGGACCTTGCCCGACTCGATGAAAAAGAGCTCGTGGGCCGCGTCACCTTGCAGGATCAGGTAATGGTTTTTATCGACCTCCATTCGCTCCATGTAATTGAGCAGCGTTCCCGTCTCGACCCGCCAGGGATGAAAATCCCGCAGGATTTGCGGCAGGCTTTTCACCTCGTCATGCACGTCGGAAAGCTCGCGGCTTAAAATATCATTCTCGCACCACTCGATGCTGTAATCGCGGTCCCGGAAAAGCCGCAGCTGTCCTTCCTCCAGCAGACCGGCGCTGCGAAAGCTGTTTTGAATATCCACTGGAACAGAGGCCGCCAGGACGAGAAAGCCCGCCTTGTTCGCCAGACGCGAAAGCTTCGACATGCTGACAATGCCCGAGGTGTCGAGCCCGCTGACCTGCTGGAAATCGAGAATCACGTAGGCCAGCCGCGGCAGGCTGGCGTTCGCCAGCCGTTCGCGAATCGTGTTGAGCAGATTATCGGCGCTGCCGAAAAAGATGAAGCCCTTCAGCCTCAGGATATGGATCTGCCCCCCTTGCGTGTCGAGCAACCGCGTTTCGGTCGGCGAGCGATCAACCAGGCTATGATGGCTGTCACCCGATAGAATGTTGCTGATGACATTCACGCGGCTGTACTTTAACACGAATAAAACCGTCGCAATGATGATCCCCGACCCCACCCCTTGCAGGTACCCCGCTCCCGCGACAATTGCCAAAATCAAAACGACCAGAAAATAATCTTCGCGAGTCAGACGAAAATAGGAATCGAAAACCCACTCGGTCAGGAAGGAAACGCCGTTGTAAAAAAGTATTCCACCGAGGATGAATTTCGGAATGTAGCCCAGCAGGCCCGTCCCGAAACAAAGCAGAAGAAAACAGACGATCGCCGAAATCAGTCCGACCAGTCGGCTTCTCACCCCCATGCCCAGCGCCAGCGAAGAGAGGCTCAGCGACTGAAAACCAACCATCCCCCCGGCGAACCCGCCGAAAAGATTTGCCAGGCCTGCCGCCCGCAGTTCCTTGTTCAGGTCGATCTCCTCGTCTGCCGCCAATTCCAGCGCCGACGTATTGAGCAAAATGGAAATGATGCTCGTCACCAAGAGCGCGATCAGGCTGCCGTATTGATCCAAAACCACGCCCCAATGCGCATGCAGCAGCGACGGAAACGTCAGGAGCCGCGTTATGCCGGCGTTTGGCGGCGCCGTCAGTAGCCATTGGTTATTCCGCGCGTCGGCCAGGGTGTGATGACTGAATCCCAACCACGCATAGAAAATCACTCCCGCGGAAAATACCATCACCGGCAGGGTCAGGTAATGTCGCGTAAATCGGACCCCGAAGTAGGCGATAATCCCAAAAACCGCGCAAGGCAGCCACGCCCGAACCATCTCGGAGGTGATGGCATGTAGCTCAAAAAACGAAAAGGTCTGGCCGCTGATGACCTGAAACGATCCGATGAGCAATAACCACCCCGAGCCGGCCAGGAAACCGCCGATGACCGGATAGGGCGCAAAACGAACGATGTTTCCCAGCTTGTAAGCCCCCAGGAAAAAAAGAATCACTCCAACGATCAACGTGCTGCTCGCAATGGCGGCCAGGACCGTAATACCGATTTCCGCCGGTGGCTCGCCTCGCATCTCGTGGATGACCAGCGTCGCCATCAGCGCGACAATCGGCGCCACGCGGTCCTGCGGAATGGCAATTGTCCCCGGGTAGGAGCTAAAGACGGCCATGAAAATCCCCAGAATCACGGCCGTCAGCAGCATCAGGCTCGTCCCCTCGCTGTTATAGGCTGCAAGCGGATTAACGAAAATCAGCGAGACGAACGAAACGCTCAGTACCACCGTCATCATCGCCACCACGGACGACGTGATCAGGCTCGGAACAAGCTTTGAAATCGCCGTATCGCGCCGTACGGCTTTCCAAAATTCGACTCGGGGAGGAAGAGACATAAGGGATTCCGCAAGCACCGACAACAGATTGGCCCTTACTCATGACAGCCAGCCGTCCTCGAATCAAGCTCAAGCCCTCCTCTTTAAAGTTCATGTGCGAGACTCCACCCGATCGCCACGTAAACGCCATAAAATCGACGCTCAATCGTCAAATTTGGCGCTCATCGGCGAGTTAACGCGCCGTAAAGTCCACTCTACGCTTTCCCAAAGAAGAACCGACCGGTTAGTTTGTTACGATGCTGAAACGGATCTGCCTTCTTCTCGTCGTGGCCGGGACTTTTCCCGCCCACGCCGCTCCCGCCGCGAACGAAATCATCAGCCTGATCGCCGCACGTGACAAACAGCTCGTCGAGCGCCGCAAAGCTTTCGACTATGACGTCGAAATTACCCGCGAAAAGCTCGATTCCAATCGCGCGGTGATCTCGTCCGTGCAGGAAAAAGATGTCGTGGTCGGAAATAACGCTCCTGGCTACGGCACCCGGCCCGCCTCCGGAAATCCCGAGCAGGAAGCCCAAAAAACCTCGCGCGAGGAGCCGTTCGAGCTCCTGAAAATCATCGACCATTACACCTACGCCTTCGAGGGCGAGGAAACCGTTAACGGCGTCGACTGCTACAAAATCGCCTTCACCCCCAAGCCCGACATGCCCTACAGCAACCGCGAGGAAAAGGTCCTCAACAACGTCTCCGGCCATATCTGGGCCTCCACGCGCGATTACTCCCTGATTCGCAACGAAGGCTCCCTCATGCGTCCGGTCTCGGTCGCCTGGATCTTCGCCAGCCTCCACGAAATGGAATTCCATTTCGACGCGACGCGGCTCCCCAATGGCGATTACGGCCCCGGTCGCCTCCAATACCGCTACCTCGTCAATATCCCGTTCACGCAGCTCCACGAGCGCGATACCCGCGTGATGTCCAACTATCGCCCCACGGGCACCGCGGCCATCGGAAAATGATGCCGCTAATAAGCGAACAGACCGACTAATTCATCGCCGCGTTTTCGACCTCAGCCGGCGTATGCGCCACACGAGTCATCAGTTCGCTCCGCTGAAATCTCAAGCTCGTCAACGCCACCTTCTCCTGCGGTCCGAGCCACGCTTCGTTCAGCCGCCGCAACCACGTCTTCGTATGGATCAGCAGCAGACAATTCACAATCGCCAGCACCGAAGTCACGCTCATCAAAATCACGCCGCTCAGCGGAAGATTCCCCGCCTCGCGCAGGGTGAAAAGACCTTGGAAAACCAGCAACAGCGCGATGGCCAGATAAAGCATGGTCACTTGACGCTTCAATTCCTGGTCAGCCCGCCGAAGATATTCAGGCGAGCGCAAAATGTACGACTCGAGCTGTTGCACTCGAATTGTGACATCATGAAGCGATTCTTCAGCACTCATACGCCTCCTTTTACCACACTTACCACATAACTTACCACATTAAATACGTGGCGTGGATGAAAGTTTCATCAAGCTTTGTTTGGTTGCTTGGAAATCAACCTGATGACGCGCCAGGTCAACCCTCGCCACCTCCACCTGCAGCGTCAGCCCGGCGCGCAGCGTGATCTTCGTCCGCTGGCCCCGCAGCTCCAAACTCTGCGGATTAAAGACGAACAGATCACCTTGCAGCCCCGACAGCGGCACCATCCCTTGGATGACAAATTCCGGCAATTGCACGAGCAGGCCCGATGACCGCACTTCCTGGATCAGCGCCTGGAATGACGTCCGTTTCGTGGCATGCGCCTGGCGGTCGAAGTACTCCAGCTTCTTCAGCTTCACCGATTCCTGTTCCGCTTCCGCCGCGGACCGTTCGGTGTTGGAAAGATGAAGCGCGAGGCGTGACAGGCCATCGTAATTGGAATCGGTATCGCGACCCTGGCCAAACAACACGCGATGCACCACCAGGTCCGAATAGCGTCGGATCGGCGACGTGAAGTGCGTATAATTCAGTTTCGCCAGCCCGTAATGACCCAGCGGCTTGGGACTGTACATCGCGCGCTTGAGCGATTTCAGCAGCCCAATCTTCACCACGCTTTCGCCCGGCTGGCCGCGCACGCGATTCAGCAGTTTCTGGATTTCGCCCCGCTGGGTCAGGTCGCCGCACGGAAAGCCCATTGACTTCGCCTGCGCGCGAAATTCCTGCAGCCGGCCCGGGTCCGGATTTTCGTGAATCCGGTAGAGCCCAGGCCGTTGCCGCCGCTTGAGTTCGAGCGCCACCACTTCGTTGGCGAGCAGCATGAATTCCTCGATCAGTTGGTGCGAGACATCGTTCTCCGTCTTTTCGAGATGGGTCGGAATGCCGAGATCGTTCACGCGCACTTTGACCTCCGGGAAATCGAGATCGAGCGCGCCCCTTGCGAACCGGCGTTTGCGCAACACCTGCGCCATGTCGTTCAGGGCGTGCACATGTTGCCCCAGCGGCGTCGTGGCCGGCTTGCGCAACTGCGCGAAAGCCTCCTTATAAGTGAACCGCTTCGCGCTGTGGATGATTCCCGCGGCAAATCGAAATGACTTCGTCTCCCCGCGCCGGTCCAGCGTCACGATGGCCGTTTTCACCAGCCGATCGACCTGCGGTTGCAGCGAGCAAATGCCGTTGCTCAGTTTTTCCGGCAGCATCGGAATCACCCGGTCGACCAGATAAATACTGTTCCCGCGCAAACGCGCTTCGATGTCCAGCGCCGATCCCGTCGGCACGTAATGCGACACATCCGCGATATGAATAAAAATCTCAAAATCGCCGTTGGGCAGAATCCGGTAGGAAAGCGCGTCGTCGAAATCCTTCGCGTCGTCGGGATCGATCGTCAGCGTGAAAATCTTGCGGAAATCTTCCCGCCGCGAAATCTCGCTGGGTGGAATAAGCGCCGAGATGCCGGCGGCTTCCTGCTCAACCTTTTCGGGAAACGACGTGGGCAGATCGTGCTTGCGGATGATCGACAGCAAATCGATGCCGGGAGCGTCCGGCGCGCCGAGCACCTCCGTGATGATTCCTTCCGGCGGCTTTCGGCGGTCGGGCCATTCTTTCAACTCGACGACAACTTTTTGTCCGATTTGCGCCGGATCGGTCGGAGCCGGAACTGAAATGTCGTGCGGAATTCGCGTCTCATCCGGCAGCACATAATAAAACATCGGCGTCTTGCGCAGCGTGCCGACCAACTGCCGGCGTTTGCGTTGCAGCACCTTCACCACTTCGCCGCGCAAACGGCTGTCGCGTTGCCGGCCGCCCCGCTGCTCCTTCAACCGCGCCAAAACCAAGTCGCCGTGAAACGCCGTTCCCGTGTCTTCGCCCCCGATATAAAAATCGGGTTCCGCCGGATCGATCGGAACGAGAAAACCAAATCCGCGTTCGTTCATCTGCAAACGTCCAACGCAAAATCCAAGGCGCTTCGGCAAAACGTAGAGTCTGTGCCGAACCTGCATGATCCGCCCCGCGGCTTCCTCCTCGCCAAGAAAAGCGGCAAAGGCGGCGGCGTCTTCCGGCGGGACGCGCAGCTTGCGGGCCAGCGCCTTTTCATCCAGCGGCTGATAATTCGGATCGGCCAGGAAAGGAACGAGCGCTTCCCGCCAATGCAGCGCTGCGTCGACCTTCGGTTCGCGTCCGGACGCCGGTTTATTCGGAGGCTTCGGTTCGGCAGGAGGACGCTGCTGGCGCTGTTGCCGCTGCGCGGGACGCTGGGACCGCGTTTGCGGTTGGGCTTGCGATTTGTGGTCGCTTCGGGAGCGGCGGGACCGCGGTCGGTTCATCCACGGAATTACTGCACGCGGCACGGACGTTGTCGAGGGAATGGTCGTTCCGAAGTGTCTTAATTTGGAAATACCATTCTGAAAAGTAAATAGACACAGAACGTCACGAAACCGGGTATTGTGATCGCTAGCATGAATACATCGTGATGCTGTCGCGAGAACGTAAGAGTCGCCTTACACCTCTTGGCCACCATTTTCCGAATAGCGAGATAATCGACGTAGCTCATAAGCTAAGTCAATGTACAACCGGCAAGATCCTTGGGCTTGACCTGCTTTGTCGATAGTTAGCCTTATCTTGTCGGTAACTAAGGCCCCGCGCAGAGACAGCATTCAAACGGAGACACCACCAAAGCTTCTTACCAAAACTCCGCCCTTGTCGAACGGGTTTCGGCAGTGTAGGACAACGCATGGTTTTCGCGCGATACGCGCTTTTCATTCTGGTCATCGCCGTCGCGGCCCCGTCGCGTGCCGATGACATCCTCTTCATCGGAAACAGCTTCACCATCGGATCAACTGCGCCCATAGTGGTCCGGAACGGCGGAGTTCCCAAACTGGTGGAAGAAGTTGCCCGCGCCAAAGGTAAACAGCTCGACACATCCGCCGTAATGGTGGGAGGAAAAGACTGGTCCTATCATTTGGCGCAGCCCGCAACCGCCAAGGCTCTCGCCGCAAAAACGTGGACCTGGGTCGTCCTGCAGGACTACAGCACCCGGCCGACCAAGGTGGGCGACATCGTCGGGTTTATGCGCGACGGCGAAACTTTTTCGGACCGCATCGCCCAAGCCTCTCCCGCCGCGGGAATCATCCTTTTCGAAACCTGGGCTCGTCCGGCCGGCGCATTTTATCAAAGCGAACCGGGCCACGACCTCGGCGATCCGTCTCAAATGATGGCCCAGTTGCACCAGTCGTATGGCAGCTTACATGACGATCTTGCTGCAAAAAATCCGAAGCGTGAGGTGCGAGTGGCGCTCGTCGGTACCGCCTTTGGCCGCGCCAACTCCGAGTACCCCGCCATTAACCTCAACGCGTCCGATCATCATCATGCCTCGATCGAAGGCTACTACCTTGCCGCGCTGGTCATCTACGAAACGATTTATCACGATAGCGTCAAGGGTGCCCCCAACCAGTTCTTCCACGGTCAACTCATTATTCCCGCTGACGAGGCCGCAAAACTGCAGGCCGTCGCCGATGAAGTCGCCGGTGGGACTGTAAAATAATCTTGTTTTAGTTGCCGAATTTTCGCGATGAGGTAGGCCGCGATTCAACGATGAACCGAATCACGACCGGCAAAAAGAGCAGCGCGATCAGCGGTTTCAGCCAGCGATCGGTCAGGTCGTTCACGCTGAAGGCGCCGATCTTGGGAATCGCATCGGAGGCCAGCGCCAGCGCGGCCAAACCGAGAGCGTAACCGAGGACATGATCGAGCCATTTCCGCGTCGGCCGCATGACATGGAGCAAGCCCAGGCTCGCCACGAACGGGCCAAGAAAAACATAGGAACACGTTTCCGTGCGCGGATTGAACAGCATGAGATAATCGGCGCTGAGCGCCCCGACCGTCCACGCTGCCTCGCTGCGGTTCAGGCGTCGAACTGCCCAGGCGCCGAGCCCGAAGTAAACAATGGCCGAGATAATTCGCCCAATGGTTTTCAGCGGGCCGGAAGCGTCGTAACCAAGGTGCGAAAGCAGCGCGCCAAGATCGCTGAATTTCGGTTCGTCACCTTGCGAAGCCCACACCAGCGTCTGAAAACAGCGGACATACTCGTGTGCTACAAACGCAGGGTTCCAGTGAAGGAAAGGAAGCGCGACCACGACCAGAATTCCTGCCGCGATTCGTGGGATCAGCTTCCCATAAAGCGCGCCGAAAAGCAGAATCGGCACTACGGCGAGCGGCTTGAGGGCCAAGGCCAGGCAGAGCCAGATCGTGGCGCGCGTCCAGCGTTCGGTCGCCACCTCCGCCGTGGCCAGGACGAGCAACGCGGCGAGGGGAAGATCGAACTGCGCGTTTCTCAGGCTGGCAAACGCGCTCGGCACAGCCAGCAGCGAGAGGATCAAAAAAGTTTTGCCGGCTCCCCTCCCTTTTTCAGAAAGAAAAAACGCGTTCAGCCGCACCAGCGCGTAAGCGAAAAGTCCGAAAGTGACCGCTCGCCAAAGAATTTCGCCCGCATAAAACGGTACGACGTTGAAGGGTGTGAAAAGAAACGCCGCCTGCGGAAAATAAAGAAAACCGGCATGTGGGTCGCGGGTGTAGGGATCGATCCCCGCCCACCACTGCGTCGACGCCAGCCGATACGTCGGCATCGTCGTGTGCCTGAGCGGACGCCGCACCACATCTGCGCATATGATAACGAAGATCGGAATCCAAAATCCCCACGCCCAGTTGAACCGTTGCGGAGATCGATGCTTCAAAGGTTGCTTCATCATGCGAGGTTCTCCGCATCGATCCACGTCACCAGATCGGCCAGGGGCGAACCGCCGTCGTGATGCCACGTCAGGGGCGGAAATTGCATCCGGCCCGCCGCGCAAAAACGGGAAACGCCCAGACCGACGAAAATATTCTCGATCCGCGTGGAAATCTTTCCGACCACACCCACCGTCGAAATCCGGCCCGCCACGGAAGCCAGCGCCGTGCTCAGCCGCGACTCGGTCGCTTCGCGCAAAATAATAACCCCGTGCAGCGGCGAGGGCTGGAAGACGGGATTGGGATCATGGATCAGCGTCCAACCCAAGTGCTTTTTCGGCGGCAGCCAGACGCGATGGCCGAGCGCCTGCGCCACATCGCGCGCTTCGACGATACGCGCCGCGACGGAAAGCGGTCGCGCCGGTTTCTTCGGCAGATTTCGACAATGCTCTTCGAGGGCGGCGGCAAGCTTTCGGCCGAGCGAATCTAAATCAGCTCCTGGTGGCATATAGATAGCCTGCGGTGAAAGACAGCCGAGCTGATCGTAAGTGAGAACATCCACGGCAATGGCGCGGGCCTGCCGCGAAGTCAGCCGATTCGGATCGGCCAGCCAAAGCAGACTGACCGCGTGACCGTGCGCAATGAATTTCTGGTCCCAGCGCACCTGCGCGCGTAGCTCGGTCATCGTCGCATCCGAGCCAAATGCGATGACCGCATCGGCCCGGCGCAAAAGATTAGCGTCGAACGTGCGCTGCGTTTCGACCAGCTTCCGCAACGGTGCCGGCAACGCGCGAATAAACTCGATGATCTCACGCCGGACGCTGGAATCTTCGCGATCGCCGGGAAGTTTCACCACATTGTGCGCGCCCAGCAAAAGACCGTGGGCAATGCTGGTCCGCGCCGAGACGGCGAGATTGCCCGCGCAAATATGGTAAATCATTTTCGGCGCGCGGGCCCGCAGGCACGTGCGCCCGCGGGGGCCATCGCGCGAAATCCAGCCATCGAGCGCATCAACCCCGCCCAGTTGCGTGCGCAAAACCCGCACCAATTCAGTGCGCGGAAAAAGTCGCGGATAAGCGCGGGCGAGAAGTTCGAGGCGTTGGCGCGTGGTGGTCATGACGAAGTGGATTCGGTGTGCGCCGCGAGGTCTTCTGCGCTTAGGGAGCAACCGCGCGGTTCGGTTCGGGATAGACGGCCAATGAGTCGAAAGCCTTGAGGAGTTCGCTCGGCGAGATCGAGCGTTTGCAGTGCGAGGACTGAATCGCTGTTGGCCAGGTCGATCCAGCGCACCAGGCCCGTTTTGCCCACGCCGACTTCGCGCCCCGTGGCCGGATCGCAGACCAAAACCCGCGCCCACGGCGGCGGTTTGTGCAGGCCTGACGTTCCCCGCGCATAGGCCTGGCTGGAAAGTTCGCTCATGCCGTACTCGTTCCAAATCGCCCCGTCGCGCACGCCGAATGTCCCCGCCATTTCCCGATAGAGTTCCGCCTTGGAAATTTCGCGGCTGCGTCCCTTGAAGCCGCCCGTTTCAAGCAGCCAGCTTTTTTTGGGAAGGCGCAAACGCGGAAGTTCGGCCCAGGCATCCACCAGGTGCACGAAGCTGAAGGCCGTCCCGGCGATGCCCACCGGGCGGCCGGCCTTGATCTGCTCCACCAAATTCTCGCGCAGCCCCGCAAAATCGAGTTGCTGGTGATGCACCCAAAACCGACCTTGACTCGCCCCCAATTTCTTTTGCCAAAAACCGAACATCGCGCTGAGCGACGAATACGAGGCTTCGCGCGGTGAGGGCACAAGAAAATGAATAAAATCGATTTGATCCAGCAAGCCGATGCGCCGTGCGCCTTCCACCGAAACCGCGCGATAAATATCCGTGTCGAGAAGATGTTGCCGCCCCGGCTGACCCGTCGTGGTGCCGCTGGTGACATAGATCGCGCCGGGCGATTTCGAGCCGTGCGCGTAAAGCATGGTCTGCTTGAAAAGCTGCTGCGGGACGGCCGGGATGTCGCGCCACGAGGCCAGGTTTTCCGGTGTCACGCCATCCGCGAGGCATAGGCGGCGGTAGGCGGGGACTCGGTGGAACTGCCACTCAAAAAGTTTCCCGGCCAGTTCTCCCCATTTTGTTTCGTCGATCGGTCCAGGCAATTGGCGTGTCCACGCACGACGTCCGGGGAAAGTGGAAAAATCTAGGGAGGCTGACATGGGGAAAGATCGACCATAGCGACTTTCATGAGAATTCCAATGGCGCGAAGGTGAGGCAATGCTGAAGGCCGATAGTGAACTCGTATTTGTGAAGTGGCCTTGCGCGGAGCGGCTTGAATGTATTTTCATTATCGCCGGTAAAAGTTGCAGGTCCTTCGGCTGCGCTCGGGTCTGACGGTTTGGATAAGCAAAATCTTCCGCCTCGCTCCGCTCAGGATGACGGATCCGTGAACGGTAACTTGGTCGTCTTGCCATCAATCTGTTCGTCATGCCCTTTTTATCGCACGAAAATAACGAAGGGTGGTATCGCTGCATGGCTTTGATGGCCTGCGTAGCCTAAAAAAATAAGACCACTAAGCCATCCAAGCCCACGCGGCAGCTGCATGCCGAAAATAAGTGCGAGGGCCCGCGAGCGCCGCTACATTGAGGACGATGAACGCCTACGATTCTCTCCAGCAGCGGTCCCGCGAAATTGCCGGCTATAATAGTGCGGCGAGCCTTCTTTCGTGGGACCAGGAAACCTACATGCCGCCGAAGGCCGGGGCCTATCGCGCCGAGCAGCTCAGCCAGATGGCGGGCCTGACGCATCACCTGGGCACTTCGGCGGAAGTCGGCGACTGGATCAAGGCGTGTGAGGACCAACTTCCCGCCTGCGCGGATCAGGAGGAGACGGCGCATCGGGCGGCGAACGTTCGCGAATGGCGTCGCGATTATGACCGCGCGACCAAGCTCCCGGCGCGTCTCGTGGAGGATCTTGCGCGCACGACATCGCTGGCGCGGGAAGCGTGGGCGCAGGCCCGGCGCGATTCCAACTTCGCCGGATTTGCCCCGTGGCTCGAAAAGATTCTGGCGCTGGTCCGCGAGCAAGCCGACTGCTGGGGTTACACCGCCTGCGCTTACGACGCGTTGCTCGAAGGCTACGAGCCGGGTGCGCGCGTTGCGGAACTGGCTCCGGTTTTTGCCGATCTGCAACGGCAACTCACGCCGCTGCTGCCGGCCTTGCAGAAAATCACAGGCGCGGTTGATCCGGCACGGCTCGACGGAAATTATCCAGTCGCCGCACAGCAGACCCTTAACCGGCAGGTCGCCGAGGCGATGGGCTTCGATTTCGAGGCGGGCCGCATCGATACGACGGTGCATCCGTTCTGCACGGAGATGGGACCGAAGGATTGCCGCATGACCACGCGTTACAACGAAAGGGATTTCACGGCATCGCTTTCCGGCACGATGCACGAGGCGGGTCATGGCCTCTACACGCAGGGGCTCGAGGCCGCTTATTTCGGCACGCCGATGGGAAGCTACGTTTCGCTCGGCATTCATGAATCGCAGTCGCGATTGTGGGAAAACCAGGTCGGGCGCAGCCGCGAGTTCTGGCGCCGGTGGTATCCGCGCGCGCACGAAATCTTTCCTGAACTCGCCGTGCTGCCGCTGGATGAATTCTGGCTCCTGATCAATCGCGTGAAGCCTTCGCATATCCGGGTTGATGCGGACGAGGCCACCTATAATCTGCATATCATCCTTCGCTTCGAGATCGAGCAGAAGCTGGTCTCGGGCGAGTTGGCCGTGGCCGATTTACCCCAGGTTTGGAATGCCCGCTTCGAGGAGCTGTTTCAGATTCCGGTGCCGGACGATGCGCGGGGTTGCCTGCAGGACACACATTGGGCGCTCGGGTTGATCGGCTATTTTCCCACTTACACGCTGGGGACGCTCAATGCCGCGCAACTTTTTTCGGCGGCGCTCGAGCAGGTGCCCGGGCTGGACACCGATTTGCAGGAGGCGAAATATGGGCGGCTCCTGGCGTGGTTGCAGGAAAACATCCACCGCCACGGGCGCCGTTATTCGCCCGCGGAATTAGTGAAACGGGCGACGGGCGAGGCGCCCAGTGCGAAATACTTCATCGATTATCTTCGGGCGAAGTATGGGGTTTGAGGGTGGCAAAGTTCTGGCACCCCGCTGGGGTGCGGTCGATTGAGTACCTTTTCCGGTGGTGTCGCGCGCTTCGTGCGTTCAACCACCGGCCAGGGTGCTGGCAAGCCTTCGGCTTGCGACCAAAGAAGATTGATGGGATGGAGGGGACTAATGGGATGGCACAGGCAGCTGGCAAGGATGCATCGTTGCGGGCGGCGCGACTTACGATTGCCACGTGCGTCGGACGCGGTATGATTTCTGATCTATGGATTTTTTGCCCAATCAGCTTTGGCTACGCGAAGACGACGATGACGAGACACCGGTGAAGGAAGGGAAGAAGGAGAAGGAGCCCAAGTACAAGCTCGAGGAGAAGTTTCTTGAGACCCGCACCATTCTTCTCTTTGGCGAGATCAACCAGAAGGTGGCGCGAGAGGTTTGCGAAAAGCTCATTCTTCTGTCGGCGCTGAACGATAACGACATCAAGGTCATCATCAATTCGCAGGGCGGACACGTCGAGGCGGGCGACACGATCCACGACATGCTCACGTTCGTGAAGCCGAAGGTGAAGATACTCGGCACTGGCTGGGTGGCCAGCGCTGGCGCGCTCATTTTTGTCGCCGTGCCGACCGAGAACCGCTATTCGCTGCCCAACACCCGCTTCATGCTCCACCAGCCGAGCGGCGGCGTCGGCGGCCAGGCCACGGACATCAGCATCGAGGCGCAGGAGATTTTGAAAATGCGCGACAGGCTCAACCACATCTTTTCCGTCCAGACCGGCCAACCTGTGGAGCGGATCGAGAAGGACACGGACCGTAATTTCTGGATGAGTGCCGAGGAGGCAAAAGCGTACGGCCTGGTGGGCAAGGTTATCCGGAATCAAGCTGAGTTTTAGAAGCGGCGGTAAGGCTTGTGAGGGCAGGGCGCCCCCTGTATAAGCAGGGGTACGGAATTTGCTCTCATGCCTTATGCCAATCGGTAAGCCTACTCTACGATCTTTCCTGCTCGGCCTTTGCCTGAGCGGGTTGGTTGCTTTTCCAGCCAGCGCGCTGGAAAAGGGGGGCATGCCCGACTTGAGTCAAGAGGAGCAGACGTGTCTTCCCACGTCCACGGCCAATCTGATCGTTTGGTTCGGCACGCATGGCTATCCCAAGCTGATCGTGGCTGGCGACAGCGCGGACGACGGTTACATCCATACCGTGCACGCGCTGATGACCGCGACCAACGCAACGTATCAATTAGGCACCCGCCCCGATGCCATCACCTACGGGATCAAGAAATACATTCGCGATGCCGGCTATGGTTGCGACGTCGAGTACCGCGGCCTGGACTGGACCCAGGCGAAGTATCCGGACATCGTGGCGGATCCGGACGGTGACAAGTACAAACAGGATTTTCAAACCCCCAGTGCCTTTAGCCAGGACTGGCTCCAGGAAAATAACGACCCGAATAAAGGCTTCATCCTGCTGTTGGCCTTTCTCAAGTTCGACCAGAACAGCAACACGTTTACGAACGCACTCAACGCCGGCCATGCGGTCACCCTGGTCAATGCGGAACCCGACATGATCCTGGTCCACGACCCGGCCCACTATAACGACATGCCGGGTCGCAAGATACTTACCCCGGAACTCTTGACGGGTGGGACCTACCAGTTGCCGGGATATGCGGCGCCCGTCGCGGGGCTGCTGCTCCTGAGTGGGACGGAGCTGGAATTTTCGCACCATTGTGAGGTCATGCTCACGGGCGCTGTTTGCATCACCATGCATCCGGCTGGTGAAGGCACGAAGGTCATCGGCAGTGCCTCGGGGCCACCCAATTCCACCATTGGTGGAACAGTCAATCCTTCCAGTTCGCCTTCTCCAATGGCGGCCCCGGCAACTCCGGCAAGTGCGCCCAGTTCAAGTTGGGCGATGTGGGTTTTCGATCTGTTGTTTAAAAAGTAAAGAGCTTGGCCTTTCAGTCTGGAGTCGGTTACATGAACGGACATGAAGGCCGTTATTCTCGCCGCGGGGAAGGGGACCCGCATGGGCGATCTCACCAACGCCATCCCCAAGCCGATGCTGGAAGTCGAGGGCAAGCCGGTTCTCGAACGGATCGTCGAGGGCCTGCGCGACGAGGCGAAGATCAACGAGATTTTCATTGTCACCGGCTGGTGCGGAAATGTCATCCGCGATTATTTCGGCGACGGAAGCGAGTGGAAAGTCAGCATCGCCTACGCCGAGCAGGTCGTGCAGGACGGCACGGGAAAGGCGCCGGAACTGGCGAAGGAGTGGCTCGGGGAAGACTGCTTTCTTTTGACTTACGGTGACATCCTTTTGCGTCCGCCGACCGACTACGCCTTGCTCGCCGAGGCCTTTCGCGAGGATGGCGTCATCGCGGTCATCGATGGGAAAGACCTGACGAAAGGCGGGGCGGTGGTGCTCGATCAAGATGGCTTCATGATCGACCTGGTGGAAAAAGCCGCACCGGGACAAATTCCGGCCAACGCCTATTATAATGCGGGGATCTACCTGCTGACGCCGGATATCTTCACGTATACAGACCGGCTGGAGAAATCGCCGCGCAACGAATACGAGTTCACCGATGCGTTGAAAGCGCTGGTCAAGTCGGGCGCGCGCCTGCGCGGGGTCACTCTCCAGCGCGAGTGGGCCGACGTGCGCGATCCATCCGTTTTGGCCGAGCTGAATAACCATCCGACGTGAACTTGTCGCACACGCTTCTGGCAGGATGAGGCCTGGACTACTTGTTGTCCGGGCGCGCTAAGGCGCGCAGGAAGCGAACTGAACTGATCCTTCGACAAGCTCAGGATGACGGACTCTGGAAAAAGCGATTTCGCAGTGATCTCTTCAAGGAGAAGCACTTCCCTTTGCAAAGCGAGTATGCTTAACTCCACCCCATGGCGAGCCCGCAGTCATTGGAGGAAATCATTCGCAAGGAATGCCTGCCCCTGCGCGATTGCATGCTGACGATCACCGACGCCAACGGCGAGGCGGCTTTCCTTTACTTCAAGGAAGGCGAATTGATCGAGGCCAACTATGCCGCGCTCTGGGGCAAGGAAGCCCTGGCGCAAATCGTCGCGCTGGAAACTGGCCGATCGCACCGTCGCGCCGCTGCCCCTGGGCATCAAGCGGTCGCTGTGGGACCAGATCGAATTTCTGCTCAATCCCGGCCTGGCCGCCACGGCCAGCGGCAAAATTCGCTCCTCGCGCGGGGCCGGTCTTTCAACGCGCAGAAAACGGCGCCCTCGAGTCCCTTCGACCGTTTCAAGGCCATCGCCGGCCTGCTCAAGATGGTCCAGATCGAGCGCGGGAAGGAAACCGTTCTTGTACGATGCGCCGAATGCCGATGGCGACGCCGAGAACACCGACATGGCTGGTCGAGTTTGCCGAGCGGGCGAAATCGGTGGGCGACACGCTCGGTTTCGGCACGTGCGAAAAATGGACCATCGACACCGAGAGATACCAGGTCGTCGGATCTGAATCACGACGAGAGCTTCATCGTCCTGCTGCGCCGCAAGGACGCTTTCCAGGACGATCTCGATGCGGCGGTCGAACGCGGTGATCGAATAAACATTATGGCCACAAAACTCGAAGATGCCCTGCGCAAAGTGACCGCCCTGCCCGGGGTCAAGGCGGCATTCGTCTTCGACCAATTCCACGCCATCATCGCGCGCGATGTGCCCGGCCAGTACAGCAACGACATCCTCAAGCGCATCGCGTCGCAGCTTTATCAACTGGCGCTTTTCAGTTGGAAGGCGAAGGTCCTGACGCAGGAATTCCGCCTCGTCTACGACAAGTACGCCGTCTACACGCGGCTCTTCGCGAAGAATTTCTACCTCGTCGTCTTCATGGAGAAAAATCTGGAGCCGGCCGATTTCCGCCAGCCGCTCAATCTTTCCGTGCTGGTGCTCGACCGCGCGTTGCGGACCGAGGACGTCTTCGAATCGAACCGCGCCATGGTCAAGGTCGCGCAACTGGCGGAGCATTCGCTCAAGGAATCGCACGAGGCCGACGATAGTTTTGCGGGCCAGTTCCGCCGTCTTTGCGTCGACCTATCTGGGCCAGACCGGCCGCGATCTGGTCGATCTCGCGATGGAGGAGCAATATCTTTTCCCGCCCCTGCGGACCGAGGAAGACATGCGCAAGCTGCGCGACTACGCGCTGGACCACGTCGATCCATCCGCTCAAGCGCCAGATCATCCAGAAGGAATCGAAGATTCTGCTGGAAAAGGCGCTGAATAATTACGCCTAAATCGCGCCGTTCTGGCAGGATCGGTACGGGAACTGCATGCGAACTCACGCCTGCTTGACCTCAACCAACGTCTAACCTAAAATCACCCTTACTATGTCCACCTTTACCGATAATTCCAAGCGCCCACTGTCCCTTCCATCGAAACTCCTCGTCCGGCGCAACCCGCCGGAACCCGCACCACCACGGTTCTGACCTCCGACTGCGAATTCAAGGGCGCGCTCGCTTTTTCCGGCGAACTCGAATTGCATGGCCGTCTCGAAGGAACGATCGAGTCCGAAGGTGGCGCGCTGACCGTCGGCGAGCAGGCCCTGATCAAGGCCGAAATCAAGGTCAACGACGTGCTGATTTACGGCAAGGTGCAGGGCAATGTTTACGCCACAGGCCGCGTCGAATTGCGCGGCAAGGCGGAGGTTTACGGCGATCTCTACAGCAACCGCCTGGCCATGGATGACGGTGTCGTGTTCGTCGGCCGTTCGAACGCGCTGAACGGAAAGAATACAGCCGACGAGCGATTTCTCGAAGATGTTCACCCGTTTGGGCGCGACCAAGACGGCCGGTACTCCCGCAGCGAATGCGACTTCCACGGCGAAAGCTTCCGCGGACTAATCGGCTGTAAACACCGGCGTGGTAGGGCTAGCTCTGCGATCCTTTCAGGGTCGGAGTCCTCGAAATTGGCTAAGGTGCTGACATCCCTCCGGGATGGCTTCTTCGAACAGCTATCAGAGAGAAAGGCACCGCCGCCAGGGACAGCGGCGGCTACCCCGGAGGTGCAACGGCCACGGAAAAAAGGCACCCCCGGCGTCAAGAGCAACGAGTATTCCCAGGGGCAGCGACGGCGACCAAGGAGGTACGACGACTACCTTCGGAGCCTTTTGATAAGACGGTGAAGATCAAAAGGAACTACTCCGGGTGACGTCGTTTTGGTGGCCCGTCCGAATGCCCGACCGAAACTCGTTCGGGGTGGCGTGTTCATCTTGCCAATTCCCTGAGTCCGCCCTTGTTCCAAGGGAGAACGACTGTCTTTACTTCTGGATGATACTTCATCTGCTATCATGTTTGTTCGATGATCTTGGTTAGCACCCACGATAGATTTCAATCTTTCGCGCAACTACAGGGGCATGTATATTCTTAGGCATGAATGTGAAGTGGGGACTGATCTTGCAAATAGTCATTTTTTCTTTAGCGGGACAAGCTTGGGGTGAAGACCTTAACCACACCAATGCGTCGCTTCCGGGTCAAAAACAAATCTGGCCTCTCCCGGTGATCGAAACACCTATCGCGATCAAAGCTTCATTCCGTTCCTCCAGAGATATAAATAAGATCCGGCAAGGGGATTGGATCACAACGACGTATCTAATCACGTATGGCGTTGATGATATTATTCGAGGAGTGTTTGATTCGAAACAGCTTATTTTTCTTTGCGATGACCGGTGGCCCACTCCTGAATCTGGCATCATGTTGAAAGCGTTGCCCTTCCCATTTCACGTTGGTTCTTCTGGAAATTTCTACCTCGACGGAAAAGCGAATCATTACACCATTCAATCCTATCGCTTGACTATTATACCAAAACACTAAGCGGATTGGGCATGTCGGTTTGATCGCAATGCTTTATATCGCCTCGATAATAGTCCCACGCAGGCAAATGAGACCAGATTTGCGACCACTGCGACCAGAAATGCGACTAGAAGAGTAGTTTCTAATTAGAGCAAATTCTCTCGAGTTCAGCTTGATCGTGAGGCGCTTAGAGCGGATACTCGCGCCGTTAGAGTGTGTAGGTGGGCCGACGGCGACCTGACTACTCTATCCGGTTGCTTTCTTGTCGGCAGTCGTGGTGAAGGGAACGGCGATCATGTCTTTGCGCGGCAGGTCGGTCAGCGTGTGAATCGTTTCGATTCCGGCCCGTTCCATGTCGGCGACGAGGCTATGGACCTGCGCGACGAGAAAATTGTGGGCGAGATAACAGGGAATGGCCACGGCCAAGCCAGCGGCGGTCGTGATCAGCGAGGTGTAAATGCCGTGCGAGAGATCGCCCACCGAGGCCGTGCCATTGGTGCGATTGATCTGCACGAACGCCTCGATCATGCCGGTGACCGTGCCGAGCAGCCCCAGAAGCGGCGCCACGTAACCGATCGTACCGAGCAACGAGATATTCGCCTCGAGATGGGGAATTTCGAGCTGGGCGATTTCCCGCACGACTTCGCGCAGTTCGGTGGGAGGAAGATGGCGCTTGTAGATCGCGGTGCGCACGACCGAGACGATGGGACCGTGACCTTCCTCGCAGCGCGAAATCGCTTCCGCGTAACTTTGCCGCCGGAGCAACGCCAATACGCCGGCCAGAAATTCGCTCACGTTCATGCGCGAGCGTTTGTAGTAGGACATGCGTTCGATAAAGACGCCGAGGGCGACCACGCTGCAGACAAAAAGCACGACCATTAAAGGCCCGCCCCGTTGCATCATCTGAAAGAGGCCGATTTTTTCCTCAACCGGCGCGATACTTCCGGTCTGCGCAAAGAGAGTGGCGATCATAAATTTTTCGGGTTGTTACCAAATAAAGGACCTGGCTTGGGCGACCACCGTGTCGCCTTGTAGAACGCTGAACCGCCACGAGACAATGGGACCATAGGCGAGGTAAGCTTTGCCGACCACCGCAAAATAGGAACGCGTGGCGCCGCGGATTCCCGGCATGCTCTGGGTCAAAGTGCGGACGATCTCCTTGCTTTTGACCTCGCGATATTCAAAACGGGTGGTGAAGTCAGCCCTCGGTCCGCTGTTTTTCCATGTGATGGTGAAGTAGTGACCGGTGCGCGCCAACAACTGTTCCTGGGTGACGGCACCCCAATTGAGATAGGTGATCTCGTATTGCAGGGCATGATTTTCCGGACCGGTGTTGGGGCCGTTGTTCTGGACGTCGTGAATCAGCGGAATGGAAATCCGCTTGTCCAAGGCCGTCTTCTGCTTAATGGCGAGGGAGGCATTGTCCGCGTTTTGGGTCTGCGCGAGATCGTCCGTTTCCGACTGCCGGATAAAATGCTTTTGCACAGGTCCGACGTCAGCGGAGGTCGGGCCTTCTTGTTCGTGGGGCAGGGGAGCGCCATAGGCCTGCCCATTTTCCGGTTCGGCGGTGGGCCGCGGCAGTGCCGTGGGCGTCTTGAGGGGTTTGGGCGGCGCAGTTTCCGTGTCGGTCTGAGCGAACAGCGGCGCGGCTGGCAACAAAGCGGCCGATGCGATAAAAGGGATCCAGCGCATGGAGGAGACTACTAATCCGCCCGCCGGTCTGTCAATCACGTGAAAGCGGGTAAACAGCGACAAACAATTGGCTATCATTCTGTTCAAACGCGATGATTGAACAACCAGTACTTCCGGTTGTCGAATAAGAGCTTGCCAATGCAACCCACCTGCATTATCAACATCCCATGAAAATCAAGAAGCAATGGCGCAAGCCCACCCTCCAACCGGTGGCAATTTCTCTCGAAAGCACCGCTTACTCCGCGACCGTCTAATCGCCGGGTTTCCTCGTCGAGGTTTGTATCCGCGTCAGGCTTCTTGGAACTGCAGCCGGGGGCGGTTTACCCCAATGGAATTGTTCCTGTCCTAATTGCGTTCAGGCGCGTGAAGGCCGTCTTCCTTCCCGCACGCAGTCGAGCGTGGCGGTCAGCGCCGATGGCAAAAGTTGGTTCGTGATTAACGCCTCGCCCGATCTCCGGGCACAGATCGAGGCCTTTCCCAATTTGCATCCGTCCGCGGAGTCCGCCCGCAATAGTCCAATTGTCGCCGTCCTTCTGACCAACGCCGATCTCGATCACGTCCTGGGCCTTTTTTTATTGCGCGAAAGAAGCAGCCTCCGAGTTTATGCGCCTCAGCCGATTTTCGACGTGTTGGTGCGCGACCTGCGGCTGACCGACATCCTGAAACCGTTTTGCGGCATCGACTGGCAAGACATGCCGGTGTATTCCTCCGTTGCACTGCTCTATGAAAACGGCAAGCCCACCGGCTTGCAGGTGCGCACGCTGCCGCTTTCGACCAAACCTCCGCCTTTCGCCGCCGCAACCGCGACCGAGGGACCGCAAAGCGTCGCCTACGAAATCACGGATGAGCGCACAGGCGGAAAACTCGTGGTCGCGCCCGATGTCGCTTCGATCACCAAGGAGTTGCTTCTCGCGCTAAATGCGGCCGATGCCGTGTTGTTCGATGGAACCTTTTGGTCCAACGACGAATTTAAAAGCGTGACCGGAAAGACTCGCACCGCCGACGACATGGGCCATTTGACCATTCGGGATGGCAGCCTCAGCGTCTTGCAGCCGTTGCCGGCACGGCATAAAATTTATCTTCATATCAACAATACGAATCCGATTTTGGATCCGGCATCCGTCGAGCGCGCTGAAGTCGAGCGGGCGGGCGTGACGGTCGGGAATGACGGATTGGAATTTGAATTATGAGTGAAACGCTTTGGGACAACGAGACCTTCATCGAAAAGCTGCGCCAGGTAGGCGCGAACTCGTACCACGACAAACATCCCTTTCACCTGGCGATGAATGAAGGCCGGCTCTCGCCCGAGGCCATTCGCGGATGGGTCGCCAACCGCTTTTATTACCAGATCAACATTCCGATCAAGGACGCGGCGATTCTTTCGAACTGTCCGTTGCGCGACGTTCGCCGAGAGTGGATTTGCCGGATCGTGGAGCACGACGGCACGCAAGGCGACGAAGGCGGTATCGCGGCCTGGCTGCGGCTGGGCGAGGCGTGCGGCGTGCCTCGTGCCGATTTGCTCGACGGCCGGCACGTCGTTCCCGCCGTCCGTTTTGCCGTGGACGCCTACGTGAATTTTGCCCGCGCCCAGCCGTGGCCGGTCGCCGTCGCCTCGTCGTTAACGGAACTCTTCGCGCCCGATCTGATGGCGAAACGGCTGGAAGCTTTTCAAAAACGTTATCCCTGGGTGCAGCCCTGGGGTTTCGATTATTTCAATCGGCGGCTCACCCAGGCGCGCAAAGATTCCGACAGCGCGCTTCGCCTGACTCTTCTCCATTGCAATACGCCGGAGCTGCAACGTGCTGCTGTCCACGCGCTGGTCTTTAAATGCGACCTGCTCTGGGCTACGCTCGACGGCATCGCCGGAAAGTATGCGACGAGTTAGGATGAACCCATGAGCCACGTGGATTTGGATCGTCGGCCGGTTTTGCTCTCCCACGTCCGCCTGCAGATCGACCCGGTCAGCGGCGATCCCATTCTGCTTTTCCCGGAAGGAGTGTTGATTCTCAATTCAACCGCCCACGACATCATCGTCCTGTGCGATGGCAACGCGAGCGGCCACGAAATTCTCAGCGCATTGAGCGCGCAATTCGAAGTGGATGAAGCAACTCTGCGTGCCGATGTGGTAGAATGCCTGAGCGATCTTTTGCAGCGCAATCTCATCATTTTGAAATCGTGAAATACCGGCCTTACGCGTTGTTGGCGGAGTTGACTTACCGCTGCCCGCTGCATTGTCCCTATTGCTCCAATCCGGTGCAGTATCCCGAGGGCGAGGAGCTGGCTACCGACGAGTGGAAGCGCGTTTTTGCGGAAGCGGCCGAACTGGGTGTCCTGCATCTTGGCCTCTCCGGCGGCGAACCGCTCGCCCGCACGGACTTGGTCGAACTGGTCGCCGCGGCGCGTGCGACTGGACTTTACAGTAATCTTATTACCAGCGCCGTCGGGCTCGATCGCAAGCGCCTGGTCGATCTGCAAAGCGCCGGTCTAGATTCGATTCAGATCAGCTTTCAGGCTGAAGACGCCGAGGTCGCCAATGCCATCGCCGGCGCGCCGGTCCATCAGCGGAAAATCGAAGCGGCCCGACTCGTCCGCGAAGTCGGATTGCCGCTTAGCCTCAACGTTGTGCTGCACCGCCGCAATGTAGGCCAGCTCGAAAAAATCATCGCGCTGGCCGAAAGACTGGATGCGGTTCGGCTGGAGCTGGCCAACGTGCAGTATTACGGCTGGGGTTTTCTCAATAAGAACGAACTTTTACCCACACGTGAGCAGGTGCAATCCGCCGCCGCCATCGCCATGGCGGCCAAGGCGCGCCTTGCCGGGCGCATGGAAGTCGTCTACGTGCTGCCCGATTATTACGAGACCCGGCCGAAGCCGTGCATGCAAGGTTGGGGTCAGCGCTACCTAACCGTGAATCCCGTCGGTAATGTCCTGCCTTGCCCAAACGCGACGAGCATCAAAGATCTCTCGTTTGAAAATGTGCGGAAACAATCGCTCGTTTTTATTTGGCATGGCTCAACCAGCTTCAACCGGTTTCGCGGCACTGAATGGATGCCCTTGCCTTGTCGCGAATGTCCGCAACGCGAAATCGATTTCGGCGGATGCCGCTGCCAGGCCGCTCTTCTTACCGGAGATCCCAATGCCACCGATCCCGTTTGCGATCTCTCGCCGAATCGATACGTGGTTGATCGTCTCCTGGCGGTGGCCACTGAATCGGGGTCGGCCAATGGCCTGATCGCGCGATGTAATCCGTGAGCGGGGCTTGTCCCAAAGAGCAGAACTGATCCTTCGACAATTCTTCGACGTCGCTTCGCTCGCTCAGAATGACGTTTTTCCAGCGGCGGTTTCACCGCCGGAAAAGGCTCAGGATGACGGAGGTTGAAAAGCCATAATAGTTAGAGATCCTTCGACAGCGCCGAGCAACTCGGCTTGCTCAGGATGACAGGTATTTTTATGGAGTCGCTGACGCGACGATGACGATTCTAAAACGAATAACTGATCCCGCCGTAGAATCCGCGACGATTACCGTATTTTACCGCGCCCTCGCCGATGCCGGTGCCGCTGTTCAGCACGTAAACCTGGTCGAAGAGATTGAGGACATCGAAGCGCACCGTCAAATCACCCGCCTGGGGAATTTTGAATTGATGCTCAATGCCCAGGTTGACCGGATAGTAAGGATCGAGCTTCATGGTATTGGCGAAGCCGGAGCGAATGCCGTCACCGTAGATGGCGTCGGCATGGACGGTGGTGTCAAGCCACTTGTAGGAAACGCCGGCGGAAGCGGTGTAGTATTGCTGCTGGTCGAAATTCACGTTGTGGTTCGATATATAAGCCAGCTCGTCTGAATCAAATTCGAACTGACTCGAAACGATGTTCTTGGCCCAGGAATCGCCGGCGGAAAAATTGCCGTAGGCGGACAACCCGTCGTGGGTGTAACTGGCGGATAAGTCCACGCCGTACATCGATGCCGTGTCGTAATTATAGGGCGAGCTGATATTGGCCGCGCCGAATTGGCCGTCATCGATCTGGTCTTTGGCGATTTTGTAATAGGCATCGGCTCCAACTTCGAGGCCGGAAAAGAAGTCATGGGTCACGCCCGTATCGAAATAGTCGGATTGTTCCACTTTCACGGGATCATCGGTGTCCTGGTCGGCGGCGTTCGTGGTGCTGTCCTGCTGACTGACGCTTTCCGAGGAGATATTCAACAACTGCGGCTGATCGAAATAGCGGGCGTACCCGGCATGGACGTCGGTGTCTTTATCGATCTGATAAACCGCATTGATACGGGGGCTGAACGCACTTTGATCGGTGTAGCCTTTGACCTGCTCGAAGCGGAGGCCGTAATTCAAGGTCAATTTATTGGTGGCTTTCCATTCGTCCTGGAGATAGACCGCTTCGTCGTAGCCGCGGATAAAATGATCATCCACGAAGAGTTCCGGACTGCCCATGAGATTTCCCGCGCCATCCACCGCATAAGCGTAGGTGTCATTGTTCGCGCCGGCCGCCTGAGTGTCGCCGAGGATGCCCGCCCGCACCGTATGCGCCTCGCCGATCTGCCAGGTGAAGTCGGCCTGGAGGCCGTTGGTCAGGTTGTACTCATTTACCCGCGCGGCGACTCCGTTGTAATAAAGATCGCCGTTATAATCGGGATTGAACAAAACGGTGCTGTCACGATCCACCTGCGAAATCTGAAACGAGAAATCATCGATCGTCTGCTGGTAGGCGATGAAGCCGTAATAGGTCTGTTCGTTTTGCGTTTCGTTCAGGTCGGTGGAATCAACCGGAATGGGTGGGGTCGATCCTGGATCGAAAGTGACCCCGTTCGCGACGGTGTACGGAACCTGGCCCGGCGTATTGGGAATCTGGTAATCGGCATCGGAGCCGCTGAAAACAAAGCTGAGCCTTCCCGAATCCTGGAACTGGTGGGAAACATAGACAAACTCCTTGTACTGGTTGGTCTCGTCGTGGATGGCGGTGGAATTCGCGGTGGGATTCTCGAGTCCGAGGCTGTTGTGAAGATAGCTGCCATCGAAGAAGAAATCGGTGCCTCCCGAGCTTCCTCCATAAGAAAAAGTGGGGTTGAGGGTATCATAGCTGCCGCCGTAGAAGTTGGCGTTGCCCCCGTTCAGGCTGGCCCCGCTCTTGGTGGTGATGTCGACGATGCCGTAATTGCCCTCGGGATAGTAGGCGGGCAACGCGCCCACTTTCGTGGTCACGCTCTGGACGAAACGGGTATCGATGTTCTGGCTGAAGCCGTTGATGCCCGCAGGGAGCAGGGTGCCATTGAGGTAATAACGGTAATAGGGGTCCTCGTTGCGAAAATGGATCGCCCCATAGGTATCGTCCGAAATGCCAGGTGTACGGGCGAGGACTTGATTGAACGATGTGTTCTGCCCTTGCGCAATCGTATCGATTTGCTGCTGGTTCAAGGTGTAGGTGCTTGTCCCCAGGCTCAGATCGGTCTGCTGGCGGCTCGATTGCCGGGCGGTGACGATGATCGTCGGCATCAGGATCGGCTGCGGTACCGGAGAAGAACCGGAAAAAACGCTTACTGGCGTCTGTGAGTTATCCGCAGTTTGCGCGTCCGCCAAAAAAGGAATGGCGATCAAGAATAGAGAAAGCCAGGAGCGCGTGTTTAACATGGGGACCACACACCGCGTTGCATCGCGGAATGAAGATCGGAGCATATCGAAGGGCCTTTAGCTGACGAGGAATAAAGTACCCGTCATGCCGCATCAATTCTATCCGTGGGAAACTACGGCGTGACCTTGACCCGGACGGGGAGGGAAGGCGTGGTGTTGCCGTTGCTGTCGGTAACGGTGGCGAAGAGAGTGTAGTCACCAGCTGGCGGATTTCTCCACGTCCATGTGTAGGGCGCACCCCGGGCGGTGTTGAGTTGCGTGGTGCCCTGGTAGAAGCAGACTTGGTCGACGGTGGCGCTGGCGGCGGTGGCTGCCGGAATTGCGGTGAGGGTCAGGCTGCTCGATGAACTCACTGTGGTATTGTCGCTGGCGAGGCTGATGGTGGGTAGATAGGAGCCGAACAGCTTCTTCACGTCGTCGCCACTCAGCGCGCGGTTGTAAATGCGCATGTCATCGATGTTTCCTGCGAACCCTTCCATATCGGCATTCCCCTGGCCAATCCAAAGCGGACCGGTGCCATCGGCGGCCAAGGCAGCGGAAGCCGTGCCGACCTGCACGCCGTTGACATAAAGCGTCCTGGTACCGGCCGTGCCATCCTGCACCGCTACAACCTGCTGCCACGAATTGGGCGTTACCTTGCCGCCGGAAACGTTGCTCTTGTCGTCCGTGCCGCGGAAGGTCCACTGATTATCCGGGCTGATGTAGATTCCATACCAGCCGGTCGGCGTTTCACGTGATTTCGCCACCACGCCGGCCCAATGTCCCGGCAGCGCCGACGGGCGCGCCCAAGCCACGATCGAAAAACTCTGCGTCGCGCTGAAATCGAGGTCCGTCTGGTCCTTTACCTCGACGTGTGATCGCGCGTTGCCTGTGCCGTGGAATTCCAAACCCGGAGTTTCCTGAATGCCCTGCGACCAGGAGATCTCGCCGGTCAGGCTTCCGACGTGGCCGTGGCCGGTCAGGTCCTGCGTCGCCGGCCCGTTGCCTTCGTCGAAGGACCAGTAGGAAACCAGCCCGTCATCCGTGATGTATTCGTGCGATTTGATGCTGACCGTTTCGGAATTGTCCGAGTGCCCGTTTTTGTTTACCGCAGCGATGTAGTAACGGTAAGCCGTCGCGCCCGTCACGGTATTGTCCTGGAAAGTCGAAGCTTGGCCGTCCGCCGTACTGACTTGCGTGAAGCTGTCGGAATCAGCCGGACTGCGCTCGACGATGAAGCCGCTGACGCTCGGGTCATGATTGATCCAGGAGAGCGTCACCGAGCCGGGAGAGTTCGAGACCGCCTGCAGATGCGTGGGCGTTTCGGGTTTTGACGCCGTGTCGGTGTTGGGCAACAGGCCGAAAACGCAGAGGTGCGCGGCTGAGATTCTATTGCCGCGCCTCGATGCGCCCACTGCATAGACTTTGCTGTTGATAACCAATGGATGGGTGAACTTGACGCCGCCGTCGGGCAGGCGGCCGACGAAGAGCGGCGGGACTTGCGTGCCGGTGGTCGAACTCGAGAGCGCATCGGTGCTGTAGGCCTCGAGCGTGGCCGGGCCGCCATTGTTCAACATCCAGATGATGCCATTGGAAGTGCCGTTGGCCGAAATGACCGGCCCACCGCCGCGGCCATTGAACGTCCCGGTGGTGCGGTTGTAGCTGTCGGCGACCTGCCCATTGCTGAAGGCCCGCGCGCGAAGGTCCTCCCCGCTGCGATTATAAAAGATGGTGTTGTTGAAGAAAATCGGCGTCGACATAATTTCGTGCCGGTCGGCCTTTTCAAATTTCTGCACGACGTGGTCCGAAGCGGAGTCGAATTGCCCGAGGTTGTCGCGGTTCACGACGTAATAGACGCCTTCCTTTCCGCTGCCGATGGCCAGGTGGGGCACCGGCGCGCCCGGAGCATCGAAGACCAACACGCCGCCGGAGCCGATATCAACGTCGCCATTGCTCAGGCCCTGCTCGTTGTAGGGAGTGAAATAGTCGAACGTCTGGTCAGAACCGGCCGCCGACTTGGCCGTCGACAATCCGTAGTTGCTGACGAACTTCATGATCGACTGACTCCAGTTCTGCCCGCCCTTGTCGCCGTCGAATTGCCCGTTGGCGGTTGAAAAATAGAGGTTCCCCGCGCTGTCGACTGAAACGCCGCAGCCGCATTGCCAGATGCCGCCTTCTTCGCCGTTAGGGGTTACGCAGAAAGTCCGGTTGGGGATCGGTGCCAGGGTTTTGGCGTCAAAGCCGATCACCCAGCCGTTGTAGGGTTCGTTGTCGCCGTGGGACGCCCAAGCCACGTAGACCACGCCGTTATAAAGGGTCAGCGAGGGCCGTTGGTTGGCGCGCAAGGCGTTGAAGTAAACTGTCCCGTCGATTGCATTCCTGCTGGAGCCTTTCACACTGGGGGTCTGGGGGTTGGCGGCCAGATTGTAGTCGTAGTCCTTCGTCGTGCGATCGCCGGGGTTGTCGCATGTCGTATCACCGATGACGGACGGTCCACCGAATTTTTCCGCGCCGGTGGCCACGTCGAGGGCGTGGAGCTTCTGGACGTAATGGTTATGGTTGTCGCCGCGCCCCGTTTCCTTTGTCTTGGAGACGACGTAAAGCGTGCCGGTAGCGGGATCGATCACCGGGGTGCCGATGATGCCGATTTCAGGCGTGGTGTCGCCCGAGATAACATCCGGCTGCGGTACGGGGGTGATACCCGTGCCGACCGCGGGAGAAATGAACGAAGCGGTCCAAAGCGCATCACCGCCGGCATCGGCATCAAAGGCGTAGACAGTATCATGACAGGTGGCCAGATAGAGGACATTGTGTGCCCCTTTGCCGGGAATAGCGACATTGGCCAGATAGAGCGGCTGGGCGTAGGCCTGGCCATCGATGGGATCGCTGAACAACGGGCCGAAAGTGGCCACGTTGACATTGGCCGGCGTAAGGAAAGTCTCCTTCGCATCAATTCCGGAGACCGAATTGTCGTATCGATAGGTGGTGACGTTCTGCGCGGAGAGCGTCGAATTGGTGATGATAAAACCGGTCAGACTGAGGAAAAAATATTTTCCAGAAAGAGAATGCAAATTCATGCAATGTTATTGGGGAAGTAGAAGATTGGAGAAACGATAAGGGACGCGCAAGTTCAAAAGTGAAACGTCTTTAAACAAGTTGTCGCAAAAGGGTGGTCATTAATCAACAATCTTTCGGGTGTTCACCTAGGCAAGATTCTGAAGAGCAAGGGAGTTAGAACCTTACGCCATAAATATTAGAGTTTTTGCCGATCTTATTTTTGACTTTTAACGGGTGCCGTGCACAATCGTGCAACACCGACTCATTGCGCGCACTTGTCCTTTTGCTGCCCGACTAAAAATGAAGACTTATCCTACCGTGATTTCGCGATTAGCTGCTGTAGCCATGGTCCCTTTGATGGCAATGGCTTTCGCCTCCGTAGCCTATGCCCAGGTATTCATGACGACGTGGCAGGCTGACCTGACCCACTCCGGCAATAACCCGAACGAAACCATCCTGACTCCAGCGAACGTCGGTTCCGCAGGCAGCTTTGGTCTGCTCTTTACTCAACCGACCGATGGGCAGACTTACGGCCAGGTCCTTTTTGCCGGCGGGATCAATGTCAGCGGCACGACGCACAACATCGTCTATGTGGGCACCGAACACGACAGCCTCTTCGCCTTTGATGCCGATAGCAACACCGGTACCAATGCCAACCCCATTTGGCATGACGCATTTCTGCCGACCGGCACGGAGCCGGTGCCACAGGCCAACGTGGGTTCCGGCGACATCAGCATTGAATTGGGAATCACCACCACGCCGGTCATCGACCCTACTTCGAACACGATCTACATCGTTTCGAAGGTCGAGACGACCACGCCAAGGACTGATAACACGGGCAGCTATGCGGCCGGGACTTATCAGCAGTATCTCCATGCGCTCGATCTCGCTACAGGTGTGGAGAAATTCGGCGGACCGGTGCTGATCAATCCGACTTTTGCGGGGAGCGCGCCCGACGGAACGGGCGGAGTGGTTCCTTTCAGCGCACTGCATGAGCATACGCGCGCGGCCATGACGCTCTCCAACGGCATCGTTTACATCAGCTATGCGTCTCACAGCGACACTCAGCCTTATCATGGGGAAGTTATCGGATACAGCGCTTCGACTTTGCAACAGGTCAATTCCTTCATCACCACACCCAACGGAAGCCAGGCCGGCATTTGGGGTGGCGGGGCCGGTCCCGCTTTCGACAGTAGCGGCAAAATGTATGTCACGACGGCCAACGGAAGCTGGGACCACAATAGCTCGCCCTATACGACCGAGCCCGATTGGGGCGAGAGCTTCCTGCGGCTCGTTCCCTCGGCCAGCGGACCCTTTTCGGCCAAATTTTCCGATACCACGAGTTACTTTACTCCCAATAATTGGAACGCGCTGAACGGCGGAGACCTCGACATCGGCTCATCCGGCGTGGTCCTGCTGCCGACCCAGACCGGGGGTACCCATTCCAACATCATGGTTGGGGGCGGCAAAGGCGCGGTCCTTTACGTTATTGATCGGGATAATCTCGGGGGGGAAAATGCCACTGATTCGGCCATCCAGGAAATTCCCGAACAGGGCGGCGACTGGCTCTTTGTCACTCCCGCCTATTTCAATGGCTATATCTATTACGCGCCTTCCGGCGGCAACCTGGAACAGCGCGCCGTCGGTTATATCCCCGCCACCGGGGGCTACATTGCGGATCCTCCTACCTATATGTCTCCGGCAACTTTTGGCGGAAAAGGCTCTGGAGTCTTCATTTCTTCCAACGGCACGACCAACGGCATTGTCTGGATTCTCAACGGAAATCTTCAAGCCTATAACGCCACCAATGTTTCCGCCGGTCCGATTTTTACTGAGAATGCGACCGTTCCGGTCTCCAACACCGGTTGCCAGACAGCCAAGTTCAGCCTGCCGACGGTGGCCAACGGAAAGGTTTACTATACCGCCTACGACAATACGAATACCGGGCACCTTTTTGTTTCCGGGCTTATTCCTCCGCCAGTGGGCTCGCCTGCGGCGCCGACGAATTTAACCGCCACGGCGACTTCACTGAGCCAGATCGTGCTGAACTGGACCAATAACGCGACCAACGAGTCGGGCTTCATCATCAAGCGGTCCAGCTCCCTCACCGGTACCTTTTCCCAAGTCGGGACGACGAGCGCCGGCGTCACCACCTACACGGATACCAATCTCAGCCCTTCGACTACCTATTTTTATGAGGTCCTCGCCACAAACAGCAACGGCAATTCCTTTGCCTCAAACAAGCAATCCGCCACCACCTTTCCCATTTATGCTCCGGCGGGTTTGGTGGCCTATTGGAATCTCGATGACGGCCCGGTTCAGACCGTTTCAGATGGAACAGGCAATGGTCATAATGGATCGGTGAATGGCGAAGTTGTCTACGTTAGCAGCGGCTACATCAATGGCTGCTTCCTCTTCCATGGGACAGGCTTTGCGACTTCCAATATTGCCGTCCCCAACTCGCCCAGCCTGCAGTTCGCGGCCAATCAAAGCTTTTCCGTCTCCGCCTGGGTGAATCCACAGAATATCCACGGCGCCGAGCAGGCGATTATTGCCAAATCGGCCGATCAGGGAAACGAGTACGGCATCTTTATCAACGCCAATAACCAGTGGGTGGCGCGCGGCAGTGGAGGCGATATCGTCGGGCCCACCGCCGTCCAGGGCGTTTGGACCCATGTCGCCATGATTCAGGACGGCGTCGCCGGGACGCGATCGCTTTATGTGAACGGCGTTTTGTCCGCTACGGGCTCGGCCCAGGCGGCCAATGGGGCCGGTGCCCTTTGGATGGGGCAGCAAAATCTTCTTCTCACGCAACCGGACTCTTTCCCGGGCTATATCGATGAGGTCCGCATTTATAATCGGGCGTTGAGTGCCACTGACGTCACGAGCCTGCTAAGCCCTCCACTTCTGGAGGCCGATTCCACCCAGGCGCAGGGAACTTCCGGAACTTTCGGGCTGGTTCTCGCGCCTATTTCGACCACGGTGATCGAACCGCGGGAGGGTTCGACCGTGGGCCAGTATAATGTTGTCATCAGTTTTGCCGCTCCTGTTTCCGGCATCACAGCTTCTCTCCGCCTCCAGGGTGGTGGCACTCCGGTCGGCGGCATCCAATCGGTCAGCTATGATACCACCGGTAAAATTGTCACGGTTGTCCTTTCCGGCGTAGGTAACGATCAAGCCCTGGATATCCATCTTGCGGGCATTCAGCCCGGAAACGGCACAGCCGATGTTCCGTTCAATGTTCTGTGGGGCGATGCCAACCAGGATGGCGCGGTCAACTCCCATGACGTGAGCCTTATCTCGAATAATCTTTCGAACACGGTTACCAGCGCGAATGCGATCTACGACTTCAATTGCGATGGGAAGGTCAATTCCTCGGACCAGGCGATTGTTAACGCTGAAGTTGGAACAACCCTGGGCACCGAGACAACAACGAATCTCGCTCTCTACGGGACACCCACGGCTTCCTCGGTCAATGCCGGCAGCGGTAATCTGGCCGCATACGCTTTTGACGGCAATTTGAATACCCGGTGGGAAAGCACCTGGGCGTCGGACCCGCAATCCATTTCGGTCGATCTGGGCCAACAATCGACCATCAGCTCAATTGCCATTGACTGGGAGAATGCCGCCGGCGCGACCTATAATATTAACGTCAGCCCCGACGGCATCAACTGGACGACGCTGGTTGCGGTCGGTACCAATACTGCCGGTGCGCAGCTTACCCTGCCGGCCAATACCAGTGGAGGCTTCAAGACCTATTCGGGATTAAATGCCACCGGACGTTATGTGCAGATGTACGGCTACACCCGCACGAATTCAGCCTACGGCTACTCCATTTACGAATTCCAGGTCTTCGGCCTGCCCTACACGACTACCGGCGGTTCTGTCCCCGTCATCAATAGCATTCTCAGTACGACCGGCCAGCAGGAGGCGCCGTTCAGTTATCAGACGACGGCCACGAACAATCCGACGAGCTTTGCCGCCACGGGACTTCCGGCCGGATTAACCATTAATACAGCGACTGGCCTGATCTCCGGCGCGCCGTTCGCATCGGGAACGAGCAGCATCAAATTGACAGCGTCCAACGCCAACGGCACGAGCACGACCGCGACCTTAAGCCTGACCATTGCGGCCAATAGCGATGTCAATCTCGCCTTGGGCGGGACGGCTACAGCATCGTCGGTTAATGCCGGCAACGTGGCGGCCTTCGCCATCGATAATAATACAGGTACCCGTTGGGAGAGTACGCAGGGGGTCGACCCGCAATACATCGTGATCAACCTGGGGAAGGTTGACACCATCCATTCGGTTGTTCTCGACTGGGAAAACGCCGCAGGAGAGAACTACACAATCGACACCAGCATGGACGGTACCGTGTGGACCAACGCCGTCACGGTGACCGGAAATACTTCGTCAGGTTTCCTGACCTACGGAGGAATGGGGATCCAAGCCCAATATGTGAGGATGTACGGAACGGTCCGCGACTCCGTCTATGGGTATTCATTGTACGAGTTCCAAGTCTGGGGCGTGGCCGGAACCGGCAGCACTCCGACTTTCGCCTCGCAACCTGCGTCGCAGACGGCGTCGACCGGCCAGCCTGTGACCTTTACTGCCAATGCTTCCGGAACCGGACCATTCACCTATCAATGGCAGCTGAACGGAACCAATATTGCCGGAGCAACGGGCAGTACGTATACGATCCCCAGCGTGGGAAGCGGCAGTTACGGCAACTACCAGGTTATCGTCACCAATCAGGACGGAAGCTTGACTTCGAATTACTTCACGTTGAGCCAGCCGTCCGTGCAATCCGCAAGTCCGGCAACGGACACGCCAACGATGCCGATCTGGGCTCTCCTCGCACTCGCGACGCTGTTATTTGGGATGGGATGCCGCCTTGCTCCCGCGAAAGATTTGCCCGCCAGCGGGGATTGAGTTGACCGTAAATACTGATTCGCATTATCGGAAGAGATCCGTGATTGTCTCTTCCATGGACTCATCCGCGAACGTGACCTCATTGCTCGCTCGCCGAGCCATCGGTTGCTTCGTGGCTTTTTGCGTCTTCCTGGCTTTATCCGCTCTTACCTGCAAAGCGGTGGAAAAGAAGTCGGGGGAAGGGTCTGGTCAGGCGAGGCTCGATTACCTTGGCTCCCTCAACCTCGCCGAGGAGGGCAGCAAGCCCGAAGCGCTCCGTCTGCTTGCCGAAAGTCTTCGCCTTCAGCCCGATCAAAATCCGGCCGCGGGTCTCGCTTTCGAGTTGCTCACCGAACTGCGCGCCAACACCAGGCTTCTCTTGCGCGGACATACCGGCGGCGTGCTGGATGCCGCCTACAGTCCCGACGGAACGAAAATTGTCACGGCGTCGGAGGACCACACCGCGCGGATTTGGGACGCCCGCACCGGCCTGCAACTTCTCCCGCCGTTGCCACAAGCGGACGATGTCCTCGAGGCCATCTTCAGTCCCGATGGCAAACGCATCGCGACGGGTTGCGAAGATGGCACCGCCCGGATTTGGGACGCGAAGACCGGCCAGCCCATCGGCGCGGTGATGAAGGAAACGGATGCCATCAAGTTCGTCCGCTTCAGCCCGGACGGAAAACTTCTCGCCACCGGTTCCGACAGCAATTATGCCCGAATTTGGGATGCGACGACGGGCAAGCTTTTGATCACGGTTCCCCGCTATCACGATACGGTTTTTTCGGTCAACTTCAGTCCGGATGGCAGCCGGTTTATCACCGCAACCGGCGACGGAAGAGCCGATGTTTTCGATACCAGCACCGGAAAGCTTTTGGTTGGTCCGCTTCGCCATAACAACAACATTTTCACCGCGGTTTTCAGCCCGGATGGCAACCGTATCCTGACTTGCTCGGCCGATGAGACCGCCGCCATTTGGGATGCCAAAACCGGCAAGCCCCTGGGCCCGATTTTTAAGCATGGCTACTGGATATTTTCCGCCACGTTCAATGCCGAGGGCAGCCGAGTGGTCACTGCTTCCTGGGACCATACCGCCCGCGTTTGGGACACAAAAACCGGCAAGCCGATCACGCCGCCACTTCAGCATGGCGACGCCGTTTTTGGGGTCCTCTTCAGCCCCGATGGCTCCCGCGTGGCCACGGCTTCGCGCGACCACACCGCCCGCCTTTGGGATGCGACGACCGGCGATCCGATTTCCCTTCCTCTTCGTGCGGCGGACGAAGTTACCACAGTGGACTTTGATCCCTCGGGCAAATCGCTCCTTGCGGCCTCGAAGGATAACCTGGTCCGTTTTTGGGACCTGCCGCCTCGTGAACCGCCACCGCCGTGGCTCGCGGACTTGGCCGACTTCGCCTCGACCCAAGTGCGTTATGATACCTTGCACCGACCCAATCTTGATGAGGTCGGGAAGCTTCGCTCCCGCCTGCTCACGTCGACTTCCAACGATCCCTGGGAAAAATTCGGTCGCTGGTATTTTTTAGAGGGCGAAGTTCGCCCGATCTCGCCCTGGAGCACCCTGACGCTGCACGATTACGTCGCTAACCTGATCGCCTTGGGCGACAAGGATTCGATCCAATATGCGATGTCGCTTTCCCACGATCAGCCTGCATGGATGGTCAAATTGGTGCCGATATGGAACAAGCTGAATCCGACTTCGACTCCTGCGCCGACAGCAGTGGACAAGCCTTAGAACGTCTTTGTTTTCAAGGTCGAATGCAAGGGCTTCAACGATCGGACGGTCGCCTTGAGCAAGCTGAAGGCTTGCTAGCACCCTTGCCGGTGGTCGAGTCCGCTTCAGCGTACGATACCACCGGAAAACGTTTTCACGCGACCGCACCCCGGGCAGGGGTGACAGAATCTCAGAATTCTTCGACCCTTCCAGGGTCGTGCCGTGGGGAGGAGAAACCGGTGTGGCGCCTGCCAGGCCAGGCTTACCACCGACTAAGGCGCTATCATCCCTCCGGGATGCCCAGTTGGGACACAGTTGCAGTTAACCGCCGTAGCTTAGTCTGGTATTTGGTGCGAGGTCGCCTCCTTGTCGTTCTTCGGCAGGGTCAGCAAAAATTTGGCCGACTGCTGGTAATCGTTCGAACCGTTTAGCGCCTCGTTTCCCGTCTCGACAAAGTGATTCAACCAGTTGCGTTGCTCGCAATCGCAAGCGCCCTGGAGGAGGTGCTGGGCCTTGGGAAGCGCCCGTTTCCACTGGTCCCTGTCCGTCGACAGATTTTTCAGGTGAACCGACTCCGCGAGATTCTCCAACTGGGCCCGGTCGACCGAATTGGCGATCGGCTGAACGACGACGGGCGTTTGCGCCTGCAATTCCTGTTGTTGTTCCTGTTGCACCGCCACGGGATTTATCGGCAGCGATTGCTGAACGATAACCGCAGTATGAGTTACCGGCGGTCCGCTGGCCACGGGCGTCTCCTCCGGCTGCGGATGCAGGTAGTCGACTCCTTCGATCACGGCAAAAGCGAGGAGCAGTCCGCCGAACGCGAAGATCGCGATTTGGACCAGGAATTTATTGTTCATTGGAACGCCTCAGCGACGCCATCCGAGACAAAATCAATGTAGCTCTAATGACCGAAATTGGAAGTCCGTTGTGCCCCAATTGAGCGCCGAGTGCGTTGAAAACTCAGGCTATTCCGCGACCAGATCGTACTCGGCCGCGGCAGTTACTGTGACTTCCACGAATTCACCGACCGGAAGATTCTTCGGCACAAAAACGCGCGCGTCCACCTCAGGTGCATCGGCCTCGCTTCGCGCCACACCGGGAGCTTCCACCAGCACGCGAATCTTCTTTCCCACCGCCGCTGAGGTTTGTTCCAGTGCGATGCGGCGCTGCAGGGCCATCGCCTTTTTCCAGCGCGCTTCCTTCGTGCGAGAAGGGAGATGTCCTTCGCGCTTGGCCGCGCGCGTGCCGTCTTCACGGGAATATTTGAAAACGCCCAGGCGCTCGAAGCGGGTCTCTTCGATGAATGCCAACAGCGTTTCGAAGTCCTCCGTCGTCTCGCCCGGAAATCCCGCAATGAACGTCGTCCGCAACGCGATGCCGGGGACGCCCGCCCGGATGCGCTTGATGAGATCGCGGATATGTTGCGACGACGTCTCGCGCCGCATCGCTTCGAGCATCGGATCGGAAATGTGCTGGAGTGGCATGTCGACGTAGCGCGCGACTTTCGGACATTCCGCGATGGTGCGAATCAACTCGTCGCTCCAATGGGCCGGGTGCGTGTAGAGCAGCCGGATCCAGAAATCGCCCTCGATCTTTTGCAGTTCGCGCAGCAGGTAAACCAGCGAATCGCCGCGCGATGAATCGACCGGCGCGCGGGGGCCGGCTTTTTCCTCCCAGCGGTCCATGCCGAAATAAGTCGTGTCCTGCGAAATGAGATTTAACTCCTTGACGCCTTCCGCGACCAGACCGCGAGCCTCAGCCACGATCGAAGCGACCGTGCGGCTGCGATGGCGTCCACGCATTTGCGGGATGATGCAAAAGGAGCAGGGATGGTTGCAGCCCTCGGCGATCTTGACATAGGCGGTGTGCGCGGGCGTCAGGCGAAAGCGTGGCGTGTCGAAATCGGGTATGAATTTCGGCTGCGGCGTAACGAAATTTTCGGGGAGCAACGCGCGTTCCTTGGCGAACAAACCCTCGATGATCGGCGCGATTTGCGTGAGCTGGTCGAGCCCGATGAACGCGTCCACTTCGGGCATCGAGGTGCGCAACTCGCCGGCGAAACGCTGGGCCATGCAACCGGCCACGATCAATTTTTGCGCGCGATGACGGCGGCGCATGCCCCGGTCGCGATTGGCATCAAGAATGGCCCCGATGCTTTCCTCCTTTGCCGCGTCAATGAAGGAGCAGGTGTTGACGATCATCACGTCGGCTTCCTCCGGGTTCGGCGTCAACGCCATGCCCGCCTTGTGCAGATGCCCAGCCATGATTTCCGAATCGACCAGGTTCTTCGCGCAGCCGAGCGAAACCAGACCGACCTTCACCTGTAGTAGTGGCGGTCTACGACCGTCTTCAGTTTTTATATCCGCGATGGCCATCGGTTTTTGGGTAACAACACTCATTTAGGGTAAATGCGATTGGACGATGAAGGTTTCCGGCTCGTCGCCGTCGCTGTGCGGACCATAATTCACCCCGTCGAGACGGATGTCGACTGCGGAAGGGACCGTGACATTGACCGAAAATTTGCGCCCATCGAAGCCAATCGACTGTCCGCTGTGCAGAACCGCCGCATAAACCGCCTTCTCGCCATCGGGTGAATCGAGATTGGTCACCCGCACAAACGAGTCTTCCGACGCGGTCAACACCAGGCGCTTGCCTGCAGCAGGGTTGGCCGAAGCTGAAGCTTGCGGTGAGGCGTTCGTGGCAGCATTCGGCGCGGGAGATTCGGTGGGGGCCGCATCCGGTGGCGGTTGCACGACCGGACCACTGTTCGATTCACGGGCCGAAGTGCTCGGAGCCGGGGTGGTGGTAGCGGGGGATGCCGCCGGAGGAGTGGGCACCGGAGTCGCATCGGGCGCGTTGACCGCGGGCGGCGTATTCATCGCCACGAGCGTACTCGGGTCGGGTGTCGTTGTTGCTGATGGATTGGCCGCATCGGATGGATTGACTGGAAGCGCGCGGGGCGGGGCTGGGGCAGCGTTCGGCGGGGGAGGGGATGAAGTGGTCGAACTTGCCTGCGGCACCGGCGCGGATGCCTGTGAGGCGTCGACCGGCAAGGCTCGTGGCGCTTCAATCGGGGTTTCCGGCGCGGGAGTGGAAATCGGGCTTGCGCCGACAACGGGGGCATCAACCGGCAGCGCGCGCGGAGCCATTGGAACATCCACGGGCAGGGCGCGCGGCGCCACCGGAACGGTCGGAATGGCCGTCGCGGTTGCATTTGGCGCTTTAGACGCACTGGTCGCATTCGTCCTGTTCGTATCCTCCGCAACGGGTGGAGGCGTATTGGAATCGATGGGCAAGGCGCGCGCCGGTGCTTCTGCGGTGGAAGTCGCCGGAGCGGCGTTCGTGGTGGCTGCCACAGCCGGTTCGGAACTGCTCGCGAACCAGGTCGAAAGCTCGCCCACGCGATAAGCCTCGAAGAGCACGAAAACAATGGCCAGAGTCACCACGGCGCCGAGTCCCATCACAATGTAGAGCCCGGTGTAATCGCGATGCGCCGCGCGGGCCGGCATGGCCGTCTCGGGCAGATAGGCCACGCCGCTGTCGGTCACGATGTTGGCCGAGTCGTCATCGGGGAGCTTATTGTCGAGCTGGCGCAAAATGCGGTACTCGTCGAGCCCCAAGGCGCGCGCATAGGTGCGGACAAAGCCGCGGGCGTAGGTCGGACTCGTGAAATGGGAGTAGTCGTCGCCCTCAAGATCGCGCAGCCGCTCGACCTTGATCTTGGTCTCGCGCGCGGCAAGCTCCGGCGTCCAGTTCTTCGCCAGGCGCGCCTCTTGCAATTGTTTTCCGACTGTTTTCATGGGGGATCAAGCAGGATAGGGACTTCCGGCCCCGGTTACAAGAAGTCAGCGCAGTTTGGGCTACTTCAAGATACCACAGGCCAGCGCGGTGCCTGCTTCCTGCCGCTGTGCGCCCCAGGACAACGAAGCATGCGTCTACCCGAACTGGTTCTTTAACGGCAGTCTTACGGGAGAATTACATCGGGTTCAGGCCGCATTTTGTCACCGACAAGAGCGCGAGGCCAGTTAACATCGTAGGATGGCATTCCTTTTCTTTTTGCAGTTCGAAGCGCAGCCTGTTGGTTTCTGCGCTTGGTCGGAGCGGCGCGGTCTTTCGTTGCAGGCGGCGACGCTGAGCCAGCCGGTCGCGCCGGTGCGTCCGGTGACGGACACTTATTTCGGCACGCCAGTCGTCGATCCCTATCGCTGGATGGAGAACCTGAAATCGCCCGAGGTCCAAAGCTGGATGAAGGGCGCAGAACGATTACACCCGCGATTACCTGAGCCATCTGCCCGGCCGGGACGCGCTGATCAAGCGGGTCGAGTCGCTCGACAACGCCGCGATGCGCGTGGGCGAGTGTGGAGCTTTGCGGTGCGCCGTTATTTTTATTTCAAGCTGACGCCGGAGGACCAGACGCCGAAGCTCTACGCGCGCGACGGCCTCGAAGGGCGAGGAGCGGCTTGCTGGCCGATCCGCAGGTGCTCGGCGGCGACAGAAGCAAGCGCTTCACGATCGGCGATTTTTATCCGTCGCCGGACGGCAAGCTGGTCGCGGTGGAAATCGCGGCGGGCGGTGCGGAGGAAGGCATGCTGAGGGTCATCGATGCCGCCAACGGCCAGGTCGCTGCCCGACTCGATCGACCGCGTCTGGGGCGCTTCGGTCAGTTGGGATCCGAGCGACAAATTTTTCTATTATACGCGGCTGCAAAAACTCGGGCCGAACGATTCGCCGCTCAACAAGGAGCTCGACGAGACCGTCGTATCTTCATCACCTCGGCGACAATCCGGACAAGGATGTGGCGGTGCTGGGCCGCAAAGCCGACTCCGGCGCTGGGCATGATCCCCACCGATTCCGCGTATGTCTCCGATCACGCCCGGATCGCCCTACGCCCTCGGGCTGATCAGCCACGGCGTGAAAAATGAACTGACGCTGGCGATTTCCCCCGCCGATGCCGCCGCCAAGGGCGCGCCGGTCTGGACGAAATTCGTCGATGTCGACGATGACGTCACGGGCGGCGCGATTCATGGGCCATGAGATGTGGCTGCTGTCGCACAAGGACGCGCCCCGGTTCAAGGTGCTGCACCTCGATCTCGATCATCCCGACATCGCCAAGGCGGATGTCGCGCTGCCGCCGTCGGACTTGGTCGTGCAAGGACGTCAGCACGGCCAAGGACGGCGTTTATATCGAGGCGCAACAGGGCGGAATCAGCCACCTGCTGCGGATTCCCTACGGCCAGACCGCGGCGACGCCGCTGCCGCTTCCGTTTGCCGGCGCGATCGAGGGATTTTCCACCGATGTGCAGCACGACGGCGCGCTGATGCGGCTCGCGGGTTGGACCGAGGCGCCGCAGTGGTACGCCTACGATCCGGCCGGCGACACGCTGACCAATACGCAATCTGGAGCCGCTGAACCCGACCGATTTTTCCGGCATCACTTCGGTCGAAGTCACCGCGCCCAGCGCCGACGGCACGCCGGTGCCGCTTTCCATCATCTATAAGAAGGACCTGCCGACTGAACGGGCAGAATCCGTGTCTGATGGAGGGCTACGGCTCGTATGGCATCAGCCTCGATCCCGAATTTCGACGCGACGCGGCTGGCGCTTGCTGGAGAAGGGAATCATCATCGCTTACGCGCACGTGCGCGGCGGCGGCGAGAACGGCGAGGACTGGCATCTGGCCGGCCAGAAGCTGACCAAGCAGAATACGATCAGCGACTTCATCGCCTGCGCCGAGTATCTGATCAAGCAGGGCTACACGTCGCCCGCGAAAGCTGGCCGGACGCGGCACGAGCGCGGGTGGCATTACGATCGGCGGAGCGCTGACGCAACGGCCCGATCTCTTCACGCTGTGCATCTGCAACGTCGGCGTGATGGATGCGCTGCGCATGGAAGCCGGACCGAACGGCGCGGTGAACACGCCCGAGTTTGGCTCGGTCAAGGACGCCGGATGGCTTCAAGGCGCTCTACGCGATGGACGCGTATCAGCACGTCAAGGACGGCACGGCTTATCCGGCGGTGTTGCTGATCACCGGCGCGAACGATCCGCGCGTCGATCCGTGGCAGCTCTTCAAGATGACCGCGCGCTTGCAGGCGGCGACGTCGAGCAAGAACCCGATTCTGCTGCGCATCGATTACGATGCGGGTCACGGCATGGGCTCCTCGAAGACGCAGCGCGATCTCATCACGGCGGATCAGGCGGCGTTGCTTTTGTCGCGCGCTGGCGGTGCGCCCGCGCCGGTCACGCAGAAGTAGGGAAGGGGATTTTGTCATCCTCATCCTGAGCGAAGTCGAAGGATCAGGTCTGCCAGTCTTTTCCTGAAAAGTACCGAACTGATCCTTCGACAAGCTCAGGATGACTGATTGAATCGCCGACTATATTCGCCGTTCGCGAAAGAAATCCTGGAGCAAGCTGAGCGATTCGTCTGCGAGCACGCCTGGAGTGATCTCGCAGCGATGATTCAGGCCGGGCAGATCGAAGAGCTGGAACGCGCCGCCGCAGGCGCCCGCCTTGGGATCGCCCACGCCGAAGACGATGCGGTCGACGCGCACATGGGCCAGCGCGCCGGCGCACATCGGGCACGGTTCCTTGGTCACGTAGAGCGTGGTGCCGTTGAGCCGCCACGTCTTGAGCAGCGCCTGCGCCTCGGCGATGGCGAGCATCTCGGCATGGGCGGTGGCGTCCTGCCGCGTCTCCACTTCGTTGCTGCCCTCGGTCAGGATGGCGCCGTCGCGGACGAGCACCGCGCCGACGGGAACTTCCTCGCGCGCGCGGGCCGCGCGGGCCAGTTCCAGCGCGCGGCGCATGAAAATTTCGTCCTGGATGAGGGCGTCGTCGGACATGAAATCAATGCGGGAAACTTCCGGCAGGCTGATCCTTCGACAAGCTCAGGATGACGGAACTTTTTCTGAGCTAAGCCACGGGCTCGGCGACTTCGCCGAAGGCGCGGAACTTGGCGTAGCGCTTTTCCTTCAGCTCGAATTCGTCGAGCTTCTTCAGCTCCGCGATATGGCGCAGGACGGCGGCCTTCACCGATTCGGCCGCGGCTTCCCACGAATGATGCGCGCCGCCGGCCGGCTCGGGGATCACTTCGTCGACCAGCTTGAGCGCGAGCAGATCGGGCGCGGTCATCTTCAGCGCGGCGGCCGCCTTGGGCGCGTGCGACTGGTCCTTCCAGAGAATCGCCGCGCAGCCTTCGGGCGAGATGACCGAGTAGTAGGCGTTCTCGAGAATCAGCACGCGGTCCGCCACGCCGATGCCGAGCGCGCCGCCGCTGCCGCCTTCGCCCAGCACCACCGCGACGATCGGCACGCTGAAGCGTGAACATCTCGCGCAGGTTGACCGCGATGGCCTCGGCGATGTGCCGCTCCTCCGACGCGATGCCGGGATAGGCGCCGGGCGTGTCGATGAAGCTGACGATGGGCAGGCCGAACTTGTCGGCGAGGCGCATCAGGCGCAGCGCCTTGCGATAGCCCTCGGGATGGGCGAGGCCGAAGTTGTGCGGATGTTCTGCTTGGTGTCGTGGCCCTTCTGGTGGCCGATGATCATCACCTTCTCGTCGCCGATCGTGGCCAGGCCGCCGATCAGCGCGCGGTCGTTGCCGAAGCAGCGGTCGCCGCTCATTTCCATGAAATCGGTCGCGAGGAGCTTGAGGTAATCGAGCGTGTAGGGCCGCGCCGGATGGCGCACGATCTGCACGCGCTGCCACGGGGTGAGGTTGGAGTAGAGCTGCTCGCGCTCCTCCTTGAGCTTGGCCTCGAGCGCCTCGATTTCGGGACCGGCATCGATGATGTGCTCGGCGAACTGCGACCTTGAGCGCCTCGATTTTCTTTTCGAGTTCGACCAGCGGTTTTTCAAACTCCAGCGGAGTCAATTTCATCGATTGTGCTTGGGTGCGAGGTAAGCGGATATGATGGAGGCGATGAATGGAAAGATCAAGCTCCTGGGGAGAAGTCAAGAAACGTGATTGACGATGCTTCGCAAGCCGAAGGCTTGCAAGCACCGTAGCCGGTGGTTGAACCCGCACCAGCGGGTGACACCACAGGAATCGTTATCGCATGAGGCTCACCTCGGAGGCGTGACACCGCGGCTCTGCGACCCCTGCCGGGGTCGAAACCGCGTTCGGCGGCATACCGGTGGTGTCGCTGCGCTCAACCACCGGCTAGGGTGCTGGCATCCCTGCGGGATAGCGAACGCCGATTGACTGACTTGTCGCACGATATGCGTGATGTTGAGATGACGAGGGCCGGCTGAACTGATCCTTCGACAAGCTCAGCCGTAACCATGCAGTTGAAGTGATATTTTGGGCGGGAAGTTATGCATGGGGTTCAACTGCATCGCAGTTGGGGTTTGGTGAGGAGAGTGCGAGCCAAAGCTTTCGCCACCAAGGTCGTGCGGGGGGTGGGATGGCGAACTGGAGAGTGGTCTGGTTCTGACGTCGGCTCAAGATGGCGGCGCAGTGGAAGAGGCGGTACCGGGCGGTGGCGATGGTGGCGTGGCCCAGCAGGCCGACGTGCTGGCAGAAGAGTTGGTAGAGGTTGTAGGTGAGCACGGCCAAACTCAGGACGGCTTCGGTGGCGAAGAACTTCTGGCAGCAGAAGCCGGGCAGGCCGAAGCCGTGTTTGAGTTCCTTGATGACGTTTTCCATCCCGGCTCGCCCGTTATAGTCGCGCCAGATGTCGAGGGCCCCAACCTCGGCACCCAGGTTGGTGAGCAGCGCCTGGTATTGGTAGCCGGGGCAATCGATGAGCAGCTTGCCGCCGCCGCGGCCGGAGTCGATCTGGCGCCGCAGGATGATCATCCGGCGTGGACGCGAGGCGTGTTTGCTGTGGTAAATCTCGTCGGCCAGCTCCAAGCCCTCGACGGCGGTGGGCTGCCAGAGGGTTTGTTTGCGGATCACGCTTTTGACCCGCACGGAAAGATCGGCCACCACGATGTAGCGCAGGCCTTTTCGCTCCAGCAGCGAGAGCCAGGGATCGTTCTGGAACCCGGCATCGGCCCGGACAAGGCGCAGACCGACGTGGGCCGGCAGGTTCGCCAAAAGCGTCTCGGTAAAGGCCAGGACATTGTTGGCGCAATGGGCGTCTCCGGGCCGCAACCAAAACTGGGCGCAGAGCCGCGCCTCGGCCAGCACGGCCAGAAGCGGATGCAGGCAGGGCTTGAGGCCCAGGCGGGTGTAGCCGACCCGCACGCCCTCCTGATGGCCGTCCTCGTGCAGCAACGCGGTGGAGTCGAGATCGAGCGTGTAGCCCTCGCGCCGACGCGGCAGCCGTTCCAGCCCCCAACGCCAGAGCGGCTGAAAGCAGTTGAAGGTATGGCCCATCGTGCGAAAGCCGGCGAAGAAGCGCGACAAGGTCGATTGGCTCGGCAGCCGCCGCAATTCCAACACCTCCGGCAACACCGGATCGCCCCGCAGCCACGCCACGCGCGTGAGCTTGTCGGCCCCGGCTAATACCGCGGCCATGAATCCCAAGGCAATCTCCACCGGGACCAGGGCGTTCGGGCTGGTCGGCCGTTGCGGCAAAAGCCCGGCCAGCACCTCGCGCAACCCCAGCCGCGCCAAAAAAGCGGCGAAGCTCGCCTGGCCCGCATGCGCGCTGAGCTTGCGCTCGGTCGTCGTAATTTGGATCGTCCGGGAGACCAACTTGAGCTTCACTGGTTGCGTCACCGTTTGGGGAGTCGAAGCCTGTCCGCTTCGCGTCGTGTTAGTTTTCATCTACCAACAGCTTCCCAGCGGTGGCACCTTTGCCAACTGCATCGTTACGGCTCAGGATGACGGAAGGGAGGATAGGCATTGCCGCTACAGGTCGCATGCCTCGCTCAGGATGACGGATTGCTTCTGGCGGAGAACATGGAATTCTAGCGTGATGGCCTTGCCGGCAAAGTACATCCTGCCTGTCTTCTTCCTCGTGCTGCTGGTGGGCGCGATGATCCTCGGGCCGCTGCTTTACTTCAGCTTGGGCGCGATATGGCCGATTCCGTTTCACCGGGCGATGGACCGCGCGCTGTTGATTTCCGCCGTTGCCGCGCTGGGTTTGTTTTGGTCGCGGATACCGTTGGGTCGACTCTGGCTGTGGAACGACGCTGCCTGGAAACAACTGCTCCTCGGCTACTTGATCGCGGCGGTTTCGATTCAGGCGATGCTCGGCGCCGACCTGGCCTTGGCCGGATTTACCAGCGCCCATTTAAGCGGCAGCAAGATCGCGGGCAGGGTGCTGCTGGCTCTGGTCGCGGCGCTTCTCGCCCCGCCTTTGGAGGAGACGATTTTTCGCGGATTCATTCAAAGCGAATTAATCAAACGATTGGGCTGGCGCACCGGTTGGATCCTTGCCGCGTTGATTTTCATGCTCGCGCATTTCCTGAAAATCCCGGTGGAACTCGACCGCGAGCCGGTCCATCTCTGGAGCGGCGCGACCGCCCTCGGCGCTGCGTTTACGAACTTCGGCCACGACCTCGCTCAGCCGCCAAACATCGCCAAGGCGGCCAATCTGTTGCTCATCGGCCTGATTCTCGGCGGCGTCTTTTTACGCGCGGGCACGCTCTGGATGAATGCCGGTCTGCACAGCGGCTGGATTTTCGGCCTGCTCCTTTTCACCGGCCTGACCCGGCCCGTACGAACCGCCCTACATCGCCTGGTTTGGCGGCGATATCCTTTCCAGTTTGTCGACCACGGTGGTATTAGTCCTGACAGGTCTATGGATCTGGCGCTTCTATCGTCATCCCTCCGTGCTGCCCGAGCCTGCGTGCGGGACTGGGGCGAATGCGCCCTGAATCTGGCTTTTCCCTGGCCGGAAAATAACGACGCGGCGCCTGTTCGTATCGAGCGTCCGTTTTGCGAGCAATGCGGAGATCCTTATCCCGCCCTGGAAAACTATCGATTCGAGCTTCATTTGCGACCATTGCGCGGAGAGAAAGTGGGATTTCCAGTGGGCGCGGTCCGGTTATCGAACGGAAGGGCAGGTGCTCGAGGCCATCATCGGCTTCAAATATCGGGACGAATATTATCAGCAAGGTCGTCTGTCGGAATGGCTGACCGAGACTTTCGATCAGCATGCGGGGAGCAACCCATGGCACGCTCTTGTTCCGGTCCCGCTTTATCATCGCCGACGCCGGGAACGCGGATTTAATCAGGCGCGCGAAATTGCACGGGGTCTTGCCTCGAAGCGTAAAATACCCGTTTCGGACTGCCTTTATCGTTATCGTGAGACGGTTTCGCAGACAAAACTCGAGCGAACCGCCCGTTGGGAGAACATGGCCGGCGCGTTCCGGCTGAAACGCGGATTTGACGTCAGGGGCCGTAATTTGCTAATAATAGACGATGTCTTCACGACGGGCGCGACGGTCAATGCCTGCGCTCAAGCCCTGGCTCAAGCCGGGGCGGGCCGGCTGGCGGTCCTGACCGTCGCGCGGAGTTGAGTTCTTCCTCCCTCTCCACAAAACCATGTCCAATCCCCTCACTTCCTCCGGCAGTTTTTTCCCAAACCCGATTACGGCAAGACGCCCTCGAAGAAGAAGGAAATGCCCGAGGGGCTTTGGACGAAGTGCCCGGAATGCAGCGCCTATATTTTCAACAAGGAGCTCGAATCGCTGCAGATGGTCTGCAAGGAATGCGGCCATCATTTCAACATCACCGCGCACCAGCGGCTGCAGCATCTGCTCGATGAAGGTTCGTGGGAGGAGTTCGACGCGGGCGTTTCCTCGGTCGACATCCTCAAATTCACCGGCGCGACCAGCTACTCCGACCAGCTCAAGAAATACCAGAAGAAGACCGGCCTGAAGGAAGGCGTCGTCTGCGGCCTGGGCAAGATCGAGGGCCACGGCGTTTCCGTCGCGGTGATGGAGTTCAATTTCCTCGGCGGCTCGATGGGCTCGGTCATGGGCGAAAAAATCACCCGCGCCATCGAGCGCGCGACGGAACGCCGGCTGCCGGTGCTGATTTTCTCCGCCTCGGGCGGCGCGCGCATGCACGAGGGCATGTTCAGCCTGATGCAGATGGCCAAGACCAGCGGCGCGCTTTCCCGCCATGCCGCGGCGCGCCTGCCTTATATTTCCATCCTGACGCATCCGACCATGGGCGGCGTCACGGCCAGCTTCGCCACGCTGGGCGACCTCAACATCGCCGAGCCGAAGGCGATGATCGGCTTTGCCGGCGCGCGCGTGCTGAAGGAAACGACGCGCCAGGATTTGCCCAAGGGATTCCAGACCGCCGAATTTCTGCTCGAACGCGGACTGGTGGACCGCATCGTCTCGCGTCTCGAGATGCGCGCCGAACTGGGCAAGATGCTCGATTATCTTGGACACGCCTCGACCCATAAAACGTCGCATGGCAAGCATGCGTCCCACGCGTCGAAGCAGAAGCCGCAGAGCACCGCCCATCTCAACGGCTACGCGCACGAACACGCGGCGTAAGGTTTGCGCCTAAGGTCCAAATTTCACCCGGACGTTTTCCGGCACCGTGCCGCGCTCGAAGGCGGAGATCGTTTCCAGAGTGGTCTGGGCGATGTTGGCCAGCGCTTCATGGGTGAGGAATGCCTGATGCGAGGTGATCAGCACGTTGGGCAAGGAAATCAGGCGCGCCAGCACGTCATCCTGCAGCACCTCGCCGGAGAGATCGTGGAAGAAAATGCCCGCTTCCTCCTCGTAGACGTCGAGCGCCGCGCCGCCGATGTGGCCCGACTTCAGCGCGTCGATCAGCGCCTGCGCCTCGATCAGCGCGCCGCGGCTGGTGTTGATGATGAATGCGCCCGGCTTGAGCTGCGCGATCGTCTCGCGTTGAGAAAATGGAGCGTCTCCGGCAGCAGCGGGACGTGCAGGGAGATGACGTCGCTCTCGGCCAGCAGAGTGCGCGGCGTCGACGTAGGTGACCGGCAGGTCGGTGCGCGGAAAGGCATCGAAGGCGAGCAGGCGGCAGCCGAAACCGGCCATGATTTTCGCGAAGACCGCGCCGATTTTTCCCGTGCCGACGATGCCGACGGTCTTGCCGTGGAGGTCGAAACCGACCAGCCCTTCGAGGGAAAAATTCGATTCGCGCACCCGGTTGTAGGCGCGGTGGAGTTTCCGGTTCAGCGCCAGCAGCAGCGCCACGGCATGTTCGGCCACGGCGTAGGGCGAGTAATCGGGCACGCGCGTGACGGTCAGGCCGAGCTCGCGCGCCGCGACGAGGTCGACATTATTGTAACCGGCCGAGCGCAGCGCGATCAGGCGGACGCCGAGTGTCGCGCAGTGCGGTGAGGGTGGGCGCGGTCGAGCACATCGTTGACGAAAGCGCAGATCGCTTCGCTACCCGCCGCCAGCTTGCGCCGTCTTGCTGGTCCAGCCGCACGTCAAAAAAGCGGAGCTCGTGCCCGAGGCGCGCGTTTTCCTTTTCGAGCGCGGCGCGGTCGAAGCGGTGGGTATCGAAAACGGAGATGATCATCGTGGTTAGTCGTGGGGACTAAAACAAAGGCGGGAAATTTGTGGGCGGTTGATTGAACCGTTCTTGCGCCTGGCAGTAAAGCTTGGCTGATCCTATTGTCCCAATCACTACGCCGGCATTAGACAATTCCAGACAATGCGCTAAGTAAATGCGGGAACGCAATCGCATCCACTCGCAAAGGGGGAGATATGGATTCTGGACACACAGCGCTCGTTCTTCAACTCAGGAAACGCCGGTCGTTGCCCGGGAGCGAAACCCGAGTGCGCCCGCGCCGTTTCGCGACTCGAAGTGTGCCTCGTGGCTCGTTCTCGCCGTTATCACGCTGCTTTACGTCGGCACTTGTTTTGCGCCCGTGATTTTCGACGACAACGAGGGCCTTTACGCCGGTGCGGTGCGGGAGATGCATGAACGCGGCGACTGGCTTGTGCCCACGAGCAACGGCTTCCCGCGCGTGCAAAAACCGCCGCTGGTTTACTGGACGATGCTCGTTTCCACCTCGATCTTCGGCGACAACGAATTCGCCCTGCGCCTGCCCAATGCGCTGGCGACCGCGGGTTGGATCATGGCTACCTACCTGATCATGCGGCGACTCGGAGGCGAGCGCTTCGGCATCGCTTCGGCGCTGGTGCTGGCCTCGATGCTGGGCGTGTGGGTCTTCAATCATCTTGTCCAGCCCGAGCCGTTCCTGGCCTGTTTCATTTCGCTGGCCATGTGGTGCCTGGTGGAGGCGCGGTTGTTTGCCAAACCGCAGCCGCGGACGGTTTCCCACGGCGGGCTTGTGGCGTTTCCCAGGAGAGCACTGGTATCTTCTTTTCTGGATTTTTCTCGCCTTGGGCTCGATGAGCAAGGGACTTCACGGCGCGCTTTGGCCGCTCGGCACGGTCGGTTTGACGGCCATTTTTGTTCCCGGTTGGCGTCCCTGGCTACGGCCGGTCCTGAGCTTGCGCGGCATGCGGGATTTTTCTGCTGCTGCTCGCGCCTTGGTACGCCTACATGGCCGCGAAGTTTCCCGGATTTCTCGCCGCCCATTTCGTTAACGAACAACTCGGCGCCTGTCTCAATACGCGTTATCCCGCCGATGCGCGCCAGCTTCCCCTCGGGCAATTTTACGCGCAGCATCTTCTATTCTGGATGCCGTGGACCCTGCTGTTTCCGGCGTCGATTTATGCTCGCGGTTAAAGCCGCGCGCATGACCGGCAGCCAGCCCGATGTTTTTTCTCCCGCCACTTTGGACATCATCAAGCTTCTGACCTGTTGGTGTCGTTCTCACTCTCGTTTCGGTCGCCTTTTCCACGCGGCAGGATTACTACAGCATGAGTTGCTGGGGCGTGGTGGCCGGCTTCCTGGCTTTGCCGTGGACGAGCGAGAAATTCCCCGCGATTCGGCTGCCCCGGCCTTACCTGCTGGTGCCATGCTTGCTCATTACGCTTGGAGGCTTGCTGGCGTTGGGCTTTGCCGCCTGGATCACTCCGCGGCTCGGCGGACTGGGCGAAATCACCGCGGCGCCCATTCGCGAGCGCGATACCTTCATGGACGCCATTGCCGGCATTTCGCCCGCGTTGTGGGGCAAATTCATCACGCTGCTGGAGGTTTTCGGCGCGGCGATGTGGATTGCCGGGGCGGTCGCGACTGCGCTCGCCTGGCGTCGGCGGGCTTTTTCCGCGCTGCTGGTTTTATCGGCGGCCATGGCCGTTCCGATCTGCCTGGCCACTGCTGGGTTCGCGATGATGAGCCCTTACTTCTCCCTGGCCGGGGGCGCCCGTGCCGATCAATCGGGAAATCGCCTCGAAACCGGATGCATTGGTCGCTTGCGAAGCGCTGCCGAATACCGCCTCAAGCCTCTATTATTATCTCAACGCGCGTGTTCATTGGGTCAACGCGCCGTTCGATCAGGATTATGCCCAGCGTGTCCTCGGCCTGGGCCGCGATTATTATTGGGATGACGCCCATCTGCAAAGAGCGTGGAGGTCGGCTCAACCGGTTTATTTGATTCTCGAGGAAAGCCGGCTGCCCTATTGGCAGGGCCTGCTTCCGCATCCGCGCGTGGTGAAACGAAGCGGCACGCGGCTGGTGCTGTGTAATCAGTAACGATCAGGGGATCAGGCCTGGAGCTGTCCATCCGTCAGCCGCTCGATCTCGATTCCCACCAGGCAAACGTCGTCCTGGAAATTGTCGTGACCAGCAAACTGCCGGACCTGGCCCAGCAAGGCATCGAGTAACGCTTCCCCGCGCTGCCGGATGCAATTTTGGACGAGCCGGAGAAACCGAGGATCGTCCGGCGCCATGTCCTTGCCTTCGCCGACATCGCAAAGGCCGTCGGTATAAAGCAGGAGAAAATCGCCCGCTTTCACCTTGTCCTCTTCGGTGACGTAAACCGAATCCTTCGCCACTCCCAAAGCGAATGGATGGCGCGGCGAAAGTGTCGCCCATCGGTGCGCACGAGATGTGGCGCGCGGGCAGATATGCAGCGGCTGCGGATGGCTGGCATTGGCGAAGCGCACCACGCCGGTGTCGGTGTCGATGACCATGTAAAGGGCGGTAACGAACATGGACGTCGAGAGCGGCTCGAAGAAATGGTGAAGGCGCTGGTTGAGCTCGCCCAAAAACGCGCCCGGATCGTCGGCCACTGCATGGATTTCCTCCACCAACACGCGCTCGACGGCGGTGACCAGCGCGGCGTGAACCCCGTGGCCCATGACATCGCAAATGAGAACGCCGGCCTGTGTGTCGGAGAGTTGCGATGACAGTGAAGAAATCGCCGCCGACGCGGCCCTCGGGCAGGTAGCGATGGGAAAAGTGGAGAGCGCTGGCCGCTTTCGTTGCGTCGTGCGGGAACGAAGGATAACTTTGGGGCAGCAGCGCCTGCTGCACTTCCCGGGCCAGGGCCAGTTCCTGGTCCATCTGCTCCTGCTGGTCGGCCAGGGCCTGGGTATATTCTTTGCAGTTTCTCGGCTTGATGATGCTCTTCGGTAACGTCGCGCGAAATGCCGCACGTGCCGATGATCTGTCCGGAACTGTCGCGCAGTGGTACCTTGGTGGTCGAGGCCCAGGTGACGCGGCCATCGGGTAGATTTTCTCGTTCCAATTTGGCCACGATCGACTCGCCCGTGGTCAAAACGTGTTCTCGTCGGCAAAGGCATCCTTGGCGTGTTCGGGCAGAAACAGATCGAAATCGGTCAGTCCGATGATCTGGGAGTCATGGGTTACGTGGTGAAATTTCTTCAGCGCCTGGTTGACCAAAAGGAAGCGGCCGTCGCGGTCCTTGAAATAGATGCGGTCCGGGATGGTATCCATCAGGGCCATGAGAAGGCTATGTTCAATCGGAGCCATAGAGGAAAAATCGAAAGACGAATGACCTGCTTTAATTAGACGGTGACGAGGCGGAATGCCTATCATGTCGTAATAGGATAGTTCATGGTTTTGGCGATGAATTTCTGGTCCGCCAATTAATACAAAAGTATAATTTTCCTTGCGACTCCTGACCTCCGAGGCAAAGTGATGACATGCCTTTAAGGGTTCTGGTGATCGACTTCAATTCGTTCTTCGCCTCGGTGGAGCAGCAGGAGTGCCCCGCCTTGCGTGGACGTCCTACGGCGGTGTTGCCGGTCATGACGGACAGCACCTGCTGCATCGCGGCGAGCTATGAGGCCAAGCGCTTTGGGATCAAGACGGGAACGAATGCAGGCGAAGCGCGGAAACGCTGCCCCGACCTCGTTTTGGTGGAGGCTCGGCCCTCGCTTTATGTCGAGTATCATCACCGGTTGATCGCTGCGGTCGACTCATGTCTGCCGGTCACACAAGTGCTCTCCATCGACGAGATGAGCTGTGCGCTGCGCGGTTCCTGGCGGGAACGGGAGACGGCGTGCGGCTGGCGCGGGAAATCAAGGTGCGGATCGCGGCCACGGTCGGGGAGTGCCTGCGCAGTTCGATCGGCATTGCGCCGAATGGCTTTCTGGCCAAGACGGCCTCCGATATGCAAAAGCCCGACGGCTTGGTCGTGATCGAGGAGAGTGATTTGCCTGAGGTGCTTGTTCCGCCTGAAATTACGCGATTTTTGCGGCATCGGCGCAGCGAGGGAAAGCCGTTTGCATGCCTGCGGAATCACGAACCGTCGAACAACTCTGCCGGGCCTCCAAAGAAGTCCTGCAGCGGGCCTGGAACGGAATTGAGGGCGATCGGATTTATGCCCTTCTCCGCGGCGAGGAGGTCGAGCGGCCCGCCATCGGAACGATGCACGGTTGGTCATTCGCATGTCCTGGAACCAAAGTGTCGGACCCGGCCGCTTGCCGAGGCCGTTCTGCATCGCCTGCTGCAAAAGGCTGCGGCGCGGCTGCGTGCGCTCGGTTATCTGGCGGGCGGCCTCGCGGTCAGCGTCAAGTTTCTCGGTCACCAGCGTTGGGGAGACGAAATGAGCTTTCTCGAAACGCAGGACACGCTCGATTTTATCCGTATTTTCGAGATGCTTTGGCGGCGATGTCCGGCATCCCTTCCGCCCCCATTGGCCGTGGGCATGACGCTGTTTCATCTCACCGCGGCGCATAATGCCACGCCGAATCTGCCGCAGTTGAAATTGTCGCGTTGGGGGCAGTCCCTGGACTTGGCGGTGGACCGGCTGAATCAGTGTTACGGCAAGAACACGGTTTATTTTGGAGGCGCTCAAACCGCCCTTGATTCGGCGCCGACCCGCATTGCCTTTACGCATATCCCCGCCCTGGAGAAAGAGCGAGGCTAATCGCGGGTCGACGTATTCGAAGTCGAAGGAGCGGGCGATGCCGGAACGGCAGGCGGAAGGCTGACCGGGGTGCTCGCCGCGCTCTTTTCCGCCGGTGCCGGCTCCGACTTCGCCGGTGCGTTGGTTAGGGGCGGTGGGGTAGCGTTGGCGCTCGCAGCGGGTGCGTTTGTGGCCGGAGCGATGGGCGGATGTACCGGAATCGTGGCATTGGCGGGCTCATAATTGAAATGCCAATCGGCGACCATGAACTGTCCGGTGGCTGCGTCTTTGACCCGGATGTTGACCAGGACCACGGGTGAAATCAGGTCGCGCGGCAGGTAGAGCCGAACCGTGTTGGTCTGGGGATCGAAATCGTGACGTACGTCGCCGAAGTCGCGCACCTGGGTTTCAATCGAGGTGGGATCGAGCGTGCCGGCGTAGCCCAGCCGGGCGGTGATGACCGGGCGCGGATCGGTGATGGTGTCTCCCGGGGCCGGCTCGGCCGCATCGATGCCCAGGGCCCCTTGGCGCAGGTAGGCGTCGAAATTTTTCTCCACGCCCTGGGTGATGGTGTAGCGTCCGATGCTGTGCATGTTGGTCGACGAATGGACGGGATTGTCGGCGACGGTGAAAATGGCCTCGTATCCCGCCGCAATGGCCGCGTCCTGGACCTGCTTGTTATATTCGCCGTAGGGATAGGCGAAGCAAACGATCGGCTTGCCCATTTTCTGCTCGAGGAGCGCCTTGGCTCCGGCGGTCTCGTTGGTCAGCCACTGCGCGTATTCGTCCGGGGTGAAGTTATGCCAGACGCCTTTTACCTTTTGATGATGAAGTTTGAGATTGGGGTGAGTCATCGAATGCGACTCGATATCGACGCCGTCCTTTTGCAATGCCAAGAGGTCATTCCAACTGGCGGCGCCGGGACCTTCGCCGGTGGTGATGAAATCGGGATAAATAAAGAAGGTCCAGGGAAAGCCGTATTTTTTCAGGATGGGATAGGCATAAACGATGGCGCTTTTGTAGCCGTCATCGATGGTGATGCAGACGGAATTGGGCGGCACCGTGATCTCGTGCCGGAGGAATTTCAGCAGGTCTGACATCGGGATGACGTGGTAGCCGTTGTCATGGATGTATTTCATCTCGGACTCGAAAACGTCTGAGTTCATCGTCCATTGGAACATCGGGGGAATTTTAACGCCGGGGGCTTTGAATTGATGATAGAGCAAAACGATGACCTTGCCTTCACCGGCAGTGGAGTGGGACGGTATCGGGTTGCCCGCCGAAATTGCCACCCCAGGGGTCTTGTTGGCGGAAACCTGAGCGGGAGTGGGAGCAACGTTAGTTTCGCGAGCGGGGGTATTCGTGACCGGGTTTTTAACTGTCTCGGGCGGAGTGGACGCAACCTGAGCTATGCCTGCGTCCGCCATTTGTGTTTCAAAACCATCCAAAGGACGAAACGAAGCCAGCTGGAAGACGGACGAACGCGCGGGTACGTATATGGTGGAAGAGGGCGGGGGCACTGGAGGCGCAGCCGGGGCTGCATTCGAGTCGGGAGTTGAAGCAGGAGCTGCGTTGGTATCCGGAGTGGAAGATGCCGGAGATGAATTGGTATCTGAAGTGGCCGGGATCGCTGTGTGATCCGGCACGGTGGCATCAGCCGCAGGCGGGGCGGTGCTGACCGGGGCATTCGTATCGGACGCCCCGTCGGAAGCAGGAGCAGGAGCAGGTGGGGCGGGCGAGGGGGTTGGGGGGGCGGCCGGTTCCGCTGCCGTGAGGATGGCGCCTTGCACGCCGAACTTCTCGCGCTCCTCTTGAAAGCGCTTCTCCATCCGCATGTGTGAGAAGTCAAAATAGAGAATGAAGGCGACAATGAAGAGCAAAACTCCGGCCGCCAAAACAATGGAACGCTTGAGAAGCATAAAGGGGAGATATCCTACCAGTTCAAATGCTGAATTCAACTACTTCTCCCGGCCATCTCCCGGGCCGTTCGTGACGCAACCTTGCCCTGTCCGTCAATAAGCCTCATAAAGAGCTTGTCTCATGAAGATTTTCTTTCGGTATCTTTTCCTCCGATTGTGCCTGCCGTTTTTCGTCTGTCTTTGCGGCTGCACGCTGATTTGGATCATGGCCGATTTTCTCGGCAACGTGGAGGACTTCCTCGAGCACAAGATCAACGTGCTGGTCATCCTGCGTTTCTACCTGCTGCAACTTCCCAGCATGTTGGTGCAGGTGCTTCCCGCTGCACTGCTTTTTTCCACGCTTTGGACGCTGCTTAGTTTGAATCGGCGCAGCGAACTGGTCGCTTTTCAGGCCGGCGGCATGGCGCCGATCTGGCTTTTCTCGCCGTTCTTCGCGTTTGCCCTTATTTGGATGTTCGTCCTGGCCTTCGATCTGAACTGGCCGGCGGCTAAATCACTGGTGACGCGAGAGCGTTTGCTTGAACAGGTCAAGGGTCAGAACGCCCAAAGCAATGTATTCGTGAACCTCCCTTACGTGGATACCGTGAATCGCCGGGTTTGGTTTTTCCAGAGTCTCGATGTCAACCAAGGCTCGGCCAAGGGCATGGAAATCCTGCAGCGCGACGCCAACGGCCATGACGTGGTCAAGTACTTCGCCCGGCAGGCCAGATGGACAGGCGAGTTTTGGAGGCTCACCGGAGTTCTTCAGATTACATTTGGCGTCTCCGGTGGCGTGCAGGACCAGAAGACTTACGAGGAGCTCGATTTGCCCGACATCACCACACCGCCGAAGCAGCTTTCGCTCATCGTGTCGCAGCCCGAGCAATTGACCCTCGCGGAACTGTCCCAATATATCGCCACCAGCACGGCGACCCCGCAGCACCTGGCCGGTTATCGCACGGAATGGTGGTACCGGGTGCTCTACCCCTTCAGCCTGGTCGTCCTGATGCTTTTTGCGCTGCTTCAGGGAACACGCACCGACCGGCGCAGCCCGGTGCCGGGCATTATTTGGACGATTGTCGTCCTATTTGCCTACATTCTATCCATTAATGGATTCATGACATTGGGCCGGCATGATCGGCTTTCTCCCTTTGTCTCCGTGATTGCCGTGGAGGTGGTTTTCGGAGCAATCGGCCTGCATTTGCTGGCGGTCAGCAATGGCTGGTGGTGGCAGTTGATGGAAAAGAAGAAGCTTTGGCAGGCCTACTGGGCCGAGGACGCAGGTTCGGCATCCGAGGATTAGGCATGTGGGACTTATAGGACCGATGGGACTTATGTATGACGAACCCTTCAGGATTCATCCCCCCGCACGGCCATTACCAGACGCTGCTTTCATACCAGAAAGCCGAGGTCGTTTATGACCTCACCTACCGCTTCTGTCAGCGCTTTCTTACTAAGGGGGATCAGACGATCGACCAGATGATTCAGGCCGCGCGGTCTGGCAACAAAATATTGTGGAGGGCAGCAAAGCCTCTGGAACTTCCAAAGAAATGGAGATCAAGCTGACCAATGTTGCGCGAGCAAGCTTGGAAGAGCTGTTGGTTGATTACCGCGACTTCCTACGCGTCCGGGATCATGCCATATGGGAGAAAGATTCTAAGGAAGCCCGCTATGTTCGAAAGTTGGGCGCCCAACCCAACGCAACCTACGAAAGCTATCGCGAGATCTGCGAAACTCGCCCGCCGGAGACCATTGCCAATCTCACCCCTCTGTCTTATCCATCAGGCCAATTACTTACTTGATCAACAAATTCGCCGGCTAGAGAAGGATTTCATTCAAGAAGGAGGCCTTCGCGAAAGAATGACTCAAGTTCGGCTGCGGGAAAGGAGAAGGCCCAAATAAGTGCCTTTGCTCCTATCAGTCGCATCGGTCCCCTGAGTCCTATTAAACACTCGCCCCGCTCCACTTGAGCTTCTGGCGCAGCACGCGATAGAAATCGGAGTGGGGCAGATAGGCGAGTTGCACCTTGGCCTTGGCAGGCTTGATTTCCAGCCATTCGTGGGTGCGGAGATTGCCGCCGGGCCGGCCATCGAACTGCACGGCGGGGGCGGGCACGCCCGGCTGCTTGACGACGCGCACGCGGATGACCTGGTCCGTGCCGACGACCAGCGCGCGGTTGGTCAGCGTGTGCGGGCAGATCGGCGTGAGCACGATGGAGTCGGCGTCGGGGCTGAGGATCGGGCCGCCCGCGGCGAGCGAATAGGCGGTCGAGCCGGTCGGCGTGGAGACGATCAGTCCGTCGCAGACGTATTCGGTGACGAGATAATCGCCGACCTCGACGCGGATGCGCGCCAGCCGCGAGACGTTGGCGCGCGTGACCACGATGTCGTTGAGCGCGCAGGGAATGAGCGTGGCTCTTGCCGTTGGCGTGGTGGAAAACGGTTTCCAGGACCAGGCGCGGGCTGAGGAGCAGATCGCTGCGCGGCGAGGTAGGGCAGGATTTTTTCGACTTCCGTCTCGGCCACGGCGGTGAGAAAGCCGAGGCTGCCGATGTTCACGCCCAGGATCGGCACCTGCGTCGGGAAGACCGAATCGACCACGTCGATGAGCGAGCCGTCGCCGCCCGCGACCAGCAGAAGGTCCGATTTCTTCGCCAGCTGCGATTTCGGACAAGCCCGGTTCGGCCGATCAGCGCGCCGGTCCGCTTTTCGAAGAGGAGCTGCAGGTTGGGATGGCCCTGGGAGAACTCGATGAGTTGATAGAGGACGTCCCTCGCGCCCGGCTTCGTGCCGTTCACGATCACGCCGACCTTCACTTTTTTTGCAGCAGCCATAAAAATTCCTCGTTTCCGTCCCGGCCCGGCAGCGGCGAGGGGATCACTCCCACCGTCGTCACCGGATAAGTCCTCCGCCCAGTCGCGCAGCTCGTCGCACCACGCGCTCTCGCACCGCTGCGTCGCGGACAATGCCGCCCTTGCCGACTTCGGCGCGCCCGGCCTCGAACTGCGGCTTGATCAGCGCGCAGACCCGTCCGCCGGAGCTAAGCAGATCGAAGGCGGGAGGCAAGACCTTGCGCAGCGAAATGAAGGAGACGTCGGCCACGACGAGATCGAACGCGCCCGGGAAAATGCTCGCTGCGCAAAGCCGGCGAGATCGCGCGCGTTGACGCCTTCGTGGACGATCGACGCGCGGGTCCTGCCGCAGCCTCCAGTGAAGCTGGCCATGGCCGACATCGACCGCGACGACTTCGCGCGCGCCGTGCTGGAGCAGGCAGTCGGTGAAGCCGCCGGTGGACGCGCCGATATCGAGGCAGCGCCAGCCGGTCACGTCGAGCTGAAAGCCGGTCAGCGCGCCTTCCAGCTTGTGTCCGCCGCGGCTGACATAGCGGTCGCCGCCGCGCACTTCGATTGCGGCTGAGGCGGCACAAAGCTTGCTTGCCTTATCCCACCGTTGACCTTCCACCCATACCTCCCCAGCCAAGATCAGTCGTTGGGCCTGTTCGCGCGATTCGGCCAGGCCGCGCTCGACCAATTCGACATCGAGGCGGCGGGGTTTCATCGCGAGCGAGACGTACGCATTTATCGGACGGAATCGCGACAGGACGAATGCCATGCCAGGAGTCTGCGACTGCGAGTACCACGCCGGCAAAAAATCGAGTCTATCTCAAATAACCCTTGTGCCTTTCAATCTACGCTCTAAATTTTAAGCCCAATGCCGCTCAATCAAGCCATCCTCGACCGCACGGAATCCTTCCACGGACTCTATGATCCGGCCTTCGAACACGACGCCTGCGGCGTCGGCATGGTCGCCAGCATCAAGGGCGTCCGTTCCAACTCGATCCTGCAAGAAGGCGCTGACCTGCGTCTGCAACGCTGATTCATCGCGGCGCGATGGATGCCGACGCGAAGACCGGCGACGGCGCGGGCGTGCTGACCCAGATTCCCTACAAGCTTTTCCGGCCCGAGGTGGAGAAGATGGGCTACAAGCTTTTCCAGGATTCCGATCTCGGCGTGGGCATGATGTTCCTGCCGAACGATCCCTACACCCAGGCGCGCTGCCGGCACATCACCGAGGTCGTGCTGAGCGAGCACAAGCTCTTCATCTTCGGCTGGCGCGTCGGTGCCGGTGAATCGCGCCGTGCTGGGCGAGAAGGCGCTGCGCACCTGTCCCGACATCGAGCAGATCCTCATCGGCCGGCCCGATCCCGTCCGCGATGAGCGACGACGAGTTCGAGCGCAAGCTGTTCCTCTGCCGCAACCAGATCGAGGACCAGGCCGAGAGCCAGGGCATCAAGGATTTCTACATCCCGAGCTTTTCCAGCCGCACCATCGTTTACAAGGGCCTGCTCGCCGCGCCGACGCTGGAGCGGTTCTATCTCGATCTGCGCGACCCGAATTACACCACGGCGCTGGCCGTTTTCCACCAGCGCTACAGCACGAACACCTTTCCCGACCTGGCCGCTCTCGCAGTCGTGCCGGATGCTCAGCCACAACGGCGAGATCAACACCGTCGCGGGCAACCGGCTCTGGACCAAGGCGCGCGAGCCGGAACTGAAGAGCCCGCTCTTCGGCGACGCGATCAAGAAGCTGCGCCCCATCATCCAGCCCGGCGGCAGCGATTCCGTCCAGCCTCGACAACGCGCTCGAACTGCTCGTCATGGGCGGCCGCGACATCCTCCATTCGATGCTGATGCTCGTGCCCGCGGCGTGGCAGGGCGACGCCTCGACTCCGGCCGAGGTGAAGGACTTTTACGAATATCACCAGACGCTGAACGAGCCGTGGGACGGCCCCGCCGCGCTCGTCTTCAGCGATGGCCGCACCATCGGCGCGTGCCTCGACCGCAACGGCCTGCGCCCCGCGCGCTACAAGATCACCGAGGACGGCCTGTTCACCCTCGGCTCCGAAGTCGGCCTGCTGCACCATCGACGACGCGCAAGGTGATCGAAAAGGGCCGGCTCGGGCCGGGCGAAATGATCGCCATCGACACGGTCAAGGGCACGCTGCTGCGCAACGACGAGATCAAGGCGACGCTACGCCAAGAAGCAGCCCTACGGCACGTGGCTGCGCGAGAATATCAAGGACATCGACAGCAAGCCGTCGCTCGAAGCGCAGACCGCGCCGGGCGCCACGCTGCTGCAGCAGCAGCTCGCCGCCGGTTACACCGAGGAGGAACTCGGCGTCACGCCCTCGATCCTCAAGACCATGGGCGAGACGGGCGAGGAAGCGATCGGCTCGATGGGCGACGACGCGCCGCTGGCCGTGCTCTCGAAGAAGCCGCGCCTGCTCTACACCTATTTCAAGCAGCTCTTCGCGCAGGTGACCAATCCGCCGATCGACCCGATCCGCGAGAAGCTGGTCATGTCGGTCGAGGTGCTCGCCGGCGCGCATCGCAACTGGCTCGAGGAAACGCCCGAGCACGCGCGCCTGCTGCGCCTCCAGTCGCCCGATCCTGACCAATCCCGAAATCCAGCAGATCCTCGCGCTGAAGGACGGCCCTTTCCGTTCGAGCACGATCACCTGCCGCTTCCCGGTCAGCGAAGGCCCGGACGGCCTGAAGAAGCATCTCGACCGCATTTGCGCCGAGGCGGAGAAGGCCGTCGATGAGGGCGCGACGCATTATCATCCTGAGCGACTGGGACATCGATGCCGCGGCATGCGCCGATCCCGATGCTGCTGGCCACCGGCGCGGTGCATCATCATCTGGTCCGCGTCGACAAGCGCTCCAAGGCGAGCCTCATTTGCGAGACGGCCGAGTGCCGCGACGTGCACCAGCTCGCCTGCCTGCTCGGCTACGGCGCGTCGGCGGTCAATCCCTACGCCGCGTTCGCCACGCTCAACGGTTTCGTTTCGCGCGGCGAACTGAAGGTCGGGCGACAAGGTGCATCGATGCCGCCACCGCTGCGAAGAATTATCGCTCCGCGCTCGAAAAGGGCCTGCTCAAGATCATGTCGAAGATGGGCATCTCGACGCTGGCCAGCTACAGCGGCGCGCAGACTTTCCAGCGCCATCGGCCTGCATCCCGACGTCATCGACTTCGCCTTCACCGGCACGACCTTCGCAGGTCAAGGGCCTGAACTTCCGCGAGATCGCCGAGGAGACGCTGGCGCGCCACACGCGCGCCTTCGCCGCCGACGCCAAGCTCACCGACGAGGGCATCTACCGCTTCCGCCGCGACGGCGAACTCCACGCCTGGACGCCGCCCGTGCTGCAAAGCTTCCACACCTATGTCGGCATCAAGGGCGCGGACAAGGCCGGCAAGTGGGAGGACTACGAGAAGTACGTCGCCGCCGTGGAGGAAGCCGCGCCGGTCGCGCTGCGCCAGTGCCTCGCGCTGAAGAAGGGCACGCCGATTCCGATCGAGGAAGTCGAGCCGATCGAGGACATCCGCCGCCGCTTCACCACGGCGGGCATGTCGCTCGGCGCGCTTTCGCCCGAGGCGCACGAAACGCTGGCCATCGCCATGAACCGCATCGGCGGCAAATCGAATTCCGGCGAGGGCGGCGAGGACCGCGCGCCGCTTCACGCCGATGGAAAACGGCGACTCGAAGAACAGCCGCATCAAGCAGGTCGCCTCGGGCCGCTTCGGCGTCACGGCGGAATATCTCGCCAGCGCGACGGAAATCGAAATCAAGATGGCGCAGGGCTCCAAGCCCGGCGAAGGCGGACAGATTCCCGGCCACAAGGTCAGCGCGATGATCGCGAAGCTGCGCCGCAGCACGCCGGGCGTGACGCTCATTTCGCCGCCGCCGCACCACGACATTTACAGCATCGAGGATCTGGCCCAGCTCATCTACGACCTCAAGCAGGTCAACCCGCGCGCCAAGGTCTGCGTCAAGCTCGTCGCCGAGGCGGGCGTCGGCACCATCGCCGCGGGCGTGGCCAAGGCCTACGCCGACATCGTCCTGATTTCCGGCCACGACGGCGGCACGGGCGCGTCGCCGCTCTCCTCGGTCAAGAACGCGGGCGGCCCGTGGGAACTCGGCCTGGCCGAGGCGCACCAGGTTCTGCTGCTCAACGGCCTGCGCAATCGCGTCACGCTGCGCACCGACGGCGGCATGAAGACCGGCCTCGATATCCTCATCGCGGCCATGCTCGGCGCGGAGGAATTCAACTTCGGCACGGCGGCGCTCATCGCCACCGGCTGCGTCTACGTCCGCAAGTGCCATCTCAACACCTGCCCGGTCGGCGTCACCAGCCAGGACGAAAAATTCCGCGCGAAGTACAAGGGCACGCCCGAAAACGTCGTGCTCTTCTTCAACGCCGTGGCCGAGGAAGTGCGGCGCTATCTCGCCAGCATCGGCGCGCGCACGCTGAACGAGGTCATCGGCCGCACCGATTACCTCGAGCAGCGCGAAGTGCCGAATCATCCCAAGGCCAACCTGCTCGATCTCTCGCGCCTGCTCGCCATGCCGAAGATCGACGACGGCACGCCCCGTTTCCACACCTGGGAGCGCAACGACAAGCTCGAGGACCGGACGCTCGACGACGTCATTCTGCAGGACGCCAAGAGCTGCCTGCAGACCAAGCACCCGCTGAGCCTCAAGTACAAGGTGAAGAATACCTTCCGCAGCATCGGCACGCAGCTTTCCGGCGAAATCGCCTATCGCTACGGCGACGAGGGCCTGCCCGAAGGCACGCTGAACCTGACGCTCTCCGGCAGCGCGGGCCAGAGCCTCGGCGCGTTCCTGGTCAAGGGCGTGCGCATCACGCTGGTCGGCGAAAGCAACGACTACGTCGGCAAGGGCATGAGCGGCGGCGAGATCATCGTCGTCCCGTCGCCCGCGGCGAAGTTCGATGCCGTCGAAGAATTCGATTTGCGGCAACACGGTGCTTTACGGCGCGACCGGCGGCGCGCTCTACATCCGGGGCCGCGCGGGCGAACGCTTCGCGGTGCGCAACAGCGGCGCGACGGCGGTCGTCGAAGGCATCGGCGACCACGGCTGCGAGTACATGACCAACGGCCGCGTCGTCGTGCTCGGCGCTGACCGGGCAAGAATTTTGCGGCGGGCATGTCGGGCGGCGTGGCCTACGTGCTCGACCAGGAAGGCACGTTCGAGCAGCGCTGCAACAAGGCGATGGTGACGCTGCAGCGGCTGTCCGATCCGGAGGAGATCAACGACGCTCAAGGGCACTCATCTACAAGCATCTCGAGCTGACCGAAAGCGCCCGCGCCAAGGAAATCCTCGGCGACTGGGCGAAGTTCGAGCCGCTTTTCTGGAAGGTCGCGCCGCATGCCACCCGCCGGCTCCCACTCCGGCCGTCGCAATCCTGCCACGACTGCCGGTGATCCGGCGCTCAAGCCGACGGCATCCTCTGCGTCCGGAGAACCGGCCAAGGCATGAGTGCCGAGGTCGCGCACCAGCTCTCCATCTTCGTCGCCAACAAGCCGGGTGTTCTGGGCAAGGTCTGCGATCTGCTGAAGAAGGAGAAGATCAACATCTTACGCGATCACGACCTCGGACAACCGGGACCACAGCATCATCCGGCTGGTGGTCGACGAGCCGCATCGCGCGCTCGGCTTGCTGGAGGATTACGGGACGCTCGTGCAGCAGACCGACGTGATCATGATCGACGGCCCGAACCGGCCCGGCACCATCGGCGAGATCGCCCGGCGGCTCGGCGAGGCGAAGATCAATATCGATTATCTCTATTGCGCCACCGCACCCACGGCGAAGACTGGGGCTGCTGATCTTCAAGCCCTCCAACGTGGCGAAGGCGCTCAAGGTTTTGAACCATCGCGGGTGACTGCCGTTACTGCGGCGAGACCGTGGCGAGGACGTAGTTCGGCGAGGAGAAATATTTCGCGGCGATGGCGTTGACTTCGTCGAGCGTGATGGCGGCGATGCGGTCGCGGCGGGTCTGGCCGTAGGCGTAGCCGAGGCCGAAGAGCTCGTCGAGCGAGGCGGCGTAGGCGATCTGCGACGGGTTTTGCTGGTCGAGCTTGTCCTGGCTCTGCATCTTGGCGCGGGCGCGGGCGAATTCCTCGTGCGGTGATGCCCGTCTCGGGCGAGCTTGGCGACTTCCTGCAGAAGCTCGGCTTCGATTTCCTGGCGCTTGGCCGGATCGGTGCCGAGATAGAAAAAGAAGTGGCCGGCTTCGAGGCCGAGGAATTGCGACGTGCCGACAAAATAGGCGAGGCCGAGTTCCTCGCGGATGCGGATGAAGAGGCGCGAGCCGAGATCGGAGAGCGCCTCGTCCAGAATCGAAAGCGCGATCTGGTCGGGATGCGCGACGGGTACGGTGGGGTAGGCGAGATGCATGACGGCCTGTTCCTTGGGCACGATTTTTTCGCGCGCGGATGATTTCCGTCAGCGCCGGGAATGGCGACTGCTTTTCGCGAGGCTGCGCATCGCGCGGCGCGAGCGAGCCGACGGCCGTCGGCGGCGAGTGTCGCGCCAGTCGTCCGGGGACGTCGGGCCGGTGACGGTGAAGATCAGCTCCTGGGTCAGAAGGCGCGTGGCCTGGTAGGTGGCGATGTCCTTGAGCGTGATCGACTCGATGCTCTCGACCGTGCCGAAATTTTTGCCGCCGTAGGGATGGCCGGGATAAAGCGCGGCGCGGACGAGATCGCGCGCGGCGGCCATGGGATAATCGTGCTCGGCCTGGAGGAGGGAAAGCTGCTTGCGCTTTTCGGTCTGCAATTCGGCTTCGGTCGGGGCCGTCTCGGTCAGCATTTCGAGGAAGAGATCGAGGCCCGGCTTTCCAATCGGGGCTGAGCAGTTCGAGCGAAAGCGTGGCGCTGTTGTTGCCGGCATCGGAATGGAGCGAGCCGCCGAGTTGCTCGATGTCGGCGGCGAGTTGCTCGGCGTTGCGGTGGCGCGTGCCCTTGACCAGGAGATTGCGCGGCGAGGCGGCCGAGCCCGGCCTTGCCCTCGGGCTCGGTCAGCAGGCCGCCGGGCAGGGTGGCGCGGAGGGAAAGAAGCGGCAGCGTGTGCTGCGGCATGTAGAGGCTGCGCCGCGTGCCGCCGAGGGAAATCGAGTTGCGGCACGGGCCGTGCAGCGGCTTCGCGTTCGAGCGCGACAGAGGCGGACGCTTCCTTGGCCTGGGGGACGAGCGAGACGAGGTTTTCGCGGTCGGCGTGAAAATAACGGCGCGCCACGGCGAGGATTTCCTCCGGGGTGACGGCCTGGACATGCTCGTGGTAGCGGGCGCTGAAGTGGGGATCGCGCTGATAAAGCCAGCCGCGTCCGAGCGAGGCGGCCTTGCCCGACATGGTTTTCTGGCTGTGGACTTGATGGAGAAGGCTCTGGCGCTTGGCGCGGTCGAGTTCGCGCTAGCTGCGGGCGCTTCCTCCTGGAAGACGTCGAATCTGGCGGCTGATTTCCGCGAGAAGGGCTTCTTCCTTATCGGGCGCGCAACGGGCCTCGATGCCCCAGAGGCCGTGATCGGCGGGCGCGTAGGCGAAGGCATCGAGCTGCTCGGCGAGGCCGAGCTTTTCCACGCAGCTTTGGTGCAGGCGCGAACTGCGGCCGCCGCCGGCCAGCGTGGCGAGGAGATCGAGCGCGGGCGTGTCGGCGTGGTCGAATCCGCCGATGGGCCAGCAGAGCGCGACGCGGCTGAGTTGCGTGGGGAATTCGCGGCGCAGTTCCCGGCGCTGGTGCTGGCGCGGCTCGTGCGGGAGATAAGAGATCGGCCATCTTGCGGCGCGGATATTTTTCGAGCAGTTCCGCGGCGCGGGCGAAGATGGTTTCGGGCGCGACCGCGCCGCAGACGATCAGGCTGAGATTTTGCGGCGCGTAGCGCTCGTGATAATAGGCGAGCGACGTCGTCGCGCGTGAGCTGGTTGAAGAGATCGAGATAGCCGATGACCGGATGGCGATAGGGATGGCGGATGAAGGCGGTCTGGAAGATGAGCTTGCCCAGCTCGGAATCGGGATTGTCGCGGCCCATGGCGAACTCGCGCCGGATGACTTCCATCTCCTTGTCGTATTCCTCGGCGGGAATGGTCGAGTTGAAGACGGCGTCGCCGAGAATTTCCAGCGCGGCCAGCGCGTTGTCGGACGGCAGATCGACGTGATAGACGGTGCGATCGAAGGAGGTGTAGGCGTTGAGATGGCCGCCGAGGTCCTGGATCTGCTGCGCCATCTGGCTGTTGCCGCGGGTCGGCGTGCCCTTGAACATGAGATGCTCGAGCAGGTGGGAAAGGCCGGCGCCGAGCCACGGCGTTTCGTGGATGCTGCCGGTGGCGCACCAGAACTGGATGGAGACGACCGGCGCGGTGAAGTCGGGCTGGACGAGGACGTTGAGCCCGTTGGAAAGCTCGCGGATCTCGACCGTCGGCGCAGGAATCAAGGGATGGGCGTTCTGCGCCTTCGCTTGAAGGCCTGCGGAAGGAATCGGACGGCATAGCTTCTACAAAGACCCGGCTTTTTTCTTCTTCGTGCCGGTGGAGGTGCGCTTCTTGGTCTTGGTGCTGGTGTCTTGCGCACGGGCGGAGTGACATTGCGGGGCACGAACGGCTTGACGAAGGCGTCGTCGAAGGTGAAGACGTTCTTGAAATCGTTGGGCGAATCGGTGTCGTTCTTGCCGAGCACGCTGGCGTTGACGAGATTGAAGACGATCTGGCCGATGTCGTCGGTGGTCTTGATGCCCCACTCGTTCAGGACGGCCTTGCTCATCGGGCCGTATTCCTTGAGGGCAAATTCGCGCAGGCCGTGCAGGAGTTCCTGGCCGGAGACATGCCGGTGGGCGTGCTGGCCGCCGCGCTTGAGCGACTTGAGCGTGTGGTTGAGGCCTTCCTGGACGAAGTGGTAGGCATCCGATGAGAAGCGCAGGTCCTTCTCGCAAATCTGTTCCACCACTTCAGCGAAATTAATTTTGGCCATGTTCTAAATCAGGATTTATGCACGGGCACGGGGCTGGTCGTGTGCCAATCCGTTCTTAACTTACGCACGATGCCACCGACGACAAGAAGAGCAAGAATAAAGGCGAGGAGTGCCTGCTCTTTGCGGGTCAGAATCGGGCGACGCGGCGTAGGTTTTTTTTCGGACATGCGAAGTTTTTCGATGAACGGAATTATTTGGCGATCGTCACCAGCCTACTTCAACGGATACTCGATCCGCCCGCTGTGCGCGCAGACGCGGTAGGCGCCGCTCTTTTTCACTTCGGTCTCGACCACGCCGCCGGCTTCCTCGACCAGGACGATGCCCGCGGCGATGTCCCAGAAATTCACGCCCTGCTCGATGTAGGCGTCGAGGCGGCCGGTGGCGACGTAGGCGAGGTCGAGCGCGGCGGAGCCCATGGCGCGGAGCTTGCGCGCGGCGTTGCCGTAGAACTGGTAGAGCTTGAGGCAGTGGTCGATCGATTCCTGGCTCTTGGCGAAGCCGACGGCGAGCACCGCCTCGGAGAGCTTGGCGCGCGTGCTGACTTTCTGGCGGATGCCGTTGAGGTAGGTGCCCGAGCCGCGCTGCGGCGGTGAAGAGTTCGTGGCGCAGCGGATCGTAAATGACGCCGAGCAGAATGCGCTGCGTGGCGGCTTCGCGCGCGGCGATGGAGACGCAGAAGTGCGGGATGCCGTGCGCGAGGTTCATCGTGCCGTCGATCGGATCGACGATCCATTCGACTTCCGCGTTCGGGATCGCCGGGATTATTCGAGTCGCCTTCCTCGCCGATGCAGCGGGTCTTGGGAAAATGGTCGAGCAGGATGTTGTAGATCAGGTCCTGGCATTCCACGTCGGCGGCCAGCTTGATGTCGTGGGCGAAGGCTCTCGTTGACGTGGAGGTCGTGCCCGAAGGCCTGGCGGAGTCGTTCGCCCGGCGGCTTGCGCGGCGGTGATGGCGGCGTAGATCATGCGCGCAAGGTAAAAGGAAAAGGTGAAAAGGAAAAAGTGAATTCGCCCCGCCGCCTTTACCTTTCCCCATTTTCCTTTTACCTTAGTCGCATGAGCATTCCTCTCGAAGACACGGTAACGGACATCATCGGCAAGGCGCAACGCGGCCTGGGCTTGAGCGATGCGGATCTGGCGGCCAAGCTCGGCAGTCGATGCCAGCGAGCTGGAGGCGGTCAAGCAGGTGAAGGGCGTGGCGTTTGCGGAGGTGGAAAAACTGGCGAAGGCGCTTGGAGCTCGGGCCGAAGTCGCTCGTCGCCATTGCCGAGGGGAAATACTGCCCGAGCGTGACGCTTGCCCAAGACCGGTTTCTTCCAGGCGAACACGCCCTACGGCGGCGACATGCGCGTGAATGCCTATCTGGTCTGGGACACGGAGACGGGACTGGCCGCGGCCTTCGATACCGGCGCCGATTGCACGCCGCTGGTGGAGGAAATCAAGAAGCGCAACCTGACGCTTCAGGACGTTTATCTGACCCATACGCACGTCGACCACGTCATGGAACTGGATCGCCTGATCGAAAAGGCGGGCGGTTCCGTCGGCGTTCACGTCAACGAGGCCGAGGCGCTGGACAACGCGGCGCACGTTTCAAGCCGGGCGTGACGTTTTCGCTCGGGCGGCTTCACATCGAGACGCGCGATACCTCGGGCCATTCGGCGGGCGGCACGACTTATCATCATCCACGGTCTCGACCGGCCGCTGGCGATCGTCGGCGATGCGCTTTTCGCCGGCTCGGTGGGCGGAATCAAGTCCGATTATCGCGCGGCGCTGAAACGGATCCGCGACAATATTCTCTCCGCGCAGGACGGCACGATCCTCGCGCCGGGACATGGTCCGCTTACGACGGTGATCCAGGAAAAGACGAGCAATCCGTTCTTTCCGGGTTTTCGCCGGCCGGAAGCGCAGGGGATTTAGCGGCGACGAGTTCTACTCGCCAATAATTTTCACCAGCACGCGCTTGCGGCGCAGGCCGTCGAATTCGCCGTAGAAGATTTGTTCCCACGGGCCGAAGTCGAGCTTGCCCTCGGTGATCGCGACGACGACTTCGCGGCCCATGATGGTGCGCTTGAGATGCGCGTCGGCGTTGTCCTCGCCGGTGTCGTTATGGCGGTACTGGCTGTGCGGCTTTTCCGGCGCGAGCTTTTCCAGCCAGCGTTCCCAGTCCTCGAACAGGCCGCTTTCGTTGTCGTTGATGAAGATGCTGGAGCTGATGTGCATCGAGTTCACCAGGACGAGGCCTTCCTTGACGCGGCTTTCGTCGACGCAGTCCTGCACCTTGCTGGTGATGTTCACAAAGCCGCGCCGGGCGGGGAGGGTGAAGATGAGTTCGTGGCGGTAGGTTTTCATGGCGAGATTTAGACAGGAGTTACATGAAAAACATGAGGAATAAAAGTCGGAATCCAGCTCATGTCCTGATTCCGTTAATCCGTCCAAATCCTTCTAAAAAAGCTCCTGCTGCGAGCCGGTCGGCTTGAGGCCGAGCTTGTCGTAGGCGCGCTTGGCGGCGACGCGGCCCTGCGGCGTGCGCTTGAGAAAGCCTTCCATGATGAGATAGGGCTCGTGGACTTCCTCCAGCGTGCCCGCTTCCTCGCCGACGGAAACGGCGAGCGAATTGAGGCCGACCGGGCCGCCGTCGAATTTGTGGATGAGCGCCTCGAGCAGGCGCTTGTCCATTTCGTCGAGGCCGTCCTGCGTCGATCTCGAGCATGGTCAGCGCGGCGTCGGCGGCGGCGACGGTGACCGGCGGCGTGGAGCGGACGAGGACGTAATCGCGCACCCAGCGCAGCAGGTTGTTCGCGATGCGGGGCGTGCCGCGCGAACGGCGGGCGATCTCGAACGCGGCGGCGTCCTCGATCGGCAGTTCCAGCAGGCGCGCGGAGCGGAGGATGACCTGCTGCAAATCTTCGGCGGGATAATAATCGAGCCGGTTGACGAGGCCGAAGCGGGAGCGCAGCGGCGCGGAGATCATGCCCGCGCGGGTGGTCGCGCCGATGAGGGTGAAGCGCGGCAGGTTGAGCCGCACGCTGCGCGCGTTGGGCCCCTGGTCGATGATGATGTCGAGCCGGAAATCCTCCATCGCCGGGTAGAGATACTCCTCGATGTTCTTGTTGAGCCGATGGATTTCGTCGATGAAGAGGACGTCGCCTTTTTGCAGCGTGGTGAGGAGCCCGGCGAGGTCGCCCGCCTTTTCGATCACGGGGCCGGAGGTGGTGGTGATGTTCGCGCCCATCGCCTTGGCGACGATGTGGGCGAGCGACGTTTTGCCGAGGCCGGGCGGGCCGCAGAAGAGGAGATGCTCGAGCGAATCGTCGCGCTGCTTGGCCGCGCCGATGAGGACGTCGAGCCGCTCCTTGATCCGCAACTGGCCGACGAACTGGTCGAGCAGCGCGGGCCGCAGCGTCATCTCAATGCGCGGGTCGGGCGGGTTCGGGTCAAAGGCAGCAGGTTTGGCGGCGGACATATCGCCTCTATTCAAAATCGTCATCCCGAGCTTGTCGAGGGATCAGTTCGGCCATTCGGGTTCCCGGATTACTTGTTGTCCGAGTGCGCGAGCGCGGCATCGCGAGGCCTTCACGGATGTGGCGCCCTGCAAGAAGCGCTATAACAGCGACGGGCTGCGCGACTACAACGGAACTGATCCTTCGACAAGCTCAGGATGACGGAATGCTTTAGAGAGTCTTCAACGCTTCTTTCACCAACTCCTCCACCGTGGCCTTGGGCTGCGCATCGCGGATGGCGCGGACGGTCTTGTGCGCTTCGGCCTGCTTGTAGCCGAGGGAGATGAGGGCGAGGACGGCGTCGTTGACGTGCTGTTCCTCGGGCGTGAGGCCCTGCTGCGCGGAGGCGGCTTCCCACGCGGCGGAGACGCCGACTTTGTCGCGCAGCTCGACGATGATGCGCTCGGCGGTTTTCTTGCCGACGCCTTTGATTTTGCTCAGCGCCGCGATGTCGCCCGCGACGACGAGGCCGCGAAAGATGACGGGCGTGATGCCGTTGAGGACGGCCAGCGCGAGCTTCGGGCCGATGCCGCTGACGTTGTTGACGAGGAGGAGAAAGAGGTCGCGTTCCTCGGGCGTGGCGAAGCCGTAGAGGATGTGGGCGTCTTCGCGGACCTGAGAGATGGGTGAGGATTTTGGTCTCCGCGCCGGGCTGCGGGAGCTTGTCGTAGGTGGAGAGCGGAATGTGGACGTCGTAGCCGACGCCGCCCGCCTCGATGATGAGGCGCATGGGCAGGACTTCGATGACGGTGCCGCGCAGGAAGGAGATCATCTCGCAGAGTGTAGCGGCGGTCTATGATCGTCGCACTTTAATTCTCGAGGGACTAAGCCAGGGTCAGGCCGGAGGCTGACCCTCCAGGTGTTACTTTGTCGCAGGCGCGGCGTTGGTTGTCGGAGGCGACGGCGCTAGGCGCATTCGTGGCGGGCAGTTCCTTGGGGACGAGCTGGAGCGAGCTGGCGTTGAGGATGCCGTAATCGCCGTCGGAAATGGCAAAGGCGGTGGGGTCGCCCTCGACTTGCGCGGCATGGCTGCCGTCGGGCAGGGCGCGCCGATATGCAGGATGGTGGGCGCCGGTTGATCGGCCTGGACGGCGATGGTCAGGACCGGCTTGCTCAAGCCGTAGGCAGGGCAGCACCGGCCCGAGCCAGGTCTTGGCCTGCAATTGGCAGAAGAGGCTGGCCTGCGTGTCGGCTTTGACCGAATCGACCATGCGGTCCTTGACGTTGGTGGCGCTCCAGGTGCCGCCGGGGCTGCGGGTGAGCATAACGACGGCTCGGCGCCGGCGGTGATCGTCATTGCTTTTGACTTGGTCGCAGCTTCAGATTGATGGCGCGGGCGTCGCGCAGGGCGAGGTTGTTGGCGGGCAGGAAATCGAACGCATTATCGGCGACGGTGTAGATGAACGGCTCGGCGGAATTGCGCACGTAGAGCAGCTTGTTTTCGTCCTTGCCGATGGAAAGCGTGAGGCGTCCGCCCGGTTTGAATTCCGGCGATTGGATCACGATTTTGCCCTGCGGCTTGTCGAGCCCGAACGGCTTCAAATCGGTGGCGGAATCCTTCAGCACCGGCGTGGTTTCCAGCTGGCTGAGTTTGGCGAGCAATCGGTGACTTTGCCGACATCGGCGGCACCCGGCGCGTCGCCCACCGTGTTCCAGAGGCCATGATCGACGCGTGAACTTCAGCTTTTTTTGGGCCGAAGGAATAGCTCAGGCCGGTGGCCTTGTTGGGATCGAAGGGGAAGACATGGCGGTCGCGCACGTTCGGCACGGCCTTGAGGAGATCATCGACGCTGCTCTTGGTCAGCGTGAAGACGGAGTTGGACTTGAGCCGCTGGGCATAAACCTGATCGGGCTTGTCCGGGACGGGGCCGCCGATCTGCAAGCACCATCGGTTCGTCTGATTCTTGCAGCGTCGACGGAAAGCGTCGCGGTGGGCGAGGTAAGGCCGTAGGGCTGAGATTGCTGGCGTCGTCGGTGACGAAATCGACCGCGCGCAGGCCGAGGATTTTGCCGAGCAGCGCCTGCACGTCGGTATCGGAGGCGCGCGCGACGAGCGGCAATTGCAGCGTCCATTTGCCGTCCTTGAAGGTCGATCTCGCACTGCTGGCCGGGGGCGGTCGGGCGTGTCGGCGATGTGGGTGGCGACCTGGGTCACTTTGTCCACGTCGAAATCGAAGACGTTGCGGCTGCGGAAATCGGAAAGGTCCTTTTCCAGGACGTCCTTGACCGTGCTGGGAATGATCCGGACCGGCTCGTTCTTTCGTCCGGAAGCGCGGGCGTAGACGCTGTCGTTGATCGCCATCTTGCGTCCGACGAGCAGTTCGTACTGCTTGTCCTTGGTGTGGATGACGACGCGCTCGGCGGGCGGGATGAGGCCCCATTCCTTCAGGTTGGCCGTGTCTTTGTCGGAGCTGCCATCGACCTCGATGATCCGCTGCGGCTGGGCGAAGGCGATCTGGTTGATGACGCCGTCGACGGTGGCGCCGTCGGCGGGCGTGTTGACCGGCTTCTTGATTTCCCAGTGGTTGTCGATCTTTCTGGAAGATGAAGAAGCCGTGGACGTTGGTGATCTCGAGGCCGATGACGTCGTCGGGGTTGAGCTCGAACAACTGGGTCTCCGCCTCCTCGCGTTCCTTGGTGCCGGGAATTTTCTTGTCGATGAACGTGAGGTAGCAGAACAGCCCGAGGGCGACGGCGAGATAGATGTAGGTGGAACTGTTGCGAAGCATAACGGAACGGCGGTGTTATTTGCGGCGCGAGAACCAGGTGAAGATGCCCAGCACCAGGGCCGCGCCGGGAATGAAGAACGCGGCGCACCAGACCACGGTGCGGTACGAGATCGGGTTGAGGGAGACGCCGTACTGCTGCGGCTTTTTTGGGCGCGATGTCGAGGACGGCGTCCTTTTTCACCAGCCAGTCGATGCTGTTGGTGAAGAAGTTGGCGCCGACCGATTCGGCGGTGTCGTTCTCGAGGAATTTCGACGCGCCGACGGCGACGATGCGCGTGGCGAACATCGTGGCCTTGGTTGTCGGGTCGGTCGTCGTGCCGCCGTCGTACTGCGGCGGCGATGGTCACGGGACCGGCGAATGTCGGTGGTCTTGTTGAAGGTGAGCTGCTTGGGGTCGGCGGGCGGCGTCGCCGCTCTTGCTGATCCAGCCCCACGCAGTCGGCATCGGTCTGGAGCAGGAACTGGGTCTTCGGCGGAGGCTGTCCTGGCGGGGCGGGAGCAGCGTGATCGAGCGGGCGTCGTAGATCAGCAGTTGGAGATTGGCCTGGGCAAATTTTGCGGTGATCGGATGCGCGGAGAAGCCGCCCTGGTAGATCGCGGCCAGGGGCAGGCGTCACTTGCGCGCCGGTCGGTGGTCAGCGCCGCGATAAAGAACGAGGTCGTCCTCATATTTCAGGCCGTACTTCTTGCAGCAGGTCGTCGAGGCCCGAGCGTGACGTAGGGATCGAGCAGGACGAGCAGCTTGCCGTTATTCGCGAGATATTTGTCGAGCGCCTCGGCCTCGATCGGCGGAGAAGGAAATGGACGGGCCCGGCGATGACGACGGCATCGGCGTCGGCCGGCACGTCGCCCTTCTGCGCGAGGTTCAGGTTCTGCGACCTCGACGTTTTCATTTTTCAGCAGCCGCGCGCGACCGCTCCGTAGCCCTGCGGCGGAGCTCGCGTCCTGAATCGGAATGCTCGCCGTGGCCCTCGGTGAAGTAGACCTTGGAGGCCTTGCCCTCGACCAGGCCGATGATCGCGGCGGTGAATTGCTGCTCGCCCTTGAACGCGCCGACCTGGCCGGTCATCGGGATTCAGCTCGAAGAGGTCGTCCTGCTTGACGAACCGCGGCGAGCGGTCCTTGTACTTGAAGATGACGAGGTGATCGTTGCCGTCGAAGTGAAGCTGCTTCTGCAGTTCCGCGGCGCGGGTGATGTCGTAGGCCGGATCGATCTTTTCCACGATGATGTTCTTGCCGCCGGCCTGCTGGTATTCCTTGAGCAGGTTGGCGATCTCGTCGGACTGGCCGGCGCTCTGCTCGGATCGAGGAAGGTGTAGATGGTGACCGGCGAGTCGAGCTTCTTGAGCACGTCGATGCGTCTTCGGCGAGAGCGTGTAGAACTGCGACTGCGGAGAGATCCTTGTGGGTGTAATGCTTGAAGCCGACATAATTGACCATCACCAGGATGACGGCGGCCAGGAGCGAGGTTGATGATGCTGTGCAGGCTGGCGGAACGGCGGGAGGAACGGGCGGAAGGAGTATCGGTTTTCATGGCAAAATTAACGCGTGGCTCAAGCTCTTGAGGCGGCGGCCTTCGAGAATGCTCTTGGTGAGCAGCAGCATGAAGGCGGTGACGGTGACGTAGAAAACGATGGGCCGGGTATCGAAGATGCCGAGCGACCGCGTTCTGCAGATGCTCCGGCAGCGAGACGTAGGAAATCCACGCGAGCGGTGTCGGCGTCCGATGTGCTGGACCCAGCGCCAGAGCGAAACGCCGAAGAAGCGCGAGGATGAAGGCGAAGCAGAGCACCGCGGCGATGATCTGGTTCTTGGTCAGGACGGAACTGAAGATGCCGAGCGAGACATAAAATCCGCCGGCCAGCGCGATGGTCAGCGCGGTCAGGCCGATCTGGCTCCAGTAGACGGGCGGTCGCGGGTTGGAGAAAAGCTGCAGCGCGGTCAGGTCGAGCGCGATGGGCAGCCAGAGGATGAGGAAGAAGCGTGAGCGCGCCGAAAAACTTGGCCAGGACGACGTCCCATTCGCGTCACCGGCGCGGTCAGCAGCATCTCGATCGTGCCGAGCTTAAATTCCTCCGAGAAGACGCGCATGGTGATCAAGCGGCACCTGACCGAGCAGCAGGAGCCAGAAGAGCGGCCAGGTGAAGAAAATCTGCATCACGCTCTGGTCCTTGTAATTGGCGTCCATGATGAAGCGGACGAGAATGACGAAAAACATGCTCTGAATCACCGCGCTGCCGAAGAGCACGACGTAGGCGACGGCCGATTGAAAATAGCTGTTGAGTTCGCGTTTATAAAGGGTCCAGAAAGCCATAAATTTATTTCCGATGGTTGGAGACGACGGACGGTTAATCCTGCGTCAACTCGACGAAGGCTTCTTCCAGCGTGGCCTTCACGCGGGAGAGTTCGCGCAGCGGCCAGTTGTTCTGGCGCACCACGCCGTAAATGTCCTCGCGGACATCGACGCCCGGCTTGGCGAAAATCTTGGCGTGGGTCCAGTCGCCTTCGCCGGGAAGAGTCGATCTCCACGTCCTCGATGTCCGGCAGCGCCTTGATCTTGGCGACGACGTCCGCGCCCGGCGCCTTGACTTCCAGCGACGATCGAGCCGCCGCCGCGCACCAGCTTGGTCAGGTTGGCCGGCGTGTCGGAGGCCTCGATGCGTCCGCGATTGATGACGAGCACGCGGCTGCAGGTCAGTTCCACTTCGGAAAGAATGTGGGTCGAAAGCAGGATGGTGTGGTGCTTGCCGAGGTCCTTGATCAGGTCGCGCACGGCGCGGATTTGGTTCGGGATCGAGGCCGATGGTCGGCTCGTCGAGGATGAGCAGATCGGGATCGTGCACCATGGCATCGGCCAGGCCGACGCGCTGGCGGTAGCCTTTGGAAAGCGTGCCGATGATCTTGTTTTCGACGTCCTTGAGGCTGCAAAGCTCCTTCACCGTCTCGACGCGCTCCTTGATTTTGCGGCCGCGTGACTTTCTTCAGCTCGGCGCGGAAGCGGAGGAATTCGTTCACCCGCATGTCGGTGTAGAGCGGCACGTTTTCCGGCATGTAGCCGATGCGCTTGCGCACCTCGATCGAGTCGGTGACGACATCGAAACCGGCGATGCGGATCTTGCCGTCGGTCGGCGGAAGATAGCCGGCCAGGACTTTCATCGTCGTGCTTTTGCCCGCGCCGTTGGGCCCGAGAAAGCCGACGATTTCGCCCTTCTTGACGTGAAAGCTGATGCCCTGCACGGCGCGAAATCCGGAATAGGTTTTGGAGAGATTTTCAACTTCGATCATAAAACGGAATGAGAGCGGTGTTAAAAAAGTAAACGCCACGCTAAGAGAAAATTGGATTGCCTCGGGTGTCAAGTTTATCGCAGCCTGCGGCGTGTTTTCTTACACAGTTTTAATCTTGCGCAGGATGCGTCCGATAAAGATAGCGAAAGCTTCGTGCCGCTCATGAAAATTATCGCCATCGCCAACCAGAAGGGCGGAGTGGGCAAGACGACCACGGCGGTCAATCTCGCCGCGTGCCTGGCCGAAGCGGGGCGCGAAGTTTTGCTCATCGATCTCGATCCGCAGGCCAATGCCAGCAGCGCGGTGGGCATGACGCGCGACCGAGGGCCGCAGTCTTTACGCCGTGCTCACCGACGACGGCGGGACGCGCTCGCTCGCGGAGCAAATCCAGCCGACGTCCATCGAGCGTCTGCATGTCGTCACGGCCGAGCTCGACCTCGCCGGCTGCGAAATCCAGCTCGCCGCCGATGAGCACCGGCTCACCCGCCTGCGCCGCGTGCTGGAAAATTATCGCGCGAGCCAGCCGGCCGATGGAATTCGTCCTGATCGATTGCCCGCCCTCGCTCGGCGTGCTGATGACCAACGCGCTGGCCGCGGCCGATTCGGTGCTGGTTCCGCTCCAATGCGAATATCTCGCGCTGGAGGGACTGGCGAAGATTCTTGAGATGATCGAGCGGATCAAGCAGATCAGCGGCAACACGGCGCTCGCGCTGGAGGGCATCGTGCTGACCATGTACGACGCGCGCACGAACCTGAGCCAGGAGGTGGTGACGAGTGTGCGCGGTCATCTGGGCGACAAGGTCTTCGAGACGATCATTCCGCGTTCGGTCCGGCTGGGCGAGGCGCCGAGCCACGGCAAGTCGATCATCGATTACGATCCGACCGGCGCCGGCGCGCAGAGTTACCGGGAACTGGCGCGGGAATTTTTGACGCGGCAGAACTAATCAGGAAGAGGCCAATGGAACCCGACACATCTCCACCTCTGCCGCCGTTCAATTATCACGGCTATCTGCCCGAAGGCGTGCATGACACGACGCTTGAGGAGCTGCACGCGCGGTTGGTGATCAATCCGCAGCGCGCGATTCTTTGGGAACGCCTGCAGGAGTTCTTTGCAGTGGGCCATTGCAACCGACGGCGTTTTCCCACGCCTATATCGACGGCGGCTTCATCACGAACAAATCCGCCCCCGAGGACATCGACGTGATTCTGCAAACGCGCGCTGCCTTATGGCGCGGAGGCCTTCTGCGCGCGATGGAGCCTTTTTTCGCCAAGGGCATGGACGCGATTTATGCCGAAATATTCCGTGCATCTCCATTTTTGGTGCGAGGGATTTCCCGGCGGGCTGAGCGATTTCCGGCGGTTCTTCCAATATCTGCGGCCGCAGGACGCCGCGCCGCTCGGACTAAGGGAGGGGGCGAGAAAGGGCATCGTGCGGATCAAACTATGAACGGACCGAGCACATTTCCCGACTGGTCGAGCGTCCTGAGACGCCGCGCGGAACTGCTGCATCAGCAGATCGCCGCCATGCAGCGGCTGGTGCTCGAGTCGGGCGGCAACGAGGAGATGCTGGCGCAGGCCGTGCGCGCCCTATTACCGACTGCTCGACGAGATTTACGAGAAGGACATGCCCGTCGCGCGCGCGCTGGATCGCTCCGATCTTCTGCTGCATCTCGACGGCGAGGGCCTGCAGACGCGAAAATCCGCGGCTGTCGCTGGTGACCGGAATCATGGGCGATGTGCGCAAGCAGGTCGGCACGATGATCAAGACGCTGGTCAGTTCCTTCAACGAAGCGGTGGAGCTTCCGCGCGAAATCGATCTGGGTCTCAGCTCCTTCGCGCAGGGCAGTCTTTATCTCGGCTTTTCCCTGCCGGAGCCGAACCCCGGTTACGTGGTGCTGACCGGCGATCCGCTTTTCGCCGCCTCGCGGCAGGCGCTGGCGACTCTCGGCGCGGTGACGCAGCATATCAACGAACCCAACGCCTACGATTTGATCCGGCGCGAATTTGCCGATCCGAAACTTCGCGATGCAGCCCTGAGCGCGGTCGGGCAGCTCGCGCCCTCGGGCCGGCGCGGTGTTTCCTCGCTGGAAATCGGCGGCCGCGCGCTGCAAAAAGGCGCATGGCGCCTGCTCACCCCGCAAACGCGCCTGCAGGTGCGCGCCTGGCTGGAAGCAGCCGGTCCTGAGCAACGAAGTGGTCGAGCTTCGCGGACGCGTGCGCGCCATCGATCTCGACCTGCGCCGATTCGATCTGCGCCGCATCGACGGCGGCAACCTGCCCGACTTGCGCTGCATCTATCCGGCCTCCTTCGACGCCCCCGCCAAGAACTGGCTCGATGCCACCGTCATCGTTCGCGGCCAGGTGGAAACCTATCAGGGCGCGGCGCGCTTGCTGCAAGTCCAGAGCGTGGAGAAGATAGAACCGGTAATCGTTTGAGACCTCAACGTCCTGCTACTAATCCGGCGATGTCGAGGATGGAGCCACAGCCTGCGTTTGAAGGCCATACTTGATGGATAGGGCAGACCATATCATTTGCATTTCCACGGAAGAAAGCTGGCGATCATAGACGAGGACTTCGGCAATATCTCCCAGCCATCCGCGGCATGGCTGGGTCGCTGCGCCCAGCGTAATCCCACTAGATAGATTTTCAAATGCGGCCTTTCCATTCTCGTCCGAAAGATTACTAACCATCGTTGGTGCTCCATTCTGATAAAAAGCCGCCTGCGTTACGGTCGGGTTGACCGAAACTCCCATCATGACAAAAGCGTTTCTGACGACCGGTGGGCCGTAAAAGCTGACCCATTGGCCATCAAATATTTCCTTCCCCTGATAATAAGCCAAAGCCCGGTTGGCATGAGAGGTGTGATTCTGCCCGAGATACAACGGATATTGAAAAAAAGTTCGGGAAGCATTGGTCTTGGCCAGCACAATAATGGTCATGTCGCGGTCAAGCGCCGTTCCGAATTCGTCGGCACTATACAACGATTGATCGGGATTAAAGCGGAGCACGGGTCTTCCATTGAGACCCTTAGAAATAATAGCTGGCTCATCATCAGGACTACCTGCTGTTAGCGTAAAATTTCCGGTTTTATCCGCCAAGGCACTTACGTTACCGTTACTGTCCATCGTCACTCCACTGTCGGCTGCCAGCCAGAGAACCAAGCCATCTACGCCGTATCCGGTTGTGATTACCAAGGGAGTCTCGACAGCGGTCGGCGCTTTCACAACATCACCGGCTGCCGCGCCGATGCCGCCAAGGAGCCCGGCTACGATCAAAGCAACAGGACCCTTCATTTGTCCGGATAGAGTAGCTGCAAGCACACGAGAGGTGAAGATCTTTCGACGGTAAGCCCGGTCGCTGTTTTGTTTGATGCGACAGGCCGCGATAATTCCATTGCGAACGGCGCGGTAATCGCGCACGTTAGATTGTCGAGCCGTTTCCATCCATTTTGTCCTCGCCGTGAAGAAGAAATCCAGCCTTCCCAATGTCACCGTCGGCCAGCTCTACACCAATCACGCGAATCAGCTTCAGCTGAAGCTGCTGGCCGGGGCGGGCGGATTGCAGCGGCGCATCTCCGAGGGCGCGGTCAATCGTCCCGGCCTGGCGCTGTCCGGATTCTACCGCTCGTTCGCTTTTCAGCGCGTGCAGATCATCGGCAGCGGCGAGACGCAGTATCTGAAGTCGCTGCCGGAGGCGGTCAGCCGCCAGCGCCTGCGCGAACTCTTCAAGCACCGCATCCCGTGCCTGATCTTCGCCCGCAACATCAATCCGCCGCGCGTCGTGCTGGAGGAGGCGGAGGAGGAGGACATCGCCGTCTTCAAGTCGCCGCTGACCACCATGCGGCTGATGAACATGGCGACGATCTGCCTGGAGCTCGATTTCGCCCCGACCGCCAGCGAGCACGGCAGCATGATCGATATTCTCGGCATCGGCGTGCTGGTCCGCGGCGCCAGCGGCATCGGCAAAAGCGAGTGCGTCCTCTCCCTGGTCGAGCGCGGCCACAGCCTGGTCGCCGACGACGTCACCAGAATCCGCTCGCTGGAGGGCCGCGAGCTGATCGGCACCTCGTCGGACCTTTCCCGCTTCCACATGGAAGTGCGCGGCCTGGGCATTATCAACATCGCCAGCATCTACGGCGTGCGCAGCATCCGCTTCGAGAAGCGGCTCGACATGGTGGTGACATTGCAGGACTGGCACGAGGTGCCGGAAATCGACCGAATCGGCTTGGAACAAGATTATTACGAAATCTTGCAAATCAAAATTCCCCATGTCACCATTCCTGTGCGCCAGGGGAGAAATCTGGCGAATTTGGTGGAAGTGGCGGCGCTGGACCAGAAACTCAAGGGCATGGGCCAAAATTCGGCGGTTGAATTTAACGAAAGATTGTTGAAAGCAATCGCAAATCGAGATAAGTAAATCTCTTTACGTGCAATACATAGACATGGCATCCGCGGCAAAAAATAAAGAATCGGGCGCTTCCGTGGTCCGGGACCTCGTCATCGGCAACAAGCTGGGTCTGCATGCCCGGCCCGCCGCCATGTTTGTTCGCGTCGCCAATCGTTTTGCCTCCGATATTCAGGTGGAAAAAGACGGCGAGGAAATCAACGGCAAGAGCATCATGGGCCTGATGTTGCTGGCGGCCGGATGCGGTTCGCGCCTGAAGGTGACGGTCACCGGCGGCGATGCGAATGACATGATCAAAGCGCTTGAGGAATTAATAGCTCGCAAATTCGACGAAGAGTAAGCAATTTGGCGCCGATGCCAGACGAGACATCGGAGCCGCCAGCGCCACCGCCAGAAGCAAGATTACAAGGGGACGGCCGTCTCTCCCGGCATCGCCATCGGCCCGCTGCTTCTCCTCTATGCGGACGAGCATATCATCCGCAAGCGCCGCATTCGGCCCGAGGATGTCGCGGGCGAAATCACCCGCTTCGAGGCGGCGCTGCTCAAGACGCGCCAGCAAATCCAGGCCATCCGCAATCAACTGGCCAGCTCCATCGGCGAGGCCGACGCCAGCATTTTCGACGCGCATATTCTTTTGCTGGAAGACACCTCGCTGATCGAATCGGTGAAGGAGCAGCTGCAGAGCCGGCTGGTCAATGTCGACTTTGCCTACGAGCAGGTGGTCCGTTCCTACACCCGCAAGATGCGCGAGCTGGACGACGATTATTTCCGCGAACGGGCGGGCGATTTCCTCGATGTTTCGCGCCGCGTCCTGCGCAATCTTCAGGGCAAGGTGGAGACGGAACTGCACAGTCTCGACGCGCCTTCCATCGTCCTCGCGCACGATCTTGTCGCCCTCGGACACGGCGGGATTCGACCGCAAGCTGGTGCTCGGGCATCGCCACGGAGGCGGGCAGCCGCACGTCGCATTCGGCCATCATGGCGCGGTCGCTGAACCTGCCGGCGGTGGTCGGGCTGCGCGAGATCATCGGCAAGTTCGAGCCGGGCGTCGAGGTGCTGATCGACGGCTACGAGGGCCTGCTCATCGTCAATCCCGACCGAGCAGACGAAGTACGAATACGGCCAGCGCGAGAAGGAGCATCACGATGTCGACGTCAAGCTCGACGCCCTGCGCGAAACGCTGCCGGTCACGGTCGACCAGCGCCGCGATCATCGTCTCGGCCAACGTGGAGATTCTCGACGACCTGCCGCTGATCAAGGAGCACGGCGCGGAGGGCATCGGCCTGCTTCGCACCGAATATCTTTTTCTCAACCAGGACGTTTCGCCCGAGCGAGGACCAGCAGGTGGAGATGTATCTGCAGATGGCGCAGGCCTCCAAGCCGCACCATCTCATCATCCGCACGCTCGATGTCGGCGGCGACAAGAAGCGGCCGCACCTCGGCATCGAGCAGGAGGTCAATCCGTTCCTCGGTTTTCGCGGCATCCGCTATTCGCTCGGCCGGCCCGATATTTTCCGCACGCAATTGCGCGCCATCTGCCGCGCCAGCGCGGAGGGAAATGTCCGCGATCATGTTCCCGATGGTCTGCGATCTTTCCGAGTTGATGGCCGCGCGCCGCCTGCTCGACGAGGTGCGGGAAGAATTGCGCCAGCAAAATGTGCCGCAGGCCGAGAAGATCGAAGTGGGCGTGATGATCGAGGTGCCCTCGGCCGCGCTGACCGCCGACATCCTCGCGCGGCACGTCGATTTTTTCAGCGTCGGCAGCAACGACCTGATCCAGTACACGCTGGCCATCGATCGCGGCAACGAGAACGTGGCCGGCGATGTACCAGCCCGCGCATCCCGCCGTGCTGCGGCTGCTGCAGACCGTGGTCGAGGCGGCGCATCGCAACAACATCTGGGTCGGCGTTTGCGGCGAAATGGCGGCGGACGTCGTGCTGATGCCCGCGCTGGTCGGCCTGGGCGTGGATGAACTCAGCGCGGGCGCGACCTCGATTCCGCGCATCAAGCGCGCCATCCAGGCGCTCAATTACGAGGAGGCCCGCCAACTCGTCTCGCGCTGCGTGCTCAACGAATCGGCCGAAGCGAACCAGCGGGAATTGCTGGAGATGGCGCAGCGGCTTTATCCGGAGATTTTGTAAACATTCCGCGCAGGGCTTCAATGCCGTGGGATGGGTTACGACGGTTACGATAACATCCTCAACAGTCTTGCTCTCCGGCGAGGGGACGGTAAAAGAGTGTCTATGCAAGTTCTCGTCCTCGCCGCCGGCTACGCCACCCGTCTTTATCCGCTCACGCTGAACCAGCCCAAGCCGCTGCTGCCCGTCGCGGGCAAGCCGATGCTGGAACATATCATCGACCATCTCGCCACGGTGAAGGATCTGGGCGAGATGTTCATCGTCACGAACCAGAAATTCGTCTCGCACTTCACCGAGTGGTCCGAGAAATACAAAAGGGAAAAGACCGCGTTCAATTTCAAGATCATCAACGACGGCACGACCAGCGACGCCGACAAGCTCGGCGCCATCGGCGACATCCATCTCGTCGTGAAGAAGGAAAATGTCACCGGCGACCTGCTCGTCGTCGCGGGCGACAATCTCTTCGATTCCTCGCTGGCGCCGTTCGTCGAGTTCGCGCGCTCGGGCAAGACGGCCGTTCTGGCCGTCTACGACGTGGGCGATCTCGAGGCGATCAAGAAGTACAACAGCATCACGCTCGATCGAGAATGGCGTGATCACCTTCTTCGAGGAGAAGCCGAAGAATCCGACCAGCACGCTGACCGGCATCGCGCTCTATTATTTCCCCGCCGACGTGGTGAAGATGATCGAGACCTATATCGCGGAGGGCAACAATCCCGACCAGCCCGGCCGCTTCATCCAGTGGCTTTATCCCGCGCGTGCCGGTGCGGACCTGGACGGTGCCCGGGCCGCTGGTTCGACATCGGCAGCAAGGAAACGCTCGAGGAAGCCGACCGCATTTTCGGAAAGTAAGTGCAACAGCTCGCGGCCTTACCGTCATGGCCCACTTGCTGACCGCGATCAACGTGACGCGCGGAGTCAGTCTGACCGAATGCGCGCGCGTCGCCGACGGTTTCATGACGCGACTGGTTGGGCTTGCTGCGCGACAAGGCACTGGAGCACGGCGATGGTCTTTGGATCATGCCGTGCAATTCGATCCACAGCATCGGCATGCAATTCATTTTCGACGCCGTCTTTCTCGATAAAAACCTGCGCGTCGTGCATCTGGTGCGCGAGATGAAGCCGTGGCGGATATCGAAGATGGTTTTTTCCGCCGCATAGCGTGCTCGAAATCCCCGCTGGCCTGATTTCGCAAACGGCCACGGCCCTCGGCGACCAATTCGAAATGCGGACGGAGCTTCCTCATGCCCGGCGCTAAAAACCACTCGCGCTGGTGCTTTTGCAGGGCTAAGTTTCCCGCATGTTCTTGCGGCTTCTCTGGCATTGGGTGGTCCTCATTATCGGACTTTACCTCATCACGGCCATCACTCCCATTTCCTATGATCGGCTGAGCGATTTGGTCTGGGCCGCGCTCGTTTTGATTATCGCCAACACCATCATCAAGCCGCTTTTGATTCTCTTTACGCTGCCGCTGGTGTTGCTGAGCTTGGGTCTTTTTCTGCTCATCATCAACGCGGTCATTCTCTATAATGTTCCGCATTTGGTCCCCGGCTTTCACGTGCCTGGTTTTTGGTCTGCTTTTTTCGGGGCGCTTCTGCTCAGCATCATCACCGGAATCTTCACCGGTTATGAGAAACGGGTCTCCGTCCGCCGCGTAAATCAAGGTCCACGCTCGGACAAAGTGATCGATATCTAATATTGCGCGAATTTGTAGTGCTCGAATTGGCCATTTGCCGCGGCCGATTCTGTTCGCGACAAGAGGGCCACCAGCTGTGCCTCCGACATCGGCTTGAAGTTCCGCGCGACGGCGAGCCCTTGATTTAGGATTTCCATCGAACCGCATCCGGTGATGCAGACGCTCACCGGGAGATTCATGGTGAAATGGAGGCACTCGACCGCGGTCACGGTATTGCTTTTGAGAATATCGCCGGCGCCAATCGGTTTCATCGCCAGCACACCGATGTTTTTTCTTGTCAGGACAGGAAGCACCTTCTGGCCAAAGCTGTCGTAATGCGCGTCCATGACGTTCAGCGGCATTTGCACGGTATCGAAAAGAAATCCATGCTGGTCCGCCACTTCCAGCATGCGAAGATGGACCTCCGGATTCTTGTGTCCAGTAAAGCCAATGTAGCGTGCTTTCCCAGCCTGCTTCGCCGCCACCAGCGCCTCAACCGCTCCACCGGGTACGAAAACTTTTTCCGGTTCCGCCATGTCGTGGATGTCGTGCATTTGGATCAGGTCGAGATGATCGGTCTGCAGCCGTTGGAGCGATTGGTCAATCTGTTCCGTCGCGGTTTTTGCATCACGGCCATCCGTCTTGGTCATCAGGAACGCCTTCGCCCGGTAACCATCGCGGAGCGCCTTACCCATGCGGATTTCGCTCTGGCCCCCGTTATAATCCCAGCAGTTATCGAGAAAATTAACGCCCGCATCCAATGCCGTCCGCACAATCTCTATGCCAGTTGCCTCGGGCACATACGGCTCGCCGATGTGCGCGCCGCCAATACCCAGGAGCGAGACTTTTTCTCCTGTATGGCCGAGGATGCGGTACTGCATATTTCCAGGACCAGCGGCAAAACCGAGCTTTTTCCCCAATGAGGCGATGAACGCCGCGGCAGCCGCCGATTTGATGAATTCGCGCCGGTGCATTCTAAGACGTACCACAGGATGGCCGCCTTCGCCACTAACTCATGGTGCGAGGGTCGCCTTGGCCAGGCCGCTCCTTGTAAAACAGCGCGCTTTCGTATTTCTCAAGAACATCAGCCGCATTCTGATAAAGGGTTTCGAATCCCGCTTTGAGCAGATCTTTTTCCGGGAAACCTCCACAGAGGAACCCTATCGCGCGGACGCCGATTTTACCCGCAGCCTCGGCGTCATAGGGAGAATCCCCAACCACCACGCATTCAGTTGGAGAAATTTTTCCAAGACGTTTTATGGCGGCCTGAAAAATGTCCGGATGCGGTTTGGATTTGTCGGCGTCATCCGATGAGGTTTCTGTGTCCAACAAATCGCCGATCTTCGCAATTTTCTTATAGGTTTCGAGTTCGTCGCCTTTCGCAGATGAGGCCAGTGCCAGCTTCCATCCGTCCGCCAGTAATCTCTCAAAGAGCGGACGGACATAGGAAATGCGACGACCTTATGGAGATACTTTCGCTTGAAAAGGTCAGCGCGATATTCGGCAATGTCTTCGCCCTTTCGATCGATTTCCTCCTTCGATAAAAATTCGCGGCATTGCCTTTTAGCGGCATCAAGCAATCGGGCTACGGCCGGGAACTGGAAGCGCCCGGCATTCGCGCTTTTGTCAACGCCAAGAGTGTATGCTTTCCGGACTAACAAGGCGTTGTTTGCCGGGTAATTGATGCCGTTTTTGCGGACCAATAGAGGTCGAAGTCATCTTTGCACGCGTAACTTGTTGTAAACAGCCATCTAAAAAATCCTCAGACAACTTGGCCTGCGTTTTGCGACATCTCGTACATCTAGATTCTAATTTATGAACAATCTTTTATTTTATTTCTTGGAAACAGCATTGTGCGGAATATCGGCCTCCCTCCTGAGGCGCCCGGCGTCTTTTTCCTTTTCCGGGGGATCTGGATCAGGAATCAAGAGCGGCCTCGTTAGCATGAGTAGAGCTCTGATTTTTGTCGGTGCTTTGAGTGCGGGGACAGTGGTTCTGGCCCAGTTTGTCGCCAACTACCGCTAGGATTACCAGTCATTCGTTTGGTTGAGGGGGTGGTGCGCCGTGACATGGTAACACGGCGCGCCACTTGGCCCGGATTCGTGCTAATTCTTGGCCCGGATATTTTGATTTCCCGTTTGAGTCCACCCGTTATCTCCAGTCTTTCCGGGATGCGATCTCATTTAAGTGTGCTAAGGTTTTTCCATATCTTTCGATGGAAACTGGCAACGGGAAGCTCTTTCTGACGTCTCTAATGTAGACAGATAATGAATTCTTACCTGAACCGACCGCATTTTCGTACTACCCCATCCTCCTCTTTGAAGCGCTAAGCGTATGTGGATCGTCAAACTTGCGCTGAACCGGCCTTATACCTTTTTGGTGGCAGCCTTGCTCATCCTGATCGTCAGCCCGATTATCATCCTGGGGATGCCCGGCCGTCCGGGGATGCCCGTTGATATTTTCCCCAATATCGATATTCCGGTGGTCAGCATCATCTGGAATTATAACGGCTTTTCCCCCCAGCAAATGGAGCAACGGATTGTCTCCATTACCGAGCGCGCGCTGACCACCACCGTCAACGACATCGAGCATATTGAGTCGCAGTCGCTCAACGGCATCGCGGTGGTTAAAGTTTACTTTCATCCTTCGGTGAAAATTGACATGGCGGTCGCGCAGATCACCGCCGTTTCCCAGACCCAGCTCCGTCAATTACCTGCGGGTACGACGCCTCCGCTCATTCTGCAATACAGCGCCTCCAGCGTGCCCATTCTCCAGCTCAGCTTAAGCAGCAAAACGCTTTCTGAACAGACCTTGAACGACTTGTCGCTCAATTTCATCCGTCCCCGGCTGACCAACATCCAAGGCGCATCCATTCCTTACCCTTACGGCGGCAAGCAGCGTCAGATTGAGGTCGACATCAACATTCCCAAATTGCAGGCGAGGGGACTTACCCCCAGCGACGTCGTCAACGCTTTCAGCGCGCAAAATCTGATTCTGCCTTCCGGCACGGCGAAAATCGGTCCGCTCGAATACGACATCGGCCTCAACGGCGCGCCGACCACGGTCGAAGAACTGAACAACCTGCCAATCAAGGAAGTCAATGGCGCGATCATCTACATCCGCGATGTGGCGAATGTACGAGATGGCTTTTCGCCGCAGACCAACATCGTTCGGCAGGACGGCGTCCGCTCTACCCTGATCTCGATTTTGAAGAATGGCGACGTCTCGACCCTGAACATCGTCAACGATGTGAAGGACCTGCTCCCGCGTTTGAAGCCGACGCTGCCCCAGGACCTCGATATCCGTTCCCTTTTCGATCAATCGATTTTCGTCCGGGCTTCCATCAATGGGGTCATTCGGGAAGGCATCATCGCCGCGTGTTTGACCGCGCTCATGATTCTGCTCTTCCTCGGCGACTGGAAAAGCACGCTGATCATCGCGGTGTCCATTCCGCTGTCGGTCCTTACTTCCATCATCTGTCTGGACGCGCTGGGTGAGACCATCAACATCATGACCCTCGGTGGCCTCGCGCTTTCGGTCGGCATCCTGGTCGACGATGCCACGGTGACGATTGAAAATATCGACCGGCACCTGAGCAGCGGTGAGAAACTCCACGACGGAATTTTGAATGGCGCCAGCCAGATTGCCGTGCCCGCCTTCGTCTCGTCGCTTTGCATCTGCATCGTCTTCGTGCCCATGTTCCAGCTGTCCGGCGTCGCGCGCTACCTCTTCGTGCCGCTGGCCGAGTCCGTGGTCTTCGCCGTCATGGCTTCCTATGTTCTCTCGCGCACTTTGGTGCCCACTCTCGCCATGTACCTGCTCCGAACGCATGATACTGAAGAAGCCGAGCACGGCGAAGTGGGTAAGGCTGAAAATGGCGCCCATCCACAAGGAGAACAACGTCACGGCGGAGACATCCATCAGCAGGGTGCGATCAATCGTGGCAGTGATCTTCAGCATGGATCGGCGGCCCTGCACAAGGACGGCGGGATTCATTTCGGCGACAGCCAACTCGCTCACAAACAGTCCGAGCAGCGCCCGGAACAACCAAAGAAGCTGGAAAAGAAGCGCGGTTTCTTCGCCGGCTTCCAGCAAAAATTTGAAGCGGGATTTGAGCGGGTCCGCGAGGCTTACGCCCGAACGCTCGACCGCGCCCTGCATTTTCACTGGCTCTTCGCGATTATCTTTCTCGGGCTCTGCCTGGGCAGCTTGGTCTTGGTTCCTTTTCTTGGTCAGGATTTTTTCCCCACCGTCGATGCCGGCGAATTCAAGCTCCATATCCGGGCCAAAACCGGCACGCGTGTCGAAGAGACCGCAAAGCTCTGCGATCAAATCGAGACAGCCATTCGCAAGGAAATTCCCGCCAAGGACCTCGACGGCATTCTGGACAATATCGGATTGCCCTACAGCGGCATTAATCTCTCGTACTCCAATTCCGGGGTGATCGGCACCGCCGATGCGGACATTCTTGTGTCTCTTAAGCCGGGACATAAACCCACCGCCAGCTATCAACGCCAGCTTCGCATCGATCTTCCGCATGAATTCCCGGGCACGCTCTTCACCTTTCAGCCGGCGGATATTGTCAGCCAGATCCTGAATTTCGGCCTTCCCGCGCCGATCGACATTCAGTTTGTCGGCTCCAAGGTATCTCAGAACCTCGACCTCGCGCGCAAGGTGGCCGACCAGCTCAGTCACGTTCCCGGCGCGGTCGACGTGAATGTCCATCAGGTCTATGACGAGCCTCGATTCCAGATCAACATGAATCGCTCGCAGGCCGAGCTCGTCGGCATCACGGCCAGCAATATCGCGCAAAGCGTGCTCGTTTCATTAAGCGGCAGCTTCCAGACCGCGCCCACCTTCTTTCTCGATCCGAAAAACGGCGTTAGCTACAACGTCGCCGTCCAGGCGCCCCAGTACAATATCAGCTCGCTTCAAGACCTGGAAAACCTCCCCGTGCACGGGACTTCCTCATCGGAAATTCTGGCGAACCTCGCCTCGATCAAGCGCGATTCCGAGCCGGGCGTGATTTATCACTATGACATCCGTCCGGTCATCGATGTCTATGCCAACGTCCAGGACCGCGATCTCGGCGGTGTCTCCGGGGAGGTGAATGAAATCATGGCCGGCGTGCAGAAGCAGGTGCCGCAAGGGACCGACACGACAGTGCGAGGCCAGGTGCTGACCATGAACCAATCCTTCGAGGGACTTTTTGAAGGCCTCGCCGGCGCCATCGTGCTCGTCTACCTGCTGATGGTCGTGAATTTTCAGTCGTGGTCGGAACCGTTCATTATCATCATGGCGCTTCCGGGCGCGCTGGCTGGAATCGTCTGGATGTTATTTCTTACGGGGACAACCCTGAGCGTGCCCGCGCTGATGGGCGCCATCATGTGCATCGGCGTGGCGACGGCGAACAGCATTTTGGTCATCTCCTTCGCCAAGGAACGCATGGCCGAATTGAAGAACGCCCGCAAGGCCGTGCTTGAGGCCGGCACAACCCGTCTCCGGCCGGTGATCATGACCGCGCTCGCCATGATCATCGGCATGATCCCCATGGCCGCTCGGCATGGGCGAGGGCGGCGAGCAAAACGCGCCGCTCGGGCGGGCCGTCATCGGCGGACTTCTCGTGGCCACCATTGCCACGCTCTTTTTCGTGCCCACGGTTTACAGCATCATCCGGGGCAGGCAGGACGAAGACGAGCAGCCGGAAAAATCGCCCGCGGCTGAAAATGAACCTATTCCCGCCCACAAACCGGGCTAAATTGAATGACTACTCGAAACAACGGGCATGACCGCCCTTACCCGACACGAACCATGACGGATAACGATCCGGTCCGGCGCACACCCGCGCCGAGGGAAAGAAAAAATCGGAGCCATTTCTGGCTCTGGGTTGTCATTTTCCTGATCATCCTTGCGGTGGTTGTGGCCGTTGTCCTCGTGCGCAAAGGCCGGGACGATGCGGCCTTGCAATCTGCCACGCAACAGATGGCCGTACCCACGGTTCTGATCGTTCAACCCCAAAAAGGCGATTCGGAAGTCCATCTGACGCTTCCCGGCACGGTCGATCCCTTCATGGAAAGCGCGGTCTATGCGCAGGTCAGCGGCTACATCAAACGCTGGCTCGTCGACATCGGCGGCATGGTCAAGCAGGGACAACTCCTGGCCGAAATCGATACGCCCGTCACCGACCAGTCGCTGCTGCAGGCCCAGGAAAGCGTGAAGCAGGCCCAGGCCAATTTGAATCTCGCGAAGGTCACAGCCGACCGTTACAACGCGCTGCTGGCGTCCCAAGCGGTCTCGCAGCAGGACGCCGATACCCAGAACGCCAACGTCAAGGTGCAGGAGGCGAATCTATCCGCCGCGCAGGCCTTCGAGGGCGGAATCCAAAAGACCGAAGCCTTCAAGGAAGTTCGCGCTCCCTTCGACGGCATCGTCACCGCCCGGCAGATTGATGTGGGCGACTACGTCAGCGCGACGGGCCAGACGAGTTCGACCACCACAGGCACGAACGGACCGTCGCAAACCGGCACGCCCAACCAGGAATTATTTCGCGTGGCCCAAACCAAAACCCTCCGCGTTTACGTCAACGTGCCCGAGGCCTATGCCGGCGAAACCGTTCCAGGAATCAAGGCGACTCTGGTCCTCGCTTCCAATCCCAACACTCCCGCCACCGGCACCTTGGTGCGCACGGCTGACGCCATCGACCCCACCTCGCTCACGCTGCTATCGGAAGTCGATATCGATAATCCGGACGGCAAGCTCCTGCCTGGTGGTTATGCCCAGGTCCACTTCGACATCGTCACCAAACAGCCGCCTCTCGTCATACCCGGCAACAGCCTGATCTTTCGTCAACAAGGGCCGCAAGTGGGAGTCGTCGACAGCTCCGGCATCGTTCATCTTCAAAGTATCAAGATTGGCGTGGACCTCGGAACCAAGCTTGAGATTGTCGACGGCTTGAAGGAAGGCGATCAGGTCATTGTGAATCCTTCCGACTCGCTCACCGATGGCCAAAAAGTGCGAGTGAAAGCAGACAGCTCTCAACCTAAGCAGCCGTGAAGCGTCCGTGCGGTCTGATCGCGGCATTATTTTTCTTGGATGAAAACTTCGGACGCTCGTAGTCTCACTTATGAAGTTCTCCACCGTCGCCGCGTTCGCTTGTTTCGCCCTTCAATTTCTTCACGCCGATGACAGCACACCGGTGACGCCGACGCTCGCCATTGCACCGGCCGCGAGTGCATCTCCGGCGTTACAAATCGATGTCAGCAAGCTCCTGAACGCGCGCGTCGTCACTACGTTCACCGACGGCAAAGTCGTCCCCTTTGGTATGAACATCGATGGCGCTGGTGGCGTGGCGACCAAGGCGGCCTCCGATGCCATCCCGGCCGACAACGACCATACCGTGCCGGATGACGGCAAGTTCCCGGCAAACGCCGATCATCCCGACATCGTCCTTCATTTTTCCAACACGGATGGCACCGGTTTCCAAGTGCGCCGCATGTCCAAGGAGGAAGAATTTTCCTTCCACGTTCCGCCGGCGAGGTACGCCAAAATGTTTCTCTTTTTCACCAGCGGCGCCGCCGGCCCGGCTCCGTTGAAGGTCACGCTTACCTATCAGGACGGCGCCACCGAGGAGCACGACGTGGTCTGTCCCGATTGGTGGAACAACCTCGATGACAAGACCAATCCCAACAAGGACGTCGTCTACGTTGCCTTTGACCTCGCCAAGTTTGGCCGAAAAAACAACGTCATGGAAAAGTCCCATCACAACATCTTCGGAATCGATGTCCATCCCACTCCTGGCAAGGTATTGACCTCCATCTCCGTGCACAAGACGCGCCCGCTCGTCTGCTTCTGGGGCGCAACGGGTCAGCCGGCAAATTGATTCGATGATCCGGTACTACGGCGCGGTGGCCGTCGTCGTTGCTGCGGGCGTGACCATAACCAAGTACATGTTGCTCTTCAGATCGAACCGCGACGTGCCGTGTCCGTTGGTGGCTAGATAGACATTATCATTGGGTTGCATCAAGCGGCTTTTGTAAACGACCATCGGACGCCCGTTGAGCAAAACGGTTTCGGGCAGCTTCTGCCACTGATACGTTTCGTTGTTATTATTGACTGGCATGTCGTTGGCTGCATCGATCAGCAGGTAAACGTAAGAAAGGCGCGATAGGTCAAACTGATATTGATCGGTCGATGAGGTCTCACCGGCATCGCTTTGGTAGGGCCGGACAAACTCGGCTCCGGCTAGATACGGCGGCAACACGTCGAAAGTAATGTCGCTATCCTTGTAAACCTTGACGCCCTTTTGTGCATTCTCCGCCACCTCGGCGTCGGAATGCGCGCCGGAATAAGCGAAGTTCGTGATGATCGTCGCCGAGGCGGACCCATTCGGTGTGGCGGCCACGGGTTGTGTCGTCGCGACGGTGGAACTTGACGAGCTCGTTTGACTCGTCCCGCCATCCGCTTTCATCGGCCGGGGATCCTCGCCCAGAGCGACGGCATAGACTTGGGGCTTGTCCGTCATCAACCCGTCTTTGACCGTAACCGCCGTTGACGTGATCGTCTGCGACGCTGGCGTCAGACCCGGGCGCGTGACGCTAAGCGTGAAGGGACCCGCCGCCCGCGTGGCCCGCACAAACACCCGGTTGATCCCACACTCGAGATTGAAATGATAACCCGTGGTCAGATTTTGCAGGTTGGTGCTGTAACGAATGCCGCTGTTATAACCGCCTAAAAACAGCCCGGCGCCGCTGCAGGTGAAGTCGACGCGATCTTCAAACGCCGGGCATCGGTTGCCCTTGGCATCGACCACTTCGACATCAAACATGGCGACGTCCGAACCGTCGGCGAAGAACTTACCGCTCGGGCCAAGAATCGGCGTGAGCTTCAGCGCGACCGGATCACCGGCGGTCGATTTTTGCTGCATGGCGACGACGTTGTTTTTGTCATCGTAACCGGTGGCCTTGATCGTCCCCGGCTCCCACGCCACGTTGTCGAACGCATAAACGTAGTGGTTGATCTGGTCGTTCTCCGGCGGAGTGAAATCGTTACGGCCAAACCCATAATCCTTCAGCACGGCGCCCGACGGATCGAGCGTCTCCAGTTGGACCTTGGCCGTGTTGCTCACGACATAGACCCGCTTAACCGTCCCTTTCGGATAATTCCAGTGTCCGACCACATAAACCTGCGGATTCGGATTCTGCGCGACTTGCAATCCGTAGAAAACTTCCTTCGGCAGTCGCGCTCCATCCACCGCGCCGCTGACGCGGGCAACTTCGGTATCGCGCATGCGGCCATCGGTCACCGAATCCGACCATATGATCTTGGCGCCGCCGACCATGATGCCGGTGCTTTTACTGTCTTCGGGTGATTGCACGAAAACGCTGCGGCTGTAGCGTGCGTAATATTTGGCGAGATTTTCCAGGACCATGTCCTCCGAGCTTTGCAGCCGGAAATAACCAAACCCGGTCTTGCCGTTGAAGAGATAGTCGCCAATGAAATCGCCCTTTCCGCTGTTGAGGCCCAGCGATTGATGATAATCGGAGGCGATCGCGAAATAACCGCCGGTGATGTACTTGGTCGCGGGATCGGTGCCGTTCCAGCGCGGATTCAGCATCGGGGTATATTCGTCCCAGACTCGTCGCGGACATTCGCCGCGAGCGTACTCGGCGTCCCAAAGCGGATTGGCAGCCTGGCTCGACGCGCCATCCATCGTGCAGGAATATTCGCGAATACCGAACGTGGTGCCGCCGTCGTTGGAACGCAACCCGGCCAGGCGCCCGCCATAAGGGTCCCAGGTCAGCCGGACATTTCGCATGTCGGTGATATGCTGAGTGGAGAGGATCTGGTTGCATCCCTCGTAGAAAAGAACGCTCGGATTATTGCGATAATAGATGGTCACATCGCGCATGTCGTCTACGCGTTCCTGCCAGATATCGGGCTCCTTCGTATCGCCCTCGTTGTTGGCCGCGGGCACCACCATGACCACGCCGAATTTATCCGCGGCGGCGACCTGGATCGGGTGAGGGGCGATGTGCATGGGGCGAACAAAATTGCCGTTGCTCTCCTTGATCATCTTGAAATCGAGCTCGTTCATCCAATCAACCGGCGTGCCCACGCACGGCCATTCCATCGACGTGCGCGGAGCGTAACCCTTGAGATAAAGCGGGTGGCCGTTGACCTCCAATCCGTGTTCGGCACTGAAGGTGAATTGACGCACGCCGCTGTTTGTGGCCAGCACATCGACCGGCTTTCCGTCGACCGAAACAATGGTGTAGATCTTGTAGAGATAAGGGTAATCCGGACTCCAGAGATGGATGTTCGATATCGCCGACCTCAGCTTGAAAACCGTTTTTTGTCCCGGCGCCAGGGTTTGCGGATCGGCATTGAAACTCACGACTTGGTTGCCATCCCGGTCGACCACCACAGCGCTGCAACTTGCTTTCTGGGCCGTCTTGCCGTCGTTCATTACTTCTGATTCGACATGCAGGTCGCCGCTTTTGCTTAAGGTATCCAGATCGGTGGTATAGATATAGGTGCCCACCGTCCCAAGGTTTAGATAAAGCGGATAGGTTTGATAAACACGGTCGGCGATGTGGAGAATCACGTCCCGGTTCAGGCCGCCGAAATTCGGATTGAAAGGCTCGCCGAACGGAAGCTTCGCGTTGTTATAGGCCGTCACTTTAACGTTCGGGTTGTTGTCCACCTGGACGGCCAGCACATTGTCCGCGCCGAATTTCACCAGGTCGCTGATATCGATGCCGCAGGGCGCCACGCCGCTTTCGTAGATCCCGACTGGCTGGCCATTCAGGTAAAATTTCGCCACCAGGGAAATGCCCTGAAATTCCACGATGATCTTCCGTCCCGCGTAACTGGGGTCGAGCGTGAAGTGCTTCCGGTACCATGTCAGACCGTAATAATGCGACTCGCCCTTGGTGTCCTTCCGGGTGGAAATCCACTCCCGAAATTTGTCGTCATTGTAGGAATGAGGCAGGCTGACCGTTTTCCAGGAAGAATCATCGTAAGCGGCTTGCGCGGCGTTGGGATCGTCCTGTTTGAGAAATTTCCAATCGGCATTGAAATTAAAATTGACCCGGTTGCTTGCTGGCGGACTGTAAGGCTCGGCGATCGTATAACTCCGCGTCAGGGAAAATATCGCCAAACCAAGGGCGAGGCTGCAACAGAGACGGCGGACTGCGATGGGAAATGCCATCGGTCTTTCTTAGCACATTCATGCAACAAGACAAACCTGTGGTTCGTTAGTGGCAATGAAGCCTTTATCGGCCCGGTTCGCTCACCGGTTTTATTGCCGCCTCTACTACGCCGTTCCGCCGATGGGCCGACAGCTGATAATGGTCGTCTAACACTACCCGGTCACCCATCACTCCCGGTTCCAAATGACCGATCTCGCTCTGGTGGCCATGGCCGGTCACGACGTAGAGCCGGTTTCTCGAGCTATCCAGATGAACCGACGGGAACGCCAGTTGGAAGCTATCGAGGTAATATTGGTCGCTCCAGGCCGCTGTCGTGTCCCCTACATTGGCATACGCCACATGGAGAATGAGCTGACCTTGAGCCGGGCTCCATTCCAAGTACTGAGTAAGCTTATCGCCCGAGGGATTGTACCAGACCCGCGGACGGTCCGGACTGACTATCGAAACTCCACTTGGGTCCGCCAGACCCGGCATTTGGAACATAAAAACCATCCCAACAACGTATAACCACCTTAACGCCTTCATAACTTCAGCCTCTCCAAAGAGACAGCACCTACGAAAACCATAATGCATTTCGGCTGATCCGCTAGGCGTTTTTGAGCGGGGATGCCTCATCCGCCACAACCGCCACAAAAAGTCACCTGTTTGTCACAAATTAAGCCTTTCATTCGCCAAAAATCTTGGGCAGCTTTCTGGCGGCCCGAGGCAAAGGGCTCAGGCAGGGGATTCGGAGGAGTGTCCTGCCGAGGAGAATTGCCACCAATTTGGAGAACGAATGAAATCACGTAGAATTACGCTCACGCTTGGGCTCGCACTGGGCGTCGCCCTTGTTTCGGTTACACCCACCCACGCCCAGCAGGACAGCGCACTATTGGATGCGTTGGTCAAAAAGGGCGTGCTTTCCAATAAGGAAGCCCAGGACATCGAAGCGCAGGATTTAAAGGAATACAACACGACCGCCGCCAGCAAAATCACCCTCGCGTCGTCGATCAAAAGCATTACTTTTTATGGCGATCTTCGCCTCCGTTATGAGCAGCGCGACGGCACCCTCGGCAATGGCATGGCGGAAACCACGACCACGTTCGCCCGCGGGGAAAGCGAAGACCTCAGCCGCTGGCGTTACCGCCTTCGCTTTGGCGTCAAGGGAACCCTCTACGACAATTTCTTTTTCGGCCTCCGGGCGGCGACCAATCCCTACTACGATCGTTCGGGCAACGTGAACTTTGGCGCAAGCGACTCCGCCGGTCCATTTGGAAAAGCTCGCAGCATTCCCGGCATCGATCAGGTTTATCTCGGCTGGCACGCCACGGATGATCTCACCTTCACCGGTGGCCAGATGCCCAATCCCCTTTACACCACCACCATGATTTGGTCGGAAGATTTGAATCCTGCCGGAGCGGCGGAACAGTACGATCACACCTTCGACAATGGTCTCGAGGTATTTGCCACCGCCGGCCAATTTGTTTACCAGGCCGCGGCGGGTAATGGAATCGTCAATGGCATTGGCGGCAACAGTTCCAACTACACGACTTTCATGTACGCCGAGCAGGTTGGTTTTAAATACAGCTTTGATAAGAACACGTTCTTCAAGGCCGGCGCCACGATGTACACCTACAGCGGAACCAAAGGCTCGAATATCACCTCGGTCGGCGGTCTTTACAGCGATACCCCGAACAACGTTTCCAGTGCGGCCTTGAGCACCACGACGGGTGGCCTGCCTTCGACTGCGCCCACCGGTCCCGGCGGGACGAACGTTATAACCGCCCAAGAGAACAACAGCCCAAGCTTCTTCAATGGTCCCTTCGTCGGAGCAGCCAATGCCCCGGTCAGCAACGTCAGCGGGATCGATGATCTCGCCGTGCTCGAAGTTCCGGCCGAGTTCGACTTCAAAATCGGCCCTGGCATCCATACCACCAAGTCGGCCGATCCCAAAGACGTGAAGGGCATGGAGACGGAGGAAACCACCGGCTGGGTGCTTCCGATGCGTGTCTTCGCCGATTTTGCCTATAACTTTGAAGCCGGCCAGCGCGCCGACGCGGCCCGTACTGCGATTGATACCGCATTCGGCACCGGCGTTTCCAATGTCGGCGTTACCATACCCTCCGCCACCGTTGGCAGCGCCGCCAATACGGCTCTGCTCGATTCGCCCACCTTCCAGGGCGTGCTTAATTCCGGCAAAGGCTTCCTCGACCAGGCCGCCTACCAGGTCGGAATCGAAGCGGGCCAGCTCAAGAAAAAAGGCGATTGGGACGGCAAGCTTTATTGGCAGAGCACCGGTTATTACGCAATCGATCCCAACCTCAACGACGCCGACATCTTTAACGCGGCAACGAACATGGAAGGCGCCGTCGTCTCGGTCAGCCATAACTGGACCGATGGCCTCTCTTCGACGCTCCGGTACGCTTATGCGAATCCCGTCAACGACAAGCTCGCCACACCCAACGTCAATCAGGATTTGCAGATCGGCGATATGCATCAGTACAGCCTGTTTCAGGCTGACTTGATGTGGAAGTTCTAGGCGAGTGTTTCTCCTCACGCTGCGCGGGTCATTTCTCAATGGCCCGCGCGCAGTTTTCGCCGCAAGCACCAGTGAAGCGAAGGAATTTCTGTTTCTTTTCCCCCATTTCCTTTAATAAGCAAAGATGAAGATTGTAGTCGCTTATTCGGGAGGCCTCGACACCTCCATTATTTTGACTTGGTTGAAGGACAAGTACGAGGCCGAGATCATTGCGTTTTGCGCTGACATCGGCCAGGAGGAGGAACTCAAGGGCCTCGACAAAAAGGCGCTCAAGACCGGCGCCTCGAAATGTTACATCGATGACCTGACCGAGGAATTCGCCCGCGACTTCATCTATCCGATGGTTCGTGCCAACGCGCTCTACGAAAACCAATACTTTCTCGGCACCAGCATCGCGCGTCCGCTCATCGCCAAGCGTCAGGTTGAGATCGCGCGCCTTGAAAACGCCGATGCGGTGGCGCACGGCGCGACCGGCAAGGGCAACGACCAGGTCCGCTTCGAGTTGACGTTTGCCGCGCTCGCACCCGATCTTAAAATCATCGCCCCGTGGCGCGATTGGGAATTCAAGGGCCGCACCGACCTCATGGCCTACGCCAAGTCCAAGGGCATCGCCGTCCCGGTCAGCGCCGCCAAGCCCTACAGCACCGACCGCAATCTGCTTCACATCAGCTTCGAGAGCGGCATCCTGGAAGACCCATGGATCGAGCCACCCGCCGATATGTTCAAGCTCAGCGTCTCGCCCGAAAAGGCCCCTGACAAACCACAGTACGTCGAGCTCGATTTCGTCGCGGGAAATTGCGTCGCCGTCGATGGCAAAAAACTCAGCCCGGCCGGCGTGCTTCGTACGCTGAACAAGCTTGGCGGCAGGCATGGCATCGGTCGCGTCGATCTGGTCGAAAACCGCTTCGTCGGTATGAAATCGCGTGGTGTCTATGAAACCCCCGGCGGCGCCATCCTCGCCTTCGCCCATCGGCAACTCGAAACCCTGACCCTCGACCGCGAAGTCATGCATCTGCGCGACTCGCTCATCCCGCGCTATTCCGAACTCGTCTACTACGGTTTCTGGTTCGCACCGGAACGCGAGTTCCTCCAAGCCGCCGTCGAAGAAAGCCAGAAATTCGTCACCGGCACCGTGCGCGTCAAACTCTACAAGGGCAACCTCATCGTCGCCGGACGCAAGAGCAAGCTGTCACTCTACAATCCGGACGTCGCGACCATGGAAGCCGACCAGGGCGCCTACAACCAAGCCGATGCGACCGGGTTCATTCGGCTCAACGCACTGCGTTTGCGGACGCGTTCGACCGTGCTCGCCCGCAACAAAAAGAAATAAAGTCACGACTCGCATGTCTGCGCCTGGAATCACCGTTCTCAAGAACAACGTGCCTTGGGGGCCCTTCACGCACGCACAAATTGAGGACGGATTAAGCCGCGGTGATTTCACCGTGAAGTATCTTGCCCACGCGCCGGGATTGAAGGAATGGCTGCCGCTCGGCGAGGTGATTGATTACGTCGACAAAGCCCAGGCTCCCGCGCCGTCGCTCCCGCCCGTGCCGGTCGCCCGCGAGTTCCCTCCCATTCCAGAACCCAAACCAGCGCCTCCGCCACGCCCGCCAACCTTGCCGGAAAGCCGCCGGGTCGTTGAGCCATCCGCACCAACCGTCCAACCCTCCATTCCCGCATCGCCGCCGGTCGTCAAAAAAATCGAAACCCCGCGCGAGGCCCGACCTGAATTGGTCACCGCTTCCTTTGCTTTGCGCGCCTTCGCCTTCGTGATCGATTGCACGATCCTCTTCGCGCCCATCGGCGTTTTGTACCTCATCGGTGCTCTGGTCATCGAAATACCGGGTGCTTGGAACCATATCAGTCATCAGGCCCGGATGGACGAATGGGACCACCTCAAACAACTCACGTGGCAGTTGACCTGGCTCGTCGCCATCGGCCTGGGCTGGCTTTATGGAGCGGGGATGGAATCGTCGCCCACACAGGCCACCATCGGCAAGCGCTGGATGGGGATCAAAGTCACTGACGCACAGGGCGAGCGCATTAGTTTTCTCCGCGCCACGGGTCGTTGCGGCGCAAAGTATCTTTCTGCATTGCCTTGCTTTCTCGGCTTCATCCTGGCGCTCTTCAGCATGCGCGGACGCACGCTGCACGACCGTCTGGCCGATACCCGAGTGATGCAAGCCTAAGATAAGTCCCTTCAGGCTGTCCGAAAAGTAGGTGCGGGTCACGCCGAAAGGGGTTTTGCCTTCTGGCGAGGAGTCGAGTGAGGAGCATAGCCGTAGCTCTGTGACGAGCGAGGGACGACGCCAGAAGGCAAAAGAACTTCGGCCCTCCGGGTGACGGCCAATTTGGGCCGACTATGCTCGTCGCTCGCGCCTCGATTCAGTCCAAATTGGCTCGTCACGTCGCCCACGCCTATTTTTCGGACAGCCTCTAGGTCGCCGTCGTTACACAAACTTGTTTTCAGGCGCGAAATGCGCTTATGTAGGCGATGCCTCTTGATTTCAAGGACCTGGTCACTTCCCGGCTCGGCGAAAATTACGAGCTGCACGACCATTACCTGAACCGGACTCTCGTCAAGGTCCAACGCACCATCGGATTCGATATCGTCTATGCCCGCGCGGAGGGCGCCTATCTCTACGACATGGACGGCAAGGATTACCTCGATTTCCTTTCCGGTTTCGGCGTCTTCAATATCGGCCGGAATCATCCCGTCGTGCAGCAGGCGATCCGCGATGTGCTTGAGTTGAATCTGCCCAACATGGTACAGCTCGATTCCGCGCTGATGAGCGGTCTGCTCGCCGAGCGCCTCGTCAAGCGCCTCGCTCAGCAGGGCGCTCCACATCTCGACGCGGTATTCCTTTGCAACAGCGGCACCGAGGCCGTCGAGGGCGCGCTGAAGTTCGCCAAGTGCGCCACGCGTCGCCCCCGCATTCTCTCCTTGAAGAATTCCTACCACGGACTCAGCTACGGTTCGCTTTCGGTCACCGGCAATCCCGCCTTTCACGAAGGCTTCGGCCCATTCGTCCCCGGTTGCGAGACCGTGACGATGGGCGATGTCGCCGAGCTCGAACACGAACTGAAAAAGGGCGACGTCGCCGCCTTCATCGTCGAACTCGTCCAGGGCAAGAGCGTCAAATTCGCGAGGGACGATTACTACAATCGCGCTCAGGCCCTCTGCCGCCAATACGGCACGCTTTTTATCTGCGACGAAGTGCAGACCGGCTTGGGTCGCACCGGCAAATGGTTCGCCTTCGAGCATTGGAATTTGGAGCCCGACATTCTCACGCTGGCCAAGGCGCTCAGCGGCGGTTACGTGCCCGCCGGCGGCCATCATCACGCGCCGCTCGATTTACCAGAAAACTTTTTCGCGCATGGACCGCTGCATCGTCCATTCGACCACTTTCGGCCGCAACAATCTCGCCTGCGCCTGCGGACTCGCCGCGCTCACCGTCATGGAGGACGAAGGCTTGGTCGACAACGCCGCGCGCATGGGCGCTTACCTCGAAAAGCAACTGGTCACGCTGCAAAAGAAGTACGACATCATCAAGGAAGTGCGCGTCAAGGGACTCATGTGCGCCATCGAGTTCGCCGAGCCGGGCGGCCTCATGCCCAAGATGGGCTGGAAGCTGGTCCACTCGCTCGACTCGAGCATGTTCCCGCAACTCATCGTCACGCCGCTGCTGACCAAGCACCGCATCCTCACCCAGGTCGCCGCGAACAACGCCGACATCGTCAAGATTCTTCCGCCGCTCATCGTCGGCGAAAAGGAAATCGACCGGTTCGTCAAGGCGCTCGACGAAGTCGTCGCCGATCTCGGCAAATTCCCCGGCCCCGTCTGGGAAATGGGCCAGAACTTCGTCAAGGCACTCCGCACCAGCGATCCCCGCGACCGCGAACTCGCGACGGCTTAATACTGTAGCGCGTCGTAATCGGTAGGTAGCCGCCGCTGTCCCGAGCGGCGGTGCCTTCCCGTGGTAGCCGTCGGCCTACCTACATACTCTAGAACGAAAATGACGCTACCCTAACAGCCTGCTAATCAAGCGTAACTCGCCTGAATTCGGCTTAACCCGCCACTACTCCGTAAGTCGCATTTCTGGTCGCAGTGGTCGCAAATTTAGTCGCATCTCAACAACCCGTATCCCCAATCGATTTAGCATTTCTTCCTCATCGAATCGCTACTGCATCCTCTGGTAGTAAAAAATGCCCCGGTCATCATCGATCCAAATGCTGTCCCCCCAGTAGGCGGACTCACCGTGAGAAATATTTTCGATATCAAACCATGGTGCTTTGCCAAACATTGTCCTCGGAGCGCTCAAAGGCATCGGATGTTCGGTCAGTGCCGTTAATGTTGGTTTTGGACCGCTAGTAGCACTAAAGACGGTCAGAACGTGCGCACGACAAACATCCACCGGTGCTTCGAACTTTACGAGATACTCATAGCTTCCGAAGGCCCCAGCGATCCCAAAACGCACGTTCTTGGCGTTATCCGGCAGTGGAATTGGACATTTCAGTTGCCTGGCCTCTTCCACGGATAGAGCGCTGCTGAAATGGTCGGTTATATCGGTGCTTCCAATTTCGTGAAGTACGTAAGCGCCAAAGAGGCCTAAAATAACGAGCACACCGAAAATCGATAATATGAATTTTTTCATGAAATGACGATCTAGCTTCTCTGTTCATAGGTAATTCGGAAAGACATTACTGGCCACTTGCACCGATCGTCCGTTCCAGCCAAAAGCATTCCTAAGATCAGTGTAGTAAACTCAGGACACGCCACCTCTTAGTTTTAAGAGTCGCAAGCAGTCATTTCCGTCAGAGCTGTCGTCATCAATCATCGTCAGTCACCGTCATTCGCTACCAAGTAGTTTTAGCGGCACCAGCGTCTTCGCGTTATCTGTGGTCTATGAACGCACTGGAAACCGCCGCACGCAATTTTGTCGTTTCGCCGAAGGCTGGACGACAACTTGAGCGACATCGCTCAACTGTGCTCGTGCTGAGAGCCAAAGATGCGACCTTTTCGCAAATTCAGGATTTGCTCTCACAGCATGGTGTGATGGTTTCGGAATCGAGCATCACGCGCTTTTGTCGAAAGCATCTCGCCGAGATTCAACGTGTGCGGCTCCAGCTTGAACAGGAAGTCGAGTTGCCGTCTGGATCGCTACCGGTTCGCGCAACGGTGCCGTCCTCGCCGCCATTGATCCAAGGTAGGAAAATGCGCGACCTCAGAGGTCCAGTGTAAGTCTGCACCATCGGCCATGGAGGCAGCGCTTCGCTTCCAAACCGCCCCCGGCGGTGGCCTTTATGGGGCGGTTTGGCTTCGAAGCGCTGGGTTGTTCTGCGGCGCTGTTCTATGCCGCCGCCGTGAACTTCACCACGTTCTCGAGTTTTTGTGCCTCGTAGAATTCCAGCGGCAACGTCGCAACCGTGACACCGCCAACGTAGGCGGCATGAATCGCCCGCGATCCATGCCCGAGATGGTTCATCGCTTCGCGTTCAGGCATCCCCGCCGCACGGGCTCGTTGCGCCCAGGCATAGCGATAGGAGTGCAGGCTGCGTCCTTCTATCCCCAACATGCGGCAACGCCGGCAGAACTCGCTGGAGCGCGTGTTCGAGTTCCACGCGTTCGCGTTGGGGAAATCACGGGTGGGCTTTATAAAAAAGTCCGTCATCCTGAGCGAAGGCGAGCGGAAAACTTTATTTATCCGTGACGGCCTACCGAGCCTGAGTCGAAGGACCTTGCTACTTTACCCTTATGATTGAGCACGGCGGATGGGTTTACATCATGAGCAGCCACTCCCGCTGCCTTTATATCGGCGTGACGAGCGATCTCCACGGGCGCGTGTGGGAGCATAAGAACGGTGTCTACGAAGGCTTCACCAAGAAATACAAAACGCATTACCTCGTCTATGAAGAATTCTTCCATGACATCGAATCAGCCATCGCGCGGGAGAAGCAACTGAAGGGCTGGACGCGGGCCAAGAAGATCGGGTTGATCGAGAAAATCAACCGGGGCTGGGAGGACCTCACGCCCTCGTTTTCCAACCCAAGTCCTTCGACTCCGGCTCGGCCTACTTAAACGGGTAAACACACATTCCGCTCGCCTTCGCTCAGGATGACGGAGCTGAAGAGAAACCGCTTTTGTTTCGCGGAGAGCGCTGGCAGATTTTCATCGGAGCACCGCCGACTTCTGCCAGAGCAGCCAAAGCAGTCGCAAATCTGGTCGCATTTGCGCCCAAAACGACGTTACCCGGAGCAGTTCCTTTTGATCTTCACCACCTTAGCAAAAGGCTCCGAAGGTAGCCGTCGAACTCCGTGCGACGGTCAGTGCTTACGCCTTCCAACAAAAGCCGCGATAATCGAACTTCACCGAGCCGTCCGCGCCGAGGTCCACCACCCCAAAACCCTCCGCACAACCCTGGTTCGGCCCCTTCCAGTAATTGCCACAGACCGCGCCGCTATTAATGATCGGAATGCCATTACGATAAAGCTTTTCGTAGAAGTGCAGATGTCCCGACAGCACCGCGCGAATATTATGTCCGGGAACGTCCTGCAGCATTGCGTCACCATTGGTGCAGACGAGATTTTGGTGGTCCCGTTGGATGCCGCCGGTCGCGCCCTTCGCCAGCAGAAGCTCCAGGGGTAAATTCGAGGCAATCGGAATATGGCTGCAAACAATCGTCGGCACGGTCTTATGTACGTCGAGATCGTCCCGCAGAAATGCGAGTTCATCCTGCAACAACTGGCCGAAATAGCCCTGCGGTAAAATCGCAATATCATCGAGCACCACAAAATGCCAGCCCTTGCAATCGAAACTGTAAAACAGCCGCGGCATATGAAGCCGATTTTTGAACAGCCCTTTGCCGTAATCTTCATCAGCGGGTGACGCAAACGGATTGCTGGTTCCGGCGAGGTCGTGATTCCCAAACGTCCAGTGAGCCGGAAGGCTGGTATGGTCGTTCCAGATTTGCAGAAAGAAATCGAACGCGCTTTCCGCTCCGGGCAAAGTCAGATCGCGGGTGCTGTGTACCAGATCGCCGCCGACCAGGATGAAGTCGGGACGGGGATCGAGTTTCTCTACCGCCGCAAGACAGGCGATAATTCCGTCGACCGAGCGCAAAGCGCCACCCTGCAGCAGGTGAAGATCCGTCACGAATGCGAAGCGAAAAGCTCCGGCTCCGGAAGCCGGGGAGGCGAGGTCTTGCGCGAAAAGCGGCACGCCGGCCAGCGTGAGCGCGCTGACGCCGAGCACCTGGCGAAGGAATTGCCGCCGTGAATAGCCGGTGGGGCCTTCAGGCGCTGGTGGCAAAACGGAGCAGGGAAACATCGTCATCGATCCTATGCTGGTCGCGCGCACGGTCGAGCCAGGAAAGCATCGCATCCCAGGCGGGCTGGCCGTCGCTGACCTGCTTTTGCAGATAAGTCAAAAATTCATCGTACGAACCACGGCCGCCCTTAGGGTCGAGCAATTCATACAGCCCGTCCGTGAAAAGGTAGAGCTCGCAATCGGGAGGAAATTCGATCGTCGTCTCCGCGGCTTGAATCTCTGGCAAAATGCCAAGGACTGATGCTCCCGGCGCCGTCTTGCTCAGATGGAAGGTTCCCTCCCGCCGGTTCAGCAAAAGAGCGGGCGGATGTCCTGCGTTCGCATAGGTAATCGTCCGCGCTGACCGCGAATAAACCCCATACCAAACAGAAAAGAATTTTCCGGCATGGTCCTTCATTTGAAAGGTCCGGTTAAGCCGGTCGATCACCGCCGCAGGCTGCGAAAAATCGATGCGCGACGCCGGGTTGCGGTTGCGAAGAAGCTCAAGTGCCGTGACCGCCAGCAGGGCCGAACCGAGGCCGTGACCGGTGACGTCGAGAACATAAAAAGCAATCTGGTCGTCATTGATCCGTCGATAACCCAGGCCGTCGCCTCCCAGGCGGGCAGAGGGATGGAATTGCCAGTCGATGCTCTCATCACCCGTGAACGGCGGTGGCAGCATCGACTGCACGTACTTGGCCGCATCGGAAAATTCCCGGTCGAGTTCCTTTTGCGTTTCGACGAGTTGCTGACGCGTCTTCAGCAGTTCGTTTTGCGTCTCGATGATCTCGCTCAAATTGATCTCGCGCTCGACCAGCGCCGCAAAGGCAACCAGGGAAGCGACATCCTGGTCGGTGAATTTTCGCGGTACCGAATCGACCAGACAGAACGTGCCGATTTTTTGTCCCTTCGGACCGGCCAGCGGCACCCCGGCATAAAAGCGGACGAAAGGCTCGCCAATCACGAAAGGATGGTTTTGACCAATGGGATGAACCCGCGCGTCAGGAATGACCAGCGGCCCATCGAGATGAATCGTGTATTGGCAGAACGACATGCCGCGGGCGGTTTCGACTGGGCACAGACCGACGCGCGACTTGAACCATTGGCGATCGCTATCGATGAATGCGACGTAGGCATTGGGGATTTGGAAAAAATTCGCGGCGAGCCGGGTGATTTTGTCGAAGCGATCTTCCGGCTCCGTATCGAGCAGCTTGAGCGAACGCAGGTCTGCGAGACGCTCCGATTCACGGACCGGATCGAGCGTCAAAGCGGGGGCATCGAGCCACGCCGGGTATTCCAAAGTTGAGTTCACTTTGTCTACCATAGCGCATGCCGGCGGCGCGACAAGGGCCCGACGATCCTTAGAAACCCTTGATCAATTGGTAAAGCGTGTAAAAGGCGGTCCCGGCCAGCAGCAGGTAGCTGAAGGCCACGCAGGGATAATAAAGCGCGAGGCCCCGCGTGCGGACCGGCGCCTGGATGCCGCCCACCTGTGCGCGAATATAGTCGGCGATCTCGTGCGCCAGGTTGCGGCCTTCCCGGCCTCGGCGATGAAAGGCGAGATAGGCGTGATATTTCTGCTGGAAATAATTGACGCGCACATCGAGCGGCGGCGTGACGTACCGGTTCTTCGCTTCGATCCATTCCGGTTTCAAATTGGCCTTCGTGAAGAAATCGCGCACGACGCGGTGGATGTCATCCTTTGCGATATTCAGCACGCGCATCGTGAGGTGCAGGCGATAAAGGCGGTACAGGAAAAAGAGGATGAAGAGCGTTTCCAGGACGTAGACCCCCTGTCCCATCTGTCCGTTCTGATAGCCGACCCACGCCCAATAAATCGTCATGAAAAACCGCAGCGTGCCCTCCAGAATTGCCAGCACCGCGAACCAGCCGAGAAAGCGCTCCAGCGGCGTCGGAACATAAACCCTGTCGGCGCTTCGTGTGGGACGACTTTTCGCAGCGCAAGCCAGGCACCCCAGCAGCGAGCCGAGACCCGCGGCGGCCACGCCGATTCGGGCGCTCCATTTCATCGAGCGGCGTCGTTTTCAGCATGTGCAAATGGGGATTGATGATGTGGACGCGCAGGCCGCTCATCGTCCGGCCGTGCCGATCGTAATAGAGATTGGTCAGCGAGAGCGGCTTGTCCGTGGCCGTCTTGTAGCTGAAGGCGTAATAGCCGCTGACCGGATTTTTCATCGGCTGGTCCTTGTCGTTGCGCAGCGTGACGATGGTGGTGTCGCCGTCGACCTTGATGCGGATCGCCGGGCGCGCCGTATTGCACGTGCGGCGAGGGATGGCCCTGGCCGTCGAGGAACAGGCGTCGGACGATATTGCCCTGCGCGTCATACTCCTGGCGGATCACCGCCGCGCCCAGATTGGGCATAATTTCGCGGCGCGCCGTCGTCACCAAAATAGGCCTTCTCGATCACGCGATTCTTGTCGTCGTACTTGTAGACCAGCTTGGCGAAATCGACTTGTCTCTGGTCGACCGGCTTGCCGTTCACGTCGAAAAATTCCTCTGTGAGCTCGTTGCCGCGATCGTCGTAGGTGTAGCGCCGCTCGTGAATGCCGCTGTCGGTCGTCTCCGTGGGCGCGCCGGTCGTGTCGAAGTACGCCTCATCCACTAGAAAGCCGCGCTTGTCAATGACGCGCTGGCGTTGATGCACGCCCGTGCTTTTTTCCTCCGCGGCCACGCCCGACGCATCGAAATAAGCTTCGGTTGTTCGCGTGTCGTCGGGATAGATCGTGTAGGTCGTGCGCACGAGCGCGATGCCGTCGTTGTTGTTGAGCAGGTTCCCCGAGGCGTCGTAATTGCCCCGCTCAATCGGGCGGCCCTGCACATCGTAAGCGGTGCGCGTCTCGAAGAAACCGTAGTCGTCGGTGATGGCGGTGCCGAGCAGGCCGATGCGGCCGAATTTCACCACCCGGTTGTGACGCGTCCAGCGTCCGGACATAATCGCATCACGCCGTTGTTGTCGCGCTCGTGCCCGCCCGAGGCGTCGAGATTCGTCACGTCCGTCGGAAAACCCGCCGCATTGAGCGTGAGTTCCTCGCCTTGGATGCCATCGACATCGCTCAGTCGGCTGGCCCTGCGCATCGCGAAACCAGCGGCGCTCGAATGCTCGCGCGCTTGGCGAAAGCTCGATAATCGAAATCAACGCGTCCACGCCCAGGAGCGGGTCGGGCATCGACTATGCCGGCGCGCCGGTATTCGATCTCCTGCAGCTTGCCGTCCGAGTTGTAGAGAAACCGGTAGCAATTCGCCTTGGCGGCATCCTCCTCCGTCAGCGCGCCGGTGCCGATGAACTGATAGCGCGGATCCAGGTCGATGCGTAAAAAAATAACCGAGGCTGGCGATAGCGTCGGGGCCGAGCCAGGCGCGGGGCCGGCGTTGCCGGCAGATCAATGCCGATGAGGCCAGGAGAGACAGAAAAGGAAGAGCTTTGATCATGTGGCGTGCGTGGGAGTCAGGATGTCGGCCAGCTCGCGAATCTGTTTTTCATCGAGATGCGGCCCGATGAAGACCAGGCCGGTGGTCAAATCTTCGCCGTTTTCCAGCGGCAGAAGAAGCAGTTCGGCCTGGTCGCGGACCTGCTGAAACGTGTGAACTTGTCCCGGAGATTCGGCCAGGCGGATAAAGCCCTTCGCCCGGAAAACCGAGGTCGGCAGCGATCCCAGAAAACGTTGAAACGCCGTCCGCTCCACCGGCGCGGCTCAGAGGCAGGAAAAGCGTCGAAGCGGCATGAGGCAGATCGTCGTCGTGATGATGTTCGTGTTCATGATCTTCATGCGTGATGTGTATGATCGTCATGCGAGTGGTCATGGGCCTGTCTGGCCGCGGCGCTCGTGCCCGTTTCGCTCAGCATGCTCCGGGCTCGACTTCGCCACGCTGCGTCGTGACGATCCGCGCCGCGGGATTGATCTTGCGCAGGCTGATTTCGACCCGCTGCCGCGCCGCGTCGTCGAGCCGGTCCGTCTTGTTCAGCAGGATGAGGTCGGCATAGCGCACCTGCTCCTCCTGCACCGCGCGGCCCCGCCACGAGCAGGGAAAATCGGAGCCATCGACGACCAGAATCATCCGGCGGATCACCGTGCGGTCCTGCAATTCGGGCGCGCTGAGATGATCGAGCACCTCCTCGGGATCGGCCAGCCCGGACGTCTCGATCCAGACCAGATCGAAATCGGGATTGTCCGCCAGCGCCGCCACCTGCGCGACCAGGTCCTCGAAGCTCTGGCAGCAAACGCAGCCGCCCGTGATGCTGCGCAACTCCAGCTGCCGCCGGGCCAGCAGCGCCGCATCGACATTGACCGCGCCAAAATCGTTGATGATCACCGCCGTGCGCTTCAGCGGCACATCGGTATGGGCCAGCCAGTGCCCGAGCGTGGTCGTTTTGCCGCTGCCGAGAAAGCCGGTCAGCAGCAGCAGGGGGAGGGGTTCGGTGCGCGTCATGCGGTTCGATTGCCTTTTGCGGGTATTCCTTTTAGCGTAGCGCAGATGTACCGGTCGATGGCAGTTTTTTTTGTCACCCTGCTCTCTGGTCTGTCGCTGGAGCCATCAGGCTGTCGCGGACGAATCCCGCCTCGGCCTCGATGCGAGGCAGATGATCGTCTGTCTCGCGCCCGACTGCCTCCTCGTCCGAAGGGACGTTACAACTTTTTCATCGCGACGCCGCCGGCCAATGGCAGCCCGATGGCAAACCGTGGCCGGTCCTCTTTGGCAAGGGCGGCCTCGCCTGGGGCCGCGGCCTCAACCCGCCGCAGCCGGGCCCGCAAAAAACGGACGGCGATCACCGCAATCCCGCCGGTCTTTTCAAAATCGGATTCGTCCTGGGCTACGCGCCCGAGTCTGCCCGACGGCGCGAAGGACTGGCCTTACCATCAGGTCACCGACCGCGATGCCTGGATCGACGATCCCAAGCTCACGGATCTCACCTACAATCATCTCTACACGCTGCCGCCCGGCGCGCCGCTGCCGCCGTGGTGGGAAAAGGAGCACATGCACCTGGGCGACGCCGCCTACCAATGGCTCGTGCTCATCGAGCACAACTACGACGATCCCGTGCCCGACGCCGGCAACGAAATCTTTTTCCACGTCCGCCGCGGCGAACATTACCGCACCGCCGGCTGCACCACGATGGAGCTCGATCATCTCGAGCGGCTGATCAAATGGCTCCAGCCCGGTTCCAATGCCATGCTCGCCGAACTGACCCGCGCCGATTATGCCCGCCTCTGGAAAGACTGGCATTTGCCTCCGCCGAGTCCTTCATCCTGAGCTTGTCGAATGTTGTCCACGCTTCTTCACCCTCGGCTTCGCCACCTTCCCCAGCGGCAACGCCGTCGGATCCTTGCGAATCCAGTGGAAAAGAAACTGCTGCGCGTAGCCGCGGTACGGTCCGAAATGCGAATCCGCGAACGCGCGCAACCGCTCGTGCTTGACCCGCTGGCTGTTGTTGAAAATAGAGCCGCCGCAGCACGCGCTCCACCCAGACATCGATCGGAAAAACTTCCGCGCGGCCATAGGCGAAAAGCAGGATGCAGTTCGCGACTTTTTCGCCCACGCCCTGGATGCGGATCAAATGCTCGCGCGCTTCCGTCGGTCGGCAGCGTGGCGATCCGTTCCAGCGAAACTTCGCTCGACGCCATCTGCCGCGCCGCGACAAAAAGATGCCGCGCGCGAAAGCCGAGCTTGCACTCGCGCAGCTTCGCCTCGGTGGCCAGCGCCAGGCGCGACGGATCGGGAAACGAATGCAGCCCCTCGCCAATCTCGTCGCCGAACGCGCGCCGCAGCTCGTGGTTGATCTGCTCGATCTGCACGATCTGCTTCAGCGACGAGCAGATGAAATTGCACAACGTCTCCCACGGTTCCTGCCGCAGGATGCGCAGGCCCGGCGCGAAAGCCCGCGCCTTCTCCAGCCACGGGTCGCTCGGAAACGTGGCGAAGATTTCCCGCATCGGCAGATCGAGATTGAAGTAGGCGTTCACCGCGTCGCGGGTCAGGCCGGGCCCGACGGCGCGCAACGCATCGCCCTGCAACCAGACCAGGCAGGGGCGTCGGTCGATCCAGCCGCGCCAGCGTCCATTGGTCGTGCGCTTCCACGAAAACGTCTGGCCGCTGGTCAGCGTCGCATCCAGGTCGAGCCCGCGCGCCATCAACGAAAGCGAAATCTGCGGAGCGTCGGGATCCAATATCGTCGGCTCCGTGGTCATGGCGCCATATCCTGCGGTTTCACGCTGTCGATCACCTTGTTGAACAGCGGCAGGTTCGCCGTGATCAGCGGCTCCGGCCCGGTGAAGCGCCAGTAGATATTTCCCTGCGGATTTTCGATCACCGCGCCCAGCAGCCCGTAATTCGCCTTCGGCACCGGCGGAATGCCCGGCAGCGAAACGACTTGGTTGTAGGTGCCAAAAATCACCACCTGAGAAATCGCCAGCCCGCCAGTTGTCATGATGCTTCACCTCCGCCGCCGCGGGATGGCCCTCCGCGTTGAACATCGTCCCGATCCACGCCTCGATATTTTCCTTCGCTGTGCCGCCGATTCCCGGCCCGAAATAAAAGGCCACGACCTCGCCGCCTTCGCCTTGGCCGTGCAGCGGCGGGACGCGCCATTGCCCGCCCCGCGCCGGACTCTCCACCATCTCGATTTTCCACTTGGAAGGAATCGTGAATTTCAGGTCGCCGACGGGAAAGCTGGGTCCGTAAAGCGACACATCCGCATCGTGGCTTTTGACAGGAGCAGCGGGAAGAGGCCATGCGATAACGCTGAAAATCACCAGCACCGCCCACAAAATAACCCATCGCATATCGGCCACTATCTAGGAATTTCTCCGCGAAACAAGTCCTGCGGACGGCAGTAGTTTCGGGTGGCCGCACAACTTGCTTGTCCGGACGAAACAAAATCCTACGGAGGGCAATAGTTTCGGGTGGCCCGGACTACTTGTTGTCCGGGCGCGCGTAGCGCGCAGGAAGCGCCGATTATCTCAAATCTGGCGGTCCAAAAAATCCTTCGGCGGTTACCCCCGTTTCTTCTTCGTCTTCGCCGTCGGTTTTTGACACGCCGGGCAAACGCCCGAGAGCTGGAGCGAATGGCTTAGCCCGGCGTAGCCGCGCTCCTTGGCAATCTGGTCTTCGAAACGCTCCACCACGCACTCGTCGATCGGCTCCACTTTATGGCAGGTCCGGCAAATCAGATAGTGATGATGATGGTGGCCGTCGCGCGCGCGAATTTCATGCCGCGTCGTCCCGTCGATCCACGCCACCCGCTGCACCAGCTCCTTCGTTTCCAGAATGGAGATAAACCGAAACACCGTCGCAAAATCGCAACCCTCTGCTCTCACTTTTTCATGAATGTCCGCCAGGGTGAGGGGAATCGAACTCGCATCGAGCAGCCGGACGATGGCAATCCGTCCGTGGGTGGCGCGCAACCCGTGTTCCCGCAGCCACGCAGTAGCATCGATGGCGTGAGAATGCGTGTCCGACTTTGTACCCATGATTATTTATAACATTCCCTCATGAGCCCTGAAAGCCTTCTTCTTTGAAAGCCAATAAAGAATTTGCATGTGTATCGTTAGACGATACATTGAGGTGGATGATTTGTTCCTTTGCTTGCAAGGAAACAGAAAAACTTTGGCAGGAAGGAAAGACCATTCGTTGGAAGCGCATTGAACGACAAGCTGTCAAAAAACTGGCGATCCTGGCAGCCGCTCGGAAATTGGATGATCCGCGCGTTCCTCCCGGCAACCGGCTGGAGCCACTGAAGGGCAGTAGAATAGGACAATACAGCATTCGCATTAATGACCAATGGAGGCTCTGTTTTCGATGGCACGAATCCGGCCCGAGCGACGCAGAAATAACCGACTACCATTAACCTATCATGAAAGCACTCCTGACTAAAAGCACCCTGAAAAGAATGGGCGTCCCTTTGGGGGCGGCTTTGGTGACTCCCGGTGAAATTCTTAAGGAAGAATTCATGGATCCTATGAATTTAACGGTGAGAGAATTGGCGAGACGAATGGATGTCGGCCCGATTCGTATCAGCCAAATCATACGAGGTCAGCGCACGATCACGGCGGAAACCTCCTTGCGACTCGGTGCCGCTTTAGGTACGACCGCCTTTTTTTGGCTGAATCTGCAAAATAACTACGATCTTGCCCAGGCGGCCAAAAGATCGGTGTAGTTCTTTGCTTGGGGGTTGTTCTCCAACCCCGTCGTTGCGCGCCGTCTCCTGCTTCGCTAGTATCTCGGAAATGTCCGCCGCATCCGCCATCAGCCATACCGACGAAATCAACGCCCGCATCCTCGCGATTTCCGAGGACCGCATCGCCGGTTTCGTGCGCGAACCCATGCGCGAAATCGCCAGCGCCTGCGAGCCTGCCCGTCGATCTCGTCATCGAACGCATCCGCGCCATGCTGCAGGCCGGAACCATCCGCCGCGTGCGCCAGACGCTCATGGCCACCGACCTCGCTCCCGGCGCGCTCGTCGCGTGGGAGGTCGACGCCGACCGCCTCGACGCCGCCTTCGAGTACATGTTCCAGCACGATCCCTTTTCCGGCCACGTCGTCCTCCGCTCCACCGATCGCCCACGAGCCGGTTCGCAGTACAAACTCTGGACCACGCTCAAAGTCCCGCACGGTTTTTCCATGCGCAAACACGCCGACTTCCTTCGCGACCGCGTCGGCGCGAAGCATTACCGGCTCATGCCCGCGCGCGGAATTTTCGCCCTCGGCGTCGGCCACACCCGCCGCAAATCGATGGAGCCGGGCGCGAAATCGGATGGTGCGGCCGAGATGCACGTCGTGCGCAGCGTGAAACTGACCGAGCTCGAATGGCGCGTCCTGATCGCGCTCAAGCGCGACTTCGCTCCGGACGAAATCACCGAAAACCTCTGGGAACCCCGCGCGCGCGAAGCCGACCTCCCGCTGCCGGTCTTTTTCGAGGTCGCGGAAAGCCTCGACGAGCGCAAGGTCATCGGACGCTTCTCGACTTTCCTCGAGCACGTCAAGCCGACGGCCACCGGCGAGCGCGTCACCCGGTTCAACGCGCTCTTCCATTGGGCGGTTCCGGCCGGGCGCGAAATCGAGGCGGGACGCGAGATCGGCCGCCATCATATTCTCACCCACTGTTATTGGCGCGAAGGCGGGCCGGAATTTAACCACGTCAACGTCATGGCCGTCGCTCACGGCACCGACCGCGATCTGGTCCGCGCCCACAAGGCCGCGATTGACGACCACCTGCGCGACATCGAAATGCCCTTCAGCTACACCAATGTTTTCTGGGGCGGACGCAGCGAAATCAAGCCCTCGGAAATCGCCCCCGCCGCCTACGCCGAATGGTGCCGCACAACCGGCCTCGATCCCGAATCGATGCGCGACGAATAACGCACCCCCCGCCGCCTACACCGCCGGCGCGTTGATCACCGTCTCAATCACCTGCTGGAGCTTTTCCAATTTGTACGGCTTCTCCAGCACCGCATTGAATCCAAAACTTTTGTGGTCGACCATCACTGGGTGTTCAAGGTGCCCGCTGCTCGCGATCACTTTTGCGCCGGGATCGATTTTCTTGATCGTATGCACGGCGTCCTGGCCGCCCACGCCATTCGGAATGACCAAATCCATCATCACGATGTCGAACGGCTCGGATTGTGATTTCGATTTGGCAAAAGCCGCAATCGCCTGCGATCCGTCCGTGCACGTCGTCACCTCGTAGCCGAGATGCCCCAGCATCCGGCTGACGATATCGAGAATCATCTGCTCGTCGTCCATCAGCAAAATGCGCCGCTTGTGTGCGGGCGCATGTAGAGGGCTGATCGCGCTAGGCGTCGCCGTCGGCAATGGGACCAGCTTGGCCAGACTTGTCGTCGGGGGGCGTCCCACAATGCCGGTCCCCGCCGCCGGAAGATAAAGCGAAATCGTCGTGCCGACGCCCGGGGTCGAATCAATCAGAATCGTGCCGCCCATCCGCTGAATGGAGGAAAGCGCCGTGGTCAGCCCCAGGCCCTGCGACCCGCTGCGCGTGGTGAAGTACGGCTCGAAAACCCGCGGCAACGCTTTCTCGGGAATGCCGTGCCCCTGGTCCTGGATGTGCAGACAAATATAATCGCCCGGCTTCAGCGGCAGATCCGGCCGGTAGGAAAACTGCGTGTGCGGAATGCTTTCCGCCGAGAAGCGCACCACGCCCTTGTCCATCGCCTCGACGGAATTCGTCACGATGTTCCGAATCGCATGCGAGAAAGCTTCCTGGTCGACTTCCACCTCCGGCAGGTTGCGTGGGAAAAGATATTCCGCCCGGATCATCGTTCCCCGCAACACCGAGGCGACCGCTTCCTGCACCGCGGATTCCAGCGTCATTCGCACCTTCGGCTGGCCCTGCTCCGGTGTGATCGAAAACATCTGCTCGATCAGATCGCGCGCGCGTTGCAGCGAGCGCTCCATTTCGTTCAGGCGCACCGCGATCGCGTTGTGCGGTCCGTTCAGGTTTTTCGCGATGGTAAGATTGCCGATGACATTGGTCAAAATCTGATCGAAATCGCGAGCCATGCCCTCAACCAAAGCCGTCGCCCGTCGCCTCCGTCGAAGCCAGCGCCAGCGCTTCCTCCAGCTTCTTCTTTTCCGTCACATCAATGGCCAGCAGCAGCACCGATTCCACCCGGCCTTCGGGATCAAGTACGCCGATCGTTTCCGCTTGGAGATCCACCCAGCTGCCGTCTTTCCGTTGCGCCCGGTATTCCATCTGCTGGGCTGTCCCTTCCTTCAACGTCACATCCAGGGCTTCCGTCGTCTTGGCCCGGTCATCCGGATGGGCCTCCGACAACCCCGTGCGTTCCCGCCAGTTCCTCTGGCGTGTAACCGATGAGATGACTGTAGGCCCGATTGTTCCACGTCCGGTTCCCCTCATGATCCAGCAGCACGATCAGGTCCGACACGTTTTCCGTCATCACTTGAAAGAGATGGCGCTGCTGGCTCCATTCCACCTCCGCCTGGGTCCACTGATCCAGGCTCCGGTGGCAATTCGCCAGCTCATTCCGCAGCCGTTGCAGCTCGGATTCCGTCCCGATCGCCGACGCTTGCGTCGACCCGGACGGGGTCGCCTGCGTCTCCGTCGGCCCCTGCGTCGAGCGGGCGCAGAGACAATCGGCCTTCTCAGCGGCACGGATTGGTTGCGGATGCTCACATCTTTCACAAGGTAGTTCTATAAAAAGGAAGATTGAAGGGGAATGGCAAAGGAGATATTCGCATGATTTTCATCAGGAAAAAACGTGTGGTTCACTCAATACAATAATTACTTTAGCAGTTTAATTATGCAAGACAAAACCACACTTTAACTTCAGGGCCTACGACCTTTCCTTGAAGAGCTATCTCCACAACCACTGCGGCTTAGGAATGTTTTCTCCCAGCCTTCCGACCGACGGCTCAGACTTAGGCGCCGACTTCCTTCCGCGCCTCTTCGGCCAAAGCCGTCGAGAGATAGCGCTCACCCGTGCTGCATCCAATGGTCACGATGAGCTTCCCCTTGTTCTCCGGACGCTTCGCCACCTGGATCGCCGCAAAAACATTCGCGCCGGTCGAGATGCCCACCAGCAGCCCCTCTTCCTTGGCCAGGCGGCGCGCCATCACCAGCGAGTCCTCGTTGCTCACCGTGATCACCTCATCGACAATTTTCAGGTGAAGATTCCCCGGCACGAATCCGGCGCCGGTGCCCTGGATCTTATGCGGACCCGGCTTCAGCGGCTCGCCCTTCAGCGTCTGCGTGATCACCGGCGAATCCTTCGGCTCGACCGCAATCGACTTGAAACCCGGCTTCCTCGCTTTGATCACTTCCGACACACCAGTGATCGTCCCGCCCGTGCCGACTGCCGAGACGAGAATATCGATCTTGCCGTCCGTGTCCTTCCAGATTTCCTCCGCCGTCGTCTTGCGGTGAATTTCCGGGTTGGCCGGGTTTTCAAATTGCTGCGGAATGAACGCATTCGGCGTTTCCTCCTGAATCGCCTTCGCCTTCGAGATCGCGCCTTTCATGCCTTCCGCCGCCGGGGTCAGCACCAGCTTCGCGCCGAGCAGCGCCAGCAGCGTCCGCCGTTCCAGCGACATGCTTTCCGGCATGGTCAGAATCAACTTGTAGCCCTTCGCCGCCGCCACGAATGCCAGCGCGATGCCCGTATTGCCCGAGGTCGGCTCGACAATAACCGTGTCCTTCGTGATCTTCCCCGCCTTCTCGCCCGCCTCGATCATCGCCAGGCCGATACGGTCCTTCACGCTGCCCAGCGGATTGAAAAATTCGGCTTTAAGCACAATCGTCGCATCGAGCCCCTCGGTCACGCGATTCAATTTGATAAGCGGAGTGCGGCCAATGGTATCGAGAACGCTGTTATAGATGGGCATAAAGTTGAGTGGGTTGTTCCCTAGAAACTACGAACGGATTCCGTTCAGGCAACTCCAATCCGCTTCCGATGCAAAGTAGATTGATAGCCATCTCCGGCTTCGAGTACCCTCTTCGCCCCATGCAATGTCGTTTTTTGACCGTCTGTCTGGCTTTCCTCCTGCTGGGCAACCTACGGCCTGCCTGCGCCCAAAACACCTACGTCCGCTTTAACACCAATTTCGGCAACATCGACGTGGAGCTCCGTGCCGACGTTGCACCGAATACCGTGGCCAACTTTCTTAGCTACGTCAACGGAGCCACCGGTAGCAATTACACCAATTCCATTATCCATCGTTCGGCGACTCTAGCCAACGATGGCGTGGCCGTCATTCAGGGCGGCGAATACTACATTTCGAACAACGCGTACCCGCCCGTTTTCATTACTCAGAGTAGAAACTATACCACGAACCCGTTGCTAAGTGAGGCCGGCCAACCCAATTCGATCTCGAATACCCGGGGTACGCTTGCCATGGCCCTCTCGGACTTTAGCGGTACGTCAACTACGAATCCCAACAGCGCCACCACTCAATGGTATTTTAACGAGATTGACGACTCGGAGCTCGATCCCAACTTCACCGTCTTTGGCGTCATTGCCGACACCAGCAGCCTGTCGGTCATGGATCAGATTGCCGGCCTCACCACCTTCAACTTCGGCGGGGATGCCACCGAACTCCCCCTGCAAAACTATACGACCGCTGAATATCAAGCCCACACGCTGCCCGCCGTCGCGGACTTCGTAACCATTTTTTCAATCGCACCGCTTACCGTTCAGGATTTCCCTACCTGGCAAACCGCCAAGTTCACGACGATCCAGCAAGGCACGCCCAACTTCACCGGCGCCGCCGATATTCCGTGGAAGGATGGCGTGCCCAACTTGCTGAAGTACCTCTGCGATATTGACCCCAGCGTCCCCATGACCGCGGCCGCGCGAGCCAATTTGCCCACCCTCAGCAAAACCATAACAGGCGGAGTCATGACGCTCATCTATCACCAAATATCGGTCCCCATCGGCGTGAACCTCGCGGTGGAAACGTCCTCCGATCTGCAAACCTGGACGACAGTCTCTAATCCCGTCTTCGTGCCAAACGGCACCGACTCGAATGGTAACTCGATTATTCAAATCAAAATCCCATTCAGCGGGACACGGCAGTTCGTCAGGCTCAACGTCACCCAGTCTACCTGAGTCCCGGCGTTCCGTGGTGTCCGGTCTGGCATGGAAGCCCGTCCATCATTGGATAGCCCGGACAACTTGTTGTCCGGATGCCTTGATCGAAACTTCGGTCGAGGCACAAGAGGCAGCCTTTCAGTTCGAGTCTAATTCCTCGAAGCTTACATCGGCCCGGTTCTCGGGTGGTCCGGGCTACTTTTTGCCCGGACGCGCGAAGCGCAGGAAGCGATCAATTTTTCAGGCGACGCAAACTAATGACTCGGTTTGGAAGCGCCCGGCTTAAGCGTGGGTGAAGCCGGAGCCGGCTTGGGCGCGTAATCGTTGAGATCGGAGGGAGCCGCGCTGTTTTGCTGCATATTGAGAAGGGAGGGCCCCTTCCAGATCAAAAGCCCCGCGACAATCACCGAAATCGCCACCATGCCGATGATCAGCCACAGCTTGAATTTTGCGCCGCCCGGCGCGCCGATGATTTCAACCGGCTCGTTCTGCTTTTCGCGAAAAGTCGGATCGGTGATGCGCCGCTTGGCGTCTTCCAATTGCTCGATGAACTCCGCGTAGGATTCGTAGCGATCCTCCGGATAACGGGCCATCGCCTTGCTCACGGCGTACGCCGTCTGGTCGGAAATATCGGGCGCGAAAGCCTTCAGCGAAATCACGCTGCCGCTGAGATGCATCATCGCCACGGCGTTCGGGTCGTCGCCCTCGTAGGGCGGCCGGCCCGACATGGCGTGGAAAAGCGTCGCGCCGAGGCTGTAGAGATCGCTCTGGAAAGTCTCCGTCTCGCGCTCCAGTTTTTCCGGCGCGACGTAATAAGGCGTGCCCCAGATTTCGCCGTCGAAATGGTCCGTCGTATCGAAGGAAAGCGAGAGGCCGAAATCGACCACCTTGGGCGTGTTGTTCGCGTTGAAAAGAATATTGCCCGGCTTGATGTCGCGATGAATCAGGCCGCCGCGCTGCAACGCGCATTCCAGCCCGCGCGCCACCGCGATGCCGATCTCGATGCCCTCCAGCTCCGTGATCTGGCCGCGCTCCGCGATCTTGTCGTCGAGCGATCCGCCGGAAATATACTCGACCACCATATAATAGACGCCCTCGTGCTGGCCAAACGCGTAAACCTGCACGATGTTCGGGTGATTGAGCGACGCCGTGATTTCCGCTTCGCGCAAAAACGTCGCCATGAATTTCTGGTCGGTCACCAGTTCCGGCTTCAGGACCTTCACCGCCACGACGCGATTGAGCGTGATGTCGCGCCCGAGATAGACCGCGCCCATGCCGCCGGCGCCGACCTGGCGTTCGAGGAGAAAATTGCCGAACTGGCGCGTGATCGCGAACTGGATTCGCGCAATAGGGACAGGTGATGCCATCGCCCGGCTCGAGCCCGGTGACGTCGATCAGGTTGCCGCATTTGGCGCACGTCATCGTCACCATTTTTTCGGTGACCGGATTTTCCATTCGCGAAACGTGCCATGACTCGGGTGAAATTGCAATGTTTAGGTCCTATTCGAAATCGGTCGCTTCGGGCCGCGTTCAAAGTCCACAGTCTTGTGGCTCGTCACTCAAACAACTTCGTTTATGCTCACCCTCGCCAGGAGCCGAACCGCAACGCGACGATGTCACCGACCGCCAATATCCCTTCGACAATAAATTCGAATGCGTCCGTCATTTCCGTAAGTACGGAAGAAGCCCGGCCCTATCTTGGCCAGCGTCTCGATGTCATGCTCGCGGCCATATTGCAGCGTTCGCGGACGCAGGTCCAGGCGCTGTTAAAAGACGGTCTCGTTCATTTGAATCCGGCCACAGCCAAGGCGCAATCGAGCTACCGCCTCAGGGCAGGGGATTCGATCACGATCGATCCAAGCCCGATTGAGACGCCTGAATCTGATCCGTCCGGCGAGGCCATCCCGCTCGAGATTGTTTATGAAGACGATGCGCTCATTGCGCTCAATAAGCAGCCGGGACTCGTCGTCCATCCCGCGGCGGGACATTGGTCGGGCACGCTGGTCAACGCGTTGATTCATCATTGCGGCGCGCAGTTGGCCGGACGCGGCGGACAGCAGCGGCTCGGCATCGTTCACCGCCTCGACAAGGACACGAGCGGATTGATCCTCGTCGCCAAAACCGATGAAGTTCATGAAAAGCTGGCGCAGGCTTTTGCGCAGCGCCAGGTGAAAAAAACCTATCGCGCGCTTTGCTGGGGCATTTTTCGCCGCACGTCGGGCGAATGTCGCGGGGCCATCGGACGGCACCGGGTTCATCGCAAGAAAATGACCGTCCCGAAAATTGCTGAACGCGGCCGTGAGGCCTGGACCGATTACCGCGTCCTCAAGCAATCGAAATGGGGCGCCGAAGTCGAGTGCCTCCTTCATACCGGGCGCACCCATCAGATCCGGGTGCATCTTGCGCATCTCGGCCATCCGATCTGGGGCGATCTGCTGTATGGGAAACGCTCTCCTATCAACGAGTTTTACCCCGCTCGCCAAATGCTCCACGCCGCTCGCATCGAAATCGCGCATCCATTGACGGAAAAACCTTTGCACCTCGAAGCGCCTTTGCCGGATGACTATGCCGCCAGCCGGTCGCTGCTACTTGGCAATTGATCAGGTGCCTCAACCCGTATGCGCGGCGAACCAGGCCGCGCCTTGAAGGGCGGTCCTGTCGTTGAGAATGACGTAAACAGGCGTCGATTGAAGCAGCGGACTCATGCGGCCCTTGTGATAAAAGGCATCGAGAAAAAGTGCGCTTTGCATCTTCGGCAACATCTTGGGCGCGATGCCGCCGCCGATGTAGACTCCGCCCAACGCGAGCATTTTCAGCGCGAGATTCCCCGTCTCCGCGCCGTAGTTGCGCGTGAAGCAGTCAAGAGCATCGCGACAGACAGAATCCTGGTTCGCCAGTCCGGCCTTCGTCACGATAGCGCCGAGATCGCCCTCCGCCAGCTGCGCCCGCAACCATTCCGGTTCGTATTGCCCGGAGCGTTGACGGAAAAAGCGGTAGAGATTTTTCATGCCCGTTCCCGAGAGAACACGCTCCCAACTCACATGACCGAATTCCTTGCGCAGGAATATCAGCAGCTCGTCGCCGACGCTGTCGTTGGGCGCGAAACTTGAATGGCCGCCTTCGCTGGCAAACGGGCGATGGGCCACGCCGTCCCAAAGCATCCCGGCTTCACCAAGGCCCGTGCCGGCCGCGATCAGCGCTCGATTGCCCACCGGGTGCGGGTCAGCCCGCGGATTGAGCGAAAGCAATTCCTGCGGAAGCAACGTATTAATTCCATAGGCATTGGCTTCAAGGTCGTTGATTAGGCTGACGCGCTGCAAGTTCAATTCGGATTGAAGCGCTGCGGCATCCACAATCCACGGCAGGTTGGTGACCTGCACCACGCCGCCCTTGACCGGTCCAGCCACCCCGAAGCAGGCCTGCCGAACGTCGGACAAGCCCCCGCTGTCCAAAAAATGCCGGATAATTTCGGCCAATGTGCCATGCCCTTTGCTCGGATAGGAGGCGATTTTTTTTGGAATCAGCCGCTCGTCCGCATAACCGTAGACCGCCAGATTCGTTTTCGTCCCGCCAATATCGCCTGCTAGAAACATCGGTCGAGCTTGGTGGGAAGTAGGGCAAATGTGGAGCAGTAAATTTTTCTCTCGGCATTTACCACCACTGAAAGGAATGATCCGATTTGTTTTCCATGTTTTTATCTCACATATGAAGGTCTATAAACTATATGTAGAAACCTACACTAGAATATGAAGAACTGACACTTCGGTTACCTGAACCCTTCTCCTGGGGTGCCCATCCAGTCGGAAGCGTTCTTTCAAATTCCCCACCTTGTATACTTGCTGTTGACTATAAGTAAGTTATCGCTAGACCGGTAAAGCGAGATACAAGTAGCCGGGCTTTGACGGTTACATGGCACTTTTGATGCACAAACAAATGTGTAAAAATACGCGAAAAGTCTTGCTTTTAAACATCTCTAAACCATAAATTGCTTTTAATGCACTCTGACCTTCCGGAACCCTTCCCCGCAAGTGGGAAAGGTGCGCCCGCGAATCCCGGGGAGCAGGTCGAAGTCGGTTGTTCACTCGATTATGCCCTAATTGAGCCAGTTCAGTGCCAATGCTCTGTAGCCCTAAAAAATCGCTTCAAGGACTTCTTTTATGACCGTCCCTCCCGCTTGATCGCGATTCCAGGGCCTCATAAACAACTCTTGGTATTAAAGGAGCATAACCCTTATGTTGGGCAACTCCTACAACGCCTGAATTCTAATCCCATCAACACTCTCAATCTAAATGAATGGCTAAGTGATCCCTCCGGACGTCTGGCTCAGTTGATTCAGCCGGTGAATTGCTCCTACAAAAATTCCCGCGGCTTTCTCTCCTTTCCGCAAGCGCTCTGGAAGGCCGGCCTGGTTCCGGCGCCCGGCTCCATCCATCAGACCGACAGCGACGAAAAGCGGACGGTGGTACTGATTGCCGGCGCCGGTTTTCTCGAGATCTGGCGGTACGAGACTTGGTCCCACAGCATCTTCTCGGAACTGCTGCCGCGATTCTGGCAGGATCTTTTGACCTCCGAGGAATGACGGCATGAATTCGGTCGCGTAGCCGGGAGTTACTGAAGCTGGAAATGGACCGGGACCTCCGCCTCGGAAGAAACGGGCAGCCCGGCCCTGAGCGCCGGGTCAAATTTCCAAAGTTGGACCGCTTGTCGTGCCGCTTGATCGAGCCGGAAATAACCGGAGCTTTTCAGGATGGTCACTCCGGAAGCTTCGCCTGCGGCTGTCACATTCACTCGCAAAAGCACCACGCCCTGTTCCCCCGCCACTCTTGATTCTTCCGGATAGACCGGCGGCTCATTATGCAATTCGTCCGGCTGCGCCTCAGTGGCGCCCCTGAAGGGCATGCTCGATGGTTGTGTTTTTGCAACAACCGCCTTGGGCTTGATCGAGGGCTTTGCCGGCTGAAGCTTTATCGTCGGGACAATACTTGGCGTCAGGGCCGTAACCGTGGGTTTCACCGGGGTTGGAATGACGGCCTTGATTGGCTCGGGAACTGGAACAGGCGGCGGCGTGGGAACAACGCGCGGGGGTTCGGTCTTGGGCGGCGCGGGCGCGGTCACGGCAACTGTTTCCGTGATGAGCACCATTTCCGTCGAAGTTTTGCCGGCTTCCACCCGGAAGCGGGCCGCTTTTACCAGCAAAGCAATTCCGAAAATAAGCAGCCCCGCGTGAAGCAAGATCGATGCGCCTCCGCAAAGCAGAAACCGACTCCTTTTCATTTCCACCATCATGCCTCAGTCGATGATCGAGTGAAATCAAAACGAGTAGGTCAGTCCTGCATAAACGCTGCGGCGCTGCCCGAATTGCGGTGCGAACACCCCAACGCCCGACCCGCTGCGTATCTCGTAAATTTGGTCGGCGACATTAATAACGTCGAATCGGGCCGAGAGGTACGGCATGCCGGCCCATTTGAATCCCTGGCTAAATCCGACGTTGACGGAGTCGTAGGCCGGCACTGACCCACCGTTGGGCGCGCTGTCGATGTCCTGCCTGAGTCCGCTGCCGCAGATCATTTCCAGATACGGCACCGTTTCGGTCTGCTTGATATTGAAGAACACGCCCGCCGAGCCGGTGAAGGTCTGGCTGTGATCGAGATAGATGTAATGGTCAAAGATATAGTTGTAATCGTCCGCACCGAAGAGCACCGCTTGCGCCGAGTTGACTTTTTCTCCCAAGCCTTCCTCAACCGCAAGATTCGCGTAGGCGCTAAAACCGCCTTGCGTATAATTTTGGCTCAGTTCGACACCGCAGATTTGGCCCTTTGCATAATTGAACGCGCTCAGGATTGGCGCGGCCCCGAACTGACCGTCGTCAATCAGGTTGGTCGCCTGTTTGTAATAACCGTCCAAGCCCACCTGGTACTCCGGCGTGAACTTGTGGACGATACCCACGTCAAAATAGTTCGCTCGCTCCGATTGCACCGGATCATTAGGTACGCCGGGCGTAGCCGCACCGGTCGTGTTCGCGAATTCCGTGGCAGTACCCTGCGGGATGTTTTCCACCGGCGGGGGTGTGAAGTAGCTCGCATAGCCGCCGTGCATCGTCGTGTTATTATCCAATTTATAGACTGCGTTGATGCGCGGACTCAATTGATTCTGTCGAATGAGACTGCTTTGATAGAAGTCCATCCGGCCACCATAATTCAGCGTCAGCTCCTTGGTGATTTTCCACTCGTCCTGGAGATAAAAACCATAGCTGTAAGCCGTGATATAGCCGGGATTGTTGAACGTTTCGGGAGGGCCGGACTGGTTTCCAGTAACGGGATCGAGTGGAATCACCGTGGTCACGGCAGTTTGAGCCCCGCCTTGAGCGTTGAGTTGCCATCCTCCGCGGAGAGTGTGGGCCTCGTTGATGTCGTAACTGGCGTCGAATTGGGTCCCGTTGGACATGACACTGCGGTTCAGACTTCCCGCTTCGCCGTTGAAGAAGAGATCGCCCTGCCAATCGGGAATAAAGTCCACGGCGCTGTAACTATTGAAGAGCGAGAGTTGGAAATTGAAGTCGTCTATCGTCTTTTGATAGGCCAGCACTTCAAAGTTGTTTTGCTCGTGCTGTGATTCATTGAGGTCCGCCGAGTTGTAGGAACTGGGAACCCCTGGAAAATTGAGGGGATTGGGAGGCAGATTCGACGTTTGTCCTGGCGTATTCGGAACATTGTACTGGTTGTAGGCTTCCCCGGCGATGAGGCTGATGCGGCTCGAATCATCGATAATGTAAGAGAGATAGGCGAAACCACGATACTGATCCGTGTTATCGTGAATGGCATTGTAACTCGAGCTTGAGTTCTCGATGCCTTCGGTGTCCTGCAGATAACTTCCCGAAAAGTAATAATTCAGCTTACCCTGCGAGCCGCCATATTCCAGGCTGGGATGGATCGTCCCATAGCTGCCACCGTAAAGATCAAAGTCGCCACCGGGATTCACGGCACCATTTTTCGTGTGGATATCCAGCACGCCCGCCTGACGAAATCCATATTCCGCGGGCAGCGCGCCGGTGATCAAATCGACGCTCTCGGCGAAACGCGTATCGAACTGGGTCCCAAAGCTGGTAATGCTTTCCGGAATCAGCACGTCGTCGATCCGGTATTGCACATTGGCATGGTCGTCGCGGACGTGGAAACTTCCCGCCGCCGCCGAATCCTGGCTGACCCCGGGAAAACGGAGCACCAGCTTGCTGAAGGGAATGTTCTCGCCTTCGCTCAAATCCTGAATGTCCTGCTGGTCGATCGTGTAAACCGTTGCGCCAAGACTGGGCACAATCGATTGCCGTGTCTGATCGAGCTCTCCGACCACCGTCACTTCCGGCAACTGGATCGCCTGGCTCCCTCCGGAAGGGGCCGGAGGTTGGGTCGCGGGAGCGGGATTAGCGCTGGATGCGCCTGTCGTCGCCGCAACGTTATTTGTCGTTGGGTTGTCGGTTGTGGTCTGCGCATTGGCGAAAGAGCCGATGAAAGCCAGGGCCAGCCCGCAGGAGATCCACGGAGTAAGACGGTAAAAAGCAGCGTTGGAATAAACGCAAATCGTTTGCATAAACAACGAGATAGCTATAACGCAAGTCGGTTGCAATACCTAAATGCACATAACTTGCGTATGATGCGAGAGCTCCGACGGCCGATGTTGGAAGGCGGCATCGTCGGCTGTACGGCAGCTATAGTTATGGCCCAAAATTAAGCGGGTTGTTCCGGGCTACTTGTTGCCCGGACGCGCAAAACGCGCAGGAAGCGATTAATTTCCGCGGAGGGATGCGCCCACAAGAACGCTTCCTGTCGCCTCGGCGACCCGGACAACGAAGTAGTCCGGGCCGCCCAAATACTCGAAGCGACTGCCTACTCGCCTACTCCACTTTTCCGAAGACGAGGGAGGCGTTAATTCCGCCGAAACCGAACGAATTGCTCAGGACATACTTAAGCTGTTGCGAGCGGCCCTTGAGCCGAACGAGATCGAAGCCGGGAGTAATTTCCTCGCACGGCTCGTGGCAATTCAGGGTGGGCGGGATGTGTCCGTGCTCCATGGCAAGGCAGCAGATGGCGGCCTCGATCGCGCCCGATGCGCCAAGCGGATGTCCGTAATACGCTTTCGTTCCGCTGATGGCGGGCGTCTTCTTGCCGAAGAACTTGCTGACCGCCTTCGCCTCGGTGCCGTCATTCATCGGGGTGCTGCTGGCGTGCGCGTTGATGTAATCAATCTGGTCCGGGCGCAGCTTGGCTTCATCGAGCGTCGCCTGCATCGAGGCCAGCGCCGATTCGCCTTCAGGCAGCGACGAAGACATATGATAGGCGTCGTTGTTCAAGGTATAGCCGAGCACTTCCGCATAAATGTGAGCGCCGCGGGCTCGGGCGTGTTCCAGCGATTCAAGAATGAGACTGCCTCCGCCTTCCGCCATGATGAATCCCGTGCGGGTGGCATCGAAAGGACGGCAGGCGCGCGCGGCGTCCTTCGTTTCCTTGGCCATCGATTTGATCGTGTCAAATGCGCCGAAGGTGAGGGGAGCCAGCGGCGCCTCGGCCGCGCCCACGACCATCACTTGCGCACGTCCTTCGCGAATGACGCGAAAAGCCTCGCCAACCGCGACCGTGCCGGAGGCGCAACTGTTCGAGTTGGTCGTGCTATAGCCGCGAATGCCGTAGGCGATCGCAATATTGCTGTGCGCCGAGCCGCCGAAAACTTGCAGTGCGAGCGCTGCCGGAATGGCGCGGTTTCCCTCGCGGATGAACCGTTCGTGGGTCAACTCCGCCGTGGTGATTCCTCCCAGCGCGGTCCCAAAGCTCACACCGACATCGGTGCGCGGGTGCTCGGGCGATAATTTCAGGCCGGCGTCGTCGAGCGCTTGCTGCGACAAGACCAACGCGAATTGCGCATAGCGGTCGATGCGCTTCAGTTTGTGAAAGGGAAAATGCTCGCTCGGATCGAAGTCGTTGATCTGGCCCGCACACTTGGCGTCATAATCCGTGGTATCAAAACGGGTGATAAAACTGACGCCCGACTTCTCGCGGAGAAGACCTTCCCAAAGGCCTTGGCGGCCGTGTCCGACGCAGGTGAGCGCCCCAATCCCGGTAATAACGACGCGTGAACTCATGATGATGCAGACGTGCTTTCGACTTTGCGCTTAAGACCCGCAAGAGTGCGGGTGGCGATGTGATGGATGAAGAAAAGACCCACAATGTACTTTCCTACAAAGCCACCAATCAGCGGCCAGTGCAATTCCAAATCGTGGGTAATCTCGACCCGGACGCCTTCCGGGGTCTCGGTGAAGTGCCAGACGACAATCATTCCGCGCGTGGCGTTGAGGGCCGATTTAAGGTGCCTGAAGTAGAGCTGGACCTTCTCGGTATCGATCCGGTACTCGGAAATCCAGGTCGTCGGGATGATCGTCCGCACGGCCGACATTTTGACGATCCCGCCCCACGGCATTCTGGAAAGAAAGCGATTGTATCGGTAGTGGGAGAGAAAATCGGGCCACCGTTCGAGATCCGAAGCGGTCGTGTAAATGACATGGAGCGGCGCTTTGATGACGATAACGTTGGAAGTTCTCATTCGTATTTATGCTTCCGCCTGGGCAAGCACAGCCTGCTGAAACCAGAAAAATTTGATCTGCTTGAGATTAGGCCAGCCCGCCCGGTGGGCCAGCGACTTCATCTCGACATCGGTGAAGGCGCGACGCACCGAAAGCCGCGCGTCATGCCGCACCATTGGATCGCGGATAATGAACGTGGTCAGCAGCCAGATGCAAAACGTCGCGAAGCGGCTGCGCACAAGATCGACGCACGCCGTGCCGAATCGTCCGACCCGACCCATTTCCTGCAACACCGTCAACGCATCCTTTTCGGCGAAGTGATGCAGCGCGAGACTGCAAAAGGCGAGATCGGCCGACTTGTTTCGGAATGGCAGTTGACGGGCATCGGCCTGGACGAAAAACATTTTCTTCGAAGCAGGCGTGGCTTGGCGGGCGATCTGTAAAGTTTGGAACTGGATGTCAACGGCGACGACTGTCACATCGTGCTGGCACGCCTTGGAAAGCCCGAGCAGATTGCGGCCGTGGTCACCGTAGCCGGCGGCGAGATCGATGAGCAAAAGACTACGCGACTTGTCCGCCAGATGATGGAAAACCGTTTCCACGGCTTTTTTGCCGCCAAAGGTGCGATTCAGGCGAGCGAGATGCTCCAGGTCGCTGCGCAACGCAGCTTCGTCCTGATTCGGCAAATCCATCAACTCGGGCTGGGCTTCGGAGAACTCACGCTGCATTCGAGCGAGAATGCCGATAGTTGAGCGGGCGTCACCGCTTTTTTACGGAAAAACCACAGATTTTTTTAGTTTAGTGAGCACTTCATGGCCGCTATCGTTATCGATTGGAACGTCCCCGGAAAAACGCTTTTCAGCGTGACCCGCGCCGACTTTTCCGACAGCTTCTAGTCGATGCATCGATTTCGTATAGGAGTTTTGACCAGCGGTGGTGACTGTCCCGGGCTCAACGCGGTGATCCGGGCGGCGGTCGCATCGGCTCATACCTTGGGCTGGGAAGTCCTCGGTTTTATTGACGGTTACGAGGGCCTGCTCTCGCCGGTGAACTACAAGATTCTCACCCTGGAAAACACGCAGGGCATCATGCCCAGCGGCGGCACGATCATCGGCACGACCAATCGCGGTCGTTTTGTGGCCAAGCAGGGCCTCGGCGAAAAAGCGATGATACCCCAGCCGATCATCGATGAGGCAAAAAAAACTTTGCAGGACCTCGGCGTGCGTGCGCTGATTTGTATCGGTGGTGATGGTTCCCTGACCACGGCCGACCAGCTTTTTGAAAATGGCGTTGCGGTTGTGGGCGTGCCCAAGACCATCGACAACGATCTTTCCGCCACAGCGACGACCTTCGGTTTTGATTCCGCTGTCCAATGCGTCGCCGATGCGCTCGATCGCCTGCACACCACCGCCGCCAGCCACAAGCGCGTCATGGTGCTGGAAGTCATGGGCCGCCACGCCGGCTGGATCGCGCTCTACGGCGGATTGGCCGGCGGCGCGGATGTCATTTTGATTCCCGAAATTCCTTTTTCCTACGAACGGCTTGCGGCGCATGTGGAGAAGCGGATGTCGAGCGGCGCTTCATCGACCCTGATTGTCGCGGCCGAAGGAGCCTCGGCGCAAGGCGGTGGAGTTAGCACTTTGGATGGCGCAACCAAGGGAGAAGTCCGACTGGGCGGCATCGGGGCGCAGGTCGCTTACGAAATTGGGGAGCGCACCAAGCGTGAGACGCGTACGGTGGTGCTTGGTCATTTGCAGCGTGGCGGAGCACCCACGACCCAGGACCGAAATTTGGGCACCCGGTTCGGCGTCGGGGCGGTGCAACTCATCCAGGAAAAGAAATTCGGCTGTATGGTAAGTTATCTCAATTATCAGATCGGTTCCGTTACGATCAAAGAAGCGGTCGGGCAGATCAAGCACGTCCCCCCCGACGGTCAGATGGTCGAAACGGCGAAGGCGGTCGGAATCAATTTCGGTATATAGTTCAATTCGACGGCTTCTCGTCGAAACTCCCCGCGATCACGGGTTCGAGGTCTTTTTCCTGGACCCAGCCGAAGTGATGGTCGCGCGCCTCGATGCGCAGGTAATCATCATGGCGATCTTCCACTGTCACCAATTCGCCCTCGGGAATCGTTCCAATGCTGTCTGCGCTTTCAAAAGGAGAGAGGCGCAGAGTCGCCTCCTTGGGCGCGACGATCACACCCTCGATGCGGTTGTTAAAGCCGATTGTCGAGAGCTCGATGTAACCCAGCAGAAAGCACAGCGGAATGCCGACAAAAAGAATTCCACGAAAACTATTTTTCAGGAGTCGTGGAGGAATCCTTGACGCGCTGGCCAACCCGGACGCATACGATGTCCCCACAATCGCCAGAAAAATGAGAAGCAAACACGCCGCCATCACGCCGAGCCACACCGTCCAGTTGATGCTCAGCAGCGCGACCTGCCACCAGCGATAGGAATTCGGCTCCAGTCCGGCCTGCTTGCGCGCGTATTGCAGATTGTGGTCGATGTCGCGGTCGGCGGGCGCGAGGTAACGTGCGCGCTCGTAATTGAGCATGGCCAGTCCTGGATGGCCGGCCTTGGCCTCGGCATTGCCCAGATCGAAGCAAAGCGAAGCCGAATAACCATCCTTCGAAATGATCTGCTGAAAAAGGGTCGCCGCCTGATCGAAATTTCCGGCGCTGTAAGCGCGGTTGGCCGCGTTGATATCAGGATCGGAATCGTCTGCGGCGAGGAAGAGAGGAAAGAGAAAAATGAAAATAGCGAGCAGGCGCGACGCGTGGGAAAGAAGCCGCCATTGGTAAAAAGAGAAAATCATATTCAGGCGGTTTGAGGATCGAGTAGTTCCGTGCGCACGCGATTTTCCCACTCGGCCAGGTTATGGCCGGAACTGGCGCGTCCCGAGTAAATCACTTCATCGGCCTGGGCGAACAGTGGCGCCAACGTCTCAGCCAGTTGCGGATCGCGGCTTCGGATTTCGCCGAAGGTGAGGGCCTCGGCATTGACGTTCCACCGCGCGCCGAGTTGCAACTGGATCGCGTGCCGTGCGGCCACAAAAAAGGCCCGGGCGTTGCCCGTTCGCACCGCGTCCGCCATGGCTTCCTCTTCCTGTTGGAGCGAGCGCTGACGCCGGGCGAGCTCGGCACGGTTGTCATTCGAACTCGTTCGCGAGCGAATGAAAACCAGTAGCGCGCCGAGCAGGAGAAGAGCGGCCAAGCCCGCCTGAATGGCCCAAAACCAAGGCTGGCGATAAACCGGGACGAGCGTCATCCGTGTCGAACCGATCTCCGTGCGATTGGGCAAAAATTCGTCGGCGACGGGCGGCCTCGCCTCCGAAGTCGAGTTACTTATGTCTTCCACCGGACTCGAAGCCAGCGGAGCGGGCGAACCGGTGATCGTGATCACCGGAAGCGCGATGGGCACCGTGATGTATTGCGTGGCCGTTGGATCGAAGTAACTGAAGCTCGCGGCAGGAAGCGGAACGGCGCCGCTCTTCTGGGCGATGACCGACTGCTTGAAAATCTTGGCGGCTTGGATATGGGATTCGTCGCGATAAGTCGTCTTGGTGGCAGGTACGTAGGTTTTCCAATCGGGATCGTCGGTCAGTGCGGGGCAGCGAACATAATCGAAGTTGCCCTCGCCGCTCACGGTAAAATTCAACTCGACCGGCTCCCCCATCGCCACCGAGGCGGGACGAGCGTCGCCCGTCACTTGAAATTGTCCGATCGCCCCGGTGAAATGCGCCGGGCGTCCCTCTTCGGGCAGGGGATGGATGTGCATGGTGAATTGATTGCTCGAAATCGATTCATGCGCGAGGTCCGCATGCCGGCTGAAAAATCCGCCGAAGGGATCGAGATTATTGCTGGTGACCGATTTGACCCAGTAGGTATCGCGCTCCATGCTCAGTGGAAAATCGCCGCTCCTCGGCGCAGAGATGGCCGTCATCCAGGTCTCGCGCCCATACTCTTCATTTTCCACCAGGCCGGTGCTCTCCTGCCCACGATGCGTAAAACTGTTCATCAGAAAATCACTTCCCTTGATCGTCGGCAGCGAATCCTGCTCCGCATTCACGTCCAGGCGGATAAAAAAATCGATCCGCATCGGAACGGCCTGCCCGACATAAGCGTCGGTCGTTTCCGGCGTGATGATAATAAAAACCTTCGCTGGCCCGCCGCTTGGATCGCGGGGTGGAGCGACGGCCCCGGGATTATTAGTCGCGTTTCCATTGTCGGGTACGCCTGGCGTCGGTGCCGCATTGGTCGGCGGCATGATCACCGGACCGTTGAGATTCGCTGCCGCGTCCGTTGACGAAGTCGACGCAGGATTCGTGATTGCGCCGGCAACCCAGCCATTACCGGGCACATGCAGCTTGATCGCTTTGACATGCAGCACGTCTCCTTCCTGCGTGCGAAGATCGAAAGCGGGAATGGTGAAGTCGCCGGGACGCGTGGGCGTTATGGCAATGCTGAACGAGACGGTGGTGAAAAAGCTGCCATTGTCCTCGATGCTCTTGATTTGGTAACTCGGATCGCCTGCCTCCAAACCGTCGACCTTGGGAAGTTGGATGCGTCCGATCGTTCCTCCTTGCACCGTCAGGGTCACCATCACCGGATCGCCCACGTTGGTCGTTCGCGATTCAATCTCCTGCGTCAACGTTGCGACCGCAAAGCATGGCGACACGGCCAAAACCGGAAGCGCAATCACTCGCCACGCCCTGGCCATAAATTTCCAACGCCCACTCATCCTACCAATCCTTTCCCGATGGAGGCGGCGGTGGCTGATTGTCGCCGTCGAGCGCATTCAGCGTCCGCGCGGTGACGTGACGCTCGTCGTCCTTGAGCGAGTCCAACAAATGCTCCGCTTCCTCGCGCGACTTGATGCCGGGGTCCTGCTTGTCCTGCTCGCGCGTCCCCGAATAGGTGCGTAAGTTGCCATTGCCGGGAGCGGGCGCTGGCTGCTGGCCGTTCTTCTCAGGAGACTGGTTCGAGTTCTGCGTGCCATTTTGCGGATTACCCGGGCCCGATTGATTTTGCGGTTGGTCATCGCCTTGATTCCCCTGGCCCTGTGAATCTTGACCTTTGCCGCCCGACTGGTTCTCTTTGTCCTGTTGTTGCTGCTGCTGTTTCAACTGCTCCAGCTTTTCTTTGACGTACTCATAATTATGATGCGCATCGGCCGTGGTTCTAAGCTTCAGGGCTGAGTCATACGATTGCAGCGCCTGCTCCCAGAGGCTGAGGGTTTTCTTGCTGTCGACCTGCTCCATGGCTTGCCCGTGCTGAAACTGGGCATTGCCGAGATTATAGTAAGTATTTTCCTGCAGCTTCAGGTCGGGCGTCTCCAGCGCCTTGCGAAACGCTTCCTCGGCCTCGGAATATTCCCCGGCTTTATAGGCGGCAGCGCCGCGATTATATTCCAGGTCGTTGCGCGACGGATCGCTTTCGACCGCCTTCTGGTAATTGTCCATCGCTTGCTCGTATTTGCCCGATTTGTAATCGCGCTCGGCGGTGGCCGCATCGGAAGCGTGGACCGGCATTGCGACGAGAAAACCTAAAGCGATCAACGGACTCGCCGCAACTGCGATGCTCCGGCCCGGATTACGCCGGGAAAGACGGCGCGGTGGACCGGATGCGGATGGATCAACGGCTTTAGGCGAGGCGACCCTTTCGTTGATCATGAACTCGCACATCAGGAACAAAATAGCCAGGGCCAGCGGCCACTCAAACCGTTCGATGCGGATTTTTTCCTGCCGCTCCTCAAGGCTTTGTTTGGGCAGGGGCTCGATATAACGGTGGTAGATTTCGTCCAGACCCTCGCCGCGCTGGCCAAGCGGAGCATAGGCGCCGCCGGTGATGTCGGCAATTTGACGCAGCGTGTTTTCGTCCAGTTTGGAAATGACTTCCTGACCGCTCGCATCTTGGTGAAACATCACCGCCCCGGAATCATCGCGCTCCGGAATGTGGTCGCCATTCGCCGTGCCAACCCCGACCGGGTAAATCTTCAGCCCGTTTTGCGCCGCATTTCTGGCGGCATCCAGCACGCGCCCCTCCAGGTCCTCGCCGTCCGTGACAAGGATGAGGAATTTCATGTTATTCGGCTGGCTGCGCAACGCATCGACGGCCTGATCGATCGCCGTTGCGATATCGGTGCCCGGTCGCGGAATCGTATCGGTGTCGAGTTCGCGCACCGCCGTTTGAAACGCATCATGGTCCAGCGTCAACGGACATTGCAAAAACGCGTCGCCGGCAAAGGCAATCAAGCCCAGGCGATTGTCGGGAACGCGATCGGCAAAATCGGCGATCGCCAGCTTGGCGCGCTCGATACGATTGGGTCTCACGTCCTCGGTCAACATGCTCTTGGAGCAATCCACCGCGATCAGGATATCCAGGCCGCTCCGGGTTTCGTCGCTCCAATCGTAAAGGAGATGTGGCCGCGCCATCGCGAGGAAAAGAAGCGCAACGGCCGAGATAAGCAGAACCGATTTCAGCAGGCGTTTCAGCGGAGACACGCTGCCGGTCAGGGTTGTCACCAGATGGGATGCCGCAAAAAGCCTCAGCGCTTGCCGTCTCCTGCGCCGGGCGCCGATTTCCAGCAGAACAATCGCGATCACCGCAACCAGGCCCACCAGCAACCAGATCGGCGCGAAGAAACCGGGATCGAGAAAGCTCCACAGTTCCGACATCATGGCAGCCTCCGGAATCGCGTATGGGCCAGGGCGATTTCCACGCCCAGAAAAAGAAGGCCCGGATAAAGCGCATAGACGAAATATTCTTTGACGTGGTGAAAATGCTTGATGTCCACCTTGCTGGTTTCCAGCGCGTTGATCTCCTTGTAAACATGCGTGAGCGTGTTGTAGTCGGCGGCGCGGAAGAATTTCCCTCCGCCAATGTCGGCGATTTTTTGCAGCGCCTCGTTGTCGATATCAACCGGGATCGTGGTGTAGGTCACGCGCCCGAATGCGTCATGGATCGGAAATTTGGCCATGTCAGCCGAGCCTGCACCGATAGTATAAATCTTGATTCCAAGAGCGTGGGCGGCCTCGGCGGCGGCGAGGGGAGTGATCTTTCCCGCATTGTTCGCGCCATCGGTCAGAAGCACGATAATCTTCGATTTGCTCGGCTGGTCGCGCAGCCGATTGGCGCAAGTGGCGAGGGCCGAGCCGATCGCGGTGGCGTCGCCGGCCAGTCCGACCTTCAGGCATTCAACGTTTTGAAGCAGCCACGCGTGATCGAGCGTCAGCGGGCTCATCAGGTAAGCCTCACCGGCGAACGCGACGATCCCGATGCGGTCGTTGGGCCGGTCCTTGATGAAGTCGCCCACGGTTTCGCGAACGAGCTCGACCCGGCTGATTTCCTCGCCGTCCGGTTTGTGATAATCGAGCGCTTCCATCGACGGCGAAAGATCGATGGCCAGCATCATGTCGATTCCGCTTTCCTGCACCTGCGTGATCGAATCGATTTTCTGCGGGCGCGCCAGCGCGATAATGCAGCAGAGCAGCGCGAGATACCGCAACGCCGAGAGCCAGCCGCCCGGTTTTATTTTGCGGTTGCGCGCCAGGGTTCCGAACAAGCTCAGGCCCGAATATTCGATCGCCGCCGCTTTGCCCCGGCGTCCGCGCAAGTAGGCCATGAGCGGCAGCAGAATCAGGAGGACCAGGGCCCACGGATGAGCGAATTCGAACTGGCTCATGCGCCTCCGTTTCTTTCGCTCGAATCCGGCGGTGGTTTGGTTGCCGTAACGAAGGTGGTCGCGCGCTGCTGCACCTGTTCGAGTTCGGCCAGCGTCGGTTGATAGCGGGCGAACTTCACCAGGTCGCATGAACTCAAAAAATCCCGCAGCAATTCGCGATGCCCGGCGAGAGGGGTCGTCCGGTTCGCTTCCATCAATCGCAGAAATTCCTCGGTCGTGCGGCGGGTTGAGGGCGATTGGAACCGCTGCCCGAGGTAGGAGCGAATCGTTTCGGAAACAAAAACGGCGTAGGGCATCGGGGCATCTTCCCGGAGCAGCGAGCGCGCCTTCTCGAGTTTTTCCAGCGCCAGTTCGTATGCCGTTTTCGGACTGAGCAGGCGTCGGGGGCGCAGCCAAATCCACGCTAGAACCAGCAGCGCGATGAAGGCGGCGATGGCAAGCGCGATCCAAAGCCACGACCACGAGTGGAGATAAAAATAAGGCGGCCGAATATCGTCGAGTTGGTCGGCCGGGGCGGAGTTCAATTGAGCAAAGAGAATTGTCGGGATCATCCCAATCTCCGGCTGGAGCGTTTTTGGAAAAACGTGTAGAGCGCCTGGCTGTAAGCTTCACCGGTGCGCAGCTCCAGGGTGTCCACCCCGGCCTGACGCGCGGCGCGGCGAAACTGGTCCATGCGCTCCAATGCCTGCCGCGCAAAAGCATCACGGACGCTTTTGCGGTCGGTGTCGATTTCCATCACCTCGCCGGTTTCCGGATCCTCCAGGCTGAGCAGGCCGAGCGCGGGCAACTCCTCTTCATGGCGGTCGCGCAAGTGAAGCAAAACAAGATCGTGGTGCTTGTTGGTCAGGCGAAGCTGGCGGCGGAGGCGCTCGAAGGCCTCGGCCGATTCAATGAAGTCGGAGATGACAAACACGACGGCGCGGCGGCGCTGCACATCGCTGACGAAATCGAGGGCGGCGGCCACATCGGTGCCTCGCCGTTTGGGGCTGTGAAACAGAATTTCGCGGATCACCCGCAGCACATGCTGGCGGCCCTTGGTCGGCGGAATGAACTGCTCGATTTCGTCGGTGAAAAGAAGCAGGCCAACCTTGTCCCGGTTGCGGATCGCGGAGAAAGCAAGAACGCTGGCCACTTCGGCGGCGAGTTCCCGCTTGCTCTGGACATGGGAGCCAAATTTCCCGGAGGCGCTCACATCGACGGCGAGGAGAATGGTAAGCTCGCGTTCCTCGCGCAGCTTTTTGATGAAAGGCGTTCCGGTGCGCGCGGTCACGTTCCAATCGATGAGCCGGACTTCGTCGCCCGGGGAATATTCGCGGACTTCGTCGAAATCCATCCCGCGACCCTTGAAGACGGAATGGTATTCACCGGCGAGCGCGTCGGTGACGAGTCGTCGCGTGCGCAGTTCGACCTGGCGCACTTTCTTCAGCATTTCTCGAGTCGCGGCGGAGTCCATGGGAACAAACTAAGAACGAAGAGCGTAGAACTTAGAACTAGGTGAAGCAGGCAGCATTAGTTCTTCGCTCTAAGTTCTAAGCTCATAGCTCCTAAGGAACCGGCAATGTATCCAGAATCTTCTGCACAATATCGCGCGAGGAGAGATTTTCCGCTTCGGCCTCGTAGGTGACAGTAACACGATGTTGCAGGACGTCATAAGCGACCTCTTTCACATCTTGCGGCGTAACGTAGGCGCGTCCATTCAGGAACGCGAGCGCACGGGCGGCGAGCGTCAGCGCGATAGTCGCGCGCGGGGACGCGCCGTATTGAATCCAGCCGGGGAAATCGAGCTTGTAAGCTTTCGGATCGCGCGTGGCGATGACCACATCGACAATGTAATCGCGCACCTTGTCATCGACGTGGATCAGGTTGACGACCTCGCGCGCCTGGAGAATTTGCTCCGGCGTGACGACCGGCTGCACGGAGAGATTCGGCGAAGTGGTGGCCATCAAGTCGAGGATGCCGCGTTCCTCAACCCGCGAGGGATAAGTGACGACGACCTTGAGCATAAACCGATCGACTTGCGCTTCGGGCAGGGGATAAGTGCCTTCCTGCTCAACCGGATTTTGCGTGGCCATGACCAAAAACGGCTCGGGCAATTCGTAAGTGTTCTCTCCGAGCGTGACCTGCCGTTCCTGCATCGATTCCAGGAGCGCGCTTTGCACTTTGGCCGGCGCGCGGTTGATCTCGTCGGCCAGCACGAAATTGGTAAAGACCGGTCCCAGCTTCGGGTTGAAGGTGCCGTCGCGCGGGTTATAGATTTGCGTGCCGACGATGTCGGCGGGAAGCATGTCGGGCGTGAATTGAATGCGCTGGAAGCGGACCTGCACAGCTGCGGCGAGGGTGCGCAGCGCGAGCGTTTTCGCCAGGCCGGGAACGCCTTCGAGCAGCACGTGCCCGTTGGCGATCAGCGCAATCAGGAGCCGATCGATGAGATATTTCTGGCCGACAATGACGCGGCTGATTTCGTCGCGCAGCGGGTTGACCCAGGCGCTCGCTTCCTTGACCGCGTCGGCCGTGGCGGCGAGGTTGGCGTGGCCATAGGCGATGGCGCGCGCCTGCTCCGTGCCGGGAACCGGCGGCAACCCGGACGTGATGGCGTTGGAGGCGAAGACGGGTGCGGCTTCCATGGTGGCGACTGTTATGAGCGGAAAAACGGTCCAATACGAGGTAAATGGTCGCGCATTACCAAGTGTTAAGGTTGCTCCGGTTAGCCGCGAAGCGGAATCATTTTCCGGCGATGCTTCTCATAGGTGGCCACTTCCTTGATCCCGAGTTCATCCAGCAATGGGGCAAGCCGGTCGTAAAACTCGGCCAACTGAACGTGCGAATGGGCATCGCTGGCGAGCGTAAATGGAATGCCAAATTTCTGCGCGGCTCGGATCAGGTCGACGTGCGGATATTGCTCGCCGACCGGCTTGCGCCACCCCGCCGTGCTGATTTCGATGGCGAGGTTTTCCCGCCGAATGCGTTCCAGCAACGGTTGAAAATAAGGCAGCAGCCCGCCTTTGGGATTCCACACGCCGTGGATTTTGATCAAGTCCAAATGCGCCAGGCAATCGATGCATCCGCGATCGATCATCCCGTTGAGTTCCGCGATGTACGTGGCGCATTCGGCCGGCATGTCGCGATGCGAAAACTCATCCTTGCGCGTGACTTGGTCAAACATCTCCGTATCGGGCGGAAGGTAATGGGCCGAGCCGAGGACGAAATCGAGGCGGTCCCAGTTTTTCTCAACCCAGGCGCGCCCCGCTTTTCCAGTCTCGGGATCGTTATCGAGTTCGATCCCGGCGAGAATTTTAAGGTCGGGATTGGCCGCGCGAAGCTTGTCGATCTCCTCGAAATCGACACCCTGATGATAGCGGTCATGATCGGTGAAAGTGATTTCCTTCACGCCGCGCTGGCGGGCGCTGTCGGCCCACGGTTGCAGTAGCTGAGGCGTGTAGGGTTTGACGCTATGCGCCTGCGGATGGCTGTGATAATCGATTGGAAGAGGCATATGCGATCAAACTAAGATAGCCCTCGCACTCCTCGCGACAAAAGCAAAAAGGCCTCGTGCATGCCTCGCCACCTCACTTTCCAATTCGATGCAGATTCAGCAAAAGCTCGCCGCCCATCCTCACGATCCTCTTAAAGTTGATGCTGTTCGTTCCTCCCTGCCGGTCGCGAAAATGAATCGGAATATATTTCCAGCGGACCGACCGGTTCCGCTTCAGCGCCAGTGTCAGCGCCACGTTCTGCATCTCGAAATCCGCCGGAATACGGCCCAGCGCCTCCGCCAAACATGAAGTCCGCATCAGGCGGTACGGCACATTCGAGTCCTTGAGATCAATCCCGCAAAGCGCCGACGTCGCCCACCGGCAGATCGTCGAGACCAAAGCTCGCGACGCTCCATCATCGCGCGATTTCCGCATCCCAAAAATTGCATCGGCCTCGTCACGACTCTTCCAGAACGACGCGAAGAACCGCGGATCGCACTGCCCGTCCGAATCGATCTGCAGCGTCCACGCCACGCCGCATTCCACCGCCCGGAAATAACCGGTGCGGCACGCCTGCCCATGTCCGGCGTTTTGCTTTTCAATTGCCGTCACCTCGGGATATTTCGCCGCCAACCTTTTCAACGCAGCCTCCGTCCCGTCACGGGAGCCGTCGTTGACCGCCAGCACGGTGTGCGTAATCCCCAGCCGCGAAAGCTCCTCCACCCACTCCGCCACCACCGCCTCGATGTTAACCTCTTCGTTGTAAATCGGCATCATCACCGCCAGCTCAATCGCATTCATCAGGAGGCCGCGCCTTCCTCGTTCGAAAAAAGCGGAGCCGCCACGCCCGATTGCCGGCTCTGCACAAACGCCGCACTCAAATCCAGCGCCTCGTCGATCACCGCGTCCATGTCCAGATAGCGATACGTCCCCAGTCGGCCCGAAAACGAAACGCTGTGCAGTTTTTCCGCCGCCTGCCGGTATTCCATCAGCAGTTGCCGATCGGCCGCCAGTCGCTTCGGATAATACGGCGCATCCTCCGCGCCTGTCTCCTTGCTGAATTCTTTGAACGCCACCGTCGACTCGTGTTTCTCCCAGGGCGCAAAATGCTTGTGCTCGTGGATCCGCGTGTAGCGCCGGTTCCAGTTCCGGGATAATTGATCACCGCGTTGCCCTGGTAATCGCCCACGAAATCGATTCGCTCAAAAGTAATCGTCCGGTAGCCCAGCCGACCCAGCTCAAATCCAAAGTAGGCATCGATCGCGCCCGGTATAAAACGTGTGATCGTATTCCGCCTCCATCTCGCGATCAAAACGGCGTCGCTAATTTCACCGTGATCGCGGCGTGATCGAGAATCTTTTCCACAATTGCCGTGTAACCCTGCTCGGGAATTCCCTGCTGCGCGCTGTTATAATAAATGTCGTTATAATTGAAACGAATCGGCAGCCGTTTCAAAATCGACGCCGGCAATTCCGACGGCTCGCATCCCCACTGCTTGCGCGTGTAGCCATAAAAGAAAACCTCGTAGAGCTCGCGCCCGACAAACTTCAGCGCCTGCTCCTCGAAGTTCCGCGGCTCCGCGATCCGCTTGTCCCCCAGCGACGCCAGGAACGCGCGCGCGCCTTCCGGGTCCAGCTTCTTCCCGAAAAATTGGTTGATCGTGTGCAGGTTGATCGGAAACGAAAAAATCCCGCGCGACGTCGACGCCTTCACCCGGTTCGCATACGGCCGCAGCGTTCCAAACCGGTTCACGTAATCCCAGACGTGCGCCCGGTTCGTGTTGAAAATATGCGGGCCATAGTGGTGAATCATCACCCCCGTTTTCGTGTCGCGCTCGGTGTGGCAATTCCCCGCGACATGTGACCGCGCCTCGACCACCGTCACCCGGCAGTCCATTCGCTCGACCAGTTCGCGCGCCAGCACCGCCCCGGAAAAACCGGCGCCCACCACCAAATAATTCTCTTTGGTCAACGTCGCCAATTCATGCCTTTCAAAAATAAAACGGGAAGCCCATCTCCTTGAACGCTTCCTTGTCGTCCTTCAAATATTTGTCGCCCAGCGCATCGAAACCCTTGTGCGCCTTGAAATCGGCCAGAAACGCATTCACCTGTTTTTCCAACTCGATGTTCCCCTTGCGAATACCAATCGCCCACGACTCCTTCTGAAACGGCGCCAGCAACCCGCGCGTCGTGTCGGGATGCTTCTTCGCAAATTGATAAATCGACATCTGGTCGTAGAGAAATGCGTCGGCCTTTCCCTGCACCACCTCCAGCGCGCACGCCGTGTCCTGCTGCAGCGCCAGCACCGTCGCGTTCTTGCAAATGGTCCCGCGCATAATCGGCCGTCGTCGTGCCCGTCTTCACCACCACGATCATGCCCGGCTTGTCCACATCCGCGATGCTCTGAATCGGACCCTCCTTCTTCGCTAGAATCGCCAGCCCCGTGTTCAGGTAGGGATCGGAAAAATCGATCGATTTGCGCCGCTCATCCGTCGCCGTCATCGACGAAATAATCAGGTCGATCCGCCCCGTCTTCAGCGCCGGAATCAGCCCCTCGAACGGCATGTTCTGGATATCGATCGGCCGGTGGAGATAATCACAAAGCGCGCGCGCCATATCGACCCCCACGCCCGTCGGCGTGCCCGACGCATCCGTCATCTCAAACGGCGGATAATTCAACTCCATCCCGATCACCACCGGCTTGGCCGGATGCGAGCATCCAGTTATCAATGCGCAACCCGCCAGCGCCAACACAATCGGCCATCTCATCCCAAGCCAATTGCATTTCATGTGCCAAAGTGTAGCTGCGCCCGGCAACACCCGCACTTCAATTCTGAGCGATATAGCTTCGGTCTATGACCGCCGGCAGCGATCTCAGGTCGGGTGGCCCGGACTACTTCGTTGTCCGGGTCGCCGCAGGCGACAGGAAGCGATCGGATCCAACTGTAGCGGCGGTCCATGACCGCCGACAAAAACCTCACTTGTGCGCAGGCAAAACCAAATCCGCATTATTCAACTTCGTCGGCGATTCGGAAGCCGTCACATGCTCCTTCAAATTATGGGTGTACTGCTGATAGGTATAGAGACTCGACAGCGCAAGAAAGCCGACCAGGCCCGCAAATAATCCGCCCAACACGTCCCGGCCAAGTTTCTTATCCGCCTTCTTTTCGTCGTTGCCCGCCACCACGCCGGAATGGGTCAGCAATTCCGTCGTCGTCATGCTCAACAAACAATACCCGATGAAATAATAGAGACCCAAACACGGAATCGATTTCGTCGCCTCCTGCGCCTTCAACGCGTAGAGCGACAAAAGAATTCCCGCCACAAAAACGTCCGCCATCGACCACTTGCCGATCGAATGCAGCACCTGCCCGATTTTAAAATTCAACGTCCTGGAGCGCGAGGTCGTCACAAAAAAAGTCAGCGTCGCCTTGGTCAGTGGGGTCAGGATGCTGAACAGGAAAAGAAATCCGCCGATTATCCAATGTCCCGTGGTCAGCAACTCCCAGATAATTGCCCAAATTCCGCGCACCTGATGCTGCAGCACGAACGACAAATTTCCCGACGCCATCGGAATGCTCGGCGCCGTCCAGATCACCATCGCCGGCGCCAGGATGCCGATAAAAAAGCAGGCCACCGAGACGCAGGTCAGCGCAAATAAAACGGGTCGCACCGTGAAACTCCGCTCCATCGCAATAACGATAATCACGTAAAGCGCGCTGACGTTCAACAGCAACCACGACCACCACGCCGCCACGAACGACTCCTGCCGGACAACTTTCAGATAATGCGCAACATCCGAACTCAGCGCTTCGGTTGAGGCCTCGTGCGATGGAAGCTCCAGTTCCTTCTTGACCGGTGACTCCAGAAACAATCCCAGGAAAGGATGCTCGTGGGCGTAACGATCCACCGCCTGCTCGCCCTCATTCTTGATGTTGTAGGTCGTCAGGATTTTTTCAATCGCTGTCGTCGAAGCCGTCGCGTGCGTTATCACCATCCAGTCGCACACAGCCGCGCCGCCCACATAAGCGAGCGCCAGCACCGCGACAATTATTTTCCCGCTAAACGAAGTCGTGAGCAATTTTTCCCGCACAAATTTCCCTAAGGGCGCACCCGCGCGCCCTACTTATCATCCTACACATACCACGCCCGCTTACAAACGCACGCTTGCTGGAAGGATCAGTTCAGGCTGTCGCGTCAGCGACTTAATAAAAGGCTGTCATCCTGAGCAAGCCAGGCTCGTCCTGGTGCAATAGAAGGACCTCTAACTTTTTTGTCTTCCCTCAACCTCTTCCGTCCCTCTTAGTCCTCTTCGGGCCTCGGTGCGAAATCTGTCCTTTCTGTGTCCCTCCTTCAGCCCCCCCTTTGACACCCCCGCCTCCTGCAGGCTATCGTCCTCCCGATGAGCAAAATCGTCGGCATCGATCTCGGCACCACCAACTCCCTCGTCGGCGTCATGGACGCGGGCTTTCCTGTCCTCATCGCCGACGCCGAAGGCCGCCGCCTCACGCCCTCCATTGTCCATTTTCCCGGGCCGGATCAACCGCCGCTGGTCGGCGCCGCCGCCAAACGCATCCGCGGCCTCAAGCCCAGGGAAACCGTCTCCTCCATCAAGCGCTTCATGGGCCGGCGCGGCAGCGAAATCTCGCGCGAGGAAATGATCGTCAGCTATCCCGTCGCCGGGCAGGGGAATGAACCCGTCCGCGTCGAGTTGCCCGGCCGCGCCTGGTCGCCCGAGGAAATCTCCGCCGAGATCCTCAAGAAACTCAAGGCCGACGTTGAGCGCTCCCTCGGCGAGCCGGTCACCCGCGCCGTCATCACCGTCCCCGCCTACTTCAACGACGCCCAGCGCAACGCCACCAAGGAAGCCGGCCGCCTCGCCGGATTTGAAGTCGAGCGCATCGTCAACGAACCGACCGCCGCCGCCCTCGCCTACGGTCTCGACCGCCTCAAGGAAAAATCGAAAATCGCCGTCTACGATCTCGGCGGCGGCACCTTCGACATCTCCATTCTCGAACTCAACGAAGGCGTCTTCCAGGTCCTCTCCACCAACGGCAACACCCGCCTCGGCGGCGACGACATCGACGCCGCGCTTACCGACGAACTCGCCCGCCGGCTCGCCGCGAAATTGCAGACCCACGTCGATGCCGCGCTTGTCGCCCGCCTCCACGAGGAAGCCGAAGCCGCCAAAATCCGGCTCTCCACCGATACCGAAACCAAGGTCGAAATTCCCTTCGCGCTCGGCGAGCAAAGCTTCTCCACTGTCGTCACGCGCGAGCAGCTTGAAATCCTCGCCCAGCCCATCGTGCAAAAGACCCGCGGTAATTGCCTGCGCTCCCTCAGCGACGCCAAGCTCAAGCCCGCCGATCTCGACGACGTCATCCTCGTCGGCGGCCAGACTCGCATGCCCATGGTCCGCGCGCTCGTGCAGGAAATCTTCGCCCGCGAGCCCAACACCAGCGCCAATCCCGACGAAGCCGTCGCCCTCGGCGCGACCATCCAGGCTGGCATCCTCCAAGGCGGCGTGCGCAACATGGTCCTGCTCGACGTTACGCCGCTTTCACTTGGCATCGAGACCTTCGGCGGCCTGATGAACGTCATCATCCCGCGCAACACCACCATCCCCACCAAGGCGGGCGAGCTCTTCACCACCGCCGTGGACAACCAGAAATCGATGAAGATCCAGGTCCTTCAGGGCGAGCGCGAACTCGCCCGCGACAACTGGTCGCTCGGCAACTTCGAGCTCGAATTCGAACCCGCACCCAAAGGCGTTCCGCGCGTCGGCGTCCAGTTCGAGATCGACGCCAACGGCATCTTGAGCGTCCTTGCTCGCGACGTGAAAACTGGCCACCAGAAAATCGTCCAGCTCAAGAGCGCCGTCGATGTCCGTGATGAGGACGTCGAAAAAATGGTCTCGGAATCGGTCGAATATGCCTTCGACGATCTCGCCCAGCGCCAGTGGATCGAGACTAAGCGCAAGAGCGGCGACATGCTCGGCGCGACCCGCAAAGCGCTCGCGCAGGTCGGCCAACTCATCGTCCCAGAAGAGGTCAAGGAAATCGAAGCGCTCATGCACAACGTCGAAAAGGCGCTCGAAAGCGAAAACCTCGAACAACTCAAGGCCGCCAACGCCGCGCTCGATCAGGGCACCATTCCGCTCGCCGATCTTGTCATGGACCTCGCCATGGAAGAGCAACTCCGCAAGAAAGGCATGCTCGGCGACGCCGCGCCTGATCCTCTCCCCCAATCCAACCCCGTCGCGCCCGCCGGAACCGAAGGCTCCATTCCCCTCAAAGGCGAGTAGTCTCTCCTTCCAAATCCGTCATCCTGAGTGAGGCGAGCGGAGGATATACTTTTCCTTTGGCGGTAGCCGAGCCGAATCGAAGGACCTTGGTGACAAAGCCAGGGCGCGAGACAGCAAAGTTAGACCCCGTCCAAAGGAGGCGACGATCCGGCCATTAGCGACGAGGCCTTGTCCGCCATTGATTATCTGTGGTAAAAGAAGCGAGGTCCTTCGACTCCGCGAAGGCTGCGCATTCACTTCGCTCAGGATGACGGAACTAAAAAGGAGTTTTGCAGAGATCTCTTGCAAGGGTCGCAGAGCTCAGAGGCGGCCGTCTTATTTAGCCTATTTGGCCTGGGCCCCTAGGTCCACGCACTCATCCACATCCGCGGATACGTCACTGTCCGGTCGTCGGCGGCGTCGGCACTACTTCCACGATAGGCTTGGCCGTGTAGTACCAGAACACCGTCGTCCGGCCCCACAACAGGCCCGGCCGATCCGTTGGCTTGAATCGGATCTTGCGCGCCGCCAGGACCGCCTGCTGGTCGAGGTCCTTCGCAATCGACGCGCCCTGGTCGCCGCAGCTTTGCTCGATCAGGACATGCTCCACCACGCCGCCCGAGTTCACCGCCAGCCGCAATACAGTCGGACTCAGTTCGGTGTCCGACATGGGCGAAGGCAGGCTGGGAATGCCCGCCGGCTGGCGCTGACCAAGGGCGGCATCCCACTGCCAGGTCGTCTTTGTTGCGATCGCCGGGGGCGTCTCGTCATAGACGAAAGGCTGGCGGGCAGGCGACATCGCCTCCTGCACCCGTTGCCCGAGTGGAGTGACGACCGGCTGCGCAGTGCGATAATCCGCTGGAGGCGCCGGCAGCGGCAACTCGGTGGAACCGAGACTCGAGCCAAGATTGGTCGAAGGCTCGGTGGAAGCCAGCGTGGCGAGCGGGTTAATCGGCAGCAGGTATAGCCGCGGATCGGTCAGGCGATTCCAAAATTGATCGCCCGGCTCTCCATTGACTGCAATCGCCTGCGGGTATTCCACCGTGACGTGCGTCCGGGTCTGATGCCGCAGTTCGGCACGCGTGGTGTCGATGCGGATGAAGTAGAAGATGGCCACGTGTACCAGCAGCGCGAGAAAGATGAAGAGTCCAAGCCGGCGCTGCTGTTGCGGCACATAATCGATCCACGGTTGCAGCAACGCCAGCGTCTGCGCCACGGGATCGTGCGCGGTCGAAACAGGCTGCTCGGTCGATGCGTTTGCCATGAGTCTACGGCGAAGAAGCGCCGTTCACCGGTTGCGTGGCGATGACCACCGGAAAGCGATGCGCCACGTCGATGATGCTGGTGATGAGATCGAGCGGCACATCCTTGTCCGCCTTGATCACCACCGAAGGCGCGATGCGGTTGGAGGGAAGCTGATCCAGTGCAGTGCGCAGACCGTCGAGCGTCACGATCTGGTCATTGAAATAAAGCACCGGGGTGCGCTTCAACGGCGCGCCACTGGTATCAAATTGCTGCGGCCCGAGCGTCACGGCGACGATGAGGCGGCTTGCGGGCGTACCCACGCCGATGGTGCTGCTGGGCGGATCGACCTTGATGCCGGGCTGAAGGACGAAGGAGGAACTCAGCAGGAAAAAGCAGAGCAGCAGCAGGACAACGTTGACGACCGGCGCGAGATCGACCATGCCGCGTAGCGGCTGGATTCGGCGGTTGAGGACCAAGGCCATGTGGCAAAAGGGTAAAGGAAAAAGTGGGAAGTTAGAAGGAAGAACATGAGAACACGCAGACTGCCTTTGCATTTCTTACAGTCACTTCTACCTTCTTATTTTCCACTGCCATGCAACTCACCCTCGCCGACCTCACCCCCGCCAAGCGTTACCATGTCCTTTCCAGCCTGGTCGTGCCGCGGCCAATTGCCTGGGTGACGACGCTGAACGAGAACGGCCAGGTGAATGCCGCGCCCTTCAGCTATTTCCAGTTAATGGGCGAGAATCCTCCGCTGGTTGTGTTGGGGATTGGGAAGCGCTCCGACAGCACGGCGAAGGACAGCTTCCGCAATATCCGCCGCTCCAAGGAATTTGTGATCAACCTTGTCACCGAGGAAAATGCCGAGTTGATGAACCTGTGCGCGACCGATTTTCCTCCGGAACTGAGCGAGGTCGAAGCGTTGGGCTTAGCCACGGAACCCTCCATCGTAGTGAAGCCGCCGCGCTTATCCGTCGCGCCGGCCCAGTTGGAAGGACGCGAAGTGCAGACGCTCCTCATCGGCAACAATCAGGTGGTCATGGGCGAATTGCTCGTCGCCCATATTTACGACGAGTTCATCGAGAAGGAAAACCTGCGCGTGCTCACCGAAAAGATGCACATGATTGGACGGCTTCAGGGCGGCGAGGGCGGCGGATACTCGCGCACGCGGGAACCGTTTCATATGAAGCGGCTGACCTACGCGGAGTGGCAGGCCCGCGAGGCGGAACGCAAATCGTAGAGCGCTGGTTGTCGAACAGCTTATTGCGCTGGATTCACTGGCGCCGAATTGGTGTGCGTTGTGATGACTGTCATGTCGCCTTGCTGTTGCGTAGTCACTGTCACGTTGGGGTCAGTTGTCGGGGTGGGCGTAGCCGCATCCGTGGTGACTTTTTGCGGGGTGGCGGGCGGACCGCCGTGGGCAGCCCGGTAATCCGCCAGTAACTGATGCACCCGGGCGATCCAGTCGTCCACTTTAGGATAGGTCGGATTGGCTTTGATCATGTTGACCAAGCCCTCTAATTTTTCCGTATCGGGAGCAACCGCATAGTCGTCGCAGGCGCGATCAAACTGGAGCGGTGGGTAGTCGACTTGAGTCCACTTCGTGTTGTCGGGTTCGTCGGCATTGGCCATCGCGATGTAGGCGTCCCATGCAGCCAGCGTTTCGGCGGTCGGCGACACGCGTAAAGGTTCCAGCACGTTCTTTCGATAAAGTTTCGGGATGTCCTGCACCGCCCACTGGCCTTGATCTTTACCGTCCCATGCATTGAAAGTGAGAAACTTGCTAATGACGGAATCTTGCAGCGCCTTCTGCTTCATATCGGCCGGAAAGTAGGGGGACTTTGGTGCCTGTGCGGCGTCGCCCCGGTCTCTTTTCTTTTTTTGTGGCTCGGGGGACCGAGGCGGAGCACTGCTTGCGGCTGGCTGGGCCAATTGCGGGTAAATCTGCGCCGCTGTTTTGAGCCAAGCCACCCAATCGTCCTGCAATCCCTTTTGGTCGGGCTTGAGCACGAAGAGCGCCCCGTAATGCAGTAACCCACAATGCAATTGCAGCGCGACGCCGAGCTTTGTAAGGTTGGCCTGATCGAGAGCAAGACGGGCATCCTTTTCCGAGGCCGTTTCGTCCTCGTTTTGGGTGACAACAGGACTGGGATCGGGAAGGGCACCGCCAGCCTGCTGATAAAGTGCGACCGCCGCATCGGTACTGCCCATGCCCGCATCAACCTGCGTGAAGAAGTTCGTAACGATCTGGGACGTGACGTCCTGGTGCTGCTGCTTCGCCTCTTTCAATTCCTCTTCCAAGGTGTCGAGGGAATTCTGGGCCAATGCCCCGCCGCCTTGAATCAAAAGTGCTCCGATGACAATCCATCTGAAACCACGTCTCATCATGTCATGATTAATCTAATTGCAACTAAAGCAAGAGCGTTTTGGTGCAACAGGTGACTGTGCCCTACTCGATCATAAAAATCGCCCACATCCGGCCAGTTTTACCTTTCTCCGCCCGGTAGGAATAATAGCGGTCCAAATTCGATGCCGTGCATGTTCCGCAATCGTGATACTGCCGCACGCCGCACGCCTTCGCCTGCCGCCCAATCTCCGCCGCGAAGTCGACCTCATAATGAGGGGGGCGAATGCAGGGGGCCAGTTGCACAATCAAATCTTCGGGATTCGTGTCGAACGTCTCACGCAGGCACGAAATTGTTTGTCCCACGATATTGCCCTCGGTCCCGCGCCGTCCCGAATGGGCGAGAGCGATCACCTGCTGTTTTGGATCATAGAAATAAACCGGACCGCAATCGGCTACTCGAACCAGCAGCGGAAGTCTCGGGACCGAAGTCGCGAGCGCATCAACCTCAGGCACGCGGATGCCGAGAGGGACATAAACCGCCTGTGCGCGACTGCCGTGCGTTTGCTCGGCTTCAACGGCGTCCGCCATGGGATAACCTGCCGCGCTGAAAGTCGCGTACAGTTCCGTATCGAGTTCGTCGATGGATCGCTCGCTTCGTGTGGAAAAGCCGTGACGCAACCCCGCGATGTGCAACGCGGGAAAGGTCTCTATTTCCATGCTCTGCCCAAAGGCATCAGGCTTCGCAAAAATGCCGCTGTCGCAAGGACTAACTCTTTGCGGCGTGCTGCTGGGTGCTGCGACGAATGATCGTCCGGTAAATGCGCAGCCAAGCCTCGATGTCTTCCTGACTCAGATCCTTGAAGAGCTCCTGCAAATTGCGAACGATACCCCGCTTGAGACCCTCGACGAGTTCGCGGCCCTTGTCCGTAATGCGGACGAGAACTTGGCGCCGATCCTTGGGATGGCTAAACCGTTCGATCAATCCTGCTTCTACCAGACGCTCCACCAAGCCAGTAGTGGCAGGGGTGGTATGGCGCATGAGTTCCGCCAGTTGTGACATATTTAGCCCGGATGTCTGATTCAAGAAACCAAGCAAAGTATATTGAGGTATGGAGATATTCCCGCGATTCACCTCTGTGGAGAGCTCCACTAGGAATGAACGCTGTAGCTCCGTTGCGATTTCGGCCAACTCTTCGGCCAGATGAGTATTTTGGTCAATGGTTTCCATGAGGGTTACTGTTTATCAGATAAACCCTTTAGTCAATGAATGATTTGATTAATCTTTTGTTAAGTTGGGCTTTTTAGGCAGCAAATCTCGTCCTTTCAAATCGGGTAATGATGCACTCATTGAGATGCGAGGAGCGTGGACAGGGTCACCGCCGAAAAGCCGGTTTGCGCGAAACCGTCCAAAATCGGAGGCAGAGCAAGCGCCGTCTGCGGATATTTGTCGTGGCAAAGTATGATCGAACCGGACTTGGTCTTATTCAAAATCGTGCTCGTGATTTTGTCCTCTCCCGGTTGCGACCAATCGGATGGATCGACGTTCCACAAGACGATGCGCATTCCGCGTTGGGTGACCATGGCGGCCTGGTTTTGACGCAATGCGCCAAAGGGTGGACGGAACCAAGTCGGTCGATGGTTCAAGATTTGAGCCATGACTTCCTGCGTCTTTTCGATTTCTGCTTCGACTTGAGCATCGGCCAGCTTGGTCACGTTCGGGTGGGTAAAGGTGTGGTTGCCGACCTCGTGGCCCTCGGCGAAAACGCGGTAGGCGAGTTCCGGTGCCGCCGCAACGCGCTCACCGATCAAGAAAAAGGTCGCCTTGAGATTGCGGCGCTTGAGTTCATCGAGAATAAGATCGGTTACCCCGGGCGTGGGGCCATCGTCGAAGGTGAGCGCGATTTGGTTGCGGTCGACGGGTCCGCATTTGATGAACTCGATTTTCGCGGCCTTCACCATCGCCGGCCGTGTATCAGGCGCGGCGACATCCGCTTCGGCCAAAGCGCCGGAGGCGGCGGCCATCTTGCTCAAGACCTTCTGCGCGGCCAGGGCCACTCCGCTTCCCAGCACCATGCCGGGAATTGATTTCTGAAGCGACTTGAGGAATTCGCCGCGCGTGATGGCCATGACTTAAAATAGCCTTCGTAGTTCCGCCGCCAAGTCATTCTCTCGGCAGGTTTGTCATCCTGAGCCTGTCGAAGGATCTCTCAAAATTCTGCTTTCCAGGCTCGTTTGAGCGGAATAGTTAGAGATCCTTCGACAAGCTCAGGATGACACTTGTCTTAAAATAGATTTTCGCCGCGAGGAATAGGGTCTAGCTTACTCACTTAGCCACGCGATGAAGCTCTCCCTCGTCCATTTTTTTATTCTGTATGTGACGGTTTTTCTTGCCGTGCTGCTCATTGCATGGTTGTTTTTTCTACGGACTCGCCGCCGTTCGGAATTGGACGGGCGGCGAATTTTCATTTGTGGGTCTTGTCAGAACGCTTTCACTGAACGGGTGCCGTATCAACGGCCCCGTTGTCCGAAGTGCGGGGCGCTCTACGAAGGCAAGGCCGTGAAGGAGTCGAACTGATATGGGAATGTGGATCGGACGCAATCGCAAGGCCCGGGTGACCTATGGTTTCGATGAAATCGCCCTGGTACCCGGTGAACTCACCATCAACCCGAACGAGGTCAACACGTCGTTCGAAATCCCGTGCCCCGGCGATCGGGAACCGCTCAAGCTGAAAATCCCGATCATCGCCAGCGCCATGGACGGCGTCACCAACGTGCGGTTCTGCATCGAGATGGCGAAGCTCGGAGGTCTCGGCGTGGTCAACCTGGAAGGCGTCCAGACGCGCTATGAAAATCCGGAAGATGTCCTGGCCCAGATCGCGAAGGCCGACAAAAACACCGTGACGGAGCTGATCCAAAAACTTTACCTGCCGCCGATCAAGGAAGAGCTTATCGCGAAGCGCGTGCAGGAGTTGCGCAAGGGCGGCGGCATCGTGGCCGTTTCGTCCATTCCGCAGAAGGCGGAGCGTTTCGCCGCCATCGCGCAGGAAGCAGGCGCGGACCTTTTCATCGTCCAATCGACCGTCTCGACCGTGCGGCACATTTCCAGCGAGTACAAATCGCTCGACCTCGCCGGGTTCACGAAAGCGAGCAAGATTCCGATCATCATCGGCAACGCGGTCACCTACAGCGTCGTGCTTGAGTTAATGCAGAACGGCGTCTCCGGCGTGCTCATCGGCGTCGGCCCCGGCGCGGCCTGCACTTCGCGTGGCGTGCTGGGGCTCGGCGTGCCGCAGGTCACGGCGACGGTCGATAGCGCGGCGGCCCGCGATGCATATTTCAAGAAGACGGGGCGCTACGTTCCGATCATTACCGACGGCGGGATGTCCAAGGGTGGAGACGTTTGCAAGGCGCTGGCCTGTGGCTCGGATGCGGTCATGGTTGGCTCCGCTTTCGCCCGTGCCGAGGAAGCGCCCGGAGGCGGCAATCATTGGGGCATGGCGACGCCGCACGCAAATCTCCCGCGCGGCACGCGCGTTCATGTGGGCGTTACCGGCTCGCTCAAGCAGATTCTTTTCGGCCCGGCCACGGTGGACGACGGCTCGCAGAATCTCGTCGGCGCGATCGCGACCTGCATGGGCAATGTCGGCGCCTCGACCATCCGCGAGTTCCAGGAAACCGAGATCATCATCGCCCCTTCGATCAAGACGGAAGGCAAGCTCTTCCAGACCGTGCAGGGCGTGGGGATGGGCACGCGGTAAGACTGAATTTTTGACGGATTAACGGAATTACCAAATTTTCCAATTAACGGAATTTTTGGAGGGACGACCTCCCGGTCGTCCGTGCTTTGGTAGCCGCCGCTGGCCCAGCGGCGGTGTCGCGTCAGCGACTCCATAAAATCGGTCATCCTGAGTCTGTCGAAGGACCTCTAACTATTCTGTCTTACTCCCTCCTTTCGTTCCCAAACTCCATTTGAGAACGGGATTGTCTGCGCAACTTTGTTGCTGCTTGTAGCCGCCGCCGTGAGGCGGTGGATTCTTGGAACTGCATCCACGCCCTTGCGGGCGTAGCTACGGAATCGGCAATGGAATTGCCTCAGCAAGTGCGTTCCCAAATAGAGTTTGGGAATGAGAAAGCTGTACAGATCCTTCGACAACCCTCCGACTTCGCTCAGGGCGCGGTTGCTACCGCGGCTGCGGAAGGATGACGGAGGGAATTAGGCCGACGCAGCTTCGGCCTTCAGCTGCTTCAATCTGAGTTGTCCGCAGGCGGCATCAATATCGTGGCCTTTTTCGCGGCGGACGGTGGCAGTGACTTTGGCGGCGTGGAGGATCGCGGCGAAGCGGTCGATCACGAAATCGGTGGGGCGTTTCCATTCCAAGCCCTCGACCGTGTTGTAGGGAATGAGGTTGACCTTGGCGTGGAGACGGCGGGCGTGCTTGGCCAGCAGCGCGGCCTGCTGCTCGGAATCATTTACGCCTTCGATCAGTATATATTCGAGCGTCATCATCTTCCGCTTCTTTTCCTGATACTCGGCGCAGGCGTCGAGCAGCTCGGCGAGGGGATATTTGCGATTCACCGGCATGATCTGCTGGCGCACCTCGTCGGTCGCGCCGTGGAGCGAAAGCGCGAGCCGGATTTGTAGCGGCTGTTCGGCCAGCTCGCGAATTTGCGGGGCGAGTCCGCTGGTGGAGACGGTGATGTGCCGCGCGCCGATGCCGACACCCCACGGCGCGTTAATGATGTTGAGCGCCTGCATCAGGTTTTTGTAATTGGCGAGCGGTTCGCCCATGCCCATGAAGACGAGATTGTTGATGCGCGTTTTGGTGGCGCGTTCCGTCTCGAGAATTTGCGCGACGATTTCGCCGGGCGTGAGATTGCGCTTGAAACCTTCCAGGCCGCTCGCGCAAAACTTGCAGCCGTAGGCGCAGCCAACCTGGGTCGAGAGGCAGAGCGTGAACCGGTCGGAGCGTTCGCCGAACAAATCGAGCGACGCGGGGATGAGGACGCTTTCGATGTAGTCGCCGGAGCGGAGTTGCCAAAGGAATTTTCGCGTGGTGTCGTGCGAGCCCTGGAGCTTGACCAGCTTGAGCGCGGTGAAGTCGTAGGCGGTCTCGAGTTGTTGGCGCAACGACGCGGGCAGGTTGGTCATCTCGGCGATGGAATTGGCGCGCTTCTCGTAAATCCATTCGGCGATCTGCTTGCGGCGATAATCGGGCTGGAGAACAAGGCCCCATTCCTCGGGCGGCTGGTCGAGCAGGAGCGGGCGGAGCGATTTCACGGCAGGGATAATATACTGGCACGCATTCGCAGGGGCATAGAATTTTAACAGGAAAACATGAAATCATGAACCGATCAAAGGCCGGCAGGGAATCGGAATTGAAATGCCTTTTCATGATTTTATGTTTCCTTGATCAATATCAGCGTTTGTCTCTCCTGGGGTGACCTGGCTTGCATCGCGCTGAACGGGACTTAGACTAGCCAGATGGATACGCCCGTTCGTCTTCGCCTGTATCAATACGCCTACAGTCCCTTTTGCATCCCCATCGAGCTTGCCCTGCGCCATTCCGGCATTTCGTACGACATCGTGAATTTGCATGTGGGTGACCCGACGCCGATCATCCAGTTGACCAAGGGCGATTATTATCAGGCGCCGGTGATCGAGGACCTGTTCAGCCGTGATGTCATCTATGACAAGAGCGACGATGGAATGGACGTGCCGCGTTACATCGACGACCTCGCGCCGCTGATGCGCCTTTTTCCCTCGGAAGTCGAGGGCGAGCACCGGATTCTTCTCCACTATATTGAGAACGAGTGCGAATCGCGCGGCTTCAAGGTTTGCGATGCCTATTGGGACAAATGGATCAAGAACGACATCGAGCGCGGGTTGCTGCGGCGCCACAAGGAGCGCAAATTCGGCCCGGGCTGCCTCGAACAATGGCTGCGCGAGATCAAGCAACTGACCGACGCGTTCCATCATTGCATCCAGCCGTTCGAAATGATCCTCGGCAAGAAGCCATTTCTCACAGGTGACCGGCCCGTTTATGCGGACTATGCGTTGTGTGGCGTGATCGGGAATTTCCTATTTCCCGGCGTCACGACGCTGCCGGAAAATTGTCTCATGCTCGAAGCCTGGTACACCAAGATGCGCGCGGGAAACATCCGCAGCGCGCTGGACGAAATTCAGCTCGCCTCGCAGGAACAGTTCGACGAGCGCGCCGGGCAATATGGGAAGTCGCACATTCTCGCGGATACGTCGGATGTCGAGAAGCCAGTGGCCGACCTCAAATTCCGCCCTGGTACGCTGGCGCTCGATGTCGCCACGGGTAACGGCCACACCGCGATGGTCCTGGCCGAAAAGGGATTTCAAGTAACAGCCAGTGATATCTCCACGGGGATGCTGGAACAGGCGAAAAAGCTTTCGGCGGAAAGAGGATTGAAAATCGATTTTCGCGAGCACCCGGCGGAGAAGCTGCCCTACGCGGACAATACGTTCGGACTCATTACGTGTCGTGTCGCGGCGCATCATTTCAGCTCGCCGGAGCTATTCATCCGCGAGGCCACGCGCGTATTGAAAACGTATGGCTATCTGGTGCTGATCGACAGCACCGTGCCGGACGATCACGTCGAGGCGCACGATTGGATGGATGCGCTGGAGCGGTTGCGCGATCCGAGTCACGTCCGTTATGTCTCGCCGAACGTATGGCGCAAATGGTGCGCGGATTGCGGGCTGACGGTCACGAAGCTCCAGGTCGAGTCGTTCAAGATGCCCGACGTGAATTGGTATTTCAACGTGGCCAACACGCCGTCGGAAAATCGCAAGAAGGTCCTCGAGATGCTGGCGAAAGCGCCGGGATCGGTCCGCGAACTTTTCAAGATCGGCCAGGAAGACGGGAAGATTATCTGGTACTGGCGGCGGCTGACACTGGTGGCCGGAAAGATCTAAGGCGCGGACGGAGTTCTGGCCTCGGTGTCGGAAGCGGTCATGAGTTTCGCGTCTGATAGTTCTTCCGGCATATACGTTCCGCCCTGCTGATCGGCGAGACTTTGCAAAAGCTGCTCGGCCCTGGTGTCCGAACGGGGCGCGATGCCGATGATGGTCAAGTTGGGGCAATGGTCTTCAGGCCCAAGGATATTGACGGCATCGGTTGCCAGCTTGAATGCCGTGGTGTTCAAATCACCATCGGTTGCCAAAACAATGAAACCCGGATGAAGTTGCTCTGCTGAAGTAAATCCGGCGGGCAAATTGGTACCGCCGCCGCAATCGACATCGCGCATGACAAAACGGATCGCAGCTTGGCGGGTTGCGTCATTGGCTGCGACGAGCGGACCGCTGGAGCAGGCGCGCTGGGCATAGAGCGTGATTGAAAAAGGCGTGCCGTTCTTGAGGGCGAGAATCCGACGGCTCAGGGCCTGTCGCGCGAACGCCAGCCGGGTCGAGCCAGCATAAGGTTCGTACATGCTACCCGAAATATCGAGAATGAAGACAATGGCCTGAGCAGCGTTGAGCTGTGGTGCCGGGTTAGAGGATAGGACTGCTTCGGTCGGCAGCGACTGAAGATGGGCATTGGGATTCGCTTCCATTGCCAAAGCTTGCGGCGGAACGATTGCAGGCTTCGTTTTCTCCGCAAGGTCCAGAGCGGGAGAAGAAGGCTTGGGAAACAAAGATGCGGCAACCGCTGGCAGCATAGGATGCTTTTGGCGCGGGATCGGCGAGGCCAGCATTTCCGGCGGACGCAGCAACATCGTTGCGGGCGGCGTGGGTGCCAAAGTGGAGATCGAATCGTGCGAGGCAACCGAATGGAAATAGGAGAGCCCAATGCCCGCCGCCACGCAAACATGCAGGGCCAGCGAGACGATCAGCGTCAAGGAGAAGCTTACGCGCACGACCGGAGGCTAGCTTATTATTACATTAAGTCAGGTAAAAAGGATGACCCCGCAACGGGAGAAACGATTGGCGTTCCGTACATCTCTTGGCAGTTTGAAGCGTGTTTGATCGCTGGTTTGATTCGTATCGGTGGTGGTGGTGCGCCTTGTCGGGGGTGTTGCTGGTCGCGAGCTTCGCGCCATTTTCGTGCGCAACCTGCGGCTGGATCGCACTGGTGCCCGCGTGGTGGGTCATCACACGAAGCGAACGCGCCCGACGGCAACCGATCCGGCATGGCTACCTGATCGGCCTGATTTATTTTTGGGGCACCTTTTGGTGGATCAGCAATGTCACCGTGATCGGGACATTCTTCCTCATCCTTTACCTGGCGCTTTATCCGGCCGTCTGGTTTTTGCTCGTGGCCCGGCTGGTTACGCGTCGGCGAAGCGAGACCTCAGTGGCCATCATTTTTCAGGCGTTCGCGGCGGCCGCGCTATGGGTGGTGCTCGAATGGTGGCGCAGCTGGTTTCTGACCGGATTCAACTGGAATGAACTAGGTATCTCGCAGGCATCGAGCATCGTTTTCCGGCAACTCGCGGCCTACGGCGGCGTGCATCTGATTTCGTTCGTCCTCGTTACGGCCAACATCCTTTGGGCTGAAGGCCTTCTCGGAGTGGTCAAGACACTTCAGGAAAAGCGCGTCGTTCGCGCGTCGGAGCCCTTTGCCGCTGCGCTGCTCATCGTGACCGTCGGATTTGCGACGGGTTCGGCAAACATTTATGGAATCCGAAAATCCGTCGCGGAGTTCACGTTTTCCTGCATCCAGCCCAACATTCCGCAAATCCCTTACGACGAGAGCAAGCCCTACATCGATTTCCAAAAGACGGAACTTGCCGCGCTGGACAAGACCGAGAAGCTCTCATTTACCGCCATCGCGAAAAAGCCGGATCTGCTGATCTGGCCAGAAGCGATGATCGACGAAGGCGTCTTTCAGGATCGCCCGCTCAACGAGGCCGTTCACGATATTTGCCAGAATTATGGCGGCTATTTTCTGCTCGGCTCACAGGACTTCGATCTCAGCGGTGGACCCAAAAAGCCCAATGCCCAGGGGAAATTGACCGCAGTGCCGCTGCTCTATAATTGCGCCTATTTCTTCACGCCTCATGGCGATCAGTATGATGAGTACCGCAAGACCCGGCTTGTTATCCTCGGCGAGTTCCTGCCTTTCGCCGACACGTTTCCCTGGTTGCGCAAGCTTGCCGGGGTGGGCATGGACTTCACGCCAGGGCCTGGGCCACGTGTATTTGCGATGAAAAATCCGCCGGTTAGTTTTGCGCCGCTGATTTGTTTTGAGGACACTTTGCCGAGCGTGGCTGACGAGGCAGCCAAGCTTCATCCCGACTTCTTCATCACCATCACCAACGACGGCTGGTATACGGGCTGGAGTGCGGCTTGGGGCGTTCGGCAGCATCTCTCCCATGCCATTTTCCGCTGCATTGAGCACGATCGTCCGATGATCCGCTGTGCCAATACCGGCATCTCGTGTGTGATCAACCCGAATGGCACCGTCATTGACCGATTCGTTGATGCCTCAGGAAAAGCGATCGACGTGGGGGGAATTTTTTCCGGAACGCTCCAGCTTTATCCGATCCACGCCACCCTTTACGAAAGATGGGGCGATTGGATCGTCTTGATCTCTTCGCTGGTGAGCGTCATGCTTGGCCTTCGGTTTTTTTGCCGCCTTCCGCCTGATGAATCCTGATCCTATCTTTTCCGTCGTGGTCCCGTTCTATAATGAGGCGGAAAATCTGCCCCGGCTTATTCGTGAGATCGATGCGATGCTTCGCGTCATCGAACAACCGGCGGAAATTATTCTCGTCAACGATGGCAGCACGGATGCATTTGCGCAGCCTCCGGGCAGTCCGGCTTTTCTCATCCGTTGGCTCAACATCAGTCAGAACAGCGGCCAGAGTGCGGCAATGTATTATGGGATCCAGGCGGCGCGCGGCGAATTCATTATTTTGATGGACGCCGACTTGCAAAACGATCCGATGGACGCGCCCAAGATGTTGCGCAAATTGGAAAACGAGAAGCTCGATCTCGTGACGGGCGTTCGTTTGCATCGCAATGACAAGTTCATTCGCCGTCTCTCTTCATCCATCGCCAACGCCGTGCGCGGAGCCCTGCTCCAGGACCACACCAGCGACACCGGCTGCACCTTGAAAGTCATTCGCTCTGAGGCCGCCAAACGGCTACCGGGCTGGAACGGAATGCATCGATTCATCCCGGCTCTGATTCTTTCCGCCGGCTACAAGATCGGCGAAATGCCGGTGGAGCATCGTGCGCGTTATGCCGGGGTCAGCAAGGTCGCCGGCGGCAAACGGGCCTTGCGCGCCACCGTCGATCTCATCGGAATGCTTTGGTTTTGCCGGCGCCAATTCAAGGGACGACTGCTGGAGAAAAAGCCATGATCTTAGCCGCAAGAGGGGAAAACGATTTGGAACAAAGCGGCAAAGCGGTGAGGAATATCTTCGAGCTGTGCGGAATCGTGCGTGAAATCGCCTACGCCATTCATGTCTGTCACGGACATGGACATTTGAAAAAGGTTTATGAGAATGCGTTGGTTCTTCGGCTGAGAAGAAGGGGAATGGACGTCAAGCAGCAGCATCCGATCAAAGTTTTGGACGAAGATGGAACGATGATCGGAGATTACAATGCCGATTTGCTCGTAGAAAATTTGTTTGTAGTGGAGTTGAAGGCGGCAAAGACATTGGGCGATGAGCACATCGCGCAATTACTTGGCTATTTGAAATCCACCCAACTTGAGCACGGGCTTCTGATCAATTTCGGTTCGTACAAATTCCAAATTAAAAAATACGTCCGAAGTGGCAGTCCGGCCGCCGAGCCTGAATTTTAGCCGCAAAAGAACACAAGGAACGCATAGAATGAAAAGATGTTCTTGTTGCTTAAGGTCTCAAAATCCAAGGACTTATTCTTTGGCTATCTTTCTTTCTTTGTGTTCTCTGCGTTCTTTTGCGGCTAATTCCCTATGAGTTCGGCACCTCGTCTCGATGCGCTGGGCATCATTGCGGGCAATGGGCGCTACCCCGTTTTATTGGCGGAAGCGGCGCGGGCGCGGGGCGTCAAGCGGATCGCGATTGTCGGTTTTTCCGGTGAGACCGCGGCGGAAGTTGAGCGTCTGGCTGATCACTATACCAAATTGCGCGTCGGGCAGCTCGGCGGACTCTGCAATTACTTTCGCGATCAACACGTGACCCAAGCCATCATGGCGGGCCAGATCGCTCCGGGAAATCTTTTCGACCTCCTTCCCGACCTCAAGGGCGCGCTCCTGCTTGCGCGATTGAAGGAACGCAATGCCGAAACCATCTTCGCGGCCATTGCCGATGAACTCAAAAAATGCGGCGTCGATCTCCTTCCCGCCACCACTTTTCTGGAGGACTCGTTGCCGGAGCCGGGACACATTGCGGGTCCAAAGCTTACCAGCCAGCAGCGCGAGGATGTCGCGCTCGGTTTCCGCATCGCCAAGGAAACGAGCCAACTGGATATCGGCCAGAGTGTTGTGGTTAAGAAAGGCACCGTGGTTGCCGTCGAGGCCTTCGAAGGCACCGACGCCGCCATGGAGCGGGGAGGCCGTCTCGGCAAAAGCGACGTCGTGTTGGTAAAGGTCAGCAAGCCCAACCAGGATTTTCGTTTTGATGTGCCGGTGATCGGCACCCGGACAATGGAACATGCGCGCGATTACGGCGTGAAAGTCATCGCCTGCGAAGCGCGACGCACGCTGCTGCTGGATCGCAAGCTGGTCATGGAGCAGGCCGAGCGCTGGAAGATCAGCCTGTTCGCGGCGGACGAATCGCTTTTGAAGGAACAACTATGAGCAACATTAAAGTGGGAGTGGTCGGGGTCGGACACATCGGTCGCGAACATGCGCGCATCTATTCGCAGTTGCCGGGCGTCGAGTTCGTTGGCCTTTTTGACGTGGACAGCCATGTAGCAGAAAAGGTGGCGCAACGTCATGGCGTCAAAGCGTTCGCCACGGCTGAGGCCCTGGCCGCGGAAGTCGATGCCGCCACCATCGCAACGCCGACCAACACACATCACGAAATTGCCTCGCTCTTTCTCGGCCTTGGAAAGCATGTCCTGGTGGAAAAGCCGATCACCGATAATACCGAGCAGGCCAAATCGCTCGTCGATCTGGCCCACGCCAAAAAGCTGGTGCTCCAGGTGGGCCACATCGAACGCTTCAATCCGGCCCTAAATGCCCTGGAGGAAAAACTGACGCGTCCCCGCTTCATCGAGGCGCACCGGCTCTCGACCTACCCGGGTCGCAGCACCGACATCGGCGTGGTGCTCGACTTGATGATCCACGATCTCGAAGTTGTGTTGCACCTGGTGCGCTCCCCGATTGAATCGATCGATTCGGTCGGCACTGCCGTGCTGAGCAAAGGTGAGGACATCGCCAACGCGCGAATCCGGTTTGAAAACGGCTGCGTGGCCAACATCACCACGAGCCGGATCAGTTTCGAGAAGGTGCGCAAGATCCGGGTTTTCCAGGACGATGCCTATCTTTCGCTCGACTACTTCGACCAGAGCGGCGAGATCTATCGGAAAGTGAATTCACAGATCATTAAGGAGAAGATCAAGGTGGAGAAGGACGAGCCGTTGAAACTGGAATTGGCCGCGTTTATCGAGTGCTCCCGTTCCAGCCAGAAGCCGCGAGTCGGAGGCACCCAGGCTGCCGTCGCGCTCGAGATCGCCATGCACATTACGGAGCAGATCGCGAAGCAAAACGCCGCGCATATTTGAGCGTGTTCTTCCCCCTATTACTCTGAATCATGCGCGCTCCTGACGCTTCGACTCCGGAAAAGTCCCCGATCATTCTCATGGTCGCCGGCGAGGCCAGCGGCGATGCGCATGGCGCCGAATTGATCCAGGCCCTGAAAGAGAAGAAGCCCGGCACGCGAGTCATTGGCGTCGGCGGCCCGCGAATGGCGGCGGCCGGACAGGAACAACTCCTCGATCTCTCAGCACATGCCGTCCTTGGTTTGACCGAAGTGCTCAAGCAGTACTTTAAGTTTCGCCGGTTCAGGGACCAGGTGCTCGACCTTGCCAAGCGCGAAAGACCCGACGCGGTGGTGCTGATCGACTGCTCCGGCTTCAATCTTCGACTCACGCCTCAGTTACGGCGCGATTTGCCGGGTGCGCGCATCATCTATTATATCAGCCCGCAGGTCTGGGCTTCGCGTGCGAGTCGCGTCAAGGCGATGGAGCGCGACATCGATCTGCTCCTCGCGATTCTTCCCTTCGAGAAAGCGTGGTTTGCCAAGGCCGCGCCAAAGTTCAACGTCCAGTGGGTCGGCCATCCGGTGCTGGACCGCATTCGCAAGGTCGACGTGGTCGAGCCGAATCCGAATTTCGTTGCGCTTTTGCCCGGCAGCCGCAAGACCGAGGTCGAGTCACATTTGCCCGTACTTTGGGAAACCGCGCGTCGCATGGGTCGAAACCATCCGGGCCTCACGTTCATTCTGCTTTCACCGAATGAAAAGATTCAAAAATATTCGTTGGAAATGTTGTCGAAGTTTCCCGCGCCGAATTTCACTTTCGAGTATAACGTCGGCTACGCGATTTCGCATCTCTCGCGTTGTGCGCTGGCACTGGTTGCTTCGGGAACCGCGTCGCTCGAGTGCGCGCTGGTCGGCATCCCGCAAATCGTGGTCTACCGGGTCCATCCGCTGACTTACGCCGTGGGTCGGCGCGTCGTGAAGGTAAACTATCTCAGCATCGTCAACGTCATGGCCGACGAAGCAGTTGTGCCGGAATTTATCCAGGATAATCTCGAGGCCAGCGCCGTTGCCCAGGAAGCGCTTGAACTGCTCAATAATCCGCAACGCCGCGACGCGATGAAGCGGCGGGTTGGCGAGATCGTTGCCACCCTCGGAGAACCGGGCGCCAGCAAACGCGCCGCCGATGCAATTCTCCTCGAAGCGGCTCTCGCGAAGGTGGGTTAACCGCCTTTGCTTGAATTTGCCGCAAAGGAACGCAGAGGCCGCAGAGATAAAGCAACTGTCATCCTGAGCTTGTCGAAGGATCAGTTCGGCAAGTGACGTCCGTTCCTATGACAAACAATTTGCCTTGTCGGAAGAGCTGCGGATACTCGACAAGACCGAAATGGCTAAGACACACGCAACTCTCTCGCCGGCTACCAACATTTTTCTGATAATATGTTGGGGTGTCATCGCGGGTATTTTATTTTTTATTGAACCTCATGTTCCACTAGCTATCGCCTTAGTCGGTGCAGGGCTCGGTGCCGTTTGTGGCGTCATGCAACACCTGAGTTTTAAAGAGGCTGCAAATAAATTCACTGCTGCTTGCTCATTCCTTGAGGTGCGCCGTGCCCTTAAGTCTACCTCGTGGGGCAGCCGCTATATTTGGTGGCTTTATCTTTCTAAAGCTGTTCTAGCCATCCTTGCTTTTCTGCTCATTCTCCATCCGTTGCTCGGCATTATTTTTGGTTATTTAGCCGGATATATGTCCCTCATGTTCGTTCGGGAACTTGTTACGCTTCGGGATGCATTTTTTCTTCAGCGCCTTACATCGCAGGATAATTCTAGTTCAAAGCAGGTCGACTGAGTTGATCCTTCGACAAGCTCAGGATGACGGAGCCTTGAAAGTGGTTGTTTGATTCACGCTAAAATCAGCGCGAGCTTCTTCGCCGTCGCTTCGGGCCAATGCTCCTTGTGCGTGAGGATGGCGTACTTGAGCGCCTCGTGGGCCTTGGCGTGGGTCAGCTTGGCCACGCGCGGGATGGCTTCGAGCAGGATCGCCTGCGCCGTGGCGGTGTTCTTGTGCAGCCATTGGATCACCATCTCGACCGTCACGTTGTCGTGGTCCGGATGCCAGCAATCGTAATCGGTCACCATGGCGACGGTGGCGTAGGCGATCTGCGCTTCGCGCGCCAGCTTGGCCTCGACCAGGTTGGTCATGCCGACGATGGCGTGGCCGGCGGAGCGATAGGTCTCCGATTCCGCGCGGGTGGAAAACTGCGGGCCCTTCGATGTTCACGTAGGTCCCGCCCTTGTGCACCTTCGCGCCGGCGGCCTGGGCCGAGACGTGAAGGACGTCCTGCAATTCGGTGCTGATCGGATCGCCGAACGCGACGTGCGCGACGATGCCTTCGCCGAAGAACGTGTCGGCGGCGCGGCCCTTGGTCCGGTCGAAGAACTGGTCGGGCAGCACAACTTCGCCCGGCGCGTAATCGTGCTGGAGCGAGCCGACCGCGCTGATGCTGATGATCCATTTCACGCCGAGCTGCTTGAATGCCATGGATATTGGCCCGGTGCGGAATTTCGCTCGGCAGCAGCTTGTGGCCCCGCGCATGGCGCGGCAGGAAGACGACGTCGTGGCCGGCGAGCTGGCCCTGGATATAGGCGTCGGACGGCGCGCCGAAGGGCGTTTCCAGGCGGACTTCCTTTTGCGCGGTGAAAGCGGCGAGTTGGTAGAGGCCGCTGCCGCCGATGATTCCAATAGGCTGAGATAGAGACATAGCTGCCGACTTTTCAGGAATCAGCCGAGCGGTGCAATCCTGATCTTCTTCAATTTTCAAAAGCATCCTTTCGAGAACGAATAGGCTTGAGTTGTGCACTGAAATTAGTCGATAGTGATGGCGCTGGTGAAAATCATTTTCATCGGCTATTCTCTCAATGAGCGCAATAAAGCAATGCCTGCCGCACCTCTTCCCGCAAATGAGGCCCAGCGTCTTGAGGCGCTCGCGGGCGTTGAATCTGCTCGATACGCCGCCGGAAGAGCGCTTTGACCGCATCACCCGCCTGGCCGCGCGCGTTCTCGACGTGTCCCGATGGCCTGCATTGTCCTGGTCGACGAGAACCGCGACTTTTTCAAGTCTCGCTACGGCTTCGATTGGTTGAGGCGGACCGCGAGGACACCTTTTGCGCTTATACCATTCTCGGAGAACAAGCAGTTGGTCGTGCCGGATGCCAAGGTCGATGCCCGCTTCGCCGACAATCCTTCGTCATGGGCAAGCCGAACATCCGTTTTTACGTCGGCAATCCCATCGCCGCCGCCGGACGGCAGCCTGGTCGGCGCGCTTTGCGTGATGGATCACAAGCCGCGCGATCCCGAGCGCGGAAGACCTGGCGACGTCCTGCGCGACCTGGCGCTGATCGCGCAGATCGAGCTGAACCACGGCGAGCTCTCCACCGCCTACAAGATCCAGCAGCAGACCGAGGAGAAGTTGCGCGTGAGCGAGGCGCGGTTCCGCGAGGTGGTCGATATCCCGGGCAAATTCGTCTGGGAAACGACGCTCGAGGGCAAGACGCTTTTCATCTCCGACCGCGTCAAGGAAGTGCTCGGCTACAGCGCCGAGGAGATGAGCAAGCGCGGCTTCTTCGAGGGCGTGGTGGAGGAGGACGCCGTCATCGCCACGGCCAAGTTTCACTACGCGGCGCAGAAGGGCCAGCGCTTCAGCGACCTCGAATTCCGGTCCAAGACCAAGGAGGGAAACGTCATCTGGCTCACCGCCCGCGGCGCGCCGATGTACGGTCCGGACGGCAAAACGCTGATCGGCTATCGCGGCATTTGCGAGGACATCACCGAGCGCAAACAGATCCAGCAGGAGCTGATCACCGCGAAGGAAGCGGCGGAAAGCGCCAACAAGGCGAAGTCGGAATTCCTGGCCAACATGAGCCACGAAATCCGCACGCCGATGAACGCCATCGTCGGCATGACCGGCCTGCTTGCTCGGCACCAATCTCAACTTCCGAGCAGCGCGATTATGCGCAGACCATCCGGCAAAGCGCCGACACGCTGCTGACGATCATCAGCGAAATTCTCGATTTCTCGAAGATCGAGTCGGGCAAGCTGGAGCTGGAGAATCATCCGTTCGATCTGCCCGTGCTCGTCGAGGAGGCGATCGATTGCGTGGCGCATGCAGGCCGGCGAAAAGGGCATCGAGCTGTTCTGGCAGATCGCGCCCGAACTTGCCGCCCGGCTTCACCGGCGACGTCACGCGCCTGCGGCAGATCCTGGTCAATCTCCTCGCCAACGCCGTGCGCTTCACCGCCAAGGGCGACGTCAGCATCAACGTCACCCGGGCGCGAGAACGAAGAGCGGCGATCACTTCGTCCTTTTCTCCGTCTGGGACACCGGCATCGGCATTCCCGCGGACAAGATCGACCGGCTCTTCCAATCGTTCTCGCAGGTCGACGCCTCGACCACGCGCAAGTTCGGCGGCACCGGCCTGGGCCTGGCCATCAGCCGCAAGCTGACCGAGATGATGGGCGGCAACATCTGGGTCGAAAGCGAGGACGGCAAGGGCTCCGGCTTCCACGTCGCCATTCCGCTGAAGGAAGCGCTGCCGCCGAAGCCGCTCGTGCCCAATCCCGATTCTGAAGGGCAAGACGCTCATCGTCGCCGCGCCGCATCACGGCGTGCGCGCGCATGATCGAATCGCTCGCGCAAAGCTGGGGCATGACGACCGTGGCGCTCGGATACCGCCGCCGAGGTGATGCAAAAGCTGCGCGCCGGCCTGACCTTCCACGCCGCCGTGATCGAGGAGGACTTGCCCGACCAATCGGGCAAGGATCTCGTGCAGGACATTCGCCGCCAGCGGGGCGCGGCCAGCGCGCCCGTGCATCCTGCTCTGCTCGCTGCAGCAGCAGGCCGCCTACGGCCAGAATCTTCCGCCCGGATTTGTCGCCTGCCTGGCCAAGCCGGTCCATTTCCAGCAACTGCACGGCATTCTCGCCACGTCGCTCAAGGGCGGCAAGGTCACCAACAAGCTGCTGCGCTCCACCGGCCGCATCGACACCGGCTTCGGCCAGCGCCGTCCGCTGCGCATCCTTCTGGCGGAGGACAACATCATCAACCAGAAGGTGGCCACGCGCATCCTCAGCCAGATGGGCTATCGGCCCGACGTCGTCCAGAACGGCGTCGAAGTGCTGCGAGGCGCTCGAGCGGCAGAAGTACGACGTCATCCTGATGGACATCCAGATGCCCGACATGGACGGCCTCGAGGCGACGCGCCAAATTCGCAAGGAATACACCGGCGCGCGCCGTCCGTGGATCATCGCCATGACCGCCAACGCGATGGATTCCGACCGCAAGAATTGTTTCGACGCGGGCATGGACGGCTACCTCAGCAAGCCGGTGCGCATCGAGGCGCTGGAGGCCGAGCTGGTCCGCTCCTCGGAAAACATCGGGCAGGTGGTCGATTTCTCCGTGCTCTCCCGCTTTGGCGAAATGACCGGCTCGGGCTCCGAAGCGGTGCGCGAACTGGTCGAGATTTTCTCCGAGGAGACGCCGCAGACGCTCGCAGCAGATTCGCGACGACATCGAGCGGCGTCACGTCCAGGGGATCAGCATCCAGGCCATGCAACTGGGCCGCGCCTGCCAGAATTTCGGCGCCGAGCGGATGCAGAAGCTTTGCTCCAGCCTTCAGACCGCCGGCAAGACCGGCGATTTCCCTCTCGCCACCGAGTTCGTCGATCGGCTCGAAGCGGAGTTCGAAATCGTGAAGACGACCCTCGAAGAATTTGCGAAAACGGGTTCGCGCCAAGACTAGCTTAGCGCCCGTCGCTTTTGTCCGGTGGTGGAGGGGTAACTCCCTGGTCGGAGACGGAGGAAGGATAGGAAGAGTCCCCACCGGGATGCGGATTTTGATCTGTAACCGGGCTATTGAGAGTTGAGCCGGAATAGCTGCCGTTTGGCTCCGCATCCTCGCTGGAGCCGACTGTCAAGCCGTTGGAACCCGAGCAGCCGGTCGTGATCAGGGTGAAACCGAGCAGAAAAGCGGCAAAAATCCTAGGCATGGGCGATATGTACTAGCTCGTCATCAATCAAAGTACGAGTAAAAGGATTTTCATGGCGGTATGAAACGTCAAAAATGACATCGGCGGTGGCCATGGTGCAGGCAGGCGCGAGGCTTTGCTCAATCTCGCATTTCCTTTGCAAAGTGACTTGATCTAATCGCCTCCCATAGGCATATTTCCGCGATATGCCCGCTGCCGATCCTGCCGTTAAAAACTCGAAAACGAGCTCCTCGTCCCGTCTTCCCGAACTGCAGCCGCAAGCAAAAGATCGCGCTTTATCGCCAGATGCTTCTGATCCGGCGCTTTGAGGAGAAGGCGAAGCAGGCCTTCACCCAGGGCAAGATCAAGGGCTTCTGCCATCTCTACAACGGCCAGGAAGCGGTCGCCGTCGGCACGATTTCCGTCCTGAACGAAGACGACGCGGTCATCACCGCCTATCGCGATCACGGCCATGCGCTCGACCCGCGGCGTCGATCCCAACGCCTGCATGGCCGAGCTTTTCGGCAAGATCACCGGCTGCTCGCGCGGCAAGGGCGGCTCGATGCATTTCTTCGACGCGAAGAAACACTTTTACGGCGGCCACGGCATCGTCGGCGGGCAGATTCCGCTCGGCACCGGCCTGGCCTACGCGCAGAAATATCTCGGCACGAACCGCGTGACCCTCGCCTACATGGGCGACGGCGCGATCAACCAGGGCGCCGTCCATGAGGCGATGAATCTCGCCGCGCTCTGGAAACTGCCGATCATTTACATCATCGAGAACAACGAGTACTCGATGGGCACGACGCATCGCCCGCTCCTCCGCCGGCGATCCGCTGACCAAGCGCGCCGGCGCGTTCGACATGGCGGCGATCCAGGCCAACGGCATGGACATCGACGACGTCCGCGCCAAGACCTTCGAGGCCGTCTCCCTCGCCCGCACGGAAAGCCAGCCGACCCTGATGGAAATCCGCACCTACCGCTACTTTGGCCATTCGATGTCCGACCCCGGCCACTATCGCTCGCAAGGAGGAAATCGAGACGCGCCGCAAGAGCGATCCGATCGAGCTCTACAAGGCCCGCCTGATCGAGCAGAAGGTCGCGACGGAGGAAAGCCTCAACGCGCATCGACGAGGAAGTCATGGCCGAGGCGCAGGCCGCCTACGATTTCGCCGAGCAAAGCCCCGAGCCCGAACTCGAGACGGTGTTCGAGGATATCTTCGCGCCGGAAGACCAGATCGCCGAGTTCCGGCCCGACCTCCGCGGTTAACTAATCCTAATCGTCATTGCCGTCCGCATTGACTCACTAAATTATCGATATGCCTACCCTGACCTACCGCGAAGCCCTCAATCAAGCCCTCTCCGAAGAAATGGAGCGCGACGACCGCGTCATGCTCATGGGCGAGGAAGTCGCCGAATACGACGGCGCCTACAAGGTCAGCCAGGGCCTGCTGAAGAAGTTCGGCCCGAAGCGGATCATCGACACGCCGATCAGCGAAACCGGTTTCTCCGGCCTGGCCATCGGCGCGGCCATGTACGGCCTGCGGCCCGTGGTCGAGTTCATGACCTGGAGTTTTTCGCTCGTCGCCTACGACCAGATCGTCAACAACGCCGCGCAGATCCGCTACATGTCGGGCGGCCAGTTCTCCGTTCCGATCGTTTTTCGCGGTTCCTCCGGCGGCGGCCTGCAGGTCGGCGCGACCCATTCCCACACGCCGGAAAACTGGTACGCCAACGTCCCGGCGCTGACCGTCATCACGCCCGCCTTTCCCGACGACGCCAAGGGCCTGCTCAAGAGCGCCATCCGCAGCAACAACCCGGTCTGCTTCCTCGAGAACGAAAAACTTTACGGCTACAAGGACGAGGTCCCCGAAGGCGAGTATCCTGATCGATATCGGCAAGGCCAGGGTCCGCCGCGAGGGCAGCGATCTCACCATCGTCAGCCAACAGCGGCTCGACCCATCGCGCGCTCGACGCCGCCAAGAAGCTGGAAGCCGAGGGCATTTCGGTCGAAGTCATCGACCTGCGCACGATCAAGCCGCTCGATTTCGCCACCATCGCCGCGTCGGTGGCCAAGACCAACCGCGTCCTCATCGTCGAGGAAAACAAGCCGTTCGCCGGTTGGGGCGCGCAGGTCGCCTACCAGGTCCAGCGCGAACTCTTCGACGATCTCGACGCGCCGGTCCATCGCCTCACTTCGCTCGATGTTCCGCAGCCCTACAACTACGGACTCGAGCAGGCCGTGCTGCCCAACGAAGAGCGGGTCATCGCGGCGATCAAGGAAGTGCCTGGCCTAATGGCGATGAGCAAGAAGCATCTGCCGGACGGCATGCGCGTTCGCTGGCTGGGCCACGCCACTTTTGATATCGTCGGGCCGGCCGGACAGAAGTTTCTCATCGATCCGTTCATCGTCAACAACCCAGCTTTCCCGAAGAAACTCGGCGCGGAGGTCACTGCGCCCGGCGCTTATCACAGCCTGCTGGTCACGCATCCCCACTCCGATCATTTTGAGGACGTCGCTGCCGCTGCTCAAGGATGATCCGGCCCTGAAGGTCGTCACGCAGTTCGAGATCGGCGAATGGCTGAAAGGGCACGGCGTCAAGGAAGAGCAGGTCGTCGGCATGAACACCGGCGGCACGGTCACGTTCACGATGTCCGCATCACCATGGTTCCCGCCGTGCACACCAGTTCCGTCGACGGAAAACGGAACGCAACGCGCGCTTGGCTTTCCCATCGGCTACGTGCTTCGCTTCGCCAACGGCTTCACCATCTACAACACCGGCGACACTGCCGTGACGATGGACATGAAGATCGTCCACGATCTCTACAAGCCGAACCTCGTCATCCTGCCCATCGGCGATTTCTACACCATGGGCGCGGAGCAGGCCGCCTACGCGCTGAACTTGCTCAAGCCGCAATTCGCCATCGGCGGCCATTGGGGCACATGGAACGGCATGCCGCCCGGCACGCCCGAAGCGCTCGAAAAAGAACTGGCGCAGTACAAGCTCCCCACGCAACTTATCAAACTGAAACCCGGCGAATCGCTTACCTGATACCCTTATGGCCAAAGACATTCTCATGCCCCTGCTCAGCCCCTCGATGACCGAGGGCACCCTCGTCAAATGGCTCAAGAAGGAAGGCGACGCGGTCAAGTCGGGCGACGTCCTCGCCGAGGTCGAAACCGACAAGGCGACCATGGACCTCGAGGCGTTCGACTCGGGCATCCTGCGCAAGATTTTGATTCAGGAAGGCACCAAGGTCCCGGTCCAATCGCGCATCGGCATCATCGGCACCAAGGACGAGAAGATCGACGAATCGGCGCCGTCCGCGCCCGCCGCAACGGCTGCACCGAAAGAGTCGGCCGCGCCTGCTCCTGCTGCCAAGGAAGAAGCAAAAGCTTCCGCATCCGGCCACGCCTGTTCATGCGACTGCCGCTTCGCGACGGAGGACGGATCAAGGCCTCGCCGCTGGCAAAAAAGATCGCGGCGGAAAAGGGCGTCTCGCTTGCCACTTTGCTCGGCACCGGCCCCGGCGGCCGCATCGTGAAGAAGGACGTGCTCAACGCGCCCGCCAACGGCCATGCGCCCGGCGGCGGCGGTTCCTCGATTTATGCCCGCGGCCCGATCGCGAAGGACGGCAGCACCAAGCTCACCACCATGCGCTCGGTCATCGCCAAGCGCCTGCTCGAAAGCAAGACCACGATTCCCCATTTCTATCTCGAGATCGAAGTCGACGCCAAGCCGCTGCTCGATCTGCGCGCGCAGCTCAACGACTCGCTCGGCAAGCTGAAGCCGCCGGTCAAGCTCAGCCTGAACGATTTCGTGCTCAAGGCCGCGGCCGAGGCGGTGCGCCGCGTGCCCGGCGGTCAACGCCTCGTTCGAGGGCGACTCGATCCGCCAGTTCGCCGACGTGCAGCTCTCCTTCGCCGTCGCGATCGCGGAAGGCCTCATCACGCCGATCATCAAGGAAGCGCAGAACAAATCGCTCATCCAGATCAGCGGCGAAGCGAAGGCGCTCGCGGCGAAGGCCAAGGAAGGCAAGCTCAAGCCGGACGAATTCCAGGGCGGCACCTTCACCGTTTCCAATCTCGGCATGCTCGGCATCGACAGCTTCAGCGCGATCATCAATCCGCCGCAGGCCGCGATTCTCGCCGTCGGCAACATCGTCAAGAAGCCGGTCGTCGATGCGAACGACGAGATCGTCGTCGGCCATCGCCAGAGCATCACGCTCTCCTGCGATCACCGCGTGGTCGACGGCGCGGTCGGCGCGGCCTACCTCAAGGAACTGCGCGAACTGATCGAGAAGCCGGCGCTACTGCTTCTTTGACCGTCCCGGAAGCTTGGTTAGAAGCCTTCCAAACTGGGCTGGTTTTCGAGTTTTTTCGCCAGCGCTTCTTTCATCGCCAGCTCCCTCGACTTGATGATAAACGTCCCATCCTGGGTCAACTGGGCCGTCGAATTGTCGTCTCTCTCCCATAATTTTTCTCCATGGGCGATCAAGGGAGCTTCCCAGTCATGACCTTGCGAATTATCCGCCAACAGGATGCGAACTTCCCCGATGGTAAAAGTATCGCCGTTGAGCTTTTTAAATCTTTCCTCGACGGAAAGACCGTTTGTGAGGGTCACATCGATTTGGATGCCGCCCTTCTGAAACATGACCTGGGCTGAGGCGACCTTGGTTCCTTCCGCTTTTTGGTCGATCTCCGAAAGAGGCTCGCCATAGCGAGCGACGAGCTGGTCGGCAGTTTCGCCGAGACGCGCCTGCGCGGTTGCCGTTACGCTGAGGATCAAAGCGAGAGTGAGCAAGACGGTCTTCATAATGGCATGCTAGATAATTTCTTTCAGAAAGCAAATGATCGCCTTTCGGGCTTGGTACTCGTTTTTGACAAAGCTTTCCTTTCGATTTGGCAGCGCTAAACTCTTTGCGTGAACTTCTTCTTGAGATTTCTCGGGGCGAAGAAGCGCAACGAAATCCGCCGGGGCAAGCTTTGGGAAATCACGAAGCTCTGGGGAGTGGATGTATGGAAATCAGAAAAGGAAGTGGCCCAGCCTAACCTCCGGACCAAGCGGGAGGGCGGAGAGATTGAGGCGATCAGGCCCCATACCCTCAAACAGCTGGACAATGAGACCAACATGACCAAGAAGGCCGACCTTCTATAGTCCCGCTGTCAATCCAACGGCGGCAAGCTCGGGGTTGGCGGCGGGGAGGGGGGACTGGCACTGTACGGACCCTGACTTGCGGAGACGGAGGATGGAACTTGGGACGTCTCAGCCATGGGTGCCGAAACAATAGTAGGCGGCATATCCCGCTTGGCCACTGTTTGCACGATCTCGATTTTCAAACTTTCCATCAGTTGAAGAACCGGGGTATTCAAATCGACCATGGGATTGACCTCTTCGAGCGCTGACTTGGTGATCGCAATGTGGCCCACGTCGAAGCCATCGAGCGCGGCGTCCATCGGTACCCATTGGTCGGGCCCGATCCACGCCTCGGCCCACATGTGAAAACCAAATATGCCCGTGTCGGTGCCGACCGCGTTGGAGATGGTCGGTTCTTCGTCACCTGGCGGAATATAGCCGAAGCCCACCACGCAACGGGTCGGCAACCCCACCGCGCGACCCAGCGCGGCACAAAGCACGGCGTGCTCCGTGCAGTCGCCCTCGCGCGATTTCGCCGTCTCCTCCGCCGAGCCGAATCCGATGTTGAGATCTTTTTTCGTGATATAGGCGCGGACAAAGCGTTCGATCTGATGCGCCGCCAGCACCGGATTTTTTTCTTCGCCCACTGCCTGCCGGGCGAGAGTTTGAATTTCCGGAGAATTGACCTCAAGATAGGCGGAAGCCTGCAAATATTGATGCAACTCCGGCGTATCGGCGTGGGGCAATTGCCAGGTCGCATCGACGGCGGTAAAGCGCGGTGCGGTGACTTCGACTTCGCACGAACCGGGTTCGGACGAAAGCACACGCTGTTCGCCTCCGTTCCACAACGTGATTTTCTGCGCGGGGTCTAGAGGAATAAGCCGGTAGACGGCCTGGCCGAGACCGTGCGGCGAACGGAGAGCGCGTTGGGGATGAATCAGGGTCGAGGCAAAAATCTCGGCGCCCTCCGGCTGCTTCATGCACTCGGCGCGGTCGGTGACGTATTCGTGCAGGTCTCCAAGACCGGGCAGAGTGGTCAGCGATTCAACGTCGTTGCCCTGGTCATCCACCCAAACGGTCGACAGAAGTCCCGGCATATAACTGACTTGAACTGGTCAATTTCCAGAGCGCTGCGTTTCATGCCGCGAACGACACGCGTTTCCTGATACGAGACGCTGCCGCTTTCCACCACCACGGCTTGTGGATAGTCGGTGTCGAACGTATCGAAGGAAAATGGCTGACCCGGCTTGAGCGGGACAGCCAGGGTGAGACGCCGGACCGCTTCCGGGCCAAGTGCGCTGAGCCGGGGCAAATGAAAACGCTGGGTCTGCCCGCGGCTCGAAACGACCATGTCGTCGCCGTCGCGCATGCCGCTCGACTCCATGATCGATCCGGAATCGTCGACCTGGTCGAAGCTCAGCACCCCGCCGTCGGCATCCTCCGTCACCTTGGAAGTCTCGGTAATTTTCAGGCGCGTCCCGAGCCGCTTCACGACGAATTCCTCCTGGTGCGCCGTCAGATATTGCGGACCCGTCGGCGTGTCTTTCTCGGTGGTGACCGTGCTGCCAAATCCGCAGGTCTTGCCGTCGAGGACCACAACGACCCATTCCTCGAAGATCGGCTTGGCCGAGGCCGCCAACGCGGGGCCGTCCGCTGAGGCGCGTGCTGGAGCCAGAAGGGCCGGGATAGTCAACAGCCAAGTCGGCAACGCGATCCAACAAAGGAAAAAATTACTGCGCCGCGGGCGGTGCAGGGTTAGGGGGAGTTGCATTAAAATTGGTGGGCGCGGAATTTGTGGTGGCAGTTGGAACCGCGGGAGCCGAAACCGAGTTGGAACCGGAGGGAGCGGCATTGGTGGCTGGAGAGTTGGCGGGAACGGATGCGGATGCGAGATTGGTCGTCGCGGCGGAGGGAGAGGAATCAGCGCCCGACGTGTAGGTGTAGGAAAGGACGCCAAAGCCGGCGTGGGCGCCGGCATCCATCACGAGGGCAAGTTCGTCCTGTGAGGCGTTCCTGTCCATATGCACAAACAATTTCAGCTCCTGATTCTCTGCTTTCCTTGCTTTCAGGAAGTCTCCGAATTGGTCGTCGGGTACCGGAGTCGTGTCGAAAAACAATTTGTTTTGAGATGTGATGTAGATAATTGCCGTAGGGGCCGTGCTCGTCGGACCCGAAGTGGTGCTGTCGGCCAAAACGGGAGGAGGTGGAAGAGGCGGAAAGAGAGGGTTGCCGGCGGGTGCTCCGAGGGGATTCAATGTGGGCGACGGGACCGGCGGCGTACCCGCGGTGGAGACCGTACCGGGAGCACCCATTGTCTTGGGCAGCAGCCCCATGCTTTGCAGGACTCCGGCCGTGCCGCCCAAAGCGCAAGAGAGCAAAATTCCCTGGTTGCCAATGCCGGAGACTGAGCGCCCCTGAATGCCATCTTCGTCCGGGGTGATAACGCAAGACCAGGTGCCGATGGGCGCGAGCCAGGCAAGGTCATCAGGCATGTCGCGGCCCTTGAGCATCGCCGCCAGATTTTTGTTAAACATCTCGGCGATGGAAAGATAGGGCAGCGCGGTTTTATAGGCGCGATCCAGGAGATAAGGCGAATCGAGAAAGAGAACCTGGGCTGCGCCGTTGCGCTTGTCACCCACCTGCCGGTTGAAATCAGCGCGGTGGGTCAGACCGAGCGACGGATCGCGCTCGAAGGATCGCACCGCCTGACTTTCGGTCAGGAACACGCCAAGGTAGGGACCATCCTCGGTGATCGTCGGACTGATCAGCGACGGTTGGACAAATTTCAGCGCCGCAAAGTTCTGGCCGTTAAGGTTGATCTCATTGATCACCGCGGAGGTCAAATAGGTTTTGCGTACGGATTCGATGATCGCCTTGATCGTCGGCTTGAAATCGTCCGGCTTATCCAGTTTCACAAACAAGCCCACCTCGGGATAAAGCGTGTCCGAACTCCATTCCGCCTGCACGGAAAACTCCGATCCGAGGGCGTTGACGATGTTTAGTTGCGGATCAAGTCCAGCATCCACCGCCCAACTGCGCAAGGACGCGAGGAAGTTTTTCGTCGTCGTCGTAAGGTTAGTCGTCGAGTAGGGCGAGTAAGAGGTGATTTCCGGTTGTTCCTTGAGGTGCCGGTAGTACTGCTGCCAATTGATGCTCGAGGCCCAGTAAAAGCGCGTTTCGGGTCCGGTGAATTTTAGCGTGTCGAAGGGGCACGGGTCCACGCCCATGCCGCAGTCGAGCTGCGCCGGTCGAGGAACCAAAAATGAAAAGCGGTCGACGATCTCGCCGTTTTCAAATCGTGTCGCCAGGGCTGCGCCTCCCAACAGTTGAAGTTTCTTGGCGAGATAGTCGCCCAACGTGGGATTATTTTTTTCCACCTGCTTCTGTAGGATGTCCACCAGAGCGCGGTTGTTGATATAGAGGAGCGTCATTGGCGCATCGCCCACCGCCGCCAAGGTTTTGCGATAATCGAGGTCTTCGGCCAGATTCGAAGTGGACGATTTTTTGCGAAACCGCTCGAGCCAATCCTGCAACGAAGCCTCTCCCCACGTGGTGACGATCCAGCCCCTGAAGTGCGCCACGCAGATCTTGTCCGGGGCGCCCGGTCCCTGGATCCATGCATAGTCAAGGCCTTCGACGTTGCCGGTGCCCGTCTTGCCCTGCTTGATGACATCCGGCCACGTCGCCTTGAGCTTCGCCAAAAAGGCATCGAAATCCTCCAAGCCCGCCTTGGGTTTCATGCCGGCGATCAGACCGACCTGCTCCGGGTGATTGTAATCGAAATGGGTGACCGCGATGAACGACTGGCCGCTCAGGTTCGGCAGGAAAGTTTGAAGCAGGTCGAGATTTTTCTGCCCGATCAAATTCGTGATCGCATCCTGCAACGGCTTGATGTTGGGCGAATCGAGCAACGTTTTTGCATTCGAGGTTTGATAGCCGGCGACGATGGCCGCCGCATTGGGGATCGTGGCGAAAGCGATCGTGTTAGCGGGCACCAACTCGGCCGCGTCGACCTCGTTTTCGCCGAACAAATACCACCACATGCCGGCGCTCAAACCGAGCAGAAGAAGAATGAAGGCAACGCCCAGAGCAAGCAACAAACGCAGGCGTGTCATAGAGTTCTCACATTGGCCCTGCGAAAGCGGTTTGGCAAACTTCTGCGGAAGACCATCATTAATTTACCAAATTTTCGAATTACCGGAATACTATTAACAGTTGCTATGGGCTGCCTATGTGTCTCCGCGCGCCAGTTCTTCCGCGCGTTGTTTCGCCGCCGCAAGGCACCGCGCCATGAGTTGATTCAGGACGCCGTCTTCTTCCAGCACGGCGCATCCGGCCAGCGTTGTGCCCTTCGGACTTTTCACCTGCGCCGCCAGATCCAGCGGCGAGAGCGGCGATTGCGCGGCGAGTTGCGCCGAGCCGAGTACGGTTTGAATCGCCAGGTCCTTCGCCAATTTCTCAGGGAGACCAAGCTCAACCGCACCACGGATCAGCGCGTCCATGAAATGAAAGACGTACGCGGGACCGCTGCCCGAAAGCGCCGTGACCGAATCGATTTGATTTTCCTCAACCGGCCACGCCTTTCCTGCCGATGAAAGTACGCGATGGACCAGCGCGAGATCGTCCTTCGGTAACATTCGGTCCGCCGGCATAGACGCTGGCGCCCAATCCGATTTGCATCGGCGTGTTCGGCATCGCCCGGACAACACGCGCGGTCGGATGAAGCCAGCCGCAAATCTTTTCGATGGTCACGCCGGCGGCGATGGAAAGGAAAAGCTTCCCCGCGCTGATCTCATCCAGCGTGGACATCGCCTCTGGCAGAACCTGCGGTTTGACGGCGAGGATGGTCAGGTCGCTCTCGCGCACGACGTCATCGTTGCGCGGACGTCCAGCGCGCACCCGGGAAGCGAGTCGAGAAACGGCTGGCCGTCTTGCGGCGTGGGCGCGGAGCAAATCGAGATTCGCAGCCGGGACAATTCCGCCTTGAACGAGTCCCTTGCCCAGTGCGCGCGCCATCACTCCAGCGCCGATAAAACCGATGATCATATTATTACGTCTGTCATCCTGAGCCTGTCGAAGGATCTCCAACTATTTTGCTCAAGGGACTGGAGAATGGAATAATTAGAGGTCCCTCGACAAGCTCGGGATGACAATCTTTTTTAAAGCGCTTTCGCGCCTAAGCCCCAAGCCCGAACTTTTTCAGCTTGGTGTAGAGCGTGGGGCGATGAATGCCGAGCAGCTCGGCCGCCTTTTTCTTGTTGCCGTTGCACTGGTCGAGCGCGGCCATCAGCGCGGCTTTTTCCCGCTCCGCGAGGTTGAACGACTGCGAATCGGTCAGCAGCGCGCGAATCTGCGGCGGCGATTCGGACAGCTCCGAGTTGGAAAAACCGTGGTTCTGGGCCATCGGACGGCTTCGGAGGGCGTGCCGTGGACGACTTCGTGCGGCAGGTTGCGCCGCGTGATCATGCTGCCCGTGCGTCAGCACGACGGCGCGCTCGATGACGTTCTGCAATTGCCGCACGTTGCCCGGCCAGTGATAGCGCAGCAGCGCGTCGTAGGCTTCCGACTGGATCGTCAGCAGCGGCTTGTTCATCTTCGTGCAGAAGCGCTGGAGGAAAACCTGCGCCAGCTCGGGAATGTCCTCGGTGCGATCGCGCAGCGGCGGAATCGACAGCGTGAAGGTGTTGAGCCGGTAGAAAAGATCCTCGCGCAGGCGGCCGCTGCGGATCGCTTCCTCGGGACGGCGGTTGCTCGCGGCGACGAGCCGGAAATCGGCCTTGATGACCTGCGTGCTGCCGAGCGGCCGGAACTCGCGCTCCTGCAGCACGCGCAGGAAACGGGTCTGCAAATCGATCGGCATCTCGGCGATTTCGTCGAGGAAAAGCGTGCCCTCCGCCGCCGCGCTCAGCATGCCGGGGAAATCCTGGCTCGCGCCGGTGAACGCGCCCTTTTTGTAACCGAAGAGTTCGCCCTCGATCATGTTTGGCCGGGAAGGCGGCGCAATTCAGCTTGATCAGCGGCCCGTGCGGAACGCGCGCTCAGCTCGTGAATGCGATTGGCGAAGATTTCCTTGCCCACGCCGCTTTCGCCGACGATCAGCACGTTGGCGTCGCTCGGCGCGATCTGCTCCACCAGCTCGAAGAGCTCCCGCATCTTCACGTTCTTGAAGATGGGCTGGAGCTGGGCCTCGGCGCGCTGCACCCGCTTTTTCAGCCGCTCGGTTTCCTCGCGCAACTGCACCGTCTCCTGGCGCAGGCCCGTGCTTTCGAGCGCCTTGGCCACGAGGCTGAGCAGTTCATCCGGCACGTAGGGCTTGCTGATGAAATGGAACGCGCCGATCTTGATCGAGGCGATGGCGTTGTTGAGCGAATCGTTCGCCGTGACGACGATGACCGGCAGCGCGGGATGCTGCAGCCGGATCGTCCGCAGCAGATCGAGCCCCTCGCCGTCGGGCAGGCCCAGGTCGAGCAGCAGGACGTCGGGCTTTTGCTCGGCGATCATTTGCAGGCCCTGCTTGCCGGTGAAGGCCGAGGCCGAGGCATAGCCGCGCCGCTCCAGAATGGCGGCAAGCGTCGCCTGGATATTGCGCTCGTCGTCGACTATTCCGATCAGGGGCTTGGAACTCATGCGGTTAAATAAGCTGACTACTATGTCTACCACAGACTGTCGGGGTAAGCGAGAGCTATGTCCGATTTAACGACACAAAGTTAAGTGGAGGCATTACCCGCTCCGTCAAAACTGCGTGGGATTTTCCAAGGCCGCCGCCAGCCGTTCCAGATAATCGCGCCGCCGAATCTCGATCGCGCCCAGCCGCGCGGTGAGGGGAGAAAGCACCTGCGTGTCGAAAAGCTCGAAATTACGCTCGCGCAGATGGTCCATGAGATGGCACAGGGCGATCTTGGAGGCGTCGGTCACGCGATGGAACATCGATTCGCCGGCGAAAAAGCCCTGAATCGCCACGCCGTAGATGCCGCCGACCAGCTGACCGCGTTCCCAGACCTCGACGCTGTGGGCGTGGCCCTGGCGATGCAGTTCGAGGTAGGCCTCGATGAAGCGCGGGCTGATCCAGGTCGATTCGCGGCCCGGCGCCGGTTCCGCGCAGGCGTGGATGACAGCGGTGAAATCGCGATCGATGGTCAGATCGAAGGGATGATGACGCAACTTTGATTCGAGCCGTTTGGGCGGGCGAAAGCGTGTCGATCTCAAAGATGGCGCGCGGATCGGGCGACCACCAGGTCAGCGGCTCGTCGGTCCAAGGAAAGATGCCGGAGCGATACGCCAGCAGCAGCCGCGGCACGGAAAGATCGCCACCGAGCGCAAGCAGGCCCTCGCGATTGGCCGTTTGCAGATTCGGGAAAGCGAGGTTGTCCGGGCGCAGGATGTTCATGTCATGGCGGTTATAACGGTTCGCTGCCGGCCCCGACAAAAAGCAGGACGTAAACCTGAACAATGGCCACGATCACGCTGAGGACGACGATCAGCAGCGCGGGCATCGCCTTGCGCGTGTTGAGATAGCGGCGGCCCATCAGCAAGATAAGCACCAGCGCCAGAATGAACGCGGCGTGAGGCGCGAAGTGCCAGGCATAACGATAGCCCAGCAACAGGGCGATGAAGCCGCAGACCAGTCCCGCCACCAGCGAGGGCACGCTCTTGGCCTTCACGTAACCCATCGCGCCGCCGACGATGAGAAGAATGCCGTAGATGTAGAGCAGAAGAACAGGCCATGGAATCATCGGCCTAACTTGCATGAGAATTCCCTTCGATGCAACGGTCGTGCGAAGCAGAATGTATAGGGCGAAAGCCCTCCTTTTAAAGATTGTCATCCCGAGCTTGTCGAGGGACCTCTAACTATTTCTGCCAAAGAGAACTAAAAAATTCGCGCGGATTGCGGCCTTCCCGCGTCTAGGCTGATAGATGACGATTCCTTTCGTGGTCATAACCTCTCTAACATGGCCCTTGTGACGACTCCCGCGCTCACCTCTTCGCCCGCCGCGTCGGACGTCCCGCCACGTGACACGACCGCGATGGATTCGGCCGAGCGCATCATGGTCACGGCGGCGCTGGCCGGCGATGACGAGGCGTTCGAGACCGTCATCCGCACGTACAGCCGTCGGGTTTACGTCGTCGCTTACGCCATTTTGCAGGATGTTTCCGAAGCGGAGGATACCGTCCAGGACGCATTTCTCAAGGCGCACCGCGAGCGAAGCAAGTTACGCGAGCCCGGAGAAATTTCCTGCCTGGCTATTGACCGTCACACGCAACGGCGCGCGCGATCGCCTGCGCCGCCGCCGGCCTCAAGCGGACCCGGAAGCTTTCGATACCATGCCGGATCACAGCGTGGCGACGCCCGGTTCGGCCATGGAAAAAGAGGAGCATCAGGCGCATCTTCGCCGCGCACTGGCGTCGTTGCCGGAGGAACATCGCACCGCGCTGACGCTTCGCTATCTGGAGGGCCTCGATTACCGCGCGATCGAGGCGACGATGGGCCTGAGCAACGGCGCGTTGCGCGGCATTTTGGGGCGCGCGCTCGGCACCCTGCGTCGCATGCCCAGCTTGCAAAGGAGTTCGTCATGATTATGAACCTTACGGAGCGTTCCCTTTCCAATGTCCGTCATCCTGAGCACAGCGAGGCGGGGAGCGTTCTTTTTCCAAAAATTTCGCGCCCGAGCGGAGTCGAAGGACCTGGCGATTTCTCCGGTAATATTCGCGACGGATTTGGGGTTCTTCACGGGAAGCCGGTCAAGCCGTTTGCCACGAACGGAAACGCATCTTTTGCCTCAACCGCCGCGCTCGTTGTAACTAGGTCCTTCGACTCCGGCTCGAAACGGTTCTTCGATAAAACAACATCGCCCGCTCGCCTCGCTCAGGATGACGGAGCTGTCTCTGCCCAGCGGCTGCCGGAGAACCGCCCATGAAACCGATTTCCTCCCACGATCCCCTCGACGACCTGATCGCCGCCGCGCTGCACGGTGAACTTACGCCTGAAGAGAGTGCGCAATTTGAAGCCCGACTCAACAACGATCCCGCCGCACGAGCGGCTTACCAGGAGGCCCAAGCCATGCATGATCTACTCGAAAAAACGCATCAAAGCGCCCAACCCGATCCCGCCTTTGAACAGCGGATGGTCTCCGGTGTGCGCCGCAAGCTTCAGACGAAACAGCCCCGCGAGACGGCGTGGGAGAGTGTGATCTTCTTCTGGAAATGGGTGAGGGGCCAGCTCTTTGGCAAGTGGCACCTAGGGCACTACACAGCCGTCAGCAGCCTGCTCGTGGTCGTCCTGGGATTTAGTTTTGCGCTCTATCATGATCTGAAATTAGCCCGGATGATGAATGCCGGCTGGGCCAGTCCAACCGCACCTCCCACTATTGCTGACTTCTATCTCCCACCCAACCTGGTTATCCCTGGCTTGGGTGATCGCGAAGAAGCCGATAAAGAGGACCTCAGCAAAGATGTTCGGGATCAGGGTATCCACTACGTCGAGTCCGCACAAAAAGGCCTCACCCTGTCCGGATACGTCGATAAAAATTACACGCAACAGTTCTCCGGTTCCGCCGGGAATTTGAAAGTGGGATCGGGCACAGAGACGCTGAATGGCGCTAATACCTACGCGGGCGCTACGACCTTTTCAGGAGGCACGCTAATCGCCAATGGAAGTGCGATAAGCACCTACACCAAATCGGACGGCGATTACATCGAGCATGCAACCACGACCACCCCACAAGGTGGCACGGTGAGGGGTTCGGGTTTTGCCGCTCCGATAAACGCGCCAACCGACATGACTGTTGCTGCTACTACACCGCCAGCAGCAACTCCTCCAGCCGCTCCAGTATTCGATCCTGGGAGTACGTACCTTGATAAATCGCGTAATGACCTCGCGAGCCTCGACGAGCAGCAACAGGCCAAGATACTGCACGCGCCGAACCAGATGCAGCTCGAACTCAAGGCCCCGGCAACTGCCGACAAACTGGTCGCAGCCGAACAGGAGAAGAAGGGCGAAACCCCAAACGCCACTCCAACTCCCGCTGAAACGACCGCCATCGATACCCGCAAGCTCATCCGCAACGCGCAGCTCGATCTCGAGGTGAAGAGCTTCCAGACCGCGATGGACCAGATCACCGCGCTGACCAAAGGCGCGGGCGGTTACGTCGATACCAGCAATTCGCAGAAGGGCGGCAACGGCAAGCTGCAGGGCACGGTCGTGGTGAAGGTGCTGCCGCAGAATCTCGACGCCTTCCTGCTCAAGCTGCGCGATCTCGGCGAGGTGCAGAACCAGTCGGTCAGCACGGACGACGTGACCAAGGAATACTTCGACACGCAGGCGCGGCTCGACAACTCGCGCCGGATGGAGGCGCAGTTGCAGGACCTGCTCAAGCACGAGAACAGCAAGGTCTCCGACCTGCTCGCGGTCGAGCGCGAACTGGGCCGGGTGCGCGGCGAGATCGAGCAGATGCAGGGTCAGCTCAAGCTCTACGATTTCCAGGTGCAGTACGCGACCGTGACGATGCAACCTGCGCGAGAAGGACCTCAACCAGGCCGCGGCTTATCTGCTCAAGGAGCAGGACGATTTCTCGCTCTTCGCCACCGATGTCGAGGGCACGTTCCAGAAAGCGCGGCAGGCGGCGGACGATTTCAAGGCGCAGGTCCTCGCCGCCAACCTGAGTCCACAATTCGGGCAGCGACGTGGCGGCGGAACTCACCGTGATGGTCGCGCCGGACCAGATCGAGCCGTTTCTCGCGCAGGTCCGGTCGCTCGGACGCGTGGCCAACTTCACCCGCCAGACGCAGCGCGTGGCCAAGGACGGCGGCGACAGCGACGAGCCCGCCGACCAGACGCTGACGGAAAAGGACAAGGTGCAGGTGCATCTCGCCATCCGCTCGGACGACGAGACGCGCAAGCAGGTCGCGCTGACCGTCGTGGCCAAGGCCGTGGATGCCGCGCTCGACCAGGCCAAGGCGGCGGCGCTGGCCAACGCGGGCGTCGAGATCCTGAGTTCCTCGCTGAACAAAACGCCGCAGGGACAATCGACCGCGCAACTGAGCGTGCGCGTCCCCGGCAAGGACTATTCCGCGCTGATCGCCGCGTTCAACGCCCTGGGCCGCACCGCCTCGCTCAGCATCCAGCGCAACGACGACTCCGGCCCCGGCGCCAATGGCGACGACGCGCCGGTCATCGTCTCACTCTCGCTGACCGACGACGACACGCCGGTGCAGGAGACCGAGATGTCCGTGCTCGCCGGCGACGTCGACCAGCAGGGCGCAGCAGATCAAGAAGAACGCCGCGGCCGCCGGCGTGGAGGTGAAGGCCTCCAGCTTCGAGCGCCAGCCCGACGGCACCGAGCTCGCGCAGATGACGTTCCGCCTGCCGATGGCGAAGTACCCGGCCTTCGTGGAGAGCGTGAAGCAGCTCGGCAAGGTCGAGTCGCTCAGCGTCCGTCGCGACGACCGCCCGGACCAGACGGTGACCGACGACACCGCGCCCGCCGAGATCAGCCTGCAGCTCCACAACCAGCGCGAGATCGTGGCCGACAACAGCGGCCTGTGGACGACCCTGCGTCAGACCTTCGGCGACGGCGCGGCGGCGCTCTTCGGCAGTGTGCGGGTGATCGGCGTGGCCATCGCCTTCCTGGCGCCGTGGGTCTTCACGCTCGCCCTGATGACGTGGACGGGCCGCCGGATTTACGTCTGGCGGAAGGGGAGGGCGGTCTAGCCGGCCGCCGGAACATATCCGGCTGGCTGGATGGCTTCCGGGGCCCAGGGTCTTAGGCCATATTGGCCAAATAAGCCATTTAAGATCTCTCTCTGAGAATGCCTCTATAAGCAATCCGTCATCCCGGCCCACGCGATAGCGGGATACTCGCCTTCACACTTTGCCGCGCGCCGAAGGCGCAACCTCAGGATGACAAAAGGCGGATCAAAGGCCGACTCTGCCCGGTTTCGCGTGAAACCAGGAGCGCCGAGGCAAAATGATTGCCTTGTTGATGAGATGGAATAATGTTGCTGCATGAAAAACGTATCCATTTTCGGCCTGCTGTTTTTCGGCGTCATTGGCGGCTTTTTGAGCTTTTCCCAGGCTTGGGCTGACGATTCCAATGCGCCCACGCTGGCGAACGTGCACAAGACTTTGCTGGAGGCGGCGGGGTATCAGAGCGACACGCCACCCACGGTTGATCAACAAATCGATTTGCTGAAGAAGGCTGCAAAAATGATTGAGCAGATTCCTCACGTTTATCATGGGCAGTTGAAGGCCGCGGCCCAGGACATCAATGCCGCGCTCAGCGAGCTGTCCAACGGTGACCCCGATCACAAGGCGCGAGAAGATATTTTTAATGCGGATGATGAGATCAAGTCGATTATGTGAAGTGAGAAAAGGGGACAGGCACGCGGCGGCCTTGAATTTCGCCCATGGACTGCCATTCTTGGCTCTGTGTCTGTCCCCATTCACACGCGTATATTCTTTACTCGCACGATTCGCGCCTAACCAGCAATGAGCCAGAAGTACGTGACCATTTTCGATATATCTCAACACCCCTATTGGGACTTGGTCTGGTTGATAATGGGAATTGTGCTTGGATTTCCATTAGTTGCTATTCTTTTTGATGCGATCAGGCATCGCAAACTACCTGATAAGGGACTATTATCTGTGGTATTTTTCTTCCTACTTTTTACCGTGCCAATTTTGTATTTCACTCGGCACACATACGTGACTTTGAGGAGCGACTATTTAAACGGAAAAGATTTTTACACCGAAGGAATAGTCCAAAATTTCAAAGTTTACCTAAAACAGGAATCCTTTTCCGTAAATGGCAACCAGTTTAGTTATTCCGATTATAGTCCGACTATGACCTTCAACAACATGGCATCGAATGGAGGGCCAATTCGGGAGGGTCTCAAGGTTAAAATCTGGTTCGTGGGAAATGCTATCCTACGATTAGACGTGGCACAAAATTGAAGAAGAAGCGATAAAGGGGACAGGCACGCGGAGGGCTTAATTTTTCACAACTTTGCTTGGATGAAAAGGTGCCTGTCCCCTTTTTCTCTTCCTTGGATGAAAAGGTGCCTGTCCCCTTTTTCTCTTCCATGGACTGCCAGTATCGGATCCGTGCCTGTCCCCTTTTTCCCCTTTTTCTCTTCCCCTAGTGTTTCTCGGGCGGGATTATTTGCTGCTTTACCTCTGGGCTGATCAGGCCCGTGTCCATCAATGCACTAACGATCCGGAGATTCTTCGTTGCTTCCGCTTCATCCCACCGGCTTCCCCAAGTCCAAGTTCGCTTCTCAAGGAAGAAGTAGAATTTGAAGAAATAGGGATAGGCGGGGAAGGTACCCATTCCCAGGAACGACGGTCCTTTCACAACATCTGTACCTTTGGTGGTCGCGAAAAAGTTTTGGATGTCGGAAGCGGCCGGTCGGAGGAATTCCTCTTTTTCGGTAGCGTATATCAGGGCAGCCAAGGCAGCTCTTTTGACCCACATATCGGGTGAGGAGACGAAAGGCTCGACATGGAAGGACTGTCGCGCTTCCAGAATGGGCGTCGCTAGGCACAGGAGTTCCCGCTGTCGTAGGGGATCTTTTTCGAGGTCCAATTGCGCAAGGATTTCATCTTCGAGCATTCTCTTAGCCTCGACGCCGTCCTTGGCTGCAGGAAAGTTTTTCGCCCGGGTGGGAACGACGGTGTCGATGTAGTAACGCTCGGGTTTTCCGTTTTCGTGTAGCATGTTGGGGTTGAACAGGAACACACAATCGACTCCCCCCCACAGGGGAGCAAGTCTACCGGCCACGCAAATGAGGTGACGGACACTGGCAGCGTTTTACCGAGATAGGCTTGATCTCCCAGAATCACGCTCGAGACCTTGAATTCAAGGGTGATATTGGCTTGGTAGGCGTTAACAGCCGGAGGATTTATGACTGTGTCCTTCCTGACAATCCGGCCGGCCACAATAATTTCGGGGTCATGCGTTGGATAGATGGCATGGTCAATCGGTTGATTCCCAGTAAAAATTTGCGCTCTTGCCGAAGTGGAAAAGACGCAGGCAACAGCCAGGAAAAGAAAAACGAAAAAGTATTTCATCTAGGGCAGTATTCGCCAACAAGTCAGTTTTGTATACTGGCGTGACGAGCGTAGACATAGGCTTTCTCATTCCGAAGTTGGTAGTCACCGAATGCAAGCTTTGCCCTCGAAGGAAGAAGGAGATCTGATCCGGTTCCGAGCCGACCTAGCTGCGCCCAAAATCGCGACCACTGCGCCCAAAAATGCGACTAAAAGAGTAGTCACGAGTTAGGCTGAATACTCGTGAGTTCAGCTTGATCGCGAGACGCTTAGAGATGATATTGGTGGCGTTCTAGAGTGTGTAAGTAGGTCGACGGCTACCTCTGCGACCCTTTCAGGGTCGAGGCTTTGAATCAGGAACCGGTGGTGGCGCCTGCCAGGGCAGGCTTACCACCGGCTAGGGTGCTGGCATCCCTCCGGGATGGCCAGGGGAACGGCTACCATGGAGAAAGGCACCGCCGCTAGGGACAGCGGCGGCTACCACGGAGCGGGCTACCACCGCAACCGCACCGCCGCTAGGGACAGCGGCGGCTACCTCGGATGGGACGCAACTGATGCCACGCTGAGCCAGCGCGGGCTACCACCGCAACCGCACCGCCGCCAGGGACAGCGGCGGCTACCACGGAGCGGGCTACCACCGCAACCGCACCGCCGCCAGGGACAGCGGCGGCTACCACGGAGTCCGATGGCTGATCGCTTCCTGTCGCCTGCGGCGACCCGGACAACGAAGTAGTCCGGGTTACCCGAACGGAGTCGCTAACTGATCCTTCGACAGGCTCAGGAGGACGGCAGGAAGCGAGGGCAACATTTCTCAAAAAAACTTTTTGACATCGTTGCGCGATTGCCGCAAGCTCTAGCAAGTTCAAGGCCACTCCTGAATTTAAGGCGCAAGTTTTAAATTCGGGCGTGGACTTTTTGCCTTTATCGCAGAGTTAGTCGGATTAGGATGGTAGAGAGGATAGGGGCCGGGTAGGCTTCACGGCCACTTGCTCGGTGATTCGTCAAGTGCCCATGTAGCTCAGTCGGTAGAGCACATCCTTGGTAAGGATGAGGTCACCGGTTCAAACCCGGTCATGGGCTTGCCCCTGGCTGGCTTGGGAGGCGAAAGGTGGATGGACGAAGGACAGAGCAGCGGAGACGGACAGATTTGGATTTTTGATTTTTAAACTACAAACGGGCTGACCGAACCGGGCATACGCCGGGGGATGGAAGGCCGAACATAAGATACGAACCCTCAGGAGTAACGACACATGGCTAAGGAATCATTCAAACGCGAGAAACCGCACGTGAACATTGGCACGATCGGGCACGTCGATCATGGCAAGACCACTCTTACGGCGGCCATCACCAACACTTTGGCCAAAAAAGGCCTCGCGACGGCCAAGGGCTACGCGGAAATCGACAACTCGCCTGAGGAAAAAGAGCGCGGTATTACGATCAATACCACGCACATCGAGTACCAGACGGAGAAGCGTCACTACGCGCATGTCGATTGTCCCGGTCACGCCGATTATATCAAGAACATGATCACCGGCGCGGCGCAGATGGACGGCGCGATCCTGGTGGTGAGCGCGGCGGACGGTCCGATGCCGCAAACCCGCGAGCACATTTTGCTTGCCCGCCAGGTCGGAGTGCCGGCGCTGGTTGTCTTCCTCAACAAGGTCGACATGGTCGATGACAAGGAATTGCTGGAGCTGGTTGAACTGGAAGTTCGCGAGTTGCTGACGCAGTATGAATTCCCCGGCGACAAGATTCCGATCGTGAAGGGCTCGGCCCTGAAGGCGCTCGAAGGCGACGCGACTTACGAGAAGGAAATCATGAATCTCATGAACGCGGTCGATGAGTACATCCCGCTGCCGGAACGACCGAAGGATCAGCCGTTCCTGATGCCGGTGGAAGACGTGTTCAACATTGAAGGTCGCGGCACGGTCGCGACGGGTCGCGTGGAACGCGGCGTGTTGAAGAAGATGGAAGAAGTCGAGATCGTGGGCCTGAAGGACACGACGAAGACGACCGTCACCGACATCGAAATGTTCAAGAAGCTGCTCGACACGGCCGAAGCGGGCGAGAACGTCGGTGTGCTTCTGCGCGGCATCAAGAAGGAAGACGTCGAGCGCGGCCAGGTTTTGGCCAAGCCCGGCTCGATCAAGCCGCACACGAAGTTCAAGGGCCAGATCTACGTTCTCTCGAAAGAGGAAGGTGGACGCCACACGCCGTTCTTCAACGGGTATCGTCCCCAGTTCTTTTTCCGCACGACGGACGTGACCGGAAACGTGAAGCTTAAAGAGGGCGTCGAGATGGTCATGCCCGGCGACAACGTTGAAATCGAAGTCGAGCTGATTCAGCCGATCGCGATGGAAAAGCAGATTCGTTTCGCCATCCGCGAGGGCGGCAAGACGGTCGGCGCAGGTCGCGTGACAGAAATTATCGCATAATCACCGAAAGAATCGGCGCTAAACCGTCGGGTCTCGGAGGGCTAAAAAGGGCCTCCGTGGGCCCGGCGGTTTCGGCGTCAAATAAACACGAATACATTTTATCGTCCAGCGCTAGAGGGCAGTAGCTCAATTGGTAGAGTACCGGTCTCCAAAACCGAGGGTTGGGGGTTCGAGTCCCTCCTGCCCTGGACAACTTTAAATCACCGCACGACATGAACTTCTGGAATATCATTTACGCGATCACCGCGGTGGTTTGTGTTTATTACTTCCTGCGCCACCGGGCGACCATCGTGAAGTTCGTCGGCGAGGTCCGGGTTGAGCTGGACAAGTGCAGTTGGCCCTGGGACCCGAACCTGACCGGGTTCAAGAAGTACAAGGAGTTGCTGGAATCAACCATCGTGGTGATTATTTCCGTGGTGCTGCTGGCCGGGTTCGTTACGAGCTGCGACTGGATCCTGGCGCATTTGGTTGGATTTCTTACCGGCACGGGGATCACCTCGGCGGCCCTGAGTTCGCCCACGCCGGTCACGCATTGATCAATTATGTCCGAAGTCACTGAAATTACGTCTGAAACCGAAGCGGTTCCTTCTCCGGAATTACCGCCGCAGTGGTATGCCTTGCACGTCCTTTCCGGGCAGGAAAAGAAGGTGAAGGAGAGCCTGGAGCGACGGGCGAAGACCGAGGAAATGGGCGACCTGATCCGCGAAGTGGTGATCCCGACCGAGCGCGTCTCCGAGGTGAAGCGCGGCAAGAAGATTGAGTCGGAGCGGAAGCTGCATCCCGGCTACGTCTACATCAACATGTACCTGCGCGACGAGGAAAAGAAATTGGTGGAGAAGACCTGGTATTTCGTGCGCGAAACCACCGGCGTGATCGGCTTTGCCGACGGCGATAATCCCCAGCCGATTCGCCCGAGCGAAGTGGAGACGATGCTCGGCCAGATGCGAGAGCGCGAGGAAAAGGTGCTGCCCAAGGTGGCCTTCTCGATCGGAGACAAGGTGAAGGTCGGCGACGGTCCGTTCCAGAATCAGGAAGGGCTGATCGAAGGCGTCGATATGGAACGCGGCAAGTTGAAGGTTTCCGTGAACATGTTCGGACGCTCGACGTCGCTGGAACTTGAATACTGGCAGGTCGACAAAACGTAAAAACCAACTGCATTTACGAAATTTCCAAATTAACCAAATTCACGGAATTACTAACTAAAAATCTACAGGACCCTATCAACCCATTTCTCGTATTCCGTTAATTCCGAAATTTAGTAATTCCGTAACTCGAAACTCATATGGCAAAAGAAGTCACAGGCATCATCCGTTTGCAGATTCCCGCCGGGTCGGCGAATCCCGCACCCCCCGTCGGTCCGGCGTTGGGTCAGCAGGGCGTCAACATCATGGCCTTCTGCAAGGAATTCAACGCGGCGACGCAAAAGGACGCAGGCAACATCCTGCCGGTCGTCATCACGGTTTATAAGGACAAGACGTTTTCGTTCATCACGAAGTCGCCTCCGGCGGCGGTGCTGCTGAAGAAGGCGGCGAACATCGCCAGCGGTTCGAAGGAACCGAACCGGACGAAGGTCGGCAAGGTAACGCGCAAGCAGGTGATGGACATCGTGAAGATCAAACGCAAGGACCTGAACGCGAAGAGCGACGAAGCGGCTTTCCGCGTGATCGCGGGAACGGCGCGGCAGGCTGGCATTGAGATTATCGATTAACCCTTTAAGGCAACACACTCGAATTTAACGGAATTTAGAAGAAGACGGCGACGGTCATAGACCGCCGCTACAAGAAAACCAAACGTGGGAGAGTCCTCGGATTCGCTAAGACCACAGAAAGAAACAACATGGCAATCAAACGCAGCAAAAGATACGAAGCAGCCGCCAAATTGGTGGACCGCAGCAAGACCTACTCGTGGGCCGAAGCGGTGAAGCTGCTCAAGCAGGTCCCGGCCACGAAGGCCGACCAGACGATCGATCTCGCCTTTAAGCTGGGCGTGGATCCGAAACAGAGCGACCAGATGGTGCGTGGCACCGTGGCGCTTCCGGCTGGCTCGGGCAAGAATGTCCGCGTGCTGGTGTTCGCCAAGGGCGCCGCAGCCGAAGCCGCCAAGGCTGCCGGAGCGGAGTTCGTCGGCTTCGAAGACCTGATCAAGAAGGTGACCGAAGGCTGGCAGGATTTCGACGTGGCCGTGGCGACGACCGAAGCGATGGGCGAAGTCCGCAAGCTGGGCCGCGTGCTCGGACCGCGCGGTCTGATGCCGAATCCCAAGACGGGCACCGTGACGGACGACACCGCGAAGGCGGTGAAGGAATGCAAAGCCGGACGCGTCGAGTTCAAACTGGACAAGGCGGCGAACCTGCATGTGCCGTGCGGCAAGTTCTCGTTCAAACCGGAAGAGATCGAGGCCAATGGCCGCGCCGTGATCGAAGCGATCATCCGCAGCCGTCCCGCAACGGCGAAGGGCCGGTTTATCGAATCGTGTACGCTGTCGTCCACGTTTTCGCCGGGCATCCGCATCGACATGGCGCCGTTTTTGAGCGCTTAACCCCAAGAAGCAAATACCAAACAATTTAACGACGTTATCTTCCAGCCATCGTCAATTCAGCAGCCCAATGGGGAACTGATCCTTCGACAAGCTCAGGATGACAGAGAAAGAAAGACATGAGACCCGAAAAGAATCAAATCATCGACGAGATCAAGTCGCGCGTGGATCGCGCGCCCTACGTTCTCCTGACCGACTATACCGGCATGCAGGTGCCGCAGTTCAACGAGCTGCGCAACCGGCTGAGCGGCGCCAATGCGGAATACCGCGTGGTGAAAAACAACCTGCTGCGCCGGGCGCTCCAGGGCTCGAATCTGCCGGACCTCGAGAGCTTCCTGCACGGACAATCAGCCGTGGTGCTGGGGGATACGGACGTCAGCGCTGCCGCGAAGGTACTGAAAAACTTCACCGGCGAATTCAAGAAGCCTCTGCTGAAGATCGGCATCCTGGACCGGGCCGTGGTCAACGTGGACCAGATCATGGCGCTGGCCGACCTGCCATCGAAGGACGTGCTCCAGGCGAAGCTCCTCGGCCTGCTCCTGGCGCCGGCTTCGACCCTAGTCCGTTTGATCAACACGCCGGCGTCCCAAGTGGCGCAGGTTCTCAAGGCATACAGCGAAAAGGGGGAAAAGATCGCTGCGTAAAATTCTTACGAAAACTTTCGGTTTGGTGAAAATGTGGTATGCTAACAAGCCGCCGCATTCGCACCAGGCCGTTCGAAGGGCAAGAACAGGCCCACCTAGCTCCGAAGCCCTTTGGAGTTAATTGCCGCGCGGGTGCGCGACACTAGGCTGGCCTCAATATAGAACAAAAAACATCATGGCAAACTTAGACACATTGGTAAATGACATCAGCGGGCTGACCCTGCTGGAAACCTCGGAACTGGTCAAACTGCTCGAATCCAAGCTCGGCGTGAGCGCAGCGGCCCCGGTCGCGGCGGCAGCGGCCCCGGCGACAGGCGGCGGAGCAGCGGCTCCGGCGGCGGAAGCGAAGACGGCGTTTGACATCGTCCTCAAGGAAGTCGGCGCAAACAAGATCGGCGTCATCAAGGAAGTCCGTGCGGCGGTGCCCGGCCTCGGTTTGGCGGAAGCCAAAGCGCTGGTTGAAGGCGCTCCCAAGACGGTACGCGAAGGCGTGACCAAGGAAGAGGCCGAAGAGATCAAGAAGAAGCTCGAGGCGGCCGGCGCCAAGGCTGAGATCAAGTAAGCGCAGGTTGGTTTTCAAAGGTGCGCCCGTCGCGGTCCGGCGGCGGGCGTCCACCTCATGACGAGATAGTTCCGGGCCCATATTTATTCGGTTCAGCAAGGAAAGGCACAGTATCCCATGGCAACGACTAACGGCGAGCAAATCAAATTTCACGGTACGGACGACCCCATCGCGCAGGCCAAGTCCACGGGACAGCGGATCAATTTCGGACGGTTGGCCGAGGCCATCGAGACGCCGAACCTGATCGAGGTGCAGCTCAATTCGTACAAAGATTTTCTTCAGAAGGAAGTTCCCCAGGCCAAGCGCAAGAACGAAGGCCTCCAGGCGGTTTTCTCGGAAGTGTTTCCGATCGAAAGCTACGACGAAAAGATCAAGCTGGAGTTCGGCGATTACGAGATCGGCGAGCCGAAGCTGAGCCCGCTGGAATGCCAGCGCGAGAGCCAGACCTACGCCGCTCCGCTCTACGTCACGTTCCGCCTGCGCGAGGACAAGAACGTCAAGGAAGAGCGCGTTTACATGGGCGAGCTTCCGCTGATGGCCCCGCAGGGCACGTTCATCATCAACGGCGCCGAGCGCGTCGTGGTCAGCCAGCTGCACCGCTCGCCCGGCATCTGCTTTGAATCGAGCCTGCACGCGAACGGCAAGGTGCTTTACAGCTATCGCATCATTCCCGACCGCGGTTCCTGGCTTGAAGTGATGTACGACACGAGCGATTTACTTTACGTCCATCTGGATCGTCGGAAGCGCCGGCGGAAGTTCCTGGCGACGACGTTCCTGCGCGCGCTGGGCTACTCGACGGACGAGGAAATCATCAAGCTTTTCTACACGATCTCGGACCTCAAACTGAAGGCCGACCTCGACGACGAAGCGATCGGCACCAAGGTGCTCATCGCCGAGATTCGCGACACCGCCAACGCGGATGTCGTGGTTGCGCGCGCCTTTGAGCCGCTGACCCAGGCGGTGATCCGCCAACTGCTCGATCTCCAGATCAAGACGGTCAAGGTCATCGACATCAAGGACGACGACACGATCATCAAGTGCCTCAAGAAGGACCCGACGCATGATACCGAAGAGGCATTGAAGGACATTTATCGCCGCCTCCGTCCCGGAGATCCGCCCACCGTGACCAACGCGAAGGCGCTGCTGAAGCGTTTGTTCTTCGACCCGAAGCGCTACGACATCGGCCGCGTCGGACGTTACAAGATCAACCAGAAGCTGACCATCGACGTGCCGCTCGAGACACGCATCATCACCAACGAAGACATCGTGGCGGCGACGCAATACGTGATCAATCTTCGCCGGGGCGAGGGGAGCACCGACGACATCGATCACCTCGGCAGCCGCCGCGTGCGGACCGTGGGTGAGTTGCTGGCCAACCAGTGCCGGACGGGACTTTCCCGCACGGAACGGCTGGTCAAGGAGCGCATGACTTTGTTCGACGTGAACACGGAAGGCATGACGCCGCAGAAGCTGATCAATCCCAAGGCGCTCTCGGCCGTGATCCGCGATTTCTTCGGACGCAGCCAGCTCTCGCAGTTCATGGACCAGACCAATCCGCTCGCCGAGCTGACGCACAAGCGCCGGCTTTCCGCGCTTGGGCCAGGGGGTCTGTCGCGCGATCGCGCCGGGTTTGAAGTCCGCGACGTGCATCCCTCCCACTACGGGCGCATCTGCCCGATCGAGACGCCGGAAGGACCGAACATCGGCCTGATCTCGTCGATGTCGTGTTTCTCGCGCATCAACGAATTCGGCTTCATCGAGACGCCTTATCGCAAGGTCAATAACGGCAAGGTCACCGACCAGGTCGATTATCTCACCGCGGACCAGGAAGAGAACTTCGTGGTCGCGCAGGCCAGTGCGCCTTATGACAGCCACGGCAAATTCACCGAGCCAAAAATCTCGGTGCGCTACAAGGGCGACTTCCTGGAGGTCGAACCGGAGCGGGTCAGCTACATGGACGTGTCGCTCAAGCAGCTCGTCTCGGTGGCGGCCAGCCTGATTCCGTTCCTCGAGCACGACGATGCGAATCGCGCGCTCATGGGCTCGAACATGCAACGCCAGGGCGTGCCGCTGATCAAGACGGAAGCGCCGCTGGTCGGCACCGGGATGGAGGGCAAGGTCGCCCGCGATTCCCGCGCCGTCATCGTGGCGGAAGGCAACGGCAAGGTGGCCTCGGTCACCGGCAACTTCATCACCATCACGGCCGACGGCGAAATGCCCGAAGGCAAGAAGAAGCTCAAGCACGATCCCGAGGAGGGCGTCTACATTTACGAACTGCGCAAGTACATGCGCTCGAATGCCGGCACGTGCATGAACCAGAAGCCGCTGGTCAAAAAGGGGCAGAGGGTACACAAGGGCCAGGTCATCGCGGACGGTCCCTGCACGGACCAGGGCGAACTCGCGCTCGGCCGGAACGTGCTCGTCGCGTTCATGCCGTGGAACGGTTACAACTTCGAGGACGCCATCCTGATTTCCGAGAAGATCGTGAAGGAAGATATTTATACTTCCATTCACATCGAGGAATTCGAGATCAGCGCCCGCGACACCAAGCTCGGGCCGGAAGAAATCACGCGGGACATCCCGAACGTCGGCGATGAAGCGCTGCGCAATCTCGGCCCGGACGGCGTGGTGCGGATCGGCGCGGAAGTGAAA
>CAWEXI010000002.1:0-290491 GCA_963812985.1 uncultured Verrucomicrobiae bacterium
CACTGTAGAGGTCACAGGTTCGAACCCTGTACCGCGCACCATTTCGAGGTTTTGACCAGTCTGGACAGGACTTTCTTCTTCCTGTCCAAGCTGCTCATTCCCTGAGAGATCAAGGAGAGGAATACCTGCCAAAGTCTTGCCAGTAGTGGACAGGTCATGACCCTCCCGGAACAAATTTTGTGTGCCTATTTGTGTGCCTGGAACTTGGGATTTTGAGAGGTAAGGAAGCTTGAGCACGGCGTCTGCCACTGGCAAGAGTCCGGCATCGGTGTAGGTCTTCGCAGTCAGCCGCATTTCGCTATGACGCATAATTTCCATCGCCACGCGCGGCGCAGTGCCTGCGCGGGCGAGGTTCGTGGCCAGCGTGTGCCGCAAGGAATGGAAGTCGGCACGCTGCCCCGCAGCGTTGAGAAACGGAATGCCAGCGGCCTTCAAATCCATTTTAAACCGCGTCATGGTCGGCATGACTCCGGCGAAGACTCTCGGGGTATGCAGGGGAATTTCCGTGATCTTGGTGTCTCCTTCGAGACGGTAACGACCTCGGTAAAGACGGGCCATTTCGATCTTTCGGTTAATTGTCCGCTTGCGGCGGTAAATCATGCAAATCATAGGGGTCTCCTTCCTGCGGGTGCTTGGGCTGGCGGTGTCGCGTTTTTGTTTCAGTCCTTCGAGGTAGGCGACAACATCGGGATGGTAAAGTCGAGGCGAACTTAGCACCTTAACTGGCTGGGGTAAATCGCCTCGGGCGATCAAGCGTCTTACGGAACGGGTGAAAATATTGCCGAGTTTTTCGGCAACTTCCTCCAATTCCATCAACCGGTCTTCTTCGGTTTTGTTGGGTGGGGAAATAATGCGAGCGGCCCCCAAGATCCCTTGGAGCCGCGAACAAGCCGCGTCGAATTTCTCGGGCCAGCCGGAAGTGTGACAGGCGAAAGTCCTGGCGCACTTCCGGCGCGTCTTGCGAATTTGTCGATGCTGCCTGCTAACCCTGCAACTAAGGCTGCATCTTTTATGATTTATTTAGTTGAGCCAGCGCGGCCTCAATCTTCGCATGTCGATCACGCCCGGCATTCTGCTCCATCGGCGAGGAATAGTTCTCCTGGAAATACGGTAGTTTCTGGAGCTCGTGTAAGAAAGGTTTGGCATGGGCGGGACCGGTTTCCACAACTGCGGCTAGCCCCCGGTCCAAATATTGATTTAAGAGGCCTTCTGGATAAGTTCCGGCTCTGAATTCATAAGACGGCAGGTCAAAGAGTGGCCGCAATTTCGCCAACTTTTCGTCGGGAGTAGGTCCGGTCTTTTCGCTTTTCCCAATAGGTCGCGTATGTCTCCAGCGACGTCAATGGGGAACCAACATTCCACGGATCGAGATAGCAGCCAATCATGACTGTGGCCACTTCGCCAACCGTCTGGTCCTGCGGTGGTGGCGTTTGGGCACTCGGGAAAACCTGCTGGGGCCCTGGGCTCGGGGTCTGGAAGGTCTTCGCCGAATCGTTCGCGAGGCTCATGATGTCAGGTAGGACATGAGGATCGTCCTTCTGGAACAGAGCAGCCAAGGCCAGCGTCCGCACCTTGGGGTTGGGATGCTTGAGGAGTTGCCGAAGCTGGTCCTCGCTTGTGCTGCCGGCCAGAGCGCGAAAGTCGACCTCTTCCTGGCAGGGAACATCCGGCAGTTCCGCGCCGAACGGCGGTTGTTTGAGATGCTGCTGGTCAAACACTTTGGCCATGGCCAGCGTGCGCACCATCGGGGCGGGATTCGTCAGCAGCGTGGCGAGTTCATCCGAGCTGGCGTTACTGGTCAACGCCTTCGCCCGGGCAAAACTTTTTTCAGCGCGCGGATTCGGCAAACCCAGGTTGATCCAGCAGTTGACGTTCATAATGAAGCGCTGAACGACGAAGATTTGAACGCGCCCGGCCAAATCCTCGAAGTTCTTGGCCGCCGGTTCGTCGGCATTCGTCAGGCCGGAAAATGTGAAAAGTAAAGTGGACAAGAGGATGGATTGCAGTGCTTTCATTTTGTGAAGTGGTTCAAGGGTTTGTCGTCATGCACACCGTTTAGTGATGACTGGCCAAAAGCTCCCTAAGCCGCTTGTCTAGCGGCCCCATAAATTCGACCCAGATTTTATTGTCACCGTGTGTGACCTGAATGGGCAGCCATTCACAATCGCGTTTTACAGGCCATCCCACGCGTCCTTTGATGCCACCTTGATCGTGGATCAAGATCCATTCCGATCCTTCTATGTATGGATGCTCACCATAAGCGATTAGAGTAATCCATGCTGGCGGGTCACCCAAAGGGTTCGAGTTGCGCATGACATCTGTCAGCTGAAATGTGATCTTTTCGAACGAGGACATGGGGCTCTGTTTTTCGACGGATTTGACCTTAACCATCCAAATTAAGTCCGATTTAGCCAAGGGCGGGTTTTATTCATGGGCTAGGGCTTCAGAAATTTGCTTTTTCTACAGATACTAAGGCACTTGAACTTTGGTTTCGACGAGATGGGTCTTACGTTCCCTCGCGGAACCGGCGGATTCCCATGAGAAGCTTCCCGTGATCAGGATTCCCGAATCGTGAAGCCAGAATTCGTCTGGCAAAGAACCCTCACGATAGAGTTCGGTCATGTAGCGCTCACCGGTACTCGTCAAAATAAGGATCCGTCGCCAAGACATCATATCAAGGCGCTCTTTCCGAGCACCGGGACTCTCATCAAAATCCTCGCGACGTTGATCGTAAAGACAAAGAACAAGCGCCCCCTTCCTGCCGCTTCCGAAACTGTCGATTAGGCGGACGGTCAATAGGTCTTCGATGGAACCCTTGCTTGCGAACTTCTTGTCGAGTTCAGGCAGTCGGTCAACACCCTCAATCACATTCCTTGTATTTCTATCACCATAGGCATGCAAGTAAGCCTCCGAGGACCTGCCGTCACGTCCATGCCCTGATGTTTCAAAAACACATCTTCCATTTCCGAGCAGGGCGAAATCCGTTACATCGCCCTCGACCAGTTGATATTTAGCCGGTTCCTTGAGGGACATCAGGTAAAACGGACACGGTTTTCCGGTGGGCATGCCCGCCTGACACATCCGGAAACCGACGAAGCTGTCGTTGATCTTCGCGGTGGACATATATTGCTCGATCCCCCCATCGAGTGAGTATTTAAGAGGAAAGGCTGCACCCCCCGCCGTTATCCCGGAAAAATAGTCGAAATCGCCGGTGGTTGGGTGCCTCGCGTAGAGTGGTTTGACCATCTGGTTATCTTCCCAATCGAATGGCACGCAAAGTTCCTTGTGGCGATCAGGAATTATGTCCGTTAGTTCGCCACTTCTGACATCAACCCCCATCAAAGGCGGTCTTTCCGGTTTGGGCTGGAACTTAACAAAGACAGCTATGGTCTCGTCCGAGGAAAAATAATCGAGCCGGAAATCTACCGGAAGCGAAACAACTTTACCCGATTTCAGGCTCATCCAGAATTCCACAGGAAGCTTGCCACCCCTTTCCCCCGTCACCTCAACTAAAGCTCCATCGGCATGCCCCACCAATCGACACCAAGATAGTTTAGGAGTGTCACTTCCAAGGCCCGCACCGACGAATTCACCGATCCTTCCGCTGTGCGCCTCAAGGGCGAATGGAAATGAGTCCTTTGAGTTAAAAAAGAGCCATAGATATTTGTCCGACACTATCCCAGAAACAATTTTCGTTTCATTCAATTTGGAGGAGGTCGTCAGCTTGATCAGTTGAGGCGGGGCCGACATGGAGAGAGAGAAGAGGGTTTGTCCGCGGCGTACGACCAGAAAATCCTGGTCTTTGATGACGCAAACGTCATCCCAAACTCCCAGATCCTGAGGTGCGAATGCCTTGCACTCATGAAGCGGCGGCGTCTTGGCTTGTGCTCCCATTGTGGAATCCGAGGCTGTCACTGAACTGACATTCGCGCCACGGACCAGGGCCAAAACGATCAGACCGGTCCAAATCAAGGAGTAACGGGCCACCTGCGTCTTCATGGAGTATGCGTTTGGTTCGGATTGGATTTCTCGTAAGCTTCAATATCGGCGTAGGGCACAAACCAAAAACCCCAATCGTTCTTCAGACAGATGCCCTGATCGGCGGCAATCAGGTCATATTCGGCATATGGGGTATATACGTTCCCCATCCACCTCAGAATTTTATCAGCCGTTTCTTCCGATCCCTTGAATAAAAAGCGAAGGGGGATAATCACGGGGCTGGTCTGGCCGGGATTGAAGACCAGGAGCTCGTAATAGTTGGTGTGCAATGGCTGTTGAAACAAATGATATAGATGTCCATCATGGTAAGCAACATTACCGAAATCGCCCCATTCCGGTCGGTATTTCCAGACGGCTTGTGAGGCCCATGCGGGAAGTTGCTTTTTCATCTTATTTGATCCCGGAACCGGACGCCAGTTAGCGGGTTCGGACGGTGCCACCAACGGAATTGGCGCCGGTTTATCGGGATCGATCAGGACTGCTTCCCCACCGATAGTTCTAATCAAAGTCTGATGCCCATTACGAATCGCGTTGCCGGCAATATCAAAAGGCACCCGGGTCCACGGCCCTGGTTCTTCCTGGACATAATAGATGCCGCCCGGACCAAGGACGCACGGTTTATTGCCGGGGCCGACGAAAAGCGAGAAGCCGTAGTCTCCCCGGTCATCAAACTGATTTAGCGCCGGTTTTCTCCGGCTGCTGGCCAGGATGGTGAGTTTATCGGTGTCCCAATCGTACTTTTCCAAGCCGTTCTGCCAAACTGCCTGGAGACTCAGATAGAGCTGATCGTCGAGTTCTTCGATCTCCCCTGTTCCTGAGACCCCGGACGCCCGGCGCTGAGTCCAGGTACGCGAGTCGAGGTCGTAACGTTTCACATAGTACTCATCCGGACGAACGGGTCTCACGTCACCCCCATAGTCAGCGTAGGTGACGTAATAAGCGTTGGAAGTCCTGACTGCGTGAATGGGACGTCCGCAGTTCGTGTCGATAAATTTTGTGGCCATGTCCGGCAGGTGGATCTCGACAATCCCCGAGGCCTTGCCGCCGGGATAGAACCGCCAGAGCAAGCCCCAGACGCCGCTCCCGTCTGGACTTATCTCTAACTGAAAGAGCGCTGACCGCTGGCCCGTATATCCATACACGACGTCAACATCGGGATCGGGTTCATCCACATTCCGGCCCGACCAAAAGCGATTGACCGTCAATCGCGGCAAGGTGGCGTCGGTGTCGGGCGGGCGCCGGGACGGGAATATCTGGAAAAAGGCAGCTTCGAACCCGCGCAAATCGCTCCGGTTCCAAGCTTCTGTCCCCTGGGCTAAAAGGGCCGCTTTTTGTTTCTGCAGATCGTTCCAGATACCGTCGATATCGTCGGGAGAATACCATTCGAGGTGCAAGAAGTCGGTCATCTCGTTACTCGGCAATTCTTCGGGATTGCTCAGCCAATAATGAAAGAGGGGCAGGGACTGCTCGATATATTTTTTTCGCACATCGGCATTCAGGCGTGCGCCGACTGTCATATAATGCCTGATCGCAACGCACTTAAAAAGTTCCTCCCTTTTATTCCATAGCTCCTGGAGCAATTGAGGATAGAGCGAATCGAGGGTCGTAGTATCCGCGTAGTAGCAAGAGATGGCCAGCCAGGGTAATCGTCCTTTCGGCTCGGCCTGCAATTCTTGCATGAATTTGTCGAAGGCCGCTTTGCGGTCGGCCGGAGTTTTACAAAATCTCGGACAAAAGTTGGCAGGTTCCCCAAACTCAAGAACATGGCCCTTCGTCAAGCGGTTAATCAGGAAAGCTATTTCTTCGTCCGCCGAATTGGCCAGATCATCAGCGTTTACCTCCGTCATCGCCGTGTTTACTCTCGGCACTTTGCCGTGGAGAGGATCGAAACCGATGAAGGTTCTCAGCTCCTGCCGGAATGAATCGGTCAGTTCGGTCAAGGGACTCGCCTCAAGATCTTGCAGGAGATCGCTCGCAGGGCCAAGGATGCGATCATCCAACGACTCCCAATGACCAGGAGAGGCTTGCCCCGGCGGACCGAGGTTCGGAGGATTCTCCATGGCGTGGCACACCAACAACTCCCGCATCGCTTGACGAATGAGATCGACCCGCTCCTCCAGCGGAGGAGGCGTGATGCCCAGTCCCGACCGATGTTCTGCTTCCGGCTTGTCCATTTCGCAAAGCACATGAATTCGGAGTAGGTGAAGATCACGGTCGGTATCTCCGAGCAGTTCGGCATTGTTGAGCGCTTCGAGCGTATCTTTATCCGTGGAGTGTTGCCAGGCCCAGTGGGCTTCCCGCATGTATTCCTTCGCTTCATCTTGCGGCTGCCACGCGACGGGAAAATCGGTTGAGCCGATCTCCTGGCCGATCTTGTCGGCCATCGCTTTGACCAGGGCGGGAAGGTCCTTTTCGGAGCCTTCCACGTTGAGCGTGGTTTCCCGCCCCATTCTTGGCGAACGCACCCGCAGGGACACGACGATTTTCCAACTCGCATTTATCCCCACGGGACGAAACGAACCGTCGATCAGGTACGCGCCGTTGAGCAGTTCCGGGGGCGTCGGCGCCAAGACCGAATGCTCAAAGCCGAGCGCATCGGCATGGCGGCGCTCCAGCACAACGTATTCGGGAACTGCGGCCAGACGGCTTTCGAGCAGAAGGGTTAGTTGATGTTCAGTTTCTTCTGAATTGCTCGAAGCCAGTTCCGATCTGAAGTTGAGTAGCGAGAGGGGAATGGCCTTGTCGGGGGACAGCTTCAATTTTGAAACGAACAAAGCAACGCGGGCGCTCAGCGACTTGGCGAGCAAGTCCGGACTTAGGCCTGGCGGTATTTGAAGGTCGAACAAGACAAAACCAAGGCCCACCGCCGTGAATCTCACCTTGAGATTCACGCCATTTTTATCGAGCAAGAGGAGGCCGTCGGCGCCGATGAGCTTGCCTAGCGACACGGCATCGCTTCCGGCCAATTGCTGCAATTTGAGTTCGTCGCCCACCTTGGCCAGGTCGTCGCGCTCAACCAAAGTGATGTCCGGGTGACTCGATAGTTCGGTTGTTACCAGCGCAGCGAGGTCTTTGTTTTCCGCGTCACTGATCACGGCGACGCGCACCGAGGCCGGATCGGCCACGGCCCATGTCATAAGCGCAAGCCAGATCAAGAAACATGAGGCACGCATATATTTGTTTCGGCTGGCTCGGGCTTTTCCTAGGGAAAGCTGCTGGCATCTCCTGGGTCGAAACCGTCGGTTTCCATAAGACTTGTGCTGGTTCGGGGCACATGAATGGCGGTCCCAGGTGGCGGTGCGGAATCCGATTGACTATCTGGATGATCTTTCGCGTAAGCGTCGATATCGGCGAACGGCAAATACCAGAAACCCTCCTCGCCTGGCGTAAAGCAAATTCCCTGAGATGTGACCTCCATGGAAAGATCATGGATGTCTTTCGGCTGCTCGATCCCGGCAATTTCATCGGGGAGGAGCGCTCTCAATGCAGTATCGGTTGCCTGATCCATTTTGAAGCTCAAAGCAATCCGGACAGGCTCCGCCTGGCCTCGCCGATACCAGATAAGCTCGGCCGTTTGGTCGTGGCGCGCGAGGGCGAATAAATCATCGCCGCGGAATCCATATTCATCGGTATCATTTTCGTCCGCCACGGGCCAGATTGGCTTTTGAGCCCAAGCCGGCAATTCCGGACGTAGCGCTAGGGGGGAGCCGGGCAAACCGACCATGGGCAAGGGAGTCGGATTTCCCAACCATAGTTCAGGCTCGTCTTTTGCGGGGTCGAACATCACGGCGATATCAGGATTCTTGCTACGGGATCCACGCCCATAAAGAAGCGTTCGGACTCCGTCTGTCTGTGCGTGGAAAAGGAAGCCAAACCGGGTGAGCGGGAGCCATGGGCCGGACTGCGCGTTGATATAGTAACTCTCCGTGGTGATATTTCCCATGTCGATCATCGCACAAGGCTTTCCGAGTGGACCCGCGAAGATGTTGAAAACCCCGTAAGAAGTTCGATCATCGAATTGATTTTGAGCGGGCCTGCGCCGACTGCTGGCCAGCGTCGTTATTCCACCGGTCGTGGGATTGTAGCGGGCAATGCCGCCTTCCAAGCTCAAATAGAGCTGCCCGGCAACTTCATATATCGAAGCCACAGGCATTTCGTGTTCATCCCAAGTCTTGCGTGCGAGATCGTATCGTTCAATCACTGTCTTCTGGGGAGCATCGCTGGTGAGACAAATCAAATAAACGGCGTCCTTCGTCACCAGCATGTCTCCGGGATAAGCAGCCTGAGCACGCGTGACAGCCACGGTTTGAAAGGTGTCGAGGTTGATATGATAGAGACCTCCGAGCTCCGGTATTCCGTCCAGCTCTCCCACCACCCACAAGCCATCGATAGCCGGGACGAAGGCTCCGTTGGTGAACATGAGTCGCTTGGTCGTATCTTTCGGATACCAAAATCGGGTGACCACGAGGGATGATTGGGTAGGCGGTAATTCTGGCTGCTTCGATGGCCCCACGGCGAGATCGGGAAACTGGCGCGCGAAAGGCTCTTCGTAATCGCGACCGGCTGTCACTGAAAGGTTGCTCCCGGCTCGCACTTTATAGGCGAGGTACTCTTTCCAAATCGAAGCGGCTTCGTCGCGCGACCAGCCTGCGGGCTGCCAGAGGATCGTCAGCACGATGTCGCAGGGAAGGAACGAGTCGCTATGGTCCAGTACGTAATGCAGGAGCGGAAGCCCGGCGGCGGCGTTGCGGCGCCTCACCTCGTCGGGCAAGTCGCGCGCGCAGGCCAGATCGGCGGGAAAGCCGTGAGCTTGCGCAAGGGTATCTCGCTGGTTCCAAAGCTCACCGAGGTAGGCCCGGTAAGCGGCGTCAGCCTCGCCGGGATCGCTTGAGGCGGACTGGATCAGCAGCTTCCGCGCCCGTGCGAAGGGCATGTCCTTGAGCGATCGCACGAACAGGTCGAACTGCTTTTTTTGCTTCTCCGGCGTTTTTAGAAAACGCGGGCAGAAATCTTTGCCTTGCTCGAGCACGACGCTGGGCAGCCAGTCTTTCGAGTTCGAGCAGAGGACGCGCAACGCCGCCAGCTCCTCGTCGAGCGTGGCCGGCCATTCCTCGACGAAGAGATCCTGTGTATAGGCGTAGCCCAGCATATGATAGGGCCCCATCACGCCGTGGTCCGGGTCGAACTTGGTGAGCGCGCGCAGCGCCTGACGCACGCGGTCAGATTGCGCCGGGGCGTCGCGGTCCAAAAGGACCAGGATATATGACGCGTAGCTCACCGCGTTCGGCGCAGGATTTGGATAGGTCCACGCCTTCGCAAACTCTGAATCGGGAATGTAACCGGGCGCCTTGATGGCTCCGTTGAAGCGGACCGCGTCCTCAATGGCGCGGATGATCATGTCCGCTCGCGTCTCCGGGGGCTGCGCCCATGGGCCATTGGGCAGAATGATCCGACCGTTTTCGATATTCAAATCGTTCCCGGAGATCGCTCCGCAGACCTCGCTTCTTACCGCAAAGAGCTGCGGTGCCGTTTCGCCGAGGAGTTCGGCGCTGTCGAGCGCTTCCAGCGCCGCGCCATAGACCTTGTGCTGATAGCCCCAGATGCCTTCGAGTAAATATTCCCGTGCCTCTTTTTCGGGGTGCCACTCGTCGTGCGCCATCTCTTTCCCGGTGAATTCCTGAACTTGACCGACTACCTTCTTCACCAGCGCCGGAAGGTCCTGGGCCGAACCTTGGATATCGCCAGTCCTCTCCGTGCCATGTGGGGGCCGGAGACGCAAATGGACCGTCACCTCGCCCGAGTCCGTAGCGGCCAACGTGATTGTGCCGTCCAGAAGCCAGGCGCCATCGAGGAGCGGATTGACCGGCGTCTCAAGGGAGCGCTCAAAACCGAGTGACCACGCATGCCGCCGCTCCAATACCACGAATCCCGGCACGGAGGCCAGACCGCTTTCCAGCAGTAGCGTGAGATTACGTTCGAGTTCCAGCGTCGCCGGCGTCGCATAGTCAGCGCGCAAATTCAGCACGGCAATCGGAAGCGCCGCCGAGGACTGAAGCTTAAGTTTTGGTAGATAGGCGCGAGTGGCATCTGCAATCGCCTGGGCCTGCCGCACGGTCTCGGTCTTCTCGGAAACGACTTCCTCAAACAGGGCGTAGCCAAGATTAACCGCAGTCAGGCGGACATGCGTGCCATCAACCCGCTTGTCGAGAAGCAGCAGACCATCCGCGCCGACTAATTTCCCCAGTGTAACCGCATCGCTCCTTGCCATCTGTCGTAATTTGAGTTCGTCGCCCACCTTGGCCAGATCATCGCGCTCGACGAGGCTAATGTCCGGGCTGCTGGAAAGCTCGGTCGTCACCAAGGCGGCGAGATTCTGGTTATCTGCATCACTGATCACGGCGACGCGCACTGGGGCCTGATCGGCTAGGGCGGCGGCGATCGAGCCAATCCAGATCAGGCCGGTGAAAGCCGTACGCGTCATCATGGCGTGTGGACCAGGTTCGGATGGGCCTTCAGGTAAGCATCAATATCGGCGTAGGGCAGGAACCAAAAGCCGCCGTTATTGTTGAGGCAGAGCCCGTCCTTGACGGCATTCATGCCGCCGGGGATGGCTCCCGCGGCGAACAACCTCTTTTCGTCAAGACCTGATGCGACAAAACGCAGAGGGATAATCGAGGGATACGGGTGCTCCGGTCCCCAAACGAAAAGCTCGTAATAGGTTTTCACATCATTGGCAGGATTGATCGAGTAGAAGTGCCCGGCGTGGAACGTGGCCGGCCCGAGGGATCGCCCATTTTGCACCGGGAATTTCCAGAACGCTTGCGCGGCCCAGGGAGGAAGCGATTTGACCCGCTTGTCCGAGCCGGGTTGCGAGTGCCATTCGGTCGCCTGGTCCGGGGCCATCAGGTAAATCGGGGTGGGCTTGTCAGGGTCGATCAGGACGACTTCGCCGCCACCGATGGTCAGTAATGTTGAGCGTCCGAGCGCCGCCACATTCTGAAAATAGCGGGCCACCTCCAAATCCATCCGAGGCCAATTTCCCGGCTCTTCCTGGACATAGTAGGCAAGTCCGTCGAAGAACATGCAGAGTTTGCCACCGGGCCCCATAAAGATCAGCGTTCCGTTGGAATCCTTGCCGTCGAGTTGATTCAGCGGCGGCTTTCTTCGGTCGCTGACCAGGATTTTGATTTTATCAGCGTCCCAGTCGTAGCGGGCCACGCCTGCTTCTCCATAGGACGAGAGGTTGAAGTAAAACTGATCGGCGACCTGATAAAAATCCGACACGCCGACGTCGGTCATCCGCCGCTGGCTCCAGGTATGCGTCTTGAGGTCGTAGCGCTTGATATAGACATTCGAGTAATCTCCGCAGCGGACGTAATAGGCGTTGGAGGTCCGCGCGGCTCCGTAAGGCCGACCGCAATCGGTATCGAGAAAGGTCGTCTTCATGTCGGGCAGGTGCACCTCGAAAATACCCGAGCGTTCATTGATGTTCTGGCAGCGCCAGATCAATCCCCAGACGCTTTCGCCGTCCGGGCTGGACTCGAAATTGGGAATAAGACTCTGCAAAGTCAACCACGGCGGAAGTGGAGGCGGAAACGGACTGCGTAGCGCCTTGGCCAGATCCGGGTTGGGTTCATCCAGTTTTTTGTAGAACCAAAGACGATTGACCTCCAGGCGGGACACCGCGTCGTGCGGAGTGGAAATCGGCAGCGTGGGAAAATCTTTCAGGAAAATCTTTTCCATAACTCTCAACTGGTAGAGGTGATCGTAGTCACGAATCGGATCGGATAGGGCGATCCGGTGCTCCAAGTCGGCCCAGATCTCTCCGGCTTGGTCGGGCGAAAGCCATTCCGGATGGAAGACGGTTCGCAGGCCATCGATGTCGATCTCAGACTTGCCAAAGGCATAATGATAGAACGGCACCGACAGGCCGACGTACTTTTTTCGCGTGTCCCCGTCCACTACCCCAATGATGTTTTGGTAACCGCCAGTCCCCAACGGATAGAAACGGTCGCGCTCGATCCACAATTGCCCGATGAGTTGGGGATACGTTGCGTCGCGGGTCGCGGGATCGGCGTAAAGGACGACCTGCGTCAGGTAAAGCAACTTCAGCGAGGGCTCGGCGCGTAATTTTTCCAGATACTGCTCATAGGCCTGCCGTTGACCGTCAGGAGTTTGCCCCGTGCGCTTGAACGCCAGGTGGGGATCGACAATCCATGGCCGTGGACGCCGGGCCATGTTCAGGTAAAAGGCAGTTTCCTCTTCCACCGAATCGGACATGTCTTGCGCAAACAAGCATGGCGGGAGATTCCCATGAAGAGGATCGTAGCCGCTGACGGCTCGCAACTCCTGCCGGAAGTCGTCGGCTGGCCCGACCAGGGGCTTCTCCTCCAGTTCCCCCAAGAGCCAACTGGCGCGGTAGAAAATGCAAGCCTCCAGGCCAGGATGTGGCCGGGGAATCGCCGCCCCGTTGGCCTTGTCTCCTTCGCGAATCGCGATGAGATCCTGTATCGCCCGCCGGAGCAGGAACAGCCGCTTTCCCAATAGCTCTTCCGGTTGGGGAAACGTGGGATGATTGTCCGCCACCCCGTGCTCAAGGTCGCAAAGCGTCCGGATGCGCTCGGCGAGAACCTGAGGCTGCGCGGCGTCCAGCAATACCGAGCTGTCGAGCGCCTCCAGCGCGGCGTCATTCTGCTCGTATTTGCGGTCCCAGAGCGCTTCCTCGAAATATTCCTTCGCCTCGTTCTTCTGTTGCCAAGGCGCGGCGGAGCTGGTTGAGCCGATGGCGCGGGTGATTTGGTCGGCAACCGCGTTGGCCAGGGCGGAAAGGTCCTTTGCGGAGCCCTTCACTTCCGACGTGCTTTCGCGGTCGGTGCGCGGCGAGCGGATGCGCAGGGAAACGGAGAGCGCATCGTTCAAATTGTAAAAGCGGAAAGAGCCATCGATCAGATACGCGCCCGTAAGCAGGCTTGGCGACGCGGCCGGGAGCGAGCGCTCGAAGCCCAGCGCATCGGCGTGGCGCCGCTCCAGAACGACGGCTTCGGGAATTGCCGAGAGCCTGCTTTCCAGTAGCAGCGTCAACTGGTGCGCCACCTCGTCGGAGGAGACTGAGGTCAATTCCGGACGAAGATCGATGACCGACAGCGGAATGGCCCGCCCGGGTGAAAGTTTCATCTTCGTGCCGAACAACGCCACGCGGTCACTCAGCGCCTTCGCGGCCACGTTCGGCGCCGTTCCGGCGGGCAGCGTCACATCGAAGAGGACGAAGCCCAGACCCACGGCCGTGAGGCGCACCACGGTCTGTTGGCTGTCTTTCTTGATAAAAAGCAACCCGTCCGCGCCGATGAGTTTTCCCAAGGCCACGGCATTGCTGCCGGCAAGTTGTTGCAGTTTGAGTTCGTTGCCGACTTTGGCCAGATCGTCGCGCTCCACGAGGCTAATGTCTGGGTTGTCTGAAAGATCGGTGGTGACCAGCGCGGCAAGGTCCTCGTCACCTGTGTCGCTGATCACGGCGAGTCGCATCGACGCTGGATCGGCCATGGCCGCAATCCTGAGTCCTATCCAAATGAGAACGGTGAAGGCTATACGCATCATCATGGGGTGTGAACCAAGCTTGGATGCGATTTCCAATAGGCATCGATATCGTCGTAGGGAATGAACCAGAAGCCGCCGACGTAGGAAACGAGACAAAGCCCTTTCCCGGCGGCACTGAGTTTCAAGCCGAAGAAGGGTTGGCCGGGATGTTCGAGCTCATCATATGTCCACTCGGCAGCCGGTCCATCCTTGGCGTTGTATATCCCCTCAAGGCGAGAGCGGCTGGTGTCCTCCATCCTGAATGCGAGCGGAACCACCCGCGGCTTGCGCGACCCCGGCTGGTAGACGAAAAGACGATAGGAATCTCCCGGGGTTTCGGGAGAAACGAGTTGGTAAAAATCGCCCCCGTGCAGGCCGATGGTGTTCTGGCGCGAGCCATTGTTCCGCAGACCATAACCTTCCGGTGCGTCCCATGGCGCCTGGCTGGCCCAAGGGGCCATCGTAGGAAGGTTTTTCTGACCGGGAGGTGGCGGCTTACGGTAATGGGGCTGCGCCGGAGTCATTAGGTAGCGTGGCCCGGCCTGAGTTGGGTCGAGCAGGACCACCTCGCCGTCCTGCGACCACACATAAGTCTGGCGGCCTTCCGTTTTCACCTGCAAAAGCCAGTCGGCATCATACACCGATTGCCAGTCGCCCGGCTGATCGCGAACGAAGTAGACCCCGTCGCCGATCCGCGCGCAGACCCGCCCACCGGGACCCAGGAAGACTGGGCCGGCCGCTCCTTCAGCCTTGTCCTCGAATTGATTTTGCGGCGGATTGCGGCGCGGGCTGGTCAGCAGCGTGAGCGCATCGGATGCCCACTCGTAGCGCGCCAGGCCGCCGTCCTGCATGGAAAAATAAATCCGGCTGTCGAAGGCATACATGCCGGTATCGGCGAAATTGGTTTTCATAACGTGTTCCTCCCACGTCCCGGTCCGACGATCGAAACGGCCAAGAACCTGTCCGGGATTGTCAGGCCGGTAATACTCGACGAAATACGCGTCGGGGGTGACGCGCATGCTGCGCGCGTTGCTTGCGTTGGGCACCGGCACCTTATGGGTATCGAGTTCTGGCAGTTGGACCGTGTAAATTGCCGTTACCGGCGAGTTGGCATAGTAGCGGCCCAGCACCACGGGCGTGCCATGGGCATCAATTTGGAAATCGGGGATCGTGAAGCGTTCGCTAGGCTCTCCCGGCATCACGCCGGGATCCCAGAACCGACGCACCGTCAGAGGTTCAGCTGAGGCCTCCGCGTCCGGCGAGATGAGCGGAAATCTCTTCTGAAAGGAATCCTCCATCGCGTAAAGCACCGGCGTGAGCGCCTCCTCGTTGCGCCCGTGGGCGAGCCAATTTTCCATGATGCGGTGCTTGAATCCGAGATAATCGGCCCAGACGCCGGGCGCATCCGCCTCGGGCCAACCCTTCGGCTGCCACAGCAGGTCGATGGCGTCGGGCTGCTGCTCGTAATCGACCACGCGCCGGAGAAATTCGTGCAGCAGCGGCAGGCCGTGCGCCGCGTGCATTCGACGCAGGTCTTCCGGCACAGGCCGGCCCAAGGCCCATTCGTCCCGCATGCCCTTGCCATTGAAGAGCGTGTCGCGCCGCTGCCACAGCTCATCGAGAAAGGCGTCATAGCCCGCTCCGGCCGTGGCGGGATCGGCTGAGCACGCGTCGATCAACGCTCCGGCCATGCGACCGGCCGGAGCGCTCTTGAGTTCCCCGGCAAATTGGTCGAAAGCCTTCCTCTCCGCGCCGGGGTCTTGCAGAAAGCGGTGGCAAAAGTTCTCCCCATGCCCGCTGATGATCCACGCCGGGATAAACTGGTTCGGCTGCGTGCACTCGAGACGATAGAAAGCCAATTCCTCGTCGAGGGAGGCGGCCCACTCGTCGGCGAAGGCATCGCGCTGCAACCACGGCGAAGCGCGGAACGCCGCACCTATTTTGCCGTGGAGAGGATCGTATCCGGTGATCGCCCGCAGCGCCTGGCGCAACTTCTCGGCTTGGGGCGATTTTGTCTCATCGAGGTAAACGAGTAATTTCGTGACGAGAAACGAGGCGTCCTCCTCTATGTTCCCGTCGCGAACGTCAAATTCCATGTAGGGCGACGATTTCAGGAATTGAAGACGGGAGTACATGTGCTGGTCGCGGTAGAGCGTCACCAGACGGAGCGTTTCCAAGGCGTCATCGGTCCGTTGCTCGAGGCTTGGCGAGCCGTCCGGCAACGGATCTGCCGTGTTATTCCCCTGCTCGATGCCCTGCCAGGCGCGTTGCTTCAGAAGGAGAATCCGCAGGGCTGTGGCGTCTGTGGCCGTCTCCCCCAGCAGGTCGGCGCTGTCCAGGGCCTCCAAAGCCAACTCGTCCGCATGGTGTTGCCAGCCCCAGATTGCCTCCTTCAGATACTCGCGGGCTTCGGTCTGCGGCTGCCACATGGCCTCCGGTTCCGTCGCACCGGTGATCTTGCCGACCGCCATGGTGATCTGTTCTACCAACAGCGCCATGTTGTTGGGCGAACCGCGCAGATCCACCGTCTTCTCCGCCCCGGCCGGTCGGCGAATCCGCAGATGCACCGAAAAATCCGGCGTCGAACCCTGCAAGGCAAAATCGAGGCCGCCATCGATCACATATGCGCCGCGGAGAAGTGGTCCGGGAGCGGCGGTGAGCGAGCGCTCCCAGCCCAGGAATGCGGCGTGCCGTCGCTCCAGCACGACGTAGCGCGGAACTGCCGCCAGCCTGCTCTCGAGCAACAAGGTGAGGTTGCGTTCGATTTTGATCGAATCGGCGGTCGCATAATCGGCGCGTAGATTGAGCACCGAGATGGGGATCGCTTTTGCCGGATCGAGGTTGAGCTTGGGTGCATATCCGGCCACGCGATGCGCGATGGATTTAGCCAGTGGTAAATCTGTTTCGCGAGCAATCTGGTCATCGAACAGGGCGTAACCCAAACCCACGGCCGTAAAGCGGATTTGCATCCCTTCCGGCCCCTTGTTTAAAAAGAGTAATCCGTCGGCACCCACCAACTTGCCAAGAGCGACCGCATCGCTGCCAGCCAATTGCTGCACCTTAAGTTCATCTCCGACCTTCGCGAGGTCATCACGTTCGACTAGAATGATGTCCGGGTTGCTGGAAAGTTCGGTCGTGACCAGTGCGGCGAGGTCCTTGTCCTCCGCGTCGCTGATTACCGCGACGCGCACCGGTGCTGGATCGGCCATGGCTGCCATTATCAGCCTTATCCAGATCAGGGCACACAAGGCAGTACGCATAAAGTGAGAGGAGGCTATTTCTTAACGGATTTCAAATAAGCATCGATATCGCTGTAAGGGATGAACCAGAACCCCGCTCTTTCGAGTTCAATGTAAATTCCCTGCGGTGTGCTTTTCAGACTACATGGGTACCAAAGGTGATCGGGATGTTCGATATCATCGACACTGAATCCACCCACCCCGAGCGGATTCGATCCCGGTTCATTTTGGAGCGCCAGGACATCCCGATCCACCGCTTTCAAATGAAACTCGAGAGGAATCCTTTGAGGAGTTCTGCCTTTGGCGGCATCGTACCAAAGCAGGTCGAAGGGCTTCTCTTTGCTCAAATCATTGTGCTCGAGAACAAACAGATTTTGATCGTGAACGCCGGTGTTGATCAGACCCATAAAAGGATGGCTTGGAGGCGGATCAAAAAGGGATTGCTGACTCCAAGGAGTGGGAACTTTCTGGCCCTTCATCTTGCGCACAAAAGAGTCCGGGGAAGCCATCCAATACTGCGGTTGACTCTTGGTCGGATCAAAACAAGTCACTTCCATTTTACTATTAAAGACGATGCTTTTGTCGCCGGAAGAAACCAAGTCATCACCGGTGGTGCCTTCGAATACTTCCTTCCAATCGCCCGGGGTTTCTTGCAGGTAATAAGTGCCCAGACTGGTGGTTACGCAGAGGCGGTTATTCGGACCTAAAAACATCCCCTTAACTTGCAGCGCCGCGCGGTCATCAAACTGATTTTGGGCCGGTCGCCGACGGCTGCTGGAAAGGATGGTGATTTTGTCAGAATCCCAATCGTAACGGGCCATGAGGGTTGTGTGTCCTTCCGAATTCACCGGAAGATAATATGCCATAGAGGACACAATTGAATAAATAAAGGTTGGCCCAGCCATAATCGGTAAAGGAACGCCGAGGCGACCATTCTTTTGTCGTTAGATCGTATCGAGCGACATACGACTTTTTGACACCGTCAGAGGGGTCCTTGTCTTGTAGGATGGCGTAGAGAAATTGGGATGAAGCCGCCATGCAGCTGACTTCGGCTTGGAGATCAATCGAGTCGGTCTGCCAACGGGCAAGGTCTATTTTGTAGAGGCGGTACTGCTCGTTTCCCACAAATGCCCAGACGAAAAGGGCATCGCTCGATGCTGCTTCACGAAACAGGATCGTCATGGGGGGATGGTTCGAATCCGGAGAAACGGGCGGGTACCAGAACCGGGTAACTTGCAACGGTCGCGCATCCGGGAACGACTGCGTAAACAGAGCGGGAAAAGCCGCCTTGAAATCGATTTCCAAGTCCTTGCCCACGTAATCAGGAGGATCGCGCTTCTCCAGTTCCTGAAATTCACTCCAAAGCTTCGGCGCTTCTTCAGGTGGAAAACATTCCGGCGTCCAGAGGAAAGGGAGGGCTTCCCAGTTCCACGCCTTTTTCATCCGATGCTGAAGATAATAATGAAGAAGCGGCAACGTCTTGGAGATATGCTTTTTAGCGAAAGCGACCGTGATCCGGTATTGACCGCGCGGACCAGCGACTTCTCGAGGGAAGCTAACCAAACAGAGCCACTCGTTGTAAAAGGAGGTGTCCGTCACCAGTTTGTCCCGGTCTTTCCACATCTCATCCAGATAGGCGTCGGCTGCGGCATCGGCCTGGGCTTGGTCAAGCGAATTGGCGAGAATGGTCCAGTAGTTCCACCTGCCGTTCGGGTCGTCCTTCAAACCTTGCAGCATTTGGTTAAAGACCGCCTTTTGCTCTTCGGGCGTTTTAAGAAAGCGGACGCAAAAACCGTCGCCCTGCTTCTTCGCAAACTCGAAGCTGACAAAGTCATCGCGAGTAGTGAAGCAAAGATGGTAGTGGGCGAGTTCTTCCTCCGCTGATTCCGCCCAATAATCCTCGAAGGCATCGTTCACTTTGGGCCCGCGCTTGCCGTGCAAGGGATCATAGTCGAGAAAAGAACGCACGATTTGGCGCAGTTCCTCTGCGCGTGGAGCATTCGCATCATCCAGTCGCACCAGGATGGCCGAGGCGATCTCCGCCATTCGATTGGGCGTCTCGGCGTGCAGCGCCCGCAACCGCAGAAGCTCCTGAAGTCCCCGAATGGCTGCGTCTGTTCTTTGGCCCAATTCGGCCGCCGTCAGCGACAGGGGTCTGCCGGAGCTATCCCGGGAATCAAAACCCTGTCCCGCCATTTCCTCCAAAACATCTTGCCTGACCTGGTAAAGTCTAATTTCTCTATTTCCAAGTAACTCGGCGCTATCCAGCGCCTCCAGCGCGACCGGATAGAGTTCCTGATGGAAGGCCCAAATTCCCTCTTTGAGGTACTCCTTCGCTTCATCGGTAGCCTTCCATGTCGTCACCCCGTCGCTTTGGGAACCAATGACCCGGGTTATTTCCGATGAAATGGCTGCAACCAGGGCGGGAAGGTCGGTCTTCACTCCCTTGATTCTCAAGGAAGTCTCCTTTTGTTGGGGGGATCGCACACGCAGATGAACCACGATTTCATTTGAATCCGACCGGGGAAGCTCAATGTTTCCGTCCACCACATAAGCACCCTGCAAAAGAGATTGCTTCGTGGTGTCGAGCGACTTTTCAAATCCAAGCGACCAGGCGTGGCGTCTTTCCAAAACGACGTATGCGGGCACTTCCACCAAATGACTCTCCAACAGAAGGGTCAGGTTTCGCTCCAGCGTTTCCGTCTCTTTCGTTGAGTAATCCGCTCGTAGGTTTAGAAGCGAGATTGGGATGGCTTGTTGAGAGGTCAGCTTCAGCTTTTGGGCATAGGCCTGCACCTGGTGGGCCACGACTTTCGCAAGCTCATCCACGTTGGCACTGGATTCAACCGTGGCGTCAAAAAGAGCGTACCCAAGGGAAACGGCGCTCAAGCGAGCGTGCAGCCCCGAGCCATTCTTGCTCAGAAAAAGCAGCCCGTCTGCTCCCGCCAATTTGCCCAGCGCGATGGCATCGCTGCCCGCAAGTTGCTGCAATTTGAGTTCATCTCCGATTTTGGCCAGGTCATCGCGCTCGACCAAGCTGATGTCCGAATTGCCGGAAAGCTCCGTGGTGACTAGGGCGCCGAGGTCCTTGTCCTCCGCGTCACTGATCAGGGCAAGACGCACCGGCGCTGAATCGGCAAGGGCCGCTGCCGTCATCACCAGCCAGATCAGGGCACATGGGGCATGGCGCATAACAATCGTTTATGAGGGCTGTGGGGGGATGGATTTCAGATAGGCATCGATTTCGGCGTAGGGAATGAACCAGAATCCCGCGACCATCAGCTTGAGACAGAGCCCCTCGGGCGTGGCGATTATTTGGAAGCCATTCTTCGGATGGGCAATCTCGTCGAGCGTCCAACCATTCGGCATGTGGCCGGGATGCTGCGAAAGCACGGCTTTTTCTGGCTCGGTTAATTCCATCCTGAGAGGAATGTGGACCGGCTTCCGGCCATGCGCTTTATCGTAGGCGAGGAGTTCAATACGGTTTTCCAGCGGGTTAGGCTGAGTCAGAATAAAGAGCCGATCGTCGTCAAAGGCGACATTCCAGGAACCCATCTGCTTTTGTTTGCCGGACGGGCAATCCCAAAGGGCCTCGCTCGCCCATGGAGTCGGGACCGGTCCGGCCACGCCCGGAAGGCCCTTGGCCTTGCGATAGATCGGGACGTCAGACGCCATCCACGGAATCGGTGCCGGTGCTTTCGCGTCGATCAGTGTTACTTCGCCCATTTGATTGAGAACCAGGGTCCGGTCACTTTCGCTCACAACCTCGTCGTTAAACCGACCGTCGAAAACGGGCGCCCAAGTGCCCAACGATTCTTGGATAAAGAACGTGCCGGAATCCGTTGTCACCGCCGGCTTGTTGCCCGGGCCGGCAAAAATCGAAATGACGCGGTAGTCCGCCGTATCGTCGAATTGATTCTGCGCGGGCCGTCGTCGGTTATCGGCAAGCAACGTCAGCTTGTCCTTTTCCCAGTCGTAGCTGGCGATGCCGCTTTCCCGGTCGCTGTACGATTTGCCAGCCGAAGCTATAGCCACGTAAACGACCCCGTCCGCCCAAAAGGGCTGTGGGAGAAAAGTGACTGGCAACTGGCGCTTGGACCAGTTCGCGGTCACTGGATCGTAGAGGGCCAGTTCATTGTAGAAGCCGCCGTTGCCTCCGCTGACCTCTCCATCACGGGCAGTGGCGATGATCCCCTTCGGCGTCCAAAGAAAACCCTGCGTCGGTTTCTTATCGGGTGGATCGATCGCCTCGGTCTGCATGTCAGGCAAATGGATATGGAACAACTGACTCTTCTCCGCCAGGTTGAAGTAGCCGGCCATCCACAGTCCATCCGGACATATCGACCAGTAGCTCGTGATAAAATTGTTGTCGGCGGGACTCTCCGGAATCAGCCAGGGATGCCAGAACTGCGTCACGACGAGCGGCGCGGCGGCGGGTGCGGAGCCCGAGACCGTCGGCAGAGGAGCGTTGGCGATTTCTGGAAAGAAATCGCGAAAGGGGGCGACCAGTTGGTCGACCTCCGACAGCATCATGTTGTCCGATCGCCCCTCTTTTTGCATGACGAGATCATTGCGCCGCGCTTTATAGGCATTGAGTTCGGGCCAAAGGATTGCCGCATCAGTCGGTGTCATTTGGTCGGGCCTCCAGAGCATCTTGATGATGTCGAGCCCCCACCGATTCGGTCGCGATGCGTTTAGCAACGCGTGAAGCAAGGGCAGGCCTGCGGCTCCATTGCGAGAAACAGGCCCCCCGGAGATTTTCCAAGAGTCGCCGAAGATCGGCGTGTAAGCCTCCGATGAGCCAAGACTGTCCCGCATCGGCCAGAGTAAATCCAGGTAGGCGCGGTAAGCGGCGTCGGCCACCTTGGGATCGGAATCGTTGGTCTTTAGGACAAGATAAACGCGCTGGCTTTTCGGCTCCTGCTTGAGGCTCTCAACGAAAGTGGCGAAACTTTCTTTTCTCGCTTCCGGTGCTGGCAGGAAACGGGTGCAAAAATTTGCTTCGGGATTTGCGAGGACATAGCGCGGCGGATAGACCTGCCCGTCGACGAATCGCATTTTGTACCAGGCGATTTCCTCATCCATCGACTCGGCAAAGTCGTCGGTAAAGACATCAGTGCAATCACCATTGTTGGCAAGGAAAGCCACCGGCAGCCAGCCGTCGTGCCCATGCAGGGGATCGTAGCCCGTCATCGTCCGTAGGGCCCGGCGCAATTCTTCCGCGCGTGACGACCGGGCATTATCAAGCAGGCGCAGCGTCTTCGCGGCGACGAAAGCGACCTTCGCGATGGTCTGGTCAGTGCGAAAAAAATACTCTTCCGAGCCGCTCGCGTGGGCCAGGTCATGGAGCTTCGACCTGAGATGTTCGTCGCGATAGCGGGTCGCGTCGGGAATGGCTCGCAACAACAAATCGACCTTGGCGGAAAGGGCGTTTCCATCGAAGGAAGGAGTTTCGGTGTCGACGGAAGGCTGCCAGCGTTCCATATCCCGGTCGGCCAGCGCGCAGAGAATCTGAATTCGCAGCGCCGTCACATCGGCGGGATCGGATCCCAGCAACTCGGCGCTGTCGATTGCCTCCAGCGCGGGTTCTGGCGCCTGGGAGCGCGATCCCCAGAGAGCTTCGCGCAGATACTCGCTGGCTTCGGCACTGGGCGCCGTTACCGGAACGGAAACGGTGCGGCCGATCGCCTTTTGGATGCCGCTAATCATCTGATCCACCAAACCGGCAAGATCATTGGGATCTCCCTGCGCGGAGGCGTCGACCGCTTTCCCATCCGGGGATCGAATTCGGAGGGCGATCTTGCAGAAGTTGGATGCGCCGGGGGTAATACTAAGTGCACCGTCGATCAGATAGGCCTCGTGCAAGAGCGGCCTTGTCGCCGGGTCCAGCGAGCGCTCGAAGCTTAGCGACCAGGCGTGGCGTCGCTCCAGCACGACGTACTCGGGCACTGCTGCCAGCCGACTCTCGAGCAACAGCGTCAGATTGCGTTCCAAACTCATCGACTTCGGCGTTCCGATATCGGCCCGCAAATTGAGGAGAGAGATCGGCACCGCCTTGGCGGGATCGAGCTTGAGTTTGGGCACATCATTGGCCACCAAGTGGGCCAACGCCTTCGCCTCCTGCTGCGGGCTGACGGTGGACGGTATTGGGTCGTCGAAGAGCGCGTAACCCAGGCTAACTGCGGTGAGGCGCACATGGAGTCCATCCGTGCGCTGGTCAAGGAAGAGCAGGCCGTCGGCATTCGCCAGTTTACCCAGCGCGGTCGCATCGCTGCCCGCCATTTGCTGCACCTTGGCTTCATCGCCAATCTTGGCGAGGTCATCGCGTTCCACCAGGGTGATATCCGGGTTGCCAGAAAGTTCCGTCGTGACCAAGGCCGCCAGGTCCGCCGTATCTGCCGTACTTATCAGCGCAAGACGTGAGGGCGCCGCAGGAAGAGGGGCGGCGGGCACCGGCGTCTGCCCGGGGACACACGTTGTCATCAATAACAAGATCAACCCCACGCGGAAAAAGCGTTTCATGCCGGAAAAGGGGTTCGCTGTTACTTTACGAGTTTCGGCAGCAGCCGCTCGACCAGTTTTCCCGCCGCCTTTTCCAGAGCTTCTTTCCCAGCGGTTCGATTTCCAACATCAACGGCCACTTGCGTCTCACGATCCGTCCATAGCAATTCGTGTGAGGATGCGCGAATAACTTTAAGCTCGATACGGCCACGACTGGAGACCAGGTTGCCATGACGCGCCCCCAGTTCGCTGAAAGCCTCGCCCGAAATGAGGATGTCCCCTTTTTTATGGCTCTGTTCCGGGTCGATGATTTGAAATCCGAGCGCCTGCAATTGCATGATGATTTCCGTCTGGGCGGCGGGATCGATGCTGGGCTGCGTATAATCACGCTCGGTAATCGCGACGGCCACGGTAGGCAACGGGCGTTGGCCCAGGATCCCGCGCAAACGTTGCAAGCGTTGGCCGGCGGTTTCCTCCTTCACGACGAGAACATCGCGGTGCGAGACCAGCACGCCATCGACTTTGCCCGACAACTCTTGGGCGGCTTGAGGTAAATTCGCCAGATCAGTCAGGGTCGCGGTTACTCCGTAAACGCGGCTGGTTTCGGTGCTGATGATTTTCGCCACCACCATGTATTGATTGCCGACGGCAAACAAACGTCCCGTCACCAGGACCTGCGCGCCGGTCAGCGAGCCGATCTTCGCGGCCGTATCCGCCGAGACCAAACCCGAGGCTCCGAGTTCCTGTTCGCTCAGGACTTTGTCAATCTCCTGGCGTTCGACCATCAGGGCGTGTTCGCTCGTGGATAAATCGGCGCCCAGCAACGTCGCGATTTCCGCGCCCTGTTTGTTCATCGAGTCATCCGAGGCCTGGAAATCGAGCACGGCGGTAGCCAGCGGTTGGGCCACAGCGGCGGGCGGTTGAGTTGCGGCAGGAACTGGCGGAGCGTTCGTGGCCACTGTCGGAGTCTCCATCGCCACGGGGGCATTTGTAGTCGGCGTGACCACCGGCGTTTGCGCCGCCAGCGGCCACAGGGCGAGAGTGCCGAATAAAATCAGAGGTAGGTTAATGGTGCATAAGTTGATGTCTCAGTTGGCGGATGGAGGAGGGGCGGAAAGAAGACGGATGATTTTGATGAGTCCGAGTTGGGCGCGGGGGTCATCGTTGAGGTTGTCGAGAAGAGGTGCCGTCACATGGATGAGGACGCCTGAACTGGAGCGGTCCGTATAGACGCCCGCCGGTAACGATTCATCGGGCGAGAAAAGGACCAAGCGCGCACCCGCGCTTCGATCCTGCGCCTGTTGAAATTGCTCGTCGGTGGCCAACTCTCCAAAATAAAGGCGATTCGGATCGAACCGGTCCGGCGTGCCGATTCCGCTGTATTCAAAAGAAACATGCAGGCCGGTCAGAAACTGGCGAAGTTTCTGGCCCGGACCGAAGACGACAATTTGCGCGGAGCCGTCTGGTTTTGGTTGGAGCAAATCCGTCAGATCCTTGGTTACGGTGGCCGGATATACCTCAAACCGAAGATCACCGAGAACAACTGGAGTCGGTCGACGGATTCCATTTGGCTGAATCGATTCCAGCAAACCTGATAGGTGAACGACAATCGCCGTGCGGCCCTTCACTTCGGGAAACTTGACGAGCTGACCTGCATAGTCCAGCCAGATGACGGGGCAACGGGAAAGACTTCCTCCAACTGAAGGTTTGCAGCGATGGGTCTCGCAAGAGTACCAGCCACCTGAAAGAGATCTGCCCGCAACGAGGTGCCGAGCCAGAGTTATAGTTTCTCCGACCCTCAAATCGAGTTTTTGTTGTGATCCGCCAAATAGCGCAGGGATGACCGGGTTTGGCTGGGAGCGCCCTTCCAAGCCGGCGAGTTGCACAGAAACTTGGGCGAAAGCGTGCAGGTTCGCCAGAAGCAGCCACGCACCGACAGGGAGACAGGATGGAATCCGGCTCACAACGAAGCCTCCAGGGTTTGCGCTCGAACGGAATAGCCGAATACCTCTGGATGTTCCGAGGCCAGCCAAACCTTGTCCTCGCCTTCTAGAATGACGTTTCCAGTCGGAGTCGCCAAAATTTCAAAGCATTTCCGGGCCTTTCCCAGCATCAAACAGACGCGGTGCCCGCTGTAGCTCAAAACCCGAATTGTATTATCTCCGCTGCTTGAATATCACCAGCAATGGCTGGTCGGAGCCAACCACGCGAGACTGGGCAATCGAGAGATCAACCTTCCCGTTTTTCTCCACCACGGCATTGATCTGATTGGGAAAAAGTTGCTCCATCTGCTCGGAGAATTTGCCGGTCATTGGCCTACGATCTCTAGTGCTCGGTGCTGCTGGACTTTGAAGTCCGGCGAAGCGGTCAGGTCCAGTGGGGCAGGAAATCGCGGGGCAAAGAGCGCCACAACAGCTATAATGACGGCCCCCCCGACCGCCATGCGCCAATTCCAGATCGCGTTCTTGATCCCCGGCTGCCGCTCTCGATTCGAACCCGGTTGCTGAAACGCGATGAGCGCCCGATGCCGCGCCCGCGGCTGCGGCCGATTCGGAGGGTTCCGGTGCCTTGAACGCGCGGAGCTGTTTTTGCACATCGTCGTCGTTCATAAAGAATCTCCTTGCTTGGCTCCGAGCAGTTTCTTGAGCGCATGTTTGGCCCGAAAGATCCGCCAGGAAACGGTCGTCTCGGCGCAACCGATGGCATCCGCCGCCTCACGGTGATTCATTTCTTCGAAATAGACCAGGGCTACGGCCTCCCGCAGATCGGGGGATAATTGCTTCAAGGCCGAATGGACCTCGGCGTAATCCGACGTGCGCGCTTGGGCCTGGGTATCCAGTTCGGCGGCAAATTGATCCTGCTTGTCCCGGTGTCGCGACGCCTGCCGTCCCCAATCGACCAGCGCATTGTGGGCGATGCGGTAAAGCCAGTTCTTGAACGACGCCGCTCCGCGATAGTTGGAAATCCCTCGGGCCGCGCGGATAAAAGTCTCCTGCGCAATGTCCTCCGCCTCAGTTTCAACGAGGCAAACCCGGTAGGCAAAAGCGTGGATCATGGCGTAATAGCGGTCGAAGAGGATCTCGAACGACCTGGCGTCGCCGGTTTGAGCGCCACTGACCAGTTGGGCTTCCGGCACGTCCTCGTTCTCGATCCTCATTCGATCTTTGCAGGTAAAGACGGCATACGCGGTAAAATCCTTGGCTCTTTTTAGAAATTGATCACTCGGCTGGCTTGGGTGAGGCCAAAGTGGCCGTCGTCGGATTTAGTTTTGCACGATAAGCATCAATATCCGCCCAAGGGAGTAACCAGAAGCCGCGATGCGTGAACTCAGGCAATAGCACTCCCGCGTCCGTGGCATTCAACGCTGTGAAGGAAATCGAAAGAGGGCGCGCCCTGTTCAAGGCAGGATCGTTGACTTGACCATAGTCGAACGAGAGCGGGATGCGCAGGTCTTCTTTTTGTCCGTTCGCGGCCGGAGTGACTTTCCCGCGCTTCACGGGCGGGACGTCCGTCAGCGGCGTCCAATCGCTTTTTCCAGCCGGCATCGTGTAAATGGGCTGATTATAGAATGAGAGTCTCAGTCCTGCCGCGCTTGTCCAGAGGTCAATTGGTTCGCCAAGAGGCCGTCCGTCGAGCGTATTTTGCGGCGGAACGCGGCGTGAGCTGACAAGATCCTCGCATCCGCCGTTGGGAAGCGAAACGCGGATGACACCAGAGCCTGAACAGCTTAAGCCGCTGTTCATACAGCCTGACTAGCCCCAGAAAGGAGTGTCGTGAACGTAACGGCGGGATGCAATTTCGCGTACTGTTCCATTGAATTGGCAATCCTTTTTCCAGCAGCGTCGTTTCCGGCCATGCCAATGAAAGCCAAGTTGGATTCGTGAGCGGCTACGGCGGTGTGAACGTAGCCAAGTCGATTGCTCAAATCAGCAAACATCTCACCCCAGGTGCGGCGAGGCCTATGTTGATACACAACGACGACCGAGGTTTCAGGTAGCCGCTCTAAAAATCTCTTTAATTCGCCGTGTTCAATCCACTTCGGCCCGCGCTGCGTTTTGGTTTCATATCCATTGTCTGGATCGAAGAATACAACGGCGTTCTCCAGTTCGGACGGGTCAAGGTCTGACCAGTACTCGCTACGTCCATTGCCAGAGCCTATCAATTTGTCAGGCGCAAATACCCGGACTCGAAACTGCTTCCCATGATTTAGCTTCCCCAGCGCAGAAATCCGCGTCAGGCATCGCGGTTCTTCTTTAAGCGAATCGAGGAATGGCCGAATGAAGTCCTGACATTTAAACCGGTGATGTGGTGTAAGGCCTTCTCCAGAATCCTCATCGTCCAGCGTCAGTAGCGGTACGAAAACCAGCGTGGAGAAGGACGCGTCGGTGCAAATCCAATGCAACAAGTCCCATTTGAAAGCGTCTCTCGCGTCACCTAGGTACTGGAGCTTCATTACAACCGAAAAGTATCAGGTGCGTGCACGGACAAAAGGTTAATTGCTCCTCGCGACCATGGATGACTGGCCATCGTCACTGCGCTCGAAACTGAGGCTTCCTATCGCGTGCGCCGTGCGTCACCATCAAGCCGCACAGGTCACGCAAGCATCGATTAGACCGTTTCCAAGAGAGAACCGATGATCTTCTTTCGCTCATCGGACAGGCTGGGCCATACCATGACCAGGCGCGCCAAAATCGGATCGGATGGGATTTGTGTGCCTCCTTGTGTGCCTTGACCCGCAAGTGGTTGCTGTTGCAGAGTGGAACCTGCGGGTTCGAACCCTGTACCGCGCACCATCGAACCTGGATGGTCAGCCGGTTCGACGCGCCGTCTCCATCATAGAGTGGAGCTCAAAGCAGTGCTGATGACTTGGGCGATTTCGTTCATGCTCCCCTGCAGCTCGAGATGAGTGCCGGGGACGATTTCAAAGCGGGGGGAGGAAATAAAGCCACTCCAATAGCTGACCTGCTTGGGCCGATGACTGCTTTCACCCTCGCGCAGAATAATCCAGACAGAATCCGAGCCGAGATAGGGCTGGGGTTCGTAGTCCGCGATGACATCATAATAAAGGTTGTTCAGATTGGGTGCGGACGGGGCCTTCTCCTTTTTGAAAAAATTTCTATAGGTCTTGCCGATCCAAATGACTCCCCGGTTAAAAAATTCGCCCAGCAGGCGAAAGGTACCTTGGGCCTGCCATATTTCCAGGCCTTCGGCGATCCGCTGGTACGCATTCCGGCCCTGCCGTTCGGACAACCCGAGAAGCCGGCCCATTCCGGTTACCTTCCGCCGCAGGAGAAAGAAATAAAGATCGGGTGGATCCAACATGACGAGGGTCGAAACGCTTTCCCCGGACCGGATCAATTGCTGGGCGACTTCATAAATGGCGAGTGCTCCGTTGCAATAACCACCGAGATGATAGGGGCCTTTTGGCTGAATGGAACGAATCAACCCGACCAGGTCGGCGCCAACTTGCTCGACACTGGTGGGCAGATCGTCACCGAATGTGCCATGTGGAGCAATTGCATAGAGTGGTTGGTCCGGCCCGAGCGATTTGGCCATTTTTTGGCAATAGAGTCCTCCACAAGTATAATCTCCGTGAGCGAAGAAAAAGGGCGGTTTTCCTGTGCCGTTGCCGTCCTGCGTACAAATCATTAGCGGAGGAGGCGAAACGGGGTCAGTTGTACGAGCAGCGGCGGCAATATCGACGATGGCGCCTCCCTCTAAAAGCGGACGCAACCCGATGGGGTGCCCCACCAGCTTTTCCACCCGTGCCATCATTTGCAGCGCGGACAGAGAGTCGCCCCCAAGATCGGAATAGCGATCGTGTATGCCGATGTTGACGTCGGGAAGAATGTCTCGCCAGATATTCCAGATTGCCTTTTCCAATGGATCCTGCGGTTCGCGTTCGGGCTGCGTAGCTGCGGATTTGGGTCGGATGCTTTCCAGCAGAGCGCGACGGTCGATTTTGCCGCTGGGCGCTCGAGGCAGACCGGGGACGATCCGAATAACCGATGGACGCCAGTTGCCGGGGATTTTTTGTTCGAGCAAATCCCGCAATTCGCGTTCGCTGACGTCCATGCCAGCCTTGGGCACGGCGAAGGTCTCGATACGTTTTTTCCCATCGGCTTCGACCAGCAGCGCTTCGGCCTCGGCGACCCGGGGATGCGATTGGAGAATGCTTTTGATTTCGCCAAGCTCAATGCGCAGACCGTTCACCTTGACCTGATCGTCCATGCGGCCGCGAAAATCGATTGTGCCGTCAGGATTGAAGCGGCCCAAGTCGCCGGAGCGGTAACCCCGAACCTGCTGGCCGGACGAATCGATGACCTGGACAAATCGCTGTTCGGTCAATTGAGGTTGATTGAGATATCCGCGGGCCAGACCTTCGCCCGTCATGACAATTTCTCCCACTTCGCCGGCGGGGACGGGCTTGAGATCCTCGTCCAAAATGAGAATTCCGGATTTCTGGATGGGACGCCCGATAGGGAGACGCGAAGGCATCGGATTCTCCAGCTGAATACGCTGGCAGGTCGTTATCACCGTATTTTCGGTTGGACCGTAGGCATTGATCAGGCGGGAATTCGGAAACTTCCTCAGGAATCGCTCAGCGTACACCGGCGATAAAACATCCCCGCCTACGACCAGTTGACGAACGCCAGCCAGCGAATCGATTTCCTGCTCCAGGATCAGCGGCAGCAGGCTCGAGGAAAGAAGCAATATCGAAACATTAAAATGACGCAGCGCCAGGCCGAGATCATGCAGAGAAGTCAGGCCCGCAGGCGGCAGTGCCAGGCAGGCTCCGTTGAGCCAACTCGCCCAGATCTCGAAGGTGGAGACGTCGTAATGGAGCGGCGTGAACTGGAGAACAGTTTCATCAGGGCCGATTTCAAGGTAGTCAATGTGTTTGGCCAGTCGCAAGACACCGCGATGCTCCACGACGACCCCTTTAGGTCGACCTGTAGACCCGGAGGTGTAAATGATGTGAGCCGCTGAACCCGGCACGGTTTTGCACGCCGGATTTGTTTCCGGCTGATTGTCGGAAAGATTATCGTGCAGAGGCAGAACCTTTGCACCGGTGGAAGGAAGCCGGGAGATTTCCTTTGGATCGGCCAGGATCAACTGTATCGCGGCATCTTCAATGCAATACCGGTTACGATCTTCGGGATAAGCGGGATCAAGCGACACATAAGCCCCCCCTGCCTTCAGAATGGCTAGCAGGGCAATCAAGGTTTCCGGTGATCGTAAGGCAAATACGCCAACGGGAGTTTCGAGTTTAACACCGACACTGATCAGATAATGCGCGAGCCGGTTGGCACGCGCGTTGAGCTGCGCATAAGACCAAGCCCCATCCTGCCAGCGCAAGGCGCATGAGTCCGGGGACCGGGAAACTGCCGCCTCGAAGGCAGCTACAATTGAGTCTGGACTGGTCATCGCTTGCCTAACGGTACGATAATGTGAAAGCATGACAATAGCATACCTTGTGCTTGAAGTTGATCTCCGGGCATGGGGTTAGGGCGTTTACGAGAGCATTTGTACTCGAACTAGGTTGACACAAGTGCCCTCACTTATACCATAACCAGGTTGAATTTAAACGGGTGAACTCAAACCAATGGAAAATCGGCATTATCACGGTCGAGACTTGTTCCTGTTGTCGAACGTCGAGTTGACAAATCCGGAAAAGTGGGCAGGGGTCGATCCGGCGCTCCTGCCCCACTTTCTGCTGGTGCTGTGGTGGGCTGAAAACTTCCTGACCAAGCCCAATAAAGCACTGGGTCGAGCCGGACCGGTGTGCCCGTTTGCCGGACCGTCGCTTGAACGTGAACTTTTCTGGTTGACCGCGCTCCGTGGCGCCGAGCCCGATCACAAGACCCTGGAAGAGACCGTGTTGGGGTACCGGGACTGGTTTCGGGAGCTAAAGGTGAACTCGGCCGATGACGCGCAATACAAGACGATCCTCATACTTCTACCAGACGTTACGAGCGACAAATTCGTTTCAATTATCGACGCGACGCAGAAGAAACTGAAACCCGATTTTTTGCACGATCAATTGATGATTGGGCAATTCCACTCCCTGTGCGATGAGCCGGGGGTGCAGAATCGCGCCTTTCGTCCCTTGCGCAGTCCCGTTCCCATGCTGGTGATCCGTTACATGACCAGTGGCGATATCGTCTTCATGAAGGATGAAGACGGCGAATATAATCCAGACTTCCTGAAAACGTATTTAAAGACGTTTGGAAAGGGGCTGCCGAACGTCCTGATCAATGACATTCACGGCCTTTTAACCAAGGGCGATCGAGACGCCTCAATTTGACGTCAATGCATCCCCGCGTTCAGGGAGCGCTGGTTACATCGGGCGCGAATTATCAGGTCCGCGTTCATGCTGACTGTCCCCATCCGATCCGCTCGCCCCAGGATTTTGCCCGATGTCTTGGTTATGAATTGGGGCGTATCACGAAGACCCTGTTCTGCCGTTCCAGTCGCCGTGACAAATATGCATTGGTGGTAGCTCCCATGACGGCAAAAGTAGACTTCACGATCGTCGCCGAGGCGCTCGAATGCAGTCGCGTCGAGGTGGCGGATAAGATGGAACTGGACTCGATGCTGGCGTATCCGCCCCAGGGCGTGTCGCCGCTCGGCGTGACCCACCCCGTTTTCATCGACGAGAGTTTGATGGCGCATGCGACGGTCCTTATCGGTAGCGGGACGCCTGGCGTGGAAATCGAACTGGAGCCGGCCGTTTTGGTCAAAGCCTGCTCCGGTCAGGTGAAGCGGCTCTCTGTTTAGAAGGGGGACCTAGAATTCCTGCGCGCAAGACCCGGGCGTGCGATTCTCTCTTTCGTTGAGTTCTTGATGATACCGATGCACCCAGTAGAGGTAATAGGGTAGGACCAGGGGTGCGCTTACCCAGCGCAACACCAACTGAAATAACTGCGTTTTTCCATGGGCCCGGTTCCACTTCGAAAAATCCCGCCAAGTGGCGCGCAGCAGATTCAAAATCTCACCCCGGAAGGCGCAGAGAACGTTTTTTATAGAGGAGTCCGACAAGTGAAGCCCTTCGTTGATCTTGTAGTGATACAGGGCAGCCCATCGAATCATGAAAAGGCGTTTCCAGATGCCGCCCCAGCCCACGTATCGGACGGGATGATAAACCAACGCTTCCGGGGAAAACCTGACGCGAAGGCGATGGAGACGAAAGCGATAGGCAAATTCCATGTCCTCGGAGGCAGCCTCCAAAAAATCCTCATCGAATCCACCCAAGGCCTGAAAGGATTCACGGCGAATGGCGAGGTTACAACTCCAATAGGCTCCGCCGGTTTCATTTTGGACCGCATGATGAAAAGGGCTGTCGATTTGATCAGGAATTTCTGTGCGACCTTCGATAAGGTCGAGCGAATCGGTTTTTGAAAGGTCATCGAAAACAGCAAGCCACTTCTTGCTGGGGACGCAATCATCGTCGATGAAACAAATCCATTCTCCCTTGGCATGGCGGGCTCCGTTGTTGCGATTGGCCGCCGGGCCGCGGGAAGGTCCCCGGACCCAGCGCGCCCAGGAAAATTGCGCCCGCATCATGGCTTGAGCGCCGGGAGCGCCGCCATCGTCCGTCACAATAACTTCATAGGAAGCGGCTTCTGCCGTCTGGTTACCGGGACGGAGACTTTCAAGGCATCGCGCCAGCAGGTCCTCACGACGGCAGGTGGGAATGATCACAGAAAACTTAAGCATGCAAGCCTCCTACCTTGGAATGTGGCTCTCCCCTCACCGCTTCGACCGGAAAGTTCATCGCTATTCCTCGTAACCAAGCAATTCAAAATCGCGCTTATAATATAAACGAACCAAATCCCGGGTTCGGTCCGTCCACTCAGGTGGGCCTTTCCTGCCATTGCAGCTTTTGTTGAGCCAGGGAAGAGGACCGGCAGTTATACCATACATCTGCTGCAGGCGGAGCAAATCAATTTCCAGGGACTCGACACGCCCGAGAAAGTCAACCATAAGCTTCCCCTTATGACCTTCCTGGTCGGTCAACCAGTCAATCTGAGGATTCCATCCGCCACCGCTTAACTTGCCTTGAATCAAAAGCTCCGCACATTGCTCCATGCTTTGATTCGACAGGAGGTCATGATCGGGGTGCTTCCCACACGGCGCTCTCTTCGGATCAAGAGCCGAACAATAAAGTGATTCTTTGAGGCGGGCGAATTGGTAAAGAGACACAAAACGCGCATAGGGATTCCTGACGAACGAGATCGATTTGACCTCGGGGTCGAGTCGTCTTAGCAAGGGCATCAGGTCCCTCGCCTTACTGTGGAGGGCCGAGTTCAACGGGGCATTGAGGCCAAAGGCCTGATTCAAAGATGTACCTGCGGACTTCGGGACATGAATGAAGACAAATCCCCTCTCCAATTGGACGTACGGGTGTTTGATGAATCGCGACTTGCTCCACGCCTCGCCATACCTTGAAATGTTCTTTTCCATCTGCGGCCAGAATGGCAATCGACGCATCAGTTGCCCGCTGATCGAAACTGCCGCGGCAGTTGAACTCGGGGAAAATTTCATAAGGACGGGTTCAGTATATCAAAAGTCACAAAAATCTGAAACTTATTTAATCATCGATCCTTTGAGACCCCTAAAGCTCTTTTCGAACTATTAAGTGCTGAACGGTCTCTTGACCGGATCCCACCCTTGGGATCAACGGGGGCCAGCCGAGAGTTGCGGCTCGGTGTCGTTGACCTCGACTTGCTCAAAATCCTGGAATTGGAGAGACTACAATAGATGTCGAACGATGCGGATACAAACGCCCGAGGGAATCTCCTAAAAGCGTGGCATGCGGTGCGAGAGACTAAAGGCCCATGGCTCACGGCCCGTCTGGGCTCATGGAAGGTCGGCAACGATGAGTATTCCTTGGAGCAGCACCTGCTTGTCGGGCCCCGCGGCGGCGGCGATTATTTTCGCGTCGGAATTTTTGCCGGGATTCACGGCGACGAGGCTGCGGGAGTTTTTGCGGCAACTCGGTTTTTGCTCGAGCTGGCAAGCCATCCCGATTGGGCCCGGGGTTACGAAGTGTACGTTTATCCGCTATGCAACCCCTCGGGCTTCGAGGACAGCACCCGTCACTCGCGGAGCGGCCGGGACTTGAATCGCGAATTTTGGCTCGGTTCGCACGAACCCGAGGTGGAGCTTTTGGAGCGGCAAATCCGGACGTTGCGTTTCGACGGCTTGATCTCCTTGCACGCCGATAGCGACTCGCCTGGGCTCTACGCCTTTGCCTTGGGCGCACAGGTGACGCAGCATGTGGTGGAACCGGCGCTGCAGGCCGCTGAAAAAATCCTGCCGCGTAATTGCGATGCAATGATCGACAATTTCACCGCGCGCAATGGACTGATCCGAATAGGTTATCCCGGCATGCTTTGCGCGGCGCCCGAAGCGAGTCCACGTCCTTTTGAAATCGTATTTGAAACGCCCCACCACGCCGATCTCGAAAAACAAGTCGAGGCGAACATCGTCTTTTTACGCCATGCCCTGGATCAATTCCAGCAGCTCCAAGCCATTGGGCACGACTTGTAATTACGGCACCACATCGACCGGCGTGCCTACCGAAATGTTGGAAAAAAGCAGCTCGGCAAAGGCATGGGGCATACGAATGCATCCATGGGAGGCGGGATAACCCGGCAGGTATCCGGCATGCAGACCCACGCCGTCATCGCGAATGCGCAGGTAATAGGGCATGTCCGCGGAATCATACACCGCGCCGGCAGGCGGTTTCTGGCCGGCCTCCGCATTACCGTCGATGACATAGCCGTTGGCATCGAGGAAGACGCCATAAAGGTTCGATTTATGATCGATATCCTTCACCAAAACCGAATAGTGGCCTGTCGGGGTGTCATGGCCCGGCTTGCCCGTGGTAATCGGACTTATGCCCGCCACGTCGTCCCCCTGGTAGATATAAACCTTTTGTTCTCCGATCCGTACCTCCACCCGCGTGATGGGAAGATCGGGATCAGGCTTCCAAGTGTAATTCCAAAGCTGGTACCGAACGCGATCTTCCTGGGTGTACTGACGAACCACGCCCGACTTGGAAGAATAAAAGGGTCGATGTGAACCGTCCGGAGCCGCGACGGCTGCTGTCCTGGAATCTTCGGCAGGAAGGGCGGTTGTAATGATCGACAGCGTCGCCAGGACCAGAAATAATCGGCTATGGAGACGGAAGGGGGATGTGCTTTGCTTTGTCGTGGCTGAGCCAACGCAATTGCGGGACATATTACAGGATGGCATGGGTGTTGACGGCAAAATAACGCAAGTAGTTGATGAACCTAACAAATAGACGACGCCTAATCCACAAGAAATAGAGCTTGTCGGGCTCACTTTGGCTGAGATAGCTAATTGGACGTTGCTGCCCGAGCGGTCGGGCAATGCTTCGGGTTTTAGGAGAGCTGCGGGAGGCCCTCCTCGTCTCGAGCGTAGTTCAGGGGTGTTCGCTGACCGACCGAAGGATATTCTTACCGCTGCGTTGATAGATTCGATACCGCTCTTGCAGGGTTAATCTCCATGCTTCAGAGGCTAAAACGGCTCTTCACCCTCCCGTTAGGGAGCAGCCGGCACCTTGTGCCGGAGTTAAAACGAATAGGCCCAAGCCAGTCCGTTTGGTGTCAATTTTGGTGTCAGTTCAAAGTCGCGAGGCGTGAATCGGTCGCCTCTTGTTGGTCGGCTTTCGCACAGGGAAGTATGAGTTCATCTCTAAACGGACTTAAATCGCATTCTCGGATTGCGGCGGTTACCCTCTGCGTAAGATTCTATCACCTATTTGGCCAATCCCATGCGCGTGAGCGCGAGGTGCGCCTCGTTGCGGACCTCAACGTCGTCGGAGAGCTGCAGCCTCGTGAGAATAGGCGCGGCGTTTGTGTCGGCGATATGTTCCAGGTTCAAGCTCGCGTCGTATTCCATCGTTTGTCCAAAATTAAAGCTGTCATCATCGTAGACGCGAATTTTGGCCGAATGCATCAGGCTCGGCTCCAATTCAATCAGCCCGCTGCCATCTCGCTGCTCCAGCAGAAGCACTGCGGCGAAGAATCTCACTTTTGATGACTGGTCTTTCAGGGCGTTGCGGATAATACCCAACTCCGGCTTGTCCCACTGGGTCGAAAAGAGTGCACCAAGTTTCTCGTGTTCCGTCGACGTTGGTGATTCGAGGATTTGCCTTTCCTTCAGAACGAATCGCTCGCGCGTGTTGAGAAATAACCCATGCACGCCGAACGGGTCCACGTAAATCAACTGAACTGCGTTTGCGACGACGGCCAGAGCCATAATCGCGCCCAAGATGCCAAAATCCCACTTGAGATAGCCACGAAACACCCGAATCACTTCCTCGTCCAGCGGCACACGACGAGAATGCAATCGCTTCAGGCCGATTCCAATGGCGGCAAAAATAAAGGAGCAAACGCACGGAAGCAGGATAAACTGCAAATAAATCCTTAGCTGTAAGCCGGATTCCGTACTGTGCTGTTGCCAGCCGATGCAGGTCAACATGACGCAGAAACCTGCGGCGGGAATGAGCATTGTTACGAGTGCCAGTAAGTCGAATGGACCCGACACCACAGCGACATAATAAGCGACAAGAAGTGGAATCCCGATTACGGGTACGAACTGGGCGGCGGCATTCGCCGATCCGAGGCCGTTGCCCACAATCGAGCCGATGGTCAACATCGTGATCCATAGGTAAGCATACGGCCATACCAACCCGATGATAACGGCATGCCACTGGCGTTGAAGAAGCGAGAGTTTCACAGATCAACCTTGTAAGGTGAGATTGGTGTCGATTTTGGTGTCACTTTGCCGTTTTGATCCTCATTCGGCAATGTTTGGATCAGGTTTGCGAAACTGGGTGACAAGTCGATTTTCAGCCTTCCACCTCAGTACTCGCCAAAATTCGGCTAAACTCCGCCACTACTCAGCTTAACTGGCGGACAGGGTGGGAGTCGAACCCACGGTACCGATGAAGGTACGCTCGATTTCGAGTCGAGTGCCTTAAACCACTCAGCCACCTGTCCTGAAACTGTACCCCACTCATACTCGGATCGACTGGGGAACGAGTATAATAGGCGAACCATTTCGCAGGCGGCAAGGAAATCCCGTAAGACGCGACTACCTGTGATTGGATGTTGGCTATAGCCCCAGAGATTCCCGACCATGCGGCTTGGTGAGATCGAGCGCGGGCCCTAAAGGAACGATGCCTGTGGGATTGATTTCGTCGTGCGTGATGTAGTAGTGACGTTTGATGTGGTCGAAGTTGACCGTGTCAGAGATGCCGGGCTTCTGGTACAAATCCATCAGGTAGCCCTGCAGATTCCGGTAATCGAGAATCCGCCGGAGATTGCATTTGAAGTGGCCGTAATAAACGCTATCAAAGCGGACGAGTGTGCAGAAGAGCCGCCAGTCGGTTTCGACGATTTGATGGCCGAACAAAAAGCGGCGCCGGGCCAGTCGAGCGTCCAATTCATCCAATTTAACGAAGAGCGCGCGGCATGCCGACTCGTAACTTTTCTGTGACGTGGCAAAGCCCGCCTCGTAAACGCCATTGTTCACTCGTTCGTAAATCGAGGCCGAGAGCTTTGCCTGTTCGGCTTCGATTTCCTTGGGAAAAAAATTGACCTTCCCGCGGCCCAAGGAAGCGAAAGCGCCGTTGAACATGCGGCAGATGTCATCCTCGGAATTGTTCACAATCTTGCAGGTTTGCTTGTCCCACAAAACGGGAACAGTTATGCGTCCGTGAAATTTCGGATCGGTGGCCCGATAGGCTTCACTCAAAAATTCAAACCCGTTTATGGAGTCTGCGGTGTGTCCCGGGCCTTCACGAAAACGCCAGCCGCGTTCATCGCGAATGGGATCGACCACGGTGGCGCCGATGATTTTATCGAGGCCGAGAACATGCCGCGCGATGAGCGTTCGATGCGCCCAGGGACAAGCCAGCGAGACATAGAGATGATAACGGTCCGCGACGACCGGATAGGGGGTCGAACCGTCATTCGATACCCAGGCGCGAAAAGCATCTTCCTGCCGTTGAAAACTCCCATCGTCGGATTGTTCGTCTTGGAATTGAGGCTTGGCCATCATGGTGCGAAACAAGCCTTCAGCGGGGCGAATCGGAACCAAGGTCTCGTCCCAATGCTTCCGCCACGTTGGCCACTATCGTCATCATGCGGCGGGTGTCCTCGTTCGACAGCTTGCCCAGGAGTTGGAACATCCCAAGCGGTTTTTCTTTTCCGGCCGTCGCAAGCGCGGTGGGGACGACCTCCGCCAGGCGCTCGAGCATCTTCGGATCGAGAGCGCCAAAAAGCCGGGTCAGGATGACAAAGTTGCGTATCCCACGAATCACTTCCGGCGTCTCGGCGGCGTTGACGATTAGTTGCAGGATCTTTTCGCCGGAGCCAATAGCGCCTTTCACGATCTCCAGCAGGCCTTTGTCGTAAAGCCCCTGAAGGATATCGTATGCTGCGAGCAATGCCTCCGCGTGTTCCGCTGGAGCACTTTCGAGACGATCGAGAATTTCCTGACGAGGATCGCGCGGCGGAAGTTTGAAGGGGATCGGTTCGGCCATAAATTAGACCTCCTTCGAAGCGGCCTTGGCGGGATCGCCGTGGGGCATCCGGTAATCGGAACGCTTCCATTTGTGCTCGACCTGTACACCAGGCCGCGGCGTCGGATGGCCGAAACGCGAATTCACGCGCGGCAGCGGACTCTCGCCCACCTTTTCGTTCAAGACGACCATCCGCACGGACGCTTCCTTGTAAGCGGGAGTGTGCGTTTCGCTATCGGTGTGGCTGCTGGTCAAGGCATTGATCTGGCTGGCGTGCATCGGCAGGTAAAGTTCCTTGCCGGTCACGCGATCGGTCACCAGCGCCTGCAGGCGCGCCTTGCCGTAGCGAGAAATAAGTTGGACCCAAGTGCCGCTCTGGATGCCGCGTTCCTTGGCCAGCTCGGGGGAAACCTCGACGAATTCCCGCGGGACCTTTTCGCGAATACCCGGAACGCGCTGCGTGAGGATGCCGATATGGAAGTGCTCGAGCATCCGGCCGTTGTTGAGATGCAGATCGAATTCCTCGTCCGTCGGATCCGACGGTTTGCCGGGTCCAACGGGATGCAATTTCGCCCTCCCATCCGGCATGTGGAATTTTTTGGTGTAAAGCAAAGGCTCGTCCGTTCCGTCCGCAGCGACCGGCCATTGCAGCGATTTATAGCCCTCCAGGCGCTCGTAAGTGACGCCCGCGAATATCGGCGTGACTGCCGCGATTTCCTGGTAGATATCCGAGGGATGCCGGTAATTCCAATCGGCACCAAGATGGTTGGCAATATCCTGGAGAATGCGCCAGTCGGGCCGACTCCCCTCCAATGGTTCGAAGACCTGATAGAGGCGCTGAATGCGCCGCTCGGTACTAGTGAATGTCCCCTCCTTTTCGAGGCTCGGGCTCGCGGGCAAAACCACATCGGCGTACCGGCACGTCTTCGTGAAGAAAATGTCCTGCATGACAAAGAACTCGAGTTTTTCAAGGCCGCCGCAGACATAGTTGGAGTTTGAATCGACTTCCCCCATTTCCTCTCCGGCAAGGTAAAGCGACTTCAGCCTGCCATCATGAATGGCGTCGATCATCTGGTGATTGTCCAAGCCCTCACTGGTCGGAAGCTTCACCTTCCAGGCGGCTTCAAAACGGGCACGGACATCAGCATCGGAGATGTGTTGATAGCCGGGAAGATTCGTCGGCATCGCTCCGTGATCGCTCGCGCCCTGGACGTTGTTATGTCCGCGCAGGGGATACGCGCCCGTCCCGGTCCGCATGTAGTTGCCGGTGACCAGGAGCAGATTGGAAATCGCCGTGGACGTATCCGATCCCATGACATGCTGGGTGACTCCCATCGCCCAGAGAATGCAAACGGCTTTCGCTTCGACGATCATCTCCGCGACCCGTTTCAGCGTCTCCACCGGCACGCCGCACATCTTGGAGGCGAACTCCATCGTGAAGGGCTCCAGGCTTTTTTTATAATCTTCAAAGCCATTCACCCATTGGTTGATGAACCCCATATTGGCGTGTCCATTGTCGATGATGTAGCGGGTCACCGCACAGATCCATTCAAGGTCGGTACCCGGATTCGGATGGAAATAAAGATCCGCGCGATCGGCCATCTCATGCTTCCGAAGATCGGCGACGATCATTTTCTGGCCGCGCAGCTTGTGCGCTTCCTTCACCCGGGACGCCAGCACCGGATGACTCTCGGCGGTGTTGCTGCCGATAATTACAACCAGTTCCGCGTTCTCGATATCCTTGATCGAACCCGAATCTCCGCCGTGGCCAACCGTGCGGAAAAGGCCCTTGGTCGCAGGCGCCTGGCAATAGCGGGAACAGTTATCGACGTTGTTCGTTCCAATCACTGCGCGCGCCAGCTTTTGCGTGAGATAGCTTTCCTCATTGGTGCATTTCGAGGAGGAAATAAACGCCAGTGCGTCCGGGCCGTTGCTTTTTTTGATCTCGGTGAAACGGCGCGCGATCAGGGTCAGGGCTTCTTCCCAGGTGGCCTCGCGAAATTCTTTGCCCTCGCGTATCAGCGGCTTGGTCAGGCGGTCGGGGCTGTTGACAAAATCCCAGCCGAACTTCCCCTTCACACAAGTCGAGATTCCGTTCGCCGGGCCTTTGGAAGGCACGACTTTTAAAATGTGGCGGCCCTTGGTCCAGATGTCGAAACTGCACCCGACGCCGCAGTAGGTGCAGACAGTTTTCGTCTTTCGCGTGCGCGATTCACGCATGTCGGCTTCCGCTTCGGAAACTTTTAAAATCGCGCCATAGCCGGTGTCGGGCTCGACTCCTTTGACGATGTTGATCATCCCGCCGAGGACCGGCTTGGGCAGAGCTGTCATGAAGCCAGCTTGTCCCAGCATCGATTTTTCCATCAGTGCATTGCAGGGACAGACCGTCACGCAATGACCGCACGAAACGCAGCTCGATTCGCCGATCGATTTGCCCCCGTCCCACAAGACGCGCGGATGCGGGTCTTCCCAGTCGATCGAGAGGGTTTCGTTAACCTCCACGTTCTGGCAAGCCTCCACGCAACGGCCGCAGAGCACGCACTGGCTGGGGTCGTATTGGTAAAAAGGATTGGTGGCGTCGACTTCGTAGGGCTTCGGTTTGAACTCAGTTTTCTGGTGCTCGATTTCGAGCATTTTAGTCGTGTTGTGGATGGTGCAATTGCCGTTGTTATTGTCGCAAACCGTACAGTAGAGAAGGTGATTGCTGAGGATCACGTCGAATGCCTCCCGCTGCGCGATATCAGCCCGGACCGATTTTGTTTCGATCTTCATTCCATCAGCGATCCGCGTGGCGCAGGCGCGAACCAATTGGCCGTTCACCTCGACCATGCAAGTGTCGCAGGTTTTAATCGGACCGAGTTGCGCATGGTAACAGACGCACGGGACTTTTGAGCCTCGTTCAAGAAGGAGATCGATGAGCAAGGTGTCTGCCTTGGTTTCGACGGCCTGCCCATCGAGTGTCAGTTTAACGGTCATAACATCTCCCATTTCCCCAAAAAGATTTGATCCCAGATAACGATCTACTCTCTAAATTGGCACACGAGCGCGCCAATGCAAACGGCCCCGATAGCCCTGGCATGGAATCTCCCGCAATCGAATGGCCCGTCTAAGCTGTCTCGTAACGAACTCGTTCAACACCGGCATAGATATTGAAACCCGTGGACTTAGTAAAACCGATCAACGTGGCACCGAATTTTTCGGCCACCTCGACGGCGAGGCTTGAGGGCGCTCCGACCGCAACGAGCATGGGAATTCCCGCCGCGAGCGCTTTCTGCATGAGCTCGAAGCTGGCCCGTCCGCTCACGACGAGAATGCAGGCGGATAACGGCCCGTGTCCCGCCAGAAATTGTGCGCCGACGACTTTGTCCACGGCGTTATGGCGTCCGACGTCCTCGCGCACCAAAATGACATGGCCCTCGCGCGTGAATAGGCCCGCCGCGTGCAAGCCGCCGGTGCGATTGAAAATTTCCTGGGCCTCACGCAGACGCGCCGGCAGCGTGCAAATCATTTCGGATTCCACCTGCCACGACACGGACGTGGGAGAGACAAAATTCATTTCCAACGCTTCGATCGATGTTTTCCCGCAAACACCGCAGCTTGAGGTGGTATAGAAATTTCGTTGGAGGCGCCCGAGGTCGAGCGTCACCTCAGGGTGAAGCGTGACCCGTACCTGGTGCTGCCAGCCGCGTTCGGCATCGCGCGGGCCAAGAGAGTGGACCGCCTCCACTTGGTCGATCGACCGAAGCAACCCCTCGCCGACTAAAAAGCCAGCGGCCAATTCCCGATCGTGACCGGGAGTGCGCATGGTGATCGCGATGGTTTTCCATTGGCGCGACGCTGCGGGACCTGAGGCAATCTGGATTTCCAGCGGTTCTTCCAGTGCCAGTTGGTCGGAACAGTCACGTCCGACATTCTCCGCGACCTTGGTAATCTTTCGCGTGAAAAATCGGCTGGTTTCCATAAAGATCGCTCACCCCTGAGCGAAACGAGCTTACCATCCTAACGTAATTCGCTGAAACAACAGCGCAAGGTCAAGGCCCGACTTTCGTCTCCGAACGCTCAAAAAGGTTCTCAGGGCGGATCGTGACCAGTATCCAGATCAGGATCGGCATAGAAAAGCTGGCGCCAATTTGAGTCAGGAGAGTGTAATCGAGATCCTGGACAAGTGTTTTCCAGAAAGGAGACAGCGTAAAAAGCGAAACAGCCTGGGATTCATTCCAAATCGCCACCTGCAGGGAAAAAAGAATGAAGGCATGAATCAGGATCAAACCCCAGAGCAACGCCCAGCCTCGCTGCCGCCACGGTACGGGTGTCGCCAGGATCAAGGCAATCGTTAGGGCTGTCGGGGTCCAGCCAATGGATATGGTATCCAGGCCGACGGATCTGCCCGGTCCTTTTCCATGGCTATCGGTGAAAGCACGGTTTCCTATGAGCATTTCAGAATCGAGGCCCGAAAACTGGCGTTGTACCTCCTTGGCCCGAAAATGCACGATTCTCTGCTCATACTCACGAGTAAAAAAAGTTCCCCCGAGCGCGCGAAAATAGCTGCTATAGGCCGCATACCAGCCCGGCCATGGAAAAAGGAGCAGACCAAAGATAATCGCGAACTTTGCGACTGCGGTAAAAATCTTTTTAGACTGCCACATGCGATTCAAACCGGTGCGACCGTTCCCGCCAACTCACAAAAAAAACGATGGCAACCACGATGAACGCAGTCGGCCATAACTCCAAATGGGCCGAGTTGAAGAAAGCCGGAAGATGGATGCCGATCCAATAGAGCGTAACAATCCGCATCAAATTCAGCAGCTGCAGAAGGACGATACCGGCAGCCATCCCCCATAATTTGTGGCGAAGAGGCGCGGGAAATGAAACGATTGCCGCGCAAAGAAGCCACGTCGGTTCCACAGCATCGCACCCGCGGCGGATGGCCATCGCGAACTTGGGCGATTGGATAATTACCTCCGAAACGTGAGTGTGTTGACCTAGTGCACACAGGATTCCATTGGCGAGCCACGCATTGGCCTCGAGGTACGCATAGAGCGCGCGGTCAAAAAAAGGCATGGCGAGCAGAACATAAAGCAGAACCAGCAGGACGCCGAACTTGAGGCCAAATTGGAGCACCGGTCGCCTGTCCGCATACCACGTACGCCATCGCGCCTGCGCCGAAGTCTCCGGGGTCGTTCCGGGACGCTGCTTTTTTCCGCGAGCCATGGCTGACCTTAGCAGCCGCCATCCACGGGTTGCGACGAAAAACACCGACGGTGGGATGGCTACCCGACATGGATTCGAACCATGAATAACGCCTCCAAAGGGCGCTGTGTTACCGTTACACCATCGGGTAAGAAGGCTGTATTTTCCGTTTTGAGCGGCTAATGTCAAACACAACGACCACCTTGGCTGGACAAGCATGGGCTATCGTGGTTGGTTAGTACCCCGCGCTGGCGGAAAGTGCGCTTTTACGGTCCCATGGAGTAGCGGTTAGCTCGCCTCCCTCTCACGGAGGTCGCACGGGTTCGAATCCCGTTGGGACTATGCGCGACCGGCGACGGCCGATCCGAATTGCTGCTTACGCGCGGACCAAATAGCCGCTGGCGGTTTGCTCGAATTTTTCCACCTGGTCGATCTGCCAGGCCTTGTTGTGGCCCAATTCCTGGGCGAGCAACGCCGCCACGTTGGGGGCCATCCGAAGCGCAGCCTTGGCGTTGAGAAATAAAGCGCGCATGCGACGGGCCAGGACATCTTCGACCGTGCGCGCCATCTCCTCGCGCGCCGCCCAAACAACTTCGGCGGCAACGTGCGGCAGGTCGCGATCCAGCAACTGTCCCAGGGTGGCATCCGCGTTGATCAGCTCACGGATGTCGGCCGCATCGGACCCGTAAAAAGCCAGCGAACCGAAGTTCGCGGCATTGAGATGGTAGCCATGAATATTCAACGTCTTGGTCACACACGGCTTGTCGGAGAGATCGGCCAGGGTGGCGGCTTGATTCACGCAATCCTCGGCCATGTTCCGATAGGTGGTCCACTTGCCCCCGGCAATGCTGAGCAGGCCGCTTTTATCGATGTGGATGGTGTGGTCGCGCGAAAGCCCCGACGTGCTGGAACCCTCACCCGATTTCGCCAGCGGGCGAATTCCGGCGAAGACGCTGAGGATGTCCGACCGCGCCGGTTTTCTGGCGAGGTAAAGGCTAGCCGTCTCAAGAATGAACTCAATCTCCTGGTCGAGCGCGACCGGTTCCAGCGGCGCGGCTTTCATCGGCGTATCGGTCGTGCCGACGAGCGTGTGGTCATGCCAGGGAATGGCGAACATGACTCGTCCGTCGCTGGTGTGCGGCACCATGATTGCGGTGTCGCCCGGCAGGAACGAGCGATCCAGCACGAGGTGCGTTCCCTGGCTGGGCACGATCAGTTTCCGGGCGCCCGGCTCGGCGAGATGCCGCACCGAATCGGTGAACGGTCCGGTCGCATTAACAACCACCTTCGCCGACGTGCTGAATTTCTCCCCGCTCTCAACATTCTCCCAAGCCACGCCATTGATCACGCCCTCGCCGCCCTTATGCAGGCCCGTAACTTTGGCATAATTCAGCAGCGTCGCACCTTGCTCGGCGGCGGTGGTGATGAGATTGATGAGCAGCCGCGAATCGTCGAACTGGCCGTCGTAATAAACCACGCCTCCGGTGAGACCGTCGGGGTTCACATTCGGCAGGCGCTTGACTGTTTCCTCCTTGGAAATGAGTTGCGAAGGACCGAATCCGTATTTGCCCGACAGCATTTGATAAACCTTCAGACCCATGCCGTAAAACGGCCCCTCCCACCAGGCGTAGCTCGGAACGATAAAGGGCAATTCGTGAACGATATGCGGTGCATTCTGGCGCAGAAGTCCCCTCTCCTTCAGCGCCTCCATGACGAGCGAGACGTTGCCCTGTTCCAGGTAGCGAACGCCGCCATGCACGAGCTTGGTGCTCCGGCTGGAAGTGCCCTTGCCAAAGTCATGTTGTTCCAGCAGGAGCGTCGCGTAACCGCGCGTGGCCGCATCGATGGCAACTCCTGCGCCGGTGGCGCCGCCTCCCACAATGATCATGTCCCAAGGCTCCGTCCGTTCGCGAGCCTGTTGCAGCATTTCGTTTCGTTTCATGCCAGTTTCCGCTTTAGATTCTTTTGCTTAGCCAATGCTAGGACTTTAATGATTCGGTTTAGTCAAGTTGCGCGAGACATCTGATTTAAATTACCACTTCCCGCAAGGCATAGTTTGAACAAGCGTATTCATCCCTTCAATCCACCATACTCCAACGCCAAAAACCCCACCTTCTATGAAATATATTCTGGCTTTAGATCAGGGCACCACCAGTTCACGCGCCATTATTTTCGAGCACTCGGGCATGATCAAGGCGGTGGCCCAGAAGGAATTCACCCAGCATTTCCCGCAGCCCGGGTGGGTGGAGCATGACGCTAACGAGATTTGGGCCACTCAATCGGGCGTGACCGCGGAGGTGATGAGCAAGGCCGGAGTGGAGCCGAAGGAAGTGGCGGCCATCGGCATTACCAATCAGCGGGAAACGGCGGTGGTCTGGAATCGGCAGACCGGGCAGCCGATTGGCCATGCCATTGTCTGGCAGGATCGGCGGACAGCCGGTTTTTGCGACCAGATGAAGCGCGACGGTTTGGAAGGGACGATCCAAAAAAAGACCGGCTTGGTCATCGATGCCTATTTTTCAGGCAGCAAAGTGCGCTGGATTCTCGACAATGTTCCCGGAGCACGCGCCGACGCGGAAAACGGCAAGCTCGCTTTTGGCACCGTCGATTCTTGGCTGATCTGGAAACTCACCGGCGGCAAAGTCCACGTCACCGACGTGACGAATGCCTCGCGGACGATGCTTTTCAATATCCACACAGGCAACTGGGATGATGAACTCCTCGAAATCCTGAAGGTCCCGCGCTCGATGTTGCCGAAGGTGGTGAAATCAAGCGAGGTTTACGGCAAATCGGAGCACTTCGACATTCCGATCGCGGGCATCGCCGGCGATCAACAAGCGGCCTTGTTCGGCCAGGCCTGCCTGCGGCCCGGCATGGTAAAGAACACCTACGGCACCGGATGCTTCATGCTGATGAATACCGGGAATGATGCGGTGCCGTCGAAGAACAATCTACTCACCACGGTGGCCTGGCAGGTCGGCGACAGGCTTGAATACGCGCTTGAAGGCAGCATCTTCATCGCCGGGGCCGTGGTGCAATGGTTGCGGGACGGGCTCGGCATCATTCGCCAATCGGCGGATGTCGAAAAACTTGCCGCCAGCGTGCCCGACAATGGCGGGGTTTTTCTCGTGCCCGCCTTCGCCGGATTGGGTGCGCCTCACTGGGACCCATACGCCCGCGGATCAATTTCGGGCCTTACCCGCGGCTCGACGGCGGGACATATTGCCCGCGCCGCGCTTGAGGGCATCGCGTTCCAGGTGGCCGACGTCCTGTCCGCCATGCAGGCCGAGTCGAATATCAAACTGAAGGAGCTGCGGGTGGACGGAGGCGCCTGCAAGAACGATCTCCTCATGCAATTTCAGGCTGACCTGCTGGGTGTTCCCGTAGTGCGGCCGGTGATCCAGGAAACCACCGCACTAGGTGCGGCTTACCTTGCCGGATTAGCGGTCGGCTTCTGGCGCAACCAAGCCGAAATTGCCAAGCAGTGGCAGGTGGATCGCACATTTGAGCCCGCCATGAAGAGCGACCAAAGGGACAAGCTCCGGACGCAATGGAACAAGGCACTCGAGCGGGCCAAATCGTGGGAAGAGGCCAAATAATCTTACGGCTTCAGAACAACCTTGATGCAGCCATCCTTTTTATCCCGAAACGTCCGATAAAGTTCCGGCCCCTCTTCCAATGGCCGCTCATGTGTGACCACGAATGAGGGATCGATCGCCCCATCCTCGATCATTTTTAAAAGCGGTCCCAGATAGCGCTGCACGTGGGTCTGGCCCGTCTTCACCGTGAGCCCTTTGTTCATTAGCGCGCCGAACGGAATCTTGTCCAGAAGCCCGATATAGACGCCGGGGATCGAGAGCGTTCCGCCCTTGCGACAGGCCATGATCGCCTGACGAAGCGCCGCCGGTCGGTCCGTCGAAAGCTTTAGCGCCACCTTCGTGCTATCCACCACCTTTTCCACAGGATTGGTCCCATGCGCTTCGGCGCCGACCGCGTCGATGCAGCTATCCGGTCCACGTCCCTTGGTCATTTCCTTCAGGCGTTCGGAAGCATTTTCCTCGCGCGTATCGATAATCTCCGCCTTGCCCGCCTTGGCCATGGCCAGGCGCTCGGGTACATCATCGATCGCGATCACGCGGCCCGCGCCCAGAAGCCAGGCGCTGCGAATCGCAAACTGACCAACCGGACCGCAGCCCCACACAGCCACGGTGTCGCCCGACTCAATATTTGCATTCTCGGCGGCCATATAACCGGTCGGAAAAATATCAGAAAGGAAGAGGACCTTTTCGTCGGTAAGGTCGCTTTCAATTTTGATCGGTCCCACATCCGCGAAGGGGACCCGAAGGTATTCCGCCTGCCCACCGGGATATCCGCCCAACATATGCGAATAGCCGAACAACCCGGCGGGCGAATGGCCCATCGCCGTTTCTGCGACTTTGCGATTGGGATTGGTATTGTCACACAAAGAGAAAAGCGATTGTTCGCAAAACCAACACCTGCCGCATGAGATCGTAAAAGGGACCACGACCCGATCTCCCGCCCGAAATTTGGAGACCGACTTTCCGACCTCCTCGACTATCCCCATAGGCTCGTGACCTAGGATGTCGCCGCTCTCCATCGTCGGCATCAGTCCATCGTAAAGATGGAGGTCACTTCCGCAAATCGCCGTTGAAGTGATGCGAACGATTATATCGCCCGGCTCCTGGATTTTAGGATCGGGTACCGTATTACAACGAACGTCTTCTTTCCCATGCCATACCAATGCTCTCATATATTTTGTGCCGGGACGGCTAGACTTCGTCCTGGCTTCCTTTTGATCATGTGCTCGCAAGTGGTGTTCCTGATTTGAAAGCGCTGCTCAGGAAAATAATCCTTTTGAATGTCCTCTGAAAAACGCAAAACTCAGCAGGGACAATCGTTAGTCGAAAGAATACGGCGCTGCAAAAAGACATTCTTTGCTCGCATTCTGCCGGATATGGCCGCTGTGACAGCCTGAATGGGCGTTGCAAAGCGTCGGATTGCGGCCGAGGTTAGAGTGCGAAGTAAGTGTGAATTAAAAGAGCGTATACCATGAAAGCGGCCATTTTTGATATCGACGGTACCTTGATTGATTCGGTCGACCAGCATGCGAAGGCATGGCAGGAGGCCTTCGAGCACTGGGTCAACATTGTCTGGCGTCCGTTCCACCGAGGTCGGGCCGAAGCTCTCCGGCTTGGTATCACCGGGGCTTTTATCGCCAGCGGTACAAGGTCAAAAACTTCTTCCAACGGATTAAAATGCACAAGCGTATCTCCACCCGTTATGAGAAACTCGCACTTACCTTCCTCAATTTTATCCTCGTCGCCGCCGTCTTCGACTGGCTTAAGATATTATGAACACTACTGGTCTTAGGAATGACAAACATTAGTCTTTCAGTTGCCGAAGTATCCAAGCTGAAGGTCGATAAAGTCATCCTCCACCTCCGTTGCTTTTCAGCAGGGGTCGAATAGCCTTTGTTCATGAGGCGGACGAATTTTGTGATCCTTGCATTATGGATTGCGGTACAGATGGCGGGGGCGTCACCTGTTGACGACCTCGCTTCACCTGACCCAAGCGTTCGCGCTACTGCCTCCGAAAAAATACGAAAACTGGAACTGTATCATCCGACATCGCATGATCGATGGGATAAACTGCTCAGCGTTCTAAAAAAGAATGATACCATCAAAGCAACGCTCGAACACTTGCAGACAGCAGGCGCTTCTGTCTCCCCTGACGAATTTGTTCCCGCAGACGTTGACGAGGGATTTCAGCTCGATGACTTCTGGATGCTGGAGACATTCTTCCACGATGGGAAACTCGTTTCTTGGCACCTTCTTTCGTCCCCTCGTCTCGTTGACGTGCCTCCGCCGCCGAAATACACGGGGACTTGGATGGTGTATAGGCTCAATGGAACAGCAGTTCGTTTAAACTACAGGAATGGCGTGCCGATGCCGAGTTTTTAACGCCGAACTCAACCACTTCTATTTGCAAACACGCCCTAATTCTAATCATAGACGGAGGTACCTAGCCCTTTTTCCACGACAGGCATATCGCACGATCGCCATTAACCATAAACTCCATGTGTCCCTCCCTGGTGAGTTTTCCTTTCACGTTCTGATCTCCGGCAAGGAGAGTAATTCTCGGACGATTCTTTCGAAGGCTTGGAATAACTCGGATCCGGCAAGTGAGCCGGGCATCGCCTCCGACTTTAAAGCAAAGGCTATTGGACTTGATTGACTTTTGAGTGATGGGATAATCCGGGATTATCAACTTGACGCAAGCGGGGGTTTAGTTTATGACGGTGAACTATGGTGGCGATTTTGCTCAGGCTGTGGAAAAGTTTCGAGGATTTCTTTTTTCATCAATGGGTGGGGCTCGTTGTTTTGCTCCTTTCTATTGTCGTTTCTTACGAGATGAATATGCGTGGCATCCATCTCATATTGATTGTCACAGATACCGTTGTCTTGCTGTGCCTTTTCCACATTAGCGCATTGCGAGAGCAGCCACTCTTAGTAAGGGTTCTGGGAACATTTATCATCGGCATTATTTTTTCTTGGATTACGTATTTCGCATTCTGGAACTATAATCCGACAAGCGACACGGGAGGACCATGTATGTGGCTGACGGGCGTCACTCTTGTAAACTTGGACGATAGGGAAAACAGTTTGGAAATCGATTACGGCATTCACAATACCAGTAAAATGGCTCAACGACTTGAGGTGTGGGCCGTGAGCTTTGTTGGAACAGCGCCTCCCGTTAATTTGCCTCCTGCGAGCGCTGTTGCGGGCACTGGGATGACATTTTTAGGAGGCGATGGCACTGTTACTGGTGCCATCAGATTGCCTCAGTTAGAACAAAGCAAGGGGGACATTAAAGCAGGAACTAAAACCCTCTATTTTTATGGATTTATAATTTACAAAGACGCTGTTAGCAGTGGCAGCTCCAGCATTTATAAATGTAATTTTTGCACCTACTTTGATCCTGCGGCCAAAACATTCCACACCACTGGTTCTGGAAATAGTATGGAAATAATCAGCTCTGCGGCGTCTTCGTCAATTCCTGATAAGTCAGCTTTTCAGCCTTAACCAACTTCAACAACGTATCCCGAAACAGAAACTTGTTTTCACGATTATTAAACCTGTGCTCCAGTTCGTCCAGATAGGCGTCCAGATGCTTCACGCTTACCTTATGATACGATCCCACTATCGACCGCTTAAGAAGGCTCCAAACGCTTTCAATGCCGTTGGTGTGGATGTCGCCGTGAACCCATTCCTCTTGGGAGTGATTGACCGTGCCATGCTTGGTATCTTCGTCTTGAATACCGCGATAACCGGGATGCTCGTCGGTGTAGATGTTCTCCGTATCCGGTGCCGTCGTCTTGTGGATAAAATCGTGAAGCACTTTCTTATCGACCCACTTGAGAGCCTCGATCCGAACCGGACCTTTGCGTTCCAGCGCACCAATGACCGCGATCTTGTTCCCGCGATAGCCGCGTCCGACATGACGGCGCTTACCGCCAACGTAAGTCTCGTCAACTTCAACGGTGCCCTTCAGCGGCTCAGGATTGACTTCCTTGATGGCGGCGCGAACTCGATGGCACAGATACCATGCCGTAGGATAGGAGATCGCCAGCGAGCGTTGAATCTGGCAGGCCGACATGCCTTTTTTGCTCTCGGTCATCAGATAGACCGCAAGGAACCATTTCCAAAGGGGAAGATGGCTGTCATTAAAGATCGTGCCGGACTTCACGGAAAATTGATACTCGCAGTCATTGCAGCTATACTGAGGACGGCCCTTGATTGGCGTGGCCTTCTTAGACTGGCATCGCGGGCACTCAACGCCTTCCGGCCACCGGAGAAGCTCCAAATACTCACGGGCCTTGTCTTCCTGAGAGAATTGCTCAACCAGTTTGACAAGATTCATGTCGTTCGGTTCTGAAACTTTTTTGGAGGATTTTTTCATATGGCAACCAAGTTAAAAAAGAAGGCTCACGAGCTTACCGCTGACGAAGTGATGAAGCGCGTTTTCACCGCGAAAGGCCACGCGCACATCAAGCGTCACGTTAAGAAACTCGCGAAGAAATAACCTGCTCATGCATCAAACATACACGAGAGGCGGATTGTGTCAACTTTATAATCCGGGGATAATCAACATAGATCATAAATTTTTTTGAAGGCACTTGAAGAAAATGGCGGGTCAAAAAACCGAACGCCTGCCCGGCACCGTATACCTCCTGTCCAACCTCTCCAGATTTTTCCCCGCCTTCGTGCATATCTTCGATGGGTATCCAAAGGCGCCGGTCAACATCCCCGGTCTTGACCTTATCTGAAAGCATTTCATTGGGCAGAAGTGGCGGATAGTAAAGCGTGGCCCGATATCCAACATATCGTATAAACTCGGCCACTAACAATCGAACGGAAGAGAGTATTTGTTCCCCCTCTGCTAGAACGATATATTTGCTTAAAGCGGAGAAGACCTCCTGCTCTTCGTACACTGCTGTATAAGGAGCATCTTCCAGAGGGAAAAGCGCAAAAAAGGTCGAGTGCGCTTTTCCGTAACCATACTTCCCCTCCCAGAGCCAAACATTTTTAAACAAATTCGCCATACAGAGATAGCTGAGATCAAGAAAAAGATTATTTCTTGTGATTTTCCACAGTTTCAACAACGCACCGGCCGCAAAAGCCGTATTATTGGCTTGATAGAGCAATTTCATTCCGGCTCCGCGGAGAGCTTTGGCAGCCCTTTGGGCTTCAGCGAGGTATCGGTTTTCTTTGGTTAGTTCCCAAGCTTGAAGCATAACGTGAGCATAACTACCGGGAACATCTTTTTCGCCACCTTCTCCCGGCTTCGTTTCTGCTTTAATAACTTCCAAAGTGTCCACGTTATAAAAGACCGGCCACCTGTATTTAAAGTGACGTGCGACTTTAACGGCGTAACCTATAGAATCGAGGAAGAGTTTCTTGGCGGTTTTATTTCCATGTAATGCCATGCGCGATAGATTGAGCAGCGTGTGAAGCTGGTACCATGAATCCATGACACGCGGCTTCTTTTGCTCTTCTGAACCACTCAGTTTTTCTTCGGTCTCCGGCAGCCACCTGCCGACGCATCCAATTTTTGGGTCAAAGAAATTCCCCAGACCGTCTTCGATTCTTTTAATGATAGGAAGATCATGACCCGCCCATTTGGTATATTCGAGTAAGGGAACTAGTACCGACAATTGCACCATGCTTTCCGGAGGAGTTTTATAATCGCATACATACGCGTTTAAGTAGTCGTGTCCGTTTAGATGGGTCCAGCAACCCGGGCATGTTTCCAGATCATTTAATGATTTCTTCGTGATTGCGGGCCAATCGGGAAAATGGGTCGGGGGAAGTTTTAAATGAAGATAAACCTCGGCTAGCGAATTCAGGAATTGCTTGGCAATCTCGATCTCACCCCTCGGAGATCGGGCGTTAAGTACAATTAAAGCGTCCGATATGATAAAATCCTTTCCTTCCCGCAACGGCTTCTCGCGCGTCGTGGGTAGGGCAAAACCCAATTCGGGCCACGCTCCTCCCACTGTATTTGCGACCGAACTTTGTGTTGCCTCACAGTAATCGCTCAGGGCCGTAAGATTCTGAAAGTAAAAAAAGCTCCCGTCGAGAGGATGTGGTAAACTAACGTGAAGGAGGCCCGACCTTGGGCCCTTTTGCGCGGCATGAATAGTTCCTTCCACTTTGAGGGGACTACCCTTGCGGGATAGCGGTACGATATCGCGAGGCCAAAAGGGAATCAAACTGGGCACGTTGCAGCGCAAAGTGGTTGTATAACGTAGAAGCGGTAAGTGCGAATCTAGAAAGGATATTTTTACGGATTGCCGACCGATGGACGAATCGACTCGAAGCAGCAGGGAATTTTCGTCTGTCACGACTTCAAACAGAGAAGGGATTCCACCGGGAAAGAAAGCCGGGCGAAAGCAGACTCGGTTTCCTTTCGGCCAAACAACCTGCACCCAGAGGGAATCATCTCGTAGAGAAGCCCTTAAAAGAAAGCCTCGAAATGTTTTTTCGAAAACTCGATCCTCGACCCCTTTAGGCTTTGAACTAAAATCCGGTGCCCAAGGTGATACTCCTATTGAATGTCCGGGCGCTATTTTCTGGCCGTCCTTATTTGCTTTCATTCGCAAAGATGTCGTCTCGAATTGCTGTTATTGCCCCAATAACTGGCATCAAGCACCGTCGGTGCCACGGTAGAGCGTAATTGCAAACGGTTCCGTTTAAGATAGATCGATCATCTGTCGCCCTGCAGGGCCACTGCAAAACGCAGCACCCTACACCCAAAAAATGGAACGCTGCAAATGGTGTGTGTGCGCTTTCCAAGCGAAGTTAAGCTCAGTTTAACCGATGCGCCGCCGCCGATCTCGAATTCCTGAAATTGAAAACATTGCAGGCTGGTTCCGAGGCTCTTGCCAAATGCAACTACGCTAGTTGTGACTAATTCTTAAGTTAAACGAAGACATGACTTTTCTCAGAGGTAGATGTCACCTTTGATTTGAAACGATTCCTTTTCGGAGTTTGGCATTTCGGTTGCATTAAAGGGAAACGCCCCGACGGGGCTTAAATCAAAAGGAACCAAATAACATGTCAAAAAAGAATACAAAGGGCCAGGGCCGCAAAGGCTCTAGCGAACAAGGATCGAAGGAAAGCAGCCCAGGGGAATCCAGGGACAAGTAACACGGAAAGGAAGGGGGCGCTTGGCTGGGCTCCCTTCCGCATCTCGCAAACACCAGATACCACCATGCCCCCCGCATCTTTTTTTCGTACTTCCAATCTGCGCCATGCCGAATCCAGTCGCCACTATTTTACCAAAGCACGGGATGATTTTTCGATCCTGGTGCATAGCCACCTATCTTGGGACAATGTTTGGCAACGTCCTCAACAGTTTTTATCACGGCTTGCAGTCAACCATCCGGTGCTGTTTGTCGAGACAAGCGTTCTCGAATCGCTGAAGACGGCGGAATATCAATTTGGGAAGGCGGCGGGCGCGCAAAATGTTACGCAGCTAAAAATTCTTTTTCCTTCTGACGTTTGGCAGGACGGCGATTATGTGGACCGTGAAAGGCGGCGTCTCGTGAAAGCCGCCTTACTGGAAAAGCCTTTACGTCGCTTCCAGAGCCCGGTCCAGTGGTTTTACGACCCGATGGCGGTCACCGCTTTTGCCGGGCAGATGAACGAGAAACTCATCGTCTATGATTGCATGGACCAATTGAGTCAATTCCGCGATGCGCCGCGAGAATTGGCCGCGCGCGAGCGCTCCCTGCTCAAAATGGCAGATGTGGTTTTTTGCGGTGGCAAGAAATTGCATCAGGAAAAATCGGTCTTCAATGACAATTGCCATTTCTATGGCTGCGGAGTGGATGTCGAACATTTTGCAAAGGCGCGTGACAAAGAAACGCCCATTCCGGAAGACATTGCTCCATTGCCGCGGCCGATCCTCGGATATTACGGCGTGATCGATGAGCGACTCGATTATGCGCTGCTGCTTCAGCTCGCACGGAAGACGACAGGCAGCGTGGTCATGCTGGGACCGCTGGCAAAAGTATCGGAACGAGATCTGCCCCGGCACAAAAATTTGCATTGGCTGGGCCGCCGATCCTATGTGGAGCTGCCTGCCTATGCGAAGGGGTTCGACGTCTGCCTGATGCCGTTTGCCCTCAACGAGGCCACTGAGTTTATCAATCCGACGAAGGCACTCGAATACCTGAGCGCCGGCCGGCCTGTCGTTTCCACCGCCGTGGCAGATGTGCGGACGCTCTTTAGTAGCACGGTGCATATCGCGAGCGGCCCCGGCGAGTTTGCCGAGCTTTGTTTCCTCGAGGCCGCGAACCCCACCTGGCGAATGAAAACGCGAGGATTGCGCCTGGCTGAAAATAACACGTGGGACAAAATCGTCGGCAAAATCAAAAATCATTTGATCGAAGCGCTCCAGCATCAGAAGGAAGCGAGCGGCGACTTCGCCACCGAAATCCAAGGCGTACCCGCCCTTTAGCTTATGTTCGACTATATTGTCGTCGGAGCAGGATTCGCCGGATGCGTGATGGCTGAGCGACTTGCCAGCTCCGGCCGCACGGTAGTGATTATGGACGTCCGCGGGCACATCGGTGGCAATGCTTATGATCACTATGACGATGCCGGGATTTTGGTTCATCGCTACGGTCCTCATATCTTTCACACCAACTCAGCGGACATCTTTCGCTATCTCTCGCGCTTCACCAAATGGCGCCCGTATCAACATCGGGTCAGGGCCTCGGTCGATGGCCAGATTGTTCCGTTGCCGATCAATCTCGATACCGTAAATCAACTCTACGGATTGAGCCTAGATTCAACACAAATGGAGGAGTTTCTTCGGGCGCGCGCAGAGGCCGTGGAGAAAGTCCGCACCTCGGAGGATGTGATTGTTTCCAAAGTAGGCCGGGAACTTTATGAAAAATTTTTTCGAAATTATACCCGCAAGCAATGGGGAATGGACCCCTCCGAGCTTGACGCCAGCGTCACGGCGCGGGTGCCTACGCGCACCAATCGTGACGACCGTTATTTTACCGATACTTATCAGGCGATGCCGCTGCATGGATTCACCCGAATGTTTGAGAACATGCTCGACCACCCCCGGATCAAAATCGTGCTAAAAACCGACTTTCGAGAGATCGTGAGCGAGGTTCGTTTTAAAGAGCTGATCTACACGGGGCCGATCGACGGTTACTTCGATTATCGTTACGGCAAGCTGCCGTATCGTTCGATCGAATTCGTGCACGAGACCCACGATCAGGAGGTATTTCAGAGCGCGCCCGTGGTGAACTATCCCAACGATAATCTCTATACGCGCATCACCGAGTTCAAGTATTTGACCGGCCAGAAACATGCCAAGACAAGCATCGTCTATGAATTTCCCACCTCCGATGGCGATGCCTACTACCCGATTCCGCGAAGCGAAAACGCGGAGATTTATCAAAAGTATCGCAAGCTGGCGGAGGAGACGCCTAAGGTCCATTTTGTTGGCCGGCTGGCGACTTATAAATATTACAACATGGACCAGGTTGTCGGGCAGGCGTTGACGACCGCCCGAAAAATGGTGGGCACGGGAGAAGAGGTGAGTGCTCGATGAAACTGGAATTGTGGGGCGGTATCGAATGTACCGTTAATCGGGTGGGCGCGCATTACCTGGACCAATCCAGTCGGAATGGCCATTCGAAACGGATCGAGGATTTGGACCGCTTTGCCGAGCTCGGTTTTCGGACGTTGCGTTATCCTGTCCTCTGGGAAAAGGTGCAGTCCGGCGTGCGTGAGTCATACGATTGGACGTGGAGCGATGAGCGGCTGAACCGTCTTCGAGAACTCGAAATTCGCCCCATCATTGGTTTGCTCCATCACGGCAGCGGGCCCCGTTGGACCCACCTCCTTGATCCTGATTTTCCGCGGAAGCTCGCTGATTACGCCTTGGCTTTCGCGCAACGCTATCCGTGGGTTGACGCCTACACGCCGATCAACGAGCCTTTGACCACGGCCCGTTTCAGCGGGCTTTATGGACATTGGTTTCCCCACGCGCGGGACGACGCCTCGTTCCATAATATTCTCCTTAACGAAATTGAGGGAACGATTCTCTCGATGGAAGCGATTCGTTCTGTGCGGCCAGATGCGCAGTTGGTGCAGACGGAGGATCTCGGAAAAGTTTTCAGTACGTCTCTGCTCGAATATCAGGCCAATTTTGAAAACGAACGCCGCTGGCTCAGCTTCGACCTGCTCGGCGGCCGGTTTAGCGAAACGAGTGCTCTTTGGAAATTTGTCACCGGCACCCGTGGGACGAATCTCGCGCAGATCGAGCGCATTTTTTCCCGTCCTTGTCCTCCAGATATTTTCGGTATCAATTACTACGTCACGAGCGAACGCTTTCTGGACGAAAATCTGGGCGCGCATCCGCCGGAAACCCACGGTGGAAATTATTTTCATCAATACGCGGACGTGGCTGCGGTGCGCGTTCGGCCCGAGGGACTGATGGGTTCGGAAGCTTTGTTGAAGGAGACGTATGATCGCTATCAAGCGCCGGTTGCGCTGACCGAAGTGCACTTGGGATGTACCCGAGAAGAGCAACTTCGCTGGCTGATGGAGGCATGGCATGCCGGACGGCGTTTGGTTGACAGCGATATACCGATGCGTGCCGTCACGGTCTGGGCGCTCCTCGGCGCCTACGACTGGAACACGCTGGTGACGCGCGAATCGGACGTGTACGAGCCGGGTGCGTTCGATGCACGAAGTGCTCCGCCACGGGCAACGAGTATCGCGCATGCCGTGCGTTCTCTTCACGCCACGGGCGGCTTTCACCACCCTATTTTAAAAGTGCCCGGCTGGTGGAAACGCCCCGAACGAATTGGAGGAAAAGCGGCTGCTCACGGTCATATCGAAAACGTCCGCCCGATACTTGTGCTCGGCGGGAAGGGCAGTGTGGGGCAGGCATTGGGAAAAATTTGTGAGATGCGCGGCCTGCCGTGCGAAATGCTTTCGCGAAATGAAGCGAATGTCTGCCGCAGGGAATCGGTCCAACAGGCGCTCGATCGCTATCGGCCGTGGGCGGTAATCAATGCGGCGGGCTACACCCGGGTGGATGAAGCCGAGTGGAATGTGCACCGATGCTTTGAGGTGAATACGGGAGGCGGAATCACGGTCGCAAAGGTCTGCGTTCAGGCGGGCGTTCGTTATGCAGTGCTGTCGTCGGATCTTGTTTTCGACGGCGAAAAAAGAAGCGCCTACATCGAGGCTGACAAGACCGGCGCCCTTTCTGTTTACGGACGCAGCAAGGAGCAGGGCGAGAAACAGATTTTGGCGCATCACCCGGATGCCCTCATTGTGCGCACGTCACCTCTGTTCGGTCCGTGGAGTCTGTCCCGCCACGTCGCGACTTTGCTGCACCGTGGAGGAAAAATGGCAGTGCCCGACAGCGAAATTTCTCCCACCTACATCCCGGACCTGATCACGGTACTGCTGGACCTCCTGATCGACGAAGAGAAAGGCGTTTGGCATGTGGCGAACGACGGTTTCCTGTCCTGGCGTGAATTTACTTTGATGCTCTGTCGCGAGCTCGAAATTTCCAATCCGCAAGTTGAGGTCGTCTCAAGGGACGATCTCCCCGCCAAGCGGCCGATCCACAGCGTCCTGCGCAGTCTTCGGGGTGACATTATGCCTTCGCTCGATAACGCCATCGCACGCTTTCGCCGAGAACTGCTTCCGCTCTACGCGCTGTTCCAGAGCTCCCCACTGGAAACCGTTCTGCCCAGCTTGACTTAGTTTGTTCGGTCAACCTTTCGAACCAATATCACCCTGCCGGCAATTCATAAATAATAAAAATTTCGGCACGAATGTTATTCAGGTGAGCTTTTGAGTATTTATCTTCGATTTTTTGAAAAGATATAACGCTTGTCTCAAGACAAAATCGATTATCTTGAGTCGGATTCATCGACGCCCGTGCCGCCCATTTTTAGCCAGGAGGTGCAATGCCTTTACGTCATTTTTTGACCGGCGCTTCAATCATTGAAGCGATTCCGAAGAAAAGTAGTCATCGGGAAAAGGATCTGAAATATCGTCCGCCCGCTGTGCCACTAATTACCGTCGATCCTTACTTCAGCATCTGGTCGTGCAACGATAAATTAACGGACGACTGGACCAAACACTGGACTGGTCAAAGCCACGGCATGGCGGGCTTGCTGCGGGTGGACGGAGAGGTGTTCCGATTCATGGGCCCCGCGCCGGGGCGCTGCCGCCCGATGCGACAAACCAGTCTGGTTGTTTTTCCGTCGCGCACGATTTACACTTTTCGCTGCGAAAAAGTCGAATTGAAAGTCGGCTTTCAAACGCCTGCGCTGCCCACCGATCTCGAGGTCTTTTCCTGGCCCCTGACTTATGTTCAATTTTCGTTTTCCAGTCGCGACGGCAAGCCGCACGAGGCAGCGATTTACCTCGAACTCTCCGCCGAAATTGCGGTCGATCACGATCAGCAAAGCGTCTCCTGGTTTCGGCTGCAGCAAACCGACTCGGATGTCATCGCCTGTGGATCACAGGAGCAGCGTATTTTGGAAAAGGCGGGTGATGATGTCCGCATCGACTGGGGTCATCTCTACCTTGCGATGCCGCGACAGATGCAGGGACAGACCGTCGTCTCACGGTTTGACAAGGCTCGAAACGCTTTCGCTAATTGCGCGCCTTTCCCGACCGACGACGACCCTTCTTTCCCGTGCGCGGTCACCAACGGCTGGCCCAAACTCGCGGCGACGATTCCAATTCAAATCGATCCAAAGGTTGTTCAGACCCGGTATCTCGTAGTCGCCTACGATGACCAGTACTCCATGGAATATCACGAGCGCCGCCTGCGTCCCTACTGGCGCAGAAAAGGCGAAACGATCGGAGACCTTCTGCGAAACGCCGTCCGCCAACACGATGAAATCACCCACCACTGCGAGCAGTTCGACCGCTCCGTCATCCATCGCCTGAATCAATCCGGAGGTCCCGAATACGCCCGGCTGGCCTGCCTCGCCTATCGCCAGACGATCGCCGCTCATAAGCTGGCCGCCGACTTTGATGGGACACTGCTCTATTTTTCCAAGGAGAACTTCAGCAACGGCTGCATGGGCACCGTTGACGTGACTTATCCCTCCGCTCCGTTTTATCTGGTTTTCAATCCCAGACTGCTCCAGGCACAGCTCGATCCGATCATGAACTATGCGCGCTCGCCGCGCTGGAGATTTCCGTTCGCGCCTCACGACATGGGCGTCTATCCGAAAGCCAACGGACAAGTCTATGGCGGCGGCGAGACCTCGGAGGCTGACCAAATGCCGGTGGAGGAATGCGGCAATATCCTGATCCTCGCCAATGCGCTGGCTCAAGCCGACGGCAATGTTGAATTCGCCCGAAAGAATTGGGACCTGTTGAGCAAGTGGGCCGATTATCTCAGCGCGAAGGGCTTTGATCCTGAGAAGCAACTTTGCACCGATGATTTCGCCGGTCGGCTGGCGCATAACACCAACCTTTCGATCAAGACGATTCTTGCGCTGGGTTCTTACGCTCAACTATGCGAACGCCTGAACCTAAAAACGCGCGGCAAACAATATCGCGAACTTGCAGAAAAAATGGTCCGGCAATGGATTAAGGCCGCCGATGATGGCGATCATTATCGCCTGACCTTTGACCGGCCTCGAACTTGGAGTCTGAAATACAATTTGTTTTGGGACCGCGCGCTCCACCTCGATCTTTTTCCCAAGAGCGTCATCGAAAAAGAAACTGCTTTTTACAAGCGCAGACAAAAGGAATTCGGAGTTCCGCTCGATAGCCGCACGAAATACGGCAAGAACGATTGGAACGCCTGGTGGGCCGCTCTTTGCGAAAAGCAGGAGGATTTTCGTTCATTTATTCTTCCGCTTTACCGCTGGTCGGACCGGACTTCGAGCCGCGTCCCTCTGCCCGACTGGTACTGGACGCATGACGGGCGTCAGGTCACCTATTACGTCTGGCGAATCGGTCGGCGCGTGGGATTTCAAGCCCGGTCAGTTGTGGGAGCATTTTTTGCCAAGCTCTATATGGACAAGCAAACGGTGGCGGTAAAACACAAAGCGAATCGCACCGGGCAAACCAATCGCGTCATCCGAAAACGGGCCCAGAGAGTTTGACTTGCTGCAGTCCTGGTTATGAATCAGGCACCCCGGTCACCCACCCTCATCTTGTCTGCCTTCGAGGAGATCTTCTCCTGGTCGCGCGAAATTCTTGAGCTTGCGGCAGACCTTGGGAAGATTGTCAGGTCTGGAGGCTGCGCTTAATCTGCTTGCCTCGGATTTTAAGCAAAGCGTAGTATCGGAGGCTCGACGGGTTGCGACACCGCATGTGCCCGCTTCTCCATCGTTATTTAGTCATGCGCCGCTTTAGCTCAGTGGTAGAGCAGCTCATTCGTAATTTTGTCCGAGGTTTCTAACCCACTTTATCGCGTCCGCTCAAACGCGATCTTTCAGAGGTAAAAACGGCAAGTTTCGGAAAAACGCCAGGAACACACATGCGCTGATTTGCTCTCTTTTTGAACCCAAAGTTAGAAAGAAGTTAGAACGGTCGAGCAGCTTTTACCTCGTAAAAGTCGGTCAAAAAGGACCAAAAATCGAGAGCCTTTCTAACCTTTTTACTCCGTCACCTCTACATTCAGCGAAAAACTTATTTTGAAGAAGCCGCTCTACATTTTGGTGAAAATGCCAAAATAATGAAAAAGTACTTGACTAAGTTTCACTAAAAAGGCACATTACACCATCCGGTGAAAGTCATAGATCAAGTGAAACTAGAGGATAAGGCCGAGGAGGTGCTCCGCACCTTCTTGGACGAAATTCCATTTCTCAAAGCTCGCCTCAAGAGGCAGCCTGCTCAAGAGAATTCCCACATCGACTTCATTGCCGACCTCCAAGTTAGCGGCACTTCAAAGAGGCTGCTCATCGAGTGCAAAAGCACCGGGGAACCGCGATTCGTCCGGGATGCCGTTTTGCGGCTGGATCGGGCGCGCCATCGCAGTCCCGACGCTTACCCCGTTTTTATGGCACCCTACATCTCTCCCGAAGCCGCCGCGCTTTGTGCCGAGGAAAATATCGGCTATATCGACTTTTCTGGAAATTGCCATTTCTCGACGCCGCCGCTTTTCATCCACAAGGAGGGTCATCCCAACCGGTATCTTGAACAGCGGCCCCTACGATCTTTGTATTCGCCAAAATCAGAACGGATTCTCCGCACCCTGCTGGCCTTACACGACCCCAAGAAATCATGGACCTTGGAGCGTCTGGCAAAGGAATCGGATGTCAGCTTGGGCTTGGTGGCGAAAGTCTGCAAGCTGCTTGCCGACAAGGAATGGATCAAGCCGGACTATGGATGGTCACATCTGGCAAAGCCCCTGGAACTTCTCCAAGACTGGGCACAAAATTATAGCTTTGACCGGAATACGGAGCGGTTCTTCTATTCCATGGACGACATTTCCGAACTCGAAAGAAAACTAGGCGTTATGGCAAAGATAGCGCCCAAGAACGCAGCTTTGGCATCGTTCTCGGCGGCGTCCCGATTGGCACCAATGGTCCGCTATCAACGGGCCTACGCTTATGTCATGCCGCAGGCAATGCCGGGCGTGATTAACACGCTAAAATTGAAGGAAGTTACCAGCGGCCACAATCTTGTCCTTCTGGAACCCTACGACGAGGGCGTTTTGGATCATCGCGAGCCAATCAAGGAAGTTACCACTCCCGTGCAGACCTATCTTGATCTAGTCTCGTCGAAGAGTCGGGGCGAAGAAGCCGCCGAATTCCTGCTTAATCAGGTCATCAAGAAGGCGTGGAAACTGTGACGCCCAATCCGCAAACAGCCAGGGAGTATCTGCCCCAGGAAGTTCAGGCTGCCCATTCGGTGATGCTGGAACTTGCCCATATTTTGGGCGAATACCGCAACGACATGGTTATTGTCGGCGGATGGGTGCCGGAATTGCTTTTGCCCATGGCCAAACCGAAGCATACCGGCAGCCTCGATGTTGATCTTGCACTCGATCACACCAAATTGGACGAGGATCGGTATGCCACCATTCTGGAAACGATCACGGCCAAAGGATACCGCAAGGGTGAAAAGGGCTTCCAGTATGTGAGAACCGTGTCGGTTGATGGTCGGGACCTTGACGTGCTGGTGGAATTTCTGGCCGCCGAATACGATTGGCCCAAGCGCAAGAAGGGCAAGAAAAAGCGCGCGGCTGGCTTCCGAATTTTGAAGGCGCGCGGTTGCGATTTGGCTTTTGACCATCCCGAAACAATCCGGCTTGATGGCAAATTGCCGGATGGCGTCCGGGATTCCGTCACGGTTCAGGTGGCTGGCATCGTTTCATTTTTGGTCATGAAGGGCATGGCCCTTGTTGGCCGCGACAAAGCCAAGGATGCTTACGACATCGTTTTTTGCCTCAAAAATTATCCCGGCGGTCCAAATGCACTGGTCAAAATGTTCAAGCCCAATCTGAACAACGGTCTGGTTAAAGAGGGACTACAAAATATCGCCGACAAATTCCGCAGCCCCGATGATTACGGCCCATCGCGCGCCGTGACATTTATCGGCGAAGGAACACGGGACGAGCAAGAGATCGCGCGCCGTGATGCCTACGAGCGCACGGTTTATTTTCTAAAAGGGCTGAATATCGTTTCCTAGTCCAGCCAGAGTCGCATGATTGCAGTTTGGGTTAGCCTCACAGCTTTCCCCCAAAAATAGGTTTCATTTGGCAGTTACCTCGAGGATGCAATGCCGAGAGCCCTAGGCAAAGGCAAGCGCCTCGTAATGTGCGTTCCGCTCTAAAGACCGGCAAACAAATCTTCCCAACCTACCTTTAGCGTCTTGTGGATCGTGACGAGGAGTGGAAGCGAGGGGGCATGTTCGCCAGCCTCTAGCTTTTGCATGTGACGGGTGGTTATGTTCAAGCGTTCAGCCAAGGCATCCTGACTGATACCTACCGCGCGACGTAACCGGGCGATATTCTTCCCTAAACGGGCGCTTGTAGCGGATGAAAATCGTGTTGCTGTCACCCGCCAGCAATAGCGTTAAGCACGCAGACCCGAAACGCCGCAAAGCAACACGTTGTAAAGCAACGTGTTTATGCTTGACTTTGTTTAGATATTAGTTGTAGTCCTTTCGAGATATGGCAATCAATGAATGAGACAAAGATTGACGTTCCTTTTAAAAGAACCAACATCTAATGAAAGTTAGGGAACTTTAGGGCCTTAACAATCGCAAGGGGTAACAATGATTCCGAAATCTTGGAAATTGACCGCGCTATTTTTCACGCTTCTTGTGGCCCCAATCTATGCCGATACCACTGGAGTTTGGGTAAGCGATTCTACAGGACTGACGATTGACACTCCGTTCGTCAATTATAGTACTGATTATCCATGGGAAGGTACGGTCAGTGTATCAGGCGGTGGTTTTACTTTTGGAGCGGAGGCTGGATACTTGGAATTTGACACGGGGCTTGTTACTTTGCCCTCATCAACACCGGTTAGTTGGTCGAGTCCCTTAAACTGGGACAGCCCGGCTGTGCCGTTCCAATATTTTGATAATATTGTAAATCATGCTGAGGATGGATCGATATCTTATGGTACCAACAATGGATTTAGCACAGCATATCCTTCATTGGATGACCTAATTCACGGAGGCCCGACCGAAGGAGATGCAAGTTTTTCAGTTCCAGTTCCCGATGTGCCTTTGCTTTCGCTTTCTGTTGGGACAAAAGTGGAATTTGATGTGCATATCGACACCGGCCAAATCGTCAACGTTGACCAAAACGCGGCGATTAAGGATTTCACTGTCGCAACTGGTGCCGCAGCAGACATTCTCAATGGTTACAATCTCACGGTCAACGGCAACTTTGCCAACACAGGATCGATTTCGATTGAGTCGGGAGGTACATTAACTCGCAGTGCTGACACAGCGAATTATGGCTCGATGACTCTGAATGGTGGAGCGCTTAACGTTTCCGGGACTTTCAATAACAATGGAAGTTTTCAGTTCAATTCAGGAACTCTGAGAAATAGCTTTGTTAATTCCACTGTAGGGAATTTCAATTGGACGGGCGGCACAGAAAGCGGAAACCTGACCAACAACGGGCAAATAACGATTAGTGGAACCAATGGTGGTCAAACCGTCGAATACTATGGCGCGCTCACCAATCATGGGACAATCACGCAGCAAGGGAATGCGAGTGTGTGGTTTGATGACACAGTAGGCAGTTACGGCTCAGCCAACGGTGGGATAATCAATAATGCCACGGATGGAATTTACAACCTTACGGGCGACGGCAATATGAGTCGCGGCTATGGCGTGTCATTCGCATATAACGGAGCGGCGACCTATAATGATGGATTAGGAGGCGGCACCATCAATAATGCGGGGCTTTTCGAGAAGACCGGAGGAAGTGGAGTATCAGTCGTCGATCCATATATAGTATTTAACAATACCGGAACGGTGAAGGTCGATAGCGGGACAATCGAGCTCCAGGGCGGCGGGACTAGCACCGGTGGTACCTTCGTATTCAGTAACGGTGGGAGCGTCCGTTTGAACAGTGGCTACACATTTAGCGGGTTAAATAGCGGTTCAGGCGATGGCATTTTAGAGATAGCCGCAGGAAACCTTTCCGTAAGTGCTGGCGATACGGCAACATTAAACTTTACAGGTGAAAGCGAAGTCTTGCTTTCCGGAGGTTCGATTGGGGGTACAGGTGCAATGATCAACGCAGGAACTTTTACTTGGACGGGTGGAAATGTTAATGGCGGCGGTAATGGAACCGGCGGTCTAACCAACGAAGGTTCGATGCTAATCTCCGGCGTTAACCGACAGACGGTCGGGTACGAAAGCCTGCTCACCAATCATGGGACAATCACGCAGCAAGGGAATGCGAGTGTGTGGTTTGATGACACAGTAGGCAGTTACGGCTCAGCCAACGGTGGGATAATCAATAATGCCACGGATGGAATTTACAACCTTACGGGCGACGGCAATATGAGTCGCGGCTATGGCGTGTCATTCGCATATAACGGAGCGGCGACCTATAATGATGGATTGGGAGGTGGCACAATTAACAACGCCGGATTATTTGAGAAGACCGGGGGAAGCGGAACATCAGTAGTGGACCCTTATGTCGTCTTTAACAATACCGGCACGGTAGAGGTCGATAGCGGAACGCTGAGCCTTCAAGGGGGAGTAACTCAGCAGTCGGGTAACACACTTATGGGAGGAACATGGAATGTAAAAAACAATTCCACTTTAAGCTTTGTCGGTGAAGGCGAAATCACCACAAATAAAGCAAGTGTGACCTTGAGTGGGGCAAACTCCAACTTCACCAATTTCAATCTCGTCAACAATAACCAAGGTAGTTTCAACCTTTCCAATGGTCGCAGCTTTACCACAGTCGGCAATTTGGCAAATTCCGGTCAGGTGAACATCGACAAGACCAGCAGCCTGAATGTCAACGGAACCTTCAGTCAGACGGCTACCGGCTCTTTGGCAGGAGAGGGTGCTCTCACTGGAAACGCTAGCTTGAGCGGTACGATTGAAGCTGGCGATGCTGGCCTAACGATTAATGGCAATCTCACGCTGAACTCTGATGGGATTTTGAAATTCGACTTGGGCAGTATTAATGTCCAAGGAAACCTGACGCTGGATAATGCGAACCTCTCTCTCAATTTGGCTTTGGGCAACAGCCCGCTGGCTCATGGGACTCAGCTTACGCTTTTAACCTATACAGGCACTGAAACCGGTTTGTTAGATTACAACGGAATCGCTTTGCAAGATGGAAGCCTTTTCAACTATGGAGTTAATACTTTCCAAATTAGTTACGCTTTCGGCGATCCTTCGGTGACACTGACGATCGAAACAGTTCCCGAGCCTTCCACTTGTGCCATGCTCGGCATAGGCGTTGTCCTACTTGCGTTTACCGCCCGCTCAAAAAAATCTCTTATTTCGCGAAATCAAACGAAGTCCTAGTGAAAGGATGGGCTTCTTAATCAGACTGAGGTCAATTTGACAGGTTTTCAAATTGGGTTAGGTTTCTATGCGCTGGGAGATCGGCTGCTCCCAGCTGAACGTGAAACAAAGGAATACCCTATGTCATGGTTTGAATCCGAAAGCGATCGTAAGCAACGTGAGCACGATGAAGGCGAGAAGGAAGGTGCAAAGGCCGATTTGGTAGGCGGGGCCTTGTACGATATCCTCTTCAGCCACATTGATCCTACCCATTCGGACGAGTGGAAAGCGGGCTGGGAAAATGGGCGTAATAACAGATCAAAAGACTAGATCTGTTTAAAAGGCTCGGCTCCGTAAGGGGTTGTGCCACCTCCTCAAGCAATACGCTTGCAGGAGGTTTTTTTATGCTCATTTCACTTTAGGTTCGAGACTGGTCGATCTTGATTTCAATCACGCAACAGCCGTTTGGTTCCGAGGCGGCAAAACGAATCATCCGCTGCTCGACTCGTGCGAGCTGTCTCTTTTCAAGCGGCTCCAAAAACTTTTCCAGACCGTAGCCTCGGAGCGTGATCGTGTCGCCGCCAGCCATAATCTCGATTTCTTCCGGCACCGATTTCTTGAAGGCCAGCCGCATCAGTGTTTCGTAAGGATAAATCCAGCGCTCCTCAACACCGTGAACATCGCGAACAAAACGAATGTGTTTCTGTTCCGTAGGAATTATTTCACCCCAGGGGCCTTTATATTCGGCTGCGTCGGCGGCGTCGGCGGCAGCTTTTTCCTCTACATTTTTATACTTGAGTGCCATTTTTGTGTCTCCTGTAAGGGTGTCCAATCGAGTCCCTGATTTTGCGCGACTTTTGTGGTCTCGCGCGCGGCTTGCCGTTGTTGGAACCGGAATTCTTGTTTTGCCTGAAGCCGCTTCGCCGTTTCCTTCCAGAGGGTCTTGCGGCGACCGACCAAATCGAGAGCGAGTTTGCGCTCCTTCTCCGTCGCCATTGCCTCTTTCGCGGCTGGCAGATTGGTCGTGTAAATCGCCTGACTGTGTTCAAACCGGGAATTGGACACGTAGCCTTGCCGTAATTCACCCGCTTGGATGGCCTTTTCGCCCATGATCAAAATCCCGCGATCCACGGTTTTGCCCTGCGCAGCATGGGAGGTATTGGCGTAGCCATAGGCAAACTGCTTGAACGTGGCCGGGATGGTGCGCCCATCGCTCAGGGCCAGCGAACCATCCGGGCGATGTTCCTTCACCTGGACGATTTCGCCGTTGATGAGTTTGGATTCCGGCAGGTTGGCGCGGATGAGCAGTTTTTCACCCGCTGCCACGCCGATCTTTTCGGCATGGCCCACGTCAAACAAAGCTTTGGCCGCAGGGCTAAAGATTGCTCGTTCGCTTGATGCTCGCTCCACCAGTAAGATTATCTTTCTGGCGCTCAATCACCTTTACCGTCTCGTGTCGGGCAAAACCGCTGGTCGCCTTATGAAAGGTGATCGCATCACCCGGACCATAATTTCGCACGCTCCGGCGTTCCACTTCCGTCCAGTTGTACGAGCGTACTGTTTCAACGGGCTTGTCGTTTCGGCTCAGTTGATTCGCTTCCTTCAATTTGTCTCGCACCACATCGCTGAAAGCGTGGATTTCAGCCCAGACCGGAGTCACGGCGAGGCAGAGTTTCCCCGATGTCGTTGATTGGACATAATCGTCCGCTGCCTTTTCGAGCATCGCCTCGTTATCCTTGATTTCCATGACCGCGCCGCGCGCCTCAAAATGCTCAAAAGATTTCAGGACATTGCCCTCGCGCCAATTCCCGCACCGCCTCCCTGTACACGGGATCTTTCTGCCGCTGGATTTCCTGTAACCGGCAGACTTGGAGATTGCCGTACTTGATCATGGCGCGGAAGGCGTCTCCCGCCTCGACCGAAGTATGCTGTTTCGGATCACCGACCAGGATCACCCGGTTGTCGTTTCTTTCGGCAAGCAGGCTCAAATCGCGCATTTGCTTGGACGAAATAAGACTGGCCTCATCGACGATGATGACCTTGCCCTTCAGCTCGTCCTGAAGCTTGGGATCAATCAGGAGCTTTTGCAGGGTGTCGGCTTTGGGCGTCACTTTGTCCTGCAACACGGCTTTGGCGCTGGCCGAGGGCGCACATGTATGAACAGAACCTCCCGCCGCCTCAATCCCTCGAATGATTTCGGGCATTACAGTCGTTTTCCCTGCCCCGGCATCGCCGATCATCCCGGTCACCGTATCCTTGCTGTTTAAGACTGTCTGGACGGCCTTCACCTGATCCCTGCTAAAATAGGATGGCAGCGGTGAAATCCTCCCCAATTTCGGATGTTGATTTCGCCCCATCACGGTCCACTCGACGTATTGCTGTTCCGCCCGCAAGGTTTCCGGCGTCGTGACTTCCCTGCCATCCCGGAGTAGGTCGCGCTTGTACTCCAAATACTCCAGTTCCTTCTTAATTCCATCGAGATCGACTTCACCCCGGCCTATCTTGAGCGCGGATTGCAAGACCTGGGTATCGCGCACGACCGATTTCCGCTCGAAACAGTGATCGACGGCATCCTCCAGCGCCTTGTCATGCCTGATGCCTTCTTTGGGCAGCGGAGCCGTCGCACCCGCCCGGACCTTTTCGACCGCCGTCCAATCTTTCGGCGCGATGGCCGCTTTCCATTCGCGCTCCAAATCGTCCTTGGAAAGCCCCTTAATCTTATGTTGGCGTGTTTTCAGCGTCACTTCCTTGGCAAGCTTGGAACCTTTGGCCAGACCGCGCCGGGCAATCTCCTGCTCGATTTGCGCCGAGCGCTTGGAAAAGTTTTGCGTGACCGACGAGGGCAGACCTTCCACCCGGTAGAACCCATTCCGGGATGCGACGAGATTGTAGCCAAGCTCCCGCATCGAATAAGCAAAACGGTTGATTTGAATTTCCTGATAGTAGGGGCCGTCCCGTTTCAGTTCCCCGAACTGCACGGCCTTGAACTTTTTCTCCACTGGATCATAGGAGGCGTTGAAAACGACGTAATGAGCGTGAAGATGTGGATCGGGCACGTTGGCTCCCACGGGCCGGGAGGTGTCATGGCGAAATTCCGCGACGACCAGATTCCCGCTTTTCCGGTCATTATCCGCGCCATGCTTCCGGTTCCGCACACACGCATCCCGTTCGACTTCCCGCATGGTGTACCGGCATGAATCATGGAAGGCGTCGATAATACGTTGGTCTCCGGTCGTATAAGCCAAAACCGAAACATCCTTGGGCACGGAAAACGTGAAATCGTAAGCGACCCGGCGATTCCCTTTGTTTCGCATGGTCAATTTGCTGTCGTCGTCCGGCCGTTTGTTCTCGCAGAGCCGGTCGTAATCCTTTTTGGAAATAACGGAGCCTTCTTCCAGTCCGAGCATTTCCGCGCCGTGTCCCTGCCACCGTCCATAGTTCTCGGATTCACTCAGATAGTAATCGCCTTTGGACAGATGCTGGGCCTGGTATCGCTTCGCAGCATCGGCGTTCATCTGCGGCGTAATTCGCAACATGAAGCCTACCTATCACACGAAAGGAAGCCTTGTCGCACATTACTTAGAAGGACTTTGTAAGGTTTGAAAAAAGCTGGCGACGATGTGATTGATGTCCCATGCACTCACTTATCAAACCTGAAAACATTCGCATCTATCGACGGCCTGACGGCACCTACACGATTAGGCCGGAAGGAAAATACGTCCCCTGGTTGAGCCACTTTGATCGACTCTTATCCCTCACGGTTTCCATCTACCCTTCATGTACGGAAGCGAAAAAAGAAATTGAATCAACATGGCGGGTTGCTTTGGCAGAAAAGCTCCCGGTCTACCTCGACCTGAAGTCCAATGAACTTCCCAAAACCAATGTCATCCCCGGCCTCAATCGGATGACGGTCACGGTTGAAGACCTGACTTATCTCGGACGCCATCTCTGCACGGTCAGCACTATTGGTTTTAATTCTTCAACGGGAGAACGAGAGAACATTTGTTACGAAGACTTCCTGCCCAAGATGACTTCTCCCATCCATCACCAAATTGTGTCCGCATTGGACGCTTTCTCCAAAGATTTTGGAAAGCCGATCCAACCGAAGGATTATCGGGATGATAACGGACATTTTTATACCCGGTTTTGGTGGAATGGAAATGGAGTCGAGGTAGTTCTGGCCAATCTCCATCTCGAAGAGGGACGACGAGGGACAGGTCTTCTCAAAGAAATCATCGACCACTTGAAATTAGACTCCAGGGTTCATCGAATCTGTATCGAACAGGTAGACCCTCAAGGACTCAAACAACATTTACGAACGCTTAGATTTCACGAAGACCTATCCAAACCCTCAAATTTTATCTTATCCCGTAGCGAATCCTGGAACTAACCGTCTTCATATTTTTCATCCGATAATTTCAACCCGTGATTCATAGGAAGAACAGAGTGAGGGAAGTAGTCAGGCGTCTCCCCTAATGGGATTAGGTACTGGGAGCCGAGCGCGCAATTTGCGCGCAAATTGCGTTAATACCCGGCGCAGTCGCGCGGCCAGGATAGCACTCGACGAAGTACACACGCGGCGCGCGCTTGGCATGAATGGAATGCCAGATAAAGCGCGGATGACGCGCCAGAAAACCGGTCGATAGACCGGGCATCCCAAAGTCCTCCAAAGCTAACTTTGCGGTTCATTCGCGGATGAGCGATGAACGGTACATGCAAAGTGAAATCAATAAACAACCGCCCGAACGCGCGGAAGACAGCGAACAAGCCCTGCTTCATCTCGCAGAATCCTTTGATCCCGGTGCGGCACGACGCAGCATGCTCCACCAGTACAAACGCGGCGTGATCCTGCTCCGGGCCAAGCACGCGACCTACGACAAGATTGTGGCCATGCTGGAAAAAGTCGGCGTGAAAACCTCGATCTTCAGCGTGTCGCGGTTCTGCCGCCAGCATCGCGCCGAGATCAAGAAATTACGGGTGCAACTGGAGAGCCGCAAGCCGCCGGCAGAAGCGTCCGAACCTTTGTTGCGGACAGGCGACGTACCCGCCAGCAGTCCCGGCGGATCCCTTGCGCCCGCCGACCGCCAACAACCCACCACACGCAGGAATAAATTTTAGCCCGAAAGGAATCCCATGAAACGACTCATCATCTGCCCACAATCCAAAGGCGGCACCGGCAAAACCAGCGCCGCCCTCACCATCAACAAATATCTCACCCACCTAAAAACTCAGCATCCATTTTTAACCACAAAAGGAACCCATGAAGCGACTCATCATCTGCCCACAATCCAAAGGCGGCATCGGCAAAAGCACCGCCGCCATCTTCACCAGCCAATACCTCACTCATCTGAAAGCCCAGCACCAGCTATTTGATCTGGATGATTCCAACAGCTCCACCCACGCCATGATCCCCCACGCCAATTTTCTCGCCATCCAGACCGCCGACGACATCGACAAGTTGGACGAGCTCGGCAAGGCGCTGGATAACCACGACATCATCTTGGTCGATTTGAAGGCAACCATGGGAGGCGTGCTCCACCAATGGCTCGAAACCCGCGACTTTGCCGCCTATGCCAAGGAAATCGGAGCGCAGCTCACGTTCATGCTCATGGCGGTCGATGACGCGGACGCCATGACTCAAATGGTCGAGGCCATCGAGCGGTACAAAGAGCATCCCCGGTACATTGTTTTCCGCAACCGTGGCGTGCGGAGCTCTCTCCTTTACGAGGGAAGCGACGTGCGCAAAAAACTCCAGGCTTGGAGATCGCCCGAGGTACAGATCGAGAAATTGCCCACGGCTCTGCACAACCAGATGGTCGTCAACGGTCACACGCTCACCACCGCGATTGAATCCAAGGAGTACCACCCGCTGGAAAGGTCGAACCTCCGCCGTCTCCTGCGCTCGATATACGCCGAGTTTGAGAAGGCCCAAGGGGTCTTACTGCCATGAAAAGCAACTCTCTGCCGACCGCGCTGGAACGCCTGATACAGCCGTTACCGAATGATCTCAAGGCCGCGATGCTGGAGGCGTGGAAAAACGAGGACATCCCACACGACGAAAATGATTCGGTGTACCGGCTCATGATCCTGCTGACGCTGTATGCTCGATTCTATCAAGACATGGCGATGATGATTGCGACAGCATCGGACAAAATCGGTCAGGCTCATAGCAGTTACCTGACGGAAGTCCGCGCGACCTATGCCAAGCAATCCGATCAAAATCGTGAATTGCTCGACGATTTAAAATACATCGACGAGCGCTTTACCGACCTGCGCAAGGTCATGGACGAGAAACCCAAGAACCTCCGGTCTCAGTTTGAATCGGAGATGAGGTCGGTATTTGCCGATATTCGTAAAGAGGGCCGGGAAGTAATCAGCGAGTTTTCCAACTATACCGCCCGGTTCAAGAATGATTGCGAGGAGTGGAGGGCGAGGGCTTATTTCACCTACCTCTTGGGTGGCATCTTCATCGGCATTGGCGTCACTCTTCTCATCATAGGTCTTATCTATTATTCTCATGGAAGTTAGCGCCGCCGGGCCTGCGGCCCCGCGGCGGCGTTGGTGTAGGGGCTATGCGCCCGCGACCGTGCCGGGCGGCAAACCCTGTCTGCCCCCTTGCCGCCCGGCACCGTCGCCCCTGACTTCACCCCCCGGCAAAGTCAGGTAGAATGCCCCGCGTCTCCACCACGACAAACCAAGGGTTCTGACTTCACCCCCCGGCAAAGTCAGGTAGAATCGGTGGCCCTTATTTGTGACCTTAACCATGGTTCTGACTTCACCCCCCGGCAAAGTCAGGTAGAATAACTGAGCGAGGCGCAACTCAAGCTGAGATGTTCTGACTTCACCCCCCGGCAAAGTCAGGTAGAATTTGTACTGTGAAGATTAGAAGATAGCCCGGTGTTCTGACTTCACCCCCCGGCAAAGTCAGGTAGAATCGCCGTGCCCGACGTCGTGCCGTACGACACGTTCTGACTTCACCCCCCGGCAAAGTCAGGTAGAATTCGCGCTTAGTGCGCAAGCGCACACTAATAGTTCTGACTTCACCCCCCGGCAAAGTCAGGTAGAATTCCGTTGGCTCTTGTGCTATGATGGTGCCCGTTCTGACTTCACCCCCCGGCAAAGTCAGGTAGAATGTGCAACCTCGCCATAAACGCACAGCCCACGTTCTGACTTCACCCCCCGGCAAAGTCAGGTAGAATACTGGCGATAAATCCCGCAGCGGGAATGATGTTCTGACTTCACCCCCCGGCAAAGTCAGGTAGAATCGTTGCGCATTTCATCGGTGCGACGACGACGTTCTGACTTCACCCCCCGGCAAAGTCAGGTAGAATGTCGCCCGGCTCCATGTTGCCGGCGATGTCGTTCTGACTTCACCCCCCGGCAAAGTCAGGTAGAATAGAACAATAACAACCAAACAGAAAGCTAATGTTCTGACTTCACCCCCCGGCAAAGTCAGGTAGAATATTTCCCCGGAAACCGCGCCACCAAGCTAAGTTCTGACTTCACCCCCCGGCAAAGTCAGGTAGAATTCTGCCAGGTCATCTGGAAGACCAGCGTTTGTTCTGACTTCACCCCCCGGCAAAGTCAGGTAGAATCCTACGCCGAGGCGATCCAGGCGCTCCTGGGTTCTGACTTCACCCCCCGGCAAAGTCAGGTAGAATCCGTCAATATCCATCCCACGATGCGCTTCCGTTCTGACTTCACCCCCCGGCAAAGTCAGGTAGAATCGCGGTGGATCTGGGTGTGATCGATCCGGAGTTCTGACTTCACCCCCCGGCAAAGTCAGGTAGAATTGAATGCTGCCGCACCGCGTATGCTGCCAGGTTCTGACTTCACCCCCCGGCAAAGTCAGGTAGAATAAAAAGCACATTCCCCTTAGCCAACGTGGCGTTCTGACTTCACCCCCCGGCAAAGTCAGGTAGAATAGGGTTGACGGAGAGTGTTGATTGAATTGTAGTTAAGCATAGATACCTGATTTTGCCGGGGGGCGAAGTCTCAACTAATTTAGTGCCATTCGGACCACTGCCTAGCACGTCCGAATGGCACTTTTTGTTTTCATTCCCAGAATTCGACCTGTTGCGGCATGGTGGGATCGATACTTCGGCTGCCCTGATGATAGTTGGGGCCAACAATCGTCACAGCATTACCCCACTGTTGATCGGTGATAAACATGAGGCGCACATTCCCTGCCTCCGGCGTCATTGCCTTAACACGGGCAATGTGCGTGTCCATCTGTTCGTAGGTCACGCACGGACGTGCGTAAATAGACCATTGGATCATCAGGTATCCGCTATCGAGCAAATCCTTGCGAAAGCGCGAGGCCACTTTTCTTTCCTTATCGGTCAGAACTGGCAGATCAAACATGACCAGAGACCAGCCCATTCGGTACGCACTTTTCTTTTCGATCACAACTCAGGCACCCAGAATGGTTCCACAGTCATTTGGCTGTAGCTGCGAGCCAGCGAATTAGCTGACGAATCAATAGCATCCATCAGTTTCAAGGAATAACGGTGGTGGGATACGCGGCGTTCCCTTAAATCCGTGCCAACTTTTTTTGACCATGCCCGCATATTGACCTCTGGCTCGGTCATGAACTCGGCCAGCATCATATCCACAACGGGACGGAAAGGTTCCATGAGATCGAAGACAAGCGGGGTGGAGCGGTATCGGGTGGCGTGCTGAACACCCAGGGCGGTCGTCAGACCATGAACGATCAAGCTCCGATGGCAGAGCGCAGCAAGCACGGTGTAGCCATAATTGAGCATTTGGTTCGGCGCGGTATTTTCCTTTCGATCCCGTTTGGTAGATGTCCATCCGATGGCAGGGAAATAGAGCTGCCAATAACGCTTCGCGCAGTTGCCTTCGTCGATATTACCGGACCTGAGTGCAAGCTCCAGATGCGGACTGCGGAGTTCCTTGTGTTCCAAGACCCGCTGTTGATTGACTGTTTTACCCCGAAGGATGCGTTGCCAAATTCGCTCGTTAAGACGTTTTGGGCGCGACGTTTGGCTCAGAAAAGCTCGCTGATCGATCACTCGTTCCAAGGGGGCCGTCACACCGCAGGGCTGGTAGGATTCATTGCAGTGGAGAATAATTCCATCCGTTTCCAGAACAGCCGAGACGAAATTGGATGTAAGCGTCACCCCGCGTGCCGCTATGATAACCGCCCGAAGGTCTTCATGGGGCAACTTTCGCTCCGATTTGTCCTGCGCGCGACAAACGATGAAGCCTCGCTCCTTGGCAAGCGTTGCTCCGTGCTGAAAAACATGGAGAACATGGTAGCTCATAAGCAAAAATAGAAATTATTATATCCGAGTTAACCCAGCTTCTATCCACACATCAAGAGGAGCAACGACTCGGGAATTATTCGCCAGAGTCATTTCAGCGATAAAGTTTTTAGTGACTATGGTCTTTAGTGTCAGTTCGCATGGCGGGAGCGGATCGGACGCGACTATGCGACGTTTCTTTTTCTCCTCGTTTGGTACAACGAGTTTATATTTGTTAGCGGGGATCGACTTAGTTGTTTTCACGGCACATTCAGATTTAAAAAGGCCACAGATTTTTGCTTTGCCACCCAGTGACTCTATTAAGCGCTTCTCCTTTGAGACGGAGCCATGAGCGTAAATGGGACGTACTGCAAGAATTCCAGCCGGCTCCCAATAAATAATTTGGCCTTTATGGCTTCCTAGTCCTTTGCGCCATGTTCCTCTGCCATCCTTTGACATTTCCTTGTACTCGGTAGCCGCCCCTACTTTGACCGTGACGTGTCCTACGCGAGGACCAGGCGTGCCCATACGACTAGGCAATCGATAATTTGTACAGAATTGCAGCCAATTCTTTTCATCGGCATCAGATTCTACAAATTGATCGAGCCGGTTTCTTATCACATCATCACGCACCGACTGCACCTGTTTTTTAAGATAAGCCAAATCAAACTTTGATTTGCCGATTGCGACTGGTTTCATTGCCAGGTCGCGTAGGGGCACGCGCTGCACAATGACAAAATCGTCACCCTCCGTAGATGCGCCATAGTTGGTCTCGGCCAAGACAACTTTTTCGTAGGCGATGTGACGAGGCATGACATCAGCGATCTCTTTCTCAAAAGCGCCGCGAGGATTCTTGTGCACGGGTTCTGGGAATCGGAAGAACCACCCCTTTTTCTCATCACGCATCCATTGGGGCAAAAAGTTAATGACCATGGCGTCGAGCGCATGGTGACGTTTGTCGTTGCGATTTTTCTCAGCCTTTGCTTCCCATTCGATTAGATCAGTGGTGCCAACGGGGGGAGGATTAAGCAGGCTGTTGAGCCGATACTTCCTGCGAATGCGAGCCGTGAGGCCGCCAGACACAGCAATCACACGTCGCCTACCATCCCTATCAATACCTCTCGGCCATCCGAAATGGAGCGATACAAGTTTTTGAGCAAGCTTGGTAATCCAGGCAGTTTCCGCCAGAGCGGTGTAACGCTCGACTAGTTCAGCGGCATCCTCACGAAGCAGAAGTTGTACTTTCTTGTTGCGAAGCAACGTCCCATGCTTTTCAACGCACGCCTTGTATCCATCCCAACCTTGTTGACCGTGCTTCCATTCAAAAGGCGTCCTATCGCCTTTGGCGTCGTTGCAAGCCTCATGGGCCAACACATAATTTACCATGGCATCCGGGCCGCCTTGAGCGCGAGGCACGATGTGCTCGATTCGATAATCTGCCAGATCGGTCTCTTTGAAATTCTGCTGGCAGTAGAGGCAGATACCACCTTGCGACTTGAAAAGTTCATATTTTAGCCTGCCTGATTTCTCATGGATACCAAGTGCGGCGGCTTGCTCTCCAGCCTCTTTACGCGCCTTCTCGCGGTCACTGATAAATTTTTGCAACTCACGCTTGGCTCGCTCTCCCATGAAATCCTCGCGCACGAATTCTAATACAACGGTTTCGGGAATTCCACACGACGGGATACCCTCCTTATCATCGCCCCATTGCAACTTCGTGAGACGATCCGAAAAAACGCCCAGTCGATGTCTGACTACAGGATCGTTAATGCTACCCAAAAGCTCTCTTACGGCTTGAATTACGTTGATCTTACCATCGGTATCGGTGTAACGCGTTTCCAAGGCATCCAGACGTTGTTCTGGAAAATAAATATTATCCCATGTGTCATTGCTGCGAGTGAGATCAGTGAGGAATTTAAGATCAGTAGGCACCACCCAAGGACGTTCTGTCTTAATAAATTTCTTTTCTTCACCCAACGAGCCTACGAAACGAACGGGCTCAGCATCGAGCACATCCAGTCCGATCTCAGTAATCAAAGCAGGATCACGCGCAAGCAATCGTTGGTGGAAGGCTGAGGGACTTTGTCCACTTAGAATCAACGCCCGAATCAGGCGGAGAGCGGGGCGACTGAACCGGCTACGCCCATCCGTCTTGGGTGCTTTTATTTCCATGTGCCCCGGAAGCGGGAACAATCCCAATTCCTTAATGCCTTTGGTTCTCGCCCAATCAGTTTTTGTTAGGGCATAACACTCAGCAACTTTTCTTTCGCGGTATTTATTATCGAGGCCAACGCTTAATGCCTTGGCAAGGGCCTCACCTGTTACGACCTCTAAAATTTTTCGAATTTCCTCCGCAGTCAATTTTCGCTGTACGGGGTAGCCCGTAACGAGAGTGTTTTTCAGCTTCATCAGAAACGTGACTTCCGTGGCGAGCAAGGATTCTGGTATCGGCTTGCTGTCACTCTTGTTAAAACGAATGGTCACGTTGCAAACTTGAAGCCTAGGTATCAGAGCGCAGGTATTAATAATGCGGTTATCAAAGCGGGGTGTCTTTTGTGCCGTCGCCCCCATCCAATCATCACTGCTGCCCGGATGGATTTCGTTTGAAGTACGAAACTTCAAATAATCAGAGAAATTGTTCTGAGCATCCTCCGTTGGTTTGCCAGCGGGGCCGTGCACAAGAAATTCGCCAAAGTTTTTGGCTGCTACTGGGAACGAATCAATCGACTTCCAACCATCACGTTTCCATTTGGCGAAGGCATCCACCAGTTGGGGCAATTGAACCGAAGCTTGTTGAGCAAGGATGTCGATTTCTCGTTCGACATCGACACGGTCAAAACGCACCTTTCGAGTGCTCTCGGCTTGGCAGGTAATACGGCTTTCTAAAACATCCGGTTTATTTACAAACCAAAGCCCCATCTTCCATGCGTCATAATAGCAAGGAAGATGAAATTCTACCCCGCTAACGGCGTGTTTGAATCTGGGCCACGTCTCGACTGCCTCGCGATAGTCTGGGTCTAGTTTCTTTAATTCTTTTTCCTGCTCCTCTTCGGTCTTACCGCTTCGCTTTTCCTCCCGGGCGGCCCAGGGAACCCGTCCGTAGCCACGTTTCTGGATTGCTGAATGCAATGCTTTGTAAATTTGCCATGCTTCCAGCTTTTCTCCTCTGAGCAATTTGATCCTCAGAAGACAGGAGGTGTAACAGATTGTGTCATCCGCTGGTGCTCCATCACGTCCGGGTTTTCTGTTCTGAGGGGCAAACTCCCGCTCCATCCGATAATCGCCAATTTGTTTCAGTTCCCATTTACAAGTCTTGGGATTTTTCCAAACTTTGCGTGTTTTTAGCGGTTCCAGACCTGCGGCGAGCCAAACTTCGTCCAACCATTTTTCACGAGCCTTGTGCGCAAGCCGGGTGCGTTCCATCCGACGCCGCATCGCAGCCTCTTTCGTCGAGGCAAATTCAGCAGGAATCAGTAACGATGCTTTATGCAGGAACCTGTTGCTCTTGATGTCGCGAACAGCTTCACCAATCGACCCCTTCCCTAAATCAAACGACCAAACTGTTTGGTGATCGGACATTCGTTTACCTTGCCTAATTAAGCGGAATTAGGAAAGAAGAGAGAATCGCGACAATCGCGCTGCTTTTCGATGACCTGAATTGCTTCGCGTGTTTCTCTTATGCGCTCCTCCCTACTGACGTTTTGTTTTATTCAAAAAAAATCTTTCCGCTCTGCTTGTACGAAAATTTACCGCAAGCAATGAAAGCTGTTCGCTTCGGTGTAAAATTCCTTTCCCGACCTTTGCGGTGACTATGGAAACTGAGCAGACGCCGCGCCGCGTGCTCGCGTCACGGCGCCTGCTTTTTTCTGAGGTTAGTGTGCCGCGTCTTGATTCCGCCCCCAGAAGGAAGAGGGGGGCGGAACTCAAAACGCGGGGGAGTGCGGCTTCCGTTGGTCGCCGTCTGTGCTCGGCGGCGTGTAACGGTTGATGGCGTGGGTTTGCGGCGCTGAGTGCGGCTTTACTTTATGGCCACATAGGGGACGGCCTACCGGGTCTTGCGCAGACCGAGCAGTTCCGTACTTTCAGGTGGTATTTTTTCTCGGACTTCGCGCCGCTTCCCCGGTGGTCCCACATCGGAACGTATCGGCAGCGCCAAGGCATCGCGAGCATGGTCTTCCGCGGTTCGGGCCTGTGCCACCAGCAGGGGCAGTTTTTCTTTCCCCCGATCTTGGATCAGTCTGAGGGTTTCTTTGACCGCATTGACGATGAACGCATGTTTGTTCGTCCGCATGCAGTCCGTGATTTTGGCTATTTCTTGATGAGTGTCCTCATCGAATTTTATCGAAATTTGGATGTGATTCATAAGCGTGGAGTTTGACGGGTAACAAAATGGGAAATGGGAACTACTTTCATTTTTTTGGTACACTTTGGGGTAATTGTGTCGAGCAGGTCGCACCAGGAGCCGAAACCGCTCTCAGCCGCGTAGAGCCCCCCGACCGATGAGCGAACGCCCAAAGACCGGAGAAGATCAGCGCATTTGGTAATAAAAAGTTTGACCTGCACCTCATGGTGGCTAAAAGTAGCTAAAAGAGCTTCCTTTGTCAAAAGCAAAATGTTATTTTCCCTCCCGCCATGCAACTCAGCATCAAAACCCCTCCTGAACTGACCCTTCCGCTCCTCGAAAAGTGCGCCGTATTCGCCGAAAAAGCCCCGAGTCATTTGGTCGGCGACCTGGCTTGGCAATGCCTGAAATCAATGGATATGCCCCACTATCCTTTTCACCCTCTTGAGCGCGTACAGCGGTACTACTGGCTCTCAGGGAGGGAGGCTGAACTTTTAGTTCGCAAAGAACAGGAACAGGACGAACTGATGGAGCGGCTGACCTTGCAAAATCGTAAAAAACGAGCCGCCGAAGCAGCCGCGCGACTCAAGGAATTCAAGACCTCGCTCAAGAAGCAGGCTCCTCTGAAACACCTTCATCTCAAAATTAGCCAGGGAATGTCCGATCTCCCTCAGCGCATCAAAGCCAAGGCCGAATGGCTTCGCATGACCCCCAACGCGCTGGTTATGGCCTGCCTGCGAGACGGCCTGGACGCGATGAACGATCCGGCCAAGGCCGTTGTTCCACCGCCGATAGTCACTCAATTCTGGTCAGCGTCCCACGCCAAGCTGCGTCGCAAGCCAGCCAATGTTACTGAGGCCATGATAATGAAAAATCTTGATGAGACGCTTCGTCAGCGCGGCGGCCCCATTCTTGATACTGTTATTCGCCTGGCGCTTTCCGAGCGATGGGACGCCACGCTTAGGGAAATTCTGCGTGATGCGGATGCTTTATCGAATGAGCGGATGTCAAAAAATTAAAGCTGGATCGCTATCGGCGAGCGTTTTGTTTCAGGACAAAGAACCCCAAGGTAAGCTTTGTTGCGATCTCCGAGCGAAAATAGAATGCTGCAGTCTTAATCCAATTTACTCTTTATGAAACTATCTCCCCGTGTTTACACCTTGGCTGAAACGGCCGAGGTTTTGCACATTCACCCGATCACGGTACGCCGTCTCATTAAGCGTCGCATCTTGAGCCGAGTCACTGCCATTCGCGATATTCGTATTCCTGTCCGAAGACGTGGACCGCCTGCTAAAAAGTCCACCCCGGCAGTAAAACGGACTTTTTATACCAGTTTTGCTGCCATCGCTTCCAAGTGCTCCTGCCGGAGATGCCCATACGTTTTCGCGACCAGCACTCCCCCGTCTGAGTGGCCCTGGGTTTGCGCGATCACCTTGAAATCGAGACCAAGTTCAATCGCCCGCGTGATGAAGGCCCGGCGCAATGCCCGTTGAGTGAAGGCCGGATAGCCGAGACGTTTGCAGGCTGCGCTCAAAGCCTTCTTTCCATCCGAGATTTTCAAGACGCGCTCGCTGTCGCCCCGTGCCGCGTGGAGCCGCTCCAGCAGGGGACGGAGTTGAGGATAAATGGGCACGTCGAAAAACCGGCCCGTCTTTATCCGACGGATTTTCATCCGATTCTTGGCCAGGTCAACGTCACCCCACGTCAGATTTTTAAGCTCCGCCTGTCCCAGGCCGGCGAGCCCCATGAACTCAAGGAAATCGCCGCTGTCCTTGCAATCGGCGTTGAAGACCTGAGCGCGGACATTGCCCACGATAGCCTTGAATTGCGTCCCAGGATGGCGTGAGACGCACGGGATCATGGACCTTGCGCCTCTTTAGCTCTGCCGCCGGTGATTTCAAGATAACGCGGTCAGCCAAGGCGATCTTGAAGATTTCCTTCGTCACTCGCGCATACTCGTTTTGGGTGACCGCCTTGACTGGCAGCGCAGCAATCCAAGAAGCCAATTCTGAGGGCTTAATCTCTCTTACCTTGCGGGTGGCTGGGAAATGCGCCAGCAGCCGCTTAATCATGGCCCGGCGCGTCACCAGCGTTTTATGGGGGTGAGTGGCAATGGATTCGAGATACTTGTCCGTTAGTTGGCCGATTTCTAACCCGGAAAGGTTAGAATCGAGTTCGGCATCCGCCTCGCGCTCGTCGGCCAGCATCCGGCGCGCCGTGGCCTTATCGGTTGTTTGCAGGTTGCGCCACTTGGTCTTGCCATCTTTTTTCAGAACAGTGTAGTATGAACCTGATGGCTTATAGCGAAACAACCCAGGTTCAACCCTTTCAAACCGAGATTTCTTCTTGGAATCGAGTGTTTTCATGTACCTCGACTCTAGCAGTTAGAAAAAAGGTTAGAAAGAAAAATCTGTCATTTTGCAAGTCATTTAAAGTTAGTTAGTTGCCGCTTTAGCTCAGTGGTAGAGCAGCTCATTCGTAATGAGCGGGTCAACGGTTCAAATCCGTTAAGCGGCTCCCCCTTTTTTTAAGGGTGTTACCTCTTAAAACTGACCTACTTAGGTGTCCTGGCGGATGCCACGGAAGGGAGCTTCAAAACGCACAAGGGAGCGTTTGGAAGCAGGAATTACGGCTACCGTAGCCGTTACCTATTTACTCTGGCAGGAGTCAATCATGCCAAAGTTCAGTATAGTGGTCCGGCCCTACAAATGTAGTGCACGGAGTGACCGAACAAGAGGCAATCGAATGCTTCGGTTTCCTGCCACGCTTCCCTGAACGCGCCGACAGCTTGAGGCTTCCGGCGATGGGAAGTAGGCGCGTTTAGGGGGCGGTGATGTTATCGAGGGTGGCGGTGCAAATGGCGCTGGCGTTGTGGCTGGTCACGGGCAGGCCGATGTAGACCGCGGTGGCCATCGTAATGGTTTGGGAACCGATCGTTGTCCATGTCGTGCCATTGGTCGAGCGATAGGCCGTCAACGTGTTGCCGCTGCGCACGACGCGCACCCAGTAAGGCGCCTTCAAGCCGCCAGTTGTGGTACTGCCGCTGGAGCCGTTGGTATTGCTTCGCCATTGGAACGATATGCCGCTGCCTGGGGTGACATAGACCGAGGCGTGCCGGGAACCGGCAGTCAAGGTTTCGCGGATCATCACGCCGGCTTTGGCCCAGACATTGGTGTCGCCTACGGCGGTAACTCGGGCGGTGATGCTGCAATTCCCGCTGACAGGCTTGTAGGTGTAGCGGAACTGGTCGGCCGTACCCCAGATGTCGGCCCCGGAACCATGGAGAGTGGCGACGGCATTGCTGTAATAGGAGGCCCCGACGTTTTGCACCGCGCCGATGTCCTGCGAGGACCACGTCGCGGTTGCCACGATGCCGACGTTGGTGAACGTGGCGGTGGCAAGCGAGGAGTAGGTCATCGAGCTTTGCGCCAGGCCGACGTAGACGCTGCTGGCCATGGTGTCGGTGACTGTGCCCACCTGGGTCCAGGTCACGCCATCGGGCGAGATGTAGCCGGTGAAGACGTTGCCGACGCGGGCGAGCTTGACCCAGTAGGGCACGGTGGTTGTGCTGACTGAGGCGCCCGTGACGGCGCTTCCGCCGATCGCGGTGCGGTTTTGGAAAATGGCGCCGATGCCTTGCTGGAGGAGCATATCAACGAACCGCGCATTGCCGGTCAGGGTTTCGCGGATCATGACGCCGCTTTCGCCGGTGGTCTGGCTGGCCACGCGCGCGATGACGGTTCCGTCGCCCACCAGGGGCTGATAGGTATAATCGAAGCCGTCGCCGGTGCCGGTGATGCCCGCGCCCGAGCCATTGAGGATGAAGGTGCCGGCATTGTAACCGGAACTGCCTCCCTGACCGACCGCGCCGATATCGTCATCGAGCCAGGAATCGACAATGGGCGTGGCCACCGGCGTGGCGCTGACCTGGGCGGAATTGCCGCTGGTGCCGGCCGAGTTGGTCGCCGAGACGACGTAATAATAGCCCGTTCCGTTGGTCAGGCCGGTATCGATATAGCTGGCGGTGGCGATAGCCGTGGCGACGGCGGTATAGGGCCCGCCGCTGGTGGTCGAACGCAGGACGTTGTAGCTCGTCGCCCCGGCGGAGGCGGTCCAGATCAGGTCGACTTCCGAATTATAGGGTGTCGCAGCCAATCCGGTCGGCGCCGCAGGTACTGGGGACGTGGGCCGCGCGCTGGCCTGGGACGAGTTGGGCCCGGTACCGGCGAGATCGACGGCGGCGACCACATAGTAATAGGTCGTGCCATTGGTGAGGCCGGTATCGGTGTAGGAGGTTCCGGTCGGGCTGGCTACCGTCGTGTAAGGCCCGCCGCTGGTGGTGGAACGTCCCACGACGTAGCTCGTGGCGTAGGTGGTGGTGGACCACGTGAGCGAGACTTGGCCGTTGCCGGCGGTCGCGGCGAGCCCGGTTGGCGCAACGGGCAGCGGCGGTAAGGGCTCGGCGCTGGCTTGGGATGAATTCGGGCCGGTCCCGGCGAGATCGACGGCGGCGACCACATAGTAATAGGTCGTGCCGTTGGTGAGGCCGGTATCGGTGTAGGAGGTTCCGGTCGGGCTGGCCACGTCGTGTAGGGCCCGCCGCTGGTGGTGGAACGTGCGACGACGTAGCTGGTGGCGTAGGTGGTGGTGGACCACGTGAGCGAGACTTGGCCGTTTCCGGCGGTCGCGGCGAGCCCGGTCGGCGCAACGGGCAGCGGCGGCAAGGGCTCGGCGCTGGCTTGGGATGAATTCGGGCCGGTCCCGGCGAGATCGACGGCGGCGACCACATAGTAATAGGTCGTGCCGTTGGTGAGGCCGGTATCGGTGTAGGAGGTTCCGGTCGGGCTGGCCACGGCGGTGTAGGGCCCGCCATTGGTGGTGGAACGTCCCACGACGTAGCTCGTGGCGTAGGCGGTGGAAGACCAAGTCAGCGCGACTTGGGCGTTTCCGGCGGTTGCGGCGAGGCCGGTCGGCGCGGCTGGCAGCGGCGGCAGGGGCTCGGCACTGGATTGAGCCGAGCCAGGTCCGGTACCGCTCAGGTCGGTGGCTGAGACGACGTAATAGTACGTGGTGCCGTTGGCGAGGCCCGTGTCCGTGTAGCCGGTGCCGGTGGGAGTCGCGATGGCCGTATAGGGCCCGCCGTTGGTCGTCGAGCGTCCCACGACGTAGCTTGTCGCGTAGGAGGTGGCCGACCAAGTCAGCGCGACCTGGCCGTTGCCTGCCGTTGCTGCGAGGCCGGTCGGCGCGGCTGGCAGCGGCGGCATGGGCTGTCCGCTAGCCTCAGTCGAGCTGGGGCCTGTGCCCCCGGTGTTAACTGCGGCGATGACGTAGTAATAGGTCGTTCCGTTGGCCAGGCCGGCATCGAGGTAGCCGGTGGTGGCGCCGCCGCTGGCGATCGTCGTGTAGGGCCCGCCGCTCACGGTCGAGCGCGCGACGGAATAGGTTGCCGCGCCGGCAACGGCCGACCAGTTCAGCGCAACCTGGCCGTTACCCGCCGAGGCCGTCACACCCGTGACTGCCCCGGGCGCAGTGATGGCGTTGACTTCGGTCGATACCACGCCTTCTCCCGCGGTATCGACGCCCGTGACCACATAGTAGTAAGCGGTGCCGCTGGCGGCGGTTGTATCCACGTAGCTGGTGGTGGTGGAACTGGCGAGTGCGGTTCCATACGGCCCGCCACTGGTCGTCGAACGATAGATGTTGTAGCTGGTCGCTCCGCTGGAGGCCGTCCAACTCAGCGCGACCTGGCCGGTGCCTCCGGTCGCGGTCGGGCCGGCGGGAGCGGCGGGCGGGAAAATCGGCGCGGCGTTGATTTCATTGGAAGCGAATCCTTCACCGGCGACATTCACCGCCGAGACCACGTAGTACTGGGTCGCGCTGGAAGTGAATCCGGTTTGGACGTAGCTGGGCGAAGTAAGCCCCGTCGCGAGCGGCGTGTAAGGTCCGCCGCTGACGTTCGCGACATAGATGTTGTAGCTCGTGGCATTGGGGACAAGGTTCCAACTCAACGCCACCTGTTCGGGACCGGGCGTGGCCGTGACACGCTGGGCTGGTCGGGGATCCAGTTCACGGAGACGTTGTCGAAAACGGCTGTGCAGAGCGACCCGTTCGAGTGACTGGTGACGGCGAGACCGACGTAGGCCGTCGAACCCAGCGAGGACAAGGTTGCCGAGCCCGCGGAAGTCCAGTTGACGCCATTCGAAGACCGATAGCCCTGGATCGTCGTTCCCGTGCGGACAAGGCGCACCCAGTAGGGCGCGGTGATGCCTGTTGCGGCAGTGTTGGTGGTACTTGCCCCATCCGTGAGCCGGCTTTGCCAGGAAACCCCGCTGGTCGTCGTGGGCGTGACGAACAGAGCGGCGTTCGCCGCGTTCGAGGCCAGCGAGTCGCGGATCATCACGCCGGCTTTGGACCAGACGTTGGTGTCGGTCACGCTCGACACGCGCGCGGTTATAATGCAGTCGCCGGTCAGCGGCACCGAGCGGAATTGAAAGGCGTCCGCTGTCCCCCAGATGTCGGCGCCGGAGCCGCTCATGGTGACGGTTCCTCCCGAAACGCTAGTGCTGCCCGCAGGCGAGACGGACCCGATGTCCTGCGCACTCCAGGCAACACTATACGGGACGGCGGCGGTTTCCGCGGAGTTGGCGCTTTCCCCCAGCCAGTTCACGGCGCTGACGACGTAGTAATAAATGGTGCCATCGGTGAGGCCGGTGTCGAGGAACGCCGGCGTGGTCAGACCGGAGGCAACGGTGGTGTAGGGGCCGCCGCTGACGGCCGCCCGCTTCACGTTGTAGGTGGTGGCCGTCTCGTCGACCGCCCAGTTCAAGGAAATCTGGCCATCGCCGGGAATGATGGCCAGGCCGGTGGGAACGGTGGGCGAAGGAGCGGCAGCGGCGGCGATTTGCGCGGCGGTGAAGGCATGGCTGTTGATGCGGAAGATCGTCGATGGAGCCATTGAGATAAGGATCCGAGCTCCATTGCGAACGGCCAAAGAAATCCTGGCTTGTGCGGCCGAGGTTGGACCCCGTCAGGGTCATCCCCGTATTCGTGCCGACCAGCGTGCCGTTGATATACATGCTGCCCGTCGTCCCCGTGTGGGTAATGACGATCTGGGTCCAGGCGCCGGTCGGGATGGCGACGGAGCTGTCGATGTCTTGTTCCGCGACGCTGGAAGTGAGAATGCCGAACCGGGGCCTGCCGGCGCCCGCGGCCCCCTGGATGGTGAGGTACATGTCATTCGTGCCGGTGCCGAAGTCGAAGACACGCGCCCTCGACGCCAAGGTGGTCGGGTTCACCCAGACGGAGATGGTGAAATCGTTGACGGTACTGACGACGCCGGCGGCCACGGTGGCGTATTGCGATGACGCGGCGGCGAAATGGATCGCGTTGCCAAAGATTCCCGGCACCCAAGTGGGACCATTGACGAGCGTCGCGTTCCAGCCGTTGCCGCTGGCATCCGCCGAAGTGGTGCCGTAGGTTTCATCGAAGGGAAGATGCACGAGCAAGTCCGATGGCATGGCGCTGTCTTCCCCGGAGTTCGCGCTTTCACCCGCGGTATTCACGGAACTGATCACGTAATAATACGTCGTGCCGGTGGTGAGGCCGGTATCGGTAGTAGGTCGTCGCTGTCAACCGCTCGCAACGGTGGTGTAAGGCCCGCCGCTGGTGAGCGACCGTTTGACGTTGTACGTGTAGGCGTTCGCGGCGGCGGTCCAGTTGATCGTGGCCGTGGTGGAGGAACCGGAAATCGCCGTGAACCCGTCGGGAACAGACGGCAGCGGCGGCAACGCCACGACGCCACTGCTCGCCGTGGAGACCGCGCCGTCTCCGCCGGTATTCGCGCCATCGACTTCGTAGTAATAGGTCGTGCCCGCGGTGAGGCCGGTGTCGGTGTAGCTCGTGCCGCTCACGAGCGCGGCGACGACCGTGTAAGGCCCGCCGCTGGAGGTCGCGCGCAGCACCGTGTAGCTCGTGGCTCCGGAGGTGGCAGTCCAGCTCAACGAGTTTTGATTTCCCGCCAGCGCGGTGACGGTCAGGTTGGTCGGCGCCGATGGCGGCGTGGCCGGTTGGAGGCCCGTGGCCAGCGTGTAAACCGCGCCGGTGCTCAGGGGACCGCGGTAGATGCGGAAGTCATCGATTTTCCCGTCGAAATACGGATCATTCCTCGACTGCGATCTGCCGATATAGTTGGTGGTGGTGGGAAGGAGTTGCAAAGGCATCATCGGCATGTTCAGGTTCTGTCCGACAGCAATGCCGTTGACATAGAGCGTGGCGACGTTTCCGCTCTTGGTCACGCATACGTGGGTCCACTGCCCGGTGGGCACTGCGCTTGTTCCATCCACATCTTCCTCTCCGCCACCGGTGCTGCGGCTAATGCCGAACCTTACTTTTCCACTGCCAGACTGAGTCGTGAGATACATGTAACGCTCGGCATTCCAGTGCGTATTGCCCCAAACATCGACGCCACCATAAAAGCCGTCGCCGCTTCCGAAGTCGAAGACGCGAGCCCAAGTGGCGACAGAAGTCTGATAAACCCACGCCGAGATGCTGAAATCCGAAATATTGGCAACAACCCCTGCAGGAAGGCTGACATACTGGCTGGAAGCCTTGGCAAGATTGACGGCATTACCGCTCTCTCCCGCAGTCCACGTCGCGCCGTTCATCAGCGTGCCGGTCCAGCCATCGCCGGTAGAGTCGGAGGCCGTCGTGCCACTGGTTTCGTCGAACTTCAGTTGGGCGTAAAGCGGAGTCCCGAGAATAGCTTGTGCTTCATTGGAATTGCCCGTCGACCCACTGGCCAGCGTGCCGTTGACGACATAGTAGTAGGTCATGCCCGGCGCGACGGTCGCGTCGGTGTAGGTATTGGTCGTCAAGCCGCTGGCGATGGTCGTGTAAGGGCCGCCGCTGGTGGTGGAGCGCAGGACGTTGTAGCTCGTGGCATAGGCCGATCCCCACCACGAAAGCACCGGCTGCTGGGCGGTGACGATGGCGGTCAGGCCGCTCGGATTCGCACCGGCCGCGATGGGAGGCAGAGCGCTGGTCAGGTAATCCCACTCGGGTTCATCGCCGTTGAAAGTATAGCCGCCGGCCCCATCCTGGTTGACGACCGTCTGGGTGTAAGGTGCGGCCAGGCCCTTGATGTTCACGTAATGATTGTAAAGAGTGGCCCAGCCGGGACGCGAGATCGCCCCCCGGGAGTCCCCGCTGGGCGCGGTCATCAATCCGCCGGTGCTGCTGTAGTAAGGGACGAACGGAACATCGTAAAACAGGTTGTACTTGGCCGTGTATTCCGCCACGGAAAGCACCTTGTTGTTTTCGTAGCCGTAGAGATCGGTGCCCTGGTTCCAGGCCATTTGACACAAGGGGGCGAGTTCCGCGATATCAAGCGAGGCGTGTCCCTGGTCCCGCCCAATTTCCTGCCCCTGGCCGAGCAAGCTGGGGTGAATGAAATTCACCGTGCGGTCGATGCAGCCATTGCCAATGCCGTTATAGAAATAAGTGAGCGCCTGATTGGCCACGGTCGGGTTGTCACAGAAGACGCCAATGGCGTACATCGTGTCCATCGAGGCGAGATCCCAGTTGGCCCAGTAATGGTCATACGCGGTGCCGAAATGGCCGGTGAGGAAGCTATTGGCCAACGGATAGAACACGTTGTAGATCATCGTCTGGCACTGGGCCATATCCGCAGGCGCCCAGCCCGGGTAGGTGCGCATGATTTCGCCCACGCAGGCATACTGGTAGCCATAGAGCTCGATGAGCGCGATATTGGTATCTCCCGACAAGGTGGTGAGCTTGTAGCCCCAGCCGTTCAGGATCCTGACGGCCTCGTCGGCGTAGGCGGTGTCACCGGAAACCTTCCACCGCAGGGCGCAGCCATATGCCACCGCGATATCGTTGTAAAGGAGGGAGGTGTTATTGGTGGAGCCAACGCGTAATCGTGGACTGAGGATTTGGATTCCAAGTCGGGTTATGTCCCATCCAGCTCGCGGTCAGCGCGCTGTAACCGCCGCCCAGGGCTCGACCCCCAGCGCGACGTTGTTGCGCATGCGCGCGAAATCGGCGGCGGTGTTGAGCAGCCCCGGATGGACAAAGGTGCCCTGGGTCGGCGCGGTGTAGGCGGCCATGTCCACCATGAAAACGCGGGAGCCGGCTTGGGTGGTGATGGTGCTTCCGCCCGCTCCGCTTGCACCCGAGGTGTAGGCCGTGCCGCCAGCGTAGGGGTTGGTGCCGCCGGCGGCGGTGGTGCTGATGCCAAGCATTTCGAAATAATCAAACGTGGTGCCGATATCGAAGGCGTAGACCGTGTTCGGCAGAAGCACCAATGGTGCTTTCAAGGTGAATGTCAGATAGGTGCCCGGACCATTGGCCGTGGCGCCGCTGCCGGGATTGCCCGCGCCGCCCGAGGCCGCGTATTCGATCGTATAGGGAATCAAGGTCGTCCCACTGAGCTGGCCAACCCGCACGTAGAACGTCGAGCTGGTATCGCTTAAATTGTAGGTGGGAATATTGGAGCCGCTGGCGATGTTATTGGTGTAACCTCCCGCCCGCACCGTAATCGCCGTGATGGTGTAGCCGCCCGCGTTCGACCCCGTGGTAAAGGTCTGGCCCTGCGCCGGCCGGTTGGTCCCCAGATAGGTCGTCCCGTCGTTGGCCGTTCCGTTATTCGGGCTGCCGTTGGAATTGACGTTGGTGCCGCCAATATTGGCCGCATCGAACGTCGCGCCGGTCCAGTTGGAAATCGCCGCCGACCCAGCCGGCGTGGGGGCCGAGGTTCCGAAGGTCAACGTCGCCGCAAAGGCGGCCTGTACCGAAAGAAAAAGCGAAGCCAGGGTGAGGTGAAAAGTTTTCATTGGGATGCGAGCAAGATATTCGCGGCAATGGCCGCCAGGGTTTCGGGAATCGAATTAGGCTCAAAATTATGCGCCGCTTTCGACGTGGGATTTCCCAAATCAATCCGGGCCAAGGCATTGCTCGGGATGGCCTGCACGGTCTCGCTTCCCAGGTCGAGTAGGAAAGTCCATGCCATCGCACAAGGGGCTAACTTTTTCCGTTCGTACTTCATTGTATTCTGCCTCAAAAATTTTCGCTTTTAGAGCAGTTGTGTTGGAACTCGAAAACGACTGGGGCTATGACGTAATTTTTTCGACTATTGAAGGTGGATTTTCGCTCTGGACGGTTACGCCAAACAACGGTAAGACCTCCCTCGTCTGAATAGTAATGGTTGCCTTAACTTCGTTGCGAATACTATATAGATCGACCGGTTGATTGCGTAGGAGCGCCGTTGATGGGACGCGCGTGCCGTCTGACGCGTCCCGAGGCCAGTAAACATCCATGGCCCTTCTATCTATCATTCCCCCAGAGCAGATCGATCGGCGATTTCCGGGCCTGAACTGCCCGCCGCCAACACACCGCCGATGGACGCTGAGATGCTGGTTGGTGCGTGACCCTCCTCTAGTTAGGGATCGTGGGTACCCAACTTGGGTGACGAAGACAACACGGAACTTCGCCCGGATATGCGGGACCAATGCACGAGAAGCATCGCCAAGACAGGATTGCAGCCCGGGAGGCCAAGTGGGCGAAGAAGAAGTAATATATGGGGAAGCACGTTTCAGCAAAAGAACTCGCCGACTACCTCGCCGTCCATAAAAAGACGGTGTTGAAGTGGTCGCGTGCTGGCGCGATTCCCAGGATCGTTTGGTCAAAGCGGTGTATCCGGTTCGACCTTGGCGTGTGAGCGAATCATCAAGGGCCGGACAAGCGCGTAGTGTTCTAATTTGAAATTACCTTCTCAATCGTCAATCAAGAAACTGAATGCTATCCATGTACGAAGGAAATCAACTAAATGAAACCTCTGACCCCATACTCTTTGGCCTTCACTTTCTTTCGTATATGCTCACTGGTAATACTCGTTTCGGCGTGTGTCGACATTGAAGGTTTTTTGCAAGCGACAATTACAAACCCTAAGCTTCAGATTTCTACCTGGGATTATTTGATGCCTTTCCTTTATGCCGTACCGGAAAGCGTTCTGCTCTATTTCTTTTCCGGGTTACTGGCTAAAATTGTCATCTGGAATTTTAGCGAATGATTTCCAATTAGGACACCACCGAAAAGCGGGCTGACTTGAATTTACGGCTACCGTATGGCGTAATGAGCGGGTCATCAGTTAATCTGATAAGCGGCTCCCGACCGGGACTTTAAGCTGCCTGTTCGCCGCCGCCGTAGGAGGCCTCAACCCGCGCGGCGACGTCGCGATATCCCATGTCGACTTCGTAGATTTTTTTCCACTGGTCGAGAGCTTTTTCAGGCGACTTGGCCACTTCATAAGCGAGGCCGAGATTGTAGGTGATTTCCTTTTTCAGCTCGTCCATCGCCAGCAATTCGCTCTCAGCCAGCGAGAGTTGTTTGATGGCAAAATCGAGCATGCCTCTTTTCATGAAGGCTTGGCCCATGAGATTGAGGGCCTGATAGCGCACGCTGGGCTGCTTGAGGGACTGCTGCAGTTCTTCCGTGGCGCGTTTATATTGGCCTAGCTTATAGAGCGCCTCGCCGAGATCGTAACGGAATTCGCCTTCGTTGGGCTGGGCGCGCACCCGCGCTTCTGCCAGGTATAAACGGACGTCGTTGAGTTCCTTTTCCTTGGCCTCGACCGCCGCCTGGGCTTGGGCCTGCAACTCAGGCTCGGTCTGCGCGACCAGCTCTTGACGGAGCGCCGCCAATTCCTGCTCGGTCTTTTTCAAACGGAGATCACCCATGATTTTTTCCAGTGACGAGTCGATCCTGCCGCCGGCTTCAAAGGCGTGTTCGTACCATTGCACGGCCGATCCGTAATCGTTCCGTTGCAGAAAAAGGTGCGCGATCATTTTGGAATGGGCCGGATTGGTCGGTTCAGCCTGGTGCTTTTGAAAATTGAGATTGATCTGCTCTTCTATCGCATCGGCCGATTTGACGACCTTGGCTTCCTGTTCCAATTGCTCCGACTCGGTCTTGCTTTTAAGCACGTTGCGGTAGTCGCCTTCGGAGGTTTCCCATCCGCCGACCTTCGACGCGTTGGCCGCGCTCGCATTCTTCAAACCGCTGAGCGCGTCGCCGTCGCGGGGATCGATCTCAAGAATGCGCTCGTAGGTCTTTTCCGCCTTGGCAGCGTCCTTCGCTTCCATGTAAGCCTGCGCCAGTGAGTTTAAAATCGCTTTGTCGGTCGGTTTGGCCTTGGCGAGCGTTTCGAAGGCGAAGCATTTGAATTCGGGATAACCAAGGGCCGTGCCAGCGTCCCCGATGAGGGTGTTGGCCTTGATCTGATACGGATCCTGGGCCAGGATTTCCTCAGCTTGAATCAAGAGTTCCTGAGGCGTTTTCTTTCCGCTGGAAAGTTTCATGAGGGTGCCGGACATCCTCATGCTCGTCATCTGGCGGGTGAAGCTGCTGGTCGATTCGAACTTCTGAATTTCCACCGCGCGCAGAAACCGCCTGCCTTCGAGGAACAGCGGCTCGTCCTTCAGCGTGGCCTGCAGCAAAGTGATCGCATAATCGTAATTCTTGGACTGCGCCGCCGTTTTGGCCCGGTTGACCTGGTTACGGCTGGTGGGATTGAGATCAGCTTCCCTCTTCAAACTCATGGAGATAAACTAAGCCCTTAGAATTTGCGGTCAAAACAAATTGAGCTTTTGTGACAACCGCGGCCTGACGAACCTCTCCGCTTTCATCAATGGAACTGACCAAGAGACGCAGGCCCTTGCGCCCTTGGAAAAGAGTCGCTTTAGTCAGGGGATGAACATCGCCGTTCTGCAACATGCCGGGTTCGAAGGACCGGGCGAGATCGCGACGTGGGCCACCGGTCACGGGCACCGGGTGAGCGTGCACCATCTCTATCGCGGAGATGCCCTGCCCGGCCTGGATGCCTTCGATCTGCTCGTGATCATGGGCGGCGAGATGAATATATATCAGTATCGCGATTGGCCCTGGCTAAAGCCGGAAAGCGCGCTCATCCGGGCCGCGCTGATGGAGGGCAAGCGGGCGGTTGGCATTTGCCTGGGCGCGCAGTTGATCGCCAACGCGCTCGGGGCGCAAATCGTCCAGAATGCCCAAATCGAGTTGGGGTGGTTGCCGGTCAGGTGGACGGATGAAGCGCGCTCTGCTTTTCCCGAATTGCCGGCAAGCTCGACCGTGCTCCATTGGCACGGCGATACGTTTGGACTGCCCCCGAATGCGAAGCGCCTGGCAGTCAGCGAGGGCTGTCCCGAGCAAGGTTTTCTGATTCCGGGCCTATGTCTCGGCCTGCAGTTTCATATGGAAGTCGATATGACTTTGACGCGGGAATATGTCGAAGGCCAGATCGATTGGCCGGAGGGTTCCCTTGTGCAAAGTCGCGAAATGGTCCTGGGCAAAGCCGGTTTGTATTGCGACGAGAACCGGCGGCTTCTTCACGGCATGCTGGACCAATTTTTCGGCACGGCGCCCTGACTATTCCGCCAAGAGCATGGCTGCGCCGAACACGCCCGCGCTATCGCCGAGCGTCGGTTTAAGCAGGGCCGCTTCGAAGGTGGGATTGAAGATGGAAGCGGTGATCTTGCGGCGGGTTTCTTCGGTGTAGAGAGCGTCGATATTGCCGACTCCGCCACCGAGCACGATGGCGTCAGGATCGAGGACGTTAATGACCTGGCCGATGCCCTCGGCGAAGCGATCGGTTAGTCGAACGATGGTCGCTTGCGCATGCGAATCTTCTCCGCCGCAAGCCCGCACCACGATCTCCTTCAGCGTGCGCGCCACGCCCGCTTGCCCGGCGTAGAAACGCTCAAGCGCAGGCCCGGCGATGAAGGCCTCGATGGTGCCACGTGTGCCGTAATTCGAAAGCGGGCCGTTGGGATCGAGCACAAGTTGCCCCCACTCACCGGCGATGCCATGACAGCCATTAAGCACCTGCCCGTTGACCACAATACCGCCGCCCACGCCGGTGCCGATGATGACGCCAAAGACGGTGGCGAATCCGCGGGCAGCACCGAGAGTCGCTTCCGCCAGCGCGAAACAATTAGCGTCATTGGCCGTGACGACTTTTATTCCCAGGTCAGCTTCCAGATCGTCGCGAAGCCGCTCGCCATTCATGCACTGGGAATTGGAATTTTTGAGTTTTCCGGTGCGAGGATCGATGACGCCGGGCGTGCCCATTCCGATTCGTTTCGGCAGCGGCAGGCCGCTCTCCGCGACAATCATTTTGACCAGCCGGGCGATCTGTCCGCGAATATGCGGGTAACCCTTTTCCACCTCGGTTGGAATGCGCAGGCGGCAGATGGGACGATCCAGGGCGTCGGGATTGAGAATGGCCCCCTCGATCTTGGTGCCGCCGAGATCGATTCCCCAAAGATACTCCATGAATTTGGAGCGTGAGACAAAATCAAACTGAAATCAAGCCACGTCAAATCCCGGGCTTAGTCAAAAAACTGCGTCGAATCCTCCGCGAGCCAAGAGAAACTTCCTGCAAAAGGGTGGCAGTGTTATTATGCTCTCGGGATTTGCAGGGGGTCATCCCACCACTCTTTTGGCCTCGATTTAACTGCAGTCCCCCAACTTCTTATCCATTTCCGGAATGTAGTTTCAAAGTAGCTATATGAGATCTCCGAAATCCCAAGAACAAAGCCAATAGCGAGTACAAAATAAATCAGTCCTGCCCTGCCGGAATGCGTTGTGTACATGGGTTGGTGGAGGCACAGGACATTTGTCAGGTATAGGTAGCAGGTGCATCCGGGATATTGCCAAAGATAGACGGAGTACGATCTTTCTCCGAGCCATTGGAAGAAGCCCATCTTCAATAACCCTGCAAACAAGCCGGCATCGAATGAGGTCAGGAACACAATGAAGGGGAAGGAGTAGACAACGTAAGCTTCAGGGATTATTCCCAACCGGGTTCCAATGAAAAACGCGAGAGCGACCAGGATCGCACCGTCAACGAGGAATACAACGGGCTTGGTTTGCTTAAAGGATTGGTAGAGACAGCAGATGAAGAATCCAGCCGTAAATCCAAAGATGCCTCTCCCAAGCCAAGTAGAGTCCCAGTGCCTGCTACCGAATACATAATCTGAACGGTGGGTATAAAATGTAACCACGAGATGGCAGCAGAGGCCAACAATTGCGATGGCGGCAAGCATGCGCAGGCTCTTTGTCTTTACACACCGGTTAAGCATGCACAGTAGAGGGAAAGCAACTAGGTAGCAGAATACTTCGACGCTTATCGACCACGCAGGTTGAACTATTGTCCAGCCCCACCCGTTGATGATGCCTGAAATCATCAAGAAATTCGTCAGCAACTTGATTGGGTAATCCTCACCCACAAACAAGAGGCCATGCTTGATAATGCTGTAAATTGGCAGGGGTAAGGAGACGAGCAGGGTCAGGTAATAGAGTGGAAGAATTCGTGCCGCCCTGGCGGAGTAGAATGACCGCCAGTTGATGTGATTATTGGGAGCGACATAGACCCAATACATGATGAAGCCACTGAGGAAGAAGAAGAGATCGACGGCATAGCCGAGCCAGTAAAAGCACCTCTCATAGAGGCTAGCATTGAAAACATGCGCTATTCCGTAAACGTTTAGGTGAGCTAGAAATACCGTCATAGCCGCAATTCCCCGAAGCCCAACATGGGAGCTGATCACCGCAACTGTCTTCTTAGGCATTGAGCTAGGCATTGGCTATGTAGGTAACAACGGCTAGTCTACTAAATAGCCTGGGGCATAGTTAGCAGAATATTTGCGGCTTTGTGCAGGCTCGCGCCTCTATTCGGCTCATCGCATCAGCGACGCCAACTTTTCCGAAGACTCTATGGGATATTTGACTGAAATCAGGCTGCTTCCTTGTCCTGCTTGCGGCGGATGAGCGGCGACTTTTTCCCGTCGATCACCGCGCGATTGATCGTCACTTCCAGGATGTCTTCGCGCGACGGCAAATCATACATAAGATCGAGCATCAGCTTTTCGAGGATGGCGCGGAGGGCGCGGGCGCCGGTGCCCTTGCGCACGGCTTCCTGGGCCAGGGCCTTGAGCGCATCCTTGGTGAAGGTGAGCCCGACATTGTCCATGGCGAAAAGCTTGGTGTATTGCTTGGTCAGCGCGTTCTTGGTTTCGGTCAACACGCACACAAGTTCCTCTTCGCTCAATTCATCGAGGACGCTGATCATCGGCAGGCGCCCGATGAACTCCGGTATGAGTCCGTAGGTCAGCAAGTCTTCCGGTTCCACCTGGCGCATGATGGCGCTCGGAGGCAACGCGGTTTCGGTCGTCTGCGCAACGTGCGGGCGGCCAAAGCCGAGCGTGTTGCTGCCAACGCGGCGGCGGATGATTTTGTCGAGTCCGACGAACGCGCCGCCACAGATAAAAAGAATACGCTCGGTGTTGACCTGAATATATTCCTGGTGCGGATGCTTGCGGCCGCCCTGAGGGGGAACGTTGCAGACGGTGCCTTCGAGAATCTTGAGCAGCCCCTGCTGCACGCCCTCGCCCGAGACATCGCGCGTGATGGAGACGTTGTCGGTTTTGCGGCCGATCTTGTCGATCTCATCGATGTAGACGATCCCGATCTCGGCGCGTTTCACGTCGTAATCGGCATTTTGCAGCAGGCGCAGCACGATCGTTTCCACGTCCTCGCCGACATATCCCGCCTCGGTAATGGTGGTGGCGTCCGCAATGCAAAAAGGGACATCGAGAATCCGGGCCAGCGTGCGGGCCAACAGAGTCTTGCCGGAACCGGTCGGACCGATGAGCAAAATGTTGCTCTTTTCGATTTCGACGTCGTTGACGGAGTTGAGCGAGATCTCCGTCTTCTGCCGATTGGCCTGGGTCGAGATGATCCGCTTGTAGTGGTTATGCACTGCGACGGCCAGGGTCTTCTTGGCGAACTCCTGCCCGATGACGTAACGGTCGAGCTCGCGCTTGATGTCGACCGGCTTGATCAGTGTCACCTCGGTGTTGGAACGGCGGGATTCCTCCTTCGTTTCCTTGTCGAGAATGTTTTTACAAACGGTGATGCAGCTGTCGCAAATGTAGACGCCGGGCCCGGCGATGAGCTTCCTCACCTCAGCGTGACTCTTCCCGCAGAAAGAGCACATCGTCAGATTGGCGGGGCGTGCCATAGTCGTTTCCTATTTGGCTTCTCCCGTGATGGCGGCAACTTCGCGACGAGACTTCACGACTTCATCGACGATTCCGTAGACCTTCGCGGCTTCGGCGCTCATGTAGTTGTCACGTTCCATATCCCGGTCGATGACGTCAACCGGCTGGCCGGTGTGCATCGACATAATTTCGTTCAGGCTCTTTTTCAACCGCAAAATTTCCTTGGCCTGAATGCTGATGTCGCTGGCCTGACCACGCGCGCCACCGCTCGGCTGGTGAATCATGATGCGCGAATTCGGCAGCGAGAAGCGCTTGCCCTTCGTGCCCGCCGCCAGGAGCACGGCGCCCATGCTGGCGGCCATGCCGATGCAGTAGGTGGCCACGTCGCAGGTCATGAATTGCATCGTGTCATAGATGGCCATGCCGGCGGTGACATATCCTCCCGGCGAATGAATATAGAGGCTGATGTCTTTTTTCGAGTCCTCCATCTGGAGGAAAAGCAACTGGGCAATGATGATGTTGGCGACGGTGTCATCGATCGGCGTCCCCAGAAAGATAATGCGGTCCTTGAGCAGGCGCGAATAGATATCGTAAGCCCGCTCGCCTCGTCCCGTCTGCTCGATGACGGTGGGGACGAGATAGGAAGAACTCAGGGTGTCGTACATAGCCATCAGACTACTCTGACTTTGCTTCTTTCAAAAGGAAATCCAGCACGGCCTGCCTTAATAATTGCTGCCGGATGACCCCGAAGGCGTTGTTTTTGCGCACTCGGTCGGCCATCTTTTCCAGCGTGAGGCCCTCGCGCTGGGCGAGAAACGCCAGGTGCTGGGCCATCTGCTCGTTGGTCACCTCGATCTTTTCCCTCTCCGCGATTTGGGCGGCGATAAACTTGAACTTGACCGACTCCCGCGCGGCCTTGGCGGCGTTCTTGAAAATCTCGTCTTTCTTTTCCTCCAAGACGGCCGCGGGCACGCCGCGGGCCTGGTTCTCGGCGACGATGTCGTAAACCGTGGCATGGGTCTCTTCGTCTACGGCCGATGGCGGCAACTCGAATTCAATCGCAGAAATCAGCTTCTGGATGATCTCGGTTCGCGCGGCGGCGTTGGCCTGGTTCTTCTTTTCCTGCTCCATGTTTTCCCGCACGCGTGTCTTAAGGTCGGCGAGATTCATTTTCGCCACTTCCTGGGCGAAAGCATCATCAAGGACCGGAGCCTGCTTCACTTTGATTTCCTTAAGCTCCACGTCGTACTGGACCTTCTTGCCGGCCAATGCGGGCTGGGGAAAATCGGCCGGGAATTCGACTTCCACGGTCCGTTGTTCGCCTTTCTTCATGCCCAGGCATTGCTCGGCGAATTTCGGCAGAAAACCTTCCGTGCGCATCCAGAGCCAGAAATTGGGATTGTGCGCGAGGTTATTGGCGTCGGGCACGACGTCAATCAGCGGCTTGCCATCCAACTTGCCGGTGTAGGAGATGACGGCGAAATCATCCATGACCAGGGGACGCTCGACCGCATCTTCAAAATTGGCGCGTTGATCGGCCAGACTTGTGAGAGTCTTTTCGATTTCCTCGTCCGTCACCGCCGTCTCCTGCTTCTTGATGACCAGCCCCTTGTAATCGGGCAGCTTGAAATCAGGCACCAGCTCCACCACGGTGGAAAAACTGAGGGAAAGTCCGGCCTGATATTTCAAATCCTCGATTTCGGGCTGGCTGACCACGCGCAGTTTCTTTTCCGCGATGGCTTCCTGATAGGCCTCGGGAACCAAAGTGCGCTGAGCTTCGCTTTCGATGTCCTTGTGGTATTTCTTGACCACAACGGTTCGGGGAGCGTGACCCGGGCGAAAACCGGGGATGCGCGCCTCTTTTTGGAAATCGTCGGCCACCTTGTCATAAGCCTGCTTCACGCGGTTGGCGGGCACTTCGATTTTAAGGCGCTTTTTGCATGGGGCAACATCTTCAACAGTGATATTCATGGGACTCTTCAGCCTAGGGTGCGCTTTCGAATAGGGCAAGGTCGCGTTGCGGGTTCACTTCGCGCTTCCCGAATCGAGGCGATAAACCCGAACGGGGGGCTCGTGGTAACGGCCGACTCGGAAGATAGCTTGCTGCTTTCAAATTGCGATGTTCCTGATATTAGTCTTGGCGCGGCTTAGGCCGTTCACCTATCCAGCATGACCGAATCCGATTACCTTAACCCCCTCGAGGAACCCTGCAGCCCTCGGTTTAGTACTCGCTCCTATCATATAGCTGTTATTCTGGCCCGCATCACCGCGGCGCTCACGGTTCTGCTGGGCATAAGCGTCCTCGCCGGCTGGGCTCTTCATAACGAGACCCTCAAAACGGTTCTCCCCGGATACGTGAGCATGAAGGCTAACACGGCCCTCTGCTTCTTTCTGTCGGGGTTATCTCTTTTCGTGGGGTATCTTTTTCCACGTGCCATCCGTAATAGAACGGTTGCATCAATCCTGGCGTGTATGGTCATTTTGATCGGCGGTTTGACCGTGAGCGAATACGTCACAAACCGTTCTTTTGGATTGGACCAGCTCGTTTTCCCGGATTCCTCCACAGCTCTTTTCACCACCGCCCCCAATCGCATGGCTCCGAATACAGCCATCAGCTTTTTAATCTTTGGTTTGGCTTTAATTGTATTATCTCATGGACCGCGTGGAACTTTGCTTGCCCACCTTTTGACCCTTTTAGGCCTTTTCATCGCTCTGTTGGCCCTGATTGGATATCTGTTTGATGCGCAGATTTTTGTCAGCATTTTTTCCCAGACGAAGGTGGCTCTTCACACCATAGCCGGTTTTTGGCTGCTCGGGGTGGGCATCCTGTGCGCACGCCCCAAAAAGGGCCTCATGGCCATTATGTTGGCGCAGAGCCCCGGGGGGCTTATTGCGCGGCGGTTGATTGCACCCGCCATCATCACGCCCCTTTTTTGCGGCTGGATTGCCTTTCAGGGTCTGGGTCTAAAGTACTACGACGCGGGCTTTACGGCTTCGCTCATTGTGCTCTCCAGCATGTTTGTCATTTGCATCCTGACGACCCGTAGCATTTTGGAACTCAATCGCATGGATGCCGAACGGAGGCGTTTGAGCGCAGCTCGTTTGAATGCCGACGCGCGGGAGGTTGGCGCGCTGGAAGCGTCCCGGCTCAAGTCCGAATTCGTGGCCAACGTCAGCCACGAACTTCGCACCCCGATGAATGGAGTGCTGGGCATGACCAGCCTCCTGCTCGATTCCCCGCTCACGCTGGAACAGCGCGAAAATGTCGAGACGATCCGGCAGAGTGGCGATGCACTGCTGACACTGGTGAACGAGATTCTCGATTTCTCAAAAATTGAGGCCGGCAAGATCGTGCTCGATCAAAAGGCCTTTTCGCTGGCTACCTGCGTCGACGAAATAATCAACCTGCTGGCAGTGACGGCGCGCCGAAACAAAATCAACCTCATCTCCTTTATCGAGCCGCACGTGATGCCGGCATTCCTGGGGGACGCCGCGCGCATGCGACAAATTCTGCTCAACTTGATCGGCAACGCTGTCAAATTCACCGATCAGGGCGAGGTTACCGTCGAGGTAAATTCACAACCGATAAAAGACAATCTCTACCAACTCGAGTTCGTCATCAGCGATACCGGGATGGGGATTTCGCCCGAATCGATTCCGCTTCTTTTTCAGCCCTTTCAACAAGGCGACGCCTCCGCCACGCGGAAGCACGGCGGTACCGGACTTGGGCTGACTATCACCAAACGCCTGGTCGAACTGATGGGCGGGGAGATCACCGTTTCCAGCGTGCTGGGAGAAGGTTCAATCTTTCGTTTTACCGTCGCTCTTGCCTCCTGCACGCTGGAGGGCCTCATACCTGAGGACCGTCTGCCCTCTTCCTGCCGGGTGATGATCGTCTCCAAATTTGGCAACTACCCGATCTTGCTCAAACGTCAATTGGAAGCGTGGGGCGTCAGGGTTCCCGGCGTGGTCGACCCGATGACGCTGATGAAAATGGGGGAAACCAATTTCACCGCGGTGCTGATGGACCGGGACGAGGAGACCATTACCCTCGCGGCGCAGATGCAGTTCGATCCCGACTGGAATTCGGTTCCACGCATTCTTCTCGATTTCGAGGAACCGCTCGCGGAGGAACAGGCTGCGCTTTTCGCCCGACGTTTGGCCAAGCCGGTTAAGCGCAGTCACCTTCTCGCCATGCTGATCGAAATGACCGGCGGCCAGGCTTCCGCCCCCCGGCTGACCGGCCCGCTCGGCCTTCCCCCGCTGGCCGACAAGCTTCCGCTCCGCATCCTGCTGGCAGAGGACAATCACATCAACCAGAAGGTGGGTCTCGCTCTCTTGGCCCGTCTCGGTTATCGCGCCGATGTCGCCGCCAATGGACTTGAGGCGGTGGAAGCCGTGGTTCGTCAACCGTACGATCTCGTTCTTCTGGATATTCAAATGCCCGAAATGGATGGCATCGAGGCGGCGCAGGCCATGCGCAAAAAATTACAAGACCGCTGCCCTGTTTTGGTGGCCCTCACGGCCAACGCCTTCCACGGCGCGCGCGAAGAATATCTCGCTCAAGGTTTCGATGATTATCTGAGCAAGCCCATCCTCCCCCCTGCTCTGCGCCAGTTGATCGCGCGCGTGGGGAAAACGCCAGTGAAGGTTTCGCCGCCGACAAGTTAATGCCTGGCAGGGTGTGCCACACCATCAAGGTCGATGTAGCCGGTCGGGCATTTTTGTGCCATCGCAAAAGCTTGTTGCGCTTGGTCCGGCATGCCGGCTTCCCGATAATGCTGTCCGAGCCAATACCAAAACTGGCCATTTTCCGGTTGCGCTTTCACCGCCGCCAGAAAGTGGGGTAACGCCTCCGCATACTTGCCCATTAGATCGAGTGCCATTCCGATCCGGGGCTGCACGCTGTCATCGAGGGAATTGGTCTGGAGCGCCTTTTCGTAGGCGTCGAGCGCCTTCTTCGCCTCATCCGCGCGGTCCGTGTCGCTCTTCTGAAACCGGGCTTGGGACCGATGGAGATCTCCCAGCAGGACCAGGTCTTGCGCATTGCCCCGATCGTAATTCAGCGCTTCCTGCGCCCCTTGAATCGATCCGACGAAGGAAGTTTCGTTCTGGTGGGCGGCAACGTTTTCATAAGTCCAATCCCCGAGCGTGGTCCGCGCCACTTCTACTCCGTAGATCAAGCTTCCGACAATCAATCCGCCACCAAGCCACCGGCCCAGGGGAGCCAGCGAAATAGTGCTTCCCTGACCAGGCTTCTCCTCGCGAAGACGTCCCAGGGCTAGGCCGGTCAGGGAGAAAAGCAGCAGCGCGTTGGCCGGGTTGTGCAGATTAAAATCGATCAACGAATGGGCAAGCAACGCGGTCCACGAACTAAAGCCGACGGCGATCAATACTCGATCCTGCCAGCGATTATCAACATCCAGCGGTTGAAAAAGTTTGAGCGTGACCGCCGTGACAAAAAACATCGCGAGCGCAAAACCAACCAGACCGTAATCATCGAGGCAGTGGAGGAAATCGTTGTGGGTCAGGTTTGCACCGGAAGTCAGCCCTCCGTCAGGATAGCGGGGATGAATCAACGGAAACGTCCCTGGTCCGGCGCCAAAAAGGGGATGGTCGTGGGCGATTCGGATGGTGGCTGTGGCCAGTTGTGCATGAATGTCAGGTTTTCGCGCGGCGCCTTCCAGCATGAGCCTCGCTTCGTGCAAGCGCGGCCGGGGAATCGACAACTGAACCAGCAGCGTGACGATCAGACAAAGCAGTATGAATGCGCCGGTGACCGGAATCCACCAACGGACGGCGCCATTGCGGAGGCCCATGACGACCAGGCCGCAGATCGACGCACCCAGCGCGATCCACCCTCCGCGTGAACCGGAACAGACAACGGCGAGGAGCATCATCAAGGCGAGATAAAACAAAATAATTCGGGCCGGCCATGGGAGTTTTGAAAAGCTGCCCAAAGCCAGAGCGGCCCCGATTGCCAGGACTAGGAGATTCGCGTAGGCGTTGGGGTTGTTATAGGTGCCTAACCAGCGCGGTGCGAAATCGAGTTGCAGCCGTTCCGCCGGGCCAAAGGGAAGCCAGTCGAGATGGTTGCTGAAATAATAGCCGAACGCCGTTTCGGCCACTCCGACGACGACCAGCAAATAGAGAAGCACGACGCCGTGCCTTCGGTTCGGCATGCCATACCGGCAGGTGAGAAAGACTCCAGCGCAGGCCACGATATCCATCACTTCGATCCGCGAAAAATAGGCGGCGGGCGAGGTCAGCCAGCGGACAACGGCGTAGACAACAAATAGAATGACGGAGAGATCGATTGCATCGACCCGGCGTTGCGTTGCTTCGGCAGGTTTACCGACGAGTCGTATTCCTTGAATCAGGAGCAACAGGGCCAAGACGCCAAATAAAGGCAGTTCAACCCATAATCTCGACGCACCGAGAATCAGCGGGCCGGTGGATAATATCACGGCGAGCAGAAATGTGGTCAGGAGGGCGCCTAGCCCGCCGAAGACATTCGCAGTTTTGGCCGCGCCATGCCGGGAAGAAGAGCGGCGGCGGCGAGTTCTTAATTTCGGCGTCATGACGGACAAAAAGATCGTGCCCATTCTTCCGCCGCCTTGCCAACAGAATTCTAAATGATGTGTATTAGCCGTCTAAGTCTTCCTATTTCAAAACGGATTGGCTGTACGCGGCGATTCGGGCAAGGCAAAATGTTTTTACATGACTCCTCGCCGCCTGCTGTTTCCCGAATCTCAGCCCGGCCATGCGCCGGAAAAATTCGAAGACTTGCTCGCCCGCCTCGAACAGATCGTTTCGGATATGGAGAATGCCGAACTGCCCCTGGAAAAACTGCTGGAAGGCTACGAGGAAGGTATGCGCCTTGTCAAAACGTGCAGCGAACGGCTGGCCGAGGCGGAACAAAAGGTCGAAATTCTTTCCCGCTCCCCTTCCCCCGAAGCAGCCAAGGCGCCCGTCGCGGCGGACGAAAATCCGCCGCCCGCGGCCAAGAACGAGATCAAGTTGTTTTAACGTCGCGGATGAATCCCTCGGCGGCACTGCGAATGGCCGAGGCGACGTCGGCTTTGGCGACCGCAAACTTTGGACGAAACCAGGGGAAAGCGCCGATGAGATCGTGGGTGACCAAAATCTGCCCGCCGCAATGGATTCCGGAACCGATCCCGATGGTGGGGATATCGAGCTTGGCCGTAATGGCGCGGGCCAGCTCCGGCTCGACCAGTTCCAGTACGACCGCGAACGCGCCTGCCTCCTGCACGGCCAACGCATCGGCCACGAGGCGCTCCCTTTCGGCGTCGGAGCGGCCCTTGATCTTGTAGCCGCCTTCCTCCTTCACCGATTGCGGCAACATTCCGATATGGCCCGTGACCGCAATGCCGGCCTGCCGAAGCGCGCGAATTTCAGCCACCATTTCCGTGCCGCCCTCAAGCTTCACCGCTTCCGCGCCCGCATCGATCAGAATGCGCGCGTTGGTTAGGGCCGCCTCGGGCGTGTCGTAGGTGTGATATGAAAGATCGGCCACGACGAGCGCCCTGGTCATTGCGCGTGCCACGGCGGCGACATGGTGCCTCATCTCGGCCAGTGTGACCTGCGTCGTATCGGGATAGCCGAGCACGACCATGCCGAGCGAATCACCCACGAGAATGAGAGGCACGCCCGCTTCATCGAGCAGACGCGCGGTCGGGTAATCATAGGCGGTCAACGCCGGAATTTTTTCTCCGCGTGCCTTGGCTCCACGAATCCAGTCGGGCGTGATTTTCTCCTTGGATTCCATTGAAACAAACTATCACATCGCCCGCTGAAGCCCTCCACTAAAAACTTGTTTTACGTCCGTTAATTCGGCAATTTCATCAGGAACTCCGCAACGGTTTTTGTCTGGCCGGGTAAAATCAGCTCGGGCCGCAAATGCGATAGGGGTTCGAGAACGAAGCGGCGTAGATGCGCGCGCGGATGGGGGATAACGAGGCCCATCTGGTCGATTCGTTCGATACCGTAATAGATGATATCGAGATCAAGTGGACGGGGAGCATTCGTTTCGTGCAAGGGCGACCTTCCACGTTCGAGCTCGATTTCCTGAAGGCAGGCGAGCAGGTTGAGCGGCGGAATGACCACCGTATCGATTTCGATCTCGGCCACGGAATTGAGAAAGGGAAGCGATCCAGGCGGGCAATCGACGGGCGCGGTCTCGATGCGGGGCGATTCGCGGACTTTGCCATGCTCGGCGAGTTCGCGCAGGTAGGCGATTCCGGCGTCAAGTTCCGCGGAGCGATCACCCAGGTTGGAACCGAGGGCGATGCCGACGGGGACGATCATTGGCTTTTATCTAGCAGCGAAAGATCAGAAACAAAAGGCGGGAGGCGAATGGTAAGAGATCCTTCAACAAGCTCAGGATGACAATCTTTTGATGAGTCGCTTTCGCGACACCGCCGTCTCACGACGGCGGCTACCGACTAAGCCTTCTTGACGCTCTGGACGATGGCGGCGAACGCGGCGGGCTCGTTCACGGCCAAGTCGGCGAGGACCTTGCGGTCGATCTCGATCTTCGCCTTGGTCAGCGCTTCAATGAAACGGCTGTAGGTGATATCGAAACCGCGCACGGCGGCGTTGATGCGCGCGACCCAGAGGTTGCGGAAATTGCGCTTGCGGACTTTGCGATCACGATAAGACCAATACTGGCCTTTCATGGTGGCGTCCTTGGCGTAGCGGAAAAGTTTGCTGCGGCGGCCGCGGTATCCTTTGGCTTTTTGGATGACGCGTTTGCGGCGTTCGCGTGAGGCGGGGGCGTTGGTGGTGCGGGGCATGGTCGTGGTCTCCTAAACTGAAATTTTACGCGCGTTTTAGGCGAAGGGCAGGTTGGCCCGGATGCGATACTCGTCAGTCTTGTCGACCTGCTTCATCTTGGCGAGATGGCGCTTGCGTTTGCGGTTCTTGCTGCCGGCGAGATGGCGGCGTCCCGACTGGGACGTGAGAATTTTACCCGTGGAGGTGATCTTGAAGCGCTTCGCCACGGCTTTCTTGGTTTTACGGCGGGCAATAGATTTGGGCATACGATTAAGTGTTACCGTTCAAAGCAGGCGCTGGCTCTTTCGAAGCCGGGGCCGGAGGGGCGGAATCGTGAGATTCTTCCTCCTGGGCCGGTTCATCCTCGTGGGAGAATTTGCGCACCCTTTTTCGAGCGGGCAGTGGTGATAGCATCAAATTGATGCTTTTGCCAATTAATTTCGGTTCGGTATCGGCGACGCCGATTCCGGCGAGGTCGGCGCGCATGCGGCGGATGAGATTCATGCCGATATCCTGATGCATCATTTCGCGTCCGCGAAACTTCAACTGCAGCTTCACTTTCATGCCCTTCCACATGAACTCTTCGGCATGGCGCATCTTCACACCGTAGTCGTGCTCGTCGATGTTCATGTGAAAATTCAGCTCCTTCAGCTTGGTCGCCGAGGAGTTCTTTTTCGTGTCCTTTTCCTTCTTGTCCAGGTTGTATTTGAACTTCCCGTAATCGAGAATCTTGCAGACGGGCGGGTTGGCCGCCGGATTGACCTCGACGAGATCGAATCCCCGCTTGCGCGCTTCTGTCATCGCCTCGGCCAGCCCCATCACACCGAGTGATTTGCTGTCGGAATCGACGATGACCAAGACTTCGCGGGCGCGAATTTTGTTGTTGGCACGGATGAAGGATTTGTGGATAGCGATATTGCCTCTCAGGTTAGGGTTTTAGTGCGGCAGCCGTGGACATGCAGAATCAGAGGGAACGGTTTGAAATTTCGCCCAAGAGCTGGTGAAAGAATTCGGGCCATGGCTGGGCCACGGGGGCGGTTAATTTTCGGCTGCGCACAGATACTTGTTCACTCGTGGATTCTCTTTCACCAACTGTAATTATGTAGGGCACCTTGGCCAGTTCCGCAAGCCGAATTTTAGCGCCAAGCTTTTCACGCGAGTCGTCCAGCGACACTCGCACGTCCTTTTCCTTTAGCTCTTTAACCAATCTCTGCGCATAGTCATTTTGCGCCTCGGTCACGGTAAGAATCCGGACCTGTTCCGGTGCAAGCCACACCGGGAATGATCCGGCAAAGTGCTCGATCAGGCAGCCGATGAAGCGTTCCATGCTCCCAAACGGCGCGCGATGGACCATCACGGGCCGGTGTTCCTTGCCGTCGGAGCCGGTGTAGGTCAGATCAAAGCGGATGGGCAGGTTGTAATCGACTTGGACGGTGCCCAATTGCCATTCGCGGCCGAGGACATCCTTGACCACAAAATCGATTTTGGGACCGTAAAAGGCCGCCTCGCCCGGTTCTTCCGAAAACGGCACGCCCAGGCTGGCAGCGGCATCGCGGCACGCTTTTTCGGCCTTGTCCCAATTGGCGGGATCACCGGTATATTTGGCGCTATCGGGATCGCGCAGGCCTACGCGGACGCGATAATCCTTCATGCCGAGTAAATTGAACACGGTCTTCACGAGGTTCAGGCAGCCAAGCACTTCGGCGGGGAGCTGTTCCTCCGTGCAGAAAAGATGGGCGTCGTCCTGGGTAAAGGCGCGTACTCGGGTCATGCCGCCAAGCTCGCCCGATTGTTCCCAACGATAGACCGTTCCAAACTCGGCCAGGCGGATGGGCAGGTCGCGATAGGAATGCTTTTGGCTGGCAAAAATCTTAATGTGATGGGGGCAATTCATCGGCTTGAGCAGGTAGCCGTTGATCTCGCCGGCATCGAGCTTGTTGGAGAGCTCGCCGCAGGTGCAGTTTTCCTTCGCGAGCAGATCGAGCGTCTCGCGATCGACGATGGGCGGGTATTGCGACTCCTTATAATAAGGGAAATGGCCGCTGGTGCGATAGAGGCCGAGCTTGCCGATGTGGGGTGTGAAGACCTGGCTGTAACCCTGGCGGGTCAACTCCTGGCTGATAAAGGACTGCAATTCCTGGCGGATGATGGCGCCGTTCGGCAGCCAGAGCACGAGCCCCTGCCCGACTTCGTCGTCGATGTGGAAGAGTTTCAGGTCGCGTCCGAGTTTGCGGTGGTCGCGCTTCTTCGCCTCCTCCAGCAAATTGAAGTGCGCTTCCATCTCGGTCTTGTTCTTGAAGGCGGTGCCGTAAATGCGCTGGAGCTGTGGGTTCTTTTCGTCGCCGAGGTAGTAGGTGCTCGAGACATGCGTGAGCTTGAATGCGCCGACGTTGCCGGTGCGCATGACGTGCGGCCCGGCGCAGAGATCGACGAAATCGCCGTTAGTGTAGAGCGAGATTTCCTCGCCCTCAGGGATGCGGTTGAGAATATCGAGTTTGAACTTGCTCGGAAACGCGCGATCCGAAAGCGCGGCGAGCCGGCCCGATTCGCCGAGCTTGATCGCCTCGTCGCGCGAAACGGTGGAGCGCACAAAGGGCTGGTTCGCATTGGTCACGGCCTTCATTTCGGCCTCGATGCGCTCGAAGTCGGCGGGGCTGATGCGATGCGGCAGATCGACGTCGTAATAGAACCCGGTCTCCACCGGCGGACCGGCGGCGAGCTGGGCCTCGGGCCAGATTTTCAGCAGCGCGGTCGCCAGCACGTGGGCGGCGGAATGGCGGACGCGTTCGAGATCGGTCATGACGGGACTCTGCATAGGGGATTCTAATCTTGCTTCAAAGCGCCCGGTTAATCAACCGCGATGCGTTTTTTCCTAGAGGCTCTCCGAAAAGTAGGCATGGGTCACGTGAGGAATCGCATTTGGGCCGAATCGAAGCGCGAACGACGAGCATAGCCGCAGTGCTACGTAAGGAGTGAGCAATGAAGAGATCGGCCCAATTCGCCGTCACCCTCTGGGCCGAAGTCCTTATGACTTGGGGCGGTGTCGCTCGCTCGTTACGTACCGCAGAGGGTATGCTCCTCGCTCGACTCCATGCCCCAAGTCAAAAACTCTTTTGGCGTGGCCCATGCCTACTTTTCGGACAGCCTCCAAGCCCGGACGCCGGCTGGTGTGGGCAACGGCGAGAATATAAATTTCGTTGGAATTATTCGAATAAAAAATCGTATAAGGAAATCGAGCCATTCGACGGCTCTGCGCGACAGTTCCTATTTCAAAAGGCCAACGATGCGGCGCGTTTTGAATCTCCATTACCCTTTTTTCCAAGGCATCCATGAAATCCCGAGCTATTCAGGATCACGCTGAGAATAATATGCCGCCGAGCTATCGGCCTCCACCTGGGCCTCCGGATGGTAGGCTGCGGACTTCAACCGTACTCGCCCGCAGTTCAGCCATGACTTGAGCGGCCGGAATCGCTTTTACCTTTCCACTCTCCAACTCCTGGATGCGTCTTTCGAGTTCGATCTTCCACAGCCGGTTCCATTCTTTCTTCGAAATCTTCTCCTCAGGCGGTTCCAGTGATTCCAAAAGTTGACGAGCCAGCCGCGCTCTTACTTTCTTGGAAGCTCAAGTACATTTGCGGTGATTTGTTTTTGCGCGGCAACGGTCATGGCTGAGAATAAGGTGCTCTGAATGGCGGCTTTTTCAAGGCGAAACGAATTATGGAAGAACACTAAATTCATCCACAACGCGGGCGGCGCGGGTGCCGCTGAGAATCGCGCCTTCAATCGTCGCGGGCAGCCCGGTATTCGTCCAATCGCCGGCCAGCCAGAAATTGGACCACTCGGTCGTCGCGTCGGGACGCAGCGGCTCGGTTTCGGGCGTGGCGGCAAAAGTCGCGCTGCGCGCCTTGTAGACCATGCGATGGAGCACACGCACGCCGACGGCTTCGGGCAGAAAACGGCGCAGTTCGCGCAGCGTCAGTTCCTCCAGTTCCGCGCCGGTTTTGTCGACCAGATCGCGCGCGCCGCTGACCACGGCGGTGATGACATGGCCCTCCTGACCGGCGGGATTGGGCCCTGGATGTGATCGCGGCTGAAGACCCAATGCACCGGCGAATCGAGCAGGCCGACGAACGGCTCGCGCAGAATCGGGCGGTCGAGCCAGAGATGCAGGCTGACAATCGGCGCGTCCTGGATCTGCCGCGCAGGCCTGCGCCAGCTTGCTTTCGCCGGGCAAGCAGGCCGCGCAGGACGTGCCACGGCAGCGCGCTGACCACCGCCTCCGGTTGGAGCGCGGAGCCGTCGCCCAGCTTGATCTCGCGCAACGTCGTGCCTTCGAAGCGCAGAGCCGGTGACGGGCGTTTGCAGGCGCAGCGTGCCGCGGCACATTTCGAGCAGCTTCTTCACCTCCGGCGCGAAGAGTTCGCTCAGGCCCACGCGGCTCAGCAGAATCGACGAATCGGCCGCACCGGCCAGAAAGGAGCGGCGGATGACCGTGGCGAAAAGCTGCGCCGAGCCCGTTGCGACCGGTTCGTTGAGCGCGGCGATGCAGAGCGGTTCCCACAACGCGCGGATGATATTGGGCGTCTGCTCCCAGCGCCGCATCCAGCCCTCGACCGTTTCGTTTGCGTGCGGCTGCTGGCCCAGGCGCAGGCGCAGCGCGAGCTTGATCGCGGCCAATTTGTCCGCGCGCGGAAAGCTCGCCGTAACCGAGCAGCGCGGAAAGCAGATGCAGCGGGTCGGGCGCGGTCGCGGCCATCAGGCTTCGGCCTTTTTCGCTGACAAACGGCACCTCCAAGCGCGGCGGCGAATAGAGGCGGTCCATCACGCCGAGCTGCACGCAAAAGGCGCAAGCGTTTCGTGATAGCAGCCCATGAGAATATGCTGGCCGTTGTCGAGCACGAGGCCGCTCTTGGTATCGACAAAACTGTGGGCGCGTCCGCCCAGCAGCGCGCGGCCTTCGATCAGCGTCACGTCATGCCCGCGCAAGGATCAGTTCGGCGGCGGCGGCGAGCCCGGCATAACCCGCGCCGAGCACGACGACTTTCTTCGGCGCGGGCGGGCGGGCCGGCGCGCGTTTCTCGCGGGCCTTGGCGCGGAAAATCAGGCGCGCCTTGGTGAACCGGCTCAGCTTCACCGGCGACGGTCATGACGTCGAAATTCGCGGCGCTCGATTTTGTTGAGCAGCTCTTCGTAAACCTCGCGCATGATCTCGGCGGCGAGCAAGCTTGGGCCGGTCGCTCGGCACCATGAGCCGGTGCGCCTTGGCGAAGTAATGGCGCGCGCGATGATGCTGGAAGCGGAATAGCTGCCGCATCTTTTCGTTGAAGCGGCCCTCCATGATGTCGGCCTCGGTCACGCCGAACGCGGCCAGTTCATCGAGCGGCAGATAGATGCGGCCGAACGAGGCGTCCTTCTTCACGTCGCGCAGAATGTTCGTGAGCTGGAACGCCATGCCGAGCGCCACGGCGTAGTCGCGCGTCTGCGGATGGCGGCAGCCGAAAATGTCGATGCTGACCAGGCCCACCGCGCTGGCGACGCGATAGCAATATTGCTCCAGCAGCGCGAAATTCGGATAGCGCAGGATGGACATGTCCATCTCCATGCCGTTGAGGATTTCCTCCAGCGGCGTGGGCGCGATCAGGTAGGTGCGGATGATCTGCGCCATCTCGCGGCCCAGCGGCGTGAGCGGCGCGTCCATGTAAGCGCGGTGGATTTCCTTGCGCCACTCGCCGAGCTGGCGCTGCTTTTCCTCGATGGGCAACTCGGTCGAGTCGGCCACGTCATCGACCACGCGGCAGAAGGCGTAGAAGATCGACATGGCGCGCCGCTCCGCCTCGGGCAGCGAGGCGAAGGAGAGCGCGAGGTTCGACTTGGCCGACTGGGTGATGGCCTCGCTTCCCGGCAGGTCGGGCATCGTTTCCGTTCGCGGCGTCATGTCGCTCATGAAATCAGGGCCTTGAGAAAAAGCAGCCGCCATGTCGGCCTTGCCGACCTTCGGGCGATGGTTGAGCGTGTCGTAATTCAGCGCCTCGATCTTGCGCAGGATGGTCGTCCCGCCCAGCCAGGTCAGCCGGATTTCAAGCCGCAGCAGGCCGCGCAGTTTTTTCGTCAGCGGCGCGCCCTGATCGAAAATTTCCTGCGTGCGGGCGACCTGAAACGCGAGCAGCTTGCGATAGTTGTCGTCCGCGCAGCCGGGCGAAAAGCGACGTCCTCGGTCACGCCAAATCTTTCGCGATCGTCCTCCGGCAGATAGATGCGGTCTTTTTCCAGATCGACGCCGACATCCTGCCAGAAATTCGCCAGCTGCAGTCCGGTGCAAATGTGATCGGCCAGAAGATGCAATTCCTCCTCGCGCTTGCCGTGCAGCAGCAGGACGAGCCGGCCGACCGGATTGGCGCTGCGGCGGCAATAGTCGAGCACCTCAGGGAAATTCGCGTAGCGGCGTTTGACCACGTCCTGCTTGAAAGCGGAGAGCAGATCGGTGAAGAGACTGAGCGGCAGATCGAGCTCGCGGATGGTCTCGTGCAGCGCGATGAAAATGAAATGCAGTCCCGGCGTACCGGCGAGGCGAGCAGAGCTGCCGCTCCCAGTCGTCGAGCGCGGCCAGACGCTCCTCGGGCGTCATCACATCGCGCGCGCCCTGTGCGCCTTGGCGCTGCCGGCGTAGCCTTCGTCGGCGAGGTCGTCGGCATAGCGCGCGAAGGCGTAGACGGCATGGACATGGGGCTGCATTTCGCGCGGCACGAGCCGGCCCACGGGAAAATTCTCGTAATGCGCGCGCGCCAGCTTGGTGCAGGCCTCGTAGGCATCGGCGATGGCTTTTGCATTCGGGAATGCTTTTCGGCTCGTCCATGATGGTTTCGACAGGCATACCAGATCATCACATGAAAAGCCCCCTCCTTTTCCAGAACCAACCTGTGTCGCAAATCGCGGACGGCCAAAATAAGGTCCTGGTCTCGCCCGAGCACGGCGCGCGCATTCTGCGCTGGGAGACGGGACGGGCCGCGAGATCATCACCTGGCCGGAGAACGCCGATTGGAGCAAAATCCTGAAGGTGCGCGGCGGCAATCCGATTCTTTTTCCGTTCATCGCGCGCCATTTCGTCGACGGCAAAAACGAATTGTGGCGCGATGCGAAGCGGCATTGTCCGGCCCATGCCGCAGCATGGCTTCGCCCGCGACGCCAAATTTGCCGTGATCGATGGCGGGCCGGAAAATTTCGCTGCGCATGCGGCTTGACCGATTCGGAGGAAACGCGCGTCATTCTATCCGTTTGCGCTTTCAATTCGATATGGTGGTGAGCCTGCTGCCGGCGTCGCGGCTTGAAATCCGCTTCGAGACGACCAACACCGGCGACGATCCCCTGCCCTATTATGCGGGCCATCATTTTTACTTCGCGCTGCCACATCAGGAGCGGGCCGACTGGACGCTGCATCTTCCCTGCGAGGCGTGGGGACGGCAATCGTCCAGCGGGGCGATCTTCCACGAAAAGCCGACCGAGGATGCGCTGGAGTTCGATGATCCCGAACTCGATCGATCGCTTCCAAATCCGCCCCAAAGATTCCAAGATTACCCTCCACAACAAAATAACCGGAAAGCAGCTTGTCTTTGAATTGGAGCACGCCGGGTCGGTTCCGTGGTATGCGGTCACGACGTGGACACAAGCAGCCGATTCCGATTTCTACTGCATCGAGCCGTGGCTCGGCTTGCCCAACGCGATTCATCACGGCGAAGGCCTGCGCTGGCTCGCTCCGGGCGCGAAGGAAGTCGCGACTCTGGTCCTGGATGGCAGCGGTTGGTGACACCACGGCACTTGCGGCTTGACTCAGACGATTGATCCAGTTTGTAGGAGGCGCTTCGGTTTTTGCCAGCGCCGCTTAAACGATGACGAAACCCCGACGTGTCATAACGATTCACCTTCCCCACCGGGAACCGGCTGTTCCGGCGGTCCTGCGTTTTTTTGCTGGCAGCGATATGCCTGTGCGGAGGCCTGTCGGCTTACCTGCCCAAACCTCCGGCGGCCGAGGTGAAACCGTTTGAGACTTCGGATGTAATCCCAAATGCGCAACTGGCGAGCAAGGCCCTGAACGAACGCGTGGAAGACCTGCTCAGCCAAGATGACGCTCGAGCAAAAAATCGGGCAACTGACCCAGTACTCCGCCGGGACGATGACCGGTCCTGGCACCGCGCGCGACGATTACGATGACCTGATCGCGCAGGGCCAGATCGGCTCGCTCTTCAACGTGGTCGGCGCGAAGGTGACCAATCGTCTACCAGCATCTCGCGGTGGAAAAAAGCCCGCTCCACATTCCGCTTCTTTTCGGATTACGACATGATCCACGGCGAGCGCACGATTTTTCCCGTGCCGCTGGCGCTGGCCTCGAGCTTCGATCCCGGAGCTGGTGCGAGCAGGTCTCGCACGTCGCCGCGCGAGGAAGCGGCCGACGACGGCATTCGCTGGGTCTTCTCGCCCATGGTCGATATCGCCCGCGACGCGCGCTGGGGCCGCATCACCGAGGGCGCGGGCGAGGACACCTATCTCGGCTCGGTCATGGCGCGCGGCCTATATCCGGGGTTACCAGGGCGACGATCTGAGCAAGCCCGATGCGGTCGCCGCGTGCGTGAAACATTTCGCCGCCTACGGCGCGCCGAATGCCGGCCGCGAATACAACACCGTCGATATGTCGGAGCTGACCCTGCGCCAGGTTTATCTGCCGCCCTATCACGCGGCGATCAATGCGGGCGCGGCCACGGTGATGAGCGCGTTCAATCCGCTCAACGGCGTTCCCGCCACGGCCGATCCGTTCACGCTGACGAAAATCCTGCGCGCACGAATGGAACTTCGACGGCTTCGTCGTCAGCGATTTCGGCGCGGTGCGCGAATTGATCGCTCATGGCGTGGCCAGCCAACGGCGCCGATCGCGGCGCGCAAGGCGATCTCCGCCGGCGTCGACATGGACATGATGAGCGATCTTTATCGCACGCGCCTGGCCGGACTGGTGAAGTCGGGCGATGCTCCCGGAATCGGTCGTGGACGAGGCCGCGCGGCGCGTCCTGCGCGTCAAATTCGCCCTCGGCCTTTTCGATCATCCCTACGCCGACGACAACGCGCACGCCCTACGTCGCCACGCCGGAAAAGCGCGCGCTTGGCCCGCAAGGCGGCGGAGGAGACGCTGGTGCTGCTGAAGAACGGCGCCGAACCCGATTCCTTATGTCGGGAACAGTTCTGCCCCTCGCCAAGAACACGCCGGCCATCGCGCTGATCGGACCGCTGGCCGATTCGCCCATCGACATGCTCGGCTCGTGGCCGGCCGCGGGCGAGCCGAAGGATGCGGTGACCTTGCGCGCCGCGCTGCAGGCCCGTTGCGATGCGGCCAAGACGAAGCTGCTTTACGCGAAGGGCACCGAAATCCTGACCGATTCCGACGCCGGCTTTGCCGACGCCATCGCCGCCGCGCAGCAGGCCGACGTGGTCGTCCTGGCGCTGGGCGAATCGGCGCGCGAAGATGACCGGCGAATCGTCCTCGCTCACTCGGCTCGATCTGCCCGGCAACCAGGAGCAGCTGCTGGAGACGATCACGCAAGCTCGGCAAGCCGACCGTGCTCGTGCTCTTCGATGGACGGCCGCTGGCGATCAAGTGGGCGGCGACACATGTGCCCGCGATTCTGGAGGCGTGGTATCCCGGCATCGAGGCCGGACCGGCGGTGGCCGATATTCTCTTCGGCGACACGAATCCGAGCGGCAAACTGACCGGCGACTTTCCCGCGCGCGGTCGGCCAGGAACCGCTCTTTTACAATCAGCTGCCCACCGGCCGCCCCGCCGATGACATCGATCTCACGCCATCCGCCCACCGGCGAGGACAAATATTTCTCGCGCTACATCGACGAGACCAACGCGCCGCTTTATCCCTTTCGGCTTCGGGCTTTCCTACACCACGTTCACCTACTCGAACCTGAAGCTAAGCCAGGACGAGCATTTCCTCCGACGCCTTGACGCACCCGAAGACCGGCGCATTTCTTTTCGCCGCCCGAGCGACATCCACGTCACGGCGGAGGTGAAGAATACCGGCGCGGTGGCGGGCACGGAAGTCGCGCAGCTCTACATCCGCAACACCGGCGGCAGCGTCGAGGAACCGGTGCGCGAGCTGAAGGGCTTTCAGCGCGTCACGCTCAAGCCGGGCGAGTCGCAGGCAGCTCGAGTTCACCCTCGGCTTCGACGAGCTCTCCTACTACAACCTCGAGATGGACCCGGGTCATCGAGCCGACCGAGTACCAGGTCTGGGTCGGCGGAAGTTCCGAGGCCGACTCAGGGCGCGCAATTCGAGGTGACCGAAAAATAGGATATCGTGCACCCGGCTCCAGCATCGGCCCTTGAACGATTTCTCCATGCGACTTCACCTCACCCTCGCCCTCATCACCGTCGCTCGCGCTGGTCCTCACGCTGCGTTCCGAGAAGCAGGCACCGCTTCACCTTCGCCCAGGTGGACGAAATCGCGCAGAAGCGCGCGGCAGCGAAATACGTCCCCCTGCCCGATGTCCTGCCGCCGCAGTTGAAGAAACTGACGCCGCAGCAGGACGCGGCATTTTCTCGAAGGAAACCGCTCGGCTGTGGCGCAAAAAGGCGCTGCCCTTCCAGATCGATTTTTATCCGCAACTCAACAGCAACCCCAGCCCCACATCTGCGCCGAAAATCAATTACGTCGATCGCAAGGGAAGTCATCCCTGCCTTATTCGCCGACCTTCTTCAATTTCTTCGACGTCACGGACCAACCCGCCCACGCCACTGGTTTTCAATCCGCCGCTGCCGACCGATCTCGGCTACGCCGGCTTTTACGTGCGCTATCCCGACATGGGCATCGGCAGCAATCCGAATTCGCTCGACGGCTTTTTTTCCGTGCTTGGCAGCAGATTATTTCCGCGCCCTGGCCAAGGACCAGGTCTACGGCCTTTCCGCGCCGGGGCGTCGCGATCAACACCGTCGGTCGAGGGCAAGACCGGAGGAATTCCCCAATTTCACCGACTGGTGGCTGCATGAACCGACGCCGACGCGACCGAACTGGTGCTCGATGCGCTGCTCGACGGCCCGAGCGTCACCGGCGCTTACGAGTTCAAGATCCGGCCCGGCGCGGTGACGTCGGTCGACATCCACGCCACCCTTTATTTTCGGCAGGCGGTCGACCGGCTCGGCATCGCGCCTTTTTCCAGCATGTATCTCTACGGCGAGAATGCGAAGAACCACTTCGACGACAATGTTCATCCGGAAATCCACGATTCCGACGGCGTGCTGCATGAACAACGGCAAGGACGAGTGGATCTGGCGTCCGCTCGGCAGCAGGACACGCAGCTTCAGCTCTACAATTTCGCCGACGAGAATCCCGAAGGGCTTCGGCCTGATCCAGCGCGACCGCGATTTCCAGCATTACCAGGATCTCGACGATGAACTACAACGTGCGGCCCAGCGCCTGGGTCACGCCGCACGGCGATTGGGGCAAGGGCGACGTGCAGCTCATCCAACGGCCCAGCAACGATCTCAACACCGACAACGTGGTGCTCTTCTGGCATCCGGACCAGCCAATCAAGGCGGGCGATCACCTGGACTTCAATTACACCATCGACTTCTACATGAACGATGCGCACGCGACCGCCGCTCGCCTACTGCAAGCAGACGCTGATCAACTCGCCTGCGCCGCCCCCGCCGCCGCCACCGCTGCCGACAATCCCGGCTCCGGCGAATCCCAAGCTAGCTGCGATAGCACCTATTTCGTCGGCCGCACCGGCGCCGAATGCCAAGCCTTCGACGCCGATGCCACCGCCAGCCACATTGGCACCGCCCGCGCCTGTAGTGCCCACGGGTCCTCCTGCGCCCTCACCGCCGACCGGCACGGTGCCAGTCCAATTCCTGGTCGATTTCGCCGGCAACGGCATCGAAAATATTCCGCGCCAATCAGCCGCCCGACCTCGAACTGTCATACTCGCCGCCGGGCACTTACCTGCGCGAGAAAAGCGTGGAAAAAAACGGCTACGACAATTCGTGGCGCGTCACTTTCACCATCATCCCCTTCAAGCATTTCGTGCCCACGGAATTGCACTGCCGCCTGGTCCGCGATAACAAACCGCTCACCGAAACCTGGAGCTACACATGGCATCAATAGGTCAACGTCCAGCGGCCAGGGATCAGCGAAGCCTGGAACGAGGCCTACGACCGCCTTATTTATTTCCTGAAGACGTTCGCGCTGGGCGATCACGCCCATGTTTCGCAACTGGCGCTGAACCTCCTTCGCCAGGCGCGAGGAGACTTCATCGCAAGCGATCCGTCGCACGAGCCGACCACGCACGACGATGGATCACGCTCAGAAACAACTCGCCGAATGGCTGGCCGACGAATCTGGAGCGAGAAAACAAGCGCGCCCTCGCACATCCTGCCCGCCGGCTACATCGCGCTGCTCCTCAGCCAGGTCTACCGCACCGCGCCCGACTCGTTTCTGGCCAGTCCGCTGCCCGAGGAACTGCGGCAGGCCTTGCGCGAAACGCTGGTCGTCACCGGTCCCGACCTCAACGTCTCGAGCATGACCCCGCGCCATCTCGATTACGGCCCGATGCTGCAATTCGCGCGGCAGACCTGGCATCGCTGGAACGCGCAAGGAATTCGTCATCGCGCTCGCCTTCTGGGCCGGCGTTTACACGGTCTTTTACTGGTGGCTGTCTCCAGCTCTTATGAGCACCCTTCCCCTCCTCCTGTCGATCGATTTCGTCGTTCGCCGATCGCGTCTTCATCGGCCTGTCGATTTTGCTGACTGGCGAGCGGCTTCGTGCTCCTGCTGAACAGCTATTCGGGCCAGGAATTCTTCTGGGAGGACTACGTCTGCATCGGCGTCTTTCCCGCTGCTCTTCAGCCAGATCGCCGTCGGCTTCGTCCTCGCGCTGTTCGGTTTCTTCGACCGGCTGCGCGGCGGCGATCCGCACCACATCATGCGCGGGCCCTGGCGCGAAGAAGGAGGAGTCGATTCCCCTCGCCGCCACGGCCATCGTCGTTCCGGTCTACAACGAGGACGTCGGCCGCGTCAGCCAGCGCCATCGCGAACATGTGGCACAGCCTGGAAAAGACCGGCCAGATCGAGCATTTCGATTTCTACATCTGCAGCGATTCCAACGACGCCGACCACTGGGTCGAGGAGGAATGCGCGTGGCTGTCGCTCTGCCAAAAGCTCAACGCCTTCGGGAAAATTTTCTATCGCAAGCGCCGCCACCGCATCAACGGCAAGAGCGGCAACGTGGCCGATTTCTGCCGCCGCTGGGGCAAGCGCTACCGCTACATGATCGTGCTCGATGCCGACAGCGTCATGATCGGGCCGACGCTGGTCCGGCTCGTGCGCGCGATGGAGGCCAATCCCGGAGGCGGGCATCATCCAGACGCAGCCCTACATGGTGCTGGGCACATCGCTCTTCCGGCGCGTGCTGCAATTTTCCAGCCACGTTTACGGCGGCCTTTTTTCGCAGGGCTGCAGCATGGCGCAGATGTCGTCCGGCTCCTATTGGGGCCACAACGCCATCATCCGCGTCGCGCCGTTCATCGAGTATTGCGATCTGCCGCTGCTGCCCGTGCCCGATCCCGGCAAGCGCCACGTCCTGAGCCACGACACCGTCGAGGCCGCGCTGATGCGCCGCGCCGGTTACGGCGTCTGGATCGCCTACGAGGAGCCGGGCAGTTACGAGGAGGGTCCGCCCAATCTGAGCGACATGCTCACGCGCGACCGCCGCTGGTGCGCGGGCAATCTCCAGCATTTCTGGTTTCTCTTCGCGCGCGGCATCGAGATGGGCAGCCGCCTGCAAATCTGGATCGGGCTGATGGCCTATCTCTGCTCGCCGCTCTGGCTGATCTTTCTCGTCGCCGGTTCCTTCGGCGCTTATTTCCGCATGCGCTTCCTGACGCTCTCCGCCGACCCGGAGGATTTGGGCGCGGCGACCTCCTCCGCACGCCTGGCTCTCTGCTGGCCCTCACCCTGACCCTGCTCTTCCTGCCGCGGCTGCTCGGGCATTCTCACCACGCTGCCCCGCGCGCGGCAATTTGGCGGAGTCTTCCGTCTGCTCGTCAGCGCGTTGCTGGAAAATCTGCTCTCCTTCTTCCTCGCGCCGGTATTGATGATGTTCCACACGCTCTTCGTGCTATTGACGATCTCGGGATGGCAAATCAAATGGACACGCAAAATCGGGCCGACAAGGGCCTGAGCATTCACCCATTGCCTCAAACTTTACGGATGGCTGAGCATCCTCGGCTTTGATCATCTACCCGATCGCTGCTGATTATCTTGGGACCGCTTCCTTATGGCTGCTGCCGATTCTGGGCGGATGGCTTCTGGCTCCGTTTCTGGCTTGGATCACAAGCGGGCGTCGGCTCGGAACGGCATTTCAAGTAAGTGCGGCCTTTTCATCACGCCGGAAGAAACGACGCCTCCGCCGGAACTTCAAGGACTTGGATGGCGCCGAGCCGAGGATGCTTTGCCGGCAGTCACCTCTTTGGGTGCAGGCGCTGCTGAGCCCCTACGTGCAGGCGGTTCATCTTTCGATGGTGCGGCAGGGATCGTCCAGCAACGGTTCAGCCACCCGCGCAGTCTCTGGCCGATCTTCGGGAACGCTTGATCCGCGACGGGGCCCACGTGCTCAATGCCAAGGAAAAATTGCGTCTGCTCTGGGATGGGGAAACGGTCTTCTGGCTGCACCAGGAACTTTGGTCGCGACCGGGCGCGCAACTGCATCCCAGTTGGATTCCGCTGCAGGCCGACTGCGGCAAAAGCCGTCTTTTGTCCGTACCTGATGCGACCTAGATGCCGCCAAAATTAAGCTGCCGCGGCGGCTCTTGCGGGACCTCTTGGCCGGAGCAGGCGCGGTCGCCGTGCCGGCGGCGGAAGGGACTTCGATCATCTCGTAACCAAGCTTGCCCTCGGCGACTTCCTTCAGCGCGACATCCATGAACGTCAACTTCGGGTCAAACGCGACCAGCGGACGAAAGCCCTGTCCAAGCTGGCGGACCCGCTTGGAAATAATGTTGACGAGAACCTGGGGGCTCTGCACGGTTTTGAGGGCATCTTGAACGAGGGTCTGTTTCATAAAATAATCACCAAAAAGGTAAAGGCCAAATTTCCGTCAAGCGGAAAAGTTTGAGTCTGCCGGCCTGCGCTGGCATAACTCAAGCTTATCTTTCGAAGTTTTTTTAGGCGGTCGCAAATGCCAATCTAATACCAATACGGAAGCGGTTGCTCTTGTCTGAAGGCCGTTCCTACTTCACACGTCAAAAGCGTAAAATCCCACATGAAGGGCTGGTCATTCTGCCCAGACCACTATATATAGTATCGAGCAAGCCATGAAGCACACTGCCGGTTATGCCCGACCCCGCCGCCTGGCCGCGCCGAGAGCCGCACCGCAAAGAAAGGTGCCGCCTCAACCTGCAGCGCCGGCCCGACGCCCGAGCCGGAAGAGAATTTGGAGAGCGAGCAGAAAAGCAAGTTCTGGAGATGGGTCGGTTTGGTGGCGCTGCTTCATCTGGTCGTGATCGGCATCTTTTATTTGGTCTATAGGCTGTGCCCAGCCCCAAGCCGCCGGAGCAGTTCATCTCGCTGCTGCCGCCGGGCGACATGGTCAAGGGCACGCCGGGCGCGCAGCAGGCGCACAAGCTGGGTCCGACCACCGCCGCGCCCGCGGTGCATCATACCTGCGCCGCCTCGGCCGTCCACCGCACCGCATTCAGCCGCCGAAGGCCGGTCACTCCGCCCAAGCCGCCGCCCATGAAGCCGCTTCTTAAACCGGACGCGCCTCGCCCAGTTCGCTAGAAAAGCCGGTCACTCCGCCCAAAACCAGCACCGCCCAAGCCGCCGAAGGTCAAAGTCGACCTCACGCTGGCCGACGGCCCCGCGACACGGCGGACAAACCGAAGCCCAAGGTTCATCCACAAAAAGCCGGTGGTGAAAACCCGACGACTCGCAAGAGACCACGATGATGCGACTACTTCCGACAGTACCGGTTTGAGCAAGGAACAGATCGCCGCAGAAGCTGGGCGAAAGCATGGATGCCGCCGGAGTCAAGAATGCCACCAAGACCGGCACGAGCGGTTCGACCAATGCCCACGCGAATTCGCTTCGCCGATTTCTACGCCGCGATTCGCGACCAGGTCATGAACCAGTGGGAAAGTCCCAATCTGACCGACGAAACCGCGGTCAATCCGATCGTCCAGATTCATGTCGAGAAGGACGGCCGCGTTCCGCCCGAGAGCGTGCATCTGATCCAGTCCTCCGGCAATCCACCTACGACGATTCGGCGGTCGCGGCGGCGAAAAGCCTCGGCTATTTGCATGAACCCTTGCCGGATGGCTGTCCACCTGATATTCCCATCACTTTTAAACTTACCCGCTAACGTGAAATATTTTTCCTACCTGCTTCTGCTTTCATTTTTCTCGCTGGTTTCCTTACGTCGTTTCGGCACACCATCTCCACGCCCAGGGCGTGACCGTCGAAGTCTCCACGCTGCCCCGCGTCGGCGTCTCGATCAGCGGACCGCTCGGCGGCGGCGTGACCGAAATCGTGAGCAACGACCTGAAGCGCACCGGAATGATTTCACCGGTGGGCAGCGGCTCGGGCGATTACCTGGCCAGCGGCGAGGCGAGCGAGTCGGGCGTGACCGGCCGACTGGTGAACAAGAAAACCGGCGCGGAAGTTTTCAGCCAGACCTTCACCGGCAAGGGCCGGCTGGCCGCGCATGAGTTCGCCGACGCCATCACCAAGGCGGTCACCGGGCCTGCCCGGCTTTGCCTCGAGCAAGCTGGCCTTCATCGCCAGCGCCAGCGGCTCGAAGGAACTTTATCTCGCCGACATCGACGGCTTCAACGCGCGCGCGATCACGCACGACGGCACGATCAGCGCCAGCCCCGCCCTGAACCGCGACGGCACCGAAGCTCGCCTACACCTCGTACAAGAGCGGCTATCCCGACGTTTACCTGATCGATCTCGGCTCAGGCACGCGCACCCGCATCGCGTTTTTTCCCGGCATCAATACCGGGCCCTCTTTCTCGCCGGACGGATCGCTGATCGCGCTGACCCTGAGCAAGGACGGCAATCCCGAAATCTACACGATGTCGACTCGATGGCGGCTCGCTGACACCGCATCACCCGCACGCGCGGCGCGGAGACGTCGCCCTCCTGGTCGCCGACGCGGAGACCGGCTGGTCTATTCCTCGGACGATCGCGGCAGCCCACAGCTTTTCATCAGCAGCGCCATCGGGCGTCTCCGACATGGACCATCTCGTCACGGGCAATTCGTATTGCACCAAGCCCGACTGGTCGCCCGACGGCAAGTGGATCGCCTTCACCACGCGCATCGGCGGGCAATTCCAGATCGGCGTCTTCGACGTCGCCAGCCGCACGGCGCAGCTGATCACCACCGCCGGCGGGCAGGACCCGGCCTGGACGCGCGATTCGCGCCACCTGGTCTACTGCCAACAACGGCCGCCTCCACCTCCTCGACACCGTTTCGCGCCAATCGCTGCCGATTGAAACGACCGTATCAGCGGCTGCGGCGAACCGACCGTCTCCCGCTGAGCCCGATAGAAACCATTGCCAATTCCATCCCACATCGTATAACTCACCGCTTGACCCCCTAACCTCCGACCCCTCATGAATAATCAAATGCCGCCTCCCCCTCCTCATCGCCCTCACCTTCGCCCTCGCCGCCTGCGAGGACGACAAAGATCAGAATTACACGGGCATGGGAGGCGACGACGGCAGGCGCTTCCCGGCAACGGCGGCAGCGATACGGTGAATCCGAGCGGCGCCATGCAGCGGCATCCCTCCCGGCCCGCGCGGCAATTTCAATCCCGACAATGCCGACTACCAGACACTCGCATCGGACACGGTCTATTTCGATTTCGATAAATCGACCATTGCCGGTCCGGAACGCGGCAAGCTGCGAGCGGTGAGCGAGTGGTTCAAGGCGAATCCCGGGCATTCCCTTTTCCTCGCCGGCCACGCCGACAAGCGCGGCACGCCGGAATACAATCGCGCGCTGGGCGAACGCCGCGCGCTGGCCGTGCGCGAATATCTCGTCGGCCTCGGCCTGCCCGCCGGCTCGCTCTACACCAACAGCTACGGCTCGGACCGCCCCGCCGTCGATGGCGACACCGAAGAAGCCTACGCCAAGAACCGCCGCGTCGAAATCGGCGTGATCGTGCAGAAGCCGTAGGTTGCGAAAAGTTTGGGCGTTCACGAGACTGGCCAACCGAGATCGTGACGCCTGTTTCTCCCCTCACCTGTTCCGCGCTGCACAAGACGTTTCGCCTTGGGCACGTCGACCTGGAAATCCTGCGCGGCCTGGACGCCTTTTTCCGCAAAGGGAGAACTCAATACCATCCAGGGCGCTTCCGGCTCCGGCAAAAGCACGCTGCTGCAGATTCTCGGCGGGCTCGAGCAGCCCGATGCGGGCGAAGTGCGATGGGAAGGCGAATCGATTTACGGGTGGTCGCGAGCCAGGCTGGCGGCGTGGCGCAACCTCTCCGTCGGCTTCGTTTTCCAGGCCTACCATCTTTTCCCGGAACTTTCCGCGCTGGAGAATGTCGAGTTTCCGGCGCGACTGGCGCGTAAAAGCGAGCCGGCTGAGGGCGCGCAAGTCTGCTCGACCAAGTCGGCCTGGGCTCGCGTCTCGCATCACCGGCCCTCGGAGCTTTCCGGCGGCGAACAACAGCGGGTGGCCATCGCCCGCGCCTTGCGAAATAATCCGGCGCTTCTTCTGGCCGACGAACCGACCGGCAATCTCGACACGGCGACCGGGCACGAGATCATCGACCTGCTTCTGCGCCTGCACCAGGAACGCGGCAACTGCCTGATCATCGTCACCCATGATGATCGCATCGCCGCCCTCGGCCAGCGTATCTACCGGCTTGAAGACGGCCGGTTGTCCGACAACGGAAAGAATTTGGTCCGTTAAAAGTAATTTAGACCTGATAGATCGCCACTTGCGAAAAGCAGGTAAATGCGGAAAGATAACCTCTCTCTCATGCAGCACTTGAAAATCTATCTCGACGGCGAGTTTGTGGACGAACCCGACGCCAAGGTTTCCGTGTTCGATCACGGCCTCCTTTACGGCGACGGCGTCTTCGAGGGCATCCGCTTTTACAACGGGCGCGTCTTTCTCCTGGAGGAGCATCTCGACCGGCTCTACGATTCGGCCAAGGCGATTCTGCTGACCATCCCGCTGGAGCGCGGCTGCGATGCGCGAAGCGGTGCTGGAAACGTGCCGCCAAAACAACCTGCGCGACGGCTACATCCGGCTGGTGGTGACGCGCGGCAAGGGCGACCTCGGCCTCAATCCGAACAAGTGCAAGCAAGCCGACGATCTTCATCATCGCGGCGACGATCGAGCTTTACCCGGAAAAATATTACACCGAGGGCCTGCGCGTGAACACCGTGCCGACCCAGCGGATTTCGCCGGCGGCGCTCAGCCCGGCGATCAAGTCGCTCAATTACCTCAACAACATCCTGGCCAAGATCGAGGGCAATCTCTACGGCGCGCAGGAATCGATCATGCTCAACGCAGCAGGGCTTCATCGCCGAGTGCACGGCGGACAATATTTTCGTGATCAAGCAGGACAAGATCTTCACGCCGCACGTTTCCGACGGCGCGCTCGGCGGCATCACCCGGCGGCTGATGTTCGACCTGGCGCGCGAAATGGGCCGCGAAATCAGCGAGGCGAACCTGACCCGCTACGATCTTTTCGTGGCCGACGAAATTTTCGCCACCGGCACCGGCGCGGAAGTGGTGCCGATCAGCGAGGTGGACGGCCGCAAGATCGGCGCCGGGCCGCGTGGGCCCCATCACCGAGGAGTTCATCCGCCACTTCAAGGCGCGGACGCAAAATACGGGCGTTTCCATTTACTGATTTTGTATTATATTGCTGGCAGCGCCCCGAAACGGCGCGACCTCAACAACCTATGATTTGCGAAGTTTGCCAGACTGAAAACGCCACGGTGCATCTGACCCAGATCATCAGCGGCAAGATGCAGAAGATCGACCTGTGCGAAAAGTGCGCCAAGGAAAAGGGCGTGGCCGATCCCGGCCGGCTTTTCGCTGGCCGACATGCTGCTGGGCCTCGGCGCGGCGGACGAGATCAAGTCGAACGGCAGCGAGGAACTGGTCTGCCCGCAATGCGGCTTTACCCAGCCCGACTTCAAGAAGACGGGCCGGCTCGGCTGCCCGCAATGCTACGTACGTTCTCCGAAGGCCTCGGCGTCATCCTGAAGGACATGCACAAGGGCATGCACCACAAGGGAAAGATCCCCAGCCGCGCCGCCCGCGCGCAGGAATACCAGAACCGGCTGAAGAGCCTCCACGCCAGCTTGCAGACCGCGGTGCAGTCGGAGAACTACGAGCAGGCGGCCTCCCTGCGCGACCAGATCACGCATCTGGAAATGCAGCTGAAGAGCTAGCTTTCCGGGACAGCACGGCGCAGATACTTGAATCATGCTGCGGACACGGTTCCGCAACCGCGGTGCGTGGCGCCATTCGGCGTCGACTGCGCCTAAACTGCCTGGACAGCTTGCGCGTGCCCTGGATATTGGCCAGCTTCCGCCGCAGCGTCTCCAGGCTGAACGGCTTTTCCAGGATGCCCAAGCTTCAGCTGCGCGAACTCGGACATGAAATCCTGGAAATGGCTCGGCGGCAGTCCGCTCATCAGCAGGATCGAGGTTTCGTCAAAGCGGGTGTCCTTGGCCACCGCCGTGCTGTAGCCGCCGATGAACTGCGCGCCGTTCATGCCCGGCATGTTGTAGTCGACGATGACCACTTCCGGCGGGGTGGCGGCCGCGATCAACTCCTGCAGCGCGACTTCGGGATAGCGGTAGGACTTCGTGCGATGGCCCAGGTGCTCGAGCAGGCTGCAAAGGCCGTCGCGCACGAGGTCGTCGTCATCGATGACGTAGACCAGAAAATGGGACTCGGCGGGCAGGCGCTTAGCTTGAAGAACGATGCGCTGAGTCTGGCGAAAATGCGGTGCGTGGAGCGGCGCGCGTCGACTGGCCTGTCCTTCTCCGTGGGCAGTGCGCGCGCAGGCTCAACTTCGCCCCGCGGCCAGACCAGCGAGACCGAGGTGCCCATGCCGACCGTGGAGCGAATTTCGACCGTGCCGGCATGCTGGGTGAGAATGCCCCGCACCATGGCGAGGCCAAGTCCGGTGCCCTGCTTCTTGGTGGAAAAGAACGGCTCGAAAATATGCGCCATGTCCTGCTCCGGAGATGCCTGCGCCGTGATCGCGCACGGTCACCGCCGCCCGCGTTTCGTTGCCTTCCCAGAGCACGTGGACCGTGCCGCCGTCGGGCATGGCTTCGCGGGCGTTCTTGATCAGATTGAGCAGGCAATGGCTCAGGCTGGAATAGGAGCCGACGACCATGATCTGGGCTCTTGGATCCTGGAAATCCTTGCCCAGGGCGATGCGATATTTTCCGGAGGCGACGCCCGCGATCCGGGCGACATCGTGAATCAGGTCGACCAGATTGAACGGCGCCATCGTCAGCGGCTGGCGCTTGGCATAGCCGAGCAGGCTGCGGGTGAGCGAGGCGCCGGTGGAGCAGGCGCGGATGATGTTGACCAGGCTGTCCCGGGCCTGTGGCGCGAGGCTCGGCTGCGCCAGCATGGCCTCGGCATTGGACTGGATGCCCATGATGAGATTGTTGAAATCGTGCGCCACGCCGCTGGCCAGTTCGCCGATCGTCTCCAGCTTCTTCTGGTCGACCGCGCCCTGCGAATTGTCGAGCCAGTGGACCGAATCCTGAAAACAGAACAGGTACCAGTGTCCTTCCTCCTCGTCGTCAGCTGGCAGGCTCGCCTTCGTAAAAAACCTTGGCAAAATAAGTCCGCTCCGGACTGGGCGGGATGCTTGAACCCGGCATGGCTTCCTCCGGCGCTCCGCTGACCACTTGCAGGGCCTGCGAAAGATATTCGGCCAGAGAGGCGGGCAGTTCAGCCCAAGTCAGCGGCGCATGATCCTGGACCGGAGCGAGGCTCAGTTCAAACAAGCTCGACCGCGGCACGGTTCCAGTCAAACACTTCATAACCTCGTGTCGCGGAGAAGTGGACGAGAACTTCGGCTCGGCCTCCTGCACGACTCAACAAATCCTGTACGAGCCCGGACGATGGTAAATTAAACACGCTGGGTTATTGTAGAGCTTCCACCACGAAATGCCAGTTTTAAGAAACCCGACTAACAATGAAGAAATGGAACACGGTCCACTAAAGTTTACAAAAATTTGATTGGATTTTCTGCCAGTCTTCCCTATTCCTTACGATTCCCATGTCTCAGAAATCCAAATCCAGCGGCAAGCCTCAAAAGGCCGCCAAACCCGCTTCTGCCAAAACGAAAGCGGCGACCAAAGCCAAGACTGTGTCCGCGAAGAAAGCGGTTCAGACGAATCACAAAGCTCCGGTCAAACCGATCAAAGCCAAGGCAATTTCCAACGGCGTCGACGAAGAACACGAAACGCCGCGTCCGCAGGTTCGCCTGCCGCGCGACGCCAAGACCCTCGCCTTTTTCGACCGCCAGAAACGGCGCCTGCTCGATCTGCGCGATCATTTCCTCGACCAGATGCAGAGCGTCGCGCAGGACAGCCTTCGCTCCCGCGCCGAAAACAACGAGGCCTCCGCCGTGGGCCAGCACCAGGCCGATGCGGGCAGCGACGCCTACGAAAAGGATTTTGCGCTCAGCCTCCTTTCGCAGGAGCAGGACGCGCTCTACGAAATCGAGGAGGCGCTCAAGCGCATCGAAGTCGGCACCTACGGCGTCTGCGAGATGTCGAACAAGGTCGATCCCCCACGCCAGGCTTGAAGCGATTCCCTTTGCCCGCTTTACTGTCGAATGCCAGCAGCAGCTCGAAAAGGAAAATCGGGGCCGCCGCCGCTGGGATACCGCCCCGCAATTCATGGATTCCGCCGAAGCCTTCGCCGATGAGGAAGAAGAATCGTCGGATGACGACGACAAGAAAAAAGAGAAAGACTAAACCATGCCTCCCGCTGCCAAACCCATGCGGCCCCGCCGCCGCACGCTCCGCTCCCTGCCGAAGCGCCGCATCGACATCAACATCGAAGCGCTCGACTTCAAGAACGTCGAGTTGCTCAAGAAATTCCTCACGGAAAAGGGCCGCATCCTGCCGCGCCGCATCACCGGCATGACCGCCAAGATGCACCGCAAGCTCACCACGGAAATCAAGCGCGCGCGCAACGTCCTGCTCGTCAAATAACCGGCCAACCGAAAGCATCCCATGTCCCGACTTTGTGAAATCACCGGCGCGATCCCCACGCGCGGCACCAGCATCCTCCGCAGCGGTAAAGCCAAGAAAAAAGGCGGTATCGGCACGCACGTCACGGCCAACACGCCCCGCGTTTTCCAGCCGAACCTCAAGGAAAAGCGCATCTTCGTTCCCGAACTGAAGCGTTACGTCACGGTCAAGCTGACCGCCCGCGCGCTCAAGACGCTGACCAAGAACGGCGCCTACAGCACGCTCAAAAAAGCCGGCGTGATTTAGTTGGAGCGGCAGATAGCCGCGAAGGAACGCAGAGAGCACAAGGATTGATGAGGGAAAATTTCCTCGTTTTTAACCGGTGTTTTAATGAGAGCACTGTTCATTGCGCGCCCGAAAAAATGTGCAGATAATACCAGTACATCAGGATTTTTGAGGTCTCTGTGTTCTTTGCCGCTAATGTAGAAAATGCCTTCCTACGACGTCGTCATTGTCGGCGCTGCGCCTGCCGGTTCCATCGCCGCGCTCGTCCTGGCCCGGGCCGGCCATCGCGTGGCCCTGCTTGACCGCGCTACTTTTCCGCGCGCCAAGGTTTGCGGCAACTGCATCAACCCGGTCGCCTGGAAGATCTGGCAAAGACTTGGCCTGACCGAATCGTACGCCGCGCTGCCTCATCAGGAAATCGGCGGATTTGACATCCACTGCGAGGGCCGCCCCCTTTACCAACATGCCTTCCGGGCGCCCCATCGAGGACCGCGCGCCATCGCGCGAGACGTGCTCGACGACTGGCTTCGCTGCCAGGCCGAAGCCGCCGGAGCCGAGTTTTTCCCGGAAACCACCGTCACCAGCCTCGATCCCAACACGGGCACGGTCCACACCAACCGTGGCGAATTTTCCGGGCAAGCTTATCTTCGGCGCGGACGGCCGCAACTCGCTCGTCGCGCGGCAAAGCGGACTGATGCCGCCGCCGCGCCGCTGTCATCGCGTCGCCTGGCAGACCTCCATCCCGCGCCCGCCCAATCTCGACGACCGCGTGCAAATGCATGTGTTCGAGGAAGGTTACTTCGGATATTGCCGGTACAGCCCGACCCAAGCGGTGATCAGCATCGTGCTCGATTCGCGCCGCACGCAGGATCCGCTCCTTTTGGTGCAGCCGTTACTTTCCTCAACTGGAGCAGCAGGACTGGCTGCGCATGAATCCAATCACCCGCGCCCCTGCCCGCACCGGCATCGGGTCGCGTCTGGCTCCTCGGCGATGCCGCCCGCGTGGTCGAGCCCTTCACCGGCGAAGGCATCACGTTCGCGCTGTCGACCGGCGTTCTCGCCGCGGAAGCGGCGCTAACCTCATTGGGACGCACTAAACCGGCCGCCGCACTGTCGATCTATTCGAACTTGCACCGACGGCTCTACCGCCGTCGCGCCTGGGTCAATACGCTGGTGCGCTGGCTGCTCGTCACGCCCAGTCGCACCGTTCGACTGCTGCGCAAAGTGGATCGACTTCCGGCCGCGGTGACGTTTCTCTCCCAACGCGTTCATGCGTCGACGTAGATCGTAACGACAGAAATACTCCTCTACAGGAATAATACTGTCTTCCGCAGGAAATACCGCCCTCCGCAGGAGCTTGCCCTCTTTTGCAGGCACCCTCTAGAATGGCACATGGCCACGCCGAAGAACGTCGTCGAACTCCTCCAGGACCTGGTGGCGATTCCGAGCGTGAATCCGCAGGGCAATCCCGGCACCGACCAGACCGGCGAGCAGGCCATGGGCGAATACGTCGCCGATTTTCTCCGCGCGCTCGGCGCCGAAGTTGAACTTCAACACAGTCGAGCCGGGCCGGCCCAACGTCATCGCCTCATTCACGCCGGACAAACCGGTGGCGCATCTCGCCTTCGCGCCGCATCTCGACACCGTCAGCGTCGCGGGCATGACCATCCCGCCCTTCGATCCGGTCGATGCGCGACGGCAAACTTTTCGGCCGCGGCTCGACCGACACCAAGGGCCCGATGGCCGCCGCGCTCTGGGCCGTGCGCGAATGGGCGCAAAGTTCCGCGCGCGCGCGGTCGCGCATCCGCTGGACTTTTCTCGCGCTGATGGGCGAGGAGGCGGGCAACGACGGCGCCCATGCCATGGCGAATAAAGGCTTTTCGAGCGACCTGACGCTCGTGCTCGAACCGACCCAGCTCGGCGTGGTCACCGCGCACAAGGGCGCGCTCTGGCTCGAGGTCGACACGACCGGCGTGGCCTGCCACGGCTCGACGCCCGACAAGGGACGCAACGCCATCTACGCCATGCGCCGCGTGCTCGAAATCATCGAGGAAAAGATCATTCCCGAGCTTGCCGCAGCACGCGCACGCCAAACTCGGCACTCCGACGCTCAACGTCGGCACCATTTCCGGCGGCAGCAAAATCAACATCGTGCCCGACCAGTGCCGCATCGAAATCGATTGCCGCGTCGTGCCGGGCATCGACCCGGAGAAATTTCCGCAGCCGGATCGAATCCGAACTGCGCGCTGTCGTGCCCGAGGTCGCGGTGCGCCTGCAGCGCTATTCGCCGCCGCTCGATACCGATGAATCGCTGCCGTGGGTGCGACGGCTGGGCGAGAAGGCCCGCGGCTTCACCACCGCGCCCTGGTTTTCCGACGCCTCCGTGCTCAGCGGCCCGCGATTGTCCCGCCGTTTGCATCGGCCCCGGTTCCATCGCCCAGGCCCACACGAAGGACGAGTTCATTCTCCTGCAGCGACCTCGAGGAAGGCGCGCACTTTTTCCGCCGCTGGATCCAGGCCGCCGAAGAATGCATCCGCATGAAGCGCTCCGCCTGCAACCACAGCAACCAGCGCCGGCCCTATTCAACGCGCTCAACTCGCTTACCAGGAAGCACAGGACAATCGCTGGCGGCTGTGGGCCGCCGTCGCCTTGCTAAATTTTCTCGCGCAGATTTTATTCCGCCGTGAATTGACGCCGGGCGAATTCGGCACGCTGAATACGGCGCTCGGCCTGATCGGCCTGATGACCGTGCCGCTGCTGGCCGATGAATCATGCCTTCGCCTACTATCTCGCGCGCCACGCCGGCAGCGCGACTCGCTTCGCAGTTCGGCGCTCCTCGTCACGGAAACGTTCGCCTGGATCTGGGGCGGTCTTTGCGTTTTGCTGATGTTCCTGTTACTGCCGCTTTTTGACCTGCCCCGTTTTTCGCTGCAACTTTTCACTCTCATGAACGTGCTGGTCGCGGTTGGGAAGCATAGTCAGTTGGTCGGTCTGCCAGCAAAGCAATCAACTTCGTCTCTGGGTTGGTCTGCTCTGCGCCGCAGCGGTCACGCGGGCCTCGGTAGGCGCTGGATTAGCCGGATTCGAACCATGGGCCGAATCAGGCCTGGCCGCGTTTCTGGTCGCCGGCTTCATCACGCTGATACCCGCACTTCGCGCGCGCGACACTGATTGGCGAAATGCGACTGAAGGCCTGCCGGGCCGCTTGCGATCGCGAGTTTTTGCTCTATGCCGGCGCGACCTTCAGCGTTCTGCTGGCGCTTTTTCTCTTCTCCAGCGCGGACCGGATCGTGGCGCAAAGCTGGTTTGGCGTCGCCACGTAACAACAACATGGGACTGGTCAATTGGAGTCAATTCGATGCTTATCAAACAGCAGGACTGCTCGGGCGCGGGATTCTCTGGGGCACGCAGCCGCTGCTCTGGATTTTCTTTGCGCAAGCGCTCACGTTAGAACGCACCACCGCCGTCTCGCTGACTTTTTTCTGGATTTACCTCGGTGCTCTATTCGCAAGCGCGATTCTCCTCGGCCTACCTGGCTCAACCACTCAGCTGGCTTTTTTGCGGAGCGAGCTTCGAGTTGACCGCCCGGTTCGTGCCCAGCTTTGCCGTCGTCATGGTTCCACTCGGCCTGCTTCAGGGACTCGGCATTTTCTCGCTGGCGTCGCGGCGTTATCCGGAATGCTTCGTCCTCGGCGGATGCAGCGTGGGCTACGCCGCTGCTGCTCTATCTGGCTGGTCGACAGCCGCAACTGATGCCCGCCTTACATGTTCGGCGGCGGCATCGTCGCCTTGATGGTCGTGCTCTTCGTCGGCGTCGTGCGCTGGGGCCGCAAGCAGCCATGACCGCGCCGCGACTCGATCGAGCCTCTCGGTCGTCATGCCGCTCTACAATGAGGGCGCGCAGATCACCTCCAATGTCGAGCAGACCCTGGCTGCGCTGCGCATGCTCGGCCCGTTCGAGGTCATCCTGGTCAACGACGGCAGCTCCGATAATTCCGGCGAGGAGATCGCGCGACTGTCGGAACAATATCCCGGCGAAATCGTTTCGCTCCAACTTCCCCGCTCCGGCAAGGGCGAGGCGTTGCGCCGCGGCGCGCAGGCGGCGCGCGGCGAATTTGTCGTCTTCATCGACGCCGATCTCGATCTGCCGCCGGAGCAGATTCTTTTTTTCGTCGCCATCCAGCGCGTGAAAAAAGCCGACGCCGTGATCGGCAGCAAGATGCATCCGGACAGCACGGTCGACTATCCGCTCATCCGCCGCATCTACAGCCTCGGCTATTTCTGGCTCGTGAAAGTCCTCTTCGGCCTGCCCGTGCGCGACACGCAGACCGGACTGAAGCTGGTGCGGCGCGATCTGCTCCTGAAGGCGCTGGAGAAAACCGAAAGCCGCGGCTTCACGCTCGACCTCGAGTTGCTCGTGCGACTGGTGCAGCTCGGCGCGGTCATGGTCGAGGCGCCCGTCGTCGTCCAGCACTCGATGAAATTCGGCGGCATCGGCCTGCCCGTCGTCTGGCAAATTTTCCGCGATACCTGGCAGGTATGGAAACGCACGCGCCGCTAGTCCTGCAAAACCTGGCTGGCATTCGCACCAATAAAATCGTGTCGCACTTCGGCAACTCCGCGTAATTTGATTTCATGCCTGCTTCCTGGCTCCGTCCCCTCACCGCGCTTTTTCCGAAAGGCGTGGTTGCGTTCGATGCGGAGACGCTGGCCGCGCACGCCGGCGACGCCTGGTTCGCCAGCACGCTGCCGCAGGCGGTGGTCTTTCCGCGCAAGGCGGAGGACGTGGCGGAGCTGCTCCGATTCGCGAACAAGCGCAAGATTCCCGTCACGGCGCGCGGCGCGGGTCGCGGCTACGTCGGCGGATGCGTGCCGAAGAAGCACGGCATCGTCGTCTCGTTCGCGCGGATGAATCGCATCCTCGAAATCAATCCGGTCGACGGCGTCGGCGTGGTGCAGCCCGGCGTCATCACGGGGGAATTCCAGGCGCAGGCGCGCCAGCACGGCCTGCTCTATCCGCCCGATCCGGCGAGCCTGAAGGAATGCTCGCTCGGCGGCAACGTCGCCACCAACGCGGGCGGACCGCGCTGCCTGAAATATGGCGTGACGCGCAACTACGTGCTCGGCCTGCAGGTCGCGCTGGCCGACGGCACGCTGGTGCGCGTGGGCGGCCGCACGGTGAAAAACAAAAGCGGCTTCGACCTCGTCGGCATTTTCGTCGGCTCGGAAGGACTGCTCGGCCTCGTCACCGAAATCACGCTGCGCCTGATTCCCGCGCCGCCCGCGCGGGCCGTCCTGGCCGCATCGTTTGCGAATGCCTCCAGTCGCCGCGGCCTGCGTGCAGCATGTCCTTCGCGAAGGCTTTCTCCCCTCCGCGCTCGAGCTGGCCGATCGCTTCACGCTCGAGGCCGCGCGACGTCATCTCGGCGCGAAACATATCCCGCGCGGCAATGCGCATCTCCTGGTCGAGATCGACGGCCAGCCGGCTTCCGTCCGCTCGGAGGTCCGCATCCTCGCCGAGTTGCTCAAGGCCGGCGGCGCGCTGGAAATCACCACGGCGACGACCGAAGCCGCCTGCGAACGGCTCTGGGATTTGCGCCGCGAATTCTCCGCCTCGCTGAAGGCGACCGGCCTGACCAAGCTCAACGAGGACATCTGCGTGCCGCGCAGCCGGCTGGTCGATCTGTTCGATTTCACCGCGCGGCTGCAAAAGAAATACCGGGTCGAGATCGCCTCGTTCGGTCACGCGGGCGACGGCAATATCCACGTCAACATCATGGCCGACATGACCCAGCCGCGGCGTGAAGGAACGGGCCGACCGCGCGCTGGACGAGCTCTTCCGCCAGATCATCGCCTGGGGCGGCGCGATCACCGGCGAGCACGGCATCGGCCTGGCCAAGCTGCCGTGGTGGCCGCAGGCGGCCTCACCGGAATTGCGCCGGCTGCACGCCCGCATCAAGGACGCGCTCGACCCGAAGCGCATTCTCAACCCGGGAAAATTTGTTTGAGACGTGCCCGCGGCGACCTAATTTGTCGTGCTGGCGCTGATCGCCTTGCCGCAGCGGCGTCCTTGATCTGCCTGATCATGCCGCATTTTGTTCGGCGAGCTCGATCTCCGCCTGCAATTCCTTGGCATTCTCAGCATCGGCCTTGGCCCGGGCTTCGGCTGCGGCCTTGGCCTTGTCTGGATCGTAGTCAAATCTGTCCTGCAAGATCAGGCGGCAGCTTGAAGAGGGGAACCAATGCGCCGCCGTCCTTATAAATAATCGTGACGGCATCGTCCTCAACCCGAACCACTTTCACGTTTTGGTATTTAATTCCATCGGTCGTCGTCCAGTCTTCGGCGAAAGCGGAGATGGAAGTAGAAAGCCCAAGCACGCGCCAAAATGAAGTGCTCTTCACGGCGGTAAACCTAGCATGTGTTCGCGCGGCAGATCAATAACGGACTATACATATTTGCAGATTTTATCTTTACGGAGCTGTTTCTAATTCAGCTGAACTTGAATCAGACGATGTCCTCGCCGAAAAGGGGCCCGGAGGCTGGCCCTTTTTTTCGCGAAGCGCCTGCCGGATTTTCTCCAGCTCCTCGGTGCGATCTTCCGTTTCTTCCCACACATCCTGGCTGACAAAAATCGGCGCCTTGGCCTGCGTGGCCAGGACGATGCAGTCGCTGGGACGCGCATCGATCTCGATGACCTTGGAGTGAACCTCGTTCTGGGCCTTGAGAATGATCCGGGCGAAGTAGGTATTGCTGCGCAAGCGCATTGATCACGACCCGCTCCACTTTGATGTCGAAGGCGTTGAAAATATAGCCGATCAGTTCGTGGGTCAGCGGACGCTCGTTATGCTCGCCCCGCATCGACATGGCGATGGCGCGCCCGACGCTCGGCTCGACATGGATGACGAAGCTCTTTTCCTCGTTACCGATGAAAATGGCCAAGCGTGTGCTGGTCGGTGGGGAAAACGCCAAAAACTTCCACGCGCACGACATCCGTGTTCACATCTAAGAAATACCACCGCTCGACCGGAATGACAACGACGTAACGGCCCGGAAGCGATTTAATCTATGGCATTGTGCGCCACCGACCGATCATGCCTGGAGCGGCGAGAACAGACGGACGCTTTAGGTCCGATGCAGGAAGTTCGGCGCGACTACGGCCCCGGCTTGAGACAGAGCCTTGCAGCCGTTCAAGTCTCCCTCGTAGGCAAGAACCGCAATGCCCTGCTCGTCATAGACCGTGAACGAGTTTTGCGTCGCGCGAATGAGCAAGATGATCCAGAGCCGCGTCGACTCCCGAGACGACGAGAAAAAGGCTGACGATCAAGAGAGCAAAAGTTTTCAGAAATCGTCTTCACGCGTAGGCCTCACTAGACTGACAATACTATGACAGAAATCCAGTCAAAGGGCTAGTGGGATTTGCCGTACGGCTGGGAGCGCCCAAACCGACCTCCCAAGCCGTGCGTCCCGCTTCGACGGCATCACGAAAAGCCCGGGCCATGCGGGCGGGATCGCGAGCCGCAGCCAAGGCGGTATTGACGAGCACGCCATCCGCTCCAAGTTCCAGCGCCGCAGCAGCATGCGACGGAGCGCCCAGTCCGGCATCGATGATCACCGGCACGGTCGCCTGCTCGATGATGATCTCGAGCTGCCCGCGCGTTTCGAGGCCGCGATTGGAGCCGATGGGCGAGCCGAGCGGCATGACCGTAGCCGTGCCGACGTCCTGAAGGCGCTTGGCCAGAACGGGATCGGCATTGATATAGGGCAGGACGACGAAACCTTCTTTGACGAGGATTTCCGCGGCAGCCAGCGTTTCGATCGGGATCGGGCAGGAGATAGCGCGGATCGGGATGAATCTCGAGCTTCACCCACTTGGGCAGCCCCGCCGCCGCGGCCAGGCGCGCCAGGCGCACCGCTTCGGCGGCATTCATCGCGCCGCTGGTATTGGGCAGGAGGAGATATTTCTTGGGATCGATGAAATTGAGGATATCGGCGTAGGGATCGTCCTTGCCGGTGAGATCGGCGCGGCGCAGGGCCACCGTGACGATCTCCGTGCCGCTGGCCTCGAGGCACTCGGCCATCGCCTGGTTGGAGGAAAACTTGCCCGTGCCCACGAGCAGCCGTGAGCCAAAAGTGCGTCCCGCGATGGTAAGGCCGGTCATAAGCGACCCTGCTTTGCCATCTTGGATTCGTCCCAAAATTCCCAAATCACGCACGGTATTTCGCGGATTAAGGTTCGTAACGACCATTTGGAGGAACCTGCCACGCAGTCAACATAGGCTTGGGGGTTTTCGCATTCCAAAAACCCCACCACCAAATTCCGATTCTCCTCGAATCGCTGCCGATGGGGATGCTCGGGATGTTCCCAGACATAAAGCAGGCGCGCGCCGAGTCCTTGGGTTCTTCCAGAGGATTCGTGAATATTGAAGCCGGGCGGCGTCGTCGAGGCTAAGGGCGGTCATTTTGTTATCAAGCCACTATACAATGCCCAGTGGTGATGTGCGAGGTCTCTCGGTTCGCTTCGTTTCAACTTCGGCGCCATCAGATCTTCAGCTGCGGGAACCAAAACACTGAGTAAGCCATACTCTTTTTGTGCGGCGCGTTCCCTCCACTCCGAGGGCATTCCACTCAATGCCTCCGAAGGCATGAGGTTGATATGCCAGCCGTTCTCACGTTCGAAGGCTGAACCAATATGAGCCTCGTAGCAAAGCTCCACGATTTCATCGTCGGAGGTAATCGGATCCACATCCATGCTGTTTTCGGGCAAAGGGGTTTCAATCCCCCGTTGTGCCGCGTGCCATAACAATGCACCTGAACCGATCAAAATCATCCTGCCTGGGGCTTTCAATTTTTGGCCCCACCCTATTAACCACTGCTCGACTTGCACGGGGTATCTAAGTTCGCGGCTCGGCATCAATCGAATCTGTCCAAATTCCAACCTTTCGTCAAAAGCTGCCTTCGTAATTCTTGCTTGTGCTTCCCGGCGATCCTGCTTAGCTAAGCCATTCCCTTTTAACCCAAAGAGCACCTTTATGTCCCAGCATCGCAGCCTCCGTTCCTCCAGCACCATCGCAGCCAAGCGCAACGTTCTCAAGCGTTTCGAGCGCGTCGACCTGCTCAAAAAGCGCGGCGTGTGGAAAGAGGGCCGCAGCGTGATGAACCTGCCCAAGACCAAGCCCGACGCTTAATCGGTCTGGCGGACGGCAGTCGTCTTTCGAACGGCATCTTTTCTGCCGTTGCATCCGGCATGCGCGCGGCATTGCTTTTTTCGCTTCATTTAAGCGAAAGGTGTATCTCGTGCGTTTGAACCAATATCTTGCCCGGGCCGGTTTCGGTTCGCGGCGCGCGTGCGAGGAGCTGATCCTCGAAGGCGCCGTCACGATCAACGGCCATCGCCTGCGCGAACTGGCCACGCGGGTCGACGCCGGACGACAACGTCCTCGTCCACGGCAAGCCGGTGAAGATGCCGCTGCCGCTCGTCGCCATCCTGCACAAGCCGCCCGGCTATCTCTGCACCTCGCCCGAGTCGACCACCGAGCGCACCATCTACGATCTCCTGCCCAGCCGGCTGGCCGCGCGTCGTCTATGTCGGCCGGCTCGACAAGGATTCCGAGGGCCTGCTCGTCGTCACCAACGACGGCAATCTCGCCCAGCGCCTGACGCATCCTTCCACCAAGATGCGGAAGACCTACATCGTCACGCTCGACAAGCGAATTCGATTTCGCCCTCGCGCCGAAGATGAAAAAGGGCATCTCCATCGAGGAAGGATTCGCCCGGATGGAGGACATTTTCCGGGTCGGACCGCGCACGCTGAAGGTGGTGCTGACCCAGGGCCTCAAGCGGCAGATCCGCGAAATGTTTTACAAGGTCGGCTACGAAGTGAAGCGGCTCGTCCGCGTGCAGATCGGCAATCTTTCGCTCGATAAGCTGCCCGCCGGCCAGCATCGCGTGCTGACCCAGGACGAGGTGAAGCGCTATTTTCCGACCGGACCCGCCATGCGTTCCGCCAAGAAAAAGCCATTCGTGAAAGCGTCACGCCCCGCGACAAAACTTCCATCGAAGAAGGAACTGCCCCATGGCTAAATCGATTCCATCCGACTCAAAAGCGCTTTGGGGCGGACGCTTCACCACCGGCGCGGCCGAACGCCTGCGCGATTACACCGAATCGGTCTCGTTCGACTGGCAACTTTACCGGCACGACATCGCCGGCAGCATCGCGCACGCGAAGATGCTGGCGCAAATCAGGGTGCTCAAGCCGAGCGAACTGAAGGTCATCGTCGACGGGCTGGAGGAAATCCGCGCGCAGATCGATCGCGGCCAGTTCAAGTGGCGCACCGACCTCGAGGACGTCCACATGAACATCGAGGCGGAGCTGACCGCGCGCTGTCCCGCCGGCGCCAAGCTCCACACCGGCCGCAGCCGCAACGACCAGGTCGCCACCGCCATGCGGCTCTGGCTCAAGGACCAGATCGCCGCGAATCAGCGCCGCGATCGCCGGCGCTGCAAGTCGGCGCTCGACGACCTGGGCCTCGCGCGACATCAAGGTCGTCATTCCCGGCTACACGCACCTGCAACGCGCCCAGCCCGTGCTGCTCGCGCATCATCTTCTCGCCTACGTCGAAATGCTCGAGCGCGACTACGAACGCCTCGCCGATTGCGCGCAAGCGGGTCGACGTCCTGCCGCTCGGCTCCGGCGCGATTGCGGGCAGCACGCTGCCGCTCGACCGCGAGTTCGTCGCGCAAGCTGCTCGGCTTCGCGCGCGTCTCGGAAAACTCGATGGACGCCGTGAGCGACCGCGACTTCATCGTCGAGTACAACGCCGCCTGCGCGCTGCTCGCCGTGCATCTCTCGCGCCTCGCCGAGGACCTCATCCTCTGGTCCACGCGCCGAGTTCCATTTCATCCGCATCGGCGACGCCTACACCACCGGCTCCAGCCTGATGCCGCAGAAGAAAAATCCCGACATCGCCGAACTGGCGCGCGGCAAAATCGGGCCGCGTCATCGGCAATCTCGTCGCGCTGCTCACGCTGCTCAAGGGTCTGCCGATGACCTACAATCGCGATCTGCAGGAGGACAAGGAGCGGCTCTTCGACACGGCGGAAACCGTCCAGAACACGCTGCTCATTTTCGCCGAGATGCTCGGCCACATCGAGGTGAACGCCGACGCCTGCCAACGCGCCGCCGCCGATCCGCTCCTGCTCGCCACCGACCTCGCCGACTGGCTCGTGCGCAAGGGCGTGCCGTTCCGCGACGCGCATCATCTCGTCGGCGCAGCCGTCGCCCTCGCCGAAAAGCGCAAGGTCCCGATCACCAAGCTCAAGCTCGCCGACTGGAAAAAGATCAGCCCCGTCTTCGACAAAAGCGCCCTCGAAGTTTTCTCCCTGGAAAAGGCCTCGCCGCCCGCACCACCCACGGCTCGCCCAATCCCAAGCTGGTGAAGCAGCAGCTCGCCCGCTGGCAGGGGATTTTGGCGGAGAGAAAAACATCCTAGTGTAGCCACTGTCTATGACCGATCGCTTCGGCTTTCGTCATCCTGAGCTTGTCGAAGGAATCAATGGGCTGCCTATTTGTCCGCAGGCAATTTCATCGGCTTGCCAACCGCGCCGTTACAGACTGCACATTCAGTAAGATCGGTATAGGCAGGCGCATAATATTCGATTCCATTTGGACTGGCCTGGTCGCTCATTGTACGGAAACTTTTGAGATCCTGCATTCCTCGTTGGCGTGCTTTCTCAAGGCCCTTTTCCAGAGTATCACGAGCATCTTGTGACAGATTCATTTCGTCCATGCGCCGTGACAGCCAATCTTTTACCATGCTGTTAATCGCCATGAGGCGTTGGTGCGGGTCCGCACTATAAAGTTGTTGATGGAGCGCCGGGGCGAGACCAGCGCCAAATGTCGCGCCTTCCCCTCCTTTCATACTGTAAAAGGCGTCCGGCCGGGAGCGATAAGCCTGCAGCGCCCAAATCGTGGCCGTACAAATCGGACAGGCATAAATGAAATGGAAGTAGCACTGCTTGTCTTTTTTCATCAGGATTTGATCTACGTCCTGATTTGAAACGCCATCTTCATAGAGGCCTTCGAGAACGCTATAAAAAATAAAGCGTGACGTTTCATCAACCTTCTCATGTAAAAGAGGATTTTCTCCAGTGACGGATTGAGCGGGCGAATAGGACAGCGGCAGGAGAAAGGCGACGATCGCGAGAACGAGGACGGTTTTCATATTGTAGATTAATATCAAAAATTCTTCGATTGCCAGTTGGGATTCTTCATCGTGCCGTCGGCGTGGAACTCGAAGATTTTGCTCAGCGGGTAAAGCGGTATGCCGAAGATCGCGTTGGCGTTCACGCGCATGTCGAGATCAAGGTGATCGGTGAGAAAGCTGTAGCTGCCGTTGCCGATGAGCGCAAATAACTCGCTGCTGATGTTCATGTCGTCGGTATGAATGACGCCCTTGGCCACGGTGAAATGACCGTGAGCCGCATCGGCGACGGTAAAGCCGGGAATTAACGGCGTCAGCGTACCGAGAAAAGGTATCGACGTGATGTCGCCATTTTCGATTTTCACCTCGCCCGATCCGGCCATCGATTCCATGCGACCGATTTCACCGGTGAGATGGGCCTGCGCCGTCAATTCGCCCGACGACTTATCGTAGTGCCAGGTACGGGTCATGAACTTCTTAAAGTTCACCTTGGCCAGGTTGAGATCCATGGTGTAAGCCGCCGGATTTTCCCGCAGATTCATGTCGAGCGTTCCGAAAAGATTGCCGTCGTAAAAGCCGCATTGTTTCATGTCAACAGTAAGGCGGCGGTTCTTGAAAGTGAGAATTCCGTTCGGGCTATCGAAGCTGTATGGCACGTGAAAAAGCGTCCACTCCATGGGCGATTTTCCCTCAACGTCGACGGTGAGATCGGTGTTGAGGTCCTTTTTTTCGCTCTGCAGATCGACCGTACCGTTGGTGCGGACCAGGGGTGGGCGGGCGAAATGATACGGTTTGGTATATTCGGTAAATTTCGGGCCCATGACCGGCGCGACTTCCTGCACGTTGACCTGTGTGACCAGGTCGTGAAGTTCCACCGACCGATTCTTGAAGTCGTAGATAATCCCGCCCGCGCCGCTTCCCTCCGGTCGGTGGACCTCCAGATTCGGCAGGTCCAATTTCGAATCAGCAAAGGTAAAATCCGAAGTGGCCGAGTCGAACGCGGCGGTTTTATAAACGAACTTGTCGGCCGCCAGCTTGCCCTTAACCGTCCAGGCGTCGGTCTTGAGCGCGTAGCCCGTTGCGGTCGCTTCAATTTTCGGGCCGCCCGCCTGGAAACTGCAACTGTTGAGGAAGTTGTCCATCCCCTCCCCGAACACGCCTTTGAGGATGGTGGGATCGAGATTCGAAGTGATCTTGCCGTTGAGCGTGGGCGTGTCTTTGGTCCCGTCAAAAAAGAATTCGAGGTCCACGTTTCCCGCCTGTCCGGCCATTTTAAGTCCGGGAATCAGCAATCTATGTCCGTCGTAGGCGATCGGGATGGTCAGTGAATCAAAGGAGATTCCGTTGAAAGCGAAATTATGCCAGTCGAGATCGGCCTGGATATCGGCGTGAAATCCCTGCTCGAGATCGAAAGTCACATGGCCTGTCGTGACCGGAACGGAGTTCGAAAAGTCGAGCCGGATGAGCGCCTGGCCCAGCGGGCCAGGAAACGCCGGAGCCAGCGTGGTGAAGTCGGCGGAGGACGTGAACTGGACCTCGGCGGTGCGGTCAGCGAGATTCCACTCGCCGTAGGCGGTCAGGTCGCCGCGTTCCAGGCCGATTTTGAAATCGCTCAGCTCCACGATTCCATCGTTGAGGCTGCCGCGAATGGACAACTCATCAACAGGCGCGGATCGCCACGTCAAATGGCTCCCATCGAGAGCGAAGTTGGCGCGGCCAGAGCCGAGGTCGCGCGTCGAAGTTTCAAATTCAAATTGGACGTCGATGGGCTGTTCCGTTCCAATGTCGTCCATGGATTGCAGAATGGTCCGCCACGTTCTCTGCCGCGCCGTCAGTTGCTCGGGAGTGGGCGGTTTGGCCGCCGGAAAGCCGTCGTTGTGGATCTGGCCACGAATGGAAAGCGCCAGATTAAGAAAGCGCGCCTCGGCATTTTCAATCTTGATGTCCTTTCCGTCGAAGGCGACATCGGCATTAACCTGGGTGAAGTCGGCCGTTTCCTCGGGCCCAACGGGGTAGCTGACATCGGCGTTCGAGATGCTGGCGCTGTCGATCAGGCCGCTACCCCGCCACCAACTTAACCAGGCAAAGCTGATCCGCACCTGGTCCACCTGGAGCATGACGCTCTGACGATTGGCATCGCGAAAAACGGTGACGCGATCCGCCAAAACCGCACCGGTTGGATCGAGCAGAAGTCGGTCGACTGAGACAGGAAAGGGGAAGATGTGACGCTTTTGAATTTCGGCCAGGAGATAAACCTTGGCGACGTCGGGCAGGCCCAAAAAACGGAGCCAAAGGACCGCCACGAGAATCGGAACGGCGATCGTCACTAGCGTACCAAGGGTCAACCGCGCCAGCAGGCGTCTCACGTAGTGGCGATACGATTTCATCAAATGGCCGTCATCCCTAGGTTATGCCGCTTGTCACGACAAACCTAGTATTCGTGATCGCACGGGCGGTGTCGAAGCAACTCTTCGCCCACCGTGGAGCACGGCAATCAGGCGGCAGCGGAAAAATCCGCGCTGACCAAGTCGACTCTAGTTACGCGAACGATTCAACAGAAGCATCATCCAATAGGCGGCGGTCAGGATGGTGCCAATGAGCGCTGCGACGTAAGTCAGGCCGGCGGCGTTAAGGGTGGCGTTGACGGCGTTGGCCTCGACACCCGGACGGACGATACCGAGTTGCTGAAGCACGACTTTAGCGCGCGCACTGGCGTCAAATTCAACCGGCAGGGTGATGAGCTGAAAGAAAACCATTGTGCCGAAACAAAGCGCCGCAATCCACAGGCAAAGGTGAGCGCTGATCAAGCCGAACATCAGCGAGGCCATGATGACATAGAACACCGCGTTGCTGGCGATGTTCGTGGCGTAGACGGTGCCCATGCGGACTTGCAGCGGCAAATAATGTTTCTGATGCTGCAGGGCGTGGCCGCATTCGTGCGCCGCCACTCCGACATTCGCAGCGGAAGATCCTTCAAAATTCTCCGGCGAAAGCACGAGCGTCTTGTGCAACGGGTCGTAATGGTCGCCGAGAAAACTCTGCCCCTCGACGATTTGGACATCCGAAATACCAGCCCATTGCAGGATGCGCGCCGCCGCCTGTGCTCCGGTCAACCCCGAAGCGACGGGGACGCGGCAGGACCTGGCATAAACGCTCTTCAAATAGGCGGAGGCTGCCAGCGAAATCACCGCCGTCAGGCCGATCACTAACCAATAAAGTGGATCGAAAAACATGTTTATCTTACGAGACGAGATAATATGAGACTGTCCGGTCAGACTTGCAAAGACTTGGGGCGTTACAGAAAAGCAACAGTCGCCTCAAGACATAAAGCCTTCCGACTTAAGATAGCGGACCATTTTCGACCTCTCGTGGGGTGAAAGCTCTCCGACGACATGGATGAAGCGCTTGCCCTCGGATTCCAGGACCGAAACGACCTGTTTGCCGTGATTGACCTTGAACTGCGCAATCAATTCGCCCGGTCCCACAGGATCCTTGCCGCTGAAAAAAAGCTCGTCCGGGACCCGCCCGTAATCCGAAATCGCGTTGAGGACTTTTCTCTGCCAGCGGCGTTGCTCCCGCCGGAACCAATAAAAGCAGGCGACGAAGACCGTAAGGGAAGCGCAGGCGGCAATGATGACGGTCAGCGCGAGAAACAGAAGTTCATTCGCTTTAAAATCCATCGTGGCGATTGAATCCATACTTCGATAAGGAACGCGCATCGACGGTGAAAGTCAAAACGAACTTGGAGATGATCTCCTGCGGCAGAGGTAGCGATGGCAAAAAATTGGCAAGCCGTCTCGACGGCAGCACTCATTGCCCAGCTAAGGATTCACTGGACCACTAACGCTTGTCGCTAACTATTACGGAACGGGCACCGGCGCGTACCCGGCACGCCCGGTCAGAATATCCGCGGTATTGGTGACCTCCGGCGGATTGAGGAGTTCTCCATCGTTACGATAGATATTAGCCGTAACAAAGATGAGAAGGTTCCTTTTCGTGTTGGTAATGGCCTTGGACTGAAAGAGGCGGCCAATCAAGGGCAAATCTCCCAGGAGCGGGACCTTGTCGTTGACGTTTTGGATGTCGTCCCGGATCAAACCTCCCAAGACCACGGTGGATCCGTCACGAATCAGCACTTTGGTGTTGATTCTCCGAGTATTGAAAACAGGCTGGTTGATATCGTTCGGAGAGAGCAGCACGGCGGGGATGCCTTCTGCCGGACTAGGAACAAAAATCGCGCTGCCATAATTAATAAAGCCCTCGAAATCGGTTACTTCAGGAAAGAGTGAAAGGTCAACGGTCTTATTGTCTGAAGTGACCTGCGGCTTGACCACCAGGCGGACGCCGACGTTCCGCCGTTTAAAATCGGTTGGAGTCGTGGCGATGACCACGGGAGGAGTGAAGGTGTCGACCGTCGTTGTGGTTATGGTCGTGCCCACCGTGGTCTGTGCGACCAACTGGGGCGGATCGAATGAAATGGGATAAGGGAAGACCCGGACCGCTTCAAGCACGCCCTGTTCACCGCTTTTCGTCAAAACGGCGGGCTCTGAAAGCAGATCAGCACTCTTTTTCTGAGAAAGGGCCGTAAGAACGATATTAAACTGGGCCTGATCGATAAAGCCACGCAATGCAAGGGTATTGAACGAGTTGAGCCCAACCGGCGCGGGAGTGATGAGCTGATCGACACTATCCGGCGTAAACCCGATTGAACCGGGCAAACCGGTAACGAACTGAGGCGTCGTTGAAACCCCTATTCCAGCCAAGGTCGTGCTTCTCACGCCGACGATGTTGAAACCCATGTTAACGGTCAGGTCGTTAAGGTCGGTCTGGTTAATTTCGACAAACTTGGTTGCAATACGCACCATGAGCGTGGGTGCCTGCCCCGCGTTGACCAGTTCCTCGAGCAACTCCATCTGGTCGGCGGTGTCGACGACGGTGAGTTGGCCAGTGGTCGGCGTATAGACTGCACTCGCACCGGGCGGAAATTTGACTCCCTTGGCGATTAGAGCCTGGCGAACGATATCCCCGGCGCCTTCCTCAGGCGCGGCAGCCTCACCCGTCGCGGGAGCAGGCAGGGGCCGGGCCCCCCCAGTCAGAGCAGCAGTCGCGCTTTCAATCGTGCCGACTGCGGCCGGAGGCGCGACAAAGTTCGGCTGGACGATGAAGGTGCGGCTGATCAGATCATCGGTATTCTGGGTGAAAGGCACGATGGAGATGGCGAACTCCTGCACCTTAAATTTGACATTGGCGAGCTGGCAGACATAGCGCAGGGCTTCGCCCAAGGGCACATTGTTCAGGGTCAGGGTGACCGGTTTGGCGGTCGTTGAGGCTTCAGGTTGGATGACGAAGTTGACGCCCTTATGTTCGGGATCGAGACGCTTGCTTTCGACGCTAAGAAAGTTGGTCGCCTCCTCGATGGTGGCATTATTGAAATCGAGCGAGAGGAAGATGTCCTTAAGCTTTTGATCCAGACCAAAGCTGATATCGCGCACGATCGTCGGCTGGCCTTCTTGCGCGGAGGCCGAGGTCCCTTTATTGGTGATCGGCTGATACCATGTCTCCTCAACCTGCCGCAGCCTTTCATCGCGTGTTTCAAGGCGGGCCTGCTCGTCGTATTGAAGTTTTTCGGCGTCGATCCGCTCGAGCTGCTTGGTGGCGGCGATGTTGTAGGGATCAATGCCCAGGATACGCTTGAGCCGGGCGTCCGCCTCATCCCACTGTCCGGTACGGCGAAATTGTTCGGCTTCGGCGAAAAGCTGCTGGACCTCGTTGACCTTATTGACGAAGCCCGGTGTCACCGCCGGATTGCCAAGTTGCGAGGTGTCGTTGGGATTGGCGATTTCAAGCTGGATGGCGGCAAGCTTTTCGTTGGCCAGCTTGTTATTGGGATTGTACTTGATGACTTCCTCCATCAAATGCTTGGCTCGTGCTGTATCGCCGATTTTGAGAGCGTCATCGTAAAGCTGGAAGTCGACGCGGGTCAGGCCCTCGGCTGCCGCGGCATAAGTGCCGGTGGAGCGGGAGATGGAACCATATGCTTCCGTCGAGAAAAGATAATCTTTCCGGGCTTCGGGATAATCCATCGCTAATTCGGCTTTGCGGGCATCCCTTAACGATTCGTCGGCGCGGTAAATCAATTCCTGGCGGCGGATGATTTCCTCCTGTCGGACGCGCGTAATCTCACGCGGACTGAGGTTTGACGTCGTCGTCCTAGTGGTGGTTTTCGTTGTCGTCGCGGTCGTTGCCGGGGTGGAAGGCGCGACGGCGGGAGCATTGTCAGGAGGCGGAGTAAGCAGTCCGGAAGGCTGGTTGGTCGGAACCGGACTCGATGGGGCGGCCTGTTCTCCCGCGGCAGTTTCCTGTGCGGTCAATCGCAATTGTCCCACGACCAAAAGAAGGACCGCCAGATAAAAAGAGAGTTGTTTCATGGATCGGATCAGGACGGAAGAAATGGCATTGGTCATGAATTCGGCGTTTCCTGCGGCAGCGGCGGCAGCGTCCCGCCCGGGCCAATTTGTTGATCGGGTTCGGGCAGCGCCTCCTCTTCCGGTTCGGCTTCAAGCGTCTTGACATACTGGGGCTTGCCGTTGGAACGAATCAGCCGTGCCGTGATAAAGAAAATAAGTTCCTTTTTGGTGCGCTCGGTGACCTTGCTCTGGAACAGACGGCCGAACAGCGGCAGGTCGCCCAAGACAGGAACCTTATCATTGATTTCCTGAGTATCTTCATTGCATGAGCCCGCCGAGAACGGCCGTCTGGCCGTCAAGCACCTGAAGATTGGTGACCATGGAGCGCAGATTGAAGACCGGCTGGTTGATCGTGCCAGCGGTGACGATCGTTCCGGCGCCAATAGTCGGAATCCGCAACTGTCTTCAATGGGAACGCCATAATCGATGAAGCCATCGAAGTCCAGAACCTGCGCCTTGGTGATGTCGAGATCGATGCGTTGATCGGGATAGGTGGTGGGCTTGACTTCAAGGCTGACGCCGACGTCCTGCGTCACAAATTCACGGGGCGTGGGCGGGATGGCCAGAACCAGGGGTAAGTTTGCACCGGGGCCGGACGAATAAGCCAGATTCGAGTTGTTGCTCAGCTTGGGCTTTTCAAAGCTGGTCGGATAGGGGAACTCGCGGACGATATCGATATTGGCCTTGAGGCCGTTCTGGGTCGTGACGCTGGGAGCGGAAAGGAGCGAGACGCCCTGAAGATTATTGATGGCTTCGATGATTGCGGCCAACCCGGTGTTATCGATGACGCCGCCCAGTTGTAATACGTTTGGCGTATTGTTGGCTACCGAGCTGTTCCGTAATACGGTTACCCCGTAAAGGTGGACGAGGATTCACCGGCGTCACCCCCCCGGACGAGGCTGCATTTTGACTGATCAGTTGCGCTAATACCATTGGGCGTCAACCCTCCAAGCGCGAAGTCGGTCGTGGGATAGTCCGACGTGCGCAGGCCAGTATGAGAGGGTCGATTGGCCGAGTGTCCGATGCCGACGATATAGTTAAAGGAAAGAGCCTTGATGGCGTCCTGGTTGAACTCGGCGAGCTTGGCTTCGATCTGGACCTGCGGGGTTTCCTTGCTGAGCTGCTCGATCAGGTTGGCGATCAGGTCCAGCTGCTCCGGCGTGTCGCGCACGACGAGCTTGCTGGAACCGGGCAGGAAGATGGCCGAGGCGCCGGCGGGGAAGCGGATGCCCTTGTCGGTGAGCGACTGCTGGGCATCGACGCTGACGCTCTCCACCGTGCGTCGGCGTGCAGTCAGTCGTTGGCGCCAGCGTCACCTGCAGCGTGGAGCCCTCAAAGAAATTCGGCGGAACCAGGAAGGTGCGGACCGTCAGCGTTTCACCCTCATCGATGGAAGGACGCAGGTAGACGGCATAATCCTCGACCGAATATTGGAGATTGGTCTGCGAGATGATGTAACCGAGAACATCGGAAAGCGGAACATTCGTCCAGAGTGATGCTGACTTCGCGGTGAATGGCGTGATGCGGCCGGAGCCGCAGGCGGTGGCGTCCGCAGGAGCTGCGCCGGCAGCGCCGGCGAGCAGCGGCGCCGTGGCGTCCGGCGGCGGCGCGGACGTATCCGAGTTCAGGCGCAGGACGAAGTTGATACCCTGGTGGTCGGGATCGAGCTCCTTGCTCTTCTGCTGAAGAAATTGGATGACGGCGGCGATATCCAGTTTTTCGAAGTTAACCTTGTCGATGATGATCGACTGGAGCTTGCGGGTGATATTGGCGCGATTGGAAGGCCCGACAACCGGACCTTCGGTCGCAGGCCCTTGCTACGATGTCAGGCGAAATTGCCTCTGCCCAGTCATGGTCGACATGCTCCATGGCTGGCCTGCTCGTACTCCTCGTGGCGGAAGCCGTCCGCCCGTTCGCGGTAGCGCTCGATGTGCGCCATCTTATCGCGCGCCGCCTTGTTATACGGATCGAGAATCAGGATCTTGGAATAGGTCTCCTCGGACTTGTCGAACTGGCCCGTCCGAAAATAGGCGTCTCCCTGGAAAAGGAGCTTTTGCACGGTGGCGACCCGATCCTTGAACTCGTCGGTCACAGCCGGATTGTTGATCGTGCCTTCGGGATCGCGTACTTGCTCCTCGTAAGCGACCTGCTGTTTCTTCAGATCCTCGAAGATCCGCCGTGATAGACCGGATTATCTGGCTGAAGGGCAATGCACTGCTGAAGCGAGTGGCAGCCTGGGCAAATTTGTAGTCCTTGGCGAGCGCCTGGGCCTGCCCCGCCTTGGCGGCGGCCAGACCGGCTTCAGCACGGTCATAGGAAGTGGCCGCGACGCCACCGGGCGTCAGGTTGTCGAGAGCAAACTGGAACCGCTTGGCCGCTTCGTCGTAATTGCCACTGCCGAGAAAACGCTGGCCATCAGAAATGGCCTGATTGGCGCTGACCATCAGTTGCTGCCGGTCAAGCGCTTCAACATGAGCGGGTTGATTGTCGTTGTTGTCGGTCGTGCGTCGTTCTGCGGCGGAAAGCCAGAGTGGAGACAATGGCAAAAGCGAGGCAGCCAGCAGAAAGCATGCTTGGTTAAGTTTCATTCGTAAGGCCTCCGAGTTAAAGGTTTTTATGTAAAAATGAATTAAGAGTCAAGTGCCGAAAGTGAGTTAGGGCGATTTCTGTGCACTTCCTGGCTGGGAACTTCATTCCATTCGGCCGGGTCTAATTTCGAGAATCTTATAATCCTGATTGCGTCTTCGATGTCGCGAATCATCGCGCCGATCGTCCGCCTCGATAAAGCGATATGAGGCATCCGGCAGATAGGGAACGGTAAAAATCTTTCCCCGTGAAATTTTGATGACCTTGTCGACTTCGGTCGGCATGAGCATGACGAAATCGGCGGTGACTTCGGGCGAATCGATTTCCTTGCGGAAGGGAACGATGACCTTTATGCCCGATGTCGGGCTTGTCGAGTTCGAGGGTCGATACGTCCGTACTAGACGTCGAGTGTGTCCCGGATCGACCTCGTCCTTGAAGATTCTGATGGAAGGCGCCGATGATGTAGCCTTCGAATCCGAGCTGGTCCCCGGTCTTTTTCAGCGGCGGCTGGTTATAGCTCGGAACGTCGTTGAGATGGAGCTGGAAGACGTAGACGCCGTTGAGCTGCTTGTAGCCCTTGAACTGGATGTGGAAGGGCCGCAGCTCATATTTCTGCAGGCGAAGGCGCGCGAGATAATCGGGGTGGCTCTTGGGATCGAGCGGGTTGGTCGATTTGGAGCCGTCGCAGTCGGACGGCCTTTTGCCGCGTACCCGACCGGATCGTTCTTGAACTCGACAATGTTGGAAAAGCCGTCGTTGTCGGGATCTTCGCGGTCGACATTCGGATCGGTAAAGTCGAGGCCGTATTTGCGATACCAGCTCAGCAGAACGCCGCTGGGGGAACGGGTGTTGGTCATTCTTCTTGATATAATCCCCGGCCGGATAAGCCGAGGGATAAAAGAGATACTCGTCGGAATCGAACAGGCGGCGGTGATTTGCCGGCTCCTGCCACAAGACGTGGCGATTTCCCAGACGGCCAGACTCGCTTGCGATGTCATCGGCCTTGAGCTGACGGCACTGTGTCCGCTTGGCTGCGACGCTCTTGATGCCGGTGATATCCTCCACCGAGGGAAAAAAGTAGGCGAGCATCCCCGCGCCCAAGGCCAGCAGGAAGAGGGCGACAGCCAGGATGATGGGTTCGGGCGACTTGTTCATCAGGGGGAAAGTGGTTTGGGTGATTTGCCAATGTTGGAAACGTCGGCTTTCCATTCGATCATATCGACCCGGAGCATCGACCTTGAGTGTCGCGTCGCCGAAAAGAAATTGCGGGCCCCTTTGTCGAAGAGGTGTCCGCAACTTCGCCTGGAGAGCTGTTGACTACGGACGGATCGGGGGGCGTTCCGGCGATTTTATCGAGGTCGGCGATCTGCGGCGAACTGGGCTTGGTACTCTCAACTGTGACACTGCGGACGACGAAAAGATAGGGTGACTGGATGAGGCCATCGATTACGGCGCGCAGGTTTTCCGGGCTGGTCTCGAAATCGATCTCGAACGGATAGGCGGTGTAGACATTTCCCGGCGCGTCAATCGAATAGCCGGCGAGTTGGTCCGACGAGTCATTCGCCGTAGTGTTATTATCGCCGGCACTGGCATGAGGATCTTCCTCATAGGTGCGTCGAATCCGCTGGATGCCTTTAACCGGGGCATTGATCAGAATGTTGGCGATTTCTTCAACGCCAACGAGTTGCTTGCTCAGGACGGCCGTTTGCTCGTCGCCGGGTTTTGGTTGAGGTAGCGGGAAAAGCCGAAGTAGAAGTTAGGCGGCAGCGCCACGAGATGATTTTTAGCCGCGTTAGTGAGGCGCATGCACCTCGTCATCGAGATCGTGCTTCCAAGCCACGGGATCTTCCTTGTCGATGGAACCGAAGCTTGTTTTCCTTCGGTCTAGAGTTTGGCCTGGATGAGCGGGTCGAGCTGCGTCTTGAGCACGTCGATATTGTCCTGCGAGGATTTTTCCATCCGTCGAACTGACGACGATGTCTCCCTTGGTCGAGTATTTGTCGAAATCGGCTTTGGCGCTGGCGTACGTCGGTTTGCGCGTCCTGGAGTTCGCCGGACAGATACCACCAGGCGCCGCCCCCAGGAGCGCGACAACGACAGCGGCGATGATCATGCCGAGATCAAATCCGGACAGCTTAAGTTTTTTCATGGCTTGCCGGTCCCGGGTTTAAGACGGATCGGCGTCTTGAGCTTGAGATGCATGGAAAACTTCTGCGCGAAGACGTTCGGGTCGGTCTCCGCCGTCGTGAAGGAAATCAGCGTCGCGGTGATGTTATTCTTGTCGATGTCGAAATAGGGCAGGTCGGCCAGCGCGTTGACGAATTCGCGCAGGCGGGCGGGGTCGACCATCTCGGTCCGCGTATTGGCGTGATAGAGGCCGCTGATGATCGAGCATGTTGATTTCATTGGCGGACGCTTGCGGCGCGACGGCGCCACGCGGTGTGGGTGCGGCACTGGTCGTCGGATTGGAAGAGGGCACAAGTTCGGTGATCCAGACGCCCTCCGGAATCTTGTCGTTCAGAGCGGCGAGAACTTGCGCCCAGGCATCGCGCTGCACGCCCAAGTCCCTGGCGGCATTAAGCATTTGCTGGAGCGCGTCCTGCTCTTTGGTCAGAACGCCGATCTTGGGCGCGAGGACCTCGAGGCTTTGGGTCGTTTTCACGCGAGTTCCTTGGCCTTGTCGCTGCGCGACACCGATCTGCTGATAATAATAAAGGCCCAGGCAGACGAAGAGAAGCATCCACGCGGCAAGCGCGCCGAAGTAATAGGGCTGCTTGCGTCTTTTGTCGGCGCGGGCGGCCAGGGTCGGCGCATCGAGGGTGACCTCCGCCGGGCAGCTGCCGGTTTCGCGCAGGGCGAGGCCGACCAGTTCCGCGGTGTAGCAGCTGTTTTGCTGGAGGTCGGCGGTGTTGAGCGACCGGACCGAGGTTGACGTTGCGCAGCGGATTGAAGTAGGCGACGGGCAGGCTGAGCTTGTCGGCGATGAAAAGATCGAGGTAGGGCAACTGCGAACTGCCGCCGGTGAGGAAGACGCGCTTGGGCGGCGCGCCGTTGAGCGTGGTGCGGTAGTAGGCGATGGAGCGGTTGATATCGACGTGCAGCCGCGTCATCGTCGAGCGGATGAGCTTGGAGATGCGCGCGGCATCGGCGTCGTCCGGGTCGGCATAGACGCCGCCGAGCGAGACGAAGCCCTTGCCCTTTTTCAAGCGTTTCCGCCGCGGTGAACGGCTCCTGCATTTCGTTGCAGATGCTCTGGGAAATCTGGTTGCCGGCGATGGGGACGTTGCGAATCCAGAAGCTGTTTTTCTCGACGAAAACGAGGTTGGTCGAGCGCGCGCCCATGTCGATGATCAGCGAGCAATCGTCGGTCTGGGGCTCGCTGTAGCGAAAGGCGTTGAGCAGCGCGAAGGGGGCGACATCGACCTGCTTGATCTTGACCCCGACGCGCTCCACGGCCTCGACTTCGGCCTCGAGGACTTCTTTCTTGATCGCGACGATGACCGCCTCCGCTTCATTGCTGTTCGCAGTGCGCGTCGGCATCATCTGGTAATCCCAGGTCACTTCGTCGATCGGGAAAGGGCACATTTTGCTGCGCCTCGAACTTGACGACCTGCTCGACCTGCGCGGGATCGACCGGCGGCAGCTTGACGAAGCGCATGAACACGCTTTGGCCCGAGATGGAAAGAAGGACTTCGCCGCCCTTGATGCGATGTTCCTTGAAAAGCTTGGCCAGGGTCGGCGTGATGAATTTGCCGCGCTCCTCCTCCTTGTTGGGATCGAGGCCCAGCTCCGCCACGCCGAAATGAAGCAGGGTCAGGGCTCCGCCGCGGCCGATGCCAAACTCGGCAAACTTGAGCGTGCTGGTGCCGAGATCGACCGTGATGACTTTATGGGCGGCAGCCATGATGAAAATTCTCCAAATATGATGAAACGATGCCGGGATGATATTGCGCGATCGGCAAGCTATTGGGCCGGTGTGCTGCAGCTTGATCGCCGGATACCGGTCCGGATCGGCCACGATAAAGGGACATTGGTCCTGCCGGTAAACCAGATTGGGAATAGCGGGGAGCGGCTTGAACCATCCGACGGGATCCTGTTCCTTGTTCTTATTGACCGCATCCATCAACGTACCGCCGACATAGGCTTCCACGTGAACATCGAATTTGCGGTCGAAATCTTCCGTTCCGCGTTCACCGCTGTAGCGTGCCAGGGTCGAGGGATGAACGTAAAAGACACCGTAGAGATCCTTGCCCGCGGGCACGTTGACGTAGGTGACCGATCCGGTGAGGCCACCGCGACTCCTGCCGGTGCCCTGGGCGTTTTTCGCGAGCGGGTCGAAGGCCTTCGATCCAGACCTTGAACTCGACGGAATCAAGAAACTTGGTCAGCAATTGTCAGTGGTGCCGTAATGAAATTCCACCTTGAGCCATTGGGTGGATCGCCGCAGCGCCAGCACTGGCCGCGGCCAGTGCTGGCGTGGGAACGAACGAAGTCGTGATCGCATCCTGATTGACAAAGGCAATCGGCGAGTTCGTGAGCTTGGCCAAACGCCGGCGAAACGAACCAATCGTGGCGATTAAAATTGCAGCCGGCCAACTCCGCCTAAGTACCATTGCGCGAAATGACATACTTGTATGTAGTTTCAATAGCCATCGCAGGTCAAACATTTTACGCAGAATATGTGCAAATCTTATCGATGCGTTCGTCTAGACTTAGTCTTCGACATCATCCGGCGACAATCTCCAGAACGACCAATTCCAAGGCGCGCCGCTTGTCGCTTTCGCCGGTTAGCATTTCCTTTTGCGCCCGGTAAATGAGGGCCAGCGCCTGAAACCAGAACTGCGTAGAGCGATGCTGGCTGCGCTGCGCCGCCTGTCCCAGCGCATAGGTGCTGATCGGCTCGCCGCTTTTCTTTCGCGGCAGATAGGCCTCGCCCTCCGGCGGAGACTTCCGCCGAGGTGAACGAGCCGCGATTGAATCGCAGCATTGTGTTGTCGCGCAAGACCGCGGCCAGCGCGGCCAGGCGAACCTGCCCGGCGAGCAGGATCAGGATGCCGACCTCCGATTCGTCCTGCGCCAGCAAGCGCGGAAAGTTGCGCCAGCGCCGGCTTCGGCCTCGCCGCTCAGGACGGCGTGGCAGAAATCCCAGATCAGGACTTCGCGGCTGCCGCTGATGACCCGGTTGACGTCGTCGCGCGTCAGTTCCGCGCTCCCCTCCCCGGCGAAGCAGGCGAGCTTTTCCAGCTCCTGCGACCAGGCGGCGGTGTCGATTCCCGTGGCCTGGAAGAAACGCTCCGCCGCGCCGGGGCCGGGCCGGATGCCGGCGGCCTTCATGCGGCGCTCGATCTGGAAGATGATCTCGTCCTCGCTGGTCTTGCGCAGGTCGGGCAGGTCGAAGTATTTCGCCTGCGCGAGCTTGAGCAGCGCCTTGCTGAAGGCGCGGCCCTTGTGAATGCCCAGCGCGCTGATGAGCAGCGTGACCGAGGTGCCATCGACTCGTTCGCAGATCGGGCTGGAGCGATTCGAGCGCTTCCTTCACCGAGGCGTGACGGCCCACGCCGGTCTCGTCGAAGAAATTGACCGCCTTCCACCAGACCAGCTTGCCTCCGCCGAAGAACGGGCAGCGTCAGGATCGCCTCGCGCACTTTCTGCGATCGACTGCGACCGCCTCGTCCACCGTGATGGCGCGGCCGTCGATCGTCTCGAAATTCATCGCGTCGTCCGGCGCCAGCTTCTGCGCCAGGTCGGCGGCGGCTTTCTTCACGGCGTCCTCGTCGGAGCCGCAAAGAAAATGGATCGGGATGGTCTTGGTATTGATTGCTGACGCGGCCATGCAATTCCTTTATGTTGTGTCTATGGAACATCTCTGGGCGCCCTGGCGCAATCTTTACGTGAAAGATAGCCAAAAACATGAGGGAAATATTTTCGCCGAGATCGCCCAGGGTTCCGACGACGAGGACCATTTCGTCCTCGCGCGCGGCAAGAGCTGCTTCGCCATCCTGAATGTCTATCCTTACAACACCGGCGCACCTGATGATCATGCCCTATCGCGAGACCGGCGCGCTGGAAGACCTGGGCGACGACGAGACTGCTGGAGATGATGACGATGCTCAAGCGCATGAAGGCGGCCGTGACCGCGGCGTTTCATCCGCACGGATTCAACGTCGGCATCAATCTCGGCGCGGCGGCCGGCGCGGGCATCGACCAGCATCTGCACATCCACCTCGTCCCCCGCTGGCGCAACGACGCCAATTTCATGACCACCACCGCCGAGACGCGCGTCCATCCGAACGACCTCGCCAGCGTCTATGCGGCGATCAAGAAGCAGCTGTAAGACGTCTGTCATCCTGAGCTTGTCGAAGGTTCAGTTCGGTAGGTACCGCCGATAAGGCCTTCCTGGTCCAATTTCGGGAACGAGGAAACAAAATGCAGCGGAACTGATCCTTCGACAACTCTGGATGACGGAGAATTTAAAGTGCGATGGTCTTAGACCGCCGCTAGAGTTAATCGTCATGCGCATCGGCCTTCTCCAACTCAACGCCACCATCGGCGCGTTCGATCAAAACCGCGCGAGGCTGGAGGAGGCGTATCGCGAAGCGGTGAGTAAGGGCGCGGAACTCGTCCTCGCGCCGGAGCTTTTTCTCTGCGGCTACCCTCCCCGCGATCTTCTTCTGCGCGACGACTTTATTCAGCGCGGGCCTGGATTGCCTCGACGCGCTGGCGAAATCAGTCGGCGAGGTTCCGCTCATCACCGGCTACGTCGACCGCAATCCCGACGCGGCCCGGACGCGCCCTGCGCAACGCCGCCGCCGTGATCCAGAACGGCAAGATCATCCATCGCGTGATGAAGTCGCTGCTGCCGACCTACGACGTCTTCGACGAGGACCGCTATTTCGAGCCGGCCGAGAAAGTTTCCCCGGTCGAAATCAACGGCCAAAAAATCGCGCTGACGATTTGCGAGGACATCTGGAACGACGCCGATTTCTGGCCCGAGCGCCGTTACCGCATGCGATCCCGTGCGCGATCTGGTCGATGCCGGCGCGAGACTGATCGTGAATATTTCCGCCTCGCCCTGGGAGCGCGGCAAGGAGGCGACGCGGCTGGCCATGCTGCAGCGCGTGGCGCGCGACGAACGCGTGCCGCTGGTGCAGGTCAACATGGTCGGCGCGAACGACGAACTGATTTTCGACGGCCACAGCGTGGCGCTCAACGCGCAGGGCGAAGTGCTCGCCCTCGGCGCAAGCTTTGCGGAGGACATTCTGGTCGTCGACACGGAGGCGGCTGCTCCCTCGCCCGAGCTCGCGCTGCCCGCGAACCAGGAGGAACAGCTTTTCCGCGCGCTCGTCCTCGGCGTGCGCGATTACGTCGGCAAGTGCGGCTTCAAGTCGGTCGTGCTCGGCCTTTCCGGCGGCATCGACTCGGCGCTCGTGGCCGTCATCGCCGCCGAGGCGCTCGGCGCGGACAAGGTCTGGGGCGTTTCGCTGCCGTCGCGCTATTCGAGCGAAGGCAGCCTGAGCGACGCCGCGCAACTGGCAAAGAAACTCGGCATCCGCTACGACGTCCTGCCCATCGCCGAACCGGTGGTCGAGGTGGAGAAAACGCTCGGACGGCGTTTTCGAGGGCCGCACGCCCGACGCCACCGAGGAAAATATCCAGTCGCGCATGCGCGGGCTGCTGCTCATGGCGCTCTCGAATAAATTCGGGCCGCTCGTGCTCACCACCGGCAACAAGTCCGAACTGGCCGTCGGCTATTGCACGCTCTACGGCGACATGTGCGGCGCGCTCGCCGTGATCGCCGACGTGCTCAAGACGGAAATTTACGCGCTGGCCCGCTGGATCAATCGCGACGAGGAAATCATTCCCTGGAACACGATCGAGAAGCCGCCGAGCGCCGAGTTGCGCCCGAACCAGACCGACCAGGACAGCCTGCCGCCTTACGACGTGCTCGACCGCATCCTGCGCCACTACGTGGTCGATGACGCCGACCCCAAGATGCTGGTCAGCGAGGGCATTTCCGCCGGAGACCGTCCGCGACGTCCTCAACAAAATCGTCTTCAGCGAATACAAGCGCCGCCAGGCCGCGCCGGGGCTGAAGGTCTCCCCGCGCGCCTTCGGCATGGGCCGCCGCGTTCCCATCGCGCAGAGGTTTAAAGGTTAGACGTCCGCCGCTGTAAATTACTGCCGCGCTCAACACCTACCGACCGGTAGGTAACTTTCGATTTGACGCGGCCGGGCCTTCTGCGACGCTAGGGCGTCATGGCAAAACTCGCCTCCGATCCACGAAAGCGTTTGCTCGATGCCGGACTGAAACTTTTCGCCAACCGGGGTTACGCCGGCACAGGGGTGCAGGACATCACGGAAGAGGCGCGTGTCACCAAGCCGACGCTTTATTATTACTTTGAGAACAAGGAAGGACTCTTCCAGGCGTTGGTCGATCAGGCGATGGACGAGCGCCTGCGTCTGATGCGTCAGGCCGCCCCGCCGGAGAAGCCGACGGTGGAACAGCTGACCGATATCATCGCCACACTGACCGACTTTGCGAGCCGCCAGCCTGACCTCCTGCGGCTCACCTTCGCCATCGCGTTCGCGGCTGACGGCGAATATCCGTCGGGCTTTAAAAAAAATGCGAAGATGCATGCGTCGTTCTTTTTCGTGCAGAGCATCATTCAGTCCGGACTTGACCGCGGAGTTTTGAATCCGGTCTACACCGTGATGGAACTCAGCCAGGCTTATTTTCAATTGATCCAGCATTCGATTGCGATGGCGATCATTGTCCCGAAGCTGCGGCGTCTCAAGCCGCCGAGAATTCTTCCACCGCGGATGAAGCCCCAACGAATCGTAGAACTCTTTCTCGGTGGCGCGGTGAATCCGAAGACGGTCACAAGCAACGGGAAAAATGGAGTTTCCTGTTCACGAAAGAGCGGCTCCGCAAAAGCAGGGACGATCAAACGCGCTGCCAGGATCTTATCGATGCTCATCGGTCTGGGTCTTTCTCTCGCAAATACAAACGCGCAAACGACCAACGTCCCTCCCGCGCCATCGGCGTCATCGATTCTTACTTCCAATTATCCGCCCGCGGACAGCGTCCAGCCTCCGGCCATGACGGCGGAAGCCACGAATAACACGGCCGCTCCATCGTCGATCAACGCCACCAATACGCCGCCCGGTCTGGCTGATATTCGCGCCGTTCCGCCCGCCGTGCGCGCGAGTCATCCTGAACTCGCGCTGGTTTCGCCCGTGGCCGCCTACGCGCATGATATTCACGCCCTCGATTTACAAACTTGCTTTCAACTCACGGCCATCCGCGATGACTCCCTCAAGATAAGCCTGCAGGATGTGCGGATCGCGCAGGCGCAACTGAGTCAATCGATCGCTGGGCTCTGGCCGACGTTCACCGCATCCAACCAGCAGCAATTTTTGCATTATATAGGTCCGAATTCGGGACTTTCCTTCACCAGCTTCGGAACGCCCGTTGGCGCGACCACGGGCACCGGCGGTTCGACCGGCACAGGTGGCACCGGCAACACGGGCGGCTCGACGGCGACAGGTGGAACCTCCGGCACCACGGTGGTCGCCACTGAAGGACAACGGAATTACGAGTCACAGTCGAGCGTCACGATGAATTATACCATCTTCAACGGCGGCCAGAATTACAATACCGTGGGGGCGAGCAGCGCCTTGGTCGCCGTCCGGCGCGAAACGATGGCGCGCGATTATCAGACGATTTATCAGGATGTGGCGCAGGCATTTTACAACGTGCTTCAATATGAGGGCGACATCGCGATTCAAAACGATCTCGTCAACGCCCTCGCCGCGCGCGTGGATGATTTGCGTGACCGGGTTTCCCTCGGCCGCTCGCGGCCGGCGGAATTTCTCCAGGCGGAAACCGATCTGGCCAATGCGCGGGTGACGACCCAGGCGGACATCGGTTCGGCCAATGCCTCGCGCGAGACGCTGGCCTTTTACACTGGTATTCCGGCGGCCCAGTTGAAGGTGAAAGACACGCAGGAATTTCCGACCGTCAAGCAGCTCGAGTTTTATCTCAGCCAGAGTGGCACCCGGCCCGATGTGCTTTCCGATGTGGAGGCTTTGCGCCAAGCGGAGCGCAATCTTTCCGTGGCCAAGGGCGAGCTGTTTCCGACGATTTCCGCCAGCGGCAATTATCTCGCCTCGCAGGATCCCGTTTCCAACAATATCGATGCCACGATGACGTTGCAGATCTCGATGCCGATCTTCGACGGCGGATTAATCATCGCGCAAATCCATCAAAACAAGGAAATGGTCCGCGAGAGCGCTCTGAACATCGAGCAGCTGCAGCGCACTGCCGACCAGGACACGCGGACGGCTTACGCCAACTTCAATGCGAGCGTGGCGCAGGTTGTGGTTTTGCGAGCGGCCGCCGTGCTGGCCGCGAAGAATCTCGAGGCGCAAGTGGACGATTATCGCCGGGGAGTCGTCGCGAATCTGGACGTGCTGACCGCGTTGCAGGATTACCAAACCGCGCGGATTCAGCTTCATAATGCGAACATGCAGGCGCGGCTCAACCTGATTAATTTGCACGTGGCCGCAGGCACCGCGGCGCGAGGACCGGGCGCGAACAACCAGGCTCTGCCGAAATCGAGCGGAATGGCGCCTTAGAACTTTTCCAAGTCCAGCATGAATCCTTCTCCCACCATTCCGTCCGCTCCGCGCCGCCGGGGTTCAGCTTTCGCTTCGCTGGCCGATCTTTCCATCCGGCGTCCCGTCTTCGCGTGGATGCTGATGGCCGCGCTGATTATTTTCGGCGCGATCGGTCTTTCACGCCTGGGCGTCAGCGAGCAGCCCGATGTCGATTTTCCCGTGCTGACGATCAATGCAACCTGGAGCGGTTCCGCGCCCGAGGTGATGGAAACGGAGATCGTCGACAAGATCGAGGAGCAGGTAATTTCGACCCAGGGTGTGCGCAATGTCACCTCGCAAATTCAGCAGGGGCAGGCCTCGATCACGCTGGAATTTGAAATCGACCGCAACATCGACGCCGCCTTAACCGAGGTGCAATCAAAGCTGAGCAACGTGACGCTGCCCATTGGCGCCGATCAACCGACCATCGTTAAAAGCAACCCGGAGGACCAGCCGATCATCCTGCTCAGCGCCTCCTCCACGTCGCGTGACATGCACGCGCTGACCGAATATCTCGAGCTCAACGTTGTCGACCAGCTCAAGATTTTGCCGGGCGTCGGCGAGGTCACGCTGGCCGGCTACCAGCAACGCAACCTCCGCGTCTGGGTCGACAACAACAAGCTCAAGCCGCTGCAATTGACCATGCTCGACGTCAAGACGGCGCTCGAGAACGAGCAGGTCGAAGAGGCGGCGGGGTACCTCGAAAATTCGGCGACCGAATTCAATGTCCGCACGATGGGCGAAGGCGTTACGCCCGCGGCGGTCGGCGATATTCAGATCAAAAAGCGGGGCGGCGAAGCGATCTACAATTCCAACATCCGCATCCGCGATGTGGCGCGGGTCGAGGACGGGCTCGACGACGTGCGTCATACCGCCATCGTTAACGGCCAACCGGGCATCGGCATTGGCATCAAAAAGCAGCATGGCGCAAACTCCGTAGCCATCGCTCAGGCGGTGAAGGCGCGGCTGGAGGAACTTCGGAAGACGCTGCCGCCCGACATCAAAATCGACGTCAACTTCGACAGCAGTCTTTTTATCCAGGACGCGATTCATGAGACCGAATTTACGCTCGTGCTGTCGGCGATCATCACCAGTCTCGTCTGCTTCCTCTTCCTCGGTTCATGGAGCTCCACATTCAACGTTCTGCTTTCGATTCCGACCTCGGTCATGGGCACGTTCGCCGTGCTCTACTTCATGGGCTTTACGCTCAACTTCTTCACGCTGCTGGGTCTATCGCTGGCCATCGGCATCGTGGTCGACGACGCCATCATGGTCCTGGAAAACATCATGCGCCACCGCGATATGGGCAAGAGCAAGGTGCTGGCTTCGCGGGACGGCGCGCGGGAAATCACCTTTGCGGCGCTCGCCGCCACCATCGCGGTGGTCGCGATCTTTCTGCCCGTGGCGTTCATGAGCGGAATCATCGGCCGGTTCTTTTTCCAATTCGGCATCACGATTTCGGCCGCGGTTTTACTCTCATTGGTTGAGGCGCTCACCGTTACTCCCATGCGCTGCTCGCAATTCATGGGCGATACCCGGCGCGGCTATGCCCACTGGGCCGCGGGTGAATTCGAGAAGATCGGGCAGATTTATCGGCGCGTGCTCACGGCCTGTCTGGACCATCGCTGGCTAGTCATTCTCGTGTCCACCGTGATTTTCCTGCTCTCGCTCGGGCTGGCTTATCTTTTGCCGAAGGAATTTTTGCCCAGGCAGGACCAGAGCGCATTTTTGATTCGCGTGCAAACGCCGGTGCAGTCATCCATCACCTTTACCGAGGGCAAGCTTGAGGCGGCGGAAAAGATCCTGAACCAGCATCCGGAAATCGACCACTTCTTCTCAGCCATCGGCGGATTCACCTCCGACACCGGCGCGGCCGACGGCGCGGTCACCGACGGCCAGGTCAACAGCGCGCTCATTTATGTCACGCTGAAACCGAAATCGCAACGCGCGCTCGGCCAATTCGCGCTCATGGACAAGCTGCGGCAGGAGCTCAACGCCATTCCCGATGTCAGTGCGGTACCGCAGGATCTTGCCTCGCACGATTTCATTGCCGGGCGCGGTTTTCCCATCGAACTGAATCTGCGCGGGCCCGATTACAAGGTTCTGGAAAACAAATCGAAGGAGATCATCATCGCGATGAATCAGACCGGTGAATTCCGCGACATCGACACCGATTTCCGCACCGGAATGCCCGAGGTGCGGATTTATCCCGACCGCGAACTGGCGACCCAGTCGGGCGTCACGGTCGATGCGATCGCCAGCACGGTGCAGGCCGCGATTGGAGGGACCGTGCAGGGTAAATTTACCAACAAGGACCGGCGTTACGATGTGCGCCTGCGGCTGGAGGGCGTCCAGCGGGTCGGGCCGGACGACATCATGAATCTCGATGTCCGCACCGAATACGGCGAGCTGATTCCGATCTCAAGCGTGATCAAAACCCAGACGGTCGGCACTTACCAGACCATCGCGCGAACCCTGCGCGAGCGCTCGATTTCCATCTATGCGAACATTGCACCCGGCAAATCACAGGCCGATGCGCTCGACCGTGCGGAGGCCATTGCGAAAAAAGCGCTGCCTCCTGGTTATCGCGTGTTTCTCGGCGGCGGCGCGCAGACTTTCCGCGAAACTTTCGCGAGCCTCTTCTTCGCGCTCTGGCTGGGCATCGTCGTCTCCTACATGGTGCTGGCCTCGCAGTTTAACAGCTTCATTCATCCGTTTGCGGTGCTGCTCTCGCTGCCGTTTTGCATCAGCGGCGCCTTCTTCGCGCTTTTGCTCACGGGTCAATCGATCAATCTCTACAGCCTGATCGGTTTGGTTCTGCTCATGGGCATCGTGAAGAAAAATTCGATTCTGCTCGTCGAATTCACCAACGCGAAACGGTTCATCGACGGCTTCTCCGTGCGTGAGGCGATCCTCTTCGCCGGACCCGTACGGCTTCGTCCGATTTTGATGACCTCACTCGCGACGCTGGCCGCCGCCATCCCGCCTGCCCTCGCCTTGGGGCCGGGCGCGGAAAGCCGCATTCCGATGGCAATCACGGTCATCGGCGGCATAATCGTCTCGACTTTTTTCACCCTGCTGGTCGTCCCTTGCGCGTACAGCCTGATGGCCGGTCTCGAGGGCAAATCGCATCCCGAGGCTGAACTGTACGGCGAATCGGCCAAGCCCGCGATGCGGCCGGGACACGAAGCGCAACCCAAGGCAAATGGCAAATCGTCGGAGCCCCTGACGCTGAAGTGAAATCCATTCAACCGGCCCGTCCATGACCCTCTCCGACCTCTCGATTCGACGCCCTGTTTTCGCCTGGATGTTGATGTCGGCACTGATGTTCTTCGGGGTGATTTGCTTCTTCCAGCTTGGCGTCAGCCAGCTTCCGGAAGCGACGCAACCGGTACTGACCATCACGGCCAACTGGATCGGCGCCGCTCCCGAAGTGATGGAAACGGAGATCGTCAATCCGATCGAGCAGGCGGTGATTTCTGTCCAAGGCATCCAGGACATCGAGTCAAACATGCGGCAGGGCACGGCCAGCATCAAACTCACGTTTTACACCAGCAAGGACATCGATGCGGCGTTGCAGGAAACGAACTCGAAGCTGCGATCGGTCAAGCTGCCGGACGACGTGCTGCCGCCGACGATTGACAAGATCAACACCGACGACAACCCGATCATGTGGCTGGCCGTCACGTCCACCAATCGCTCGTTCAAGGACGTGCTGACGTATGTCGATTTGAATTTGCGTGACCGGCTCCGCGTCATTCCCGGCGTGGGCGACATTGTTCTCGGTGGCTGGTCCGACCGCAACCTGCGCGTGTGGGTCGATAACAACAAGCTGCTGGCGCGGCAGCTCACCATCCTCGACATCCGCAACACGCTCAAGATGGACAATAGCGAGACGTCGTCAGGCACGCTGGAGAGTGGCCAAACCGAATCCAATGTTCGCACGATGGGCGAGGCGCTGACGCCGGAGCAGATGGGCGATTTGCTGATCACGCAGCGTGGCGGCCAGCGAATTTATCACTCAGACATTCGCTTGCGTGACGTGGCCACCATCGACGACGGCCTGGCTGACACGCGGAGCTACGCATGGAGCGATGGGAAGATCACGCTCGGCGTGGGCATCCAAAAACAGCACGGCGAGAATGATGTCAAGGTGGGTACGGCGGTGCGCGCTTTCGTGGACGAGATCAACAAGGAACTCGCGGTCACCGATCCCGACCTGCACATGAACGTCAACTTCGACGGCACCCGTTTCACCTCGCAGGCAATCAGTGAAACTGAGCTGACCGTTCTGCTTTCGGTCGTTGTCACCGGCCTCGTCTGCTGGGCTTTTCTCGGCTCCTGGACGTCCACCTTCAACGTGCTGCTCTCGATTCCGACATCGGCGCTCGGGACTTTCATCGTGATGCGCATGCTCGGCTTCACTATCAATTTTTTCACGCTGTTGGGCATGTCGCTCGCCATCGGCATCGTAGTGGACGATGCCATCATGGTGCTCGAAAATATCGTGCGCCATTTCCACATGGGCAAAACCGCGCGGCAAGCGGCGCTCGATGGCGCGCGCGAAATTACGTTTGCGGCCACGGCGGCCACCATTTCCGTCATCGCGGTCTTCATTCCCGTTTTGCTCGTCGGGGGATTTATTGGCGTTTTTCTCTTCCAATTCGGCATGACCATCTCCACTGCCGTCGGCCTGTCGCTGCTGGAGGCGATTACCCTCACCCCCATGCGCTGCTCGCAATTCATGACGGCGAAAGAAGACGAATATCGGTTCGCGGTTTTCGTGAACCGGGTCTTCGCCGCTTTTGCCCGCGGCTACGGCCATGCGTTGAAATTAAGCCTTGATCACCGCTGGAAAATTGTCGGCGGCGCGCTCGCCCTCTTCGCGCTTTCCATGACCTCGGTAATGTGGATCACGAAGGAATTCATGCCGACACAGGACATCGGCGTCTTCATCGTCCGGTTTCAGACTCCCATCGGTTCCTCGCTGACGTTCACCGCGAACAAGGCGGCGGAAATGGAAAAGATCCTCTCCGCCAATCCGGCCATCGCCCATTACTTTGTCAACGTCGGCGGCTTCGAGGGCGGCGAAACCAACAAGGGCATGTCGTTCATTTCACTCACGGACCGCAGCGCCCGAACGCAGAACCAGCAGCAGGTAATGGATGCCGTACGCGATGAAATCAAAGCGAAGATCCCCAATGATTTCGACGCCTTTATCATCAATCCTTCAGGTAATTTCGGCGGAGCGAAGCGCGGCACCAATATCGAACTCAGCGTGCGTGGGCCCGATTATGGCGTGCTTAAGGAGAAGGTCGCGGAGATGACGAAGCGCTTCGCGGCCAGCGGATTAATGACCGACATCGACACCGATTTCCGTGACGGCGTAACCGAGGTGCACGTCGTGCCGGACCGCGAAAAAGCGGCGGCCAGTGGCGTGAGCGTGCAGGACATCGCCGACACGATCAACACGGCCATCGGCGGCGGGCGCCAGGGCTACTTCACCAATGGCATTCGCCGCTACGACGTGCGCGTGCGCCTCCTGCCCGAGCAATGGCGGACCACCGCCGACATCAACAAGCTGCTCATCCGTACCGGCTACGGCGAACTGATTCCGCTCTCCGCCGTGACGACGGTTACCGAGGAAAAGAAGCTGCTGACGATCACGCGAGAGATGCGCGAGCGTGCGATCAATATCTACGCGAATGCGGCTACTGGAAAATCGATCGACCAGGTGATGGAGTTTGCACGCACGACGGCAAAGGACGTCCTGCCCAGTGGCTACCGGCTGGCTGAAGTGGGGGCATCAAAGGATCTTATTGAGGCCTTCGAGAGCTTCATCTTCACGCTGGTGATGGGCCTGCTGATCTCCTACATGGTTCTCGCCGTGCAGTTCAACAGCTTCATTCACCCGGTCCCTGTCATGATCGCGCTGCCGTTTTCGCTCACCGGCGCCTTTCTCTCGCTTTTTCTCACGCATAATTCGCTCAATCTCTACAGCTTCATCGGCATCGTCGTGCTGATGGGCATCACGCTGAAAAACTCGATTCTGCTGGTGGAATTTTTCAATAAGCAGCGGCGTGAATATGGGCGCTCCCTGCGTGAGGCGATCCTGATCGGCGGCCCCATCCGTCTTCGCCCCATCATCATGACTTCAGCCGCGACCGTGGCGGCGTCGATCATTCCCGCGTTGGGCATCGGTCCCGGTGCGGAGGTGCGCGTCTCCATGGCCGTGGTGATTATCGGCGGCGTATGCGTCTCCACGCTCTTCTCGCTCCTGGTTGTGCCATGCCTTTACGATCTCATGGCGCCGATTGAAGATCGCTCGCACGACATCCGGCAGGAACTCGATGCGGCCGATGCGTATGAACACGAAGAAGCTGAATTGGCGCTGTAGTCATCCTGAGCTTGTCGAAGGATCAGTTCAGCTTTAGCGTGCTTCGGAGGAATACGGAACTGATCCTTCGACAAGCTCAGGATGACCAAAAACCTCTAGATTGAGTTATAGGGTCTCTGTGGCTTCGACTCCGCATCGAAGTTCTAACCAGATTTCTTTAACTTATCGGGAGTTTCCTCCGGTCCTTCTACAAGACGCGGAAGCTGGACGGTGTCCATCCCTCGGCTTGCCAGTTTGCGGGCCAATTCGAGAGCTTCTGCACGGGTCTGGACCGCTTCTTCCAACTGCGCAATCCGTACCGCTTCAAGTATGCGCCCGACCTCTTTGCCAGGTCGCAATCCCATTGCGAGCAAGTCGCGGCCCGAAACAAGTTGCGGCGGATCGATCTGCTCCGCGCTCATGGTTTCAAGCTGATGCTTGAGATATTCATAGTGAGTGAGATCACCGTGCGAGCTCGCGCAATCGATGCGGTGCAGTTCCAATTCCAAGGGAAAAGTCGGTCGCGACATCATGCGCTTGAGTGTGCTCGGCTTCATCTTGGGCACATCCTTGAACTGCATGTGGTGTTGCACCAACTCGCGCACCGTCTCGATGCTTTTGTTGTCGTAGCGCAATCCGGTCATGATGCGTTCCGCCATTTCGGCCCCCACGCTCTCATGCTCGTTAAAGCGAATGCGGCCGTTCTCGTCGACCTTGGCGGTCGGCTTTTTGCCCACATCGTGAAAAAGAATTCCAAGGGCAAGATCAAGATCCGGCTGCTCGATCCTGGAGAGCATGAGCCGGACATGTTCGTAGACGTCACCCTCCGGATGAAACTGAGGCGGCTGCTCGACGCCGTGCAGGGCCGCGATATCGGGCAGGACTTCCACGAGCAGGCCACTTTGATCGAGGAGATCGAGTCCCCGTTCCGGTTTCGATGTGGCAAAAATCCGGTTCAGTTCGTCGCGAATGCGTTCCGCACTTACGGTGCGAATGGTAGGCCCTGCCGCGCGCATCGCCTCCCACGTCTTTGGTTCGATCTCGAAGTTCAGCCGCGTGGCAAACCGGACAGCGCGCAGCAGGCGGAGATGGTCCTCCGCGAATCGGTCCGCCGGATTTCCGATGGCTCGGAGCACCTTGGCGTGAAGATCAGCTTCGCCGCCAACATAGTCGATCAGGCGATCCGCGATGGGATCAAAGAAAAGCCCGTTGATCGTAAAGTCGCGCCGCTGCGCGTCCATTTCGGGCGTGGCCGGCTTCACCGATTCCGGATGTCGTCCGTCGAGATAGCGACCTTCCTGCCGAAACATCGCGACCTCGAATTGCTCTTCGCCGACCAGGACGCGGACGACCCCAAATGACTTGCCGGTGAGATTGGTTACGCGCGGAAAAAGCCGCTGCACCTCGTCCGGCAGCGCGCTGGTCGCGACATCGTAATCTTTCGCCTCAATGCCGAGCAGGTGATCGCGGACGCAGCCGCCAGCGAGATAAGCCGTGTATCCCGCCTGCTGGAGTCGGGCGACAATTTCACGCGCTTGCGGGTTCATCGTTCAGAAAAAATGGGTTCAACTTCGGCTGTATTCGGCGCAGGCGTGTGGGTCTCGTGCCGGTAAAGGAAATAAAACGGACCGCCCGCCAGACACCAAAGGATATTAATCCCAAAAAAGGTCAGTGAAAAGGTCACCGCCTGATCGCCGTGAACACCCAGCAACGCGAAAAACCAGGTGAAAAGCGATTCGCGCACGCCGATACCCGAAATACTGACCGGCAGCGCGATGAGCATGTTGACGATGGCGAGAATCGAACAGAAGGCGAGCAGGTCGGGTTGTAGGTGCATGGCGCGCAAGACACAATACCCCATGAGCGTAATCGACATGTGTGAGGGAAGCGACACGACCAAAGCGAGCAGGTTCGTCCCGAAAGCGCGCGCCGTGCGTTCATAGGCGGCAAAGAGTTTCTTGCCGCGACTGACAAACGGAAGTCTCTTGATCAAGGACACAAACAAATGGTGCCTTAAAAAAAATGGTCCGAGACTCGCCAGCACCGAGGCGGTGATTCCACCCACCGCGAAAAAGTAAAACGTACTGGTTGCCGCCCTTGTGTTCGGAGTCGATAAAAGCAGCGGAAGTTTGGTGAAGGAAAGCGCAACGCCGAAAAGAAGCAATGCGATCAGGCCGATCACGCGGTCAACGATCACGGTGAAAGCGACCGCCGTTTTGCGTTCCGGCACGGCACGGGTCACGTAGAAAATCTTGAAGACATCCCCGCCCGTGGTGCCGACTCCGACAATGCTGAAAAACTGCCCAATCATGCAGAGCTCGAAAACGCGCCAGAAGCGCAGAAAAACGCCGTGCACGCGGAGCAGCAACCTCCAGCGCCACGAAACGACGACGAGCGTCGGAATGAAGCAAACGACGGCCACCAGCAACCATCGGACGTCCATGGTCAGGACGTTTGACCAGACTTTGCTCCAATTATTGGTCCAGACAACCCACGTCACCGCGAGAATCGAAACGAGCGCGCGAAAAATCAGCCCGAGGCGGCGACGTAAGAATTCCATAAATGGCGGCTGGCGATGACTTGTTCCTCGGGCGTACCGGGCGCGAGTTCGAGAACACCGATAGCGTTTTCCGGCACCAGGGGCAAGAGCGCGGTGAAAGCGATTTCGCCGTGACCGAGCGGAAGATGGTCCTCATCAGGCCGGCGGCAGTCATGAATATGGGCGCCGAACATGCGGGGCGAGCGAAGCTTCAAGGTCTCGAGATGATCGTGCCACCCCAGAAAATCCTTTGCCTGGGAGTGGCCGAAATCGTGCCAGTACCCGACGACTTCCGGCGGATAGGCGGCCAAAACATGAGGGAACTCTTCCTCGTTGGGAAATTCCTCGAAATCCTGGCGAATTTCGAAGCCAAGCTTGATCTTCAGTTCTCCCGCTAGGGCGACGATCGGATCAAGACACGCCTTGATCCTTGGCCACACGATCTTGAATTTCTCCTGGCGCTCGCGCACGGCGCGGACCTTCGCGTCGGTATAGCTCCGGTTTAAAAAGCCACCTTTCCGATAAAGGCGTTCCAGTTTTTCCGTGATGCCCGAAGGACCGACGCTGCCGAGGTGACAAATCACGGCGCGCGAGCCGAACTTCGCCGCATGGCGAATCGTTTCTTCCGTCGCCTTGATCGCGGCCGCGCGCATGGCCGGGCGCGCGTCGGAGAACTCATAGCAATTCGGATCGGGCCGAAAGATGCTGGTCGGGACCGGACAAAAATTATGGAGCGTCTGGATGCGGATCAGGTCCTCTTCCCAGGCTTTCACGATCCCCGGCCAAAGCGAAAAACGAATCGCGTGCCCGAGTTCCACCACGGGAAAACCAAGCTGCCGGATTTCCCTCAACATCGCATAGCCGTCCTGATGCCGGTACGAATTCCAGCAGGTCGATAAGGCCAGGGGCGGCATGTGCTACCAGCCTAACATGAGCGCGCCAGTTGTCATTTGTTCTTGAGAAACAGCAGCCGTCCCGGCGACTCAGGCCATGCGCGGAGCCGTCTTCGCGGCGGACCGTCCCAAAAGCAGGCCGCGATCCAGCACGAGCAAAAGAACGAAGACAAAGAACAGATCGCCCGCCACACCGTTACGCAAGAACGTCCACGTCGGCGTGTACCCGGCCAGGCCCACGGTATTCGCCTGCCACCAGCCCCCGAGTGTGGCCGAATAGCCCTGCGGCAGGCGAACCGCCACGTCGTGCCACCACGAAAACGTATTGGCCGCGATATAAAACAAAAGCGAACAGGCGATACTTCCGCCAATGATTCTCGTCAATGACTTATGCCGCGCGATGAGGATTCCGAGGCCACCCGCGGCCGCATAAATGCCGAGCGAAATCACTGTCCACCAGGAGAACATCGACCCCGACCCATCCGTTTTATAATTGAGCTGCAGAAATGCGACATCGGTCAGCACCAGCGTCGACGGCCCCACCAACCAGCCCCACCGGCGGGGCAGGTACATCGCGCCTACATAGGCGATGGCCATCAGCGGCGAAATGTTCGGAATAAACTCCGGGAACTCGCTGCTTAACAGTCGGAAAATGACACAACCCAAAACCAAAATCAGGGCCAAATATACAGAAGAAAATTCGCGCTTCATAACAAGTTACGTCATGGTAGCTTCGCCGCCTGCCAACGCAAGCGATCCGTGGACGGCTACTAATCCGATCTAGTCCCGCCGCCCGGCGCGCCAGGAGCGGGTGGTGATTTCCTCGCGCTCCTCGATGGGGTCGAGGAACTCGAGATGGCGGTAGATGGGCGTCGGCTGCGGGCTTGGGTTTTGTCGACCGGGGCGACCTCGGGATACTCGTAGATGTCGCCCTTGTAGTTGCGCAGCACGATGCTGTCGGGCGTCTGCGCGACGACGTAGTTCGGGTTGATCGGAATCTTGCCGCCGCCGCCGGGGCCGTCGATGACGTATTGCGGGATGGCGTAGCCGCTGGTGTGGCCGCGCAGGTTCTCGATGATCTCGAGCCCCTTGCTGACCGATGTGCGCAGGTGCGACGAGCCCTGGATCAGGTCGCACTGGTAGAGATAGTAGGGCCGCACGCGGCAGCGCAGCAGCTTTTGCACGAGCGTCTTCATCACGTCGGCATCGTCGTTGACGCCGCTTGCAGCAGCACCGACTGGTTGCCGAGCGGAATGCCCGCGTCGGCCAGCCGGCCGAGCGCGTCGCGCACCTCGATGGTCAGTTCCTTGGGATGATTGACGTGGACGCTCATCCAGAGCGGATGAAATTCCTTGAGCATCGCGCAAAGCTCCGGCGTGATCCGCTGCGGCAGGAAGATCGGCACGCGGCTGCCGATGCGCAGGAACTCGATGTGCTCGATGGCGCGCAGGCGGCTCAGCAGATTCTTCAGCCGCGCGTCGGAAAGCAGCAGCGCATCGCCGCCGGAAAGCAGCACGTCGCGGACTTCCGTGTGCTTTTGCAGGTAATCGATGGCGCGGTCGAAATCGAGCTCGAGTTCCTGCTCGCCCACGCCGCTGACCACGCGGCTGCGCGTGCAGTAACGGCAATAGGAGGCGCAGCGGTCCGTGACGAGAAAGAGCACGCGGTCGGGATAGCGATGCACCAGGCCGGGCACCGGCATGTCGTGGTCCTCGCCGCACGGATCGGCCATGTCGGTCGGCGCGTAGGTCATCTCCTCGATGCGCGGGATGACCTGGCGGCGGATCGGGCAATCGGGATCGAACGGATCGATCAGGTTGAAGAAGTAGGGCGTGATGCCCATGGCCAGCTTGGTGTTGGCCAGCAGCACGCCGGCGTGTTCCTCGCCGGTGAGCTCGATCTTGCCCTCGAGTTGCGTCGAGCGACTTGACGCTGTTGCGCATCTGCCACTGCCAGCCGTTCCATTGCTCCGGCGTGGCGTCGGGCCAGAAGCCCTGGCCGGGTGAGGTAAATTGACGATGAGTTCAGGTCGAGTGATGGTTGGTATTCATTGAGGGGATGCGCCGCGAAAGCGAAAGTTCGCGAGGTTGGATGGATGGCGTGCGGCGACTTATAGGCTGTTAACGATTGAAAATAACGCGACTCGCCTCGCCTGTCAAATGGTGCGATCGCGGACCGCACCAGCATAGGTATTGCGTCGGCCCTCCAATTGCGCCATTCTTTGAGGTCTCCAGCACGCACTTATTGTCCTTGCAGCGCAACCCCTAGCTCAAGCGTGACCCAACTCCCCTCACCCCACGCGTCGTTCTCCGGTCCCGCAGCATCGCCAAGCGGCTGCGGCCCAAGACCTATTCCGTGGCGGTCTATCTGGTCGTCGCGGTCGTCGTGCTGCAGGTCGTCATGTTGATCTCGGTCTTCTGGCTGCGCGCGATGGTCGTGTCGGTCAACGTCAGCCTGCCGCAGCGCGCTGGTACCACGGCGAAATCCCAATCCGGCTGCACCGGTCACCTCGAGTCCGGTCAACCGACTGACCAATTCCGGCATCGCCCGGCCTGCCGGGCCTGGACACGACGGCGGCTGCATCCTGCGCTTGCTCGCAGGTGCCCGGCGCTTCCGACAAGCATGGCGCAGATCGACACCCTGAACGAGGAGGCGCAGGTTTTCCTGCAGCCAGAATGATTATCCATCCGCGCTCGGACTTCTTGATCAAGGCGGAGGACATCGACCCGCGCAATCCGACCACGCTGAAAAATCTGGCCGAGACCTACAACCTGATGAACGACGCGGTGCGCTCGAAGATCTACTGGCAGCGGCTGGTCGATCTCGGCCCCGGCGTGGGCACGGTCTACGCCGCGGCGAAGGACCACGTGCTGCTGCTCGATTCCGGCCGCGATGCGAGTCCGCTGAAGGAGCCTTCCAGCCTCGACGCGCCAGATCTACGTCGACACGGTGGAGAAAACGCCGGTGGAGACGCGCGACGGCGACGCGCAATTTCACCTCCGCGCGGTGCTCATGCGCAAGGACCCGAAGATGCCGAATTTCGACCAGAAGAAGCTCCAGCCCTACGTGATCTTTTACCAGCAGATGCCGGACGGCAGCCTCGTGCCCGATCTCGGCCAGCGCAAAGGCTCCTTCGACGACACGTTCCTTTTCTGGGGCGACAAAACCAGCGAGCCGTTCGGCGTCGATTACGTCATGCCGGTTCCCGGCACGCCCGGCCCGAACAACACGACCCAGGGCGAATACTACGGCTTCGTCATCGGCATCTACTATGACAAGGTGCTGCAGGATGTGCGCTCGGAGCCGAGCGACCTCAGCGCGCGCATGGCGCTGCCGCAGGAGATCGAGTAGGTCGGCGCATCCGCTGGCGCTGCATATCGGCTGAGACGATGAAAGCCGGCGTCCTTGCGCTCTTTTGTTTTGCGCTTGGCTGGGATCGATCTCGAAGCGGACGAAGGCTATTGGCTTTTCACCGATCCGCCGACGTCGGCCATCGCCGACAAATATCATTTCACGCCCGATGCCGCGTGGCTGAAACATCTCAGCGGCGCGGCCGTTCGCATCGGCGGCGCGTCGGGCTCATTCGTCTCCGCCGACGGCCTGGTCATCACCAATCGCCATGTGGGCGAAGGCCAGCTTCACACGCTGAGTTCGCAGCGAGCACAATTACGAGAAGAATGGCTTTTACGCCCCGACGCAGCGCGACGAATTGCCCTGCCAGGGACTGGAAATGCTCGTCCTGCAAAACACGCGAGAACGTCACGGCGCGGGTCATGGCGGCAGTCAAACCGGGTGCGACGCCCGAGGAAGCCGAGGCCGCGCACAAGGCCATCGAGGCCGCGATCGAAAAGGAATCGTTCGACGCACCGGCCTTACAGCGAGGTGGTCACGCTCTTCGGCGGCGCGCGTTACGATCTCTACCAGTATAAAAAATATCCCGACGTCCGGCTCGTCTTTGCGCCCGACTGGCAGACGGCTTCTTTCGGCGGCGATCCCGATAATTTCGAGTTTCCCGCGCTACGATCTCGATATCTGCCTCTTCCGCATTTACGACCACGGCAAGCCGCTGCAGACCGCCGATTATCTAAAATGGAATTCCGCCGGTCCGGCGAAGGACGAACTCGTTTTCGTGGCGGGCCATCCCGGCTCTTCGCAGCGGCTCGTGACCATGGACGAGATCGATTACCAGCGGGACGTGCGCCTGCCGCTCGTCGTCGGCGGAACTTGATCGCATGGAGCGCGCGCTTACAGAATTCAGCGCGACGAGCTCCGAGCATGCCCGCGAAGCAGGCGAAGCGCTCGCCTCCGTGGCCAATGCCCGCAAGGCGTATCATGGTTTTCTCAACGGCCTGCGCGATCCGGATCTGTTGCAGAGCGAAGGCCCGAGAGGAAACCCAATTCCGCGCTCTGCTGGCGCAACATCCGGAACAAAAAGATGCGCTCGAGGCCTACAGCCAGCGTCAGCAAGGCCGTCCAAGCCGACCGCGACAACTTCAAGGCCTACCAGGCCTACGAACGATTCGCCTCGCGCAGCGATCTCTTCAACATGGCGCGCACGCTGGTCCGGGCCGCGGCGGAACGGGCCAAACCGAACGGCGAGCGTTTGCCCGCCTATCGGGAAAGCAGCCTGCCCAGCCTCGAATTCCGGTTCTTTTCCGGACGTCCCTACTATCCCGATCTGGAAGTTTTCTTCCTGACCGACGGCCTGCGAGAATCTTGTGAACGCAATTTGGCGCAAACGATCCGCTGGTGAAAAAATTGCTGGCCGGAAAATCGCCACAGAACCGCGCCGAGGAATTGGTCCAAGGCACCAAAATCGAAAGCATCTTGCGTTCGAAAACAGCTTTACTCCGGTGGGCAGAAGGCGATCCAAAGCAGCGGCGATCCTCTGCTCGATTTCGCCGCAGCGATGGACCCGGCCGCGCGGGCCGCCCGCAAGATCGACGACGAAGATGACGAGATCAAGCGCCGCGCCTATGCGAAAATTTACCAGGCGCGCGTTGAGCTTGAAGCAGGCGCCGGCTTATCCCGATGCCACCGGCACGCTTGCGGCTCGCTTACGGCACAGTGTCGGGTTACCAGGCCGACGGACAGTTCATCGAACCGCTCACCGATTTTGCGGGACTCTATGCCCGATCGGCGGAGCATGACAACCAGGCTCCATTCGATCTGCCTCGCGCCTGGGCCGAGCAGAAATCGCAACTCAATCTCGCCACGCCGTTCAATTTCGTCACCACGGCCGACATTCTCGGCGGAAATTCCGGCAGCCCGGTCGTGAATATCAACGGAGAATTTGTCGGCATCATCTTCGACGGCAACGAGCCTTCGCTCTCCGGTCGTTACGTCTACGATCCGGCGGACAATCGCTCCGTCGCCGTCGATAGCGCCGCGATCATCGAAGCGCTGCGCCAGATTTATCATGCCGATGCGCTGGCTACGGAATTGGAATCGGGCCATGCTCGCACCCTAAAGGCTACTTCGGCCGCCAACCCGCGCAGGCAATCGGCGATCAGCGCCGTCCAGCCGGTCTGGTGAGGGCGCCGAGGCCGCGCCCGTTGTCGCCGTGGAAATATTCGTTGAAGAGCAGATTGTCCCGCCAGAGCGGATCGTTGGCGTAGCGGCCGAGCGACGCGGCGTAGGGACGCGTGCCGTCCGGCCCGGCAGGAAGATCGAGGCGAGCCGGCGCTTGATCTCCGCGGCGACCTCGCCGAGATTCATCATGTTGCCCGAGCCGGTCGGGCATTCGACCTTGCAGCGTGTCGCCGTAGAAATGGTGGTAGCGCTCCAGCGCCTCGACCAGGAGGTAATTGATCGGCATCCAGATCGGCCCGCGCCAGTTGGAGTTGCCGCCGAAGAGCCCGGTGGTGCTGTCGCCCGGCGTGTAATCGACGCGCAAATCCTCGCAGTCCCAGTTCAGGATGTAGGGATGGTCCTTGTGATAGCGCGAAACGGAGCGGATGCCGTAGGGCGAGAGAAATTCATTTTCGTCGAGCATGTAGCGCAGCATGCGCACGAGCTGGTCGCGCGACGGAATGGCCAGCATGCGCGTCGGGTCGCCGGGCATGCTCGAGCTCGTTGATGTTCCGAGATGTGCAGCGCGAGCTCGGGTCGATTGCGCATGAACCAGTGCATCCGCTTCTTGAAATTCGGCAGCTGCCCGATCGTCATCGCTGCCGGCGCGACCGCCACGGCGATCAGCGGCAGCAGGCCGACGATGGAGCGGATCTTGAGCGGCACCTGACTCGCCGTTGCTCATGCGAAATCCGGTCGTAGTAAAAGCCGTCCTGTTCGTCCCAGAGGCCGCGTGCCGCAAAGCGTGTTGATCGCATTGGTGATGGTGACGAAATGCTCGAAGAATTTGGAGGCGATGTCCTCGTAGACCGGATCGTTCTGCGCCAGCTCCATCGCGATGTCGAGCATGATCAGGCAGTAGGTGGCCATCCAGGCGGTGCCGTCGGCCTGCTCGAGCGAATTGCCGTCGCCGAGCGGCTTCGAGCGGTCGAAGACGCCGATGTTGTCGAGGCCGAGAAAGCCGCCGGAGAAAAGATTGCGCCCGGACGAATCCTTGCGGTTGACCCACCAGGTGAAATTCATCAGCAGCTTCTGAAAGGCGCTTTCGAGAAAACGGATGTCGCGCTGCGCCGCGCGCGCCGGTGATTTTATAGACGCGCCACGCGGCCCAGGCGTGCACGGGCGGATTCACGTCCGAGAAGGCGAACTCGTAGGCGGGCAACTGCGCCGTTCGGATGCATGTACCACTCGCGCAGAAGCAGCACGAGCTGCGCCTTGGCGAAGGCGGGATCGATGCGCGCGAGCTCGACGGTGTGGAAGGCGAGGTCCCACGCCGCGAACCAGGGATATTCCCACGTTGTCGGGCATGGAGAGCACGTCGCGGTTGAAGACGTGCGGCCAGTCCCAGTTGCGGCCATGTACTGGCGCTCGCGGCGGCGGCGGCGGCTGCGTCGGGATCGCCCTTGAGCCAGCGCGCGACTTCGTAGTTATAAAATTGCTTCGACCAGAGCAGCCCGGCCTGCGCCTGGCGCATGATGCGGAATTCCTCGCTCTCCGGCGGATACGGAAGATGCAGCTTGATAAAAGCGGTCCGCCTCCTCTCGCCGCTGGTTGAGCAGATTGCGAGAAAGCGTCGCCGAAAGCCTTGCCCGTCCGCGGGCGCCTGGCTTTGCATCGACGAGCCGCAGGCGCACGCGCCAGCTTCGCGCCCGGCGCGATTTCCGTCGCATAATGCGGCGGCCGCTTTGGTGCCGAGACTGGCCGGGATTGACCGCGTCCGTGCTGGCCGTGAACGACCGCCTCGTGAAAGGCGTCCTTCACGAAGGGCTGGCGGTTGGGCACGCCGAAAAGCCGCTGCTGATTCGTCTCGTTCTCGGTGAAGAGCAGCCGCGCAAATCGGCCTGGTTGGCCGGATCGAGCAGGAAGTGAAAATTGCCGAGCGTGGCATGCTCCGCCTCGATCGCGCCGTCGTCGCGCGGCGAAGCTCGGGCCGGCTCGGCGTGTCCTCCGGCATCCGGCCCCACGACCAGGTATTGCGAAACCAGAGCGTCGGCAGCAGGTGCAGCGTCGCCGGTTCGGGCCCGCGATTGGTCGCGGTGATCTGGATCAGGATGTCGTCCGGACCGGCCTTGGCGTACTCGACCTCCACATCGAAGTAGCGGTTCTCCGCGAAGGCCTCGGTGTCGGTGATTTCGTACTCGGGCTCCTGCTTGCGCGCGCTGCGCGATTCGTCTCGAGCAGCTCGTCGTAGGGATAAGGCGCGCTGCGGATATTTATAGAGCGCGCGCTGGTAGGAATGGGTCGGCAGCCGTCGAGATAGAAGTAGGCCTCCTTCACGTCCTCGCCGTGATTGCCCTCGCGATTGGTCAGGCCGAAGAGGCGCTCCTTGAGGATCGGATCGACGCCGTTCCAGAGCGCGGGCGCGAAGCAGAGGCGGCATTCGCGATCGGTGAAGCCGAGCAGGCCGTCCTCGCCCCAGCGATAGGCGCGGCTGCGCGCGTGGTCGTGCGGGAAATAATTCCAGCAATCGCCGTTGGCCGAGTAATCCTCGCGGACGGTGCCCCATTGCCGCTCGGACAGATAGGGTCCCCAGCGCTTCCAGTTCTTGGCGCGGGACGCGTCCTCGGCCAGGCGCGCCGACTCGGGGCAATCGTCCATCTCGCAATCTAGATGTGTTGGTCGGCCGGACAACGCAAATACGCCATATGCATTAAGGTGAAGGCCCGCGCCGCCTTGGTCAATTCCTCCGCGGCCATTTGCGCGGCGGGAAAATTCCAGTGGAGCGTCGTCGGGGTAATAGAGGTCCTGGAACCCGCTTCCAATTGCATGGTGGAAACGGCTGCTTCCAGGTCGACGTAACCGTAGGGCGTGGCGCGCTCCTGGAGCATCTCGAGCAGTCTTGCTGTCGGGATAAAAGGGATGATCGACCCAGTCATAATAGAGGATACGATTTATCCGGCGGCACGAGGAGATAAAATTCAGGCCCTGCTGATGGCAAAGATCGGACAATCTCCTGCAGATGTCGCAGCGCCTGTTCGAAACGAGGCAGATCGTTTTGGGTGTTAGCGACGCCCCGCGTAGTATCGCCGCGATAAAAGAGGAGCGTTGCCGTAGGAACAATCGAAGAACTTTTGCTTCAAGGGCACGACGCAGGTATCGGTCATCTTGAAAGCGGTGGGCGAAAAGAGATAGGCGAAGTTGCGAAGAGGACCTTGAAGTTGCCGTTGTTGGCGAAGGTCCAGGGCGCGGCTTTTTGGTAGATGCGCGGGCGGCTTCGCCGGCCAGTTCGCGACGTTCCAGGGGAATGTCGAGCGCTGCGTCGCCCTCGTCGGCGAAGGTGTCGAGCCACGCGTACTCGACCCGCTCGACGATGATCGCTTTGCACGCCGTGCGTGCGAAACCAGTCGTCCGCGCAGCCAGCTCATGATTTGCGAGAGGCCGTTTCCCTGCTCCCAGTTGACCCGACGCATCGCCGACCGGTTCTTCGTCACAGGAGCTGCAAGCCTTGGCCAGACTTGTGCGCCGAAGGAATCACCGAAACAGACCATCGCGGGTACCTCGGCAGCTGGGCCGATTTATCGGCGAGGTCCACGCAGCGTGAAACCCGGTCTGCGGTTCCTGCGCTCAAGAGCTTGCCCTTGCAGTCCTCCAGACCGACCAGATAACCGATCCGCTTCAGGTCGCCCGTCTCGGGCCGAAAAAGCGTGCGGGTAAAGCCAAACCACATGACGAGATGGAAGAGCGCCAGACCGGCAGCAGGCTCAGAAAGAGAAGGCTGAGCCATCGCCATTGCTTTTGCGGCACACGGGATGAAAGCGGGCAAGTTCATGGCGTTAAAATTGGTAGTAGAGAAATTCCGTGGTCTGATCGAAATGATAGGCCGTGACCAGGAAGAGCACGCACGATGACGCAGGCCCAGATTCGAGTTCGGCCTGATGCGCGAAATGATCTCGAGCGAATTCGGCGCGAAAAGGACCACCGGAGTGATGATGGCCAGCCAGACGAGCTGGGTCACCGTGCGGCCAATCGTGGCCGTGATGAGGTCCGCCGAACATCGTGCCGAACAGCGTGAGGCTCTCCTGAAAGCCATGGCTGCGAAAAAAGGCCCAGCCGAGAAAGACCACGAGGAGGGTCAAGACTCGCGCGACCGAACGCGCGGCAGCTTCCAGCCCCGTTCCTCCCAGGCATGATTCACGGCGAGGAAGAATCCGTGCCACGCGCCCCAGATGACATAGGTCCAGGCCGCGCCGTGCCAGAAACCGCCCAGCAGCATGGTGACGAGAAGATTCACGTAGCGCCGGCCTTTCCCGAGCCGATTTCCGCCGAGCGGAATGTAAACGTAATCGCGCAGAAAGCGGGAGAGCGTCATGTGCCAGCGCCGCCAAAAATCGATCAGGCTGTCCGCCTTGTAGGGCGAGTTGAAATTCTGCGGATAGCGCACGTTGAAGAGCAGTCCGAGGCCGATGGCCATGTCGCTGTAGCCGGAAAAATCGAAATAGAGTTGGAACCCGAACGAGAGCACCGCCGCCCACGCTTGCCCGCGGCGGAAAGACGACGCGACATGGAGGAAGGGCTCGTCGACCCAATCGGAAAAGCGGTCGGCGATGAGGACTTTCTTGGCCAGGCCGATGGTGAAGAGCGCAAAGCCGGTCGCGAGGTTGCGGTGGTTAATGACGAACGTCCGCAGCGAGCGGAACTGCGGCAAGCATTTCGCGGTGATGGACGATGGGGCCTGCGATCAACTGCGGGAAGAAATGGAGAAAGACCGCGAAATCGAGCATCGAATGCCGGCCGACTTTTCCCTCCTTGCAATCGGCCAGGTAGGCGATGGATTGAAAGGTATAAAAGGAGATGCCGAGCGGCAGAAAGATTTTCGGCCAGGTGAGACCGCAGCCCGGTCCATTGATCGAGATTATGCACAAAAAAATTGGCATATTTGAAATAGCTGAGCACCAGCAGATTGGCGGCGACGCCGAAGACCAGAACCCAGCGGCTGCGATGCTTTCGCAAACTGGCGCCGACTGAGATAATTACCGACAATCGAGCCGAGCAGAAGCAGGAGATAGGGCGGCGACGGGGACACCGAATGGTCCCGCGACAATGGGCGTGGCATAGACGTAAAAGAAGCGCCGAGGCGATACCCGAGAATCCAGATGGCCAGCCGCGTCAAATGCCAGTGCGCCGCCGCGTAAAACAACGCCAGCGTGACGGGCAGAAAGATGAAGCAGAATTCGCCGGAATTGAAGAGCACGCGATTGGAAAGATGGATTAACGAAACGCTTCTGTTACCTGCTGCTCCAATTCCTGTCGATGCCATTCCGCGTTGCGCACGGGTTCGGCGCATGTAGAGTGGGAGGAATTATGCCGATTTCGGCTGCGCCCATTTTATTTAAACGTACGGTTTATCGTGCGCTACTTACCTGCTTTGTTCTGGCGGCCGTACCGCGGGCCTATGGGCAAACCAATTCCCTAGCGGCGACCACCAATGCGCCGGCCGCGACGGCTCCGGTCAAGGCCATCGCCCTTGGCGAAGTGGTGACGCAGGCGCAGGCGGCAGCAACGGCGATCAAGGACCAGCAAGCGAGTTTGGATCCGGATCAAGCGTTGCAGGACGTGAACGCCGAGCTGCCGAAACTGATTTCCAAAATCGATGAACAAAGTGCGGTGGACGCCCGGCAATCGCCGAGCACGATCACGCTGCGCACGCTGCAGATGTCGCAGTCGGACTGGCAGGCGATCTCGGACAGCCTCGATGCGGAGCAGAAAGAATTGTCGGCCCGCGTTTATGATCTGGACCAAATGCTTTGGGACTTGAGCCAGCGGGATGCAACCTGGAAAGCGACGCTGGCCGCGGCGCAAGCGGCCAAGGCGCCCGGGGCGATCCTTGACCAGATCAACAATGCCCGCAGCCAGATCGCGGCCGCGATCAAAAATGTGCAGAACCACGAGGCGGCGCTTTATGAAGCGCAGAATCGCGTGGCGGCCCAGGCTGCGCGGGTCAAAAGCGCCCTTGATCTTATCAACAAGGAACTCGGCACCGCGCGACTGCAACTGTTCGAGCAGAACGGCCCGCCGCTTTGGAGTTCGGAAACATTTGCGCATCCGGCGAGCGGGGTGATGGTCCAGGAAAAGGCTTCGCTCAAGGCGCAGGCGGTCCAACTAGAGAGCTATCTGAAGGCGAGGATCGCCGCAGTCGTGGTCCATCTTTTGATTTTAGGATTATTGGCATTTGGTTTCGTGTGGGTGCGCGGTGCGATCTCGGCGCGGGCGGAAAAAGAACCGGCGCTGCGCGATGCCGTCCACATTTTCAACGTACCGTTCGCGAATGCACTGCTGATCGCCCTGTTCGCCGGAGCCTGGCTTTACCCGGACCAGCCGCGTCTCTTGCTGGCGGCGTTGTGGGCGGCCGCGCTCATTCCGACAGTGATCGTCACGCGCCGCCTGATCGACCCGGCGAGCTTTCCCATCCTCTACGCAGCGGTCGTCGCGTTTCTCGTCGATCAAGTGCGGTACATCGTTTCACCGGCCGGCATCGTCTCGCGCTTTCTCTTCATTTTCGAATTGCTTGCGGGGAGCAATTTCCTGCTGATTGCACTTGGTTTTAAACATCTTTCGGCCTCGGCGCCGGACCAAACGCGGTTGAAACGGCTGACGCGACTCTTTCTTCATGTTGCGTTTTTTGTCCTCGTCTCCGCCGGGCTGGCCAACGTCTTTGGCTACATCAAACTCTCGTTCCTGCTCGGCGACGGCATGCTGGAAAGCAGTTACCTGGCGGTGGTGCTTTATGCCGCCGTCCGCATCGTCGACGCCCTGGCCCTCAGCGCGCTGAGCATCCGGCCGTTTTCCGGCCTCGGCATGGTGCGGCGCCATCATGACCAGATCTACGCGAAGACCACGGTAGTTATCCGTTGGGTGTTCTACGCCATCTGGGTCGTGGCGACGCTGCAGTTTTTCCAGCAGAGCGATTTGCTATGGGACGAAATCAACGTCCTGCTTTGGCAGCACCATTATAGTTATTTCAACATCAAGTTCACCCTGGGTGCGATCCTCGCTTTTCCGATCACAATTTGGGCGTCGTTTGTCATTTCGCGCTTTCTGCGCTTCGTGCTCCAGGAGGAAGTCTATCCGCACATGGCGCTGGCGCGGGGCATTCCCTACGCGACGTCGACCATGATCCACTACGCGATTCTCCTGTTCGGCTTTTTCGCCGCGGTGGCGGCCACGGGCACGAATCTCAGCCAGTTCGCTTTTCTGGCGGGCGCGTTCGGCGTGGGGCTTGGCTTCGGCATGCAAAACATCATGAACAACTTTGTGTCGGGCGTGATCCTGCTCTTTGAGCGCCCGATCAAGGTCGGAGACACCGTTCAGATCGACACGAATATCGGCACGGTGGAACGGATCGGGATTCGCGCCAGCGTCATTCTTCTGCCCAACGGATCCGAGCTGATCGTTCCCAACGGCAACCTGATTTCGAATCCAGTCACGAATTGGACTCTTTCAAATTGCGAGCGACTGATTGAGATTCCGGTCAATGTCGCCTCGAAAGTTGATCCACGACACATGATCGACCTTCTGACGAAGGTGGCGCTGTCTCATCCGAGCGTGCTGAAAAATCCAGCGCCCAAGGTGCTACTGACTTCCCTTGCCGCGACGGGCTTAAATTTTCGCGTGCAAGCGTGGATTGATTCGTCGGATAAGTGGATGGAAATCACCAGCGACCTTTCCCTCGCGATCAACGCTGCCCTGGCCAAAGAGAATATCGCGCTGAGTTAGATGTTATTATCAACTTTGTCATCCTGAGCTTGTCGAAGGATGACGGGCTTCTTATTAGGGTTTTTAGGGTGCTAGAAGTTTTCGAGTTCAGCCTCACGGATAGACTACTAAATTCCGCCGCAGACGAGCACGGCTTGCCTTCAAGGCGTTTTCCTGCGAGTTAAGACCCATGCGGCGGCTCACTCACATCATTGTCCTGGCCGCTTTCGTTTTTTCCTGCGGCGGTCAATGGTACGTGCTGCAGACCATTGCGTGGGTGAAGATGCTGCACGATTATTCGCAGATGGTGCCGTTCACGGAAGCAGTCGGTATGACTTTCAGCGGCCAATATCCATGCCCGATTTGCAAGGCGATCGCGGAAAAGCAAAAGTCTGAGAACGACAAGATTTTTTCCTTCGAGAAATACGACAAATTCTTTTTCCCTCAAGCCGGCGGTGCTCTTGCCCGCTCAGGATATACGCCAGTGAGTTTCGTCAAATATCAGGACTCTTTTCATTTCCGGGCTGATCCTCCGCCCACGCCGCCGCCTCGTCTGGCCCTGGCCTAAGCTCGGTTGTTCCGTTCCCTTTAGGGGCGGACGCTTTCTTACATTAACACGGGAGGATGCGCGCCATTTGCGCCGCAATCTTTCCATTCCAGAGGATTTTTCGATGAACAGATTCATTCAAGGTGCGGCCCTGGGCTGTACGATAGTTATATTAATGACACCCGCGCCGGTACATGCGCATGGGTTGGAGGGCGACCGTTTTTTTCCGCCGACACCGTTGACGGACGACCCGTTTGCGGTCGATGAATTGTCGCTGCCCGAAGTTCAGTACAATCCGGCCACGGCCAGCCGCGAAGTTGATATTACGGGAAGTCTCAGCAAGGAGATCTTTCCGAAATTTGCGCTGACGATTTCGGATACTTATATCAACCTTAATCCGAAAGGAGGCCCGGCACAGGATGGATTCAGTCCGCTTGGTTTCAGTGCCAAGTATCAGCTTTGGGAAATTCCCGAGCATGAATTCATTCTGTCCATAGGTTCGGATTTCACGCTGGGCGGGACGGGAAGCAAGGCGCTTCCAAGCTACCAGTATTACACCACCTATACCCCGAGCCTCTATATCGGAAAAGGGCTTCAACGAACTGCCGGATGCGCTGAAATTCTTGCGGCCTTTGGCTTTCACCAGCGTGACGGGATATGACCTGTACGCGAACGCGGCGGCTTCGAATGCTTTGGAATGGAGCGGTTCGTTGCAATACAGCATTCCTTATTTGCAGGAGCACGTGGAGGACGTCGGCATACCGAGGCCGTTTCGGGACATGATTCCACTGGTGGAATTTCAGATGACGACGCCGACAAACAAGGACGCCATGCCCACGACGGGGACGATCAATCCGGGAATTCTGTGGGAAGGCAAATACTGCCAGATCAGTGGAGAGGTATCCGTGCCGATCAACAGCCAGAGCGGGCCTGCCGTGGGAGGGCTCATCCAAATCCAGATTTTCATCGATGACCTATTCCCGAAAATTTTTGGCCATCCCATTTTTGGCAGCGATGAAGACTCAAATCAAACCGACACGGAAAAAGAAAATGCAGCCTCGAGATAAAATTATGCGGACATTACTTACACTCCTATTCACCCTGGCCGGCTTTTCGCTGGCGCAGGCCCACGCGTTTTTGGATCACGCCGATCCGCGGGTTGGCAGCACGGTCAAAGGCTCGCCGTCCATGGTGAAGGCCTGGTACACGGAAGAGCTCGAACCGGTCTTCAGCAAAATTCAGGTATTCGATGCGATGGGGAAGGAGATCGACAAGAAGGACGTGAAAGTCGATCCGGCGGATAAAACGCTGATGTCGGTTTCCGTTCCCAACCTCACGGCCGGGGTCTACAAGGTAAAGTGGAGCGCGGTGGCGGTCGATACGCATCACACGACGGGCACGTTCACGTTTACCGTTGCCGGGCCTTAAGGCAGGCGAAGCGAAGCCACCATGACGACCACGCTGCTGATTTGGGCGAGAGCTTTCCATTTCGGCAGCGGGCTGATTTTGGTCAGCGTGGTGGTGTTTCGCTGGCTGATTTTGATGCCGGCTTTTGCAGGCGAGACGGAAGAGAGCTGGCAGGAATTCGCGCCGTTGTTTATTCGATTGCGTGCGCTTTTTCTTTGGTCGGGATTGGTGCTGATCCTGTCTGGAGTGGCTTGGTTCTGGGCCGTGGCGTCGGGAATGAGCGGGCTATCTTTGATGGATAGCCTGACGGAAGACACTTTGGGCACGGTGTTTTTTCAGACGCAATTTGGCTCGGTGTGCCGAGGGCGGATTGGTTTGGCGGTGGTTTTGGCCGTGCTGATGGCGTGGCTCGCGCGGAAGGGCCGCATGATTCGACCGAGTGTGTCACTGCTGGAAAGGGGCGTGGGAATCATCGCGATTGGGCTGCTCGTGTCCATCGCAGGGACGGGCCACGCCGCGGCTGCCGGCGGCGCCGATTTTGCATGGAGGGTGCTGGCCGACGCGACGCATCTTTTGGCGGCGGCGATTTGGCCGACGGGTCTTCTTCCGTTTGCGCTGTTCCTGGGCGGCGTGCGGCGAAGCGCTGAGCTTTCCAACATGTGTCCGACCCTCGCCGTGGTCGGCCGCTTCTCCGACGTGAGCTTTGTTACTGTCGGGATTTTAATCGCGACAGGAATCGTCAACGCCTGCTTTATCGTGGGCAGTTTTGCAGCGCTGGTTGACACCGACTATGGCCGATTGCTTTGCCTTAAGCTTTTCCTGCTTCTGATTATCCTGGGCATCGCGGCATGGAACCGCTACCGCCTCGTTCCCCTCGTCTTCGCCGACGCAGGTTCACCGGAAAAAAAACTCGCTCCCGCGCTTCAACGCCTAAAAGTTTTCGTCACCATCGAGTTTGCCTTGGCGGTGGGGATTATTTTCGTCGTCAGCATCCTGGGAATCACACCACCCCCGCGTTAAAGCGCGTTGAAAATGTCCTAAAGACGCGCACCAATTTGTTTCGTTGCGCACTGGACATTCAAATCTCCTTTGCTTTAATCGCAGTTCACTGCATTTATCATTAGTTTTTTTACCTCACGTGTGTAAAACTTTCCCCAATCTTGTTCTTGCCTAAAATCTCTTTCCCGCAATGATGTACGCCCCCTATTTTTGACGTAAAAATGAGTTTTTTCATCCATCCGATATTTGCCCAGGAAGCCGGCGTAGAGGGACTGACCAAGGCGCCTGTGCAGCTTTTCTCGCTGGGAGGTTTTCCGATCACAAACTCGCTCATTTCGGAGTTGATCGTTACGGGCATCATCATCGCGGTCATCCAGTTCGCCATGCGCTCTCCCAAGCTCATTCCTTCGGGGGTGCAGAATTTCGTCGAATGGATCGTCGAATCGATGAGCAACTTCCTCGAAATGCTGCTTGGGCGCGAAACCACCCGGCGCGGCTTCTGGTATTTCGGCGGCCTGTTCGTTTTCATCGTGCTGGGCAACCTGCTCGCGCTGGTCCCCGGCGTCGGAACTTTCGGCTGGGGCCATGACATCAACGGGCACTTCGAGGTGACCAAGCCCTTCCTGCGCGGCACGAATGCCAACGACAACGTGACTGCGGCCTATTCCGCTATCTTCTTCTTCATGTTCTTTTACTGGTGCATCCGCGCTGTCAGGCGTCGGCGGATCGCTCTTTCACATCTTTGGACCGAAGGTCCGGTTCAAGAATGTCTTCGCCGACTGGCTCTTCATTCTTATCTTCTTCCTCGTCGGCTGGGTCGAGGTGCTGACCATCCTTTTCGTCCGCCCGATCGCCTTCACCTTCCGCCTCTACGGCAACATCTTCGGCGGCGAATACCTCCTCGATTCGATGTACAAGATGGCGCCGAATTTCGCCTTCCTGACGCTGGTGCCGTTTTACTTTTACGAACTTCTCGTCGCCGTTCGTCCAGGCTTTCGTCTTTTTCGTCCTGACCGCCGCCTTCACCGGCATGATCACCAACGACTCGAATCATCCGACGCATCGGGAGGCGAAGGACCACTAAACAATTTGGCGTGACGTCTCGCGCGTCATGCCGAAAACCAACCTCAAACAACTCAAAGAAATATATATGGATATCTTGGCACAGGCAGTGAATTTATCGGGAAACATGTCGGCGATCGAAGTCGGTCTCGCCGCCGGCGGCGCCGCCATCGGCATCGGCGCAGTCGGCGCGGGCGCTTCGCAGGCGGTCGGACGCAACCCCGGCGCGATCGGCATCATCCTGGCCATTTCCCTCACCATCATCGCCATCTCGGAAGGTACCTTCATCCTCGACGCCTTCGTCCTGGCCCACTAAACATCCACCGTAGCGTCCCGGGCCTCCCGGGTCCGGGCTCCTCACGCCATGATCACTCCTCAACTGCCCTTCGCCGACCTGAACGACATCGAGAATAACTTCGAGAATGTCGGACTGCAGACCGGCTTTACGCTCCAGCAGTTCATCGCCCAGTGCATCGCCGTCACGATCCTGTTCGTCGTGATGTACAAGTTTGCCTGGAAGAAGGTTCAGCGTCATGCTGGAGGAGCGCCGCAAGATCATCGAGGAATCGCTGGCCAACGCGGAGAAGATCAAGAAGGAACTGGCCGACGCCGAAGCGACCCGCCTCGAGCATCATCCAGAAGGCCAACGAGCAGGCCAACCTGATCATCGCCGAGGCCGAGAAAAGCGCCGCGGTCGTGACCGAACAGCGCGCCAAGGAAGCCACCCGCCAGGCCGAGGACATCATCAAGAACGCCCACGAAGCCGCCGTCCTGGACCGCAACCGCCTGATGGAGCGAACTCAAGCGGCAGGTCGGCGAACTCGTCATCCAGACCACCGAAAAGGTCGCCGGCAAAGTTCTGACCGCCGACGACCAGGCCCGCCTGAACGCCGAGACCCTGCGCCAGCTCGAGGCCAACAACAACTAGCGTCCGCCCCAGTCCCTTCCGATGAAAATCGACCGCCAATCCCGCCAAAGCGCCAAGAAGTATTTCCGCGCCTGCCTGCGTCCCGACGGCTCGCTCAACGAGCAGAGCGTCCGCGAACTGGTCCAGCTTCTCGTCACCGAAAAGCCCCGCAACTACCTCGCCATCCTCTCGCCGCCTGCAGCAACTCGTCGAACTGACGATCGACGAACGCTCCGTCCGGGTCGAAAGCGCCACGCCGCTGCGCCGATCGCGGCGCCAGCGTCTTCGCCGAACTGGAAAGCCGCTTCGGCCCTGCCTCCTGCACTTTCTACGAGACCAATCCCGCCCTCCTCGGCGGCATCCGCATCCAGCGCGGCAACAACATCTGGGACGGCTCCGCTCTGCGGCCGCCTGGCCCGCCTTGAAGTCGCCCTTGACCTAACCCCTTTTACCGTCCACTTCCTCCCAACCTCCAGCCACGTCACACTCATGAGCACCCTCCTCGAAGAAATCAAAGCCCAGATCGTCTCCCTTAAAACGGACGTCGCTCAAACCAACATCGGCACCGTCCGCGAAATCTCCGACGGCGTCGCCAAAATCGAAGGCCTCTCCGACGCCGCGCTCAACGAAATGCTCGAATTCCCCGGCGGCGTCACCGGCATCGCGCTCAACCTCGAGGAAACCGAAGTCGGCGCGATCATCATCGGCGATTTCTCCAAGATCAAGGAAGGCGACAAAGTCCACACCACCGGCAAGCTGCTGCAGGTGCCCGTCGGCAAGGCGCTTCTCGGCCGCGTGGTCGACGCGCTCGGCAAGCCGATCGACGGCAAGGGCGACATCAAGACCGACATCTTTTATCCGGTGGAAAAACTCGCGCCCGGCATCATCGCCCGCAAATCGGTCAGCCAGCCGATCCAGACCGGCATCACCGCCATCGACGCGATGATCCCGATCGGCCGCGGCCAGCGCGAGTTGATCATCGGCGACCGCGCCACCGGCAAGACCACCATCGCCATCGACGCCATCATCAACCAGGCCCGCATCAACCGCGACAACGAGGGCAAGGAAGGCTTCCGCCCGCTCTATAGCATCTACGTCGCCGTCGGCCAGAAGAACGCCAACGTCGCGCGCGTCATCGACACGCTCAACGCCACCGGTTCACTGCCCTACACCATCGTCGTCTCTGCGACCGCCTCCGATTCGGCCACCAGCCAGTATCTCGCGCCTTTCGCCGGCTGCGCGATGGGCGAATGGTTCATGGATAACGGCATGGACGCGCTGATCATCTACGACGATCTTTCCAAGCACGCCGTCGCCTATCGCCAGATTTCGCTCATCCTCAAGCGCCCCTCCGGTCGCGAGGCGTATCCCGGCGACGTCTTTTATCTGCACTCGCGCCTGCTCGAACGCGCGGCGCGTCTCGGGGAGAAATACGGCAACGGCTCGCTCACCGCGCTGCCGATCATCGAAACGCAGGCGGGCGACGTCTCGGCCTACATCCCGACCAACGTCATCTCGATCACGGACGGCCAGATTTATCTCGAAACCGATCTCTTCTACCAGGGCATTCGCCCGGCCATCTCGGTCGGTCTTTCCGTCTCGCGCGTCGGCAGCGCCGCGCAGATCAAGGCCATGAAGCAGGTCGCCGGCAAGATCAAGGGCGACCTGGCCCAGTATCGCGAACTGGCCGCCTTCGCGCAGTTCGGTTCCGATCTCGACGCCAAGACCCAGGCCAAGCTCGGCCGCGGCGCGCGCGTCGTCGAAGTCTTCAACCAGAAGAATTACCATCCCGTGCCGGTCGAGCTGCAGGCCGTGATTCTCTGGGCGGTGCAGAATAATTTCTTCGACAAGATCCCGGTCGACAAGGTGAAGGATTTCCAGACCAAGCTGTCCGATTACCTGACCACCCGCCAGGAGAAAATTCTTGCCCAGCTGCGCGAAAAGGGCGCGTTCGACGACAGCATCACAGCCCAATTGAAAACCGCCGTGGGCCAATTCGCCGAAACGTACGCCTAAACAAACTCAGAACTGAAGAACTAAGAGCGTAGAACCTCAGAAGCTGGCATCCTTTTCTTACTTCTTCGTTCCAAGTTCTAAGCTCAAACTGCTTCCTCATGGCCAATCTCCGCGACATCCGCCGGCGCATCAAGTCGGTCAAGAACACCGCCCAAATCACCAAGGCGATGCAAATGGTGGCCGCGACAAAAATGCGCCGTGCCCAGCAAGCCGCCGTCGCGTTGCGTCCCTACTCGAGCCGCCTCGACGACATGGCCGCTCATATTTACGCGGGCATGGGTCCAAATGAGGTGACCCATCCTCTTCTGCAAAAGGGTGGCAAAAGCGGAAAGACCGCCGTGCTCGTCCTCACTTCGGAAAAAGGACTTTGCGGGCCGCTCAACACGAACCTGCTACGCGACGTGCTCAAGGCGGACAATGCGAACAAGGTCTACATCAGCGTGGGCCGCAAAGGCCGCCAGGTTCTCGTTCGCCTGAAGAAGAATCTCCTCGCCGATTTCGAGTTGAAGGACAGCCCCACCTTTGCCGACAGCAAGACCATCAGCCGGTTCCTGCTCGAGAAATTCGAGGAGAACCAGTTCGACGCAGTGGAAATTTATTATAACCGCTTCGTCAATACGCTCTCGCAGGTGCCGACGCGTTTTCCGTTGGTTCCGATCGGCGCGGAGACGCTGGCCGTGGCAAAGGCGATGGGTGAAGCCATGCATGCGGAACTCAGGGAAAAGAAGCCGAAGGGCGATACCAATCCGAATCCCGCCGTCTCCTATAATTTCGAGCCGGATGCGGCCGAATTGCTCGGCAAGCTCCTCCCCTATTACGTTCACCTCCTGGTCTACGAGAAGATCCTCGAGTCCCGCGCGTCCGAGCACAGCGCGCGCATGGTCGCGATGAAGAGCGCGACCGACAATGCCAAGCAGCTGGTAAAGGATTTGACTTTGGAATACAACAAGGCGCGCCAGGCGGCCATCACCAACGAGATTCTCGAAATCTCGTCCGCGGCGGCGATGATGAGTTAGTTTGAAGCTTTTCTCTGTCCTGATTCGTCTAAGTTCCTATGAACGTCCCTTCTTTCCTTCCGATCATGGTTGCCGGCTTCCTGGCCACGCCGCTGATGGCGTGGGCGGACGCCAATCCTGATTTTGACGACGACGCCAAACCAATCCTGAAGATGCAACCGGGCCTGCTTCAATACGTCGAGTCGCGATTCGACGTGAAGGATACCGGTACCGCCAAGTATCCCGGCGACGACGATCATCGCCCCGGCCCGCCGTTTATCTTCCGCGCTCGCCCGCTCGGTTCATCCGGGCCCTATAATCTTCGGTTGCTGATTCAGCCGGGTGCGCCGGGTCATATCCTGGGTGTGGTTGATATCACCAAGGTGCGCCTGAATAATCCCGGCAATGCCCAGCCCCCGGCCATGGCCAGCCAGCCCGCGCCTGAGCCTCAACCTCCCCAAGTGTCGCAAAGTCCGGTGCAGACCCCTCCGTCTACGACGCAGCCGCAATATCAGCAGCCACCGGCCCCGTCGGCTTCGACGTCCGCACCGGCGGCGCAGCCCTCCGAGCCGACGGCCGACACGCCTTCCGGTCCCATTATGGACTCGGGTAGCCAAGGCTCTTCCAATAACGCGCAATCCAGCCTGGCGCCACCGCCCGACCCGGCTCCGCCTGCTCAATAACACGTCTGCTTCTTTTACTGGCGGCCCGACTCTTTCCGACTCTATACTTCACGTCCTTTCCTTCAGTCCTAACAATCCTTAAAATTCACTATGGTTGCCACTGCTACTCCCACCGCCAACGTCGGTAAAATCGTTCAAGTCATCGGACCGGTCGTCGATGTCGAATTCGCCGACGGTCAACTGCCCTCGCTTCTCAACGCCCTGACGGTCGACTACACGCTCGGCGGCAAACCGGCCCACCTGACGCTCGAAGTCCAGCAGCACCTCGGCGAAGGCTGGGTGCGCGCCGTGGCCATGTCTTTGGCGGAAGGCCTCAAGCGCGGCAATGAAGTCCATGATACCGGCGCGCCGATTTCCGTTCCGGTGGGCGAAGGTGTGCTGGGCCGCATCTTCAATGTGTTGGGCCAGCCGACCGACGAGCGCGGCCCGGTGACCTTCACCAAGCGCTATCCGATTCATCGGCCCGCGCCGACGCTGCTCGACCAAGACACGCGCGCGGAGGTGCTCGAAACGGGCATCAAGGTCATCGATCTGATCTGTCCCTTCACCAAGGGCGGTAAAGTCGGCGCATTCGGGGGCGCAGGCGTCGGCAAGACCGTTGTCATCATGGAGTTGATCAACAACATCGCGAAGGGCCACGGCGGTTACTCGGTTTTCGCCGGGGTCGGCGAGCGGACGCGCGAAGGCAACGATCTTTATCACGAAATGTCGGAGTCGGGCGTTATCGACCAGAAGGACCTTTCCAAATCGAAGGTTGCGCTGGTTTACGGCCAGATGAACGAGCCGCCCGGCGCCCGCATGCGCGTCGCGTTGAGCGCCCTGGCCATGGCCGAGTATTTCCGCGATGAGCAGAATCAGGACGTGCTGCTTTTCATCGACAACATTTTCCGCTTTTCGCAGGCCGGGTCGGAGGTCTCCGCGTTGCTGGGACGCACGCCGAGCGCGGTCGGTTATCAGCCGACGCTTTCAGCCGAAATGGGCCAACTCCAGGAACGAATCACGTCGACCAAGAACGGCTCGATTACGTCGTTCCAGGCGGTTTATGTCCCGGCGGACGATCTGACCGATCCGGCGCCCGCGAACACGTTTGCGCATCTCGACTCGACCATCGTGTTGGAGCGTTCCATCGCGGAACTTGGCATCTATCCCGCGGTGGATCCCCTCGCCTCGACGTCGAAGGCACTCACGCCCGAGATTGTGGGCGAGGAGCATTACGGCGTGGCACGCGGCGTGCAGAAAGTGCTACAGCGTTATAAGGATTTGCAGGACATCATCAGCATTCTGGGTCTCGATGAACTTTCCGCCGACGACAAGATTCTCGTGGCCCGCGCCCGCAAAATTCAGCGCTTTCTCAGCCAACCGTTCACCGTGGCGGAGGTCTTCACCGGCACGCCGGGCGTTTACGTTTCGATCAAAGACACGGTCCAAGGCTTCAAGGAAATCCTGGACGGCAAGCACGATGATGTGGATGAAGGCGACTTCTATATGAAGGGCAACATCTCCACGATTAAGTCCTAACCGGAGCTCATTATGGCCACGCTTAAACTCGAAATCATCACGCCCGAAAGCAAGATTTTCGAGGGCGATGTCGAGTTTGTGGAACTGCCCGGCGTCGAGGGTGACATGGGCGTTTTCCCGCAACACGAAGCGCTGGTGACGGAACTCAAGGCGGGCGAACTGCGGATCACGCAGAAGGGACAGGTCGAGGTCCTGGCCATCGGCGAAGGCTTTGCGGAAATCACGGGGACGAGCATCGGCGTACTGACGGACGGCGCGGTACACGAAAAGGACATCGACGAAAAGGCGGCGGAAGCGGCGGTGAAGCGCGCCGAGGACTTGCTCAAATCGAGCACGCTGCAGGGCGAGGAACTCGAAGCGACCCAGGCGTCGCTGGCCCGCGCGCTGGCGCAGATCAAAGTCAAACGCCGCCGGAGCGGTGGATAAAGGAATCCGCTTATGGACCACCGCTTCATCACGACCGCCTTTGAACTGCCCGGCTATAAGATCGCAGGCACACTGGGTGTTGTCCGCGGCATTGTGGTGCGCTCACGTTCCGTGGTCGGCAACATCGGCGCTTCGTTTCAAACTCTTTTCGGCGGCAACATCACGATCCTGACCGACCTTTGTGAACGCGCACGGATGGACGCCTATAACCAAATGGCCGAACATGCCTCAGTGCTTGGTGCTAATGGCGTGATCGGCGTGCGTTACGACGCCAACGAAATCATGCCCGGTGTCACCGAGGTTCTTTGCTATGGCACGGCTGTTTTGGTCCAGAGCCAATCCTGAAAGCTCGGACATTACCGACGGTATTTCCTCCTGACGACGAGGTCGGAGTCGCATTTAATGGCACCAGCAAGCAGTTCATTCGGTTGAATGTCACCCAGCCCTGAGAAAGCATTCCCAAGCTGGGATATTGCACGCGATAAAGAGACAGTTCAGGAATTACCCGCCGCCTTAGCGTCTATTACGGACGCTTTATCGATTTAGGCGGGAGGGAATCCCTGAGGCGGCCGGTGATGATCGAGAGGGTAAAACTTATGGCCGGGATAATCAGGAAAAAAACTACGACCAAAATTAGCATGCCTTCAGATACACGCGAAGACGGCCGCTTGCAACAGATTTGTTACAATATGGTGACGATTTAGCGTCATTTTCGTGACATCTCAAGTTCCCAGAGCCGGAACGACTTATGATTGGTCAGGATTATTTCCGCCGTGGAACCGTCCGAAAGTGCGGGCCAGCATCAGCCCGGTGATAAGAATGCCGAGGCCCAATGCGACCACGGGGCCCGTGGTATGCACATCAAAGTCACCGACCCGACAGACTAGAAGATAACCCACCACGAGGTTGAAAAATCCCCATAACACATTGACGATCGACGAAGAAAGTCCCTTAGCGGGCGGTTTTGCAAAGGGGCTTTGAAAAGCATGACCCGTTACGCCGCTGACGAAATGCGGAATAGCGTTGGTGAAGAAGGCGCCACCAAAGAAATAGGATACGAAATAGAGCCATTGCATCATTTAAGATACACCCACTTGGCTATGGAAGAAATCTATCCCAAAAATATCAAGGAGGAGTGCAAGGGGTATTTCGGGGGGCTTTTACAATAAGTTTTGAGTATGTCCGGCTGTATCGAGAGGGATCTCCGACATGCGCAGTTTTTCCTCCATGATTTTACGCTCCGTGATGTCGATCACGTAGAATAAATCCTCGAAGGTTCCGTCGCCGCAATTTTGAGACCGGTATGAAAAAAGGACCCAGATGGTCTGGCCGTCGGCCCTGAGGTAGCGTTTTTCCATGGAATAGCGGTCGATCTTTCCCTCGGCAACTTCCAAGCTGAACGCATCCTGTCGTTCGAGGTCGTCCGGATGAGTAATGCGACGGAAAATAGTCCATTCCTTGGCCTCTTCGAGCGTGAGGCCACAGATGCGCAGATGCTCGTCGTTAATCAGTTGCAGCGTTATTCGTCCGTCCTCGGCAATTTGAGCCCACGAGATGCCCACGGGCAAAGTGTCCAGAAGGGCCTTGAACCGGGCCTGCCATTGGGCCGCCTCTTTTTGGGCCTGCTTCAAGTCGGTGATGTCCCTCGACACGCCCATGATGCCGATCACATTCCCCTGCTGGTCATGCCAGGGCAATTTCGAGGTAGAGCACCACGTGACCTGGCCATCCGAGAGAATTTCCTTTTCTTCCTTGTTGAGGATCGGTTCACCGCTGCGAATAATGGCCTCTTCATCCTGGGCCGCGACGAGGGCGTGCTCCGGGCTGAAAAAATCAAGGTCGGTTTTGCCCTTGAGTTGGTCGAAATGGGCCAAGCCAAAATGTTGCAGGATGGCCTGGCTGGCCCGAACGAATCGGGAATTGCGATCCTTGAAGAAAATACGGTCGGTCGCAGTGGTCATCACCGTTTCGAACGCGGCGCTGGTTTTCCGTAGTGCGGCGTATTCCGTGATATCGGTGCTGAAGGCAATATATCGCGAAGGCGTTCCCTCTCCGTTGAGCTGCGGAGAAATGGTCGTTTGAAGCCAGTAGAAAGAACCGTCCTTGGCCCGGCTTCTCAGGTCGCCCTTCCACACCTTACCGGCGGCAATCGCGGACCATAGCTGATGGATAAACTCCTTGGTGTGATGTCTTGAATTGACGATCTCATGATCGCGGCCCAGCAGTTCCTGGCGGGAATACTTCGAGATGGCGCAGAACTTATCGTTAACGAAGATGATTTTACCCGAAGAGTCGGTGATCGCGACAATGGCGTGCTCGACCGCAGCCGCCCGAAGGGCCCTTAACTCACTCACTGCTTCCTGGAGCTGTTGGTCAGGTGTTACCACATTTTTTCCCGTTTGGCGCGTCGAGCACAATCCTATTGCCCTCATGCGCGCAATGCTTAAAGGGATTTTAGCGCATCGCGCGCTGTGAGCAACAGACAACGTCATCAAAGGTCGGGCCGAAAAAAGGCATCCGGTTTCATTCCTGCAAGAGCCTGGCTCCTTCTGTCGTTTCGGAGTGAAAATGAGATGGCTGTCAGACCAATTCCGAGACGATCCTAAGAATCATTCTGAGACAGGGTCGCTATTCAGGTGGGCGCCTAATTGCGGAATTCCTGTACCTTTACTTTTGAGAGGTTGGCCTTTCGCTTCGATATTTTTTGAGAACGTCCTTTGGGCGTTTTCTTACCCCGAGGGACTAGCACCGTCTTGCGAGCGGCCGCGTTCCAATCCTTGATTTTTCGAAGGAGCTTCGGATCCAAGTTGGTGCTGAAATCAACGAGTCGACAACGATCCAAAAGAAGACCTGCATAAGAGGATTGATGATACCAGCGCGGTCGATCCGCCGCTTCAGAGATACAAAACCCCCTCACAGGCGGAACTGCGAATCCGTCGAGCATCCAATTTTTGATGAAAATCTCGGGTTGGAGTTGAGAGACCAAATTACCCCATGAAGACCCGGTCTTACATTGGCTGAAGATTGCCAATTGGCTGCAATGCCCATCTGAAAACGGAACCCAAGATACAACGTCGAGTTTGTCATCGTTCGCATTTACCGGACCACCACCCGTGTTTTTGAATTTGCCTCCCTCGCCAATTTGACGGCACAGCTCGTCGATTTTATCGTTGAATTTGCTCCCAGTAGAAGTGCCAAATACAAACGAGCGAGCACGATCAAATCCGAGATAACACCTCATAACATGACCGACGACCTCCTCGAGCAGCAGAGCACCGTCTATCTGCGCATGAACCCGATTCTCCGTCATGTTCAATCTTGTACTTAGGAGAAGGTACCGGTACACGTGCGCCCGTTCGTCATTGTCATTTTCGAGGAATCTTAAAACAGTCCCCTCTCGCGCAGTCTCAAAGGGGTAACCTTTCCCGCAGTAAGAGGACCGACGACTTAGCTCATTCATCACGTCGTCAAGTTTCTCTGCATTTCGATCGTCATTGTCTTCAATCCCAGTGTTATTGTCGTGCTCCTCTTCGCGCCCGAGAGCCGCGAGAATATTACGTTCCGATACGGCACCATCTTCCCACGCCAATAACTCAGCGAAATCCGCCAACTCGTGGGGCTCCGCTTGAGGAGAGGGAGGATCAGGAAGCTTGAACATTCAACTTTCAGAAAGGCGAGGCTTCTTTGTGCCTGGGCTTTTCTTTGCTTCCATCTGATTGTAGATGGCATCCGCTATATTCGCGACTGTTCCGGCGATGCGCAGAAGCGCATCAGATTTGTCGTATCCCGTCGTCACGTGCGCCTGAGCAGTTGTGAGCTCTCTCTTCGCAGCAAGAAGCGATTCTTCGAAGACAACGTCGGGCGGACGACTTATCTCGAACGCTTTCGATAGTTCGACCCCTGATCGTAATGCCGCGATTGACTGGCGGTTGGCCATCACCGCATTGAGCTGACGCAAATCGGGATTTTGAGATTCGACTGCAGGTGGTCGATTACTCTTCCTGCTGCCGTAAAGCCAAACCAATAGCTCTCCGAGTTCTTTAATACGATTACTAGGAACAGGTTTTGTCGTTTCAGCTTCTTGAGGAGTAATGTGCAGGAACGACGAAATATTCTCGTAGTCTAAACCGGTATAAAGATGGGAGAACGCAAGCCTTGGCCGGAACCGGTCTTCACGATCAAAAACGCCCGCCCTCTCAGCTTGCTCAAGAACCATTAAGCCGCGGAAGAGTCGCTGGACCGTATTATGCCGGTCGCCAATTTGATGAGCGATTTCGGCTAACGGCACCTTGTAATCCCGATGGACTTCAGCAATGTATTTTGCCTTGGCGTAGCTACTCCATTTGGCAGGACCATTGACGTGCTTAAAACCCAGATAACGCCACTGGTCTTCGCGAGTGGAGATAACAACGGGGAGCGTCCTCAGAGCTTCGAGTGCAGCAGGTTTGATGGGCGGAACGGTCCAATCGACACCTTTGGGTAAACGGTCATGGAGCATTACCTTGACAGCCGCTAGTCGGCGGTTGCCCTCGATAACAATATTTTTTCCCTTTTCTTTGACGACAATCAGAGCTTCCTGCGGAAAAAATCCGCTTGCCGCAATTGATTGAACCAATTCTTGGACGTCCATGGTTTCCCACAGGATTTTCAAGATTTCGTCTTCGGGCGTTCGTGTCGTTATTCCGTACTCGGCAAGACGAGGGTTTTCGTGATCAAAGCTAAGATCCTTCACTTTCAACGTCGTCACGTCTCCGCTGTTACTCATGCTTTTTTCCTCCTACACGAATCGTTCTGACCAGGACGCTTTTGCCGCTTATCTGGCAACTGCGAGGCATGGTGACGTGCTTCGGAGCGATGATCAACTCATTTGCTGACCTCTTCTCTTGAAGAGAGTACGGGATCGACAGATTCGCGAGTTGCAGATCGAAATACAATTTCCGGACCAGTGCGGTGTCATCATAGGACATGATCCAAGGAAGGGTAGTTTGACCGCGAATATATCGCGCGAGTTTTGCGTGATCCCTTTCGTCGTAGGCATTCAGATAGAGGCGTTGGCCCTTATTTACATATGGCGGGTCCAAGTAAACGAAAACACGTGTTCGCCCTCTCGATGCAGGTAAACACTTTTTCAGAAACCCGAGCGCATCCAGGGAGAAAAGGTGAATCCGTTCCTTCAAGCGCGAGATGCTCAATATCCGTTCGATCAGCGGCGTGCGGTTGAAGCGCACATCCATCCTCCACTTTCCTTTTTGCTCATGCCCACCGATGGGACCGGCACCGGACAATACACCCGAACGGTTGCATCGATTCATGTAGAAGGCAGCAAACCCGAGTTCGAAGGTCCCACTCTTCGTCGGATTGGCGCAAATTTCCTGCTGTTGGCGCCACTCATCCATCGTCAACGGAACTGAGCGTATTTCGTTCGTGAAGTTGTCGCTGTCGTTGAGAACTGAATACCAAAAGGCATAAATCCGAGGATCGGCATCGTTGATGTAAATCTCTGATACAACTTCGTCTTTCAAGAGCTTCAGAGCCGCGCCGGCACCGCCCGCATAAGGTTCGTAGTAGGTACACCCTCGAAGGTCGTTGAGATCTACAACGTTTGTCAGGAAGTCAGCCAGGATTGATTTTCCGCCGGGATACCGCAGGGGGCTTATCGCTCTCATCGAGCAGACTCCTCTTTGCTTCGCCGGGCCCTCGAGCGGATACCCACCATAATCAAGCGCTGCGCAAATGACATAATATTGCGGTGACACTATACACACGCGACGGCGAACGCGATGCAAAGAACAATGATTCGACGACTGAATTTGACCTTACCCTCGAGCGTCCGGGCCGGTGGATCCTCCGAGGCCACCCCCTATCGGATAATGGCCTCTGGTACGGCCGCCAAGCTCACGCCATGAGCTACGCTTGCCATCGTGCCGGCTGATGCCAGACGATCATCGTGCGGCTGCACAATCGGTGGCAGCGCCGGTTCTGAGGCCGGCAAAGCGCCGATGCCATTCGCGCGCCAGCCTACCGCCGTCCCGAGATGAAATTAAAGAGCAGCTAGATGACGGCGATGACCAGGAGCAGGTGAATCAGGCCTCCGCCGATATGGCCGATGAAACCGAGCAACCAAAGAATGACCAGCACAACCACGACGGTGTAAAGCATGGTGGAAGAGTTATCCTGTCGTCGACGGTAAGCAATGGGGTGATTACCCCATCGAGAAAACGGCACCGGTGGTTCCTGTTGTGTCTGTCCTACGCAATCGCTCAACGCAAGGCGACTGCCATCGGCTGCCACTTTCCGAGACCGGAAGATAATTTGTTTTACCCGCACCAAACCGCATTGTGACTGCCATCGACTGCCAAACAACTGCCAGTGAAAGCACCTTTTTATGCCGTTTTGTTCCCCTTTTGGTAAAAAGCGTTGGCAGTCGACCTCAAGCGCCTTACCTCTCATTTTAACTCTGTCGGAGGGGGACTGGGCAGAACAGGATTCGAACCTTGGATTCAAGCTTGGAACAACAGCCACTTGCAAGCCCGGACTCACAAGGAGACTCACAAAACCATTTCGATCCCGATTTGGCCAAGATTGTCGCGGCGTGGCCCTCCCTGGCACCAGCTATCAAAGCAGCGGTAAACGCTTTGGTAAATCATCAACAATAGGGAGGGTGCGCTTCGGGCCTATTGGAGTGACTAGCGCCCGATCATTTGGAATCGCATTTGGGAGGCGTGCCGAGATGATGGACTAAAGTTTCACGGCTTTCCGGCGCATGCCCATGGAGTTTTGAGGTTTATGAACCCTCACCGTAGTCCTCTTCGAATTTCACAAATATTTCACGCGGATTGGCATCTTGCTGCGTCTATTTGGGTAACGCGTGCAATGGTCGCTTATGTTAGGACCACTCCCATGAGACGATTTCCGCTTATTGCCTGCACAACCTTGCTCCCACTATTTGTGACGGGCGTTTTTCTTTTCTCCGCGTCGGGCATAGCGCGCGCCGATCTTCCGCCGCAGGCGCAGGATGCGTTTCACAAGGGAGTCGTAGCAAAGGAGAAGAGCGATTATTCGCAGGCCGTTCTCGATTTTCAGGACTCTATCAGGGAGGCCCAGGCTAACGGCCTCTTTCCCACTCCGGAGATTTACCAGAAGCTCGGTGAAACCGAATCAAAAATGCCCGGACGGGAACTGCGTGCGATCTGTTGGTTCGGCGCTTATCTCTCAGCCATTCCCCAAGCGACCGACGCCGCTGAGGTGAAATCCGAGATTGTTTCTCTCGACAGAACCAGTCGCGGCGAGGTCAAGAAGCTTATTCAATTGACCGAGGACACAGGGCGGCAGGTCGCGGCGCATGAGAGGGCGCGTCATAACGTTGAGGGCTCTCTGGACGATGTGGTGGTGCTTTGGGACCAATTCGGGGACTTCGACAAAGCAGAAGAAATCGCCGACACCATCGAGTACGGCCCCAAACGCTGTGAAGCATACAATCGTGTCTCTTGGGCGAGAGTCGATGCCGGAGAATTTGTTGGCGTATGGGAAACCATCGCAAAACAGGAGAAAACGGCTGGCCCGGTTAATGATGATCCTTATGTGGGGTACCAACCCCACCTTGACCTTGTTCTCCTAGAAACCCATATGGCACAAGAGCAGATAAAAACTGGTGATGGGGTTGGCGCTCAAAAAACAATTTCCGCAGCAAAAATCTTGGCTGATCAGTTCACGCACAGTTATTCCATATCTCAAGCCTATCGTTCTATTGCCGAGGCCCAGGCCGCCGCCGGAGACATCGAAGGAGCGAAGAAATCGGTCGAACTCATCAAGGGCGAAGATGCCCGCGCAGATCACAAATTCGACGCGCTACTCGCCATTTCCGAGGCGCAGGTAAAAGCGGGAGACTTGAAGGGCGCTCAGGAAACCTTTGCGACGGCGGGCAAAACATCCGATCTCATTCCCCAGCCGGATACAAAATTGGATAAGCGGCTCGCGTTGGCCAAGGCGCAGGTCGAAGCGGGCGACGTGACCGGCGCGCGGCGAACCTTGGCTGCCGCCGTTTCCGAGCTCAGACGCGAGGGTTCCAAGGAGCCCAATGCCTATTTCTCCCTCGGCTTGGCGCAGGCAAGTATGGGGGATATTGAGGCCGCGACAGCAACAGCCGATTATCTCCAGGATGCGAGCGCCAAATCAACGATGCTGGAGCGGATCACCGAGATAAAAAAAACTTCCACCGTCCCGCTTGACCGGACACCTCCCAATCCCGTCTACCCATGGTTATGGAAGCTCGAGGGCATGGGCATGGAAACCGAAAGAGTGCCCCGCCTAAATGACCCGCTCTTTTCCGACCATGCAAACTACATGAGCGCGCTGCTAAAAAGAGACATCACACCGGAACAAACATTCAGTGATCTTCAACGAGTCGCCCGCGAAATGATCGACCTTCAAAGAGAAATCGACGGCATGCTAAAAAAGCAGTTCAAGCTATGAAAACCAATGTCCCGGATTATAGGAGTTTGGGATGAAGTAAGAAGCTCTCAGCCATAAGCGATTACACCAGTAGTATGAAGAAACTTTCTGCTTTGCTCGCAGCTTTTATTGTCGGCATTTCGCTTTCGCAGAGTCAGGAAATTCCGGTTCGGCAGGAGACCCTGGGCCAATGGCATTACCTGCACGACCTGGGGATAAGGCCCTTCGCCAATACGCAGGGGCCGCCGGTGGCAGTGACGTTCGGGCCGAACAAGGATCGCGTCGCGGTGTTGCTGCCGGGCTCGTATCTGTTGGCGGAGTTCAAGATGGGTCATTTTTTCGATCTTCATCTTCCGACCGAACTGATGCCGAGTTCGCTGGGCTGCGATCCGAAGAATGGGCGCCTGTTTTGCTTGGCGCAACGAAAGGATGTGACGATGACGAATTGGACGGAGCGGTGGATAACGGCACTAGATTCGCGCGGCTGGAGCAGGCCGAAGCGAACACCGATCGATCCGTGCGACCGGCTGGTCTTCGACAAACAGAATCGGCTCTGGGCGCTGGGGCCGGCGGGGAGTGTAGCCTGCCTCGACCACGGAAAGTGGAATAGCTACAGCTATGATGACGACACGAAGTTGCACTATGCGCCGATTCGCCTGGCGTCGAATCCAGCGGGCGATCCGGTGTTGTTTGCAGACTGGGAGCCGCCGCGCGATAACGAGATTTCGCATCTGCTGGGCACGCTGACTTATCGTAGCGGCAACTTCGCGCATGATCCCGGAGCAGAGACGACGGGTCTGGTGCAGGCGGAGGTGTCGACGGAGGCCGCGGATTCCGCCGTGCCGTCGGACGCAAGTGCCGGGTACCTGATCCAAAAAGATGTGGGCTGGATGCGGGCCCGAACCCGGATCGATTTCGGCGGGTACACGATCGTTTCCATGGGGGCGGATGGGCTCGCTTGGACTGGGCCTACGGATGCAGCTACGCCACCGCTTTCCGTGGACAAGGAGTGGGAACCGATAACCCATGTGCAGTTCGATCCCGCACTTGATTCACAAGGAAATCTGTGGGTACTTCGGCGGAATCCAAGTGTGCTGCTGGAGTTGACTGCGCGAGGAACCGAACAGTTCCCGATTGGGCCCGCCACACGGCATCCCGAGCTTTTCACTACCATCAACTTCGACACCCAAGGGAGACCTTGGTTGACGAGGTATTGTGACACATCCGGTGAGATAGACATCTTAGAACATGGCGATTTTGTCCATTATACTGACTTGGCATCGGCGCTGAGTGCGGAGGCACCAAAGTTTGCGCCTGGACGCATCTTGGCGTTCGCCACCAAGACACCTTCTGGCCTCATCGCCTATGGCGGATGGAACGGACAGGCAGACGCGATCACCGTGATGGATCATGGAAAGGAAACGCGTTTTCAGGCATCAGATATTGATCCTTCCGAACCGGCAAATCGTCCAACTACAGGTCACGGCTACAATCCTTTTCGAAACAGTGATCTGTGGTTTGATAAGGACGGATTTCTGCACACTCGTGTTTTGGAAAGCGATTTCAAGTACGCCAATGGCAAATGGAGTCCGTCAGCGATGACCCAGGAAAAGGAATCCGTAATTCCACTTCTTCCGCTTGAACAAGACGGGCCAGTGCTCGGCCCGGATACGTCGAAAGTCAGGCCTTGGAAAACGTCGAAGACGATCTTTCGCGGATTTCATTTCTACCGCACGGAAGGCAACGGAGAAAAGCAGCTCGACCTCGGATTAAATCCGCTGGCAACTTATCCATTTTGCAGTGGCCTCGAGCCTGCGATTCTCGATCCGCAAGATCGGATATGGGCAGGAGGCAGAGACATTAACGCTCATCCAAATGACGCGACTTGGTATGTAGAACGCAATAGGCAGAATTCAAACAGCCCTCTATAAAGGGCTTTTAGATTCGTCCCTATGATACGATTGCTTATCCTCGCCTATGCAGTCCTGCTTTCCTTGCCGGCTCGCGCAGATGACCAAATTAGTTGGGGCCAACCAGTTAACGGGTTACGAATCGGAGCTGGAAAGATTACGACCTCTGTGACATCGGATCAAAATCTGAAGTTCAAGGTCATCGCGCAAAATATTTCCCAGCAGCCAATTTTCCTGCCGAGGCCCGAGACGTTCGTACTGAAAGGCAATGCTCAATCCGATGATTACCATGAATCCCCGCTCACGCCTGTGGTCGAAAAAAGCCGCATCGCACCACCTTCGGATCAACCGGAATCCGATTGGAGCATGAGTGACTCGGGCGTGCCCACGGATAAGTCTCCAGAGACCGTCGTTACCCTCGATCCAAGCCAGTCGGTGACATGGGACTCGATCTCACTGGAGAAGCACTACTATTTTGGGGACCGCCTCCAAGCGGGGAATAAAACTACCGTCCAAAGATGGTTTTTGCTTCCGGGTTTTATATTCCACATTCGGTTTCGCTTCGAAAACGAAATGAAGCGGGTCGCAGGAAAAAGGGTTTGGCTAGGTCAGGCAGATTCAGGAGTGACAGACTTAAAAGTGGATGCTCCGAGCGTAGATGGTATCAAGCTGAAAGGAGGATTTTCACTACCGAAGCAGAACTATTTTGTGGGCGAGCCGATAGAAGCAATCTTCACGGTCACGAACAATGGCGATACCTCCGTTGATTTCCCGACCGGAGGCGATTACGGTGGCACCGGACGGCATGATCGTTACTTCATTCGCGCCGTCGATGAGCAAGGCAAGGAGGTCCCCGATCCAGTCCCGCGCACCGGCATGGGCGGCGGACTCGGAAGCGCCGCCAGAATCGAGCCCGGAAACAGTTATACAGAAAACCTGCTGGTCAACCAGTGGTGCGCCTTCTCTAAGCCGGGTAAATATCGGGTTACTTTCAAGCGCATCCTCAATGTGATTCGCTCCGACCAGCGAGGCTCCGACTTTTACATGAAACCCGAGAGTAGTCTCGCCGCCGTTCCCATCGAAACATCTCTTGATATGGCCCTTGAAGATAATCCCTCTGCTCAGTCGAATTATATTGCAAGCCTAGTTTCGATGCTGCTCAAGAATGGGCAAACATCCAATTCGGTCTCCGACCAGCTCAAAACCTTGGCGCAAGCTCGAACACCTGCCGCATTTCCTGAAATCGTCAGACTTCTGGATGGCAATCCAGAAGTTCAGCTACAGGCCGTCGAATGGCTTTCCTATTACGGAAACGACCAAGCGAGTTCTGTTCTCGTTGAGCACGCGCCTACGCTTGCTCCTTGGGCTCGCGAGCCTGCACTACGCACCTTAAGCCAATGGAGCGTGCCGGGGGTGGAGCCGCTCGTGGCTCCGGCACTGCGGGATAAGGATAACGAGCTGCGCGCCAACACCGTGTTGATCTGCTCAAACAAGTGGTACGGCAGTTCTGTTCCGATTTTATTAACCATGGGCAACGACCCAGATCCTCTCGTACGTCGTTATTTGGGTGCGGCGCTCGGAGCCTGTGGCGACAAGCAAGCAATTCCCGTTCTTCTCAAGCTGCTGCACGATTCTGATCCTGATCCCTTCATCAAAATTTGGGCGGCGGAAGGTCTCGGTAAATTCAAAGAGATGGAAGGAGTTCCGGTCATGATCGATTTGCTGCGCAATCCGAAAGTGCGAGGAGATGAAGGTAACGTCATGCAGACCCTAAAGGACCTTACGGGCAAAGACCTCAGCGACAATCGCAACGCCTACCTCGAATGGTGGGAGAACGCCGGACGGGCTGATTATGAGAAGCATTAACACAAATCATCGGCCCATTAAACCATACGCCCTCATCCGGCTGCTTGTAGTTATGGCCTTGGCCCTCGGAATATTCTTTCCCAATGGTTTCTGCTTTGCGCAAGCCATTCCTGTCCCACCTGAGCAGTTACAGCCGTGGACGCCGCCACCAACCAAGCTGCCTCCGGCGGTGGTTGGCGCCATCACCGATTTATTCCGCGATGGTGTGGCTGATCCGCGTGGTTGTGAATACCGGGAAGTCGAGATAGTCGAGGGAAGCTGCTGGGGTGGTTCAGGAGTGATGAAAACCCACGGGTGGGTCTTGCCGTCCCAGGACAAGCAGAGTTTTGCCGTTTGTTGGAGCGGAATTGTGTATCCCCTTGTTTCGGTCGGCAAGGGTGCAGATTTGCACGCAGATGTATTGGCTATGCTCAAGAAGGATCAGTCCCAAATTGACGAGGCACGAGCCGACTTTGATCAATCTGAAAAACAGCGTGAGGATGAAGCCAAGCGTCAGGGAACGGCGTATCACCGAACCAATTGGCCCTTGCGCTGGAACATGAATGTCGTGCCGGAAGCAACAAGCATCGCAACCGACAGTATGCGACCGATCAAGGCGGCTTTGCTCTTGCGACTGGGTGAAACAGAATTGGCGGAGAAAGTTTGGTCTCAGTGGTCCGGGGCAACGCTGCAAGCCTGGGCAAGGAATCCCCACATTCAATTGGCAGGAGATTGGGCTTGGACGCTCTTTGATCGCGCTGTCGGGGCGCACATGCGTGGCGACGACCATCTGGCTTTGGCAAGTGCGCAGGCCCTCGAGCCCATTTTGCAGGCGCACGCAAAATTGGTAGCGTCGGGGGTTGCTGACGATTCCGAAAATAACCTCGATAAGCAAACTGAGCCCAAACTCAATTACCTCGATGTCTTGCCAGACCTGATTGCCGATGAGGAAAGGCGAATTCAAGAGCCCGCCTATACTCCTGTTTTACAAATGTCGAATCCGCCACGGGGCATAGAGCGCATTACTGCGTTGATCCGCGATCTTGAACTCGTTTCCGAGACTCAACAAAGCCAGCCTGGCGGCGTTAATTTGGCGGAAGACCCTACTGTCCAAGCTTTGATCCAAGGGGGCGACGATGCCGTTGAGCCGCTTCTCAATTGCCTGGAGAACGATACGCGGCTGACCCGATCAGTGCGGTTCTGGCGTGACTTCGCTCCCAATCGAACAATTCTCGGCGTGCACGAGGCAGCTTACGCCGCGCTGGTGGGGATTCTCCAAACAGATTTTTTCAGCAGCGGATCGACTGGCGACAGCCTTACCGCTCACGGTTTAGAAGGTCGGAAGCAAGTCGCGGCGGCAATCCGGGCCTACTGGCAAAAATACAAGGGCCACACTCTCCAGGACCGATGGTATCAAACATTAAGTGATGACAAAGCCGCGCCAGGCCAATGGCTTGAAGCTGCGGGGAATATTGTTCAGGACTCCGATGTCGAAGTAGAGCGATCCAGCATGTTCGGCGCGTGGAGCTCGTTTTCGCCACGCCAACCCGGCGTGATTCCTTCCATGCGCGGAGAAACGCTTCGCGCGAAGACGAATCCCAGCGTTTCGGATCTGCTCCTCCATCGGATGCAGGACCTGAGCGTATCAATGAATCAAGTTTATGACAGCAACCTCCGAGCGAAAACGCAGTTGGCCCTTATTCTCGCGAAATGGGATGGGCGAGCCCATTACGACGCTCTCCGGGAGATGACGGAAACTTTGAAGAAACGTATCGGTTACCCGAATGAGGGACTTGAGAGCGAAATTTCGCCTATCGTTTCGGTCTACAAGGCTTGGGTCGCAGCGGGCGATCCGGTCGCGCTGCCTGAATATGCCGCCTGGTTGCCCACAGTTCCTCGCGACAACCTTGATTCCGCCACATCGATGATTTTCGATATCATGTGGCAGCATCCGAATGATTTGGCGATTTGCCAAACGGCTGAAAAACTTTTCGTCAGCAAGGATTCACCCTGGGTGCCGTTACTGATCAAGAAGAACAGCTTCGCGCTCGGTCTCATGAATTCCCCACTGGTCGGAATGGCTGCTTTTCGCACAGAACTCTTGCGCGGTTTGACTAACAAATCGCTGGCAGGATCGGTGGCCCTGGATGCCAACAGTTACATCAATGTGAATGGCGATGGAGGCTGGGGCACGAGCGGCGGTTCGTGCTTTCTGGACTCGTCCGCTCCGGCAGCCGGGACGATCATGCCATTTCGTGCCTGCGACTTATATGCGTTTGAAATCTCCCAATTGGAAGGCGCACCCAAATACCAACTCTACTGGCCGTTGGAAAAGAGGGATGGAACAATTCCCATCCTTGCTCAATTTCTTCAACGCTATGGGAACCTTTATCAGCATCAACCGCAGGATTCCGATGACCACGATATTTTTAACAAGGCGCGGATTCATTTTCCCAAACTGGACCATCCTGCGACGCAGGATGACGTCGATGAAAATCGCGCGATCTTTTCACTTAGTGGGCAGAGTCGGCTTTGGCAAATGCCGACTTTCCCAATGAAAGCTTCATGGACGACGCTCAAGGACGAACCAGAGCAGGGAGTCCAGTTCGATGGTAAAAAGGTCGTTGTTTACAATACCGAAGGCAGAATTTTCCAAGCGGAAGAAGTCCTTGTTAATGGCAAATGGGAGCGTTTTTTCGGATTCGTCGGACTTCATCATATCGCGAAGGTGCCGGGCTCGGAAATTGAGTTTCCTTCCCAAGGGAGAATGGCCTCCTTATCCAACGGTTTTGACTGCGAGATTCTAGAACCGGGCCAGTCTCAGCTAGGCGGACGCGTCACTATATCTAAGCTTGGGATGAGCGATGCGCTTCCGGTCGTTCTCAAAATTCGCAATCGAAGCGGTCTTGATCAGATTGTGCCGGGGACGGTTCTCCAGTCTTCGGGAGATACAAAGAAGCTCCCTCATGCCGTAGAATTGATACTCGGTTACTCCAACAAGACCTTCACGAACGCTTATTCGATTCCCGATTCGGAATGGCAATCCGTTCCGCTAAAGAATGGAGTGATTGCCGCCGAACCTCAGCCCGAGGGACTAACCCTGGCTCCCACGGAAGAACGCGCGATTATGACTATTGATCTACGAGACTATTTCGATGTCAGTCGTCCTGGCACCTATTGTATCCAGGCCAGCTTCCATGATCCCGGTTGGACAACCGGCAAATCAAATAAGGCCATTTTCACCCTTTCTGGAGGCTAACCATGAAATCATCCTGGATCTCACCATGTAGGAATGGACATGAATTTGATATAAAATGCCACTCATGTGAAATGGCACGCGCAATGAGGAGCGTGCGGCGTACGGCTGTGTCGCTGACGCTGGCAGTTGGGATTTGCACTGGGGCGTTGCGAGCGCAGAGCGCGGTGGGGGAATCGGATGTGTCCGGCACCATACAGCGGGGACTGGAAGAGGTCCAAGCGCGCGATGAACAATCGGCCGACCTCGCCTTCGCCCAAGTTCGCAAGCAGGAGGGTCCACCGGCTTACGCAGAGATCGCGCGCGCCGAGGCGAAAATCCCTGGAAGAGACCGACGCGTACTCTGCTGGTACGCTGCTTATCTCGCGGACGAGCCGAAGGCACCCGATGCGGCTGAAATCAAAGCAAAGATCGATGCGCTTGACGCCGCCACGCACGATCAAGTTGCGCGCCTACTTACGGCGTTGCAGGAGGCCATAGTGCAGTCCCCGTGGAGCGACGCGCGCAATTATGAAATGCGCGATATGGTTGGGCGCTGGGCCGGGCTCGGCGATTTCGCAGCGGCAAAGAAAGTAATCGATCTCATCGACGACCCGAACACGAAAAGCGATGCGCTGACCAACCTGGCCAGCGCCTACTGCCAATTGATCCACCAGCAAGTTGACCGCGGCGACATGAAAGGCGCGCGGGCTAGCGTCGCTGAGGCGGAACAGGCCTGGAAGCAAGTGCCGAACTTCAACACCGCACTGGAAGCGCAATACTATGTCGCCTCTACTTGGATCGGTTTTGCGCGCGGCCAAGTGCGGTCTGGCGATTGGAAAGGAGCGCAGGAGAGCTTGGCCACGGCGCTCAAACTCAACGGCAACCTGACGAGCCCGGGCGACACCAATAATATCTGGGACAATGTCGGCGGCGTCCAGGTCGCCATGGCCAAAGGACAGATCAAGGCGGGTGACAGAGACGGCGCGCGCGTGTCGATCACCGCCGCGTTGCAAACGGCGGACCTTTTGCGCAACGACCCTTTTCGCGAGGAGCCGTCCCTGCTTCAGGACATTGCCGACGTGCAGTTGCTGGCGGGCGATGCCAGTGGCGCCCAAAAATCACTCGTTCGCGCCAGGGACTTGACCACAGACAATGTTTCGCTCGGCTATATTGCCGTGGACCAAGCTGCCGCCGGCGATGCCGCGGGCGCGAAAACTACCCTCGAATCGATCACCGACGCCAGTACACGGGTCCGTTTCCGAAGCGAGATTGAACGCCTGCATGATGAGAAGCCCTTGCGGCCCCCGCTTCCTTCTGACTTGGTTACCGCTCCCTCCATCGCGAATGGGGATGGGTGGCTTTTTCTTCTCAACCAAGGACTCAACTCTCCGGTCTTCACCGCGTTCCCGGATTATTCGGATCTCAAGGCCGTGGCCACAGAAATCTTGAAAGAGCCCGTGCGCAATGGCCAGCAGCCCCGAACCGATCTGCCGCTTGACCAGATTCGAGTGCTTACCCTCGTCACCAGCCACCTGCTCGAGGTTCAAGCGTCGATTGATTCCATGCTGAAACTTCAATTCAAACCCTAGCCATGCTATCCCTTCTTCGCCTGACAAGATGCTGCTTCGCGCTCATGACTGCGACCGCGATGTTTTGCCCTGCCAGCACCCATGCGCAGACGGACGATGCACTCGCGCCCCTTCCGCCCCAGCAGAATCAAGAATGGACGCCTCCCGCGACGACTCTGCAGCCGGATGTAGTCGATGCCATCACCGAGCTTTTTAAGGATGGTCTGCCCGATCCTCGCGGTTGCGAGTACCGCGAAATCGAAATCGCCGAAACGAAGACGTGGAAGTTCAAGACCAACGGCTGGGTATTGCCGGGAACTGGCATGCAGAAGTACGCCATTGCTTGGAACGGCGTGATTTATCCAGTCGCCTCGGTTGGCGCCGCTGTCGACCTTTCGAAAGATATTGCCGCCATCCCCCTGAACCAGCGTCGTTTTCGCGGATACGGCGTTGGTTGGCCGATGAGCGACCAACTCAGCGCTAGAGTTGACGTTGGGGCCTTGCCCGTCCACGTAGCCTTTCTTCTGCGTTTGGGCCAAGGAAAGATGGCTGGAGAGATGTGGGACGCGGGTTATGGCGACCATGATCATTATCCCACTCCGCCGGACCCCTACGTTGACATGGCGGGCGTGTGGCTGGACCGAGCTTCCAATCGTGCCGTGCAAGCCTTCCTGAATCATGATGATGCCAATGCGCTGACCATTTCTCGGCAACTCTCGCCCGTCATCGCGCACGTGCAGGCTGCCGCCAACGCTAAGGGTATCGCCGACCCCTGGCCAGCTTCCATGTATGGAAGCCATCTCTGGCAATTGCCAATACTGGAGGCCGACCTCGAACACCGAATTGCCGAAAAACCTTACGTACCCGTGGTTGAATCCGGCCAGCCCGCCAGTGGCCCGGAACGCATCGCCGCGCTGATTCATGATCTCGAGCAATCTTACGCGACGCAGTTCATGAATCCGGGCGAGACAAATATCGCAGACGATCCGACAGTGCAAGCGTTGGTCAAGGAAGGCTATCCAGCCGTCGAGCCGCTGCTCAAATGCCTCGTCGAGGACAACCGCCTCACTCGCGCCCGCTACACTCAGGGCATGGGCTTTGAAGGGCCGATCATTCCCGTCTACGAAGCAGCCTACAAGGCGCTCTTCCGCATTCTTAACGTCTCTTTTCCGCTCTTCGACAACGACAGCCGGGATTACCGCCAGCAGAAGGATCCGCGCAATATGAGTTTCGGCGAACGCGAGGCTCTAGCCGCCAAGATCACCGCCGTTTGGAAACAAGCGAAGGGTCAGGGCGTGGCCGAGGGAGCATTTATCAAGCTTCAGGACGATACTGCGAGCCCAACGGATTGGTTCCGCGCTATCGACAACATCGTCCAGCCAGCGGACGGCACGCGCACACGCTACGTTTTAACTCCGCCCCAGGGGGAATACTCACTTGCCCGCGACGATGGGTTCAAGGCGCAGGGCGAGTCGGTGCGCGCCAAGACCAATCCTTCCGTGTCGGACGTTCTTATCAAACGTTTCGAGCAGCTCGTGCAGCGCAAAGCTGACGGCGATTTCGATGTATCGCAGCTGAGCAAAATCCTGCTCGCCTTGGCCTCGTGGGATGGCAAGTCCCATGTGGCCGACCTGAAGCGCTTGGGCGACGAGCTCGACACACGGTTCGTTCGCGATACCGGCAGTCCCAGCGCTGAGGTCCATGTCTCGTTGTGTGAAAAGCGCCTCTTATTGGGCGATCCGACCGCGCTGGCCGACTACGTTACCTATGTGCGGCACCTCAGTCCCGAAGAATTGAAGAAGTGCTACCAACAGGGACAGGGCGTCGATTTCAGTATCCTCTGGCATTATCCCGACGATCCCGGCGTTCAGCAGGCAGTGGAAGCCCTCTTCAGTGGGAAAGACGCGCCGCTAGTACCCATTCCGAACTCGCTCGTGGCAACGCCGCTTATTGGCGTTCCCGCATTTCGCCAAGAGGTGCTTCGTGGTCTCGGCGACAAGTCACCCGCGGGGACTTATGAGGTGCGGGACGGAGGATTCAACTGCGTGTTTACCGCCACCCACGCGAGTTTCGGCGGCGGTCCAGCTCCCAATGACGTACCGAAGCCTGGCACGCAGGTTGCGTTTCGCCTCTGCGATAATTATGCCTGGGACCTAGCCCAGATTCCCAACTTCCCCGCCTGCCAGCTCTACTGGCCCGAGATCAAACGCGACTCGGCGGTTGCAGCCTGCAAGGCGATGCTTAACCAGTACGGGAACGCGCTGCGCGGCCAGCCCTCCGACCCCTACGATGATCAAAACTTCGCCGCTCAACCGAGCGCGGCCACGTTGCAGATCAAGCCCCTGGACCACCCCGCCACTCCCGACGAAGTGAAGGCCGGGCGCGCCCTATTCTCTTTGTCAGGGACAGTACGGGTCTGGAAAATGTCTTCCTATCCCCTCGGCCCGGCTTGGCAGGCCGAGGAGGTTCTCGTTAACGGCAAGTGGGAGCGGTACTTCGGCATCTTCCGCGATGGAGAACCGACGAAGATTCCGGCCCGCGAGATGGAATTTGCGGATAACTTTGTTGGCGGCGCGCCAGTCACGAAGCAAATCGAGGCTGTGCTTTCCGGGCCAGAGGACATCGACCGCAGCCAGTTCAACATGGAATTCATGCGCCGCCGCTTTGTCCCATCTGGCGCTCCTGTGCCGGTTAACATCGACGTCTGCAACCATAATGGGGAAGATCAGGCCGTTCCCAGCGAGATCATTCTCCCGCCTGGTGCCACGAAAATGCTCCCCGCTGGCGTTACCCTGATGGTTTCTTATTCCGCGAAAGTCCCGCCGTTAATCCAGCGCTTCTCTGACCCGCAGTTCGATTTTGGAACGTTCGATGAATTGACTTTTCGTCCGGGTATTCCCGTAGTGCCGCCGCCCGCAAACATCGCCAAGCTTTATCCCTTGCAGAAGCTCACTGCTTTCAAAGCTGACCTTCGGGACTACTTCGACCTGAGCCGTCCGGGAACCTATCACGTCAAGGCCCAGTTTCATGTAACTGGCCAGCCTGTTAGCACAACATCCGAGATAACGTTTTACGTTTCTTCCAATGAAACCTAATTACCGCGATTATTATGTGCGCTGGGTGACTCGGGTATCCTCGCTTAGGTCGCGCATCTTTTGCGGACAGATCAGTATGCAGAGTGCTTTGGTATTTCTGATGGTCTTCTTGGCGATGGTTTGTCCATGCGTGGGCGAGATGTCGCCGTCTAAGGTTCCCTTGCGCCATGCGACAGCAATAATTTCACCACGTTTGGATATCCAGAGGGCGGAGAAGGCCCTCCGCCCACTCGACGAGTGTATGCTTCTCTGAGAAGCCCAAGAGGTGTGCTTCCCTTATCGTCCATCGCGTTCGCGTCCGCATGGTGATCTAAAAGTAGTTGAACCGCTTTGGGGTCACATTGCTGGGCGGCATAATGAAGCGGCGTCAGCCCATGCTGGTCTTTTGAGTTAATCTCGGCTTGATGATCCAGCAGCCACTGAATCGCCTGCTCTAGCCGTGAGACAACGGCAACATGTAAAGGCGATTTCCCGTCACTATCTTTGCCATTCACGGCGCACTCGGCGGCCAGGAGCTGGTCGGCGACGGCGGGGTTTGCATTGCTGTTCCATGATTTGCTTGCCCAGAGATGGAATAAATTCCCGCCATCGGCCGCATAGGTTTCCGTATGAAGACTGGCTCCGTTGGCGATCAGGAGACGGACTGATTCCGGGGAGTCTCCTCCCACGGCATAGTCCAGGGGCGTTTGCTTTTCACTGCTTATTCGGGCATCGATCTTTGCGCCATGAGCCAGCAGCGCAGTGATTATTTCGGTATTCCCGGCGATTGCGGCGAAATGAAGCGGAGTGGCCGCAATTCCGTTCGTCGAATTGATCTCGGCACCATTGGCAATCAACCTGAGCGCAATGGGGGTAAACCCTTGCTGAATGGCGAAATCGAGAGGTGAGTTCCAATCCGAAATCACGGGGGTGCTTAGTTGACCACCGACGAGATTCATGTTTGCTTTGTGCCGCAGGAGCACCTCGACCACTTTGTCGTGTCCGAGATATGCCGCCCAGCACAACGCGGTGTGGCCGAGCCCGTCCTGTGCATCGCGATTGGCCTGATTCGACAACAACGCCTCGGCCGCGACCGGTTGATCCGCCATCGCCGCCAGGTGTAGAGGCGTCCAGCCAAAATTGTCCTGCTCGATAACGGCATCCGGGTGCGCGCCCAAGATGGAAAGAACGGCGGCTTCATCGCCGCTGATAGCAGCCCGATGAAGCGGCTTGGTCTCAAGACCCAGGCAGGATGTAACCATGGCGGACGCCATTTTTGGGCGATTATAATCCATCGCCTCGCCGAGAACCTTTACCAGAAGTGATCGGGCCGCCGAATTTTTGAAATGCCCATAATACGGCACAAGCAATTTCATCGTCTCGGTATCGCCTCGACTGAGCGCTAATTGCTCCAGGCACCCAGGTCCGCTTACCGTAACGTCAACGCCGTTGTCGAGCAGCAACTGGAGCACTCCGGGACCTGCGACGACGGGATTCTCAATGACTTGGGAAAAGGCGGTGTTAGCTCCGTTGTGGCCAATAGCATTAATGTCCGCGCCATGCGCCAAAAGTAGCTTCATCACCTCGGCGCTCCTGATCGCATCCATTAACGGCGTGAAGCCGTTATCGTCCCGCGCATTGACGTCCGCTTTATGTTCCAACAAGAATTCAACCATCTTCACATCGCTTTTTTGTGCGGCCATATGAAGCGCTGTCTTGCCCCAGCTTGAATGGGCATGAGCGTTAATCTCGGCATGATTGTCGACCAACAACTCGGCTATTTCATCTTTGCCTTCTTCCACCGCTTCAAACAACGGAGGAATATTGAATAAAGTATTTTGGTTCACGAGCTTGGGATTTAGCTGAAGAAGTTGCCTGACCTCTTCAACATTTCCGCTGCCGAGCGCATGGAGGAGGTTTAGCGGGTCATTGTGCTTATGCACCAAGCCAAGCCATAAAATCCAAATAGCTGCGAAGAACCCAAAAACTAAAACAAAGATAGTTGCTTTGTACTTCATAAATCACTTAGCAATTTTTTCTATCATGCCGGACACCGCCGAGACGTGAGGTTTAGAATCGATTGCTACTTCCCGACGCTTACTGGCACTCGTATTATCCAATCGCGGGGATGCGTTCAGAAAAATTTCCATTGGGATCATAAAGCTCGACGAAGGATGCGCCATCAAGCCGCGGGGTGAAGATGACGTAGCAGATCCCTTTGGGATTTTTGGCCGAGCGGTAGCGGAGTGCGTCAAATTTGCCGGATTCGAATGCGGCCAATCCCAGGATTTGAGTCGGCGCTTTCTTGCGATGAAGCCGCCATGGAGCGGCGAGTTCTGCCTGGGAGCTACCAATTTTTTTGACGATCTTGGCGTCCGTAAGGTCGAGAACCGCTTTCAACGAGACCTTGAGGCTGTACACCACCGCAGGCGGCGATGCGACTTTGCGGAAATTTTCAAAGCCACCCTGTTTTGATTCGGCCTCGGCGGTCAATTCATCTTCCGCGACGTAGAGGGACGCCGGGCCACGCCTTGGAGTGAAGCGTGCGCCTTCCTTGCCCGCGCCGAGCGCGTAAAGGAATTGATGCGGTTCCACCGATTGTAGAGCCGCCAAGTTCACGCGACGAAAAAGCGTCCGGGTGTACACTTCAGCCGGGAGTTTAGGCAGAACGGCGATCAGTTCCTTGTAGCCGATCACGACGGTTGCCCTAAAAGCGCGTCCTCTACCAGATTTGCCACCACTTCGCCACGTCCTTCCCGGATGATTTCTAGCGGCGTTTTTTGCTCAAGCTCAGTATTAGGCGCATTCAACCAATGACGAAAGCTATCCTCATCGTTATCGACCAGAGATAAGCCCTTGGCAATGCGCTCGAAAAGGCGGAGCTTGCCCTGTAGTCGCTCAGAATCGGGCGTCTTATGTACTGTCGCCGGCAACGTCTCCAGCAGGCCTGATAGTTGCCGGAGATTTAATCCGAATACGTCCGCCACTTTCTTGGCATTGAGACGATGGCTCTCGCTATCGTACAAGTTCTTAGTCACGTCATTTTGGCCAGGTAATCTTTCCCGGACAGAGGCTTCATGCGCTCGCAACAAGACCCGAAGACGTTGCGCCAATTCCGTCGGACGAGTCTTGCTTGAAGCGAAATCGACGCGAGGATCAGCAACAAGTTGGGCAAAACCTTGCGCATCTGTCACGGCATCTTCCACAATTAGAAAAAGCGGTACATTGCCCTGCGTCTTGCGGAGGATGGAGGATGCAATGTCAAGATAGGGTGTGGCTCGCCGGAAGCTCATGGTCACGGCTGCCGGGTGCTGCTGATTGATGGCCCGGATAAGCTCTGCCGGGGTCTTCTTCCAGGAGAAGCGGAAAGGATTGGTTTTGGGCAAGCCCTCGAACGAGGGAAAGCGCTCGCCGTAGCAGAGCATCGAAGCAAGATGTTTCATGTAAGATAAAACAACCATATATCAACTATTTGTCAACCTTAAAATTCCTCTCCTTCCTTGGAAGTTTCAAACAGGATCTGTGTTACCTCGATTTCGTTGCGGCAAGGATCATCTGCATCGCTGAGACAGGCAAGATCGAGACTATGTTGTTTCAGCAGAGAGTAAATTGCCTCCAGATGTTGTCCCCTTATTCGGACTACGCCGAAGGTGTAGTGGACGGCAATCTCATTTTCTCCGCGCATCTCGACGTGGGATAAAAATGAGTAATGAGCAAAAAGCCGGGTTCTGTCCGGCAAATCGAAGCTCGTTCCGAGTTGGCTTCCTCCCAGTTTATAACACGTTGGTTCTGGTCTCGGCGTGCCGTCTCTTGCTTTAAGTTGTGGCATAATTTCCTTTGCGATTGTGGTTAGATTCCAATCCCCGTTCGCTGGGAGTGGATAGGGGTAAAGTCAAGGCGAGGCCGCTCGACAGGAGTAACCGATTGTCGGGGCGTAGGGATGCGCTCTGCTTTTTCGATCCTCTCGCGTTCCGCGTTATGGCGCATGATCATCTGGCGTGCGTGTTCCGTGCGGCGATTCGCTGCGGCATAAGTGCGCCTCAAGTCAGCAATAATTTTACGGTATGCCGGTAAGCGCAAATGCACGGACAAGTCCTGCCGCGGATTGGCAACCATGACATCAAGGGCGGCTTTTCGATTACCTTCCGGCAAATGCGCCATGAGCGCCGCCTTGTCCGGGGTGTGCACCGAACACATTTCCCGGCCCCGCGAGCAGGCAACGTAAGATGACTTGGCATCCAGACGCGCTGCGGCCACCACCACGCGCTCGCAAGTTCGGCCCTGCGCCTTATGCGAAGTGACGACGTAGCCGTGGGTCCATTGCTTGAATGCGGCGGGCACTGAAATGCCCTCCCGCGTATGGAGCGAGCCGTCAGATTCGATTTTTCCGACCGTGAGCACCTGTCCGTTGATCAGCCCGAGGGACCTTGCATTGGCCCGGATCAGGACTTTGTCACCGGGACACACGTCGATGGGACGCGGAATGGCCACGTCGAATGAACCTGCCGATTTCAAGGGGAGCGTCCGCTCTTGGTCACCCGATACGACCACTACCCTGCCACTCTCCACCCGCGCCACCGACGCCGACTCGCCAGCCTTCCAGCCGCCCGGCAAAGGCACCGGGATTCTTGGCGACGTGTTTTTGCTCCTAAAGGCCAACCGCTGCTACATGGAAAAGCTCCCAGGGCAATTCAACCGCGAGCTGGTCCAGCCTTTGACCGAAAACATGCTTCGGCTGGAAACCAGCGTTAGCCTTCAGGTGAAGGCACAGGATAAAACGCTCGTGCAAGCTAACCGATGTGCCGATTCATCGACTGCCGCCGCCGGGCGCATGGAAGCCATTGTCCCGAAAGTGGAGGGAGTCGTGCAAACGGCCTTCGATAAAATTGATTCCTCCGCCCTGACGAAGAAGATCGAGGATTCCGTGGTCGAAGGAGTAGTTAAACCCGTAGCCCGGGTCAACGACGAGTGTGATCTCTTGCAGGAACGATTGGGCGACCGAATCCCCATCCTCACCGGTGCCATGAAGTGGCTAACCATTGGAAATGCTGTCGTTTGGGCGTTGAGTTGCGCCCTGCTCATCAGCGCTGTCGCCATCTATGTCGTCTTCAGCATGGAACAGGAAATGGTCGGAACGCTCCAAACGCGCGTGAAGGAAGAAATTGAAAAAGTCCATGCCACCGCGCAGGTGAATGAAAAAACGCTCGATGCCCTGGCCAGTCTCAATGTGGCCCTTGAGATTCATCCAGAAAAAGACTGGTGGGGCAACGAGATGCCTTACCACTACTGCATTTCCATTAAGGGCGCAGATTCAGGAGGTACCTTTTATAAGAATTGGGAAAAATACGGTGCGATCTACGTTCATGAGAACATCACTCCCATTAGCTTATACCCGCATTGACGCTCTCGCCGGACGTGGCTGGCTACGCCACCCCGCCCCGCTTCGCGTCACAGTGTTCATGGTGGCGACGGCGGCGGGAGGCGCCCCCTTCTCCCAGCGTCTCCCGCCGCCGTCGCTCTTCTCATGCAGCTATCGAAGTCATCCGGCCAACTTGCAACGTGTGGCAGGAGGAGCAAGACAAGGCGTAGAAGTTTCCTTTCCATCGTGGATGTCGGACGGGCAGCCCGAACTTATCACAGATTCCCATTGCAAGTACCAAAGCAGGAGAGAATGCTTAAATGAATCCGTCGACAGTTCAGCTTGGCAGATAGATATGCAAACACGTCCGCCTCTATTCGGTTGTTGCCTGGCTTTTCTCTTCAATGCCACCCTGCTACAGGCCTATAATCCGGTCATCGTCCATGAATGGGGCACGTTCACCTGCCTTCAGGATGAGTACGGCAAGGCGATCCAAGGAGTCAACGTCGATGATGAGCCGGTGCCGCAATTTGTTTACGAGAACGCCGGTATCACAGTTTTCGCTCAATATTCCGTGTCGCAAAGAAGCTTTGGACTGCCTCCCTACTTCGATCGAGCAAGAATGTCGCAAGGCTGGTTCCGCGGCGATCCACAAGTGACCATGCGGCTCGAAACGCCCGTCCTTTATATCTATCCGCCCAAGGGGCAACCGCCAACCTCCGTATTGCCGCTGGATGTTCACGTCGATTTTCATGGCGGAATCTTGAGCCAATCGTATCCGTATGCCGAGCGGGAGGATCCGCCTCATCCGCCGCTCGCTCCGCAAGGAGGGATCACCAACCAAACGATCAGCGGTCTTACTTGGAAGGGCGTTCGGCTCGGTTCAACCGAAAAGCCGGTGGACACCGACGAGAAAGTCTGGACCACGCCGCGCGCAGTCAATGCGCCGCTGCTCGAAGTGAAAGCGCCGATTTATGACGATAAGGGCGGCAGGCATGAGGGAATTCAAGCCGAGCACTTCCTCTTTTATCGCGGCGTGGGGCATCTCGATTCGCCAGTCTTTGTTCAATCCCGTCTGCCGGTGCTAAACGGGAAGTTGAGTCTCGTGGGCTGGCTCTCGGCGAATGGACATACCTACCAAAATCCTGAGCCGATCGAAAATTTGAATGGGGGTTGGACCGTCCAAATTCGATCCGACGGACGGTGCGCCTTTCACGCTTGGCCGGGTGGAGGCATTCTCGCGGTTTCACTCGGATGCGGAGATTATGTGCCGCCAATTTCCGGGGATTTTACGGATGCCGATTTTGCTGAGAAAAACGTCGATGCTCTCAAGTCTTCCATGCATGCCGCGTTGGTGAAAGAAGGCCTGTACGATGACGAGGCGACGGCGATGTTGAAGACGTGGGAGCTGTCCTACTTCAAAAGCCCCGGCCTCCGCTTTTTCTATCTAGTCCCGCGAGCGTGGGTGGACGAAGTCCTTCCGCTGAAAATCACCGGTGCGCCGACGGATATTACACGTGTCATGGTGGGTCGGATCGAGCTTATCACCGATGCGCAAGAGGCCGCGCTGGCGCGGCTCGCGGCGGGGCCGTGTCCCGATCTTGCGGCGGTCAAGAAAGCAGCCCAGGATGCGCTCCAGAAAAGCAGTCTGCCCAAGGATCAAGTAGACGCTTTCTATCGCGGCGAGAAGCCGCTGAGCGAACTCGGCATCTCTCTACCGCCACTCGTGCAGGATTACCTGAGCCTGGGGCGTTTTCGCGATGCCCTGATTGTCCACGAACAGCAGCAGCACCCGAGCTCGGCGCTGGCGCAGTTCATCAAGGACAACCATCTCTCGCCGCTGGATAATTGATTGTAGGTCCCCCGCGCCGGAAGTGCTCCAGGACTTCGCCTCCCCCCCCCCCCTCGGCTCGATCATCTTAAGGGGGAAGCGACCGTGGCGGGAGCCGCGCCCTTTCTCCGCAGCGTCTCCCGCCACCTTCGCTCTCCTCACATCGGTTTGAAATGTATCGACTCAAATACCCCCATAGCGGTTGTCGGAAGAGAATTACAGCCCGGTTGTTTCCAGCGAACGAGTTCGACTACAACTATTGCGCGAACCAGTAACTGCTTCCCATTGCGGACGCTGTTCTGAATCTTCCTTCTCTGGTGAAGCCAATTGCAGGCACACAAATAGGCACACAAAAATTGTTCCGGGCGGGTCATGACCAGTCCGGCCCGGTCACAAAATCGGCATCTTTCCCTACAACTGATCTTATTGAAAATCAAATATTTACGAGTGACAGGTCCACGCCAGACCAGTTTGGTCACGAAAAGAAAAAGAATGGGCAGAACAGGATTCGAACCTGTGAAGGCAAAGCCAGAAGATTTACAGTCTTCCCCCGTTGGCCACTTGGGTATCTGCCCGAAACGCGCGCGACGACGAGCCATCGCGAGTCATGAAGGTTATGCGAGTTGACGCAGGTTGAAAATCCTTTTCTCGAAGAAATGCTTGCTCGAGCTTATACGACCGGGTTGGCGACGGTAAACGGAGTGGAGAAAAACGTTTCACCGAACTCGGCCAGGAATCGCCTTTGCAGGTACCAGGTGTTTACGGGCGAGCGGGTGAGCGCAAAAACGGAGCTGCCACTGCCACTCATGAGGGCGTCGAGCGTCTCAGGCTGTTTCTGGAACCAGCTTTTGACCGTGGGCAGCCACGGATATTTGGAAAACGCGGGCGGTTCGAGGTCGTTGCGAAGGGTCAGGTTTTCGAAGGAGCGACCGAGTTCGCCCTGGCTTGGATTTTGCGCATAGGTTTTGTAGGCCCAGGGCGTGGAAACGCCGAAGCCGGGATGAACAAGCAGACCTTGGAATTCCTCGTTGAGGCGGATGGGTTCGATGATCTCCCCGCGTCCGCGACAAATTGCCGGAGTGCGGTAGATGAAGAACGGAATGTCGCTGCCGAGTCGGGCCGCGAGTTCGGCGAGTTTGGCGTCGGAGCAATCAATCCGGGTCAACGTGCGCAAGGCGAGCAGCATGGCCGCCGCATCGCTGCTGCCGCCACCAAGACCGGCGCCGACCGGCACGGCCTTGTCGAGATGGATGCGGACGCCGGTGGTGAGCTTGAACTCATCGAGAAAAACGCGCGCGGCTTTGGTGGCGAGGTTGTCCTTGGCGTCGGAGAGCGCGGGGTCGGAGCATGTGAATTCGATGCCGCCGGTGTCGTCGGGAATGAGGTCGATGTCGAGCGTATCGCCGAGGGAAATCGGCGCCATCAGCGTTTCGAGTTCGTGAAAGCCGTCGGGGCGGCGTCCGAGAATGTGGAGATAGAGATTGATCTTGGCGGGAGCGAACTGTTTCACTGCTACCACCCTAGCATCGGAATAACCATGACCGACAAACTGATTCTTGCCCTCGATGTGGACCGCGCCGATGAGGCCCTGGCGTTGGTGCGGCTGCTGAAGCCCTATCTGAACCTCTACAAAGTCGGCAACCAGCTTTTCACGCGCGAGGGTCCGGCGTTCGTGAAGGAATTGCGGAGGCTCGATGTCGATATTTTCCTGGACCAAAAATGGCACGACATTCCGCAAACGGTCGCGCACGCAGTGAAGTCGGCCGTGACGCTGGACGTGCGCTACGTGACGGTGCATGCAAGCGGCGGGCTGGAAATGTTGCAGGCCGCGCAGGAAGCAGTGAAAGGCAGCCGGACGGAAATCCTGGCCGTAACCGTTTTGACGAGCCTCGACGATGGCGCGCTGCGGCAGATCGGCTTCGAGCGGACGGCGGCGGAGCAGGTGGTGCGTCTGGCGCGGCTCGCGGCGCTGGCAGGCGTTGCGGGCCTGGTTTGTTCGCCGTTGGAAATCGACTTGATCCGGGAACAAATTCAAGAGCCGATCAAGCTCATCACGCCAGGTGTCAGGTCGGCGAAGGATGGCTTGCAGGACCAGAAGCGGACGCTCGCCGCTGCCGAGGCGCTCAAGCGCGGCGCGAATCATCTCGTGATCGGGCGGCCGATCACGAAGGCGGCGGATCCGGTCGCCGCCACGCGGGCGCTGATGGCGGAGTGTGGGTTGAGTTAATCTTAATAATCCGTCATCCTGGGCTTGCCGAAGGATCAGCTTCTAAAGATCAAGCGTAAATCAACGGAGGCTGATTCCTGGACAAGCTCGGAATGACGGACTTCAAATGTTATGTTGTCGTATGCATCGGAGATTTTTTGCTCTAGCTGCGCTTTCCCTAGCGCTTACGATCTCGGTTCACGCGACGACTTCGGGGCCGGAGTTGAAAGCCTATGATTTCGCCCGCGCCTACTATATCGAGGACGGCGGAGTCGTCATCGTGCCGCAGGATGGATTCTATTGCCCGGATGCGGTGTCAACGCCCGAAGGTCTGCGCGTGATGCCGGGCCAGACGTTCACGCAGTTCGATCCGGCGCGGCTGATCATGGAGGTCTATCAATTTACGCGCCTCGATGCCAGACCAGCAGGCGGGCCTTCTTCCATGAGCGCCGTTACCACTACAAAGTCGTCCGCACCGATCAGAATAAATGGCGCATCATCCGGCAGGATTACATCGACAGCGATGACTTTTATCTCAGCCGCTTCCGCCTGCTCGAGTGGTTCGACTTCGCCTTTCCCTACACGGAAATTCATCCCGGCGAGCAACTCTGGCGGACGAGACCGTAATTCCGATGAAGCAAAGCCTCAGAGGGTTCTCTGGTAGGGAGTTTTCATAGCAATGGAAAAAGGGGCAGGCATGTTTATGGGGCCTCATAGACGCATTTGCCGCGATGGTAGGTCGCAAGGAGATACGGCGTCTTTTCAGGTGAGATGAGGCAGAAATCGGCGGAGTTGCCCTCGGCGAGGCCGTGTTTGAGGCCGAGCAGCGAAGCGGGGCGCGTGGAGAAGGCGGTCCAGGCATTCTCGAGGAAAATGCCGGCCATGCGCTCGGCGAGAAAGACGCCTTGGAATGGCGTGAGGGTGGAACCGGCCAGCCGACCGGTATTAGGTAAACGCGCCGCGCCATCTGCGCCGACTTCGACCTGCACTTCGCCCAGCGTGTAGCCGCCCGGCTTTTTCGCGGCGGCCCCGGCCATGGCGTCGGTGGTCAGCAGCAGGCGTGGAGCATGATGGCCTTTTTCCAAGCGCGCGGGCGAGGACACGAAAAGCATGCGGCGGGAGATGCAGGCCGTCGGGAATCAGCGAAGCCACAAGCTCCGGATGGGCAAGCGCGTGGAGAATCACGTTCTCGAATTTCGGAACGGTGGCCGGCACGGCGTTGCCGAGATGCGTCCAACCGACCGCTCCGGCTTCAATCGCAGCATGCAAGGTTTCGCCCATCGAACTGGAGTGGCCGAGGAAAAACTGAATCTTTTTCTGCACGCCGGCGCGGATGACCTGCGCGCACGCGTCGAGGTCGATCTCCGGCGCGATGGTGATGAGCTTCAGCAGCGGGCCAGCGATGGCGCACCATTCTTCGAGCAAGCGCAGATCCGGCTTTTGCATCCAATCCGCGCGATGCGCGCCGCGATAACCGAGGTCGGGATTCAGCCACGGCCCTTCCATGTGAAAACCGAGGCAGTTGCGCGGATCGAGATTGATCCGGCCGGTCAGATCGGTCAGGAGCTGGCGATACGCCTCTTCCGTATTCGTGATCAGCGCGATGAGAAAGCCGGTGCAGCCGTGGGCGTAAAGTTGTTCCGTGGCGTGATGCCAGGCGTCATCCGATTTGAGCGCGCGGTTGAAATCGACGCCGGCAAAGCCGTTGATCTGGATGTCAATCAGGCCGGGTGCGATCCAGGGCAAATCCAGGATGTCCGCTTTTTCCGGCGTGATTTTTTTGATGACGTGGCCGTCGATCTGCACGTGGCAGACTTTGCCGGCAAGAGTGCGCGCGGTGATTTTCATGGTTCCAACTTGATCGGTTCGTGCGTCATGCGAATCAGGATGCTCCAAAGCACGGCGCCGATCATAAGCACGGCGGGAAGAATCAGCACGCCCTTCTGCAGACTGCGCGTGGCGTCGGAAATCGCGCCGACGATGGGCGGTGAACTGAAATCGCCGAGGAGATGGATGATGAAAGTGCACAAGGCGATGGAATTGGCGCGCAAATGGACGGGCACGATTTCAAAAATCTGGCTGGTGATGGGACCTGTGGGCAGAAAAAGGAAAAACATGCTCGCGCCCAGTCCGACCAAAGAAAGCGTGGTGTTGCCGACCATCAGGGCGAAGCAACTGACCGGCATGGCGAAGTACAACGAGACGGCCATGACCCAAGCGTAGCCGGAGGCCGTTCTCCGGCGCAACCAGGTCGCAAGAAAGCCGCCGAAGAGCGTGCCGACCAGTCCCGCGCCCGCGAGCATTTCGCCGAAGATGGTGTTGGCGCGGTCCAAGGGCAGGCCATGAATCTGGTAGAGAAATTTTGGACCCCAGACGCCAAAAGCGCCAATGGCAAAGACCTGCGCGGTGTAACCCCAGACGAGCAGGTTATAACGGCAATTGAGCAGCAGACCGGCAATTTCCATCAGCCGAAGTTTGGGATGCTGGACGACTTGACCAGCGATGCCGTCCGCTTCGCCACGGCGGGGTTCCCGGAGCAGGAGCAGGGTCAGCGCAAAGACCAGTCCGGGCAGGCCGACCCAGAAAAAGGCGTCGCGCCATTCACCGCGCTGCGCGAACCAGCCTCCGACCGTAAATCCGATGGCCGAACCGAAGGGAATCGCCACGTAAAAAAGTGTGATCGCGGTGTTGCGTCGCGCAGCGGCGAAGAGGTCGGAAATCCAACTCGGCCCCATCGTCACGAAGCACGCCTCCCCGACACCGACCATGATACGAATGGCGAAAAGCGACGCGAAATGGTTCGCCAACCCGCTGGCCGCCGTGGCCAGGCTCCAAAGCGCCACACCGGCGAGCATGAGATATTTTCGCGGGTACTTATCGCCCAGGTAACCGAAAATCGGGGCGGTCAAAAAGTAACCGAGCATGAAGGCGGAGGCGAGTGCGCCGCCGTGGGCATCATTGAGTCGAAGCTCGGCCTGCAACGGCGTCAGCACCGCCGACATCACATACCGGTCGAGGTAGTTCAGCAGGTTGAGCCCTGAAAGAATCGCCAGGGTGACCCAAGCCACGCCGGAGGGACTCAACGACATGGGTGAAACGGAACGCATGGCGGGACAGTGTGCGATAGGGACGATGCGGGTGCAAGAGGCGCGGATCGTAACAAACTTTCCCTTGCATGCGGTGAAACGGCGCGTAACGGTTCAGAAACCTCAATCCAATAAAAATATGAAACTCGCCGGCAAAGTCGTACTCGTCACGGGAAGCAGCCAGGGCATCGGAGCGGCCATTGCGGTCCGGCTCGCCGAGGAAGGCGCCGACATCGTGGTGAATTATCATTCGCATCCGGAGGAGGCGGACCTGGTCAAGAGCAAGATCGAGGATACGGGCCGCCGCGCGGTGGCGATTGGAGCCGATCTTAGCGCGGTCGCCGATGTCTATAAGCTGATCGACGACGGCGTCGCGGGTCTTGGCCAGATCGACATCCTGGTCAACAACGCGGGCGTGGAAAAGAACGCCTCCTTTTGGGATGTCACCGAGCACGATTATGATCTCGTGCTTAACACGAACCTGAAGGGTCCCTTCTTCGCGACGCAGGCTTTTGTGAAACATCTCCAGAGCCGCAAGGCGCCGGGCAAGATCATTAATATCAGCTCGGTCCATGAGGACCTCCCCTTTCCTCATTTCACGGCTTACTGCGCGAGCAAGGGCGGCCTGAAAATGATGACGCGCAACCTGTCGATCGAACTCGCGCCGTTTGGAATCACCATCAACAACGTCGCGCCGGGCGCCATCGAAACGCCGATCAACACCGCGCTGCTGCACGATCCCGCGAAGCTCAACGCGCTGCTCCAGAACATTCCGCTCAATCGCCTGGGCAAGCCTGCGGATGTGTCTTCTGCCGTGGCCTTCCTCGCTTCATCCGACGCCGATTACATCACGGGAACGACGCTGGTGGTCGATGGCGGTTTGACCTGGAATTACTCCGAGCAGTAAAGCCGCAGGACCGTTTCATGACCTCACTGTAACGCCAAACGGTGAAAAAGTATGGCTTCCGCGATGCGCCGCGCTATTTTGGCCTCTTATGTTGCTCGGCTCCTGGACAGAAACGTTTCTTTTTTCGTGGTATGTGATGGTTCCGTTGATGCTTTGCAGCATCATCTCGCTCGCCATTATTCTTGAGCGCATTCTTTCGCTCCGATCGGACGCGGTGATCAAACCGTCGCTGGCCCGCGCGATCCACGACCTCGGTTACGGCGGAAAAACCACGCTGGTCGAGCAGGAATCGGCCGACGAGGACACTGCCCTTTCGCGACTGGTCCGCGCCTGCCTGATGTACACCAGTTGGCCCAAGGATGAAAATGCCGACGCGGTGCAGGCCTACGCCCGGAGGGAAATCGTCCGGCTGGAACGTGGACTTGTGTTTCTGGAAGTGGTGACCGGACTCGGACCGCTCCTCGGGTTGATGGGCACGATCCTCGGGTTGATCCGCATTTTCAGTTCAGCAGGGAATTCCTCCGAGCTTTCGGCGCAAAGCGCCCAGATTGCGGCGGGCATCGCCGAGGCGATGTATTGCACCGTGGCCGGGTTGATCGTTGCGATTCCGGCGCTGATCGCGCACAGCCTTTTCTCCCGGCATATCGAGGCGCTGACCATCGATCTGGAAACGCTCTGCTCGGAATTGCTCGGCAAGCTCTACACGCAATCCGAGAGCACCGAACCGGTTTCGTGAGCCGCGGATAGACAGCCACCATGCAATTTCCCCGGAAACCGCGCCGCTCGCCGACGCTCAACATCATCCCGTTGATCGACGTCCTGGTCGTCCTGCTGATTTTTTACATCGCCACGACGGTCTTCAAAAAGAGCCAGCCAAAGATCAATATCGTCGTGCCCAGTTCCACCACGGCAAAGGCAAGCCAGGAAACTCCACCTTCGATCATTTACGTGACGTCGGAAGGAAAAATCTTTCTCGATGACGCACCCGTCGAGCCCGAGCAACTGGGCGATTTGCTCAAGAGCAAGATAGCGGGCAATCCGACTTTCAAGGTGGCTATGAAAGCCGATACCAAGGCGCCGTTTGGCGCGATTATCAAGGTGATGGACGCGGCCCATAGCGCGGGGATATCCGATCTCTCGACCTTCGCCGATACGCCCAAGGCGTCGGGAAATGCAACGCCATGATTCGGGAAATCGTTCATTACGACGCTTCCGTTCTTCGGGCGAAGGGCAAGGAAGTCGGAGACATCACGCCGGAAATCAAAGCTCTAGCAGAGGACCTGCTCGATACCATGCGCGCCGCGCGGGGCGTTGGTTTGGCGGCACAACAGATTGGCGAGGCGGTGCAGGTTGCGGTCGTCGATATCACCGGGGTCAAGGAACGCCCGAGCAGGATGTGGATCGCCGGCGAGATCGTTGATCCGGAGATTTACATGCCGCTGTTCCTGATCAACCCGGTGCTCAAACCGACCAAGACCAAGATCATCAGTCACGAAGGCTGCCTGAGTTTTCCCGGCCTGACGCTCGATATCGCCCGCGCCCAGCGTGTCTCGGTCAAGACGCGAACGCTTGATGGCGGCGACTTTGAATTCGACGCGGGGGGACTCTTCGGCCGCGCGGTCCTGCACGAGGTCGATCATCTCAACGGCAAACTTTTCATCGATCATCTCAGTGCGGAAGAACGGCGTGCGATCCGTGAAGACCTGGAATATATCAAGCGCGGTGAGCCGATACCGGAACGTGCCGACGAGAATGATTCTTAATTCCTGCCTGGCCGCACCGATAATAAGTATAACCCCATGGGTACCGACGACAGTAAAAGTTACCAGCTTCGAGTGCGCGTTTCCGCCGAAGAACGCGACCTGCTGGAAAAACTGCGCGCCGACCGAAATCGCGGCGAAACGATTTCGGATTTGGTCCGTGAGGCGATTTCGCTATTGGTCAAACCGGGCGGTGACGACAAAGCCGGGCAGACCAGTTCCGCTCTCCGGGCGCAGGTGGAACGGCTGGCTGTTTTACTGAAGCGGGAACCGCAGCAAGTCGAGGCAGCCTGCGTCGAGGGCATCCTCGATTTGATCGAAGGCAAATGCGAAGTACCGCTCATCGTGATGGAGACGCATCTCCATTTGAAATACCGGTCTCACGACGACAAAAGTGCATTTCCCTGGAATGCTGCAGAACCAAAAGCTGAACCAAATGCGGGCGATCAGACGGTTTGAATTTCTATTTCTTCAGCCGCCGATAAATCACGCCGAGCACATCGCCGAATCGGACGGTGTTAACCGATTCAAAACCGATCCTTTTTCCTGTCGGAGTTTGCCACGGTTCCGACAAAGTATCGCGGGTTCCGGTCAGGCGTGGGACCCAACAGATCCTAATTTCCTTTACTCGATCATCAGCGAAAAGCCGGGCTATTCTCTGCGCGGAAAGAGCCGGTGATCCAGCCAGGAAAGCACGCGCCTCGGCAGACAAAGTCCTGGACGGCCAGCGTGCGCCGTCCCACGTCAGCGCCAGACCAATCACTTCCGGTGACGCGCTTTTCCTGCCCGCCGATTTGCCTCGTGCTTTCATAGAATCAGCATCGCATCGCCATAGCTGAAGAAGCGGTATTTCAACCCAACGGCCTCGCGGTAAATCTCGAGCAGCTTTTCCCGTCCGACCATCGCGCTGACCAGCATGAGCAGGGTCGAATGCGGCAGATGAAAATTGGTCAGCAAGGCGTCGACCCGCTTGAACTCGTAGGGCGGATGAATGAAGATTCGCGTGCGGCCCTTGCAGCGATGCAGGTGCGGCGCCGCCTCCAGAACACGCGCGGAGGTCGTCCCCACGGCGATCACCCGCTTGGCTGCCTCGTAGGCCGCCTCGAATCCCTCCGGGATGGAATAGACCTCCTCGTGCATTTCGTGATCGGCCAGGAATTCCGTTTTCACCGGGCGAAAGGTGCCCAAGCCAACGTGAAGCGTGACGAAGGCATGTTGGAATCGCGCCAGCAATTCGGGGGTGAAATGCAGTCCGGCCGTGGGCGCGGCAACTGATCCCTCCTGGCGCGCATAGACAGTCTGGTAACGCTCGAAATCCTCCGGCAAGTGCTCGCGTTCGCCGAGGGTACCGCGCCGCTTGCGGATGTAGGGCGGCAGCGGCATCTCGCCCATGGTTTCAAGATCGACCGGCGCAAAAAAGCGCAGCACACGCTCGCCACCCGGCAGCGTTTTCAGCACTTCCGCTTCGATTGGTTTCTCGTCGCCTTTGGCCGCTCCGCCTTGCGGATGAGCCGGAAAAAACAGGCGCATGCCCGGCTTCGCCCGCGCGCCCGGCTTGACCAGCGCCACCCAATGTTGCGGACTGGTTTCCTCCAGCAACAAAACCTCGAGCCGTCCATCGCTGGTGGCCAACGCAGCCGGACGCACCTTCGAGTCGTTCAGGACCAGCAGGTCGTCCGGGCTGAGATATTCGGGAAGATCGTAAAAATGGCGATGCTCGACGCGGTCCGTCGGCGCGATGATAGACGAGCAGGCGCGATTCCTCGCGTCGCGCCGCGGGATGGGTCGCGATCAACTCAGGCGGCAACTCGTATTCGTAATCGGCGTACGCGCGCTCCCGGCGTCTGCCGGTCTGGAAAGGATCGGGCCATGCCGATCAGGAAAGACCGAGCGCAGGATAGCGCGCGGCCAGCAACTTTTTCGAGGCCACGAAGACGGCCTGGGCCTGGTTGATCCGATTAAGATACTCAGCCGCCGGATAATCGTCCTTCTCGACTTTCAGGAGGATGCGTTCCGACTTCGGTAAAGCCGAAGTTAAGCAGACAGCCGCGCAAGCCGTGGGCGAGCGACGAGATGGCTTTGCGCTCGGTCTCGGCATTCTTCGCTTTCAAATCCTGAAACTGTACCATCCGCGCCCTCGAACCAATTCACGACGATCGCCGCCATCTCGGGATCGACCTCATTCGGATCGTCGCCGAGCAAAGACGCAGCTTGAGCCCAATCGAAGGCCGGTTCTTGCGTCGTGCTCATAACGTCAAGTATGCCGAAAGCCGGTGCGGGTCACGTCTAAAGCAAACCCGACTCTACCCTGTTACCCGTTCAAAACGGAATATCGTCGTCGTCGGGGAGAGGCGGACGGTCTTCCGAGACTGATGCCGCCGGCTTGGCAGCGGTCGGGCCTGACGCAGTCGGTGACGAGGAACGTTGTTCCCCTCCCCCGCCGGAGCGGCCCTGGCCACCACCACCGAGGAATTGCACGCGGTCGGCGCGGACTTTCATCCGGCTCTTCTTTTCGCCCTGCGGCGTTTCCCATTGGTCGAGGCGAAGCTGGCCTTCGACAAAAACGGGCCGGCCCTTGGTCAGGTACTGCTTGCAGTTCTCCGCCTGGCGGCCCCAGACCTCGATATCGACGTAGGTGACCGTTTCCTTGATCGTGCCGTCCTGCGCCTTGTAGCTGTCGTTGATCGCGATGCGCCAAATCGCCCACCGCCGTGCCCTTGGGCGTATACTTCACCTCGGGATCACGGGTCAGGTTCCCCATCAGGAGAACTTTATTGAGACTGGCGGCCATGGAAGTTACGCGCGGCTTTAGGCAGCGACCGTCTCCTGCTTGAGGTAAAACTGGCGATAGACGATTTCGTTCAGCGCCAGCTTGGCGCGCAGCGGCTCGACCTTGTCCGGCGCGAGGCTGAACTGCACGTTCACATAAAAGCCGCTGTCGAGATCGCCCGCCATGCGCTCGAAGCGCTTGCGGTCCATCTTCTGCGTTCCATTGATTTTGCCGCCGAAACCCTCGATTTCTTTTTCGATGGATTCGATGGCTTCCTTGAGGCCTTCATCCTTGCCTTGGATGTTCAGGATAAAGAGGCCGTCGTAATTATTCATTTCATTCTCCTTCTAATCACTTGTCTTGGTTGGGTTCGACGGGATTTAAGCCGTTGAACCGGTTCATCGCTACCGCAATTCCTTCGCTCTGGCAACATTCAATCGCCAATCGGGCCGTGCGGATCATCTGCCCGAGCGCATCTTCCTCTTCCGGGCGAAATCGGGAAAGCACCCAGCGTTCCAACGCCCAGCCCGGAGGCACCGCATCCACCCCGCAACGCAACCGCGCATAGCGGTCGGTGCCCAGGTGGCTCTCGATCGACTTCAGGCCGTTATGTCCGCCTGCGGAACCCTCCGGCCTCAGCCGGATCTGGCCCATCGGCAGCGCCACATCGTCGACCACCACCAGCAAATCGGCCACGGTCAGTTTCAGCCATTCGAGCCACGCCGCGACGGCCTTGCCGCTTTCGTTCATGTAGGTCATCGGCTTCACCAAGCGCTCGCCCGAATCCAGCGTGGCGAGTTTCGAAAACCGGGCGCGTTCATCGCTGAAAGGCTCGCTCTTCTTCGTCCGCCCAGGCATCGAGCACCAGAAACCCGACGTTATGCCGGGTAAAAAGATATTCCGGGCCGGGATTGCCCAGACCGACGATGAGCTTGTAAGTCGGCGCAGGCACGTGTTCCGATTAACGGACGGCCGCCAGTCGAATCTCGATCCGTCCGCAGGCTCCATCGCGGACTTATTTCTTGCCCTCGGGCTTGGCGGCAGCCTTGGCGTCGCCCTTGCCACCCTTGGCATCCGGAGCGGGGGCGGCTTCACCCTCCACCTTCTTTTCCTTGATGACTTCGGGCTGCGACGACTTCGGTGGCAGGCGTCTCCACGACTTCTTCCTTCGGCGCGAAGACGCTGAATACCGGCAGTTCGGGCGGATTCGAGGCGGTGACGCCTTCCGGGCAGGATCAGTTCGCGCACGTGGACGGAATGGCCGATTTCCAGATGGCTGACATCGACGGTGATCAATTCCGGCAGATTCGCGCGGCAAACAGGCCACGCGGATGGTGCGCAGCATCGTCTCGAGCAGACCGCCGCCGTTCTTGACGCCGACCGGCTCGCCCACGCTGGTGACGGGCACTTCGGCATGGAGAATTTCGTCCTGCGCGATTTCGTGCAGATCGATGTGGATGATATAGTCCTTGATCGGGTGATGCTGGACGTCGAGGAGAAGCGCCAGATGCTGGTCGACCTTCTTGCCTGCGGCATCGGTCAGCTCGACATCGACGAGGACGTTTTCGCTGGTCGAGGAATGGAGCACCGAGTGCAAGCTTCTTGGCGTCGATTTCGATCGGGCGGGAACGGACGGTCTTGTCCTTGGCCTTGCCGTAAAGCACGCCGGGGACGCGGCCCGCCTTGCGCACGGCCTTCAGGGCGGTGCGTCCGATGCCGGCACGCTGGGATACTTGGAGAGAGACAGTCTTGGCCATAAAACGATGAAATCTTGGGTTAAGTTGAGCCGAGCATTAAAACGCGCCGCGCCTGCCCGGTCAAGGGGAAATGTGCGAGGCCGACGCAGTGCCTGCCCCCTTTTTCCGCTGGAAAATGATTTTAGCCGCCGTAGCGTGCAGAGAATCGACGTGCAACGATTTGTCCTGCGCAAAATAAATGACTATAGAGTAGTCCTTGAATTTATAGTGATAGGCGGTCGTATCCGGGTACGGTGCACCATCTATTGCGGCCGGCTTGCCGTAAAGTGCCGCGCATTGCTCGACGGTCTGGCCCAACTGGGCGCGTGCGGGCAGTAGGAAACTAAGGAGAAAAAGGGCAGTGATGAGGCGCATAATGATTATCTCCTGATTCGTTTTACTTCCCCTTTTTGCAACAGTTCAATTTGCTAGGGGGCACTGGCCGCATAGGAGGCAACCGTCTTATTCGCGCCAGTAACGCTTGTGTAGGAGTAAGTCCCATTCGCGAACGCCACAGTCTTTATGGCAGAGCCATCGACGAGGGAGGCTTCATTCGGGTATCCAGTAAGAAGAAAGGTTCCGTACGCCTGGTTAACGCCTTTCGGACAGCCGGTTTGCGGTACATAAACATTCCCCCCGCCGCCAATAGATGCCGAGCTATCAGCCGTAACCTCTGGCATCTCGCAATCCACGAGCAATCCAACATCGGGAACTTTTTGCAACACCGCACCCATGAGATAGGCTTTCGGACGGTTCGCCAAACGGGTCGCTGTAGCCTCTTTTGCGGCTCGTGCCGCCTCCTCCTTGGCCCTAGCTGCATCCAGGGCGGCATACCCCCGCTCGCTCGCCTGTTGATCAGCCTCGCGTTGCACCTGCGCTTTCTTCGCGGCATCAGGATCGAAGTTGAACGCTTTCTTCAAGTCCGGCGGTAAGTCGGCGAGCATCAGTGTACCAAGTCCACCATCAAACATGATATGCACGCGATCAGCGTCAACCTGGGTCACGGTCACGTTATGGTAATCTCGGCCATCCACCGTCCAGTCCTTGGGAACGGGGGTGCTAGGTGACGCAGGTGTAGGAGGCTCAGGGAGGGACGTGCTCGGGTTGGCGGTATTTGTCACTGCGGGTTGCGGTCCGGTCGTAAACGTGGCTGGCACCATTGCCGAATGCACTTGCGCGATTCCGCCTGAAAAAGCAATCGTCACGGTCTTATTGGCGTCATCCTGCTGAACAATCTTGGCGTTTTTTAGCACCGTACCGTCGGTGAGCGTGATGTCATCGGCGCGGATGGGCGAGAATATCCCCATCAACCCCAGAACAATCGGAAGCAAGTTTTTGGTCATGGCGCACTTCCTAATTAGACACTTACACAGCTTTTGTCCCATATGTGGATCAATTTCTCAATCAAAATGTCCAAGTGCGAAAATCTATCTCTTACGAGAGACAACTGGCGAATTACCTTCGCAGGAAGCGGGGTGATGAAACCTTTCGTGCCTTCGCAAAAAAATTGGGTATATCAGCCTCCTCGCTCCAACGACTGGAGCAGGCAGAGCAAAACGTGACATTGCGTACCGTTCGGCAAATCACGAGCCGTTTGGGCGTATCCATCACCAACATTTTCACGGATTGATCGCTGCTAAGCCGTTTTCAGTAGACGCTCGGCAAGCAGGACGTCGGAAGAGTTCGCTGCATAGCAGAATCACCGGGGACTGCATAACATAGGCTTGCATTTTAGTACAAAAATTTACCGAAAAAGACTTGCTGTTGCCGTAATAAGTCGTTATTATATAGAAACTTAAGAAAGGAGATGGCGGAGGGTCATCCTTCGACAAGCTCAGGATGACCGAATGCATAATGAGTTTTCAGGTCATCTTCGGCAACGCCTCAAAAAACGCCACGGCGGCCTTTTCGCCGCGAAGATCGGCGGACGTCTTGCGCAGGACCCAATGCTCGACGTGTTCGCGCACCGTGCCCGGTACAAGCGGAAGGCTGGGGGCGAGCGATTCGAGTTCCAGGATCGCGACATTGGTGAAAATCTCGAAGTTGGAACCGCGATCGGGATACGGCTGCGCCGGGTCGTAGCTGAGGTGCTTGGCGAAAACGTTGTCGCCTTTCTGGTAGGCGACCCAGCCGGTCGGGAGCTTGAGGCCGAGCTTGGTGGCGGGCCGCTCCGGCAGGTAAGTCACGCGGAGAAAATGCTCGCTGAAGGCGTAGCGCCCGTCGGTCAGATCGGTGAAGGGCCAGAGAATCATTTCGCGGTTGGGCAGAAATTCCTCCGGCTTCGCGGCGCGGCCATCGGGAAATTCGGAGGGATGCAGGTCGAGCGCCGGCTGCGGAATCAGCGCCACGCCCCCGGTCGCCATGACCGAAAGCGCCCACGGCGTGACGTTGAGCGGCTCGCTTCCCGTATTGGTCAGGAGATGGGTGATCCGCACCATCTCGTCGTCCAGCAAGCTCGACGCGCATCGTCTTCTGAAAGCCGGAACTCTTGCTCGCGGGCTGAATGATCTCAACGGCGCGCGTCGCCGATCTTTTTCCAAGTCACCGGCTCCGTTATCCAACTCGTAGGAGTGGTCGCCTTCGGGCGCGGTCCAGAAACGGTGGCCGCCGCGGATCATCCATTCGAGTTCCTCCGTGCCGCCCAACTGCTCGGGCATTTCGACGAAGACATTTTTGTCGTGGTGAAAGGCGTAGCGGATGATGCGCGGCCCGACGTCGAGCGTGATGATGAGTTCCGTGGTGTGACCCTGGATGCGCAAATTGCGTTTCCAGCCGGCGTAGGGAATTTCCTGGATCATGATGTTTTTGGTGGTGCGAGCGAATTGAGAAACGGTTCGTAGTGATTGCTATACACGATGCTCGGGTCAAACAAACGCCGGCAACGTCGCTGCTGTCGAAACGGCGATTGCGCTTCGAGCCAGTTGACGGCTTCAGGCAATTTTCCAATGTCGTCGAGCAAGAAGGAGCCCGATCCATCCAGGGCGCGGAAGGCGGGGATGTCGCGGCACCAGACCGGCATGCGATGCAGCGCCGCCTCGAGCACCGGCAGGCCGAAGCCTTCCTGCCGCGAGGGAAAAAGAAGGCAATCGGAGAGGAGATAGAGATCGCGCAGGGTGTCGTCCTGGACGCGGAAATAATCGCTGAGGAAATGACGTGGCCGCGTAATTCTTCCGGCAGCGATTGGCGCAGGAACGCGCCGTAGTGATCTGGGGCCGCACCGACGGTGCTGTCGGGCACCTTCGCGCCGGTGATGAGCAGCAGCGGATTGCGATCCTGTTCGCGGAGCTTCTTCACGACTTCGATGGCGAAATCGATGTTCTTGCGCACCATGACGCGCGCCGGCAGCAGGAAAACAAAATCGCGCCACGGAATTTCCAAGCGCCAGCAGCGCCGTGCGCATTTCCGGCGTGACGCCGAAAAGCCGCACCGGGTCGACCATGTTCGGGAATGACCCTGGGCTCGACTGCGGGCTTGAGCTTGGCCTTGATTTCGGCCGCCCGCAAATCGGACGTGGCCACGTAGGTGACGTCCGCGCAAGCTCGTCCGCATCAGGTTCCACGGCGGCTGCGTCGGATTGGGCAGCGCGAAATCGGAATTGCGTGGCGGTCAGATCGTGCGTCCACGCGACCATCTTGTGCCGGGGCGCGAGGTCGTGCAGCGCATGCGTGCAGCGCCAGGTTGTAATGCATGGTGAAGATATTGTGGACGAAGGTGACGTCCACGCCTGCGCAGTACCGCCTCGAGCGCCTCCGCAAGCACCGAGCGGTACTGGTTGAAATTCTGGTCCGACCTGCCCGCGTTCAAGCACGGTGCGCACACTTTTGTTCAGCTCAAAATCGGGCGCGAGCTCCGGCACCAAGACGAACTCGTAGCCTTCGCCGGTATCGAGGCCGTTGCCGGTCAAAACTTTCACCTCGTGCCCGGCGTTCACCAGCATGTTGGCCTGGTCGCGCAGCACGTTTTCCACTCCGCCCATCTCCGGCCAGGTGGAATAATGGAGCAGGGCGATTTTCATTGCTGCGCCCACCATAAACGCCCGCGGAGGGCAGAAAAGCATTCCGCCCAAACAACTCGCGAAGGAATCTTCTTGCCGCCGCGCCGCAGAATCCTATTGAACAAACACGTGACTCCCAATGCATGGCAATGGCTCTGGCCGGTGGCTTTCTACCTGGTGGGCTCCGTGCCCACCGGCTACCTGCTGGGCAAATCGCGCGGCTCGACATCCGCCAGCACGGCAGCGGCAACATCGGCGCGACCAACGTGTGGCGCGTCATGGGCCGCAACTGGGGCCTGGTCGCCTTCGCCTGCGATTTTCTCAAGGGCTTTTTGCCGCTCTATCTGTTGCGCACGCTCGGCTTTCCCGAGGGCGAAAATTCGTGGACCGTTGCGCTTCTGCTGGTGCTCTGCGGGCTGGCCGCGATCATCGGCCACAACTACACGCCGTGGCTGGCTTCAAGGGCGGCAAGGGCATCGCGACGTCGGCGGGCGTGCTGGCCGCGCTGATGCCGCCGGTGCTGGCCGTGGCGCTTTCGCTCTGGATCGTGGCGACGCTGGTCACGCGCACGGTTTCGATCGGCTCGCTGCTCGCGGCGGTTATCCTGCCTCCGGCGGCAGCCTGGTTTTATCCGGGCCAATGGATTTATTTTGGACTCGCCTGCCTTGCCGGCGGACTTGCCGTCTGGCGGCACCGCTCCAATATTCAAACGATTGCTCGCCGGCACGGAATCACGCATCGAATTCGGATCGAAGAAAAAGAACCGCTCCATGAACATCATTATTTTGGGACACGGCGCTTGGGGCCGGGCCATCGGCGAAGTCGTCGCAGCGCCTGAAACATGACGTTACTTATGTCGGCCACGCCGATCCAGCCTGGCCCGCGGTCAAACCCGATTACGTCCTGATCGCCCTGCCGGTGCAGCATGTGCGCGAGACGCTTGGACCGCTTGCCGTCGCCCGGCGTGCCGGTGCTTGAGCCTGAGCAAGGGGCTCGAAATCGCGACCGGCGAGCGCGTGAGCCAGATCATCACCGAGGTGTGGAATGAGCCGCGCGTGGCCGCTCTTTCCGGTCCGACCTTTGCGGCGGAAATCGCCGCCGGCCTGCCCGCCATCTGCACCATCGCCGCGCAGGACGAGCAACTCGCGAAGGAATTCCAGGCGATGCTTCACCAGCCAAGTTTCCGCACCTACAGCTCGGGCGATCTGATCGGCGTGGAACTCGGCGGCGCGTTGAAAAATATTTACGCCATCGCAGGCGGCGCGTGCCACGGGCTGAAGCTCGGCCAGAATTCGCTGGCCGGATTGCTCACCCGCTGCCTGGCGGAGATGACGCGCATCGGCGTCCATGCCGGCGCGAAGGCGGAGACGTTCGCCGGACTCAGCGGCATCGGCGATCTCATGCTGACCGCGACCAGCGAGCAAAGCCGCAATTTCCGCTTCGGCAGCCTGCTTGCGCAGGGCTTGGCCGTGGAGGAAATTTTGCCGCGGCTCGGCGGCGTCTGCGAGGGCTTTCCCACCACGCGCTCGGTGCATCTCAACAGCGCCATCCCCGCCGATTCGAAGCCGATCGTGACGCAGCTTCACGCCGTGCTCTATGAAGGCATGCTCGCCCGGCAAGGCCGTGAAGAATCTGCTCAGCCGCGCCGCCCGCGACGAGTGATACCAGAGCGTTTCAGGAGTCGTATCACACCCGAATTTCGATATCAACGGTAGCCTCAGGCGCAAGCCGGAGGCTTGCCAGCGCCATAGCCGGTGGTCGAGTCCGATTTAGCGGACGATACCACCGGAAAAGTTCACAAAAAAAACGCACCCCTGAAGGGGTGCCAGAATTCTGCGACCCCGTTGGGGTCGATATTTCGGGGATGCATTCCGGTGGTGGCGCCTGCCAAGGCAGGCTTCCCACCGGCTAAGGCGCTGCCATCCCTCCGGGATGCCAGAGCATCACAAGCTTTATGGATTCAACGAAAGATCAGAATCCGATCTTCACGCCCGCCTCGACCGATTGCCCGAAGTAGTTGCTTTGGCCTGCCTGCATGAGGTAATCGCCGAACACGGAAACCTGGCGGTTCAAATCGGCATTCAGACCCAAATCGATCAGCGCCGAATCGCGGCTGGGACTTGGCGTCGTCACGACAAACGAACCCGTGCCGATGCCCGTGAATTGCGAGGTGATGCCACGGCTTTGGTCCATGAACTCATGCTGCCAGCTTGCATCCAAATGGGGTGTCAGGAGAACCGACCCGGTCTGGAAGAGATAGCTGACGTGACCGCCCAGGCGGCTGCGCAGCGAATCGGTTTGCTGCTGATTCACGGATTCGTCGGAACCGAGCGCCTCCGCGCCGTCTTCGCTAAAGGAGTCGACTTCGACATGCGTGTACTGCACTCCCAACGTGGGGCCGTAGGTCAGTTTGTTGGCGTGGAAATCATACCCGCCGTCGAGATCGCCAACAATCTGGTCGCCGCTCGGTGCGCCATGAGCCACCGCCGACAAACCGCCGATCGAGAGAGCGCGGTCCTCGGTGTAGTTGTTGAAGCCGTAACTGCCGAGCGCATTGGCGTACCAGCCGCCGTCGGCGAACGCAACGTAGGCTCCCGGCGCATAACTATCGACCGTGGCCTTGCTGCCGTTGGTATCGAGGTCACCATCGGTATGACCGTATCCGAAGAGCGCACCGGCGCGAAGATGCGGCGTGATGCGATAGTCGGCACCGATCTGCACCGCGCCGGTCGTTGTGTCGGCATGGGCCAGATCCGCCTGCGAAAAGTCCTGCGCCAAAACCACGTTGCCCGCGACGAACACGTTAAAATCGTGACCCGGTTGCGGAGCGGCGGTGGTCATCACCTTCATGTCCTTCATATCGCCGCTGCCGGTCATGAGGGGAATCGTCGTATCGCTAAGCATACCGTGCGCGAGCGGGGCGGGGCTCCAGGCCACGAGACGGCTGCTCACTTGGGCAAGCCCTGAATCGATGCCTGGAGCGCCCATTGTCAGCGCACTCGAATCGATTTGGCCGTTGCCGGCCAGAAAATCGCCCTGGAGAGAACGTCCCGTTGCGATATAATCATCCCAAATCTGGGTGGAGAACACAGCGTTGTTGATCACCGTACTGCGGACAAAATTGCCAAACTTCTCCTGGCTTTCCTGGTCGGCGATATCCGCCGCCGTCGCCGACATGGCCGTTCCTCCAGCCAAAGCCTGGGTGATGGCGGTGAAGAGCGGCCCGGACGTGACGTTGGTATCGATGTAGTTCAGCACCGCCGCGCGATTGGCCGTATAGTAGCTGCCAAGTTGCGGCGTCAGCGCAAACTGTGTTTGCGTAACATCAACCGAAATATCGTCGCCACCGTTGACGATGCTGGCGGTAACCACATAGCCGGCCGGACTCACGATCGGCGTTACGTACCCTGCGGTCAGCGGATCGGTGATGCCGCCGCCCGACTCAACCACCGTAAAGGTGTCGCCCTTCACCGGAACGAAATTGAATTTCAGTGCCAACGCGCTGCTGCCACTGATGGAAGCCGCGCCGGCCACATCGAGCACATCGTTGGCTCCGTTTGGCGTGAAGCCCGGCGCTTGGGCGGCATTAAGCTGGATGGTCAACGTACCGCCGGTCTGCGTGTACGAAGCGACGTTGATCGCCAGCCCACCGTTGCCCGTGGTCTGGAGGTTGCCCCCGCTCTGGGTCAATCCGGCGGTGCCCAGCGCCGTCGAATTTCCGACCAGAAGCGTTCCATGGGAAAGAGTGGTGCCGCCGCTGAAGATGTTCGCGTTGGTCAGGACCAGCGTACTCGTTCCGGATTTCGTCAATGAGCCTCCGCCCGCAAGAATCGCGCTGATCGTCGCAGGGCCTGAAGCGGCGGTATCGGAATACGAGGTGCCAGTGAGTGTCCCGTGTTGAATCGTGCCCGGCCCGGTGATGCTGACTGCGCCGACCGTCTGGTTCGTCGTCCCAAGATCAAGCGTACCACCAGCGATGTTCAACGGCGCCCCGGTGCCCAGCGTGCCTGGTGTCGTGACATCGACCGTACCGGCAGTCAATGTCGTCGCGCCCGTATAGGTATTGATGCCGGAAAGAGTCAGCGTACCCGCTGCGTTGTTGAGCGTCACCGTGCTGGGAGTTCCGCCATCGGCAATCACGCCCGCAAAAGTGCTCGTGCCGCTGCTGGTATCGTTGACGCTGCCGGTGAGCATGCCGGATTGTGCGACCGCTCCGGTACCGACGATGGCCACGCCGTTCGTCGCGGTTTCAGTTCCGCTCAACGTATTGTTCGTACCGTTGAAAGTAACCAGCCCGGTGAGGGTCAGCCCGGTTCCGTTCACCGTGGCGCTGTTCACCGAGGTTGTTCCACCCACGGTGCCGGTACCCGCCAGCGTGCTGCCGGAATTGACCGTTACCGCACTGGCGCCAGCCAGGGAACCATTTACTTGCAGCGTACCTGCGGAGATGGTCGTCGCACCGGTGTAGGTGTTCGTATTTCCGAGCGTCAGGGTCCCCGCACCGGCCTTGGTCAAAGCGAATCCGCCGCTTATTCCACCGCTATCAAGCAAGGTGCTGCCGGCGCTCGCGACCGTCCAGGTCTGATTGCCGCCGAGGGCGACCGGGGCGCTGATGGTTTCCGTCCCCGCCACGCCCGTCTGCACCGTGACGCCATTGTTGATCGTCAAGGTGGGAATGCCCGTCACCGATCCACCCGCACCGGTGAGCGTGAAGGTCAGCGAATTAATGGTGGCTGCGGCGCTCAGCGCCACACTCGGGTTGGCGGCCGGAGCAGGCGTGGTCGCACCGATGAAGACATTGACGCCACCCGTGGCGTTACTGAGATTAGTCAACGGTACCGTCCCGCCGCTTGCCAGCGTTTGATAATTGGCCGCGTTGTTGAAATTGCCGTCGGCCGCCGCTCCCGTGTAGTAGTAGCCGTTGGGAGCGGTCAAGGTCAGCGTGACCGCGGTACCACTCCCACCAAATACGGCCATATCGCCCGCCAATGTGCCTGTCAAAGTGCCCAAGGTGAAGTCGGAAGCGGACAGCCCGCCCGCGGCAGAAACAAATGTGTAGGCGGTGCCGGCAGCTGCGCCCGCCAGACTGTCGACGTTGACGGTGAACGCACTTCCGCTGAGCGCTTCCGCACCACTGAGAGCGATCTTGTCAGACGTGCCGGCGATGTCGATCGAGAGCGTTCCACTTCCGGCCAGCGTCGATCCATCCAACGTGTTGATCGCGCCATTTTGCAGATTGATCGTGCCCGAATTGTCGGTGATGCCGCCCCCGACGGAATTTGTCGTGCCCGTCGCGGACAGTGTCGCGCCGTTGGCGATGGAAACTGCCGTGGCGCCAAGTCTTCCCGTGCCACTCAAGATGAGCGTGCCCGCCGTGAGTGTCGTCGCACCGGTGTAGGTATTGGCTCCGGAGAAGTTGAGCGTCCCCGCGCCGTTGTTCAGCGTCACAGAGGCTGGGGTCGCGCCGTTGGCGATCACGCCCGCGAAAGTGCTGGTGCCACTGCTGGTGTCGTTAATGCTGCCCTTCAGCGTGCCACTCGTTTGGGACACGGTCGATGTGCCCCCTAAGGTCACTCCATTGGTGGCTGTTTCCGTCCCGGTCAACGTATTGCCGGTTCCAGTGATAGCCAGGCTATTCACGGTCAGATTGGTACCGTTCACCGTGTTCCCGCCGCCATTCAGGGTGACCGCGCCGCCGACCGTCCCGGTACCGCTTAAAGTCGTTGCGCCCGAAGCGAGCGTGTCGGTGCCCGTCGCGGTGCCATTAACTGCAAGAGCCGATCCGCCGTTCTGCGTGATCGCCCCCGTCACCGTACCGGCAATCGTATTGGCGGAGCTGTTCACGGTGATGCCGCCGGTCGTCAACGTCGTGTTGCCGGTGAGCGTATCGCCGCCACCGTTCAAGGTGACCCCTCCAACCGTGCCTGAACCGGTGAATGCCGTCCCCGCGCCGCTGCTCAGGCTGACGTTACCCGTCAGCGTTCCGCTTTGCGTCACGGCCGCCCCGCTGGCCAACGTCACACCGCCGTTGGCGGCTTCCGTGCCGCTTAAGGTATTACCGGTGCCGTTGAAAGTCACCAACCCGTCCAGAGTCAACCCATTGCCCGCCACCGTGGCGCTATTTACCGTGGTCGTTCCGCCCACCGTGCCGCCGGCATTGCCGCTCAGGGTGCTGCCGGATGCTACCGTTACCGCGTTGCCCGCGTTAAGCGAGCCGTCAACCTGCAGCGTGCCGTCCGCGACGTTGGTGAAGCCCGTAAAGGTATTGGTGCCTGCGAGGATAACAGTGCCCTTGTTGTTCGAGTCGCCAATGATGAGTGTGCCACCGGTACCGTTGCTGATAACGCCACCATAGGTTGCGCTTGTGCCGGTCGCGTCGGCCAGCGTGTCAACGCCCGTGTTCAGCGTAATGTTTTTGTTGGTATCCGGCAGCGGGTCGTGGGTGATGATTTCACCGCCGCCCAAGGTAATTGCGCCCGTGCCCAGATTGGTATCGACCGCGGCAATACTGACGGCACCGCCATCGATCGACGTGCCTCCGGTGTAGGTGTTCACCCCGGAGAGCGTAAGGGTGCCCGACCCGGTTTTGGTCAGGCTTCCGCCGTTCCCGCTGATGACCCCCGCGAACGTGGTCGAGTTGCCCGTGCCTAACGTCAGGTTGTTACCGCCCAGAGTGACACTGCTGCTACCCGAGGTGCTGGAGAGATCCTGGATGGTTTGGCCGCCGCCGGTTGAGATGTCAAAGACGCCACTTCCGGTAAGCGTGACCCCGCTGCTGGCGGCGATGCTGCCGCCCGCTCCGATGGAGAGGACACCGGCGTTAACCGTGGTTGCGCCCGAGTAGGTATTCACGCCTTGCAGCGTCAGCGTTCCCGAGCCCGCCTTGCTTAAGGCAAACGCTCCGCTGATCACGCCGCTATCGACCAGGGTGCTCCCCGAGTCGGTCACGGTCCAAGTCTGGGCGCCGGCGAGGGCAACGGGGGCGCTGATCGTTTCCGTGCCGGCCACGCCCGTCTGCACGGTGACGCCATTGGAGATGGTCAGCGTGCCCGTGCCACTGACCACTGCTCCGGAGCCACTCGGGGTAAACGTCAGCGAATTGATCGCCGTGTTCGTATTGACGACGGGCGCGATATTGCTCGGTGCGTTGTCGGCGATGAAGACATTGGTCGAGGAAGTCAGGGAGGCCGTCTGCGCTATGCCGCTGGTTGCGGTCGTATTATAATTGCCGGGAGTCGAAAAGTCGCTCGTTCCGCCGTTGTAGTAATAACCGTTCACCGGCGCCGCATTAATAGTCAGCAGCAACGAATTCGCGGTGTCGCTGACCGTCGCAGTCTCGCCGCCGGTCAAGCCGTTCACGGTAAAATTCGACGCGTTGAAGCCCGCAATGCTGCCCGCGCCATTGATCAGCGTATAGGCCGTTCCGGTGGTCAACGTGCCCAAGGCATTTACGTCGACGATGGTCTGGCCGCCAAAGGTCAGCGTCCCGGCGTTCAGAGTAACCAAATCATTGACCCCGCCACCGACCGTGGTGGCTGTGGCCAGATCGACGTCAAGCTGGCTGCCGCCGCCGATATTCAGGCTGCCAATGTGGAGCGTTCCCGCCGTGCCCGTTGTTCCGGGCGAGAGTTGGGCCACATTGCCGCCGGTAGTCGCAAGGGCGACCGAGCCGTTAAGCGTGCCGGTGCCTTCGAGAATCGCCACGCCCGTATTATTTCCAATCGTTACCGCACTTCCAGATGCCGTGCTGCCCGTGACATTGAGTTTGCCTTGGGCCACCGTGGTCGCGCCCGTGTAGGTATTCGCGCCGGAAAGAGTGAGAGTGGCGGCGCCATTATTGAGGATCAAAGTTTTGCCCGCCCCCGCGATCACACCGCCGAAGATGCTATTCGAGGCACTGGTATAATTCACGTTGCCGGTAATCGTGCTGGAAGAGTTGCCCGCGACGAGTGTGCCGCCCGTGATGTTCACTCCCGTGGTCGCGGTAAGATTCGCGCCGTTTCCGATCGTAAATGCGCTGCTGCCGGAGGTGACCTGGCCAGTCACCGTTTCGGTGCCATTGATATTCGCCCCGCCGTTCGCTGTCAGCGTTCCGCCGACGTGACCGCCCGTCATATTGACCGTCCCCCCCTCGACCGTCACGTTGCCATTGACCGTACCGGTTCCCGTCAGCGCCGAGGTCGCCGAAGCCACATCGACCGTGCTTCCGGCGGCCGTCGAGCCATTGACCGCAAGCGTGCCGGAGGTGATGCTGGTCGTGCCCGTGTAGGTATTAGTCCCGCCCAAAGTCAGGGTCGTGCCGGCGTTGTTCAAAGTCAAAGTCTTGGCGGAACCTGCAATGACGCCACCGAAGCTGCTGTTCGAACCGCTGGTATAATCGACATTGCCGGTGATCGTGCTGGAGCTATTGCCCGCGGCGATCGTCCCGCCCGTCACATTTACACCGGTCGTCGCCGTCAAATTCGCTCCATTGCCGATGGTCAACGTCCCGCTGCTTGAAGTCACCTGTCCGCCCACCGTGCCGACGCCGTTCCAATTACCGCCGGTAATCCCCAACGTGCCGACGATGTTGCCACCCGCCCCGAAATTAATCGCGCCGCTTCCCGTCAGGGTCGTATTCCCGTTGACCGTGCCGGTACCCGACAAGGTCCCCGCCGTGCCCACGCTCACCGCACTGCCCGAAGCCAGCGAGCCATTGACCGCCAGCGTGCCCGCCGTGATCGTCGTCGCGCCGATGTACAGGTTAGTGCCGGAGAGGGTCAAAGTACCCGAGCCGACCTTGGTCAGGGAACCTCCCTGGCTCAGCGCACCCGAGTAGGTCGTGCTGGCGTTATTGCCGCCAACGGTCAAAGCGACGGCATTCGGAGTGCCCGCGTTATCCTGCAAAGCGAGGTTGGCGCTGCCGCTCAAGCCACCGAGCGTGAAGGCGTGGCTGCCCACAGTAGAGCTGAAAACGATGGTTCCGCCGGTGGTCAGCGTGCTGTCCTGCAAAGCGAGCGAATTGCTCAAGTTGAGCGTTCCCCCCGTGACCGATGTCGCGCCGGTAAACGTATTCGCTCCCGACAAGACCAAGGTACCGGTCCCGCTTTTGGTGAGACCAAAACCTCCCGAGATAACATCCGCGATCGTCGTCGTGTTGCCGACCGCCAAATTGGTATTGCCCGTCAGAGTAATGGTCGCAGGAGTCGTTAAGCCCGTGCCATCGAAAGTAAGACTGCCGGCGCCCGTGCTGGCCAGAGTGATGGTACCACTGAGAGATGCCGAGTTGGCCAGGGTGATCGCCGTTCCGTTATCTTTCAAGGTTGAGCCGCCGTTAAGCGTAAGGGTTCCGGTACCGACCGGCCCGCTGGCAATCGTCGTGGTGGCCACCGTGCTGGCGCCCAAGATCAAAGTCGCTGCATTCGTCACCGTCGTGCCACCCGCGAACGTGTTCGCCCCGGACAACGTGGTCGTGCTGGCGCTTCCGATAGTCCCATCGCCAATGGTCAGGGTACCGGTCGTGCCGGAAATGACTTCCGTGGAGATGTCATCGACTGTCCCGGTCAGCGCGATATTGGAAGTTGCGATATTCAACGAGCCACCGAATACGGCGCCCAGTTGCAAAGTTCCACCCGCCGTCCCGCCCGAATAGGTGGCGTTGGCTCCCGCCTGCACGGCCAAGCCAAGTTCCTGAGTGGCAGCGGTGGTATTGGTAATCGCACCGCCCACAACCAACGTTTCCAAGCCCAAGGAAGCAATGGCGACGCTCGTGGTGTTATTGAAAGTCAAACTGCTGATGGAGACCGTTTCATCCGAGACCGATATCGTGCTGGTATCGAGGATGATGGGGTTCGCGATACTGCTGGTGTGCAAAGTTCCGATCACCACGGCATACCCGGTAGTCGACGGCGGCGAGCCGGGCGCAGGCGGCTGTAAAGGAACTCCCGGAATTTCACCGGGAACTGTCATGCTGCTGGCATTCACCAATGTCCAGTTGGCCGGGTCGCTCCATGACTGGTCATCGCTGGTGGTGGGAAGAGGATCATTCCAAGTGGCCACTTGCGCCCGAAGCGGCATGACCGCACCGGCTATTACGAGACTAAAAACCGACAGTACCCGCAGGCTAATAGGATTCATTCATTTTCCTCTTTGATGCTAATTCAAGTTGTAAGGCAGAGCTGGCTGAAGATACGAGGTGGAACCGCTGACCGTCTCCCGTTTTGTCACGCAAATGGTGCTTCCCGCAGGAATGACAAATGAGCTGACGTCGGTTGTTTTGTCAGGGTATTTGCGCCAGGTGGAGTCTGACACTTGGTAGTAGGTATCGAAATGATTAACGCTCGCATTCCAGACATTGAGATTGTCAGAACTCGTGATGGAGCTCGTGAGGGTAGAACCGATGGTCCAGTTAGGGCCGAAATTAAGGTCAGCGAGGGAGATGTCCGACGGATACTGGCTTGACGTATATAAGGTGGCAAAACTCAACGTCTTCACCAGGAGGGCGACGTCGGGGACGCGGCCCGTCGCGGAAAAAGTGGTGTCTCCGTTATTGGTGCGCCGGGTGATGGCAAAAGATGAGTGGGGATAAATGACCGTATTATTGGCATTGGCGGTCGATGGATAAAGCCGCCAGTAGCCCTTCGAAGTGTCGAAAAAATAACTTAGCGCAGGTGCGGTCGCAGTGGTGGAGACAGCAACAAGGTCCGCTTGCGAAACATTTGCATTACCCACCAAAAAAGTCAGCGGATTCTGGGCCGTCCCCGCCCCAAATAAGGTGACTAGCGTGTCACCCGGAAAGACTTCGAACGTATCGTTTGGTTGAACATCAAAGCTGGAGGGATTATTGCCAACGAGAGGCGTCGTTTGAGTTGTGTGGTCCGTGGTATCCAAGGTCAGGGTATCGGAACCATTGGCGGTGCTGTCGGCCGTGACCAGGACAATGCGACCCGCCTCGGCCCCGGTCAAAAACTTCACAAAATAAGGCTGCGTGGCACTGATCAGCTGACCGGGCGTCCAAGGGACGGGATCAGCCACAGTGATGGAGTTGGCGCTCGCCGACGTAAGGGCGCCTTGGAACGTGGGATCATTCTCCAATGGCAGGCTCATGTAATTGACGGCGCCCGCCGTAATCGGGAATTGCATGACGCCCTCGGGCACGGTGAAGCTCTGCGCTTGGACGCGGGTCACGCCCAAAATCAAAACAAGAATAGTAAAGAAATAGCGAAGTTTCGTGTTCATAGTTGATTACGAATTTTGATTAGGCGCGAAAATCCTGCTGCATCCGGGGTAAGGTGTTAACGGCAAAGTAGGGAATGGGCAAGCCTATTATCTCTGAAATGCTGATCTCTTTGAGAGGTGAAATTTAATCCGGCTGGTCAAAATCAAACTTCAGAACATGGCCCTTCACGCCGGGCCAATATTCATCATGATAAATTGCCTGTAAAGTCGTCCGATGAAAATCACTCGCAAACCCCTTACGATATCTCTGCGAAAGTTGCTTTTGAAATCGGTCATCCTGACCTTGGCGAAGGATCAGTTCGGACCCCCAGTGCTGAGAGGTAACGGACCTGATCCTCGACAAGCTCAGGATGACGAGGCGTTGGTTTTGTGCTTTGCAGTAATTGCCTACGGCTGCGTGACTTTCAAGCGGACAAATTCTTTGCTGCCCGTGATCGGAACCTGAACCTGGAAAAGAGGATCTCCCGTGTTGGCGTCGATACCCGTCTCGACGACGTTGGAAGTCGCCGGCGGCGCCCAGTTCAGCAAATCGGAAGACGTTTGCACGTGAACAGTTGTTCCGGTCAAGCCCGCGTATTCGCGAAACGAAAGCGTGAGATAGTTCGTCGCGCCCACGGTAACCATGCCGGAAGTGGGCAGGGCGGCGTGGGCAGCGCTGGTCATGATTTCCGATGGATCGATGTCAAATGTGTACTTGAGCAGGGAGGATATCCCATCGTCGATGGTCATGGTGGGAGCGGGAAAGCCGGATTGCCAGGAACTCAGCGAAACCGGCGCGGCTTCCGAAAGCGTTACGGTGGCCGGATTGGAATTGAGGGTATAACCGGCACCCACTCCTGTCAGCGTCAGTTGTACGGTTCGGTTTGCCGTGGCTTGGCTATTGTAAAGCGGAGTCACCGTGATTGCCGCCGAACTAGACCCGCTCGGGATGGTAATGACGTTGGGCAGAGGCAGGGCGGAATAATCAATGTTGCTCACCGCCGTTCCGCCCACCAAATAATTCGCCGTCACGCTTCCCACTGTGCTCCCGGTGCGGCTGACCGTGATCTGCCCCGCCGCCGGACCCAGTGCCGACGCGTAGGGAAGCGTGGCGCTGAGTGAGATGACCGGCTCCGGAGACGCCAGGCGGATGGTATCGTTGCTCGCGTCCGCCACATAAATTCCGCCGGTGCTGTTTATAGCCACGCCCACAGGATTGTAGAATTGTGCCGCGCTGCCGGTGCCGTTAGCGCTGCCCGCTATTCCCCCCTGACCGGCCAGCGTGGTCACCACCCCGGCCGACGTTATCTTCCGCAATAGATTATTTCCGGACCACTCCGGTGGCGGGTTGGCCAGAGGGGCGGCACTATCCGTAAGGTAAAGATTACCGGATCCGTCGACCATAATTCCCCGTGGGGTATTGAAGAGAGCCTGACTACCAGTACCGTCCAGGCATCCTGCCACGCCTACCTGGCCCGCAAGGGTGCTAACCGTGCCGGTGGAACTGATTTTCCGCACCACGACATTATTGTACTCGGTCACATAGACGTTCTTCGATCCGTCAACCGCCAGTCCAATCGGTTCATTGAAAAGCGCCTGGGTCAGTGCGGCGCCGTCCGCATATCCCGCGGTAAAGGCACTCGAACCGGCCAGAATGGTAACGACGCCGTTGGTCGCGATTTTGCGGATAATATTATTGCCTGAGTCAGCCACGTAAACGTTGCCCGAGGTGTCCACGGCAATGCCCCTCGGCGCGTTGAACGCCGGAGACGCCGTGGTGCCAATCGAAGTGACCTCGCCCGTCGTCGTATTGATTTTCCGGATCAGGTTGTTTCCTTCGTCCGAGACGTAAAGGTTGTTGCTGGAATCGATGGTGATATCCCGGGGGGCGTTAAACAGTGCATTGTTGCCGGTACTGTTGGTGCTGCCCGAGGTGCCGGCCAGACTGCCGTAAGGCGTCGTCACCACGCCGGCCGGGGTCACTTTTCGAATCTGGTTATTGTCGAGATCGGTAACGTAAAGGTTGCCCGAACTGTCGACCGCAATGCCTGAAGGATAGTTAAACTCGGCGGCGGTCCCCGTGCCGTTCAAGGTGCCGCTTGTGCCCGCATCGCCAGCGAGCGTCGAAATGACCAGGGGATTTTCCACGATCAGCGTCGTCGACTGGTTGCTGGTGATATTGCCCGTGCCCGCATAGGTGACCACACACTCAAATTGATCTCCGCTCATCGCCGTGGTCGTGTTAATAATGGTCAGCGAGGACGTGGCCGAACCGCTATAGACGCCGCTGGTATCGCTCAACGGCGTCCATGCATTCATTCCGATCGGCATCCGTTGCCATTGGTAACTCGACGGACTGCCGCTGGCGGTGACCGAAATCGTGGCATTCACCCCCTGATTGACCGTGGTGATCACGGCTGATTCTTCCACGCCCAATAAATTCTGCGTCTGCGCCAGCGTTTTTGTCAGGGTCTGCACCAGCGGCACACCGATTCCCGTCGCTGCGTTGTAGCCGCCATTGGAATTGGCGCTGACTCCATTACCGGCCGCCGTGGAATTATTGCCGCTGGTGATCGAACGGAAATTAGCCGTCAGGATCAGTGGATAAAGGAGAGCCCCCATTTTAGGTCCCGCCTGCCCGATCGCGGAAAGGCCAAGGTTCGCCCGGGCTTGATTGATCAACGCGCAAAAGCCGGCGCAAGTGGGACTGGCCCAACTCGTGCCGCCAACCGCTGTCTCCAACCCCTCGACCGGGTCCGTGTAATAATAGTCCGCCCCGAAATTGGGATCGGCCGCGCAGGCGATGTCGGGCACCAGCCGTTGGGCCGTGAGTGGGTTGGAGGGAGTGGGAATTCCGGTCCCCGTTTGCCAGGAAGGCCGGTTAAGATAAGGCATCCGGGTTGTGCTGACCACCACGCTCGCGCCACCCCCGGTCGCGCCCTGAACCGCGCCGCCGCCCCAGACAACTTCGGTGCTCTCATTATTGCTGGAATCGAGCGTCAGCGTCGTGCCCCCGACTCCGATCACATAGGGATCGTCCGCCGGCGACTCAACCTGGATGGTATCATCCGCCGGGTCATTCTCGATATCCGGTGTCGGCCCCTCATCTCCCGACGAGGCAAAGCAGGTCACGCCGGCATTGGCCAATTGCAAAAAAAGCCCGTCATCGGTCACCCTCTGGGCTGAAGTATTGTCCGTAATCTCTCCCGCTCCATAACTCATCGACATCTGGTGAATGGGATAAGTGGCGGCGTCGGTAATGACCTGCTCATAGGCTTGGTCGAGATCGAGAGGCTCGAGATCGGCGGAAGCGTAAACCCGTACTTTGGCTCCCGGCGCCATGGCACTGCTCCACTCCGTGTCGAGTGTTTCCTCACCCGTGACCGTATCCAATGGACCGGACACCGCCTGAATGAAATCGATATTATTGATCGATTGATTGATCCCGTAACCCGTCCAAAAAGTGACGAGATCGCTCTTGGCCGGAAAGGTGTCGATGACGATGGCGATGGTCTGCCCCGCACCCGTGAGACCCTCGTTATAAAGTCCCGTCGCCTGATAAGCCTGCGCAATCTGGGCCGGCGTGTAGGTGGCGCTGCTGCTCCCGGCATTGGGTTTCACAATGTGTTTATGCGCCCGGATGTGGGGCTGCAGTCCGTTGATTCCGATGATGAGCGGGGCGATCTTCGCTGGCACCGTCGGCGCCGTAACCGCGGAGGTGTACTCTTTTCCGTTTGCCATGACGCGGGCGAAATTCACTTTAAGCGCTTTCGCGGTCTGGCTCACGTCGCCCTTCGCAAAGACCAGCATGTGGTGCGGGTCTGTCTTGACGATGATGAATCCGTCCGACTTGAGCCAGTCGATCACGGTTTGGTAGTCAGTCGCCGACGGCTCGTACTTTGCCGCCATTTCCGCCGGTGAAATGTGCTCGCCGCCACCCACTCGCGTTCGCAACTCGGAAAAGTTGGGCATCTTCAACGCCACTTCGAACGTGATCGGCGCGCTGCTTTCCGCGGCGGTGAGCGCCTGGCGGGAAACATAGGGCCGGTGCGGATTGGCCGATCCGGGCGCGGGCGCTGCTTCCACCGGACGAATGCTATCCGGCAGCGACACATCCCCCGGTGTCGTCGCGTGCGCGGTCGACGACAATGTCGCCAACACAAAGGCGACGATCCGCCAGCGGGCACATCCACGATATATTTTTGGAAACATGGAGAATGGCGCTCGCCGATTTCCATTATCGCCGAAGCCCGACGAATTAACAATAACTCCCGTTCGCCACACGCCCATCGCGATGACCCAAAAAATGTTCAACCTATCCCGAGCTTCTCCAAATTTCTTTGCCATTTTTAACGGAGCTTGCATACTAACCGTTCCGCGTTAACGGAAAATGATGGCTCGGTAGCTCAGCGGTAGAGCAGGTGACTCTTAATCACTTGGTCCTAGGTTCGAATCCTAGTCGGGCCACTTTCCTTTACTTCAGTTTCAGAGGTGACTGCGATTACTGCCGGTTAAAACACGCTCGAGCTTGGCTAATCCAGACGAAGCACCCGTTGAAGCGGGTTTCGGTTGTGTTATTTTTACCTGTGAGCAATCACAGCATTAGTTCGGTGGAGGATAAAAAGCTGTCTGGTTCTGCCGAAGCGGAGTCTTGCCGACTTAAATTTCTTCGCTTTTTCCCAAATGCTTTCCGTGATCCCAAATATCACGCTTGGGAGCGAGGTTATAAGGAGCGAGCACATATTCAGTGGGAAGAAGCACTCAATCGAGATGCTTTTGACTCCCTCTTGCAGAAGCGAAAGTTTACCGAGATTGCCGCACATGCCGTGCGGATTGAATCCCGAACCAATTTGCTTTTCTCCTTTGAAAAGATGGCGCTGCGTGATGCAGTCAAGTCCCCGGGAGGGGCTCGCGCTCTTGCCGAAGGTCTGTATCGGTTTCTTCACGGACCCGGTCCCCTTGCCAGTCGTTTTGAACAATGGTGCAGCGTGGTGGAGGCCCTTCCACGAAAACAAACCCGTGTCCTCACCTGGCCCTTGGTGACGGTCTTTGGATTTATTGCACAACCGAAGCTTCACATTTTTTTGAAACCCAATGTCACCCGCGTGGCGGCAAAGGAATACGGCTATCGATTCGAATATCAATCAAAGCCTAATTGGAAAACCTATGCGGGGTTTCTATCGTTCGCCAAATCGGTACGAGCAGACCTCAACGATCTTCATCCTGTGGATCAAATCGACATCCAGTCGTTCCTCTGGGTTCAAGGTTCCGACGAATACGAGGAGTAGGTGATGTTCTTGGTTAGCAGTTCCAACGCGGAATCCGCAGACACAATGAATGTCGGTGGCGAACCGTCCGATGCCACCCGGCCACGTTGAGACGATAGGTCGTATACCTACTGCTACTGCGGCGAATCCCTAAAGGACAAGAAGGGCTATCGAGAGGATTTAGCCCCGTGCTTACCATTTTAATCGTCGAGGACAGCGAAGACGACGCTTTCCTTTTGCGTCGAGCGCTGGACCGCGAAGGCTTCAAAAGCTCGGTCCAACTTGTCTGCGACGGTCGACAAGCCGTCAAGTATCTGCGGGGAGAAGGCGATTATTCCGACCGCCATGTTCATCCCTTTCCGGATGTCGTTTTCACGGATCTCAAAATGCCGGGGCTAGACGGATTTGGCGTGCTTAAATGGTTGAAATCCCATCCCGAATGCAAGCTTCTGCCGACCATGGTCCTCACTTCTTCCAATGAGGATGAGGACATCAATAAGGCGTATGGGCTCGGCGCGAATGCCTACCTGGTCAAGCCGGGCACGCTGGCGGAATTACAAAAGCTTGTACGCACCGTCCACGAATTCTGGAATCGGTGCGCCAAACCGAATATACCCATCGCTTCTTGACGTGGCATCGGCTTGCGCGTCGCCTTCGATGCGATACGCTAACGACATGAGCCAGGAATCTCGCCATGTGTACCCCGATGCCGATGCGCTGGCCAGGGCCGCGGCCGTGGATTTGTTTCGCCTGGCGCAGGAAAGCGTGGCCGCACGCGGAATCTTCACCCTGGCGCTTTCGGGCGGTTCAACACCGCGAAAGCTTTACGGCTTTCTGGCCTCGGATCCCGCTTTCGCCGATTTTCCCTGGGACAAGACTCATCTCTTTTTCGGCGACGAGCGCCACGTTCCCCCGACCCATATCGACAGCAATTATCTCATGGTCAGCAGTACGCTCCTCGCCTCCAATCGCGTGCCCATGGCGCATGTCCATCGCGTCCGCGCCGAGTTCCCCGATGCCAACGCCGCCGCGGCCGATTACGACGTGGAACTGCACGCTTTCTTCAACGCAGGCATGCGCCTCAACGGCTTCCCCCGCTTCGACGCGATCCTGCTCGGCATGGGCCCGGACGGTCACACCGCCTCACTCTTTCCCGACAGCCAAGCCTTGCACGAAACGGAGCGCTGGGTCGTCGCGAATTGGGTGGAGAAATTCAAATCGACCCGCATCACGTTCACCTTCCCCGTGCTCGACGCGGCGCGGACGATTCTCCTGCTCGTGGCTGGCGCGGATAAGGCGGACATGCTCCACGATGTACTTATATCCAAACCGAATACGGTGCCGTATCCGGTCCAACGCGTGCAACCCGTCGACGGCGAAAAGATCTGGTTGCTCGATCAGGCGGCTGCAGCACGTTTGCCCCAGACTTAAGTTTGAGGGTTGGCGGTGACGAATTCCTTGTTCTCTTCCGGCCATTTAAAATGCTGCAGGATGATTTATCTTAAATCGTGTCCAATCCAGTTGATACAACCAGCGAGACCACGATGCAGGCGATGGTCCTTGAGTCAAGCCGCGCGCAACTGCGACCGACTTGCATGCCTCGACCTGTCGCGGGGAAGGGTCAAGTTCTCGTGCAGGTCTGCGCCTGCGCGGTGTGCCGGACCGATCTCCACGTGGTCGATGGCGAGTTAATTCATCCCAAGCTGCCGCTCATCCCTGGCCACGAAATCGTAGGCCGCGTCGTGGAAATGGGACCCAATGCGGAACGCTTCAAAACCGGGACTCGTGTCGGCATTCCCTGGCTGGGCTGGACCTGTGGCGAATGTCTTTACTGCCGCTCGGGACGAGAAAATCTTTGCGAGAAGGCGCGCTTCACCGGCTATACGCTCGATGGCGGGTACGCCGAATACGCGGTCGCCGATGAGCGGTTTTGCTTCGCCATTCCCGAAGGCTATTCCGATGCCCATGCCGCGCCGCTGCTCTGTGCGGGATTGATCGGTTATCGTTGCCTTCGCAAAGCGGGTGATGCGGAGCGGATCGGACTTTACGGCTTTGGCGCAGCGGCTCACATCATCATCCAGATCGCGCGACATGAGGGACGAAAGATTTTCGGATTCACCCGGCCCGGCGACGAGAAGGCCCAGCAATTCGCCCGGTCTCTCGGCGCTATTTGGGCCGGCGATTCCGACACCGCACCGCCCGAGCCGCTTGATGCCGCAATTATTTTTGCGCCCAGCGGGGAACTTGTCCCGCAAGCGTTGAAAGCCGTCGCTCGCGGCGGCACGGTCGTCTGCGGCGGCATTCACATGAGCGACATTCCCTCTTTCCCCTACGACATTTTGTGGCAGGAGCGGACGCTCTGTTCCGTGGCCAATCTCACCCGTCGCGACGGCGAGGAATTCATGGCACTGGCCGCCCGCTTTCCCATCGAAACCACCATCCAGACCTTTCCCCTCACCGAGGCCAACGAAGCCCTCACTTCCCTGCGCACGGGAAAACTCCGGGGCGCGGCCGTGTTGATGATGAACAAACAATTTTCCCCGAAGTAAAGTGAATCGCTTGTTTCGAGATCGAAGAGACGCCGGCAAATTGCTCGCCGCCCAATTGACCCAGTATGCCGGGCAGCCCGACGTGCTCGTGCTCGGTTTGCCGCGAGGCGGAGTGACCGTGGCCTTTGAAGTGGCGAAGCACCTCAACGCGCCGCTCGATGTCCTGGTCGTGCGCAAGCTCGGCGTTCCCGGTCAGGAGGAGCTGGCGATGGGAGCGATCGCGATGGGCGGCGTGCGCGTGCTTCATGACAATGTTGTCCGCTCCTTGCACATTCCTGACGATGTCATCGAAGCCGTTGCCGTCCGTGAGGAGACAGAATTGCACCGGCGCGAAATGGCCTATCGCAGCCGTGGAACGTCCTGCGAGGTCAGCGGCAAAACGGTGATTCTGATCGACGACGGCATTGCGACCGGCGCCACCTTGCGCGCGGCAATTCAAGTCCTGAAAAAGCAACGGCCCGCGCGGCTTGTCGTCGCCGTCCCTTTCGCTGCATTGTCAGTCCGCGACGAATTTCAAAGTGAGGTGGACGAGCTGGTGGTTCTAAATGCCTCGAATGATTTTGGCGCCGTCGGCCAGGTCTATGAAAACTTCTCGCAAGTGACTGACGCTGAAGTCACCCGCCTCATGGACATGGCGCAACCAATGCACTAGCCTGACACCATGAGTTCCATCCGCGTCGCTCCTTCCATCATCGCCGCCGATTTCAGCTATCTGCGCGCCGACCTGGCCCGCGCCGAGCAGGGCGGCGCGGACATGCTCCACGTCGACATCATGGACGGCCATTTCGTGCCGAACATCACTTTCGGCCCCGCCATCGTCAAGACGATCCGGTCGCTGACCAAGCTGCCGCTCGACGTGCATCTCATGATCTCCAGGCCGCGGAAATTCATCACGCAGTTCGTCGAGGCGGGCGCGGCCAACATCACGTTCCACATCGAGTGCGAGGACCAGATCCGCACCGCCATCGACGAAATCATCTACTACAGCTGCAAGGCCGGCCTCTCCGTCAAACCGCAGCACGCCGCTCTCCGCCGTGAAGGACCATCTCGGCGTCATCGACCGCCTGCTCATCATGACCGTCGAGCCCGGCTTCGGCGGCCAGAAATTCATGCCCGACATGATGGCGAAGGTGGAGCAGGCCGTGAACTGGCGCGACCGAAGGCGGCTTCAAGTACGACATCGAGGTCGACGGCGGCCTCGATCGCTACACCATCTGGCCGGCCGTGCGCGCCGGGGCGGAAGTGATCGTCGCGGGCACGGCGCGTCTTCAGCCAGGCCGACATGGGCGAAGCCATCCAGGATTTGCGCGACAACGCCCGCGAGGCCCTGGCCTATCTCGACGGCCCCTCCAGTTGAGTAGAGCCGGTCAAGGCTACCCCTTCGTCTCGGTATACCGCGCCATCAGCCAGAGCAAATCCGAGAGCCGGTTCAGATAGCGGATCACGAGGAAATCGATCTCGTTCGACGCGGCAAGTTTCGCCACCAGCCGTTCCGCCCGGCGGCAGATCGTCCGCGCCACATCCAGCGCCGCCGAGGCCACACTCGCGCCCGGCGTGGCCCAGCCGTCGAAAGTGATTTTTTCCTTTTCGATCTTCGCCACCAGATTCATCGAGGTGCTGTCAGCATCTCCGGCGTCAGCTTGGGATATTTGTCCTTCGCGTACCGCTCCGCGTCCTGCGGCGCGACGGCCAGCTCGCCCATCAGCGCGACCAGCTGCTTTTGGATCAGCAGCAACTCCGCTTTGTACCAGCGGCAGTTCGGCCTGCGCCCGCGCCATGCCCAGCGCGGCGTTCAGTTCATCGACCGTGCCGTAGGTCTCCACCCGCAGATCGAATTTCTCCACCCGCCGGCCATACATCAGGCTGGTCTTTCCCATGTCCCCCGTGCGCGTGGCGATCGACATGCCAAATCATATCCCGCACCGCTTCGTCCGACAAATTTTCTTTCGTCACCTTCGAGCAATATCTGTTGGAACCAGCGTCGCTTGACCGCAAGGATCGCTCTCCTCGACAAGCGCGATTTGACCTGCTTCTTTGGCACCATGAGTTCCGCCCGCCTGATGTGTGCCGCCAGCGGCCACGATGCCGACATGCTTTACGCGACCCACTTCTACGCCGACGATCCGTTTGTCTGGTGGGAGGCGCGCGGCAAGACCCACATGGCGCTGTCGCCGCTGGAAATCGACCGCGCCAAGCCCGTCGCGCGCGTGACGCAGGTCCATGGCATCGGCGAATTTCCTTCCGCACAACCGAAGGACAGTTCCACCGCCGGCGCTGATCGCATCGGCATCGCCACGAAATACAAAATCAAATCGTTTCTCGTGCCCGAACAATTTCCCGCCGGGCTGCTGGAAAGCCTTCGCCGCAAGGGACTGAAGATCACCGTTTCCGACCAGCCTTTTTTTCCGCAACGCGTCGCGCAAAACCAAGGAGGAAGTCGCCGCGCTCACCGCCGCTTTGCGCGTGGCCGAGACCGGCCTGCGCCGCGGCATCGATGTGCTTAAGGCGAGCAAGCCGGACAAGCGCGGCTTCCTCCAATGGGGCAATGCTCCCCTCACCTCCGAGCGCCTTCGCGCCGAGATGGACGCCGCCGTGCTTCACGCCGGAGGCTCGCCCGCCAACACCATCGTCGCCGGCGGCCTCCAGGGCTGCGATCCGCACGAGCGCGGCCACGGTCCGCTTGCGCGCGAACGAAGCCATCGTGCTCGATATTTTTCCCCGCCACGCCGCGCAATTTTTATTACGGCGATCTGACGCGCACCGTCGTGCGCGGCCGCGCCTCCGAAGCGCTGCGCAAACAATATGCCACCGTGCAGGAGGGCAAGCGCTGGGTGATGAAACAGATGCGCGACGGCGCCGACGGGCCCGCGCTGCAAAACGAGTTGATCGCGCGCTTCAAGACTGCCGGCTATCCCACCGAGCAGCGCAATGGCCGCTGGGTCGGGATGTTCCACGGCGTCGGGCCACGGACTCGGCCTCGACCTGCACGAATCGCCCCGCTTCGCCGCCGGAAAACTTTTCGCCGGCCTCAGCATCACGGTCGAGCCCGGCCTTTACTATCCCGGCGTCGGCGGCGTCCGCATCGAAGACGTCGTCATCGTCGGCAAAACCGGCGTCCGCAACCTGACGAGGTTCGAGGAAGAGCTGGAACTAAGATAACCCAAATCCCATGACTCCCGAAGGTATTCTTGATTTGCCCAGCCCGTACTCGGTTTCGGAAACAGCGGATCGTTTGCAACATCTTCTGCTCTCCAAGGGCATGAAAATTTTTGCGCGCATCGATCAAGCCGCCGAGGCGGCCTCGGTGGGTTTGACTCTGCGACCGACTCTACTCCTCCTTTTTGGCAATCCCAAGACCGGTACGCCCTTGATGGATCAATTCCCGTCACTGGCCATCGATCTGCCCTTGAAGGCGCTCATCTGGGAATCGTCCGGTAAAACCTACCTCAGCTTTCTCAGTCCTGAATATCTGCAGCGTCGCCATCACCTGCCCATGACTCCATTTGCCCAAATCCCTGAACTCTTTGCCGCAGCGCTCAAGTAAACCCACGCCGCTCACCACGTGTAATGGACCGTGTAGCTCACCCTCTTTTCCTCGTCGGGCTTGAGCGGTACGCGGAACTCGATCTCTTGGGCATTCGTCTTCGCGAACGGGTCCGTGTTCTGGGAAATCGTCCAGTTGTTCCAGCGGTAGAGATGCTCCACCACCCGGATTTCCACCGGCTCCTTCTTATGATTGCGCAGCTTGATCTCAAATGATTCGTCCGCCCAGTGCTGGCCATTATCGACTTTGAAATTTGTGCGCCTCCGCTCGTCGTTCACTCCCTCCTTGAGATCGAGCGGCACGGTGTCGCGCACCACCGCAAAGTTTTGATTGTAGATGGTGAGCGCCGGGTCCGCCATCAGCCAGACCGGGATGCAGGCGAAGAGGGCGAAGACGAGGGTTTTTCGATTCATGGGATGAGTGAGTGGGTAGCCACGTTTGACTGCGCGCGTGCACAGCGTCCGTACGGTGCGGAAGTTCTCAACGCTACATGGACGCGCGAATTGTCTAAACCGCGCGAATTTTATCTGGACTGTTTCCCATCCCCGAATTCCGCCTCGGCTTTTTTCGCATCGAACTCATTTTCCCAGCGCGCGATGACCACGCTGGCGAGGCAATTGCCGAGGACATTGACCGAAGTGCGCGCCATGTCCATGAAGGCGTCGACGCCGAGGATCATCGCCGCGCCCTCCAGCGGCAGCTTGAACGATTGCAGCGTGGCGATGAGCACGACCATCGAGACGCGCGGCACCGCGGCCACGCCCTTCGAGGTGAGCATGAGCGTGAGCATCATCCCGATCTGCTGCCCGATCCCGAAGTGAACATGCGTGACCGTCTCCGCCGCCTGCGCGATGAAGACCGACGCCATGGCGAGATAAAGCGTCGTGCCGTCGAGATTGAACGAGTAGCCCATCGGCAGCACGAAGCCGACGATGCCGCGCGGCACGCCGAACCGCTCCATCTTCGCAAAGGCATCGGGCAGCGCCGCCTCGCTGTTGGCCGTGGCGAAGGCGAGCGTGAACGGTTCGCGCACCGCGCGCACGAAGGGCATCAGCGGAATTTTCGCCAGCCAGATCACCGCGCCAAAAATGACGACGATGAAAATCACCAGCGCGAGGTAAAGCGTGAGCACCAGCTTGCCGAGCCCGAGCAGCGCCACCAGCGCCCTGCTCGCCCACCGTCGCCGCGATCGCCGCGCCCACGCCGAACGGCGCGAACGATCATGATCACCCCGGCGAACTTGAACATCACCTGCGCGCAGGCTTTCGCACCAGAGCGAGCATCGGCTTGCCCGCCTCGCCCGCAGCCGAAACGGCCATGCGCGAAGACCACCGAAAACGCCACGATCTGCAGCACGTCGCCCTCGGCCATGGCGTGGATGACGCTGGTCGGGAAAGATGTGCAGGATCGTCTCGACGACGTCGTGCGGCTTGCGCCTGCTGCGATCGCACTCGAGCTTGCTCGTATCGCCGGTCAGCATCACGCCCGCGCCCGGCTGGACGAGGTTCACCACGAACAGTCCGACCGCCAGCGCGAGCGCGCTCAGGACCTCAAAATAGACGAGCGCCTTCAACCCGATCCGCCGACCTTCTTCATGTCCTCGTGACCGGCGATGCCCTGCACGAGGCTGGCGAAGACCAGCGGCGCGATCATCATGCGGATGAGATGCAGGAAAATGTCGCGGACCAAGCCGGTCCAGGCGAGGAACGACTGCAGCGCAGTCAGGCTCATCGCTTAACGAGATATTCGCTGATCGCAGCCGGCGAACACACCCGACGATCAGCCCGACCACGATCTGCTGGCTCAGGCTCAGGTGATACCACGGCTCGCGGCGCATCTTTTGCGCGCGGAGAGGTCATCACCCATTCACCATTTCGCCGGTGGTGCGCGAGACGGTGACCATGACGGAAAGCTGCTGGCGCTTGGCGCCCTTGAAGACGCCGCGCAAGGGCGGCACGTCGCCGTAATCGCGGCCGATGCCGATCTGCACATGGCGCTCGCCTTCGAGCATGTCGTTGGTCGGGTCGATGCCCACCCACATGCCGTTCGGCAGATAAACCTCCACCCAGGCGTGGCTGGCCGTCGCGCCGACCAGACCCGCTCGTCGCCACGGACCGATTCGGTCTCGAGATAACCGCTGACATAGCGCGCGGGCAAACCGGCGCAGCGGATCAGCGCGATCATGAGGTGCGCGAAATCCTGGCAGACGCCCTGCCGCTTGCGCAGCACTTCGGTCAGCGGCGTGCGGATATCGGTCACGCCCGGCATGTAGGTGAATTTCTCGTAGATGTAGGAGCAGAGATCCAAGCATCGATTCGGCAAACGAAGCGCTGCTCGGCAGCTGCTCCTTGGACATCTGCTCCAGCTCCGGCGTGATCGGCGCGTGCATCGAGGGCATGAGGAAATCGAACAGCTCGCGCCGCTGCGGCCAGTTCAGGCGCACGGCTTCGCTCACCGACAGGTCGAGCGCGCTCAGCGCGTCCTTGTGCGGCAGCGTCTCGACCGTGCTGCGCGACGTCACCGTCAGCGTCTTGTGCCGGTAGGGCACGGAAAGACACTCGACCGCGTTGTCGTAGTAATCGGTGAATTCCTCCAGCGCGGCGCGCGGCGTCACTTCGGTGACGTGGCGATGGACGATCTGCCGGTTGCTCTGCCGGGGACGCACGCGCAGTTCGGTGAACGACTCGATGGCCGGAGCCGAGTACTCGTAGGCGGTGGTGTGAACGATATTGAAAATCATCGCGAGTGGCGTCAGGTCGAAAAGCTCCGGCTCGCGGAACATGACCTGATGGTCGAGGTAGTGATCCGAAATCAGCACGTTGAAGTCGAGCAGCAGTTCGGTCAGCTCGGTCAGCTTCTTCGGGAAATCGGCGGTCGGCATGTCGGAGAGATCGTCGTCGCCGGGAGCGGCGGAGCCCTCCTCGCCCGCGCGCGGGAAATAAGTCGCCATGTCGATGAAGTTCAGTTCCGTGATCACACGGCCGCAATGCTTGAGCGGCGCATCGGAGCCCTTGGCGGGGCGGTCGCCCAGCGTGGCCGTCAGCGCGCGGCGCATGCCCTCGAGACAGAAGAGCGCCGAGCGCGGAAATTCCTGGTCCTGCAAGCAGCAGCCGCGCCACCCGCGCCGCCACCGGCCGCGCGTGATAGAGACTGCGATAGGCGTACTGCCCGGCCAGCATTTGCAGCAGCAGATCGAGATTCGTGCTGCTGACCGGACCGATCGTCGACACCGCCGTCCACCTCGGGCGCCAGCACCTGCTTCAGGGTCTGGATCGTCATCAGGCTGCGCTCCGCATAGACGCCGAGCTGCCAGAAATGCCACGCGTCATTGTGCAGCATGTGCTTTTCCAGCGCGCCGGTCAGCTCGTCGAGCTGCGTGAGGATGTCGCTGATGCAGCGAGCGATCCTCCAGGACCATGCGCACCCGCTCCGTCGTCGCTCTGGTCGGCGTGAAGCGCGACTTCGAGATAAAGATGATTGAGCACCGACCAGACTTCCGGCGGAAAATGTTCGCGGATATTCTCCGCGTTCTGGCGACACGACTGCAGGTACGAGAGCACCGATCCGCCGTTGCGCCGATCGAGCAGGAAGTAAAAGGGAACTTCCCGCGGCGTCACCGAATCCGCGGTTCGGCTTCAGGAAGAAATCGGCCGGATGTCCGCTGATCGCCGCCATGGCCGCCCAGAGCGGCTGGCGCTGCCGCGCGGTCGCGCTTTCCGTCAGCGGCCACGGCCTGCATCTGCACGATGCGCAGAATGCGCGTGGTCACTTCCGCCCGCTCCGCGTAACGGCCCATCCAGAAAAGCGATTCGGCCACGCGGCTGGTCAGCCGCAAGCGTTTCGGCGCTTCCTCCGCCTGCGCGTGCACCGCCACGGAAGTCGTCGGCACCGACGCGCAAAATCCAGACGTCCTTGATCCGGTCCGTCGTCTGCATCGAACTCGCGAGTGACGCGCCGCTGACCCGGTCCAGGCCAGCGCGCAGGGCGAAATCCGGTCCTGGCCCAGCGCAAAGGCGCGCAGCGTCACCGGCAGCGAGCGCGAACCGCTCGGCGTCCAGCACGGATGCGCGGCCTGCGTCGGCAACTTGTGCGCGACGTACTCGCTCGGCGCGGCCTCGATCTCCTGCCAGAACCGGTTCCAGTCGTGGGCCGGCATGTGGCGCGGCAACCCATTCATGCGCGGGCGTCGCGCTTCCAGGCATGGCGAATGACGTAGGCGTCGCGATTATCGGCCACTTCCTCGCGCACGTCGACATCGCGCATTTCGAGAACATGCGGCGACGCCAGAAGCGGCTTCTCTCCGGTATAATATTCGATGATGACCGGAAGATAAGCCGCGAGCGCGCGATTGTTCGCCAGGTCGGAACCGAGGCCGTTGGCCACCGCCAGCGTGCCCTTGCGCACGCAGGAAAGCAGGCCCGGCACGCCATAGCGGCTCGCCGCGATCGAAGACGACCGGATCGAGCAGCGACGTCGCCATGCGCCGCAGAACCACATCGACCGGCTCGATGCCGGCGATGGTCTTGAGATAGAGCCGGCTGTCGAGCACGACGAGATCGTTGCCCTGCACGATGGGCACGCCCATCTGCCGCGCCAGCGCCGCGTCGTCGAGATAATATTCGTCGCTGCTGCCCTGCGCCAGAAGCACGCCCCGCGCGCCGCCATCGGGAATGCGCACCAGTTCCTGCAACACGTCGAGCACCTGCGCGGCGAAATCCTCGATCGGCAAAATTTCCAGGCCGTCGAAAAGTCGCGGCGCGATCTGGCGCAGCATCTGGCGTTTCTTCAGCGCATAACTCGCGCCGTCGGCCACGCCGAGATGATCCTCCACCACCAGCCATTGCCCGCGCATGTCCTGCTGGAGATCGAACGCGGTCAGCTGCAGATAATTCGCCGTGACGCCCGGGCAGCCGCGCGCAACCGCGATGAAAATTCGGATCGGAATAAACGATCTCGTACGGGACCACGCCCGCCTTTAGAATTTCCTGGCCGCTATAAATATCGCGCAGGAAAAGATTCCAGGCCCGCACCCGCTGCGCCAGCCCGCTTCTCGATCCGCGCCCATTCCTCGCCGCCGATCACCAGCGGCATCAGGTCGAATCCTCCGGCGGAACGCGTTTGGCTGGACGCTTCGCGCGGCCCCAGGTAAGCGCCCTCTTCCTCGCGCAATTCCTCGGCCATCGAAAAAATACGGTCGAGTTGCTCAAACGAAAACGAACCAAGCGTCTTTTGAATCTGCCCCGCGATGCCCGCCGACGGTGAGTCCGGAGCGTAGCCTTGGGATTGTCCCTGGCTTCGCGCAGCCGGATCCTGATGGGAAGAGGAAAACGCGGCGGAAGACATCGGTTTAGAGGCTGTCGCAAAAACAGGCGCGGGTCACGCCGAAAGGACTTTCCACCGGTGCCGCCCTTCCATCATGGATCAAGGTTCCACCCATACGGTCACTTCGACAACCCGTTGAGATCCTTGTCGACCTTTTGCTTCGCCTGTTCGGCATCGACCTTCGCTTTGTCCACGCCCACCTGCGCCTCCTGCTTGACCTTCTCGGCTGCCGGCATCAAATAAATTTTCCCCACATACTCGTAAAGCGCGACGACCTCCCGCCCGATCTTCATCGCATCGTCTTTGTCCAAATTACCTGCGTGGGCTTTCTCGATTTCCGTGATCCCATCGTGGCTCAGCGCTATTTTCGTCCGCGTGATGCGATAATAATCGGCGACGATCATCACCGATCCGAAATGATGCTCCCGCATTACCTCCGCCACGTTAAATGCCATCGCCCCCGTGTTCTCGGCGCGAGAAGCTTCCAGAATTGCGTTCGCGGGAACGCCATGAGTTTCCAAATAATCCGTCACGCTCGTCGCGGAGACGGGTCTTGGACCGGCTGAGCCGACCACGATCACAAAAGGAAATTCGCCCTGGTTATAGAGCTGCGCTACGCGATCGAGCCGCGGATCCGTCGTACCGGCTGCCGACCTTCCGGTCACCAGCGCCACATCCGCTTTGCTTCCCTGATCGCTGAGGCCGTCGAAAACGATCCAGGCGGCGGTGCCCAGAAAAATGACAATCGCTATCAGAATCAGCTGAAAAATCAGGCTAAATAATCTACGCATGCTCCAATCTGCCCCAAGGGTTCCATAAGTGCCAGTGGAGATTCCTTGCCTACTTCCTCACTTTCCGAAGAAATGTTTCCGCCGACATAGCGATACCAGGCGCAGCGGCGCGCAATTTCCGGTCGAAAGTGACGAAGGGCACCCCCAGATGGTGCGCCAGCGCGACATACTCGGCAACATACGCCGTCAGCGGCTGCCGTGCCACGAGATCAAGAATAGCGGTCGCATCGACCGAATATTCGTGATGCCGCACCAGCGATGCTGTGTTGTCCCAAATCAGAGTCGCATCGCTCAGGCTCATGTCCCGGTGCTGAATGTGCATCGCCAAAACGTTCCGAAACTCTGATCTCCACAAGTAGGGTAACGACCATACCGGATCTTTTCGGAGGACCGCGCTGGCCGTTTCGGTGTGCTCGCCGGAGATCAACAAGTAGGCGATTAGGTTGACATCGGCCACGATCATGCCCGGCCCTGGCTGATCGCCCATTCCAGGAAATCGTCCGTCAACCGAGGCACCTTCACCGCCTGGCGGACTTTCTGGAACCGTTCCTCCCAGAGATGACCGGGCACCGGTTCGCTCACTTGCAGCGTCTCCTCCAAGCACGCGATGGCTTCCTGGTTAAGCGAGCGTTTATGGGCTGCCGCGCGCTTCGTCAACTTCACGTGCAGCGTTTTCGGAACGTTCTTAAGAGTAATCGTGGCCACGATGGAACCATAATGGATGCGAAATGGATGTCAATCCCGCGATGGCATTCCCTCGCCCGGTATCGGCGAAATATCCGCCGCATAGCCGGCCTTGAAAAAGGCACGATAAATCCCGCCTCCCAACAGACCACCAACGACCGGTGCGATAATATAAACCGTGAGCCATCCCCATCCGTTGGCTGTGAACGGTACAGCACCCCATCCTGCCAGACTTGAAAAGAGTCGCGGGCCGAGATCGCGCGCCGGATTGAAGCAGGCCATGGTCAGCGGTCCCAAAAGTGAGATGAGCATCGTCACGGTCAGCCCGATGGTCGCCGCCGTCAAAATCTGCGGGCGGTTCTGATTTTTCGCATCGGTCGCGCAAAAAATGACCAAAAGCAAAATCGCCGTTCCCGCCGTCTCGGCCACAAAGGCGCGCCATTGTGTCATGCAGACCGGATCACCCTTGGCCAACGGTTGCCCCTGCGGGTTCGGGTAAAATTCGCCGAAGACCATCGCGCTCGCCTCGCTCCCCGGCTGGCCGCGCACAATTCCGTTTCGAGCCTCAAATTCGGCTAACGCACCGCCAAAAATCACGTAGAGCAGAGCCGCTGCCACGAAAGCTCCCGTCATTTGCGCAACGATATAACCGGCGACGCGTCTCTTGGGAAAATCGCCCCACACCGCCAGGCTGATCGTCACCGCCGGATTCAAATGCGCGCCGCTTAAAGATGCCGTCAGATAAATAGCGGTCGCGATGCCTAGTCCCCAGACAATGGCCACTTGAAAAACTCCGACTTCCGCGCCGGTCGTGACAGCCGCGCTCACGCTGCCGCACCCAAAAAAGACCAGGAGAAACGTCCCGGCCGATTCCCCTATCACCCAAGCCGGGACCCTGCTTACGAACCTCATTAGCAGCAACCGGTTTCGGTTGAGCAACACGACGATGCGCTTTCGAGACCACACTGCTCCTTGGCCAGACAGTCAGTGTGCTTGGTCGTGAGATGAAAGACGATCGTGTCCTCGCTGATTTCAGCCGATTCGATCGGGAACTGCGAGATGTAAGGAGCCTCGAATTCGACCTCAACCTCCAACTCCTCTGAAGGCAAAATTTTTGCTGCAAGCTTCAGAATGGATGCCAGCTTACCGGCGAGCAGGGCATGGTCTTCATCATTTGCGGCGATCCAAGCCTGAAGCACACAGCAAGAAGTTGATCGTCGGGTGCCCCCGCAGTCGATAAAGTCCTTCTTAACATGGCCAACTTCCGTGATATGAAAGTGGGACGGGATGATCGTCTTGTCCGGCAGGACGAACCTGAGATTTTTATCCGCATGGCTATCGAGGATTTTTTTGAGTTCGGTGATGTTCATGATTTTTTTGCTTTTTCGCGATATCCGGCGGCGTAGGCCTCAAAAACCAATTTGATCTGGTCACGCACGCGCCGAAAGACGTCCAATATCTCTTCCTCCGTGCCGGTGGCGTGCGCCGGGTCGTCGAAGCCCCAATGGTAGCGATTTACCTGCCCCGGAAACATCGGACATGCCTGGTCCGCATTGCCGCAGACCGTGATGACCGTATCGATTTTGCGATCCAGAAATTCATTCATGTGCTTGGACGTATGGCCGGAAATATCGATTCCGATTTCCTTCATCACGGCGATCGCCTTCGGATGCACGTAGCCGGCCGGCTTCGAGCCGGCGCTGTGCACGTCAAAAAGATCGCCGGCCGTGTGACGCAGAATGCCCTCTGCCAAATGACTCCGGCACGAGTTACCCGTACAAAGAATCAAGACGGAAGTTTTCTTCATCGGCGCGCTCCTTTCGGCTGCTTCGCCTTCAGGAAAAACTGCGCGAACTCATCGAGCGTGGTTTCCGCCACCCAACATTCCGTGCTTTGCCCCGACTTGCAGGTCCGAATCAACCCGGCGCGGGTCAGCTCCTTCAGGTGATGCGAAACCGTCGGTTGCCCAATGCCCAAACCGCTGCCCAGTTCCCCGACGCATAAACGAGCGCATTCCTCCTGCTCATAACCCCGCCGCTGGCAACAATCCGACAGACGAAGGAAAATTGCCAGGCGATGCGGGTGTGCCAGGGCTTTGAAGGCGAGAGCGGCTTTGCGGACGTTCATATATCGATAGTTATCGAAATATCGAATTATGTCAACTCCACAAACCGCCTTTGTCTAGTCTTCAGGAATCGACCGCAGCGCTGCCTTCGCCCGGCTGAACCAGACCGCTTCGCGCTTGCGCTCGAACTTCGTCGCGTAGGGCGCGTCGTTGATGACTTCCTCCAGGATCTTCCGCGCCTCGGCATACTCCTTCTTCTGGATCAGCAGGTCGGCGTACTGCACCCGCGCGCGCGGATAGCCGTAGAGACTCAGCACCTGCCGCCACGTCGCCAGCGCCGCGGTCGATCTGCCCCGTCGCCGCCTGCGTCTCGGCCAGCGTCATCAGCGTGTAGCCGTAATCGTGCTTCGGATTTTGCGCGCAGACGCCTTCCAGCAACGGCAGCGCCTCCTGCGGCTTGTCCCGGCGCGCCAGGCAATTGCCGAGATGCGCGCGGATATCCTCGTCCTTCGGATCGCGCTCGTAGGCCGCGCGGTAACTCGCCTCGGCCTGGTCGAGCTTGCCCTGGCTGAAATAGATGTCGGCCAGTTGCAGATGATGATGCGGCTTGTCGAGATGATGGATGTCGGCCTGCAAGCCGCTTGATCTGCCGCCGGTCCGCCGCGCCGGGCAGCTCGAAGCCGGCCATCGGATTGCCGCCCGCCCGAGGCCCGGTAGACCATGAAAAAATAGAGCAGCGCGCTGAATCCCGAGAAAAAGAAGATGAACGCCGCCCAGATATATTCCCCGTTTCGGATCGCATGGACGAACATCCACGCCGTGAAAACAAAGACCAGCAGCGCGAAAATCGATCCCCCGATTCCTAGCCCGCCGTTGATGAGTTCGAAGAAATAGCGCAGCATAATGTCTGGTTAAGTCCTCCCAGACTCCCGTACCCGCGTCAATCGGGATCGGAGAAAGCTACCGTAATCGACCGATTCCACCCGACACGTCATCCCATCCTCCTCAGGCGCCAAACAGTAGCTATACTAATATCATTCCACGAGCGAATCAAGATGCTTCATGCTAAAGGACATGCTCCGTCCAGAGCACCGAGCCGATACTCACGCTCTTCTAAAAACTTGAAGTCGGTCTTGACACTTTCGCCATTATCGCTAGGGTCATCAGTTTAACTAATCCAAAACTATGGTTCCTATCTCCCAAGCCTGGACGGTTGCCTCGTACGTCATCACCCAAAAGCTCAAGGGTCGCAAGCGCTATCCGCTCGTGCTGATGCTCGAGCCCCTCTTCCGCTGCAATCTCGCCTGCGCCGGCTGCGGCAAGATCCAGTATCCCGACCACATTCTCGACAAGCGCCTGACCCCGCAGCAGTGCTTCGACGCGGTTGAGGAATGCGGCGCGCCCATGGTCAGCATCCCCGGCGGCGAACCGCTGATCCATCACGAAATCGACCAAATCGTCGCCGGCCTCGTCGAGCGCAAGAAGTACATCTACCTCTGCACCAACGCCTTGCTCTTCAAGCGCAAGCTCGACCTCTTCAAGCCCTCCAAGTACCTCACCTTCTCCGTCCACATGGACGGCCTGAAGGAAGAGCACGACACCGCCGTCTGCCGCGACGGCACCTACGACATCGCCGTCGAGGCGATCAAGGAAGCGGTCAAGCGCGGCTTCCGCGTCACCACCAACACGACGCTCTTCTCCGGCGCCAATCCGGCCCACGTCCGCGAGTTCTTCGACAAGATGATGGACCTCGGCGTCGAGGGCATGATGCTCTCGCCCGGCTACACCTACGAGAAGGCGCCGGACCAGGAGAACTTCCTCCACCGCGACCAGACCAAGGCGCTCTTCAAGCAGATCCTCCAGAACCCCAAGAAGAGCTGGAAGTTCAACCTCTCGCCGCTCTTCCTCAAGTTCCTCCAGGGCGACCTCGATTTCGAGTGCACGCCGTGGGGCAGCCCGGCCTACAACGTCTTCGGCTGGCAGAAGCCGTGCTACCTGCTTGCAGGACGGCTACGTGAAGACCTTCAAGGAATATCTCGAGCTGACCGACTGGGACAACTACGGCAACAAGAGCGACAACCCGAAGTGCCAGGACTGCATGGTCCATTGCGGCTTCGAGCCCTCCGCCGTCGATGCCACCTTCGGCTCGTTGGCCGGCTTCCTCCAGACGGCCAAGGCGACGATGGGGGCCTAGGCCTCCGCCGCTCGCTTCAATCATCCAGATCACCTATGCCCGCCGACATCAAGACCCAGCCCGACCCGCATCGCCACGCCTCGCTCGAGGGCGCCGTCTTCACCTTCCAATCCGAAGCCGACCGCGTCGAGGCCATCGACAAGGCCTTCGATTATCGCGGCGACGTGACCCTCACCCTGCGCAACGAGCACGATCGAAGGCTACATCTTCAATCGCGACGCCAAGGCCGTCGCCGCCCCGCATCGAGGTCTTCATCAAGGGCAGCGACGAGCCCCGCATCATTCCCTACGCCGACATCAAGGCCATCGCCTTCACCGGCAAGGACACCGCCGACGGCAAGTCGTGGGACGCCTGGGTCAGCAAGAAGGAATCCGAGCGCCAGGCCGAAGCCGACCGCATCAAGGCCGAAGCCGAAGCCCAGGGGCATCTGTAATTCCGAGATAGCCACCGCTGTGGTAGCCGCCGCTGTCCGTAGCGGCGGGTCGCGAAAGCGACTCAATAAAAATCCGTCATCCTGAGCTTGTCCAAGGCTCAGTTCAGCAGTCGCGAAAGCGACCTATAAAAGCCCTGTCATCCTGAGCAAGCGCACGCTCGGGTACGCGAAGTCGAAGGACCTCTAGCTATTTTCTGTCGACCGATTCTTACCCAAAGCGTCAATATCTTCGCGGCGCGCTCCTCGCTGCCTCACCCTTCAATGCTTTTACGTTCCTTTTTCCTCGCGCTGGCGACGCTCCTTCTTCCACTCGCCGCCCGCGCCTACCAACCGCCCGCCATCGCCGCTCCGGCTCCCCTTCGCTATCCCGACGACACCTTCGCCTTCAAAAACGAAACCGTCTGGAATTACGTCGGCGGCACGGTGCATCCGGAAACCGACGAGACCCGTCCGCGCCAATATACGCAACGCTGCTTCGTCTTAAGCCGCTCCATCGTCCAGTTCTGGAAATTCGCCCGCTTCGATCCCGCCCTCCCGCCGCTCGATGCCGCCGCGCTCGCCGCCCGCATCCGGCAGGTCACCGAGCGCTCCGTCTGGCTTCCCGCCCTCGCTCCCAAAGACCGCATCGTCATCCCCGGCTATCACGAATCTCCACGAAGCCAGCGCCCAGATGACTTATGTCTTCCAGGCCAACTCGGTCTCGGCTGGCCCTTCTATTTCCGGATCGGCAACGGTGTCATCGCTCTCTGGGTCACCCGCGCTCTGGAAGACCGGCTCAACGGCGAAATCTTTCACGACCTCCAGATGAACACGCCCACCATCCTCTGGGTCTATCGCTTTCCCAGCCTCAAAATGAACCATGTCGTCGTCGTTTATTCGGGCATCCGCGACGCCACCGGCTACCACTACCACGTCTACGACCCCAACTACCGCGACCGCTTCAGCCATTTCGATTACGATCCCAAAACGCGCACCTTCTCCTTCCAGCCTGTCTATTTCTTCAAGGGCGGCCCCGTCACCGTCCGCTCCATCTACCGCGGCCTGCTGCAGTAGATGGCCGTCCAACTCAGTGGCTGCTGCTTGGCGGTAGCCGCCGCTGTCCCTGGCGGCGGTGCCCTTCCCCTGGTAGCCGTAGCTCTCCTGCGACGGGCCGTGTTATCGACTGAGTATTGCTTTGAAGCTCTCCCCGCGTACTGTTTCCATGAGATGGAAATCGACTTCATCGACATCAAAATCGTCGGCCTGGAAGACGACCTCACCGTCGAGTCGCCCAACAACCCGGCGCTGCGCTACATCTACCTCAGGCTCTCGCAGACCCCGCCGCCGCTCTGGCAAAAGTATTTCGCCGAATCGCGCAAAATCGCCCGCCACCCGAGCTGGCGCCACATCTTGGTCGACCGCAAATTCCTCGTCGTCGAATGCGTGCCCGAGGAAATCGAGACGCATCACCTCAGCGACCTCAAGCAGGACATCGCCTACGCCAATCGCAAGTATCGCCAATACCTGCAACATCAGTCCCGCGCCGAATACAAGAAGTGACAGACCCAATCGATCGAGCGCGACCGCCTGCGCGAAATGAAGAGCCGCCTCAAGTTCGACTGAGACGTTAGCCGCAAAGGAACGTAAAGCGCGTCGAGGTCAGGGGCAACCCATTTTGTCTCTTCAGTTCCTTGTGTTAATTGCGTCCTCTTGTGGAGCGCCAGCACGATTCCTACGCCGTCCGCTTCTCCGTCGCCACCAGCACCGTCGCGCCGACAATCAGCGCGCCGCCGACCAGCAGACTCCACGTCAGCGTCTCGTTCGCATAGTCGATCCCCGCGAAGCGCGAAATCCAGCCCGGCAGAAACCGCGCGAGGATCGCCGCGATCACCGGCTCGATGCAGTAGATCAGCCCCGCCTCCGTCGCGCTCACCCACCGCTGCCACGCATTCATGATCAGGAAATTGAAGACCGTGCAGAGGAAGCAGCAGCACCAGCGAACAGCTCCCAGATCGCCGGCGGCCGAACAAGTTGCCCGCGTCAGTCGCGGCGTTGCCGCCCTGCGCCGCGATAGCCCAGCGCCGAACATCACGCCCAGCATCGCGAACATGATCATCGTCACGAGCACCGGCGCGGTTCTCCGCGAAGATCGGCCGCTCGACCCACACGATCTGCCCCGCGATGAAAAAGGTGCTGAGCATGATCACCAGCTCGCCCGGGCCGAGCGTGAAATGCCGCAGCAGATCCGGGCTCAGCATCGCCGCGCCCGACCAACACCAGCACGCAGGCGACGATCACGCGCCGACTCGGCAGGCGCCGGTCCCGCACCGCCACGATCAGCGGCACGATCAGCGTGTAAAGCTGCGTGAGAAACGCCGCGATCGAGGCGTCCGTCCACGCCAGCCCCAGCGTCTGCAGATAAAGTCCCCACGCCGGCGAAAAAGGCCAGCCCGATCGCCTGCCTCCATTCGCGGCGACGTGAGTTGCAGCAAGCTGCCGCGCCACAAAACGGCAGCAGAAAAAGCGCCGCCAGCCCGAAGCGCATCGCCACGTCCGCGCAGGCCAGCGCCGGCGTCGGAAACGTCCGGCGCGTGCGCCCGCTGCGCCAGCTCCAGGCCGCGCACGAGCGGAAAACTCAGGCCCCAGAAGACCGTCGCGCCGATCAGCAGCATCGCGCGCCCGGCGAATCATCACCGCCAGCGCTGGTGAAAATCGTCTTGTGCACGATCTACCATGACAAGACATCCGAGCGCTCAAGTGGTATGCCGATCGCGGTCGTCACGCCTCGCTTCGTAGCCCGGCCACCGCTACGCTCACCGATTTCACTTGCCCGCACGTCACCGCCCTCGCCGCTATGCTTCGCGTTCACCACCGTTCCGGCCCCTTCGGCACTCGCCATGAAACGCCCCTCTCTCCCAAACTCCAGGCCCACGTCGCCAAGGGCCGGCGCGTCATCGAACTCGAAGCCGCCGCGCTCCGCGCCGTGCAGCGGCGCCTCGACGAAAACTTCGCCCGCGCCGTCGAGGCCATGCGCGAGGTCATCCAGGCCGGGCACAAGATCATCGTCACCGGCATCGGCAAGTCGGGCACGATCGGCGCGAAGATCGCCTCGACCCTCTCCAGCACCGGCGCGTCCAGCGTCGTGCTCGATGCCGTCAACGCCTCGCACGGCGACCTCGGCATGGTCTCCAACGGCGACCTCGTCCTCATCCTCAGCTACAGCGGCGAGACCGAGGAAGTCGCGCGGCTCGTCCCCAGCCTCAAGCGCCTCGGCACGCGCATCGTCGCCCTCACCGGCAATCCCAAATCGTCGCTCGCGCGCGAGGCCGAAATCCACATCGACGTCCACGTGCCGCGCGAAGCCTGCCCGCTCAATCTCGCGCCCACCTCCAGCTCCACCGCCATGCTCGCCGTCGGCGACGCGCTGGCCATGGTGCTGCTCGAGGCGCGCGGCTTCAAGAAGGAGGACTTCGCCACCTTCCATCCCGGCGGCACGCTCGGCCGCAACCTGCTGCTCAAGGTCGAGGACATCATGCGCACGCAGCGAGCAGATCGCCATCCTGCACCGGCGACCGCCACGGTCAACGAGGCGCTCGCCCTCATCGCCAGAAAGCGCGCCGGCGCCGTCGCCGTCGACCGACAAGAAGGGCCGCCTCGCCGGCATCTACACCCACGGCGATTTCACCCGCGGCTACCAAAAGGACGTCAACATCGGCCGCGCCAAGCTCGCCGACGTCATGACGCCGAAGCCCGATCACCGTCCGCGTCGACAAACTCGCCGTCGAAGTGCTCAACATCTTCGAGGCCCACCGCATCGGCGACCTCATCGTCGTCGACCGCCGCAACCACCCCGTCGGCCTCGTCGACGCGCAGGACCTCGCCAAGGTGAAGCTGCTGTAGCTCCCCTTCCGGTGCCCTTGATTACTTCGCCTACCAGCTGGGGCGGGAAGTGTGTTAGGCTCCGATGGCAATGACTGATGGAAGCGAAACCAGCGCGTGGCTGGAAGCCGAAGACGGAGCTCGCATCTCCCTGCACGGCATGTGCACCTTCGGCCGCGTAAAGGGAAATACCGTGATGTTGCCCACGCCGAAGGTCTCCCGGCGCCATGCCATGATTCACGAACAGGAGGGCGAGTTTTGGCTCGTCGATCTCGGCAGTACCAACGGTGTCGAGGTCAACGGAAACCGCGTCACCCACCCCGTGCGCTTGCGGGCCGGGGACCGCATCCAAATGCCTGACAATTTGTTGACGTTTAAAAGTCCGCTCCATTGCGCGCCGCCCCCGAAACCGCGTCGGGCGCCTCCCCTCAGTCAAAGCCGGTTGACCGTTGCCGACGTTCGGTTAACCAAATGTTGGATTCTCCTGGCCGATCTCCAGGGCTTCACGCAAATGAGCCAGCAGGTGGACGCGGAAAAATTGGCGCCGATGGTCGGACACTGGATCGCTCAATGTCAGGCCATTCTCTCAAGCCATAAGGGCGTCCTCGCGAAGTTTCTCGGCGATGGCTTCATGGCGTATTGGTCCGATCGAGGCGAGACTGCCTCCTCTGTTGCCTCCGCCTGCAAGGATTTTCAGGTGCTGCAAAAATCCCCACCGCCCTTCCGCGTCATAGTCCACTACGGCGTAATCTCGTTCGGAGGCCATTCTCCCGACGCCAGTCATACCATGATCGGTCCCGAACTTAATTTTGCCTTCCGGCTGGAAAAGGTCGCCGCCCGCTTGGATCTGCCCTGGATCATCTCCGACACCGCCGCCGGCCCGTTGCAGGCGCACTTGCCCCTCATCACCTGCGGAGCGCAAAAGGTCCCCGATTTCGCACCGGAACGTACTTGTTTTACGCTATCACCCTAACCGGGCCCCGGCTTGTTCAGCCATCGCCCGCGATACCTGTGTCCGTGCGACACCCAGTTTCGGTCGTTGCATCGTCGCGCGAAACCTTCCCCATCCTTTGCGCTCTTTGCGCCTTTGCGAGAAATCTTCCTTTGCGACCTTCGCACCTTTGCGAGAAACCCTCCCCTCGGCGTACCCTCGTTCCCAGACTCCGTCTGGAAACGCACTTGTCAGCGCGACTCCGTCGCCCCCGTTGCGGTCGTAGCGCCGTTGCGTGAAACCCTCCCCTCCCAAAATACCGTTTGCCCACGCACCAAAAATCAGCGTACGTAGAAATCCATGAGCAAACCGCTCCGCATCGCGGCCTACCTCTTCGCCTTCCTCTTCCTCGTCTTCCTCGCCCTGCAATTCGTCGGCCCACGCTCACAAATCCGCCCGTCATCGCCGACCTCATCGCGCCCGACGACGTGAAGGCGATCCTCAAGACGTCGTGCTACAACTGCCACTCCAACGAGACGCATCTCTGGTGGTTCGACAAGATCGCGCCCGCCTACTGGCTCGTCGTGCGCGACGTGAAGCGCGGCCGCATGCACATGAATTTCTCCAACTTCGGCGAGCTCGCGCCCGCGCAGCAGAAAGGCAATGCTCTACGAATCGGTGAACCAGATGCAGCTCGGCTCCATGCCGCCGCGCGAACTACCTCCTCCTTCATCCCGACGCCAAGGTCACGCCGCGCAGCTCGACACGCTGAAGAAGTATCTGCATCCCTCCGACGCCGTCACGCCCGCGACGCCGGAAGCCATCGCCGCCGCCGATGCGCAGTACCAGAAATGGATCGCCGGCGACGGCACGAAGCTCGCCAACAACGTCACGCCCGCGCCGAATGGCCTCGCCTTCTTCCCCGACTACAAAAACTGGAAGCCGGTCAGCACCACCGACCGCTTCGACAACGGCACGCTGCGCGTCATCCTCGGCAACGACATGGCGCAGAAGGCCATCGCGCTCGGGCAACATCCACCCGTGGCCCGACGGCAGCCGCCTTCGCGAAGATCGCCTACAAGCAGCAGCCCGACGCCAGCCGGCAACATCTGGGCGCGGCGAGTTCGTGCAGGTCGAATTCATGATCAAGGACGCGACAGAAGTACAAGTCGACCGAGGGCTGGGGCTTCGGCCGCTGGAAGCGGCGTCGATCACAAGCCCTACGGCAAGAACGCCAACTTCACCACCGAATGCACGAGCTGCCACGGCCGATGGAGGCGAACGATTTCGTCTACACCATGCCGATGCATGATCCCGGCGCGCCGCTCGAAGCCTTCAACGCGACCGCCGCGCTGCCGGCCAGCCTGCCCGACATCCGCTGCAATGGCGCGTCATCACCACCTTGGTCGACGAAGGCACGGGACGATGTCGACGCTCTACGGCAACGACGCCGCCGTCAACCACGCGCGCAAATCGCCGCAGACGCCCTACCCGCCCGGCGCCGTGCTCGCGCTGGTGACATGGGACGAAGCAGGAAGACCAGCACTGGTTCGGCGGACGCATTCCCGGCAAGCCGTGCAGCAGGTCGAGTTCGTCACCATCTCAGCGCCCTACGAACGGTTTTTCCGGGCAATCGTACGAGGTCTATCAAGGCTCCCAACTGCAAAAAGCGCCCAGCCTCGACGCTACTGCTCAGCAGCCGTTCATCGACGCGATCACCAGTCTCAAGGCCGGCGGCGATGCCGTAAGCACCGCCTTACCGCTTGTCTCCGCGGGAAATTTTGCTAGGCTCACCTCTCCGGCACATAGGCCGGAGCAACTTCACTCATCTTACTGTCATGCCCAACGCCAACGAAATCGGAAAAGGACAGGCCATCAAATTCAATGGCGACATCTGTATGGTCCTGGAAACCCAGCACCGCACGCCCGGAAATCTTCGCGCCTTCGTGCAGGCCACGCTGCGCAGCATGCGCACCGGCAAGTCGTTCGTGCAGCGCTTCAACTCGAACGAGTCGCTCGAGCTCGTGCCGATGAGCCGCAAGAAGTACGAGTTCAGCTACAAGGACAACACCGGCTACCACTTCATCGACCCGGTGACCTACGAGGACATCACCTTCCAGGAGGAGTTCGTCGCCAAGGTGAAGGATTACCTGACCGAGAACCTGGCCTGCGAAGTCATCTTCACCGACGAAAAGGCCGCCGACATCGAACCGCCCGCGACCGTCACGCTGAAGATCACCGAATCGGCCGACGGCGTCCGCGGCGATTCCGCCAACAACGTGCAGAAGGTCGCCGTGCTCGAGACCGGCCTGCAGGTGCAGGTGCCGCTCTTCATCAAGGAAGGCGAACTGGTACATCAGCACGACCGACGGCAAGTATCTCGGCCGCGCTTAGCCCGGGTTGGACAGGTGCCAGGCGGTTAGCGCGACGATGAGGATGATCACGACACAAAGCCGTAGACGAGCAGACATTCCTTGCCCGTTTTCTGCGGGCGTGCGGCCTCGAGGTCTAGGCGGATTGTCGATGAAGAGCTGATTCGGATCGTTGGGATCTTAGGGTGCACGCGGAGAACGAGCGAGGCTCGGACAAGAGCGCCGTGCTCTCCGAGGGAAAATTAGCCGGTAACTCTTAAAACACCTGCGGCATCCCCTCCAAGGAAGCGGATGTTCTGCAGGCAACCGCCTTTCTCCGGCCAGCATGAGCCGCTGCGCCGGCTCGTGCATCGGCTCGTAGCTCAGGCGGTAGGTGCCAAAATGCATCGGGACGAACGTCTTCGATTTCAGCTCGTGGAAGGCCTGCACCGCCTGCTCCGGGCCCATGTGGACATCGCGGAAGGAGGGCGGCTCGTAGGCGCCGATGGGCAGCAGCGCGATCTCCGGCGCGAGGCGGCGGCCGATTTCGCGAAAGCCGGAGAAGTAGGCCGAGTCGCCGCAGTGATAAATCTGCCGGCCCTCGAACTCGATGACGAAGCCGCCGTAGCCGCGATGCCGGTCGTGCAGCACGCGCGCGCCCCAATGCTTCGCCGGCGTGAAGGTGATCTTGAGGTCGCGATACGTCCACTCGTCCCACCAGTTCATCTCGTGCACCTTCTCGAAGCCGAGATCGTGCACGAGATTCGCCACGCCCGACGGCACCACGATCGGCTGCCGCGCCGCGATCGCGCGCAGCGTGCGGCGGTTGAGGTGATCGAAATGCGCGTGCGTGATGAGCACGAGGTCGATGTTCGGCAGGTCGTCGATGGCGAGCCCCGCGCGCTTGAGCCGCTTGATGACGATGAGCCAGTTGGCCCAGTTGGGATCGACCAGGATATTGTGCTGCGGCGTCTGGATGAGGAACGAGGCGTGGCCGATCCAGGTCAGCGCGATCTGGCCCGCCTGCAGCTCGGGAAAACGGGCCGGTGCTCCACGCCCGACTTGCGCGCGAAGAGCGACGGGATCAGCACTTCCGTGATGAAGTTGCGCTCGTTCCAGCGCGTCGCCTTTTTCTTTTCTTTTTCCGTTTGGGATGCGGTCACAACCATGGCGTTCTAACAACGTGCACTCAAGCTCGCGCTCGCGCAACCGTCTGCGCATCGCGGAGCGACCGCGAAATGAAACCGACTTTTCTGCCATGAGCGAAACCCGACGCCAAGGAGAACCTGCGCCGCGAGATGCGCGCCCGCCTGCGCGCGATGGGTCCCGGCCGCGCGCGCCGAGGCCTCGCTGCGTCATCTGCCAGCGCGGCCGCGAACCATCCCGCCTTTCGCAAGGCGCCAGCTGCGTCGCGCTCTTCGCGCCCCTGCCCTCGGAGCCCGACATCCATCCGCTGATCGAGGAGGCCTGGGCGCGAAGGCAAGCGCGTCGTCCTGCCGCTGATGATCGAGCACGGCGCACGAGGCCGGAGCTCGACTGGCACGAGGTCACGAGCTGGGACGACGTCGTCGTGCCGGGCCCGTTCGGCCTGCGCGAACCCGATCCGCTGCGCTGTCCGCGCGTCGCGCCGACGGAGCTCGATTGCGTCTTCGTGCCCGGCGTGGCCTTCGACGAGGAGGGCTATCGCCTCGGCCGCGGCGGCGGCTTCTACGACGGCTTTCTCGGCCAGGCGCCGGCGAAGCTGCCTGCATCGGCCTCATGTTCGCCGCGCAGAAAGTCGACGCGCGTTCCCCGCGAGACCGCACGATCAGGCGCTGCGCAGCGTCATCACCGAGGACGGCCTGATCTCATTCGGGTAGCTGGCGAGTCTCATGCCGTCGGTGCCGTTACGGCATGACGGCGACGTGCTCATGCGCCGTGCCGCTGCACGCTACTCCCCGATCGGCGCCTTGTACCCGCCGCATCCTTCAGCGCCTCGCACTTCGTCCGGCGCGGAGAGCTTCAGCTTGAAGAGCCACGCCGCGCCGTAGGGATCGCTGTTCACCAGCTCCGGCTTCTTCACGAGGTCGCGCGTTGACCTCGGTCACTTCGCCGCTGACCGGCGAGTAAATATCCGAGGCCGCCTTCACCGATTCGATCATCGCGACGACCGCGCCCGCCGTCGACCTTCGCGCCGACCTTGGGCAGGTCGACGTAGACCACATCGCTGAGTTCGCTCTGCGCGTGATCGGTGATGCCGACCGTGCCGGTGTCGCCCTCGACCTTGATCCATTCGTGCGAGGCGGCGTAGCGAAGTTCTCGGGAATATTGCTCATGGACGCGCGAAATGCTGGCTTAGGTCGCGCGTTTGTAAAAGGGCTTTTTGACCACCTCGACCGGCACGCGCGCGCCGCGCACTTCGAGCTCCAGCTTCGTGCCCGGCTCGGCGCAATCGGCCTCGCACATAGGCCAGGCCGATGCCGTAGCCCAGCGTCGGCGACGGCGCGCCGCTGGTCACTTCGCCCACCTGCTCGTCGCCGAGAAAAAGCGCGATAATGCGGACGCGGCGGCGGCCCCTTTGCCGTCAGGCGAAAGGCGACCAGCTTTTCCTTCACGCCGTTCGCTCTTCTGCTTCAGCAGAACTTCCTTGCCCGGGAAAATCGGCCTCCTTCGTCAGCGAAACGAAAAAGCCCAGTCCCGCCTCGAGCGGCGTGCGCTTCGGCGGAAAGATCGTTGCCGTTGAGCGGCAGGCAGGCCTCCAGCCGCAGCGTGTCGCGCGCGCCGAGCCCGCACGGCTTCAGCCCGAGCGGCTTGCCCGCCTCGAGCAGCGCGGCGAAAAAGTTCTCCGCGATTTCGTTGGCGAAAAAGAGTTCCACGCCGTCCTCGCCGGTGTAGCCGGTGCGCGCGGCCAGGATCGGCTGGCAGTTCCACGAGTAGCTCGTGATCTCGTTGCGCTTCGGCTCCGGCCAGCCCGCGCCGAGAAATGCGCGCGCGATCTCCAGCGCCTTCGGCCCCTGCAACGCCAGCGCGCTGGTCGCGTCGCTCTTGTCGACGAAAGCTCGACGTCCGGCGGGCAGGTGCTTCTTGATCCACGCGCGGTCCTCGTCGATCTTCGCCGCGTTGACCACGAGGAGAAATTCCGTCTCGTGCAGGCGGTAGAGAATCAGGTCGTCGATCACGCCGCCCTCGCTCGTTGAGCATCAGCGTGTATTGCCCCTGCCCGACGGCGAGCTTGCTCGACGTCGTTGGTCAGCAGGCCGTTCAGGAACGCCGGCGCGTCGGCGCCGCTGACGAAAAATTCGCCCATGTGGGAGATGTCGAAAACGCCCGCCGCCTCGCGCACGGCCTTGTGCTCCTCGACGATGCCGCGTGTACTGCACCGGCATGTTCCAGCCGCCGAAATCGACCAGGCGCGCGCCGAGCTTTTGATGCGCGCCATGCAGAGCGGTTTTCTGCAACGTGGCGGGATCGCTCATCATCTCAATGTAGCGGCGGTCGATGGCCGTCGCACATTCAATTCGTGCGCCTCGTAGCTGGAGCTGCCACGCGTCACGCGCCAAGCGAATACCGCACCGACGCACTGCGCCACCCGCCTGCATCTTCTCGCGCAGGCCCGGCCAGCGCGCCAGCGTCGGGTCTTCCTTGATCAGCCGCGCCGCATCGTCGCGCGCCAGCTCCAGCAGATCGTAGTCGGTGCTCGCAGGCTGGCGAAGCGCAGCGGCGGCAGGCCGCTCTGCTCCGTGCCGAAAATGTTGCCCGGGCCGCGAATCTTGAAATCCTCCTCGGCGATGCGAAAGCCGTCGGTCGTCTCCTCCATGATCCTCAGCCGCCGCCAGCTCTCCAGGCTCTTCGGCTCGCCCACCAGCGCGCAGTACGAGGCATGCTCGCCGCGCCCGATGCGCCCGCGCAACTGGTGCAACTGCGCCAGGCCGAACCGCTCCGCGTTCTCGATCAGCATGACCGTCGCGTTCGGCACATCGACGCCGACCTCGATCACCGAGGTGGAAAGCAGCACCTGGATTTCTCCCGCGCGGAAATGCCGTCATCACCCGCTCCTTTTCCGCCGCCGTCGAGCTGGCCGTGCAGCAGGCCGAGCTTGCACGTCCGGCAGGACGGTCCTTCAGCCGCTCGAACTCGGCCTTCACCGATTTCGCGTCGACCTTCTCCGATTCCTCGACCAGCGGATAGATGACGTAGGCCTGCCGCCCCTCGCCGATCTGCTTGCATGCAGGAAGGCCCAGAACTTCTCCAGCTCCGTCGGGCGACTTGCGCTTGGTCAGGATCGGCTGGCGGCCCGGCGGCAATTCGTCGAGGATGGAGACGTCGAGATCGCCGTAGAGCGTCATGCCCAGCGTGCGCGGGATCGGCGTCGCGGTCATGACGAGGATGTCGGGATTCTGCCCCTTGCGGCTGAGCGCGAGCCGCTGCAGCACGCCGAATTTGTGCTGCTCGTCGATGACGATCAGGCCGAGCTTGTCGGCGGCGTAGCGGTCGTAAAGCAGCGCGTGCGTGCCGACGACGACCGAGCCGGCCGGCTTCGCGCGCTGCGCCGTCTTCGCGCGTTGAACAGATCGAGTCTCCCCGCCCTGCAGCCGGTCGGCTTTCTTGCCCTTCGTGTTGCCGGTGAAAAGATCGACGCGGATGCCGAGCGGCTCGAGCCAGCGGCGCAGGTTCAGCGCGTGCTGCTCGGCCAGAATTTGCGTCGGCGCCATCAGCGCCGCCTGCTCGCCCGCCTCGACCGCGCGCAGCATGGCGTAGACCGCCACGAACGTCTTGCCCGCGCCGACATCGCCCTGCAGCAGCCGGTTCATCGGCGGGCCGTGGCCGAGGTCGGCGTCGATCTCGCCCATCACGCGCTGCTGCGCGTTGGTCAGCTTGATAGGGCAGCGACGGCGCGCCAGCGCGTGCGTCAGGTCGTGCGCCTTCGCGCGGCGTGCGCGCGCGATGCGCCGTCGCGCGCGACATGCCGCCGCAGCGCGACGACGCATTGCAGGACGAAAAATTCATCGTAGGCCAGCCGCTGCCGCGCCCGTTCCTCGGCCTGGAAACGACTCGGGAAAATGAATGACGCGAAACGCCTCCTGCGCGCGGCATCATCTGCGCCGGCGCGGGATAAAATTCCGGCGCGTCGAACGGCGTCTTCTGCGTCGCCTCGAACATGATCCGGCGCAGCACGCGCTGCGTCAGGCCCTCGGTCAGCTGGTAGATCGGCGCGATGCGGTCGATGTGGATGAACGACTCGGCGTCCTCCTGCGACGATCTCGATCTCGGGAAACATCATCACCCACGTGCCCGTTTTGCTCTTGCCCAGCTTGCCGTACATGAAAAGCTCGCGGCCCTCCTTGATGCGTCTTGGCGCGGCCGCGACTGGTTGAACCACATGCCGCGCACCAGCTCGCTCTTCTGCGTCACCGACGCCGGGCCGACCATGATCTCGAAGACCGAGCGCCCGCCCGCCAGCGCGACGCCTTCGCGGAGTGGATCTTTCCCCGCACCGTGATCGATCTCGCCCTCCTGCGCCTCGCTCAGCGGCTTGAGATGCCGCCGGTCCTCGTAGCGGCGCGGCACGAAATGGAGCAGGTCGTCGTGCGTGACCAGCCCGAGCTTCGCCAGCAACTCGGCGTGCTTCGGCCCGATGCCGTGAATCGCCGCGAGCGGGGTGGATTCGCGTGCGAAACAGTCGGCATGACGGAAGCGAACGCGAACTAATCCGGCTTGGCCGTCGGCAGTCAGCCGATCGGCCGAGACCGCTACCGTTGCTCTCTTCGCCGCCTCGCGGATCGCCTCCAGCGTCGCGGTCTTGTAGAGCAGGCCCAGCGTCGGCACGTTGAAGCAGGCCTCGACGAAAATCTCCGCGGTCGATTCGGTCAGCATCGCCATCAGGCCGATGTGGACGATCTCCGTCGCCAGCTCGCCGATGACATGCACGCCGACCAGCTTCATGTCGTCGCGCTGGAAGAGCAGCTTCAGGAAGCCGTCCTTGTCGCCGATGATCTGCCCGCGCGCGTTGTCCTCGTAGCGGGCGCGTCCGACCACGTAATCGATGCCCTTCTTTTTCAGCGACTCCTCCGTTTCGCCGACCATGCTGACTTCGGGAATGGTGTAGATGCCGTTGGGCAGCAGCGGCGAGAGACGCTGACCTTGGCAGCCCAGCGCGTGGCCGACCGCGCGGCGCGCCTGCTCCATGCTGGTCGAGGCCAGCGCCGGGAAATCCGATCACGTCGCCCGCGGCGTAGATGTGCGGCACGTTCGTCGGTAGTGCTCGTCGACCGTGATGATGCCCGCGCTCGCCCGTGGCCACGCCCGCCGTCGGCAAGGTCAAGCGTCTCGGTGTTGCTCTTGCGCCCCGCCGCGACCAGCACCGCATCGACGGTCAGCGTCGTGCCGGAGACGAAAGCGTCAGCGTCACCTCGCCGTGGGCAGCGATCTCGCATTCCTGCACCTTTTCGTTCCAGTGGAAGATGATGCCCGCTGCGCTCCATCGCCGCCTCGAGCGCCTGCGAAACTTCGGCGTCGAGGAACGGCAGCAGCTTGTCGCGCCCGTCGATGATGTGGACCTGCGCGCCGAGCGCGGCGAAGGTGCAGGCGTACTCGCTGCCGATCACGCCCGCGCCGATCACCGCCATCGTCTTCGGAATGCGGTCGAGCTTCAGGATCGTGTCGGAGTCGTAGATCTCGCCCTTGCCGAAGGGAAAAAGCGTCGGGCCGCACGGGCGAGGAACCGGTGGCGATGAGAATGTTTTCGCCGCGCAGGAGCACCGGCTCGCCCGTCCGGCGCTTGCGCCATCAGGCGCCGGGCAGCAGCTTCACCTCGACCGTGTGCGGATCGACGAACGAGGCCGTGCCGAAATAGACGTCCGCGTGCTCGTTCTGCAGCCGCTTCGAGAAGCGTCGTCGTTGAACACCGCCTTGCACGTGCTGCTCGTGGCCGAGGAAATCGGTGATGGTCACCTCCCGCCGGAGCGAAAGATCGACGCCGTAAAGATTGCGCGACTGCAGGCCGGACAGCGCCAGCGCCGTTTCGCGCAGCGTCTTGCTCGGCACCGTGCCGGTGTTGATGCCCGCGCCGCCGAGTTCGTGATGACTATCGACCAGCGCGACCGTCTTCTTGCTCGGCCGCGGCGGTGGTGGCGGCGATGATTCCCGCCGGGCCGCCGCCGATGATGACCAGGTCGTAGTTTTTCGGTTCGTTCGGCATGACGATCAGGTTAGCACAGAACGCGATTATTCAAGCCCGCTACGGCGCGACGCTGCGCATCTTCACGAATTCGCCGGGATAAAGGACGTGGTCGGGATTCGGAAAATGGATCTCGCACGCTGATGACCCTGCCTCTGTGGTCACGCTCGACCGAACACGCGTGCTCGCGATAGAACTGCCGTCGGGCAGGATCAACTCGATCTTGGCTGGCGAGACGCAATCTCGGGCGAGTCGAGGCGAGCTTCTGGAATATTCGCGCGCAGCGCCTGCGAACCGTCACCTCCGCGATTGACGTCATCGCATTTGCGCGATCGTGGTCAGCTCCTCGCCTGCCTCGACATGGTCGCCGGCCCCATGCCGCGGCGGCCGGGAACGCCGGCGACCGGCGCGATGACTTTCACAAGGGAGGCATCGCGCTCTTAGCCCGCGGTGCATCGCGTGCGAGACGCGCGGGTCGAGCAGGAAAAGCGTGTCGCCCGCGGCGACCAATCGCCCCTCCTTGTAAAGCTGCCGCACGAGATAAGCCGGCGTGCGCCGTCGCGACCGGCGTTTCACTTTCCGCCTCCAACTCCGCCACCGTCTCGGGCAGGAAAGGCCGTTCGGCGGCGTCGGTGACTGGGCCGCTATTTGACGTCACCGGCGGCGGCGACGGGCTTGGACGCGAGCCGCACCGGCTCCCGCCTTTCCGGCAGCCGGACATAAGAGGCCGCCAGAATGATCGACGCAAGGCCGCAGGAACAGACTCGCCCAGGCCCTATTCGATCGGAGTTTCTCGGACGCGTCCACCCACACCAGTCGATGATGCGGACCTGGACCCGGTTGATGGTAGTCGTCCCAGTCGAGCGTGCCCGCCAGTTGCGCCGGCGAGCGCGACCAGTCGTGCTGGCCGAGGCCGAAGCCGACCGCCTCGATTTCGCCCTGCTGACCGCGCAGGAAGAGCTTCACGTGGTTCCGTCCGAATAAATGCGCGGGCCGTGTGTAGGCGACCGACTCGAAGAGGAAGACCGGCTCGGGATTCATTCGCCCGAAGGGCGCGAGCTCCTCGAATTTCCGAAAAAGCTGGTCGCTCACCTCGGCGGCAGCGGATCGAGCCGGAAAGCGCGAGGGTCGATTGGAAAACATCGCCGTCGCCCGCCTGGGCGCGCACGTGGCGGTTGAAGTGTTCGCGAAAAACATCGACGCGATCCGCCCGGATGTTGAGCCCCGCCGCCATGTCGT
>CAWEXI010000003.1:0-215534 GCA_963812985.1 uncultured Verrucomicrobiae bacterium
CGCAGCATCCTGAAGTGGAACCGGAAAACGCGCGGGGCAAGGGCGTTCCCGAACACATCGCGGCTTAATCGCAAAAGTATTTAATAAGTAATCGCACACACATTCCCTCAACTATGATTGCACAAAAAGAGTCAGCCCGAGAAATGCTCGGCCTCGGTAGCACGGTCGGTTTCGACCAGGTCGGCATCACCGTCGCGTCCCCGGACACCATTCGTTCCTGGAGCAAAGGCGAAGTCAAAAATCCTGAGACGATCAACTATCGTACCTTCAAGCCTGAAAAGGGCGGACTCTTCTGCGAACGCATTTTCGGTCCGACCAAGGACTGGGAATGCGCCTGCGGGAAGTACAAACGGATCAAGTACAAGGGCGTGATCTGCGACCGTTGCGGCGTGGAAGTGACGCTGGCACGCGTGCGCCGCGAGCGCATGGGCCACATCGAACTGGCCGTGCCGGTCTCGCACATCTGGTTTTTCAAGTGCATGCCGAGCCGCCTCGGTTTGATCATGGACATGACGGCCCGCCAGCTCGAGCGCGTCATTTATTATGAGGATTATCTCGTGGTCGATCCGGGCAAGGCGCCGCTGCTGCCCCGCCAGCTTTTGAGCGAGACCGAATATCGCGAAGCGCAGGAACAATACGGCGAAACCTTCACGGCCAAGATGGGCGCGGAAGCGATCCGTCTCGTGCTGCAGGGGATTGATCTCGCCACCACGGCGAAGGACCTGACCGAAGCGCTCGGAAACACGAAGAGCAAGCAGACGCGCAAGAAGGTCGCCAAGCGCCTGAAGCTCGTGCAGGGATTTATTTCGTCGAAGACGCGTCCGGAATGGATGATCCTCGAAGTGCTGCCGGTCATCCCGCCCGACCTGCGCCCGCTCGTGCCGCTGGAAGGCGGCCGGTTCGCGACGTCCGATCTGAACGATCTCTATCGTCGCGTGATCAACCGCAATAATCGTCTGCGTAATTTGCTCCAGTTGAAGACGCCCGACGTCATCATCCGAAACGAAAAGCGGATGTTGCAGGAAGCGGTCGATGCGCTTTACGACAACGGCCGTCATGGTCGTGCCGTAACCGGCGCGGGTAATCGTCCACTCAAGTCGCTTTCCGACATGCTCAAGGGCAAGAGCGGCCGTTTCCGCATGAACTTGCTCGGCAAACGCGTCGATTACTCGGGCCGTTCGGTCATCGTCATCGGGCCGGAACTCAAGCTGAACCAGTGCGGTCTGCCGAAGAAAATGGCGCTCGTGCTGTTTGAGCCGTTCATCATCCGCCGCCTGAAAGAGCTCGGCCATGTGCACACGGTGCGCTCGGCCAAGAAGATGATTGAGCGCCAGGAATCGGTCGTGTGGGACATCCTGGAGGAAGTCACCAAGGGCCATCCCGTGCTGCTCAATCGCGCTCCGACGCTGCATCGCCTTTCAATCCAGGCTTTCGAGCCGGTGTTGATCGAAGGCGAGGCGATTCGCGTTCACCCGCTTGTCTGTACCGCTTACAATGCGGACTTCGACGGCGATCAAATGGCGGTGCACGTGCCGCTCTCGGCGGAAGCGCAGCTCGAAGCTCGCCTGCTCATGATGGCGCCGCAGAACATCTTCTCGCCCTCGAGCGGGAAGCCGATCACGACGCTGAACCAGGACATCACGCTCGGCTGTTATTACCTGACTCAACCTTCCCGCAAGGAGAAGATGGAGAAGGCGGACAAGCCGGACGAAAAGAAGCGCCTGATTATCTTTGCCGACGCGGACGAGGTCCTCTTCGCCCACCAGGAAAAGATCGTCGCGACGCACCAGGCAATCCTGTTGAAGAATCCCAATTACGGCAAAAAGACCGTGTTTGGGGATGCCGACAAGAAGCTGATCGAAACGACCGCGGGCCGTGTGCTTTTCAACACGATCTGGCCGCCGGAGATCGGTTTCTACAACAAAACCGCGAAGAAGAACAACCTCGGCGAAATCATCCTGCGCTGTTACCAGGTGGCGGGCCATCAGCCGACCGTCGACGCGCTCGATCGCATGAAGGAACTGAGCTTCGCGGAAGCGACGAAGTCGGGTGTTTCCATCGGCATCGACGACATGATTATTCCCGCCGACAAATCGAAGGTGATCGCGAACGCGTACGGTTCGATTGCGGTGGTGGAGAAGCAGTACCGCTCCGGCGCCATCACGGATGGCGAGCGTTACAACAAGATCGTCGACGTGTGGACCCAGGCGAATGACGAAATCTCCGGCATGATGATGCGGACGCTGGAGCACAATCATGGCCGCCCGAATTCAATCCGGTGTTCGTCATGGCCGATTCCGGCGCGCGCGGTAACAAGAACCAGGTGCGTCAGCTCGCCGGCATGCGCGGTCTCATGGCCAAGCCGTCCGGTGAAATCATCGAGCGGCCCGATTGTCTCCAACTTCCGCGAAGGTCTGACGGTTTTGGAATACTTCATCTCGACGCACGGCGCCCGCAAGGGTCTCGCCGATACGGCGTTGAAGACGGCCGACTCGGGCTACATGACGCGCAAGCTCCACGACGTGGCGCAGGACGTGATCATCAACGAGGAAGATTGCAATACGATCAACGGCATCTGGGTCAAGTCGATCATGGAAGGCGAAGACGAGATCGTGAAGCTCACCGAACGCATCGTGGGACGCGTCTCGTGCGAGGACATCAAGGATCCGGTGACCCGCAAGCCGATTGTGGAAGCGGGCGCGGTGATCGACGAAATCAAGGCGGCGACAATCGATCGCATCGGGACGGAGCGGGTGAAGATCCGCTCGGTACTGACCTGCGAAACGCGTCGCGGCGTCTGCTCCAAATGCTACGGCATTTCGCTGGCGTCCAACGTGCTGGCCAAGCTCGGCGAAGCGGTCGGCGTCATCGCGGCACAGTCGATCGGCGAACCCGGCACGCAGCTGACCATGCGGACGTTCCACGTCGGTGGCACGGCATCGCAGGTCTTCAAGCAACCGCAGATCAAGGCGAAGAACGACGGCACGGTGGAATACACCGACCTGCGCACGGTCAAATCGCTGGAGAACACGCACATCGTCCTGAACAAGAACGGCTCGATCGCAGTCAAGGCCGAGGATGGCCGCGAACTCGAGCGCTACACGGTGGTCATCGGCTCGGTCATTTCCGTCGGCCGACGGCGGCAAGGTGAAGAAGGGCGAGACGTTCGTGCAGTGGGATCCTTACAACGTTTCGATTCTGACGGAAAAAGCCGGCAAGGTTGAATTCCGCGACATCATCGAAGGCGTCACCATGAAGCGCGAGATGGACGAAGCGACCAAGCAGGTCGGCACGGTCATCATCGAGCACAAGGAAGATTTGCATCCGCAGATCGTGGTGCTCGACAGCGACAAGGAAATTATCGCGTCGTACAGCATCCCGGCGGGCGCGCATATCGAAGTGAAGCAGGACAGCAAGGTCCAGGCCGGACAGCGTCTGGCGAAGACTCCGCGCAAAGTCGCGAAGACGAAGGACATCACGGGCGGTCTGCCCCGTGTGGCGGAACTCTTCGAAGCGCGCCGTCCGAAGGACGCGGCGGAAATCGCGAAGATCGACGGTGTGGTGGAAGTCGCGGGCAACGTGCGCGGCAAGAAGAAGCTCATCATTCGCGATCCGCTGACGAATACCGAAGAAGAGCATCTCATCCCGCTCTCCAAGCATCTCATCGTCTACAAGGGCGACATCGTGAAGAAGGGCCAGCAGCTCACCGAAGGGCCGGTCGTTCCGCACGAAGTGCTGGAAGTTTGCGGACCGCAGGACTTGCAGGAATACCTCGTCAACGAAGTGCAGGAGGTTTACCGCCTCCAGGGCGTGGAAATCAATGACAAGCACATCGAGATCATCGTGCGCCAGATGCTCCGCAAGGTGAAGATCACCGAACCGGGCGACACCAGCTTCCTCTGGGGCGAACAGATCGACCGCTTGATGTTCGAGGAAGAAAACCGGCAGGTCGAGGCCAAGGGCGGCAAGCCCGCCGAAGCGACGCCTGTGCTGCTTGGCATCACGAAGGCTTCGCTCGAGACGGAAAGCTTCATCTCCGCGGCCAGCTTCCAGGACACCACGCGTGTCCTGACCGATGCGGCCACGCTGGGCAAGGTCGACAAGCTGCGCGGCTTCAAGGAAAACGTGATCATGGGTCACCTGATCCCGGCCGGAACCGGCTTCAATGCGCATCGCTCGTTGAAGTTGGTCGAGCTGGGTGAGCAAATCGGTGAGCCGCTGATTTCGCCGGAGAAGGACGACTCGCTCGATCTTCTGCCGAAGCTTCGCGCACCCGACTCCGAAGTGGCTGCCAACTAGGCTGCTTCTTAGGACGAACTATTCGCGAACCGAGGCCGATCCAAAAGATCGGTCTCGGCGACACGATACTCTTTCAATACCTAGCGGCAATTGACTGTTTGGACTTTTTACGTTCTAATAGCTAAAATGGCGATCGTTGAGAAAGCGGTAACTCAGGGCGGTTCGCCCGTTTACTTGACCGTGGATGACGAAATCATCTACCAAATCGCGCCGAATTCCGTCTTGAACATCGGGCGACTCGACACCAACGACATTGTCCTGGACGACTATAAGGTCAGCCGTGAACACGCGGTGCTGAAGTTTTCCAAATCGCAAATCATGCTGGTGGATCTGGCCAGCACCCACGGCAGCTACGTGAACGGCGAGCGAATCGACCGCAGCACGGTTCATTTTGGGGATACGATCCGGATCGTCAGCCATGAACTGACGCTCAGCCGCGAGAAGCCGCGCGATATCCGAAGTGATAGCGGCTCGCTGGTGGTGCCGCGAGATGGCTCGCTCGCTCGACCGGCGGTTGAAGTTTTTCGGGGGACTCAACGAGTTTTCCCTGCTCACCCTGGTCCAGTTTCTTCATCAGGAAAGACAATCCGGCCTTCTGCTTTTGGAACTGGGACAACATCCGGGGCCGAGAATTTATATTCAGAACGGCGAGATCATTCATGTTGCGCAGGGGGAAAATCTGGCCGAACTGCTGGTGCGTCAAAATCACGATCAGAGCCTCTTCTTTTATTTTCATCACGAAACCCACTTTCCCGAACGTACCATCCTGCAATCGACGCCCAATTACCTCATGGGTCTGTGTCATCTCCACGATGAGAAGTTGAAGCGGGGATTGGACGAAGTGGTGGCATCGCGAATGGCGAAATTGCAAACCGATACGGCCACTCTGCCCACGGTGGCGATGAAGTAGAAGCGTTCGCGTTTCCACGCGAAATTGAGCCGAGTGCTTCCTATTGGACGCACCTTTCTGGTAGTTTCTTTAGATCACGATATGAAGATTATTCTTACCGGCATCCAGCCTTCCGGCGCGCCTCATCTCGGCAATTATTTTGGCGCGATGCAACCGGCCATCGATCGCCAAAACGCACCCGACATGCAGGCGGTCTATTTCATCGCGGATTATCACGCGCTGACTTCGGTCGAAAAGGCCGACGAGCTTCGGCGTCACACTTTCGGCGCGGCGGTGGCGTGGCTCGCCTGCGGACTCGATCCTGCGCGCACGATCTTTTTTCGGCAGAGCGACGTGCCGGCGCATGTGGAACTGGCTTGGTTCCTGTCGGTGGTCACGCCGATGGGGTTGCTGCAGCGCGCCCATAGTTACAAGGACAAGGTTGCGCAGGGCGCGGAAACCAATCACGGTCTCTTTGCTTATCCGGTCCTCATGGCGGCCGACATTCTGCTTTATAACTCCGACTTCGTACCGGTGGGCCGGGACCAGAAGCAGCATCTTGAGATGACGCGCGATATGGCGCAGAAATTCAACGACCGCTTTGGTCCGGTCTTCAAGCTGCCCGAGCCGATCATCAGTGATGTGACCGGGATCATCCCGGGCATCGACGGGCGCAAAATGTCGAAGTCGTATGACAACGGCATTCCGATTTTCGGTGACGAAAAGGAGATCAAAAAAGCGGTGATGAGCATCAAGACCGACTCGACGCCGATCGAGCAGCCGAAGCAGATCGAAGGGACGACTTTGGGGCAGTTGATGCAGGTGGTGAATCCGGAGGGATATAAGGATTTCGTCGCGCAGGCGGCGAAACCCGGCACCGGCTACGGCGATTTGAAGAAGAAGCTGCTGGCGGAAATTCAGAGCCGGTTCGAGCCCTACCAGGAAAAATTCAGGCATTACGAAACGCATCCCGATGAAGTGGAGGACATCCTGCGCGCAGGTGGTGCACGCGCACGCGCGATGGCCGCGCCGGTTTTGGCCGCGGCAAGGCATGCGACGGGACTATCGACATGAGCGCCGAAGAAGTTTCATCGTCCGAGCTGGACCCGAAGAATCTGACTCACGTCAAGTTGCCGGTCTTCGAGGGGCCGCTCGATCTGCTGCTGTATTTGATCAAGAAGGACGAACTCGATATTTATGACATTCCGATTGAGAAAATCACAAGCCAGTACCTGGATTACCTGCGCCTGATCAAGATGCTCGATCTGGAAGTGGCGGGCGAATATTTGGTCGTGGCGGCGACGCTGGTTTACATCAAGAGCCGGGTCATTCTCCCGCATGACCAACGCCCGCCGGAAGACGAGGCGGAGGAAGACGATCCGCGCTGGGAGCTGGTGCGGCAACTGGTCGAGTACAAGAAATACAAGGACGCCGCGTTTGAGTTGCAGCAATGCCTCGCGCGGCAGGAGAATGTCCACGGACGAGGAGGCAGCTTCAAGCCGGACCTGGCGGCGGATGGCAGTCTGCCCTTCGACAAAGTGGGGCTGTTCGATCTGCTTTCGGTTTTCCAGAAGGTGCTGGCGCGGGCCAGCCAGAATGAGGATTTGCGGGACATCTTCGAGGACCGCTTTACGGTCAGCGACAAAATCCAATTCATTCAAGGCCAGTTGGCGGAGCGCGACCGGCTTGTTTTTGAAGAGCTTTTCGTCGCAGGCGCGACACGCACGGAGATCGTGGTGACCTTCCTTGCGGTGCTCGAACTGATCCGGCTGAAGCAGATTGGTGTGGCGCAGGAAGGTCCCTTCAGCCCGATTGAGCTGGTGAAGCTGGAGGTTGAGACAAGGGAGTTTTCGGAGGAAGAATTGGGAGCGGAGTCTCCTGATGGATTTCGAACAGGTCGGACAGATCGTTAAAATTGAGCCTATCGCTGTTGGTCACGGCATTCGAGAACTGCAGAATCTTAAGCGATTATTTGGCGATGGCCATTGGAGGAAACTCAAGGGTGAAGCCAGAATTAAACTTCCAAGTGGTCATGTCCGATCGGCTGAGATACATCGGTACGAAGCCCATGGAATTGGGCGCAGAAAACTAAAAATCAAACGACTTTTAGACTAGGCCATGAAGCATTTTCTTTTATGCATTGATGATGGGGGTGCGCCGGAGTCCCTGGAGAAAAGAAAGTTTTACGAGGTGTTAGCGGATCACGATGGGGATCTGGAGGGAATGGTTCGAGTCATCGACGAGAGCGGAGAAGATTATTTATATCCGCGCGCCTACTTTGCCGACGTCGCTCTTCTCCAGCAGGTCGAGCGAGCATTGGAAGCAGCGTAAGTTGGGACCACAGAGAGATCGTCCCTACAGAGCACAGCCGCCCAGTTATTGCCGCACAGTCTCCGCCTTGATCAGGTCGATGGAGAAGGAACCGTAGCGAAAGTTGAGATCGGCGTGCACCGGAAGGCGGCGGGCGTCGTCGGTGAGCCAGAGCATAAGTCCGCCGCGATGATGAGTGCCTTTGCCGGGAAGCACCTGGATGCGAAGCAGGGGCTGCCTGGGCCAGATGCCGAAAGCGCGAGTGTCGCGGGCCTGACATTCGGCGAGAGCTTCTTTTTCCGAGTCGCTTTCGTAGACGTGAAACACGCGCCGGTCGCCAGGATTCCAAGTGCCGGTGCGCAGATGATAGAGCATGGTGCCGACGTCATCGACCGACTGCTCCGCGATGGGAAACGTCTTGGTTTGGTCCGCGTTCCAGATTTCGCGTGTGCCCAGATGGTTCGCGTAATCGATGTGGGTCTGTTCCTTGATTGTCCGTTTTGGCTCGAAGCGATATTCGCCATACTGGACCGAACGCCAGGGCGGCGGCGCGAGGACGCACCAGAACGAGCCGGTGAACGGATAGAAATCGTCGACCAAACCGCGCGAGGCGAGCGCGAGTTTGAATTCCCAGTGGCCGTCTTTCAGTCGGGCGGTGAAGGTCCCCTGCGCGGCTTGAAAACCGGTCCAGGAAACGAGGTAGGTGAGAGCTTCCCCGTCATGCCAGGGCAGGTTTTTGAAGTCGACCGGCGCGGCGGGGGGAGGGGATGCCGGGCTTAGAGCGGGCGCATTCAGGGCGGGAAGAAACAGAGCGACAGCGAGAGTGAAAACGCTAAGGAGGAGGCGGATCATGCAGGCGCGATCGCGAACGGCTTCAGCGCTTGTCCCGCTTCAGCAGATTCGTCCGGGCGCGTTCCAGCGCGGCGCGTTCCCTGGCGTCGAGACTGCTGACGCCGTGTTTGGAAATTTTCTCCAGGATGTCGTCGATCGATTCAGTCTCCTTCACATCCTTGAGAACCTTGAAATTTCGCTGGCGTGCGAGTCTTTTCGCCTGACGATCCTCGATCCAATCGGTCAGCCAGGTCAGGCCGCGACCGGCTCCGATGAGGCGCATGCCCAGATAACCGACGGCCGCGCACAGCCAGAGGACGAGAAGACTGGACCAGTTGTGGCCGGAGAAATCGATCAGCGAATAGACCAGCAAGAGCACCCAGGCCCAACCTTTCGTCGTCAAATTAACAAACCAAATGTTCAGGACGATGCCGGGGTAAATCGTGGCGAAGGCCACAAAGATCCCGAAGACACTCTCGGTGCCGCCGAGGTGGTCCATCGGCAAGACCAATCCCACCAGGCAGAGAAGGATGGCGGGAATCAGGACCAGGGCCGCGTAGAGCTTGAGGAAGGTTTTATAGCCCACGAATTGCTCGACCTGCTGTCCGGCGAAGTAAAGAAAGCCCATCGCGAAAATGAACCAAAGCGACGGCATGAAGATGATGTAGCTGAAAAGTCGCCAGACTTCACCCTGGTGGAGAACCTGATAGGTGTCGAGCACGAGCGCCTCATAAACCGGCATGGCGCCGAAAAACGAGATACAGATGGCGGTCGCGACGAAGGCGATGATGTGGAGGATGATGAGCAGCGTGTAGGCGTAAATCGGGCGGCCGCCCATCCAAAAAAGCGGGCGATAATCCTCCGATTGTTCGTGGTACAGCATGCGGATAATCCTCGTTGAAGATTAAGCGCGCTCAGCGGACGTGTCCAGTGCGTGAAGCGCAGCGCGGAGCAAGGGGGGATCGCGGTTGCACCTGCAATCGACGGTCCTAGGTCGCGGCGGGAACAACCTTCGCGGCTTCCCCGACGGGTTGATGGAGCAGAGTGTCGACGATGGTGGCGGCGGCGCCGGGGCGGCAGTAAGCGAACGCTTTTTCGCGCATGGCGGCAAGTTGAGCGGGCTGGTCGAGGAGGCCGTCGATCTTGTAGGCGAGCGTGGTGAATTCGTTGCACTTGAGGGCGATGCCTTTTTCGAGCAGGTGGTCGCTGTTGCGGTCCTCCTGGCCGGGGATGGGCGCGACGATGACCATGGGCAGGCCGGAGGCGAGCGCATTCCGCGGTGGTGAGGCCGCCCGGCTTGCCGATGAAGAGATCGGACATTTGCATCCAGCGGTGCATTTCGTCGGTGTAGCCGATGACGCGGAAGGTGAGGCCGGGATTGGCCGCTTCGATGGCGCGGGCCTGCTTTTCCATGCCGGCCTGCATGTCGGCGTTCTTGCCGCAAATGACGATGGCCTGCGCGGGGTGGCGCAGGCGGGCGAGGCCGTCGAGCACACCGGCGGCGGGGCTGACGCCGAGCGCGCCGCCGGAGATGAGGAAGAGCGGGCGGTCGGTATCGAAGCCGGCCTCGCGGCGCAGATCGTGCCGATTTCCCGATCTGGCCGAAGACGGGGTCGATGGGGATGCCGCTGACGGTGATGTGGTCGCCGGGCAGGCCGAGGACTTGGAGGTGGACTTTGCTTTCCTCGAGCGCGACGAAATAGCGATGGAAGGTGCGGCAAAGCCACATGGCGTGGACGTCGAGGTCGGTGACGACGATGGAGAGCCGGGCGTCGAGTTTCCCCTTGCGTGATCAGGTAGGAGATGATTTCCGAGGGGAGGAAGTGGGTGCAGACGGTGATGTCGGGCTTGAACTTGGCGATGAAGCGCTCGAGCGGGCCGGTGTTGAGGCGGTCGAGCATGAGGCGCATGCGGTCGGTTTTCCACGGCTCGTCGGTGCTGTTGTAGACGATGCCGAGGATGGTGGGCGCTTTCTGGACGAGCTGGATGTAGAGCTTCGAGTAGAAGTCGCGGAAGAGCCGGTTGGTGAAGCGCAGGGCGTCGATGTTGCGGACTTCGCCGACATCGGGCTGCTGGCGGAAGACTTTCTCGAGCGCCTCGGCGGCGCGGACGTGGCCGGTGCCGGCGCTGGCGGAGAGGATGAGGACTCGGCGGCCGTTGGGATTGGGCGAGGGGTGGATTTTCAGGACATGCGGCCTTCTTGGCGCGAAGGAATCGGTTCTTGAAATCGGTCATCCCTCGGGCAAACGAGCTTGTCGCTGATATTTGCTTTTCGAAATGTCCACAGGACTAAAGCTAGACGATTTTACAGCGGGAGGGGAGAGAAGTTTGCGGACGGGCCTGATCGAAACCGCGAGTGCAGTTTATCTAGTGGGCGAGTCTTCTTAAGGCCGCCGATGAAGAGGCAGTGGACGCCGCCGAACTGGAGACTGTCCTGCACGCCGAGCCAGCGTTCCTTGATCGGCTGGCCCGCGACGTAGGTGCCGTTGGTCGAGCCGAGGTCGGTGAGGAAAACGCCGCTGCGGGAATACTCGAGGCTGGCGTGGCGCTGGGAAATGGTGGGGTCGTTGATGACGATGTCGTTGGCGGTGGAGCGCCCGACGTAGGCGAGGCCGGGGCGGATGGGGAAGGTCTTGATCTCGGTGCCGAGCGTGATGCGCAGATAGGGATTGGTCGGCGCGAGGCGGATCGGCTGGGTCGTGCTGTTATCGGGATCGTTCGACCTGCTCGTCGCGGACGCGCGCGGCCTCGCAGAGGACTTCCATGTAGGACTGCTCGATGGTGCGGCGCTGGGCCTTCTCGCCGACGAGAAATTCGGTTTGCGGATCGGCGAGATTGATGAGCGCGACGGCCGCTTCCACGCCGGAGCGGAGGCCGAACTGGGCATCGACGATTTCGCCGTCGACCATGTTGATGCGCGCGGGAGGCGCCACGTTGGTGATGTAAATTTCCCCCGTCTTGCGGCCAAGGCCAAATGCCTGGATTTGCTCGGCAATGCTGAGAAGATTTCCCAGTTTGACGGTATCCCTGCGTAAATCGGGAGGCATTTGGCTAACTTAGCATGGATTGGGAGCAAGGTCTAGTTTTTCTGACGCTCCGAAACCCATTACGGCTCTGAATAATGAGCGGATTTTCGACGACGAACCTTGCCGGGTCGTGGTGCGGTGTCCCATAACTGGAGTGATGTCCGGAAAGCTTTATGTGGTGGCGACGCCGATCGGAAATCTGGAGGACATGCCGCCGCGGGCGGTGCGCGTTTTGAGGGAGGTGGACCTGATCGCCGCCGAGGACACGCGGCATACGGGGCATTTGCTGACCCGTTTCGAGATCCGGAAACCGCTGATCAGCTATCACCAATTCAGCGAGGCGAAACGGACGGCGGAGTTCCTGCAGAAGTTCGAGCAGGGGCAATCGATCGCGCTGGTTTCCGATGCGGGGCTGCCGGGGGTGAGCGATCCGGGCGAGCGGCTGATTCGCGCGGCGGTGGAGGCGGGCGTGCCGGTGGAGGTGGTGCCGGGGCCTTCCGCGCCGTTGCTGGCGCTGGCCGGCTCGGGTTTTCCGATGGTGCCGTTTTATTTCGGAGGGTTTCTTCCGGTGAAGAGCGGTCAGCGGCGCAAGGAGTTGCTGGCGTGCGGCGGCGCGGGAATGCACGAGCATCTATTTTGAATCGCCCTATCGCGTGGTGCGGATGCTGGAGGATGCGGTGGCGGAAATCCCGCAGGCGCGGCTTTGCCTGGCGCGCGAATTGACGAAGAAGTTCGAGGAGTATCGGCGCGGGACGGCGGCGGAGTTGCTGGCGCATTTTCAAGCGCACGAACCGCGCGGGGAGTTTTGTCTGGTGGTAACCACCGACCATGGCAAGCCGATCAAAACGGAGCAATCAGAGGAATGAGGCGGCGGCGCTGCTGGCGATAGATGGTGAAGTCGCGGTCGAGGGTGAAAAGAACCGAGCCAGGATTTTGTTCGATCATGACCACGAGGCAAGCATCAGCCAAGGACATGGGAACATCCCGGTGCGCCGCCATAAGTTCGAGCGCGCGATCCAAGCCATGCGTGCTTCCGAAGCCTGAGAGAATCACCTTACGCCGCAGAATCTCGCGCAACCCGCCGATTTCGCTTCGGCTCAGCTGAAGCAGATAACAAACCTCGGAGAGTGCCGCGTCACAGGTCAGTAGTGGCGCCCTAATTTGTCGAAATTGAGCGCATGCCCAGTCATAATGCTTCTCGTTACGGTCCAGAAAAGCGTAAATGGGGCCCGCGTCGACTATTACCGGCGCCATTTGCCGTATCCCTTCATGTACTTGGGATTCGTGGCCATGTCTTTTTTACCGCTTGAAACGCTTCCAGCGAGATCCTGAATGAGCTCAAATGCGCTCGGCTTCACCTCCTCAGCGTTCAAGGCGGCAATCAATGTCGTTCGTACGTATTCCGACTTCGAAACACGCTTGCGCGCCGCTATGCTGTGGAGCTTGACTCCCACTGTGGCAGGTATTTTCAAACTAATGGTCATGGCAATAGGGTAATACCAAATGCAGCATTTGGCAATACCAACGAGGATGTCAGCCGCGCGGCTGCTCCTCTTGTTCTCGTAATACTTTATCCAATCAAAGCCAGGAGAATGCAGGTCAGGACAATATTGCCGAGGGAGATGGGGAGGATGAATTTCCAGCCGAGGCCCATGAGCTGGTCGTAGCGGAAGCGGGGGAGGGTCCAGCGGATCCAGATGAAGAAGACGATGAAGAGGCACATCTTCAGCAGGAAGACGAGGGGATAGACAATGAGGCTCCACCACTCGGTTTGCCATGACATGTAACGGTTCCAAGGGAGGCTCCAGCCGCCGAGGAAAAGGGTGACCATGAGGCAGGAGGCGACGATCATGGCGGCGTATTCGCCGAGGAAAAAGAGGGCGAATTTCATGGCCGAGTATTCGGTGTGATAACCGCCGACGAGTTCGGTTTCGCTTTCAGGCAAATCGAAGGGGAGGCGATTGGTCTCGGCAAAAGCGGAGACGAGGAAGATCAGGAACGAGAGGAGCATCGGACGGCCAGAGGATGTAGCTCTGCCAGTTGTGCAACGGCCAACCGGTGACGAGGAAGGGAAGAACGGTCCAGCCGTTGGTGGACTGATAATCGACGACGTCGGACAGGCGAAGATTGCCCATGACGAGGAAGATGGGGATGACCGAAAGGCCCATGGAGACTTCGTAGGAGATCATTTGCGCGCTGGAGCGGATGCCGCCGAGGAACGGATACTTCGAGTTGGAGGACCAGCCGGCGAGGACGATGCCGTAGACGCTGAGCGATGAAATGGCGAAGACGAGCAACACGCCGATGCCGACGTTGGCGATGACGCCGGGCGATTTCATGACGTAACCCCAGGGGAGGGTGATGGCATGCGTGCTGGCGAAGGGAATGACGCAGATGGTGAGGAGCGCGGGGACCATGGCCATGCGCGGGCGCGAGCCAGAAATAGAATTTGTTCACGTGGTCGGGCGTGAATTCCTCCTTGAGCATGAACTTGAGCGCGTCTGCCAGCGGCTGGCCGAGGCCCCACCATGTCCACTTGGGCATGGTGAACCAGGCCGAGGATATTGACGCCGCCGAGAGGAACGCCAACGCGGTTGGGGCCGATGCGGTCCTGGATGGCGGCGCTGATGCGGCGCTCGGCCATGACGGTATAGGAGACAAGTCCGAGGATGACGTTGACGAGCACGAAGATCTTGATGAGCGAGACAAAGACGTCCGGAACCCAGCCGGGAACGCTGGCGGGGATGTCGGCGAAGAGGAGGGGGGTCATGAAAGTGGGAGATTTTTAACAGGAAAACATGAGATCATGAAATACATGAGGGGAGGCTTACTGCGATGTTTTCTGTTCCAATCCTTCATCAGCTTCATGATTTCATGTCTTCCTGTTAAAATTGCTGTCTTAAATCGTCGCGTGGGGGGAAGGTTGAGCGGTGCGATCGGAGGCGCTGGCTCTGAGTTTCAGGTCGATGCCGAGGTCGCCGATTTTGCTGAGGCTCAGGCCGGCGAAGGCGGGACTGGCTTCGGCCATGGATTTGAAGACTTCCTCGATGGTGTGGATGCCGTTGCCGCCGCCGAGGGCCGCCTTGAGTTGGACGCAGGATTTGCCAGTCGTCCATGGCCTGGCCGGGCACGGCGATGGCCTTGTTGAGGCGCTGGAGCCGACCCGCGCCGTTGATCATGGAGCCGCGCTTTTCGGCGAAGCTGGCGCCGGGCAGAACGAAGTCGGCAAGTTCGGACGTGGGGCATTGCGAGGATCGATTGCACGGCGAGCAGCTGCACGCTTCTGCACTGTGGCCAAAGGCCAGCCGGCATCGCCGAGAAGATTCTCGTGCAGGACGAAGAGCGCCTTGATGCGGCCGGTCTCGATGCCGTGGCGGATGTGGGCGAGGTTCTGGCCCTGGCTGGAGATGCCGAAGAGCTCGAGGCCGTTGGTGTTGGGATTGAGGTCGGCGCTGCGAAGGATGCCGTCGGCTTCGCCGAAGCGCGGGACGATGTCGGCAGAGCACGTCTTCGCCACCGAGCAGCTGCCGGATTTCGCTGAGCAGGAAGGCTTCCTCATTGGTCATGCGGCCCGAAGCCGATGATGGCGATCTGGCTCGGCTGGAATTCGCGCAGTTGCGCGGCGAAGCGCGGGATGATTTCGCGTCCACGGCGTGGGCAGCTTGCCGTGGCCGACCTTGGCGACCGGTTCGGTCAGCCGATCGGTGCTGTGGATATAATGGAAGCCGAGCCGGCCCTGGTCGCACATCCATTGCGAGTTGACCGCCTCGTTTTCGCGCGGGGTCTGGCGATAGACGATGCCTTCGCGGCTGCCGATGATGGTGTTGCAGCCGGTGGCGCAGCCGGTGCAGATGCTCTTGGTTTCCTTGAGGAACCAGACGCGCATCTGGAAGCGGAAATCCTTGCTCGTGAGCGCGCCGACCGGGCAGATATCGACCGTGTTGAGCGAGTAATTGTTGTCGAGCCGCTTGCCGGGATGGACGGCGAGCGTGGTGTGGCTGCCGCGGTCGATGAAGCCGAGCACGTCGTCGTGCACCATTTCCTTGGAGAAGCGGATGCAGCGCGAGCACATGATGCAGCGCTCGTCGTCGAGGACGATGCGCTCGCCGATATCGACGCGCTTCGGCTTCTTGACCTTGTCGTCGGTGAAGCGGCTGCCTTCGTTGCCGTACTGGACGGAGTATTCCTGCAGCTTGCACTCGCCGGCCTGGTCGCAGATCGGGCAGTCGAGCGGATGATTGATGAGCAGAAATTCCATCACGCCCTTGCGGCATTCCTCGACCAGCGGCGATTCGGTGCGGATGCCCATGCCCTCGGAGATCTGCGTGGCGCAGCCGATCTGCGGGCGCGGCCATCCAGGCGATCTCGGGATGGCCGTCGGCGGCCATGACCGGCTTGCGCGCGGCGTCCATCTTGGGCGAGCCGACTTCGATCAGGCACATGCGGCAATTGCCGGGAATGGAGAGCTTGGGGTGGTAACAATAATGCGGGATGAATTTGCCGACGCGGCGCGCGACTTCAACGGCGTTGAGGCCCTTGGGAAATTGCATCCAGACGCCGTCGACCTGCACGTTGAGCAGCGGCGCGTCGGCGGGCGGACTGTCGTGATTGAACGGATTTTTCACAGGATCGAAGAGGTAGTGGGAAACTTCGGAACGACTGGAAGACTCCGTTGCGCCGGGCCGGTGAAGACCCGACGCAAAGGTTTTAGATCGGCTTAGGAATTCGGGTTTAACCGTTTCCGGGGCCGGTGCCGGTGCGGGCGCGGACGCGGGCTGGCATGATGTACTCGGAACAGGCCGACAACGCTGCAACCGACACGGTGACCGCACAAACGAGTGCGAGGAACTTGAGGTGTACTTCATAGGTTATTTGCTGACTTTCGTTTTGGTTGAACTTACAACGATGAGGTTAAGGACAATTCAGTATAGGGCAAGTGCGGGTGGAAAATTTAGGCGTGCTCCATCGTTTTGGCGGGCTGCGGTTCGATGCCGTTCTTTTTGCCACCGCCGGGTTGCCGGCTCGGGCGTGCTCCTCGAACTCGCTCTTGAATTTGGCGACGAAGCTTTGCACCGGCCAGGCGCAGGCTTCGCCGAAGGCGCAGATGGTCCGGCCGGCGATGTTGTCGGCGACGTTGGTGAGCAGACCGACGTCGCTCGGGCTGGCCGTGGCCGGTCGGCGAGGCGGTGGTGATTTTCTTCATCCAGAGCGAGCCTTCGCGGCAGGGCGTGCACTGGCCGCACGATTCGTGCGCGTAGAACGTGGCGATGTTGGCGAGGCACTCGACCATGTCGCGCGTCTCGTCCATGACGATGATGCCGCCGCTGCCCGCCATGGAACCTGCTGCGGCGAGGGTGTCGAAATCGAGCGGGATGTCCTCCAGGCCCAGTTCCTTTTCCTCCATCGTGCCGTCGGGCTTCTTCGACTTGATCTTGTAGCGGTCGCCGGCCTTGCATGACCTTGGCCGAGGAACCGCCGGGGATGAGCGCCTTGAGCTTGCGGCCGCCCTTGATGCCGCCGCAGACGTCGTTGAGGAGTTGGCCGATGGTGAGTGCGCCGACCTCGAATTCGTAATAGCCGGGTTTCTCGACGTCGCCGCTGACGCAGAGGAGGCGCGTGCCGGTGTTGTTGGGCTTGCCGAGCTTGGCGTAGGCCGCGCCGCCCATGTCGACGATGTGCTTGACGTTGCAGAGCGTCTCGACGTTGTTGACGATGGTCGGGCACATGTAGAGGCCGAGCACGGCGGGGAAATAAGGCGGCTTGATGCGCGGGTAGGGGCGCTTGCCCTCGAGCGATTCGATCAGGCCGGTTTCCTCGCCGCAAATGTAGGCGCCCGCGCCGCGATGGACATAGATTTCGAGGTCGTAGCCGGTGCCGCCGATGTTCTTGCCGAGGAAGTTTTTCGCCTTCGCCTCGGCGATGGCTTTCTCGAGGATTTTCGCGCCGAGGGTGAATTCGCCGCGGATATAGATATAGGCGAGATGCACGTTGTTGGCGAAGCAGGCGATGATCATGCCTTCGAGCATCTGGTGCGGGTCCTTGTAGATGATCTGCTTGTCCTTGAAGGTGCCGGGCTCCGATTCGTCGGCGTTGCAGATGAGATAAACCGGCTTGGTGTTTTTGGCGGGATCGATGAAGCCCCATTTCATGCCGCAGGAGAAGCCCGCGCCGCCGCGCCCGCGCAGGCCGGAGGTTTTCACTTCGGTGACGATGTCCGGGCCGCTTCATGGTGAGGGCCTTCTTCAGGATCTTGTAGCCGTCGTTGCGCAGGTAACAGTCGATGTCGATGGTGTAGCCGTCGCGGTCGATGTTTTTGAAGATGAGTTTGTTTTCAGCAATGGGCATAAAAAATTAAAGGCAGGACCAAATTGTTAGGCAGTATACTTAAGCAGCAGTTGATCGGCGGCGGAATGGGAGACATTTTCGTAGAAGTCGTCGTTGATCATGATGACGGGCGCGGTGCCGCAGGCGGCGAGGCACTCGACGAACTCGACCGAGTATTTGCCGTCTTCGCTGATCGCGAGGCCGTGCGCGTCGGGCTCGCCTACCTTGCACTTGTCGCGGAAGTAATCGCAAAGCGCGTAGCCGCCACCAAGGGCGCAGGAAAGAGTGCGGCAGACTTTGATCTGGATTTTACCGGCCGGATGTTGCCGGAACATCGGATAGAAGGTGACGAGCTCGAGGATGTTGATCGGCTGCAGATCGAGCTTGGCGGCGATCCATTCGATGCCCTCCGGCGAGATGTAGCCGAAGGTCTCCTGCCAGAGATGGAGCAGCGGCAGCGACGCGCTCCGTTTGGAGACCGGATAATGGGTGATCAGTTCGTCGGCCTGCGCTTCGAATCCCTGTGGCAGCACCGTCGGCGTGTGATGCGGTTCGACACCGCCGGGATAGACTTTCTCCGGGGGGATGTTCTGCGTTGCGGGATCGACGACGGGGCTGAGGCTTCTTGCGGTCATGATTTGGCTCCGGAAACGAATTCGGCCTTGAAAACGGCATGGTTGACGAAGACGACGCGGCCCTCGCCCTTCGAGGTGGGATAATGATAGACCTCGCCGCTGATGGTCTGATCGGCGGTTTCGGATTGGTCGATGGTGGCGGGTCGGCCCAAGATGACTTCGACTTGATCGGTGTTCATGGCGGGCTTGATCTGCGCCATTTTGTCGGGCGTGACGGCGGATGAACAGGCGGCGAGCGCAAAAGCGCTTATGATAAAGCCCGTCATCCTGAGCTTGTCGAAGGATCTCTCACTATTTGTCCATAACCAGCGTGGCCGGGCAGAATAGTTAGAGGTCCCTCGACCAGCTCGGGATGACAGTCTTTTATTAGAGTCGCTTTCGCGACCCATCGCACGGAGTGCGACGGCTACCGTACCAAGTACAGACTTCATTTGAACTGTCCCTCGGTGGCGATGACCTTGTCGTCGACGAAGGTGATTTTTACGTCGGACGTGTTGGTGTGATAGACATAGGTCGTGCCAGAGATGAGGCCGAGCGCGCTGCCGGTTTGGGAACTGGTCGGTTCGCCCAAGATGGCCTTCACCTCGTCGGTGGTCATGCCGTTATGAATTTTCTGGAGGTTGTCCTCGGTGAGACGTGAGCACGCGGTCGCCAAAAGAAGCGCGGCGGCGACGAGGAAGGCGATGTGGAAAAATTTCATAATAATTATCGGTCGCACTCGCCCATGACGAAATCGAGGCTGCCGAGAATCGCGACGACATCGCTCATCATGTGGCCGGGCAGGAGTTTGCCGAGGATGCTCAGGTTGACGAAGGAGGGCGCGCGGATTTTCAGGCGGTACGGCACGCCGCCGCCCTTGCTCTGAATATAGAAGCCGAGCTCGCCCTTGGGATTTTCCGCGCCGAAATAGATTTCGCCGACCGGCGCCTGGATGCCCTCCGTGACGAGGATGAATTGGTGGATCAGCTCCTCCATTTTGGTCAGGACCTTGTCCTTGGGTGGAAGGAAGCCCTTGCCGTCGCCGACATTGATCGGGCCGCCGGGCAGAGTTGTTGAGCGCCTGCTCGATGATGCTGGATGCTTTGGCGCAGTTCCTCGAGCCGGCAGAGATAGCGATCGTAGGCGTCGCCGACGGAGCCGAGCGGAATGTCGAAGTTGTACTCGGGATAAGTGAGATAGGGGCGGTCCTTGCGGACATCGTAATTCACGCCGCTGCCGCGCAGGTTGGGGCCGGTCAGTCCGAAGTCGATGGCGTCTTCCTTCGAGATGATGCCGATGCCCTGGTTGCGATCGACGAAAATCTTGTTGCGGGTGAGGAGATTGTCGAGCTCGTCGATCTTGCCCTTGAATTGCTCGACGAAGGCGCTGGCCTGTTCGACAAAGCCGGGCGGCAGGTCGCGGATCTGGCCGCCGATGCGCGTGTAGCTGGTGGTGAAGCGCGCGCCGGTGAGCGAGCTCGATCAGGTTGTAGATTTTCTCGCGCTCGGTGAAGATGTAGAGGAAGACGGTCATCGCGCCGGTGTCCATGGCGAGCGCGCCCATGCCGAGGAGGTGCGCGGAGATGCGGGCGAGTTCGCAGCAGATGACGCGGATGACCTGGCCGCGCGGCGGGACGGTCCAGCCCATGAGCTTCTCGACGGCGAGGGCGTAGGCGACGTTGTTGGCCAGCGGCGCGAGGTAATCGAGCCGGTCCGTGTAGGGCACGAACTGGTTGTAGGTCATGTTCTCGGCGATTTTTTCGTCGCCGCGATGGAGGTAGCCGATGTCGGGCACGGCCTTGGTAACGATCTCGCCGTCGAGCTCCAGCAGGATGCGCAGAACGCCGTGCGTGCTCGGGTGCGACGGCCCCATGTTGAGCGTGAGCTTCTCGCCCAAGGGCCCGCTTTCCGATTGGGCCTGCTCCATCTGGCGAGCCGCGCGGGCGACGCTGTCGGGGGTTTCTAGAATCGTTTCAGGCATATGCTGGGGAACTGGGGAATTTTTGACGGAATTAACGAAATGAACGGAATTACTGCTGAAGATTGGGAGGTTCCGGCATTCCAGGGTGAAGCCGGGTTTTGGTTTTTTTCATCTTGGTATGGCGGGGAAAATAGGATCCGCTTCGTGGTCGGCCGGTTTGGCGCGAGGTTCGCGGGTCGTGGTGGGTGCATCGCCGATGGTGGGCGGTTTGTCGGTGGGCGCGGCGACATACGGGCCGCCTTCCATGGGCGCGCGGCGCGAAAAGCCTTCCTCGCCGGGGAGGTCGCTGGGCAGGCCTTCGAGCGGAAAATCCTTTCGCAGCGGAAAGTAGGGATAGCCGTGCCACATGAGGATGCGGCGGAGATCGGGATGGCCGGCGAAGTTGATGCCCATCATGTCGAAGATTTCGCGCTCGTGCCAGTCAGCGCCCTGGTAAACGGGCAGAATGGAATCGACGGAGAGGTCGTCCTCGCTGACCTTGAGTTTGACGCGCAGATGCGCCTGGTTGTTGGGGCCGCCGAGCGCACAGAATTCGTAGACGACTTCGTAGCGCGGTTCGTCGCCGAAATGGTCGACGCTGGAGATGTCGACAAGAAAATTGAAGCCGAGTTCCTTAAGATGCGCGGCAGCGGCGCGGATGATGTCGCGGTCGATTTCGACGTATTGCTCGTCACGAAATTCCTTCATCTGCCCGACTTTGCCGGGAAATTGCTTTTGGAGAGAGGCGATGGCGTCTGTGGGCATGGAGGGGAATTACGGAATTACCAAATTAGATGGAATTAACGGAATGAAGGCATGAGTTTTTATAAGGATCCAGTCAGATAGATTGCGGCGAGGCGAAGGGTGGCAGATTGTCGCGATCAATCCTATTCATTCGGCCGGGTGGCCGAAGAGCAAGCCAGATATTCACGAACTGCCAGACCACATTCCAAAAACAGGACACTAGGATGAGCGGGAATATACTGTGAAGAAAGCCAGAAGAGATGCTGGTCGCTGTCGCCAAATCATAGACGAGGTGAAGAACTCCGTAAACTGTCATCGACAGAAATCCGACCGCTGCGACTCCCACGATCGTCCGGCCAAATTTCCGATTTAACGTCAGCAGTCCGATGACCAGAAAGGCAGAGAGAAACATCGTGACAAAAAGGGAGGCGGCAGGCCCATGATGGACGGTGACAGTATTTACCACCGACGTCTCCGGAATTCGGCTCATGTAGTTCGTGGCCGGCATGACGATGGTGACGGTATCCCGCTCGTTAGAGTAAGAAATCCACCGCACAAAATCGAAGCCGAAAATCCACACCGCATACAACCGCGCAACCCAAAGCATCGTCAGACTTGGCATCGGCAGCGCTTTCATGGGGGTCATACTCATGGGGAATAAGATGCAAATTTAACAGGAAGACATGAAATCATGAAGGGGTCAGACTTCGTAAAGGCGAATATCCTGATCGATCTGTGGACGATGCCGATATTTCCGTTTTATCTGAAGTGTTTCGGTCCCGAAATTGAGAATCAGGCCAATGTTCAAGTTGTGACGCCTTAAGATACTGAACAACTTGAATCTCGGAAATAAGCGGTAGATTTTCCAAAGCCTTGAGTTCCAGCAGGAGTCTGTTCTCGACGAGCATTCTGCTTCGAAACGTCCCAGAATTCGTTCTTTATACTTAACCGCCAAAGGAGCTTGGGTTACAAAGGAAATTCCAGCTTCGGCCAGATCAATTTCCATCGCTCGATGATAGATGGATTCAGAATATCCCGGCCCAATTTCCTTATGAATTTCGATGGCCAGCCCGATTATCTTTGAGGAAAATGGATCATCTGTTCCACTGGTACTGCTCCCATTTCTGTTCAGGTAATTCATGATTTCATGTTTTCCTGTTAACCGGCCGTCTTTACGCGGCGACGCGTTCGTTGGCGGGTGGCAGTTGTTTCATGGCCACCGTGGAGCGCTCGAGCATGATTTTATTCTGGAGGCGCATGAGGCCTTCGAGCAGCGCTTCGGGGCGAGGGGGACAACCGGAGATGTAAACATCGACGGGCACGATCTGGTCGAAGCCCTGCAGGACGGCGTAGCTGCGGTACATGCCGCCGGTGGAGGCGCAGGCGCCCATGGCGATGACCCACTTGGGGTCGGGCATCTGGTCGTAGATGCGTTTGGCGGAAAGCGCCATCTTATAAGTGACGGTGCCGGCGACAATGAGCAGGTCGCTTTGGCGCGGGGAGAAGCGCATGACTTCGGCGCCGAAGCGGGCGATGTCGAAGCGCGCGCAGGAGGCGGCCATGAGCTCGATCGCGCAACAGGCGAGGCCCATCGGCATGGGCCAGAGCGAGTTTTTGCGCATCCAATTGATGGAGGCATCCAGCGTCGTGAGAACGACGTTGCCTTCAACCTTGGAGTTGTAGGAGAGGTCGCGTCCGTGGACCATATGAGAAAAAAGATAGGCTGCGCGGCGAGGGCGGCAAGGCCAATTGTCAGAAATCTTCGAGTGGACATCGCGGACTTGAAGCCTTCCTACAGCTGAGTAAAATACGGCATGGTTCAGAAAGGCTTTATCGCGGTTTTCGAGGAGGCGCTGGGACGGCCCGCGATATCGGAATGCGTCGCGTCGTGGCTGGATCGTTTCGAAAAAGTGGAGCAGGTGATCCCCGGGATGGAGGGGACGCTGGAGGTGAAGGAGCCGAGCGAAATCATGTGGGAGCCGAACCTGCAATTTCGCGTCATCAACGGCGAACAATTTGCGTGGGTTTATGTGTCGCTCGACAAGCGCGCGATGGAGACGACCGGCTTTCAGGACGCCGAGATTTCCTTTTGCCTGGAAGTGCTGCTCGAACTGCCCGGTGTCGCCGAGGTGATCGACGAGAAGAATCAGCGGCGGTTGGAAGAGTTGGAGAAGGCCGGGATTATTTAAGCTCTGGGTTTCATTCCTTGAAGCTGGCTTCGGCGTATTCTCGGGTGGCCCGGGCTGCTTGTTGCCCGGACGCGCGAAGCGCGCAGGAAGCGATTGATTTCAGGCGAGGCGGAACAACGCTTCTTGTCGCCTCCGGCGACCCGGACAACAAAGTAGTCCAGGCCACCCCAAAGGCCCTCGAAGCTTGCTCGGGAGATGTAGACTCAGTTAAGGTGCGCTCACCAATCATGGACCCGCTTATCTCCATTCCACGCGAAGCTCTTGCCGAGCTTCTGCGCGCCTCGGGATCGACCCTCACGCCCGAGGAGTACGTAGCGTCGTTATCCGGGCCGGTTGTATCAAAAAAATTCAGAAGCCGTGCCTGGGCTGCTGCTATCAGCAAATACTGTCTGCTGGTCATCGCCGTGCTGGGCGTGGTGACGCTTCCTTTTCTCGGCTTCACGCTGGAAAATCTCGTAATCGTGGCCGGGTTGGCGACAGTCACTTATTTCGAGTTCCGGGTGCACCGTTACTTTCGCGAGGGCAATCCCGCCGCGCCTGATCTCGGCTTCCGCAATGAGTCTTGTTTCGCCGCCGCCATCCTGATTTATTGTCTCTACAGCGCCTTCGCCCCGCTGCCGCACGATGCCATGACCATGGTGGAGGAAAATAACGTCATCGATGCCAAGACGCTCCAATCCCTCATGCGGACGTTTTATTTCAGCGTAGCCGTGATCGCCGGCGGATCGCAGTTTGCGCTCGCCTTATATTACCGCACCGCGAAGTCGTGATCGCCGGTTACGGATTCAGTTCATCCCAAGGAAATTTGGATGGCAGAAAGGGACTGGGACGTTGCGGCGAGCCCGGCACGCCGTCGATGGGATAGGTAATCAAGAGCCGGTTGCGCGCGCGCGTCACGGCGACATACATCAACCGCCGCTCCTCCTCGAAGGCCTCGGGATCGACCGATTTGGGATGCGGCATTTGTGCGCTGCCTGCGCCGCAAAGAACCACGCAATCGTACTCGAGTCCCTTGCTCGCGTGGATCGTGGCGACGGTGAGCTCCGATTCGTGGTGATCTTTCTCGGTCGATTTTTCGAGCGAAAAAGCGTCGAGAAATTCGGCCATGGTCAGCGTCGTCGCCTTCATCGAATCGACGAGCGCCTGAAGCGTGGCCATGCGCTCGGAATGATTTTGCGGATAATTGCGCTCGATCAGCGGGTAGATCACATGGAGAAGATATTCGCCGCGCGCGCCGATTCCTTTTGCCGCGCGCAGCTTCGCCAGCCACTCGTTGAGATTGCCCGCGCCGCGGGGAAGGGACCGCTCGACCACGAAAAGTTCGTCCGGCGTTTCCTCCGTGGACGCATATTTTTCCGCTGAGGTTTCGCCCACGCCGGGGAAAAGCGTGAGGCAGCGAACCAGCGCGACGCGATCGTTGGCGTTGAAGGCGAGCCGCAGAAAAGCAATGAAGTCTTTCACCTCCGCCGAATCGCCAAGGGTGAGGCCGCCATATTTACGGTAGGGAATCTTTTGAAATTTCAGGGCCAGCTCCACCGTTTCAATCGAACGCGACGAGCGCGAAAGCACGGCGATCTCGGACGGCTTGGTGCCGCGCTCAATCCGCTTGCGAATCCAGTCGAGGATGAAGGCCGATTCGCTGACGGGCGTGGGCAGCGGGACCTGCTCGGTTTTGCTTTCGTGGCCCTTGGCGCTGGTCAAAACGAGCGCGCGGGGACAGCTCTCCACCACGCCGTTGGCAAGGTCGAGGATCTTCTGGCCGGAGCGGTAATTTTTCTCAAGGCGAATGACGCGCGCATCGGAATGTTCCTTGAGGAATTGATCGACCAGGCCGCAGGAGGCCCCGCGAAAACCGAAGATGGACTGGTTGACATCGCCGACGACGGTGAGGTGCTCCGGATTCAGCCTGGAAAGAATTTCGTAATTGAGCGCGTTGTTGTCCTGGAACTCATCGCAGATGACGTGGCGATAGGAGGAGCGAAGTTTCGCGGCGTAGGCGGGGTCGTCGGCGAGACGGCGGCCCCAAAGGACGAGCAGGTCGTCGTAATCGAGGCCATTCGCGGTCTGTTTAAGCTTCCGGTACCACTTCGACCAGCCGGAGCGCGCGATCGGCATTCTCGCGAAACTCGTGCTGGAAATGAGTCTCGAGCGCCATGCGTTTATTGAGCGCAAAGGAGAGCGCGGCACGGACCTTTGCAGGAGTGAGCGAGTCGCCCGGCGTGACGTCGCATTCTCGGAAGGCCGACTTCATCAGGCTGTTCGCGTCGTCCTCGTCGAGCGTGGTGAAATTGGAGCCGGGAAGCCCGAAGCCCGTGGCGTCGCGACGCAGGAGCAGGCTGGCGATCGCGTGGTAGGTGCCGACCAGCATCGCATCGTCGCGGCCATGTTTCGGGATATCTTTGATCAGCGCGCCGATCCGCTTTTGCATTTCACTAGCGGCGCGGCGGGTGAACGTGATCATCATCACGTGATGGCGGGGAACTCCGCCGCGGATCAGATGCGCCACCTTGTGCACGATCGCGGCTGTCTTGCCCGTGCCCGCTCCGGCCAAAACGACCACGTGTTTCTCGGTGGAAAACGCGACCTCCTGCTGGCTGGGATTGAGCGCCACACCGCTGTTGTGAACTTGGTGATCCGACATGGGCCGGCCAGAATGGAGACCCGCTAGCGATAGGGCAAGGTCACATTCTAAACGTATCACCCGAGCTTTTGTGTTGCTCCTTCTCCTTGCTGAGCATAAAAAATTGCCTGCGATAAAATGTTGTGCTTTTGACGATGTGCGAATGATCAGACGCCATCAAGGCAGGCAGCGGTTAACCGTAAGGTAAAAATGCGCCACCCACTCAAGGCCTTGCTTCTTATAAGCGCGCTTAGCGTCTGGTTCGGTGAAAATGTCGCTTTACGGGCAGTCGAGGTCTTGTCATATCACAACGACAGCGTCAGCAGCGGAGTTATCCGGGCGGCAGTTTGCCATCTTCAATTTGCGATGGTAAGCGCCGTGGATCCGTGACCTTTTGTGGAGCTTGCCCGGTACCTGAATTTTCGCGTAATATGTTTCGGTACGCACGAGAGTCATCGAGACTGCCCGGATAACGACCTTCTCTCTGACTTGCCGGTTTAGCTCAGTGGTAGAGCAGCGGTTTTGTAAACCGTTGGTCATCAGTTCAAATCTGATAACCGGCTCCCGGCTTCGTTTTTGACGAGGTTTGTCGCCTAAACGCCGAGGAGATACATGGCCCCGCTCCAGCGGAGCAGCGTGGTTTTATTTAGTCAGGCTGCGCGATCCGCGTATTTCTCAATTACGGGACAATGGATAGAGGGAAGCGGCGGTATTTTTTTGCGGAAAGGCGCGGTTGGTATGTTGTCTGCTTGGCGTCTGTCATTGCCCATCAGGCAACAACTCAAAATGACCATCATACGTGATCCCATTCAGGTGCAGCTCGATTCATTCGGGGTCCGGCTACGGGAGCTTCGGCTCGAGCGGGGCTGGACGCTGCAGCAATTGGCGGAGCAAAGCGGGCTTTCGAAGACCTTCCTTTCGCGGCTCGAATCGGGCAGCCGCCAGGCATCAATCGCGGCTGTGCTGACGCTGGCGCGGGTGTTCGGAGTTTCGCTGGCCTCGATGTTCGAAGGACCCGTAGCGACGGAGCCGTGCGTGATCGTGCGGGCTTCGGAGACGGTCTCCAAATCGGCCAACGGGCTTACTTACCGGGCGCTTTCGAATGCGGAACGCTTTTCCAATCTCCAACCGATTCACGTGACCGTCTCGCCGACGCGCAAGGGGAACGAGCACTTCAACCACGATGGCGAGGAATGGATTTATTTGCTGTCGGGCCGACTCACGTTGTCGTTGGCCGGGAAGACCTACGACCTCAAGCCGGGAGATGCGGCGCATTTTGATTCGCGCCTGCCCCATCGCCTCATCGCCAAGGGCGGCCAGGAAGCCGAGGTGCTTTTGGTGGCGTGTCCCTTTTCCGAAACCGGAAGCATCGCGCCCACGGTCCTTAAACCGCGGCGGGCGATTCCCACCATGACGGCGCGTTCGCCGCGCGGGAAGTCGGCTTGATTTTTTAAAATAAACAAAAACAAAACCAACCCCAAAAACAACCAACGCCCCACCGAGGAGACCCCATGAACACCGAAACCAAACTAAAACCACAATGCCTCAACTTCGTTGAGCTATTGGCGCAAAATATCGCCCTCATTTCACCGACGATGACGGCGGCGCTAATCGTTCCCCTGATGTTTTCCAACAGTGGAAACATGAGTTGGTTCTCGTTTGCTTTGGGATCGATCATGCTTCTTTTTGTCGCCTTTAATCTCAATCAGTTTGCGAAGCGATTGACCGGCTCCGGGTCGATGTACACCTATAGCTCGCTGGGCCTCGGGCCAACCATGGGATCGATGTCGGGTTGGTGCCTTCTCTGGGCCTATACGTTCATCGGCTTGGCGGGGACAACCGGCTTTACGGTTTTCGCGGGAAAAATCCTCGATGCGATGGGCATCCATCTGCCGGACGTCCTCCTTTTCTTCATCTGTATCAGCACCTGCTTCTACCTGGCCTATAAGGACGTCGTCGTTTCGCAGATCGTCATGCTCGTGTTCGAAGTGGTGTCGTGCTCGCTGATCACGATTTTGTGCCTGGTCGTTCTTGCCCATCATGGCTTGGGGATATTTGACTCGTTCCAGTTCGACTTCAAGTCGCTGACCTGGTCGGGGGTAGGCCTCGGCGTTGTCGTCGCCGTCTTCAGTGCCGTCGGCTTCGAGAGTTCGACCGCGTTTGGCGACGAGGCGAAGAACGGGCTGAAGGCGATCCCGCGCTCGATCATCTGGAGCCTGATCCTTACCGGATTGTTCTTCATCTTTGTCACCTACACGGAAGTGCTCGGCACGCGTGGATATATGGATTCGGGCAAAGCGGTGACGCTCGACGCCATCGACAGCCCGCTGACCGTGCTTTCCAGCATGTATGGTGTGCCGTGGCTCGCGATTCCGCTCGAGGCATGTGCGATGACCAGCTTTTTCGCGCTGGCGCTATCCTGCATCAATGCCGGTTCCCGCGTGGTTTTCGCCATGAGCCGTCATGGTGCTTTCCACAAATGTTTCAACGAGGTCCACGAGACCAATAAGACACCCCACAAGGCCCTGGCGGTCATGGCGATGATCATGTTTGGGATCGTCTCGATTTATTGCATCGCCGGAAGCAGGGCAGCCGTGGACGCCTTCGGTGACGCAGGCGTGATGGGCGCGTTTGGGTTCATCGGCGCGTACACGCTGATTTGCATCGCCGCTCCGATGTACTTGAAGAAAACGGGAGAACTCAAGACCAAGGACATGGCCATCTGCGTCGTTGCCATGGTGCTTCTGCTCATCCCGGCGGTGGGAAGCGTCTATCCGGCGCCGCCCGCCCCGGACAATTACTTCCCTTATGTCTTTGGGATCTACCTCCTGGCGGGATTGTTCCGCGCGTTTGCCTTCAAGGTGCGTGATCCGAAGACGCTCAGACAAGTGCGCGAGGAACTTCAGTCCTTCCACCTGCCCGCGGGTCTCGCGATACCCAAATAGAGGGCTCTTTCATCTGACGGCGGCGGCGGGAATTCGCCCGCCCCGCCCGCTCGGATTCACTTTTAACCCAAGGAATACATGCTTGCACAAATGACTGAAGTCGGGTCGGTTGGCGCCCTCTACCGCTATCCTATTAAATCGATGATGGGCGAGGAATTGAACGCCTCGATGGTGGGACCGAAAGGGCTGGTCGGAGATCGCCTCTTCGCCCTGTCGGACCCCTCCACCGGAAAAATCGCCAGCGCCAAAAATCCCTCCCGCTGGCCTAATTTGTTTTCGTTCCACGCCACCTATACCGCGCCCCTGGATGGGCCGGGTCAGATTCCTTCCGTGCGGATCACGCTGCCGGACGGAGCCACCGTGACCTCCCACGATGAAAACATGGAGGAGGTCCTTTCCACGGCGCTGGGAAAGCCGGTCCGCTTTCTGAGTTCCGCTCCCGCCTCCGGTACGCTGGAAGAGTACTGGCCTGATATCGAGGGCCTGCCCAAGCGCGACGAGGTGACCGATGAGGCGATGCCATCGGAAACATTTTTCGATCTCGCGATTGTCCATATCCTCACAACCGCAACGCTCGATGAGATGCGCAAGCAGTATCCGGCAGGCCGGGCGGAGGCACGCCGTTTCCGTCCCAATATCATCATCAGCACCAGTCCGGAGATTACCGGCTTTGCGGAAGAGGAATGGATCGGGAAAGTTCTCGCGATCGGCGATGAAGTGAAGTTCAAGATCACTGGGCCATGCCCGCGCTGCGTCATGACCACGCTTGCGCAGGGCGACTTGCCGAAAGATGCCGGAATCCTGAAAACGGCCCTCAAACATAACCAGGCGCATGTCGGAATTTATGCGTCGGTTTTGCAGGGCGGAAAGATTCGACGAGGGGATGTCGCACGGCTGGAAGATGCCGCCTGACCGGCCCCGGAACCCAAGGCCTGATGTAATTGGGTTGAAGCCGCGGGGAAACAGAATAAACATTCGCGATGGTTCTCAGCCAGATTCTGGTCTATCCGATCAAGTCGCTGGACGGCGTTTCGGTGAGGGAGGCTCGCATAACTTCCGGTGGAATTTTGGAGTTCGACCGGATTTACGCCATCGTGGACGAGTCGGGTGCCTACGTTAACGGCAAACGGACGGGCCGCATTCACCTGCTTCGGTCGGAGTTTGACCCGAAATTCGAGGAGGTCCTGATTGGGCAGGAGGGCGACTCCTCCCGCAGCCGGTTCACCCTGACGGAACCGGATTCTCTCAACAAATGGCTGTCGGCCTTTTTTGAATTCAGCGTCAGGCTGATTTCGGAAACGCAGAAAGGTTTTCCGGATGACCGCATCGCGTTTGGTCCCACCGTGATCAGTGAAGCCAGCTTGCGCACGGTCAGCGAATGGTTTCCGACGATGGATCTGGCCGGCGCAAGACGCCGCTTCCGCAGCAACCTTGAAATTTCAGGTGTGCCTCCTTTTTGGGAGGATCATCTTTTTGGCGCGGCGGGAGAACTCAAGCCGTTTCAAATCGGGAAGGTGGGTTTTCTCGGACATAATCCCTGCCAACGATGTATCGTTCCCACGCGCGATCCTGATCGAAGCGGCTCCATTCCAAATTTTCAGAAGAGCTTTATGGAGTTGCGGCGGAAACATCTTCCCACGTGGTCGAATCCCGACCGCTTCAATCACTATTACCGCTTTGCGATCAACACTTCCATACCGCCTTCCGAGGTCGAGAAACGACTCCGGATTGGCGACAACGTTGTCGTTCAATAGAGGGTCAGCCGTCGCAGATTGCACGTTAACTAAGCCGCCGCCTTACCCACTTTAGAGTAGGGTTTGCCCCATATTAAACGGGCATAAAAGATGCTTGGCAGTAGTGCTTTTTCTAGGTAAATGAGTTGTCGTCGTTTGTAACGCTAAAATTGGATCTATGTTGCTGTCAATACTTTAATCGGTACTTAAGATTCATTATGGTCAAATTAACGACTCTCAATTTTCTATCGGTTCTAGTGGTGTTAACGGTGGTAGCCGCATCCCACGCGATGGCTCAAACGGATGTCCTCGGTTATCACGGAGGCTCGTCGATGAGCAGTGGGGTAAATAGCACGGAGACCCAAATTACTCCCGCTTCCCTTACTGTGGCGAACTTTGGAAAGGTTTTCACGACGAACGTTACCGATGTTCCTAATCTCACGGGAATTCCCACCTCGGTGTTGCCAGCCGGGTTTGATTTTGTCGATCCAGGCGGCCAGGTTTACGCAGAACCATTGGTTAAGACGAACGTCAACATCACCACCGGCAGCAATCAGGGCCTGCACAACGTGGTTTTCGTGGCCACAACGATGGACAGTCTTTACGCCATCGATGCCAATAGCGGAACGATTTTGTGGAAGGACTCATTTCTCTACAATGCCGGCGGCAATCCGAATCCTCTTAATCCGACCATTCCCGCAGGAGTCACGGCGGTACCGGCGGGGGTGGGAAGTGAAATTAATTGCCAGGACGTTTCGCCGTGGGTTGGCATCATTGCGACTCCGGTGATCGATGGCGTCAACGGATACATTTATCTCGTGGCGAACACGCGCGAGGCCGATGGCAATGAGAGCCAACCGCATTACATCGAAACGCTGCACAAGATAAGCCTGTCGAACGGGCTCGATACCAACACGATCATCGCCGATACCACCTACCTCTCCTCGACCTCGTTCACCTACAATTCGGGGCCGTGGGTCGCGGGCTCGGGCGCTGGCCACATCACGGTCAACGGCCAAAATGTCATTTACTTCAACGCGGTGCGTCAGATGATCCGCCCGGGCCTGGTGCTTTACGGGGGGCGTGTCTATATCGCGTCGGCCAGTCACGGCGACAACGGACCCTATCATGGATGGATTCTGAGTTACGATGCAGGAAGTCTGACTTTGAACGGAGTGTGGAACACCTCTCCGGGTGGCGCCTCGGGAGAGGCCGGTGTCTGGCAGGGTGGGGGCGGCGTGGTTATCGATCCGGAAACCGGGGACATCTATTTTCAAACCGGCAATGGTGATTTCGACGGTACCGTTCATAATACTAACGGGACGATCACGATCACGGGTCTCACTGCACAGGGATTCCCGAACGCGGGAGATTATGGGGATTGTTTCATACGGCTTACCCTTGATCCGACCACGAGCCAGGGAAAGCAAGGTACAAATTTAAATGGGTGGGGACTGAAAATCGTCGATTACTTTTCGCCCTATAATAACTCCGCGCTCAATGCGGCCGATGATGATTTGGGTTCGGGAGGGCCGACGCTCCTTCCTGATTCGGCTGGCAGTACAGCCAATCCGGTCCTTCCCCACTTGATTATCGGCGGAGGCAAGGTGGGAACACTCTATCTGATCAATCGCGACAACATGGGCAAGTTTGGCGCCACGGACAGTGTCGTCCAAACCATAACCGGGCTTGACGGTATCTTGTCGATTCCATCCTACTTCAATGGTGTTCTCTATGCGACTCCCGGTTACGGGGGCGTGACGGTGAGCTGGCCTTTGGCCAACGCCGCGGTGAATACCGCCGCGATGCAAAGCGCCCCGGAAAGCATCGCTTTTCCTGGTTGCTCGACTTTCATTACGGCAAACGGAACCACGAACGGTGTGCTTTGGGAAGTCGATCACGGCACCGGTCAACTGCGCGCTTATAATGCGAGTAACCTGACGCAGGGAGCAATTTGGACCAGTAATCTGAATCCGAGCCGGGACAGTCTGGGAAGCACGGTCAAGTTTGCCGCGCCGACGGCGGCAAATGGCATGGTTTACGTGGGGACAAGCGGCTATCTAATCGCCTATGGACCGGCTGTCGCAGCCACCGGGCCCCCCGCTGCTCCTTCCGGTTTGACCGCAACCGCCAGCGGCCCCGCAACCATTTCGCTCACCTGGACCGACAACTCCAACAACGAGTCGGGCTTTCTCATTGAGCGCTCCAGCGACGACGTCAATTTCACCCAGATCGGAAGTGTCGGGGTGAATGTTACGACCTATGGGGATTCGGGACTCTCCTCTCAAGCGACTTATTATTATCGAGTGCGTGCGACGAACTCCTATAACACGGTCAGCTATTCCGCTTACAGCAATGTCGCCACGGCAATGACCGCCGGGGTGGGCAGCGTCCTGCCCGTCGATCTCTATTCCTTCGACGAAGGCACCGGGACGACCACCGTCGATTCGGCCGGGGGCAATAACGGCACGCTGATTGGCACTCCTCTGCCCGGTTGGATCACGCCCGGACGTATCGGGGGCGCCAATCTTTCCTTCAGCGGCACGGGCGCATACAATGCGGTCTCACAGTCCGCGGTGCAGGTGACGAACGATCTTTCGCCCATTCTCGGCACGTCCAGCAGTCTGCTTTTCTGGATCAAAACAACGCAGCTCGGGAATAACACGCATTGGATGGCTCCGGCGGTCACCGGCGTCGAGCAAACGGGCGCGGGAAATGACATTGGTTGGGGTTATCTCGATGCCTCCGGGCACATTTGCCTGGCGGTAGGCGACAGCGGCAGCGTGAAAAGCACGAACCCGATTAATGATGGAAACTGGCATCACGTCGGCCTAACCCGAAATGCTACGACTGGCGCCGTCGCTGTTTATGTGGACGGTGTTTTAAGCGGATCCGGCACGCTGGGCACCGGGAATATGACCTCTCAATTCAAGCTGATCGGGGTGCGCTCGGTCGTGAAACTCGATGGCGTAACGTTCACGGGTGCGAACTTCCTGAACGCCCAGTTGGATGATGTCCGCATCTATAATGTTGTCGTCACTCAAGCCCTGGTGAGTTCCATTGCCCTGGCTCCCGCCCCCGCTACGGGGTTGACGATTACGCCGGCATCGGGGACGGAACTTGATCTTTCGTGGGTCGACAATGCGACGAATGCGACCGGGTACGAGGTCTGGAGCGCAATCGGCACCGGAGCTTTTGCCCGGCTGGCGCAGCTACCGGCCACGGCGACATCTTACCCCAGCCAGGGTCTGAACCAAGCGACGCTCTATTATTACTTCGTTCGTGCGATCGGAGCTGCGGGCTCGGCAGATTCCGCAATTGTAAGCGCCACCACGCCCGTGCCGCCAGCGACGCCGACGAATGCCACCGTTGTTGGACTCACTCCAACGGAAGTCGACATGACGTGGCTTAATAACGCGACGAATGACCTGGGCTACTACGTCCTTCGGCTGAACACCGGCGGGGCCTTCACGCAAATTGCCCAACTTGCCGCGAACTCGACCAGTTACTCGGACACGACGGTCCAGGCGGGTCTGAGTTACGATTATCACATCGAGGCCTACAACATCGCGGGTATTTCCGATTTCGCGGGCTTCACGGTGACGACTCCGACGACAGCGACTCTTCCGTCGGCGGCGACGAGTCCGGCCGCGATGGCAATATCAGGCACGGCCGTCAATCTCTCGTGGGTCGATAATTCCCTGAATGAAAATGCGTATCAGGTTTGGCAGTCTGTGAATGGTGGAGCTTTTGTCGAGCTGGTTCAACTGCCCCCAACCTCGATCTCCTACTCGGTGGCGGGCCTAACTCCCGGCAACACTTACTCTTATTATATTGTTGCGGTAAACGCCACCGGAACCGCCAATTCAACCACGGTCACCGTCACCACGCCGGGGGCAGCCCCCACGACGACTTGGGTCAGCGATATGGCTTATGTGGCCGTGGCCAATGGTTGGGGGCCGGTGGAGAAGGACACGAGCAATGGAGAACAGGCCGCCGGCGACGGTCATACCATCAGCATTCGCGGGACAACCTTCGCCAAAGGACTTGGCTGCCATGCCTACAGCGAAATTGACGTTCCTCTCAACGGGGGATACGCGACCTTCACTTCGAGCATCGGCATTGACGACGAGGTCGCCGGCAAGGGCATGGTCGACTTCCAAGTGTTTGGCGACGCAACAAAGCTTTTTGACAGTGGAACTGTCACCGGGACAAGTCCTCTGGAAACTACCGGCATTCTGAATGTCACCGGAGTCACCACGCTTAAGCTTTTTGTTCAGATCGTCGGGCCCAATAATGGGTATGACCACTCCGATTGGGCCGGAGCGAAGGTGTCGACCGCCCCGGCAGCTACGCTTCCGGCGGCGCCGACGGGTCTTATGGCGATGGCGGCTTCAGGCACTACGGTAAACCTCTCATGGGTGGATAATGCAACCAACGCTACCGGATATCAGGTTTGGAGTTCAGTCAATGGAGGCGCTTTTACGGATATTGCGCAGCTTTCCGCAACCGCCACGTCGTATCCGGAAACGGGGCTGACGGCTGGCTATACCTATTCTTATTACGTTGCGGCGGTTAACGGCGCGGGTTCGACTGATTCCTCCACGGTTTCGGTGACCACGCCGGTACCGGTCGTAACTATGCCGGCAGCGCCGACGGGTCTTGTTGCCACGGCGGCTTCGGGCACGGCCGTAAATCTCTCGTGGGTGGACAATGCGACCAACGCGACGGCTTATCAGGTTTGGAGTTCAGTTAATGGAGGCGCATTTGCGGATATTGCGCAGCTTTCGGCGACGGCCACATCGTACCCGGCGACGGGACTGACGGCGGGCTATACCTACTCTTATTATATTGCGGCGGTTAACAGTGCGGGTTCAACCGACTCTTCCACAGTCTCGGTCACCACGCCGGTGGTCGTAACTCCAACCACGGCTTACATCAGCGATTTGCCCTATGTGGCCGTGACCAACGGTTGGGGTCCGGTGGAAAAAGATATGAGTAACGGGCAGCAGGCCGCCGGGGATGGCCACACGATTACGATCCGCGGAAAGACCTATGCGAAAGGTTTGGGCTGCCATGCCAATAGCGAAGTCGACGTGCCGCTGAACGGCGCCTATGAAACGTTCACCACGAGCATCGGTATTGATGACGAGGTCAACGGGTTGGGGGCCGTCGACTTCCAAATCGTCGCCGACGGAGTAAAAATTTACGACAGCGGAACGATCACCGGCACCAGCTCCGTGCAAAATACCGGGCCGCTCAATGTCACCGGCGTGAACACGCTCAAGCTGCTCGTTAATTTTGTGGGCGCGAATAACGGTTACGACCACGCCGATTGGGCTGGGGCGCAGGTCACCACCGCGCCGATACCGGCCACCTCGTGGCTCAGCGACTTCGGGTATATTCCGGTTTCCAGCGGATATGGTCCAATCGAACAAGATACCAGCAACGGGCAGCAAGCCGGCGGGGACGGCCATACCATCAGTATTCGCGGGACGACTTTTACCAAGGGCCTGGGCTGCCACGCCAACAGCGAAATCGATGTTCCGCTGAACGGTGCTTACTCGACCTTCACTTCAAGCGTGGGCATCGACGATGAGGTGAATGGGTTGGGCGCGGTTGACTTTTCCATCCTGGCCGATGGGGTAAAAATCTACGATAGCGGGACACTCACGGGAACGAGTCCACTGACGGGCACCGGCGTCCTCAACATCAAGGGAGTTACCCTGCTTAAGCTGCTCGTCAATTTCGTAGGAGCCAATAACGCCTATGACCATTCCGATTGGGCGGGCGCACAGATCAGTAAATAGCCCATTAAGGCCGCAGCAGGTAAGGCCCTTGAAAATTACCCACGAGGCCGGTTCCAATCGCTGTCCCGGAGACCGCCCCTGGAACCGAGGGAGCGACGTAGGAGATCGCGTCGCTATTGTCGTTGAAGCTCAGTCGGTATTGGAAATCAACCCCATGGCCGAGTGAGGCGCAGAAGAGAGCGTAGTCGGAACCGCTGTTGAATCCATCGCGCACCATGATGCCGATTTTCTGCCAGGGATCGCCGCTGGAAATCGAGGTGATGCGGCAGATGACCGTGCAGTCACCGGTAACGAGCCAGGGTTGGAAATTGAATTGATCCGACGCTCCCCAAATGTCCGTTCCGGAACCGGAAATTGTCCAGACTCCCGCGGTTAGATTGGCGGAGCCCATCAATTCGGGTGCGCCGACATCCTGATCGCGAATCCGATAGGTCGGCGCGGGGGAGATGGAGAAGTTGTCAATGGTTCCGGTCGATACGCCGGCGTTGGGTGACGTCGAGTTGTGAGACGTGATGTAGATCCCGATGAGCAGAGGATCGTTGAGAAAGCCGATGGTTTGGGGCGGGCCGATCTGCGTCCAGATTGTCGGCGTAGTCGCGCCAGTGGCATAATAGCAGGTGACCACATCGCCACTAACGACCAGCTTGCCCCAGATGGGAGCGGATGCGGTCGGCGGAGGGCAGGGGAGGGGGCCGTAACCTTGCGAGCAAGTTTGCGCCTGGCTCGACGGTAAGACGGCAATCGATAAGAGGATCGTAAGCAAATAAAGTTTCATGTAATTTTTTTTCCGGCACAGCTTGTTTCCCGCTGGGCTTGGGTTGTTTTCGAATCTTTTAAAATTCGAAGCGAACGTGACTCTTCCTATGCAATGGATATGCCAGCGTTATTCCTCAGCCTTGTTTGACGGGGCTATTTTAAGAGGTAAAACGGAGACGATTCGGACGGAACCCTGAAGACAGATGTGTCCTGATTTAAGGGTCTATTTAAAGAACACCTTTGTCGGAAAACGGCCTGTAAGCATTTATCGGTCCAATAGCGAAATTTAGAATATTGAGAAGCTTTCCCCTGATTCGTAAACTGGAGGCGTCATTTTAAGCTGAATAGGCATTACTGCATCGGCGACTTTCCGATAGTGTGCGCCGAGGATGCTCTCGCCACGTGCGCCCTTATTTTCGGTCAGTCTCGCTTTCGCAACTGGCTGTGTCCTTGGCCTGGTCGATGGAGTCGAGCTCGGACCGGCGCTCTTCTCGCTTTATTGTGCGGGCGTCGCTTGGCTGATTTTGGGCCGCTACGAAAAAACTTCGCTGGCTGTCTTTTATATCTTTGCCGGTTGCGCCGGGCTGGTTCATACGCTGCTGCTTGGCATCTCCATTTCCGCCGACGATCTACGCCGTTTGCCCGCCGACAAAATCGAAGAGACGACGCAATGGCGCGGCCTGATCATCGAGGAACCTGCGGCTCAGTTTACCAGTCACGCGTCGCGGCGGATGCTCGACCGCACGTCGTTTGTCCTTCGGATGGAGTCGTGGCGTCCGACCGGCGGGCGTCTTTTCGGCGCCGACATCGACGCGCCCTGGCAATCCGCGCAGGGAGATGTGCGTTGCACGGTGGTCGGTCCGGCGAAGGAACTCCTTTGCGGCGATCGCCTCGAGTTTTCCACCGGGTTGGTGCCGGTCGCGCCACCGCTTTGTCCCGGTGACCTCAACTACCGCGCCTACGAAGCCGAGCAGGGAATTTATTATCATGCGACGATTCCCGCGCTTGATTGGCGGCGGACGGAGACCGGCGGCGGCGATTTCTGGCAGAATCTCTCCTTTCGCGCGCGCGACTGGGCCTACGAGCGGCTGCAGATCGGTCTCGAGGACGATCCACGCATGGCCGATTTCCTCGCTGGAATGCTCATCGGTTATCGCCAGGAAATTCCCGCCGACATCGAGCAGGATTTCCGCCGCACAGGCACGCTCCACGTCTTTGCGGTCAGCGGCCAGAACATCGCCGAGATGGTCGTGGTCGCGCTCATCCTGCTGCAACTTGTGCGGCCTCGTCCGCTGGCGCTGGGCATGGACGATCGCGCCGGTCGTGCTGCTCTATTGCCTGCTCACCGGCTCGCCGGCCAGCGCCGTCCGGGCCACCGTCATGGCGCTGGCCATTCTGCTGGCGTGGCGATTGGGCCGTCCGCTCAACGCGCTCGGTTGCTGGTCGCTTGCCTTTCTGGCCATGCTGATCTGGAATCCAGCTATTCTGCTCGATCCGGGCGCGCAGCTTTCTTTCGCCATCGTGCTCGGATTGATTCTGATCGCGCCGCCATTGATGCGGTTGCTCGCGCGACCTTTTGCGCCCGATCCGTTTTTGCCGGCGCAATCTGCTGACGCCCGCGCAAAGAATCGAAGAGCGATTTTGGCTCGGGTTGGCTTTGGCTGCTCGGCGTGCGGCATCGCCGCGACGCTGACGACGGAGCCGATCACCGCCATTGATTTTCACCAGGTCACGCCGATTTCCATTCTCGCGAATCTGGTCGTCGTGCCCACGGCCGGACTCATCACCATGGTCGGCACGATGAGCGTGGCCGTTTCGCTGGTCGAGCACGACGCTGGCCGCCTTGCTAAACAATGCGAACTGGCTTTTCGCACGCGGTTTGATTCTCTTTGTCGGCTTTCTCGCGCACAAACCGGGGGCTTCCCTCAACGTGGCCGACTTGAGCGTGCTGTCCTCGCCCACGCCTTCCTTCGTTCTCGCGCCGTTGCAGGACAGCGCGTGTCTGTTCGTGCGTACATCGGATCAAACCTGGCTTTTCAACACCGGCCGGGAAAGTCCCACGCCCTCGACAACGTGGCATCTTTTGCAATTTTACGGCATCAACCGGCTCGACGGACTGGTGCTCGCGCAGATGAGCGGTCCCGACAATAGCGGCGCGGAAATGATCGCGCGCGATTTTCAGCCGAGGCAAACGATCGCTCCGGTGTTGCGCACGCGTTCGCCGGTGGAAAAAGTTTTGCCGGATTTGGCCATGCTGTCGGGGCAGCAGGTTGAATCTTGGCAGCGCGGCGACAGTTTTCAACTCGGGCCTGACGTGCGCATTGACGTTCTCAATCCCGCCGCCGACAGTAACGAAACCCATGCCCAGGATCGCGCATTGGTGCTTCTGTTTCGGGAAGGAAATCGGACGCTTTTGTGGGCGGGGAGGATCGGGCTGTCGGTCCAGCACGATCTGCTTAGAGCGTATCCGGGACTTCATGCCGATGTCCTCGTGATGGGAAACGAATCGCCGCCCGATGACGCCTGGCTTCGTTCGCTTCAAGTTCGAGAGTGGCTCCAGATTCCGCCTCGCGACCAGCAGATGAATGTCACGGTCTCGGCGTCCATTCCTGATTTTACCCAGGTCTGGCCGCTCGGTCAGACGGGCGCGGTTGACGTTCATTTCCAAGCCGCACAAGCAGGATGTCCGCCGGGAATAATTCTTCGTCCGTGGCTCACGCCGCCTTAGGCATACTCGTAATTTGATTACAAATGCCACAGGTCGTTTGACAGGACGCGTGTCATGATTAGTTTGCCCTGAAAGTTAACGAGGTTCAGGTTTATCATGGATGCGGTTTTGAAAAGCGAAAATATCACTGTTGAGCGCAAGACGTTTGTTTTTGATCTACGCGAAAATCCACGGGGCCGGTTTCTCCGCATTACGGAGGATGCTCATGGCCGTCGCGATTCCATCGTGATTCCCGCGCCGGGGCTCGAAGAATTCCGTCGTGTGCTGGACGGGATCATCGCTGCCGATCGCGGCGGGAGCTCAATCCAGTCTTGATGTTGGTCATCCTGAGCTTGTCGAAGGATCAGTTCCGAAGCTTCGATAAAGGCAGGCTGAACTGATCCTTCGACAAGCTCAGGATGACCGAGGGCTAAGGGATGATACCGTCAAGGTCCGCTGGTGGGGGCCAAATCGGCGGCGGGAGCAGGGGAGATATGGTTGATTGCCGCTTGAGCCGCCGACTTGATGGTGTCGGGTTCATCGGGATCGTCCGCGATCACCTGCAGGTCGGTCAGGGAACCCTCGTCCTTTAATTTGCCAAGGCCGATGATGCTCCATCCACGCATGTTGACGTCAGGATCTTTCAGTGTTTGCCGCAGCGTCGGGATGGCGGACTGATCGCCCGAATCGCCGAGCCCTTTGACGGCATCGAGCCGGGTTGTCGCATCGGATGAGGTGACCAATTTCAGCAGCACGGGCACGGCTCTTGAGTCCTTGAGCAGTGCGAGACAGACGGCAGAAAGCAGGACCACTTTGGGATTCGAGTCGTTGAGGCGGCTGGCGAGATCGTCGGGCTTGGCGGCGGCATCCGGCTGCTTACACAGGGAGAGCAAAGCGGCTTCGGCCGAGCTATCCACCGTGCTGTCGCTATCGGCGGAGGCGTCGAGCAGTGGTTTGACGGCGCGCCCATCGTGCTCCTGTCCGAGCGAGTTCGCCGCTTCCGACCGGGCGAACCAGTAGGGATCTTTCAGCGCCGCGATCAGAGGGTCGACGGTTCGGGGATCCTTGATCGCTCCCAGTGCGGCCACGGCGGCGCGGCGGACATCCTGATCGGAGTCCTTCGTCGCAGCGGTCAGGGCATCGATCTCGTCCGGTTTTGCGGTCAGGCCCAGAATTCGCACCGCTCCGGTACGAATCACGGGATCCTTGTCGTGCAGCAAATCGTAAACCACGGAATCGGACGGGTTGCCGGACAGGATGTCGGCGTAGACGGCGGAAGCCATGTCGGCGCGCTCCATGCGGAGATAAAGCGGAATTTGCGCGCGCTCCATTTTGAGAATTTCGGGATCGGCGCCGACCTTCCTGGTGACATCATCGGTGGAAGGCTGATCGGCGGTAATCCCGGCATCGGCCCGGATTTTTGCCTCGCGGGCTTGCAAGGCCTCGACCAAAACTTGATTGGCGTCCTGATATTGTTTCTGGTCCTGAAGCGCGGCCGCTTTTTGCAGGGCTTCCTTCGTCTCTTTGTTGCCGCAACCGGCCAGGACCATCGAACCACCGGCCAACAGAACGACACGCCAAAAACACTTATTCATGAACGGCATGATTAAGCGACAGCTTGTCATCCCGCGCAAGGAAAAGCTCCGGCGACAGCGCGGGAGTTGCATCCGTGCCCGGTTTCATCGACACTAGGGTATGTCCACCCGTCGCACCGTTCGCGTGGCGGAAGTCCTGCGCAAGGAACTCGCCGCCTGCATGACGCAATCCCTTGATCTCGAGGGGCTGCTCATTACCATTTCGTCTGTCGAGCTGCCGCCCGACATGCGCCAGGCTTACATTTATGTCAGCACGATCAACCCCGAGCTGGAGGAGGAGCAGGCGCTGCAGGTGCTCAATCGCAATCGCAAGGCATGGCAAAGCTCGATCGGGCGGCGGCTCGGACTGAAGTTTACGCCGCAGCTGATCTTTCGCTTCGACCGGGCGGTCGAACGCGGCGATCGTGTAATGGAGATTCTGACCAAGCTGGAGCTTAACACGCCCGCCGTTCCACCGGCCCGGCACGACCACGAAGAAGAGCCGGACGACGTGTAGTTGTTCTCGACCCACTTTAGGGCGGCTAGACATCCTGAGCTTGTCGAAGGATCAGTTCCATTGTCTCTTAATGCGGTCGATTCCGAACTGATCCTGCTCAGGATGACAGAGCGTCTCTTTGGAGGATTGCCGAGGTCTCAAGTTGTCCCGGCCAACTGAATGTGTGCATAATCTTCAATGTCCTCATCTTCTTCTTCGCGCCGCCACGACGGACGCAAGCCGGATCAACTTCGTCCCATCACTTTCCAAGCCGGCATAGCGCCGCACGCCGCCGGATCGGTCCTCGCCAGTTGCGGACGCACCCAGGTCATCTGCGCCGTGACCGTCGAGGAGAATGTCCCGCGCTGGATGAAGGAGCAAAAGGTCTCGGGCGGCTGGATCACGGCGGAGTATTCGATGTTGCCGTATTCGACCCTGGACCGCAAAGCGCGCGACATCACCAAGGGCCGCATCGATGGGCGCAGCACGGAAATCCAACGGCTGATCGGGCGTAGCGTTCGCGCCGCGGTCGATCTCGAAGCGCTGGGACCGCGCACGCTTTGTGTCGATTGCGACGTTCTCGCCGCCGATGGTGGCACGCGCACCACGGCCATCACGGGGACATATGTCGCGCTCGAACTCGCGGTGCGGAAGCTGCGCGAGGGCGGCTTTCTCCAGGACACCGCCAAGTCGCCGATCAAGACGCCCTTCGCGGCGATCAGCGTGGGAATCGTTGAGGGACGGCCTTTGCTCGATCTCGACTATGTCGAGGACAAGGATGCCGAGACCGACATGAACGTCGTTATGACTGCGCGCGGGCAGTTCATTGAAGTGCAAGCCAGCGGCGAGGAAAGCACCTTTTCACCGAAGGAATTCACCGCGCTGATCGCCCTCGCGACGAAGGGAATCAAGCGGCTCAGTGCGCTGCAGAAAGCTGCTTTGGGATGAGAAAGTGGGTAAGTGAACTAGCCGCGCTGTTGACCTGCGGAATATCTGCTTGCGCCGGATTTTGAGTAAAGCGTAATATCACCGGCTCGGCACATTCGAGTGACGGTATGGGGAATTAGCTCAGTTGGTAGAGCGTCTCGTTCGCAATGAGAAGGTCAGGGGTTCGAATCCCCTATTCTCCACGCCCCTCTTAAAGCCCAACTTACCGGGTTTTACCTCTGGCAGGAGAGCCTCTTAGACATCCTGGCGGATGTCGCGCAAAGGAACTTGTAGGCGCTCAAGATCGCGCTTATACGCCCGAAAAACGGCTACCGTAGCCGTTCGGGATTCACTCTGGCAGGAGTGAGTCATGGCAAAATTCAGTGTGTCGGTCAGGCCCTACGATTGTAAGGCTCGGCCTAAAGCCAAGTGGGTGCTCAACGTCTGGCATCCCACGGGAAAGCGCGAGCGTTCCTATTTCGAGACGAAGGAAGCGGCCCAGTCTGCGGAACAGGTCAAGAGTGTCGAGGTCCAGCGGCTCGGCTGGCAGGCCTTGCAGATTGATGACCGTTTACGGCTCGAAGCATTGGACGCCAGCAAGAGACTGGCTCCTTACGGCGTGTCGCTGACGACTGTCGTCACCGAGTACATCCGTCGGCACGGATCGGCGACAACCACCGTCGATGAGCTAGCGGAATTGTTCCTCGCGTCCAGGACCAAGCTCCAGAGAAGCGAAAAGCATCTCACGTCGCTGCGGTGTCTGTTCAAACGGTTCGGTGCATCGTTTCCAAAGGAGCGGCTGGCCGATCTGACCAGCGACCAAATCGAGGGCTGGCTGCATGATCTGAACGTCGGGCCGGTCACGGTCAATTCGTACCGGACGCTTCTTCACTCGCTGTTCGAGTACGCGCTGCGGAAAAAGCTGTGCGCGGAAAATCCGGTAAAGGGGGTCGAGCGCATGACCGTGAAGTCGGAAGAGGTCGGGATTCTGACGCCTCAACAATTGTGCCAAGCTGCTCGCCATCTCGCGGTAGGGGATGTCAGGGCGACCATCGCCATCGGGGCGTTTGCCGGCATCCGGCCCGAGGAGATCGCGCGGCTTACTTGGGAGGAAGTCAGTCTCGGAAAAAGGACACGTCACGATCACCGCGGCCAAGTCGAAAACGGCTCAGCATCGCTACGTCAAAATCCTGCCGTGTCTGGAGGCATGGCTGCGCCCGCTAATCGGCTCAGGATCGATTCAGGGCGACAATTTCCGGCGGCGCTATGACGAGACGCGTCGGCTCGCCGGATTCGCCTGCGGGGCAACCAAGCGCGGCGGCATGATGAGGACAAGAGCCTAGTGCCTTGGCCGCATGATGCGCTGCGCCATTCCTTTGCCAGTTACCACCTGGCGAAGTTCCAGAATGCTCCCGCCCTTGCGCTGGAACTTGGCCACCAGTCGAACGCCCTGATCTTCTCGAACTATCGGCGCCGGGTGACCGAAGCGGAAGCGGCCGAGTACTTCAACCTGGTGCCGCAATGAGCGCACTGGATGCCGATTGCCGGGAATATTTTCTGGTGGAGAAGGGGGCCAGCCAGCCAGCCGCGCGAAGCGCGGCGGCGGCTGCGCCCCTTCCTCGACAAATAAATATTAACTCAAACGAGAACCAGCCTTCGAATGCGAACCAGCTTACCCCGTACCGGGCGAAGAAGAGATTCGCCGTCCAAAAAGATGTGGAGGGATTTGCCCGTCAATGGGGTGAAGACAATTGCGGCGAACTGACCCTGACCTTTGCCGAGAACATCACCGAGAAAGCAGAGGCCTCCCGCCGATTCAACTCCCTCCGTCCTGCCTTATTCGCCCTGGGCGTATCTGTCGTTTATCGGATGCTGGGAGCGGCAAATGCGTGGTGCGTGGCACCTGCACCTTTTGATCGCTCTGGCCCATCCCGTGCGCAATCAGCCTGATGCCAGGGTCTACCTGCAAAGGCTGCGAGACACCATCTGCGGGACTGCCGAGAACGAGCACAAAGACGGTCTGCTGGTGAAGCGCGGCTTCGGATACATCCATCATCTCGCCCCGATCAAAAAGACGGCGGCGAGGTTCGCCGGATATTTCACAAGCTACCTGACGAAAACATGGAAGGCGCTACAGGGCGAAAAGAAACGTGTGCGGCTCATTACCTACTCCAAAAATGTACTGCGCTGCGCCTCGGTTCATTTCTCATGGAATGGTCCCGGCGGCATCAACTGGAGGCGGAAGAAGCGCATGTTTGCTTTCTCCTGTGGCTGCTTCACGTTGGAGATGGCAAAGGAAAATCTCGGCGCTACCTGGGAGTACAAGTACCGGCTCGAAATCGCATCTCAGAAACTTGTCCGCTACGATTCGCCTCTGTGCGATATTGCCGACAACTTCCGATCTATTCCATTTGAAGAGGCATTCAAGATGGGCTTGGCCGCATTTGAATACTGGCATAAACTTAGGATGAAAGAAGGGCTACCCATAAGCACTCTGGAACGAAATTGGGACGGTACCATCATCCGGTACAGGACAGAGCGTAAGGCTGGGGAAATACCGTTTTGAACCTAGAAATCTAACGGCGTTTGGTGAATCGTGCCGGAGAAAACAGCGATCGCACCCTATTCATGGCCGCCATGCTTGCCTAGTATATCAACAACCATCGTCTTGCCTTCCAACGCCGCGTAATGCAGAGGGGTGTTGCCTGCGTTATCTCTCGCATTGACATCGGCATTTCTGGCCAGCAACAAATCCACTATATCTTGGCTGCCATTGACGTTGTCCCACGCCGCGAGATGGAGTGGGGTCCTGCCTTGTTTATCCCTTGCATTGACATCAGCCCCGTGGTCCAGCAGCCATTTCGCCACGTCTACGTGGTCATCGTCGGCCGCCATGTGAAGAGGGGTTAGACCTTTGTCGTCCCTGACATTAAAAGTGGCCTTGTTAGCCAACAGGAACTCTACCATTTCAAGGTGGCCATCCTCAGCCTGGCCAACTCGTTCCCCTGCCTCCAGCCCAAGCTGCGCGACTACCACCCGAAGGAATTCGACTCCCTGGAGTTCGAGGAGATGTCCCGCGTCTGGTCCACCGCGAGCGGTTCTGTGCCCTCTTTGTCTGTGCGGTCTGGAACAACCGCAATCTCAACAACCGGTGGGACGGTGTTCCCTTCACCCGCTACGTTGACTTCGACGTGGTCGATGCCATGGGTACGCTCAGCAGCGATAACCGTAAGCCGATCATCGACTGGATCGCGAACCCGGTGTTCCGGCGGCTTTTGCAGGGCCTCTTTCCCGGCAGTTCGGTTTCCGAGATCAACGGCAGCCTGGGTTTCCCGATCCGTGTAGAGGAGTTCATGCGTCGAGGTACGCACGACCTTCAGCTCAATGCGACCAATGCTGGAGACCAGATTGCCGTGATAATCTCATCTCGGTCAGGCCAATCTTGTCTTTCGGCTGCCACTGTGGCAATTGAGAACATGTATTTTTCGTCTCTGGCCTTGAAGAGAATCGTGGGGCTCACGCTGGTGATGGCTGTTGGATTTCCAGTAATAGGGTTATGCCAGTCCCCGGTTGCGCCCGCAGTTACTTCGACCGTCCAAAGTGGACTGATCGATGTTGATGCCATGGCTGCGCGGATGGTAACGAAGCAGGATATCTATAAGAAAATACGAGATGAGGCGTTGAGTGGATATGCGAAGCGAAATCCGACGCCGACCCCCAATGACGACAAAATTAAAACGGTGATCCGGATCCTGGCCTATCTATGGGTTTGGGGCGACTTTTACGGGGAAGGCTTATGGCAGCATGGCGCTAACTACGCCCATAGTGTCATCTCTCAAGGGACGCACGAACAGGTGCTCATGACTTTCCTCGATATCAAAGAACTAGATGGCTATTATTCCGGCAACGAAGCGGCTGCTGAGGAGCGGAATCGTAGCACGGACAAGTTTTTGGAGGGCGATTTCCCCTCTGAGTTTAAGTTATGGGCGTGCCAAAACATGGTTTGTAACCTGACAAAATTCGGAAGCTACGAGCATCCAGATCCTAAAGCGCCCAGTATGCAGGCTCTGCCCCATTTTGTGGAACAGTGGGGGCAAAATTATCGTGAATTGCTCAAGCGGGGACTGCCCCACGACATGCTCTATTGGGTCGGTGATTCGCTCCAGGAATCGGCGAAGGATGAGAAAACACTCTACCTGGTAATTGCCGAACAGGATCGTGATTTCAACGAAATCGACCCAAAAAATCCGGTCAAACTGGAGTTGGACGGTAATTTTTATATTAAAGATGCGTGGCTTGCACGCGGATCGGATTATGCCAATACCGTCTCCGACGAGGGGTGGAAGCTATTCGGCGAACGTTTGGCCAAAGCCGATGAAATACTTGAACCCATTTATGCTCAATATCCGAATGAAACAGGGACTTGCCACTCCATGATGACGGTCGAATTGGGCCAGGGACAAGGCAGAGACCGCATGGAATTGTGGTTTCAGAGAGCCATCAAAGCCAATCCGAATGACTTTGGTGCTTACAAAAGCAAGGAATGGTATCTACTTCCCCGTTGGTATGGATCAGTGGACGATATCATGGCTTTCGGGCAGGAGTGTGTCCAAACCGGGAATTGGGCGGCGAAACTTCCCATGATTTTGCCGATTGGCATCTCCGAGTCGAGCGATGGAGATCAGTCCCTTTATGCGCGTCCTGAAATTTGGACGGCCGTGGAGAAGACCTATCGCGACTATCTGGCTCATTATCCCAATTCCATTTTCTATCGGACAAATTTCGCCAAGCATGCTGCGGACGGAGGTCATCTGGATGTCGCTCGTGAACAAATCAAAATTCTGGGAAACGACTGGGATCACGCTGTTCTTTCCGAAGCGGATTACGCTGCCTTGGTTGCCAAATTTAATTCAAATTAGGCGTGAATTACTTGACGATCGAATAGGTATAGATGTTCACGATCAACTGGTAGCTTTTTAGCTCCATGCTGAAATCTCTTGGAAATGGTCTGGGCATGGGGACCCAGGTGTCGTCCTCCTAAATAACCGTACTCACCCATTACGAAGCAGCAGAGACGATTTCGATAAAAAAGCAGCGTGCGATTGGGAGTATTTGGGTTGCCGTTCAACTCGTGTCGGATGGCGTCGGCGGTCTCCGTTTGATAGTGTACCTTGAAGATCGGAAAATCATCAGTGGCCCTTCCCGTGGTGAAGTCGGGATCAGAGGCCGGAAGCTCCTTGGTCAGGAAATCAATGACCGACCATTGCTTGACGGCCCAGAATTCATCCTGACTATAGGGATAGGTATCGATAAAAAAGAGGATAAAACCTCCTCTTTTGAGATATTCGCCCAGGATGGATTTTTCCTCCACACTCAACCCGCCGGGATTTACGCCGTCGAAGTGCATTTCGCAAAACGGTGCATCCAGCTTAAGCAGGTCCTTAATGGCCGCCTTTTTCAGATTAAATGATGATTGAAAAGGGTTTCAGTATGATTGATTATTCCAACCATATTGATCGATTCCGGATTATAAAGTTGACACAATCCGCCTCTCGTGTATGTTTGATGCATGAGCAGGTTATTTCTTCGCGAGTTTCTTAACGTGACGCTTGATGTGCGCGTGGCCTTTCGCGGTGAAAACGCGCTTCATCACTTCGTCAGCGGTAAGCTCGTGAGCCTTCTTTTTTAACTTGGTTGCCATATGAAAAAATCCTCCAAAAAAGTTTCAGAACCGAACGACATGAATCTTGTCAAACTGGTTGAGCAATTCTCTCAGGAAGACAAGGCCCGTGAGTATTTGGAGCTTCTCCGGTGGCCGGAAGGCGTTGAGTGCCCGCGATGCCAGTCTAAGAAGGCCACGCCAATCAGGGCCGTCCTAGTATAGCTGCAATGACTGCGAGTATCAATTTTCCGTGAAGTCCGGCACGATCTTTAATGACAGCCATCTTCCCCTTTGGAAATGGTTCCTTGCGGTCTATCTGATGACCGAGAGCAAAAAAGGCATGTCGGCCTGCCAGATTCAACGCTCGCTGGCGATCTCCTATCCTACGGCATGGTATCTGTGCCATCGAGTTCGCGCCGCCATCAAGGAAGTCAATCCTGAGCCGCTGAAGGGCACCGTTGAAGTTGACGAGACTTACGTTGGCGGTAAGCGCCGTCATGTCGGACGCGGCTATCGCGGGAACAAGATCGCGGTCATTGGTGCGCTGGAACGCAAAGGTCCGGTTCGGATCGAGGCTCTCAAGTGGGTCGATAAGAAAGTGCTTCACGATTTTATCCACAAGACGACGGCACCGGATACGGAGAACATCTACACCGACAAGCATCCCGGTTATCGCGGTATTCAAGACGAAGATACCAAGCATGGCACGGTCAATCACTCCCAAGAGGAATGGGTTCACGGCGACATCACACCAACGGCATTGAAAGCGTTTGGAGCCTTCTTAAGCGGTCGATAGTGGGATCGTATCATAAGGTAAGCGTGAAGCATCTGGACGCCTATTGGACGAACTGGAGCACAGGTTTAATAATCGTGAAAACAAGTTTCTGTTTCGGGATACGTTGTTGAAGTTGGTTAAGGCTGAAAAGCTGACTTATCAGGAATTGACGAAGACGCCGCAGAGCTGATTATTTCCATACTATTTCCAGAACCAGTGGTGTGGAATGTTTTGGCCGCAGGATCAAAGTAGGTGCAAAAATTACATTTATAAATGCTGGAGCTGCCACTGCTAACAGCGTCTTTGTAAATTATAAATCCATAAAAATAGAGGGTTTTAGTTCCTGCTTTAATGTCCCCCTTGCTTTGTTCTAACTGAGGCAATCTGATGGCACCAGTAACAGTGCCATCGCCTCCTAAAATGTCATCCCAGTGCCCGCAACAGCGCTCGCAGGAGGCAAATTAACGGGAGGCGCTGTTCCAACAAAGCTCACGGCCCACACCTCAAGTCGTTGAGCCATTTTACTGGTATTGTGAATGCCGTAATCGATTTCCAAACTGTTTTCCCTATCGTCCAAGTTTACAAGAGTGACGCCCGTCAGCCACATACATGGTCCTCCCGTGTCGCTTGTCGGATTATAATTCCAGAATGCGAAATACGTAATCCAAGAAAAAATAATGCCGATGATAAATGTTCCCAGAACCCTTACTAAGAGTGGCTGCTCTCGCAATGCGCTAATGTGGAAAAGGCACAGCAAGACAACGGTATCTGTGACAATCAATATGAGATGGATGCCACGCATATTCATCTCGTAAGAAACGACAATAGAAAGGAGCAAAACAACGAGCCCCACCCATTGATGAAAAAAGAAATCCTCGAAACTTTTCCACAGCCTGAGCAAAATCGCCACCATAGTTCACCGTCATAAACTAAACCCCCGCTTGCGTCAAGTTGATAATCCCGGATCGATTGGGCCTCATCCTGGGCACTCACTTCGGGGTCACGGGAGTCATTCCCGGCTTCGAGTAGAATCCACGGGTACTCGAGGCCGTGCGCGGGGCAGGCAACGAAGCACAGCATCAGCCAGAAATATCCGGTAATGACCAATGCCTCTGTCGGTTTATGAGCGCTCTGGAAAACTGAAATCTCCTCACATTCCTCCTAATTCACGGTCTCTCCTCTGCGATTTTGCCAGAGTGGCGGGTTCATTTCACTTCACCATCGAATAAACGTAAACATTGACGACCAACTGAAAACCTCTCGACTCCATGTTGAAATTTTTTGGAAACGGTCGGGGCAAAGGAATCCAGACGCCATCTTTCATATAACTATAGCGTCCTATGACAAAACAGCAGAGCCGCTTTTGGTAAAAAAGTAACGTGCGATTCGGCGTATTGGGGTTTTCGGCCAGCTCGTGCTTGGTGGCCTCAGCCGTTTCCGTATGATAATGGGCTTTGAAAATCGGGAAATCGTCCGTTGCCCTTCCGGTAGTAAAATCGGGATCGGAGGCTGGCAGTTCCTTGGTCAGGAAATCAATGATCGGCCATTCCTTGATTTTCCAGAATTCCTCCTGAGAATAGGGATAGGCATCGATGAAGAAGAGAATAAAACCTCCTCTTTTCAGATATTCCTTGATGATGGATTTTTCATCCGGGGTTAGCCAGAAGGGCCGAACGGCGTCGAATCGAAATTCACAAAACGGCGCGCGCATGGAGAGAAGATTCCGAACGGAGCTTTTGCCCCAGACAAGGTGATGATTGAAGAGGGGGTCGGAATCATTGATGACGCCCACCGTATTTCGTGAATCTGCTTCATCATAGTCGCGCATGCCAAAATCCCGCGAATCGTTTTCCGGACTGAGCACGAGCCAGGGGTACTCAAGGCCATGCGCCGGAAAGGAGGATAAGCCCTGCATCAACAAGACGCATCCAGGAACGATCCAGCCCGCCGCTTGCTTATAAAACGATCGGGAAAGCTCGAATTTACCCATGTCTCTTTTCATTTACGCTGTTTTCTTCCGAGATGACAATGGCAGCCTTTCCGGGATTATAGAAAAGTGCCATTTCATCGTACCAGAGTACTCACCAGGATACTCCTATGGGCGCCCTGCGGCATATCTATCTATTGGTTTGGCTCCAACTGGCCATTTCGGGGTATGCTTGGTATTCTACCCTCTCTTTCTTAGCGAAGTAATTTCAAAAGAAGCCACTACCCGATTTTGGGAAGGATCGACAAATTAGTGCCTGCGGCTCTATCGTTAAACGTCTGCCTTAACGTCAGCCTGTTATGCAGAGGTCAATAGGTTTTTGTTCGCTGGTATCTGACGGGAGGAGGAGAGTTTATGCATCGATTCATCTGGTATTTCACATTCGCGATCTTTCTCATTTCACCAGCGGGAGCGCTGGCGCTCCCGGCTCCTGATGAAGACAACGGAGCAATTCAACTTCCACCGGGATTTCGTGCTTTGGTCGTGGCTGACAATTTGGGACCGGTTCGCTTCATGACCGTGGCTGCTAACGGCGATATTTACCTCAAGAAGACGAACGACGGCATCCTGGCTCTGCGCGATACCAAGGGTGACGGGAGAGCCGATGTAATTCAGGAGTTTGGTCAGGAGCCCGGTACTGGAATTGCCGTTCACGATGGCTGGCTTTACTACTCCACCAATGATGCCGTCTATCGGTACAAGCTCAATCCCGGGGAACTCGTTCCCAGAGGCGAACCGGAAACCATCGTTGCCGGATTACCGGAACAGGATGAGCATGAGTCGAAGTCCTTTACTTTCGATCCGCAGGGCAATCTCTACGTGGAGGTTGGCTGTCCTTCCAACGGCAGCGCTGTGCTAGATCGGGCCTATGGTGCCAAGGGAATCGATCCGACCGACCTCTTCGAACGACATGGCAGCTTCTGGCGATTCAAAAGTGATGAGCAAGACCAGGACCAGATGAAAGACGGCACCCGCTACGGTTACGGCTTTCGCCATATTCTCGCGGTTGCCTGGCAGCCGATCGCGAAGGTTTTTTTTACAGTGCAGATGGGGCGTGACCAGTTGAATACGGTCGATCCCTTGGACTTCACTGCGGAGCAAAACGCGGAGTTACCCGCGGAAGAAATGCATATGCTAACAGAGAATTCCAACTTCGGCTGGCCTTTTACTTATTACGATCCTCTGCAAAAAGCCCGCATGCTCTCTCCCGAATTTGGCGGCGATGGTAAGAAAAGATCAGAACTAGGCAAATACAAAGATCCTCTGGTGGCATTTCCGGCCCACTGGGCACCGATGCAAATGATCACTTACACCGGCGCGCAATTCCCTTCGCGATATCGAAATGGAATGTTTGTCGCTTTCCACGGTTCATGGAACCGGGCGCCGCTTCCTCAGGCCGGCTATAATGTCTCTTTTGTGCCTTTTGCCGACAAAGGCATGCCTATCGGCACGTACGAGGTATTCGCAGACAATTTTAAGGGACAGCCGGTCATCATGTCGCCATCTGATGCACGGTTTCGCCCCTGTGGCGTCGCTCAAGGACCTGACGGATCTCTTTATGTATCCGACTCTGAAAAAGGACGCGTTTGGCGAATCATCTACACCGGAGAGAATGTGACACTACCTTCAGCATCAACCGGAGGGGCTATGCAGCCTCAATGGACAACCCCTGCGGCTCTGGAACCCCAAGCCTTTGCGGCAGGAGCCAAAATCTATACGGATAATTGCGCACCCTGTCATCAAGTCGACGGGAGCGGAGCGCCCAACACGCAACCTTCGTTGAAGGGAAGTGCAGTTGTGGCTGGGGACCCCGGCATTCTTATTCAGACCGTTTTAAAGGGACCCGCTGCGACTTTGCCTGCCAATCGCCCCCATTATTCCAATACCATGCCTCCATTTGCGCGGTTGAGTGACGATCAAATCGCGGCCCTTTTGTCCTACATTCGCCAGCAATATGGCAACGGCGCTTCCGCTGTCAAAGCTCAGGATATCGCCACTGCCCGCAAAGCTCAGACACCCCAAAACGATTGAAATAGAGGGCAAAGGACGTCATAGTTGAGTTTGTGATTTCACCGGAACCTCCTACGAATAAACATTCCAGTATTTTGAATTGCGGTTTAGCCCTCCTGTTTGGAGTTGGCGCGGTATTGATAGCCAATTCTTTCGGGTTTGGCGCTTCAGAAGTCCCTGGGCTGCTTTCCCCTGCTGGCATATTCCAACTTCGGGATCTCAAGGGCCAGCCTATCGACTATTACGACCTCGGATCGGGCATGAATCTCATTCGTCTGCGGCCTGCTATGGCGCCTAACTGGAAGCTTCAAGATCTGAATGGCAAAAATGTCCAGCTTTCCGATTTTAAAGGGAAAGTAGTAGTACTTAATTTTTGGGCCACATGGTGTCCACCTTGCAAGGCGGAACTTCCTGACCTTATCCAATTGCAGCGAGAATTTGGTCACAAGGGCGCCATCGTGCTCGGCGTCTCCGTCGATTCATTATCCCCCCAGGAGGTTCAGGCCTTCGCAACGAAAATTGGCATCAATTATCCTATTGTTATAGGGACTGACGGATTGTCCGAGCAATATGGCGCGAATATCGGTATTCCCATTACATATATTATCGACTCAAACGGATTAGTAGTCGCCCTTAATCTCGGATTGTTGAATAAGCAGGCGGCCGAAGTCATGATCAACCAACTTCTCGCTAATCCGCGGTCAACGAAGAAAACTTAAGGCCAAATAGCTGGATGGAATCAGATACTCTCGGCTCTCCAGATTATTTTCTTTCGACCGGTCATTAGCTTCTACATGCAGCTTTTTTTTCAATCATTCGCCCCATCCGAACTAACGTTAGGGGATGTCACGTAATCGAGTCACACCTAGTTTTGACTTTACCGAGTTCGATATTTATGGGCACCATACAGTGTATGAACAAGTTTTTGATCCTCTTTTTAGTATTAGCCACGGGTTACCTTCCGTCGGTTCTCTTAGGGCAGGATAAAGGTGTTCTTTCCGGATCTCAGGAAGTTACTGAGCTATTATGGTATTCCCATCACCTATCGCCCGGTCCTGGGCAGACACAAATCGAGTGGATCGGAACGCATCAAGGCCAACAAGGTGTTTTCGTTGTAATCGGTTCCCCTGAAGGAGTGAAGTTTGCGTGCTTTAATACCTCTGATTGCTCATACCTGCTAAAATCGTCAGATACAACAGACGACGAAAACAAGTTTTTCGCCAGTGATATTCCAATGAATCTGGGTGTCGAGGGCTTGCCATTTGAAAAAGCTGTCTATCTCATCCAAGCGGCAAAAAAATCACATCTCGCAGGGGGAGCAGCGGACTGTATTACTGCGACCTATTCGAAAGATGGAGCACCAGAAGTCCTCAAGACCTTCCTTGATAAGTATAGCGGAAAATAGTTTAAGTGCAGGTCAGGAGTCATGACGCCACCGCGAAGCTCGCACCTCTGCGCGAGTTAGTTAACCCAGTTGCCCATAGCCAACAGGAAAGGTTCGCTGGCGCGCGTGCGTGCCCGCAGGAGCGTTCGGGCCAGCAGCACCGCCAATGATCGCACATCTCGGCTTGCAGTTCCCAGGACCACCCACAAACTGACTGAGCATGCTTCGGGCGCCTTTTTCCAAAATCATGCCGATGTTCGCCACCATTACCCTTGAGCGTGGCCTGCCTGGCTATGAAACAGATACCCTGATTCCGGGAGAACGACGGCTGACCAAACCGAAATGGGACCGGTGCTTGTCGCCGCTGTCTTCATCGGAGTCCAGGCGTACGCGATCGATCAGGCTCAAGAAGGACGCATCAAAAAAGAAGCTTACGACCAAAGACGTGGAACACTTCCTCGAAAAGAAGGACCTGACGACCAGCGAACCAAGGCTTGTGACTCCCCGTGTTCAACTACGCCAGTAGCGGCACGTACAATTTTTGGACCGCCTGTGTCCGATATTTGGAAAAGCGGTAGGCATTGACAGTGACCGTCACCTATGTTACGGTCTCTTTCATGACAGCCTCCTTTGATTCTGTGTCTCCCTTTGTTATCGAGGGGAAAGCCGCTCGTGCCGAAGAACGCGCATTGGCTCGCGAGGTTGTGTCGCGGATGAGCAAAGCCATGATCGAGGAAAAGGGGCTTCTCAACCACGCCCAAGCCGCCCTGGTGCTGGGTGTAAGTGTCAAACGAATTGGCGAGTTGGTCCGTCTCGGTAAGCTGACTCGCTTCGACTTTTTCGACCGCACCTATGTGTCCATGCGTGAGGTGTGCAAGCGCGATGACGAAGAGGTGAAAGCCGGTACCGCCATGAAACGCGGCAAGGTGAAGCGGTTCGTAAATGCCGTCCAGGCCGGATTACTGGAAACCGATCCCATCCAGTACAGCCTCGGCGGCTACGCGGGGCCGATGCACGAGAAGAATCGCCAAGAGCGGATCGCGGCCCGAGAGGCCAAGTGGGCGAAAAAGAAGTAACCTATGGCCAAACTCGTCTCAGCCAAAGAACTCGCTCCTTTACTGGATGTCGATGACAAGACCCTGCTGAAATGGGCGCGCAACGGCATTCTGCCGCGCATTGTTTTTTCCAAACGCTGTGTCAAATTCGACCCAGACGAATGTAGAAAGGCGATAGCGAAGCGAACCAGTTACACGATCGCGTGAACGGCTACAAATCGGCTACCAAACAATTTACAGAGTGGATTTTCCCGATTCGCAATGAGAAGGTCAGGGGTTCGAATCCCCTATTCTCCACTCCTGCGGAGGGCGATGGTGCCGCGGTCTGCGCCCGCCGTCGTTGGGTTCCCAATATCCTGGATCAGGGATGCGTCATCTCTTCGGGCCGCACGGTGGCGTCGAATTCCTCGCCGGTGAGGTAGCCGAGCTTGATCGCGGTGGCGCGGAGGGTGGCGTGTTCCTTGTGCGCGGTCTTGGCGATTTCGGCCGCCTTGTCGTAGCCGATCTTCTGGTTGAGCGCGGTGACGAGCATGAGCGAGTCGTTGAGGAAATGGTCGATGCGTTCGCGGTTCGGCTCGATGCCGACGACGCAATGGTCGACGAAGGAGCGGCAGGAGTCGGTCAGCAGCCGGACGGAATGGAGGTAGTTGAAGATCATCACCGGCTTGAAGACGTTGAGCTCGAAGTTGCCCTGCGAGCCGGCGAAGCCGATGGCGGCGTCGTTGCCCATGACCTGCACGGCGACCATGGTCATGGCCTCGCACTGGGTGGGGTTGACCTTGCCGGGCATGATGGAGGAGCCGGGCTCGTTTTCGGGCAGCGAGATTTCGCCGATGCCGCAGCGCGGGCCGCTGGCGAGCCAGCGCAGGTCGTTGGCGATTTTCATCAGCGAAGCGGCGAGGGTCTTGAGCGCGCCGCTGGCCATGACGAGGGCGTCGTGCGCGGAGAGCGCCGCGAATTTGTTCGGCGCGGTGACGAACGGATAGCCGGTCAGCTCGGCGATCTTGCTGCGCCACGCGGTCGCGCGAATTCGCGGATGCGTGTTGAGGCCCGTGCCGACCGCGCTGCCGCCGAGCGCCAGCTCGGCGAGGTCGGGCAGGACCATCTTGATTCGCTTGATGTCCGCATCGAGCATGGCGACGTAGCCGGAGAATTCCTGGCCGAGGGTGAGGGGCGTGGCGTCCATCAGATGCGTGCGGCCGATCTTCACGATGTTGGTGAATTCCTCCTGCTTTGACGTCGAGCGCGTCGCGCAGCAGTTTCACGGCGGGCAGCAGCGTGCGCTCGGTTTCGAGCGTGGCGGCGATCGACATGGCGCCGGGGAAGGTGTCGTTGGAGGACTGCGACATGTTCACGTGATCGTTGGGATGCACCGGCTTCTTCGAGCCGAGCACGCCGCCGGCCATTTCGATGGCGCGGTTGGAGATCACCTCGTTCACGTTCATGTTGCTCTGCGTGCCGCTGCCGGTCTGCCAGACGCGCAGCGGAAAATGGTCGTCGAGCTTGCCCTCGGCGACTTCGTCGGCGGCGCGCGACGATCAGGTCGGCGAGCTCGGGCGTCAAGCTTGCCGAGGTCCATGATTGACCAGCGCGCAGGCTTTTTTCAGAACGCCGAAAGCGTGGATGACTTCGAGCGGCATGCGGTCGGTGCCGATGTCGAAATGGATCAGCGACCGCGCCGTCTGCGCGCCGTAATAGCGGTCGTTGGGCACGGGGATTTTCCCCATGCTGTCGGATTCAAGGCGGTAATCGGCGGGCGTGTTCGGTGGGGTCGTTGGCGTGGGACATGGCATCATTATTACAAGCTCTCGTTGCGCTTATGTCGAGGCGGGATCGGATTCCGACCTGCACGAAATCAACGTTTAGCGGAGAAACTCCCGAATCAACTCGGTCTGCGGTTCCTTTTGCACGAGGAAGGCGTCATGGCCGAGCGGGGCGTGGATTTTGTGATGCACAGCTTCGCGCCCGGCGGTGAGGGCGGCACGGCCATGGCTTGCATGCGCTCGGGCGAGTAGAGCCAGTCGGCGTCATAGGAGAAGAAAACGGAAGCGCGCGCGGGTCTCGGCAAAGGCCGCGGTGAGATCGCCGCCGGTGCTGGCGGAGAAATCGAAATAATCGATGGCCCGCGTGATATAGAGATACGAATTGGCGTCGAACCGCTGGTGGAAAATACTGCCCTGATAGGCGAGATAACTCTCAACCGAATAATCGACGTCGAAGGTGAAGCTCTTCTTCTCCGCGGCCTGCAACGCGCGCCCAAACTTGCGGTCCATCGCGCCTTCGCTGATGTAGGTGACATGGCCGATCATCCGCGCCACGGCGAGACCACGCTTGGGCGGGCCTTCGGGCGTCTCGTAATAATTGCCGTCGCGCCAGAGCGGATCGTTCATAATGGCGCGGCGCCCGATCTCATTCCAGGCGATGGCCTGAGCATGATTGGCATGCGCGCAGGCCATGACGACGACGCGATCAGTCATGTCGGGATAAAGCTGCGCGAAGGCGAGCGCGAGCATCCCGCCCATGCTGGCGCCTTTCACCGCGTGCAGCTTTTGGATGCCGAGCAGGTCGAGCAGCGGACGTTGCGCGCGGACCATGTCGTGAATGGTGATGACCGGGAATTCCAGCGCGTAGGGATGGCCGGTCGCGGGATTGACCGAGCTTGGGCCGGTGGAACCTTTGCAGCCGCCGAGGACGTTAGCGCAAATAATGAAGTAGCGGTCCGTATCAAAAGCGCAGCCCGGACCGACCATGAGGTTCCACCAGCCGGTATGGCCGTCCTCGTGCTCGCCGGAGACGTGGGAATCACCGCTGAGCGCGTGGAAAATGAGGATCGCGTTGGACTTATCAGCGTTAAGCGTGCCCCAGGTTTGATAGGCGACGGTGTAGGGCGCAAGCGTCTGGCCGCCGTCGAGCGTGAGAGCGTGCTCCGGGGCGTCGAAGGTGTGGAAGAGGGTGCGTTGCGTATTCAAATCGCCAAAGCATACAATTCGCACCGTGATTGAAAAACTTTCTTTGGAAGAGGCGCCAACTCATTTCGGTTGCGTCGATGGCGATTCAGGGCGAGGTTCCCAATTCAGGAAAAGCCGGGGAGCAAGGGCAACTGGAGCCCTTGGTTCTGAACGAATTCAAATAACCTTCAATCCATCACTGCCATGTCCACGAATCATGATACCCTCGTTCGCCGCCAGAAAGCGCCGCTGGCGACACCAACCGATCTTCGTCCCGAGGCCACGAAAGACATTTCGGGCGCCCTCAACGCCATGCTGGCCGACGTCTTTGCGCTTTACTTGAAAACGAAGAACTTTCACTGGCATATGAGCGGGCCTCATTTTCGGGACTATCATTTGCTGCTGGACGAGCAGGGCGACCAGATCTTCGCCATGACCGATCCGCTGGCCGAACGGGTGCGCAAGATCGGCGGCGGCACGTTGCGCTCCATCGGACAAATCTCGCAACTTCAGCGGCTTTCGGACAACGACGCTGAATATGTTGAGCCGCTGGACATGCTGGCTGAATTGCGTGAGGACAATAAGACGCTCGCGGCGCGATTCCGGGAGGCGCACGGAGTATGCGAAGAGCATGAGGACATTGCGAGCGCCAGCCTAATCGAGACCTGGATCGACGAGACCGAACGGCGGACCTGGTTTCTGTTCGAGGCGACCCGTAAAGGCGATCCCGGGCATTAGGCGAAGGTGTGGCCCGGCGCGTTTCCGGGTCTTGACGGAATTATCAAATTCCGGGACAACGGAATGAATGCAGAACAAAGACGGCGGTCATAGACGCCGCTACAACTGCATTCTTACTCCACCATTACGGTATCGTCGTTCTCGTAGCCGGGAGCGCAGCAGCAGAGAAGAAGGAGCGGGACGTCGCCGGTGTTCCAGATTTTGTGGCGCGCGCCGGGAGGAATGGCGATGGCATCCAGCGGACCGACGTCGCGCAGTTCGCCATCGAGTTTCATGCGACCGGTGCCGTTGAGGATGTAGTAAATTTCCTCCGATTTCGGATGATAATGTTCCTGGGTGGAGGTGCCGATCGCGATGGTGGCCTCGGCCAGGCTTTGGTTGCGGATGACCGAATTGCGATAGGCGAGCAGTTCGCGAATCTCCGAGCCGTCCTTGGTGGTGAAGGGCTTGGCTTGGGCGCGGTTGACGATGTCCATGGAAGACCTTCTAAGACATCCTGAGCTTGTCGAAGGATCTCTAACTATCCCCCTGGAAAAACCCAGATGAGCCAATAGTAAGAGGTCCCTCGACAAGCTTAGGATGACGATCTTTAAAATAAGTTGCCGACGCAACGACTGAGCTAGAAGAACAGCGGGATAATCAGAATCGCGACGATGTTGACGACCTTGATCATCGGATTGATCGCCGGGCCTGACGTGTCCTTGTAGGGATCGCCCACGGTATCGCCGGTGACGGCCGCCTGGTGCGCCACGGAGCCCTTGCCGCCGTAGTTGCCTTCCTCGATGAACTTCTTCGCGTTGTCCCACGCGCCGCCCGAAGACGTGAGCGAAATGCCGATGAAAAGTCCGGTGACGATGGTTCCGACGAGCACGGCACCAAGCGCCTGAGCGCCGATAAAGCCGGCGACGAGCAGCACGGCGAGCAGAGGCAGCAACGCCGGGAAAATCATTTCGCGAAGGGCGGCCTTGGTGACGATGTCAACGCAGGTGCCGTACTCAGGTTTTTCGGTGCCGGTCAGGATGCCGGGATGGGCCGTGAGCTGGCGGCGAACCTCAAGCACGACTGCACCGGCCGCCTTGCCGACCGCATCCATGGTGTAGGCGACAAAGAGGAACGGCAGCACGCCGCCGATGAAAAGGCCGATGAGGATGATCGGGTTGTCGAGGCTGAAAGTCAGCGGCACGGCATTTGGGTTCTCGGCGAGCCGGTGCGCCTGAAGCTCGCCCACGTAGGAGCGGAACAACACGAGCGCGGCGAGTCCGGCGGAGGCGATGGCGTAACCCTTGGTCACGGCCTTCATCGTGTTGCCGATGGCGTCGAGTTCGTCGGTGATGCGGCGCACTTCCTTGGGCAGCTTCGACATGACGGCGAGACCGCCCGCGTTATCGGTGATCGGGCCGAAGGCATCGAGCGAGATGATGATGCCCGAAAGGCTCAGCATGCTCATGACCGCGATGGCCACGCCGTAAAGGCCGTGGAAATGGTAGGAGACCAGAATGGATGAACCGATGAAGAAGACGGGCAGCAAGGTCGCGTGCAGGCCGACGGCCAGTCCGGCAATGATGTTGGTCGCGTGGCCGGTTTGGGAGGCCTTGGCAATCTTGCGCACGGGCGCGAATTCGGTCGCGGTATAGTAATTGGTGATCATGACGGTGATGAAGGTCATGGCCAGACCGACCAGCGTCGGCACGTAGATGGAAATCCATTCCGGACGATTATTAACCGTGTCCATGTCGGGGAACATGATCATGCTCAAGGGCAGAAAAAGCAGACCCGAGACGACCGCGCTCAGCGCGACGCCGGCGAGCAGAGCATTGGAGGGCTTGAGTCCGCCGACGTTGATGAAGATGATGCCAATGACCGAGCCGATAACGGCGAGACCGCCGAGCATAAAGGGAAAAATCAGGTAAGCGGGATTGGCCGCAGTGTCGGGCAACGCCGCAACCAGCACACTACCGATCAGGCTGACTGCGTAGGTTTCAAAAACGTCCGCCGCCATGCCGGCGCAGTCGCCGACGTTATCGCCCACGTTGTCGGCGATGGTGGCGGGATTGCGGGGATCATCTTCGTCAAGATTCTGTTCGATCTTGCCGACGAGATCGGCGCCGACATCGGCTGCCTTGGTATAAATGCCGCCGCCGAGACGGGCGAAAACGGAGATCAGACTTGCTCCGAGTGCCAGACCGACCAACGCGCCAAGCGCCTCGCCATGATGATCGGGACCAAAGAAGGCGGTCACGCCCAGGTAAAAACCGCCCACGCTCAGGAGGGCCAAGCCCACCACAAGCAATCCCGTAACCGCTCCGCCGTTGAAGGCGATGCGTAAAGCGGGATGCGCGCCGATCGTTGCCGCCTGCGCGGTGCGGACGTTGGCCAGCACAGCGACGCGCATGCCGATGAAACCGGCGAGCATCGAGCAGGTCGCGCCGATGACGAAGCCGAAGGCGGTCGCACCGCCGGCGTTCCAGTTGATGATGACGCCCTTGGAAATAAGAATGAGCAGGAAAATAACCACTGCGATGACGCTGATCGTCTTGATCTGGCGCGAGAGATAGGCATTGGCGCCTTCTTCAACCGCGGCAGCGATTTCACGCATGATCGCTGTGCCCGCATCGGCGGCGCGAACCTTAACGGCAAGTGTGATGGCAACCGCGACGGCCAGCAAGGCGAAGGCAATGGCGACGAATATCCCGTTCTGAATTAGAAATGACTCCATAGATAGCGATGATAAGAATTGATTTTTACCGACGGTAGGAGCGCGAAGTGTAATGACCGCAAAAGGAAGCGCAACCCTAAATGACTTACGAACTACATCTTTATCTTAGTTGAAATGCGGATTTTCTTGTCGCTGACCAGCGACTTTTTAAGCCGATCGAAGAAACCGAGTTGCACCAAGGTGCTGCTGGCGGTAATGGCGCGTTCGCGACCTTTAGGAAGCGTCTCGACTGGAATCACATGATGTTGGGCGATCAACTTGTTGGCCTGGCGCAGGCGTTGGCTGAGGCAGGTGGCCATGCCCATGAGCAACGCGCCAGCCCCGCCGGCATGTTCCGCCAGGTAGGCGCGCAAGTCGCCGATATCCATGCTCCAGAGGGTGGAATCTTCCACCACCCGGACGCTGGCCGAAGCGGGGCCGGGCTCGAGCAGGCTGACTTCACCCAGACATTCGCCGGGCTTGGCCGCGCTCAATGACATGTCGGTTTCGCCAGCGCGCGCGCTGATGTCGAGTTTGCCTTTTACGACCACATAAAAACGGTCCTGCCTTTCGCCCTCGCGAATGAGATGAGTTCCGGCCGGAACATGATGATACTTGCCGAAGGCGGTCAAATTTTCCAAAGATTGATCGCTCAAGCCGGCCAGGATTCCAAGCGGCGGCAGAGTGTTCTTCTTTTCGCTCAATTTTTGAGTGACCGATTTAACGAAGGTAGGCGTCTCTTCTTTGGATTTGCGGGCATCTTCCATTCAATTCATTCTAAATTAAATTGCGTCAGTGGGAAGGGGAGTCCTACCTTATTCCTTCGCTTTTAGCAATTCCATGTCCGAAGTCATTTTACCACGTACCGGAATTCTCGCCTTTATGGATGACGAATCCCGACAGCAATTCGCCACCTATGGCCGGCTGATTTCGACCGGCTCGGGCGAAGTCCTCATCCGCGAAGGGGATGTGAACACGCATCTCTATATTGTCCTGAGCGGGACTTTCAACATTACCACGCAGGCGCCGGGACACGAGGTGCATCTCGATACCGTCGGCGCGGGCGACTGCCTGGGCGAAGTCTCCATTTTCAATCCGGACCGCGCTTCCGCCACGGTGACCAGCCTGAGGGACGGACGGCTCTGGCTGATCGACGCGGATTCGCTCCAGGCCTTTCTGCTCGACTGGCCCGATTACGGATGTGCCGCGCTTCTGGGTATCGACATCATTTTGAGCCGCCGGCTGAAGCGGGCCAATACTGTGATCCGGTCGAACGAGATCGTGCCGGGATTTCTCAGCGTGCGCTCCCAGAAGCGAATTGAAGGCAGGAAGCTCGGGTAGGTGAAGGTAGCCGTGGCGCGCTGCCCCGGCTACGACCCAAAATATTCCGCTGCGTGGCATGGGGCGTGCGGCGCGGGTGGTTCGTGATCGATTCCATCAAGAATATCATTCTTCGGGAGTCGATGCGGGGCCTTTATATTGGCGGGCTGTTGTTCCTAGCCGTGATTGTCGCAGGAACTATCGCCTATCGCCTCGAAGGGTGGACGCTTTCCGACGCCTTTTACATGGTGATCATCACGGTCTTTTCGGTGGGTTATGAGGAAGTCGAGCCGGTCGCGACGCCCGCGCTTCGCCATTTGACCGAGTGCATCATCGTGGCCGGTGATGCCAGCAAGGTCTATTTTGTCGGCTCGCTGGTAGGCTTCATCACCGGAGGAGAAATAGGAAAAGTTATGGAAGAACATCGAAAATCCAGGGACATCGAGTCCATCACGAATCACGCGATCATTTGCGGCTACGGGCGCATCGGGCAGGTATTGGCCCGTGAGCTCGAGGCGAAGAAATTTCCTTTCCTCATCCTTGATAACAATGCGGACCGCGTCGCGCTTGCTCACACCCACGGCTTCTACGCGCTGATGGGCGACGCCGGCGAGGAAAGCACCTTGTCCGAGGCGCACATCGAGCGGGCCGTTGTCTTCGCCACGGTGCTGCCCAACGACATGGTCAACGTCTTCATCACGCTCACCGCCCGGAATATGCGGCCCGATCTGCGCATCATCGCCCGTGCGGAAGATCCCGCCACGGAGAAGAAACTCAAGCAGGCTGGCGCGAACGAGATCATCCTGCCCGCTTTTGCCGGAGGCATGCAGATCGCCAACAGCATCACAGAGGCCACCCTCGACAGCATCCTCAAGGGCGGCATCGCCCATCTCAATAACGACCTCAAGGAACTCGGCGTGGAAATCACCGAGCACACCGTGGTGGCAAACGGAATCAACGACCGCAAGACCGTCCAACAATTGCTGCGCGGTGTCGAAGCGAACTGCCTGGTGCTCGCAGTGAAGAAGCCCGACGGCACGCTGATGCAGCATCCGCCCGGAAGCTATCGGCTGGAGGCGAGCGATGTCGTCATCATGCTTTCCCATGGCCGCGTGATTTGAGGTGAGCAAGCCGTGGCCGCGCGCGTTTACCGGTGGATTTTCGGCCCATCGGATCGCTGCGACGGTTACTTTTCCCGCACTATTAGCCGGGCTAAGTGACCGCCAAAAAAAACATTAGGTAAAATCCATAATTCCGGTTGCCCGCACCAAGGTCGTCTGGTAACCACAAAGCGGGTACGAGCAATGAGTTGTCATAATTTCTCTATTTCGGCAAAGAATGAGGAGCTCCGGGGCTAAACGTCTCCTCCACGCGCCATGGCCAATATCTTTCCCAAGGGCACCAATCAGACGGTCATCAAGGCCGGTTTTGCCCTGTCGATTGTGGGTGCGCTGATGACCGTGGCGGTCTGGTATTACTTCACGCCGAAGTATTCGCGCGTGGGCTATCAACCGGTGCAGCCGGTCTATTTCCAGCATAATCTTCATGTTGGCCAGCTTGGTCTGGATTGCCGCTACTGCCACAGTTATGTCGAAGTCAGCGGTCATTCCAATGTTCCCACCACGCAGACCTGCATGAATTGCCATCTGCAAGTGCAGAAGAACAACCCGAGGCTGCAACCGGTCCGCGATAGCTGGAGTTCGGGCCAGCCGATTGCGTGGGTGAAAATCCACAACGTTCCAGATTACGCCTACTTCAACCATTCGGCGCATGTGAATCGTGGCGTGAGTTGCGTCAGTTGCCACGGCAAGGTCAATGAGATGAACGTGGTTTACCAGGACCAATCCCAAAGCATGGGCTGGTGTCTTCAGTGTCACCGCAATCCGCAGGAATTTGTTCGCCCGATCGCCGCCGACAAGCCGGGCGCGCAATCCCCGATTTTCAATCTCGACTGGACACCTCCGGCTGGCACGACTCAGGCTGAGCTGGGCAAAAAACTTGTCCAGGATTGGAAGATCAACCCGCCGAAAGATTGCGCAGGGTGCCACCGATGAAACGTATGTTCTATTTTTTTCCTTCCGTCATCCCGAGCTTGTCGAGGGATCAGTTCCCCCTGTCTTTTTCTCGGCCAACTGAACTGATCCTTCGACAAGCTCAGGATGACAGATCATTTACGAGATGACTTGCTGATAGCTACGTGAATTTTCGCTCTAGATGAAACGCATTTTTAAACATCCCCCCGCACCGGCAACCGGCCGCCATTACTGGCGTTCGCTCGAGGAATTTGCCGACACGCCGGAATTTCGCGCCAAGCTGGAACGCGAATTTCCCCAAGGTGCGGCAGAACTCGAAGGCAACGAGGTCACGCGCCGAGGCTTCATGCAGTTCATGGGCGCTTCGATAGCGCTCGCGGGGGTCGGGCTGACCGGTTGCCGCCGACCCGAGCTTCACATGGTCCCTTACAGCAAGGGCGTTGAATGGCAGGTCCCGGGCGACGCTTTGCACTACGCCACGTCGATGCCACGGCGCGGCGGTGCCATTCCACTCATCGCCACCAGCAATAACGGGCGTCCGACCAAGCTCGAGGGCAATCCCAACGTGCCCGGCTTCAACGGCTCGACCGACATCTTCGGCCAGGCGGTGGTGCTCGATCTCTACGATCCCGATCGCTCCAAGGTTATTCTGAATGCCGACGATCGAGGCAAGGATTACAGCGAAGGAAGCTGGGACGATTTCTGGAAAAGCTTTGCCAAGCTCAGAACCGATTCTCTCGCTGCGGGCGGCGACGGTCTGGCCATTCTCACCGAGCCAAGCTCATCTCCGACACGCGAGCGTTTGCGCACCGAAGTGCAGAAGCAATTTCCCAAGCTGATCTGGGCCGAATACGAACCGTGGACGAGTAACTCGTCGGCGTCGTACGATTTCTCGAAAGCGGATGTCATCCTCTCGCTCGACTCCGATTTCCTGGGGCCATCCGAAGGGACCGTACAAAGCATGGCCGGATTTGCCGAGGGCCGGCGTCGCTTGGGCAAGACGCAGGAGAAAATGTCGCGCCTCTATGTCGTGGAAGGCCGGTTCTCGCTCACCGGCGGCATGGCCGATCATCGTCTGCGCCTGCCGTCGAGCTCCATCGGCGCGGTGGCAACGCTGCTTTCCAGCAAGCTTGGCGCCGCGGGCGGAGCGCAAAATTCGTTCGCCGCTTTCTCCGATCCCAACGTCGATGCGTGGATCACCGAAGTCGCCAAGGATCTCGCGAGCGCGAAAGGCCGGTCGCTCATCGTGTGCGGAAGCCAGCAGCCGGTTGAGGTGCAGAATCTGGTCGCGGAGATGAATAAGTCGCTCGGCAATCGTGATATTACTTTCTTCGATAACTTCGTGCCCCACGTCAATGCGGCCGGCATCGGCGATCTCGCCGAGCAGATCAGCCAGGGTGCGGTTAAAACCCTTTTCGTCATCGGCGGCAATCCCGCATTCAACGCACCTGCCGACCTCGGGTTCGACGGCCTGCTGACCCAGGTCGAGCAGGTCATTCGACTCAGTTTGCATGTCGACGAAACCAGCGCCACGAGCACGACGCATCTGCCCGCGGCGCATTTTCTGGAATCGTGGGGCGATTCGCTCGCCTATAATTATAACACCTACCTTTGCCAGCAGCCGCTCATTCTCCCGCTCTACGGCGGCATCTCGGAACTCGATCTTCTTGGCGCGCTGGCCGGCATGCCTGCGGCCAAGGGACCGGAATATGTTCAGGCGACGTTTGAGAACCTGATGGGCACGGCGCTCCCCGACCTGTTTGCGGGCAACCTGGCTGCTTTCCAGCAAAACGCCGAAAACGCCTGGCACAAATTCGTTCACGACGGCTTTGTCGCGGGCGGCGAGCGTTTCCCCATTCCGGGAGGGCTACCCGGCATGTTGAACATGCAGAACACCATGGGAGCGTCAAAGGGACTTCAGCAAGCGGTGGGAAGACCCCTTCAAGCCGGTGAATACGAGCTGAATTTCGTCCTCGGCTGCATCGACGACGGCCGCTATGCCAACAACGGCTGGCTTCAGGAATTGCCCGATCCCATCAGCAAGCTCACGTGGGACAACGCGCTTTATATCAGTCCGAAAACCGCCGTGGCCTTGGGCATCCGGATTGTCACCGCGAACGACAATCTCAACGATTTGCCGAACACCGATCTCGGACCCCGGGCGCTGACGCTTCCCATCCCGGATGTCGATCCGATGACCGCTTTCCCGATGGTCAAGGTCACGACACCGGACGGCCGCAGCATGGAGTTGCCCGTCTTGATTGCGCCGGGACAGGCCGACCCGACGCTGACCATCGCGCTCGGTTGGGGACGCACCGGGCCGCGCCTGACTCAGGCCGACCGCGACGTCGTCACGCCTCCGCTGCGTGTCGCCGCCGATGCGGGATTCAACGTTTACCAGCTTCGCACCTCGACCACGCCCGGTTTCATCCCCGGTGTTAAAATTGAGAAGCTCACCAAGACTTATCCTCTCGCGATCACGCAAGAGCACAATTCGATGGAGGGGCGCGGCATCGTACGCGAAGCGTCACTCGATAAATATCACGAGGATCCCGCGTTCGTGCAGGAAATCGGGATCGACAAGGACATTCCTCAAGGCGCTCTGACCGGTTACCAGAATTACGAGTCGGGTTACGACAATCCCGCGCTGAACTCTCGGACTTTCCATTCCGACCGGCCCGCCTGGGGCATGAGTATCGACCTGAATACCTGCGTCGGTTGCAACGCCTGCATGGTCGCCTGCCAGGCGGAGAACAACATCCCCATCGTCGGAAAATTCCAGGTCATTCGCGGCCGCGAAATGCATTGGATTCGTATCGACCGCTATTTTGCCAGCGACAATCCGCCGCAGAACGACCGCGAGCAGTTGCCGAATTCGGATTACCTGGATGATCCGCAGATGCTCATCCAGCCGATGGCCTGCCAGCAGTGCGAGAACGCGCCCTGCGAGCCGGTCTGCCCGGTCAATGCCACCGTCCACAATGAGGAGGGCCTCAATGTCATGGCTTACAACCGGTGCATCGGCACGCGGTACTGCGCCAATAATTGTCCCTACAAGGTGCGCCGTTTCAATTTCTTCAACTACAACGACCGCCCGATTCAAAACGTGAAGCTGCCGGTGCTCGGCCTGACCAACGAGCTCTATCTGGGCCCGCTCGCCGGTCGAGATGGCCCGCTGACTTACAAGGGCTCGCCCGAGTCGCTCATGCTGCAAAAGAATCCGAACGTCACCGTGCGCATTCGTGGTGTCATGGAAAAGTGCACCTACTGTGTCCAGCGCATCGAGGAGGCGAAGATCGGCCAGCTTCGACGCTCGAACCAGAACGGTGTCGGCTCCGGCGACATCACGCTCCCCACCGACTCGTTTAAGGTCGCCTGCCAGCAGGTCTGCCCGGCGGAAGCGATCGTTTTCGGCAACCTGAACGACCCCGCGAGCAAGGTCTCCATCGCCAAGCAGGACGAACGAAATTACGGCGTGCTGGCCTACCTCGACACGCGCCCGCGCACGAGCTATCTTGGTCGCGTCCGCAATCCGAATCCGGCCATGGCCGACGCGCAATATATCGGTCACACCAGTGTGTTCGAGGAGCCTTCGCCCAGTGACGAACAGAAGGGCAAGCCCCCTGCGAATGGTCCGGATTCCACAATCCCCATCGGTGGCGGCACGAGCCACACGGACGCAATCAAGCTTAACCTGGAGAAGTTGATCGGGTAAAACCGGCGACGCGCACTGCCATGTCCTACTTCACTCCCTCCACCAAACCGGCCCGTCCGAGGTACGACCTGCTCGAAAAACATCACGATGAGGAAGTCGAACGGGCGCGCCAGGAAATCACGCGCGAGCCTTACGTGATCAACAACCGCGACGCCGTCTGGGTGGGCGACCGAATTGCGTCGGTAATTGAGAATCCGACGCCGTTGTGGTGGTACATCGCTGTTTCTATTGCGGGCGGAGTCGCTTCGTTCACCGCGCTGGGAATACTCTATTTGATTACCACCGGCGTCGGCGTCTGGGGCGAAAATAATTCGGCGAACTGGGCCTGGGACATCACCAACTTCGTTTTCTGGATCGGCATCGGTCACGCCGGAACGATGATCGCCGCAATCCTTTACCTGACGCGCCAAAGGTGGGCCACCGGCATCAACCGCGCGGCGGAAGCGATGACGGTCTTCGCGGTGATGTGTGCGGGGATTTACCCCGGGGTGCACGTGGGCCGCGTCTGGTTCGCCTGGTATCTGGCACCAATCCCGAACGGCAACGCCATCTGGCCGAACTTCCGCAGCCCGCTTCTCTGGGACGTCTTTGCCGTCTCCACCTACTTGTCGGTCTCGATCATGTTTTGGTATGTGGGCCTCATTCCCGACGTCGCCGCCATGCGCGACCGGGTGAAGAACAAGATCCTCAAGTATTTTTACGCAATCGTCTGCCTTGGCTGGCGTGGCAGCGCGCGGCAGTGGGCCAACTACGAATTCTGCTATCTCATGCTGGCCGGTATCGCCACGCTCCTCGTCATCACCACCTGCACCGTGGTGTCGAGCGACTTTTCCACCTCGGTCGTCCCGGGCTGGCATGGCACCATCTTCCTGCCCTACTTCGGTGTCGGCGCCATTTACGGCGGCTTCTGCATGCTGATCACGTTGCTTGTGCCGTTGCGCGAACTCTACAAGCTTCGCGACATCATCACGCTGCGTCACATCGATCTCTGCTGCCGGTTCGTCCTGCTGATGGCGCTGCTCATCACTTACATCTACCTGATGGAATTTTTCATCGCCTATCTGGGTGGCAGTCCGAACGAGTATTTCACCTTCTACAAGGACCGCATCTTCGGTCCCTACGGCGCGACCTGGCTCTGTATGTTGATTTTCAACAGCGTCATCCCGATGCTTTTTTGGAGCAAAAAAATCCGGCGTAATCCATGGCTCGCGTTTGGCATCGTTGTCTTCCCGAGCATCGGTATGTGGCTCGAGCGGTATGTCATCATTGTCAGCTCGGTCCATCGCGATTTCCTGCCTTCCTCGTGGGGCATGTTCTATCCCACCTACGTCGATATCTTCACCTTCACCGGCACCTTCGGCGTTTTCTTCCTCTGTTATCTGCTTTTCATCCGGTTCCTGCCGATGATCGCCATCGCGGAAATCCGCGCCGTGCTGCCGGAAGCCAACCCGCATGCGCCTCCCACAGTAACCAGGAACGGCGCCGCCCCCGGGAGCCATCATGTCTGAGACATCGCCCCTCGTCTCCGCCGTCGGCTCCGGTCCGGCACCGAAAAATCTTTACGCCGTGGGTGCGGAATTTCCCGGCCCGAAGGAACTTTACGCCGCCGCCGAAGTCGTGCGCGACCGTGGCTTCAAGGGTTGGGACTGCTATACGCCTTATTATATCCACGGCCTCGACAAGGCAATGGGCGTCAAGAAATCGATGGTCGGGCTCTTCACCTTTGGAGGCGGGCTTGCCGGCCTGACGGGCGGATTTCTGCTCATCACCATCACGTCGGTCTACGTCTATCCGCTCGACACCCAGGGCAAGCCGTTCTTCAGCCTGCCCGGCTTTGTGCCGATCCTCGATCTGCTCATGATCATTCTTTCGGCCATCATGAGCATCGTGGGTATGACCGTGCTTTGCGGGCTGCCGCGGCTGCAGCATCCCCTTTGGGAATGGGACGCCTTCAACCGCGCCACCCACGACAAGTTTTTCATCGTCCTAGAGGCGAATGATCCGCGCTTCAACGAAAAATCGGCGGTCGATCTGCTGCGCGAAATCGGCGGCACGAATCTCACCTACATCGGAGACGAGGAATGAAGCTGCGCTATTTTTTCCTCGCCGTCGCTTTGTTCGTCGTCGCGGTCGTCTCCATCGCGGGCTTTCGCGGCGACCACTTCAGTCGGCCTCCCTTCGAGATTTTTCCGGACATGAATTACCAAGACAAGGTCAAGGACCAGGTCCCCAGCGCCTTTTTCGCCGATGGCGTAGCCGCACGTCCGCCGATTCCCGGTACGATCGCGCAGGAAATGCCGGCGGTGAATGATTACTGGGCGACCGGCAAATTTGACGAGACCCATTGGGGCGACGGTATCCCGGTGCATGATGCGGTTGACGGTGGACGGCCTTTGCAGGTTGATGACGCCAACATGGCGCGCGGTCGCGAACGCTACACCATTAATTGCGAGGTATGCCACGGCGCCGCGGGCGACGGGAAGGGGGTCACGTCCAAGTATGGTCTCAACGGCGCGGCGAGCTATCACACCGACCGGCTTCGCGCGGACGCGGACGGCGATCTTTTCAACACCATCACCAACGGCAAGGGCCAGATGCTCGGGTACGGTTACAATATTACCATCGATGATCGCTGGAGGATCGTGATGTATATCCGCGCGCTGCAACGCAGCCAGTATGCCGCCTATGCCGACGCCTCGCCGGAGGAACAGGCAGAGCTCGACAAGACGAGAACGCCGCCGCTGGCGCCAGCTGCTCCTACACCTACGCCGGAAGCCGCAGGTCCCTCCGGTGCTCCGACCGCCACGCCCGCCCCGGCAGCTCCCACGCCGCCCGCGCCAGCCCAGCCGGGCCAGCCATCGGGTCCCACCGCCCCCGCGCCGACCGGATCGCCTTCGCCCACGACAACGCCGGTGCCTCAGAGCGGTCCGCCGCCGACGAATGCGCCCGCCGAATCGAGGCCATCTAACTCGGCGTCAAATGGGCCCAGGTGCTCAACCAATTTTAAATCATGAGCGCGCATCCCCATACCGTCCATATCCCGCCGCCGGAACGCCTCGGGGCGGAAAAGTCCGTGCTCAGCGTGGTCTTCGCAGGCTGCTCGCTGGTCGGAATTATTCTTTCCGTCATCGGCGCCGCGACCAATCCCTTCCAGTTTTCCTACTCATGGTTTTTTGCCTTCTACTATTTCTTCACCATTGCGCTGGGATCCTTCTTTTGGGTGACGCTCCATTACGCCTGCGACTCCGATTGGTCGGTCCTGGCCCGGCGCACCTGGGAAAATATTCTCGGTCTGTTTCCGGTTCTATTGCTGATCTTCATTCCGCTGCTCTGGCCCGATTTCCGCGACGTGCTCTGGAAATGGTTCAGTCCCGCGCACACCAATGATCCCGAGCTGATCAAGCGGAGCTTTTATCTGAATCCGACCTACTTCTATTTTCGCGTGTTTGTTTATTTTATCTATTTCATCCTCGCCGGACTTTATTACCGCCGCGAGTCGGTGCTGCAGGATGCCGATGGCAATCCAGTCCTGACGCGGCGTATGCACGACCACAGTTATCTGGCCCTGGTGATCTTTGGCCTGCTGACCACCTTCCTCGGTTTCGACTGGTTCATGGGCCTCGACTGGCGCTGGGCCTCGAGCCTTTTCGGCGTTTACAACTATGCCATCTGCGCGCAGGCCAGCCTCGCGGCAGGCATCGTTCTCATCGCGCTCTTTCGCCGTGCCGGCTACCTGATGGCCATGAACCACGAGCACTTTTATCTCATGGGCAAACTTCTCTTCGGCTTCACCATTTTCTGGGCCTACATCGCTTTCGGACAATACTTGCTCATCTGGTATGCGAACATCCCGGAGGAGACGATTTTTTACAACGACCATAATCGCGGCGACTGGGTCTACCTCACCGGTTTCCTTGCGGCGGGTAAATTCCTCTTCCCGGTGGTCTATCTGCTGGCGCAGGACACGAAAAAAAGCCTGCGCGCGCTCGCCTTCATCTCGGTTTGGATTTTATTCATGCACGGCGTCGAGCTTTACTGGTTCATCATGCCCTACGCCCACATCAAGACCTTGCTGCCGAGTTGGCAGGACTTCGTCGCGTTCTTTACCGTCGGCTCGATTCTCGCCTTTGCGTACGTCCGGATCGCCGCGACCGCATCCCTGTTCCCAAGCCGCGATCCGCGTTTGGTCGAATGCCTGATCATCACTAACTAGCCATGACTGACGACTCCACTTACCAACCCCGCCTCAAGATCATCTGGCTCGTCTGGACGCTGGCGGCCTTTGTCCTTTTCGTGGCCATTGCGGGCTACTCACGACGCATGGCCCGCGACTACCCGGACGACTTCGATCAGCAACGTGCCGAGGCCCGTTATACGACGCTAGCCCAAGTCCGGCACGACGAGAACGCACTGCTGACCGGCACGGCCTGGATCGACCAGGGCAAAGGCACCGTTCGCATCCCGATCGAGGAAGCCATGACCCGGGAAATTGAAACGCTGAAAGCCCAGCCGGCAGCGATAGGCGCGGAGATTCCACGCGCTGCTCCTGCTCCCGCTGCCCCGGCTACAAATGCGACGAATGCCACGCCAGCCAATCCGACGCCCGCAACCAAGCCAACTCCATCCAACAAGTAATATGGGCTCTTACTTTCCCACTTCCGTCGCCCCAAGGGGATTTGTCTCGACCGACCCTGAACTTGCCGCGGTCGACGCCTCCGTGCGCTGGCCGGTGATGGTCTGTTTTCTGACCGCAGTGCACTGGATGGTTGTGGGCACGTTCCTCCTGGTCTATGCCTCTTCGCTGGGTCATCCGCAGGATGCATTTCCGATCCTCGGCTGGTTCGTCGATCTCTCGAATAACTTCAGCATGTTCACCTACGGCCACGTCTGGCCCGCCGCGATCGACGCACTGGTCTATGGCTGGGCGAGCACGGCGGGGTTCGGCATGGCCATCTGGCTGCTCGCCCGGACGAGCCGCGCTCCGGCGTTTTCACCTGCCGTGCTGATGACAGGCATCATCTTCTGGAATCTCGGTGTCGCCGCCGGGCTGACTGGCATTTTGTTGGGCCATACCTCGAGCGTGGAGCTACTCGAGTTCCCCGCCTTCGCTTCGGGGACGCTCTGGCTGTCCTACGTGCTGATCGGCATCTGGGCGGTCGCGACCTATCTCGGTCGCCGTTCGGGTCACGACCACATCACCCAAGCCTGGGTACTGTCCGCACTCTTTGCTTTTCCCTGGCTCTTTGGCGCGGGTAGCATCCTGTTGGGCACGGGCCATCCGCTGCCGGGATCCGGCGTTATTCAGGAGGTAATCGATGCCTGGTACATCCACGGCATTTACACGCTGTGGCTGGCACCGCTCGGATTGGGGCTGCTCTATTATCTCATTCCCAAGATTTCCGGCATCAGCATCCGGTTCGGTCCCAAAACCAAAATCGCCTTCTGGACTTGGATCATCTTTGCGCCCTGGACGGCAGTGCACGATCTCGTCGGCGGACCGTTCCCCGCCGAGACGGTCAGTGTCGGCCTGATCCTCAGCGGACTGATTTTCATTCCGGTCGCCATCATCGGCATGAATCTGGTGTCCACCGTCTGGGTTGCGGAGGACAAGCACGGCCATCACGGCGGCGTAGTCTTTCCGTTCCTGGTCTTGGCCGCGATCCTGTTCGTCGTGACCGGACTCTCCGAGGAAATCCTTTCGATTCGTGGCGCCAACGACATGCTCCGCTTCACCATGTTTCGCGAATGCAACCAGCTCCTCTGGGTCTACGGCTTTTTCAGCTTTGTGGTCTTTGGCGCGATCTATTACATCGTGCCGCGCCTGCTCGACTTCGGCTGGCGGTCCTCCCTCTTTGTCCGCATTCATTATTACCTCAGCGTTTATGGAATCCTGCTGGTCATTGCCATGCTCGGATTTGGCGGCTTCATGCAGGGCACCGTGCTGGAAAATCCGGACCCTGCGGTCACCATCCTCACCGCCGCGGACACCTCGATCTCCTTCTACATCGCGGCCACCATGTGCATCAGCCTGATCGCCATTGGCAACGGTGTCTTTGCCATTCATCTCGGCTGGATGATCATCGACTGGTTGCGGCTTCGTGTCCGCGGCAACCCGCTCACCGCTGAGATCTTGCTGGAGCCCTATGAGCCGGACGCGCCCGCCGAAATCGCGAAGGAGGTGGCGGCATGAATATCATTTCAAATCCCCGCACGTTCGTGATCCTTCTCGGCATCGCGTTTCTTTTCACCTGGTTCGGGCTGGTTGTTTTCCCGTGGATCGAACTCGGTCATTTGCCTCCCATTCAGGAGGAGGGGAGTACCGATATCACGCCGTGGGATTCTCCGGGCGCGGCCCATCAAGGTGAACAAATTTATGCCGCCAACGGCTGTGTCTATTGCCACACCCAGCAGGTCCGGCCGGCATCTTCCGGAGCCGATATTATTCGCGGCTGGGGCACGGCCAAGGATGATGATGGCAAAGACGTCACACGGCGCACCTATCCGCGCGACTACATCTGGCAGGGCCAGGTGTTTCTCGGTACCAGCCGAAATGGCGCCGACCTCAGCAACGTCGCCCAGCGTTTTCCCACCGCTGCCGGACTCTACAATTACCTTTACGATCCCTACATCCGGGACGCGCACACCAGCATGCCCGCCTACCGGTTCCTGTTCGTTACGCGGAAGATCAGCGGGCAGCCGTCGCAGGACGCGCTCGCTCTGACTGACGCCGATGCTCCTCCCGCCGGTTATGAAATTGTGCCCACCCCCGCAGCCCGATCGCTCGTGGCTTACCTGCTTTCGCTCAAGAAGGACTATCACCTGAAACCGGATGAAGCCGGCATTCCCTATGTTCCGCCTTCTCCCAACAGTTAGACCATGAGCAAACAGAATCCCCACGTCGAATCTCCGCCACCGCCCACCGGCGAGGACGCCATTCGGCCGAACGCGCCCGATTTCGTCGAGACGCCGGACGTTCCGCCGCTTTCAACCGAGAGCGAATCGCTCCCAATCTGGCTTTACCTTCTTTGCGGCTTCGCGCTTTTTCTGGTCGGTGCTTCGTTCACCGGCTTTGCCATTTTCGGACGCGGGCTGCTCGACCAGGGCGCGGGAGGTCCCGCTCTCGCCAGCGCATCGCAGTCGACGACGGAAGTTGCGGCCACGCCACTCGACACAGGCAAGAAACTTTACAACGGCAACTGCGCCAATTGTCACCAGTCCAGTGGCGACGGCGCGCCCGGCTCATATCCTCCCTTGGGCGGTTCCGAATATGTTGTGGGTTCCAAGGAACGGCTGGCGGCGATCATGCTGGCCGGCATTTCAGGACCGATCACGGTCAAGGGCGCTTCTTTTGGAACGCAGGTCATGCCCGGTTGGGCCGGCAATTTTACGGACGAAAAGCTGGCCGACATCATGACCTATATCCGCGCCTCGTGGGGCAATACCGCCAACGCGGTCAAGCCGGAGGAAGTCGCCGCGGCGCGCACGAAGTTTGCGGCGCATTTGGCCACGCCCTATTCCGAGGCGGACCTGCTTAAGATCGCACCGAACGGCCCTGATCCGTCCGATAAGAAGTGATTTCAGATGGTCAACTGGCGGACTCATTTCCGTCATCCTGAGCTTGTCGAAGGATCAGTTCCGCCTGACTTTTAGCCATGAATTTTCTCCGGATGTCGCTGGCTCTTTTTGTAGGTGCCGGATTCGTTCACGCCGACGTCACTGGCACGGTCACTCTCGTCGGGAAACCCAATAGTCAGGACGAGACCTTCGTTGCCCAAGCCAACGGTTGTGGGGAGAGTCCGATCCGCCGCACCGAAAACTGGAAGGTTGGCCCAAAAGGCGAACTAGGCGATGTCATCGTTTGGATTGTTGATCCGAAGTTCAATGCCCTTATGGTAACAGCGAACGCAACGCAAGTTCCCGGCGAGGTCGAAATAAAACAACTTGGCTGCCGCTACGTTCCCCACGTCGTTGCCGTTCGAGCGGGAGTCAACTTCAAGATTACCAACGCCGACCCCACGCTTCACAATATCCGCGCCAAGACCTATGATGGTCCCGGCACGCCTCCCGGCACCGACGTGTTCAATTTCGGGCAAGGGACTCAGGGGCAGACCGATGAAAAGGAGTTCGACGACCCCGGCATCTACACCCTGCAATGCGACGTCCACGCCTGGATGCAATGCTGGGTCATGGTGCTTAAGGATCCGGTTTTTGGCGTGACCGGGCTTGATGGCACGTTCAAGCTGCGTTCAAGCGCCGAACTGGCCGATGGCGACTACAAAATCGAGGCGTGGCATCCTCGTTTCGCGCAAACGCTGGAGCAAACCATCCACGTGAAAAATGGTGTAGGGACGGTTGCTTTTCAGTTTGATGGCGCGAAATCGTTTTAGGAACGGCGTGACAAAACTTGAGGTGCGACGCAGGACAACTAATACTTTCGGATTCGAGGAGAAACCTTTGCGCACCGCGAAAAAAATGTGTAATCATAACGCCCAGTAGTAATCCCTTTATGGACGATTTGCCACCAAGCTCCGCAGCTCCCGCCGCACCGGCCCACGCCGCCTCTTCTCACGACCACGCGGCCCATGATGATCACGGGCATGAGCACCACGAGCTCGGCTTTTGGCGCAGTTACATTTTCTCCACCGATCACAAGGTTATCGGCATCCAGTATCTCTGGGGCGGCCTTGCGTTTCTCTTCTTCGGCTTTTGCTTGATGCTCCTGATGCGCTGGCAGATCGCCTTTCCCCGGGAACCGCTGACGTGGATAAACGCCAGCCAACACATCTGGTATCAGGTGCATCAAATTCTTTATCACCTTGGTCTGATGGCCAGCGCGCCGGAAATCCCGGTCCCGGTTCCGGCCGACCCGCTCCATCCACCTTTTTTCCAATGGCTTTTCGGCAAGGACCAGATGCCCGGCGGCGTGATGACGCCCGACTTTTACAACACGCTCGGCGCGATGCACGGCACCATCATGGTCTTCTTCGGGATCGTGCCGGTCGCCTTCGCCGCTTTCGGCAATTACGTCATGCCGCTGCAAATCGGGACGGTCGATATGGCCTTTCCCCGCCTGAATATGGGCAGCGTCATTCTTTTCTTTCTCAGCGCCGTTTTGATGTTCGGCAGCTTCCTCGTTCCGGGCGGCGCGGCCAAGTCGGGTTGGACCTCCTATACACCGCTGGCGACGATCTCGGATCAGCCGTTGTTGACCTACTTTTTAACGGCGGGTGATTTTAAGGTCACCTTCTTCAATTTATTGTCGCAGCCAATTCATATCGGCTTCCCGCTTTGGTTTACGACAGCTGAGCCTCATGCCTTTCAGGCGAGCCATATGAGCCAAAGTTTTGTCAGATGGCATAGCGAGAAGTGGCCCCTATCGCTCACCGGCCAGTCAGTCTGGATCATCGCGATGGCCTTCAACATCACCTCGTCGCTTTTGAGCAGCGTCAATTTCATTACGACCATCGTCCAGCTTCGCGCCAAGGGCATGGGTTGGATGCGGATGCCGTTCTTCGTCTGGACCCAGTTTGTCACGGCCTTCCTGCTTCTCCTCGCGTTTCCTCCGCTCGAGGCCGCCGCCTTCATGCAGTTGATGGATCGCCTGGCCGGATCGAGTCTTTTCAGCCCGGCCGGTCTCGTTATCGGCGGAACTCCTTCCCATTATACCGGGGGAGGCACACCGCTTCTCTGGCAGCATCTTTTTTGGTTCCTGGGCCATCCGGAAGTTTACGTGTTGGTCCTTCCAGGCCTCGGCATTATCGCCGAGGTGGTCGCCAACAATGCGCGCAAGCCGCTCTGGGGTTATAACCAAATGGTCTATGGGCTGCTCGTGCTCGGCTTTCTTTCGATGATCGTCTGGGCGCACCACATGTACCTCACTGGAATGGGCACCGCGGTCAGCTCGTTCTTCCAGCTGACCACGATCATCATCTCGGTGCCGACCATCCTGATTTTGAGCTCCCTGATCATTTCGCTTTGGGGTGGCGCCATTCGCTTCACGTCCCCGATGCTTTGGGCGACCGCCTTCCTGCCGCTCTTTGGTATCGGCGGGTTGACCGGCATTCCGCTCGCATTTAACGCGCCCGATACTTTCCTGCACGACTCCTATTACATCATCGCTCACTTCCATTATGTCATTGCGCCGGGCACCATCTTCGCCCTCTTTGCCGGCGTTCATTACTGGTATCCGAAGGCCACCGGCCGGATGATGAGCGAGTTTTGGAACAAGGTCCATTTCTGGCCGACCATGGTCCTGATGAACTGCACGTTTTTCCCCATGTTCCTGCAGGGCATGGCGGGCATGCACCGCCGCATGTACGACGGCGGCGCGACCTACGAGCTTTTGAATAAGAATGTGCTGCACTGGAATGTGTTTATCTCCGAATCGGCCTGGCTGATGGGTCTGGCGCAGATTCCGTTCATCATCAATTTTTGCTTCAGCTGGAAATATGGCCGCAAGGTCTCGGACAATCCGTGGGAGGCGACCACGCTCGAATGGTCCGCGCCGTCGCCGCCGCCCCACGGGAATTTCATCGGCCCGGTCGTCGCCTATCGCGGGCCCTACGAGTATAGCGTGCCCGGCCATCCGACCGATTTCACACCCCAATCGGAACCGCCCACGTCGGCCCCGCCGGTTAAAATTTCCGGCACGCCTCCGGAGGAGGAACGGTCCATCGGATTCCCGCCTCTTACCTGATATTCATTTCATGGAAATTCCTTATACTTTAACGGCGCGTCCTGATACGGGCCTCTACAACGGCAAGCTTGGCATTTGGCTTTTTCTCGCGTCGGAGGTCATGCTTTTTGGCGCGATCTTCACCGCCTATCTTTTCGTCCGTCTGGGCGCGGAGGACGGCACTTGGCCGGACCATATTCAAAGCGTTCCGCTTGGCTTCGCGAACACCTGCATTCTGATCACATCCAGTATCACGATGGTGTGGGCGTGGGTCGCGCTCAAGGAACGCAATTTTAAACATTATCGCATTGCCCTGGCGCTGACGATTGCCTGCGGACTCCTTTTTCTTTGCATCAAGGGCAAGGAATATCACGACAAGTACATTCACTTCGGCTTCTTCATCAAGGAAGACAAGTTCGCGCAATACCAGCCGGCGCTCGATAAAATGGGCGCGCTTTACACCGCGGTTCCGTCACAGCACGCGTATGAAGTCCGCGGACACTTTCACGCCCAAACCGCGGATACGATCACCTTCATGCCGGACCCGAAGCCGTCCTACGTGATCAATCTGGTCGGCGATAACAAGACGGCAACGGCTGGCGACGAAAGGGCCGGAGAAAAAGATGCCAGCGGAGAGGAACCGACTCTGACTCTTGCGCTCGCGGATATTGATCGCTACGGCCGCCTGCTTCCGGCGTACGGTACTTATTACGCCATCTACTTTCTCGTCACGGGTCTCCACGCCCTTCACATCATCGGCGGCGTGGTCGTCATGACCTATTTTCTGACCATCGGGTCGCGACTCTATAAACGCAACCCGGAACAACTCTCCAACCGCATCGAAGTGACCGGAATTTTCTGGCATTTCGTGGACTTGGTTTGGATCACCGTTTTCCCGATTCTCTATCTCACCTGACGTTTTGCATTCCACCTTAACCTGCATTATTTTTGACTATGAGCGCTGAAAGCCACGCCGAAAATCCTGTCGTGACCACCCTGGTGCATGATCCGGCCAGGGACCTGCAGCACCATGAAGAGCACCAGGAACCGGAAGAGCATGACCAGGCGACCGAAGTGAGGCATGCCTGGGAGCACTTCCACGAGAACTGGAAATTCTTCGTCTGTTTTTTCTCGGTCGTACTGCTGACGGTGATTACTTTCAGCATCAATTTCGGCCCCGGCTGGAATTTCTTTTTTGTCCTGTTTACCGCGACCTTGCGCTGCGGTCTCATCGCCTACTTTATGGCCACTTTGTTCAAGTCGTTTAGTTTCGTCACCAGGACCTTCTTTTTTTGTGCGATCTTTTTGGCCGGAATGATCTGGCTTTCCCTTTGGGACTCCGAAGTCAGGCCGGGATACGTCGGCGACCCCATTCGCATTCCGGACCACTACGAAACTCAGCCCACGCAATCCACCAACCATGTCCCTTAAGTTCGTCCATCAAGTCATCATCTTCGCCGGGATCAGCATTGCGCTGATCTTCGCCTGGTATTGCTTCACGGATCCGAGTGCGACTGGAATGGGGTATCGGATCGCGGGAATCGGATCCATTTTTGCGGCGATCGGTCTCGTCGCATACGAAATCCATTTCCTTAAAAAGACCAAGAAACTCATCATCAGCTAAAACTATGAAAACATTTTTTTCCCGTGGCATGCCGTTGGTGTTGTTGACGGCTGTCCTTGTGCTGATTTCGAATTCGAGCGCCCTGGCGTGCGCGGCCTGCTATGGCGACACGACCGGCAGCAAGATGGGCAACGCCGCCGCAGTGGGGATTTTTGCGATGGTCGTCATCATGTTCGCCATGCTCGGCGCGGTCGCTTCCTTTGGCTGGCATCTCGCCTATCGCGCCAGGCATCCGCTGCCGGATTACAGTGAACTGTTGCAGGAAGACGAAGGCGAAAGAAAGTCGGAAGGCTCTGACGTTTAATTCCATGACTTTTGCCCTTCTCATGGAGTCGTTGGGAATTGCTCCGAACGCCTCCCTTCACGGTTACGCCATCGATAGCATGCTCGAGATGCTGCACTGGTTCATGGCCGTGCTCTTCGTGGGCTGGGGATCTTTTTACGCCTACACGCTCTGGCGTTTCCAGGCGAAGAAAAATCCGAAGGCGAACTATGTCGGCACGACGAGTCACCTGCCCACCAAGCTCGAGGGCGGCGTGCTTGTGTTGGAAGTCGTTTTGTTGATGGCTTTCGCCGCGCCAATCTGGGCCAACCGCGTCGATCAATGGCCCAAGGGTCCCGAGGTCACCCATCTCCGCGCGGTCGGCCAGCAGTTCCTCTGGAATTTTCAATACAGCGGACCCGACGGCAAATTCGGTCACCGAGACATCCACCTTGTCAGCACATCTAATCAACTGGGGCTGGACCGCAATGACCCGGATGCAGCCGATGATTTGACCGCCATTAACGAAATGCATCTTCCCGTTAATAGGCCGTGCATCATCGACGTGATGTCGAAGGACGTCATCCATGATTTTTGCATTCCCAATATGCGTGTGGCCCAGGATGCAATTCCCGGTGCGGTCATTCCGATGTGGTTTGTCCCGATCAAAACCGGCACATATGAGGTCGTCTGCGCTCAACTCTGTGGCAATAACCATTCGCTGATGAAGGCCACGCTCGTCGTCGATAACGAGGCCGATTATAAGAAGTGGTTTGACGAAACGGCCAAGCTTAGCGGCGCCAAGGTCGTCGATGGTCAACCGGTCGTGCCTGTAAATTCTTCCGCATCCAGCCTCGTCGCGAACCATTAGGTAATCAGGGCCGTGCGTTATCCACGAAGCACGCCGTCGCCGTCCAAGGTCGGCACGATCGGAAACAAATTCAGCTTCGCGCAAAAAGGAACATCCTTTTCCAGGCCCACCTTTTGTAATTCACGCCCCGCAGAACTGCCGAGCAAGGTTGCGGTCAGATCTCTTCGTACGGATCGATAAAGCGAGATGAATGCATGGTCCTGATCCAAGGCCTCCGCCAAGGCGCCGGCGACGAGGGCATCATCGACGCCGAACTCGCCGTCGCAGCCTGCGCAGACAATGATCCACGGCGGTCCAACTTCAAGTAATCGCGTCGCGACCGCTGCGAGATTCAGCAGGCTCGCGGTGACCACCAGTCGTGCGCCCGTACAGGCGGCCAGCGCTTGGGTGCCGTTTGTTGTCGTGAGGATGATGCGCCGGCCCTGCACGCACTCGGTCGTAAAATCTTCCGGGGAATTTCCCAGGTCGAACCCGGGCAGCGCCTGACCGCCGCGTTCGCCTGCGAGGATGACCTCGGGGTCCAGCGCCTTTAGCGCAAAGGCGTCGTCTACGTACGCCACGGGTTGAATGCCCCAAGCTCCTTGAGCGAGAGCAGTCACAATGGTTGAGGTTGCGCGGATGACGTCGATTACCGCGCACGCCGAAGTCTGCAAATAGTGCGGCTTCAAGGCACGCCATTGAGCGGGGGCCGCGCAGATTTCCAAAGGGCGCATCGGAGATTTAGCCGCGGTAAAGCGCAGCGTCGATCACCGACCAGATATGGATGATCCAGCCGAGAAGAAAGAACCAGAGAATGCCGGCCAGCACGAATTGAATCAGTGCCATGAAGATGCGACCCTGCACGAGTTGGCCAAGGCCGGGAATGAAGAAACTGCAAACTGCGGCGAGCACATTGCCCGTCGAGCCGGGACCGGGAGCATTTGACATTATTTTTCCTTTGTTAATCTAACTCTCTCACTTTTTCGTTTAGTTGGCAAAAGAGCAAGCCTAGCCTCAGCGCTGTGAATATCCACGTGCCTGCGGTGGGACGGCGACGGTTCCTGCGAATGCTCGGGCAGGGTACGCTGATCACCGCGTTGCCTGAGGTTCTTTGGGCGAACGAGGGCGACTTCGTCACGATTTCCATTCTTCACACCACCGATTTGCACGGTCACATTCTGCCGACGGTCGACTACAACGATACTCCCGATTTGGGCGGACTTGCCCGTTGCGCAACGCAAATCCGACAATGGCAGCGCGCGAATCCAAACTCGATCCTGCTCGATATCGGCGACGTCTACCAAGGGACGGAGTTCGGCCTGCGCACGCGCGGCGCGACCATGATTCGTTGCCTGAACGCGCTCGCCTACGACGGCTGGGTGATCGGCAACCACGAATTCGACTGGGGGATGGAAGCGCTCGCTGACTGCGTGGGGATTTCCGCCATGCCGGTGCTTTCGGGCAATGCGATGGTTTCAGGAAAAGCGGTCGAGCAGCTGGACGAATCGGCCGGTCCGCTCGCGAAGCTTCGGCCTTATTTAATCAAAGACGTGGCCGGCTTCCGCGTGGCCGTCATCGCGTTGACCACTCCGGCTCTTTCGAGCTGGCTTCCTCCGGAAAACCTCACCGGCTTTGAGGTGCTCGACCCAGTCGAAGCATTGCGCGCACTTTTGCTTGAGGTCAGCGCCCATGGGCCGGATGCCATTCTGCTCGCGGGTCACATGGGCCTTACCCGTCGGGACGATTACGCCAATCGGGTTGGAGCGCTCACCCGTGAATTTCCGCAGCTTGTGGCGTTTCTCGGCGGCCACACTCATCAAAATCATTCCAGCGAAGTGATTAATAATGTCCTCTACACCCAGGCCGATCATTACGGCATTTATGCCGGGAAGGTCGATCTGACTTTTGATCGCACTACGCGCCGCCTGCTTCGACGCGAAGCGGTCACCGTCCAGATGAATCAAAAAATCGCGCTCGATCCGCTAGTCCTTTCAGTAGCTCAAGTTGAACTGGATGCCGCAAACCAATTACTGGCGCAAACAATAGGAGAGTTGACCGAGCCGTTCAAGGTGACCACAACTCCCGGCCAGCCGAGCGAGGTGGAACGGCTGATCGGCAGCGCCATTCTCGCGGCGTTGCGAAAGATAGGCGTGGAGATCGATGCGGTGGTTCACGGGCTTTTCGATGACAAGCAGCCGCTCGCGCCGGGAATGAAAACGGTCGCGGATGCGTGGGACATCCTTCCCTACGAAAACCAAATCGTGACCATCGAACTGGCGCGCGACGACTTCCTCGCTTTGGCGCAGGATTTTATGTCAGCACGTGAATCCCGAAATCTCATGGGCGTCCGCGTCATCGGTTCCAAGGTCGGAAGTTTGTTTCAGGTCGACGATCTGCGTGCGGCCGATGGTTCGCCGCTTCCGATCAAACCAGTTTATCGGATTGCGCTCAACTCGTACGACTCCCAATCCGGCGGTCAGCGGTATTTGACCGTGGCTAAACTCGTTGCGCGACCGTCCAATCGACGCATGCTTTATCCGATCCAGATTCGCGAGGCATTAATCGATTTTTTTGCGATGCGTCAAAAAGTGAGCAAAGCTTCGCTGCTGGTTTAAGTCGGACAATCGGGATAGCTTCTGGACGCAAATTCGTTTCATTGATAGCGTGTGGACTACGGGCCTATAGCTCAATGGTTAGAGCAGGGCACTCATAATGCCTTGGTTGCAGGTTCGAATCCTGCTGGGCCCATTTTGCGGTTCGGCGGCGCTACGTTTAGTTTCCATGAGTTTACGAGATCTTTCCCAGACCAAAAAATTCTCTCGGGAATCTTCAGCGCGAACGCTTCACCTGACGGGAATAGTGTTGTTGCTGGTTTACCTGATTGCCGGGGCGACTTATAGCGCGTTTCTATCTCCAACTGCGCGGTTCATTGACGAGAACGACTACCTGAAGTTGAGTTATAACCTGCTTCACGGTGCCGGTTACTCGTTGGACGGCGCCCACCTGACCGCGTCGCGTCCTCCGGGTTATATCTTTTTTCTCTCGGTCGTTCGAGCTATGGGCGGCAATATCTTCAGCATGCGCGTCGCGCAGTTTCTGTTGCTCGGAGTTACGGTACTTCTGATTTCCCGGCTCTATTCCGATAAAAAAATCTTCGCGGGCCTTTTAATCGCCACCGGTTTGGCCGCCTGTTATCCATTACTTTTTTACACCTGTGGAACTCTTTACCCGCAAATTATGGCCGGCTTCCTTTTCGTCCTTGCACTTGTGTTTACTCTGAAGACGTCGCGAGGTCTGATCCATAATGTGGTTGCCGGAGTTGCTTTCGGAGGATTGATTCTCACAGTGCCGACATTTCTTTTCACGATCGTGATCGTGCTGGCCACGGCCTTTCTCCTTAGGATCGTTCGGGCCCGAGACGCCCTGCTGATCATTCTTGCCGCCTTTTTGGTTGTAGGCGGCTGGACATGCCGAAATGCGGTTCTATTTCATCGATTTGTTCCTGTTGCCTCCAACTCAGGCATCAACCTGCTGATCGGGAGTAATGATCATGCCACTGCTTTCGAAGGCGTCGGCAATGGCGGCGCCGATCGTTACAGTCAGGAGGCGGCAAGGCTTGGCCTGGATGAATTTCAGAGCGATGATTTTTATCGGAAGATGGCTCTCCAATGGATCAGGCAGCATCCCGGTCGTGCCCTGGTTCTTTATCTTGAGAAAGTCCTCAACTTCTTCAACGTAATGAACGTCTACGCTCCGGTCAGCCGGGAGGAGGTTTCTGCCTGGAAACAGGTTATGATGGCAGTCAGTTATCTTTTTCTCGTGGGCCTGCTTGGGTGGCGTTTGACCGACATCAAGCACTTTCCGCTCGTTCCTCGCGAAAAATTATTTCTCATCGTCTATGTCCTCAGTGCGTTCACGTCCGCCATTTTTTTTACCCGAATTCGCTATCGTCTGCCCTACGATTACCTGCTTATTGCCGTTGTCACGGGTTACCTGAGCTGGCGGTTGCAAGCGTGGATGCAGTCGACCCCTACGAAATCCATTTCAACAAGCGAATAATTCCCATACGGCTTTTGCGGCGATGGGCAGGGAGGGAGTCTGCGGTCTCTTCAAGTTGCCGCTTATGCTTAACGTAAAAGTCGTAGGCGGCATAAAGAATTTCACCGTTCGTTTTGGTTGGATGCCAGCCGAGCGTCTTTTCGACATGGTGCGTGTCGAATACAAACTCTTCTGCGATCATGCCATATTGGTAAGGCCCCAGCGGGGATAATCCCAGGCTGTGAAAAAGTCGCATAAGAGGCAGCGTGGGAAATTCCGGAAGATGATAGATTTTCGAGGAAGATCCAGCCTGTTGGATAACGTAGCGATAGGCCTGTTCCAACGAAACTGGATCATGGCTGCCGACATGGAAAACGTCGGACCCGTGATGGTTCAGGGCCAGTAGAATCGCCGCCGCGTAATCACCGGCATAAATAAATTGATAAGGCTGGTTTTTTCGTCCGACTACCGGCACGCGCCTTCCTTCGAGAAAAAAATCAAAAAGAATACCGAGCAGCCCGACCCGACCCGGCGCAATGATGGTTGGGCTTCGAAAGATGATGACATCAAGGGAAGTCCGATATTTTGATAGCACTTGCTCGGCGGCGAGTTTCGACCTGCCGTAAATTTCCACGGGGCACGGGACATCATTTTCAGAAACCGGTCGGTTGAGGGGTTTGCCCCAGAGGCAATTGGTCGAGGTAAAGATCAACTTCTTGACGCCATGGCGTACGCATGCTTCGGCGACATGTCGCGTGCCTTCCACGTTTGAATTCCAGAGTCCCTGTTTATCCTGCGCTTCGTGCGCAAGCTCGGCCGCAACATGACAAACCGCATCAAAGGGGCCGAACTTCTGAAACGCCGCCTCGACGGCTTGGGCATCGCGCAAGTCGACCGTGGCCATTTTTCCGGCGGCTTCATCAACCGGGTCCTTCAACCGATCCAAGTTGACGCAGTCGTGGCCCGCTTCCTGAAGACAGGTTTTGAGAATGCTTCCAAAAAAACCAGTCCCTCCGCTCAACATGATTCTCATGAGAAAGCACGAAGCATAGTCCCTTCCGTCAAACATCCGCAAGGCTGCCTTCAAAATGCCATATAACTGCGTAACGAAGCGGCCAAGGCCACCTGCTCGGTGATCCTCACTTGACCCGCGACGTGCCTAGACCTTAGCAGTAATCGTGAAATTCAGAAGTTATCCATCTTACGCAAGCTTGAAATAGCGGCGTGCCCCGATTTGTCACCACGTGTAATCGGTGACTGCCAAGCTACTTCGTTTAGCGCATCCTCCGCCGCCTCGTAATCAGGCTGGTTAATGAAAGCTCGTGCCTGGCTAATTTTGGCGGTCAAGCGGATCGAACTGCGGGCGTCCGCGCCGGAAGGATTGATAGCCAGGCGCTCAAACCTTTTTTGCGCTCCAATAACATTGTCGGAAGCCATGTCCAAATCGGGTAGAAGAATACCTAGAGCGCGTGAATCGTCGGAGAAAGTTTTGAGGCACCGATCGCGCTAAAAAGCGCCTTATCGGCCAATCAGCAGCGGCGACCGACTGCGCTATAGCGGTATTGATTGCCAGGACGATTCCGCAGGTTGCGATCCATCCGATGCAACCCGCCGAGAAATTTTGACACTGAGCACTATTAGTTAAAAGAGAGTCACAACCCAGCGTAAGCTATAATACGTCCATGTATTGAGCAGAACAACATCCCAAAATAGTCTATCTTTAAAAAGCAAGTTGTGCAAGTCTACCTTCAAAATGCATGTCAACGCGACAGCGAGAAACCTCGCTTAAGATAACGAATCGTCTAGGATGTATGATAGGCTCCATACCCCATGATTACTGAACGAACAATCATCAACGGGATCATCATCGGTGCGACACTTATTCTCGTGCCGTTCGTCATTTCTTCGATGCTAGGCTATGATTATGCGCCTGCGCTGTTTTTTGGCAGTCTGCTTGGGCTTAGCGTGGCGTTCTTCGTACTAAAGGACGTGCTTTGTATTTGCCCCCTGGTCGGTACGAGTATAGCCGGCAATTTAAATTTTTTACCTGCGCCATTCAACATGCTGAATGCCGCAAATATTGCCTGCATCCTGCTCATTCTTTACTATATCACAGGCTATGTCCTCATTAGACAAAAGCGTATCAAACTAGGTAAGCCGAAGCTCCTGTGGCCTATTTTGATAATTACTGGAATATGCCTTTATCATACTCATAGCTTAAGCCTTGGATCTCTTGGGACCTCCACTGAAGGAGCCCGCGTTGCCCTTCTCATCTATCTGGCAGTTTTTGCCTATTTTTGTGGGATCAACGTAAACCACCCTTCTATTCATGTTCTTAGCCGGTTGCCACTCTATTGCTTGGTATTAACAGCTATTTCCAGCATACCGTTCTTTCTTACCACTTATTACCCGGGGCTGGCACCCTATGTCTACGGCGCTACATCCAATGTCAATGTCGATGCCTTTTTCGATGCAAATGCGGTCGCGGGCGCAACCGAGGGCGGAATACGCCGTTTTGGAGCCTTTGCTTCAATCGGTGGAGCACTGGAATTATATTTACTGGCCTATTATCCAATCGGCACCTGGGTGCGACCGGAGCGGTGGTGGGTCGCCGGTCTCTCAATACTATGCGCAATAGCTGCTGTTTCCAGCGGTTACCGTAACGTTCTTTTTGGATTTATTTCGATGGTGATGGTTGTCAGTTGGTGCCACTACTCGTGGCGTTCTATTGCAGTGCCTGTGATTGCTTTAATGGGAGCAGTGTTAGTAATCTTTGCTTCGACCAACAATCTTATCGATTTGCCCACAAGTAAGCTTCCCCTGATCGCTCAAAGATCGTTGTCGTTTTTGCCTGGAGATTGGGACCCGGATGCGATCGAAAGCGCCAAATCATCCAATGATTTTAGAAAGAATATTCAAGATGTATATATATCGGACTATCTTGATAAGAGTCCGTGGATCGGAAATGGTTTCGAAATCAATACAAATGACTTTAATGCACTTAGCGAAGAACTTAAGAGGAAGGGGGGCGGTGAACAAAATGCCTATCTGCAGGCCCAAACATTCATCGTAGGCAAACTATTCCATACGGGGTGGATAAGTGTCTATGACGCGGTCGGTGTCATCGGGGGTGCCGCTTTTCTTGCCCTCGGATGGAGCGAAATATCCTTGCTTTGGCGATATATTCTCGGTCCCAAGGCAAACAAACGATCTCCGCTCTTTCCAGTTTATGTCTGGTTGATGGGTAACATTCTGCCGATGATGATCAGTTTTTTCACAGTCTTCGGGGATTTCCAGGCAACATTCATTGACCTTTGTCTTTACGGGATTGTCATTTCGCAGTTATTGGATTTGGAAAATACCACCAAAGTACCGGTTGCTTCCGAGCGCAAGGAAGCACATGAATTTAGCCGAATAGGTGGAGCCAACTACGGTTATCAGACCAGATATTAGTCCGGCCCGAAATCCATTGGCGTGAGTCTCATGACTAGGAATTATCTTGAATGCAATTTATTAATTCAGAATTTCTTTGGAAGGCACTGTTCCTATTGGCTTTCTAGTCCGCAGTATCTTGAGGAAGTGCCTGCACGCCGCAGTCTCTTAACGATAATTTATCTCTTGGGCGTTGCTTCGCCCGACGATCTCAACGCGAAACTTTAAAGTTTTCTTTATGACATTAAATTTCCATCCTTTCATTTTCCGGGGCCTGACGGGCGAAAATTCAGATACGCCGATGAAATCGCTTTGACTTATGATTTTACAGCAGCAACGATCACGATGAAAGATGAGTCAAGCAAGCCGATACATGGATAAGGCCGCCGTAAGACCTGTGGAAAAAAAGGGCACTTCTTTTGACTGGCTAGCGCTGTGGATTGCTTTATCTGCCTGGTCATCCATTTCAGGTTGGTGTTTGTCTGCTTTGAGATGCCTCAACCCATCAGGGATCGCTGTCTCATATCTTCTATTCATTGTGGTGATAGTCTTCTTCCGGGCGGCCTTTCAAACGCCTGGCCGGACTGACATAACGAGGATAATTCGTTCACGCCTATGGGTTCCCAAGATTTGGTTATTGCTGACTGCCCTCGTATTTATAGGCGGCGCATGCTATGCCCCGAATAATTATGATTACTTAACATATCGATTTCCCCGGGTACTTTATTGGACTTGGGACCACGGTTGGAGTTGGATTTCTACAGTTAATGAGCGAATTAACTTTGCCGGGGCTGGCTTTGAGTGGCTCATGGTTCCGTTATTTTCGCTTTTTCATACGGATCGGCTCTTTTTTTTAATTAATTTTATTCCTTATCTATTGCTGCCCGGAATTATTTTTTCGGTGTTTTCTCACTTGGGAATTAGCAAGAGGATCAGCTGGTGGTGGATGTGGGTTCTACCCTGCGGTTATTGTTATATTCTTCAAGCCGCCAGTGTCGGCAACGATTCCTTCGCCACGATTTACCTGCTTGCGGCCCTTCACTATCTTTTTCAGAGGCAAAACTTCCCAAGAAATCTGGCGCTTTCCTGCCTCTCAATTGCTCTGATGACGGGCGTGAAGGCGTCCAGCCTTCCCTTGGTCCTGCCCTGGTTGATCGCACTCTTCTTTCGGCGAGAAGCGATTTTTAAGCGGATTGAGACCGCCCCAATCGCGATCACTCTTGTCGCTGCGGCTGCGGTCTCCTTTTTGCCGACCGCGGTGTTGAATGTGCATTTTACGGGCGACTATGCTGGCGATCCGAATAACAACACCAAATTCAAACTAAGTAACCCGGTAAGCGGTGTTATCGGCAACACGCTTCAGCTGGCCAAGGAGAATCTGATGCCGCCTCTTTGGCCCCAAGCCATCGATTGGGTGCCCAAATTATCTCCCGCATTCAGGACGAAGCTGCTTCATGATTTTCCACGCTTGGACTTACGGGCCGGAGAAATGCAAGTTGAAGAAGGGGCAGGAATCGGGTTGTTTGAAATTTTATTTACCGGCCTGTTTTTGGTGGGGGGCATAGCAGCTCGCGCGACACGTTCCGACTTGGTGGTGCCGAGGACAAGTCAGGCGTTGTGGGTGACTGGCGCAGGGCTTGTCGCTCTCCTTGCTTACTCGGCAAAGATGGGCGCTCCGCCGGCCTCGCGGTTGATTGCGGCCTTTTATCCGCTCGTCATCGGGAGCATTCTGGCCATTGCTCCGCTGGACGGCCGCGTTGTACGGCGCCAAATTTTTCGATGGGTCGGCCTGCTCACGATGCTCAGCGCTCTTCCGTTAGTCATTCTATGCCCGGCGCGTCCGCTAATCTCAGTACAATTCGCATCGGATATTCTGGCGAGAAGCGGTGTCCCGGCTGCCTTGGTCGACCGATTCAACCAGGTCTACCGCGTTTATTCCACCCGGTTCGATGCCTTCCGGGACTTAACTTCGGCCATTCCCCCAAGCGAACGTGTCGTTGGTTTTCTGCAAATCGGTGACGATCCGGAAGCTTCTCTCTGGCGCCCTTTTGGAACAAGAAAGGTCATCGAAGTAACGCCCGTGGATTCGGAGGAAGACGTTAAGACGAGGGGAATACGCTTTGTGGTGATCAGTCAGGAAGCTTTGACGTATCGGTATCACATGACGATCGCCGACCTGGCGGCAAAGTGGTCGGCGACCATCGCCTCCGAAAAACAAATCTTGTTGAAAGCGCACCGAGGCCCTGAGGCCTGGTATCTGCTGCGTTTGCCGGACGACGTAAATTCTGGCCAATGATGCGGGCGTCAGACCCTTGGTCCTGAAGCGTTTCGATGGACAGGGCGAAAAAAAACGTTTTGAATAATAAATTCCATGCTCGTCTGCGGTAATGAGCCGAGCGCAACCAACGCGACTCTTCCACAATGTTGTCCCGTCAGCATAATTTTTATCAACAATTTCTTCAGTTGGCGGACGCGTTGCTGATTGGGATTTCGCTTTGGGTGGCTCATGCCTTTCGGTTTTACGTACTGAGCAGTCTGACTTGGTTTGGGGATTTTCCATTGGAGCCGCAGTTCGCCAATTGCTACTGGATGATAGCTTTGGCGCTCCCTCTCGGGCCGCTCGCGCTGGAATACATGGGTTTTTACCAGACTCAACCCCCGATCAGTTGGGTAAAAGCAGTCGGTCGGGTCGCCTGGGCTCTCTTTCTCGTTCTCGTGGCCATCTTTACCTGCGTGGTTATCTTTCGCATCCCGCAGCCAACAATCAGCCGAACGGCGCTAGGGCTTTTCTATCTTATCGCGATGGGGCTCCTTACCCTGCGATCCATTGGATTCCGGCTCTGGTTGCGGCAACGCGGGGCACGGGTGCACCTACGCCAATATATCCTCCTATGTGGCATGACGAAGGATCGTGAGATTTGGAAGCAACGATTTTTATCCCAACCAGGGAGGAATTTTGAGATCAAGGCGGAATTCGATCTCCGGCAGGACGGGTTGGAAAGTTTCATCGAAACTCTCCACGACGAAATGGTGGACATCGTCGTCTTTGGCCTTGAAGAAAACATCATCCCGCAAATTCGCGAAGCCCTGCTGGCCTGCGAGGCGGAAGGTATTGAAGCGTGGATTTCCGCTGATTTCATCCAGACTCTCTTCACACGCGTGCAGTTCGATCAATTTGCCGGTCAACCATTGCTGATTTACCGTACGACGCCAACGATTTCATGGGAACTGGTAGCCAAGCGGATCATCGACGTGGTGGGCTCATTCTTTCTTTTAATCCTGACCTCCCTGCCCATCTTGATCATCGCCATTCTGGTTCGATGTACTTCAACTGGCCCCATCATCTTCTGGCAAAATCGGAGTGGGTTGCACGGGCGCCCTTTTCGCATGTATAAATTCCGCAGCATGGTTACGAATGCCGAGCAGGCGCGCGCCGAACTCGAAAGCATGAACGAAATGACAGGACCGGTTTTCAAGGTCAAAAACGATCCGCGCGTCACTCCGCTCGGGCGCTGGTTACGGCGCACCAGTCTGGACGAACTCCCCCAACTCTGGAATGTCCTGCGGGGTGAAATGAGCCTGGTCGGACCGCGCCCCCTCCCTTTGTATGAAACAGCCAATTTTGGCGACATCAGCCAGCGTCGGCGCATGAGCGTTCGTCCCGGGCTGACTTGCCTGTGGCAGGTCCGTGGCCGCAATCAAATCACCGACTTTAAAGACTGGGTGCGGCTCGATCTTGAGTACATCGATCGCTGGACACTCTGGCTCGATATCGAAATACTTTTTCGCACGATACCGGTCGTTCTTTTTGGCTGGGGTGCCAAGTGACACTTCATTCGCTCGATTCGCTCCGTGTTTGGAAAATCCCTCTTTTTATCTCCGATCCTTCCCTCGCAGTCTCTTTGTCTACGGATGACCATGAATAATTATGTCAAAATCGCCCGACCCGATCACTGGATCAAAAATGCGTTCATCCTTCCGGGAATCGTCTTTGCCTGCCTCCTGACTTCAGAGCGGTTGAATGCGGAGATCATCGGTCATCTGGTGATTGGATTCATCGCGACTTGCCTCATCGCTTCCGCCAATTACGTCATCAACGAATGGCTCGATGCCGAATTTGACAAATACCATCCGACCAAATCGCTTCGTCCTGCCGTCGCCGGAGGAATGAATGCTGGCACCGTTACGGTCGAATACATCGGCCTGGCTTTGGGTGGCATCGGCTTATCGCTTTTCGTGTCGCCTTACTTTGTCATCGCCGAACTCGTACTGTTGTTCATGGGCATCATTTATAACGTGAAGCCTTTTCGTTCGAAGGATGTGCCGTTTTTTGATGTGATCTCGGAATCCTTTAATAACGTCATTCGCCTCTTGCTTGGCTGGTTTATCGTCACCAGCGACTGGCTTCCGCCGGTGAGCATTATTATCGGCTACTGGATGGGCGGAGCATTTTTGATGGCCGTAAAACGCTACGCCGAATTTCGAATGATCGGCAACCCGAAACGTGCCGGCTTGTACCGAAAATCATTCAAAAGCTATTCGGAAAAAACGCTACTGATCTCGGCGATATTTTACGCCCTTACTTCCGTCTTTTTCTGCGGCATATTTTTGATTAAATACCGCTTGGAACTTCTACTTGCCATGCCTTTGCTCTGTGGCCTGTTCTGTCTTTATCTCTACATCAGCTTTGACAAGGACTCGGCCGTTCAGAAGCCGGAGAAGCTCTACAAAGAGCGCTTCCTTATGATTTACTCCGCCGTTTTCGCACTGGTCGTCCTCGCTCTCTTGTTCATCAACATCCCCTTTTTGGAAACCTTGCTCAGCAAGACCCTGATCAAAACGCCGTGAGGGATCCTGAACGATGAGTCAAGAGCCCTCCGCGCCGGGAAACGCCAAGCTGCTTTTAGTCGGCATCAACTCGCTGGCCAGTTTCATCCTGACCGCCCTGATGCTGCGGCATGGCGTCATTGCAAGTTCCGATTCGTGGTTTTACTGGGTGGGTTCAGTCAATTTAATCGAGCACGGTAAATACATCACCATGCTGGGGGAACCGATCACGGGTTGGCCCCCATTTTTCTCCCTGTTCCTTGCCTTGTTTCAGGAATTCTTGCCGCAAACCGGGTGGGTTTTAGCACTCGCGATGAGCGTCATCAGTGCGATGGTTGCGGGCATTTGGACCCTCTTTGTCTTTTCTGTCTTTGCCAACGGCACCATTTCCCGGAGGTCACTGGCCTTCGCCGGTAGCATGCTGTTTGTCGTGTTGTTTTCGGCGCTCAGTTGCGGCGAAATGATGGCCAACCCGCTGCTCCTTTTTATTTTGGGAATCATCTTCACCGCTATCGCCGCCTCCACCGACCGCCCTCAGCAATGGGCCTCATATAAAAAGCCGCTTACGATTGCCCTGTTGCTGGCGGCCGGGATGCTCACCCATAATTCCACTCTCATCTTTGCCGTATCGATTGCGGTCATGGTTTTTATTATCGCGGATGCCAGTCTGCCGCGGCGTCTGATGGCGAGCGCGGTGATCATGGTTTTCAGTATCGGGCCCTGGCTCATCGTCCGTCATCTGATGGGACAGGAGGCAAGCCACTCGATCAGTAGTGCGAGATATACTTTCTCGCAATATCTCTTCCAAGTGCCGAGAGAGATGGGCGTCTTTTTTATTCCGGCCAAGTCGGTAATCGTCCAGGCAATCGTGGGCGTCATCGTTCTGGCTGCAGTGGTCGTTCTTTGGGCGAGACGGCCGCAGTCCGAGGTTGAAAAGCGGCATAGTATCATGCTCGGATTGGCTCTCGTCGCGCTGGCCGGACATTTCATCTTGTTTAATCTCGTCTGGATCGATTCCGCCATCGGTGGTCGATTCACCTGGTATTTCGCGCTTACGATTGTCCCGATTTTCTTTTATCTGGCGGCCAAGCGACTGGAGATCGTGGCTCTTTTGCTCCTTTTAACCGTCGGCGTTTCGGGATGGCGAGTGGCCAAGTTTGTCTGGCACGGAAAAGTTCCGGCGCTGACCGTCATCGCATCCGAAGAGACGCCGCTCATTATTTATCCGTTCTACTTCTTGACCTCGCGGCCCGATGCCCCGGTCCCGGCTGGAACAATTCAGGTGATACCTCCCGTTTATCATTGGCAGATAATTCCCCCGGAGATGAAAAAACAGGTCGGAAAACTCGCGACGGTTAAGCTGATAAAAATTGGCGCCCCAGGATCTTCCGGTTCGCCCAAGCTCTGAATGCGGGTTTCTTATCTTGCCCGTGGAAGGAATCGCGGATTACAATCAATGCCCCAATCTCTAGCGGCATTTGTTTGAAACTATCATGAACCGACCTCTTCCGACGACCGTTGTCTTCGAGAACGTGTCGATCATCATAGCGGCCATCAACGAAACCATTTCCCTTCGTAAGACGGTGGAGATCCTTTACGCAACGTGTCACCTCTCCGATCTCAAGGAAATCATTCTCGTTGTCGCCAAGCGGTCTACGCCCGAATGCCTGAAAGTTGCCGAAGAGCTTCGCCAGAAAGCGAAGGTACCTTTTCATATTCTAGTTCAAATAAAGCCGTTCGCCGGTGGCGCTTACCAGGATGCTTTCGACCAGGCCCAAGGCAGTCATGTGGTCATGATGGCCAGCGACCTGGAAACCAACCCCAACGACGTCCACAAGATGATCGCCGAAGCGAAACTGTACCCGGATGCCGTTATTTGCACCTCGCGCTGGTGTCATGGCGCGGTCTTTGGCAAGGGCTACTCGCGTACGAAATACATCTTCAACTACATTTTCCAACAGATCATGAAGGTCGTGTACGGAGCTGGTTTGACCGATTGGACCTTCGGCTTTCGTCTTTTTCCCCGCTCGATGGTTATGGCGATTCGTTGGGAAGAAATGCGGCATCCCTTTTTTCTCGAAACTGTCCTCAAACCGCTGTCGCTCGGATTTCAAACGCGGGAAATTGCGACATCCTGGTCGCCGCGCGAGGAAGGCGTCTCGCAAAATCCATTTTGGCGTAATTTTCTCTATTTTAAGACCGTCGTTAAAGTCCGATTTGCTGCGAAGGAAACTTTATGGCGCGAGCAAATCAAACCTTCCGAAGCATCCTAACTCCATCACTCCATGCCCAGCATCGACAAAGTCAAAGGCGCGATCGTCGTCACAACCATCAACGGCGGGCAGTTCCTTCAGGAATATTTCGATAACCTGGAACGATTTGGTCATCTCGATCAATGCCATTTTTACGTTATCGCGGACCGCAAGACTCCCGCTGAGCTGTTTGATCGCGCCAAAGCACTGGAAAAAAAGGGACTGCGCATCACGGTGCCGCCTCTCGCCGGGCAAGATGCCATTCTGTCCAAGTTTGGTTTCGATCCAGCCCTCGTTCTGTGGAACAGCGATCACCGCCGCAATATCGGCTACCTTCAGGCTCTTGCTTCGCATCCCGATTTCGCCGTCTCAATTGACGACGACAACTTTCCTATCGCCGACGTTGATTTCTTTGGCGAGCACGCCAAGAGCCTGATTGACGATCAGCCGGATCGAATCGTCAGCAGTTCCACTGGCTATTACAATATCTGCAGTCTGCTCGAGTTCGACGTCCAGGCCCCGCCGCCCTATCCGCGCGGCTATCCTTACGCCGCCCGGCATCAAGCCGACAAGATCGAGTTCAAAGACGGAACCAGCCAAGTCCACGTCAACGCCGGCCTTTGGCTGATGGATCCCGATGTCGACGCCATTTCCTGGCTCGTCCTGCCACGCCGCGGACGCTCCATGAAGGGCGACAGCGTTGTCTTGGATCGCGGCACATGGACGCCGGTCAACAGCCAGAATACCGCCATGCGTCGCGAAGCCCTCGCGGCCTACTACTTTATCCGCATGCGCTATCCGCTCGGCGGACTCGACATCGATCGCTATGGCGACATTTTCCAGGGCTATTTTCTCCAAGCCTGCGCGAAGCATCTCGGCGGTCTCGTCCGCGTCGGCACCCCGCTGGCCGAACATCGGCGCAATAGCCACAATTATATGAACGACGCCTGGGGTGAGTGGGCGTGCATTCAGGCGCTCGAAGATCTTCTTCCCTGGCTGACGCAGGTTCGCCTCTCCGGCAGCACATATTCGGAAGCGTTCACCAGCCTGAGCCATGCCATGGAGGAAAAAGTCGAAACCATGACCGGCAAGTTTTGGAATGATGCGGTCAAAGCCTACTTCCATCAAATGGCCTACCACATGAGAAAGTGGGCTGAGGTTTGCGCCCGGCTCGAAGGCTAAGCGCACTCGGGGCCCTCAGGATTTCGCGTTAACGCTGGCTTGAGCCCAAGCCGATTTTCGAATCGCTTCGTGCATTTTTTGGTATCGACCGCACAGCGCCCACAGGGTCGAAAGTTCCCCCATCGTCTTTTCAAATGCAATCGCAGCAGGCGATCCTTCCGGTTGCCGCAGACAATCGATTGGATGAAAAATGATCAGCAGCAGTAGTTGTTTGAGCGCTTTCAGTTCATAAAACAGCCAGCTTTTTTTCCAGGCCGGCCGATTCGCAAAGTGTGATGTGCCCAACGCAATCTGGTAGAGATCGAACAACACCGAAGAGTTGCCCATCGTCCGCATGAGACGAAGCGCCTTCGTCCAGGTGAGACGATCCGCCGGCATGAAATGCTCAATGGCCAGTTTGGGCTCGTAATAGAGATGCCCCCCAGAAGCGCGCAGGGCAAAACAAAGTTCCGTGTCCTCACCGGTTTTAAGATTTAACTCCGATCCTCCGCAGGCCAAAAAATGAAAACCGTTTTCGATCAACTCGAGCGCCTTCGCTTTGCGCAAGCTCATTCCTGCCGTCCACAGCAACGTTCCCGGCTGGTCCGTGATATCGCCGGCGAAACGGTGCTGATCGCCGATGGCATAACAGGGTGAGACCAGCGAAAACCATTTCGGCGGCGGCGTTTCGAATGCGGCACGGCTTGGTCCGCCTACCGCGGATGCTTCGGGATGTCGCTCGAAAAAGTCGGCGACGCTCTCGACCCAATTCGGCGCGACCCAGTTATCATCGTCGATAAAACCGATGATTTCGTATTGCGCCTCAGTAAAGCTTTTGAATCGCGCATTGCCGATACCGAGTCGAGGCTCCAAACCCACACGCAGCGGCGCGGACGAATCCGCCGGCCAGCAGCGTCGTGCGACTTCCGCCGTCTCGTCAGTCGAGGCGTTGTCGATCACGAGAATCTCCCACGGAATGTTTCGGGATACCTGCTGCGCGGACAAATGCCGCAGCGTTTCCGGCAGGCGCTTCGCGCTGTTATGGCAGCAAATGACTACCGACACGCCGCCCTTCATGGCCGATTAATTTCAGAGCGGACCAACCTGACCGAAGCGTGCGGATTGGCGGGAGGAGTGCCTGACAAAGTCTTTTGCCAGATATACAAGGGCGGGTCGATTTGAATGGCACCTGCGGGCACCACGGGATTCGCTTTTGAGGTCAAATAATACTGTTGATGGATCGCAAACTCGGTCACCTCACTCGATGTGGCGACAAGTGGCGAAACGACTCCCGACCTGACAACCTTGCTCAGCCTCCAACCGGAAACGCCGACCGTGGCGAGAAGAAGTATGACCATGATCCATTTGTGCTGACGGAATCGGCAAAAAAAGATCGGCACCATGACCAGGGCAAAGTACCACGAGAAGCGATCGCTTAAGGTGCAGCAGAGCCATACCAGGTTGAAAATGGCAAAGTGACCGAGAAACACGAGCAATCCAAATCCGAGGAAGATTCGATGGCGCGACTCCAATTTTGTGGCGGGCCGTTGCAGAAGGAGAACGATTGCCAAGATCAAAATGATCACCCCGACCGCGAGCTGAATGGGAATCGAAGACGCTGAAATGAAAAAGGTGCCAATCCCCGAAGGCGCCTGCACGAGATACTCTTGAAAGCTGTAATATGGCGCGAAAAGAATATGACTGCCCTCCAACGGCGCCATGCCAGCCGAAGAGGCCAGCGCCGAGTCGGCATTAGCGCCCGATACACTGCCATCGGCGCTCAACCTGATTCCATGCGAAGGAACATTCATCCAGGCAATTCCGCTGAGGAGGATAATCAAGCTAACCGCGATCGCGCGCCGGAGAATTGGGGTCGGCATGCTCAGCAGGACAATGATGATGGACGCGACCACATAAATGATCGAGGAGTTATGCGTAAAAATGCCCGCACCCAAGAGAATGCCCACCAGGCCCGATTTCACAATGCCGCCCCAAGGCGTCGTGTCTTCCGAAATCGCAGCCAGCAGGTGGAGCATCAGGCCTACGAAAAGGAGCAGGAGCGCGTTGGCCAGAATGCTGTTGCAACTGATCGGCAGAAAGAACGCCAGGAAGATGAGGCTGCCGAAAATCCCGACCACCGAAGACTTTTCGTCGGTTGGAAAAACCTTAAAGACATAGGCGCCCCAAACGGCGACATTCAGCGCGACTAAAACACACATCGAGAGGATGAGCGCCCATCCCGTCTGTCCGAAAAGCTGCTCGAAAGGAATCAGGTAAACGGAATAAAGTGGGAGCCAATCCTGGATCGGCACACCGAGCATCGTTGTAAAAGTTCCGTGCTCCATCAGGTTCACTGACCCCTCCCAGTAATACCACGAATCGGGCCACGACTTAATGCCATGGCGCAAAATCAGCGCAGACAAAAGGAAACTCAACGCGACAGTGAGGGTCAGCACGATGCCTCGGCCGCCCCGCGATGCCAAAAGCTTCGAAATCATAAAAAAGGATTTCCGGCAAGGAGCTCGAACCGGATTTCCAGAGGGCGAAGACTTGCAAACCGGGTGAATGAGGTCAAGGCTGAACCCCCGTTTACTCCCGGTTGCGCACTGGCGAAAACCAGAAACTACTTCCCCAATTTAGGTCGATCATGTCAGCATGGGAGCAACATTCCCCTGATGACAACGACTAACGGCCCCCGGATTTTGGTGGTGGCCGAATTTGCACCCGGTGCGCCCGGCGGAGACTGGGTCAATCTCAAGCAACACTTTCGAGGGTTGGACTGGAGTCAGATCTATTGGTGGTCTTTTTCCGATCCGTCGGGGTCTCCCTGCCGCGAATTTGGAGGCAGGCACAGCAGCTGCAAAATTTCCCCTCGTCTCCTTCCAAACAAAAAGCTGAATGGGTTGAAGAGTTGGCTGGCCGAAACGTTCATCGTTCCTTATGCCACTCACCATTTGCTTTCGTTCATTCGCTCGGTGCAGCCCGATCTGATTTTCCTGATGGCGCGTGGTTGGATGATTCCCCTGGCGTTTCGACTCATGCCCGAAGTCAAGACGCACTGGCACATGGCGCTTTACGATATGCCCGATGTTGAGGGCATGGTTGAAAGGCTGGGCCGCGAACGAACGGATCGCTTCACCCGCATGGCCGACACTCTTTACCGCAATGCCTCCAGCCGCTCGGTCATCAGCCCGGCCATGGCGGAAGAAATGCTTCGGCGCACGGGGGTGGAATGCTCAGATTTCTTTCGGTGCGCGGTCGAGCCCGAAGCGATCGCATGCCTGCGGGAACCGGTGCCCAAACCACCGGACGATGTCATCCGAATCGGCTATGCCGGTTCCATTTTGGCCGAGCCCACCTTTGCCCACTTGGTCAAAGCCCTTCAGTCCATCCGGCATCAGCTCCGTCGGCGGGTCGAAATCCATCTTTACGGCAGTCAACGGTATGCCGACCGCGATTGGTTTGATCCCGGGCTCATTATCGAACACGGCTTCCTCAGCGACGCGGAGCTGGACCGGCATTATCGCTCGGGGACGTGGGGTCTCGCGATCATGCATCTGGAGGATGTCGATCCACGCTACAATCATTACAGTTTCCCCTGCAAATTCAGTATGACTCTCGCTTCCGGCCTGCCGCTCATCTGCATCGCAAATTCCAAAACTCCCCTGATCGAACTGGCCAGGAATTATAATTTAGGAATTACGTCGAGTGAGAAGTCCGTTGAAAAATTAGCCGCGATCCTGGCGCGAGATTTGGAAGATTTCTCACGCTTCGACAAGTATCGCTCCGAAGTCCTGCGCTGCGCCGAAACCGATTTCAACGCGGAACGCAAACGGCAGAGGCTTCATCAGCTGCTTGCCACCGCACGAAAGAATCCTTAACGCCGTCGTTCCCCCAACATTCATGGCTTCAAATTCCGTCATCCAAACCGCCCAAGCCATGCTTCGGCGCTTCGGCTATCAAATTCGCAAACTGCCGCACCGCTTGTCGCCGGTGCAACGTCCGGTTGGCGAAATTTCCTGCTTTCTCGAAGACGTCGCCGCGAGGGGTTTCAAGCCGGCTGCGATTCTCGATGTCGGGGCGAACCGGGGAAACTGGAGTCGAATGGCGGCGGCCATTTTTCCGGAGGCTTCGTTCGTGTTGATCGAGCCGCAGGAGGAGATGACGGCCAGCTTGCAGCAGTTCTGCCGCGAGGTTCCCAAGGCGCGTCACATTGAGGCTGGTGCGGGGGCGAAGGCGGGGGAGCTGCCATTCACCATTTGGGATGACACCGAGGGGTCGTCATTTCTGCCCCAGGAAAATACGCCAATTACGCAAAATAAGACGCGCCGGACGGTTAAGATTGTTACGATCGATTCGCTTTACCCGGAGGGAGCCAAGCTGCCAGAATTGGTGAAGCTGGACATCCAGGGTTTTGAGCTGGAAGCCTTGAAGGGCGCGCAAAGGCTTTTTGGACAAACGGAGCTGTTCATCGTGGAGGTTTCGCTGCACGAGTTCATGCCGAATCAACCATCGGTGGCGGAGGTCGTGGCCTTCATGGCCGAGAGGGGATATGACGCCTACGATTTCCCTGGATTCATCCGCCGGCCTTCCGACGGAGCGTTGGGCCAAACGGACATCGCCTTTGCGCGGCGCGATGGGTTCCTGCGACGCTCGCGGGAGTGGTGAGCGAATTTGGGACGGTGCTGGACCGGCCATGTTTTGACTCGCAACCACCAAGGCCAGAGTTAATCTCGGTGATCGATGGCAGCCATCCCCCCGCGCGTCAATATCCTAGGTGTTGGTGTCCACGCGCTTAACCTTCGCACCGCCGTCATGGGCCTCCAAAGCGCAATCACCAATAAGGCAAAGGGTTATGTCTGCGTTACCGGCGTGCATGGTGTATCCGAGGCGCAATCGGATCCCTTTTTTCGATCAATCCTTAACGGGGCTATGCTCAATACACCGGATGGAATGCCAATGGTATGGATCGGGAAATTATCCGGATTCCCGGAGATGGAGCGCGTCTATGGACCCGACCTGCTGCTCGAAGTCTGCAAGGCGTCGCAATGGACGAAATGGAGGCATTTCTTCTACGGCGGCGGCCCCGGCACGGCGGAGGCTTTGGCGGCGGTTCTACAGGCAAAGTTCCCATACCTTCAAGTTGCCGGCACGTACACGCCACCGTTCCGTCCACTGACCCCGTTGGAATTCGACAAGCTCCAGGAGCGAGTCGCGACGACGCGTCCCGACATCCTCTGGGTGGGCCTGAGCACGCCCAAGCAGGAGCTCTTTATGGCGTCGAACCTCGACCGTCTGGATGTCCCGGTGATGATTGGGATCGGCGCCGCCTTCGATCTGGTCAGCGGGAAAATCCGGCAGTCGCCGCGCTGGATTCAAAGGAGCGGATTTGAATGGCTTTATCGCCTCATCCAGGAACCGCGCCGACTCTGGAAGCGTTACCTCCAAAATAATCCTCTCTTCGTCTGGCGGGTGTTTCTTCAACTCTCCGGGTTGCGACGCTACTCAACCGACGTGCAAACGGTCTCTTAACGGTCCTTCGGTTGAGACGGCGGCAGATTGAAGCCAGTCGGCGCAACATCGAGATTTGCGGTCTCAATCCAAAGAGGAATTCCTTCGCGATCAAGTTGACGCCGAATGGCAGCCACGACCTCAGGCGGCTGGATCATGCGCATGCATTCATGGTTGTAATCGCAGCGGGTCCGCTGCCAACAGGGAGAGCAAGGAGTCCGGCCAACGATGTTTTCGTTCGCGCTATAGCCGGAAACAGCGGGATCTTCGCGTCCTCCGTAAACAATCACAGAACGGGTCTCGACCGCGCGGGCCAGATGCATCAAAAATCCGACCTGTCCGATGAAAATACGACTGGAGGCGAGGATGGCGGCCGATTCTCGCAGGGTGGTCTTTCCGCGCAAATCCAATGCTCCCTGAATCGGCGGGTCTGTTTTCTCGCCCAGTTGAATCAGGTTGACGGAACCGGCAACCTCATCGCAGACGGTTTGAAAACGCTGGGGAAACCAGTTTTTGTTGGGGATGGCGGCCGGACCTGCGGCACGACCTGACGATTGAACCACCGCCTGCCGATCCACGAGGCGTCCGGCCTTTTTTTCAACCTCGAGAAGCGTCAGGTAAGAACGCAATTCAATCGATCCGGTCATGCCGGCGATTCGGCACATGGCGGCGATCATGTGCTCGTTCTGAAAAAGATCACGGTCATTGGCCGGATCAGCAACGCTATAGTAGGGCACGATTCCCCTGTAACCCCAGTGCCGGAGACGATCAATGGTGGCGCCGCCCCAATTATAAACGGCGGAAATATCGGTGTTGTGCCGAAATAGGGAAGGGCGTTTGGAGAACATGATGATTTTCCCCGCACCACGCTTTTTCAACTCGCGGGCTACGGCGGTACAGAGAAGATCGTCACCGATGCCCTGGCCGAAAAAAATGACGCAATCCGGACGACCGAGCCAGAGATGCTGAAGCTGGGCCGCCCTTCGAGAGATTTCTCTTCGCAAGCTCATAGACGGTGAGAATCTACCGGCAAAAATCCCATCACACTTTACGGTCAAAAAAGGCGAGTGAAGTGCCTTTTATGCAGACAACGGATTCGCCCTGGAGGCGCAATTCGTGGACATAACGAACAACATCCGCATGTCGTTCGTCACAGTCGTGCAGGACAAATCTCGAACGTGGCGCGGCAATGGAAAGGCATTTCTCGGTATCATTTTTGGCATACGCATAGGTATGCGCGCCATCAATAAAGAAAAAGGAGGCTCCCCGGACCGGCGCAAAATCCCATTTGGCCGAATCGACGTAATGTTGAACAATATTTTTGATTTCCGGCAGCGAGGTGTAGGCCTCACCGACGCGTCTTTGCCTGATGAGATGAAAATCATCCTTCGGCAAGACACCCTGCTCATCTTGACCGGGCTGGTAATCCAGGGGCAGATCGAGGGTATGGACGGTGGCCCAGGGAGCGTTAAGAGCAAGAGCCGCCGTGGTGGCGCCGTTGAAGGTTCCGATCTCGACGATGCTAGACGGCCTGGAATCATTTAATAAAGCGAGGAGCGCCATGAGGTCGGGCTGCGGCAGGGCCCCGTCAATGTTCCGTTGGCTACTATCAACCCGGACAATGGGCAATTGGGCGACGATTTCACGAATATCTACTTTGGGAATTTCGAAAAACTGTTCCAGTGTGGTGGTAGAAATTTTTTGGGGCACCCCAAAAGGATCAATCTTATCGAAGGCATCAACCAATCTTCGTGCGGCGTCCCGTGGCCCAGAGCGAAGAGCCCGAATCAAACCGGCCGTGTTCAGTGAAAGGAGGGCCTTGGGGATTTTCTTCATGAAAACATTCTTGCCGATCGCTCAGCTATTTTGTTGGTGGTTTTCCACGAAGAATCTAGCGGGATGAGCGAAGCGATGGCAGAGATAGTAGCGGGGCGGTTCGTAGTGATTTTCGGAGGTGAAGGGTGCGCAAAACAGATCCTTGACCAAATCGTCCCGGACGAAAAAGGCATTGTTCCCGGTCAGATCGCAACCCACCAGCCGGTAGCCAAATTTCGAGCCAAGCAATTCGAAGGCCTTCAGGCTGGCGCCAAATGCCTGGGTATAGTCCCAGTTTCCATTCGGTTGGAGGGGATGAATCCAAACCTGCTCAGGAGGGAAGCCCGCGTTGTATTCCACCACCACCACTCGTGGCCGAAAGTCTTTCAGCGCTGCCCAGATATGATAGGTGTTGAGATCAATATCGAGCGAGAAGAGATCGATTTCCTGCGGTACTCCCATCTCAGCAAGCAGGCCGGCGATCTTTTCCGGGTAAACGAAGGTCTGCTTGAGTTCAAGTCGCCTGGCGGCCGAAGGCATTTTGCGCAACTCGGAGGAAATAGAGGCGCAATGGTCCGGATCGGCCTCAATCCACCAGCCCTTCCAGCCGGCAGACAAGAGAAGAGTTGTGTTGTTTTCCGTGCCATTGCCCACGCCGATTTCGATGAAGGTCCTGGTCGTCATTCCGATGCGCCGGAAAATCTCGGCGATCATTCCATCCTCATAATTTTGGGACCAATACTGGGCGCCATGCGCCATCAGCCGGACCGGATCACGGTAACGCGCATTCGAAGTCTTGAGTGCCTCCAGCGTTTCGATAATGGCCGCAGAAGCCACCAACCGTTCGTGGCCACGGCTCGCCCTGAGTTCCGATCTTATGTCCTGCAGGTCGCGGATCAGCGGCAACCGGTTATAATAACGACGCAACCATTCTTTCATTTTAAAATTCCCTCGGTTGACGAGTGGTTTACCACAGGCTGGATGAAATCCCAAGTGACCGGAATCCGCACCACGCCCCAGCGCAGGCTTTCCATTTGAAGGTTGGGATTTTCGTCGGTGATTTCGGGCATGAGCAATCCTTCCACCGCATCGCAAACTTTCCCGTTTTCGGACAGGGCCATGGTGAGGAAATAGGATTCCATTTTGAAGAATCGCATCGGAACGTGAAAGCGGACGCGGTAGTCGCCCTGTTCCAAATCGGGGAGGGCGTGTTCGTCGGAGTAGGCCTCGGAAAAAACACGGAGACCTTCGCCGTGGACCATGGCCATGGCGATATTGAACTGCTTCATCCGCTTTTTCGTGGTGAATGTGACTTCGACTCCAAGGATGTTTTCGAGCCGGACCGAAGAAGCCGGACGGCCCTTTTCGTCCATGAATTGCACGCGCTTGAAGACGGCTCCCTCGATGGGAATCGAGCGCGGGTAGTCGCTGAGATCGACGACGGTATGGGATTCCGCGTCGATGCCCTGGCCCAGGTAGGCGCTGATGGCCATATGAGGATCGCCGCTGTAGGCGATCTTTCCCTGCTTGAGAAAAATGACACGCCGGCACATCTGGCGGATGGCCTGCATGTTGTGGCTGACGAAAAGAACGGTCCTGCCCTCCTTTTCCGAGACGGACTGCATCTTGCCGAGGCATTTCTTCTGAAACTCGGCGTCACCGACCGCCAGCACTTCGTCAACTATGAGAACGTCGGGTTCTAGATGCGCGGCCACGGCAAAAGCGAGGCGGACATACATCCCGCTGGAATAACGTTTGACCGGGGTATCCAGGAATTTTTCGACTTCGGCAAAGGCGACAATCTCGTCAAACTTTTTCCTGATCTCGGCACGCTTCATTCCAAGGATCGCGCCGTTGAGATAAATATTTTCCCGCCCGGTGAGCTCTGGATGAAATCCGGTGCCGACCTCAAGAAGACTGGCCACCTTGCCCTCGAGTTCGATTCGCCCCGTGGTCGGTTCGGTGATCCGGCTCAGGAGTTTTAATAGAGTCGACTTGCCCGCGCCGTTGCGGCCGATAATTCCGACCGAGTCGCCGCGTTTGATTTCGAAGGAGACGTCCCTCAAGGCCCAGAATTCCTCCTGTCGTTGCGAGACCGTTGAGTCTGAGTCGGACGCCGGGTCATTGGACGCGTTGTCGCCTGGCCCGCGCTGGAAGAGGCGCCGAAAAGGTCGAGTGGCCGCGTCGGACAGCGCGTCCCGCAGCGTGGAATATCGCCGGGTACCCTTTTGCGCAAGGTGACTTAAGAGATATTTCTTCCCCAGATTTTCAACGCGGATGGGGATATCGGACATGGGCGACGGGTGAGAAATTAAATGATGTCCGCAAAGGTCCGCTCGGTTTTTCGGAAATACCAGACGCCAAGAAAAGCGAGAAAGGCGGTCATGGCCACGGAGAGCATAAAGCTTGGCAGCGATAGGCCGCCTCTTCCTCCAAGCAATGCCCAGCGAAATCCGTCGATGACGCCGACCATGGGATTGAGCGAGTAGAGCCAGACCCATTCGGGAAATCTTTGGCGGATCATGGTGCTCCCATACGGGACGGGCGAGATGTAGATGCCGATTTGAATGATGAAGGGAATGATGTAACGGAAATCGCGGTACTTGACGTTGAGGGCGGTGATAAGCAGGCCGGGTCCGAGAGCGGTGAGAAAGGCGAGAATCATGAGGAAGGGGATGGCGATGAATCGCCAGGTGGGCGTATAATGGAACCAGGCCATCATGAGCAGGAAGACCCCGAGGGTGATGAGTAAATCGACCATGGCAGTGACGACGGCTCCGGCCGGAACGATCATGCGCGGAAAATAAACCTTGGAAATGAGGTTGGAATTGGTGACGAGGCTTTGGCCAGCCGCCGCGAGCGAGACGGAAAAAAATTGCCAGGGAAGCATGGCGGCAAAAATCCAAAGGGCTGGTGGCACGCCTTCGGTGCCAAAATTGGCCATCTTGCTGAAGAGCGTGAAGACGAGCGTGAAGGCAAGCGGCTGGATGACGGCCCAGAGGACGCCCACGGCGGTCTGCTTGTAACGAACCGAAATATCGCGCCAGGAAAGGACGTAAAACAATTCCCGATAACGCCAGAGGTCCTGCCAATACTGACGCTCAGTATGGCCGGATTCGATGACAAGGCGTGACATAAGCGGTGAGCGACAGGTGAGGTGGAAGGAATAGGCGTTTTAATCGTATGCGAGACGGGGAGGGTAACAAGATGAAAGGAAACAGATACGGGAAACTGGCACGAAAGAGTACTCTGTATCATGGCACCATTCGCAATAAAATACGTTCTGTTACCTCAAGATGACTGAAGCGCCGCGACAGGCTGAACTGATCCTTCGACAAGCTCAGGAGGACAGAGGTCGAGGAAGGCAGAATAGTTAGAGGTCCTTCGACGGCGCCGGGCAGAAGCTCGGCTTGCTCAGGATGACAGCTTTTTATTGAGTCGCTGACGCGACAGGCTGGACTGATCCTTCGACAAGCTCAGGATGAAAGAGGGGAAAGGCAAGCGACGGTCATGTACCGCCGCTACAGGCTGAACTGATTAGCCGGGGTTGTCGCGCGGAAGCTCTCGCAGCGCCGAATCGATCTTCCCGACCACACGGGCGACTTCCGGCCGATGCGTATCATTGGCCACGATGAAGGTGGGCACGTGGAAGACGTTCCAGTAGTCGCAGGTATCGAGCCGCCACTGGCCGTCGGCCCAGATCAAAATCGGCACGCCGCAAAGTTGCGCAAGATGCATGGGGCCGCTGAGTTCGCCCGCGAGGAGCCGGACTGAAGAGATGGCCGTGATGCTCGCGTCGAGGTCCTCGGAGCGCAAATCCTCCACGCCGGGCGGGCAATAAGAGTAGCGCGGATGGCCGATGCAACAGACCGAGTATCCACGTTCACGGCAGAGGGCCGCGACTTGATCGCAAAGTTCCAAGGGATAATTGCGCGTTTGATCGGGGCCTTCTTTTTTCACCCAGCGGAAATGAAACGCGAGGTCGCGCAGGCCTCCCTCCAGCGGTGGTTTTCGCAGAAGTTCGAACTTGGCGGGCAGGATATAGCGCATGTGATAGCGCGTGCAAAGATGTTGCGCGGTGAGGATGTCGTAATCTTTCAGGCCCAGCTTTTCCGCTTTTTCCATGGCCATCGATTTCAATTGCGCGGGAGTGAAACGCCCGTGGTGATAGCCGGCTTTCTCCAGGAGGAAATCGTGGGCATGAACATGGCAGCCGGGGTAAAGGGCGTCGCGTCCGGGGAAGGTGATGACATGCACTTCGCGATAGCGAGGGACTTGGGCGCGGACCCAGGCCTGCCACTCCATCAACTCGTGGCCGAATTCTCCCATGTAGGGTCCCGCGACGAGAATGCGGCGGGGAAAGAAGCGCATGCGCAGGCCCTCGAATGCCGCGATAATTTTATCGCCGAGCGTGAATTTGTAGGTCAGGTCTGGTGACGCTGAAGAAGACGAACCGGATTGGAAGCCTTGTTTTGCCAAGGCCGCCAATATGAACATTCGCGACATTGGAGGCCAGAAGAAAGGGGTCGTTGCGGCGTCAAGTGCGCGAGGAGGAAATGACTTCGCGGTAGATTTCCAGGTGACGCGCCGCGATGATGTCCGGATGAAATCTCTTGCGAGCTTCTTCGCGGGCGCGAGAAGTCATCGCGAGGGAGGCGGGATCCAGCAGGCGTGTGATCGCGGCGGCCATTGCCTTCTCGCTGAGGGGATCGAAAAGAATGCCGGTTTCGCCATCGCGGATGAGGTCGGGTACTCCGCCGACGCGAGCCGCGGCAACAGGAACGCCCGCAGCCATCGCTTCAAGAACGACCATGGGACAATTGTCTTCGAGCGAGGGAAGGACAACTCCGGCGGCGGATGCGAGGTGAAGTTTGAGGCCGTCGCGATCGGCATAACCGGCATAACGGCACCAGGGACGCGTTTCGATCAGGTCGAAGAACTCGCGGACGTAGGAGTCTTTGCGGTTGGCGCCGCCGAGGAAAACGATTTCGAATTTTCCCCTGAGATCGAGGGCATCGACGGCGCGAATCAGCGCGTTTTGATTTTTGCGTTCGTAAATATTTGCGACGCAGAGAATCTGCACGGTGGGCGAGGGAACGCGGTTCACGTCGAAAAATGACCCGTCGACCGCGTTGGGGACGACCCACGTCTTGCGGGCGAGGGAAGCAACCGCCTCGCGGGTGTAGTTGGTGATGCAGACGACTCCATCGGCGCGGGGGATGGTGAAATGTTCCAGCCGCGCGGCGAGCCACTGGTAGGTGAAGGGCCGGGCGCGGTTGACCTGGGCGACCAGTCGCATGTTGCCGTGAATGGTGAGCACATTGGGAAATCCGGAAAAAACGGCGCTGATGTTCTGGTCCCTTTCCGAGCCCTGACCGTGCACGATCTCCGGTTGAATTTCCCGCAGCTTGCGGCGCGCGGCGCGGATGCATCCCTGGTATCCGGTGCGGAGCCAACCGATCTTCGGCACGAGAAGGCTGTGGAAAAAGATATTGTCCGCCAATTTCGCGGGGGATTTCATCGGTCGTTGCGTGCACGAGACGATGTGCACTTCGAGGTGGGGCATTTTCGCGAAACCTTGCAAGAGGGCGGTCGGCGCGGTCCCGAACCAGGGCATTTCGCATTCGTATTTGCGATTGGGCTCGCGGTCGTCGGTAATCAGCAGGGCGATTTTCATGAAGCAGCGTCGGGAGGACTAAACTCAGCGGCGATCTTTGAAGAACAGTCGTCGATATGGTCAGCAAACTAATTTTGCGCCTGCGCCGGCATCTCGCTGATTTGAAAACTGGGGATGGCCTGTCGGGCGAAGCCGACAATCATCGCGCGCGTCTGGTCGTTGTTCAGTCCATTGGGCTGCAGATTATCGGTGATCAGGGAGAACAGGCTGACATAAGCCCAGCGATGGGCGTGGTTGTGAATTACGCGGTCCCAGTTGCTCATCAAAACGCGTTTCATCTCAGAGGAGGTGACGACGTTTTGGCCGACGAACCAGTAATCGTAAAAGGCCCGGACAGTGATGTGGTCGCCGCTGGGAATCGTCACCCGCCTTTCCAGGGTGATTTCCTCGGCCTTCAACGGGTGACCGGAGACCAATGGCACGGGGATCTCCTGTTCATGCGTGATTGTCCAACCCTGGCCCTCCATGCAGGCTTCGGGACGATGGATGCTGCGCTGTTCGGCGCCGCTTAAGACGATGGTGCAGGTGATACGATTGCCATGACTGTCGGCGTAATTTCTGCGGGCGAACTGCGTATCCTTCGGCAAGCCGAGCAATTCGGCCTCGGTGATCTCGCCTTTCTGGCCGAAAAAATCGCCGACAAAAACAGGCAAGTCCATGATGACCCCGGCTTGAGGCTGCACATCGATGGGCGGGTTGAAATAATACGACAGTCCGACAACCACAGCCAAAAGCAGGACAACTCCCGAGCGCCAAAGAGGGACGTTTCCTGAATCACCATGAATGGAGGGTGAATGACCGCCGGACGTGGTTTCCCCCGCTAAAGGTTGGACGGAAGAGGCGGAAATCGATGAAGGCGGCATGAAAAAGGAGGGCTGAATTATACTAAGCCGTGACGTGTTCGTCGTCAGGGAGATCGTCCGATGCGTTCCATTTGCGGGTCAGCAAGGAAGCGATGAGAAACTCGGTACCGAGCGCCACGCCATAAACGACATAGCCGCAGCCTTCGTGAAACCATGAGGGCGCCTCGTTGGTGCCCACGGCGAAGGCGCTGCCGAAAACCAGACTGCCCAGTACCAGCATGATGACCCGCGCAAGGTTGCCCAGGATGGCGAGGGGAAAAGCGCTCAGAAAAATCAGCCACTGTTGCCAGAGGCGGGGCAGGAAAAGATAACCGAAAAGGGCCGAAAACATCATCAAGGCAAAGAGCGAGCGAATGCCGCTGCAGGGATCGGCAATGTCGATCTGGAACCGGGCTCCAAGAGGAAGGCCGTGAAGAACATCGGGCGGCGAGAGCAGACCGGTTCCGCTTTGAATGCAAGGAACACCAATCCAGGGCAAAATATGCGCCGCCAGGGTGCTCATGACCATTCGCAGCGGAAAGGCAATGATGGGATCAAGAAAAGGCAGGGGGTACGCGAAGATGAAGAAGGCCCAGGGAAAAAGCAGGATGCGAAAGACGGCCCAACCCCAAAGCCAAAGAATCACGCCCGCCAGGAGTATTTGTACAGCAGCGTAACCGAAATACTGATTTTCTCCGCGCATTCCGAACCAGTAGAGCACGATTCCAAAAATGATCAGAGCCATGCTCCAGTTGGACTTGATGATGGGGGCTTGCTGAAGGTCTTTCCACCTCAGATAGACGAGATAAGCAAAGATAAGTGGAACCAAAAGGCAGTAAGAATAGTCGAGAGCCCCGTTTTGGCCGGATGAGCCAAAATTGGACATTCCCAGAATAATGCGCGCCAAGGACCGCTTCATGGACCAGAGGCTTTCCGCGTAGGGAATGACGAATGCGATTAAAAAAAAGAAAAATACCGCGGAGGCAAAAGGCAGAATCCAGCGCTGTAAGTAATTGTCGCGCAAGTGCTTCATTATTGTGGCAAGAGTAGCACGTTCGTGGCCTTAATGCAAGTTACCCTCTAAATGGGTAGTGGTACAGTTTCGATCTCGTTGAGTCAAAACAGGATTGCTTGAGCGGTTAGGCATGGTAAATTACGCCATGCCTAAAGACCTGAATCAAATCGCGGCTAACATAACCGCTCTTACCACGGGAACCAAAGTCAAAGAGGAAGTGGCCAAGAATCCCGCTGCCGTTGCGCTGGGGAGGTTGGGAGGGCTAAAGGGTGGGAATGCTCGTGCCGATAGCCTGAGTAAGGAACAACGAAAGGAAATAGCCAAAAAAGCGGCATCAGCTCGATGGAAGCAAAAGCGGCCTTGATTTTGCTTGCCTCAGTGCGATGTTCTGGCAGTATCCGCTTTCCGAGGCTTATTCCGACCTCTTTTGTTATGTCTGCTGAAAAACCAATCGGAGTGGCGCTTGTCGTCTGCGATCAAATTCTTGAAGACTCAACTTCAAAAAAGAGATCGCTGATCGGCCTTTTTAATTCTGTCCAATGCACAGATTTCCCGACGACTTTGCACAAAATCTGTGTCTTCACTAGCATAACGCAACTCAATGGTACTTATGAAGTTGAGTTGCGATGCACGAACGAACACACGAGAGAAGTTATAATTTCAGCAAAGGGAAATGCAGGATCAAACGATCCTAATGCGGTTTTGGAAATCGGATTTGAATTTGCGAGTTTTTCTTTCCCCAAGCCCGGCTTATATGGATTCGAATTTTTATGTGATGGAGAAATTATTCTCTGTACCCGTTTTAATGTATTTAGAGTATCAAACAAATAACCACTATGACAACAGCACTGCCAAAGAGCATCGAGATGATCCGCCAAAGCGAGCCAAATGACCCTCAACGTGTCAGCGGCACCTTTATCCGCTGGACCTACGATGTAGCCAAGGAAATTCAAAAGAAGCCTGAGATGAGCGATCAAGAGGTTCTTCTCGCAAATCAGCAGGTAGGTGGATTCGCCTGGCTAGAGCAACCCTCAGAAGATATTTACAACCAATAACTAAATGAACACGTGGGACGTAATTACCCTGCGCTTTCCGTTTACGGATGGCTCAGGCATGAAACAACGTCCCGCGCTTGTGGTTTCCAAAAACGACTATCACGAGAATGGTGAGGATGGGTTATTTTTACTGATTACCAGCAACGTCGAAAGGCGTGCTTTTTATGATGTTCTGATTCCATTAAATCATCCCGAATTTGGATGGACGGGTTTACAGAAAGAATCTTGCATCAGAGTCGATAAGATCATGAATCTCAAAAAAGACTTGGTCTGTCGTCGATTGGGCAATGTAGGGGATTTGTTGAAACAAGAAGTGCGAGCTAAACTCAAAGAGCTTTGGGCTATTTGAAATTCAGTTAGTTCTCTCGCCCCAACTTTGTTAAATTTATGCTTGACCGCTCAAGCATAAATGCTACATTGAACCCATGAACAAGATTTCGACTGAAGAACGCATCCGGGTAGTTGCTTGCTTGGTCGAGGGTAATTCCCTGCGCCACGACTCGCATGACTGGCTTTCACCGCACGACAGTAATGAAGCTTTTGGCCGATCTCGGCGCGGCTTGTTCCGAGTATCAGGATAAGACATTTCGCAACCTGACCTGCAAGCGCATTCAGTGCGACGAAATTTGGTCGTTCGTTGGCTGCAAAGAAAAGAAAGTTCCGGTTGATAAGCGCAAGCAAGGCCGGGGCGATGTCTGGACATGGACGGCGATTGATCTTGAAACGAAATTGGTTCCCGCTTGGTACATCGGCAACCGTGATGCTGGCGCGGCCTACCACTTCATGCATGACCTCGCGGGAAGGCTAGCCAATCGTGTCCAATTGACGACAGACGCGCATCGCCCTTACCTCGCGGCTATCGAAGACGCTTTCGGCACGGACATCGACTACGCGCAACTGGTGAAGATTTACGGCTCGCCCGAGTCCAGTCAGTACAACGCCGAAGTCCGCTATTCCCCCGCTGTTTGTATGGGTGCCCGCAAAGCCAAGGTTATTGGCAAGCCGGTTTACGCGCATGTCTCGACTTCGATCTGCGAGCGGAACAATTTGCTGGCAACTACAGCCGGGGACGCCGATACATAGACAGAGATAGGTTTGTGGTTGCGAGCGTTTGTGCATGAAAAGTCTTTTAATTATCGAGTTGTGGGGAATCGGAGACGCTACGCTCATGTCATCTGCGTTGCAGGGATTTCTGGCCGGCGGTTGGGAAATCACGGTATTGGCAAAACCCCAAACGTGCGCCCTGTTGAAACCGGTCTATCCCCAGATCGAAACGATTGAATTTGATGCTCCTTGGACCGCTTTTTACAATAAATACCAGGTTTTGCGTTGGCCTTGGGGCCGCATTTTTGAGGTTTTGAAACGATTGCGTCAGGGGCGGTTCGAGGCGGCGGTGTCGGTTCGCAGCGATCCGCGCGATCACATGCTCATGTGGCTGGGCGGGGTGCGCCGCCGGATCGGGTTCTTCACCCGCTGGAGCCGCGTGCTATTAAACGAGCCCATTTTCGTGCGCGATCCGAATTCCCATCGGGTGGAGGATTGGTGGACGTTGCAGGATCGGTTAATTGGATCGGCCACGCCTCATTTTCCCCCCCGGTTGGTGGCTGACGCGGCCCTGGTGGAGCAATTCCGCGTCCGGTTCAGACAGGATCCGAGGCCGATTTTGGCGCTCCATTGTGGCGCAAGGATCGCGGTGCGCCGTTGGCCGGAGAGCTATTACCGGCAGTTGATCGGATCACTACAAAAAAAATTCGATTTTCAGCTTATTCTCATTCCCGATCCAGACGGTTATGGTGGCAGCTTAAGGGACCTTGCGGAACATATGTTTGCCCAGTTGACGCTGCCTGAGTTGCTGGCCGTGCTGAATTGTGCGGCACAAGTAGTTTGTAACGATAGCGGGCCGTGCCATGTCGCGGCGGCGCTTGGTATTCCGGTGATCGTCTTTTTCGGGCCGACGCGCCCGGAATCCTTCCGGCCGTTTGGCGAGCACCATCTCGTGGTGATTCGCGATATCTGTCCTCTTCGTCCCTGCTATGATTATTGTCAGTTTTCGGAGCCTTATTGCCTGACCAAACTTACTCCCGACCTCGTGTATAAGGAAGTGGAGAATCAGTTGGTTTCGGTGGGAAGATTCCCCGTTCAAACCACGGCTTGAGCCGTTTGCGGTTCGCGCGAAGTGACGTTGGTACTGGTGAGCAGGGTGATTAGAACGCGATTGGAGCCATCGCCGAGACAGATAAGACGGGCGGTGGCAGGCGCGGAGTTTTGGTCGAAGCGAACTTCGATTTCCTGGGTGGATTTGTCCAGGGCGCTGAAAATCTCGATATAATAGCGCATCGCCTTGCCCTCCTGGATGTTGCTCATGAAAATCTCCACATACCGGCGGCCGATGATGGCGCCAGCCGGCTGTTTCAGGACGGCGCCCATGGTCTCGTTGGCGTAGACAATAAAGCCGGAGCCGTCGGAGATGGCTACGGGAGCCGGCAACTTGCTAAGGATGTCCTGCAGATGGTTGCGAGTCCGCTCGGCAGCCGTCCGGTAAAGGGCCAGATAAACGGACATGGCGCAGACGACGAGAAAAAGACCGGTCCGTTGGAACAGCCAAAAAGCCGGGTGGGGGCTATAGAGTCCAATGCTGGTATTATAATGCTGAAAATTGATCAGCGCCGTAGCCGTCAAAAGAGTGTAGAGGACACAGGCGGCCACGACCAAAGAGGGGCTTTGGCGCAGGGAAATCGCCATGAGGATCAGGCCGAGGCAAAAGGGCGTGCTAATGGTGCTCGGATCAAGTGGATCGATGACGTAGACTACAATTAGCCCCGTGATCAGAAGACCGATAAACTTGGCAAAGAACCCGAGTTTCATGCAGGGCGTAAGCTATGGGGCACGCTAACACGGCCGCGCTGTTTGTCACGAGAGGTTATCGAGGGCCGTTGGTTGCACTGTCGGGTCGCGTTCGAGCAATGATGGGAATTCTCCATAACCGGTTACGAAGCCTTGATCAGATTCCGCTCGGAGTTGTACCAACGAAAATCGACATGGCGCGCTTCGCACAGGATCCGCTTTTGAGGGCTCTGCAGGCTGTAGAGATAAGTGGCGACGGAACGGGGCCAGTAGGCGCCGTAGATAAGCTTAATTAACCGATGCCGGAGGGTGAGCGAGAGGCGCGAAAACATATTATTATGCCGGGTTTCAGTACGCCACCGCAAGGTTTCGCCCTTGGCAAGACTGGTCTGTCCAAGATTTGAATCTGTGATGGTGAAAGCGGCAAGAGGTTCGTTCATAATGCCCATCGGAATGCCTGCCTTCAATAAATCGGCCACCAGTACAGCGTCGGCGATGGCCCTCCACTGAGTGTTCAATTTAAAGCCACGGTCGAGAACGGAGCGTCGGAAAAAGGTGGCGCAGGACAGCGTGTTCAAGTGGGCGGCAAGGATATGTTCGAGGTTGGGCGGGATCATCCGTCGGTAGGAAAGGACAGCTCCGGTGTTGCTGATGAGCAGGGCGTCCCCGAAAAGGATATCGATATGAGGATGAGTCTCAAAGTAATGGGCCACTTTGGCCAGGGTACCTTCGAGATACTGTTCATCACTATTCAACCAACAGACGATGTCTCCGGTGGCCCGGGCAAAACCACGATTGATGGCGTCGTACATGCCGGAATCGCACTCGATGTGCAATTGAGCATGCGTATTTTTTCGGACCCAGTCGTCGAGTTCCGGGCCGGTTTGCGCATCCTGAATGATATGTTGAATGGTCACCCCTTGCTGATCAGCCACGGAAGCGGCACAAAGCTTGAGCCAGGGAAGCTGTTTGTAGCTTGGAGTGATAACCGAGATGCTGAGGGAATAGCGCACGCCGGAGCGACCGCCATGAATGGAGGCCCCGCCGGGCTTGAAGGCCCTTTCGCGCCAAGTCCGGTACTGGCGCAACATGTCGAGCGGAAAAAGTCCGTAGACGAATGGGGTAAAAAGTTCCGAGTAGAATCGGGCGAGATTATATCTGACGCGATGCCCAAAAATTTCCAGCGGCGTGGGCATGGAGACCTTCGCTGCCTCGCGCCAATACCGCCGACTGGACAACTGATCGCCAAAAACCGCTTTCCAGCGGGCGAGGTAATGGGGAATTATATCGTAGATGTGATTTCCCGAGGGTCGTCCCGAACGGTCAACTCTATTTAATAGACCTGACTTGACCTTGGCATGGTGTTCGCCCGGCGGAAACATGCTGGAATCGGCGTGATCGAGCTCGAGCATCCGTGGGTCAAAAGGAAGTTCGAGGAATTTGCATATTTCCTTCAGATGCCTCTCGGGATCTTCCACCAGATCCTCATAACAAAGGTCGAACACCGGGATATTTCGCGCACGCAGGGCGAGAACATCTTTCTGCATTTGTTCGAAACCGATGACAGCGCGCAGGGGCAGGGAATCGTTGCTGAAAAAATAGTCCTTTTTGCCGGCCGAGACGATGCTGGAGACGACGTTGTAGGGATTTCTCCAGATCATGAGAAACCGCGCGTCCGGAAATTGCCGCGCGAGCTTGTGAAGGCGGTTGTAATAGGTAGGCGATTTCTCCCCGATGTAGCGGGGATTAGGGCCGGCGTACTGACGATAAAGCTCCATGGCCGCCTGTTTGCTGAAGCGGATGCTTTCCCATGAGGGTTGGGCTTCCAGCTTATGACGACGGAAGCTGGAATTATAAAAATCGAGGCGCTCCCACCATTTCCGACCTGTGAGAGACGAGATGGCAACGAGGGAGTTACTCAGCAAATCGGCCTCGAAGATCAGTTTGATTTCCGGATGCAGATTCAAGAAACTGTAAAGCAGGGAAGTTCCCGACCGGGCAAAGCCGATGACAAAAAGGTGACGTTGACGGGGCTGATTCATCGGTGTTTTGAGGTTGTGATGGAAGGCCATTTCCATCCCAAGGTCAATCCCTCAAAGGTATGGCGCTTCGGCAGGGACGCAGGAGTATACCACGCGGAATCGACGGACTGCATGTTATAGGCGCCTTCCTTCCATTTTCTAAAGATATGGTCGGCTCGAATGAGCGGTTTGGCCAATCGAACTGCGGGCGGAATGCTTTTTTTCCAGCGAGAACGCTCCGCGTGAATGTGATGATGCTGACTTAAATTATCGCCGGTGAGCGCGAAGACGGCCAAGGGTTCGTGGATGACGGCCATGCGATAGCCGCGAGCGAGGAGATCAAGGATCCAGGCTTTGTCACCGGTGATTTTCCAGGAGGTGTCGAAAAGCGCACCGTCATCCACGAGTTTTCGTCGAAAGAAAGTGCTGCAGGTGAGAACGGGCAGTGGACGCAGCAAAGTGTGCCAGCGCCCGGGCAAAATGACGCGTCGATAAGCAAGAGGGATGAGCGAGGAATCGACGACGATGGAATCGCCGAAAAGCACATCGGTCTCCGGATGCTGCGCAAAATAATCGGCGACACGCCTCAATGCGCCGGGAAGATACTGCTCATCGCAGTTAAGGTAAGCGCAGATGTCGCCCTGGGCGCGACGCAAGCCGCGGTTGATGGCGTCGTACATTCCAGCATCGCTTTCCACGACCAGCTTTGCCGAGGTATTTTGCCGGACCCACTCCTCCAGCTCTGGGCCGGAGTTGGCATCCTGAATGATATGCTCGACAGCGACGCCCTGCTGGTCGGCGACCGAAGCAGCGCAAAGCTTAAGCCACGGCAGTTGTCGGTAACTTGGAGTGACAATGGATATTTTCAGGGGATGATCGACGGCGGTATCGAGGTTCACGCTTTTTCGCAGGTCAAGAAACGAACGAAAGCTTGTCGATCATTCGCGGAATTGGTTTGGGAAACCATGAGTTTCTGGATTATACCAGAGCGACGTAACAAGCAAGCCGCGACGGGGTTCATGGTGGAAAACTCTCGAGGGCGAAATTGAATAAAGGGTCGTCACGGGCAAATTCTTTCCTTAATTTGAAGAGGCGTTTATGCGATTGCTCGTTGTGGAAGATGACTCGAAGCTGGCTTCCTTTATCGTGAAGGGTTTCAAGGAAAGCGGCTTTGCCGTGGACCATTACGCCGATGGCGCGGAGGGCCTGAGTTATGCGCTGAACGAGCCTTATGCGGCGGCCGTCATCGATATCATGCTGCCGGGGCTCGATGGCCTGAGCCTGGTGCAGGAACTTCGCAAAAATAAAATCATGACGCCAGTGCTGATGCTTAGCGCGAAGGCCACGGTGGATGACCGTGTACGGGGATTGCGCAGCGGAGGCGACGATTACCTGACCAAGCCTTTTGCCTTCGATGAATTGCTGGCTCGGGTGCAGGCGCTGGTGCGGCGGGGGTCGCACACGCCGGAGGCATCGTCGCTGACCGCGGGCGATTTGTCGCTCGATCTGCTGGGCCGGAAGGTGACTCGCGCCGGGAAAAATATCGACCTGCAGGCGCGTGAATTTGCGCTGCTGGAATTTCTCATGCGTAACGTCGGCCGCGTGGTGACCAAGACGATGATCCTGAATCACGTTTGGGATTATGCCTTCGACCCGCAGACGAATGTGGTGGATGTTCTCGTGTGCCGCGTCCGCAACAAAGTGGACAAGGGTTTCGACAAGAAGCTGATCAAAACCCTTCGCGGCATGGGCTATGTTCTCGAAGCGGATTAACGTGTTTCCACGGACGCTCAGCCTTTGGCTGAGCCTGGGTTACGCGGCGATTTTTACCGGCAGCGCACTGCTGCTCTTCGTGCTGATTTATTATTTGCTCGGCGCGGCCATTGATCAGAAGGACCAGGATTTGGTCGAGTCGCGGCTGCGGGAATACCAGGCGGTTTATCTCGGCGGCGGCGTGCCGGCGCTGAAGGACTGGATCGATCGCGTGGGCGAGGCGCAGCGGCAGCAGACTTTTTTCGTTCGCGTGGTCAAGCCGGACCAGACGGTTCTTTTTCTTATTCTGCCCGCGGACTGGGTCCATACCGATTTGCAACGCATCGACAGCCGGGAACGTTTCGACGTGGCGGATTGGCTGCGGATTCCGCGCGACAATAATGTCGACCTGACCGTGGCTTCCGCGCCTTTGTCCGACGGCACGCTTCTTCAAGTGGGGCGGAGCAGCGACAGTCGGGGACAGTTGCTCGGCAAGTTTCGGGTGGTTTTCTCGGCGGTCATCGTGCCGGTCATCCTGCTCGGATTTCTCGGCGGTCTCTGGATGACGAATCGCACGACGCGTCCGCTTCGGCAAATTGTCGGCACGGTGCGGTCGATCATCGAGACGGGACGGCTCGACGTGCGTGTGCCCGCTTCCAATACGCGGGGTGAGCTGGAGGACTTGATCGGACTTTTCAACCGCATGCTGGATGGCAACGAGAAATCTGATCCATGCACTGCGCGGTTCGCTCGATAACGTGGCGCACGATCTGCGTACCCCGCTTTCGCGGTTGCGAGTGACGCTGGAAGATGCGTTGCGCAATGAGGTCGACGTGACGACGGCGCGGCAGACCATCGCGTCGGCACTTGAGGAAACCGAGCGCGTGCAGACGATCATCCGCACGCTGATGGATGTGACGCTGGCCGAGACGGGGATGATGAGACTGGAGATCGTGCCGACCGATCTCGGAGCGCTGGTCACCGATGTGATGGAGCTTTACGAGGATATCGCGAGCGAAAAAGAGATCACAGTGGAAAGGCAATTGGAGGAGAACTTCCTGGCTGCGGTCGATCCAGCACGAATGCGGCAGGTCTTTGCCAATCTTATGGATAACGCGCTGAAATATACGCCGCATGGCGGCCGAGTTGTTATTTCGTCGCAGCGCGAAGATGGGCGGGTATCGGTTTGCTTTCGCGATAACGGCATCGGAATTTCCGAGAAGGATTTGCTGCATATCTGGGACCGTCTTTATCGCGGCGACAAGAGCCGAAACGAACACGGGCTGGGGCTCGGCTTGAGTTTGGTCAAGGCGATCGTCGAGGCCCACGGCGGTCGGGTTGAAGTTAAAAGTACGCCGCACGAGGGCTCGGAATTCCGGGTCATTTTGCCTGCGAAATAAGCGGCGTCGGCGCCAAGTCGCCTAACGATTTTGTAATTGTGCGGGCAATGTTGTGCAAGGAAGCGGGTGCATGCTGTGGACATGAAAACAACCCGCGGATCCACCGCTTACTAACACCTTGATTCAAATTATGCCCACCCAAACTTACAATCCCGACAATGGCACCACGACGGCCGTCCGCGATGCGGACCAGTTGAAATACAACCCGATCAAGCGCACGACGGATCGCAATCCGGTTGGCCCTACGAGCGGCCAGAACGCCGGCATCCAGGCGATCACGGATGCGGTGCAGCAATCTTCCGGCTGGGTGCGTCCGCTGCAGCAGGAAATCGGCGCGCGTGATCGTCGGCCAGAATCAACTCGTCCACCGGCTGCTGGTCGGGCTGCTCGCCAACGGCCATCTCTTGCTCGAAGGCGTGCCGGGTCTGGCCAAGACGCTTTCGCTGCGCACGCTGGCCGGGGCGATCCAGGCGAAGTTCCAGCGCATTCAGTTTACGCCGGACATGCTGCCGGCCGATATCGTCGGCACGCTGATTTATAATCCGCGCGACGGCACCTTCGACACCAAGCACGGCCCGATCTTTTCCAACCTCGTCCTCGCCGACGAAATCAACCGCGCGCCGGCCAAGGTGCAGAGCGCGCTGCTCGAAGCGATGCAGGAACGGCAGGTCACGCTCGGCAACGACACCTATCTGTTGCCGGAGCCGTTCCTGGTGCTGGCGACGCAAAATCCGATCGAGCAGGAAGGCACCTACACGCTGCCCGAGGCGCAGGTCGACCGCTTCATGCTCAAGCTCGTGATCGGTTATCCGAACCGCGCGGAGGAGCTGGCGATCCAGGACAGCATGGCGACGACGGCAGCCGAACCTCACGGTGCAACCGGTGGTGACGGTGGAGGACATCATGCGGGCGCGCGAAGTGGTGAACACGATCTACATCGACCAGAAGGTGCGCGAGTACATCGTCGACCTCGTCCTCGCGACGCGCGATCCGAAGGCGTACGGCCTCGATCTCGGCGGCTATATTCAGTACGGCGCATCGCCGCGCGGCACGATCAACCTCACGCATCGCGTCGAAGGCCGCCGCGTTCCTGAAGGGCCGCGGCTACGTCACGCCGCAGGATGTGAAGAGCCTCGCGCTCGACGTGCTGCGCCATCGCGTGACCGTTTCCTACGAGGCCGAGGCGGAAGAACATGACCTCCGAAACGGTGGTGCAGAAGATCATCGACACCATCCCCGTCCCGTAAACGCGAAGGCCACCGTCATGGACTCCGCAACAAGACCAGGGAGATTCTGAAGAAGGTCCGGCAGATCGAGATCCGCACCCGCCGGCTCGTCGACAGTTCGATGGGCGGCGAATACCACTCGGTCTTCAAGGGCCGGGGCATGGACTTCGACGAGGTGCGCGAATACGTGCCGGGCGACGAGGTCCGGACCATCGACTGGAACGTGACCGCGCGCAGCGGACGGCCCTTCGTGAAGAAATTCACCGAGGAGCGCGAGCTGACCATCCTGCTGCTGGTCGACGTCAGCGCGTCGGGCAATTTCGGCTCGACCTCGCAGAGCAAGCGCGAGATGGCGGCGGAACTGGCCAGCGTGCTGGCGTTCTCCGCGATCAACAACAGCGACAAGGTCGGGCTGATTCTTTTCAGCGACCAGATCGAGCAATACATTCCGCCGAAGAAAGGGCCGCCGGCATGTGCTGCGCGTCGTGCGCGAGATTCTCTATTTCGAGCCGCAAGCATCGCGGCACGGACATCGTGCAGGCGCTCGATTTTGCCAACCGCGTGACGCGCCGCCGCGCCGTGACGTTTCTGATTTCCGATTTCCAGACTTCGGGCGACCAGGCGCAGGCGCTGGCCTCGCTGCAGCGCGCGATCCGGCTGACGCAGCACGCGGCACGACCTCGTCGCGATGCACATCCAGGACCGCCGCGAGCAGGAGCTGCCCGACGTGGGCTTGCTGGCGATCGAGGACGCCGAGACGGGCGAGATGCTGGAGCTGTCCGACGTCGAATCCCAAGGTGCGCGCGCGCTTCGCGGAACTTTCGCGGCGCAACATCGAGACGCTGCGCCGCATGCTCAACGCGGAGGCGGTCGACACGCTGGAGCTCGAGACAGGCGAGTCGTACGTCCCGCCGCTGATGCAATTTTTCAAGACCCGCGAACGGAGACGCAGATGAATTTCCTGAAGGCTGCTTACCTTGATAGCGGTGCTCGACACGAGTGCAGTTGGCGGTTGTGCAGGCGCAGAATACACCGTCCGGTCCGGTTCACTTTCCTGCGGCCACGCGCAACGGCGGCCACTGCGCGGTCAACGCTGCGCCCACCGCGCCAACGGCTGCAGCAGCATGCTCCGTCGACCAGCGATGCGACGGCAGGGGATATCCACGATATTCGCGGCCCGATCTCGATTCCTTACGAGTGGCTTTGGGTGGTCTATCTGCTCGGCGGGCTTGGCGATCGGCGCATTGCTTTATGCGCTCTGGCGTTTCTTGCGCCGGCGCTCGAGCGATGCAGGCCCAAGTCTGCCCTTTGAGATCGCCCTGGAACGGCTGGAAGCCGCACGCGCGCTGATGACGACAGATACGGTGCGCGAGTATGCCTTCACCGTTTCGGAAATCATCCGCGTCTACATCGAGCAGCGCTTCGGCGAGAAGGCCGCGCGCCGCACGACGGAGGAATTTCTTGTCCGACCTGCTTCAGCAAACCGGCACGCCGCTGGCCGCCCATCGCGACTGCTCGAGGACTTTCTTAAGCCATTGCGATCTGCTCGAAATTTGCGCGCTGGCAGCTTTCCGTCCGCGAGATGGAATCGATGCACGAAAGCGCCCGCGCCTTCATCGTCGAAACGCAGCCCGCAGCCGGAACCCGCAAACACGGCCGTGGCGCCGGCGCCTGCCACAACCCGAACTTGCTCCAAGCCAAATGATCCACTTTCTTGCATCCCCAACTTTTGTTGCTGCTGCTTTTGCTGCCGGTCGTCGCGTTCTGGCTGGGACGCAAGGGCCGCGTCGCCGCGGTCGAATATTCCAGCGCCGCGTTGCCCGCGAGGTGGCGCGCGAAACCCGCAGCCGCGCCGGCCGCTGGCTGATGCTCTTTCCGCTGCTCGCCGCCGCGCTGCTTCATCGTCGGACTGGCCCGTCCGCAACTCCGGCAGGGCACGACCGAAGTCCAGGCCAGCGGCATCGACATCATGCTGGCGATCGACGTCTCCGGCTCGATGCAGTCGCTCGATTATCAAGGTGGACGGCCAGCCGGTCGAGCCGCGTCGATATCGTGAAGAGCGGTCGTCTCGAAGTTCATCGACGCGCGTCCCGACGACCGCATGGGCCTGATCGAATTTTCCGGCTGAGCCTTACCTGATCAGCCCGCTCACGCTGGATCACGACTGGCTCCAGCAGGGCCTTGAGCGCGTGAATACCGGGACGATTCCGGACGGCACGGCCATCGGCGACGCCATCGCGATGGGCGTGAACCGGCTGCGCGATCAGCCTTCGAAATCGAAGGTCATCGTCCTGCTGACCGACGGCGTGCAACAACATGGGCAAGATTTCGCCGCTCCTGGCCGCCGAGGCGGCCAAGGCGCTCGGCGTCAAGGTCTACACCATCGGCGCGGGCGTTCGCGGCGAGGCGCCGATGCCGGTCAAGGACGACTTCGGCAACACGCACATCGTGATGATCCCGTCGGACGTGGACGAGGACACGCTGGGCAAGATCGCCCAAGAGACCGGCGGGCAATTCTTCCGCGCCACCGACACCGAGAAGCTCGAACGAGACTTACGCGCAGATCGACCGCATGGAGAAAACGACCCGCACGGTGAAGAAGTACGAGCACGTCTCCGAGCTTTTCGCCTGGGCCGTGGTGCCGGGACTTGCTGGTCCTTGGAACCGGCTTCTGGCTGGAGCAAACCCGCTTCCGCCGCCTGCCTTAATACGAACGAATTTTATGAAATTTGCTGAACCCATTTGGCTCGTCGCCGGCTTGCCGTGATTGCCGGCTTGCTGTTCTGGCTCTACCGCCGCTTCGATGTCCGCCAGCGCGCGGCGCTGGCCGAATTCGCCTCGAGCCATCTGCTGGCCCGACTCACCGCGTCGTTCTCGCCCGGCCGCCGCCGGCTGAAGCGCGTGCTTTTTGTCGCCGCTGTCGCGTTTATCTTCGTCGCGCTGGCCCGGCCGCAATTCGGCTACCATTGGGAGGAGAACAAGCAGCGCGGCATCGACATTCTCTTCGCCATCGACACCTCGAAAAGCATGCTGACGCAGGACGTGACGCCCGACCGCCTGACGCGCGCCAAGCTGGCCATCACCGATTTCGTGAACAAGCTCGACGGCGATCGCGTGGGCCTGATCGCCTTCGCCGGCGACGCGTTTTTGCAGGCGCCGCTGACCCTCGATTACGATGCCTTCGAGGAATCGCTCGACGCCATCGATACGAGCACGATTCCGCGCGGCGGCACCGATATCGCCAGCGCGATCCAGGAGGCGCAGGCCGCGTTCGGCAAGGAAACGCAGAACAAGAAAATTCTCGTCCTCATCACCGACGGCGAGGACCTCGAGGCCAAGGGCATCGACGCGGCCCGCGCCGCGGCCAAGGACGGCCTGACGATTTATACCGTCGGCGTGGGCAGCCCGGCGGGCGGACTGATTCCCATTCCCGAGCGCGAACGGCGGCACCGATTTCGTGAAGGACGACTCGGGCCAATACGTGAAGTCGCACCTCGACGAAAACACGCTGAAGCAAATCGCGGAGGCGACCGGCGGCATCTACGAGCCGCTCGGCCAGCAGGGGCAGGGGCTGCAGACGCTCTATAATCAGGCGCTCGCGTCGCTGCCCAAGCAGGATCTGGCCTCGCGCCGCCAGAAGGTTTACGACGAGCGCTTTCAATGGCCGCTGGCGCATCGGGCTGGCGCTGCTTCTCGCCAGCATGCTGATCGGCACGCGGCGGCGTGACGGGGGCAGAAAATCGGCGCGTCGCGCAAAAGGGTTTGCAAGTCGCGTCGACGGTGGGCGTGTTCGCCTTGATGGCGATTTCATCCCAAGCGCCCAGGCCTCGCTGCAGTCGGCCGAACAGGCCTATAAGAAGGGCGATTATAGCGCGGCCGAAAAGCAATATGAACAGGCCGCCGACCAGCGTCCGGAAGTGGCGCCGCTGCAATTCAATCTCGGGGCGGCCGCCTACAAAACCGGGGAGTACGACAAGGCGCTTCCGGCCTTTCAGAAGGCGCTGGAGACGGACCAGGTCGGCGTCCAGCAACAGGCTTATTATAACATGGGCAACACGCAGTACCGGCTTGGACAGAAAACGGAGAAGTCATCGCCGCAGGACACGATCAAGACGTGGCAGGGCGCGGTGCAATCTTATGACGCGGCGTTGAAACTCAAGCCGGACGATGCGGACGCGAAGTTCAACCGCGATTTCGTGCAGAAGAAGCTGCAGCAATTGCAGAAGCAGCAGCAGCAACAACAGGACCAGCAAAAGCAGGACCAAAAACAAGACCAGCAAAATCAGCAGCAACAGCAGTCGGGCTCGCAGGATCAGAACCAACAAAACCAAAGTCAGAATCAGCAGAGCCAGCAATCGGGTTCGCAGCAAAATCAACAGGGCAGCCAGGCTAGTCAGCAAAATCAAAAGCAATCGGGTGCGCAGCAAAGTCAGTCGCAAAACGGAAATCCGCAAAATCAGAACGGTCAGCAGGGTCAGCCTCAAAACCAGCCGTCCGGACAGCAGCAGACCGCTGGGAATCAAGGTCAGAACTCGCCCGCCAATGATCAGGGGCAGCAGCAGAAAAACGGCGGAAACTCACAGCTTGGGCAGAACGATGCGAAACCGGCGGGACCGCGCGGCCAGACCATTCCGGACAAGGACAATTCCCAGAAGACTGCGGGAAATGAAGCGCAGACTGATGCTCCCGGCGAGATGACCGCGCAGGAAGCAAGGGACCTTCTCAATTCGCTTAAGAATGCCGAGCACGTGCTGCCGGCCGCGGCGGACGCCCGGAATACGGCGAATCATTCGCAGGACGATCAACCTTTGAAGGACTGGTAAGATGAAATTTATCCACTGCAAACTTGGAATGCTGGTGCTGATTTTGCTGGCGGGGTGCACGCTGGAAATTCGCGCAGCGACGGTGACGGCCACGCTTGACCCGGCGGAAATCTCGATGGGCGATTCGACGCAGCTGACGGTCACGGTGACGGGTGCGCAGGACCAACCCACGATGCCGAACGTCGATGGCCTCGACATCACACCGGTGGGGCAATCGACCCAGATCGAAATTGTCAACGGCTCGATGACCGCAAATGCTTCCAATACCTACGCCATCACGCCGCAGCACGACGGCACTTTTGTCATACCCGCTATTCGCGCGGGTAACACCGCGTCCCAGCCGGTGACGTTGCATGTGTTCAAGGGGGCGGTCAGTTCTCCTGCGCCTGCGCCGACATCTCCGCCTGCTTCGGGAGGGCCGGTCGTCATGCCGCCGCCTGCCGCTGCTCCTCCAGCTTCCGATCAAAATGAGCAGGCTTCTCAAGGCCGCTTCGGATCGATCCAGATCACGCTGCCGAAGCGGGAATTTTACGTGGGCGAACTCGTACCGATCGATATCAAGGCTTACATCCCCGCCGACATGCAGGCCAGCATCAGCGACCTGCCGCAATTCACCAGCGACGGATTCACCTTGAATTCCCTCAGTACCAAACCGCAGCAGACCACGCAAATTTTGAATGGCCGGCCTTACATGGTGGTGAGGTGGCATTCCGCGCTGACGGGCATCAAGGCGGGCGACTATCCAATCAGCCTGCAAATGCCGTTGACCGTGGTGGTGCCGCAGCGGATGCCGCAGTCCGACAATAACGACGACTTTTTCAATAGCTTTTTCAGGAACGCGATGGCGGGGATGGGAACGAAGAAGGATGTGACGATTCAGAGCGCCTCGGAAACCCTGAAAGTATTGCCGTTGCCGCAGACGGATCGGCCGGCCGGCTTCAGCGGCGCGGTGGGCCAATTCGAGATCGAGGCGAGCGCCAGTCCAACTAATGTTAACGTCGGCGATCCGATTACATTGACTCTGAAAGTAACCGGCACGGGAAATTTCGACCGCGTCTCTTCCGACATGCTGGCCAGCAATTCCCAGTGGAAAACCTATTCGCCCAAAAGCCATTTCGACGCGGGCGATAGCGTCGGTTATCAGGGCACAAAGGAGTTTGATCAACCGATCATTGCCAACGACGGAAGTGTTTCGAGCATCCCGTCAATTTCGTTCAGCTTTTTCGATCCAGAAAGCGGTCGATACGTCACCCGTACTACGGCGCCGGTCGCGGTGACCGTGACCGGTAATGCGATTACTCCGAATAGCACCACAACCGCCAATCCGAGCGTAGCGGCGGCGAATCCTCCTCCACAAAATCAGCCGCAGCCTCCCGCGCCTTCGTCTGCTTCTGATTTAAGGCCCAATAAAATCGAGTCGGGAACTTTTACCGCCTCGCTTCGCCCGCTCTATCTCAATCCATGGTTCCTTGCCGGACAGGGCCTGCCGCTACTGGCTTTGCTGGCCGGACTGGGCCTCCTGCGCCGCCAAAGGCATATGTCCCACCCGGAGCGGATGCGCGCGACCTCGATCCAGCAGGCGATCCGCCAGGAAATCGAGGCGATGGACGCGGCCATGCGAAACCATCAGACCGATGCGTTCTTTATCCATGCCCGCGGCGCGTTACAGCAGCGCCTGGGTCAACTGTGGAAGATTCGCCCGGAGACGATTACGCTCGCGGACCTTGAGAGTCGCCTCGGCGCGGAGAGCTCGACAGTCCGGCCGATTTTTGAAATGGCGGACCAGGCGAGCTATTCCGATCTTCACTTTGCCGACGCCGATTTGCGCGAATGGAAAAAAATCGTACTGAACGAACTCGCGGAGAAAAACTAATGAAAATTCTGGCCATGCTCATTCTTGGTTTTGCGACGTTGTTACTGGCGAATTCCGCATCAGCGCAATCGCTCGACGATGCCCATCGCGCCTTCGCCGAGGGCCGGTATCACGACAGCACGCTCGGTTACCAAGCCGTGCTCGACCATCAAGGCTACTCGGCCCCGGTGTTGTTTGATCTCGGGAATTCCTATTATCGCGAGGGAAATTTCGCCCAGGCGATCCTGGCCTACAAGCGGGCTGAATGGCTGTCGCCGGGCGATGCGGACATCGAGGCCAATCTTCAACAGGCGGAGAAACAGGCCGGCCTTCCCGCCACGGAGCCTTCGTGGATGGATAAGATCGGCAGTATCCTCAGCGCATCCGAATGGGCGTGGGTCGGCAGTGGCGCCTGGGCGATCCTCTGCTTGAGTATCCTGGCCGGAAAGATTTCGAACCAATCGCGCAAGCCCTTTGCCACGATTGCCTGGGTCAGCGCCCTCGCGCTTGTCGCGGCCGTTGCAGGGATGGTTCTTTCTTCCCGCGAACTTGCTCAGGCCGTCGTCGTCGATCCGAACGCGTCGGCTCTGATCTCGCCCTTTCCGCAGGCCAAGCCGGTCTTCAACCCGACTTCGGGCGATACCTTGAAGGTGGGAAAAAGCTACGGAGATTTCCGGCTCGTGACCGATCAAGAGGGCCATAGCGGCTGGATCAATAAAAGCCAGATCGCGCCGATCATTCCCTCTGGCGCCAACGGCTGACCTCGTTCGGACACAATTTCATTTTCCAAAGTTGTCGATCTGCTAGGCTTGCGTGGTGCGTCTCCATCCCTTCCTGCTGTTCGTACTCTCTGGTCTTGCTCCGGTTTTTGCGCAGTCACCACCGGCAACCAACGCTCCCGTTCCTCCCCGCGCGTTGCCGGTGAACCCGGCGGACTTGGGCGCGAGTTCCACGCCGATGGCGGTGCCTGGCGGCGTGAATGTGCATTGGTACGGCCACGGATTCGTTTACCTGACTTCATCCGTCGGAATCCGGGCTGCCATCGACCCGTTCGGCCCGGAGACGGTCCATTATAAATTCCCGGACCATCTGGCCGCCGACTTCGTGCTGGTCACGCCACGAAGCGGAGGACCACAGCGCGGCGGACCAGATTTTCGGCGACCCGCTGATTTTCCGCAGCGTCATGGCCGTGGGTTTGAATCGCGCCAACGGCATTCCGTTTTACGGCGTGGCGCTGCAAAAGGACCCGAGCGGGCAGGGCGGCGCCAACACAGCTTTCACGCTGACCTTTGACGGCGTGAAGTTCTGTTATCTGGGCCAGGTCAACATGCCGCTTTTGGCCCAGGAAAAGGAGGAGCTTGGCCATGCCGACGTCGTCTTTCTTCCGGTCGGATTGCAGACGCTTTCCGTGGGCGATTTCAATCAGATCGCGAAGGACCTCGGCGCGACGATGATCATTCCGATCAACTACAAGACCGACCTGTCGGGCATCCTGCCGCTGCGGACGCTGGACGAATATCTCTCGGCCACGAAGTTCCCGGTGCGCAAATTCAATTCGGACGAAATCGTGGTCAACCGCAGCCCTGCTCCCCGCCGAGCCGACGGTCTACGTCCTGAAGTCGCCGACCGAGAGCGCGCCTACGCCGCCGCCCCGCAATGAAAATCCTTCTGCTCGGCTCCGGCGGTCGCGAACATGCCCTGGCCTGGCGTTTGCGCCAGGACGATCCGGGACTCGAGCTCTTCACCGCACCGGGCAACGCCGGCACGGCCCGGCTCGGCACGAATCTTCCGCTTAGCGCGACCGACCTCGACGGCCTCGTCGCTTGGGCCCTGCGGGAAAAGCCGGACCTGACGATCGTCGGACCCGAAGCGCCGCTTTGCGCGGGGGTGGTCGACCGCTTTGAGCAGGCGGGCCTGCCGATCTTCGGTCCGAACGCGGCCGCCGCGCGCCTGGAAGGCAGCAAGGTCTTCACGAAGAATTTCCTGCTCAAGCATGGCCTGCCGACGGCCCCGGGCGCCGGCTTCAGCGATTCGCACGCCGCGCTCGCCTACAGCCAGAAGCATCACGGTTTATCCGCAGGTCCTGAAGGCCGACGGCCTCGCCGCCGGGCAAGGGCGTCATCATCGCGCAGACGCCGGTCGAGGCGGCAGCAGACGATCCAGCGCATCATGGACGAGCGCGTCTTCGGCGACGCCGGACGGCAGATGGTGATCGAGGAATTTTTGCCGGGCCGCGAGATGTCGATCCACGTGCTGACCGACGGCATCTCCCATTTCATCCTGCCGATCGCGCAGGACCATAAGAAGCTCGGGGACGGCGATTCCGGCCCGAACACCGGCGGCATGGGCGCCTACGCCCCGGCGCCCTTCGCCACGGCGGAGTTGCAGGCGCAGATTTCCGCGCAGGTGGTCGAGCCGGTGCTGGCCGCGTTGCGCAAGGAGGGAATCGATTTCCGCGGCATTCTTTACATCGGCATTATCTGGACGAAGGACGGGCCCGAGCATTCTCGAATTCAACGTGCGCGGCGGCGACCCGGAGACGCAGGTGCTGCTGCCGCTGATCGACACGCCGCTGGTCGAAATCTTCCAGGCGGTGCGGGAACAGCGGCTCGGCAAGCTGGACATCCGGTTGAATGCGCAAGCATGCGGTGACCGATCGTCATGGCCGCCGCCGGTTATCCCGGAACGCCGGAAACGGGCGCGCCGATCGAGGGCCTCGATCTCGATATCCGGACACGGCCGTCTTCCACGGCGGGACGAAAGCTGGATGGCGAGCAGATCGTTACCAACGGCGGCCGGGTGCTGAGCGTGACCGCTTGGGCGGCCGATCTTGCCGCCGCCCGGGCCCTGGCCTACCAGCGCGTGGCAAAAATTCATTTTGCGGGAAGTCAGTACCGGCGCGATATTGCCGCTCGGCTGACCCTGGAATGAAAATTGTTAAATTACGCCTCCTTAAGCTTTCTGGCTGCTGACCGGCTCTGCGCTTTACGCCGTGCCGACTGCCGTGCCGGCGGCGACTCACGCCCGATCCGCTGGCCGAAGCGCTGCCCATCTTGCAGGCCAACTACATTGATTTTACGTCGCTCAATTATAAGCCGGGCGATCATCTTAAGCGACCTGATCGCCCGCTCCGGCGGAAAAATCAGCTCTGAGCGCGTCCGAGATGTCTCGCCAGTCCAACCGATCATCACCGCGACCTTGCCGCGACAACATTATTTACTGGCGGCTGGCTTCCTTTGTGTTGCACCGAGCAAAAGCTGGGCCGACCTGGCGGGCAATTTCAACCGAGTCGAGCGCGCCTACCTGCGGGGATTATTCTCGATCTGCGCAGCAATACCATGCCGGACGATTATGCAGGGCGCGGCGCAGGTGCTCGGCCTTTTTGTCCCGAGCGACACGCCGCTCCAAAGCTATTGCCGCATAGCGCCCTCCAGTGGTCGTCTGAACCATATCGGACCGCGGGCGCGGCCGAAGCTCTTGCCGGACCTCATCGTTGCTGACTCAGAACGCGCAGACCGCCGGGCGCCGCCGAGGCACTGGCGGCCTGTCTCAAGGCCGACGGAGCTCTCGTCGTGGGCAGGCCACGGCGGGAACGCCGCGGTCTTCGACCGGAGCAGACGCTCTCCTCCGGTCAGATCTTGCGATTTGCCGTCGCTCCGACTCGCTGCCGAACGCTGGGGGCATCCCGTCGTTCCCGACATTCCCTGACGGTCGATGACCGTACCGAGAAAGCCGCGCTTGATGCTGATCCGGGACAACCACATTCTCGACGTCATTCAGGAATCGGCCGAGCGCCATCGGATGAGCGAGGCTTCGCTGGTCAAGGGCAGGACCCGGAATGGGACGATTACCTGGCCTCGCTGGAGAGCAAGCCGGTGCTGCTGAGCCTGCCGCTCATTCATGACGTCGTCCTGATCAGCGCGCTCGACAGCCTCAAGGCCATCCGGCTCTCCCAGAGGGCCTTTCCGGGCCACGCGACCGCGAATGCCTCGCTTCCGGCTTCTTCCTCCGTCCAGTAAAAAAAGCTCGCATCGATTTTTGAGTTAGGTTCTATCTTGTCTCCCCGCACCCCGCATGAGAAACGTCCTTTTTGTCTGTACCGGCAATATCTGTCGCAGCCCGATGGCGCAGGGACTCTTTGCCGATTTGGTCCGGGGACGGCGCGACATCGAGGTCACCTCCGCCGGCATCGGCGCGGTGGGCGGCCAGCCGCCCAGCCCCCATTCCGTCGAGGTCATGGCCGAACTGGGCATCGACATCCGCAACATCCGCAGCAAGCCGCTCATGGCCGATCTGGTGCGCAAGGCCGACTTCATTTTCGTCATGACCTACGGGCATCTCGATTCGATGCTGCTGCTCTTTCCCTCCGCGGCGGAAAAGACCTTTCTCCTGCGCGAATTCGAGACCGATCTGCCGGTGATGGAGCGCGAGCTTTCCGATCCCATCGGCCAGTCGCGCGAGATCTACCGCGAATGCCGCGACCAGATTCGCGCCGCGCTGCCCCGCCTGCTCGACCTCGTCCTGCGCTCGACCCACGACGAGACGCGCGTGACCGCGCTGAAGAAAGTGGCCATCGCCGCCGACACGCGACGGCACCGAACTCAAGGAGCAGGTCCGCTCCTGGCTCGACCAGAACGGCTATCCCGTTTGAGGACCTGGGCGGCTGCACATCGGAGGAGATCGCCACGCGCGTGGCCACGGCCGTGTCGCCAGGGCCAGGCCGACAGCGGCATCGTCATCGACCGCACCGGCTTCGGCCTGAGCATGGCGGCCAACAAGATTCGCCGGCGTCCGCGCCGTCGCTGGCCCACAATGTGGAAATGGCGCGCTTGAGCCGCGAGCAACATGATGCCAATGTACTTTGTATCGCCTCGCAGGAAATCCGCGGCAAACGCCTCAAGGAAATCCTCGAAGCCTGGATCAACACCGCCTATATCGGTGAGCGCCACGAAAGCCCCATTCCCGCCCATGGAACCCAAACTGACATCCCACCCGCCCGCCCGCCGTTTCCACGCACAAGCCGACGCCTCGCCGAGGCCGATCCCGCTATTTTTGCGCGCGATCCAGAACGAGTACGCCCGCCAGCACGACAACATCGAGCTGATCGCCTCGGAGAATTTCACCAGCCGCGCCGTGATGGAAGCGCAGGGCTCGTGCCTGACCAACAAGTACGCCGAGGGTTATCCCGAAGAAGCGCTGGTACGGCGGCTGCGAATACGTCGACGTCGTCGAGGAACTGGCCATCGAGCGCGCGAAGAAGCTTTTCGGCGCCGAGCACGTCAACGTGCAGCCGCACTCCGGTTCGCAGGCCAATGCCGCCGTTTATTTCGCCATGCTCCAGCCCGGCGACCTGATCCTGACCATGGACCTCTCGCACGGCGGCCACCTCACGCACGGCCACAAGATGAATTTCTCCGGCCGCTTCTACCGCGTCGTCCACTACGGCGTGAGCAAGGAGACCGAGACGATCGATTACGACGCGCTCGAGAGCGCAGGCGAAGGAGATCCGCCCGAAGATGATCACGGCGGGCGCCTCGGCCTACTCGCGCATCATCGATTTTCCGCGCCTGCGCAAGATCGCCGACGCGTGCGGCGCGCTATCTCTTCATCGACATGGCGCACATCGCGGGGCTCGTCGCGGCGGGCGTCCATCCGTCGCCGATTCCCTACGCCGATTTCGTCACGACCACCACGCACAAGACCCTGCGCGGCCCGCGCGGCGGCCTGATTCTCTGCAAGGAAAAGTACGCGAAGGAAATCGACTCGCAGGTGTTTCCCGGCGTGCAGGGCGGCCCGCTCATGCACGTCATCGCGGCCAAGGCGGTCGCGCTCGGCGAGGCGCTGCGGCCCGAATTCAAGACCTACCAGCAGCAGGTCGTGCGCAACGCCAAGGCGCTCTGCGAGGGCATGAAGAAGAACGGCTTCCGCATCGTCTCCGGCACGACGGACAACCATCTCATGCTCGTCGATCTCCAGCCGAAGAACATCACCGGCAAGGAAGTCTCCGGAGATGCTCGACCAGGCCGGCATCACGGTGAACAAGAACGCGATTCCGTTCGACACGCAAAGCCCCTTCAAGGCCGGCGGCATCCGCCTCGGCACGCCCGCCGTCACCACGCGCGGCATGAAGGAGGACGAGATGTTCGACATCGCCAACCTGATCGAGGAAGCGATCGAGCACCGCGCCGACTCGGACAAGATCAGCGCGATCCGCGAGCACGTCCGCAAAATCACCGCGCGGTTTCCGTTGCCGTTTTGAAGCTGAATTTTTTACGGAATTACGGAATTTTCCCAATTAACGGAATTTGTCGGATGAGGATTCTGTGTCATCCTGAGCATTCGAAGGATCTGTTCAGTACGTATCGGCGCTGCCGGTCAATCGAAGCCCCGATCCATAATGGAGTAAAAAGTCGGTGTATATGGATAGCTCGTGCGCAGGATTATTTGCGTATATTTACTATCGGGGTAGGGTGATGGATGCATCTGCTCATTTACGCCAGCTCGGCAGCGGAACTTTTCTCGCAAGACGAGCTTGAACAGCTCTTGGAGAAAGCTCGGCGTAATAACCATGCGCTCGGCGTAACCGGTATGCTTTTGTACAAGGATGGCAACTTCATGCAGTTGCTGGAGGGGCCGAAGGAAGCGGTGATCGGTCTTATCCGCAAGATCGAGCTGGATGATCGTCATCGCGGTATTATCCGCCTTCTTGAACGAGAACAACCACAGCGGGAGTTCGCTGATTGGTCGATGGGCTTTAAACGCCTGGAGTCGGCTTCTGGCGCGAGGCTTCCAGGCCATTCGGATTTTCTTGAGCGCCCTTTGAATGACGAACGATTCCGCCAAGATCCGTCGCTGGCGCTTCAGCTGCTTCTCACCTTCAAGAAAGTCGTCAAGTGATACGGGCAGTGTCGCCCATGTTTAGCGTAGCTTATGTTAAGCACAGCGTCTGGCGTTCCCAATGAGGAATTGGAGAAAATCCTCAAGGAGAGCCGACAGCATAATGCGCAAGCGTCGATTACCGGATTGCTGCTCTATGATGGAAAAAACTTCATGCAGTTTCTGGAAGGGCCGAAGCAGGCCGTCCTTGATCTGCTCGCCAAGATTAAACGCGATCCCCGTCACCACTTGATGATGGTTATCTTTCAGCAGGAACATCCAGAACGCGAGTTCGCTTCATGGTCGATGGGCTTCAAGCGACTCCTTCCTAAAAAGATTCCCGCGCTGGAGGGACTCAACGATCTTTGGGAGCTTCCATTTTCCAGCGAGCAATTTCTGACCAATCCAACCCGCTCGCTGGAATTTCTCCTGAGCTTTAAAGAAGCGCTGGTTTAGCGATGCTCAGTAGATAGGAACCAAGCTCGACCTCGAGCTGAATCTACGTCGCTTCTTGTGGCCGGTGGCCACCCGGACAACAAGGGAATCCGGGCTACCGGGACTTACAAGGTCGAACTGGTCCTTCGACAAGCTCAGGATGACCGAAGTTACTTCACAGTTCCGCCGCCACCGAGCAGATGCAGCACGGCCATGCGGACGGCGAGGCCGTTCTGCACCTGGTCGAGGACGGTGGAGTTGGGGCCGTCGGCGAGTTCGCTGGCGATTTCGACGCCGCGATTGATCGGGCCGGGATGCATGATGAGCACGTCGGGCTTGCACTTCTTGAAGCGCGTCCATGTTCAGGCCGAAGAGCGAAACGTATTCGCCCACGGAGGGGAAGAAGCTGCGCTGCTGCCGCTCGTGCTGGATGCGCAGGAGCATGATGACGTCGGCGTCGGGCAGGACCGAATCGAAGTCGTGCGCGACGGTCACGCCGAGTTCGCGAAAAGATCTCCGGCACCAGCGTGGTCGGGCCGACCAGCGTGACGCGCGCGCCGAGTTTGGTCAGCGCCCAGACATTGGAACGCGCCACGCGGCTGAAGAGGATGTCGCCGCAAATGACCACATGGAGGTCCTTCCAGTCGCGCTTGCCGCCGAGCCGCTCGCGCATGGTGAAGGCATCGAGCAGCGCCTGGGTGGGATGCTCGTGCGCGCCGTCGCCGGCGTTGACGATGTGGGCCTTGAGCCGCTCGGCGAGGAATTGCGGCGCGCCCGCGGCGGAGTGGCGCAGGATGACGAAGTCGGCCTTCATCGCCTCGAGCACCTGGCCGGTGTCCTTCAGCGTCTCGCCCTTGCGGAAGGAACTCGAGGCGCTGTCGATGGAGACGACGTCGGCGTCGAGGCGGGTCGCGGCCAGCTCGAACGAGGTGCGCGTGCGCGTGCTCGGCTCGACGAAGAGATTCACCACCGTGCGGCCCTCCAGCGAGGCGATTTCTTGACGCGCCGCGCGAGCAAATCCTTGAAGGTGCGCCCGGTATCGAGGATCAATTCAATCTCGGCCCGGTCCAATTCGCGGATGGTGAGGAGGTCCTTGCGCGTCCAGGCGGTGCTCATTAAAAGGCGAGCCTAGCGGGAGTTGGCGCGGAGAGACACTATTTTTTAATGGGACTTATGAGGACCGCCATGAGGACAGATGGTAGCTGACAACTCATAATGTTCCTATGACGTCCGCGTTCTTCCCAGAAGTCCTATTTACAGGCTTTCCGCCACGGCCTTCGCAAAATAGGTCAGGATGATGTCGGCGCCGGCGCGCTTGATGGCCAGGAGCGATTCGTCGCGCGCTTTTTCGAGGTCGAGCCAGCCGCCTTGGCGGCGGCGTGAATCTGCGCGTATTCGCCGGAGACCTGATAGGCGGCGACGGGCAGCGTCGTGGCCGCCTTTGACGGCGGAAATGACATCGAGATAAAGCCCGGCCGGCTTGACCATGAGGATGTCGGCGCCCTGGTCCTCGTCGAGGCGCGCTTCGAGCAGGGCTTCGCGCAGATTGGCGGGGTCGAGCTGGTAGGTGCGCTTGTCGAGCGGGGCAGTGCCCTTTTTCGTCGCGCTGCCGACCGCGTCGCGGAACGGGCCGTAGTAGGCGGAGGCGAACTTCACGGCGTAGGCGAGGATCGAGGTCTGGGTGAAGCCTTCGCGGTCGAGCTCATCGCGGATCGCGCCGATGCGCCCGTCCATCATGTCGGAGGGCGCGACGATGTCGGTGCCGGCGGCGGCAAGCTGCGTGGCGTAATGGGTGAGGATGTGCACCGTCTCGTCGTTGGCGACGTCGCCCGTGGTCGGGATCGAGCACGCCGTCGTGGCCGTGATCGGTGTAGGGATCGAGCGCGACATCGGCGACGATGAGCATATCCGGGACTTCGGCCTTGATCTGGCGGATCGCGGCGAAGAACCAGTTCTTCTCGGCCACGGCGTACTTGCCGCGCGCGTCCTTCAGCGCGGGATCGATCTGCGGAAAGAGCGCGACGGCGCGAATGCCCAGCTCGGCCAGACGCGCGACTTCCGTGAGCGGTGTTGCGGACGTTCAGCCGCTCGATGCCGGGCAGGCTGGGGATCTCCTCCGGGCCGCCGTGGCCGTCCTTGACGAAGAGCGGCTGGATCAGGTCGTCGACGTGGACGCGAGTCTCGCGCACCAGCGCGCGGATGGCGGCGTTCTGCCGGTTGCGGCGCGGACGGCGGATGAGATCGAGCGGCGGCGTGTAGGCGGAGTTGATCATGGATCTATAATCTTCAAGGGAGTCGAGCCTAGGCGCCATGTTCCTCATTTCGAATTGTAATGCATAGCCGCGCCGGTTTCGCGGTTGCTCGAGCCGCACGGCTTCCAGCGAGGGGAGGCCGCCGATGAGTTTCTGGTGCTGGAGATAGACCTGGCGATCGGTCAGGCAGGCGAGGTAATCGCAGGTCGCGCGGTACTCGCCATCGTTTTTCACGCGCATGGTCGAATTGCGGGACTGAGCAGATGGGGATGGCCGACGAGCAGCTCGAAAAGCTGGACGAGGCAATCGACGGAGCGGCGGCGCACCGCGTCGAGTGACGGGTGATGATAAAACCGGCTGTAGAGGAACGTGAGCAGTTCCTTCGCGCGGCCGGCCATCTCCGGCGAGAAGGTGATCATCGCGGGCAGGCGGCGGACGTCGTCGCTGCTTTGCGGGGCTCGGCCCTTGATCGTCTGGCTGGAGTGGTCGATGACGTCCTCGACCAGGCGGCCGAGCAGCGTGCGCAGGACATAGTAGCGGCCGCGTTCGGCTTCGAGATGCGGGTAGGGGGCGAGCGCGCGTTCGCGCGTGTCGCGCCAGAGCTCGAGGTTGCTCAGCTCCTGCTCGTTGATCAGGCCCGACTCGAGGCCGTCGTCGAGATCGTGGCAGATGTAGGCGATCTGGTCGGAGAGATCGACCGCCTGCGCCTCGAGCGACGGCTGGATAAAGCCCTCGATCAGCCGGTTCGGCGACGTAGGGCTTGTGCAGGCCCTCGCGCACTTCCCAGGTCAGGTTGAGCCCGTTGAATTCGGGATACTTCAGCTCCAGTTCCTCGACCACGCGCAGGCTCTGCGCGTTGTGCCGGAAACCGCCGTGGCGTGCCATCAGCCGGTGGAGCGTCTCCTCGCCGAGATGGCCGAAGGGCGGATGGCCGAGATCGTGCGCCAGCGCGATCGCCTCGGCGAGGTCCTCGTTCAGGCCGAGCGAGCGGGCCAGCGTCCGCGCGATGCAGGAGACCTCGATGGTATGGGTCATCCGCGTCCGGTAATGGTCGCCCGTGCCGTTGAGGAAGACCTGCGTCTTGTACTCGAGCCGGCGGAAGGAGCGGCTGTGGACGATCCGGTCGCGGTCGCGCTGGAAGTCGAGGCGGAACCGGTGCTGGTCCTCCGGATGGACGCGGCCGCGGGAGGTGGAGCTGGTCTGCGCGTAGGGCGCGAGATGGCGGGCCTCACTTTTCTCCAAATCAAAACGGCGTCGCGGCATGGCACCAAAGTTGTCACCTTACCGCCCGCGATTCAACTGAATCGTTCAGCAATTGGCGCAACTCGGAATAAATGGCGCTGGCAGCTCCATATCGGGGATTGTATCCTGCGACAGGATGAGCGCATTCGCGGCAGCACCTCTGACCGCCCTCTATTTTTATCTAGGAGCCTTGGGCCTGTTTGGCCTTGGCGTGCTTTGCCTCGCCAAAACCTCGCCCCACACCAGGGTGGGAGGCGATGACTATGTCTCGAGGATGAAACGCAGGATCATCGGAAAAATTTGTCTGATCGCCGCGTTTCTGTCGCTGGTACTCGCCGTTCTAACGCATTTGTATTCCCGCGATGAATCGAATAATTCGGTTTCGACTGCCAATAGCGTGACGCAGGCGCTGGCTACCGAACCCCTGATCATTTCCACCCCGGATGTGGCCGCTCCGCCGTCCAGGAAGCCAACGGATGTTGCTTCCGATTCTTCTGCGGGTGCGGCAGATCAGTTTCGGCCCAACCCGCAGTCTTCCCTGCTGCACGATGCCGAAGAGTTGGTGAAGCAAAACCAACCCGATGCCGCATTGGCCAAATTGGACGCCTATATCGAGGAGGAACCGGCAGACGCGGCCGGCTATGCCTTGCGCGGTACTATTTACGCTCAACGAAAAATTTGGGACAGGGCCAAAAGCGACTTTGAGGCCGGTTTGCGATTCCAGCCTGGAAGCATCCAAATTAAGTTCGATCTTGGCCAGCTTGAATTCGCGCAAAAGAAATACGATGCCGCGCGCATCTACTTTATGGACCTGGAGCAGGACCCGAATGCGGGCGATCTGGCGGCCTACAAAGTGTTTTTGTGCGACCTTTATGGCGGACACCAGGACATGGCCACCAAGGAACTTGCCGCTTTTAACGAGGCTGGCTCAAACGCGTCCTATTATTTCGCCAACGCAGTATGGTCTCTTGCTCATGGCAAGAAGGACGAGGCCAATGGCTGGCTGAATTCCGCGCATAATATTTATAGCCCGTCCAAGTTCAGCCTTTACGAGGAAGGCCTGATTGGCCTGGGTGATTCGGAAGGATCAGGCGAGCATTCATCGCCGGCGCCGGAGTCTGCAGAACCTCGCTGACGTTCCAGCGAGCGTGAGACGGTTAATTCTGATTTCCATTGCGCTGCAACCTGCTAATTCGTCACGATGAATTTTCTTCAGATCCTGATTCTCGGCTTGGTGCAAGGCGCGGCCGAACTTCTTCCGGTTTCGAGCTCGGCGCACGTGATCGTGGCCGAGAAGCTGATGGGGCTTGATCCCTCCAGTCCCGATATGACTTTTTTGCTGGTGATGCTGCACACTGGAACGATGTTTGCCGTCATCGTTTACTTCTGGAATTCGTGGCTCGACCATTATTTCAGCGATGCCTCGCGGCTTTGGGACACGGCCAAGAATATCCTAGTTGCCACGGTTCTGACGCTGGTCGTGGGCTTCGCCTTGAAGGTTTTTATCGAAAAGATTTTCATGCATGACCAGCCCAAAGCTGAAGTCGAGCAGCTCTTTTCCCATCTTCCCTTGATCGGCGGCGCGCTATTGGCCGCGGGCCTGCTGATCATCTATTCTGGATCGAGCGAAGAGAAGCGGCCGGGTACCAGCGGCATCGATGTAATTGGCGCCTTGATGATTGGTGCGGTACAGGGTCTTTGTCTGCCTTTCCGCGGCTTTTCACGCTCGGGCGGCACCATTTCCACCGGGCTCTTGCTGGGAATCGAGCGGAGGCAGATTGAGGAATTCAGTTTCGCCTTGGCGGTCGTGCTGACGCCCTTCGCCGATGCCTGGGAACTGTTGCGTTTGATCAAGGCGCACCCGGAAATGAAGCACGGGCCCGCTTTGATGAAGCTTTTGACGCCGGGACTGCTGGGTATGGCTTGCAGCTTTGTGGCGGGGTATCTCGCGCTGAAACTTTTGTCCCGGCTGCTCGAAGCGGGCCGCTGGAAATATTTTGGATTTTACTGTCTCGTCGCGGCGGCAGTGGTTTTCGGACTGGCTTACACGACGGCGAATGCGAGTGCAACGCCCGCGGAGACGCCAGTTCCGGCTATGGTTTCAAACGCGCCGTCAACAGTGACTCCGGCGACGAATACCGACTTGGTTCCCCCGGCATCGACAACAAATGCAGCACTCATTTCACCGATTCCGGCGACAAACATGGAATCGGCGCCGATTGCACCAGGTACGAATTCCGCGCCCGCGCCATAGCGTAATAGGACTCAGGGGACCTATAAGACTTATAGTCCCGTAAGTCCCATATTCTCGCATGTTCCAGCTCCTCAAAACTGATCCGGGCAGCCAGGCCCGGCGCGGTCGCCTGACGCACGAGCCACGGGGACGATCGAGACGCCGCAGTACATGCCGGTCGGCACGCAGGCCTCGGTCAAGGCGGTCGCGCCGCGCGATCTCGATGCGATGGGCACCGAGATCATCCTCGGCAACACCTATCATCTTTTCCTGCGGCCCGGCCTGGAGGTCTTCCAGGAATTCGGCGGCCTGCACAAGTTCATGAACTGGCACAAGCCGATCCTGACCGACAGCGGCGGCTTCCAGGTTTTCAGCCTGGCCAAGCTGCGGTCAGATCACCGACGAGGGCGTCGAGTTCCGCTCGCATCTCGACGGCAGCAAGTTTTTCCTCGGGCCGAAGGAATCGATCGACGATCCAGCACGCGCTCGGCTCGGACATCATCATGGCCTTCGACGAATGCCCGCCCTGGCCGTGCGAGGAAGGCGACGGTCGCCGCCGCGGTGAAGCGGACGATCACCTGGGCGCGCGCGTCGCTCGATCATCACCGGCACCTCATCGCCACGCACGAAGCGCGGCCCACGGAGGAGCAGGCGCTCTTCGGCATCGTGCAGGGCAGCGGCTATCCGCACCTGCGCGAGGAATGCGCCTGCGCGCTGGTGGCGATGGATTTCGACGGCTACGCCATCGGCGGCGTCAGCGTGGGCGAGCCGGAGGAGGAGATGTACAAGGCGGTCGATTCGACCGTGCCGCATTTGCCGCGAGAACAAGGTGCGCTACGCGATGGGCCTCGGCCAGCCGCATCAGATGGTGGAGCTGGTCGCGCGCGGGCGTCGATATCTTCGATTGCGTGCTGCCGACCCGCGTCGCGCGCCATGCCACGGTCTACACCCGCACCGGCACGCTGAATCTGCGCGGGGCGCAGTACCGGCTGGACGGCGCGCCGCTCGAACCGGGCTGCGGCTGTTATGCTTGTCAAAACTTTACCCGTGCCTATATTCGGCATCTATTCAAAGCGGGTGAAATCCTCGCATTGGTCCTGGTCAGCCTGCATAATTTGCATTTTTACCTGGAACTGATGCGCGACATCCGGAACGCGCTCGACCAGCGATTCATTCGGCACGTTTCGCGAGAATTTCCTCCGCACCTACCAAACCACCAAAGAAAAACTTTAATGTCTCCGTCTTCATTTGCCGTCCTCTTCGCCCAAGTCACCAACGCCGCCAGCGGCCGCGGCGCGAGCCGACACCGACTGCCGCCGCAGCCGGCGCCGCCCGTCGTGGACGATCTTTCTCTATATCCCGCTTTTCGCGGCGATGGTCTATTTTGCGCTGATTCGCCCGCAATCGCAGGCCAAGAAAAAGGCGGAAGAGACGATCAAGAGCGCCAAGACGGGCGACAAGATCGTGACCACCAGCGGCATCCACGGCGTGATCACCAACGTCAAGGACTCGACCGTCATCGTCAAGGTGGCCGACAACGTGAAGCTCGAAATCGAGAAGAGCCACATCGACAAGATCACCCGGCCCGACGCCGCCGCAGATTCGGAAAAGACCGTCACCGCCAAGGTTTCCTAAGTCAGGCCCACCCTTTCATCGCTATGTATTTCTCCATTTTTCTCGCCTCGCTCGGCTTCATCGGTTTTTTCATCTGGTATCTCGCGGCGGAAAACGCCGCCTCGCGCCGCGCCGCCGGCCTGGGCGCGATCATCGCCAGCTTGCTGACCTGCGGCCTCGCGCTCTACCCGCATCGACAAGACGATCCGGCTCGGCCTCGATCTTCAGGGCGGCACGGAGTTTCTGCTGGAGGTGCAGGGCAACCCGAGTCCGCAGGCGCTCGACCAGGCCATCTCGGTCATCCGCAAGCGGCTCGACACGCTCGGCACCCGCGAAATCAGCATCCTGCCCGAAGGCACAGACCGGCTGAAGATCCAGATCCCCGGATTGCAGGGCGCCGAGGTCGGCCAGACGGAAAAGATTTTGTCCCAGGTGGCGAAGCTGGAGTTCAAGCTCGTGCCGCCGAACGCGGCGGAAATTCTCGCGGCGGCGCAGGCGAACGGCGGCAAGCTCCCTTATCAATATGCGCTGGACTACGAAATCCTGCCCGAGATGCAGAAGGACGCGCAGGGCAAGGACGTCCTCGGCCAGGTCGTGGTCGAGCGCAAGGTGCAGATGTCGGGCAAGCACGTCACGCACGCCTATGCGCAGCATCGAGCAGAGCGGGACAGTCGGTCGTCGAACTGGAGTTCGACAGCGAGGGCAAGCAGCAGTTCGGCGACGGTGACCAGCGCCAATGTCGGACGCCAGCTGGCCATCGTGCTCGATCACGTGGTGCGGAGCGCGCCGACGCTGGACGAACCGATCCTGGACGGCCGCGCGGTCGATTTCCGGCGGCACCATGTCGCGCGCCGAATGCGAGGAGCTCGCCAGCGTGCTGCAGAATCCGCTGGAGAATCCGATCAAGATGCTGAGCACGAACTCGGTCGATGCCTCGCTCGGCGCCGACTCGATCCACAGCGGACTGCACGCCGGGCTCATCGCGCTGCTGCTGGTGGTCTCGTTCATGGTGATCTATTACCGCGTCTCCGGCATGATCGCCGTGCTCGCGCTGACGGTGAATCTTGTCCTGCTCTTCGGCCTGCTCGCGCAATTCCACTTCACGCTGACGCTGCCGGGCATCGCGGGCATCGTGCTGACCATCGGCATGGCGGTCGACGCCAACGTGCTGATTTACGAGCGCATCCGCGATGAGCTCGCCTCGGGCAAGCCGGCGCGCTCCGCCATCGACATCGGTTTCGAGAAGGCCTTCAGCGCGATTTTCGACTCCAACGTCACCACGCTGATTCCGGCCATCGTGCTGGCTTATTTCGGCACCGGTCCGCTGCGCGGCTTCGCCGTGACGCTGGTGCTCGGCATCGTGGCGAATCTTTTCGCCGCGCTGGTGGTCACGCCGCAACGCCTTCGACTGGATCCTGACCGCGACGGACAAGCCGAACCTTTCGATGATGCAGTTCATCAAGTCGCCGCGCTTCGACTTCCTCAAGCTATCGCGGCGCTCGGGCTGATTCTCTCGCTGCGTCATCATCGGCGCGGGCGCCGTCGCGGTGGCGACGAAGGGCGAGGCGCTGCTCGGCGTCGATTTCAAGGGCGGCGATGCGGTGACCATGACCTACACGCAGCCGGTTGATATCGGCCAGATGCGCGAGGCGCTGCTCAAGAACGGCCTGAAGGACGTCACGCTCCAGCCCGTTTCCGGCTCCAACGCGCTGCAGCTCCAGACCGAGGAACAGCAGGGCGAACACGCCGCGCAGATTCTCAAGCAGACATTTCCCGCAGGCCGGTTTCGTCGCCGGCTCGGTCGACAAGATCGGCGCGCAGGTCGGCGGCGAGATGAAGCAGAAGGCGATCACGGCGCTGCTCGCTCGGCCTCTTCGGCATTCTGGTCTACGCGGCGATCCGCTTCGAGTGGTCCTACGCCATCGCGGCGGCGGTCGGCCAGTTGCACGACGTGCTGATCGCGCTGAGCATCATGGCGCTGCTCGGCCGCGAACTGACGCTGCCGCTGGTCGGCGCGTTGCTGACCATCGCCGGTTACTCGATCAACGACAAGATCGTCGTCTTCGACCGCATCCGCGAAGGCGCGCGCCTGCGCGAAAAGGGCAGCTTCTACGAGGTCATCAACCGCAGCCTGAACCTGACGCTGGCGCGCACGATCCTGACCGGCAGCACCTGCTTGCTCGCGACCGGCGCGCTGATCGTCTTCGGCGGCCCGGTCATCCACGATTTCTCGCTGGCGATGTTCATCGGCATCATGTCGGGCATCTACTCGTCGCACTTCATCTCGCCCGGCCTGGCCTGGTGGCTGGGCAAGGGTGGGACATGGAAGCGTACCCGGAAGCTCGGGTCGGTTCAGGTAATTCTGGCCGGTCAGGAACACCAGCCCCTTCCTCTCCCACGTCGGGCAAAAAAGCGGCCGTTGGAGTGTAGTCCATGATCGCGCTGAGCGCCCTCGGCAAGCGGTGGGTGCATGCTTCGCCCGCACCGAAGCGCTCGAATTGGCGCGGGCGCTGGACCTCCATCCGCAGGTCGCGTCGCTGCTTTGGCAGCGCGGCTTTCGCGATCGAAGAGCAGGTCCGCGCCTTCCTCGATCCGCGCCTGCAATCGCTGGGCGATCCGTTTGTGCTGACCGATCTGCGCCGCGCGGCGGAGCGGATTCTCCAGGCCATCGCCGCGCGCGAGAAGATGGTCATTTTCGGCGATTACGATGTCGATGGCATCACCTCGAGCGCGCTGATGTGGCGCATCCTGCGGCGACTCGGCGGCGAGGTGGAAACCTTCCTGCCGCTGCGCATGGAGGAGGGTTACGGCCTTAGCCAGGAGGGCGTGGAGCGCTGCGTTGAGTAGCATCAGCCCGCCGTGCTGATCGCGGTCGATTGCGGCACCACGGCAGTGACGCAGGTCGCCTGGCTGCGCGAGCGTGGCATCGACGTGGTCATCATCGACCATCACGCGCTGCCGCCGGAACTGCCCGCCGCGCATGCGCTGGTGAATCCGCAGACGGCGACGCGTGAGAAACCGCGCTAAGCTGGATTATTTCGCCAGCGTCGGACTCGTCTTCAAGGTCTGCCACGGCCTGCTCAAGCTCGCCGGGTGAGGCGAACGGCAAGATCGATCTGCGCGAGTATCTCGATCTGGTCGCCGTCGGCACGGTGGCCGACATCGTTCCGCTGGTGGACGAAAATCGCGTCCTCGTCCGGCGCGGGCTGCGCCAGCTCGAACACACGCTCTGGCCCGGCCTGCGCGCGCTGATCGAAGTCAGCCAGGTCAGCTTTCCGGTCACGGCGCAGGATGTCGGGTTTCGGCTCGGGCCGCGGCTCAATGCCAGCGGACGGCTGGGCGACGCGATGCTTTCCTGCGCTTGCTGCAGACCGACGACCGCGCCGAGGCGATGTCGATCGCGTCCGAACTGAACCGCAACAACCGCGAGCGGCAGGCGGTCGAGATGGAGACCTTTCTCCAGGCCGAAGCGCAGTTGCAGGAGACGTACGATCCGGCGCGCGACTGGGGCATCGTGCTCTCCGGCCAGAACTGGCACTGGGGCGTCATCGGCATCGTCGCGTCGCGTTTGCAGAAGCGCTATCACCGTCCGACCATCGTCATCGGCCTGAACGACGAGGGCATGGGGAAGGGGAGCGGGCGCAGCATCGACGGCATTTCCATCGTGAAGGCGCTGCACGAGTGCGCGGAACATCTCGAGCTTTTCGGCGGGCACGACATGGCGGCCGGACTCAACATCCGCGCGGAACGGGTCGATGCATTTCGCGAAGCTTTCAGCCAACACGTCCGCGCGCAGGCCGGCGACGATGTTTTCCAATCGACGCTGGCGCTCTCGGGCGCGACTCTCGCTGCCGGAGGTAAGCGACCAGCTTTTCCGCAAGTTCGAGGAACTCGCGCCGTTTGGCCGGATGAATCCGGAGCCGGTTTTCCTCTTCGAATCGATCACCTACACGCGGCCCGCGCAGCTTTTCGGCAAGAATCACGTGAAGCTTTTCGTCCGGGGCGAACAGGGCGAGATCGAGGCGGTCGGTTTCGGCCTCGGCCAGCACGACTGGTCGAAGGCTCCCGCGCGGCTGGCCGGGACGCTCGACTGGGACGATTACCGTAACCGCGTGCAACTCCGCATCGCCGATTGGCACGTTGACTAGACCCGATACGCTGGTTCTGCGCGATTTGAATGTGCTAATGTTGTCTCCATGTCGAACGAAACTAAAAACTACGATCTGGTCATTATCGGCGGAGGCCCGGCGGGCCTGAGCGCGGCGGCCACTGCGGCGGCCGAGCATAAATCGATTGCGCTGATCGACTGCCATCCCGAACTTGGAGGCGCTGGAATCAACACGGGCACGGTCCCAAGCAAGACCTTGCGCGAAACCGCGCTGGCGTTGTCCGGGTTGAAATCGCGCAAGCTTTACGGCGTCGATCTTTCCTTGCGACGAGAAGTAACGATCTCCGATTTTCTCCGTCACGAGGAGAACGTTAAAAGTATTTTTCATACCACGCTGGTGAAGCGGCTTGCGATGGACCACACCGATGTTTTTTTTGGCACGGCGGCTTTCACCGATCCTCACACCATTCGTGTCGACCTGATTGCCGGGGTGGCGAAAGCCGACAGCCAACCCGCGGCGGAGGGAGAATCGGTCCTGCTGCGCGGAGAAAACATTTTGATCGCAACCGGTTCGTCGCCCGTTCGGCCGGCTCTCTTTCCGTTTGGGACGGGCGAGATTTATGATTCCGATTCTATTCTGAAACTTGACCGCATTCCCAAGTCAATGGCAACCATCGGTGCGGGCGTGATCGGCAGCGAATATGGTTGCACCTTCGCCGCGCTCGGAGCGCAAGTCCATATCGTCGACGGGCGCGACAAGCTGCTTCCGTTTCTGGACGGTGAGATTGCGCACGCCCTGGTGGTCGCCATGGAAAGCACGGGCATCATTTTCCATTGGAAGGAAAGTGTCCAGAAGTGTGAGGTTCTACCGAGCGGCGAAGTGGCTCTGACGTTTGTCTCCGGAAATACACTGACAGTCGGTGCGGTTTTGGTCGCGGCCGGCAGGCAAAGCAATGTCGCTACGCTGAACCTTGCCGCGGCGGGCGTGACCACGGGCGAGCGAGGCATCATTCCAGTCGATGATAAATACTGCACCAACGTGAGGCATATTTACGCCGCCGGCGACGTCATCGGTTTTCCAGCGCTCGCCTCAACCAGCATGGAGCAGGCGCGCCGAGCGGTGGGGAATGCTTTGGGCCTGAAAGTCAGCGTGCTTTCGCCGCTTTTGCCCAATGGAATCTACACCATTCCCGAAGTGAGCATGGTCGGTGAAACGGAGGAGTCGCTGAAAAAGAAGGGCACCGATTACGTGGTCGGTCGCGCCCGATACGAGGACAATGCGCGCGGGGAGATCGTTGGCGACCGTGACGGTTTTCTCAAGCTGCTGTTCCGGCGCGAGGACATGAAGTTGATCGGCGTGCACGTTATCGGCGAGCTCGCCACCGAGGTCGTCCACATTGGCCTGATGGCGATGTTGACTGGTTCGACTGCGGAGGTTTTCGTCGAGGCCTGCTTCAACATTCCGACCCTCGGCTACCTCTACAAAAGCGCGACGTTGCAAGCGCTGCGCGAATCAGAGCAGCTTGCGCAGACGGCTTCGCCTGGTGGATCAAGTTAATCGGCCATGAATATCGTTTCTGACCCGGCGGCATCGACTCCGTTGGCCGCGATCCCGGGCGTCGGACGGAAATATGCCGGGTTGCTGGGAAAGCTGGGGCTGATGACGCACGACGATCTGCTCCATTTCGTGCCGCGACGTTATGAGGACCGGCGGCATCTCAAGCCGATCAGCGCGGCGCAGGAGGGACAGTCGATCACGGTGAGGGGAAAGATTCACCATGCGAAGGCCGTGCACTGGGGCTCGCTCCGGCTGGAAATCACCGTTGCGCCGCAGACGCTCGAAAACCGGGACGATGTTCTCGTTGCGCGCTGGTACGGGTTCAAGCCGTACGGAATCAAGGAGGGCAGCGAGTTGTTTCTTTTTGGCCGGATGGAGCGCGATAAAAAAGGCCGCTGGGTGATGAATAATCCCGACTACGAGATCATTCACGACGACGCCGAGTCGTACATCCACATCGACCGAATCGCGCCCATTTACAATCTTACGGAGGGCCTCAGTCAGCGCGTGCTGCGGCGGATCATGTTCGAGGCGACGCAAAAAGTGGCGTTTCTTGCGCCCGAGTTTTACCCGGCACCCGCTCACATGATGCTGAGGCAGGAATCCTTTCGCGTGATCCATTTTCCCGAATCGTTTCCGGCCGAGGAACGGGCGCGGCAGCGGCTCGCCTACGATGAGTTCTTTGTCCTGCAATGCGTGGTCGCTTTACGCAGAATGTCGCGGGCCACGACGCATCGCCATCGGTTGGCGCAGAACCGGCGATCTCACCAAGCGTTGGCTGGCCACGCTTCCCTATAAGCTGACCAATGCGCAGCAACGTGTCATGCGCGAAATCGACACCGATCTGGGCCACGGCCCGCCGATGAACCGGCTGCTTCAGGGCGATGTCGGAGCGGGGAAGACCTTCGTGGCCGTCTACGCCATGCTGCGCGCAGTCGAGTCGGGCGAGCAGGCGGCGTTGATGGCTCCCACGCAAATCCTGGCCGAGCAACACGCGCTGAATCTTCGCCACTGGCTGGAGCCGCTGGGCATTCGCGTCGATCTTTTCACCGGAAATACCAAGGCCAAAAAAGGCGATCGGCTGCAAGGCGGGGAACTCGATTTATTTCAATCCAAGCCCACGCCGAAATCGGCCGGGTCGGTGATCATTGGTACACATGCGCTGCTTTACGATCGCTATGCCGCGGAAAAACTGGGCCTGATCGTGATCGATGAGCAGCATAAATTTGGCGTGCTGCAACGGCTGGCCTTGAGCCGCAAGGGACAGAATCCCGACATTCTCGTGATGACCGCAACGCCGATTCCCCGCACGCTGGGCATGACCGTTTACGGCGATCTCGATGTTTCGATTCTCGACGAGTTGCCGCCGGGCCGCCAGGCCATTGTGACCAAGTGCCGTTCATCGAAGGAGCTCGATAAATTCTGGACGTTTTTGCTCAAGCAAATCGGTGAGGGGAGGCAGGCCTATGTCATCTACCCACTGGTCGAAGAGTCGGAAAAGGTCGATGCGAAATCAGTGAAGGCGGAATTCGAGCGGCTGAAGGAACACCTGCCTCAGGCCAAGCTTGGATTGCTTCATGGCCAGCTTGACGGAGCGGAAAAGGAGCGGGTGATGACGGCCTTTCGTGCGGGCGAGATCCAAGTGCTTCTTTCCACCTCGGTAATTGAGGTCGGCGTCGACGTCCCCAACGCGACTGTGATGCTGATCGAAAACGCGGAGCGATTCGGCCTCGCGCAATTGCACCAGCTACGCGGACGCATCGGGCGAGGAGAGCATCTCTCTTATTGCGTGCTCGTCGGCGAGCCGAAAAGCCTGGAGGGCTGGCGGCGGCTGAAAATCATGGAGGAGACGACCGACGGATTTCGCATCGCTGAGGAGGACTTCAAGATTCGCGGGCCGGGCAATATCTTTGGCACCGAGCAAAGCGGTCTTCCGCCGCTCCGCTTCGCCAGCCTGGAAACCGATTACGAGTTGCTGACGCAGGCACGCAACGATGCGGGGCGCCTGCTTAAGGAAGACCCTACGATTGCCGCGTGGCCGGGCCTTCGCGAGAAAATGCAGGCCAGCGGAAAGGCTGCCGTCTCCTTGGTCACGGTGAGCTAGCCTCCGCTAACGTTCTCATTCGTCCACAATCGTGTTATTTTAGTTTGACCAAATTCTGCCGCACCATGAACACCATCTTTTCCAAGATTATTGCCCGCGAGATCCCCGCCCGCATCGCTTACGAGGACGATTTCTGCCTGGCTTTCCACGACGTGAATCCCCAGGCGCCGGTCCATATCCTGATCATTCCGAAAAAGCCCATTGCTCGCCTGGCGGAATCGACGACCGCCGATGAACCGCTTCTCGGTCACCTGATTCACGTGGCGCAAACGGTCGCTAAACAGGAAGGGCTTCACGATACGGGATTTCGCCTGGTCATTAATAACGGCCCCGATGGTGGAGAAACCGTTCCTCATCTCCACGTGCATTTGCTGGGTGGCCGCGCGATGAATTGGCCACCGGGCTGACCGGAGAAACTCGACCTTGCAAAAACATCTCGCAATTCTAATTCTCACGGTCGCGCTCTTCTGCCCGGCGCGAATTCTTTTTTCCCAGACTCCCTCGCAGGGTATCCCGTCGTGGGACAGCAACGCGCAAAAAGCGTGGTGGGCGAAAAATCCGACCCCCGATACGTGGCCGCAGGCTGCTGATGCCTTGCAGGCGCAACTTGAAGCTGACTACAAACAAAACGGCGCCCATGTCTTTTCCGACTCCGATTTTCAGGGCTGGCTCGATCAGCTCAAATGGATTCGTCTTGGCCTCGATTGTCCCGATGTCTTGGCCGATGCCAACCGATCTCAAGACCTTCATCGCGCTGGGCCAGGATGAAACCGTCTCGCATCTGTTTGTCGAAAAGCTCGATCCGCTCGACGTCAGGAAAGCAGGCGCTGAAAAATATCCTGCGTCTCGCCGAGGCCAATTCCGACGACCTTCACGAATACGCCGCGCTGGGGGTCGCCTACAGCTCTCGTTTTCGATCAGCCCTTTCCCGACGACTGGCCGCATCGCCAGGTCGATCATGCCGCCGTTCCGATCGGCGACCTCGATATCGTCCAGCGTTTCCATTTTTACGTGCAGTCGAATCGCGACAAGAAACTCGATCTCGATCCGACGCAACTCAGCTTCGAGAACCTGAAATATCTCGTCGACAGCGAGGTGAAGCTCTCGGAACTTGCCTACGCCCAGCAGAATCGCATCTCTTATTCGCAATTCGCCGACGCCTTTTTCTCGATCCAATACGACACCGCGCGCATCGGCAATACGCACACGGTTTATAATTGGCCCTACACCTCGTACACGCTCTCCGACATTCTGGAGAAGGGCGGCATCTGCATCGACCAGGCCTACTACGCCGAGATTCTCGGCAAGGGGCGCGGCATTCCAACGATTCGCTTTACCGGTTACGGCATGGACGGCGCGCACGCGTGGTTCGGCTACCTCTCCAACTCCGGCAAGTGGGAGCTCGATTGCGGGCGCTACGAGGAGCAGGACTTTCCCAAGGGCTTCGCGGTCGATCCGCAGACGTGGCAGCCGCATCGACGATTCGGTGCTGCAAAATCTCTTCAAGAACGGCGCGAAAAATCCCAGCTATCAGCCGGCGATGACGGCGCTCGCCTGGGCGCACCTGCACGAGAACGATGCCGTCCTACGCGCAAATTCTCGACGATGCGCACATCGATCATGCCGGAGTGGTCGGGCACGTGGCGATTGCAGGCCGACGCTGGTGGACAAGAGCGGCGACCTCGACAAGAAGAAGGCGTTTTACCAGGACTGGATCAGCCAGTTCGGCAACTTATCCCGAGATGAAGGTGGAGGGGCAGAAGCGGCTCTATCTCGCTCTGAAGGCCGCGAACGATCCCGATGCGGACGGCCTTTTGAAGGACATCATCTTGCAGAATCGCAGCGAAGGCTTCGATCTCGGCATCGAGGCGGGCGCCGACGCGATGAACGAAAAATTGAAGGCCGGGGATTGGGACGGTGCGCGGACCGTCTTACGAACGGACCATCCGCGATTTCGGCCAGGAGGGCGGCCTGACGCTCTACAGCAAGATCGTTTATCCCTACATCAAGGCGTGCCTGCAAAACGACAAGGTCGATCTGGCGGACCGCGCCGTTTCCTTTACCGAGGACCGGATGACCATCGATGCGCAGAGCCAGGTCGGCCAGGAGTTTCACCGAGCTCAAAGGAAGTGACGCGAGAAGCTGGCCGCGCATGAAAGCCGCGACCGTGAACGCGTTCCGACTGCCGTCTTACGCGGTTACGCCCAGCTTGAACGCGTCGTGCACGACCTGCGTCGCGCGCGGGCCTTCGGCCTCGTTGATGATGACCGAAATCTTGATCTCGCTGGTGGAGATCATCTGGATGTTGATGCCGGCCTCGGCCAGCGCGCGGAAAAGCGTCGCCGCCACGCCGGTGTGCGAGCGCATGCCGATGCCGACGACCGAGAGCTTGCTGATGCCGTCCTGCGCCGTGTGGCTCTTCGCGCCGATCTTCGCGACCTGCGCCTCGATCACTTTTCGCGCGGCGGGCAGGTCGTCCTTGTTGATGGTGAAGGTCAGGTCGGTCGTGCCCTCCAGCGAGACGTTCTGCACGATCATGTCGACGTTCGTGCCCGCCTCGGCCAGCGCGGAAAAGAGGCCCGCGGCCACGCCCGGTTTGTCCGGCACGCCGATGATGGTGACCTTGGCCTGGTTTTTTTCCAGGCTGACTCCGCGTAAAACGACATCTTCCATGGCTGCGTGTTCCTCTCGTATGACCGTTCCGGGATTATGATTGAAGCTGGAGCGGACCTCAAACTTCACTTTGAATTTCTTCGCGAACTCGACCGAGCGCGCCTGCATCACCTTCGCGCCGAGGCTGGCCAGCTCCAGCATTTCGTCGTAGGAAATCTCGTCGATCTTCTTCGCGTTCGGCACGAGGCGCGGATCGGCGGTGTAGACGCCGTCGACGTCGGTGTAGATTTCGCACGTGTCGGCCTTCAGCGCCGCGGCCATGCGCGATCGCGGTCAGGTCGGAGCCGCCGCGGCCCAGCGTGGTGATGTGGCCCGTCCTCGTTCTGGCCCTGGAATCCGGCGACGATGACGACGTGGCCCGAGTCGAGATGCTCGAAGACTTTCTTCGGCGTGATGTTGAGAATCTTCGCCTTGGTGTGGATGCTGTCGGTGACGATGCCGGCCTGCGCGCCGGTCAGCGAAACGGCCTGGATGCCGAGGCCGTGCAGCGCCAGGGCGAGTCAGCGCGATGGTCTGCTGCTCGCCGGTGGAAAGAAGCACGTCGACTTCGCGCGCGGTCGGCCTCGGGATTCACTTCGCGGGCGAGCTTGATCAGGCTGTCGGTCACGCCCGACATGGCCGAGACGACGACGACCAAGCTTGTGCCCGGCCTGTGTGCGACTCGGCGACGCGGCTGGCGACGTTGCGGATGCGCTCGGGATTGCCGACCGAGGTGCCGCCATATTTCTGGACAAGGAACGACATGGAAAGCGTCCAGATTTAGCGGGAAATGAAACGAATGACAATAACGGTGCTGGTAGGGCAGTCTTTCGCCAGCTATTGCAGAAAAAATCAATGCCTCGTCATCCTGAGCTTGTCGAAGGATCAGTTCCGTTACTCTTAGCGCATATGGGCCGACCGATCTCGACAAGCTCAGGATGACGGATTCAAAGGACTTTGCAGAGGTCTCCATCATGGGAGGGGTCTGGCCTCTTAGCTCAAAACAAACCGCCGCACCGAGAACTGCGTCGTTGGCAGGTCGATGCGGCGGCTTGCAAAAATATTACCCCGGGAGAGCCGTGGCGGGCAGGACTTTCGACCCTCACTATAGGTCGGAGACGGTCGAGGAGATCCCGCCTTCCAGTGAAGGCGTGGCGTTTAAACCTGCGACTTGATGCCTCCTAGTTCGTGTTTATAGGACGAAAGACATAGGCCCGCAGCACGTACACCCCAGGGTAAAGCGTGTGCCGAAGGTGACCGCGCTCGGTCTTTCGTCCTCCGGCGAAAAATTGTTCAAAGAGCGTCAAACAACTCTCTCGTAAGCAAGACCGTACACGCAGTCTCTCGAAAAAGCCAGCGAAGCATGAATTTAAATTTCGGCGCGAATCTATCAACGATACGCCGCCAGCATCGCGTAGACGATCACGCCGGTGACGGAGACATAGAGCCAGATCGGAAATGTCCAGCGGGCAAGTTTTTTGTGCGTCGGAAAGCGTCCGCTCAGCGAGAGGAAAAACGTGATCAGGATCATCGGCAGCGCGACGACAGCGAGAATGATGTGGGAGATCAGCAGCGGGAAATAGATCCAGCGGATAGTGCCCACGCCCTGAAAATGGCATCTCGCCGTGCAGCGCGTAGTTGGTGATGTAGGCGGCGAGAAAAGCGACGAGAAAATAAACGCGGTGAACATCGAGGCGCGATGCGGGCCCACGCGACCGGCGCGAATAAAAACAAAGCCCGTGACGAGCGCGACCGCGGCCAGCGCGTTGAGCAGGGCATTGAGTGCGGGGAGAAACGAGAGTTGCGTGCCCGCGACGTCGGCCGGCGGGTGATAATAGATGAGCCAGAACAGGAACAGGCTGGCGACCGCGCTGATCGCGATGATACGCCGCGACGACCGATACCGGCGTGCGCGCTTCGTTGATGTGGAGGTCGGTCGTCGTCATTACCGGTCTTCTTTCTCGAGCATCTTGATGTCGCGAAGCAAGTCGGCGCGGCCGTCCGCGTCCACGCCATCTATAAAATCCGCGCACGTTGCCGTCGGCATCGACCAGCGCGAAATAGGTGCTGTGCGTCACCTTGTATTGGCCCGGCTGCGGCGGCTGGCCGCTATTGTCCTGCACGACTTGGAAAAAGCCATTTTGGATCAAGATCGTAAAGCGGCTTTTCCGGGCCGGTCAGGAACCACCAGCGATTCGGATCGGCGCCGTACTTGTCGGCGTATTTCGCCAGCACCGCCGGCGTGTCGGTCTGCGGATCGACCGTGAAGGTGACCAGTTGCACGTGCGGATCGTTCGCCACGGCGTTCTGGATCTTGGCCATGCCCGCCGTGATCAGCGGGCAGGGGCCGGGGCAGGTCGTGTAGATGAAATCGGCCACCCAGATCTTGCCGGCTAAGATCCTGGTTCGTGATCGTTCTCCCGCTCCGTTCGGTCAGCGCGAACGGCGGAACGATCGACAGCTTGCGCAGCTCCGTGGCCGCACTCGGCTCGCTGATCAACGACCGCGCCGGACCAAAAATTCGCACCAGCACGACGACGAAAATCAGGACAGCACCTATCGCCATGAACCATCGGTAAATCGGCGTGCGGGGAGTGGATGAGGAAGTCATGATTCGATTCGCGAATGCCAAGGCAGCGCACCTTCCATCTTACGGCACACATCGGCTGGCGCAATGCCGGGCCGCTCGACTTCCTTCGAAAGTAGCTGCCTTCTCCTCTTAAAAGACTCTCTAATCTTTATGTCGCGTCGAGAACGACTTTTGCTAGCGTCAGGGGCGTATGATTTTATTTCAGAACAGCGCGGAATCGCGCCGGGGGAAAGATGTTTTCAAGTTGGGACGAAATGTGGTCCTCGTAGCCATAGTGTTGACCCTTGCCGCCTGCGCGCCCATGGAGGAAGTCGATGACACGACCGGCTCGCGCCTCGCGCAACCGCCCGCCGGAACTCCACCCGAAAAGCCGATTGAAGCGGGCGACATTGCCATTGTGGGACAGGAAATCGCCCACTCGATCATGGACCTCCCCGTCATCGCCAACGCGACCATCCCGCCGCTCGTGCGGTTCACCGGCGTGACCAGCATTTTCGTCCCGCCCATCGATACCGAACCCTACACGGAGCTGCTCCGCGACCGGCTCCTTCTTATCACGAGGCTCAAATTGCGCTTTGTTGAGCACACTCTGCCCCCTTATGTCCCGGGCAAAAAGCACAAGCAATCGCCGCCCCCCGAACAACCGGTACAAAATACCACGGATGCCGATTACCAGATTCTGGCCGAGTTGCGCGGCCATGCGGACGCCGAGTTCTACCGTATTCAAGTGGAATTCGTGGATTTGCGGTCCCGTGAAATTCTTTTCAACGGCCTCTATCGCATCCGCAAGGAAGCCACGGATCAACCGCCACCGGAGCCGGAAACGCCCCTGCCGCCTCCGCCGGAAAACAAACCGGCGGATATCGCTCAGCCCGCTCCTGCTTCCTCTCCTGTACCTGAACACGACATCACGGCGCCGACCACGAACGCGCCCATCAACGAGCCGCTTTGATTTAACCGGGAAAATCCCATGCCTGCGCTTCCCTCAACTTCAGGAAGATGGGTAAGCGCATGCGTGTTCGCCGTCCTTCTTTCCAGCCATGTGTTCGCCGCCGACGAAGCCGATACAGGTAGCCATTTTGATAACATCGATATCGTCGATGCGACATTGGCAGGAAAAGTCTCTGTCACCCGGGTCGGTTCGGAACCGAGCCCGAATAATCTCCTCTCCGTCTTTGCCGGCTTGAAAAACAAGACCAGCCACCGGCTCGATCTGGAAGTCGAAACCATCTACCAGGACGTGTCCGGCAATTCACTCAACGCCGGCAGTTGGATCCATCTGAGCCTTATGCCCTACGAGGAAAAGGAGTACCGCTCGACCTCGATCTCTGAGCCGTTCGATCCCGACGCAATGACAGCCCATTTTCTCATTCGTGTCCGTCGCGCTTCGAAAACCAAGTGACTTGGGCTTGCTGGGCAGGCCCCTCTAAGTGTGGTATGGTAACGGGATGAACGCAGGCTCACAGCCCACACAGGAAGTTCCGGTCGACGTGCTGCCTCCGCTTCCCCACGACGCCCACGCGCCACATGCGGCGCCTCCCGTCGCGCATCACCCCGTACCCTTCGAAGGTTTGCGCACGTTTTATCACCCAGCTAGCGGCGTCGTTATTTTGGGCCTCGACTGGCTCACTTTTGGCACGGACCTTTTCACCGGTTTTCTGGCCGTGCCGGTAATGTGTGTCCTGTCGTTCCTCATCAGTTTTGCCCTCATCTTCGCCATCCAACGGAAGTGGAGCCGCGATGCCATCCCAAGCGCTCTCGGTAAATCGTTCATGGGCGCATTCCTTGTCGGGCTTCCTTTTCCCATCACGGGAACCATGCTCGGTGCCGCCATCCTCGCGCTGTCCGGCCTGCCGCATCATCCCGTCGAAATGGTGAAAAAACTGGCCGGACGTGGGACAACGAAATAATCGAATAGTCGCTGTCTCGTTTCGATTTCATTCAGTATCGCGCCAATAAACGATGACGTGCTCATCGCGGTAGACCTTTTTCCACTGCGGCAATGAGGTGAGTCGTTGATTGATTTGCAGATAGGGATCGAGGATGAGCGAATCGTAGTTTCCCTGGTTAAGTTTTTCCTGCCAACCGGCGGAACCTTTGGTCAGATCGACAAATGCAAAGACAGTGGCGTCCCCGTAAAAGTCGCCACGGTCGTCAAAGCTGACCCGGAAGTCGGGACGCATGTTCCAGAGCAGCGGTCCGGCGTTCGTGGTCGTAGTGAGCGGTCGATGAAACCGATCGGGATGATCGCGCAGGAACGCGAGGAGCCTGGGATTCAAATTGCCCACATGGATGGCATGGGCCACCGGCGTTCGCACGAAGAGCGCCGTGAGCAGCAGCGCCGCAAGCAAAACCAGCCAGGCGTCGCCACCCGCCAGACGTTGTTGCGCCTGAAACTCCCTCAGGCGTCCCCGGAGGTAGGGAAGCCATGTTCCGTGTAAAAGGATTTCAAGATCGTGCGCAACCGGCACGGCGGCGATCTCCATGAGCAGCAACACGTGCCGCTGAGCTTTTAGTCCCTCGTAGAGAAAGAAAAGGACCGGCAGCACATTTTCCCAGCGCCAGAGCGGCGCGCGACGGAACACGCGGGCGATAAAAACGACGATGACGATAAAAAGCACGGCGAGGGCGGACATGGTTGGCGTGGCGAAATTCGGCGGCAGGTATTCATCCCAAAGCGCGGCGCTCTTCAAGTTGGTGGACATGAGAAAAATGTGACGGTGCAGCTCCCATCCCCACGGGTTTAGCAGAGTCGCCACGGCGCAAAGGAGAGTGAGACCGATCCACGGGAGGAGAGGCGCTTCGTCGCCATCGACCCGCTTAAACACATGATCGAGGAAGCGTCCAGCCATCGCCAGCGTCAGGAATACCAGTGCGGCTAGCCATCCGGCGTGGAGGTTTGCCCAGGCCACAAAGACCAACGGAAGGATCAGCCAATCGCGTAAAAGCGGCTTCGTTCGTCGGCGCCAAACCTCAACGACGAGGGCCATGAAGAGATAGGTGAAAATGACCGGTCGCACGGAAAAATGGATTTGCAGGGTGAGAAAAGCTATGCCCGTAGTCAAAACGACGACGGAAAGCGAGAAGCCGGATTGAAGCAGCGTCCGATAAATGGACAGGATGGTGGTGGCGAAAACGGCATAGCAAAATGCGCAGACCAGGGGCAATCCACCGGCGCGATAGAGCTCGCCGATGGTGGCCTCGAAAGCCCACTCGAAATCGGTCCACGGTTCCCCGGCCTTGGTAAAGCTCAAGGGGTCGGTATGCGGGATCCGGCCGGTTTCAAGGATCACCTCTGCCGTACGCAAGTGGCGTCCCACACCGGGATCCGCAAAAATGCGGTTCGGGTTGCCGAACATCCAAAACTCGATGGCGACGAAGAGAAAGAAGCCGAAAGTCGGCAGCCACCAGATAGGCTTCAGGTCGGACTTAAGCTTCACTAAGAGACGTTAGGCGTTGCCCTGAGCGGCTGTCACCGCGAATTCGTTGAAGATCAATGGCAAGCCGTGCGGAAGATGCCGAACTAATGCGAGGCCTGAACGCTGGAAATGGCCGAGCCGATGTTTGAATAGAGCGTATTGACCTGCTTGGTTAAGCTGACCAGGACGCCGATGGCAACCAGGCATATGAAGCCGAGGATCAAGGCATATTCAACCAAAGTCTGGCCGCGGCTGTGCTTAAATCGCTTTCGAAGTAACTGCAACTTGGGGCGTCCGTATGTTGAGTGGCCATTTTTATTCACGCCGATGGAGTAACATATATGGCTCTAAAAGTTCAACATCTAATGTAGTTAACGGCGACTTTTCTTGGGGCTTTGGTTGTTTATGTACCTATTGCGTTCAGGTTGAGTAGCTTAATCAAAAATCCGAGCCCAGGCGACGGCAGGGGGGACGATGAGTAAGCGTTTCTTCGCTCGAAATGCGTCCCGATGCGGCATAGTATGGATCTCCATGCCTTCCGTCTTCATCAAAACTTACGGCTGCCAGATGAACGTCCGCGATTCCGAACAGGTCGCGCGCGATCTGGCCGGCCGCGGCTACGAGCTGGTCGAGACGCGAGGACAACGCCGACGTGGTCCTGCTCAATACCTGCTCGGTGCGCGACATGGCCGAGCAAAAGGCGATCGGCAAGATGCAGACGCTGGAGGGGCGCAAAAAGCATCGTCAGCATCAGGTCATCGGGTTTCTCGGCTGCATGGCGCAGAGCCGGGGCGCGTCGATCCTGGAGGAATTGCCCGAGGTCGATCTCGTCATCGGCACGCAAAAATTTCACGAAACGGGGCGCTATGTGGACGAGCCTTTTTCGTCAGCGGCAGGAAATTCCGGAGGTCAAGCCGGCGCGGATCGTCGATGTCGCGGAGGAGGCCGGCTCGCAAAATACCATCCGCGATCATCTGCTCGCGCCGAACCAGGTCACCGCCTTCGTCTCGATCATGCAGGGCTGCAACATGCACTGCACCTTCTGCATCGTCCCGAGCACGCGCGGCGCGGAACGCTCGCGGCCCATCGCGGAAATCGTCGCCGAAGTCGAATCGCTGGTGCGGCAGGGCGTGCAAGGAGGTCACGCTGCTCGGGCAGATCGTCAATCTCTACGGACGCCATGAATTTCCCGCCGTGGAAGGCCGCTCGCCCTTCGCGCAACTGCTGCATGCGGTCTGCGCCGTGCCGGGACTGGAGCGCGTTCGCTTCACCTCGCCGCATCCGATCGGCTTCAAGGACGACCTCGTCGCCTGCTTCCGCGAGCTGCCGAAGCTTTGCGAGCACGTCCACCTGCCGCTGCAATCGGGCAGCGACCGCATCCTCAAGGCGATGCATCGCGCCTACACCCGCGACGGAATATCTGCGCCTGATCGAAAAACTCCGCGCCGCGCAACCGCGCATCGCCTTCACGACCGACATCATCGTCGGCTTCCCCGGCGAGACGGAGGACGATTTCCGCGCAGACCTGCGATCTGGTGCGCGAGGTCGGCCTTCGACAACGCGTTCATCTTCCGCTACTCGCCGCGCCGCGACACGCCCGCCGCGACGATGGAGGACCAGTTGCCGGAGGAGGTGAAGATGGAGCGCAACCAGATTCTGCTGCGCATCCTCGACGAAATCGCCGACCGGCGCGTGAAGGAGCCTGCTCGGGCGCGAGGACGAAATTCTGGTCGAGGGCGAAAGCCGGACGAATCCCGCGCGCTTCCAGGGCCGCACGCGCACCAACCGCCTCGTCCTCGATCGAGGCCAACGAACGCTGGCGCGGCGAATTGCTGCCCGTGCGCCTGACGGAATCGACCGGCTTTACCTATTACGCGGAGCCGGTTCTCGTTTAGCGAGGACCCGGAACCCACACAAACCGCCAGGGCTTGAGCGCCCAGATGCCGGCGTAATCGACGCCGATGCGCGGCGTGCGTTTCACTTCGCGGGGCGGCACATTCACGCCGCGATCCTCGATCCAGATCTTCTCGCCGATGAGGAGATCGTGGCGGTTATGATGCATCTCGATGCCGAGCGCGGCGCAGACGCGGCCGGGGCCGCTGGCCCAATCCTTTTCCGCGCATGCCCTTGCGGCGCTTGCGCACCAGGTCGTGTCCGGCGGTGATCCGCACCGCGCGGACCAGCACCGCCTGCGGGCGAATCCTGCGGCCCGGTGACGATATTGAACATCCGGTGCATGCCGTAGCAGAAATAGACGTAGGCCGCGCCGCCCGGCGCGAACATGATTTCCGTCCGCGCCGTGCGCCGATTGCCGAAGGCGTGGGAGGCCGCGTCCTTCGGTGCCGCCGTAGGCCTCGGTCTCGGTGATCATGCCCTCCGCGTAGCCGTCCGCGCGCCTGCACGCAGAGAAATTTGCCGAGGAAGAAGCGCGCGACGCGCGGTCGGGTTGCGGATCGGCGTAGTCGTCGCGGGTTAGAATTCGGCCCGGTGGCATGGTTCGTATTTTAGCAGAAATAGAGACAGCAAGTGGCACGAATCGCGTCTTATCAAGCTCTGCTTTTTCATGTCGTTAATTTCGGTTGATTCCGTCTAAAAATGCCATCCCCCTATGCCCTCTCCCACGCACGCCATCTGGCCCACCCTGCCGCCTCAACTCGCCAACGACATCCTCCTTTCCGTCCAGAAAGCGCAACAAGAAGCTCTACCGCACCGCGGTCGAAGTCATGGCGCCGCGCATGGGCGTCCGCGTGCCGATCCTGCTCGAGATGCCCAAGGCCCAGCGCCACGCGACCTGGATTCAGATCCTCGGCCGGCCCGAAATGGAAGTGCTGAGCTTCAATATTCTCTCCACTGGCTGATCGAGACCCAGCGCCCGATGCTCTGCGCCTGGCTCGATGCGCTCGGCATCGAGCACGGCGAAAACGGCTGCGCGGACACTTTCCCGCCGCAACCCGACGCCGCCACGCTCAAGAAGGGCGTCGACGTTCTTCTCGAGCAATTCGACCCGCAGATCGTCAGCGTTTACCTGCGCACCTTCAACCAGATCGACGAGACCCAGTGGCCCGCGCTGGATGAAATCCTGAGCAACGACCGCGCCTGCAGTTGAAAGCTCCGCAAACGGCTGGCCGGGCCTAAATTGCACCGGCATAATCCTAGAGCCAAGGGAGATTCGAGCATTTGACGGATGCGCCTCCGCGCCTTACCGCTTATCGTTCAACCTTAAACGAAAAACATTATGGCCCATAAATACGAAAACAAACAAGCCGCCCTCCTCGCCAAGGTGAAGGGCAAGACCGGCAAAATCTCCGACAAGACCCACGAGGAGCACCTGAAGCTCTACACCGGCTACGTCAACAAATCGAACGCGCTGCTCGAAGCGCTCGAGAAGCTCGGCACGCCCGATCCCGCCGATGCCAAGGTGGCCAACCAGATCTCCTCGAAGATCCGCGACATCAAGGTCGACCTCACCTTCGCCCTCGGCGGACTGAAGAACCACGAGCTCTACTTCAACATCCTCGGCGGCGACGGAAAGATCAGCGGCAAGTTCGCCGAGCTGGTCGATCGCGATTTCGGTTCGTTCGAGAACTACAAGAAGGACCTGAAGGCGACCGGCATCGCCGCGCGCGGCTGGGCCTGGACCGGCATCGATCACGAGACCGGCAAGCTGTTCAACTACATCGGCGACGCGCAGAACACCTATCCGATCTGGGGCGTCACGCCGGTGCTCGGCCTCGACGTTTACGAGCACGCCTACTACGCCGACTTCTTCACGGCCCGCGCCGGCTACATCGACGAATTTCTGCAACTTCGTCGATTACAGCGCGGTCAACGCGCTGCTGCCGAAGTCGTAAACGCCGTTGGTCTCGACTTGGAAAGCCGCCGGGATATTCCCGGTGGCTCGCTCATGTCTTGCGGTCGAATCCTGCCATGGTCTCGGCGAGTTGGCTCAAGGCAAAATCGATTTCTTCCTGGCTGATGATGAACGGCGGCGTGAACGAAAGCACATTTTGCTCAACGCCGCCGCTCAGCAAAATAATTCCCCGCGCCAGCATCGCTTCAACCAACAGGCCGGCTTGTTTCGCGTCGGGCGCACCGATTTCGTCCAGCACCTCGATCCCGCGCATCAACCCAAGACCTCCGATCCATCCCCAGCGTTGCGACGTGCCCTTTAATCTGCGCAAACCCTTTTCCAGATAATCGCCCAGTTTTTCCACGCGCTCGCTCCACGGTTCGGCTTCAAGCAAGTCGAGCGATTCCACCGCCATCCGGCAGCCGAGAGGATTGCCCAGGAAGGTGCTCGTGTGCAGCGCCTCGCCAGTCGACTTCGGCCACGCGTCATCCATGATTTTCGCCCGGCCCACGCAGGCGGCGAGGGGAAAGCCGCTAGTCAGCGCCTTGCCCAGGCAAATCAAATCGGGCTGGACGTTCCAGCGGTCACACGCAAAACGGCGCCCGGTGCGATGAAACCCGGTGTAAATTTCGTCGAAAATCAGCAGCACGCCGAATTGGTTCGCCAGCGACCGCAGCATGGGCAGAAACCAATCGGGAGGCGCGACTTCGCCGCCGCGACCCAGCACCGGCTCGACCAGGATCGCTCCGATTTCACCCTTGGCCAGCAGCTTCTCCGCCTGCGCCGTAAATGTGTTCATGCAGTCGGGCAGACAGGTGCGCGGTTCCCGCACGGTCGCGCCGAAGGGGCAATGATGGCAATTCGGAAAGGGCATGAACCTGGCAAAATCGGCAAGCTGTGCGGCAAACGGATCGCGAAAAAGTTCCCGGCCCGTCACGGTCAGCGCGCCATAACCGAGCCCGTGATAACTTCCGGTGAAAGCGAGAACACCGCGCCGTTTGGTCGCCAGCCACGCCGTTTTTAGCGCCGCTTCCACCGCTTCGCTGCCCGAATTGGTGAGAATAACCTTGCCCGCGCCGAGCTTCCATTTTTCAAACGTCAGTTGCGAAAGCCGCCGACACAGCCGGGCCTTCTCCGCGCTCGGATGCACATCGCCCATCGCGTGATAAAGCCGGCCCACCTGGTCTTGCGACCGCCGCCACGATCTTCTCCGGCGGGTAACCCAGGCTCGCCACCCCGAACCCGCTGGTCAGATCAATGAATCGATTGCCGTCGACGTCCCAGACATTCGCGCCCTGCGCCCGCTCCCAAAATACCGGGAACCCCGGCGAGACGTAAGTCACATTCCGCGATTCATGTGCGCGCAATTCCTTCGCCAGTTTGCGCGACCGCGGGCCGGGGATGGGTGTGATGAGGTCCGGAAGCATACCCAATCCTGTCTTGTCATCCTGAGCTTGTCGAAGGATCAGTTCCGTTGGAAAGCCGTCTGGAATCTTCTAAATTCCAGACGCGGCCTTAGTTCATCAATCCGGCGAACGCCTTGCGGCCTGCCCACAAAAGAAACAAGGCCATGAGCGCAACAAGAAGCGGCAGGCCGACGAGTCCTTCTCCATGCGCGACCAGAATATGGAAGGCCAGGATGTTGATGATGATCGGCCCGAGGATGAGGAGCCCAAAGTTGCGCACCTTTGGAATGGCGACAAGGATTCCACCGAGCAGCTCGAGGATCTTCACCATGGTCAGCCAGCCCGTGGGGCCGAAAGCGTCGAAGAACGCGGCTTTGGTCGTGCCCGGAATCAACTCCGGTTTCGGCGCGAAATCGAGCAGCACCATCAGCGAGACCATGATGAAAAGGAAGCCGAGCAGACCTCCGACAATATTGGTTGCGATTTTCATATTCTTTTAATGTTATGTGAGTTAGTCCAAGTCGCGATTTTAGATTTCGGCGATTCCCATGTCTAAAGTCGCGCGGTCTCCTTGATCCGCAGATACTCGTTGATCGCCGCCGTGCTCAGTTCCTGTGCGGGCACGCTGACCGTGGCGACGCCGCGGCTGCGCAGGCCGCGCAACGTGCGCTGATAATCGTTCCAGATTTCCGTCGCGGCGACATGCCGGTAAACCTCGAATTCGTTTTCCGGCATCTTTCGCGTCACGGCCAGAATCTCGGAATTGCTCACCGTGACGATGACCGGCAGATGGCGCGGCACGAAGCGGCAGCGCGGCCTGCAGCAGGCTCTCCGCCGAATGGGCATCGCCCAGGTCGGTGAAGCAGACGATCAGCGTGCGCCGCGAGCAGCGCCGCAGGACGTGGTGAAAGACCGCGGCGTAATCCGATTCGAGCCGCGTCGCCTGAAGCGAGGTCAGGTTGCGCACAAGATGCGACATCTGCGCCTGTCCCTTTTTCGGCTCGGCGAAGGCGCGCAGCTCGTCGTTGAAAATGGCGTAGCCGACCAGGTCGCCCTTGTGCAGCGCGATCTGCGCGAGATGCACCGAGGCGTTGATCGCGTAATCGAGCTTGCGGTAGGAGCCGATCTTCGGGCTCATCAGGCGGCCGGTATCGAGCAGGATCATCAGCCGCTGGTCGCGCTCCGTTTCGTACTGGCGGCTGATCAGCTTGCCGCGCTTGGCGGAGGCCTTCCAGTCGATGTGGCGGAAATCGTCGTCGCGCTGGTGCTCGCGCAGCGATTCGAATTCGCTGCCTTCGCCGCGCCGCGGCGACTTGCCGTCGTCCGGCCTGGAACGCCCCGGCCAGCGCCAGTTGCAAGTCGCGCGAGCCTTCGCCCGTCATGTCGGGCAGGACCTGGACGCGTCTGCGGCAGATCGATTTTTCCCTGGCGCTGGATCAAGCCGAGCGGCCCGGTGATCCGGTAAAAGACCGCGCCAAAGGCAAAGCTCCCGCGCCGGTAACTTTTCAGGGTGTAGGTCTCGACGATTTCCTGTTTGCGGCGGCAGCCGAACGCGTGATCATTTTGGGCGCAGCCGGTGAATTCGACCGGCGGCGAATCGACGATCTGAAACAGGCCGGCCGTGTCGCTTTGATTGACCAGGGTCAGCTCGACCTGGAAAAGCTGCGCCTGCTTTAGGATCGGCGGGACGTTTCGTTTCACGCGCAGGGCATCGCGCGGAATGAGGACGACATCGGCCAGCACCGCGCAGGTCAGCAGCAGCGTCAGCAGCAGGCTGGCGGCCATGCCGTTGGGCACCAGGTCGAGGCCAGCGCCAGCAGGATCGCCACCACCAGCGTGAAATAGAAGCGGGGCAGGAAGACCATGATGTTTTAGTACAAGTCAGTCATCCTGAGCTTGTCGAAGGATCAGTTCACTCACGGATCGCTCTGAATAGCGGTGGTAAGACCGACTGATCCTTCGACAAGCTCAGGATGACGTAAAATTTACCTCGGCACTTCGACCGAGGCGAGAAGCTGGTCGATCACCTGCTCGACCGTCGTGCCTTCGATTTCCGTCTCCGCCTTGCGGACGAGGCGATGGCGCAGGATCGGATAGGCCAGCTCCTTGATGTCGTCCGGCGTGACGAAGGCGCGCTCGCGCAGCGAGGCCAGCACCCGCGCCGCCCTGATCCAGGCGCGGCCCGCGCGCGGACTCGCTCCGAGCGCCAGCAGCGGACTTTGCCGCGAGGCGGTCAGCAGGCGCAGCGTGTAATCGTAGATGGTCTGGTCGATCGTCACCGCCTCGATCTCGCTGCCGGATGATCGCGAAGTCGTCCGCGGTCGCCTTCGGCTGGATGATGTCCTCGACCTTGCCGGAAAAGGGACTGCTGCTGCAGCAGCGTCATCTCGTCGGCGGGCGTGGGGTAATCGACCTTGATCTTGAAGAGAAAGCGGTCGGTCTGCGCCTCGGGCAGGGGAAACGTGCCCTCGTACTCGATCGGATTTTGCGTCGCGATGACGAAGAAATGCTCCGGCAGCGGACGCGAGATGCCATCGACCGTGGCCTGGTGCTCCTCCATCGCCTCGAGCAGCGCCGACTGCGTTTTCGGCGGCGTGCGGTTGATTTCGTCCGCGAGCAGGATGTCGCAAAAGATCGGGCCGGGCAAAAACTTGAAGGTGTGCGTGTCGGGCTGGAAAACGTTCGTGCCGATCAGGTCGGACGGCATCAGGTCGGGCGTGAACTGGATGCGCTTGAAGCTGACGTGCGAGGCTCGCGGCCAGCGCGCGGGCGAAGAGCGTCTTGGCCAGGCCGGGCACGCCTTCGAGGATGACATGGCCGCCGGCGAGCAGCGCGATGAGCGTTTTCTCGACCAGCGTTTCCTGGCCGACGATGACTTTTTTGATTTCCTGCCGGATTTCGGCAGCGCGGAGTTGCGAGAGAGTCGAGTTCATGCCATGGCGGATTTAATTTCGATCAGGTCCTTGGCCACGCGGAGCCAGCCCGAGGGCGGCAGACCTTCCATATAGTCACGGGAATCAAAGCGCTGCGCCAGTTTTTTCCATTTGGGCAGATGCGGATTGGCCTGCTGCAGGCGCGAGGCGATCAGCTCGTGCGAGGCGGTCGGCGGCAGATTGAGCCGCTGCAGGACGCGCTGATGGGTTTCGATGAAGAGATATTTGATCGTGTCGTTGCGCAGGTCGGCGCGCAGATAGAGATCGGCGATGGAATCGACGAACTCGAGCGTCGAGCGGCCCGTCTCGCGATGGAGCGGAATCACCGGGCCGAAGCGGACGAGCGAAGTCCCCAAGAAACGCCAGCGCGCCAAGCAGCGCCAGCATGCCGGCGAAGCGCACGCCCGGATGCGTCGAGCAGCCGCGCCATGGCGTAGATGGCGGAGAAGCCGTGATGGCTTTCCTCGAAGAAAAGATGGTGCGGCGCCTGACCGCCGGGCGCGAGCAAGCCGCAGGACGATGGCGAGATTGTCGCCCTTGGCCAGAAACGAATTGCTGAGCAGCCGATCCGACGCGCCGCAGATCGACATGGCCCGCGCCGCGCGGCACGTCGATCGAGCATAGGGCTCGTTCCGGCTTTCCCAGAGGACCTTGGCATTCGGCGGGAAAGGTGAGAGGCAGCGGCGTCGTTGCCGGCAGGACCAGCGTGCCCGGTTCTGCTCGTGCCGGTGGCGGGTTGAGCTTCGATCGTCTGTTGCGTTGTCTCGCTCGAACGGCTGCAGAAAATCGGACACCGAGTCCGTTCTTGTCCGGCACGACGAAGCCGATTTGCTGCAAGAAGCGTCCGCGTGTCGTCCCAGTCGTTCAGCGCGCCGAGCAGCAGCAGCGTGTTGCCTTTTTTCACCCAGTCGTCGAGCAGGTCGATTTCCTGGTCGGAAAAATTGACGCGCGATCCCGATCCTGCGAGCGGGTGATGATCAGGACGTTGCCCGTGCCGTAGTCGCGACAGGCGGCTGAGCGGTTCGCGCCAGCGTTCGACCGGCCAGTTCAAATCCTGCAGCGTCTGGAAGAACGCCATGTTGCCCGCGCCGACCGGGTTGAAGCTCGAGGGCAGCCAGGTGTCGTGCGCGCACGCGTTGCGGCGAGCGATTGACGAAGGCGAGCAGGATGACGATCGGCGAGCACCACCAGCAGCACGCGGATGTAGACGATGTTCCGGTGTTTCATGGCGCGCCCTGTTTGCGCCGGCGCGCGGTCGTTCTTGTCGTCGAGATGCAGCAGGAGCGCGGCCTCGTCGATCTGCTCGATGAAAACGATTCCAGTCGGGCTCGCCGATCGATGTGCGGCCGTAGATGAAGCGGTCGTAGGCATCGACCATGCCGGTCAGCAGCGCCAGCGCGGGGGCGGGAAGCGGATTGCCCGCGCAATTGGGCCAGATATTCGCGATTGGTGCGCGTGCGGTCGGCCTCGACGAGCTGGCGATGTTCCAGGCGGGAAAGAAATTGCCGCCACGCCGCCAGCCACGCCGCGTGCCAGTCCCTGCGCCCGGATGGCCTGTCGAATTTCGTCGTCGTAAGATTCGGGCGGGCGAAAGGTTTTCGGTCCAGTGGCGGCTGATTCCGTTTCCTGCTCCATCCGATCCCGGCGACGGGTGAGCCGCACCATGATGTAGAGCAGAACGGCGATGCGAGAACACGACGAGCAGCGTCATCAGGAGCGATTCGAAGGCGGGCATGCGGCTGGCGTACTTGAAACTCGCCGAACTTCGCTCCGAGACGCTTGAACCATTGCGAGAGCCAGTCCTCGACGCGCGTGTTGACCGCCGAGTCGTCGGTTTCCTGGAACTCGGGCCGCGCCAGGACTGCGCGATAATGGTCGCTGACCTGCGCGGGATCGGTGATCGGCGCAGTCTCGGAGCCCGTTGACGATGCATTGACGGCTGGATTGTCGGCATGAACACGGATGATTGGCAGCACCAAAATGGCGAGGAGAAGCGCGCTGCAAATCGCGCGCGTGCCGGCCATTTCATTTGCGCTCTCCCAATTGCCCGGCCATGAATTCGAGGTCGAAGCCTTCGCGGCGGATGCGGATGTCGTAATAGAAAACGTGGTCGCGATCGGATAGAGCGGCAGGATGAGCGAGCCGGCCAGGAAGGTCAGGATCTGGCTGAGGATCATGATGGAGTCGGGCGGCGGGGCGATCTGTCCGCTGGCGCCGTGCCGCATGAACTCGCTGAGCTTGGTGCAGGGTCAGCGGCAAGCGAGGTGAGCAAAGAATCAGCAGCTCGATGATGAAGAGCGGCAGCAGCAGAAAACTCAGCCGCATCTCGCCCCAGTAGAAAATGCCCAGGCCCGGGATCGTAGCGGACGAGAGCGGCCGAGCGCTTGATCGCCTTCCAGCCTGATTGTCCCTCCAGCGCCAGCGCCGGAACGGTGACCATCAGCCGCATGAAGACAATCAGCACCGGGGCGATCGAGGCGACCATCAAAACCAGTGCCACTCCTCCGAAAAGGAAAAGCGGCAAAAAACTCAGCGGCGGATAAACAAGTTCGTAGAAATAAAGGCCCGCGGCGGCGATCATCGGAAAAATAAAGGTGAGCCCGATCAAGATCCGATTCAGAACGCAGGTCCAGATCGAGGAAACGATGCAGGTCGTGAACTTTCGAAGGCTTTCCTTTACCGAGGGAATTTTACCGAGATAAGCGTCCGCGATGTAAAAGGTGATGACCACCTCGAAGCAAAAAACGATCACCTGCGCGACGAGCGCAATGGCCATGAGCACGCCCAGCTTCGTGCAAAACGACGCCGGGTCTTCCAGTAACTCAGTTTGCGTTGGATTCAGCTGAAACCCCGTGGCCAGAATTTGGCCAAGCAGCGGCGCGCTTTGGCAAAGGAGCGCCAGTAGAAGAAATCCGGCGAAATGGGTGCGATAAAGGATGAAGCCGCGATCGATCAATTCGCTGGTCGTCAGCGGGCGCAAGTCGGGCTGTCCAACGGGCGGCGTTAACGCCACGGCTGGCACATCAACCGCTGAGGAAAGAGGAGCGTCGGCCATGGGCTTGCGGTTTTGATGGTCACCCGGCAAAGGTCTTTTCCGCCCGCTCGAGCCGGCTCAGGACGCGATCCTTTCCCAGCACTTCCAGCAGATGGTAGAGGCTTGGGCCGACCGGACGGCCCGAGACGGCCAGCCGCGCGGGATGGATCAGCGCGCCGACTTTCTGGCCGATCCCAGCGGCGAGGGTCTTGAATTCGTTCTCCAGATCCGCCGCGGTGAAATTTGGCCGAATCGAGCTCGGCTAGCCGTTCGCGCAGCTTGCCGCAGATTGCGCCAGGCCTTCCGGCGTGAAGACTTTCTTCGCCGCCGCCTCGTCGAACGGAAAATCCTCCGTGAAGAAGTAGCCCATCCATTCCGGCAATTCGCGGCCCAGCTTGATCTTTTCCTTCACGATCGCCAGCGCGGCGCGGAAATAAGCGGGGTCCTGACCGGCCGTCGTTATGCCGTGCTTTTGCAGGATGGAACGCGCCAGCGGCTCGAGCGCCTCGACGCTGATCAGCGCGCATGTACTCGCCGTTGATCCAGAAAAGCTTGTCGATATCGAAGCGCGCATTGGCGCGGCCCACCTGCGGCAGGTCGAATTTGGCGATCGACTTCCTCGATCGGAAACACCTCGCGATTGTCCTTCGGCGACCAGCCGAGCAGGCAGAGATAATTCCGCACCGCCTCGGGCAGGTAGCCCTGCTCCTCGTACTCCGCGATGGAAGCACCTGCATCGCGCTTGCTCATCTTCGAGCCGTTCGGATTCAGGATCAGCGGAATGTGCGCGTAGTGCGGCGGCTTGGCGCCGATCGCCTCGATCAGCGCGAGATGCTTCTGCGTGTTGGAAAGATGGTCCTCGCCGCGGATGACGTGGGTGACCGCCATCTCGATATCATCGACGACATTGACGAGATGGAAAACCGGCGAGCCGTCCTTGCGCTGGATGACGAGGTCGGGCTCGTTCGTGCGGTCGAACTGGATGTTGCCGCAGATCAAGTCGGGCACGGTGATCGGCGTTTTCGGCGTGCGGAATTTCACCGCGCCGTCCGATTCGTAGGCCTTGCCCTCGGACAGAAGCTGGTCGACGTAGCGCTTGTAAATCGCCGCGCGCTGGCTCTGGAAATAGGGCCCCTTGTCGCCCTTCACCGCGCCGCCCGGCTGCGGGCCTTCGTCCCAATCCAGGCCGAGCCAGTGCAGCGCCTGGAAAATGACCTCGACGTATTCCGGCTTGTTGCGCGCGGCGTCGGTGTCCTCGATGCGCAGGATAAACGTGCCGCCGGTATGGCGGGCGTAGAGCCAGTTGAAGAGCGCGGTGCGGGCGCTGCCGATGTGAAACATTCCCGTGGGGGAGGGGGCAAAACGGACGCGGACAGGGACGGATTCCATCCCGCAATTTACTCAGCGCGCGCGCGCATGACACCGATAATTTTGTTTTTCGTCGGCAATTCCCTATCCTGCGGCATGTCCCGGTGCCTTGTTTTACTTCTTCTTGCGGTCGCACTTTTTCTGCCCGTTTCTGCCTCGGCCCAAGGAGACGACGGCCCTCCGATTGCCATCACCAGCCCTGATACAGCGACCACTTTCCCCTACGCCTCGATCAAGAATCACGCCTTGGTTTGGGACAAATCCAAACAAGTGCTCATCGCCCGCGTAACCTTTACCGATGTCGAGGAAGACTCCGGCCAGGCCAGCGATGATACGCACGATTTCCGTCTGCCCGGTGTCACCTTCAATCCGGCGACCGGCGTTTTCTCGGCCACCAGCGAGAAAGGCGAAGTCATTCCCATCGCGCAGATGAGGAAAGGTTTTTTCGGCAACTCCATCGAGGCCACGCGCAATGCCGTCGTTCGAGTCCTCCATCCCAAAGGCAATGTCACCGTCGTTCTCGAAGCGATCAGCCCCAACGATCCTGCGATGCATGCACCCCCGGCGAATTCCGATCCCGATGCCGCGCCGAGCGGAACGTGATATCTTTCCTACGCCTTTTTTCCCAAGAGAAAAAACATCTCCGCCATTCCCAGGTTCTTCACCGGCCTTGGCCCCCGCGGTTCCCAGTCGTAATAGCGCCGCATCTCGGCATGAACGTCCGCGGAAACGTTAATCCGGCCCGCTTCGCTGCTCGATTCCATCCGGCTGGCAAAATTTACCGTCGCACCCCAGACGTCATAGCTGAATTTTTGTTTTCCGATCACCCCGGCCACCAGCGGTCCGGAGTGAATTCCAATTCGGATTTTCCATCTCTCCGTTGCTTCCGCCGAAATTCGTTCGGACGCTTCGCGAATCTCGAGGGCGGCATCGCACGTGGCGCGCACGGGATCGTCGTGCAACTCTGGAACGCCGGCCACCGCCATGTACGAATCGCCAATCGTCTTGATCTTTTCCAATCCGTACCGCGCACTGATCCGATCAAATTCTGTAAAGTAGGTGTCGAGGCGACGAATCACTTCCGCCGGCGCCAGATGTTCCGTGCACCGCGTGAATCCTTCGAAGTCGGTGAAGATCACCGCCGTGTCCGAAAAATAGACCGGCTCCACATAGCCATTCCGTTTCAATTCCGCAGCGACCTGCTCCGGCAGGATTCCATTGAGCAGCCGCACATTTTCCGCCAACGCCGTCTTCAAGACCTGCTCGAAGTATTCGTACATCGCGGTCTGGAAGGCAGCACTTTGCCGAAGAACAATCGCGTCCGCGACCTGGCCTAATTCCGGCAGATGATTCCGCACCGCTTCCCGGATCAATTCCCGCATGTTGCTTTCCGAATTCAGAAAAAAGGAAACCGTGTAGCCCTGTCGCTCGTAATCGAAATTGTCAAACGCGTCCCGAGTATCGCTAAAAAAACGCTCCTGACTTTCGGGCGTTCCCTCACGCAAATCGAGAACCCTCGGCCAAAAAATCCGGTTGTAACCGAACAGGCCTGAGTCCTCGTAATCGAACTTGCCGTTGATCTTGCACCACTTCTGGAAAATATTGTCCGGCGGCAGTTTTTCGTTCTCGGCGAATCCGAACTCTTCCCGTACGCGATCGATCCACGTCCGCGTGATTTCGCGGATGGGAAGGTCGGGATAATCTTCGAGCAAAACCTCATCGGGCTTTTGCACTTCCTCCAGGAGGTGGCGAAGGTAATAGCTCGCCATCAAGCGCGACACGGCAGCCCTGATATCATTAGGAGAGTTTGTCGAATCGCTCATTAAAGCAGGGCCCGAAATTAAGGCAGGGGCTTGCCCAGTGAAGCGGGCGGGGGATCGATTTTGTCGCCGGGCTTCACGCCATTCAGAGCGAACCAGTGCAAGTTGGTTTCCAGGGCGTAGGCGACCTGGTTGCTGTCGCTGCGGGTAATCGATTCGTCAAGCGGCTTCATGTCGTGGATTTCCAGGATCACGCCGTTCTTGTCGATAAAGGCGACGGAGAGCGGAATCAAGGTGTTCTTCATCCAAAAGGTCGCGGTTGTGACGGCGGGCAAAAGAAAAATCATGCCTTCGTTGTCGCCGAGTTTGGGGCGAAACATGAGGCCGCGTTCCTCCTGTGCGGAGGTGGCGGCGATTTCGGTGGTGAGCGAGGCTTTGTCGAGATGAAGAGTGACTTTGGCCATCGGTTCGACGGTGTCGGTGGCGGCGGTTTGCGCCAAGGCGGAGAGACCCGTCAGTCCAAGCAGCCCGAACACGAGAGAGATAAGAAATCGAGATTTCATGCGAAAAGCGGGGAGATCATTCATAGCGTAAAGCGCGGGCGGGTGCGAGCGTGGCCGCGCTAACGGCAGGAATCAGGGCGGCGAGAACGCAGACGACGATGGCCGAGATGTCGATGAGCGTGATTTCGACCGGATTGATGACGGCGGGGATGGCGGGCAGACCGTAAACGGAGCTGGGGAAGACCTGAATGTGAAACGCGTAGAGGAGGAAATCGCGGATGGCGCCGAGGTAATGCAAAGCGACGAGGCCGAGAATTGTTCCGCTGATGGTGCCAAAGATGCCGACGACGGTGCCATGAAACAGGAACACACCGCAGACTTGAAAATCATTTGCACCGAGCGCCTTCATCAGGCCGATCTCGCGCGATTTCTGAATGGTCGTCGTGATCAAGGTGCTGCAAAGGCCGAAGGCGGCGACGACGAGAAGCAGGCAAAGAATGAAAGCCATGACTACGCGTTCGACGCCGATCTGGTTGAACAATTCGCGGTTGTCATCCATCCAGGTGCGGGCGTGGAGCGTGTCGGGCAGGACTTTGTTGAGTTGGTCTTTTACCTCCTGCGCGCGCTCGGGGTTCTTGACGCGCACGGCGATGCCGTGGACGGCGTCGGACATGCCCCAGATGTCCTGCGCCATTTGCGTGGAGACGATCAGGTAGTTGAGGTCGTAATCGAATTGCCCGGTCTGGAAAACGCCGCGGATGATGAGATCTTGCGGAAGCGTGATGGAAGCATTTTTGTCGCTGCGATGCAGGTAACTCTGGACCTGGGCGGCGCCGTAGATGGTGATTTTGTCGCCCGGAAATGCCGCGTTCCGTTTGCTCCATTCCTTGCCGACGATGACGGAATCTCCATGAAGTTCCCAGTCGCCCATGATCAGATATTTTTTGATCGGCAAAACCGGATCGTCGCCGTCAGCGGGAACGCTCTTGATGAAGGCGGGGCTCATATCGCCTCCGTGCTGGACGAGAACGGGCCCGCGGATGATGGGACTGGCGGCAAGCACCTCCGGCTGTTTTTGGATGAGGTCGACGAGCTTGTCGTAATCGTAAAGGACCGAGCCGTCGGTCATGGCTACAGTGATGTGGGCGTTGAAGCCGATGATTTTGTCGGCGAGTTCCTGCTCGAAACCGGCCATGACGGAGAGGACGCCTATCAGAACGGCCACGCCGATGGTGACGCCGAGGAACGAGAGCACGGTGATGACGGAGACGAAAGTGCGGCGTGGACGCAGGTAGCGCAGCGCAAGAAAAAGTTCCACCGGGAGTTCCATCGTGGAAAGCTAATGGAATAGCCGCAAAAGAACACAAAGAATGTCATCCTGAGCAAGCCGAGTTATCTCGGCGCTGTTGAAAAATCAACGTTCGTCATCCTTCGACAAGCTCAGGATGACCGATATTTTTATAAAGCCGCTTACGCTCAGAATGACGAATACGAAAGCGACTTTCACAAAGGTCTCCGCTGGGACTTCAAGACGAGGCCCGCATTTAGGGTTAACAGGCCCTAGACGGCAGCTGTTATCAGGCTACTTCACTCCAAAATACTCCAGCACGCCCTTCTCAACGGCCGCGGCGTAGTCGCGATAAATACTCGGAACGCTCTGGCCCTGGATGGTGCGGAATCCGAGATAATCGCCGGCGATGATGCGGTAATAGGCGTCGCGGGCGTTCATGTAGGGGCCTTCGCAATAAATAACCGGCCCGTGGTAGATGCGGTTGGCGAGGAGATCGCGCGCATAGACGCTGGGGACATTGGTGACGTGATGGGCAAAGTAGGTGCCGGGATAATCCTCCGGCGGATATTTGAGCGTGTCGAGCATGGCCTGGCCGACGAGGGCGCAGCCGCGCTCTTCCTGGACGGCGGTCCGATCGAGCAGCTTACGCAGCAGATCATACTTATAGTCGTCGTAGACCAGCTCGGACTTCTCGTAGGCCCCGTTGGTGAAGATCACGAGCCGGCTATGCTCGGTGAGGGTCGGATGGTTGGGATCGCCCCAATCATCGGCGTTGTAATGGACGCAAATGGTGAGGTCGGGATGTTGCGGGTTGACGACATCGCCGCGCGCGCGAATTTCCGCGACGCGATAAAAGAGGAGCGCGGCTTCGTTGTCGATGCGCGCTTCGATGTTGGATTGGCTGCCGGCCCGCGACCAGTGCGGAAGCGGAAGGCCGAAGAGAAACGACGGCGTGTAGCCGGAATGGGACGGCGCGTGCTCGGGCAGGGCGAGCGCAGCGATGGCCTGGCGATGAAGATCGGCGGGCCGCAATGACGTGACCGGTTGAAAGCTGTGTTTGGCCCAGATGATTTTGGCGCCATCGGCCTGCAGTCGCTCGGCGAGACGTTCGCAGGTGATAAGGTTGAGGTTCGCTTCCTCAACGGGCGGGTCGCCATACAGCTTGAAGTATCGGGCTTCGAGGACGGCCCAATCTCCACCGATATGGCCGGGATCGAGCGCGATGCTGATGCCCTTGAGGGGACGTGCTGGATCAGTTGAGGTCGCGTGGGTTTGGTAATGATACGGTAACGGCGCGCAGGTGCTGTCGTTGGCCGCAAATTGAAGCGTGAAAAGCGGGTGCCTTTTGGCGGTATCGGAATAGACGATGACGCGGGCGTCGTCGATATCGGCATAATTCCAGAACGCGCCGTCGATTGAGTAGACCTGGTTGATCAGGCGGGCAAATTCCTGCCGGGTGATGGTGTGTTGATAGGCTTCCAGCGCCGACCAGTTCGGTGACGGAGCAAGGGGGGAAAGCTGTCCCGCGCGGGCCGATGCGGGGGGAAGGATCATACCAAGCGCGATTGAGATCAGGACGACGACGAGAAAACGGGACCGCATCACATGAAAGAAAACGGAAGCAGCGCCGAAAGCAAGCCGCAAGGCTGCGTTTCTCGATTACAAGTCGGCAGGAAGCGCGCGAAGGCGCAAATCCGGCTTGTCGCCGGGCATTCTCCTTCGCATGATGCCACGATGATCTCGTGTCTTTCCGTCGTCTTCCGGAGCTTTGTCGCATTATGATGAAGTTTCTTCGCAGCCAATCGCAGACCGTTTTGGTCGTCGTTCTCGGCGTGATCGGGCTCGGTTTTCTTTTCTACGGAAACTCGGGAAATCTGCTGACCGCAGGGCAGCCGCGTACGAGCAACGATTATGGCCGGATCGACGGGGACGACCTTACCGTGGCCGATCTGACGGATGCGGTGCGCGACACGCGCTATGCGCTGATTATTCACGGCCAGGCGCAGCAGTTGAAGCAGCCGGGCGCGTCGGCGGGCGTGGCCGAGGAAGCGTGGCGACAGCTTTTGCTTTTGCATGAGGCCGATCGTCTGCACATCAACATCAGCGACGAGGAGTTGGTGAAGTATATCCAGGGGATGTCAGTCTTTCAAAAGAACGGCGCCTACAGTCCCGAGGTTTACGAAAACATGATGGGCGAGTTGAAAACGATTCTTCATATCTCGGCTGATGCGGGGGTCGATCCGATCGCAAACACGAAGGCGGTGTTTGAGGAAGTGATGCGGAACGATCTTCGCAGCCAGGCGGTTTTCAAGGCCCTGTTCGATGGCGCACGCAGCTCGGCGCATGATGTGACCGCCCAGTACCAGAAGTTCTATGGACCGGTTACGGTAAGCCTGGTCACTTTCGATCCGAAGTCATACGCGTCGACCGTTCAGGTGACGCCGGCGCAGATTGAGGCGGAATACAAAAACAACCCGACTAATCCGGCCTATCGCACGGCGGAAAAGCGGAAGGTCGATTACGTTCTTTTCCTTCTCACCCCCGATCAGGCAAAGCTGCCCGACGCGCAAAAAACCGCCGCGAAGGATGCGCTCGGCCAAAAGGCGCTAGATTTCGCGCTCGCCTTTCAACCGGAGCCCACCGCCGATGGACAGAGCACGCCGCCGGCGCCCGATTTTCTGACCGAAGCGAACAAGCGCGGGCTGTCGCCGGGAACGACCGATTTCTTCGCTTCCGATACGCCGCCGGCAAATGTGCCACCGAGTCCGGCTTTCAATAGTGCCGCGTTTTCACTCTCGAAGGACAATCCGATCAGCAAGGTGGTGGAACTCGATAACGGGGTCGCTGTGCTGCATCTGGAGGAAATTCAGCCGAGCGAATTGCGTCCTTTGGATGAAGTGAAAGCCGACATCACGAAAAAACTTCAGCAGCAGGGAAGCGTGCAAGCGGCCGACATTGCGGCGAGCATCATGTCCAAAACGCTTCAGAGCATGCTGGCCAAGGGCAGCGATTTCAAGACGGCGGCGGCAAATATGAAATTGAAGTTGGAAACGCTTCCGGCGTTTGTGCCGATCAAAGCGCCCCCGACCGACCAGCGACTGCAGACCATCGCCTATGCCACGACGTCGCTGGCCGTGGGACAGGTCTCCAACCCGATTCCGCTGCAGACCAACGATACGGTCATGGTTTTGCATCTCGACAGCCGCGATGTGCCTGACCCGGCCGGTTTGGCGGAGTTTGAAAATCGCTTCCGTCAATCACAGGACGAGCAATTGCGGTCGTTGGTTTACGCCGATTGGGCGAACTGGAAGAGCAAGCAGGCCGGGACGCATAAGCCGCCCGATCTCGATGCCTACGGGTCGGTGGAATAGCTGCGGAAGGCAGCAACCAAATTATCAGATTTTCCGAATAACGGAATTTTGGAAGGGTTTGGGTGGCCCGGAATACTTCGTTGTCCGAGCGCGCAGGAAGCGATCGGTTCTCGATCCTATTTTGTCGGCTTTGGAAAACGGATGGCGTTACGAAGGGTAATCAATCCAAGGACCAAGAACGAGAGTCCCAATCCACCTGTAAGAAAATCGACCGGTTCAAAGCCGGATTGAAAACAGTCGTAAGATGCGAATCCAAGAAACAAGGCTCCTGCAACCAGAGGGAAAAGCACTCCGATGTACCGATTTCGACGGGCAGTATCAAAGACTTTCTCATGCTGAATACTACGGTTAATCAAATTGCATGACCGCTTTCACATCCTCTTCACATCGGCCTTTGCACGCGAGACCTTTGCCGAGATCGACGGCGCATTCACGGCAAAGTCCCTTGTTGCATGACTTGCAGGTGCCCACGGCCACGGCTGTGGGATGATAAAAGCAGTTCATGAGAAGTTTACATTGTTACTACTGCTCCGAACTGATCCTTCGACAAGCTCAGGATGACAGAAATAAAATTCGATTCGGTAAATTCCGTTAAAATTCTGCTCAAAGCAGGCTTTTGGCTGCTTCCAGGACGTGCTCGACGGTGATGCCGTATTCCTTGAGGATGCGCTCGTAAGGTGCCGACGCGCCGAATTTATTCACGCCGACGAACTTGCCGCCGGTGGTCGTGTAACGTTCCCAGCCGAGCCGGATGCCTGCTTCGACGGCGACGCGTTTGGTGACGCTCGGCGGCAGCACGCTGTCCTTGTACTCCTGGCTTTGCGCCTCGAAAAGCGCCCAGCTCGGCAGCGAAACGGCGCGCGCGGCCTTTCCTTCCGCACCGAGCTTCTGCGCGGCTTCGTAGGCGAGCGACGTTTCCGATCCGGTGCCGATGAGGATGATTTCCGGAGTGGCGCCGGGCTTCGATTCCCACAGCGTATAGCCGCCCTTGAGCGCCCCAGATGCCGGAGCGGTCTTGGTCCGGTCGAAGACGGGAATGTTCTGGCGGGTCAGCATGATCGCGCTGGTATGGTGCTTATGTTCCAGGGCAGCAATCCAGGCATAACCGGCTTCGTTGGCGTCGCTGGGACGTAAATCGATGACACGCGGAATCGCGCGGATGGTGGCGAGATGCTCGACCGGCTCGTGGGTCGGACCGTCCTCGCCGACGCAAATCGAGTCGTGGGTGAAAACGTAAATCGTCTGGATCCCGCTCAAGGAGGCGAGCCGAATGGGCGGCCGCATGTAATCGGTGAAAACAAAGAACGTCGATCCGAACGGAATCAGGCCACCGTAATAAGCCAGCCCGGCGCAAATCGCACCCATGCCGTGCTCGCGAATGCCGAAGTGGAGATTGCGTCCGCCATAGTTCCCCTTTTCGAAGGAGCCGAATTCCTTGATCCACGTCTTGGTCGAGGGCGCGAGATCGGCCGAGCCGCCGATGAGATTCGGAACGGCGCCGAAAAGGACCTTAAGGATTTCACCGCCGGCATTGCGGGTCGCAATCGGTTTATCCGGTCCGTATTGAGGCAGGAGCGAGGCGAGATTGTCGGGGAGTTTTTTGGCGAGAAAATCGTTCCAGAGTTGCGCCTTCTCGGGGTTCTTTGCGGCGTAATCGGAGAAGAGTTTGTTCCAATCGGCCTCCTCCTGCGCCCAGACTTTGCGCTTTTCAGCGAAGAAGGTTTTCACGCGCTGGGGCACGAGGAACTGGGAGTCGGCGGGCCAATCGAGATTCCGTTTGGTGGCGGCGACTTCCTCGGCACCGAAGGCGTCGGAGTGGGCTTTCGGGGTGCCCTGCAACTTGGGCGATCCTTTGCCGATGATGGTCTTGCCGATGATGATCGTCGGCTGGCCCTTCGTGGTCGCGGCTTCCTTGAGCGCGGCATCGATCTCCATCTGGTCGTTGCCGTTGATCGAAATAACATGCCAGTGATAACCGTGGAAACGCGAGGGAACATCGTCGCTGTAGGAAAGCTTGGTCATGCCTTCGATGGAGACGCTGTTGTCGTCGTAAAACCAGACAAGATTGTCGAGGCCGAGATGGCCGGCGAGCGCGGCCGCCTCATGCGAGACGCCTTCCTGAAGATCGCCGTCGGAAACGATGGTATAGATGCGGTTATCGGAGACGGCGAAATCGGGCGTGTTGAAAGTGGCGGCGAAAAATTTCTGTGCGATGGCCATGCCGACCGAATTGCCGGTGCCCTGGCCGAGCGGTCCGGTGGTGACTTCGACACCCTCGGTTTCGTGGCTCTCAGGATGGCCGGGGGTGAGGCTACCCCACTGGCGGAAATTCTTGAGCTGATCGAGCGTCATTTTCTCGAAGCCGGTGAGATGGAGCAGCGAGTAGATCAGCATTGAGCCGTGACCGGCGGAGAGGACGAAGCGGTCGCGGTTGGCCCAGTGAGGATTAGCCGGATTGAGCTTGAGGTATTTGGTCCAAAGCACGAACGCGAAATCGGCGCAGCCCATGGGCAAACCGCAGTGGCCACTTTTGGCTTTTTCCACCGCATCAACGGTGAGGGTGCGGATGGTGTTGGGGACGAGGGTCTCTATTGGTTCGTTGGCGAAGTGGGCGGGTTCCTGGCTCATAAGTTCGGACAGGCTAGCGCGGTGCGAGCCGCGTGTCTAGGCGCTGATCCCCTCCATTTTTGTTTTCATGTTTTCCCTGTTAAATGTGGTTTTACCAGGGAATCTCGCCCTTCTCTTCGAGGAACTTGTTGCTGACCGAGTCGGGCACATCGGTGACGAGCCGCACAATATTTTTGCCGCCCTGTTGCAGTGGCAGCGGTGCGCTGTCGCCACCCATGTCGGTACGCACCCAGCCGGGCGAGGCGGCGATGACGCTGATACCGCGCGGCGCCAGCGCCTCCGCCAGTTTGCGGGTGGCTGCGTTGAGCGCGGCTTTGGAAATGCCGTAGCCGGGCCAGCCATCGGTCATCTCCTGGATCGATCCAAGACGGCTGCTGATATTGATGACGCGGGAAGGTTTGCCGGCTTCGAAGAGCGGCAAGAGCGCCTGGGTAAGCAGGATTGGACCGAGGACATTCGTGATGAAAGTATCGCGCAGGCCGTCGGCAGTGGTCTCCAGGATGGAGCCTTCCCACACGTCGAGAATAGCGGCGTTATTGATCAAAACATGAAGCGCCTTCACCCGTTGTTGAAGTTCACGCGCGGCGCGCTGGATGCTGGCTTCATCGGCGGTGTCGAGCAGGAGAAACTCGACTTTGAGTCCGTCGGCGGCAAGAGCTTTGACGGCATTCTCTCCCCGCTGCGCCGATCGGGCACTGAGGATGACTCGATGACCAAGACGGGCGAGTTGGCGGCAGACTTCAAGGCCGATACCCTTGTTTGCGCCGGTAACGAGGATGGTTTTGGGAGAAGTGCTCATGATAGCCCGAAAGATAAACCGGGTTGGTGCTAGGCGCTCGAAAATTTTCCGGCACTGGACAACCTCGGTTAACGTCTTACACTTATTGCAGCTATCACCGCTTAGAGTGGGTGATACCTCCCCTTCTATGAGTGACGAATCGGTATCGACGGTCGACCGGGTGATTGCCCCCCCATCCGCGCCGGAGGTGCTGGTCGAGGAGGCGGGCCGGGCGGCGCAAAATCTTTGGTGGGACGACCGCGATGAGTCGCTCTGGTGGACGGATGTCGAGGGCGGCGTCGTTTACCGTTGGAACTCGAAGACGCGGATCCAAAGCGCGATTTACGAGGGCCCGAGCGTGGGCGCATTCATTCCGCAGGAGGACCACACCTGGCTTCTGTTTCGCGAAAAGGACATCGCACTGCTCGATTTTGAGCGCCATTCGCAGGTGGTCCCGCTGATCGAAAACGTGCGGGTCGATGGCGACCGTTTCAACGAGGCGATCGCGGATGCCGAGGGGCGGGTGTTGGTCGGTACGGTACGTCATGGCCGGCCCAACGGCGCAGGAATTTATCGGCTGGAGACCTCGGGCACGCTGGCCAAGGTGCTGGGCGGGACGGGGGAATCAAACGGCATGGGCTGGAACGCCGCAGGTGATGCGCTTTATTGGAGTTGCGGGACGACGAAGACGATTTGCCGATGCAAGTATGACCTGAAGCGTGGGGCATTAACCAATCGCCAGGTTTTTCACGAATGCATGCCGGAGGAGGGGACGCCGGCGGGGCTTGCCGTCGATGTCGAGGGAACGCTTTGGTCGGCGCGGCGCGATGCCGGCGTGATTCTGAAGATCGGCGAGAACCGGCGCCTGATGGGGCAGGTGACTTTTCCGGCGAAGCATGTGACGTCGCTGGCTTTCGGCGGGGTGGATCATCGCACGGTGTTCGTCGCGGCGATTGTGGATGAGGGCCACTCGAAGATTTTCACGCTGCAATCGCCAGTGGCCGGCGCGGCCTTGCGAAGGTCGAAGATTGACCGCGCAAAAGCTTAACCTTGGCAGGCGTTCTGTTCACGCCAGCGGAATGGTACGCTGGACACCCATTCGATCCGGAGTACGTTGCGGCATGGATGCGAATGCCTTTTTATCGACCGGCCACTTCGCCTTGTGGCTTCTCCTCGCCGGGCTTTTTCTCCCGCGCCTGACGTTGTTTGTGGCGTGGCTGCTCAACGGGTACCCGCCCAATCCACTGCCGGACATTCTCAATTTTGTTTTGTGGCTTTTTCTGCCGCGGTTCCTGATGGCGTTTTATATCTACACCGATATGGGCCCTTACAACATTTGGTTTTGGGCTTACATCGCAACGGGTATCGCCGGCTTCTTCGGAGAGACGGGGTACGCGCGTCATCGCATCGTGCGCCGAACCACCGTAAGCCGCGACGGCCGCACCACGACGACGGTGGAAGAGGAAGAAGTGTGAGCGGTCCCGCGTCAAGGCACCGTAACCGACTTCGCCAGATTGCGCGGCTTGTCGACATCGCGGCCGAGAATGACCGCCATGTGGTAGGCGAAAAGCTGGAGCGGAACGACGCTGAGGATCGGCGTGGTGTATTCCGGCGCGGCGGGAATATAGAATGACGTCGTCGGCGTGTTCGAGGATGTCCTCGTCGCCCTCGGTGGCGACGGCGATGACCGGCCCCTTGCGCGCCTTGATCTGCTGCAGGTTGTTGATGTTCTTGTCGTAGACGCCGTCCTTCGGGCAGAGGAAAACGCTGGGCGTGTTTTCGTCGACCAGCGCGATGACGCCGTGCTTCAGCTCCGCGGTCGGATGGCCCTCGGCGTGGATGTAGGTGATCTCCTTCATCTTCAGCGCGCCTTCCAGCGCGATGCCGTATTGCATCTGGCGGCCGAAAAAGAGCATCGAATGCGCGTCGCGATATTTCTCCGCGATCGCGCGGATGTGCGTCGCTCTGCCGCAGCACCTGCGTGATCTGGTCGGGCAGCGCCTCGATCGCGCTCGATGATCTCGCGGCCCTGCGTGGCGGAGAGAAACCGCATCCGGCCCAGCAGCAGTCCGAGCAGCACGAAGATGATCACCTGCGAGGTGAACGACTTGGTCGCGGCGACGCTGACCTCCGGCCCGGCATACATGTAGACGCCGCCATCGGTCTCGCGCGCCAGCGTGCTGGCCACGTTGTTGCAAATGCCGAGCACGCGATGGCCCTTGCGCCGCGCCTCGCGCAGCGCGCCGAGCGTGTCCTCGGTCTCGCCGCTCTGGCTCACCGCGAGCACCAGCGTGCGGCGGTCCAGCGGCGAATTGCGCAGGCGGAATTCGCTCGCGTAATCGATCTCCACCGGCACATGCGCCAGCGACTCGATGATGTATTCGCCGACCATGCCGGCGTGCATCGCCGTGCCGCAGCCGGTGATGAGGATGCGGTCGATCTCGCGCAATTCCTGCGGCGTCAGATTCAACCCGCCGAGCTGCGCCGTGCATTCCTCGTGGTTCAGGCGGCCGCGCACCGCGTTCTGGATCGAGAGCGTCTGCTCGAAGATTTCCTTGAGCATGTAGTGGGGAAAATCGCCCAGCTCGTCCTCGCCCGCCTGGTAATCGATCTGGCTGATCTCGAGGCCGCGCCTTGTTTTGGCGTGAGCGACTTGAGCCGGTAGCCGTCGCGGTCGATCGTGACCACGTCGAAGTCGCGCAGGTGCGCCACCGTCTGCGTATGCGCGGCGACGGCGGAAACGTCGCTGGCCAGAAAATGTTCGTGCGGGCCGATGCCGAGCACGAGCGGGCTGCCGCGCCGCGCGCCGACCATCATGTCGGGCTGGTCCTGGTGAATGGCGACCAGGCCGTAGGTGCCGGTGACTTCCCGCAGCGCTTCCATCACGGCCATCTCCAGCCGGTTCTCCGTCTCGGCATCGAGCGTGTCGAAATGAAAGCCGATCAGGAACGGCGAGCACTTCGGTGTCGGTCTCCGTCGCGAAACTGATAGCCCTTGTCCGTCAGCTTCTTCTTCAGCGCGCCGTAATTTTCGATCACGCCGTTGTGCACGATGGCCAGCTTGCCGGAGGCGTCGGTATGCGGGTGCGCGTTGACGTTCGGTCGGCTTGCCGTGGGTGGCCCAGCGGGTGTGGCTGATGCCGAGCGTGCCGTGCAGCGGATGGCTGGCCAGGCCGCTCTCCAGCTGCTGGATGCGGCCCACTTTCTTCATGATCTCGAGGCCGTTGCCGTTCAGCACGGCGATGCCGCTCGAGTCATAGCCGCGGTATTCGAGACGGCGCAGGCCCTCCAGCAGCAGCGGCTGGGCTTCCTTGTCTCCGAGATAGGCAACGATTCCACACATAAAGTCGAACCTACCTTGTTGCCACGACGCGCGCGGGCAGCGTCAAGGCTTGCGGGCGTACGAGCCACGAAATCGCTAAAAAATCGTAGCTTTGATCAGTTGAGAGTTGGCAAACCGACTTTTCGTTGCTTAAGTTTCGATTATGGAGTCCTCCAGCTCGCCCCACTGTTTTTCAGGCCCGCGACGTCATCTCGGTCATTCTTGGCGGAGGCGCCGGCACGCGGCTCTTTCCGCTGACGAAGGACCGCTCCAAGCCGGCCGTGCCGCTGGCGGGCAAATATCGCATCGTCGATATCCCGATCAGCAACTGCCTCAACTCGGGCCTCAAGCGCATCTTTCTGCTCACCCAGTTCAACAGTTCCTCGCTGCATCGGCACATCCAGCAGAGCTACCAGTTCGACGATTTTTCCAACGGCTTCGTCGAGATCATGGCCGCGCAGCAGACGCCGAGCAGCGACGCCTGGTACCAGGGCACGGCCGATGCCGTCCGGCAGAACCTCAGCCACTTCGCCAACGCGCCGCACAAGTACGTCCTCATTCTTTCCGGCGATCAACTTTACCGGATGAATTTCCGCGCGGTCATCGAGCAGCACATCCGCACCGGCGCCGACGTCACGGTGGCCACGATTCCGGTCAACCGCACCGATGCGCGCTCGTTCGGCATCATGCAGATCGACGGCGAGGAACGGATCACGCGCTTCGTGGAAAAGCCGCAGGAAGACGCCGCTCTCGACACGCTGAAAATGGACGATGCCATCCGCTCCAAGCTGGGCATCTACGGCGGCGACGATCTGCTCCTGGCCTCGATGGGCATCTACGTCTTCAACCGCGACGTCCTGGACAAGGCGCTCGCGGGCAAGCATGTCGATTTCGGCAAGCACATCATTCCCGAACCTGATCAGCACCGGACGTCTTTTCTCCTACGTCTACCAGGGCTATTGGGAGGACATCGGAACGATCAAGGCCTTCTTCGACGCCAATCTCGACCTGGTCAACGAAATCCCCAAGTTCAATTTCTTCGACACGCAGGCGCCGATCTACACCCATGCCCGCTATCTGCCCGGCGAGCAAGATCGTGCGCGGCCAATTCGAGCGCGCGGCCATCGCCGACGGCTGCATCATCGTCGATGCGCAAGATCGAGCATTCCATCATCGGCATCCGCAGCCGGATCGAGGCGGGCGCCGTCATCAAGGATTCCATCCTCATGGGCCTCGACGATTACGAGACGCCGGAGGAAATCGCAGGCCGGCATTGCCCGTGGCATTCCCCCGCTGGGCATCGGCAAGAACACCTACATCGAGCGCGCCATCATCGACAAAAACGCGCGCATCGGCGACAACGTCCGCATCTCGCCCGAGGGCAAGCCGGAGAACTACGACGGCGACAATTATTACATCCGCGACGGCATTGTCGTCGTGCCCAAGGGCGGCGTCATCCGCAGCGGCACGGTGATTTAATTTTCGAACGGCGCGGAGGTCCGAGCACAGGTGTGCGGTTACTTTGGTCTTTCATCGTGGCCCTCGTTTCCTAACCTAGAGTTTAATGGAATTCGAGTGGTCACTTTACAAGGCAACAAGCTTTCGCCGGACGAAATTTCCGAAAGCTTTGAGGATCCGTTCAGTCTCCGGCTCCTGCCCGACTCCAATCGCTTTGCTGTGCAAAACCGCTTTTTCAGCCTGGGTTGCAGCAATGGGGGCAGGGGTATCTTCGCCGTCTACACGTCGACGGGCAAAATCGTCCGGGTAGTGGCGGCGCGTCTTATGACCGAGGAAGAGACCTATTTCTACGGGCGCAAGAGCAAGGAGAACCTCTAATTTATGACCCTGGCCGTCGTCAATGATTGGGACAGTGTTCCGCTTTTCGCGAGCGTGGGTGAGGAGGCTCGATTCTGGGAGACCCACCAGATCGCCGTTCGCCTGATGCAGAGCTCACTCGTCAGCACCGATACCAATGAATCGACGACGATCACGCTTCGGATGGATCCGCGGATGCTGTCGCGGCTAAAGCGGTTGGCCCGGCAGCGGTATCTTAATTACCAGAGCATGCTCAAGCAGTGGGTGGCGGAGAGACTCGAGAAAGAATTGGATTAAACATCACCAAGAAAGTTAGGCAGCCTTCAGAAATCCGTTTTTTCCCTTATCTCAGTCATCCTGAGCTTGTCGAAGGATGACTGTTCGCGTCTGGACGATAGCTCATCCAATTGCATTGCGCGGGCAAAACGCGGTCGATACGCTGCCGGCATGATCTACGGGACTTCGGCCTATCTTGTATTCCTTTCAATTTATCTGCTAATCATCGGTTTTGTCCTGACCATCCTGTGGCGGATTGCCAGTGCGCTGGATATGATCGCCCGACACCTGCTTGAAATCGCCCGCGATGTAAAGGTGCTTGCGGATCAGTCCGACGGCAATAAGGAGTAAGTATCTCTTTCGCTTGCTTTCGGCAGGCGAATCTCCATAATAACCCTTCCCGTTGATCGGCTCTGCCGGTTGACGGAACAGAAAAACGCCGGTTTGGCCGGCACAATAACAACAACCTATTCCGTAGAAACGGAAGCTGCGCGGCTCTTGAAAGCGCCGCCGGAGTCATAAACCAGAGAAAAGCATCATCATGCATCGAGTCGATATCAAGGAACTGCTGGACGCCGGCGTCCATTTCGGACACCGCACCCAGCGTTGGAACCCCAAGATGAAGCCCTTCATTTTCGAGGCGCGCAACGGCATCTACGTCATCGACCTCGAACATTCCGTCAAGCAGCTCGAAGCCGCCCAGGATTTCCTGCGCGACATCGCCGCCAGCGGCAAGAAGGTGCTTTTCGTCGGCTGCAAAAAGCAGGCGCAGGAGACCATCAAGGACCTCGCCCAGCAAGAGCAATTCCTATTACGTCACCGAGCGCTGGCTCGGCGGCACCATGACCAATCTGACCACCATCCGCAAGAGCGTCGCGCGCATGAAGTCGATCGACACGATGGAAGCCAACGGCACGACCGCCAAGATGCCGAAGCAGGAAGTCTCCGTGATGCGCCGCGAAAACGCGAAGCTGCACCGGAATCTCGATGGCATCAAGGACATGGAAAAATATCCCGCCGCCATCGTCATCGTCGACGTGCCGCGCGAGGAAATCGCCGTCGCCGAAGCGCGCCGCCTGAACATCCCCATCGTCGCCATCACCGACACCAACGCCAATCCCGATCTGGTCGATTATCCCGATCGCCGGCAACGACGACGCCATCCGCTCCATCAGCATCATCCTCGAAGCGCTCAACGACGCCATCATCGAAGGCTCGATGAAGGCGCGGCACGCTGCGGCAAGGACTCGGTCAAGCCGGTCGAGGAAGAATCGCTCACCGGCGTCTCGGCTTAATCCACTCTCAGCTGTAGCGGCGGTCGATGACCGTCGCTGCTTTTCAGTTCAATTCATGTCAACCACAGCTACTCCCATGACCACTCCCGCTCCCGCCGCTCACGGCGAGAACATCTCTCCCGAACTCGTCAAGCAGCTCCGCGACAAAACCAGCGCGGGCATGATGGATTGCAAGAAGGCGCTCGTCGAAGCCAAGGGCGATCTCGCCGCCGGCCGAAACCATCCTGCGCAAGAAGGGCGCCGCCTCCGCGTCCAAGAAAGCCGGCCGCGAAGCCAAGGAAGGCGTGATCGGCTCCTACATCCACGTCGGCGACAAGGTCGGCGTGCTGGTCGAGATCAATTGCGAGACCGACTTCGTCGCCCGCAACGAAAGCTTCCGCGCCTTCGTCAAGGACGTGACGCTGCAGGTCGCCGCCGCCACGCCGCTCTACGTCAAGCGCGACGAGGTGCCGGAAAGCCTGCTCGCCGTCGAACGCGACGTCGCCAGCGCCTCGGTCAAGGGCAAGCCCGCCGCCGTGGTCGAGAAGATCATCGCGGGCAAGCTCGACAAGTATTACAGCACGGTCTGCCTGCTCGAGCAGACGTTCGTGAAGGACAACACCAAGACGATCAACGACCTGCTCACCGCCAAGATCGCCGAGCTGGGCGAGAACATCGTCATCCGCCGCTTCACCCGCTTCCAGGTCGGCGAGACGTTAGGCGGTCAGTCTTCCGCGCCTGAAGCTCCGGCTGCTTAGGTTGGAAACAGGGTGGCTGCGGGAGCCCTTCACACTAAGAAAATCGCGAGACCCGCGGCGAACATCCCAGCGGTAGTAATGCCTACCGCCACTCGCGCCAAAATGGAGCTCGGCTGGCCCTGCATCAAGCCCGTGTCACAGGCTACCAGCAGGATGCCCACCAGAACAAAGGGCGCGAGCAATCCATTGATGACGGCAGTGTAGAAGAGCGCGTCCATGGGCTTGATATTGGTGAAGGTCAATGCCATGCCGAAGACCATGGACAAGACCAGGATTCCATAGAAAGCACGGGTTTGAGAGAGTTTTTCGTCAAGTCCCTGGCGCAAATTGAAGATATCAGTGAAGGCGTAGGCGGCGGATCCAGCCATGGTCGGGATGGCGAGAAAACCCACGCCCAGAAGTCCAGTCGCATACAGCAACGCGGCGAAGCGGCCGGCCAGCGGAGCCAGTGCCTTTACCGCATCCTTGGATGTTTCCAAATTCTGGCCGACTCCGCTTTTATGAAATGTCATGGCGGTGGTCAGAATGATGAAGTACATGATCATGTTGGAGAAGAAGGCGCCCACCCCGACGTCAATGGCGCGCTCTTTTAGCTCTTGGGGCTGAGCCCCGCGACGGCTCGCCAAGCTGCGTTGTCCTCGCGCCTTCCCTATTTCAACTTCCTGCGAAGTCTGCCAAAAGAAAAGATAAGGACTTATCGTGGTGCCGAGAATGGCGACCAGGGTCGACCATTGCGCATGACTGGTGGGCCATGAGGGTAGAAAGGTGGCCGCAAGGATCTTGGACCAATCGGGATGAACAATAAATGCCGTGACGACGTAGGCGAAGAGCGAAATTGCCAGCCATTTCAGAATGGAAGCGATGGCGTTATAACGAAACCAGATGGTCGCGAAAGTAATGGTGATGCCAAAACCGATCACGAAATAGGCCGGATGAACCCCGCTCAGGAGATTGGCCACATCGGCCATGCCCGACAAATCGGCCCCCACGTTGATTGTATTGGCCGCGAAAAGAGATAGTCCCATCAGGATGAGTACCGGTTTCGGCATCTTCTGCCGGAGCGCCGCCGCCAGGCCGGTGCCGGTGACCATCCCGATTCGCGCGCACATCATCTGGACTGCCGCCATCAGTGGGAAGGTCAGGAGTGCCGTCCACAACATCGACGTGCCCACCTGGGCCCCGGCAATCGAATAGGTGACGATGCCGGAGGGATCATCATCGGCCGCTCCGGTTACCAGACCCGGACCGAGAAGAGCAAAGAAACGACGCACCGGGCTCTGAGGGGCCGCAGATTTAACCTCAGCGCTTTTGGGGAGGACGCCAGACATAAAGACTGTGTAAACCAGTCGTAAGGAAAAGCAATGGTGGGAAGGTGCTCTTGATTTCGTCGGCCTATAAATCGGTTCAGAAATTAATCACCGTCCGGCAGCCCAGGACAACGGCATTGGCGATGGCCGACGAACCGCCCGGGTGGACGATAATTTGCAGGTCGGGTTGAAAGGACCACCATGGTGCGATCTGCGCGAAATAAGTCACCTCGATGTTCTGTTCGAAATCGGGCATGGGTAGATTGCTGCCGGTGAAATTGTTTTCATCCTCGGTGAAACCCCGAAAACCGGAACCGATATTTCCGTAAGCGGTGGCGACGCCAACCAAGTCATTCGGCCGGCCCGGAGTCAGTCCGTTAAAAACGACCCCGCCGTCGCAGTAATAATTTAATAGACTTCGGTCACCGAGGGCGTTACCCCCGCGAAAAAACAGATCAACCTCCTTCGCCTGATTTGGATTGGACTTGTCCTGCCAAACGGCTTGATCGGCGACGACGTAAAATCCGTTATTACCGTCGAGCGCCTGGGGATGACCATCGCTGGCCAGCGAGGCGAGCGGGAGGCCGTGGTTGTCATATCGCTCGCTCGAGAACGTATCAGTATGCAGCCAGCCGCCGATTTTGTAGGTTCCGGGCAAACCGTGGGCGTCCTTTTCCTTGTTCAAGTTGTACCAAAGCTCGTTGATGCTAAAGATGCCCTGGCTGCCGTTGACGTTAAAATCCGTGCCCGAGTTGTTGTAATCATGATCGGGAGCGCGGTTGGGATTTGGATCTCCAATACGGTCCGGCGCCGGATTTCCCGCGAAAACCGCTCCCTGAAACGTCCAATGCTGATCAAAATCGATTCTTAGGCGGACACCAGGCGCAGCATAGGCGTAAATAGGTGTTGGTGCGTTTGCGTAAACGATAGCCGGCCAGCCATACGTCGCGTTAAGAAAGTTCGCGCTACTCGTGCTGATGAAAAATTCACTGTCGGCTGCCAGCTGCCCAACCCGAAGGGAAATCTTATCATCTAAAAATTTCTGTTCGCACCAGAGTTCGAAAAGGTGGAGTGTGTTGTAAGCGCTGATATTGCTCACGGTTAAAAGTTCGCCGGTATCTGGGGCGGACAAACCGTTGCCCATCGGGTAATAGGAACTGACGTGAAAGCTGCCGTCCCAATCAGCCATCTTTTTGAAGTCGAGGGTTAATACAAGATCGAGCAGACCCTCGTAAATGACGCCTTGCTTCGCGCCACCAATTGGGTTGCCGAAGACTTCCGCGCTATAGATAGGCGTGAAGAGAACGCCCTCATCTTCGAGTTTCGATCGCTCCTTGCCGAGTTCCCCCAAAAGATATTTTTGTGCGAACACGCCATTTTCCGAGGCGAGGGGAGCAGGCGGCGGCGCGGGCAGTTGGGGGGCATCGCCGTAGACGTGAGAAATGCCGTAAGTCAGCGCAATTGCGGGCAAAACACGCTTACACCAACTCGATTTGGACGCCAGTTTCATCATTTTTCGACGGCGATTCAAGCATCGCTCACCTGCTTTGGCTACCGTTCGGTTGCTTTAAGTTGACGGCGGGATGTCCATCCGTTTCGAATGATAGACTATAAATATAATAGACATTATGTGGTTTAAGGCTAAACCTTAGAGGATGAAGTCTCTCGTTCCTTACTTTTTCGTAGTTGCCTTCCTGGTTAAGATGAACACCTACGCATCCGTGAACACAACCAACCTTCTCAACGTTTCGTACGATCCGACGCGAGAATTGTATGACGACTATAACAAGGTGTTCATCGATTACTGGAAAAAGCAGACCGGCGACGACGTCACGATCAGCCAATCGCATGGCGGCTCGGGCAAGCAAGCGAGAGCGGTCATTGACGGCCTGGCGGCGGATGTCGTCACGCTCGGCTTGGCGCCCGATATCGACGCCATCGTCAAGAATGCCCACAGCATCGCGCCCAATTGGCAATCGCGTCTTTCCGACAACAGCGCGCCCTATACCTCCACCATTGTCTTTCTGGTGCGCAAAGGAAATCCGAAGGGAATCAAGGACTGGGCTGATCTGGTGAAGTCCGGGGTGGAAATTGTTACGCCGAACCCGAAGACATCCAGTGGCGCGCGCTGGAATTTCCTTGCCGCCTACGGTTACGAGCTGCAGACCACCCATGACCAGGCGAAGGCGAAGGATTTTGAGAAAGCGCTGTACGGAAACGTCAAGGTGCTCGATACCGGCGCGCGCGGCTCGACCATTACATTTGTCGAGCGTGGCGAGGGCGATGTGCTCATTGCCTGGGAGAACGAGGCGCTGCTCACCACGAAGAAGTTGAGCCCCGGTCAGTTTGAAATTGTCTATCCCAGCCAGTCGATTCTGGCGGAGCCGCCCGTTGCCGTGGTGGATGCGAACGTGGACAAGCATGGAACCCGCAAGGTCGCGACGGCCTATCTCCAGTACCTCTATTCGCCCGTCGGCCAGGATGTGATCGCCCGTAATTATTACCGGCCGCGCGACAAGGATGTGCTGGCAAAATATAGTGGCCAGTTCCCCACGATTCCGCTCTTTACCGAGGAGAGTGTGTTCGGCTCATGGACCAAGGTTCAGCAGGATTTTTTCGGTGACGGAGGTCTTTTCGATCAGATTTATCAGGTGCCCGGCAAATAGCGGGGAAGGTTACCCCGGACGAATTATGACCGCTCTGACCGAAAGCTTGCGCAATCGTCATCGCCTGGACAGTCCGGCGTCGAGCGACGCTCTTGCGGTGATGGATCAAGAGCAAGCGTATCCGGCCGGGGGCGGCGTGACTGACGTGACTAATCCCGAAAAAGTGTTGCCGGTGAAATCGCGGCGGTCCCGCCGGCACGTGCTTCCCGGCTTCCATCTTACGCTCGGGTTCACGCTGTTCTATCTTGTCGGCCTGATTCTGCTGCCGCTCGGTTGCCTGATGCTCAAGGCAGTGTTGCCCTCCACCGATTATCCCGACTTCAGCCAGACGTTTCACCATGTTGTTCAGGTCGCCACCGATACCCGCGCCCTAGATAGCTATCGGCTCAGCTTCGGCCTCTCGCTTGCCGCGGCGCTGATTAACGGCTTTTTTGGCTTCATCGCAGCGTGGGCATTGACGCGTTACAATTTCACGGGAAAAAGAATCGTCGATGCGCTGGTCGACCTTCCGTTTGCCATGCCGACGTCGGTGGCCGGCCTGGCGCTGACCCAAATATTCTCCACCCACGGCGGCTACGTTGGTCAGACGCTCCATGAGTGGTTCGGGTGGCGGATCGCCTATACCAGCTGGGGAATTCTGATTGCCCTCGTTTTCATCGGCTTCCCGTTTGTGGTCCGGACGGTCCAGCCGGTCGTCGCCAGCCTGGCGGCGGACGTGGAGGAAGCTGCGGAGTGCCTGGGCGCTGATCGCTGGCAGACATTCTGGCGCGTGATCCTGCCCGCGGTGCGTCCGGCGCTCCTAACCGGAATCATGCTCGCGTTTGGTCGCGGTGTCGGTGAGTACGGCAGCATCGTTTTCATCTCCGGCAATATGCCGTATCTGACGGAGATTACCCCTCATCTCATCATCATGAAGCTCGAAGAGTTTGACTACGTCGGGGCCGCCGGGCTCGGCGTTGTCATGCTGCTGATTTCCTTCCTGATCGTCGTCGCGGTTAATCTGATCCCTGTTCTCACTCGCTACTGGAGGCGGGCATGAGCCGCCCGGGCCGCAGGGAGGGAATTCTCCGCTATTTTTTAATCGGCATCCTGCTCGCCTTTGTGGGGATGTTCCTGGTCTTTCCAGTTTGCGTCGTTCTGGTCGAGGCCTTCCATGCCGGGATCGTTTTTTACCTCGCCACGCTGAGCTCGATTCATAGCTGGACAGCAATTCGGCTCACCCTTCTGGTGGCGCTGGCGGTGGTACCGCTGAACACGCTTTTCGGGATATGCGCCGCCTGGTCGGTTACTCATTTTCATTTTCGCGGCAAGGCGCTCCTTATTTCGCTGATCGAGATTCCTCTCTGGGTCTCGCCCGTGATCGGCGGTCTGGTCTTCGCCTTGATTTTCGGGCGGCAAGGATGGCTTGGACCCTGGCTTGAGACCCACAACGTGCAGGTGCTCTTTGCCTTTCCCGGCATTGTGCTCGCCACCGCGTTTGTCACATCGCCGTTCGTGGCCCGAGGATTGATTCCGCTGATGCAGGCACAGGGCGGCAAGGAGGAGGAAGCCGCGATGACGCTCGGTGCGAACGGCTGGGAGCTTTTCTGGCGCGTGAGTTTTCCGAAGATCAAATGGGGCCTTCTTTACGGCGTGATTTTGTGCAACGCGCGGGCCATGGGCGAATTTGGCGCGGTCTCCGTCGTCGCTGGGAATATCGAAGACAGGACCAACACCATGCCGCTCCAGATCGAACAGGATTATCTCAACTTCGGACTGCCGCAGGCGTTCTCGCTCGCTTCGCTGCTCCTGCTTCTGGCGGTACTCACGCTGGTCATCAAAGTTGTGGTGGAAGGGTATCGCCTCGCGCCGAATATCGTCCGGGCCAAGCCAGGGGAAAAATTAATTCCATGAGCATCGCCGTCCACGATATCACCAAGAAATTCGGCGTCTTCGCCGCGTTGGAGGGCGTGTCGCTCGAGGTCCGCACCGGCGAACTTCTCGCCCTGCTAGGACCCAGCGGGAGTGGGAAGACGACGTTGCTGCGCGTGATCGCCGGCCTCGAGATTCCCGAAAGCGGCCGGGTGATTTTTGCCAATGACGATGTGACCGAGAAAAGCGCCTACGAGCGTCGTGCCGGATTTGTCTTCCAGCATTATGCGCTGTTCCAGCACATGAACGTTTTCGAGAACATCGCCTTCGGCTTGCGCGTGCTGCCGAGGAAGAAACGGCCCGGCGAGGCCGCGATCATCGAGCGAGTGACGCAACTTTTGGAGCTAATTCAGCTCGACGGCTTCGAACGGCGTCTCCCCGCGGAACTTTCCGGCGGACAGCGCCAGCGCGTCGCCCTGGCCCGTGCTCTCGCCATCGAACCTCGTGTGCTTTTATTGGACGAGCCCTTCGGCGCGCTCGATGCCAAGGTGCGCAAGGACCTCCGCAAGTGGCTGCGCGAGTTTCACGATAAAACTCATCTGACCTCGCTTTTCGTCACCCACGATCAGGACGAGGCGTTCGAATTGGCCGATCGCGTGGTGGTCTTCGACCGCGGCCGGATTCAACAAATCGGCACTCCGAACGAATTGCGAAGAAATCCAAAGGGCGGCTTCGTCCGGGAGTTTTTGGAAATCTGACGGCATTTGAATTTGCTCGATCAAACGCAACGGGCATGCGCTTTGAGTGTGTAGCGTCGCGGTGAAGTTGTTCACTTTTCAGATGTCAAAAGTCCAAACGACGAGGGCGTAAAAGTAGGCTGCCCTCAAAGGGCGTAGGTGGAAATCCGAAAAAAATCAAAGAAAGGGCTATTTCATGGACATTTGCTCGGCGGAAATCTGTTGGCGGAAACGAGAATGAGTAAGGGAGATAACGACAGTACTATTGGTGCGAGGCATCCAATTTGAGTATTACAGACTTAAGCTTTTTTTGATCCCCGCGAAGCAGGGTGATCCATTGCTGCGCATCGGCCATACCAGGCCGCGCGTGTATGCCGGTCGCGCCCGTCGCTTCTCGCCGCATTCGATTTTGGAAATGAAGGTCTGGCGGCAACCGAGCTTCTTGGCTGCCTGCACTTGGGTCAAACCCGCCGCTTTGCGAGCCTCACGTAGCAACCCGGCCAGCTCGTCGTTGAGCTTGCTAAAGACAGTTTTGGGAGAAGCGGTAGGGTTGTGACACCCATCTCTTTTGTACCTCTATCGGAATACCCCAAAAACGAGTATTGTGCTTGCCTTCCCAATCTAAAATCTCAATCCTGAGTTCGTTGGCTAAGCTTCGGGGAGTTGTGCTTTATGAAACTGCGCTTGGTAGTCTTTCTGTTATTCGCGTCCCAAGCATGCCTGACAAATGCGCGCGCGCGGCTTGGCGATACCCAGGAGGAACTGACGGCTCGCTACGGGCAGAGGACCAACGGCGGCAAGGATGTTCTAATCTTTCATAAAGAAAACTGGAGCATCACTGTTTGGATGATGAACGGAGTTTCCTCTGCTGAGAGGTATCAGAAGTCGGGCGGTCCAACGGATGACGACATCGCCACGCTGCTTTCCGTCAACTCACAGGGACACACGTGGACCGTGAAGCCTGTCGAGCACTCCATGATTGGCACATTCATTCCGACGCTCGATGCGATCGGTAAATCTTGGAAGAGAGATGATGGAGCGCTCGCGTTTACGCCTGGCGGCTTGGCATATTGCCTCACCGTGAAATCTAAACCGTTTCTCGATTACGAGGAAGCGCAAGACGCCGCAGATAAGAAGGCCAAGGAGTCCAGTTTAAAGGGTTTTTAGCGGCTGAAGCTTCTTTGCAAAGGAGCAGTGTTTTTAATTACGGGAGCATGAGGGGCACCCTCATAAATGGCAGAAGCTCGTAATGTATCTCTGGCCAAAGTGTCTCCGATAGACGCGAGAACTTGGTCTTCTCTCTAAGGTCGTCGCCTTAAAAAGTGATTCAGAGTCTTTCTGAGCTCTATGTGCTCAAACTGTAATTTAGTGTTTGACGGTTGAAAGTACCCCTTCGGCGACGCCGCTTCCGATTCTCACGGTAACGTCTCAAATGCCGCCGGCGGAGTATTTATTGGAACTGGCCGAGCAAGAGCCTGATTACTCCGATTTGGCGGAATACGTAGACGTTATGGCTACCCTGCGCGGAAAAGGATTCAGTTATCGCGAAATCGCCAGATGGCTTGGCGAGCGGGGTGTCGAGATTAGCCATAATACGGTATATCGGCTCTTCACGCGTGACATGAGTTATGGCGAGGCTGAGGCGGAGAAGCAGGAAGCAAGCTTGGAAGAGGAGATCGAGCAGCAAAAACACCGCTGACGACGACAACGCAGGAGAAAAAGATGAGCGAGTACGTACTAATCAGAATTAAACGGGTATTGGAAATTATTGGCATCAGCAAAAGCAGCCTTTATCGGGAGATTCGCGACCGCAGGTTGATAACGCTCCATGACCTTTTGCCTTCTCAGCAGGGCTTCGCCATGCAGCATGGCCAGCCCTAAATTTGACTGAGTTAGCCAAAGTGACTAGGCGTTTATCCACAATCTTGCTTCCCCAGCCTCATCATTCGGAAAGGTCTTTACCGGACAGGGTTTGAATATTCCGAAGATATTAACCGCATCTTTTATCCACAGGAAATCAGTCACGACTGCGATTTTCTCGAATGCTGTGAAATGCTGCATTCCTGTGCGCGCGTCGTCCCAAACCGCTTCCATTTCAAAATTCGTGACGTCTGAGCCTAAATGATAGAGCAAGCGGACCTTTCCGTGGGCTTTGATTTTTTCGTTCACGGTCGGAATGAGTACTCGCTCGTAGTCTTCATGCGTCACTTTTCCGTGGGCGGAAAGAGCAATTACATTGTCGTTAAAGCCCTTTGTTATTACTTCGATCATTGAAGTTCCTTTGTTAGAGTTCGAATTCCTCACCACAACATATCACGCATTTCCGCACTTAGCTTACAGCACCACACTCTGACAACTGCGCAAAGTACAAGTTTAGGAAATCCGCCGTCGTGCATTTTGCGTCGTATGAATCCCTTCATTGCCGAAGGATCAAATCGCATCTCCTCCCACTGCAGTAGCAAACGGTTTGTTGGCATGGCCAGTGCGAGTAATTTTCGACCGAGGCTTTGAATTTCGCTCCGCGTTTCTGGGGGTGTTCAAATCTCGCTTATCAGTTAATTTTCGAGCTCAGCCTTAACGTTGTTGCTCGATCAGAAAAGCACCGATATGAGCACTACCGTCAGCGATTATCTGATCAAGAGATTGAATGAATGGGGCATTCGCCGAATCTTTGGATTTCCCGGTGACGGCATCAATGGAATCATTGGCGCGATAGGACGTGCGGGCGATAAAGTCGACTACGTGCAAGTGCGGCATGAAGAGATGTCCGCCTTTATGGCGTGTGCCCATTCGAAATTCACCGGAGAGGTTGGGGTATGTCTTGCCACCAGCGGCCCAGGTGCGATTCACCTACTGAATGGCCTTTACGATGCGAAGATGGATCATCAGAGCGTCGTCGCGATTGTGGGCCAGCAGGCTCGGAAGGCGATGGGCGGAAACTTTCAGCAGGAGGTCGATCTGGTCAGTCTTTTCAAGGATGTGGCGGGTGATTACGTCCACATGGCGACGGTCGCGCCCCAGATCCGCCACTTGGTCGACCGCGCCGTCAGGATTGCCAGGGCTGAACGAACGGTGACGTGCATCATAATCCCCAATGATCTCCAAGAGGTCGCCTACGAAGAGCCACCGCGAATTCACGGAGCCCTCTTCAGTGGTGTGGGAATGTGCACGCCACGAGTCGTCCCCAGCGATGCTGATCTTCGACGTGCCGCTGACATTCTCAATTCGGGGAAAAAAGTTGCCATGTTAGTTGGCGCGGGCGCACTCGGAGCTGCAGATGAAGTCATGGAAGTCGCCGATATCTTGGGAGCCGGAGTCTCCAAGGCCTTGTTGGGAAAAGCAGTGATACCGGACGATCTTCCCTATTGCTGCGGCTCGATTGGCCTTTTGGGAACGAAGCCGAGTTGGGACATGATGATGGATTGCGACACGCTACTGATGGTCGGAAGCTCCTTTCCATACGCGGAATTTCTTCCCAAAGAAGGTCAAGCGCGCGGTGTTCAGATCGAAATTGACGGAAAAATGCCCTCAATGCGCTACCCGATGGAAGTGCCCCTCGTGGGCGATAGCGCCGAAACGCTTCGCGCGTTAATCCCACTTCTCGAGCGCAAGTCGGACCGTTCCTGGCGGGGAACCATTGAGTCCAATATCGTGGAATGGTGGAAGGTGCTCGAAGCGCGTGCCATGAATGAAGCCGACCCCATCAATCCTCAGCGGATGTTTTGGGAATTGTCACCCCGGCTACCCGACAACTGCATCCTGACTTCGGACAGCGGCAGCGCGGCCAACTGGTTTGCGCGCGACCTGAAAGTCCGGCGCGGCATGATGGCTACGCTCTCTGGAAACTTGGCGACAATGGGGCCCGGCGTGCCTTACGCCATCGCGGCTAAATTTGCGTGGCCAGATCGCGTGGCCATCGCACTCGTGGGTGATGGCGCGATGCTGATGAACGGCATCAACGGACTCATCACCATCTCCAAATACTGGAAGGAATGGAGTGATCCGCGACTCATCGTCATGGTGCTGGCCAACCATGATCTCAACCAGGTTACGTGGGAACAGCGCATCATGACGGGCGATCCGAAGTTCAAGCCGAGCCAGGATGTGCCGGACTTCCCTTTTGCCAGCTACGCCGACTCCCTGGGACTTCAGGGCATTCGGGTCGATAAACCGGAGCAAATCGGATCGGCTTGGGACGAAGCACTTGCCGCCCGGCGTCCCGTTGTCATCGAGGCCGTGACAGATCCGGAAGTGCCGACATTGCCACCCCACATCACCTTCAAGGAGGCGATGCACTTCGCCGACTCGCTGGTTCATGATTCAGCCCGCTCTGGAATGTTCCGGGGAGCGGTAAAGGACTTGGTCGAGAGTTTCATCCCTCACAGGAACTAATGCGAGTGGTTATGGGTCATGAGCCACTCACGGACATCATCGGCGCTGATCGAGAAAATTGACGTTTCGTGTTACACCGTGCCGACGGAAACGCCTGAGTCCGACGGCACTCTACAGTGGGACAAGACCACGCTGGTACTGGTGGAGGCTTCGGCGGGGGGCAAGCAGGGCATCGGCTATTCCTATGCGGATGTCGCCACCGGCAAACTGATCGAATCTCTTTTGGCTGATGTGCTCAAAGGGACGAACGTCTTCGACGTTACGGGCGCTCACGCCGCAATGCTCCACCAAATCCGAAATTTAGGTCGGCCCGGAATTGCATCCATGGCGATATCGGCGGTAGATAGCGCGCTCTGGGACTTGAAGGCTCGGCTATTCGAGTGCTCGCTTCTTGATTTGCTGGGCGCGGCACGCAAAAGCGCTGAGATCTACGGGAGCGGAGGCTTCACCTCGTACAGCATCGAGCATTTACAGCGTCAATTGGACGGCTGGGCGCAGGAGGGCATCAAAAGCGTGAAAATGAAGATCGGTCGCGATCCCGCCGCTGATTTGGACCGGGTGCGTGCGGCGAGAAAGGCGATTGGGCCGGAGGTAAATCTTTTCGTTGACGCCAACGGCGCTTATTCCCGCAAGCAGGCTTTGGCGCAGGCAGAAAAGTTTGCTGAACTCAATGTAAGCTGGTTTGAGGAGCCGGTCTCTTCGGATGACTTGGAAGGCCTGCGCCTGATACGTGATCGCGCGCCGGCAGGCATGAAGATCGCAGCGGGAGAATACGGCTACGACTCTTTCTATTTTCAACGAATGCTCGCGGCCGGAGCCGTTGACGTCCTCCAAGCGGATGCAACTCGCTGCGCTGGGGTCACAGGCTTTCTCGAGGCAGCCATACTTTGTCGGACGTTCCAGCTTCCGTTTTCGTTCCATTGCGCTCCTTCGGTCCATGCCATAGCCGCCTGCGCCGTGCCTTCTTTTCTGATCGGAGAATATTTTTTCGATCACGCCCGCATCGAGCGGATGCTTTTTGACGGAGTCTTGCAACCCGTGAACGGCGCTCTGACGCCTGACCGAACCCGACCTGGATTTGGCCTCGAATTCAAACGCAAGGATGCATCCCGATTCGCCCTATGAAACTCCGAATTCTCTTTCTATGAATTTAAAGCAAATTTTCCGAAGTACCCGTCTCATTGCTGAGAGACCCGCTCGAATAGTCGTTCCGGGTAGTGATCTCGGCAGTCATTGCGACTCGTTTCTGGAAAGACATCTTCCGTCACCCCTCGGAAAAGAGGTAGTGGAGGCGGATGCGCACATTCGCGAAGGCCGCTTCCAACGCGCCCTTTCCCTGATGGCAGGCGCCTCCAGCATTTTAGCGGGCTTGGAAGTTTCCTACGAACATTACAAAGGGAGCTACGGACAGAAGGTCATGTGGAGTCCCGTTGTGCTGAGCGGAGCGATGACGGGAGCCGGCATCTGGGGATGTTTTAGCACATGGGCCGCGCGGACAGTGCTCCGTTGGACTGCGGCGATAACTTTGTTGGATAGCTTGATTGGTTTCTTCTTTCATGTCCGTGGCATAGCGCGAAAGCCCGGCGGCTGGCGGCTTCCCGTAGCGAATATCGTCATGGGGCCACCGATCTTTGCTCCCTTGCTTTTCGGCGTGAGCGCTTATCTTGGCTTCATCGCATCGTTCCTTCGGCCCGAGGAAGCACCCGAGATCATCGATATCACTCCTGACCGGTTTCGCTGGATACGTCGCTTCTTTTTCGGTCGCGCCGCCCCATGGACGCAGGAAATTCGCGAGGGACGCTTTCAAAAGCATCTCGCTGTGGCGACGATCCTCAGCGCTTTTTTCAGCGGCTTCGAGGCGCTTTACTCGCACTACAAAAATAATTTCAGATACAAGGCGCAGTGGTCCCCCATCATCATCGCGCCACTGCTGATGCTGGCAGCGGCCCTCTCAATCAAAAGTCCCCGCGCAGCGCGAACGGTACTCCCCGTGGCCTCCGTCGCCGCCATCGTGGATGGAGGCATCGGCTTTTACTACCACGCGCGAGGGGTTTTCCTGCGCCCGGGCGGATCAAAGAAGCTTCTTTATAACGTCCTCTATGGGCCGCCGATTTTTGCCCCGCTCCTCTTTGCCGCATGCGGTGTCCTGGGATTGCTCGCATGCCTGATGCGGAGGGAACGACAGATGAACACGCAACATTCCAGCGATTCAGCAGACCGGCGAACGCTCCATCCCGAAACGGGGAAACCCCTGCTTCAAACCGAATATCCGGGATACTACCCAAAATTTAGCACACTCAGTCAGCAAAATTTCTGGGACGAAGCCACGCGCCGAAAAATTCGCGACCGAGTCCACAAGATTCCCACGATTCAGTTCTTCACCCCAGAAGAGGTCGGCCTGATGGAAGCATTGGTCGCGCATCTTCTCCCGCAGGACGACCGAATGCCTTCACGCCGCATTCCTTTGGTTCCTGGCATCGACAAACGCCTGCATGAAGGCCGGACTCCCGGATACCGTTTCGCTAAGATGCCCCCGGACGGTGAGGCCTACCGTCTCGGCCTTAAGGCCATCGAAAGGATGGCGACCCATTCCTATGGCCGTTCCTTCCGAATTTTAACCTGGCGGGAACAGGATGAGCTCCTCAAGTCGATCCACGATGCGAAACCCAAGGATGGGGCGGCCGATATTTGGGAACGCATGCCGATTCACCGCTTCTGGGCATTGATGATGCAGGATTGCGTCGAGGTCTATTACGCCCATCCATGGGCTTGGGACGAAATCGGTTTCGGCGGCCCCGCTTATCCTCGCGGTTATATGCGGTTGGAACATGGCGAGCCGGAACCTTGGGAAGTCCAAGAAAAACGCTATGAGTGGAAAGCTCCGCCTGATTGCGTCTCGGACCCGGAGGAAGCTGATGTAGCCGCTCACAGCGAACATCCTCCCGGCGGACAAGGAGGCACCCATTGAACTCGCCAGTCGGAGGAGCTTTTGGGCCGCCAGAGAATCAGGCCCATCGGCTGGGACCGATGCAGAGCATCGAATTTCCGATGCATCGGCATGCGCCGGGAGAGGAAGTGGACTATGTGATCGTGGGCGTGGGCGCAGCGGGAGGGGTATTGCTCCAGCGATTGGCGCGGGCAGGCTTCAAGGTTTTGGCGATGGAAGCCGGCCCATTTTGGGATACTGAACGCGATTGGGTGAGCGACGAAGCGGGCTCGCATCAACTTTACTGGGAAGACAAGCGCGTCACCGGCGGCAAAAATCCGCTGGCTCTTGGCGCGAACAATTGCGGCAAGGGTGTGGGGGGAGGCTCCGTTCATTGGGCCGCTTTCACTCCCCGCTTCCATCCCTCGGATTTTGAGGTCTACACGCGCGATGGTGTGGGGGCCGATTGGCCCATTTCCTACTGGGACCTTAAGCCCTACTACGAATTGCTGGAACTGGAAATGCCGGTGGCGGGGCCAGCGCATTATCCGTGGGGTGACCCACACGGTTACCCCTTTGGTCCTCATCCGATGGGGGGGGTGGGTAACGCATTGATCAAGGGGTGCACCAAGCTGGGAATCGGAGTGAGCGCGGGTGGGCCGGTCGCAATTTTGAGCGGTTCACGGGGAAATCGCCCGCATTGCATCTACCGGGGTTTCTGCATTCAAGGCTGCAAAGTGGGCGCAAAAGCCAGCACTTTGATCACTCACGTTCCCGACGCCTTGGGAAATGGGGCGGAGATCCGCGACCGCTGCATGGTCTCACGAATTCATTACGATAAGAAAAGAAACCGGGTGACGGGAGTCAGCTATTTTGATGCGAAGGGCGAGGAACATTTTCAAAAGGCGAAGGCGGTCATCGTGTCTGGATACGCGATTGAAACGCCCCGCTTGCTGCTGAATTCGGCCTGTGAAGGACATGAGAAGGGACTGGCGAATTCGAGCGATACGGTGGGCCGATACCTCATGGCCCAGATCGGGAACGTGGTGCTTGGGCGCTTCAATGAACCGGTACGCATGTACAAAGCGCCGCCAGCGCACGCGCTGACCGAGGAGTTTTATGAAACGGATCCCAAGCGCGATTTTGCCCGAGGATTCGCCATCCAAACGGTGGGCCCACTACCTATCGCCTTCGCCAAGCAAATGATGGCGGCCCGGGGAAGCTGGGGTTGGGGTATGCGCCGCGTGATGATGGATTACAATCATTGGGCTTCTTTCGGGCTGCTGGGCGAAATCCTGCCGTGGGCCGACAACCGGGTTACTCTCGCTGAGGAGAAGGATCAATTCGGTCTCCGGGTCGCGCATGTCAATTTCGGCCTGCACGACAACGATGAGAAGCTGAGGGAATTTGGCAAAAAGAAGACGGAAGAGGTGATGTGGGCGGCCGGAGCTCAGGAGGTCGTGCAGGAAGCCCGTTTTGCCCACTTGGTCGGCGCAGCCCGCATGGGAAGTGATCCCGCGACGAGTGTAGTCGATGCTTTTGGTCGTACCCACGACATCCCCAATCTTTTCATCTGCGACGGCAGCATCCTTCCGACTCAAGGTTCCGCCAACCCCGGTCTCACCATTCAAGCGCTGGCGGCCCGGACCGCCGATTATCTCATTTCACAGGGAACCACGATTTTCAACTCTGACCGGCGCGACATGACGCCGCCTCCCATTCGGCGCGAACTTTCTCCACCCGGCACCCACGGAGTCGGAGTGCCACGACTAAGCTAACGCCTCATGAAACCCCAAATCGAAATCCTTTCTGACAACGATGCGCTCGCCCGGCGCGTCGCGGACAAAATATTAGAACAGGCCCGGCGCGCCATCGTCGAGCGAGCACGCTTTACCCTCGCTCTCACGGGAGGCGATTCGCCCGTGCCTCTTTATCAGACGCTGGCGGAAGACCCGGCGTATCGCGATTTTCCCTGGAAAAAAACACTCTGCTTTTTCGGGGATGAGCGGCACGTTCCCCCTGACCATCGCACGAGCAATTACCTCCAGGCGAAAAAGAAGCTCTTTCACACCGGTCTGGTTCCTGAAGAAAACATTTTCCGTTTCCGCGCGGAGATCCCGGACGCGGAAGAGGCTGCCGCCGATTACGAGCAAACTTTACGAAAACATTTTTCGCCAAAAGATCAGCTCGACGGATTTCCGCGTTTCGACGTGATCCTTCTCGGGTTAGGCGCTAATGGTCACACCGCATCGCTTTTTCCATGTACCAGGGCGCTCCATGAAAGAGCGCGGTGGGTTGTGGCCAACCCGGTTCCCGAACTCGACAAATATCGCCTTACGCTGACCTTTCCCGCACTCAACGCCGCGCGGGAAATCTATTTGGAATCCATCGATACGCGGACGAAGGACACGGTCGCGAATGTCCTGCGCGCCGAGGAGTTGAATTTTTATCCGTATCCCGTGCAAAGCGTCGCTCCGGTTTCAGGGAATTACTGTTGGTTCCTGACTGAAGCGACAGCTCCATCTGGCCAACAGAAAGAGATCTACTCATGAAACCCGCAAAGCCTCGAGTCATCGTTATCACCGGCGCGGCGGCCGGCATCGGGCGCGCCACCGCCAAAATGTTTGCGCAAACGGAAGGTGCGCATATCGGCCTCATCGCCCGTGGAATGGAGGCCCTCGAGGGTGCCAAGTCGGACGTGGAAGCGCTCGGAGGGAAAGCCATCATTATCCAATGCGACGTGACCGACGCCGAAGGAATGGAAGCCGCCGCCGAGCGAGTGGAGCGGGAACTTGGACCGATCGACGTCTGGGTCAATGTGGCGATGACGAGCGTATTTGCCTTCGTAAGGGAAACCACGGCGGCCGAGTTCAAGCGAGTGACCGAAGTTTGCTATCTCGGCTACGTGAACGGCACTTTGGCGGCCTTGAAACGAATGCTTCCCCGGAATCGAGGACATATCATCCAGGTGGGAAGTGCGTTGGCCTATCGAGGCATCCCTCTGCAAGCAGCATACTGTGCCGGCAAGCACGCGATCCAGGGCTTCATGGATTCCCTGCGCGCGGAATTGATCCACGATAATAGCAATATTGTGGCCGTGATGGTGCAAATGCCCGCGCTGAATACACCGCAATTCGATTGGTGCCGTAGCAAGTTGCCGAATAAGGCTCAGCCCGTACCTCCAATCTATCAGCCCGAGGTCGCCGCTGAGGCCATCGTGTTCGCATCGAAAAACAAGCGGCGCGAAATTTATGTCGGACTGCCAACGGTCATTGCCATCGTCGGCAACAAGTTCTTTCCTCGCCTCGGGGATTGGTATCTCGGAAAAACCGGTATTAGGGGCCAGCAAACCAACGAGAAGGCTGACCACGACAAACCCGACAACCTTTACGAACCGGTTGGAGGTGATCCTGGCGCACACGGGCGATTCGATAACAGGTCACGCAATTTCAGCCCTCAGCTTTGGACGAGTATGCACCGAGACTGGATCGTGGGGGGAGTTTTGGCTGGCTTGTTCGTGCTCCTCGGCGGTCTTCTCGTGGCGAACCGGAGAAAATCGTCATGAAAAATGCTCCGGGTCGCCCAGGCATCAAACCTCACTGGACCTCCAGTGCCAAAGACGGAGTTGGAACGGCGCTTAATCCCGAGAGCCGGGTTTGGTTTACGACGTCTCATGGGATTCTCGACGAGATTTATCATCCCCACATCGACAGGGCGGCCACCCGCGATTTCGGATTTCTTGTCGCAGATGGAAAGGATTTTTTCTCTGAAGAAAAACGAGATACCCACCATGAAATCCGCCCATTGGAACAAGGCGTACCGGCCTACCGGCTGACGAACACTTGCAAGCATGGACGTTACCGCATCAGCAAAACGATTGTCACCGATCCGAGGCGGGACGTGCTCTTGCAGAGCATCAAATTAGAAGCACTCCAAGGCAAGCTATCGGACTACACGCTCTATGCGCTGGTGAATCCTCACATCGCCAACCACGCGATGGGTAACGATGCCTGGCTCGGGGATTTTCGTGGGATTCCCATGCTTTTTGCCCAACGAGACTCGACTGCGCTGGCCGTGGCCAGTTCTGCCGGATGGAGCGCACGCTCTTGCGGCTATGTGGGGAAGAGTGACGGCTGGCAGGACGTCCATGCAAACAAGAAGATGACCTGGAGTTATCCTCAGGCGCGTGATGGAAACGTCTCCTTGATCGGTGCGATTGATCTTGCCCAGTGCGGAGGCGAGATCGTCATCGCACTCGGATTCGGGCGCAACCAATACGAAGCCGGTCAGCAAGCTCGCGCCTCCCTACTGTGCCGTTTCGAGGATGTGGCGGCACGTTATGTGGAGGGGTGGCGAAATTATCAAACGCGGTGCCGCTCCCTATCGACAAAGGAAAAGGATGGCTTCGACCTTTACCGCGTGGCTACCGCCGTATTGAAGGTCCATGAGAGCAAACGCTTCCCGGGCGGCTTGATCGCCAGTCTTTCGTCGCCCTGGGGAATGGCCAAAGGAGACGGCGACCTTGGTGGGTATCATGTGGTCTGGCCCCGCGACCAGGTGGAGGCGGCGGGTGCGATGCTGGCCACGGATAATACGGAAGGTGCGGCCCAGACACTTTTTTATCTCATGTGCACGCAGCACGCCAACGGCCATTGGCCGCAAAATATGTGGCTTGATGGGCGGCCCTACTGGCCTGGCCTGCAAACGGATGAGACTGCATTTCCGATTCTGTTGGCCGACGCGTTGCGACGCCGGAATGCGTTAAACGGGCTCCACGTTTGGCCGATGGTACGGCTCGCGGCGCAATTTCTGGTTGGTAACGGACCGGTGTCGCCCCAAGACCGTTGGGAGGAAAACAGTGGCTATTCTGTGTTTACGCTGGCGACGGAAATCGCGGCGATGCTGGCGGCGGCGGACTTCGCCGACGAAGCCGGAGAACCGGCGATGGCAAGATTTCTGCGCGAGACGGCCGACTGCTGGAATTCCCAGATCGAGGAGTGGACCTATGTGCACGATACGCCCTTAGCCAGGAGGATTGGCGTAGACGGCTATTATATCCGAATTGCACCGGACGATCTGCTGAAACATGACGGTCCAGCCGACTGCACGGTGAAGATCAAGAATCACCCTGATGGCCTTAAAGCGTTCCCGGCACCCGAAATCGTTAGCGTGGATGCTCTTGCCCTCGTGCGTTTCGGTCTGCGTGCCGCTGACGATCCGCGTATCACGAATACGATCAAGGTGATCGACGCCACTTTGAAAACAGAGACGGCCACCGGGCCGGTTTGGCACCGCTATACTCACGATGGCTACGGCGAAACGGAGGATGGAAGCCCCTTTGAAAGCGCAGGAATTGGTCGCGGATGGCCGCTTCTGGCCGGGGAGCGCGCTCACTATGAGATCGCGGCGGGAAACACGAAGGAAGCCAGGACGCTTCTCAGCGTGATGGGAGCGCAGACTGGTCCTGGCGGAATGCTCCCTGAACAGGTTTGGGACGCGGATGATATTCCCGAGCGTGGCCTTTTTAATGGCCATCCTTCGGGTTCCAGTATGCCGTTGGTCTGGGCCAATTCAGAATATCTCAAGCTGGTACGCTCCCTCGACGACGGAGTCATATTCGACACACCGCCTCAGCCCGTGCAGCGCTATATCAAGGATAGGACCATATCGCCGTTAGTCGTTTGGCGATTCAATCACCAGGTCCAAAAGCTGCCGCCAGGCAAAACGCTACGCATTGAAACGCTGGTTCCAGCCCAATTGCGATGGAGCGGCGACCAGTGGCGAACTTTTGCTGAGGAAACTTCCCGCGATTCGGGCTTGGGCGTCCACGTCATTGATCTTGCCGTTGAAAAACTGACTGCGGAAGAAACCCTCCAGTTCACGTTCTATTGGCCGGATGCGGAAAAATGGGAAGGAAAAAACTTTGAGGTCAAAATACGTTAGCCGAGGACTCGCTGAACCTGCCGCTTTTGCCATAACCGAGTTTTCTAACTGGCTCTCATGACTACGCGAAAACCCCAAAGGCCCCAGGATCGACAGAAGGATAATGCGGGCAATCTCGCCCTGCTTTCTCTCGGCGCGCTGGGGGTAGTTTTCGGCGACATCGGGACGAGTCCCCTCTACGCCATGCGGCAGTGCTTCCAGAACCTCCATTCCTCTCTCGTCGACGCCGGTTCTGTGCTCGGCATTCTTTCTCTCATTTTTTGGTCCCTCATTTTGGTAGTATGCGTTAAGTACGCGACCTTTATCCTCCGTGCGGACCACGAAGGACAGGGAGGGACTCTCGCAATGTTGGCCCTGATCCATACCAAGCGACCGCATGCGGATACCAGATCTCCCGATACGATTATTCTCATGGTCTTGGCGGGCTCGGCTCTTCTTTACGGGGATGGGGTGATTACACCGGCCATCTCGGTGCTTTCCGCAGTAGAAGGGCTCAAGGTTGCGACTCCCGGTGCGGAGCACTTTGTGGTTCCTGTGGCCTTGGGGATCCTTATCGGACTATTTCTTCTGCAACACCGGGGGACGGAAACCGTTGGGAACCTTTTCGGTCCCATCATGGCTCTTTGGTTTGTTTCCATTGCTGGTCTGGGACTGATCGGGATCGCAAAGTTTCCCAGCGTCCTTAAAGCTCTGAATCCGGCGATGGGATTTCAATTTTTGATGCATCATGGTGGCACGGGCGTGGTGGTTCTGGGCGGCGTAGTCCTCTGCTTCACGGGAGCGGAAGCCCTCTTTGCGGATCTCAGCCATTTCGGCCGATTTCCTATTAAATTGGCTTGGTACGGTTTCGTACTACCTGCTCTCCTCCTGAATTACTTCGGGGAAGGAGCGATGGTGCTCCAACACCCGACTGAAATTCAGAACCCCTTTTTTTCTCTTGTGCCGCATGTGCTTCTCTGGCCCATGGTCATACTAGCAACCTTGGCAACGATCATTGCTTCACAGGCATTGATCTCGGGAATCTTCACCCTTACAGAACAGGCCATTCACATGGGCTACTTCCCGCGCTTCAAAATCTGTCATACCTCGAAGAAACAACGTGGTCAGGTTTACATCGGGGCCGTCAATTACGCGCTCATGCTAGCGTGCGCTGGCGTCGTTCTGGGTTTTAGATCCTCGGAGAGATTAGGCGCAGCCTACGGCTTGGCGGTCATTGGAACGATGATTGTGACATCTCTGACTTACTTTGTCGTGGTACGGGACATCTGGAAATGGTCCAGAATGAGGGCCTTTACCTTAGTTGGCATTTTCCTGCTTCTTGATACGTCATTCCTGGCCGGAAACCTGGTGAAGATCTTTTCGGGTGCGTGGTTGCCACTCGCCATTGCCTCGCTGGTTTTCGGAATCTTTTGGATTTGGACGGAATGTGGAGTCCGATTTCGGCGATCCTTAAACGCCTGGGGCATGCCCCTCAACGACTTCATCAAGGAGATGCGGGATAAAAAAGATCGCCAGGAGGGGACGGGCATCTTCCTGACGACACGGCCAGAAATGGTACCGCTGGTGGGCAAAAACCACTGGCTTCGCGGGTTGGCCCAGCACGAGCAAATACTCCTCGTCACCATTGACGAAAAGGAGACTCCTTACGTCCTTGAGAGTGAGATGGTACAAACTGAAGACCTCGGCCGAGGTCTCTGGCGAGTCAGGGCTTCCTTCGGCTTCATGCAACAGCCTGACATCATTCGCGTACTTAAGGCATTGCCCAAGGAAAAACTGGTTTTAGACTGGGACAAATTGGTCTGCTATCTCCCCGAGGCGACTTTCGAAGCTAAAGGGGACTGGTGGCAACGCCGGATCGAGTTCCTCTACGGTTTGCTTCGCCGTAACTCGCTTTCCGCTGCGCAATATTTTCATGTTCCTCCACAGGAAATCGCGCGCATCGGCGTAAAACTCAAACTATGAGAAAGCCACGCTGCTTCAAAAGGGGAATGAATCGCGCCACTTAGATCTAAGTTTAGTGAGCGCGAATCGCACCGCTTATGGCCCCGTAGCATCCCTCCCGAGAACCTCAACTTGGTTGTCGACGCCATCTACTATGATGAGCAGCGGAGGACGCGCCTCACTGGCTGGTAGCGCACGGGCGTACTGCTCGGCTCGGCCCTGGGCCTTGAGCATGGCTTCGTCCCAAAGGGCGCTACCGCGTGTGGCAGTGCCTTTCTTTGCGGCCTTCGCTTTGGCTTTACCAACTTCAGATAGAGCTTCCTCCCGCTCCCGCTTCTCGACACCCTGTTTGGCTTCAAGGACAAAACACCCGCGCTTATAAAGGTCGATACGACCCGTGCTGGTCGAACCGTCCGCGTGGTTGAAGATCACCGACCGCTCGAAGACATAAGCGTTTTCGTCGTCATCGGGATTGGTGGGATCGGGCCTCGGGACGCCGAGCACATCGCACAACTCCGAGAGGAAAAGCTGATAGTTGGCACGCTCCGCCGCACACCGGAGTTTTTCCAGCGGTCAATGAACGTCTTTGGGTCAGGTTTTCCACCGATGCAGATAATAACAGCGAAGTTATGTCTGTGGTAGAAGCCTAAACTCTTTAAGTTGTATGCGCTTCGGCGTCCTCGAACAGAATTTCCCGAATGCGCGGCTCCTCTGGTTTAGCGATTTTATCCGTAGCGCAATTGATCGAACCAAGCTCTTGACTGCGTATCATGGTGAAAACCGGACTGAGGCGTTCACCTCGTATTCGCACAAGGCCAAAACTATAATGAATAACGATTTCATCAGAATGGTATAAGGCATGAGATAAAAATGAATAGGGTGCGAAGAGCGCGGTTCCATCTTTCAGTTCAAAGTTGATACCGGCCGGGTGAGTGTCCCGCTCATAATTGGCGGGCTTGGAGTCGAATGTTCCGTCTTTGGTTTTGATAGCCATAAATTTTCTTTCTGGATTGAGGTTAAATGCCGATCCCGGTTCTTTGGGATTGGACGGGGCTGAAGTCGTAATGGGGGCGCTCTGATTCCACAGGTGTATGACTTGGCCCGGACATGGATTCTGTGATGGACGCTCTTTGGCGGTGCTGGTCACGTCGCCTCTCAAAATCCCAAGTTCCAGGCACACAAATAGGCACACAAAATTTGTTCCGGGAGGGTCATGACCTGTCCACTACTGGCAAGACTTTGGCAGGTATTCCTCTCCTTGATCTCTCAGGGAATGAGCAGCTTGGACAGGAAGAAGAAAGTCCTGTCCAGACAGGTCAAAATCTCGAAATGGTGCGCGGTACAGGGTTCGAACCTGTGACCTCTACAGTGTCAAGAAGGCGTTCTCCAGAGGAGAGTGTGCTTGAAGCGTGTTCTTTTGCGAATGCCTATGGAAGGTCATACTAGGTTTTTGGAGAAATGAAATTTTGCTGTAGTGCTCTAAAATGTTGGGTGCTTTTTTCGTTACTTTGCTGTGCAAAACCGAATAAAGGCGTGCGGGATAACAGGTTTGAACTGTTGACCTTCCCCGTGTCAGGGGGACGCTCTACCACTGAGCTAACCCCGCAAAAATTGTCAGCTAACTTCCGTTTACTGCTCATTCAAGCGAACGGGCATAATGGCGGCTGAGGCGATCTCAGGCAAGCAGTTTCATGAAAATGCCGTTGTCGCCCTAGATCGGTGCTTCTTGAGCCACTCGTCGACCTCCTCTGCTGTCATCTTCGTGAGCTTTGCACCGAGTCTCCGGCGGCGGCGCTGGAGATTCCTTTTGTGCTTTTCAATGAGGTAGCTTTTTCCGGTATAGAGGCGATGTCCGCGTGGTGGTTTGACTCCGTGAATGGCGGCCACCAACTTCTTTTTCTCCGGGCCGAGATACCGTAGAATCAGCAGAATATGCTTCCGACACAGGGCCTGTTCGCGAGCGTTGAGCTTGTGCCAGCCCATGAGCTCGATTTTGTCTGCAATCTCGCTTGGGCGGTCAGCTTCTTTTCGGATGTCTGTTCTGATCATGGAGCCTGGAATTGCTTGCTTTTCGCGTGCTGTTCCACGAGTTGGCGGGCTCTTTCGACGCTGATGCAGCCAGGGACGAGTGGGCGCACTTGTCGGCTGATGATGGAGTAGTCGGCGTCTCGTGTCAGTGCCTCGCGTGAACGTTGTTCCTTGATGAGAGGATCGGGGGTGGTGCTGAAGCCACGTGCCTCGCGAATGCGTTTCATTAGTTCAGACATGATCCTGATCCTCTTTGAATTGTGGC
>CAWEXI010000004.1:0-61534 GCA_963812985.1 uncultured Verrucomicrobiae bacterium
GAAAGCTTCGATTGCCTATTTTTTTAGTCGAGCTTGCCGATAGTAGGGATTTAAGGTCCCAGGGCAGACTGCATGTCGTACGCTTGTACTTGACTTATCGCGTACAAACGTAGTAGACAAGCTCCATGACCAAGCTCCCGAAAATCTCCGAGGCCGAATGGGTGGTCATGGAAGTTCTCTGGCGCAAGCATCCCCTCACGGCCCTGGAGGTTGTCCGACAACTCGTCTCGCGCACGCAGTGGCAGGACCAGACCATCCGCACGATGCTGCGCCGGCTCATCCGCAAGAAGGCGGTGACGTATAAGGCCGAGGGAAAAATCTATCATTACTCGCCGACGGTCAGCCGCGAGCAATGCGTGCGGGCGAAAGCCGGTCGTTTCTGGAGCGCGTTTTTGGCGGCGCCGCGCACCCACTACTGGTGCAACTGGCGCAGGAAACCAAGCTCTCGCGCGAGGAGATCGCCGAGCTCAAGCGGATTCTTCAGGACAAGGAGAAGAAATGATAAAGGCCCCCGCTCCCATTGCAGGCCCGGAGGGCCGCCGGACATTAGCCGGTGGTGCAACCACCGGTTACGCAACAAGAATATCCGCCCCGGCGGGGCGGCGGAGTTCCACACGCACCGAAATTCCGGCGCCCCGCAGGGGCGCGTCGATCTTTCCCCAATGTTCCGGTGGCTCCCGCCACCGGCTAATATCCTCCACCCCTCCGGGCTGGAACAAAGTCATCGCCAAACTCGCTTTCCCCCTCTTCCGACCTCTGCAGTCCTCTGTGCGAACCTTCCCCCTCGGCGCTAATTAAGCCATGATCCCCCTCTTCCTCCACAACTTGGAAACCCTTTTCGGCTGGCTTTTGGCCGCGTCGTGGCAGGCCTCGGTGCTGGCGCTTGTTCGTCCTTTTGATCCAGAGGAGTCCTGGGTTCCCGGCTCAATCCGCGCTGGCGGTACGCGCTTTGGCTGCTGGTGCTTTTGCGCCTGGTTTTGCCCGTCCTGCCCGAAAGCGCCCTGAGCCTGTTTCAATTTGCGCCGCCGCCGCCCGCCGCGCTGGCGGTTTCGGTCACCGAACCCTTTTTGTTTCCGCGCCGGCATCCCCGTCCCGAATATTCGCCCGGCAGATCCCCGGAGCCAACTCATCCCTTCTCCTCCTATTCGCTGCTCGCGGTCATCTGGCTGGCGGGCGCGGTGAGCTCTGCTCGTTTTGACCTGGCAGGTGAACCGGCGCTTCGCGCGGCAAGTCGCGAATTCGCCCGCGATTGCCGATCCCGAGCTCTTGCGCTTATTCGCCGAGGCCAAGGCCGAACTCGGCATTCGCCGCTGCGATCCGGCTCATCGAAAACAGCCAGGTGCAAAGTCCCGCGATCATGGGCCTTTTCCAGCCCACGCTGCTTTTGCCCGCCGATGTCCGGGAAAAATTCGACGCGCGCGAACTGCGCTTCATCTTTCTCCACGAACTGGCCCATCTCAAGCGCGGCGACGTGATCGCGCAGGCGCTCATCGCCCTGCTGCAAATCCTCCACTGGTTCAACCCGGTCCTCTGGTTCGCCTTTCGCCGCATGCGGATCGACCGCGAACCGGCCACCGACGCCCTCGTCCTTTCCCGCACCGGCGAGGCGGAAAAGGAGCGTTACGGCCTGATGCTGATCAAGCTGCTCGAGCATTTCAACCAGCGCCACTCGCTCCCCACCCTCGTCGGCATCCTCGAAGACAAGGACCAGTTCAAGCGCCGCTTCTCCCTCATCGCTCGGTTCACCCGCGGCGCGTACGGGTGGTCGCTGCTCGGGGTTCTGCTCATCGGCGATTCTCTCCGTCGCATGCCTGACAAAAGCGAAGGCTGCCGCCAAATCCGAAGACGATGCGATCAAAAGCGAGCAGGGGGGCAACGTCCGTGTCCAATTTCTGGCCATCGACGTGGCGGAGAGCGATTATCAGGCCCATCGCCAAGAAATCGACGACGCCGCTCTCAAAGGGTACTACTTAACCATCCAGCGTCTCGCTACTGGCAATGTCATAGCGCGTTCGGCATCGCTGACCAGATACGGCCATGGTGTCGGTTTCATCAGCGGGCCAACCAGTCCGAGCCTTCAGTTTGAATGCACGCCTGTTCTAGCCCAAGGGAAGATAACCGTCGCGGGTAGTCTTATTATTAATTCCATGCACTGGTCAGTAGACGCCAAGGGTCGAGCGTTAGTCCTTAAACCCATCCCTCATGCGACGTTCCCGCTGACTGGCACACTCATTCCCAGTCAAGCCCAAGCAATTCCGCCGGAGGGAATTCTGGAACCATCTGCCGCTCTTAGTCCCTCCGCCAAGGAACCGCGTCGACTTTTCGTATTCGTCTCGGTCTGGCCAGAGACAGTTCCCATCGACAAGGGCGGCGCGCCGTCAACAGAAACCAAAACCCAACCGGCCAACGCCAGTGCGCAAATGCTCCAAGCCGTGCGGAATGGTGATGCGGCGACTCTGCAAAAGTTGATCGATCAGGGCGTCGATCCGAAGACGGTGAAGGGCGACTATCCAACCCTGCTTTTTGAGGCGGGTAGTCCCGAGGTGGCGGAAATTCTCATCGCACACGGCGTGGACGTGAATGCGCGTGATGATGATTGGAACGCCTTGGCCTTGATTTGCAGCAGCAGCTTGAAAAGTCGTGCGGAAATCGCCCGAGTGTTGCTTAAGCATGGAGCCGATCCGAATGCCCAGGACCGTTCAGGGTACACGCCCGTGGTCGTGGCCCAGGACGGCGCAACGGTGGATGTCTTGATTGAGTTCGGCGCGAAGGTAAATATAAAGCTCAAGAACGGTTCCGACGTGATGGGACTCGGTCATTCTTCGCTTGATCTCAGTTACTTTCAGGCCTTGGAGCGGCATGGCTACTCCTTTGCTTCCGATGCGCACGGCTCTCAATTGCTTGTCGCCGCGTGCCATAATCCCGCTGGCCAAAGCCTTGAGGTGATCAAATGGCTTCTAGACCGGGGAGTTGATCCCAACGCGAAGGGAATCTGGGTCAAAAACAATCAGGTCGTCATCTACAACCTGCCGTTGCAGACTGCCGCCATTTTTGGGAATGACGCGGCGGTTAAGCTGCTCCTTTCGTACGGAGCCAAAGGGGACGATTACATGATCACGGCTTTGCATAATGGCTACGGCAAAATCGTGAAGCTTTTCTGGGAAAGCGGCGTGCGAAACATTTCCGAGCTTTGTTACGCGGTCAGCCAGGAAGCGCCGGTCGGGGATTTGCAAAAACTTCTCGACCAGGGAATGCCGGCAGACCCGCCGCAGGATAAAATCATCACGCCCTTGGGCGAGGCGGCGAGGCTCGGCAACATGGACGCGGTAAAGCTGCTCACCGCTCACCATGCCGATCCCAATGGGGGCGGCGTCCTCAATCCCAAATATGCGCAAGAGACGAGAACGAGTCCGCTTTGGCTCGCCGCGAGTGAGGGCCAGAATGAAGTTGTCGAGTACCTGCTCCAACACGGCGCGACCCCCGACCCGACGGCGCTCTGGCAGGCAGCGGAGAATAGCAATCCTTATCCAGAACAACGATCGAAGGACCATTTTGAAAAGACCGTTCGGATACTCATCGATGCCGGGGCGTTGAAGACTGTGGCACCTAAAACGGCGGGGCTGATTTTAACGGCGCCGATTCAAACACGTGCCGGAGGGGGCAACGCCATAGTGCTTAAGATGTTATTGGATGCGGGCTTAAGCCCGGAATTGCTCATGCCCTACGAGGAACTTCGGGAAGGAAAGAAAACGTCCGTCATCGCTTATTACCGGGACCTTTACGCCCAGCACAAAAGCGAAATCTACCAACCTGACCAGCTCAAATTGCTGCTCGATATGCTGGAAGCGGCGGATAAGGGCAGCGCGCCGAAAGCAGATGTTACCCAAAACCCGCCGTCTAAGAATGCCGCGCTCGATAAAGATTTGCTGCTCTATGCCGGAAATGCCGGTACGGATAAAGTTGGAAAGGGCGATGCAGATAAGATCGGGCAGCTCCTCAACCAGGGGGCTGATCCCAATGCGAAGACTAAGGACGGCACGTCGGCGCTCGTGTGGGCGCTGAATTTTGGGAAGGACGATGCCGCGCAGGTGCTGATTCAGCACGGCGCGGACGCCAGTGCCGAAGATGCCGCGGGTCGGAACGCGGCGTGGACGGCGGCCAGCATCTATTTCTGCCCCGGCGCGCTGGAGCTGATGATCCAGAAAGGAGTCAACGTCAAGGGCCTCAACAAGAAAGGCGACACGATTTTTTCGGCCATGACGCTCGCGCCCTTTCCCGCTCCAGGTAAAATGAATTTTTTGAACGACCGCGTTTGGACAGACGCCGAATTCCAGGCGTACCAGGAACGGGAACGCCGGACGGCAGATCTTCTCCTTGCCGCCGGGGTCGATATCAACGGCAGGTCGGGACCGGAATCCCAGACGCCGCTGATGCTCGCCGCTCGTCGCGGTCATCTGGAGATGGCACGCGAATTGATGGCGCATGGCGCGGACGTCTCGCTCAAGGATTCCAACGGCGAAACGGCGGCAGTGCTGGCGAAAATGTATGGTCATCCTGAATTGCTGCCCCCGCTCGAGGCGAAGCCGACGAGCGAAACCCCGAGCGACGAGCAAAACGCCGCCGCCCCAGCTGCGTCCGCGGAGACCAATTCAATCGAGGCACCCTCGAGGAGGGACACGGGAACACAATCGCGGCGACTCAAATGATGCCTCGAGATTGGGGAAGGGAGGCAGCGACGGTGATAGACCGCCGCAACAACTGCCGTCCGCAGGACCGACGGCGACTACGGGAGGGCGGGACTTGGAGGCGACAGAACTCCTTGTCTGTCTGCGGGCTGGCGCTAGCGTTTCTTCCTTGTCTCTGTGCGGGCTCGCGCTAGGTTTCACCATGACCAGGTATGCGCAGCAGATGGGCGCCCGCTTCATTGGGATGCTCAAGATGGCGGGGCAGATCGTCTTCCTCTTTCTCAGGACATCATGCGCTGCCTGTTTCGTTATCCGATCCGGCTGGGGCTGCTGGTGCGGCAGATCGATTTCATCGGGGCGAAGTCGGTTCCGGTCGTGATCATCACCGGCGGGTTTATCGGCGCGGTTTTTGCCGCCCAGTGCGAGTTCCAGTTCCGGAGCCTGGGGATGAGTTCCGCCGTCGGGCCGGTGGTGGCGATCGCGATGTGCCGCGAGCTGGGGCCGGTTCTGTGCGCGCTGATGATCGCGGGCCGGGTCGGCTCGGCCATGGCGGCGGAACTGGCCACGATGAAGATCACCGAGCAGATCGACGCCCTGCGCGCGCTGGCGGTTTATCCGACGGAATATCTCATCGTGCCGCGCTTTCTCGGCCATGCTGATCTCCATGCCGATCCTGGTCGGCCTGGCGATCTCTGCGGCATCGGCGCGGGCTACTACGTCGCCGTCCACGTCCTCGACGTGCCGGGCGTTTACTATTGGAACAACACGGTCAAATACACCCACGACAAGGACATCTGGATCGGCGTGGTCAAGGGCTTCTTCTTCGGGCTGATCATCCTGCTGGTCGGCTGCAACAAGGGCCTGCAAGCGTCCGCAGGGCGCGGAAGGCGTCGGCCTGGCGACGACGGAGTCGGTGGTCGATTCGTTCATCATCGTGCTGATCGCCAATTTCTTCTTCACCTTCCTGCTCAACGCCATTCTCTAATTTCGTCGTGCCCATGCCCACTCCTGAATCCCACGCCAAGCCGCTGGTCCGCCTCGTCGGCGTGGAAAAGAAACTGGGCCGCCAGAAGGTGCTCCGCGGCGTCAACCTCGAGATCCGCGCAGGGCGAGCGGATGGTCATCATCGGCCGCAGCGGCGGCGGCAAGAGCGTCCTGCTCAAGCACATCATCGGCGCTGATGCAGCCCGACGCGGGGAGGTCTGGTTTCGCGACAAGGACCTGGCCCAGCTGAGCGAGGAGCAGCTCGTGCCGCTGCGCAAGGAGACCGGCATGCTCTTCCAGAACGGCGCGCTTTTCGATTCGCTGACCGTGGGCGAGAACGTCGCGTTTCCGCTGCGCGAAAAGGGCGGCATCAGCGAGGAGGACATCCAGTCCGAGGTGGCGCGCGCGCTGAAGATCGTCGATCTGCCCAACCAGGAGCACAAGTGGCCCTCGGAACTCAGCGGCGGCATGCGCAAGCGGGTGGCCCTGGCGCGGGCCGCTATCGCCAAGCCGGCCCTGATGCTCTACGATGAGCCGACCTCGGGGCTTGACCCCGTCGTGTCCGACAGCATCAATAAACTGATGGTCCGGCTCGGGCGACGAACTGAAAATGACTTCCGTGATCGTCACGCACGACATGGTCAGCGCCCGCGAAGTGGGCGACCGCATCGCCATGCTCTACGAGGGCAGAATTTACTGCGTGGACGAGCCGGAGGTCGTGCTGGAATCGAAGGACCCGATCGTGCAACGCTTTGTCAACGGCATCTCCGACGCCAGTGATGCTATATTCTAGAAAGCAACCACCTATGAAACAGAACGCAATCTCGAAACGAAGGTCGGCATCTTCCTGCTGTTCGGCATCGGCGCTGATCTGCACGCTGATCATCTTTTTCGGCGAGGTGCCCGATCTCTTCAAGCCGACCTACACGCTGACGGTGAAATTTCCCAACGCGAGCGGCCTGCTCAAGGGCTCCGATGTCTATCTCTCCGGCGCGGTGATCGGCAAGGTCACGACCGATCCCGCATCCGATTCCCGACACGCAGAAGGTGGAGGTCAACCTGAAGATCGACAAGAACGTGGGCATCCGCGAGGACGCCAGCTACGTCATCGGCAGCTCCGGGCTTCTCGGCGATAAATTTGTCGAGGTGCAGGCCGATGGAATACCAAGGAGACGCCGGACGAGACGAAGGCGCCGTTATGTCAAGGATGGCGACGTGATCGAAGGCGCGACAGACGACCGGCATCGACGAGCATCATGGACAGTCGCCAAGCCGCTGATCGACAAGGCCAACGACATCGCCGCCCAGCTCGACGACATGATCACGCGGCTCAACACTCGATGTCCTTTCCGGCACCAGCACCGACGACTTGAAGGAAACCATCGCCAAGCTCCGGCACATGGTCGACAACGGCGACAGCATGATCACCAACGCCAACGATTTGCTCTCCCAGGCCAAGACGGCAAGGGCGTGCTCGGCCGGCTGATCAACGACAAGCAGATCGGCGACAATCTTGCCGCGCTTCATCGCCAACCTCAAGGCGCACGGGCCGATTTTCTATCACGACGACACCGCCGACAAGGCCAACGAGCGACGACGGCGATCGTCGAGAAAGAAAAATAAATGAGCGAACCTCTCAGCGCGGTGGTGGTGGCGGCGGGTCGCAGCCAGCGCATGGGCTTCGACAAGCTGCTCACGCCGCTGGGCGGGCGGCCTCTCCTGCTGCACACGCTGGAGCGGCTGCTGCAGACCGAGGTGCCGGCGGAAATCATCCTCGTCGTCCGGCCCGGCAGCGAAGCGGAGATGGAGGCGGTCATCGCGCCGCTGCGCGACCAGGGCAACATCCGGCTCGTGCCCGGCGGCGCGCAGCGCCAGGATTCCGTCCAGGCCGGGCTCAAGGCCGTCTCCGATTCCTCCGAGTTCGTCATGGTGCACGATGCGGCGCGGCCCTTCGTCACCAAGGAGCTGGTCGATATCGTCCTCGCCGCGGCCAAGCTTTCCGATGCGGCGGTCTGCGGCGCGCCGTGCAGCGACAGCCTGAAGGAAGTCGGCGAGGACGGCCTGGTCGTGCGGACCGTCGATCGCTCGAAGCTCTGGACGCGTGCAGACGCCGCAGATTTTCCGCACCAAGCTGCTGCGCGAGGCCTACGCAGGCGGCGCTGAAGACCGGCGCGACTTTCACCGACGACACCGCGGTGGTGGAGAAGATGGGCCATCCCGTGCGCATCGTTCTTTATCACGGCATCAATCTCAAGGTCACCACGCCGGCCGACTGGAGCCTGGCCGAGGCGCTACCTGCGGGCCGGCGAAGGCGAGGGCAGTCCCGGCCAGATGCTGCGCAAGCAACTGCACGACATGAACAATCATCTCACGCCGCTGCTCGGTTATGCCTACCTGCTGGCGAACGAATTTCCCGAGGATTCGCGCCCGAAGAAATTTGCCAAGAGCATCCAGACGCGCGGCGGAACGCTGCCAGGTCACCACCGCGGCGATCCAGAAATACGTCCGCGAACTTTTCCCGCGCAAAGGGCGAGTAGGGAAGCTTTTAGGTAGCCGTGCGACCTCTGGGCGACGGTCTCGGACGTGGCCGCACCGTCGCCCGGAGGTCGACGGCTACCTTTAAAGTCGCCACTTTTCAAGTGCGGCGTTTCCGGCGCTCCCGCTACAGTCTTCGCGCCATGCACGGGATTGAACTGCTCCACGATCTTGCCGTCGTCATGCTCGTCGCGGGCATCACGACGATCCTGTGCCATCGCTTGAAGCAGCCGGTCGCGCTCGGCTACATCGTGGCGGGCTTCATCATCGGCCCCCACACGCCGCCATTCGAGCTGGTGAAGGACGAGGAGACGATCCGACGGCCTCGGCGACATGGGCGTGGTGCTGCTGATGTTTTCCCTGGGGCTGGAGTTCAGCCTGCGCAAGCTGACCACGCGTCGGCATGTCGGCCTTCGTCGCCGCGCTGCTGGAGATCACTGCTGATGATCTGGCTCGGCTACGAGGTGGGCCGCGCCTTCGGCTGGAACACGATGGACAGCGTTTTCCTCGGCGCGATGCTCTCGATTTCCTCGACCACCATCATCGTCAAGGCGCTGGCGGAACTGGGCAAATCGCGGGAGGCCTTCGCCGAGATCATCTTCGGCATCCTCGTCATCGAGGACATCCTCGCCATCATTCTCCTGGCGCTGCTTTCGGGTTTTGCGCGGACGGGCTCGCTCCATGCCGGACAGGTCGGGATCGAAGTGCTCAAGCTCGCCGTCTTTTTCGCCATGGTGCTGGTGGTCGGGTTCATCGGCGTGCCGCGGCTGTTCAATTACATCGCCAAATTCAAGAGCGACGAGATGCTGCTGGTCGCCGCGCTGGGGCTTTGCTTCGGCGTCGCGCTGGTCGCCTATCATGATCGGCTACTCGGTCGCGCTGGGCGCGTTTCTCATCGGCGCGGTGATCGCCGAGTCGCGGCAGATCCACAAGATCGAGGAGCTGACCGCGCCGGTGCGGGACATGTTCAGCGCCATTTTCTTCGTCACCATCGGCATGCTGATCGATCCCGAAAATGCTCGTGCAATTATGCGTGGCCGATCCTCATCCTTTCGCTGCTGGTCATCGTGGGCAAGGTGCATCACCTGCAGCTTCGGCGTCTTCGTCGGCGGGCGGGACCTGCGCACCTCGCTCTGCGTCGGCATGGGCCTGGCGCAGATCGGCGAGTTCTCCTTCATCATCGCGGCGCTCGGCGCTCAAGCTGCAGGTGACCAGCGATTTTCTCTATCCCATCGCCGTGGCCGTCTCGGTCATCACCACGCTGGTCACGCCCTATCTGATTCGCGGCACCGACGGCATGGCGGTCTGGATCGATCGCGTCGCGCCCCGGCCGATGATGCAGGCGCTGTCCGTTTACACGGCGTGGATCGGCTCCTTCGGGCAGCAGGCGTCCGGGCCCGATCGTGCTGCTGGTGCGGCGCATGGGCTGGCAGTTGCTGATCAATCTTTTGTTGACGGTGGGCGTCTTCGCGCTCGGCGCGTGGATCGCGCAATGGGACGACACGTATCTGCCGCAGGCCATCCGCGCGCCCGAGGTGCACGAGGCGCTGGTCTGGCTCGGCGTGATGGTGCTGACGCTCGCCCATTTACCTGGCCAGCGTCCGCAAAATCCAGGCCATGAGCATGCTCATCGCCGAAATCTGCGTGCCCGTCGCGGCGAGCGGACAGCAGCGGCGGCGCGGCGCGCATGGTCATCGGCCAGGTCTTCGTGCTCGTCTCGTTTGTGGTCATGACGTTCCTCACCGTGCTGCTGAGCACGTCGATCCTCGGCTCGCTCGAAAGCATGTTGCCGCTGCTGCTCATTGTGACCGTGGCGGCGCTTCTTTTCCGGCCCGATCCTGGTGCGCATTTACAGCCGCGCGGAGATCGCGCTGCACGAAACGCTGATCGAGCTGCCGCGGCTGCGCCAGGAGACGGCCCAAGGCGATGCCGGAGCTGCTGCACGAGGCGGAACTCGACACGATGGAGATTCCGCCCGGCTCGGCGATGATCGGGCGCAAGCTGCGCGAAATTCCCCTGCGCCAGCAGACCGGCGCCAGCATCGTGGCCATCGAGCGCGCCGGCCAGCGCCTGATCAATCCCGGCCCGGACGAGATTCTCCAGCTCCGGCGACCGCGTCCTGCTCCTCGGCCAGACGGACCAGTTGCCCGCCGCGTGCGATCTCCTGGCCGCGACGGAATAGGCGGTGGCGCTGGCACAATCCGCCTCGACTTTCAGCTTCATCGTGGTAAGAGAAAGTCATGGACTTGCCCGGTTTTGACCGCATCACAATTGACCCTTCCGTCATGGGTGGAAAACCGTGCCTGCGCGGGTTGCGCGTGACCGTCGGCACGATTATCGGGTTGGTGGCTTCGGGCGCTGCTTTTACGGAAATTCTTAAGTTGTATCCCTATCTGGAAGAGGCGGACATTCGTGCCGCGCTTTCTTACGGGGCATGGCGTACCGAAGAGCACGATCTCCCGCTCCAAGTGGCGTGAGAATTCTCATGGACATGAATTTGACGCCGCAGTGGCGTCTTCCTTTGGAACAGGCGGGCCACGAGGTCAAACACTGGTCTGAAATTGGACCTCCCGACGCACCTGACACGACGATCATGGAGTGGGCTAGGCGGCACGACGTATGTGGTCTTTACTCATGATTTGGATTACGGCGCCCTTCTTTATGCGACCGGAGCAATTGCGCCGAGTGTGATTCAAGCCCGATGCGAGGACGTGCGCCCTGCCGCCCTGGCCGCATCGCATCCTCATAGGCTCTGACGGAAGCCAAACAGGAATTGTTGACGGGAGCCTTAGTCACGGTTGACGTCAAGCGGCTTCGGATTTCCGTTTTGCCTCTGAAACATTAGCATTACCGTTTTTCCTATTTTGTGCGAACTTTGGGAACGTGAACACCTCATGGTATCAGGACGCGTTGTCGTCCTCGCTGGAGACGTCGAAGTGGGAGCATATTCCCGTCGTCATCTTTGAGCAGCCGAAGCTGGCCGCGGCGCGGGTGGCGCAGGAGATCGCGCAACTTGTCCGCAACCGGGAGGCGGACGGGCTCAAGGTGGTGCTGGGACTGGCCACGGGCTCGACGCCGATTTTCGTCTACCAGGAACTGGCGCGGCTCCATCGCGAGGAAGGGCTGAGCTTTCGCAACGTCATCACGTTCAATCTCGACGAGTATTATCCGATCTCGCCGGACCACGCGCAGAGTTATCACCGCTTCATGCGCGAGCATCTCTTCGATCATGTCGATATCCCGGAAAGCCAGATCCATATCCCGGACGGCGCGATTCCGCGCGGCGAAGTGGCCGCCGCCTGCGAGCGGTACGAGAAGCAGATCGCCGAGGCGGGCGGGATCGATCTGCAACTTCTCGGCATCGGCCGGACGGGGCACATCGGCTTCAACGAACCGGGTTCGTCGCGCCGCAGCGCCACGCGGCTGATCCATCTGGACCGGCTGACGCGGCTCGATGCGATCAAGGATTTCCAGAGCGAGGAACTGGTTCCGCGCACGGCGGTGACGATGGGCGTGAAGACGATCCTGCAGGCGCGGCGGATCGTGATCATGGCCTTCGGCGAGCACAAGGCGCCGATCGTCGCGCGCGCGGTCGAGGGCGAAGTCAGCGCCGAGGTGACGGCGACTTATCTGCAGGACCACGAGAATTGCCTGATGGTGCTCGACCGAGGCGGCGGCGAGCCAATTGACGCGCATCCAGACGCCGTGGCTGGTCGGGCCGCTGGAGGAAATGGGGCTGGGCTGGACGCGACTCGATGCTGCGCCGCGCGGTGAACTGGCTCGCGCAAAAAACCGGCAAGGCGATCCTCAAGCTGACCGACGAGGACTACAACAGCCACAGCTTGCAGGAACTGCTTTCGCAATACGGCAACGCCTACGAAATCAACCTGCGCGTCTTCCGGCAGCTGCAGAACACGATCACCGGCTGGCCAGGCGGCAAGCCGCCGGGCGACGGACAACGCGCCGGTGACGCAGCCGCGCGCGCTGCGCGAGTCCCTCCGCGGCGGTCTATCCCGAAGCGCATCCTGATTTTTTCGCCGCATCCGGGCGACGACGTGCTCTCGATGGGCGGCACGCTGCTGCGCCTGGCCGAGCATAAGCACGAGGTCCACATCGCCTATCAGGTTTCCGGCAGCGGCACGGTGAAGGACGAGGTGCTGCAGCGTTATCTCGATTTTCACCAGCATGTCGGAGGCGAGACCGGTCCGCCAGGAGAGTTCCGACGCGCTAGTCATATGAAAGCGCTGAAGGCGGCGATCTGCCGGGCCGAGGCGCGGGCGGCGGCGCGGGTCTGCCAGGTGAATCCCGATCATCTCCATTTCCTCGACCTGCCGTTTTACGAAAAGGCCGGCGAGGTTTACCGCCAGGTCAGCGCGGAGGACATCGAGATCACGGCGCGGCTGCTGGAGCAGATCCAGCCGCACCAGATTTACGCGGCGGGCGATCTGGCCGATCCGCACGGCACGCATCGCATTTGCCTCGAAATTCTGGCGCAGGCGCTTCGGCAGAGCAGCGGCGAAGGCTGGTTCGCGGAGTGCGAGGCGTGGCTCTATCGCGGCGCGTGGGCGCAGTGGCCGATCCACGAAGTCGACATGGCCGTGCCGCTGAGTCCCGCCGAGTTGGCGTGCAAGCGGCGCGCCGTTTTCCAGCACGAAAGCCAGAAGCACCAGCGCGCCGTTTTTCGGTGGCGACGGCCGCGAGCCGGGCCAGCGCGCCGAGGATTCCGCGCGCGCCACCAGCCGCTTATTCGACGCGCTCGGCCTGCCCGATTACGAGGCGATCGAGACGTTCCATCGGTGGACGCTGGGATAGAATCAGGCCTGCTTAGGGCGCCTGAGAAAGAGGGCGTTGCCGTGCATCGTGGTGAAGTCTCCGGCGACTTCGTAGATGCCGTAGAGAACGAAATTGTAGGGACGGAGAAAGGCGAGGATGTCAAAGAACTGCGTGTGGGTTTGGTCGGATTCCAGGAAAGTGACTTCCGAATAGACGGCGCCGATTTTTCCGTCCTTGAACATTCGACCCGCTCCTTGCAGGACTTTCAAATCGAATCCCTCGGTGTCCGTTTTCAATAGATCGATGGCTGAAATCGCGTTCTCCTGGCAGAAGTTATCGATGGTGGCGATCGTCACGGATTGGGATTGACCGGCCGAATTCGAGGGATCGTTATTATAAGGGAGGAGGCTGTTCCAGACCGAGTTCGCGCGAAGATGGATGGTGGCGGTTCCGGGCTCCGCGCCAAAAGCGAGGTGATGCGGTACCCAATGGGGATAGCGGCTGGCCGTCTGTTGCAATGACCTGTAGGTTTCCGCGATCGGTTCGAAAGAATGCATCGTCGCGGAAGGAAACATTTCCATCGCCGCCTGGCCGAACTGGCCGACATTTGCGCCGACATCAAAGATGACTATCGGGTTGAAATGGAGTTTCTTCAGGTCGAGCAGCGGGTCTATATTGCGTGGGAGATGCGCCGTTCGATAGGCGCGTATGCCGCAACGGGCGAGGAGTTGTTTTGCCAGGCTAAAAGGACGCATAACGGATGGCCTAGAGAAACCCGCGCTCGGAAAGGGCGCCGGTGAGGGAGACCTGTTTTTCCATCGCGCCGAAATAGTCGAAGTCGGGAGGCTTGTTCGGCTCGGTGGTGTCGGCGGGGTTGACTTGGACGAGCGCGTTGGACCAGGCGTTGACGGATTTTTTCGTCTCGGCGGCGGCGAGGGCCTGGATGGCGGCGCCGAGCGCGGCGCCTTCCGATTCGGCGAGCGTGACGACGCGGCAGCCGAAGACGTCGGCGCAAATCTGCCGCCAGATGGCGCTCTTGCTGCCGCCGCCGGTGAGCCGGATTTCCGTCGGCGCGATGCCGAGCGTGCGCATCCGGTGCAGGCCGTAGGCGAGGCCGAGCGTGACGCCTTCCATCGTGGCGCGGGCCATGTGCGCGGGCGTCATGGTGCGGGTGGTCAGGCCGTGAAAGACGCCGGTGCCGCGCGGGCAGATTCGGCGTCCGCTCGCCCTGCAGGTAGGGAAGGAAGAGCAGGCCGTCGGCGCCGGGCGGGACGGTGCGGATGGCTTCCTCCAGCTGCGCGTGGGACCAGCCGAAAAGATTGCGCGCGGCCTCGGTCGCCACGGTGACGTTCATCGTGCAGACCAGCGGCAGCCACGCGTCGGTGCTGTCGCAGAAGCCGGCGATTTCGCCCCCGGGATCGATGACCGGCTTCTCGCTGTAGGCGTAGATCGTGCCCGAGGTGCCGAGGCTGGCCGTGACGCGGCCCGGCGCGACGTTGCCCGTGCCGATCGCGCCCATCATGTTGTCGCCGCCGCCCGCGCTGACGACGACGTCCGCCGGGCAGATTCCAGCGCTTGGCCAGTTCGGGCATGAAGCGTTCCGGCCGGTTTGCGCGAGGAGCCGAGCGGCGGGCAGTTTTTCCGCCAGCGCGGGATCGATGAAATCGAGCGACGTCGCTGCGACCAGGTGCGCGTGCGGACATCCATGCAGCGCCGTGCCGGAGGCGTCGCCGTATTCCATGCGCAGCTTGCCGGTGAGGTAAAAATTGAGGTAGTCGTGCGGCAGCAGGACGGTGGCGAGCCGCGCGAAATTCTCCGGCTCGTGGCGCTTCAGCCAGAGGATTTTCGGCGCGGTGAAGCCGGGCAGCATGTCCATGCCCGACTTTTTCGATCACGGCCTTGCGCGCCGCCGAAATGGTTGCGGATCAGATCGCATTCCTCGGCGGTCGAGGTGTCGCACCAGAGCTTGGCCGGGCGGATGACCTGGCCGTCTTGCGTCGAGCGGAACGAAGCCGTGCTGCTGGCCGGAAACGCCGATGCCGCGCACTTCGCTGCGCCGCGCGCCGAGGTGTCTCGAGCACCTGCTGGATGGTGGCGTCGACGCGCCTCGGTCCAGGTGGCGGGATTTTGCTCGAGATGGCCGGGCGGCAGGCCGGGCAGGACGTCGTAGCTTTGCGCGGCGGAGGCGATGATCCGGCCCGAGTCGGCGTCCAGGGCGATGGTTTTGGTGCTTTGCGTGCCGCAGTCGATGCCGAGGTAGATCATTTGGTTATTTTCGCCGTAGTTTTCCAGACGTCACGAAATTTCGTTTAAGTTGGCGCTTTTAAACCGGCCTTCACTTCCCATGATTCCCCATGGTGAATCCAAATCCCTATCAGGTCGCCGCCTATTACTTCCCGAATTTTCACGCCGATTCCCGCAACGAAGCGCGTTACGGCAAAGGCTGGACAGAGTGGGACTTGTTACGCAAGGCGCAGATCGCGCTTTCCCGGTCACCAGCAGCCGAAGATTCCGGCGTGGGGTTACGAGGACGAAGCCGACCCCGCAGTATTCGCCAAAAAAATCACGGCGGCGGCAGACCATGGCATCGGCGCGTTTCTCTTCGATTGGTATTGGTACGAGGGGGCGGCCCTTTCTGGCCGGGGCGTTGGAGGAGGGTTATCTCCGCGCGCCGAACCGCGAGCGGGTTCCGTTCGCGTTGATGTGGGCCAATCACGATTGGCTCGATCTTTTTCCGCGCGGCTATCGTCAGGAGGCACCGCTGGTTTTTCAGGGAAGGGTGGACCCGCGCGAGTTCGAGCGACTTTGCCATTACGTCGCGGAAACTTATTTTACGCAACCGTGCTATTGGACAATCGATGGCTGTCCCTATTTTTCCATCTATGAGATGGGGACGTTTCTGCGCGGCTTCGGCGATGTGAAGGCGACGCGCGCGGCCATCGACCAGTTCCGCGAGATCACCCGCCGGTCCGGTTTTCCCGATCTTCATCTCAACATGGTGATGTGGCAGATTCCCAACCTGCCCTCGGAAACCGTGGTGACCGATCCGGCGACGCGTCTGAGTGAGCTCGGCATCGACAGCCTGACGAGTTACGCGTGGTGTCATCATTCGGCTTTCGATCGGTTTCCCGAAACGCCCTACGCCAAGGCATTCGATGACAACCGGCGCGCGTGGGAAAGATATGCCGCGGAATTCCGCCAACCTTATTTTCCGAACGTCTCGATGGGCTGGGATCCGTCGCCGCGGACGGAGCAGGGAAAGCCCTACGAAAATCTCGGTTATCCTTACACGCCCATCCTGGCCGGTAACACGCCCGCCGCTTTCGAGGAGGCATTGGAAGCGGCGAAAACTTTCCTGGATCGGCATCCGGCCAGCCGGAATATCGTGACGCTTAACGCGTGGAACGAATGGACCGAGGGCAGTTATCTCGAGCCTGACATGATTCACGGACTCGCCTATCTGGAGGCGATCCGGCGGGTGTCTCTTCCGCTCAACAATCGTCTTGAACAATCGACGGGATGCGGTGCACGCTTGTCGCTCCCATGGCTAAAACGCATTTCCCCAAGATCAAGACCATCCCCTACGAAGGACCCGGCAGCACCAATCCGCTCGCCTTCAAGCACTACAATCCCGCCGAGAATCATCGACGGCAAGACGATGAAGGAGCAGCATGCGCTTCTCGATCGCCTACTGGCATTCGTTCCGCGGCGTGGGCGCCGATCCGTTCGGCCCGGGCACGATCGTGCGCCCGTGGGAAAAGGGCAAGGACCCGGTCTCCATCGCGAAGACGCGCATGGACGCGGCGTTCGAGTTCTTCACGAAGATCCAGGCGCCGTTCTATGCCTTCCACGACCGCGACATCGCGCCGGAGGGCGCGACGCTGGCCGAGTCGAACCGCAACCTCGACAAGATCGTCGCGCACGCGAAGGGGCTGCAGAAAGCGACCGGCGTGAAGCTGCTCTGGGGCACGGCGAATCTCTTCTCCAATCCGCGCTACATGTGCGGCGCGGCGACCAATCCCGACGCGCACGTCTTCGCCTACGCCGCGGCGCAGGTGAAGAAGGCGCTGGAGGTGACGAAGGAGCTCGGCGGCGAGAACTACGTTTTCTGGGGCGGCCGCGAGGGCTACGAGACGCTGCTCAACACCAACCTGAAGCGGGAGCAGGACCACCTCGCCGCGTTCCTGCACATGGCGGTCGATTACGCGAAGAAGATCGGCTTCAAGGGCCAGTTCCTGCATCGAGCCGAAGCCGAAGGAGCCGACCAAGCACCAGTACGACTTCGACGTCGCCAGCGGCATCGCGTTCCTGCGCACCTACGGCCTCGAGAAGCACTTCAAGTTCAACATCGAGACGAACCACGCCACGCTGGCCGGCCACACCTTCCAGCATGAGATCGAGGTCGCCGCGGCGGTGGGCATGCTCGGCTCGATCGACGCCAACGCGGGCGACATGCTGCTCGGCTGGGACACCGACCAGTTCAACACCGACGTGAAGGAGCTCACGCTCGCGATGGTCTCGATCCTGCGCGCGGGCGGACTCGGCTCGGGCGGCTTCAATTTCGACGCGAAGCTGCGCCGGCCCTCGATCGATCTCGAGGACCTCTTCTACGCCCACATCGGCGGCATGGACGCCTACGCGCTGGCCTACAAGCTGGCGCTGAAGATCCGCGCCGACGGGAAGCTGGAAGGCTTCGTCGCCGACCGCTACGCGAGCTACGACAGCGATTACGGCAAGGAGATCGAGAAGGGGAAGATCGGCTTCAAGGAGCTGGAGAAGCTCGTGCTGAAAAAGCTCGGCGAGCCGAAGCCGAAGAGCGGCCGCCAGGAGTATCTCGAGAATCTGCTGAACACGTACCTGCATCCGTAGAGATCTTGGGCGAGCTGTGGCTGAGGGTGCGTCCCGGAACTGCACCGCGCGCCCAGCGTCGCGGCGGCTACCGGCTACGCTTTTTCTTTCCACGTCGGGCAGGAACCAGGTGAGGATGCCGAGCAGGGGCAGGAACGAGCAGACCTGGAAGACGAAGGTGATGCTGGTCAGGTCGGCGAGTTTGCCGAGCACGGCCGAGCCGATGCCGCCCATGCCGAAGGCGAGGCCGAAGAAGAGGCCGGCGATCATGCCGACTTTGCCGGGCACGAGTTCCTGCGCGTAGACGACGATGGCGGAGAAGGCGGAGGCGAGGATCACGCCGATGAAGACGGTGAGGATCGCCGGCCTCGACGAGGTTGGCGTAGGGCAGCAGCAGGGTGAACGGCGCGACGCCGAGGATCGAGGCCCAGATGACGCGCTTGCGGCCGAAGCGGTCGCCGAGCGGGCCGCCGATGATCGTGCCGGCCGCGACGGCGAAGAGGAAGATGAAGAGAAAATATTGCGACGTTCCTTGGACCGAGAGTGGAATTTCTGGATCAGGAAGAACGTGTAGTAGCTGGTCATGCTGGTGAGGTAGAAATATTTCGAGAAGACGAGGGCGACGAGGATGGCCAGCGCGACGAAGACCTTGCGCGAGCGAGACGGGCGCGGTCGCCGGCGCCGGCTTTCGCCGGTGGCTTGAGCCGGTGGCATGTTGCCGCGATACCAGTGGCCGACTGGGTGAGCACGACGATGCCGGCCAGCGCGACGAGGGAAAACCAGAGCACTCGCTCCGTCCGCCGGGCACGATGATCCAGCGCGGCCAGCAGCGGGCCGAAGGAGGTGCCGGCGTTGCCGCCGACCTGGAAGAGCGATTGCGCGAAGCCGTGCCGTCCGCCCGAGGCCATGCGCGCCACGCGCGAGGCTTCCGGATGAAAGACCGACGAGCCGATGCCGACCAGCGCGGCGGCCGACGAGAATCATGGCGAAGTGCGTCGGCCAGGCCGAGCAGCGACCAGGCCGGCGAGCGTGAAGCCCATGCCGACGGCGAGCGAGTAGGGCTTCGGGATAGCGGTCCGTGTAGAAGCCCGACCAGCGGCTGCAGCAAGGAGGCGGTGAATTGGTTGGTCAGCGTGATCAGGCCGATCTGGGTGAAGCTGAGAGTGAAAGGAGGTTTTCAGCAGCGGATAGATCGCGGGCAGCAGCGACTGCATCGTGTCGTTGAGCAGGTGCGAAAAGCTGAGCGCGAAGAGAATCGCCAGCACGGTGTTTTGCGGCGCGGAGGCGAGGTGAAAGCGAGCGTCTTCGTCGCCGATCGCGGAGAGATGCGCCGGTTGGGCGACGGTTCTCGTGACTTTTCTCGGCGCATTGAACGTCTTTCAGGATGTGACATGGTCAGCGGATTTTTGATTGGGGCCGATGTCAAAACGGGCTATGATCTCACAACTTCGCAGCGCTCATTCAAACACAAATGCCCCAACTAGTCGAAGAAGGCGACGAGGAGCGCGCTGAAGATAGATCGTTTCTTGCGCCGCTGCTGAAGAAAGCGTCGCTCGTGCTTTACGCCCTTTCGCTCGCGGCCATCATCGCGTTGCGTAGCCGCTGCAGCTCGCCGCTCCCTCCGGGTCGGTCGGGCAAGCCGATCTCGATCGCAGTTGACGCCGGGGCACCTTCACGGTACTTGATTTTCATCCGCGAAAGACGGAGCCGCGGGCCATCATTCTTTTCGGCTCGGGCGACGGCGGCTGGAGCGGTTTCGAGGAGGCGATCTGCAAGAGCTCTGCAAAGCACGGCTACGAAGTCATCGGGATCGATTCCAAGACGCTACGCCAGACCGATTACGACCTCGCCATTCTGCAGGCCGACTTCGGCAAGATCGCGCAAAGGCGGCGACGCCTTACGGAATCATCCGCCGCCGGTGATCCTCGGCGGATGGTCGATGGGCGCGGCGCAGGCGATCGCCGCGGCGGGCGGTCCGCATCCGCCGCCGGGACTGGCCGGGGTGCTGCTGCTCGATCCGTGCAGCCGCGGCCGTTACGGCCTGCGCCTTTCGGACCAGTCGGACATGCTGCCGACCGGTCCCGGCACTTTCAGCATGGAGGAGTTTACCCAAACGATGGGGAATCTGCACGTCGTGCAATGGCACGCCGCGCAGGATTCGATCGATTCGCGCGCCTGGCTCGAGCTCCTGACCGCGCCGCACAAGGAATATCGATTTCGCGCAGACGGGACATTATTACAACAACGACCGCGCCGATTTTCTGAATCAGCTCGTCGACAGCGTTCCTTGGATTTTGAGCCCGGAGCCGCGGCGCGGTCAGCATAACCGGGAGCAGGCCAGTGATCGTGGAAAAAACCGTCTCGGGATCGGAAGCGCTGCTGCTCGCGGCGGAAGAGCCGGCGCCAGGACGTTTCGGCGGCGGAGAAAGCCGGCCTGCTGTTCCGTCCCGTGCTGAGCATCGTGGTGCTGGCCTGGGCCGTGCGGCTGCGTTTCGTTGTTCAACATGCTCAACGCGCTCCTGCGCTACCAGCCGAAGTTCATTTTCTGGCTGGGAAAGTGGGTGCCGTTTGAGATCAGCGAGGGCCACCGCGTTCGGATGTTCCTCATGTCGGTGTTGCTTTTCGTTCTGGCCTCGGGGTTGCAGCGGGGCAAGCGCCTGGCGTGGCAGATCACCATCGCGGGACTGTTGCTGGCGCCCATCCTGCATCTGGGCCGGGGCGTGATCTGGCCGCAGGCGGTGGTCAACCTGGCCCTGATGGGATTTCTTTTGATGCACCGCCGTTATTTCGTGGTGGAGTCCGATCCGAGATCGATTCGCTCCGCGCTGATCGTCTGCCCGCTGCTGGCGGTGGCCCTGCTGGTCTTCGGCACGATCCGCCTGCATGCGCTGCACAAGCACACGCTGGGCGATCATACCTGGGCGGGCTGCGCGCAGACGGCCTGCGAACTGGTCTTTGTCCATCACACCAGCACCCAACTGGCGGTCACGTCGCATGCGCGGGATCTTTTCACGCTCCTGCGCATCGGCGGCACGTCGATCGCCTTGGTGGGGCTTTTGCTCATCCTGCGTCCGGTGTTGTTGCGAAGGCGAACGCGGGCTGAGCATCGACAGAAAGCGCGGAAATTGATCGCGCTATACGGCAAGGATCCGCTCGATCCCTACGCCCTGCTGAACGACAAGAGTTATTTCTTCACCGCGAACGGGCCAGGCGGTCGTGCCTTACGTGCTTTCGGGCAACCTGGCCATCGCGCTGGCCGATCCGATCGGGCCTGCCGGACGAACGAGCGTCCGCCATCGCCGAGTTCGCGCTCTTTTGCCGGCAGTCAGGACTGGGAGCCGGTCTTTTACGAGGTCGCCGAGGAATTGGTCCGCCATTACGAGCAGGCCGGATTTGCCGTTTTCAAGATCGGCGAGGAAGCGCGGCTGCGCGCCGACGAATTCCATCTCAAGGGCGGCGATTTCCAGAACCTGCGCACGGCCTGCAACGCGGCGCGCAAACGGAACATCCCCTTCCGCTGGTACGACGCGGCCCTCGGCATCGACGAGGCGCTCGAACGCCAGCTGGCGGAAATTTCGCGGCAATGGCTGGAGGGAAAAAACGCGCGGGAAATGACTTTCGACATGGGTTCCTTTTCCACCGAGAACATTCGCCGCGCAGGGGGTCGGCGGTGGCGATCGATTCCGTCGGGCCACGCGCTGGCCTTCGCCACCTGGCGGCCGTTTGCGCGGGGGACCGGGCCGGACGCTGGACCTGATGCGCGCGCTGCCCAAAGGGCCGCAACGTGATGGATTTCGTTCTGGTCGAGTCGATCCTCCATTTCCGCGACCTGGGCATCAACGACATCAGCCTCGGCAACGCGCCGCTGGCCAACGCCGAGAAGGAAACGGCCCGGCTGCAGGCCGAGGACAAGGCGGTGCAGTTCCTCTTCGAGAATCTCAACCGCATTTACGGCTACAAGTCGCTCTTCGAGTTCAAGCGCAAGTATCGTCCGCGCTGGCGGGGGCGGTATGTGGCCTACCATCGCGGCGTGCATCTGCCGCTCGTGGGCCTGGCGCTGGTGCGGGTGCATGCGCCGGGCGGGATTTGGAAATTCCTTCTTCCCTGATTTTCGCGCGTGCGGACATTTAGGGTATTTTGGATAGCCCGGACAACTTGTTGTCCGGGTGCGCGCAGCGCACCAGAGGCAGTCGGAACGCGTGGACTCTCCGGCGGCCTCTTGTGCTTCGACGAAACATCGGTCGAAGCACCCCGACAACAAGTTGTCGGGGCTACCTGAACTTTATGTCCGGGGTATTTTGTTTTACGGACCGGTTAAACGCGCGACGAAAAAGTGGTAGATCTGTTCCGTCAGCTTGCCCTCGGGAACGGGAAGAGTCGTTTCGGAGAGGGGGGTCGAGGCCCAGCTCGTGCGCCAGCTTTTCCAGCGCATGACTCGGCGTGCTTCTGCGCTCGACCGCGTAGCCGAGGACGGCGCCGCGTCTGCAGCGAGGAAACGATATGGGGCAGCGCGACATAGTAGGGCACGTAGTCGCCCATCAGGCCCATGGTGATGGCGAAGTCGTAGGGCTTCGCCGGCTGCGGGACAATCCTGCGGCAGGAGCAAATTGGCCCGGAGCAGATCGCGGTAGCAGCCGGTATTCCGCGCCAGGTCGAGCATGACCGGGGAGAGGTCGAGGCCGTCGAGCGGTTGGCAAAGCCGGCGTCGCGCAGGGCGATCCCGAGCACGCCGGAGCCGCAGCCGAAGTCGATGCCTTGCGCGCCGGGCTGTAGATGCGGCATCAGCGCCCGCGCCGCGCCCGCCGGCGCGCCGCTGGCCAGGATCGCCTGGTGGTATTCGGGCCCGAAGCGGTCAAACGCCGCCTGCACCGCGGCCACGGACCCGTAGCTTGCGCCCCAGATCGTGTCTTCGAGGGGAGATTTCATGCGCGGTTGAGGTTGAAGAATCTGCAAGTGTGCTATCCTACATAAAGCCCCGGCAAGCTTATGCAAAAGATCATCAAATCGGACGAGGAATGGAAGAAGCAACTCACGGACGAGCAATACCGCATCACGCGCGGGAAGGGGACCGAACGGGCCTTCTGCGGCGTTTTTTACGACAATCACAAGGAAGGCATCTACCACTGCATCTGCTGCGACCTGCCGCTTTTTGCCTCGGGCGCGAAGTTCGATTCGGGCACGGGCTGGCCCAGTTTTTTCCAGCCGGTGGCGAAGGAGAATGTCGAGACGATCGACTGACCGCAGCCACGGCATGGTCCGGACGGAAATCGTCTGCGCCCGTTGCGATGCGCATCTCGGCCATGTCTTTCAACGACGGTCCGCGTCCGACCGGCCTGCGCTATTGCCTGAATTCCGCCTCGCTGAAATTTGTCGAGGCGGGCAAGGAAGCGGCGGCGGAGGAAAAAGCGGGCGTGCAGGCGGGGCTGGCCCAGGCCTCGTTCGGCGCCGGCTGTTTTTGGGGAGTCGAGGCGGCGTTTCGCGAAGTGCCCGGCGTGCGCGAGACGGCGGTCGGTTATCAGGGCGGCACACTCAAGAATCCGACTTACGAGGATGTCTGCTCGGGGCGCACCGGCCATGCCGAAGTCGTCCACGTCGAGTACGATCCGACGGAGATCTCCTACGACAAGCTGCTCGAGCTTTTCTGGGCCGAGCACGATCCGACCACGCCGAACCGGCAGGGGCCCGACGTGGGCACGCAATATCGCTCGGTGATTTTCTATTACACGCCCGCGCAGAAGGCGGCGGCGGAAGCTTCCAAGGCGAAGCTGGAGGCGTCAGGCCGTTTCAAGCGGCCGATCGTGACGCAGATCGTTCCCGCGCCCGACTTTTATCGCGCGGAGGAGTATCACCAGCGCTATCTCGAAAAGCGGGGCCAGCGCAGTTGCGCTTTGTAAGCAGTTTGTCATTCTGAGCTTGCCGTACATCGGAGCGCAGAGCAGTTTCACCTTGGACACCATCACCGATGCTGAACTGATCCTTCGACAAGCTAGGATGACCGACTCTCTTAAATCTCAACGAGGCCGGCGTTTGCGTGGTTTTTCGCTGCTCGAAATCCTTTTGGTTCTGGTCTTGATCGCCATGTTGGCCGCGACGGTCATGGAAGGTTACTTTTCGGTGGTTCAGGCCAGCGCGGTGACGACGGGGCGGATATGCTCAGCGACGCGTTCACCGAAGCGCGCGCGAGCGCGGTCGCGCAGAACACCAGCGTGGAGGTGCGGATTTACGACCTGCCGCCTCAGCCGGCGCCGCCCCGGTCTATGACGCGCTGCAACTCCACTGGCTCAAGGCGGATGGCACGACGCCCGCGGTGAACAGCGTTTTGCTGCTCTCTCCGTGGATCGCCATCGATGCCACGGCGGCGCATTCCTCGCTTATCGGTGCGAAGCCAGACGGCGACCCCGACGTCACGGATGCCCGGCTGAATGCGCAGACCCGCGTCTTTCACTTCCTGCCCGATGGCACGACCGACCTGAATCCGGCCACGAATTGGTTTTTGACCGTGCGCCCGGCGGCAACGTCGACCGGTGCGCGTTTCCCTCCAACTGGGCCTGCGTCAGAATCGATGCCACCACGGGACGGTCGCAGATTTATCGGCCTTGAGGGGAGAAGGCGGTGGTGAGAGATAGGACGGATGACATAAGCGACGTTAAAGAGAGATGGTGTCACGCGTCCGTCACAAAATAATTGCGCGTCCGCATTGCAATTGCCCGGCGCACGATTTATAGAAGAAGGCCAATGGCAACACCGTCAGAACCGTGGGATGTCGCCCGCGCGCTCCACACTTACAACATCGCCCGCTGGGGAACCGGCTACTTCGGCGTGAACGATGCCGGCAACATGACCGTGCGTCCGGTGCAGGACCAGGGCCCGGCGCTCGACCTCATGGCGGTGATGGAGGAGGCGCGCGATCGCGGGCTGACCTTTCCGCTGCTGCTGCGCTTCCAGGATTTGCTGCGCCACCGCGTGCAGGTGCTGAACGAGGAATTCCGCGCGGCCATCGCCGAGGCCGGTTACCAGGGGCAGTACCGCGGCGTGTTTCCCGATCAAGGTGAACCAGCTGCGCGAGGTGGTGGAGGAAATCATGGACGCCGGCGCGCCCTACAAGTTCGGCCTCGAAGTCGGCAGCAAGCCGGAGCTTTTCGCCGCGCTGGCGATCCATCGCGATCCGGAGTGCATCATGATCTGCAACGGCTACAAGGATTCGCTCTACATCCAGATGGCGCTGCTCGGGCGCAAGCTGGGCAAGACGATCATCATGGTGGTGGAAAAGGTGGAGGAGCTGAAGGCGATCATCGACGTCTCGCAGCAGCTCGGCGTGCGGCCCATCATCGGCGTGCGCATCCGGCTGCTGGCGAAAAGCTCCGGCAAATGGGCGACCTCCGGCGGCGAGAACGCCAAGTTCGGCCTTTCGACCAGCGAGGTGATGGAGGCGACCGAATTGCTCAAGGCGCACCAGATGGAGGATTGCCTCAAGCTGATGCATTTCCACATCGGCTCGCAGATTCCCGACATCCAGACGGTGAAGCGCGCCGTGCGCGAGGCCGCCCGCTACTACGCGAAGCTGAAGCAGCTCGGCTTTCCCGCTCGAATACCTCGACGTCGGCGGCGGCCTCGGCGTCGATTACGACGGCAGCCGCTCCGCCTACGACAGCAGCACGAATTACACGCTCGGCGAATACGCGCGCGACGTGGTCTACAACGTGGCCGATGTCTGCAACGAGGAAAAAGTGCCGCACCCGACGCTGATCAGCGAGAGCGGCCGCGCCATCGTCGCGCATCATTCCGTGCTCATCGTCGACATCTTCGGCGTGATCGAGAAGACCAAGGCGAAGCCGTTCGTCGCTGCCCGAGGGCGAGCAAGCCGCCCAAGCCGGTGGCCGACCTGCTCGAATTGCGCGCGACGCTGAACCGGAAGAACCGCCGCGAACATTTTCACGACGCGGTGCAGATCAAGGACGACGCGCAGGCGCGCTTCGATCTCGGCCTGCTCGACCTCGCCACCAAGGCGCAGGTGGAGACGCTCTTCTGGGAAATCGCCGAAAGCGTGGTGAGTCTTTTCCGCGGCTCGAAGTCGATGCCGGAGGAAATCTACGACCTGAAGGATTCGCTCGGCGACCAGTTCCTCTGCAATTTTTCCGTCTTCCAATCGCTGCTCGATCACTGGGCGCTGGGCCAGCTCTTCCCCATCGCGCCGATCCATCGGCTCAACGAAGCGCCGGAGCACAACGCGACGCTGGTCGACATCACCTGCGATTCGGACGGCAAGATCAGCAAGTTCATCGACAGCGACGGCGAGGTCAGCAAGACGCTGCCGCTGCATGCGCTCAACGGGAAGCCCTACTACCTCGGCATTTTTCTGCTCGGCGCCTACCAGGACATCATGGGTGATCTGCACAATCTTTTCGGCCGCGTCAACGAGGCCCACATCTTCCTCGATGCGGACGAGGAGAGCGGCTTTTACATCGAGGAGACGATTCCCGGCAGCACGATCTCGCGAAGTGCTGGGCGACGTGCAGTACCACACGACCATGCTGGAGCGCGCGATGAAGGAGCAGATCGACCGCGCGATCAAGGCCGACGTCCTCAAGCCCAACGAAGGCATGCGCCTGCTCGAGTCGTACGAGCAGGGGCTGAAGACTTCGACCTACCTGCAGTTTTAGAGCTGGCCTACGGGACGCTTATGCTGCGACTAGCTACCGGCACCGGGCCGATGGTCTGGCCGGGGCGATAGGTCGGCTCAAAGTTGAGATCGGCCACCGGTTCGCCCGTCAGGGCCGCGCGGCTCAAGGCCTCGGCGGCGCGCTGGCCGGCGGCGAAGAAATCGAAGCGCACCGTGGTCAGCGCCGGCTCGATGAAATTCAGATAGGGCCAGTCGTGGAAGCTGACGATGCTCAGGTCCTCCGGCACCTTGAGTTCCCTCGTTCCGCCGCGCCTGGAAGCTCAGCATCGAGCCGAGGCTGTCGTCGAAGGCGATGACCGCGGTGGGGCGCGGGCGCAGATGGAGCACATCGCGCGCGGCCTGGAAGATCCCGCCTTCCTCGCCGTGGGCGGAGATTTCCGGCACCTGGGCCGGATCGATCCCCGCCTCGCGCAGCGCATCGTGGACGCCCATCCGCTTCGGCGCGTCGAGGGAGGCGTCGTAGCCGGTGAGGAGCGCGAATGCGGCGATGGCCCAGCCTGCAAGCAGTTGCTCCGTCATGTGCCGGGCCGCCTCTCTCTGGCCCAGTACAATGCGCGGCCCGGGCAGATCCGATTCCGTGAAGATGAAGATAGGGCAGGTTGCGATTCTTGAGAATCTCGAGGTCCTTCGTCGTCACGTCCTGCGGCACGACGATGACGCCGCCGAGGCTGCTCGCCTTTTCCGGCCGCCATTCTTCCGGCGGCGTGCTGATCAGCAGAATTGCCGAGCGGAGGGAGGCCATGACGGTCTGCGCGCCGCGGATCATTTCGGCCATGGGCCGATGCTCGGCGGTCTGGGGCGATTTCATCAGGATGCCGAGATAGCGATGGATGCGGGTCGCGCGTCCGTGGGCAAAAGTGCCCTTGCCATGCTTGCGATAGATGAGGCCGCGATTTTCCAGGTCGCTCAAGCGCGAGCCGGACTGTAACACGGCTGACGCTAAATCGGCGGCAAAGCTGGTGTTCGCTCGCGATGGGAAACGAGCGTTTGTTCATTTCTGTTAAGAATTTCTTCGGTGACAGCAGCGACTAAGCGGGCACGGGCAGTGGACGGACGTTGTGAAGGCACTAAACACTATTTTAGTACATTCTCCGTTAAATGCAAGCTAAAAATTTAATGTACTAAATGATATAAGTGACAGTTACGCTATTATGACCGCGAACGCGTTTCATGCCGCACGGGATCGTCAAACCGCGTGTAGGGCGCGTGAAAAAGGATATCGAGCTTGTCGGTGGGGCCGTTGCGCTGCTTGGCGATGATGAGGTTGTAGGGAATGACCGGGCCGACCTGGCGCTCGTTGCCGTCCTCGTCCTTTTCCGGCTCGGGGCGATGCAGCAGGAGCACGACGTCGGCGTCCTGCTCGATGGCGCCCGATTCGCGCAGATTGTGCAGCGCCGGCTCGTTCCGGCCCTTGCCCGCTTCCTCCGAGCGGCGGTTGAACTGGGCGAGGATGATGATCGGGATGCTCGAGTTCCTTGGCCAGCGCCTTGATGCCGCGCGAGATTTCCGCGACTTCGTTCTGGCGGTTGTCCTTGGCCTGGGCCGATTCGGAGCGCAGGAGCTGGAGGTAATCGATGACGAGCATCTCGATGCCGTAGCGGTCCTTCATCCGGCGCGCCTTGCCGCGAAGCTGGTTGATGGTGAGGAAGGACGAATCGTCGAGGTAGAGCGGCCATTCGCGCATGTCGCCGGCGACCATGCGCAGCTTTTGCATCGCGTGCTCGTCGAGCTCGCCGGAGCGGATGCGCTGCAGGCTTTCGCTGCCGTAGGAGGCGAGCAGGCGGAGCATGAGCTGCTCGTTGGTCATTTCCAGGCTGAACATGCCGACGGCGTGGCCCGGCTTTTTCCACGCGTCGGTCGCCTCGTCGTAACGCTGGTCGAGCGCGTGCCGCGCGAAGGTCAGCGCCAGCGCGGTCTTGCCCTGGCCGGGACGCGCGGCGAGGACGATCATCTCGCCCGCTTTCCAGCCGGCGGTGAGTTCGTCGAGCTTGTGGAAGCCGGTGGGCAGGCCCTGGAGATGGCCCTTGCGGTTCTGGAAATTTTCGATCAGCTTGATCGCCTTGTCGATTTCCTCGCGCGCGGGCACGGTCGATTGCGTGAGGCCGAGGTTGGTGACGTGGAAGATGGCCGATCTCCGCGCGGTCGAGCACGGCCGGCGACCGAGTCGGGCATGTCGGCGATGTCCTGCACGATGGTCGAGCAGGCCGATCTGCAGGCAGCGCAGCAGGCTCTTCTCCTTCACGATCTTGATGTAGGAGCCGACGTTGAGGTGCGTGGCGAAGCCGACGAGCAACTCCGCCAGGATGCCCGGGCTGCCCACCGCCTCGGCCAGCTTGCGGTCGGTCAGCCACTGGTGGATGGTCATGACGTCGATGGCCTGGCTGGAGTTGTACATCTCGCGCAGCGCGCCGAAAATTTCCTGGTGCGCCGGGACGAAGAAATCCTCCTTGAGCAGCGCCACGGTCGCGTCGTTGATCACCTCCGCCGGCTGCGCCATCATACAGCCGAGCACCGCCTTTTCCGCCTCCGCGCTGTAGAGCACGGTGGGCGAAAGCATCTCGGCGGCGGCGGTGGCGCGGCTCCGCTTGGAGGCGGTTTGGGCTTGGCGGTATCGGAAGCGGGCATGATCATGGGCGTATGGAGGAAAATAACGGACCGTGATCTTTGAGCAAGCGGGAGGCTTTTAAAAGAGGAGTTGTTCTTTCTTCTTCCTCGCTTATTCACAGGAGACATTCACTCTCAAATGTGAATTTCATTCAGAGCTGTTCACGCCACCTGCGCGCTTGGCAATGCCCGGTGCGTCCCAAATTATTTCGCGGGAGCGGCTCGGCGGAAAATATTTGTCGATGACGGGCTGGATGGCATCGGCCCAAATCTCATAGCCCTTGGGCGAGGGATGGAGAAAGTCGGGCATGATTTCCTTGGTGAGCGTGCCGTCGGGATGGAGGAATTTGTCGCCGATATCGAGGTAGGTCACCCGTTTGCCGTCGTCGTAGGTGGAGATGATGCTATTGATCTTGGCGACCCAGGCGCGGAGCGGATTGTTCGGCGCCGCGCCGCGCGGGAACACACCCAGCAGGAGGATGTGGGCGTTGGGGCAGCGCGTTTCGTATTCGTTGAGGAGAAGCTTGATGCCGTCGGCGATTTCCTTCGGATCCTCTCCGTGATTATTGGTGCCGATCATGAGCACGATCAGTTTCGGATTTTGACCCTCCAGTTCGCCATGCTGCAGGCGCCAGAGAACATGCTGGACCTGATCGCCGCTGATGCCGAAATCGGCGGCCTTGATGGCGCCGTAGTGTGCTTTCCAGACGTCCTTGCCCGCGGCTTTGCCAGATATCGGTGATCGAGTCGCCATCGAAAATGAGGTCGTAGGGGCCGTCCTTTAATTTATCGAGATTGCTCTGGAAGTGAACGAACCAGTCGACGCGGGGAGTCGGGTAAGTGGCGAGCGGGGTGCCTGGCGGCGGCGGAGGCAGGGGCCAGACGACGGTGGGATCGGCCGCGCGGGCAAGCGAGGCGAAGGCAAGGAAGAGGAGAACGAAAGAGAGTGAGAATGGATTTCATTGGGGTGGTTCGAGGTTAGATTCTAAACACGGAAAATAGCGAAGAGTTTCCAGACTTGTCGCGATAATTCACGCGAGGTCTCATCCTCCCACGGCGGTGTATTGATGCAGGCCGCGCTTCCAGAGGATTCCGCTGAGCACGTAGAAAAATCCGACCCACGCCCATTGCCAGAGAAAGCCCGTAGCAAGCGCCGGGCCCTGCACATGGCCGATCAAAATCGCCGCCGGAAAATAGGTCTCGTAGGCGAAGGGCAGGCGCAGGCAGATGGCCTGGAGCCACATGCGGAAAGGCATCGACCGGAAAGATGTGGCCGCCGAGCAGGAACTCGATCGAGTAGATGATGAACGTGATGCTGCCGATATCGAGAATCCAAAACGCGATCATCGCCAGCGTGAAGCAGAAGAAAAACTGGATCAGCGCCGCGCCGACCGTGGCCAGCAGCGCGAGCGGCAGATTCACCAGCCAGGGCAGGCCGTTGTAGTATTGCCCCAGCCAGATCATGGCGATCGCCGAGCGGCACCACGGCGAAAGCCGAGTGCACGATGCGCGCCGCGGCAAAGAGATGAAAGCGGTAGAGCCGGTAATCGATCGGCTTGAGCAGCAGCGTATTGATGCGTCCGTCGCGGATGTCCTCCGCGATCTGAAAATCGTCCTCGTTCGGCACGGTCAGCGTATCGATCAGGATCAGCGTGATGAAATAGGCCACCATGCTGTTGAAGGTGTAGCCCGCGAACGCCTTCTGCCCGGCGAAGACCGCGTTCCAAAGGAAAACCGAGCCGAGCAGCGGCACGAAACTCACCAGCACGCGCAGTAAAAAATTCCAGCGATAGATCAGATTGCTCTGCACGCCGAGGTTGAAAATCTGGGCCTGGAGGCGGAGCGGCGATGCGGGCATAAGGTCTTAAGATTTTACGTGGAGTGCAATGGCTTTGGCGAGTTCGATTGGCGCCCGAGACCCGCCGCGGATAAGGCAGCTCCACCGGCGACGGATTTGCTTGCCCCGTCATTCTATCTGGCCATAATACCCGCCGCTAGAAACATTCGGTCCAGACATGATTCTATTTAGTCAGGGAGCCTTTTTGCTATCTCGCCAGCGGTCGCGCGCAACAGAGATCAATGCAAAACGGAGCAGGCTCGAAATAGCTCAAGGTCGATCGAGTCAAGTTACTGGTTGATAACATCTTAATCCGGAGTAGCTCAGTGGTAGAGCGGTCGGCTGTTAACCGATTGGTCGTAGGTTCGAGCCCTACCTCCGGAGCCTCTGAAAGACCGTAGTTTTTTGGTTTTACGTGACAAAACGTGACAAAAGTCGCACATTAACCGGGTGGCCACTCCCGAATTAACACGTTTCAAGGATGGAAGGTATGCCTTCGCCTTCTACCTCGACGGCAAGCGTCGCCGGGAAACTTTCGCCAAATTACGGGAGGCACAACGCCGGATCAACGAGGTGGAGCGTCTTAAAGGAAAAGGGGTTCGGGTTGCGGTCAAAGAAAAAGTGGCTGTCGATGAATCAACCCAGTACGCGATCAAGCAACTAGCCGCTAAAGGAATCACGCAGCCCCTCACGGCGGTCGTTGTCGATGAATACATTGCAGCTCATGAAGCCCTTGGCTCGAACGGCTCAATCGTGGAGGCATGCAAGGCTTACGCGAGCAACCAGGACAAGATTGTGCCCATCACCGCATCGGAACTTGTTGCCGATTATGAGCGATACCTGAAGGGCCAGAAGGTCAGCCCCGATCATTTGCACAAGACGGCTAAGATCTATCTAAAGCGTTTTGCCTTGGATGTTCCGAAGGAAGTTAGCCCAGATCACCTTGAAGGACCTTCAAGATTGGCGTGCCACATTCACGACCGGGCCGCGAACAATTAACAATTACTGCAACGCGGTGAAGGCTCTTTTCAACTACGCCCAAGATCACAATCATCTGCGGAGGGATAGTAAAAACGAAGCCAGCAGGCTCAAGGACATCAAGGAACCGTCAACCGAGGCCAATCCCTTCTCCATTGAAGAAGGAAATGGCGATCTTGCTAGCTGGGGTCGATGAGAAGTCGATGCCCTACCTCGTGCTCGGCAGCATTTGCAGGAATCCGTACTGCTGAACAGAAGCGACTTCACTGGGAAAAGCATGTCCGTTGGGATACCGGCTATTTTGATCTCACGGGTAACGTCACCAAAAAAAAGCTGCGCCGTCTCGTCCCCATTCTCCCGGCGGCAGCGGCATGGTTGGCGCCTTTCAAAAAATCGAAAGGGGTTGATTTTGGACGAAGTGCATCCCGAACGTCACCCGAGCGAAATCCTCAAGAAGCGTAAACTCGAATTGGCGGCACAATGGGCTACGTGACGCTTTCGGATCAAATCGTGCCGCGATCCTTAAGAACCTAAATCAAGTCGCCATGGAAATGGGCAATTCACCCGACATGGTGATCAAGTCTTACCGAGAAGTCGTCACCGAAGAGCAGGCTAAGAAATTTTGGGACCTCAATCCAGAGGAGGCAAAGAAGCTTATCAATAAACTCGCCGCCGAAAGTTTAGCCAATCAAGAAAATCGGCGGGAAGGCTTGAAACCCTCCCGCCACCGGACGGCTACAGATTCGTGAATTTGTCCAACTCGGCGACGCTGAAAAGTACAACTTTCCGAGCGACCGATTTGGTTTCAAAAATCCACGCTTCACGAGGTTTCGCACGCTCTTGACAGAGATGCTCAACATCGCAGCCGTTTCCTTTACGTCGTGAAGACGCTTTGAAACTTCCGGCATAGTTTTGTATTGCTGGATGTTCCCTCCCGGTGACTAGCACAAGGATTCGCGGCTGCATTTCGTAACGGTCAAACGTAGCACTTCACAGAATCATCAGCAAACCAGCGTCAAAAAATAAATTTGAGATTACCTGTTGACCCCACCAACTATTACAGCCAGCCGGGCACCAACGGTCCAGTCCTCATCATACCTACCATTACCATCGTCAGCGGAAACGACCAGACCAGCGGGCTGAGCGCGCTTACGCCCCAACCCTTAGTCGTATCGGTAACCAATTCCAGCGGAGGTGCTGCGTTGAATAATGCCCCGGTCACGTTTTCCGTAACAACCAGTGGAGGTTTGGTGGTTGATATAGATACCCATGTGCCAGCCTCCACCTATAGCGTACGTACCAATAACAGCGGCTATGCGCAGGTGTTATACCAGCAGCCCGGGAGCGCAAACGTGACCAGTCAGATCAATGCTGTGGCGGCCAACCAATTGGTTAGTTTTAGCGAAATATCTGAGACGCCGACTGTAGCCACGCCTACGTTCAGTCCGGCTGCGGGAACTATGTAACGGCACAGACGGTCACCGTAAGTTCTACCACGCCTGGAGCCACGATTTACTACACGACCGATGGCACTACGCCGACGACAAGTTCCCTTTCTGTGGCGTCAGGTGGGACGATTCTGGTTTCTAGCAGCGAATTATTAACGGCCAACGCAGTTGAATCCGGTTATAATTCGAGCGGCACAACAGCTGCGCTTTATGTGATTGGTGGAAACTTGGCGGCGGGCTGGAATCACTCCATCGTTCTTAAGGACGACGGGACCGTCTGGAGTTGGGGTTCCGATGCCAATGGACAATTGGGAGATAATCAAGCCGGAGGCCAGATCCCTCGGGAAATCACTGCATTCAATACGGCAATCGCCGTCGGCGCAGGTGACAGCCACAGCTTGGCAGTAGACTCAAATGGGAATGTTTGGGCTTGGGGCTATAATGCAGATGGAGAAGTGGGGGATGGCACTCAAACTCAACGCAATTCCCCAGTTCAGATTCAGACCGGTACGATTACAACTTCTATCGTAGCAGTTGCAGGAGGCAGCCGCCATAGTTTGGCGCTGGGTGCTGACGGATCAGTTTGGGCCTGGGGTAATAATTACTTACGGCCAACTGGGTACCGGCGATACAACGGCCCATTTGGCTCCCGTAAAAATCACGGGATTGAGTAACATGGTCGCAATTGCCACGCATGGTTGGCATAATCTGGCGCTGGGTTCCGATGGATCAGTCTGGGCTTGGGGAGACAACACCTACGGACAAATTGGTAATGGTACGGCTTCGAGACCGGCCAACTGACTCCAGTCCAAGTTCTCGCTCCCGGCAGCAGTGTAGCAATTACCTGCGGTACCGAACATTCTGTCGCACTCATGAGCGACGGTACGGTTGAAGCCTGGGGAGCCAACTACAACGGCCAATTGGGGGATGGTACCATGACTCAGGCTTCGTCGCCCCAAACCATTCCTAACCTCAGCGGAGTCACGAATTTAGTAGCCGATAGCGATTACACGATAGGTCTACAAGACGGTGTCTCGCTGATTGGTTGGGGTAATAATAATGCCGGTCAATTAGAGCAGGCTTGTTACCAAGTCCAAAATGCACCTTATAGCCCCGACGACCAAATGGAGTATTCGAGCCTCTGCGCAGGAGGGCAACATGTGCTGGCACCTCAGTCGGACGACACCATTTGGGGTTGGGGGAATATCGCTGGAACTGGTCCTTCATTGTCTTCAGCACTGGTTCCGGGTGTGCCTGCCTACGTATTCGACTACTGACTGCGACCGGGGTGACGGCTCGCGCCATGGCTTCGCGAACATTGCTCTCGGATGGGACGACGGTCGCCTGGGGCCAAAATTTTGACGGTAGTTTAGGCGACGGAACAACCAGTGAACAGAACACCCCGACAGTTGTCATGAGCTTGAGCAACCTCGCCAGTATACCCGGCTCCGTCAACTCGGGTTTAGCCGTTGATCTTGCGGGTAATGCCTATACTTGGGGGCTTGATGATTACGGTCAGCTTGGTAGCAGCACGGCTTTAGGAACAATCAATCCGAATCCGACACAAACCGGTGACGTTTCTAATGTTATTGCCGGCGCCAGCGGTTACAAAGATATGCTTTTATTAGATAATTCTGGCAATGTTGGGGAGCTGGTGATCCGGGACACTGGGAATTGAGCGGTTCCAACTACTATTACCACCTTTTACCACAATTTCTGGGTTTAAGCAACATTCTGCGGTTTCGTTGGTCAAGGGTTTTGGCTTAGCTTAATCCGGGAGCCGTATGGAATGTCCGGAACAACTCAAGTCACAGGGTTGCCCCCCATTCGTCATTGGGCTGCCGGCCATGTTTTGCGGTCGATACTTCAGGCAATTGGATTTGGGGTGATAACGCCGAATGGCACTAGGTAATGGCACACAACGCCGTTTCACCACTCCAGTAGAAATCGCCACAGCTTTGGCAATCAAGCGTAAAGAGAAGATTAACAGGGACGCCTATTCAACATTGGCCTGACCGGCGATGGTCATGTGTGGGCGTGGGGAGAAAACATATACCAATTGGCGATGGCACCTCAACGGACACCTTCCCCCTATTAACTCTGACGGGTAAGGCCATTGATATTGCCATGGGTTACTATCATGCATTGGTCTTGCAAGAGGACGGCACCAGTCGTTTCTGGGGAACAATTGATGGAGAGTTGGGGTGGGTGTTTCTTTCTTTTACGTGGACTCCCCCGCAATGGGGCGATTTCCATTTCAACTTCGTGGCCGTAGATGACCAGGGCTTGGCATCGGTGCCGCTGTCAGCGGTTTACACCGTCCACGTACCCTATGACAGCGACAATAACGGCCTGCCCGACTGGTGGGAGCTCAAATACTTTGGTCAGCTTGGCAATAATCCCATTTCAAGCCCCGAAGTCGTAACACCCTTACACTTCTTCAGGATTATCAGCAGGGTAATGATCCGACGAATTATTACAGCCAAGGCGGTACGCTCATCGCCCCAAACATTAGCATCGTCAGCGGAAACAGCCAAACAGGCACTTCGGGAGCCTTTCTTTCCAATCCACTCATTGTCCAGGTTACTGACTCTTCGGGAAATCCTTTGGCCAATGCCCCGATCTTGTTCTCAGCCGCCTTCGGTAATGGTTTAGTTGCCAGCTCCTTGACTGCTACGCCTATTTCTTCTCTTGTCCTGCACACAGACGCCAATGGAGTGGCTCAGGTCTATTTCCAACAGCCACTCGTGGCCAATTTCACCAAGATTGCATGGCGAATCCCGGCTTTTATACTGCTGAAATTGACCACTCCTGGGTCAATAATGCTGATAACGCTACTTATATCACCATTCAGCAAAGCACGGATCAAACTAACTGGACCACGATTGCCACCCTCAATGATCCGACCATGACCCTCTTATCCAGTTATGGGCCTGATCGCAGGTCAGGCTTATTATTTTAAAATATCAGCAGGCAATTGAATCCATGCACTTTTTTTTTCTTCTAACCGGCTATTGAACGGCCTATTTTCAGTAGTATTTTTATTTGCTGTAACTGCTTGCTTTGCCGCGTCTGGTCCTCAAACCAATTTTTTTCCGAATCCGGTAACTGCCACTGGAGGCCAAGGAGGATCCCGGGCTGATCTGCTAGCTGCTAATCAATCTGTAGGTGGGCTCGGCGCGCCCCCTGGAGCTTTTGGTGTTACGCCCACGGCTGACCCTGTCCCCTTCAACCCTTATACCGGAAACGTCAGCCGGGTCGTGACCGATCTTAAGGTTCCTGCTACCGGAGAAATTGGCTTGGATTTTAAGCGTTATTTTCATTCGCGAACCACCGTTGATGCCCAGGGGAAACATCATCGGAAGCCAAGTCCTCGGATCCGGGGACATTGGCGTCACAGTTTTGAGTGGGATTTTTCATTCGTATCTTAATAGATGGAACTATGCCAGATTCAGTTGGTTTATCCCGATGGAACGATCAATTATTTCGCTCCAGATTCCACGAACAAGGTCTACCGATCCACGTTTAGCGCCGTGACGGATTTCATCGTCAACACCGGTGTTCCTATATCGGGTAGCAGCACAAGCACGCAATATACCTTAATGCGGTCCAGTAACCAGGCGTATAACTTCGTATCAACACCTTTCAATTTACGGAGTGGGCGGACCTCCTTTTACTGTCTTACGAAGATCCTCTATTCCAAGGGCAATACCACCAATTTAACTTGGGGACTATTTGCGAATACGCCGGAGTTGATCACCATTACCGAGCCTGGCGCAAATTATATCACCTTAAGTTACGTCCCCCTAGTAGTGGGTAAATCGGCACGTGTGCCAACTAGCGCCCCTTTTATCACAAGCGTATTGGCCTCCTATGCTCGCCACGTCTATGCGAGATATTCCTATACGGATATTCCTCCTAGTTCATCCGATGGGATCACTTACACGAGTTTTGAATGCCTTAGCAAAGTGGCTTATTTTAATACGGTTGAAGAAAATAAAGCTACTTACGTATACGCCATGCCTACGTCAACGTCATTCCTTAGTAGTGGGCAAACCGTTTACGTTTTCCCTGAACTTACTTCTGCTCAAGACATTCATGCGGCCGGACCCGAGTCCATCATTCTCGCTTATCAAGATTATACTTTACCTGGGGCAATCAGCAAGATTTCCGATGCAACCGGTCAGCTTATGGAATCGATCGATCTGTCCAGCGATAACACTGCGGGAGTAATATATACAAGTGCAGACACCACTAACGCACATACGAATGAGTATCAATACACTGTTGACATTCAAGGACAAGTAACGAGTATTACCGATATCGACTCGCAAAATAGCGTTCGACAAACGTGTAACACCAAATACACCGTCGATCCCTCCTCCTCCGGAACGTTACGTTGCTTAACACGGATGCCAATGGCCATGCCACGACCACTGTGCGCAACAATTCAGGACAGATCTTGTCCATTACTTATCCCAAAGTCGGAAATGAAACCACCCCCCCGATCGAAAGCTGGACCTACACGACAGATAGCAATTATTTTACTTATGTGACCTCCCATAGGGATTGCGCAACTCCCGGTAACGTCACAAGTTATAGTTATTCTTCAAGCCCTATTTCAGCAACGGTACCGCAGGCGCCATTAGTACTTGCTTCTATCTCCTACCCAGATTCCGCCGATGATGCCGAAAGCTTCACCTATGACACAGATTTATTAAGTCGACATATCGTCGAGATCGAAACACATAAAAGACGTAATGGTGGAACGGAAAAATATACCTATGTTCATAGGACCGGACAAATTCTAACAAATACCGATGCTGCATGTGTTGCGAACGGTACCCGGGGAACGGCTTATCGCTACAGCTCTTCTCAAGTTTTAAATGCCATTTCGAATCCTGATGGAATTGTAACAACCTACTCTTACGGCGATAAAAGAAGCGGCATTTCTTATATTACCCAGAACCATTCGGACAGCACGGCGAAAACAACAACTTATAATCAATTCGGGCAGGTCACGGCTGTGACAGACGCATCGGGGAGGAATACGACCGCCTATTACTACGATAACTTGGGTCGTCTTAATAAAATCTATTGATTCTCTCAGTCATCAGGTTATATTCACATATAATTTTCCCAATAATAGTACATCACCCGACGTTATTAGCTATTCGAACGGAAAAACCGAAACGATTTCAAACGAAATGTTATGGGGTTACAAGCCGCTTTCAGTCGTTACTTCCAACTCGAGCCAGCCTGATTCGTCTACCGTGGGCATGGCCTATGATGCCATGGGAAATCTTGCACAGGTGTGATGGCACCAAAAGGAAACATTACGAAAATCGAATACGATGAGCGTGACCGCAAAAAAGACTATGTTCAAGATGCGAATCTGAACATTACAACTTTCAATTATGACGATAATAGCAATCTCGTTTCTCAGGTAACTATCGAGGGAACGACCCAATACGGTTACGATTCGATGAACCGGTTGCTCAACACGACTGATCCCAAGGGGCAAATCGCTCGATATACCTACGATTTCGAAGGTCAGGTTAAAACCTACACGGACCCCAACGGCGGAGTCTATGGCTATACCTACGATTATGATGAACGTTTATTGACGATGACTTATCCGGGGCCAACGACCGAAGTATACACCTATGACGGTGTGGGGAACGTGCTCACATTCACAACGCGGGATGGTCGCATTAAAACAACAAAATATAATTATTTTAATGCTCCAATCTCAATAACCTGGAGTGGAACGGATACCGGGACGCCTACAACGACGATTGGGTACAGTGCAGGACGACAAGTTGCTTCCGTCAGCAATCCCAATTGTGCTATTGCTTACACCTACGATGCAGATAATCGGATGTTGACGGAGACGCCAAATGTCGGCAGCAAGATTTCTCGCCTTGCTGCCCAAAAAGTAACTTATACTTATACCCGAGGTGATGACACTCTGCAGACTCTTAAATATCCGGATACTACCCTTCTGAATTACGCTTACGGCGGACGCAAGGAACTGACAAGCATCTCTCAAACCGGTGTGACTACCCCGATTGTCAGCTATGTCTACGATGCTGCCAATTGTACGTCCAAGGCCTTGGGCAATGGAGTCGCCACTGCCTACGGCTACGATTCCCTCGAACGCCTGAGCCATGTTACGGACACAAATGGCGCCGGACTCTTGCAAAGTTTCAGTTACGGATACGACGGGTTAAGCCGAGTTACGAACGTGAAACGTGACGGCGGACTAGGCGATGTGTTCGGCTACGACACGGCGGATCAACTCACTGGAGTGCAATATGGGGCGACTAACCCCGATACTTCCAATCCGACGAATCCGGCCCGGACCGTTGGCTACATTTTTGATTCGGTGGGAAATCGCCTTCAAGTCAACGACACTCTGGCTGGAACTATAAATTATACCTCCGGAGCCCTTACGCCAAGTCTTGGACGCGCAAGAGGCTTTTTTCAAGTAGGGCTCAAAAACGGGCAAACAGGGTGCGGAACAGGGTGCAAATTGTGAGGCAGAATTAGCAGGGTGGGGCGGGTCCAGGAGGTGTAGCCCGAAAGCCTCCCTGTTCAGCGCAGCCAACTTTCGCCTCGGCGGCGTGCGTCGCCTTAGCCGCCGAATGATACAGAATTGGATGATTTGTTGGCCTCAGTTCCATCTAAGATCCACGTCTGGTTGTCCGTGAGTCTTGCTAACCTCGTCGAAGCGGTTTACGCTTCTTTGTCAGCTTTCATTTATGGCGGCTGGATAAGATTGTACCTCGGTTTCCGAAAGGTACCCTATCATAGCCCCCCTCCCGATTGATGAAGTAAAACGGCTCGAAGCCCTGCACCGTTACGAAATCCTCGATACTGCCCCGGAGCAGTCTTTCGACGACATCACTCTGCTCGCCTCCCACATCTGCCAAACACCCATTGCCTTGATCAGCCTGCTTGATGGGGATCGGCAATGGTTCAAGTCCAAGATCGGCATGGCGCAGGGCGAAACGTCGCGCGATATAGCCTTTTGCGCGCACGGCATTTTGCAGCCGGATGTTTTTGTTGTTAAAGATGCACGAGCCGACCTGCGCTTCTCTTCGAATCCAATGGTGGTCGGTGATCCCCAGATACGGTTTTACGCGGGCGCACCGCTCACCACCGCCGATGGACATGCCTTAGGCATGTTGTGTGTGACGGATCAAGTGCCACGTGAGTTGAGTCTGGATCAGATGGAAGCGTTGCGAGCGCTGAGCCGCCAAGTGGTGTCCCTGCTCGAATTGCGTCAATCTTGTAAGGCCAAAAACAGCGCCGACGAGAAACTCCGCGCCTCGGAACTAAGTTACCGTCGTTTATTCGAGGCGGCCAAGGATGGAGTCCTCATTTTGAATGTCGAAACCGGACGAATCACAGACGTGAATCCCTACCTTTCTAATCTGTTGGGTTTTACCTACGATGAAATCGTCGGCAACACCGTTGCCGAGCTTAGTCCCTTCAAAGATGTAGAATCAAATCAGGGCATGTTGCAGCGGCTCCAAACGGATGGCTTTATCCGCTATGACGATCTCCCGCTGGAGACAAAAGATGGTCGCAAAATAGCGGTCGAATTCGTTTGCAACGTCTATCCGGTTGGCGAGAAAAACGTAATTCAATGCAATATACGTGACATCACCGAACGGAAAAAGGTCAAGGCATCCCTTAATCTCTTCCGAGCCTTGATTGATCGGTCCCCGGACGCCATTGAAATCATCGATCCGCACACCGCTCGAATTCTCGACGTGAACCAAACGGCGTGTCAGAGGTTGGGCTATACCCGGGAGGAACTGCTCTCCCTGCACATACCCGATATCATCGTCCCGGGCGCCATGCCTTTTTCCATGGAGGCCAATCTGGAGGAAATACGTCGAACTGGGGTGAAAATAGTGATTGGACGACATCGGCGCAAGGACGGTTCGACCTTTCCCGTGGAGGTCAATATTCAATACGTTGAGGAAGATCGAGCCTATCTCGTGGCCGTTGCTCGTGACATCACCGACCGTCAAAGGCTCGAAGAAATCCAACAAGGTGAAAGCAAATTCATCTCGGCGGTCGTGGACACGGTCGGCTCTCTGATCATTGTCCTTGATCGAGCGGGGAACATCGTGCGCTTCAATGGGGCATGTGAGCTTCTCAGTGGGTTCGCCTTTGATGAAGTGCAGGGCAGAAACGTCATGGGATTGCTTCTTCTGCCGGAAGAACAGGCGTCAGTTAAGATAGTTTTCGATGGCATTTGCGCTGGTCAGTTTCCCAACACCCACGAAAACTTTTGGATCACCAAAGTAGGGAATCGTCGACTAATCGCCTGGTCCAATACCGCCCTCTTGGACGCCAACGGCGAAGTGGAATATGTCATTGGTACGGGAATCGATATTACGGAACGAAGGAAATCCGAGGCGCAAATAGCGGAACAGGCCGAGCTTTTGGATAAGGCACGGGATGCGATCGTCGTTCGTGACCTCGAAGGTAAACTTCTATTTTGGAACAAGGGCGCGGAGCGGATGTACGAATGGACTCGTGATGAGGCCCTAGGCCGCATGGCCGGAGATTTTCTTTTCATGGACGCCAAGAGATTTCCAGAGGTCAACGGGCTAACGATCAGTCAGGGCGAATGGTATGGTGAGCTTCAGCACAAAAAAAAGGGAGGGGCCGAGATCGTGACGGAGGCGCGCTGGACGCTCATTCGCGACAGTGCGGGCGCCCCAAAAGCCGTGTTGTCCATCGATACGGATATTACCGAAAGGAAGAAGATAGAAGCTCAATTCTTGAGAGCCCAGAGGATGGAAAGTATCGGGACATTGGCGGGCGGCATTGCGCATGACCTGAACAACATTCTTGCGCCGATCATGATGTCCATCGATCTCCTGAAGGAATGCGCAAACGACCCTCAGGCCAAAATGATTCTCGAAACCATTGAGGTGAGTGCGAAGCGGGGTTCGGACATTGTACGACAGGTTCTTTCCTTCGCGCGTGGGATCGAGGGAGAAAGAATCGAAGTTCAAGTCAGGCATTTGCTCACTGAGCTTGAAAGCATCATCAAAAATACTTTTCCCAAGGATATTCGGCTGCATTTTTCCGTTCCGAATGATATTTGGACCCTAGTCGGCGATCCGACGCAGATTCATCAGATCCTTCTGAATCTCTGCGTGAATGCCCGGGACGCCATGCCCAACGGGGGTGCTCTGACGATTGCAGCGGAAAACTGCCTGCTGGACGAACAGTACGTCACCATGAATCCCGAGGCCAAAGCGGGGCACTACGTTAACATCAATGTGAATGACTCCGGGGCAGGGATTCCTCAGAACATTCTCGACAAGATTTTCGAACCCTTTTTCACGACCAAAGATTTGAACAAGGGGACCGGGTTAGGTCTATCGACGGTTCTGGCGATTGTGAAAAGCCATGAGGGGATCATCAATGTTTCCAGTGAGCTGGGAAAAGGCACGACTTTCAAGATTTTTCTTCCCGCAACGGAGATATCATTGGAAGCGCAGAAAAAGCTGACGCAGCCCATCAGCTTACCGCGAGGAAATGGCGAGACGATTTTGATCGTTGATGACGAAGCGTCCATTCTCATTATCACCAATCAGACGTTGCAGGCCTTCGGTTATAAGGTCTTGACCGCCACGGATGGAGCGGAAGCGGTGGCGGTTTATGCCCAACGCAAAAACGAAATTGCCGCCGTTCTAACCGATATGATGATGCCGATTATGGACGGGGCTGCCGTCATTCACGCCCTGATGAAAATTAACCCAGCCGTCAAAATTGTGTCGGCCAGCGGCCTTGCAGCGAATGGGGGCGTAGCCAAGGAAACCGGTCTTAAACATACCCTGACGAAACCTTACACCGCAGGAACCTTACTCAAAGTAATGCGGGCGATATTAGATGAGGTCTAGGAAGAGTAACTACGTTGCTGCTGGGTGCGAGGTATACGGAAGCGCTTGAGGTGGACATCAAAGGGACGTGCCAGAAGAGAATGGAGACTCCTACTTTCACATTCACGGCCCAAGCTTGCTGATCGAACACGCTCCTCAAGGTAATCAAGGAGGCTACAAGCTGCATGTTCATACGGTCATGCGGGACTTGAATAATGATTACGCGAAGCAGCTTGTTTGAGGCACATGGTCACGTCAATGCGCCTTCTGTCTAGTCCCGCTCGCCGGGGGTGATCCAGAGATGAACAATCTGATGTTTGCGGAGAACGGTCAGGCGTGATTTGCGGTTCGGCTCACGTAGAACCAGAAGACGATGCAGTTCGTGCACCGAGCGTAGTTCCTCGTGATCAAGCCAGATGAGGATGTCATTGATTTCAACGCCCGCCTCGGCGGCGGCGGAATCCTTTTCAATGGTGTGCACCAGAATACCGGATCGTTGGCGCAGTTGATGAAAACGGGCCACTCGTTCATGAATCGAAATGTCCTGACCGGCAACGCCGATGTAACCGCGACGGATACGCCCTTCCTTGATCAACCAACTGGCGACGAATTCGGCCGTTTTGCTTCCGATGGCAAAGCAGATTCCCTGCGCCGAAGGAATGATGGCGGTATTGACCCCGATGACCTGGCCTCTCGTGTTCAGCAAAGGGCCGCCCGAATTACCGGGATTTAAAGCCGCATCCGTTTGCAGGACGTTGTCGATTAACCGTCCGGTGCGGGCGGGAAAGGTGCGACCAAGTGCGCTGACAATTCCGGCGGTCACCGTGTTGTCTAGGCCCAAAGGATTGCCAATGGCTACCGCGATCTGTCCGACAGCGACTTTTCCGGAATCGGCGAAGTGGAGGTGGTGTAACTCAGGTAGGTCGATTCGCAAGACCGCCAAATCTGTGTCGGGATCATCACCGATCCTTTCTGCGCGTGATTCCCGGCCGTCGGGCGTTTGCGCCCGGATGTCGTCGGCGCCATGCACCACGTGGCTGTTTGTCATCACAAAGCCGTCGGGCGAGATCAGGAAGCCGGAACCACTTCCTCCTCCGCCTTTCTGCCGGGACTGCGCCTGAATATGAACCACGGCCGGGCCAGCCTGTTGCACGGTTGAGGTCACGGCTTGGGAATAGGCATCGAGGAGATCCATGTCAGACGAGGAAAGGTGCGGGTGGGGCGAAGCTTCCGATTTCGCATTACTAAGCAACTGGACTTTCATGGTCTTAGGGTACGACGTTGCAAGCGATTTGCAAGTGGAGCGGAGCAAAGGGGGGGGCTCAGACGAAGGCAAGGCCGGGTGTTTAATCAATCTGTGACGGTCGCGGAGGCAGCCACATCGTGATTATAAAGGCCGATAAAATCATCCAGGGCGGAGATGACGTTAAGGCAATTGCTTTGTTTTTTCAGCAAACGAAATATTCCCAACTGTGCCAGTTCACGCCTTTTTTTCGGGTCGTCCTCGCCCGAGAGGATGATAACCGGAAGGTCTCGAAAGGCGGACGCCTCCCGCAAGTTGTGCAAGGCGCGAACGCCGTTAATGAGGGGCATGTTGAGATCGAGTAAAACGACGTGAGGCGCAGGCGAACCGGTAGCTTTCAAATATTTAAAATATTCCAAGGCGATCCCGCCATTCGTAAGATGGGTGAGAGGATGGGTAAATCCTGCGCGATTGAGCGCAGCTTTCACCAGCTCGCATTCGTTTTCGTCGTCGTCGATCAAGACGAGTCGGAGGTTTTCCCGATCTAAGTTCATAAAAAACGCTATCTCATCTCGGACATTTAGCAAACGCCAGGCGGGTGCGAGCAAGCGTTACTTTTTCGAATCAAGTGGTTTTCAGTAAAACCCGCGGTAGTATGGCCCCAGGCGCTGATTCCTTTTATAGGGCTGTCTATGAACCAACGCAAAATTACCTTCATTGGCGGTGGCAGCGCCAAGTTTCTGCGCGAAGTGGTCATTGATCTTTTCAGTTATCCGCGGCTTCAGGACAGTCACATTGCCTTGATGGACATTAATCGTGAGCGGGTGGAACTGACGGAGAGGCTTATCAAAAAGATCATCGCGGAGTTGAAGATTCCGGCGTCGGTTTCGAGCACCACCGGCCAGCGTCAGGCCATTGCCGGGGCCAAGCATATCATCATCACGATCATGGTGGGCGGTTATGAGGCCTACGAACGCGATGTGGCGATTCCGGCACGCCATGGCGTCTATCAAACCGTGAGCGACACAACCGGCCCCGGCGGCGTTTTTCGCACCATTCGCACGACGCCGGTTCTCCGAAAAATCGCCGCCGACGTGCTGGAGCTGGCGCCGGACGCGTGGGTGCTGAATTACGCCAATCCGATGTCGATGAACGTTCTGGCACTTCATCGTAGCGGGCTGAAGCGGATCGTCGGCCTTTGCCACAGCATTCAACATCTTAACCAGATGTTCGCCAAATGGCTCGATCTGCCCGCCGAAGAAATCAATTACACCGCGGGCGGAATCAACCATCTCAATTTTTACCTGACGGTGACGCATCGGGGAGAGAATCTCTACCCCAGAATTTGGGCGTTGAAAGAAAAGATTCTGAAGGAATCGCCGGCGGAAATCACCCGCTTTGAGCTGCTGGAATATCTCGGCTACTTTCCCGCCGAGGGGCCTTTTCACCAGTCGGAATATTATGCGTGGTTCCGGAAGGATGAGGCCGCGGTGAAGCGCACCGCCGCCGAAACGTTTTGGGGTTACTGGATTGATTCAAAAGGTTTCAAGGATCGGAAAGCCGAAGTGGAGGCGCAGATTTCAGGCGCAAAGCCGATTTCCTACACCCGCAGCAGCGAATATGGTGCGCAGATCGTCCAGGCGCTCGAAGGCGGCGACGCGCAGACGTTTTACGGCAATGTGCCTAATCACGGACTGATTGAAAATCTCCCCGCCGACAGCATCGCCGAGGTGCCCTGTCTGGTCGACCGTAACGGGATTGTTCCGGGGCGTGTCGGAAGGATTCCGGCCCAGCTCGTGGCGGTGATGTCTCCCCACATCGCGCTGCACGATCTGGCCGTTCGTGGTACGTTTGAAAAAGACCGCCGCCTGATTTATCAGGCGGTGCAGGCTGATCCTCTTACGAGCGCGATTCTCACCCTCCCCAAGATTAAGGAACTAGTCGACGAGATGTTCGCTGCAAACGAGGAACACGTCGCCGACTGGAAATGACCGGGTGGCGAGCGGCCTCAACCTATCCGACCCATGAACGAGCCTCTTCCTAAACGCTCCACCCAACGCGACATCGCCAGCGCCTGTGGTGTCAGCCAGATGGCCGTTTCGCTGGCGTTGCGCGGGAGCAAGAAAATATCGGGTCCGGTCCGCCTTCGCATCCTCAGGCTGGCCAAGAAATTGAATTGGCGTCCTGACCCGGCGCTTTCCGCGCTCACGGCCTATCGATATCGCAGCGCGGTTACGAGGTATCAGTCGACGATCGCGTGGCTGACCAACTGGCCGACGCGCGAAGGTTGGCGCAACGACCATCCCGTTTACGTTGCTTACTTCAACGGCGCGGCAGCGCGGGCCGCGAGCCTAGGCTACAAACTGGAGGAGTTCTGGCTCGGTGAACCCGGGATGACGCCGGCGCGGATGAGCCGCATCCTTCATACGCGCGGAATCACCGGCGTACTTTTACCCCCGCAGCCCCGTGCCCACTCGCATCTGCGCCTCGACTGGGAAAAATTCGCCGCCGTTACGTTCGGCTTCACGCTCACCAAGCCATCGCTTCACACCGCGACCAATCATCATTTTCGTTCCTCCATCATCGCGTTGCGAAAGTTGCGCAGCCTGGGCTATCGCCGCGTCGGTATTTTGCTCGATGAGCGTTACGATGCGCGTGTCGGTTACAGTTGGATGGCCGGCTGCCTGATGGAGCAGCGGCGTTATGCACCGGACGAAATCGCGCCCATCGTGAGTCAAAAGCAATTCTCCAAGGACGATTTGGCTGTTTACCTGCGCCGGCATCGGCCCGATGCCTTGCTCACCAATTTCTGGAGCGTGGACCAGTGGTTACGCGAACTTGGCGTGGCCGTCCCGCGCGAGCTTGGCCTGACCTACCTTTCCGTAACTGACCGCAGTCCGACGCTCTCCGGGATCAACGAGAATTCCCACGCCATCGGCGAGGCTGCGCTCGATCTGCTTGCCACCATGATTCAGCGCAACGAATTTGGCATTCCCGCGATTCCTCGCCGGATCATGATTGAAGGCTATTGGGTGCCGGGCAAGACCGTTCGGCGCGTGAACAAACCGGCCCCGAGCTGGCCGAAACCCCGGTGAGCCTTAACTGAAATGTACCTCACCTTTCCCATCGCGGTGTCCCGGGGACGAACTTTAGGTAATGGCCCGACCGCCGTCGGCGATCAATTCCGCTCCGGTGATAAACGACGATCGCGCGCTGGCCAGAAAAAGCGCCGTCTCGGCAATTTCCATGGAAAAACCGATGCGCCCCGCGGGCAGGCGGGCGCCGAGCTGTTTTTTAATTTCCTCGCCTTCCGCAAAGCCGGGTGTGTCCACCGCTCCGGAGATGAGCGTGTTGGCGCGAATTTTGGGACCGTAGTCGCGGGCGATCACGCGGCTGAGTGCGTTGACCCCACCCTTGGCCACCGCGTAAGCGCCAAAACTCGGTTCAGGAATCAGCGACTGGCAGCGAGGAAATGTTGACGATGCTTCCGCCCTTTCCCCGCAGCATGAACGGAATCGCCGTCCGCGCACCCATGAAATAAGCCTTGAGCGAAACCGCCATGGTTGCGTCCCAATCGGCATCGGAAACCTCACCGATCGGAGTTTGCGTGCGCCAATACGCGTTGTTGACGAGGATATCCCAGCCCCAGCCCCGGCCCTCGATCCACGCGGCCAGTGCGCTCCATTTTTCGCTGACGCCGACGTCCATTTGATAAGAAAAAGCCTGCCCGCCGTCGCTGTGGATCGCGGCGGTGACGGCCTCGAGCTTCTCACGGTTACGCGCCAGCAATATCACCCGTGCGCCATGCCGCGCGAAAAGCTTTGCCACATCTTCCCCAATACCCTGACTGGCTCCGGCTACCACGGCCACCTTGTCCTGCAATTCGAGCGATTCCATGACCTAGCCCATACGTCGCACGGAGCCGCCCGGCAACTCGCAAATTTGTTTTCGTGAAAAATTCTCCTCTCGTCCTCTGTCTCGACATCGGGTCTTCGGCTTGTAAAGGATTATTGATCGACGACTCCGGACATGTCGCGGCCTCTTGCCGCGAGCGGTACGCGTTGCTTCGCGAGGGCGTCAAGATTGAGCAGGATCCTGAGACGCTCTGGCTGGCCGCGCGCCAATGCTTGGCTAATCTGGCGGGCAAATCGGATTCTCGCGATCCCATCGCAGCGGTGAGCCTCAGCGCCCAGATGAGCAGTCATCTGTTGGTCGATGGTGAGGGCCGTCCACTCAGTCGGTTCATTTCTTGGGCCGATCGGCGCGCCGAAGTGGAGAGCCGAAAGATAGGCGCCGACTTTTCGCCGGAGAAACTTGTTGCGGAATTGGGCGCTTCCTTGCGCGTGGGCCCTTCATGGCCTTTTCCCCGTTTGAAATGGTGGCGAGATCACGAACCGGCGTTACTTGAACGCGCCCGCCATCTTGTGCAGCCGAAGGATTGGGTGCTTTGGAAAATGTGTGGTGTCTGGATGTCCGATCTTTCGAGCCTGCGCGGTTTCGCCCATCAGGAAACCGGCCAGGTCAGCACGGCATTGCTGGAGTGGGCGGGCATCGCAGCCGATCTTTGTCCGCCCATCGGCGCGCCCGACGCCATCGTGGGCACGATCCATAAATCATTGGCGCAAGAATGCGGGTTGCCACCACAAACGCCGGTGGTTCTCGGCTGGAACGACCTCGCTAGCGCTGTGCTCGGTTCGACCGGCTATGCCTGACGAACCCGTCGGATTCGATATCACCGGCACGTCCGAGCATCTCGGCCTCTGTTTCCCCGGTTGTCCCATGCTATCAGACCGCATGAGTTTCGCTTCACACCGCTCGGCTCTGCTCATCTCCTGAGTTACGGCGTGACTTCGTCGAGCGGTTCGGTGATCGATTGGTATTGGGAGAAATTTCGTGAGAAGACGATCAGTCCCGATGAGCTATCGCGAGCTGGAAAAGGAAATTGGCGCGACGCATCCCGGATGCAGACGGACTTCTGTTTCCTTCCCTCGCTGAACGGCGAGCGGGCGCCTTGGTTCAATCCTCAGGCGCGCGGCGTTCTTTACGGATTGACTCCCGGCCATACGCGGGCGGACATGTCGCGCGCCGTCCTTGAAGGGATTACGTTTTTGCTCCGAAGCATTCAGCAACGGCTGGGCACGAAACCGGAACACCTCTACGTTACCGGAGGGGGCAGCGCGATGGATTCATGGAATCAGATGAAGGCCGATATTCTTGGGGTTCCGCTTGTCACTCTTGAAGTGAGCGAGGCCGGATGCATCGGTGCGGCCGTCCTTGCCGCCCGGGCGCTGGGCTGGCACACGACTCTTGCGCGAGCCGCCCGTGCCATGATCCGTCCCGCAAAAACTTACGAACCCAACGCCAAGCTCGTCGAGTTTCTACGCCAGCCGCCATCTTCAGTTCGAAAAACTTCACCGGGCTCTCGAGCCTATTTTTGCGGAAGAAACAGCCGCTCAAAACTAATATGCATGCCGTAATTTTTGGCGCGGGAAAAATCGCGCGTGGGTTTCATCGGGCACCTGCTTTACTTGAGCGGAATTCCGTTTACCTTCATCGAGGTGAACGCCGGGCTGGTCGATCTGCTGAACACGCGGGGCAAACTACCACGTCGAGGTGATGGGTAACCCAGAGCGCAATGACGAAATCGCGGCGTCTCGGGCCATTCGGCTCGACGATCACGAAGCCGCCGCCCAGGCGTGGGCCGAGGCGCCGCTTGCCTTCACCTGCGTGGGTGGGAAAAATCTTGAGAGCCTCGCTGACTCATCTGGCTGATGTGGTCCAGGCGCGACAGAAATCGCGCCCGACCAAATGCCATCGGCCAATCTCATCACCTGTGAAAACTGGAAGGAACCGGCCGCATTGCTTCGTGCCAGGATTGCCGCGCGATTGCCCGAAGCGTCAGCGCAACGCTTTCGGAAGACAGATCGGTCTTTCCGAGGCGGTCGTCATGCGTTCGGCCATCGAGCCCACGCGCGGAGCAACTGGAGCGCGATCCCCTTTGGGTCAGCGTCCAGGATTTCTGGGAATTGCCCGTCGATCGAAGCCGGATCGTCGGTGAGCCAGTCGCCGTCGAAGGCATCCGCTACATCGAGGGTTTCTCCGGCTACCTGGAGCGGAAATTCTACACTTATAACGCCGCCAACGGCACCGCCTCCTATCTGGGCTATCTTCGCGGTCACAAATATCTCTTCGATGCGGCCAACGACCCCTGGATTGTCGCTGCCTTGAAGGGGTCTACGATGAAACTGGCCGCGCCCTCAGCGCGAAGCACCGGATTCCGTTGGAGGAGCACAAGAAGTTCACCGCTTCATCGCTCCACAAGTTGCAGGATCGGAATATCATTGATTACGTCGAGCGCAACGCGCGCGATCCCATACGCAAGCTTGGCCCGGAAGATCGCCTGGTCGGCTCGGCGCGACTTGGTGATGCAGCATGGTATCGAGCCGAAGCATCTCGCACGATCGATTGCGGCGGCCATCCATTACGCGGAACCAACGGACTCCAGCGCGCAAGACTTTGCTGGAGCTTTTGCAGAAGCGGTGGGCATCGATGGCGTGTTGAAGGATGTTTGTAAGATTGACCCGAGGAGCCGCTGGGTCGCTTGGTCAAGGACGCGGAACTTGCTCTGTCGCCGCGAAGGTTTTGTATGCCAGGAGCCAGCGCGAGTCGAAGGACGAGCGGATCGCAAGTCGGCAGAAAACGTGGTGATCCAGTACCTCGGCCAGGTCGGCTTTCTGCTGAGGCACCGGGGTCTTGACCATTGCCATCGATCCTTACCTTTCCTACTCGGTCGATAAGTTGGAGGGATTCTCAAAAAATTTTTGGGTTCGCAGCTATCCGCCACCGATCGATCCCCATCAACTCCACCACGTTGATCTCGTCCTTTGTACGCACGATCATCTCGATCATACCGATCCCGAAACGCTGCGCGCCATCGCCGTCGGCTTCGCCGGCGTGTCTATTTCGCCGGCCCTCGCATCAGCGTGGAGGAAATGCAGCGCGCGGGAATCGCGGCTGAGCGAACAACTGCCTTAACGAGGGCACTACCTTTCCTTTTCACGACGTGATCATTGAACCGGTCGCTGCCGCCCACGAGGAATACGAGATCGATGCCGATGGTTTCCACCGCTACCTTGGTTATATCTTGAAGTGGGCCGGACTGACCTTTTTCCACGCCGGCGACACCGTTGCGACGCCACAGCTTTCGGAACGAATCGCCAGAGAAATTATCGATGTTGCTTTCCTCCCGATCAATGGTGGCAGCGAGGAGCGCCGAAAAGCCGGCATCGTCGGTAACATGGACGCGATGGCCGCGGCCCGTTTCGCCAGGGAGCAAAAAATCAATCTCGTCGTCCCCACTCACTACGACCTTTATACCAACAATGGCGCCGATGTTGCTGATTTCGTTTCCGCATTGGAAGTCGCCCGGGTTCCGCATCCAAACCCAAAAATCTTCCAACCCGGCGAAAAGCTGATCGTTAAAGCACCGGCGAAGAAACCGCGCGAATTGGCCGTAATTATCGGGGCGGGCAAGACGGGCGCGGTTTTTTGGCGCGACTGTTGGGGGATTCGTTATTCGAGATCGTTTTCATCGACGGATCGAAGGAATTGGTCGATCAGATCAACGCCGAGGGTGGTTATAGGATCCATTTTTTCGGTGGCAAACGCTCGCCCTATGCTATTACTGGCGTCCGGGCCGCGATTCCCGAAAGCGAAGAGGCTCTCGATTGGATGACACGTGCCACGGCGATTTTCACAGCCGTGGGCGAGCAAAACATGGTCGACTTAATACCATTCTTGCGCCGGACACTTGATCGCCGCCGTCAACAGAACGGACAAATTAAGCCTTTTCGTTTGTGAAAACGGCGTGATGCCGCACGCGCCTTTGGTGGCGGCCTTGGCCTGGCGCAAAGCCGAGATCGAAATGGCCGCAGCCGCCATCTTTTGCTCGACGATTGAGCTGGCGGATACGCGACTCGACATGCAGTCGGAGACGTACGACGAACTGCCTTATGATGTCGAGAATCTGACCACCTTTTCTCCTTTTCCCTGGATGAAGGCGACTAAGAATTTTCCCGCGCTGCTGAAACGGAAAATCTACACCTATAATTGCTTCAGCGGATGCATCGCCTATCTCGGCGCGTACAAGGGATATCAGTGGTATGCCGAGGCGGCCAACGACACCGAAATCGCCGCGATTCTCGATCGGATCGCCGAGCCGTTGAACCAGACTATCGCGAAAAATTTCGGCATCACAATCGAGGAGCAGACACTTTTTTCCCAGGCCGCGCTGCGCAAATTTAGGGATGCCTCGATCCGTGACGACATCCCTCGAAACGCGCGGAATGTTTTTCGCAAACTCGCCCCGCATGATCGACTTGGTCGCACCGGCGTTACTCATCCAGGAAAACGGCGGTTCGATCGATGCGCTCGCAATGACGATCGCCGCGGCGCTTCATTATCGCGGTCCGGACGAAAAGCCACTCGAGGCAATGTTCGCCGAAAGAGTCGGTTGATAGCCGTCTTCGCGCAAATCAGTGGGTGTTCTTCCGACAGTGTTCTTGTTCGTCGCGTCCTCCACTATTTCCAAAAGCTAATGCTGGGCGGTCAGCTCCTCAAAATACTCGATTCGTAGCAATTCCTCGGACCGAACGGGACCAGTTAAGCCTTCGCAAGTAGATATCGACCAGTAGCCTTGAGAAAGGAGGATGTTCGTTTTATAACCCACGGATGAGACGAATTCGTGTTGCGGCAGATCGCTGGAATTTCGAGCTCGAAGGGAGCGGTGAATTCATTACGCCGCTGGGTGGAAATATTCTCAATAATCAGCATCCAGGCGAGGGAACTCTCTTCCGCCATTTTGATGAAGAGGATTGTAATCGCCGCCTGGGTCTGATGGCTGAATTAGGTTTGAATTGCCTGCGCCAGGCGATCGGAGTGAACGAGGTATTCGATCCGAAGACAGGCCTAAAAGCCGCAGGACTTAAGAACTGGGACACCTTCATCAGTCTTGTGGAAAAGCATGGAATTTATCTCATGCCAGTCGGCGGCTATCTTGGGGGTAATGACTGGTTCGATGTCGAAAGGCTGGCCGACAGCGGACGGGCGCTCGATGAGGCGTGTGCATTTTGGGAGGCGTTTGTCGGTCATTATGCAGGGCATCCGGCAGTTTGGGCCTGGGATCTGCGCAACGAACTGCTCTATTCGTCGAAGCCTCACATGGTCGCTCCGGGAAGTCCGGACGAAGTCCGTATCGAATCGATGATCAAAGAGGGATGGCCGGATTTTTTGAGCGTTCGCTACCACAGTGTGGATGCGATGAATCGAGCCTATGGTGCGCACTACCCATCTTTTGCGGATGTCCCCGGTTTCTTGGAATTTGTCGAACGGCCCTTTGATCCCTGTGCCTATGATTTTCGATGTTACCTCAACGAGCGTGGGTATGCCTGGTGCAAACGTCAATGCGATGTCATTCGCGCCGTCAGCCCACAGCATTTGATCGTTCAGGGAAATAATACCTGGCTCTCGCCCGATCAGGATCTCTTTTTGGCGAATGGGTTCCATAACCGGGCAATGCACGACCTGTTCGATTTCGTGACCCATCATCCCTACCCCGCCTGGCAGGCGACGCCGGGGGGAAGGGGGGACCCGCTCGATGGCGGAGCACCCTTGCAATATTGGCTGAATGCTTGCATCGGCATGTCACGCCTTGAATTTTACGGCAAGCCCGTTGTCCTCCAGGAATTTGGCTGGTATGGCGGAGGAGCCTCCCGCTTCATCGGCGAATTGCCTTACCGCAGTGAAAAGGAACATGCCGATTACACCCAAGCCCTGGTACAAACGCTTATTCCCCACGTCAACGGCTTTATCAATTGGCCCACGTTCGACATGCCTTCCGCCAATGATATCTCCAACCACGGCGGATTATTTACGCATGACGGTCGACGCAAGGAGGTCGCAGCGATTTATGCGCGATTGGTGGACCAAGTACAGGGCAAGCGCCTCCAACGCACGCCGGCGACACTTACTCTTACTTACTCGCTGCTGGGGCTCTACACATGCCGAAGGTGCCAGGATCAAATGTGGGACGAGGTGAATGAGGTCCTCGCCAGTGGAGCTATTCCCGATTTCCGTTTTATCACCTGATGCGATCTGCGTTCGAAAGGGGCATAGATGAAAACTGTATGCTCCCGTTGAATGGAAGATGGTTCATGCTATTCCCAACTCCTCAGCAACTAATAATTATCTGGAAGGTTCAATGAGACGGATCGGTTCGACCATCATCTTTTTAACCGACCTTCAACCATCGAAAACTGCAATTAATGATCTCTTTTACCTCTCGAATCTCTCTGATGGCTCTTCTCCTGTTTTCTTTGGCCTCTCTGTCCCGCGGTGATTGGTCTCAGGAATTCAGGCTGAAGGATTATCTTGGAATCTACGAGTTTCCAGAGGAGCTGCTGAGCTATCCCTTGGACTTGAAAGGGGGCGCGGTAAAGAAAGAGGATCTGCGCTTGTTCGCGAAGGGGAGCAATACCCCACTCGTTTTTCAGTTAACGAACGTGGAAGAAGCGAATGGATTGCTCACCAAGGCCGTGATTCATTTTCGAACCGACCTAAAAATAGGCGACGAAAAGGCTTTTACGCTTGTTCAGAACAGTCAGGTGCCACAGGCGCAGGGTACGCCAATCGAACTGACAAAAATGGACGGCAATCGGCTTGCAATCGTCGCGAACCAGCTTCAGGTGACGGTGCCGGATGGAACTCAACAGCTGAATGTGTCCGTTTCCAGCGCGCCTGCGCCCTTGCTTGCCTTGGCGCGTGAGTCAGGCAAATGGGTGGGAGCGGGCAAGTTGGAAGGCCTCAACGATCTTGTCGTGCAGGAAATCAATGGCCGCGTTATCGAGCAAGGCCCACTGTTCGTTAAGTATGCCATCACTTACACCTTCAGCGGCGACCGCTGGTATTACGTCGAGCTGACCGTTCAGTATAACGAATCGTATGTCCGGATCAGTGAATATGAAAATGGCTTTAGCCCTACCGATCACCTGGCCTTCCGGTTTTCCTACAAGGAGGGCATCGATCCCAACGGTCGGCTTTTGATGGCGAATGGAGGTTACAGCAAAGGAGGACCTCAACAGGGGGCCAGTGGAGATTACGACCAAGGATTGAGCGCCACAGGCGAACTTCCCATCAAGGTCGGTCTCTATACGCCGAATTCGATCAATCTTCCGCGGGCCATTGCGTTTTGGAATGACAACGGAACCAATGCCATTCTCTTTTCCCTATGGCGTCTTCCCGACTGGAAAACAAGCACGCGTGCCCTTTGGAGCTCGACCAGCCTTCCGGACAACCTGGAATTCTATGACAAGGATGGCGACAAATTTATGCGTGCGGCAATTGTCGGCCAGGAGCGCCATTGGGCCATCAGCCTGATTCCTCGTTCTGACATGATCGTGCGGGGTGTCACTGCCGGTGACACCGTGAAAATACCGCGACCTCCCGATAAAACTTGGCAAGCCGTCAGTTCCATGGATGGTTTTCTCAATTATGGCGGTGGTCCGCGAGGTGCGGCTGTTGCTCAAGCTCAATGATTTCAGCCTTGATCGGTACAAAGACCTCATTTTTGAATTCCCGGAGAGGTTCCACGTCGGCGTTTTCGCTTCCCAATTCCACCCCAAGAAATGACGGCGGAGGAATTCGAGAAAGCATTTCGGCATTAATTACTATCTATCTTGCGCAGGTGGGCTGGGATGTCTCGGGCGACTTGGGCGCGAATCATTGGGGCTGGTCGACGCAGCCCCAAGCGGTGGATTATGCCGGAACTTTGCAAGTGGACGCCCGCAGGAACATCTGCAGATTCGGTCCTGGCTGGTCTTCGATGCTTACCTTTTGGAACTCGATACCGCCATGCCGCAGTCCAGCATGTTGGGCGGCCATCCAAATTTTGCGGCGGAGTTCAAACAAATCCTGGGCATCGATGCGGGACTTTTCCCCAAGCATCCTCACGCGGCCCGCTGGCGCGATACCTACCTGAGCTTCTGGAACGAATATCTCGACCGCTATGTCCGTAAAAAGGACGATGTCACCGGTGCGAAAGGCGGACGTTTTACCGAGAGTATCGTTGCTTACAACTATGCAAGCCAGGAAGCGGTTCTGATGGCGGCGACGGGCCTCAAGCGTCTTTGACGGCACCCAGATCCTCGATCGCCCCGCGGTTCGCGATTGGATGCGGTGGGACATGGAATGCCGGCTTCCCTTCCGCCTGAACGGCGCTCGCATTGTTCCTCCCGAAGGCGCGCATGCCGCGTGTCGCCGACGATCGTAGGTGGACGCTGGTATGAAGGTCTCCCGATTCCCTGGCTCTCTTACTCAGGGACACGGCGCCGCAATTGGCGGAAGAGTGGCTTTGGGCGATCACGAACGGTCGGAGAGGGAAGAAACCGACCGATATTCAATCCACCCTGTTTACCGATTACGGTCCCGTTCTGCGTTACGATTTCGGAGGTCCGGACGAGGCTTATCTCCAATCCTGCAAATCAACGGCATCGGCTACCGTTGGACGGGAGCGAGCAACGGCGCGGTTTATTATGCGGCCAAGGGAAAAGTCTGGAGTTGGAACCAGAGGGAAACGAGCTGGAGATGCATTCGACATCGACGAAGATTCCGCTTTTCCACTGCCCGGGCAATGTTTCCCTGGGTGCCGCGCCGGTCAATAGCGTTCTCTATAATTTTGGTTTTGCCCAATATTATCGGGCCCATGCCCTCCACGGCATTGTGCCTCCTCCCTACAAGTATCGAAGCGTGGTGATGGTACGCGGAGATTATCTTGCCATATTTGACCATGTGCAGGACGGCGCGGCCTGGCGCGTTCAACTGGGTCAATGAATCGAGCGGCCTGGTCTGGCAGGTGTTCAGCGATACAGAATTCAAAAAGCCGCTAAGAAGTTTCCCATACGATGAACGTTTTCCACAAATGATCACGCCGATGTGGTGAAAACCCTCGGTCTGCCCAAGACCTTTTCGATACGTGCTCACGGAGGTTCATCGTACCTGTGGCGGGCCACTACAAATTCACCACGAGCTGGCTGGGCCGGGAGAATACTCCGGCCTGGAGATACCGTCCGGATGTACCTCGGTGATCTGAAAGTTTTTAACGGCATGGGGCCGGCCAAATCAGAGATCGATCTGGAAGCAAAGACTTATCCACTGAGGTATGAATATATTCACGCGTCGGACGCTCCTCCCTACTTCATGGTAGCGTGGGCTAAACCCGGTACGCCCGGTTCCGGTCCGATCCAAGTGGACTCCTATCGGGGCACCAGTCCGCTGCCTTTCATTCAAGAAGTGAAGGGCGGCCCAGGAGATCAGTTCCACATCGTTGCGCCGGAAAAAATCGCCATCGCCGCCATCCCGTCGGGAGCCCGCGTCGCGGATGGGGAATTTGTCATTGCTTCCGACGAGCCTCAAAACGTGAAGCAAGATACGTTGACCTTCAAGGGGAAGGTCGCTTACGCCCGCCCGGGAGAGCTGGCACTTTTCGAAGGCGCGGAGCTTGATCTCAACGGCCTCGGTTTGTCGCGCGATGATGGGGATTTTGGGGCGAGCCTCAAGCAGATGGACTCGAAATCTCTTCAAGGCCGGGTTGCGGGCCGAAGCGGCGGAACACTTCGCATTCATCTTCCTCCCGGCTTTTCCACCGGGGGTCTTACGGTGACCTTCGACGGACACGAAGTGCCCGCAAAGGTTCAAGATGGGGCGCTCTCGCTTCCGATCGAAATCAAGCAGGCCGATGGCTTCAAAGAATTTCACATCACGGCAAAATAGAAGCCGAGACCTTCAATATCTCGATGAAAATATTTTTGTTTCTGGTCGGCATCCTGTCCTTCGAATTGGCTTTGCTTTCGGCTCAAGCCGATGCCCTTCAATTCAAGGTTGAGTGGCCCGCCGACGCGCTCGGAAGTTATTCGGTCATAGGTGCAGAACCGGCTGCCAATCGTATCAACACCAGCGGTGCGTATACGGCACAGGAGGGCAAAACCGTCCGCATCGTGGGGAGTGGATTCGATTCTGGCTTTAGCGTTCTCGACGGAAAAATCCACTTTCAGCACAATGAACCACCCAAAAAGACGAGTGGCCTTCGGATCGATTTAAAAACAAACACGGTTTCATTTGTGACGGTGAAAATCGAGCTCACAGTGAAGAATGTTTCCTTTCCCGTGACCGTAGACTCACTACCGATCACCTCGCCGCCAGTGACGACGGCAACCCCGGAGAACAGCGCCGATAATAATTCCATAACAACGGATTTGAAGGTGATTTACGGAAAGCATGTTCTTGCGTGCGCGGGCGCCAAAGTGAACTTCAGCGTGGATGAAAAGGGATTCGTCAGTCTCGAAAATCCTGGCCAAGGCATTTCGGTGAGTAGTTCAACAATTTCGATCGCGGGCCAGCCGTTCCAAATTGTGACGGCGACTTCCGGTTGGAAAATCGGGCCTTCGAGAGCTGCAGGCGCAACGGGTAACGGCACCGTCTATCTCTTGGCCGGAGATTATACGTTCCAAACAGGGAAAATGAACGCGCCCTTTTCCGTGAATAGCGTCGGCTTTCTTTCGCTCACGAAAACAGGTCCTTTTACGGAGGTTATTTCCCTGCCTGACGCTACTGGCACGTCGGTGGCGAAGATCATGATTCCTGACGGCGAGGCAAAGATGGCGGCACGCTTGCAGCAGCAAAAGATCGACCAAGCCTTGCACGACAAGATTTTACCCGCCAGCGCCGCCGCAACCTGGAAGAAGGACTTCACGTTGGTGGAAAAGATGAAGATCTATGATTTCCCGGAGGAGCAGCTGAGCTATCCGGTGGAGCTTCCCGCCGACGCCAAGCCGGAGAGCCTCAAGCTGCTGGCCTTCACCGATACCACGGTGCGCGTGGTGCCATTCCAGATATCGGGCGGAACGATCTATTTCCGCTCCGATCTGCCACGCGGCGCGACCCGGTTATTTCGTCTGGTTTCGGGATTCGATACGGCCGGCATTCCCGAGGCTGCGCCAGTTCCTCCCACGGTCCAGGCTGGTTCCAGTGCACAGGAGGCGATTCTGGGGAACGGTCTGCTTTTGGTGAACGTGCCTGCCGGACATCAGGATTTTGCGGGAGGTAAACCGTTGTCGCAAGTTCCGGGACCGATTCTGGGTCTGGCCCGCAAGGCCCAGCCTCAACCCGCGATGGCCGCGAGTTCGTTTGCGGCGCCCGACACGGTGAAGGTGGATTCGATGGACGCCAAGATGCTGGAGAGCGGACCGCTCTTCACCCGGTATCAGATTTCCTACAAACTGGAGGGCGGCAAGAGTTATACCGTCACGCTGGAACTGCGCGCGAATGAGCCGCAGGTGCGAATTGCCGAAGCGGTGGAAGGTTTTACGGCGGACGACGACGCCTTTTTGCAGCTCAATTACGGCAAGGGCAGTCTCGATCCTGACCGGAGGCTCGTGGCCAGCAACGGCGGGTACGACTCGTATTCAGGTGCCTACGACCTGAAGGCGGGGCCGGAGGGAAAGCTTAATTATTGCCTGGGTCTCTTCACGCCGAATGCGCTTGGCGTCATGCACGCGACGGCGTTTTACTCGGAACAGGGAACCGACGCGATGCTCATTTCCCTGGATCGGCTGACCGAATGGCAAACGGCCGAGCGCGCGTTGTGGAGCAGTGGCGCCGCGGTGGAAAATCTCCGCTTTTACAGTAAGGATGACCAGAAATACCTGATGGCCGGGTTGGCCGGTCCGAAGCGATTCTGGGTTCTGGGACTGATCCCGATGGCGGAAATGAAACGCACGATTCTGCCGGGCACCCGTGGGCCCGCGGCAGGTCCCGAAGTGCGGCTATTTAACGAGCTCACCGACTGGAGCCTGAACGCGTACAAGGATCGTTCCGTTGATTGGCCCGAGACGCTGTCGGCTGCGCCCTTCGACGCGCCTGATTTCGAGCCGGGCCATCCGCTGATCAAAATGACCTACGATGATTACGTCGATAAATTCATGACGAAATCGAGCTTCTTCCAATGGGTGGTCAACGACGATTGGGACTTCAGCGCCGAAGCAGGGGCTGTCTCGTTCCGCGGGATGCCGAGCCGGTTCGGGACTTACGCCGTCAGCCGCGCTTCGATGGACTCAAGAGCAGCGAAACCAAATGCGGGACATCCTGTTGTTTTTCGCAGACTCCTGCGATGGTGATGCGAACCAACCGCATCACAGTATGATGTCGGGACATCCGAATTTTGTGATGGACGTGAAGGCGACCATACCTGTCGCCTGCGCGACTTTCCCAAAATATCCACGCGCCAAGATGTGGCGCGATTCCTTCATGAGCTATTACAACGAGTGGCTCGACAGGTACGACCGCAAGGACGTGCCGGAACTGAACACCAAGGGTGGGCGCTGGACGGAAAATATCGCTTGTTACGTTGGTCAGTGTTTTAGCGCCTTACAGGTCTCGCAGGAGTCTCTTAAGGCCTACGATGGGACTTCGCTCGGCCAAAATCCCCAACTTCTGACCTTGATCCGCTGGATGCGCGATTCGTTCATGTCGCCGCATGATGGCGTGCGAATGATCCCTCCTGAGGGCGCGCATTCCGCCGTTATCGAATCGCGACAGGGATTTCTCGTAAGAACTTTTTCAAGCTTTGTGGCGAATTGGCCGGGGACGATCCGCAGCTCGCGGCGGAGATGAAATGGATCGACACCAATGGCAAGGAGGGCACCAAGCCCGACATCCACTCGGCGCTCTTCACTGATTACGGTCCGGTCTTCCATTACGATTTCGGCGGGCCGCACGAGAGCTACGCCCACATGCAGAACATCAACGGCATCAGTTACCGCTGGGGCGGTGCGGGCGTCGTCTATTACGGGGCCAAGGGCAAAGTGTGGAGCTATAACAATGGAGAAACCAACGGCGATGATTACGACATCAATTCGATCAGTGCCTTCAATGTCGACAAGAGGGGATTAGGCGC
>CAWEXI010000005.1:0-2125743 GCA_963812985.1 uncultured Verrucomicrobiae bacterium
AATTATTGTCGGCCCGCCATGGAAAACGCCAAAAATCCCAAAGCCTGGCTGGATACCCTGGAGCGTCGCGTAGCCGCCGCGCCGGGAGGCGCCGCCGGAACCGTATTTGAATTGCAGGCCGTCGACTGGCGCACGAAACAGCCCATCGACACACGCGTCCTCGCCAAACAAATGCGCCAACTTCTCGACGACGGCGCGTTGCACCTCGCCTACTATCCCGACGATCCGGAGAAAAATCAGCCCGATGTTCAGCGGCTGATCCCTGCATTTTCCGCGGCGGTCTTTCCCGCATCCCAGCACTGAGCGGCGCCTCTTCAGCCCAGCGGAAAAGTCACCGTGATGCGGGTCCCTTTTCCTGGCGAGCTTTCGGCTCGGATTTCCCCACCATAGAAAGTGACCAGCGACTTTGAAATCGCCAGACCCAGCCCGAATCCTCCCGTCGATCGCGCACGCGAAGAATCGGCGCGATAGAAGCGCTCGAAAATCCGCTCCAGGTGGACTGCTTCAATCCCGCAGCCGCGGTCGTCTACGGTAACAGTCGCCACGCCCGAATCAACAAGACAGCTCACGGCAACCACCGATGCGGGCGGACTGTATTGAATCGCATTCTCCAAAAGGTTGAGCCAAATCAGTTCGAGATCCGCGAACTCGGCCCGCATCATCGCCTCGCCCGTCGCGCTGAAATCAATGCGAATCTCTTTGCTCGCAGCGCTCTGCGCCAGCTGCGCAATCGCCGATTCGCAGGTGGATGCCAGATCAACCGCAGCCGCCCTTTCCGCATGTCCATCGGCAATGCGTTGTTCCGCGCGCGCCGTCTGCAGCGTCCGATTCAGCAGACGCTCCAGTCTCTCGCAGTCGCGGCTCATCGCCGTCAGACCGCGTTCGTAATCGGCTGGTTCCTTAGGCTTGGCCATCAACATTTGTAGCGTGGACTTCAGAATCTCCCTTCCCCTGGTAGCCGTAGCTCTCCTGCGACGGGCCGTGTTATCGACTGAGTATTGCTTTGAAGCTCTGCCCGCGTACTGTTTCCATGAGATGGACATCGACTTCATCGACATCAAAATTGTCGGCCTGGACGACGACCTCACCGTCGAGTCGCCCAACAACCCCGCGCTGCGCTACATTTACCTCCGGCTTTCGCAGACCCCGCCGCCGCTCTGGCAAAAGCATTTCGCCGAATCGCGGAAAATCGCCCGCCATCCCCGCTGGCGCCACATCTTCGTCGACCGCAAATTCCTCATCGTCGAATGCGTACCGGAGGAAATCGAGACCCACCACCTCAACGACCTCAAGCAGGACATCGCCTACGCGAATTCGCACTACCGCCAATACCTTCAACATCAGTATCGGGCCGAATACACCAAAGTGCAGACCCAATCGATCGAGCGAGACCGCCTGCGCGAAATGAAAAGCCGCCTCAAGTTCGACTGAATCGACCCGATTTCCTCCCTCACGGAAAAAATTCGTTTTCGACGAGACCCGCGCCGATTTTTCGCATAGCCTCCAGCCCATTATGCCCGGCTTGCTCAGCGAACTCGATCTCACCAAGCAAATCGAAGACAAATCCGACTACCGGCAGCGCGTCCAGGAGCTGCAACTCAACCTGCTCCATTTCCAGCGCAAGATTCTCGAGAGCAAGCGCAACGTCATCCTCGTTTTCGAGGGCCCCGATGCCGCGGGCAAGGGCGGCGTCATCAAGCGCATCACCGAAAAGCTCGATCCGCGCGTCCTGCGCGTCTACTCCATCGTCAAGCCGACCGAGGAGGAATACCGCCACCATTACCTCTGGCGATTCTGGACCAAGATGCCCGCCCAGGGCGAAATCGCCATCTTCGACCGCTCCTGGTACGGCCGCGTCCTCGTCGAGCGCGTCGAGGATTTCTGCACCGAAAAGGAATGGCGCCGCGCCTACGACGAGATCAACGCCATGGAAAAGACCCTCGTCGATGGCGGCGCCGTCCTCCTCAAATTTTATCTCCACATCAGCAAGGAGGAGCAGTTGCGCCGCTTCGAACAGCGCGCCGCCGATCCCTACAAGCACTGGAAAATCAGCGAGGAAGACTGGCGCAATCGCAAGAAGTGGAAGGAGCACATCGAGGCCGCCGAGGAAATGTTCGCCCAGACCTCGACCAAAACCGCGCCATGGACGCTGGTCGAAGGCGAATTCAAATGGTACGCCCGGCTCAAGGTCCTCAAAGCCATCGTCAAAAAATTCACCCAGGAATTTGGCGAGTAAGGTCCGTAGTTTGGGTGGCGGACTACTTATTGTCCGGGTGCGCGAAGCGCACAGGAAATTTCGAAGCGGACATCTGACTCTTCGTCATCCTGAGCTTGTCGAAGGATCAGTTCAGTCCGTCTCGTTTAGCAACCCGTCTCCTTGAACCTTTGCGTTCTCGGCGTACTTTTGCGGCAAATAATCTTCTGGCTTGTCCCTCATCCCCCCAATTTCGTTAATTGGGAACATTTGGAAATTTGGTTATGTTTCCCCTTCATGAGTAATCCACTCCTCGCCATCCCCCGCCTCACCGTCCCGCTGGAAGTCTACTACTTCGACACCGATGCCGGCGGAGTGGTCCACAACATCGCCTACCTGCGCATGGTCGAGATCGCGCGCTCGCAACTCGCCGCCTCGCTCGGCTGGACGCTTGGAGGAAATGAACCGCACCGGCCTCGTCGCCGTCGTCGCCCGCACCGAAATCGACTACCTCAAGCCCGCCCGCCTTGGCGACAAACTCCTCGTCACCGCCGAACTTACGCGCCTCGAAAAAGTCCGCTTGTTCATACGCTTTGAAATCACCTAGCGCCGAAAAGCCAGACCTCATTTTCGTCCGCTGCATCCAGACCATGGTCACCGTGCAACTTCCCGGCGGCCGTCCCCAGCGCGTCCCGCAAGCCTGGCGCGACGCCTATCCGCAGCTCATTTCCTGAGTTGGTGGCCATAACGGACAAATCTTGATCCGCCCCCTTTGCCTTTTACCTTTTCCCTTTTACCTTCTGCCTATGGCCCTAGACGACATTCTCCTCGAAGCGGAAGAAAAAATGATCAAAAGCACGGAGGTGATCCAGACCGAATTCGGCGGCATCCGCACCGGCAAAGCCTCGCCCGACCTCGTCACCAACATCATGGTCGAGGCCTACGGCACCCACATGCGCCTCAAGGAAATGGCCGCCGTCACCACGCCCGATTCGCGCCTCATCCTCATCCAGCCGTGGGACGCCACCACCGTCGACGCCATCCGCAAGGCGCTCGAGGAATCGAAGCTCGGCATCACGCCGCAGGTCGACGGCAAGCTCATCCGCCTGCCCATCCCGCCCCTTTCCGAGGAACGCCGCCAGGACCTCGTCAAGGCCGTGCGCAAAATGGCCGAGGAAGGCCGCGTCAGCATCCGCGCCAACCGCCGCCACGCCATCGACGAAATCAAGAAAATCCAGAAGGCGGGCGAGATCACCGAAGACCAGCTCGCAGGACGCCGAAAAGGAAGTCCAGAAACTCACCGACCAGTACGTCGCCGAAATCGAAAAAGGCCTCGCCGCCAAGGAAGCCGAGTTGCTGAAGGTGTGACCGCTCGGTCATCCTGAGCTTGTCGAAGGATCAGTTCCGCCAGGCAAGCATCTTAATAAAAGAACGTGGTGCAAGTATTGTCCCGTCGCGAAAGCGACTTTATAAAACCTGTCATCCTGAGCTTGTCGAATGACCTCTAATTATTTTGCTCTTCCAGCGCGCCGACGGAATAGTTAGAGATCCTTCGACAGCGCCGAGACAACTCGCTTGCTCAGATACCCATATAATATTTCCATGACCGACTACCCGCCCGCCTTCACCGAACTCGTCGAAGCCCTGCGCCAGCTCCCCTCCGTCGGCCCGCGCAGCGCGGAGCGCCACGCGCTCTTTCTTCTCCAGGCCGACGCCACAGTCAGCGAACGACTCGCCGCCGCGCTCACCGCCGCGCGCGCCGAAATCCATCCGTGCCGCCATTGCGGCTTCTACGCCCAGGGCGCCGATTCGCTCTGCTCCATCTGCGCCAATCCGCAGCGCGACCAAACGCTCTGGTGCGTCGTCGAGCAGGCCAGCGACGTCATCAAGCTCGAGAAATCGAACTTCTTCCGCGGCCTCTATCACGTCCTCGGCGGACGCCTCTCGCCCCTCGACCAGCGTCGGCCCCGAAGACCTCTCCATCGCCAAAATGGAACAGCGCCTCGCCGAAGCGCCGCCCAAGGAAGCCGTCCTCGCCCTCGCCGCCGATGCCGAAGGCGAAACCACCGCGCTCTATCTCGCGCCCATCCTCAAGAAAGCCGGCGTGAAAGTCTCGCGCCTCGCCATGGGCCTGCCCGCCGGCGGCGGACTCGAATACGCCGACAGCGTCACTCTCGGCTACGCCCTCTCCGGCCGCCGCGAGTTGTAAGCGGCAAAGACATTTTAACAGGATCAATAAGATTAAGAGGATTGCTTGAAGAGATTCCCTTCAAATCATCTTAATCCTATTAAAACTCCGCATCTTCTTATTCGTATTCCGTTAATTCCGTCTAAATTCTCCTGCCTTTTATTCGGCTAATTCGGAAAATTTGATAATTTGGTCCTGCCTTCCCTCTCCATGAAAATCAGCGCCGTCTGCTTCGACCTCGGCAAAGTCCTGCTCGATTTCGACTGGGAATCGATGCTCGACCGCATGGCGCAGAAATCGCCGCTCACTCCCGAGGAAATCGGCGCAGCTGCATCCAAGAGGACCCGCTAGGCCTCGCCTACGAAAGCGGCGACGATCACCTCGGCCAAGTTCTTCTCCCACCTCAAAAAGCTGCTCAAGTACAAGGGCACCGCCAAGGAACTGCGCGCCTGCCTTCACCGAAATCTTCACGCCGCTGCCCGAGCACATCGCCCTCGCCGCGCTGCTCGCGCCCCACTATCCGCTCGCCATCATCTCCAACACCAACGACGCGCACATCGCTCTACGCCGAGGCGACCTACTCGTTCTTCTCGCTTTTCCGCGCGCGCATCTATTCGCACCAGGTCAAGGCGATGAAGCCCGATCCCGACGATTTACCAGAGCCGCGCTCACCGCGCTCGGCGGCATCGATCCGCTCGAAGCGCTCTTCATCGACGACCTCGAAGCCAACATCCTCGGCGCCGTCCAACTCGGCTGGCAGACCATCCATCTCCGCCCCGGCGTCGATCTGCGCGAAGCCCTCGCCAGCTATGAGTTGAAGGGACTCGACTGAACTAGCGCTTCACTCCCCCGTCAGCAACGCGATCTCCCGCTCCTCGAGCTGCTGCCGCCAGCGCGCCAGATACGAATATTTCCGGTAGACCGCCTCGAGCGCGGTCAGGTCCTTGTCTCCCGCGCGCCAACGCGCATCCAGCGCCGCGATCTCCACATCCACCGTCGCGCCGAATTGCTCCAGCTTCACCCGCACTTCCGCCAGCGCATCCTGCAACGCCAACTCCTCGCTCATCAGCCCGGCCTTCTCCAGCCGACCTGTCGCGGCTCCCTTTCGCTCGAGAAATCCGTCGAGCGCGCGGCACATCTCGCCCACCTCCTTGAACAAATCCATCGTGCCCGGCGGAATCCGCTGGATGTCGCGGCGGCTTCTGCGCCCTTGGTCAATTCATAGAGCGCCAGCAACCGCGCGCGCGGATCGATCAGCGTCTGGTAAGCCTGATTCAGCGCCGCGTAGCGCGCATCGACCGCCTGCCGTTCCGTCTCCGGCGCCTGCGCAAACTTGTCCGGATGCGACTCCGCCGTGGCGCGCGCAAAGCGCTCCTTCAGCGCAGCCACATCCAAGGCTGGAGCCGGCTCCAATTCGAAAAGAGCAAAGATATTCGTGTCCATACAGCAGTCCTCCGCAAGGTAACCGACCAACGCCCCTTGTACCACTCGCTTTAACCATTGACTTCCGGTCGCCAAGCTGGGAATCAGCTAACACACGAATTCATCCTGCTCATGCAAATTTACATCAATCGCAACAATCAGCAGCTCGGCCCTTTCACCGAAGCCGAAATCAGGGCTCAGCTCACCTCCGGCGCCATCTCCTTGCAAGACTACGTCTGGTGGGAGGGCCAGGTCACTTGGCTGCCGCTGGGTCAAACCGCTCTCGCCGGAGGTGCCACTCCGCCCGTTCCGCCGCCGCCTACTCCCGGAGCGCCTGTAATTCATTCTGTCACCACAACGACCGAATCGACCTCCCCTCTCGCCATCTGGTCCCTGGTTTGCGGATGCCTCACCCTGCTTTGCGGACTTTTCGCCGCCATCCCGGCCATCATTCTTGGCCATCTTGCGCTCGGCGATATCAAAAAGCACCCGGCTCGACCCGGCCGTGGACTCGCACTCGCGGGACTCGTCATCGGCTACATCATGACCGTACTGAGCATCGCCGCCCTTGCCGCTTACATGTCATTTCTACCGGCCATTCTCAAGGCCGTGAAGGAGCAACAACTCAACGGGCAGCTTGTCATCCCGACACCTTCCACCAACACCGACGAAAGCACGACATCACCTGGCGCGCCCGATCAAACCACAAACGTTCCAACCACCATTCCTCCGCCCGTAAACTCCCCCGATCAGGCAACGAACAGCGCCCCCACCTCAATAAACAGCGCCACGCCAGCACCTGTCAACGCTCCTGACGCCACCACCAACAGCACGCCCGCTCCGTCGACCACAAATGCGCCTGACGCCACCACCAATGCCGCGCCCATGAGTCAGTAGCTGCTTCGGGTAGCCCGGACTACTTGTTGTCCGGGCGCGCGAGAACCCATTTCGAACGCGCAGGAAGCCGCAAGTGCAGGTCGAGAATCTCCTCCTATGAATCCGTCGCAAGGATACGACGGTTACCCGAGTGCTACTCGCCCTTCTTCGCCGCGCGTTTGCGCGCTCCGCCCTTGGCTTTGATGACATTCTTCGGCACCACCGACCTGCCGTCCGCGTGTCCGTTCACTTCCGGCGCCGCATCCTTTTTCACGAACGGCTTCCGGCTCTTCGCGCCCTCGGCCCGCGGCTCGAACTCGAACGTCGTCTTGCCGTCCGCCGCCATGACGAGATAGGCCGAAAACTTGCGCCGCGTCCGCATGCGAAACAAAGCCGCGCAGCAGATCGGTCTTCTTTTGCGTGAGCAGCTTCTCCACCTGCGCGCGGTCGATGTCCTGCAGCAGGATTTTCTTGCCGATCTTCATCTTGCAGGTCGGCGCCTCGCCAAAAGTATTCTCGCACGCGTAGGACATCATCGTCTCAAAAACGCGGCCGCCGCAAACCGGACATTTGCCGATCGGCTCCTGCGTGTCGACATCGAGCGTCGTGCCGTCGGCGTTCACCGGCGCGTTGTCGAAGACAAATTCGGTCTCGCCCGCATCGTTCAGTTTCAGCGCGGCGGCAAAGGGCCAGCCCGCCTTGCTGCGAAAACCCTGCAGCGGCCCGATCAGCCGCTTCTCCAGCAGCTCCTTCGCCTCGAGCGGCTCGAGCAAACGTCCCGCCACGACCTTGCGCAGCGTGATCGAGCCGTCGTCGGTCTGGTAATTGCGCAGCGTCTCGACCATCGGCTTGCCGTTCGGGCGCGTTGAAGCCGAGCGGCTTCGCCTCGAAGCCCGACTCCTCGAAATTCTTCGCCTTCTCGACGATCGTCTGCGTCAGCCCGACGATCTCCTCCATGAACCGGCTGCGCGCCAGTTCGCCGCGCTCCATCTGCTTGAGCTTGTACTCCCACTCGCCGGTCATTTCGGGCGAGGCCAGCGCCGGGAATGTCGACGGCGTGCAGCAGCTCCATCAGCGCCGAGGCCTTCGGGCGTCGAGCTGATCTCGCGGCCTTCGCGGCGCAGATATTCCTCCGCGAGCAAGCCTTCGATCGTCGCCGCGCGCGTCGCCGGCGTGCCGAGGCCCTTCGCCGCCATCGCCTCGCGCAATTCCTCGTCCTCGATCAGCTTGCCCGCGCCTTCCATCGCGCTGAGCAGCGTCGCTTCCGTGAACCGCGCCGGGGGCCGCGTCTCGAGGCCCTTGACCTCGATCTCCTCGCGTCTTCACCGTCTCGTTTTCCTGCACCGGCACCAGCGCGGGCTGATCGTCCGCGTCCTGTTCCTCGCGGCCGTAAATTTCGAGCCAGCCGGGGAAGACGCAGAATCTTGCCCTCGGTCTTGAACGGCTCGCCCTCCACGCGCGTGATGCGCGTCGTCACTTCGAATTGCGCCGCCGGATAAAAAACGGAGAGGAAGCGCTTCGCCACCATGTCGTAAACCTTGCGCTCGATGTCATCGAGCTTGTCCGGCGATTCGAGCGTCGGGGTGATGGCGAAGTGGTCGGAAATCTTCGCGTTGTTGAAGATGCGCTTGTTCGGCTTGACCCAGCCTTCCTGCAAAATCTTCGAGGCGAACGTGCCGAGGTGGCTGCCCTGCAGATTGCGCAGAACCTGCTTCACCGTGTCGATGTAATCCTCCGGCAACGCGCGCGAATCGGTTCGCGGATAGGTCAGCACCTTGTGATGCTCGTAAAGCCGCTGCGCGATTTGCAGCGTGCCGCTTGGCGGAGAGGCCCAGCCGGCCGTTGGCCTCGCGCTGCAGCGTGGTCAGGTCGTAAAGCAGCGGCGAAAGCTGCGACGCGGGCTTCTTTTCCTCGGTGACGATGCCCGTCTTGCCGCGGCATTTTTCCTCGATGGCGCGCGCCTCGGCCTCGGTCCAAAGCCGCTCGGCCTTGGCATCGGGATTCGTCCTCGTCCTTGGCAAAATCCTCCTTGAACCAGCGGCCCGGGATAAGTGCCCGCCTTGGCGCCGAAGGTCGCGTGGACTTCCCAATAGCCCTTCGGCACGAAGCTCTTAATCTTCTGGTCGCGCTCGACCACGATGGCGAGCGTCGGCGTCTGCACGCGGCCCACCGGCGTCAGTTGAAAACCGCCGTTGCGGGAATTGAAAGCCGTCAGCGCGCGCGTGCCGTTGATGCCGACCAGCCAGTCGCTTTCCGAACGGCAGACCGCCGCGCTGGCCAGCGGTTCGAGTTCCGAGCCGGGCCGCAGATGGGCGAAGCCGTCGCGGATCGACGCCGGCGTCATCGATTGCAGCCAGAGCCGCTCGATCGGCTTCTTGCACGCCGCCAGCTTCACGATGTAGCGGAAAATCAGTTCGCCCTCGCGGCCCGCGTCGCACGCATTGATCAGGCTGGTCACGTCGGCGCGCTTCATCAGCTTCTTCAGCAGCCGCAGCCGGCCCTCGCTCCGTTCGATCGGCTTCAGCGCAAATTCTTCGGGAATGACCGGCAGATTGGCGAAGCTCCACTTCCCCTTTTTCTTGTCCAATTCGCCCGGCAGACAAAGCTCGACCAGATGCCCAACGGCGGAGGAAAGCACGTAGTCGTCGCTCTCGTAATAGGACTCGTTGCCGTCGGTGACCTTCTTGAATCCGCCCAGCGCCTTGGCGATATCGCCGGCGACGCTCGGCTTTTCTGCAATGATAAGAGATTTTGACATAACGACTTATGAATGCGGACAACCTGATTGTCCGGCGGCTGGACGACTCCAGCCGCTTTATTCCAAGCGGAGCAACGTAGAAGACGCGCCCTCCTATTGGCAACCCGGTTTTTTGAGCGAGCCCGAACTGAGCCGCCGAAAGCGCGTTATCAGATCGCTGCCCGCACGGCGGCAAGCGCGCTGATAATCGGATAGATAAATGCCCCGAATCTGCACGCCCAGGAGCTCATGAAACCACGACCGAGAGCACGGAAATGAACGGCGAGAATCAGCGCATATTCCACCAGCGATCTGGCCGCTTCGTGCTCTTGAAGCTGGCGAAGAGTCAGGATCGCATGACCTGTCGCGTCATAGCCGGCTGCTTCAGCGTTCGACAAATAGTTTAACTATAATTGAAGCGACTTGCCTAGCGAAAGTCGCTATGAACTGTAAACATCATTTGCCGCAATCAGGAGGTCCGCACAAAAACTTTCCCGGGCAACTGCCGCACCAGCTTCCTCATCTCCAGGCGCAGCAGCGTCGAGGAGACCGTGCCCGAGGGCAGGCCGGTCGCTTGCGTGATCGAATCGATCGGCGTCTCGTCGAGCTCGATCGCGGCGTAAACTTTTTCCTCGTCGCCGGTCAGGTTGGCCGGCAGCGGGCGCGGCGTGGCGACGCTTTCGCGCGGGAATGAGGAATTCGAGTTCGGCCGAGGATGTCCTCCACGCCCTCGACCAGCTTCGCGCCGTCCTTGATCAGCTGGTGGCAGCCCTGCGCCAGCGGATTGTCGATCCGCCCCGGCACGGCGAAGACCTGCCGCCCCTGGTCGAGCGCCTGCCGCGCCGTGATCAGCGCGCCGCTTTGCCGGCCCGCCTCGATCACCAGCACGCCGAAGCTCAGCCCGCTGACGATCCGGTTGCGCATGGGAAAAGTGCGCTTGTCCGGCGACGGTGCCGAGCGGCAGTTCGCTGATGAGGCAGCCGCCCGACTCGACGATCTTCGCCGCGAGCGCGTCGTTTTCCGGCGGATACATCTTGTCGAGCCCGCAACCGAGCACGGCCCAGGTCGTCCCCTTCGCCGCCAGCGCGCCGAGATGCGCCGCCGTGTCGATGCCGCGCGCCAGGCCGGAAATCACCGGCACGCCCGCGTAGGCGAGCTGGTAGCCAAGCTTCTTCGCCGTCTCGAGGCCGTAGTGGCTCGTCTCGCGCGAGCCGACCACCGCGACGCCGCGCGGCCAGGTCTCCGGAATCTTGCCCTTGATATAGAGCACCAGCGGCGGATCGTAGATTTCGCTCAGGCTCGCCGGGATAGGCCTCGTCCGCCATGCGTGACGATGGTCAGGCCCAGTTCCTCGGCCCATTTGCGCTCCTTTTCCGCATCGGTCGTCTCTTTCCACGAGACCAGCTTCTCCACCAGTTCCGGCCCGATGCCCTCCACCGAGCGCAAATCCGCCCCGCGCGCCGTCAGCGCCAGGTCCAGCGACCCAAACCGCTCGCGCAGCCGCTTCGCCCGCACCGGCCCGATGCCCGAGAGCAGGTTGAGGATGAAATAGGCTTCGGATTCGGTCATTTTAATAAAAATTTGTCATCCTGAGCTGGTCGAAGAATCTCTAACTATTCTCGGTTTCCTTGGCTCTCGTTCCCAAATGGAGTTTGGGAACGAGGACGAAGAAGAGATCGAGCATATTCATAGATCGTCGGGATGCGTTCGCAGATATTCCACGGCCTGTGCGACTAGTTCGGGAGAAATAACCCGGCCGCTTTCGGCTTCGCCCAATTTGGTCAGCAGGACCCAGCGATTGGCGCCGTCGGCGGCGACTTTCTTGTCGTTGCCGAGCGCGGCGAGGATCGCCTGCGAGTCGACCTTCTGGCTCGAGCACGACCGGCAGATTGATTGGCGATCAGGGCGACCTCGAGATCGCGGGCGTCCTCCTGCGAGAGCCCGGCTTCCCGCCGCGAAAGCCACGCCGCCGCGCGCATGCCGAGGGAGATCGCCTCGCCGTGGAGGTAGGTCTTATAGCCGGTCGCCTTCTCGATGGCGTGGCCGATGGTGTGGCCGAAATTCAGCAGCGCGCGTTCGCCCTTCGTCTCGAACTCGTCGCGCTCGACAATGCGCGCCTTGATCGACACGCATTTCTCCACGATCTCGTCCAGGTCGGCGTCGTCCGGCTTCACGCCCGTCGGCCACGCGATCGAAAAGCGCCTTGTCGCGGATCGCGCCATACTTGATCACCTCGGCCATGCCCGCGGCAAATTCGCGCGCGGGCAACGTGGCCAGCGTATCGAGATCGGCCACGACCAGCTTCGGCTGATGAAACGCGCCGACGAGATTTTTGCCCTCGGGCAAATTCACGCCCGTCTTGCCGCCGACGGAGCTGTCGACCATGGCGAGCAGCGTCGTCGGAACTTGGACGAAATCGATGCCGCGCAGATAAGTCGCCGCGACGAAACCCGGCGAGATCGCCGATGACTCCGCCGCCGAGCAGCGATAATAATTCCGGAACGGGGCAATTTATTGGCAGCCATGTCCGCAAGGATTAACCCGTAATCTTTTAGGGATTTATTGACCTCACCTGGATACACCCAATTGGTACAGATAGGGTTGAGAGGCGTTATCCAGAGATGATCTAATTCTGTCGAGATACGATCTGTTGACCTCGGGATCGCTAACGATACAAGACATGCCCTCGAGATTTCTTGTTCGAAAAGAACCCTCCTAATTTATGCAGCAATCCTCTCCCGATCACCACGTCATACGAACGCGGGCCGAGATCGACGCGCACTTTGCGGTGCGGCGGTAGGCTGGGTAAGGATGTCGTCATGCGCTTATCTAATCATAATTTTGGTGAGGCCGGTATCGCTATATGGCTTATATAGCGAGCGTGGTCTAAAAAAATAAGCCCATTAGGCCATTTAAGGCGGAGGTGTCAAGATGTGCGACCCCTGCCGGGGTCTGTCGCTGTTGGCGGTGGGAACCGGTGGTGGCGACCTATCCGAGGTCTTACCCCCGGCTAAGGTGCTGCCATCCCTTCGGGATGGCCGATGAGGCGCTGACGAGCCCCCGTCGCACGGAGTGCAACGGCTACCACTGATGGAATACTTTAAGGCGGCCAGTTTGGTTGTCTCCTTTCGTTATTGTGAAACAGGTCCTTCGACTTCCCCTTCGACAGGCTCAGGGCTCGCTCAGGATGACGGACTTCATTTTGAAAATTGGTAACTCGGTCCTGCCTCCTCTCCCAATTCTTCCGATTGTGAAGCAGCGGCAAAGTGCGCTAGGCTGTCCCCCTTATGACTTTGACTGAAAAGCTGCTCGCCCGCGCCAGCGGCAAGGCCCATGTGGCCCCGGGCGAGAATGTCTGGGTGGAGACCGATGTGCTCCTGACCCACGATGTGTGCGGGCCGGGAACGATCGGCGTGTTCAAGCGCGAGTTCGGCAAGACCGCCAAGGTCTGGGACAAGAACAAGATCGTCATCATCCCCGACCACTACATCTTCACCGCCGATTCGCTTTCCAACCGCAACGTCGACATCCTGCGCGCCTTCGTGCAGGAGCAGGGCCTGCCCTATTTCTACGACGTGATCGACGACCCGAACGGCCACTGGATTTTCGACACCTCGCGCGGCCAGCTCAAGAAGCAGTTCGGCGCGCGTTACGCGGGCGTCTGCCACACCGCGCTGCCGGCCAAGGGCCACACGCGTCCCGGCGAAATCCTTTTCGGCACCGACAGCCACACCTGCATGGCGGGCGCGTTCAACATGTTCGCCACCGGCATCGGCAACACCGACGCGGGCTTCATCATGGGCACGGGCAAGCTGCTCATCAAGGTGCCGCAGACGATGCGCTTTTACCTCGAGGGCAAGCTGCCCAAGGGCGTGATGGCCAAGGACGTCGTGCTGCACGTCATCGGCGAGATCGGCTTCGACGGCGCGACCTATCGCGCGATGCAGTACGAGGGCCCCGGCGTCGATGCGCTGACCATGGACGACCGCATGACGATCGCGAACATGGCGATCGAGGCGGGCGGCAAGAACGGCGTTTTCCCGGCGGACGAGAAGACCTTCGCCTACGTGAACGAGCGGACGAAGCGCAACGGCACGAAGTCGGACTACACGCCGGTCGAGCTCGACAAGGACCAGAGCTTCGTTTACGACGACGTGGTCGATCTCTCCAAGCTGGAGCCGACCGTCGCGCAGCATCCCGATCCGGGCCATCGCGCGCTGGCCAAGGAGCTGGGCAAGATCCAGCTCGACCGCGCCTACATCGGCTCGTGCACCGGCGGCAAGACCTCCGACTTCCTCGCCTTCGCGGAAATCCTCAAGGGCCGCAGCGTGAAGATCGATACCTTCGGCGTGCCCGCGACGCCCGATGTCGTCTTCGAGTTGCAGACCACGAAGATGGGCGACAAGACGGTCTGGAGCCTCCTCGAATCGGCCGGCGTGCAGATGACGGAAAACGCCTCGTGCGCGGCCTGCCTCGGCGGCCCGGTCGATACGTTCGGCCGCATGAACAAGCCGATGAATTGCATCTCCGCGACGAACCGGAATTTCCCCGGCCGCATGGGCCACAAGGAATCGAAGGTGTTCCTCGCCTCGCCCTACACCGTGGCGGCGTCGCGCGCTGACCGGGCACATCACCGATCCGCGCGAGTATTTGTAGGCAGCCGTGATGGCGTGTGCACGTGGTGTGACGCCATCTACGCTCTATTGGTACTATTTTGCGACTCGAATGCCACAGCGTAAGAACATCATGCGCCGAATAGTAATTCTTTTCTTCGTGCTTCTTGCTGCAGCCGTTCTTGCTTACATCCACGACGATTCTACGGGTGTCTATGACGCCCTTCGTGGTCCATCGCGTCCGCCGTTCTCACTGGAGCGGGATCTTGGAAACATTCCCGAGTCTTGAATACCTAGTTATCAAGCCCCCGGACGTTTTGCCCATTATTATAAAATGGACCTACTTTTTCTCGCGATGGCTTTCCTTATAGGTCTTGTAACTGCACTGGTGTTAAGACGGAGAAAATAGTTAGAGGTCCTTCGACAAGCTCAGGATGACCGGCTTTTATTGAGGCGCTGACGCGCCCGCAACAGGCAGCACCGCACGGAGCCAGCGCGGGCTACCTGGTAATCACCGCCGCTAGGGACAGCGGCGGCTACCTGAGACAGCGGCTACCTCAGGCGGCCTTGCGGATGATCTGGCGCAGGACGTAGGGGAGAATCCCGCCGTGCTGGTAGTAATCGACCTCGATGGGGGTATCTATGCGGACGACGAGCGGCACGAGTTCGACTTTGCCGTCGGCGCGCTTGATTTCGAGATTCACGGTCTGGCGTGGCTTGATGTCGTCGCTCAGGCCGCGAAGCGAATAAATTTCGGTGCCGTCGAGCTTGAGGCTGGCCGCGTTCACGCCGTCCTGGAAGCAGAGCGGCAGCACACCCATGCCGACAAGATTGCTGCGGTGGATGCGCTCGAAGCTCTGCGCGACAACCGCCTTGACGCCGAGCAGGCGCGTACCCTTGGCCGCCCAGTCGCGCGAACTGCCCGTGCCATATTCCTGCCCGGCGATGATGACCAGCGGCGTACCTTCTTTCTGGTACTTCATCGCCGCGTCGTAAATGCTCATCTGCTCGCCGTCCGGCTGATGCCTGGTCACGCCACCCTCGACGCCGGGCACCATGAGATTCTTGATGCGGACATTGGCGAAGGTTCCGCGAGTCATGACGCGGTCGTTGCCACGACGCGCGCCGTAGCTGTTGAATTCCTCCGGCGGCACACCATGCTCGAGCAGGTAAGCGCCGGCGGGAGAGTTCTTCTTGAAGCTGCCGGCGGGCGAAATGTGGTCGGTCGTGACCGAATCGCCGAAGATGCCGAGCGGCCGCGCGTTGACAATTTCGGTGATGTGGCCTGGTTCCATGGAGAAGTCTTCAAAGAAGGGCGGCTCCTGGATGTAGGTGCTCGACTCGACCCACGCGTAGGTTTCGCCGGTTGAGCCGGGGATGTTGTTCCAGGCCGGATTTTGCTCGGCAAAGTTACTGTAGTTTTTGCGGAAGACTCCCGGCATGACCGATGCGCCGGCTAGCGCTTTCACTTCCTCCGTCGTGGGCCAGATTTCCTTGAGGTAAACGGGCTTGCCGTCCTTATCGATGCCAAGCGGCTCGGTGTCGAGGTCGATATCGACCCGGCCGGCCAGGGCGAAGGCGACGACGAGCGGCGGCGACATGAGGAAGTTCGCCTTGATGCTCGGATGCACGCGCGCCTCGAAGTTGCGGTTGCCGGAAAGGACGCTGGCCGCGACGAGATCGCTCTTGGTGATCGCCTCATCGATGACCGGGTTGAGCGGCCCGGAATTGCCGATGCAGGTCGTGCAGCCATAACCGACAATCTGGAAACCGAGCTTGTCGAGATAGGGCGTAAGGCCGGTCTTGTCGAAATAATCCGCTACCACGCGGGAACCGGGCGCGAGCGAGGTCTTCACCGCGGGGTTCACCTTCAGGCCGCGCTCGACCGCCTTTTTCGCGACCAATCCGGCGGCAATCATGACCGAGGGATTGCTCGTGTTGGTGCAGCTCGTGATCGCGGCGATAAGCACGCTGCCGTGCTTGAGGTCGACGTCGGTTTTAGGCGCCGATCCGTTCAAGGTCACCACCGCGTGGGCACCCCTGGCCTCTTTTTTGCCAAAGCCGTTTTCGGTCACGGCCTTGTCGAGCGCGCCGAGAAATTGCGACTTCAGATTGGGCAGCGATATGCGGTCCTGCGGACGCTTTGGTCCAGCCACGCTGGGAGCAACATCGGCGAGGTTGAGTTCAAGGTCGGTGCTGTAAATAATCCCGTCGGCCTTGGTGGGAATGCCGAAGAGCTTTTGCGCCTTGAAGTAGGTCTCGAATGCGTCGATTTGTTCAGGGGTGCGGCCCGTCGCCTTGAGGTAATTTACCGATTCGGCATCGATCGGGAAGTAACCCATGGTCGCGCCATATTCGGGCGCCATGTTGGCGATGGTCGCGCGGTCGGGCAGCGACAACGACGCCGCGCCGGGGCCATAAAACTCGACGAACTTGCCCACGACCTTCTGCTTGCGGAGCATCTCGGTGACGTGCAGCGCGAGATCGGTCGCGGTAACGCCTTCGCGTAGCGCGCCGGTCATGTGGACGCCGACGACTTCCGGCGTGAGGAAATAGACCGGCTGGCCGAGCATGCCCGCTTCCGCTTCGATGCCGCCGACGCCCCAGCCGACGATGCCGAGGCCGTTGATCATCGTCGTGTGCGAATCGGTGCCCACCAGCGTGTCGGGATAATAAACCGTTTCGCCGTCGATGGTGGCGAAAAGAACGCCCTTGGCCAGATACTCGAGATTGACCTGGTGCACGATGCCGATGCCGGGTGGCACGACCTTGAAGGTCTCGAACGCCTGTTGTCCCCACTTGAGAAATTCGTACCGTTCGCGATTGCGGAAAAACTCGAATTCGAGATTACGGATCATCGCGTCGGCCGAGCCAGCCACATCGACCTGCACTGAGTGATCGACGACGAGATCCACAGGCACGAGTGGCTCGATCAGCTTGGGATTTTTATGGAGTTTCTGCACCGCATGGCGCATCGCGGCGAGATCGACCAGCAGCGGGACGCCGGTAAAATCCTGCAGGACGATGCGCGCCACGACGAAGGGAATTTCATCGGAAACGGGCGCCTTGGCATTCCAGTTGGCCAGCGTGCGAATATCGTTCTCGCTGACGCGCTTCCCGTCGAAGTTGCGCAGCACGGCCTCGAGCACGATTCGGATGCTTACGGGCAATTTGGAGATGGGCCCCACCCCGGCTTCTTCGAGAGCGGGAAGCGAGTAGTATGTTATTTTTTGACCAGCCTGAGTGGTCGTGGAACGGAGGGAGTCGAACTGGGTGTGGAGGGCCATAAATTTGGGATGTTTTTATTATGACGCGCTTGAAGCATGCTTCAAGCCGCAACCTTCGCAATCGGGGCAACTTCGGCGAAAAAATACGGCTTCCCGGACGCGCCACGGCCGGATACGCCCGCTTTGTTAAGTCAAGTTGGCATCGTTTAGGCTAGATCAAGGTTCGAACAAAATAACCAGAAAGGAAATACGTCCTGATGAAAACAGCCGACACGATGGTCGACTTCGTTCGAACTCACAAAAACGCGTTCCGCCTCACGGATCAACGCGTCACCAAGGTGCAACAAAGCCGGTATGAACGCCGGAAAATCCGCGCCTTCCTCCGGTTGGGGGACTGGCTGGCCGAGGCATAACCGCTGCACGGTGGATCGTTCCACCCGGCAGTATTTACCACCATTTCACGTCCCTGCCTGCGTACGACGGCGGGGGCGTGATATTCGGGAGCCTGCGGGATTAATCCGCTACGCTAGCTTACTTGCATGAGCATTCAGGAGATCGAAGCGGCCATAAAGACCCTTGCCAAAGAGGATCTCGCCCAGTTCGATCAATGGTACCACTTGTTTCACGAGGAGCCATGGGACGAGCAGATTCGCCGCGACGTACGCGCCGGTAAGCTTAATTTTGTAATTGAGGAAGCTCATGAGGAACGCACCGCTGGCACCTTGCGCCGGTTCCCGTGAATTCAACGTGTTCAGGCCGGTTCTAGCAACTGCTCAATGCCTTGCCAAAACCGACGCAGGAGTTAGCCACCAAAAATTATCAACACTGGCTCAAAGACCCCCGGCATCCTTCCCTTCATTTCAAATGCCTTGAGGAAAAAGTATGGTCCATTCGAGTTGGCGACCATTACCGAGCGCTGGCGGAAGTCAGTGCCAATGACGTTACCTGGCTCTGGATCGGCCATCATTCAGAATACGATCGTTTGATCAGATAAATACAGGTATAGTTAACTCCGAAAATGCTTATAAATTCTCGGCACGCGGGCGCCGATGTTGGTTAAAATTTCCCAGGGGATGGTATGCGCCTGGGTCGCCAGTTCGCGGGCGTGAATTTCCTCGTCGCCTTGTGAGCCGAGCGCGACCACTTCATCCCCGATCCTGCAACCGGGCACGCGGGTCACGTCCAAGATGATCTGGTCCATGGTCACCCGGCCGCGAATGGGGCAACGCTTTCCGCGCACCAGCATATAACTCGCGTTGGAATGAAGACGAAAGTAACCATCGCCGTAGCCCATCGCAACCACGGCCTGCCGTTGTGCGGAGGGAACGCGATAGGTCGCGCCATAGCTCACCGTGCGGCCCCGCGCCACTTCATGCAGCAGCGTAACGCGACTTTTCCAAGTCAAAATAGGCCGCAGACCCAAGCCTTGGTCCTCGGGATTCGGGGCGATGCCGTAGAGAGCGAGCCCGACGCGCACCATGTCGCCGTCGAAGCCGTAGCGTCGTGTCACCGCCGGACTGTTCGCGGCATGGCGCAGGAGGTCCTTGTTCTCGGCGAAGAACGGCGAGATCGCATCCCATTGGCTTTGCGTCAACCCGGCATTGTCGTCGGCGGAGGCAAAATGGGTGCATAGCCCCTTCACCGCGAGGCCGGGCAGGCGCCGGATCAGTTCCAATTCCGTGCGCGCGTTCGCGTGCCAGCATCCGAGCCGACCCATTCCAGTGTCGATTTTAAAATGAACATCCGCCTTTCGGCGCAATCCCCGGGCGACACGATCAAGCCGCCTGGCTTCTTCGTACGACGAAAGCGTCAGCGTCAGCTTTTTTTGCACCGCTTCCTTCATTTCCTCCGGCAAAGTCGCGCTCAATAAAAGGATCGGCAGTCGCACTCCCGCCGCGCGCAGGATGGCGCCCTCATCGACGTTGGCGACGCCGAGCCAGTCGGCCCCGATCACTTCCAGTTCCCGCGCGAGGGGAACAAGTCCATGCCCGTAGGCGTTCGCCTTGACCACAGCCAGAAGGCGTGTTTTGGGCGAAAGGAGGCTGCGCAAGATCTTGAAATTATGACGCAGCGCGCGGCCATCGACTTCGATCCAGCAGCGGTGGTGGGCTAAGGGACTCATGGCGAAGATCGCAAAAACGGAGCGGATAATTATTTCGCGGCTACGGGCTCGCGAAGATAAATCGGCTCAAGCTTTTCCTCTGTCACCCAGCCGGAAAGTGAGTCGGGCAGGGTCAGCAAATCCTGGGCGCGCGGATAGGTCCGCACGGGAATGCCAGGCAACGGCTCCGCGCTCACGGCCAGCGTGAACTTGCTCGCATGCTCTTCGATTTCGGCCATGGGAATCAGGTAGGTTTCCTTCTCCAACTGGCCGTTATGGTAGACGGTGCAAAAGGCCTCGCGCCGCTTCGCATCGGCGAAGACACCGAGCCGGGTGACTTCCTTGTGTTGCGCGGCCACGGAAAAGGCGCTGCAAATTCCGATTACGGGAACGCCCTGCACCAATGCGATTCCCTGCGCCGCGGCCAACGCGACGCGAATGCCGGAGAAGGAGCCGGGACCTATCCCAACAATAATGCGGCGCAACTTGAGCCGCGGAATGCCGAGCCGGACCAGCGCGGGAAAGAGCGCGGCGGAATGGCGTTGCGGTCCCTTGAACTCAATCGACTGCACGACCACCTTGTCATTGCCAAGAGCGATGCTGCCGATCGAAGAGGAGGTATCCAGGGCGAGATCGAGCATATAATTAAGAGACGGCCGGCCCTTCCCTCTGGCGAATGACCCGTTCGGTGAGACTGACCACTTCAAGTTCCCAGTGCCGCGTGTCGGGCGGAAGGATCGAAGCGATTCGTTCCGGCCATTCGATCACGGTGACGCCGTCGCCCGGCAGGTATTCCTCGAGGCCGATGTCGATCGCCTCTTTCTCGCTTTGGATGCGGTAAAGATCGATGTGGTACATGGGAAGGCGTCCGCCGCGATATTCGTGGACGATGGTGAAGGTCGGACTGGTGACGTCGCCGTGAAAGCCGAGACCACGCGCTATGCCCTTGGCGAGCTGCGTCTTGCCCGCGCCGAGAACCCCGTGCAGGGCGAAGATTTCCCCGCCGACAAGGTCTGCCGCCAGATTTTCGCCGAATGCCTGTGCGCCCTCAACGCTGTTTAAAATGGTCAAACCCATGAGCAATTGGGAGCGCCCGCGACTTCGAGTCGCGAGGCCCCACGACTCCAATACAATGCAACGGCGTGACGAATGGCCACTTCTTTTTCAAAGTTTCTGCAAAAGACGGTTTAGTGGTGAAGAGTAATTCGTAGTCTTCGCCGTCGTTCAACGCCGCCGCGAAGGTCGCACCGCGCGCCCGCGGAATGGCCTTCGGATCGAGCTGAAACGAAACATGGGAAGCGGCCGCGAGACGCGGCAGATCGGCGCCAAGGCCGTCACTTAGGTCGATGAGCGATGACGCGATCTTGTGCCGGGCCAACCATTGCCCCTCTGCCAGTCGCGGGTCGAAAACAAGGTGGTGCCGCTTCCGGGTGGCGCCAAGCAGGCCCGTGACAAAAATGGAATCCCCGGCCCGGGCACCCGATCGCAGGACAGGGCGATAACCGCGGCATTCACCGAGCAGGGCGACGTTGATAAATAGTTGCCGTGCCCGCGTGGTTTCGCCGCCGACGAGATTCACGCCGTACTTTTTTGCCACCGCTTCGAGGCCTCGGTAAATCGCGCTCAGGCGGCGCACCGATTCCTCCCGCGGCACACCGAGAGTGACCACCGCCGCCAACGGAGCAGCGCCCATGGCGGCGAGGTCGCTCAGCGCGCGCGCCAGGGCTTTTCGTCCAATGAACTCGGGCCGCTCGTTCTTTTTGAAATGAACGCCCTCGACGACCGCATCGGTTTTGAAGAGCAGAAAGTGACTTCTCCCCTCCCCGCGCAGCACCGCGCAATCGTCGCCCACGCCGGTCAGCACGCGACTGGAATCGGTCTTCCAATGTCCGGTGAGCAGGTGCAAAAGACCATTCTCGCCCAAGGCGGCAAGCGAGTCGAAGCGTGAATTAGCCGAGCGCGATGACATGATCAGGAGGTATTGCCTTTGTCCATGAGCAGGCTCAAGCCGGTGGCCAGGTTGAAGCAGGCGTGGACGCTTATCGGCACAACGAGCGAGCCGGTATGTTCGTAAGCTATGCCGAGAACGATGCCGAGAAACCAGAGTGGCAGGACGATGCCGAGATTGAGATGTGCAAAAGCAAAAACTCCGGCGCTAAGAAAAATGGCAAGCCAGGTTGAGGTGAAATTTTTCAGGAAGGTGAGAAGGAAACCACGAAAGAAAAGCTCTTCGAGGATCGGAGCCAGAAACACGGCCTGGATCATAAACCACAAAATCGCGGACCATTGATTTTCCGCGCGGAAGGCCTCGACGGCCTGTTGCTCGGGATGGGCCATCTGCAGCTTGTCCAACCCCCAAGCCGACAATTCCAGGAGCGGAGTTTCCACCAACATCACCGCGCCGAAGACGAGCAGACCCCATGTCACCGCCTTGCTTGGTTTTACGCGGTCCAGGCCGAATTGTGTTCGCAAGGTGCTCCTGTTCTCGGCGAGCACGAACGTCATTCCGACGAGCACCACGATGGCGTAAAGGACAGACTGTAGGTAAATCAGGCCCAGCACGCAGGCGGCAAAAATCCAGCCGGATGTCGACTGCATCGAGATCGGAAGCGGAGGATTTTCGCGGTCGAAAAGCCGGCCGGACTGGATTTTTTTCATCGTGTAGCCCGCGACACAAATGAAACTAACGAGTACAAATAGAATGAAGAATCCCTGAACAAAGCCGAGCAGTTCCAGGCGCACGTCATGCGGCAACGTGAGAGCGAACAAGGTCATGACGGTAGGAACGGCCGGGACTTACGTCGTGGCCGGGGCTTTCTCATCCATTGGAGGGAAAAGGACCTTGGGCTTGCCCACGGTGTGGCCTCGCAATGAATTACCAAACAGCGCTTCTTCCAACCTGACCGGGCCGGGCGTGAGCTGAAGTTGCGCGCGGATTTTTTCCGCGGTAAAAGGCAGCGCCGCCTGCACCAGCACGGAGAGCCGGCGCAAAGTTTCGGCCAGGAGACCAAGGATGACATCGAGCCGTTTCGACTGCGCCGGATCCTTCGCCAGCTTGAAGGGTGCCGTCTTCTCAATGTACTCGTTCGCCTGCGCGACAAATTCCCACACGGCTTGCAAGGCCAGATGCGGCGCGAATTGTTCCACCGCGCGCTTGTACTCTTCGACCACGGCATCGGAACGAAGCGAGGCATCTGCTTCGGTCAGATGAAATCCGTCGTAGTTGGGAACCACGCCCGCACGGTAGGAATTGATCATCGAGAGCGTGCGCTGGACGAGGTTGCCCAGTTTCTTGCCGAGGTCGCCAGTGTACCGCGTCTCGAATCGCTCGTCGGAAAAATCGGCGTCCTGACCCAGGACCATTTCGCGCAAGACAAAATAGCGGAGCGCGTCCGGTCCAAATTTCTCGATATAGGGAACGGGATCCACCAGCGACTTCGCGTTCGACTTGCTTATCTTCGCGCCGCTATTCGTCCAGAATCCGTGAACAAGAAGGTGCTTCGGCAATTCAAGTCCGAGCGCCAAAAGCATGATCGGCCAGTAGACGCCGTGGGCCGGAATGAGGATGTCCTTGCCGATGACCTGCAGGTCGGGCGGCCAATGCAACGTTCCGTTGACTGAGGCGAAGGAATAATAATTCACCAGTGCATCGAACCAGACGTAGGTGACGTAATCTTCGTTGAACGGCAGTGGAATGCCCCAGGTCAGCCGCGATTTCGGACGCGAAATGCAGAGGTCGCCCAACGGCTCGGCCAGCGCGCCAAGCAATTCCTTGCGGCGAAAAGCCGGCACGATCCATTCGGGATTTTCGTCGATGAATTTCAAGAGCCGCTCGCGATAAGGTTCCAACCGGAAGTAATAATTCGGTTCCCTGGTTTCGATCACCTCGCCAAAAATTTCCGGCCATTGTCCGTCCACCTTGTCCTTCTCCGTGACGAACTGTTCCTGTCGCACGCTGTAAAAGCCTTCGTGTTCCTGAAAAAAGATTTCGCCCTTGTCGTGGAGCCGCTGCAGCCATTCGCGCACAACCGTCTTATGGTTTTCATCCGTTGTGCGGACGAAATGCGAGGAGGCCACGCCGAGGCTTTCGTGCATGCGCTGAAAATGCGCGCTCATGCGGTCGGCGAAAAGCTGTGGCTCGACTCCCTCCCGCTGCGCCGACTGCTGCACCTTTTGGCCATGCTCGTCGACGCCGGTCAGGAAAAGCACGTCGCGCTCGAGACTTTTCTGGTGCCGCGCGAAGAAGTCGGCCAGCACTTTTTCGTAGGCATGCCCGAGGTGCGGAGCACTGTTGACGTAATCAATCGCGGTGGTGAGAAAATAAGAACCGGCCATGATGCACTTTACTGCGGGAGGCTTTTCTGGCGAGAGGGATATTCATTCCCGAAGGCGTTGCACGCGAGTCGACCGGCGACCGATATCGAGAACCCCAATTTACGCGACCTGCTTGATCGGTTCGTCGACCGCGGCCAGGGCCGGTGGCTCCGGTGGTTCTTTTAAGGTCTTGAGAAAACGCTTCATTGCCGGCGAAAGCACCCGGCCGGCCTTATAGATAATTCCGAGCGGCCGGTAATAGGGATTGCCCTTGAATTCGACCGCGGCGAGCGTGCCGTCGCGCACTTCCTGTTCCACCGTCGCACTCGGCACAATCGAAACTCCGGCGCCGATTTCCACCGCGCGCTTAACCGTCTCGATGTTGTCGAATTCCATCACGGGATTCACTTCCAGGCCTGCTTCGCGGAAAATTTTGTCGACGGCCTTGCGGGTGGGAATGTCCGGTTCGAACCCAATGAATTTTTCCTTCTTAATCTTCTCCACGTCGATCTCGCCGACTTTCGCCAGTTCATGTGAGGGCACACAAATCAGCACCAGCCGGTCTTTGCGGAATGGCTCGACCTTCAGGGTTTTCTTATGGACCGGGAATGCGACCAGCCCGAGATCGCTCGTGCCCTCGCTTACTTCGTCATAAACTTGGTTTGAGCGCCGGTATTCGACATGGACGTTCACGCTCGGAAATTCGCGCAGGAACTTTTTGAGGTAAGGCGGCAGTTCGTGCAACCCGATGCTGTACACCGTGCTCAAACGGATGTTGCCCGAGACGATGTTGCGCATTTCGGAAAGTTGATGCTGGAGCGAGTCGAATTGAAAAACGATTTCCTTGCTCGCTTCGTACAGGAGCTGGCCCTCGCGCGTCAGGCCGAAACGCTTGTTGCTCCGCTCGATCAGCGGGACCCGGAAACGCTCTTCCATGGCGCGAACCTGCTGGCTCACCGCCGATTGCGTGATGAAGTTGAGCGAAGCGGCTTTGCTGAAGCTTCTCGACTCAACGAGATCACGAAACACTTTAAAGGATTCAACCTGCATCGCGAAGTAATATAAGCATCACTAATGACAGGTCAAGCCTCTTCTCGGAAGAATGACAAAAAATCTTTTTTAGGATAAGCTGGGCTGATGGATGATTTTTCTTCCCGCCTTGCTCAAATCCAAGAGGCCATCGCTCTTTCCGCACGTAAAGTGGGTCGCGATCCCGCTGAAATTCAGCTTTTGGCCGTCAGCAAAACACAGCCGGTCGAGGCGATTCAGGAAGCGATGCGCGCGGGAATCACCCATTTCGGCGAAAATAAAGTGCAGGAAGCGCGGGAAAAAATCGATGCGCTTGGTCGCGGGATATGGCATTTGATCGGCCATCTCCAAAGCAATAAGGCGAAGGATGCCGTGCGCCTCTTCGATTCAATTGATTCGCTCGATCGCGCCGAACTGGCCGAAGAGATCGACCATCGCGCCGAGGTCTTGGGCAAAATCCAGAACGTTTTGCTCCAGGTCAATATCGCCGGCGAAAGCACCAAGTTCGGCTGCGCACCCGAGCACGCCCGGGAACTGGCCGAAGCGATCAACGCCCTTCCGCGCCTTTGCCTGCGCGGACTGATGGCCATCGCGCCCTACTCGCCTGATGCGGAGAAGTCGCGTCCGCACTTCGCCGGTCTGCGCAAGCTGCGCGAGCAAATCGAGAAGGAGTCCGGTCTGCGTCTGCCGGAGCTTTCCATGGGCATGAGCGGCGATTTCGTCGTGGCCATCGAGGAAGGCAGCACTTGTGTGCGGATCGGCACCGCGCTTTTTGGCGAGCGACGAAAGCTTAAGCAGCAACGGCCCGAAGATCCTTCGTTCACGGAATCGACTTAACGGTGTTCGGAGCTCGCCTTTCTGATATTCTTCGGTATAAATCGCTTTACAATTTTTATTGCTAGGGGCATTGAAAAGCAGCAATGCCCCTAGCAAGTGAATGAGGATTTGAGGAGGGGTTAGATTGCTTTCCGTACGCTTCTCAATCGTTTTAATCATCGCGGCTTGTCGACACGCCCTTTATTATTACCATTCGGCATGCGCATGCTGATCTCCGTTGTCCTGCTGCTCAGCGCCATTGCCGCTCATGCTGATAATCCGCCGAAAGCGGCTGCGGCCTTCATCGATGTCGTGTCCTTCGAATTCAGGGCCGACGGCGAGAACCACAAAGTCGTCGTCAACATGAGTCCCGGCCTTCTGCGCGTGGACGAGCCGGACGACCGTTACAGCGTCATCTATAATCCACAAACCCAATACTTCACCGGGCTGGAACATGGCAATTACACCTACTGGGAATTTTCCTGGCCCGACGTCGCCGCTCTCGTCCAAAAATCGAAACGTTACGAAGACCGTCTTCAGGAATTGGGCAATGAAGGAATCAACGGCGACCTGGCTGTGCCCGCCACCAACGCGCCGGGCGACATTTCCTCCTCGTCAGTCAGCGCAGACGATTCCGGCTATGTCTGGCATCCGACCGGAGAAAAAAAGCGCATCGCGGGTCTGGATTGCATACGTTGGACCGGCGACACGGTGAGCGGCGAAAATGTGGAGGCGTGGTGCTACGCGGGGGTTTTGCCCAAGATCGACGCTGCGGTCGCGAATCTGCGGACGATCAACGAACCGATGGCGTTGGTGCCGGTCCGCACGATCGTCCCTGATTTCATCTTTCCGGTTTACGACGCGCTCACCAAAGGCGGAGTCACGCCCCTGCTGATCACCTGGGGCGGCGACAGCGACAAAGACGCCTTTCGATTTCTCGAAGCCAAAGCGCGCGATGGCAACCTGAGCCTTTTTGCCGTGCCGAAGCTCTACATAAAAACCACGCTGATCACGATGGACGGCATGACCGGTCAGCAACCCGACGCCGGGCATAAAAACGTCCCGCTGCCCAAGACCTGGCAGAATTAACGCCTGCTGTCTCCCGAGGCTTGCCCTCTCCGCAAAGACCGATACACTTTCGTCATGCCTCCCCAGGTGCCTCAGGATTACGTCCCGGTCTTCCTGCAAATCGTGCTCGGCCTCGGCTTTGCCGTCACCACGCTGGCCGCATCGGTCATCATCGGCAAGCGCGGCCGCCGTACCGCCGCCAAGGACCAGCCCTACGAGTGCGGCAAGGATCCGATCGGCCCGACGCACTCACGTTTTTCGATCAAGTTCTACCTCGTCGCCATGCTTTTCATCCTGTTCGATATCGAGGTCGTCTTCATGTACACGTGGGCCGTCGTCTACCGCGAGCAGCTTCATCACGGCCTCGGCATTTTCTACTCGATGTTCTCCTTCATCGGCATTCTCTTTGTCGGCTTTCTCTATGCGCTGAAAAAAAAGGCGTTCGATTGGACCCATAATCCCGGTCCCTCATCGGTCGTCCCTCCAGTGCCGCTGCTCGATGCGATGACCAAACCCGTCGCCGCCAAGCTGAACTAGATATCCAAGGCTGTGTTTTTCGCCGCCTTCGATCTGCCATCCGCTCCCGCCGCCGCGGGCATTTCGTGGCCTGATGTCGCGCTTTCGTTTTTTGCCATTGTCCTGGAAGGCGCACCGTTTCTCCTGCTCGGCGCGATCATCTCCGGGCTGGTCGATGTCTTTTTGCCTGCGGGGTTGATTAAGGACTGGCTGCCGCGATCCAAAACTCAGGGCGTCTTTTCCGCCATCGGCGCCGGTTTGATTTTTCCCCTTTGCGAATGCGGCGCCATGCCGATCGTGCAACGGCTCATCCGTAAAGGCGTGCCACCCGCCATCGCCACGGTCTACATGCTCGCCGCGCCGGGACTCAATCCGCTGGCCATGTTCAGCACCTTCCTCGCCTTCCGCAACCAGGACCCGTGGCTGATGGTCGTTCTGCGATGCAGTTTTAGCTTTCTCGTCCTGCTTTTCCTCGGCTTCTGGCTCGTCCGGCTCCGGCCCGAGAATATGTTGCGCGCCGAAACTCTGATTGGACCTGCCCGCACGAAACCCGAAATGACGCCGAATCCCGGGCTCGTCCTCACGCCGCGGCCTGGCCAGTCGCTGGGCGGCCTGCAACAATTCACAGGCGCGGTGATTCGCGATTTTACCGGCGTATTGCTTTTTCTCGTGATCGGCGCCGCGGCGGCGGCGCTTTTTTCCACCGGGTTTAACCGCAACCTCCTCGCGCCGATCGGACAGAGCCTGATCCTCGGTCCACTCGCCGGCATCGTTCTCGCTCAACTTTTGTGTCTTTGCAGCACCACCGACGCCTTCATCATCGCCGCCTTCGCGCCGTTTTCCATTCCCGCTAAGATCGCCTTTCTGGTCGCCGGCCCGCTGATCGATCTCAAGCTCTACTGGCTTTACCGTAGCGCTTTCAAGGCCCGGTTTGTTCACGGCTTGTGGCTGCGGGCGCTTGCGGCTACATTCTTTCTCACACTGCTCTACTCGCTGAAACCATAATGCTTCGCGATCATAGGAAAACATTTCGCACGATCTAACTGCTGGCCCTGCCATTTCTCACAATCGCATTGTTCGTTCTGTCTATTTTCCTGACGTTGTTCTATTTGCCTTAGACCATGATTGTAATGAAACCAGATTTGACAGGAAAACATGAAATCATGAAATACATGAAAAGAGGCAAACCAGAATTTTGACTTTTCTGACCTATTTCCTCCCTGCCTTCTTCATGATTTCATGTTTTCCTGTTGAAAAAAGCTAAACCCACAAATGATCGCCCGCCAGATTTCCTTCTTCGCTCCCGCCGCCGTGATGAGCGCGTGGGCCACGGTCATGCTTCATACCATCGCCACCGGCCATATCAATCGCCTGCTTAGCCCGATGTTCCGCACTTATGTGCTGACCGCCGCGATCCTGCTCGCCGTGCTCAGCGTGCTCTACGTCCTGCTCTATCAACCGACAGCGGAAAGCGGTCCTCCTCTCGCGCCAACTGGAAGGCTGCGTCAATTCGGTCGCTGGCTGGTCCTGCTCGTTCCGATCGTCGCCGCTTCAGTTCTTTCGCCCACCGCGCTCTCCAGCACGACGGCGAGCGCCCGCGGACTCAACGGCGCCGCGCCGATGCCCTCTTGGAATGCGGCCAGCCAGAAGAATGCGCAGGACGCCCTCGCCGCCGACCCCAACCAGCCCGTGCCGGTCGAAGTGACTGACCTGATCACCCTGAGCCGGTCGCCAGAGCAGATCAAAGCGTTCGATGGACGCAAGGTGCGAACCGTCGGACTTTTCGTTGCGCAAGCGGGAGGCGCGCCCAAGTTGGTCCGCTGGATCATGTGGTGCTGCGCCGCCGACGCGGTGCCTGCTTCGGTGGAACTCAGCGGCAACACCTCCGGCACCTGGAAAGACACGCAATACCTGGAAGTGGTCGGCACGGCCCATTTCCCCTCCACGCTCGGCCATGTTGTGCCCAGTATTGATGTTGATACGATTACGCCGACGCAAGAACCGGACGAGCCGTATCTGTCGCCGTAGCTGCTCAGCACCAGCTTGCAAGTAGCCCGTTCCTTAAACTTTCCAGCGGCCTCCTGTTCGCGCGGAATGACTCCGCACGAACCCGGGCAACAAGTAGCCCGGGCCGCCACCTGAGAAGGCAAATAATTAGAGGTCCTTCGACAAGCTCAGGATGACGATCTTTAATAGAGTCGCTGACGCGACGCTGTTATCGACGACATAATATTGTAATTCCCAACTGGTAGCGCGCTCGTCTCATAAAATGGGTGCAGCTATAAGCTTGCGGTGCAACGCATGACGAGAAACACCTTGTCTCTGCCTCCAACAGCCGCTAGCTTCTCACCTCCCCCCTTTATTTTATGGAAATCATCGAGAAGATTCGCAACATCGCCATTATCGCCCACGTTGACCACGGCAAGACCACGCTCGTGGATCAACTGCTTCGCCAGTCGGGCACCTTTCGCTCCAACCAGGCGGTGGTTGAGCGCGTCATGGATTCGATGGACCTCGAGCGCGAAAAAGGCATCACAATCAAGGCCAAGAACGCCGCGTTCCAGTACAAGGATTATCACGTCAATATCGTCGACACTCCCGGCCATGCCGATTTTGGCGGCGAAGTGGAGCGCATCCTCAAGATGATCGACGGCGTGCTGCTCGTCGTCGACGCGTTTGACGGTCCCCAGGCGCAGACGAAATTCGTGCTGCGCAAGGCGCTCGAAGTCGGCGCGAAGCCCATTGTCGTCATCAACAAGATCGACCGCGAAAATGCGCGCCCGCACAAGGTGCTCGATATGGTTTTCGAGCTCTTCCTCGAACTTCACGCCACGGACGAGCAGCTCGATTTCACCGCGATTTATGCTTCAGCCAAACTGGGGTTCGCGGTCAAGGAATGGAAGGGCCATCTCGATGACGAAACGCGCAACGCCGGCATGACCGCTCTCTACGAGGCGATCCTCGAGAAAATTCCCGCGCCCACGGCCAATCGCGACAAGCACTTCGAAATGCTCGTCTCCAATCTGGATTACAGCGACTACCTGGGCCGGATTGCCTACGGCAAAATCACCGGCGGAAAGGTCACCGTTGGAGACAAGATCGTTTGTATCCACAAGGACGGGAGCAAGGAAAAGGGCACGGTCACCAAGCTCCTTTCGCACGCGGGCCTGGCCAAGATCGAAATCAACGAAGCGAGCGCAGGCAACATTGTCGGTCTCGCCGGGTTCGAAGATATTTTCATCGGCGAAACCCTCGCCGACTCCGAGGAGCGCGAGGCGGTTCCGTTCGTCGATATCGATCCGCCCACGATCAAAATGCAGTTCGTGGTCAACGATTCTCCGCTGGCCGGACGTGAAGGAAAATTCCTCACCGCGCGTCACATCAAAGACCGTCTCGTCCGCGAAACCCGCACCAACGTCAGCATCATGCTCGCCGATACCGATGCAGCCGGCGTGTTTGACGTCAGCGCGCGCGGCGAAATGCAGATCGCGATTTTGGTCGAGCAGATGCGCCGCGAGGGATTTGAAGTCATGGTCTCGCGCCCCGAAGTTATTTTCCACAAGGACGACAAGGGCAACGTGCTTGAGCCAATCGAAACGCTCTACGTCGAGACGCCCGCGGACAAGCTCGGCGACATCCTGCAGAATCTCGCCAATCGCAAGGGTGAAATCACCCACATGAACCATCACGCCAACTCGGTTTCGGTCGAGGCCGTCATCCCGACCCGTGGCTTGATCGGCTTTGAGACGGACCTCGTCAATCTGACCCGTGGCGAAGGCATCATGAGCCATCTCTTCAAGGAATACGGACCGAAGCGGGGCGAAATCACGACGCGCCAAAACGGCGTGCTCGTCTCCATGGAAGCCGGCGACGCGACTGGCTTTGCGATCAATAATATCCAGGAACGCGGACGCCTCTTCATCAGCCCCGGCGATGCGATTTATGCCGGCATGGTGGTCGGCGAGAACTCGCGGCCCGACGATATGGCGGTCAATCCGTGCAAGGCCAAAGCGCTCACGAACATGCGTTCCCAAGGCGACGGCAAGGGAATCCAGCTCGACACGCCGATCAAGATGAGCCTGGAGCGCGCCCTTGAATACATCGGACCCGACGAGTTCGTGGAGGCCACACCGACCGCGCTTCGCCTTCGCAAGAAAATCCTCGACGAAAACAAGCGCCGCCGGGCCGAGAAGAACTAGCGCGAAGAGTAACCCTCTTGTCATCTGAGCCTGTCGCACACACACGCGTGGCAGGATCAATTCCGTCCGCTTCCTGCGCGCTTCGCGCGCCCGGACAACAAGTTGTCCGGGCCACCCTGAACTGATCCTTCGACAAGCTCAGGATGACTGAAGCGGGAACGCAGTTAGAGATCGTTGACTTTATTCGCTCCCGCTCATATTAGCGGACGCTAGAACGCAAGCTGCAACTGGGTCAGGAATACGTTCTGGTCTTCGTTCTGCGGCGTGACCGGCCAACTGCCCCCGGTGTAGGAGTCGTTGTCATATTGGATCTGGGCCTTGACGTTGGTGTTGAGGTACCAGTTGAGGCCAACCCCGATATCAGTGACGATTTTCGGTCCCTGGCTGACGAAGGCTCCGCCGACGCCCGTGGCTGCTCCGGTGGACGTGTAGTAATTATTGTCAAAGGTCATTTGTCCATACCGGGCCACGACCTGAAAAGCGCCCCAGGTATGATCGTGGAAGCTCAGATTCGTCCGGGGAACCACACCGGTATAGCTCGCGTCTTCTCCGGTCAGCACATAAGAGCCGACAACTTGCCAGGCTTCATTCTGTAGGGTGGCCGTGCGGCTGCCATTGCCGGCGCCGGTGCCGCTGACGGTGCGCAAGGCGCGGACGTCCGAAAGGGCATAGTCGGCATAACCGCCGAAGGGTCCGTTGTAATAATAGACGACCGGAGCCAAACGGTAACTGGGCCCGTCTTCGGATTCAGTGACAGTTTTACCGGTTGCGGCCGTGGTATTGTAGGTCAGGATATTCGTCTGACCCGGCGTAGTATAAGAAGCCAGAGGCGCATTGGCTGCGGTTCCCACGTCGCCGCGATTGCCGACACTGCCGGCAACCCCAAAGCCGAATCCCTTGATCCAATTGTTTTTGGTGTTGATAAAGGGATTCAGGTAAACATCGCCGATGAAATTGTAGTTATTATCGATGAATCCCTGAAAGTCGCCGTTGGCGTTGTCGCGCACGTCTTCATTAACCCCGGCCCCGTAAGAGAGGAGATTGTGGTCGATATCGCCGTGAGCAAGGAAACCCTGGGTGTATTGAGTGGTGAGATTTTGAGTGAGTCCGTTTTCGATCCAGATATTGTCCGCGACCAACTGCGAGCGCTCGTAGCCGACCGGACCTTTGAAGCGGCCAGCGAGAAACTGGAGTTGTTCCCAGTAATCGACATTCATACTCGCATTAGCCAGGGTCGCCGTGCTGCTGCTGGTGCCACCGGCTCCTCCCAAGCGCGACCCGAATTCGGGTTCGATCCGGAACTGATACGCGCCCCAAACCGTGCCGTCGAAGATGATACGCGCGCGCCTTAGCTCGAAACCGTCGCCTGGGGACCCGCCGCTGTTGGCTGGACTTAGGAATTCGCGATCGTCGGCCTGGAGCAGCGTACCTAAACGCAGTTTGAACTGCTGGTCGGCGGACTGAATGGAAAAGCCGTTTGGACCAGCGGAGATGGTTGGACCATTCACCGCGTTTTTGAACCGTTGGGCTTGCGACAACTTCTCGTCTTTGTTCTGCTGCCCTTCGAGATCGTCCACCTTTTGGCTAAGAGCCTGAACTTCATCTTTTAGTTCCATGAGGGTGGGATCTTGGGTCGGGACAGGAGAATTGGTCTGCTGAGCCAGAAGGGTCGAGGATGTGAACCCTGTCAAAAAGAGAGCAGGGGCATTAATGAGGATTGAGGCTCGAAGCAGGGGACGTGATAAGTACATTGAGGCGTGTTAGCCGCTTTTTATACTTAGTCAATAGTTTTAATATAGATTTAACGATCCACCATACAAGATGATTCCGACCGAGTTAAACGAGAGGCGCAGCTTCCCTTTTGCCGAGCGCGATATTGTGCCGCTGACGCCAGCGGACGAAGAGATAATCGACGGACAAAATGCCGGGGCCGAAGGCGAGGACGATAATCGCGGCGAAGAGAAAGAGGAAGGGCGCGGCAGCGAAAAAGTCGTCGGTGTTTAATTGCAGGAGCTCACCGAGCGATTTTTGTTCCGTGGTGACGTAGGCCACGACGAAATTGATGATGAGCGGAATGCAGGTCAATCGGCTCAGCAATCCGAGCGCCAGGAACATGCCCCCAAAGGTTTCGGTGAAGCCGACGAGCCAGGCGTTTTCCACCGGGAACGGAATGCCGAGTTGGGTGAAGTAATCGATCGGCGTTTGGATATTCAGCAGCTTCCCGAAGCCGGCCTGCATGAGCTGAATCCCCCAGATATAGCGGATGAGGAAGAGCAGCGGCGATTGCAAATGATTGCCGGCGACAACGAGCAAGCCGTAAAGAGAAGCGATGCCGGCAAAAAGGGAATTTGGTTTGGACATGTGGGTGCGACGTTGGGCGGCGCGAGTTTATTCCACAGGGCAGAACCAACCAAACGAAGCCCACTGGGCGAACCATTCCTGGAGTGTTGCACCAAATTTTTCCCCGGCCTTTTTGCGGCGAAAAGCGCGCTCACAGGCGGTTTGGAGCGGCAAGCCTTTTTGCAAGGCGGCGCAAATCAGATAGGCCTCCGGATCCAGCCGCTTGTACCAGACCGAATTTTCCTGACGATGGACGGCGAGATAAATTTTCTCCGGCTTAGGAAACTTCAGTTTTTTCTGAGCCTTGCGCGGGATTCGCTCGGTCACCGCGTTACTCGCCTCACCGCGCGGCTCTTCCCGCCGGCGCACGGCCAGAAGAAAGTTGTCCACCGGGTATTCGCAGGCGAGAAAAGTCAGATAAGGCTGAATTCCAAGACGAAGCTCGGCCGGATTGCCGCTGCCGAGAAGCGAATCGACATCGAGCGGAGGCAACTCCGCGCCATCGAAGGCAATGATATGCGCCCATTCCAGGCGAACAATGTCGCGCGCCAACCGGGAATGCGGCTCCAACCATTGCGGCTCCCTGACCAGAAATTTTTCCAGGCGATCACCGAGGTCGCGCAGCGAAAAGGACCGCGACGGATATTTCATGAGATAGGCGACAGACAGATCATGAAAGCGGTTCTCGCCGATGACCGTTCGCAGGCCAGGGAAATCTTCGTAGAGGCTATCGAGCAGACGGAACCAGTATTGCTTGTTGTAAATCTCGAGCCGTTCAAACGAGCTCAGACGGTCGTTGGGCTTGATGAAGGTGCCCGCCACCTCTTGAGCGGATTTGCCGTCGGTCCATTTCTGCTGCATCTGATGATCCGCGGTCAACGGGCGCGTAACGCCCTCGGCGAAAGCACGCTGAATGGCGCGCAAATTCGTTCCGGGGCCGACGGGTTTGGTACTCATATTCAGGCCGGAGTTGTCGCAGCGGTTTTCGTCGAGGCTTTATTGCCGTCGGGAGCACCGTTGATTAAATCTTTGCAGAATTTTCCGGCCTTTAACGCTTCGCGATGCACCTCGTCGAAGGACGGAATCCGGTCGTCCCATTCCAGCAGCGTCGCGGTCGGTCCGGTAAGCTTGGTCGCGTGAGCGTACATTTTCCACACCGGATCGAGTACAGGATGATCGTGAGTATCGAGAATATATTTCTCGAACTTCGAGTGGCCCGCGATGTGGATCTGCCCCACGCGATCGTGCGGGATGTGGTTGAGATAATCGTAGGGATTGAAATTGTGATTTTGCGACGAGACATAGATATTATTCACGTCGAGCAGGATGCCGGCGTCGGCTTTTTCAACCACTTCGCTCAGGAACTCCCATTCGGTCATTTCCGAGGCGTGAAACTCGGCATAGCTGCTGACATTTTCGACCAGGATGGGGACTTCGAGGTAATCGCGCACTTCGCGAATGCGTTGCGACACGTGCGTTGCGGCGGCGAAAGTGTAGGGGAGCGGAAGAAGATCATGCGTGTAGCGGCCATCGACGCTGCCCCAGCAGAGGTGATCGGAAAGCCAGGGTGTATTCGTCCGTTTGACGAGTCGCTTGAGTTTGCGGAGATGCTCGCGATCGACGCCGTCGGTGGAACCAAGGTACATGGCGACGCCGTGCTGCACGACGCGATATTGTTCGAGAATTTGGTCGAGGACCTTCAGCGGACGGCCCGCGTCGACCATAAAGTTTTCGGAAATGATTTCGAACCAGTCGACGGTCGGCTTTTGCGACAAGATATGCTGGTAGTGAGGCACCCGGAGACCGATGCCAATTCCGTAATTGGTGAAATTATTGAAGCGATTCGCGGCCATGAAAGAGATGAAAGGTCAAACGAGGGGCCGGTCTAATAAGTTCCAGCCCCTCGCCCAATGCTAGACGGAAGTGACGATTAGGTCGTGCCGTTGGTCTTGCAGCCGCCCTTGCCCTTGCAGGTGTTCTGGCCTTTGCAACCGGCATCACCGGTCTTACAGCCGCCCTGGCCCTTGCAGGAATTCTGGCCTTTGCAGCTGTGCTTTCCAGCCGAGGAGTCATCAGCGAGCTGGCCGTTGCTGATCGAGGGGCCGGAGGAGGATGTGCCCGTCGTCGAGGCGTGCAAACGAACGGCCGAACCCGCCATCAATCCGGTCAAGGCAACGGTGGCAAGCGTGGTTTGGAGGAGTCGTGGATTTTTCATAGGTATCTTTCTTAATTTTCTGCGGTTTTTGTTCTTCCACCAGGCACCCGCCCGGCAAAGCTGTTACCCTGTTGGACGACGGAGTTTCGGATTTATTCCAGAATAACACCATTTATCCAACAGGTCCTGGTTTAGATACGGTTCCGGCCCTGCAAAGGATGCGTCTTTTTAAGAATCGCTCTTTTTCCGCAGGCTAAGGAGAGGCGCCCTGATTGGTGATCGTTTTCTTGTTCGGATCGTCCGACCAAATCGGGGCTTGGACGCCAGCGCCGCCTTGGTCGCCCTGCAGACTGCTACTGGAACCAGTATCAGGACTATAGTCGGACATACCACCGCAACGCGTGAGCAGTAGAAGTGCGAGGATGGGAAGCGTCCAGCGCATCGAGAAGTTATGGCAAGCGGCAGGCGCGAGGCAAGCCTCGAAAATACGTCGTTTATTTAAATAAATTACGACAAAATTACGCATGACTTCCGCCGAACTGGATCGCGATTATGTCTGGCATCCTTTCACGCAAATGCGCGATTGGAACGCGCCAGGCCATGAGCCAATCGTAATCGTCGAAGGGAATGGCGCGGTTCTAAAGGCCGAGGACGGCCGCGAATATCTCGATGGTAATTCGTCGATCTGGACTAATCTTCATGGCCATCGTCGCCCGGAAATCGACCAGGCGATCCGGGACCAACTTGACCGCATCGCGCATAGTTCCTTTTTGGGCCTGACCAACGATGTGAGCGTCCGTCTCGCTCGTGAATTGGTTGAGAGGACGCAAATGAAGAGCGCGAAGGTTTTCTTCTCGGACGACGGCTCGACGGCGATGGAAGCGGCCCTGAAGATGGTTTACCAGGCACGAATTCAGCGGGGCGAAAAATCGCGGACAATGTTCGTCTCGCTAGCGAATGGTTACCATGGCGACACCGTTGGTGCGATGAGTGCAGGCCACAGCGCGGTCTTTCACGCAGCATATCAGCCGCTGCTTTTTGAGACCCGTGAGGTGATGAGCCCGGCCTGCTATCGCTGTCCTTATAATCGCGCGGAGCCGGTGCGTGGAAGCGACGCGCGCGCTTCGCGGAAGTGCGAGTGGGAGTGTGTGGACGAACTCACCAGCGCGTTGGATGATTTGGGCGAAGCTGCGTCGGCTTTTGTCTTGGAACCGCGCGTGCAGGGCGCAGCCGGCATGACGATGCATCCTCACGGCTACCTCGAAAAAGCTGCGGCAGCCTGCAAAGAGCGCAGCGTTTGGCTCGTCCTTGATGAAGTGATGACCGGATTTGGACGCACCGGCGCAATGTTCGCCTATCAGCAGGAGCAAGTGATGCCCGACGTGGTCGCGTTGGCGAAGGGACTGAGTGGCGGTTATCTTCCGGTCGCCGCCACGCTCGCTTCGCAGGAAATCTTCGATGCGTTTCTGGGCGACTTCGGCGAACTGAAAACTTTCTTTCACGGTCACAGCTATACCGGTAATGCGCTCGGTTGTGCGGCGGCGTTGGCGAATCTCAAAATTTTCGAGACCGAGAAGATATTGCAAAAGAACGTCGCGCTCGAACAAGCGCTGGCCAAAAGCATCACGAGATTTTGGGATCATCCCCATGTCGGTGATGTGCGACAGGAAGGGCTCATTTGCGCGATCGAAATCGTGCGCGATTTCAGAACCCGGCAGCCGTTTCCTTTCATCGAGCGCATCGGCCATCGTGTCTGCGAAGCCGCCCGGGCGCATGGCCTGCTCACGCGACCCGTCGGCGATGTGCTCGTCCTGATGCCGCCTTATTGTGTCACGGAAAATCAGATTACTCAGATGGTCGAAGCGCTTTGGCGCGGCCTGAATGAAGTGCTGCCGAAAAAATAAATCACTTCTTCATCTCGAGCAGCTCAAAGTAATTGCCGAACGGATCGAGCAGGTAAAAGCGGTCGCGGTCTGGCATCGGCACTGCTTCGCGAATGGCGACATGCTTGCTTTCGAGATAACGCCGCACAGCGCGAAGGTCCTCGACCTCGATGGCAATATGGCGATTCTCCGAGGGCCTGACCCACGGCGGTGTGAAATCGAGATGAAGGAGGATGTCGAGAAATTTGAACCACATCAGATCGTAGACTTTGTTCAGCGCCTCGGGCCGCGGAATTTCCTCCAGGCCGAGCACTCCGCCGTAAAACTCACGGACCTTATCGTGCTCGCCTGCGGGCACGGCAACGGTAATGTGATTGAGCCGTCGGGCGTTTAATTTCATAACAATGGCGGATTGGATTAACTTCGTCGCGCGCTTCAGCTTTTTCAAGACAACCTTCAACCGGGATTAGCATATGAAAACCGATTATGACGTCATCATTATTGGCACCGGGGCTGGCGGTGGCACTCTCGCCCGGCATCTCGCGCCCTCGGGCAAAAGCATTCTCCTGCTGGAACGCGGCGGATGGCTGAAACGCGAACCCGAGAACTGGAGCGCGGAAGAAGTCTTCGTGAAAAATCGCTACGTATCGCCAGATGTCTGGAGCGATCCGAAGGGAAAACATTATCAGCCGGGCACCTATCATTATGTGGGCGGGGCGACCAAGATGTATGGCGCTGCGCTCTTTCGCTTGCGCAAGGAGGACTTCACCGGCTTCGCGCATTACGACGGGCACTCTCCCGCGTGGCCCATCAGTTACGACGACATGGAGCCTTATTACACGCAGGCCGAATATCTCTATCATGTCCACGGTGAGCGGGGCGAGGACCCGACGGAGCCGCGAGCCAGCGCGCCCTACCCGCATCCGGCCGTTTCGCACGAGCCGCGCATTCAAAAGCTCTCCGACGATCTGGCCAAGGCCGGTTATCATCCGTTTCACTCGCCTTGCGGTATTTTGCTGAACGAAGCCGAGCATGCCCTTCAGCACCTGCGTGCGTTGCGCGGACTGCGACGGCTTTCCCTGTGTCGTCCATGCCAAGTCAGACGCGGAGGTCATCGGCGTGCGTCCGGCGTTGAAATATCCGAACGTCACGCTGCTGACTCACGCGTTTGTCGTGAAGCTCAATACCAACAGCGAGGGAACCGCAGTGACTGAAGTCGTCGTCAGTCACGAGGGCGAAACCGAGATTTTCCGCGGCGGCATTGTCGTCGTGGCTGGCGGAGCGTCGCAGTCGGCCAAGCTGCTGCTGATGTCGGCCAATGACAAGCATCCTAATGGACTGGCCAATGGCTCGGACCAGGTAGGGCGTAATTATATGTTCCACACCAGCCAGGCGGTGCTGGCGATTTCGCGTGAGCCGAATCCGACGAAGTACCAAAAAACGCTTGGGCTGAACGATTTTTATTTCGGCATGGAAGGCTTCGATTTTCCCGTTGGCAGCATCCAGATGGTGGGCAAATCGCAATCACCGATGTACCGCGGCGAGAAGCCGATTGAGACGATTCTCGCGCCGACGTGGGTGCTCGACAAACTGGCGGAGCATGCGGTTGATTTCTGGCTAATGACGGAGGACCTGCCGCGGCCGGAAAACCGGATCACGATCGGCAAAGACGGCATGATCACGCTGAACTACAAGGCGACCAACGAAGTGGCCAGCGGCAAATTGTACAACAAGCTCAAGTCGATGCTGTCGCACCTCGACATGCACGACCACTTGATCCCGCGCCAGATTTATATGAAGAATGACGTCGGCGTGGCCGGTGTGGCGCACCAATCGGGCACCTGCCGGTTTGGCGATGACCCGAAGACTTCGGTGCTCGATATCTACTGCAAGGCACACGAGCTCGACAATCTCTATGTCGTCGACAGCAGCTTTTTTCCCAGTATCGGCGCGGTCAACCCAGCCCTCACGGTGATGGCGAACGCACTCCGCGTCGGCGATCATCTGCTCCAGCGCATTCAATAATATGGCGCAGGGCCGGGAAATCGCGGCGGTCTACACGGCGGCCGTGATCCAGGGAATTGTGCTGGTCACGTTCCCGGCGGTCAGCGCGATCCTCACCAGCAGCGCCCATTATGGACTTTCGACGACCGAGTACGGCGGCATGTTTGCGCCCCAGGCTGTAACTGCGATTATCTCCTCGCTTCTCGGCGCGGGGTTGGCGCATCGCCTCGGCGGCAAGCGCGTTTTCCTGATCGGCCTGTCGGCCGATTTGCTTTCGATGCTGTTGCTGTTCGCGAGTCAATTTGCGACCGGCATCCATCCCCTCGCCTTCGGCCTGCTGCTGGCAGCGACCGCGTTTTTGGGGATCGGTTTTGGATTCGTCGTGCCGTCGGTCAATACATTCACCGCTGCATTTTTTCCGAGGAAAGTCGACCAGGCAATCCTGACGCTTAATGCGCTGCTCGGCGTAGGGACCGCGCTTGCTCCGATTTTCGCTGCGATCTTTGTGGGCTTCCACATTTGGTGGGGTTTGCCGATATTGATGAGCATACTCATTGTCGCGTTAGTGCTTTTCAGCCTGCGCCTGCCGTTGCGGAATGGGACGGATGCCACGAATATCGAAACGAAGCAATCGGTCCCCGCAACAGCCGGGATTCCAGCGCGCTTTTGGATCTATGCCGCCTTCGCTTTGCTCTACGGAATCTGCGAAACCCTGAACGGGAATTGGGCGACAGTCTACTTGTCGGCGAGTCTCGGCGCGTCAACCACGCTCGCTTCACTGGCCCTGACCGTCTTTTGGGTTGCCGTCACGGGAGGACGCGTGCTTTTCGCCATGATCGAAAAATGGTTTCCAGAACAATGGACTTACCGCGTACTTCCGGTGCTTCTGGCACTGGCCTTTCTCGTCATCGCATCGGTACCGAAGGGACAACCCGCCATGGCGATTCTATCCTTCGGCTTGGCGGGACTGGGATGCTCGGCGCTACTGCCGCTCGTCATCAGCTTCGGCCAGGGCGAACTCACCACGATGTCGGCTTCGGTTGCCGGGGGGATGATCGGCTTCTATCAAATCGGCTATGGACTGGCCGCGTTTGGCGTCGGGCCCCTGCAAACGTGGGCAGGGCTCAGCCTCGCCGAAATTTATCGGGGAACATCCGTGTTCGCGGTGGCTCTGGCTGCACTCGCGTTTGTGATTGTTGGCCGAGCGAGACAGAAATAGTTAGAGATCCTTCGACAAGCTCAGGATGACCCGGCTTTAAAGAGTCGCTGACGCGACAAGACCGATTTCAAGAAATCCGTTGTCCGAAGGACTCATGCTGACGTAAGCCGATTGCGAAAGACTGTGATTTCTTCCGGCAACCGTCCGGCGTGGACATAGGCCGCTTCGCCGTAACCGATCGGCAGCAGCAGCGCGATGGCAATGTCTGGATCGTCCTTGGCGCCGATGACTTCCTTCACGCCCTCCTCGATCCAGCCGTTCATGAAGCAGGAGTTGAGACCGAGACTTTCCGCGGCAAGGGCGAGATGCGTCGCGGCAATCATCGCATCCTTGATCGCATATTCGCGCTGCTTGTCGCCGAGTTCGTCCTGAAAGCCCGGAATGCTTCCGCGAAAAAATTGGGCCGTTTTCTCCGTCCAGGCACCGAGTTCGAGCGCCTTCTTGATCGTCTGCTCCAAGCGTCTTCTCCCAGCCACGAATACTGACGGCAAAAACGAAAGTGACCGGCGCCGTCGCGACCTGCGCTTGATTCCAGACTGGCTTTGGCCAGTGCCGCTTTCTGTTCAGCATCATCAACCATGACGATGCGCCAGGGCTGCATGTTGTGGCTGCTCGGCGCGGCGAGCGTGAGAGCGATTAATTCCTTCAGCGTCGCTTCGGGAATTGAATCGGGCTTGAATTTTTTTGTCGTGCGGCGGGCGCGAATGGCATCGGGAACGCTGAGGGGAAGTGTCGGGTGCATGGGACGATTTTGAAGCTAAACGAGTCGATCCTCCTCGAGGTCGATCAGATCAAAGTACGTCTCCACTTTCTTTTTGGTGGGAGCGCATACCGTGCGGCGCTACTCGAAGGCGGCGACTTTCTCAGGCGAGTCGGGCTTGCGATTGACAATCTTGTTGTTGAAATCGGTTACGGCGTGATCGCTGGGCCAGGCGGGTCCGAGTCGCTCCTTGAGCGCGTTGACGACGCCTTCGTCGGTCGGATTTTTCGCCACGATCTGCTCGAAAACAGCGCCTTCCAGGCAAAGAAAATCGAGCAGTGTTTTGTCGAAACCGAACGTCAGATAATTGTAGCCGGGCAGTTTGCCGGCGGGGAAAAGCCGCGCCTTGTCGACCATCCGTGCGAGGTGATAAAGACCGCCGAGCTTTTCATGCGGGCTGCGAGGCGGAACTTCCGGCGCGGTGGAAATCGGCAGGCCCTGCTCACGCCATCCGCGAAAACCGCCGTCGACGGAAACCGCGTTCGAGTAACCCATTTTCTGGAGATTATCGACAACAAGCGCGGAACGAAATCCGCCGCCGCAGTAGCAGAGGATGCGCGCCTTGGGATCGGTAATGCGCTGCTCGATGTCGCGCTCGATAATTCCCTTGCCGAGATGGACCGCACCGGGGGCGTGGCCGGCATGCCACTCGCTTTCCTCGCGGACATCGACCAGATAGACGCCCGGCTTTTGCGCCTCGACGTAGGCATCGTGAACGGAGATTTCTTTAACGCGACTTTTCGCGTCATTGACCAGTTTGAGAAATTGCGGGCTGTGCAGCATGGAACGTCAAGTCTGGCGCAGATTTGGCCGGGAGCAAGTTTTTGCCCGAAGCAGGCGCTCTCGTTACCTCGACGGGGCCTTTCTCTTTCGGGCCAGGGCGGCCACGCGATTTTTGAACGAAGCCCCTTTGATCGTCGATTCGCCTTTATCCTTTGAGGAACGATTACTGATCCATTTCTTGCTGCGTGGTCCGGCCAATTCCGCCATCGACCGGCCGGATAGCGCCGAGGCGTCGTCCTGTTTGGCGGAAATGGGCTTCATGTCTTCGCCATGCTTCAGCAACAACCACTCGTTTCCCTTTGTGGCGCGTGGACCGTGCATTTGCACCAGCGCCCACTCACCCTTCAGCTTCTTGCCGTTAAGTCGGAAATGGAGTTTTCCAGAACGAAGCCCCTCATGTGGTTCGGGGCCGAGGTTTTCCCACGTGCCGATATCCCACACCATGACCGTGCCCGCGCCATAGTTGCCCGGCGGAATCGTCCCCTCAAAACGCGCGTAATCGTACGGGTGGTCTTCCACCATCATGGCCAGGCGCTTGGTCGCCTTGTCGGGAGGGATTCCCTTCGGCACTGCCCACGATTTTAACACGCCGTCGAGCTCCAACCTGAAGTCATAATGAAGATGCGAGGCGTCGTGCTTTTGGACGACAAAGAGCGGTTGCTTTCCCCCTGCCTTAGTCTTGCCGGCGGGCTCGGCCGTCTGGGAAAAATCGCGCTTCGCATTGTAAGCCGAAATGGATTTGTCGCCCGTGCCCTTCAGACGCGGCTTCTTTTCATTTTTTCCGGTCTCGCCCCGATCGGGAGAGCCCAATGTCGCCAGCGCCTGCTGCAAATCCTGCTTGAGCGCCAGCACCGGAGCAAACAGGTCACCTTTCTTTTCCAGTCGCTTCAAGGCATCGCTCGCCTCGAAAAATGCGAGGGCCGGGTCTTTTTTATTCAAGCATCGCTCGACCTCCTGCCACTCCAGCGGCATCGAGACGTACGGCCGGTCTTTCGCGCGCAACGAGTAGACGCAGACCGTCGTCTTGGTCTCCGAGTTTTGGCTCCAATCGACCAGCACCTTGCCGCCGCGAATCGCTTTTTTCATGTCGGAAACGACCATATCCGGGTGCGCCTTTTCCAGCGTTTGCGCCACCGCCTTCGCAAATGGACTTGTTTGCTCGTAAGTCGTCGGTGAGTTCAACGGAACATAGACCTGCATTCCCTTCGATCCGGACGATTTGACGAAGACCTGCAGACCAAGATTGTCGAACATCTCTTTTAACCAAAGAGCCACTTGGGCGCATTGGACGGCATTCGCGGGAGGGCCGGGATCAAGATCGAAAACGATTTGCGTCGGCTGCTCGATCTCCGGAGTTTTCGAAAGGAACGTATGCATTTCCAAATCGCCCAAATTGGCGACCCAGACCAAAGTCGGAAGGTTATTTGCCAGGCAAAACTGGATCGATCCCGGTTTGTGATGGCGCGCGACCTGGCACGTTTCGACGAAGGGCGGCTTCGGTTTGGGACATTGTTTCTCATAGAAGAAAGGCGCCTCAACCCCGTTGGGGTAGCGTTTCAAAGTAAGCGGGCGGTCTTTGAGATGCGGCAAAAGAAACGGCGCGACATGAATATAGTAAGCGAGCACATCGCCCTTGGTGAATTGGGCCTTCGGATAATAAATCTTTTCCAGATTCGAAACTGGCACTGGTTTGCCTTCAACCTCCAACGTCTTGGGCTTGGTCATGCTAAAATCTAGGCCAGAACATCAAGGTCGGCAATTTGCAGACGACTTTTCGGCGAGTATTCTTTGGGATTCCGTCATCCTGAGCTTGTCGAAGGCTCAGTTCTGAAAAGACTGCACTGCCGCTCCAAAGCGGCCGCACCCAAACTGATCCTTCGACAAGCTCAGGATGACGGCAGATGACGATTAACAAATTCAGGTCATGGCCACCACTCATAAACTCAAATTTGTCGAGCCGATGAAGGCCAAAATGGCACCGGCGCCCCCTTACGACGGCCAGTGGCTTTACGAGGTCAAATTCGACGGCTTTCGGGTTTTGGCGGTGAAGAACGGCAAGGAAGTCGAGCTGTGGTCCCGGAATAAAAAGCGCCTGGATGAACGTTTTCCCGAAGTGGTGGCTGCGGTCGCCAAACTTTCTGTGAAGGGCTGCATTCTCGACGGAGAAGTGTGCGCCTTGAACGAGCAGGGCCGAAGCTCATTTCAGCTTTTGCAGAATTCCGCGCAAACAAACCATCCGGTGGTCTATTACGTTTTTGATGTGCTTTTCGAAGGAAACAGAGACTTGCGCAACCTACCCTTGCTGCAGCGGAAAGAACGCCTTGAAGCCCTCCTATTGAATGCGGTCGATCCGATCAGGCCATCGACTGCCTTTACCGAAAATCCCAAAGAAGTGCTGGAACAAATGAAAGCGGTGGGGGCCGAGGGCTCGATCGCGAAGCTGAAATCTTCGGCGTACGAAACGGGCCAGCGGTCAGGCGCGTGGGTGAAAATTAAATTCCACAAAGGCCAGGAATTTGTCATCACCGGCTATACGCTTCCCAAGAAATCGCGCCGCTATTTTGGCGCGCTCATCCTCGGCTATTATCGCGGGAAGCGACTGATCTTTGCCGGCCGTGTCGGCACCGGATTTAACGAAAAAGCACTTAAGGAAATTTACGGAAAACTTAAGCGGTTGGAAATTCCCTCGCCCATGGTGGAGGAAATTCAGGAACCGTCGGGGCGGTGGCGGCCCAAGGGATGGAAGGCGTCCGACAGCCGTTGGGTCAAGCCGGTCCTCGTTGCTCAAGTGCAGTTTGCTGAGTGGACGGACGACGGAATTTTGAGGCACCCGTCCTTTCTGGGATTACGCGAGGACAAAAATCCCGGCGATGTCGTCCGGGAGTAGTCCCTCCCCCGGGTGAGAGTTGAAAATCGCAAGAAGAAACGGCAATTTGCGGGCGTCCGGTTCCATCCGTCCAAGCGATTCCAACGATGCTTGAGAGGCGGATCGCCACGAACGAACCGTTGGCATCCTCCCTGCGACAATGGTCTTAACAAAGGAACCAATTATGTCAAAAATCAATACTCTACATGACGTCTTCGTCGAGCAATTGCGCGATCTTTATAGCGCGGAAAATCAACTGGTGAAGGCTTTGCCAAAGATGGCCAAAGCCGCGACCTCACCCGAGCTCAGCCAGGGTTTCCAGGAACACCTGGAGCAAACCAAGGAACATGCTTCCCGCCTCGAGGAAATTTTCGAAAAGATGGACGAGAAACCAGGCGGCAAAAAATGTAAGGCGATGGAAGGCTTGGTCAAGGAAGGCGCCGAAGCGATCGAGGAGGATGCTAGCCCTGCGGCCAAGGACGCGCTGCTCATCGCGGCGGCTCAACGCGTGGAGCATTATGAAATTGCAGGCTACGGAAGCGTAAAGACCTACGCCCGTTTGCTCGGTGAGGAGGAAGCGGCCAAACTGCTCGAGGAGACCTTGCAGGAGGAGGTTCAAACTGACCAAAAACTGACTGAGGCGGCCGAATCAATTAATGTCCAGGCCGAGGAAGGCGAAGAAGAGGAAGAGGAAAGAGCGACCACTTCACGCCGTCACTAGTTATTTTTGTCGAACCGGCAGCCGGAAACGGCTGCCGGTTCGCACGTTCAACGGAGGTGTTATGGCTTCCAAAAAAAAATGGTCAGCCAAGGTCACGAAGCACAGCGATGCAATGGACTTGAAGCAGGGCGTTTTCAAGCAGTCCGATCCTAAAAAAATCGCTCAGTCGGTCAAAAAGTCAGCCGCGCAAAGCAACCGGCGGAAGGCATCGCCCAAACGCTCGGCAATGTCGATGCTGACATTTTATGTCAATCGAGCCGGAAAGAATCTTTCTCCAGCCCAGAAAAAGAAATTGGAGAGAGCCAAGGCTGAACTGAAGAAGATGGCTGATTAGCAACTGGGAATTCATCGTTTCCTCGTGCGGACATTGAGAATGGAATGGGCGAGACACGCCGCGCCAAAACCGTTATCGATGTTCACAACACCGATGTTGGGGGAGCAAGAATTCAGCATGCCCAAGAGCGCGGCGATGCCGCCAAACGCAGCTCCATAACCGATGCTTGTGGGAACAGCAATGACCGGAGCGCTGACCAAACCGGCAACCACACTGGGCAAGGCCCCTTCCATCCCGGCGCATGCAATAATGACCCGGGCTTCCGCGAACGCGGCCCGGTGGGCCAGTAAGCGATGAATTCCCGCAACTCCGACATCGTAAAAGCGCGGGGCGTTATGCCCTAAAATCTCAGCCGTCACTGCAGCTTCCTCTGCCACGGGTAGGTCGCTGGTTCCGGCGCACAAAATGGCGACTGTATCCGGCAAGAGCGGTCGGTCCTGTTGCTGTAGACTTACGGTTCGCGCAATCGAATTGTGGATGGCTTCCTTCTGCCTCGCGATCACGGCGGCCGCCGCCGATTCCGAAATGCGCGTGGCCAGGACGTTGCCTCCGTCGGCTGCCATGCGATCAAAAATTTCAACCACCTGCGTATCGGTTTTTCCGGCAGCATAAATCACTTCCGGCATGCCTGTTCGCAACGCCCGGTGATGATCAATCTTGGCGAAGCCGATGTCCTCGAAAGCCAAATTGGAAAGCCGCAGCACCGCTTCCTCGGACGTCACCTTTCCTTCCCGCACCTGATTCAGCAGTTCCAGCAGCGAAGTAGGATTCATGGATGATCTCTCCGATAGCCTTGCACGGCGGCTTCCAACACCCGCTTGACGGGCACCGATAGGGATTCGGCCACGGCTCGGCAATCCTCGAACTCAGGCGCGACGTTCATCACTCGTTCGCCGCGATAACCGACCTTAACGCGAACCGCTCCCCACTTAGTGCTTACAGAAACATGCCGGCGCTCGAGACAAATGCGGCGTTCTTCGCGAATGCGCAAGCCGAGCGTGCTGGTCTCCCGCAGGATCAGTTCCTGCAATGCTGGCGCATGTATCCGATCGGAGAGCACGGTGAGCAGCGTACCCGAGCGATTTTTTTTCATGAAAACCGGCGTGAGCATGGCATCTAGCGCACCCAATTTGAGCGCATGCTCGGTGACATACGCCATGACCTGGGGATTGAGATCATCCAGCGCAGCCTCTATCACCAACACGGACTCCGCAGTCGCCTCCGCTGCTGAGCTTTCGCCAATGCTCAAGCGCAGGACATTCGCGAAGCCGGGGGGATTTCGCGTCCCGGCGCCATAGCCGATTGCATCCACTGTCATCGGCGGGGCGGAGTTGAACGCGCAGCCGAGCGCGCGAATCAAAGCGGCTCCGGTCGGCGTGACCAACTCTGCCGCGATGCCATCGGAATAAGTCGGCAGCCCAAGCAATAATTCGGCAACGGCCGGGGCGGGCACCGGATAGCGACCGTGGGCACACTGGACCGTCCCGCCGCCGACGTTCAGGGGCGAGCAGTGCCACGCGTCGATACCCAGGGCATGAGCCGCCGTGGCCGCCAGGACGATATCAGCAATGGCATCGACCGCTCCCACTTCATGAAAATGGATCGCCGCAATCGGTAGCCCATGGACCTTGGATTCAGCTTCACCCAACAACTCAAAAGCGCGAATGGCCAAGCGCGTGACCGGCTTGGGCAGACTCGCCCGTTCGATCAGTTGGCAAATAATTTCCAAGGAACGCACGTCCTCATCGTGATGATGATGATGGTTGTGATGCTGACCGTTTTGTTCCACTGGCTTTCCATCCTTGGTAATCGTGACCTTTACCGAGTGAATTCCGCTTCGATTGACTTCCTCGATTTTGATTTCCGCTCCTAGATCAAGGCGTACCAGGTTTTGGCGGAGAAGATCCATGGATACGCCGGCGTGAACAAACGCTCCGAGGAGCATGTCGCCGCTGATTCCGGCAAAAGCATCAAGATAAGCCAGGCGCATGAGCGTGGAGAAGTGCGTCCGAAGTAAGCCGCGCGTTCATTGAGCCGGAGCGATAGCCTTCGCAGTCAAGAGTGACATAATCGAAACCCAGGGTTCGAAATCCGTAATTTATCTTTTTCAATAATGCGGGCGTAAGGCTGACCTCCAATTCATCGCCATCGATTTCGATTCGTGCCAGTCCGCCGTGGTCGCGAACGCGACATTGCTTAAATCCCAATTCCTTAAGGAAAACTTCCGCCTCTTCGATGCGCTGAAGATTTTCCCGCGTAACCGGATGGCCGTAAGCGATGCGCGACGCCAGGCACGCCGAAGCCGGTTTGTCCCAGACTTGGAGACCGGCTCGGTGAGACAACTCCCTGATATCCGATTTCGTCATTCCCGCCTCGACCAGTGGAGCCAAGACATGGTGATCCTTAGCCGCTTTTTGTCCGGGTCGAAAGTCGCCGCGATCATCGTTATTCATGCCATAGGCGAGATGCCTGTAGCCGAGACACGTCCGAGCCGCTTCCATCCGCGTGAACAATTCGCTTTTGCAGTGAAAGCAGCGCAGCGCGTCATTTTTAACATAGTCAGGATTCTCCATTTCCGATGTTCCGATTACTTCGAGCGGAATTTGATTTTGTTCCGCGAAGACAATCGCCTGCTGCAAATGGTCGCGAGCCAATGAGGGTGAATCGGCAAGAACGGCCAGCATCCTCAAACCCGGAACGCGACTGGCGCACCATGCGAGATAGGCCGAATCAACTCCGCCGGAATACGCAATGAGAACGCTGCCTAGTTCACGCAGTCTCTTCTGAAGTCGTGCCTGCTTTTCCTCTGGAGCATCCATAAATAAAATCTTTTTCTTGGCTTAAAGAGGCAATTCTTTCGCCGAGGGATAGCCATGTTGCTCGCGACCCAGGTCCCCATCGTAAAATTTGGTGGATTTGAATTTTTCCAGGCGGCCATCCGCAGCCAGAATCTTGCAACGCTCGCGCAGCGCGTCCATTTCCTGCGGAGACATCGGCTGGAAATTTCGCGCGATTTCCAAATTCTGATCGAGGACGTCGAGCGAATCGATCCCGCTGATCGTCGTCGCCACCGGCAGGCTCATGGCATAACGCAAACCTTCTTGGGGGGTTATCGCCCCGCTCGTGACCATTTCGCCGCTGCCTCCCAGACTTTTCATTCCCAGTACGGCGATCCCACGCTTGGTCGCCTCGGGCAGCACCTGATTTTCAAAGCTGTGATAGTTGGCGTCAAAACAGTTCAACGGCATCTGTACCGTGTCGAAGGGATAATCATGCGAGAGGACTTCGAGATGGATCGCGGGATCCTTATGGCCGGTGAACCCCACGAAGCGCACTTTTCCCTGCTGCTTCGCCTGCGTCAGCGCCTCGGCTACTCCGCCCGGTGCGAAGATCAGGGCCGGATCGTTATAGTAAACGACTTCATGAATCTGCCAGACATCGAGATGGTCGGTCTTCAGGCGGCGCAACGAATCCTCGAGCATCCTCATCGCCACGTCCTTGCCTCGACCGTGCGTACAGACTTTGGTCATCACTAAAACTTTGTCGCGCTTTCCCTGCAACGCCTTCCCCACGCGGATCTCGCTCTCGCCATCGTGATATTCCCAGGCGTTGTCGAAAAAATTTACGCCGGCGTCAATCGCCCGCGAAATAATTTCTGTCGCTTCCTGTTGGTCCTTGGCCGAGCCGATGTGGAATCCGCCCAGCGCCAGGGCCGAAATGGGAATGCCGGTTTTTCCCAACTGCTTTTTAGGCACTAAACCTTCGGCTGTCTGGCGCGAAGCCGAAGCGTCCGCGTTGGTCGTTTGACCGAATCCCGGCTGAATGACGGCCGCCGCGGCCGCGGTATAAATCGCTCCTTTCACAAATGCTCTCCGATGAATGGGACGCGTTCGCTCATTGGTCATTTCAGGTTCACTCATGACGTCATCTGGGGAAAAGGCAACCCTGTGTTGTCGGCTTCCTTCAGCATCTCCTTCACTTCCTTTTGCTGGGTGTCGATGGGGAAGCCGTGGGCCCATCTGGCTTCAGGGTTGTCAAATTGAAGCGACACTTTGTAGTGCTCGTAACGTCCATCCGCAGCGAATTCCCGGCACCGCTGCCGAAGCTCGTCCATTTCCTGGGGCGACATGGGCTTGAAATTTTGCGCGATTTGCAAATTTTGATGCAGCACTTCGATCTTATCGATGCCCGTAATCGTCGTCGTCACCGGGAGACTCATCGCATAACGCAGCGCTTCTTCCGGCGTGAGTATTCCCAATCCCAGCAGGCCTTTCTTTAACGGCTCGCCCTTGCCATTAAATGGTTTCATGCCAAGCACAGCGATATTGCGCTTGTGCAGTTCAGGTAAAACGAGTTGCTCGAAACTGTGAAAGTTCGCGTCGAAGGCGTTCAGCGGCATCTGGACCGCATCGAAAGGAAATCCTGTCGCCAGCATCTTCAGGTGGAGTTCAGGTGCCTTGTGCCCGGTAAAACCGACAAAGCGCACTTTACCGGCCTGCTTGGCTTTGGTGAGAGATTCGGCCGCTCCGCCGGGGCGAATAAAAAGGTCGGGATCGTTGTCAAAGGAGACGCCATGAATTTGCCAAAGGTCGAGATGATCCGTCTGAAGGCGCCTCAGCGATTCTTCCAACATCTGGTCAGCCAACGGAGCATTTCGACCATGCGTACAAACCTTGGTCATTAGGAAAACTTTATCGCGAAGACCCTTCAAACCTTTGCCCATCCAGTTTTCCGACTTCCCGCGATTGTACTCCCAGCAATTGTCGAAAAATGTGATACCGCCATCGACTGCTTCATGAACGATCTGAATCGCGGTTTGTTCATCTTTTGCGTCACCGAGATGATGACCGCCGAGGCCAAGTGCGGAAATCTGCACCCCCGCCGCATTGAAATTTCTTAACGGAATCATGGTCGTACCCTGAGCTCTTAATAGGAATTCGGCTCATCTAGACATACACATATCATGCCCAAAGCAAGGGAGACTTCTAAGTGCTTTACCATCAGCGATGCTTTCATCGCGCCCGGTTTAACGCGCGTGTTCTCTGCTCGCACTTTGCAGCGAAGGCACCGCTTTCTCATGCAATCCGATTGCCCTTATTTATTGGCCTGGATCTCCGGCGCAATCGATCCATGGTTAAGCAAGGAAACAAGCGCCACTCCACCGATGATGTTTCCCAACAGGGTCGGAATTAAAAAGCTGAGAAAATAGCCAGGCAATGTCTCAAATCCTGACAAAACGGCATATGCAGCCTCAGTTGAGCCCGCGATCACATGGGAAAGATCACCCAAGGCAACCACATAGGTAATCACAATAATGGTGAGCAGGCGTCCCGAAAGGGCACTCGGTAAAATCCAAACCATCAAAGCGATCAGCCAGCCCGCCAAAACCGATTTTGTAACCGTGATCCAAAAGGGGCTGCTAATCGGAAGGAGCGCGAGCGTCTGAAGCGAATGCGTCACCTCAGGCGAAAAGACAGTTTTGACCATCAGAAGCGCCGCGAACAGCCATGTTCCCATCAGGTTCACCACCAGCACGATCAGCCAAAGTCGAAGCATCAGAAGTAGCGTCTTAAGGTCGCGACTGGTGAAAACCGGCAGGACAGCTGTCAGAGTGCTTTCAGTAAACAGTTGCTGTCGCCCAAGAACGACAATGGCAAAACCGACACAATAGCCGAAGCTCGCGACCGTGTGTTTCCATATCGCATCCGGCAATCCTGCATCGAGCAAGGCCTGCGTCAAAAAAGAGAATCCCATCGAAAGACCCGCCGCAAGCCCGGACAAGGAAAGTGCGCTGACCGTTCGCGTCAACTCAAGTTCGCCATCCTCACGAATGATTTCATGAATGACAACGGCGCGAGGCGAGGAGTGCTCCTCAGCGAGTTTCTTTTCCTCATCGGTTAAAGGCGACTCATGCGGCTGTTTGTTTTTGCTTTTACGCTCGGTGTGCTTCGCCATCGAAAAACATCCACCGCAAGATGCTTTGAGGCAAATATTACTCACAACAGCATAGGAAAAGTTCCTAGTCGTCACTCTCTAGCACCTGTTTGTGAACTTCGCATTTTATGATATTAGCAATCTCTCCTAGGACGTGGCACATCCTCTGCGACATTTTCCCAGGTATCGTAGGCCAGCCGTAACCGAGAGCACGATGCATCACCACCCTTGGCTTCATCATCTTCTGGACGTTATGCGATCCATTCAGGCGATGGGGCATGTTGGCTTGATCCTTTTCGTGGGAATTTATGCGCTCTGCTGCCTGCTTTTCCTTCCAGGTTCGGTCCTAACCATTGCCGCCGGTACCCTCTATGGATTTTGGGGCGGATGTGCCCTTGTGCTCATAGGAAACGGGCTTGGCTCGATATTAAGCCTGCTGATTACCCGTTATGTCTTGCGCGACTGGGTTAGCCGTCGTTTATCAAACCACCCCAAGCTCGAGGCGGTGAAGAAAGCGGTCGCCCACGATGGTTGGAAACTGGTTTTTTTAACCCGCTTATCTCCGGTGATGCCATTCAGTTTGATTAATTACTCTTTGGGTCTGACCAACATCAGCGCATGGCGTTTTCTGGCAGCCACGGAATTGGGCGCAGTGCCTGCCACTTGCGTTTATGTCTACATTGGTACGCTCATTGGAAGCCTGGCGCGGATTGCTCCCGACCTCAGACAACACCGTCCGATCGAATGGATTTTCCAGGGAGTTGGTCTTGTTCTTACGGTCGGCATCACCATCTATGTTACGCATCTGGCCTCAAAAGCCTTGAATAAACGCCTCGAGCCGGAAGATGCTCATTGATGGCGGAGTAATCATAGAAAAAGGCCACCCCGGCATGGCAAGAACCGTACCGGGGTGGAACAGTAATTAGCTGATGATTCGCTTTATTTCATCTTGCCCTGAATATCCTTGATCATCGACAAGTGCATTTTTACCACTTCATCGGTCTTGGCCGCAAACGCCTTGATATCCGGGTCCTGGCCAGAGGAAGCTTCCTTTTGGAAAAGCGAATTATCCTTCTGATGGTCCTTTACCATCTCTTTGACATAAGCCTTATCAAAAGCGGCACCCGACAATCCATTGAATTTATCGACGACTGCCTGATGCGTGGAATCGAGCTTGTCCGGAACAGTCAGACCTTTGGATGTGGCGATCGACTTCAGTTCATCGTTGGCTTTACCGTGGTCGGTCACCATCTTGCCCCCAAAGTCCTTAACGTCTTGTGATGCTCCTTTGTCGGAAGCTAATTGGCCCAACTGGACTTCCGTCATACCTCCCTGCGCAGCCTTCATCACGAAGCTTTTGTCTGCCGAGGACACGGTATCAGCTGCTCGCAAGGGCGTCATAACCAGGCAGGTTGTGACCAGGGACGAAACGACCAGAAGAGTTGAAAGATAATTTTTCATGCCTGCATAGATGCACCTGGTATGCCACGCGTTTCTATATTTACGGCCGCTGAACTACAGATACTTGCAAACGCACGGCGGAAGGCGCATCGGCGAAGTGCACTTGCACGGCATCGAGCCGTGGCAATATGCATGAATAGTTCAGTGACGAATTATTTCTTGTCCGCCGGAGAAGGGGCAGTCGCTTCCTTCTCGGTCTCGGGGGACTTTGGCGTCGTAACCGTGTCAGTCGGTGTGGGTGGAGTTTGCGACTGATCAAAACCAGGACGTAGTGCCTGGATATACGCGTTCCACAAGACACCACCTATGGCATTCAAGACGTCGATGTGGGGCTGATCCACTCGCCCGGAGATTGGCGTATCGGTGGCAATCGTCTTCTTGTCATTTTCGAAGACGCTTTTGACCGCATTGAGCACTCCCGACCAAACCGCGCCGAGCGTCCCCTTGTCCGAAGGCTTGGGTTCAAATACGAGGTTGTAGAAAAACGGCTTCACATAGCCATGATAAACTCCCTTGTCGCCGGTCAGCTCACTATAAAGTCCGATCTCCCCACTCTTGACCCGGACCTTAAGATATTTCTGCAGGGCCGAATTGGCTCCAACCGCCGGGACATGCTCCATGCGAAAGGTTTGTTTGAAAGTCGCGTAGCGTTCGTCAAGATTAACCGCAAGATCCATCTCGAAAAAACCGGTCAACAGCGGATCTCCGGATACTTTGACCGTGGCTGGAAGCGGGACTTTCAGCTTCTTACTATTACTCATATTTTCCGCATCCAACTGAAGGTGACTCAACTCCAGATCGACTTTCGGATCCGCGTGAAAATCGAGGAAATGGACGTTGCCATCGATGACTTTCAATTGATTCACCCGCCATGGAATCAGCTGCTTGATCGCGTCGATCCACACCCCGCTAATTGATAGCTGGCTCTGATCCGAGCTTGGGCCGGCGACCGCATTGATTTGCGGAGTATAGATAAGCACCGACGCACGCTCGACGCCGTGAAGAATCTCGCTCCATTGGAGGGAAACGTTCCATCTTGGGGAATAGAAAAAGTGGACCGGAATTTCCTGCGCTTTTTTATCGATATGGAAATCGTAAACGTCAATGCTCGCGGTCAAGGGATGAATGCGCACCCATTCCACCCGGCCGGTATAGTCAGGAAGTCCCTCAAACTTGCGATTAATATAATCTCGAACGTAGTAGGGGGTCCCAAACCAAATACCGACTCCGACGACGGCCAGAAGCAAAAGAATCGATTCGATAATGACACGCCGGCGGGCCGTCTCCGGACGGAACCACCGCCGCCAGCCTTGTGGTCGTCCCCCGGAAGAGGAAGCCGCGTGACGGGGTTGTTCAGTCATGGGGTAACGGATCGCGTCCACGGTTCTACTCCTCATAACGAAGACGCCGGGCATGGCGCTCGGCGTCTTCCCCTTGATCCCTAACTTTATTTGCGATGCTCGGCGGCTTTTCCGGCTGCGGCTCCCGCCCCGCCACCAACGACTGCTCCGGCCGCGGCACCTGCGACAGCTCCGGGAGGACCCGCCACAGCGGCTCCAGCCACACCCCCGGCGACCGCACCCACGGCTGCGCCCACAGTCATGCCTGCGACGTCATCGCGCAGGTTGCGTGAGCCATTGGGGTTAAACTCCGCGCGGTATTGATCGAAGACATCGATGACCGGTGCCGGATCGACGACTCCATAGACGACTACCAGGATTTTACCGTCCCGTATCGCCTGCTCATAGTAGTCGGCCTGGGATTCGGCAAAGCCTCGGTCCGCCCACATCTTGTCCGTATCCTTGGTCTCGTTCAGTTGGACGACCACCTCGATATCGTTGGGCGAGATCCCCAATTCTTGAAAGGCCCGGACGGCCTTGTCGGCATTATCACTACTGGTGAAAGTTCCACCGATTATCTGGCCTTGACTGGTTCGACTGATTGTTTCGGGCATATGTAACCTTTCGTATTTCAAGTTAAATCCGTGCGTAATTGAGCGGATTTTCCTTAGAAAACATTTCGCATCTGCCATGCCAAAAAATGGCATCGCTGTTTTTCGCTCTAGGACAAACTCTTACGAAGAGATTAAATTGTGCACATGAATAATTTGAACCGTGATTCGCAAAGGGCACACACGCATTTGATGCACTTTGCCTAGAAAGTTGTGCTCTCCGTGCCTAAAACCCTTCCGGGCGTTCTGAGGTAGAGTTACGCTTCTTGACCTTCTTTGAAATCAAGCTGGAAACAAGTTCCGTTAACCATATCGGTATCCAAACCAACTTTTCCGCCGATCCGGTCCATTCCCTTGCGAACGATGGCCAGGCCCATGCCGGTTCCGGAAAATTTCTTCTCATTGGCGTGCACCCTTTGAAACATCTCAAACACTCGGGTGTGATACTGGACGGGGATTCCAATGCCGTTGTCCTTGATGAATATCCTGGGCCCTAATTCCGTGCGCTCAGACCAAATCTCCACCGCTGGCACCACGCCTTCGTTCATGAATTTAAGCGCATTCGACAACAGGTTGGTGAAAATCTGCTCGAGAATCGTCTCGTTGCCCCACACCGGCGGCAGCGATCGTACGGAAATCCGTCCGTTTTTAGAGGTGATCTCGCCGCTCAAATTCTCGATCACCCTGTCGACCACGGGGTTTAAATCGAGCACGCAGCAGGGCAGCGCGACATGGCTTAGCCTCGCATATTCCAGCAGGTCGCGGATCAGGTGGTCCATCCGCGTCGCCGCGTTCATGATCCGGCCGGTGATGGCCCGGCCCTTGTCATCGAGCAACGGCGCATAATCCTCCAGGACGATCTGGGTGAAACCCTGGATCGCCCGTAGCGGCGCGCGTAAGTCGTGCGCGATAATGTAGCAAACCGATTCCAAGGACTGGATGCTCTCGTTCAAATGCGCCGTCCGTTGCACCACCTGCCATTCGAGTTCCTCCGCGCTGGCCCGAAGTCTTTGCTCACTTTCGCGCAGGGCCTTTTCTGCCTGCCTTTTTTCGGTGACATCGTGAAACACCATGACGGCGCCGGAAAGTTTTCCGGCTGAATCCAGAATCGGTGCCGCACTATCCTCGATGGACGCCGTACCTCCATTCCGCGCCACCAACGCTGTATGGTTGGTCAGCGCAATCGTCACGCCTTCACGCAGGACCCGGTCGACAGGGTTGACCGCCGGTTCGCCGTTGTCTTCGCGGACGATATGGAAAACATTTTTCAGCGGGCGTCCGGCGGCTTCCACCAGCGGCCAGCCGGTCAGCCTTTCGGCGATGGGATTCAGGAAGGTGACCTTACCCTGGATATCGGTCGTGATGACGCCGTCCCCGATGCTGCGCAGAGTGACGTGAAACCACTCCCGCTGCTGGCGGACTTCCTCTTCCGCCCGGGTCCTCTCGGTCATGTCGCGGAAGCTCCAGACGCGGCCCACATTTTGAGCTCCCACATACTGAATGGTGGAAACCCTTTCAAACAGGCGGCCGTCGGTCAACTTAAGCAAATCAAGGCTTAAGGGGGGCGAGGTCTCATAGATCTCCCTGACCCGGGAAAGATAATCCCAGGGATCGTGCAAATGCTTCGAGCAGACTTCAGACAATTTATCGTGGTCGCGCAAATCCATCACGGCCGGTGCTAGCCCCCACATCTCAGCATACTTTTGATTGGAGTTGGTCACCTTCCCCTGTGCATCGGTTACCAGGATTGCGTCCGCGGAGGCTTCGAGTGTCGCCTGCAGCATGGCCACCGAGGCGGCGAGCTCCTGCGATTTAAGCTCTAAGTCGGCCTTCGCCTTGGCCAGCTCGCGCTCCGCCTGTTCCCGGGCGGCGAGGATGCTTCTCGAATTTTGCAACGCCGCCGAGCGAAGCTGTATTTCCTCGTTTAAATCTTCCGTCATGGTTTAACCTCCGGCGATCAATTTTGAGGCGAGAGCCGTGCCCACCACGCGCGCCCGGATCTTGGCAAAGGCCGTCTCACGGGTGGTGGAAGTGTCGTCGCTAAAGGGAGAGAACCCGCAGTCATCGGTCGTACCCAGGCGGTCGGCCGGAATGTATTCTGCCGCTTCAAGAATCAGATCGCAGATTTCCTCGGAAGTTTCAATCCGGGGATTAATCGGAGAGACCACGCCGATGAAAATCCGCTGGTCCGGCTTCATGTAATCGTGAATGATTTTCAGCACCCGCGTCCGGTCTTTTTCTCCGGCCAAAGCGATGTAAAAATTTCCCGCCCGCAGTTCGAACAGGCTCGGCAATAGCTCCGCGTAATCAACATCGGCGCTGTGGGTCGAATCACAGTCCCCACCCGGACAGGTGTGCACCCCGATGCGTTGTTGCTCCTCTTCAGAAAATCGGGCCAGCGCCAGGTTGTTGAGATGAATAAACGTGTTCAAGAGGCCGCCGGTCGGATCGATCTTGATCGCGAACCTTCCCTCGGTGAAATCGACCTGAACTTTGTGCGCGCCCTTCCGCAGACAATTGCGGACCTCCATCTCATGTTCGTCCAGCAAATCATCAATGAACTGGTCCCTTGAATACCCCGGAATCTCGGCGTCGGGATACATGAGGCTCAGGGCCGAGGGCGAAATCACCGCCTGCTTCACCGGCACGTGGGCGAATCGTTGTGCAATCTCGAGATATTGATCCGCACGGACCTTGTAGCGGAAAGGTCCGGAGACCAGTCGCGGCATGCGGCGAACGTGGCCCGAGGCAAAAGGAATGGTAAACCCGTTGGGAACGATATTCGGGAGACCATCGACGCTGTAGGTCCAAAAATTGTGATATTTTCGCTGCTCCCCATCGGTCACCACGGGTGAACCGGTCTCCTCGAATCGTTCAACCGTCTCCCGCACCGCTTCTTCATACAGCGTGTTGAGAAGAGGATCCGAGCTATCGGTCGATCTGACCAACTCAATGAGCTTGAGGGGCCGTGGAATGCTGCCAATGGGCTCCGTCGGTATGGTCATGGTACTAGAGGTGTAAAATAAGCCCGTGCTTTAGGGCGTTGGACTAGACCGCTTGAAAGACACTCAAGCAGCCAATGATATGCCAAGACGCAAGTTATCGAAGGTCGTTTTCCAAGAGTAAGCGAGGGCTAGAGGACGAGAACCAAAGCGGTCTCGTCCGGCATTCCGCAAATGTTCAACCGCAAAATGCACGCCTCATCCGGGTTCTGCATTCGGACTAGACGCTGAAAGCAAACCCGCCGACAGCAACTCCGGTCTCATGCAGCTCGACTTGATCCACATCTTTCGCCCCGTCCGCGCGGAGGAATGAAAGGCCTCCATGACTTCGACGACGTGCAGTCCCAACTCCCCGCTCATCCGATGTTGCCGGCCTGTCCTCAAAGCATCTGCCATCTCCGCCAGTCCCAAGCCACGCTCGGTTTGGCCGCCGTGCGTCAGCGGGACCTTCACCCATTCGTTCTTCCTGGTCGTCCAAAGCAAAACCTCGCCTTCGAAGCCGTTTGGATCGGGACATTGCAGAGAGCCTTCGGTCCCATAAATCTCCAACAGCGGCAGATGATGTGACCACACATCAAAACTCATTGTGACCGTGGCGACTGCGCCAAGGGCGAATTCCCATACGCCGCAGAGATGCGTGAGAGTTTCAACCTTAATTTTTCGACCGTATAAGGGCTGACTGGTGATCAGCCGTTCCTCGAACGCCATGCCTCCAAAAGCGGAAACGGCTTTCACCGGACCGAGCATCGTCACCAGAGCCGTCAGGTAATAGGGTCCCATGTCGAAAAGCGGTCCTCCACCGGCCTTGTAATAGAATTCCGGGTTCGGATGCCAATTCTCGTGGCCATGGCAAAGCATGTTGGCCGTGGCGGCAACCGGTCTCCCGATGACGCCTTCATCGATGAGCTTCCGGCACGTTTGAATCCCCGCGCCCAGCACGGTGTCTGGCGCACAGCCAATGCGCAGCTTGCGCTTTTGCGCCGCCTCGAGCACCCGAACTCCTTCGCTATATGTCAGGGAAAAAGGCTTCTCGCAATAGACGTGTTTACCCGCCTGCAAAGCTTGGAGATTCACCTCCGCGTGCGCTGCCGGCACGGTCAGGTTTAACACCCCATCGATGTCCGGATCGGCCAGAAGTTCCTCGATCGAGCAGGTTTTGCCCACGCCATGTTCGGCGGCTTTAGCGAGTGCGCGCTCTGCATCCAAATCAGAACAGGCCGTGATTTGCACCAAATCCGAAAACGGTTGGACGCCTTTAAAGTAGGCGTTGCTAATCGTCCCACAACCAATCAAGCCGGCTCGTAACGGACCCTTGTTTCTCATTCGGGCATTCATAGACAAATTAAGAAATTGCTGGGGAAGATAGTAAGTTTTACAGGACGGTTAAGTGATTTGATGATATGCTACCGCCTACTGGACTATCTGAGAAGTCCGGTTCATACGTGCACTACTGCGGCTATGTTGCAGAAGCTTCAAATCCTGGTTGTCGAAGACAGTGTCGCCGACGCTGAGCTCGTTGCTCATGCTCTTCGCTCCGCCCAATTCGATCCTTACTGGCATCTCGTCGACAACGAAAGCGATTATCTCAGCAGACTCGGTCCCGAACTCGATCTCATTATCTCGGATTTTAGTCTACCGCAATTCAGCGGAATGCGAGCGTTGGAATTACTCAAGCAACGGGACTTCGATATTCCGTTTATCGTTATTTCCGGGACCATCGGCGAAGAGATGGCCGTGGAGACATTAAGGCGAGGCGCCGACGATTATCTCCTGAAAGATCGCCTGGCGCGCCTGGGTCCATCGGTGCGGCATGTCCTGGAGCAGACCCGCCTGCGCCGCGAGAACAAGACAGCCGAAAGGGCTTTGATCGAAGGAGAAAAAAAATTCCGCAAACTCTTCGATTCAGCCAACGATTCGATCTATATGATTCACGAAGGCGTCTTCGTCGACTGCAACCTCAAGGGACAAAGTGTCTATGGCCGAACCCGGGAACAGATTCTCGGCCACTCTCCGGATGAGTTTTGTCCCCTTCTCCAGCCGGACGGCCGGAACTCGAAAGAAAAAGCCCTTGAGATCATCGCCAGGGCTCTAGACGGAGAGCCCCAATTCTTCGAATGGCTCAGCAGTCATGTCGACGGCTCAGCCGTGCATTCCGAAGTCAGCCTCAATCAAATGGAGTTCGACGGGAAAGTCTATCTTCAGGCCATCGCGCGGGACATCACCGAGCGCAAGCGGGCCGAGGAACGCAATCTCCGGTCCCTCGCCTTGCTGCGCACCACGCTGGACTCCACCACCGATGGCATTTTGACCATTGGCCCCGACAAACAAATCCTTTCCTACAACGATAACTTCCTCAAAATGTGGAGAATGCCGGCCGAGCTCATGGCCGCCAACGATGACCTTGCCGTGGCTTATGTCCTCGATCAGCTCGTCGAGCCGGAGCAGTTTCAGACCAAGGTGAAGCATCTTTACGATTGCCCCCTGGAGGAAAGTTTCGACGTGCTCGACTTTAAGGACGGCCGAGTTTTCGAGCGCTTTTCCGTCCCCATGCTGGTCAATGATCGCCCGGCCGGTCGCGTCTGGAGCTTCCGTGATGTCACCGGACGAAAGCTCGCCGAGAGACGAATTGCCGAACAAGCCGCGCTGCTCGACAAGGCAACCGACGCCATCATTGTCCGTGAACTTCAGGGAAATATCCTCTTTTGGAACAAGGGAGCCGAGCGCATGTATGGCTGGACCAGTCCGGAAGTCATCGGACGCAGTGTTCTCGACATCATCCACACCGACGTCGAAAAATTCGAGAACGTCAACGGGACGCTGGCGAGCCGTGGAGAATGGAAGGGCGAACTCCAGCACCTGACTAAAGATCATCGCAGGATCATCTCCGAGGCCCATTCCACCCTGATTCAAAATTACGAGGGCCATCCTGAAGCGGTTCTCTCGATTAACACCGACATCACCGAAAAGAAAAAGCTCGAAGCCCAGTTCATGCGGGCGCAGCGGATGGAAAGCATTGGCACCCTGGCCGGCGGCGTGGCCCACGACCTCAACAACATCCTGACGCCGATCATGATGTCCATTGCCATGCTTAAGCCAACCTCCGGGGACCTTCAGACGACCAAGATCCTCGAATTGATTGAAGTCAGCGCCAAACGCGGCGCCGATATCGTCAAACAGGTCCTTTCCTTCGCGCGGGGCCTGGAAGGCGAAAAGGTCGAAATCCAGCCCAAGCATCTTCTCGGCGATATTCAAAACATCATCACGGAGACCTTCCCAAAAGGCATCCGGCTGCGCCTGTCCATTCCCTACGAACCGTGGACGCTCCTGGGCGATCCCACTCAGTTGCATCAGGTCCTGCTGAACCTTTGTGTCAACGCCCGCGACGCCATGCCTCAAGGCGGCGAACTGACTCTTTCGGTGGAGAATTGCGTGCTCAATGAACAGTATGCCGGAATGACTTTTCAGGCCAAGGCGGGCCGTTACGTCGATATCAGCGTCACCGACTCCGGCACAGGAATCCCCGCCGATTTGCTCGACAAGATTTTTGAACCCTTCTTCACCACAAAGGACATCAACAAGGGCACCGGCCTCGGTTTGTCCACCGTCATGGCGATCGTAAAAAATCATCATGGCGTGATTAACGTCCACAGCGAGCCCGGACACGGCACGACCTTCAAGGTACATTTGCCCGCGATGGAACCTCACCCGGAGTCCCATAAACATGAGTTGGATCATGCCAGCCTGCCTCGAGGCAATGGCGAGACGATCCTGGTTATCGACGACGAACCCATCATTCTCGCCATCACCAGTCGCACCTTGCAGGCTTACGGTTACCATGTGCTCACCGCGGCCGATGGCGCTCAAGCCATTGCTGTCTATGCCCGCCATGAGAGAGCGATTTCCGCCGTCCTGACCGATATGATGATGCCGGTCATGGACGGTGCCGCCACGATTCACGCACTCAAACAAATCAATCCGCTCGTCAAGATTGTGGCGACCAGTGGAATCAACGCCAACGAAAGCATGAGCAAGGCTGCCGATCTGGGCGTGCAACACTTCATCACCAAACCCAACACAGCCGAAACCCTCCTCACTACCATCAGGAGCCTTCTGGACCAGCCTTGAATGCTTCGAACGCGGCGGCGGCTACGGGCATTTTCGGGGGTGGCCCGGACTACTTCGTTGTCCGGGTCGGCTAAAAGCGACTGGAAGCGTCTTTCCGCGCGTTGTTGAAAAATCAATCGGTTTCTGCGCGCTTCGCGCGTCCGGGCAACAAGTAGCCCGGACCACCCGAGAGTAGCCCGCGCCTCCGTGCGACGGCTACCCGTCCCAACGACGACGGATTTGAGCAATTCCCTACAGGCGGTGGGGGGGACCTACCCGGGGCAATTTAACCCGAGAAATTGAAGGGGATCAACCGAGCAAAGTCGGTAAAGCTATTCTTGGCCGTTTTGTGTTTGCATAATAGTGCATAATTGGGGATGCTTATGCTCAAGCGCCCTTTATACCGGGAAATCGTCACTTGAGCCGTTTTAAACGGCCAGCGGTGGTCAAGAGTGCGTCGGCCAGCTTGAAATGAACTCTTCCTATAATTGCTGGTCAGGCAGGAACTTATTTCGGTTCAAAGCGCTGTTGGCGGGATTCACTGCCTGCATTTTTTTCGGGAATCTCGCTCAAGCGCAATTCGTGGTGCCCGCCAGCAACCACGTCGATTACAATTTCAATTACGACTGGCTGTTCCTGAAATCCAACCCCACCGGTGGCGCCAGTGCTGTCAGTTACAGCGAGAGCGGCTGGAAAGCGGTGAGCCTTCCCCATACCTGGAGTGATGACCGCTTCCGCGAATGGGTGTACAATTCCAACGATTCGAATGGAGACCCTCTCAATCCGGCCGGCAGTTACAGCGGAGACGCCTGGTACCGTAAACACTTCACGCTGCCGGTGAGTTACAGCGGCCGCCAGATTATTTTGGAGTTTCAGGGGATCACCTACATCGCCCATTTTTACGTCAACGGGCAGTTGGTCGGCTTCAACGAAAGCGCCTTCGGCCCTTCCGGCATCGACATCACCAACTACGTCACGTTTGGGTCCGACAACGTCATTGCGGTCGACGTTACCAACAACCAGAACGCGCCCACGGTCGGCTATAATGGCGTTCCGATCGCCTCGGGCTCGCCCTTCAACGTCAACATGGGCGGCATCAACCGCGACGTCACCCTGCATATCACCGACAAGGCCCATCTGACCAAACCGCTTTACCGGAATCTCGGCACGCAAGGCACGTATATCTTTCCGAGCAACATCGATACCCTCCACCAGACGGCGACCATCAATGTCCAGGCCGAGGTGAAGAACGATTATGCGACCAGCCAGACCATCACCTGCAATTCGTACGTGGTCGATGCCACCGGCGCCCAGGTGCTCGCCCTTTCCGGCGGAAGTCAGGCCATCGCCGCCGGCCAGACTTTTGTCTTTAACGAGTCGGCGGCGATGACGGGCGTCCATTTCTGGGATCCCTCGTTCCCCTATCTTTATCAGGTTTACACCGTGCTCACGCTGAACGGCCAAACCGTCGATGTCGACCAAGTCACCACCGGCTTTCGCACCTACGTTTTCAACCCCAGCTTCGGCCTCGAGATCAACGGGCACCCGATTTATCTCAGCGGTTATGCCCCTCGCATTTCCATGGAATGGCCCGCTGTCGGCACACCAGTCGACTGGATGAACGACTATGATTTCCGGATGATCAAGGCCAGCAACGCCAATTTCATGCGGGCGATGCAGTGCGCTCCGCACCTTGAGCAAGTCCAGGCCGCCGACCGGTACGGCGTCGTCATGGTCGTCCCGTCCGACTATACGGAAGATGACCAACCCGATCCCAACAGGTGGCAGGAAGACCTCGACATTATGCGGGACAACACGATCTATTTCCGCAACGACCCCAGCGTGCTTTTCTATGAGGCCTGCAACGGCGAGCCGAGTGCTGTGCACATGCAACAGATGCTCGCGATTCGCCAGCAATGGGATCCCAGCGGCGGGCGTCTTGCCGGCGCCCGCACCAACGACACAAGCACGACACAAGGCATCCGCGAATATTCTGGCAGCATGGATGGAGCTGAGAGAAATAAACTTACGCCGCTCTTCGATTGCGAGTACGGCCGTACCGAAGGACCCCGCCGCATCTGGGACGAAGCGACTCCGGAATACAATCCCAAATGGGACGGCGGTAACAAGAGCAATACGCCCTTTAATGGCACAAACACGACCAGCAAATACCTGCTCGGCGGCTATTACAATGTCGCTTCACTTTACCATCAGGCTTTGGGCTTTTACGGCATCAACGAAATGGTCGCCCCGGCCGCCGGCGGATACCCGTCAGGCGATTTCATCGGCGAGTATCTGACCCCGATTCCGAACGGCAACGGTGGTTTCACCAACAACTATTTCAGGACGAACAGTTCCGAGGAGTCCGTGCTCGAGAATTTGGCCAAGCACTGGGCCCGCTACGCGCACAGTAACTTTGTCCAGACCTCCGCCTATAGTGCTGCCAACGGCGTCAACATCGGCGGAGCCAAAATTATCTGGTCCGACTCATGGACCGATGGACGCATGCACGACATGGAAGTCGCGCGGACCAGCGGCGTCGTCGATGGCGTCCGCTTGCCCAAGGAGGTCTTCTACGGCATGCAGGTCGCGCAGAATCCCAATCCCGAAGTTTATGTCGTCGGCCATTGGAACTATCCCGCCGGTACGGTGAAGACCGTTTATGTTTGCAGCAATACCGCCTCAGTCGACCTGCAAACCTTCGATACCAATGGCAACCTGATCAAGGATTACGGAGCGGGAACAACAGCGTTTTTCCCAGCCAGCATCCTCCCTCCCGGCGGAGATCAGGTCAACCATTGGGTCGTCGAGTACACCAACGTCGCTTTCCAACCGGGCTCGATCAAGGCTATTGGGTTCAATAGCGGTGGGACAGCTGTCGCCACCAGCCAAAAATCTACGGCGGGCAATCCCGATCACATTAAATTGACGCCAACGACCGGCCCATCCGGCTGGTTGGCGGACGGTTCCGATATTGCCTGGTACGATGTCGAGGTCGTCGACGCCAACGGCAATCGTTGCCCCACCTATCAGGATTTCGTTACCTTCAGTTGCACCGGGCCGGGCCAGTTCCTCGGCGGCTACAACGATGGCATCCGCTATAGCACCAACCTCACCAACCTGACCTCGGGGTACTCCTTGCAGATTGAATCGGGTATCAACCGTGTGTTTGTCCGCTCCACCCGTACGGCGGGTACATTCACGCTGACGGTCAACGGCGTGAATAACGCGACGGGCGCCAATTTCCCCACCGCCTCGATGCCAGTCACCTCCACTCCGATCATCGACACCAACGGTTTGTCGACGGTGTGGCCGCAGAAAACGGCTGCCACGCTGGGTACGGAACCGACCCCGGTGGCCGAAGGTACTGCTCCGGTCATCATCCCTCCGGTGTCCACCGCCCCGCCGACGAACATCGTTAATTATCAGTACACCGGCGGCAATTCCGGCTCAACCGTGATCGAGAATGTCCAATCGGGTCAGCAGGCCTACGTGGACAAACCGTGGACGCTGCCGACTTTACCAAGCTACCTCGTGGGCGGGGAATTCATCCAGCCGTACCAGGCCGATGCGGGCGATTCCTCGGCCACCGATCAGTATGGTTTCAACCTAACCGCTTATTCTTACGTCTACGCGGTGATCGATGCGGCCAACACCATGCCGAACAACGACAACAATGCCACCTACGTTTGGCAGTTAATGCCGGAGACGATCACGTTGAATGGGCGGGTGATGAATTTCTATCGCAGTCGGATCATGATGCCCTACGAAAACGTCCTTCTCGCCGACAACGGTTATGAGAACACCACGTTCAATCCCGCCAGCAATATGTACCTGGTTTTTGTCGTCAACCTGGAAACTCAGGTCGTGAAACCGACCGACACTGTAAGCGCCAGCAGCACGCAAAATCCCAACGTCGCCGCCAACGGCATTGATGGAAATACAGCAACGCGGTGGACTGCTTCGGGCGGCACTTTCCCCCAGATTTACTATCTGACGTTGGATCAGACCTACGCTGTCGGTGGTTACGACATTAACTGGTATAATAATGCCAGCAGGACCTACCAGTACCTGATTGAGGTCAGCACCGATGGTACGAATTATACCGCGGCCCTCAACAACGAATCGAACACGACCGAGGGAGATTTCCAATATCGAGTTCCTCCCACCGATACGTTCCTGGCCAAATATGTCCGGATCACCGTCACCGGCGGCGGAGGCTACGCGTCCTTCTACGAACTCAAAATGAACGGCATTCCCGCGACACTGCTCAGTTCCGAGACTCCAGACTTTACCAGCCCGACCACGCTCTCCGATAACGCAGGTGCTCCGGTTAACTTCCAGGTCGAAGTCCTCAACGGCGCGTCCACCTATACGGCCGTCGGCTTGCCCACCGGATTGACCATTGGTCAGTCCACCGGCCTTATCTCCGGCACCACCCAACAAACGGGAACCTTTTCCGTCACCTTGACCGCCACGAATGGGGCGGGCACAACCACGTCATATCTGACTCTGATCATCAGTGGCACCCCCACCGACACCCCGACCTTGCCGGAATGGGCGCTCGCGGTTCTTGCTGTATCCCTCCTGGGATTAGGCAGCCTGTTTCCGCGGCAGATCGCTCCTCCACGGTAGCCAGCGCTGGCTCAGCGCGGACGTACTGAGGTCGCGTAAGCGACTTTATAAATGTCCGTCATCCTGAGCTTGTCGAATCTTGACCGTTGGGAACGGTCAAGATGGAATCGCCGCAGGCGATCCCGCAGGGCGAGGGTCAGCGGGAGCGAACCGAGTCAACGACCCGTTCAGTCTGCCTTTCCACAGCGGCTTGCTCAAGGCGCCGTCAGCGGAATAGAAAGCTTGGTCAGTTGGCGACTGGGAACAGTCACCTGGCCGACGACCTGGTTCCCATGATAGATATGGCAGGCCACGGGCGCTTCCGCTTCATTCCACGCGACCATGGTAAGACTTTTCTCCCCCGGCTTCTGGTAAACCAAACTGGCCGGAAGATCGGAATGGTATTCCCAAGCGACGGGACCGAGCTGCCGATCCGCGTGCGCAAAATAATAAGTCAGGCCCGCCGTGTTCATGCTTTTCGCAATCGGATCGTTTGCGTCCCACATCGTATCCATCTGCGTCACCACCGCCTCCGGATCAAAGAACTGGACGAACCCCAAAGTCGAATCGCCCCAATCCGCGCCCAGGCTCGACATGTTAAAGCCGGGATTCTTGGGCTGCTCGTCCTGGAACATGCTGTCCAACTCGTGCTGGCTGAATTTCGGATCACGACCGAGATAATAGAGTCCGGTCTCCAGCGGCAGCCATTGAATGCCATAGATAAAGTGCGGCTGCCCGCCGAAGAATGTTCCGTAAGCATAGCCGCCATCGTAGGCGTTCCCAGAAATAGCATGTTGATAGGTCGGCGGGAAATTTGCCGACGCCGCGCCTTCCTTCCAGCCATAGTAATCGAACCAATATTCCTCCACCGCCGTTTCCTCGATGCTCCAGCCCATCGCGCCCGCCGCGGTCATGTCCTTGTCCTGCAGCATGACCCCGAGCAGAAATAATCCGCTCCATGACTGCATCGCTTCCGAACTCGACTCCTGATTGCCGCCATTGGGAGAACTGCTGCCGCTGGCATACGAGTGCCCCGCCCAGACATCGAACGTGCGAAAATAGGGAAAGTCCGGATCGTTGCGGTCCCAGTTCGCGTATTGCTTAGCCACCAGTTTCGCCATCGGACCATAGTCCTGCAAAAACTGCGGATCGTGCATGCCCTGCAACGCCGTGGCCAGGGTGAAATAGCCGTAATGAAAATGATTATCCACGAATCCTTCCGAGCCGTAACTGCCCTTGAATCCGACCATCGCTTTCCAGCGGTCATAACGGGCGAAGTACTGGCTCGTCTCGCCCGGCGTGTACGTGAACCAATCGGTCAACGCATCGCGCAAAGTATCGGTCAGCACTTTATAGTCGTCGGTGAAACCCAACTCATAAGACATGTCGCCGTAAAGGCCATATTGAGTCAGGTCCTTGCCGCCCCAATAAGTGTCCTTCCCGTAACGTTCCTTGCCGACCTTCGTCGTGTGCGCCTGAACGTAGGCGTCGATATAGCCCTTCATTCGGTCCTTCTGAAAAGGATGCGGCTGGCCCGCGATTTCCTCCGGCGCGGGAAGAAGCGGCGGAATGCCGTTGAATGGCCACGCGATGGCGAAGTCCTGTCCCACCGTGCAACGCATCCGGCCGCGCACCGTGGTGTACTCAAGTGGCGTGAATTTCAAATCCTGGCGAGTCGTCCGATAATGATGCGGCAGCCAACCTTGGATGACATCCTTGTTCGTTCCCTGGAGCGCGTCCGTCTCGATCTTCCACGTCGTGTCCACTTCGCCCTTGACCGGGTCGTAGGTCGAACTGAAAATCGTGTTACGCGGAATGGCGTAGGCGCACGACGTGAGCAAATCCATCTGATCGAGCGAGGGCAACGCGGCCACGACGAGAAAAGAAACCGCGCCCTTGGCTCCGGTCACTTTCAAACTCGTCGCGTCGCCGCTAAAGGTCGAGCCATCGGGCGCAAAGACTGCGAAAAGCTTTCCCCCCTGGCTGACGACAATGCGGTTGGTCGTTGCCGGAAGCGTCAGCGGCGCACCCTTAGCATCTTCCAAAACCGCCGGAGGCTGGGCTTTGGGATCCATTGTGATCACCGGCTGCACGCCTTTAAATTCGAACCAGGCGTAGGGCATGCCACGGCCCAAGGTCACATCCATCCGGTGGTCGTCATCCTGCGGGTAACGGATCGCCAGCGACCAATCGCCCCAATTGAGCGCGGTCGCATCCTGAGGCGTAAAACCATCGCCGGTGACGGAGAGTCCTGAACCCGGCTCCATGTCGTTGCCTCGGCTGTTCCAAGTGGTGGGATAGAACACGGTCGCTCCTGCGGCGTCCGTTTCCAGCGTTAGCGGGTACGCCCACAATTTCCCGTGGTCCTTGGTGGTCGGATTATTAATCAGGAAACTCCACCAATGATTGGTCGGGATTGGCTTGCCTGCCTGGGAAGGATCGATGAAGAGAGGCTTGCTCAACATCTTTTGCACGTTCTTATCCGGGTTCGGTGGAAAGGACGCGTAGGAACCTTTTCCTACGGGCACCGGCTGCGGATCGGTCGGAGCAGTTGGCGCGCTGGTTTGATTCGTCCCCGGGACATCGTCGGCAACCGCCGGAAGATCGAAACACAGACAACCGGCGACGAGAAACGATAAGATAAATTTGGCAGAATACTGCATAAGAAGTTTTAGGTTCTACTCTGGTTGCAATGGTGAAAAATGTTCCATCGAAACGTTTACCATCGATCAAAAAGCTTGCTGACCACAAGTTGAACTTAAATGCACATTGCCGTCAACGCCAAGAACTGCAATAGTTGCACGACCGACCCCCATAGGATCCACATTTCATGCAAAATCCGGCCGTTAAACCTACCCTTGGCAAGTTAAGTTTTCTCGAAAAATTCGGCTTCGGACTCGGCGATACCGCCAGTAATTTCGTCTGGCAAACGATCACCTCGTTCCTCCTTTTCTATTATACCGACATCTTCGGTATCACCGCCGCCGCGGTCGGCACGCTTTTCCTGTTCGCTCGCGTTTCCGATGGCGCCTGCGATTTCTTCATGGGCGCGATCGCGGATCGCACCGAAACGAGCTGGGGCAAGTTCCGCCCTTATTTAGTCTGGATGTGCGTGCCTCTCGCCGTCGTCTTTGTCCTGACGTTCACCACGCCCGACTTCAGCATGACCGGCAAGATCATCTACGCCTGGATTACTTACAATTTGCTGATGATTCTCTATACGGCCATCAACATCCCTTACTCGGCACTTTCCGGCGTCATGACCGATGATCCCCTGGAACGCACCAGCCTCAATTCCTACCGGATGGCCCTCGCGCAGGTCGGCGGCCTGCTGATCAACTTCCTCACTCTCCCCCTCATTGCCACCTTCGGCCACGGCGACAGGCCCAAGGGTTATCAGTTGACCATCCTCCTCTTTTCGATCGTCGCGATTGGCTTGTTCCTCATTACCTTTTTCACCACTCGCGAACGCATTCACCCGCCGGTCGCTCAAAAAACCAAGCTGCTGGATGACGTCAAGACGCTTCTCGCCAACCGGCATTGGATCATCATGTTCATCGCCGGCATCACGGGCCTTACTTTTGTTATCATCCGTGGCGCCGCCCAGATCTACTATTGTAAATATTACCTCGGCGTCGAAGCCGCCCAGATCAATATCCTGGGACTCTTCCATATGGACGAGATCAGCTTCTTCCTCGTCCTCGGCAACATCGGCTTCATCCTCGGGGCCATAAACGCCCGTCACATGGTGAAACTCATCGGCAAAAAATATACCTACATTGTGACGTTGCTCGGAATGGCTGCGACGGCCGCCGCCTTTTACTGGATCCCGGCACAACAAACCGGGCTCGTCTTCTTTTTCCAGCTCCTCAATTCCTTCATTGCCGGAATCAATGCCACGATGTACTGGGCGATGATCGCCGACACCGCCGACTTCTCCGAGTGGAAATTCAACGTTCGCACCACCGGCATCATCTTCTCCGCCACCACCTGCTCGCAGAAAGTCGGTCTTGGCATCGGCGGCGCCATTTCCGGCCTGATCCTGACCGACTTCGGCTACATTGCCAACGCGACCCAGACCGCCCAATCCAACGAAGGAATTCTCCTCATGGTCAGCCTTATCCCGGCAGCCGGATTTACTTTCATCGCCGGTGTGTTCAGCTTCTACGGGTTGGACGAAAAGTTCTGCCACACCATTCGCGAAGATCTTGCGAAGCGCCGTCTGTAACGAGGCCCCTTCATCCCTTTATGTCCATCCATCATGCCACCCCTAGCTCTATCCCTCGCCTGAAGGGACCATACGTATTCATCGCCCTCGCCCTGATCGCAGTCGCCTGGTCAGGTTCGTGCCTCGCCGATGACGCGACCGCACCGCTTCCGCCCATCCCGCATCTGACCCGTTACCTCACCGCGCGAGATCTGTCCGCGCGTTTGCAAGCCGTCCCCATCGACGCGCATCTCTCCAGCACGAATCCGAAAGACCTCGCCTCCATTCGGGTCGACCCTCGCGTTCGCTATCAGGAGATCGTCGGCTTCGGCGGGGCCTTCACCGATGCCGCGGGCTATACCCTCCAAAAGATGCCGCAGGACAAGCAGGACGAAATCCTTCGCGCCATCTTTGATCCGGTCAAAGGCAACGGCTACACCCTTTGCCGCACCCACATCAACAGTTGCGATTTCTCGACCGAAAATTACGCCTACGACGAGACGCCGGGCGATGTCGACCTCAAGAATTTCTCCATTGCCCGCGACGAGAAAACGTTGATTCCGATGATCAAGCGCGCGCAGGAAATCTCGCACAATGGATTCAAGATTTTTGCCTCGCCCTGGAGTCCTCCCGCCTGGATGAAAACCAATGGCGACATGAACAATGGCGGCCAGCTCAAGCCTGAAGACCGCGATGCGTGGGCCCGTTATTTCGTCCGTTACATCCAGGAATACGCGAAGGAAAACATCCCCATCTGGGGCGTGACCGTGCAGAACGAACCCGCCGCCAAACAGACGTGGGATTCGTGCCTCTATTCCGGTGAAGAGGAGCGCGATTTTGTCCGTGACCATCTCGGCCCCACTTTCGCCAAGGCCGGATTGGATACGCACATCATGGTGTGGGACCATAACCGCGACATCATGTACGAGCGCGCCAAAGCCGTCCTCGATGATCCCAACGCCGCAAAATATGTCTGGGGCGTTGCCTTTCATTGGTACGTCACCGACGCGTTCGACAACGTCCAGCGCGTCCACGATGCCTGGCCCGACAAGCATGTCCTCCTTACCGAGGCCTGCCAGGAAGGCGGCCCGCACATCAACGAATGGGCCGTCGGCGAACGCTACGCCCGTTCCATGGTCGAGGACCTTAATCATTGGTCGGTCGGCTGGGTCGATTGGAATATCCTTCTCGACCAAAAGGGCGGCCCCAATCACGTCGGCAATTTTGTCAGCGCTCCCATCATCGCCGATACCGACACCGGCGAGTTCTCCTGCCAGCCGAGCTATTATTATATCGGCCAGTTCAGCCGGTTCGTTCATCCCGGCGCGATCCGCGTCCTGGCAGCTCCCACCAGCGACAGCCTCGACACGACCGCCTTCGTCAATCCTGACGGCAGCACCGTCGTCGTAGTCGTAAATCGGACCGAGCTTCCCGTTCGCTTTGAACTCCGCCTTGGAACACAGGCCGCGCAGATGGATTCGCCGCAACACTCGATCCAAACAGTTGTCGTCAACCCGTAAGGCGCCACGATTTCCAGTTATCATGAAACTCATCCCCTCACCTCGAATGGCCTGCATCTCCATCGCTCTCGGAGGTCTTGGCGGCATCGCCTTCGCCGATGATACCGCCAACCTGCCCAATAACGTGCCCGCCGGTTACGTGGGCAAACCTGAAAAGGGATCGCCCCAGGTCATCCCCGGCGTCATCCAGGCCATCGACTACGACACTGCACCGCAGGCAACCGGCGACGTCACTTTTTCCTACCACGGCAAGGCGGTCAAAACCAAATACCGCACCAACGCCGATTCAATCGGCATCGCCGGATTCGGCCAAGGCCACGTCTCCACCGCCGGTACGCCGGAAAATCCAGACCAGGTCTACGTCGGCTGGACCCAGGCGAACGAATGGCTCAAATACACTGTACGCGTCAACGAAACCGGCACGTATGTCATCGGCGCAAAATGTTCCGCCGGCTCGAAAGGCGCTACCCTCACGTTCAGCTTCTCGTCCACGCCGGAGGTTACGACCGGTGAGATCGAAATCCCCACCACCGCGGGATTCCAGCCCGGCAAGGAAGTTTATCACGTCTGGGAAACGCTCGATCATTTGGGCGACATCACGCTTCCGGCCGGCACTTACGTCATGACCGTTAAGATCGGAAAGATTGCCGGAATGAACCTCGAATCGTTTTCTTTTACCAAAAAATCCTGAATCCCGGTCACCGGTAGGCGTAAGTAACTCGCGTATCTTGGTCAGCGGCAGCCGGCGCTGGCTCAGCGTCGATTCCCCTTCTGTCATCCTGAGCTGTCGAAGGATCAGTTCCTCGCCGGTAGCCCGGACAACTCGTTTGTCCGGGTGGCCGCAGGCCACAAGAAGCCGCCTAAATCTCTCGCTTGTTACCGAGAGCGAGTTTCTTCTTCGCACCATTTCCACGAGCACCGCAATCGTGAGACCCTCTAGCCCTTGGTCACAGGTCCCAACGTATAGAGAAGAACGGGCGGTTCATAATCTCCATCCGCCCCGCCGGTTAGAAGGTTGTAGGCGTTATTCCCATTTGGAATCGTATCCAGATCGTAGCTGATTCGAAAAAAAATACTCTTGCCCGCGTTAGCCGGATTCGCGCAGGCCTCATTAAAAATTTTTGCCAGGGCGGCGTTCCCTTCCGCGCTGGTCTGTACAAAAGGTCCGGTATCCGGGTGCTTTCGCACCTCGGAGGCCGGCGTTAAAAAATTCGCCTGGATCAGCGTGGCTTTCGGATCGGGCTTGGCGCCCTGGTAGTAATCGGAGGGCAACACCTTCCCGGTGTCACGAATTCCAAGGTAGTAAAAGTCCGCATTCGCCAGGCCTCCCCCGTCGTTGTTAAGTGCGACCATCTGCGCGCGAAAGTGAATGCTGGCGATGCATTGGCCGGCGGGTAACGACGGTATGCGGAACGGCAGGATGTAGACCTCGCCTCCAGGTGCGTGAAACTCACCAACGCGCACCTCGTAACTGTCCATTCCCTGGATCGTGCCATCCGACGCAAGGCCGACATCGTTGGTCGGTGCGAGAACTTTTTCATCCGATGTCGTCGCGTTATCGTCGGCCAAGGAAAGGCCTACCCCTAGAAAAAGGAGTACCAGGACAGAAAGCCACTTACTCATGGAATCATTCTACTCGCCCCTAAGAGGCACACAAGCCCACCAAGATTTTTGAATTCGCTTCAATAACTACATGCCACCGGTCGTTGGTGTCCATGGCTCCGGCGTGGTCGCCGAGGGAGGAAAGCTCATCGGCTCGCTGTTCGGCTTGACCGGCTTGGAGTCCAGTTGAAAAATCGGCAGCAAAGGCGAGCCGTTGGATTGCTTTTCATAGGTCTCATCATCACGCTGATAAAAAACAAAGTAATCAGATTTTCCTCCCGGTTCCTCGCCGATCAGGATTTCGATATCGACCGATTCCCCGGCCGAAACCTGGAAGGGAAGCCCGACCCAAAAATTCGCATTATTCGGAAACGTCGGATTGAAGTTGGTCATCTGAAAGCTTTTTTCCTTGTCCCGTAATTCCCTGTCGATTCCATAATCGGTGCCATCCAGCACCGTCTTATGGTTCACGCGCACAAAAAGAATGTCATCCGCCGTACCGACAAAATGGTAAGTCCCCGGCTGTGGAGGCGTCGCCGTGACCTTGTATAAAACCACGTACAGGTTCGGCTTGACCTCGTTCTCCACTCCAAAAGCCTTCGGTCCGTCCTCCGCGTTAATGACCGGAACGAAAATCGACGCCGTCGAGAGCGGCTTCGAGCTTTTATAGAAATCTTTCAACACGCTTTCATCCCAATCCGAGTTGATAAAATCCAGTATGGTGTGCTCATATTTCCCCGAATCCATATTGGTCGGCTGGCCATCGCGAGTTTGTTTTAAGTCGTAAAGATATCCCGTCAACTCCGGCGCGCCGCTGCTCGAGGAAGTGCCGAAGGGACTGCCCGCTCCCGATTCCTGTCCCGGATTGTCATGGCCCGACATCCCCGTGCCGACCGCCGCAGCCGAAGACGAGGGCGGAAGGTTGGGAATGGTGACCTTCACCGATTTGATCGCGAAGGTACTCGGGCTCGTCGTTGCCACAATCGTGGGAACGGTCGGCGGAGCGGCCATCTGGACGGAAGGCTCGAAATCATTGACCACCTCCCCACCCGAGGCCGCCGGAGGTGCGGGCGGTGGGGGAGGCGGCGCGACCTTGACGGCCTGAAAACTGGCATTGTCCGCGGGCGGCGTCGGCGCTCTGAAGATGATCCAGGTCGAAAACATCAGAAGCAAAATCAGGTGGAAGAGCACAGCTCCCACCATATATCCGGATCGGATCATGCGGCGCTGCCACAGCGCGTTATCGGGAAGAATTACTTTCACAAAGCGTGGCCGGAGAATTTATCTTAAACAGGATCCTCTCCCGACGCCAGACAAGCCTTCTTCGCACATGGTACATCGAGTCCGCATTAACTTGCATCCGGCGGCTGATAAACCCTGACGTAATCCACGTCCATCGTCTGCGGAAATGGGGTGGAACTTGATGGAGGCCCAGGCCACGCTCCGCCCACGGCAAAATTTAGAATGATAAAAAACTTTTGATCGAAGGGTGCGGGAAAGGGCGCCGCTTTCGTATACCACTTCGTCTGCGTCTCGTAGAGATTCCCGTCAATGTACCAGCGGATGACTCCTTCTTCCCATTCCACCGCATAGACATGCCAGTCGTCACATAAATTCCCCGAGGGCAGCACAAACTTGTCCCCGGTATGGACATTACCAGGCCACTTGTCGCCATAGTGGATCGTGCCAAAAAGCGTGCTCGGCTTATCACCCACTTCCTCCATGATATCAAGTTCGCCGCTGCTGGCCCATCCGCCGTAAACCGAATCTTCCGGCATTAACCAGAACGCCGGCCAGGCGCCCTTGCCTGTCGGCACTTTAATCCGCGCCTCAAACCGGCCATATTTCCAGCTGAACTTGCCCTTGGTCGTCATTCGGGCCGACGTGAATTTATGCTTGTTGCCCTCGGAGTCGGTGCCGCCCTTGATCGCGGTAATCAAAAGATGCCCATTCTCGACGTGGGCATTTTCCGGCTTGTCCGTATAGTATTCCTGTTCGCCATTGCCTCCGCCCTTGCCGTCGATTTCAAAATTCCATTTCGACGTGTCAATCGAGTCACCATCAAATTCGTCGGACCACACCAGCTTCCAGTTCGGATTGACCGTTTGATGCGCACTATCATTCGAACCGGGAGTTCCCTTGATCAGTGCGAATTGTGAATTCGTCGGCTGTGTCCCGGTCGACGACTGCGTAGACGGGGTCGATCCCGAACCTGCCGGCGGCGTTACCGGCGCCACCGTTGTTTGCGCCCCGGCCACGGGTGCGGATTGAGCCGCCTTCGCTTCCTGCGTTTGCTGTGCTTGGACCTGCTGTTCTTCCAGCTTCTTGTCCTGCGCCACCGCCTGCGAGCTGGCTTGGTCTTCCGCCTGACGCCGAGCCGCGGCGATCTTGGCCTTCTCCGGGTCGTAATGAAAACGCTGCTGCAAGTCCGGCGGCAATTGGGCGAGGGGCACAAGCGCTCCGCCCTCCTGATCGAGAATCGTCACCGCGTCATCGTCAACTTTTACCACCGTCACCTGTTGATAGGTCTTTCCATCCGTCGTCGTCCAGTCCTCAGCTAGAACGACTTTGAAAAGTGCCATCCAGATTATTAAGAAGATAATTCCGCGGAACGACATAAGAAATGTGCATTATAGTGCAAGACCATCCGGGCGCAATCAAATAAAACGCCATCACTCTTATGGCCGTCTAGAGAAACCTCGCTGCGCCGATCAACCCCTAATCAATCGGACGAGCATGGCCGAACCCGCCGGGACTTTTACCTGCACCTGCCCCGCTTTGGACCCTGCGGCAGCGTTCGCCCAAGTCCCGGTCCAGCTTCCGTCGTGGCCAATCGCGTTGCCGCCCAGGGTCACGCCATCTTTGGCCGAGACATCCCCGTTTGGCGCCGTCAGCGGCATCTCATCGACCTTGGTGTAGGTCGTCGAACCGGTTTGAATCGTGACGTCGGCATCGCGGCCACCGGCGCCATGTTCCTTGTTGATCAACGTCACGTAGAGCGCCTTGTCCGCGCCCAGCACCGCATAGCTCACGAGATTGAGATCGCTGGCCGAGGGATCGGGCGCCACCGGCGAAGAAACGATCTGTCCGCGGGAACCGAGATTGAAGAGCTTGATCGCGTAGGCGAGTGGATGCGCAAAGTAACCGTCCGGCACTGAGGTGAATGAGGCATAACGGCAGGGCGTCAGGCTCTGGCCGGCCGCGACTTCGTCGCCGTTGTGAAAATTGATTCCCTGCGAGTCGTGCGCCGCCCACCAATACAAATAATCCAAGCCCCAGAGCGCGGAGGAGAACGTATCGCTGACATCCTGGGCTCCTCCGTTGTAAAAATTATTCGCTTCCTCCAGGCGATAAGGTGCACCGACATCCTTAAGCGGCGGAACAAACTTGTCGTAATAGGTCTGGTAGATCGTCTGCCAGGCCGGAGAAAGCATCAAGTCACGCCCGGCCGCGGGATCTCCGACTTTTCTCGAGTCACCACCCGCATACTCGTGTTGGGTGATATAGAGGATCTTTCCGCCCGGATAAAAATCCTTCGCGAAATCATGCGCCCACGGCTCGTGGTTCGAGGTCAGACTCGGACCGCAGTACTTGGCGTCGGGCACTTCCTGATTGATCGCATCATAAATGGGTTTCCACTGTTTCACGTACCCCGCGTAGCTATGCACGTAAATATCCGCTTCGTTGCCAATGGAAAAACAGATGAGATTCGGAGCGTAAGTATCCGCAATATATTTGGCCTGGTCGGCCGATGCTTGTGGGTCGCCCTTGTTCTGGCGAAAGCTATAAATCACTTTCGTGTTTGCGGCCTTCGCGAATTGAAAGAGATTATCGATATCCGTCCGGGTGGGTATTGCCACCTTGGGGCTATCGACGGTATTACCGCCCACGCGCAGGTTTTTGATCCCGAGCGTCTGGAACATCTTGGCCAGCGGTGCGTTTTGAGCGCTGAAATAATATTGGCCTTGGTCGTCAGGCAATTCCCGCTTCGTCTCATAACTGAGGCCGGCGAAATCGTCCGGGATCTTCGCTCCCAACTGCGTCGAATGGATCGTTACCGTCACTGGCACTGCATGTAAAACCGGGAATGAGCTTCCGGCAGCCAGTATCAGACAGATAAATCGCAAAAATGTCGTACGGCGAGAGCGATTCCGAGAAGAGATAGATAACGCATGCATTGTGCACTGCATGCACTGGGGACGCCGGGATTGCAAGTTAATTGAGTTAGGAGTTTCCCACTTCGCCGGCTCTTTTAGGCGAGAAAGTGGTGCATAAAAGTGCACCAGAATGCTTGACACTCCTTCCCTGACAAGGTAAACAATACAAAGTAAACTTTAGCATCAATCTCTCTCGCTTCTTCATGGTATTGCCGCACTTTTGCTCACCTCCAAATTTGGATTATCTTTATCCATCTAATTCTTGAAATCACCTGACCAGCTCGAACACTCCTTCTCCCATGGTTGCCCCCACGAACTCTTATTTCAAGGCCTCTTCGGGTTTTGAAAAGGCCGTGCCTCACTCGGCGCAGCGACCCTGTTCGCATCCATTGTTCAAAGGCGGGGTTCTCTCTCGTAGAGCTTTTAGCTGTTCTCCTCATTATTTCCATTTTGACTTCAATCCTTCTTCTCTCCATTTCAGGCAACAAGAGCTCGCGCGACCTCGCCAACGCCACCTACACCGTTCAAGGTGCGCTCGAGCAGGCTCGTACTTATGCCATGGCCAGCGGCACTTATACCTGGGTGGGGTTTTTCGAGGAGAATCCTGCAACTCCAGGCACTGCAGGGACCGGTCAGGTGGTTATTTCGATTATTGCATCAGCCAATGGCATGAATCTCGACACGGTCGGAAGTCCCGTTGCGACTCTGCCCTACACCTCTTCAGGACTGGTTCAGCTGACTCAAGTTTCGAAGCTTTTGAAAATCCCCAACGTGCATCTTGACGTTGTTCCTACCGCTGCGGTGACGCGGCCCGCCATCGCCAGCACTACCCCCGCAGACCAGTACCAAGTCGGTAGCCCGGACTTTCCCAACACCACCACCTTTTATTATCCGCTCAATTCTACCTCAAGCACGGCCCAATACACCTTTACTCAGATCATGCAATTCAGTCCTCAAGGCGATGCCACCCGGATCGCCGATTATACGACTCCCCTGATTGAAATCGGACTTCAACCCACCCACGGCAGCACCATTACCGCCTCCGGAACCAACTTTGCCGTCGTCCAAGTGTCTGGCATCGGCGGCCAGGTCATCCCTTATCGCCCATGAGAAAGAAAAAGAATTCCATCGCCGCCTTTTCCCTCGTCGAGGTTACCATCGCCTTGGGCATCGTCGTCTTCTGTCTCGTCACCATTTTAGGCCTGCTCGCCGTCGGCGCCAATTCCACTCACACCTCCACGGTGCAAACCTCGGCCATCAATATTTTGGCGGCGGTGGCGTCGGATGTGGAAGCCGGACCAAATATCACGCCGAGTTACTCCCCTGCCACCGCCAAAGGTACGGTTAACTCAGGAGCTCGTGGCGTCAAACTTACAACTCCTCTCTACGGCATTCAACTTCCTGTGGGCGGTTCGGGAACAACTACCTTCAGTCAAATTTACATTGGCGATAATGGGCAGGTCGTGGCGACCGCAGCTGCGGCGCTTTATCAACTTAATGTCTGGCTGAAACCGTCCACTACAACTCAACAGGAAACCTATGCGAGAATGCTCATCTCTTGGCCCGCGCAGGTTTCGGTTTTCAATGCCACGGGCACGACCTTCCAAACCGCACCTCAAGGCTATATCGAAGACGTCGTCGCCATCAATCGCACCTAAAATGAATGCTTCTACTTACCGTCCGCAAAGGACCCGCAGTGGCTTCACCCTGATTGAAGTCCTGGTCTCCATCACCGTCCTTGGTCTCATCATGGTCGGCGTTTCTCAAATGATGAACGGTGCGATCAACGCCACCCTCGGCGGCTATAAGCATCTCGACGCCGACACCCAGGCACGCCTCGTCCTCGATCGCATGGCTTTCGACATTTCCAAAATTACCAAGCGCACCGACGTCGATTACTTTTTTCAAAAAAATGCGACAACAGCTGGAACGACCCCCGGCAACGATCAGATGGCCTTCTACAGCGAATCGGGAGGCTATTATCCTGCCGCTGTAACACCCGCGACGCAGGGGGGCAACGTTTCCCTCGTCGGCTACATGATCGATACGATGTCTCCCACTACCGGCCTCTATAGCTCTACGGGCATCCCCCAACTGGTTCGTCTATCCAAGGGCCTGACTTGGAACGGATACAGTTCCACCCTGCCCGCCATGGTCTTTAACCCCTTGGCGAATCCCGCATCCGCTTCGCCGAATTTAACTGTCGTTACCAACAACAAAATCACCAGCACATGGCCACAGGTGTCAACCCCGAACAACCCAGACACTGATTATCATGTTATCGGCGACCAGGTGTTTCGGCTCGAATACACTTTCCTCGTCCAAACTTCCCCCACCAGTTCAGCAGCAACTGTAACACAAGCGGGCTTTTATGATTATCCTGCGTACTATTCTTCCACTTATCCCGCTGACACGACTCCCAACGCACTTAAAGACGTAACCGCTATTGTTGTCTCCATTGCTGTTCTTGATACCAAAACCCGCGCTCTTCTGGGCAGCAACGCAGCCACGCTCCTTAATACCGCCGCTTCCGATCTCCCAGACGATGCATGTGTTACGAGTGGCGCCCCTACCTCCGGCACGGCCAGCAGCTATCTGCCCCTGCCCCTTTGGAAAGCTGCTCTTGTGTCCAACAGTTTGGGTCTGCCCGCAGCCGCCGCGTCTCAGGTTCGCTTTTACCAGCGCTTCTGTTATCTCAATCATTTGCAGTAAGCCTCGCTATGTTGTCTGACCCCATCTCGCGGACAAAGCGCCGCGCCGAGAATGGTTCCGCTCTCGTCATCGTTTTGTTCTTCATCGTACTTTTAAGCGTCGTTACCATCGCGTTTTTGACCCGCTCAATGACCGCGGCCAAAGTATCGGCCGGAAGCGCGGGCGAAACCAAAAGCAAGATCCTGGCCGCCAGCGCCGGCGACATCGTCATCGGCGATCTCAAGCAGGAGATCATTGCTGGATCCTCCAGTGTCGGCACAGTTAATTATCCCGTTTACACCCCCAATTCCAATCTGACCATGATCCCGTTTCAGAACGGAGTTCCTGCGTCTACGACAGCAGCGAATGGGACTCCCGTCTTCCCCATTCCCAACCTCATTAAGCGCAGCGTCAGCCCCTCCAATACTGGCGGAGCGGCGCCAGCCGTGACCTATACGGCCTCTTACACGGCTGCTTCCGTTCCTCCCAACCGTGCCGCCCAGGACGCTACCGCGAATGGCGTCTACACATCCTCGAAGGTCAATTCTGCCACGCCTTCGCTCAACGGCCGCTACGTCAGCCCAGCCCAGTGGAATGCTCACTATCTGATTCCGCGTGCTACTCCGGCCAACCCCAGCACCACCACCGATGCAACACCTGTCTCCACCTTTGTCCCCCCCGACTGGGTCATCGTCACCCGGTCCGGCGCCATTTCCCAACCTTGGAGCAATACGGCCGGAACAGGCCTTACCGACCCAGTCCTGAGCAACACTAATTACGCCATCGGACGGTTTGCTTATGCCGTCTATAATGAAGGCGGCTTGCTCGACATGAATGCGGCCGGCTATCCCGGCGATCCAAGTCTTTCCACCACCACTACTCCCCCCTTCTTCTCCGGAACCCCTAATGGCCTCGCTCCCACTCAAAGCGGAAAGAAATCATCTCTCGCCCTGGCCGACCTGACCCAGCTTGCCGTCGGCGGAACAAGCCTGACCCAAGCCCAGGTTAACAGCATCGTCGGCTGGCGCAATTACGCTTCCGCCCAACCCCCCGCCCTGGGTGGCACTTATCCCAATTTTACCTTCACTTCGACGACGGCCTCGAACTGGTTGAACAACTTTGTCCTCGGCAACACCAACGGCTACATGCAGGTCGTCCCACCGCCGACCGGAGTCACCACACCGCCCACCGACCAGGCCTTTCTCAGCCGACAACAACTCATCAGCGTCATCCAATCCCTTAGCATCAGCCCCGACTTCCTCCAATACATGGGCACCTTCAGCCGCGCCCTCGAACAACCTTCCACCGTACCCAATCCCAGCAGGCCCAAAATCCTGACAGGCCAGGCTCCGCCAACCGCCAGTCCGATCGGAACTCTCCCGGACGAGAATAGTTACATCGGAAATAACGACGGCATGGGGGGCGATACCGACCCGACAGGTATCAATCCTTCCTTTCTTTCCATCCGCGCTACATCAGCTTTCACCCGCTGGAACGGGACTACTGCGGTCGTTGGCGAACCGTTGGTGAAAACGAAATTCGCGCTGAGTTGGTTGGCCATGGTCGCCTATAACGCGATCAATACCAGCCTGCCGACCGGATTCGCCAAGACCACCGGCGATCCCAATCCCATTCTCGATCGTTTTGGGCTGACCCGCAGTAGCGCCTCCTCGCCGTGGGTTTACAATCACGGTCAGACCTATATCCTGCCTCTTTTCTCTTCCACAGGGCCCAGTGTTCAGTCACAGGGACGCGAACCCGATTTCGCCGAGTTACTCAAGGCTGCCATCATCGCCGGTTCGCTGGCCAAGGCGGGACCAAACCTGAACGTCCCTGGCAACAACAATTACCAGTACACGCTCGATTACAGCCTCGATTTAAATGTGATTCAAATCATGGCTAACTTAATCGACCAGCAAGATACCGACAGCTATCCGACGGTCATTCAAATTAATGGTCGCACGATTTACGGCGTCGAGGATCTGCCCTATTTCTATCGCTATCATCTTTTTTCTGTAGTGGACAAGGCACCCGGAACGGCTCTTTCGAATTCTGCCAACAGAATTGTATTCGTTGATCCAGCAGGAACGACCACTACGGGGTCCGTCACCACCGCGCTCGACTACACCAATACCTCGGCGACGCCTACATTCACCTCATGGACGTTCTCTGTCCCAGGCACCGCTCCAGCCACCGTCTATGCGATGGCGCCCGGAACGGTCACGAGTAGTAACGCTGGCGAGGCAACTTTTTTCTACGTTCCTGAGCTATGGAACCCGCACGATCCAAATACCCTGGCATCCGAGACGTCTGCGCTCCGTCCCAGCAATTTCCGTATCTATGCCGTAACTGATGATCCGCTGAGCACACCGCCTACCGGCCAGTGGCACATTGGCGCGGAAAGCCAGCTCAACGGCACTGGAAACGCTACGGCAAATGCCACTTCAACCGTTCTGGTTCAGACTAAATTTCAAGTCGTGATACCGGAGACAGGCTCGAATGATGTCTCGCCCAATTCGAACCTCTATCATTGGCCTATATCCGATCCCCAGCCATTCACCGCACCCACAAGTTTCAACAGCACGGGTAATAACATCATGTATTTTTCGGATGGCGGCTCCACCCAATCGACCATGGGAACTTTGTTCAGAGAACCTACCCTGCTTTGGAATTCAAATCCCACCGGCATCAGTCTTCTGCCCACTACGTCCCCAAATGTGACTGATGCCAATACCTCGAAGACTTACTACGGGATTATTGCCGGAAAAGCGCCAGTTCAGGTGCAGGTAAACTTCACAAGCATGCCACCAATCAGCACAGCGACAGCACCGGGTACAAATATAGACCAGAGTTACATTATTCAGGGCAACGCGTTAAATGATCTTGAAGAAACGCCAGCGGGTACCTACGCCCAAATTAGTTTCTTCCTTCAATATCAGGATCCAAATAATTCCTCCAACTGGATCACGTACGACGTCAAGTATCCGGATTTGCATGGGCTTACCTCGCCAAATTTGGTTGTAAATACTTCAACCGATTATCCGAACTACACGAATATCCTATCGACCAATCAATTTCCTGCTCACGCGACCACTTTTGATCCGCGCACAGCCCGTTGGGGTATTGGAACGGCCAGCTCTTTGGGGGAAATATCGCCGGGGACGCATGGCAACTCAACCGGCACTACAAGCTACTTGCTCCAACCTACAGCCTACTCAACCTATAACAGTGCCACGCTTGCCCCGTTCTCCGTCATGGAGACCGATCGTGCGCGGGGCGACAAGGGAAACCAAGTCAACTATTCCAATCCAGGCATGACCTCTAATCCCGGACAGAACGCCCAAATGCATTGGTTCTCAGGGGTCGGTTACAGTGCATCAAACGGCCAAACCGGTTCACCTCTCCAGTTTAATGGTCTTTTTAGCGAGAACAATCCTGCCATCCTTTTTAACTCAAGAGGTGAAACTGCGGGCAGCCAGCTTTATGTGGAAGATGCGGATGGAGTGGCACGGCTCGCCATGGGTGGTTACGCCAGCACATCACTCAACGACTCATTGGGTTCGCCCAGCTCACTGGCACAATCGCCGAGCACAGATCCGTTACGAATCGGCCTGCCTGAGGCCACGGCCAGTACGGTCGCCGATACGACTGCCATTGCGACAGCCACCGCCCAAACTCAAAGCCGCCCTATCATTCTCAATCGTCTCTTCCGAAGTGTCTCCGAAATGAGTTACGCCTTCCGAGGGACACCCTGGAAGAATATCGACTTCTTTACTCCCGCCAGCGGCGATTCTGCGCTGCTTGACACCTTCTGCCTGAACGAACCTCCGCCGAATGCCATGATCGCTGGCAAGGTCGATTTGAACACTCGCCAAGTCCCCGTCTTGCAGGCGATTGTTGCCGGAGCATATCGCGACGAAGTCAATAATTCATCGGCTTCGCCTCCGAGCTACGCCCTTCCACCCCTCAGTAGCGCCGAGGCCAATAATGTTGCGACTACTCTGCAGGAAATCACGTCCGACTTTTCTCACGGCTGGCGGGGACCGCTCCTAAATATCAGCAACTTGGTGGGCCGCTACGTTTCAACGCCTGCAAGTACCACTGACACCGATTTCTATACCTATACCCCAGCCAGCGCCGACACGACCCACGGGCAGCAAACCAGCATGTCGTACGCCGGTTTGACCGCGGCATTGAATTGCAGTTCGTTCTTCGGCACCGCAAATTATAACGTCTATTCCAATACCATGAATTCGGCCAATGCGTCAGCACCGTACATCCAGCGCTTCCGTGAAGCTGGCATCAGGCCACTCGTCGATTCCGGGCAAGTCCGCGTCTGGAATCTCCTTCTCGATGTGGTTGCTCAAACCGGACGCTATCCCAAGGCCGCAACTGGTTTCAGCCAATTTGTGGTCGATGGTCAGACCCATCTTTGGGTGCATGTCGCCATCGATCGCTACACTGGACAGGTTATCGATAAACAAGTCGAAGTTGTGACCCCTTGAGCATATGAGAATACTTATCCTAAAAATAAGTTTTGTGCGCATTTCTCACGTTGCCCCTGATTTTTTCTGCAGCCAACGCCCAGGATCAAACCAATCCGCCTGGTGGGCTACCGTCCGGCCCACTGCCAGCTCCCGCCCCTGACTTCTCACAGTGGGTGATTACGCAATCCAATCCCGATGACAAAAAAACTGGAACGGGCTCAAGCTCCACATCGGCCACGATTATCACTACCAAAACAGGTGACATTATCCACGTCGAAATCGTGAACGCGTCGGGAGCAAAAATAGACGAATGGCATGCGGGGAATACTCTTTACTCCAAGGACTCCGGGGCAACCCTTTGGGATGAGACCAGCAGCAGCCGTTCGACCAGTTTCGAGGCATTGCCAGCCAGTGGATTTCATAATCTGGAATGGCTCAGCAGAAATACCTATGTAGGGACGATTCCTTTCTCCGGTCACTCGTGCCTTGTTTTTGTTCTGGGTAAAAAAGACAAAATAGATCTCTCCAATCCCGATGACCTGGATTCCTTGAATACGTATGCCTTTCTCGATGCCAATTCACGGTTGCCGCTTAAGGTGCGGTTCAATAGATTGACCAGCTTTTACCAATTCAAGAATCCCCCCACGGAGAAGCTGACCTTGCCTCCCGATTTGGCTGACCAGTTAAATAAAAATAAAGAAGCGATAGAGCGCCTAAACCAGCCTATGCCCCGGCCCTATTAGGCGCGACCGACAGGATCTAAATGCCCCTCAGAAACCTCTCCCTCTTGCAGGCTCTTTTGATGGCCCTTGCCACCGGCGCCTGTCCCTGTCTCGCCGACAGCGATTCGTCGCAAAGCGAGGCGCCCTTCGTCGGCATCTTCTACGACCTCAAGCAGACCCAGGACCACAAGCCCACCACCGTCGATCCCGAAACCTACAATCTCATCCTCGACGACTTTCTCTCCCGCGGCTGGGACGAGAGCGTGTTGAACCACTATTACCGCGTCAGCAAGCCGCTTTCCACCACACAGATTTTCATCACGACCATGAATGCCGACACCGCGCCCCAGGCCTTTGGCACCGAAAAGCTGGTCAAGGGCACGCGCTGGGTCGCCCACTACAAGGGCCAGGTTTCGCCTCCCGAATCAGGCACCTACCGTTTCTGGGGCATCGCCGACGACGTCATGGCCGTCGCGGTAAATGGCAAGACCGTCCTGGTCGGAAATCGCCGCGACACCCGCCTGCCCAAGACCCTCGCCCTGTGGCAGCCCTCCGAACGCGATGGCGCGCACGCCGGGGACGGCAGCCTTCGCGCCGGCGACTGGATGCAACTTCAGGCCGGCGAAATCATCGACCTGGACATCATGGTCGGCGACCGCCCCGGCGGCGTCTTCAACGCCTTTCTCATGATCGAAAAACAGGGCGCGACCTACGACACCGATCGGCGCGGCCATCCCATTTTGCCCGTCTTCCAAATCGCCCCTTTCAACACGCCGCAAACCGGAGATGCCAAGTTCGCCACCGGCTTCCCCGTCTGGAAAAGTTATCAGTAATTTGCTTACAACCTCTCCCTTCAGGTCTAGTCTAACGATCAGCTTTTAATCGCGCATCCCATCATCCTTATTCTATGAATGCCTCTCCTGAAGTCGAAGCCGCCACCGCACCTGACGACCTCAAGGCAGTCGAGTTTTGCCGCGAGGCCTACGCCAGCATCCAAACCGAGCTGGCCAAAGTCGTCGTCGGCCAAAATAGCGTGCTGGAGGAAATCCTCATCGCCATCTTCACCCGCTCGCACGCGCTGCTCGTCGGCGTGCCCGGCCTGGCCAAGACGCTGATGATTTCCACCCTGGCGCAGACCTTGCAGATGTCGTTCAAGCGCATCCAGTTCACGCCCGATTTGATGCCCAGCGACATCACCGGCACCGAGGTGATCTATTCCGACCAGACCACCGGCGAGAAGCAGTTCAAGTTTTTGCCCGGCCCGCTTTTCGCCAACATCGTGCTCGCCGACGAAATCAATCGTACGCCGCCCAAGACGCAGGCGGCCATGCTCGAGGCCATGCAGGAACGGCGCGTCACCGTCGGCGGCAACAGCTACAAATTGCCCAAGCCGTTCTTCGTCCTCGCCACGCAAAATCCGCTCGAGCAGGAAGGCACCTATCCCCTGCCCGAAGCGCAGCTCGACCGCTTCATGTTCCTTATCAACGTCGATTATCCGTCGCTGGAGGACGAGTTGCAGATCATGCGCATGGGCACGGGCGGGCAGGGCGAACAGCCGCAGCCGGTCCTCGACGTCGACCAAATTCTCTTCATCCAGGAAACGGTGAAAATGATTCCGGTGCCCGAGCACGTTTATCGCTACGCCCAGCGGATCGTCGGCTGCACGCGGCCCAAGGAAGCCGATGCGCTCGACTTCTGCAAAAAATATCTGAGCTTCGGCGCCGGTCCGCGCGCGAGCCTGAGCCTGATCATCGCCGCGAAGGCCCACGCGCTTGATCCACGGCCAGGTCTTCGTCAACTGCGCCAACGTCGCGGCGGTCGCGCTGGCGGTCATGCGGCATCGCATCGCGGTCAACTTCATGGCGCAGAGCGAAGGCATCACTTCCGACGACATCGTGCGGATGATCCTCGAGAAGATCCCGCAGGACGAGCCGCTGGCCTGAACTCGAACTGAATCCTGACATGGCGGACGTCCGATCCCATCAATATCTCGATCCGGTCGCGATCGCGCGCGGGGAAAACCTTGGCATTCTCGCGCGCAAGGTGGTGGAGGGCTACCGCGTCGGCGAACACCGCTCGCCTTTCAAGCGGCTTCGCCATCGAGTTCGCGCAGCATCGCGAATACACCATCGGCGACGATCCTCGCCATCTCGACTGGAAGGTCCTCGGCCGCACCGACCGCTACTACATCAAGCAGTACGAGCAGGACACCAATTTCGTCGTGCAACTTTTCGTCGATGGCAGCGAGTCGATGAACTACGGCGCGCGGCAAGATCACCAAGCTTCATTACGCCAAGGCGCTCGCGGCCTGCCTCGCCTATCTTGATCCTGCTGCAGCGCGACGCCGTCGCGGTCAGCCTCTTCGATTCCGAGACGCGCGAGTACATCCCGCGCACCGACAATATCGGGAAGATTCACCACATCATGAATCGGCTCGCCGCCTTCGAGGCCACGCAGAAAACGCAGTCTCGGCGTCGGCGATGGCCGACATCGCCCGCATCGCCAAGGCGCGCGGCATCATCATTGTCATCAGCGATCTTTTCGACGACGAGGAAGGCTTCGAGAGCGGCTTGCAGCAGCTCCGTTTCGGCGGGCACGAAGTCATCGTCTTCCACGTGCTCGATCCCGGACGAACTGGAATTTCCCTTCAAGGGCCGGGTCGAATTCATCGGCCTGGAGGGCGCGGCCAATGCTGGAGACGAACCCCGCCGACATCCGCAAAAGCTACCTCAAGGAAATGGACGCCATGCGCCAGCGCATGCGTCTGGCCTGCGAACGCACGCGGCAGCCATTACGTCCTCGCCAACACCGGGCAGCCGCTGGCGGAAACCTGAGCGGTTATCTCGTCTTTCGGCACAAAGTCTACCGCGCGATGACTTTCCTCAATCCAGCGATGTTATTCGGGCTGCTCGCGGTCAGCCTGCCGGTCCTCGATTCACATTTCTGAGCAAGCCCCGCCTGCGCCGCATCAAATGGGCCGCCACGCGATTTCTTCTCAGCAGCGTGCAAAAAAACCGCCGGCGCGTGCAGATGGAAGACATCCTTTTGCTCATCCTGCGCGCCCTGCTCATCGCTGTTGCTCGCTCTGATTTTTGCCCGGCCCGCGCTTCTCACCGACGCCGGACCGCAACTTGGCGGACTCGCCGCGCCTGCCGTCATCATCCTCGATAACTCCATGAGCATGGGCCAGAGCGACGGCGTGCAGACCCGCTTCGATCAGGCCAGGAGCATGGCCGACCGATCTTCTTTCCAAGCTGGAGCCCGGTTCGTCCAGCGCGCTTTATCTCGAGACCGACCACGTCAAGGCCGTCATTCCTGAACCGACGCAGGACCTCACCATTCTGCGCCGATCCATCGAGCAGGCCCCGCTGACCGATGGCGGCTCCGATCTTTATCCCGGGACTGAAAATGGCGGTCGATCTTTTGAAATCGTTGCCCGGAACGCATCGCGAAATTTTCGTTCTGACCGACAGCCAGATGGCCGCGTGGCGCGAGCTGGGAAAAATTCGCGATCTTCACGACGCAGAACAAAAAGGACATCACCATCCGCTTCCTCATCGTCGGGGACAAGGGCGAGGACAATGTGGCCGTGTCCGATTTGCAGGTCGCCGGCACGGTCGCCGCGGTTAATCAGCCGCTTGCGTTGCGCGATCACGGTCAGCAATTGGGGACGAAATCCGCGTGCAGAATGTCCCGGTCAAACTCGCGGCGGATAACGCTCCGCCGCAGGACGAAGGCATGATCGACCGGATCGATCCCGGCGCCTCCAAAATCATCACGCTCGTCGCCCGCTTTCGCGATTCCGGTTATCACAGCCTCACCGCCAGCATTCCCGGTGATCGCTTGCCGACCGACAACCAGCGCTCGACCGCGCTGCTCGTGCTCGACCAGATCAGCACGCTCGTGGTCGAAGGCACCACCAATCCCGATCCCGCCGCGCGCGACGGATTTTTTCTCAGCCATGCGCTCGTCCCCGTCAGTCCCGACCAGGCGGACCAGTATTACGTCAAGGTCGCCACCGTGCAGCCGAATGAATTGGAAAGCTCCACCATCAATCAGTACCAGCTGATTTTTCTCAGCAACGTCGGCCAGCTCACTCCGCGCGGCGCGCAGAATCTCCACGATTATGTCAATCAAGGCGGCGCGCTGGTCGTCTTTCCCGGCTCGGCCGTCGATCCGAATTTTTACGACAGCGATCCGAACATGAGCGCCTTGCTTCCGGCAAAACTCGGACCGCCTCAGGGCCCCCCCTCGGCCCAGCAATTTCTCCGCTGGCAGAGCACCGGCTACGAGCATCCCCTCGTCACGCTCTGGAATAATCCCGATTCCGGAACCCTCTCCGGCGTTCAGGTGACCAAATATTTTCCACTGACCTTGAAGACCGCTGCGAAAGAGCCGACCGACGCTCCGCAGATCGTCGTGAAGTATGCCGACGGCGAACCGGCGGTGATCGAGCAAACCGTGGGCAAGGGAAAAGTCATTCTCTTCAGCAGTTCGGCTATGACCGACTGGACCACGCTGCCGATTCATCCCTCGTTCGTCCCGCTGCTCATCCGAATCGTCTCCTACGTCACCAGCGGGCTCGGCGGCAAGCTCAACATCGCGCCGGGGCAGGCGTTCTCTCGCGCGATCGACTCCGAATACGCAGGGAAGGAATACTCGGTGCTCCAGCCGGCAGCGAAAGAGCGCCGGATCGTCGGCGAAGTCGAATCGGGCGAGCAATCCGCTTTTCTTCACTATGGCGACACCGACCACGCCGGCGCTTACCAGCTCTTCGTCGGCGATGATACCAAGCCCAAGGTCGTCTTCGCCGTGCAAAGCGATCCGGACGAATCGAACTTGGCGCAGCAACCGAAGGCCGACATCGATCCCCTGCTCGCTCCAGCCACCGCTTTCCCCGATTCGTCGGGCACCACCTCCGGAGACACTCCCTCCGGTACCCATCGGCGCGTTCCCGGCCAGGAGCTCTGGTATCCGCTGGCCATTGCCGCGCTGATTATCGCGCTGCTCGAATTGGCGCTCGCCCACCGCGTCAGCCAATCGAAATAACATGCTCAACCTTCTCCTCTACTTTCTCGCGCCGGGAGAAAAATTGCCGCCGGGCGCGACCCAATTTTCCCTCGGTTACGAAGGGCTGAGTTGGGGCTGGGCCTTCTTCGCCTTCGTCGTTCTCGTCGCGCTGTCGGCCTGGAGTTATCAGAGATTCGCGCCCGCCGTGTCGCGCTTTTCGCGCATCGGCCTGACCATCCTCCGCAGCATCCTCCTGGGGCTTCTCCTCCTGCTGCTGGTCCGCCCGATCCTCCTCATCACCTTGGAGGAATCGATCCGCCGGCCGCTGCTCGTCCTCGTCGATTCCACCGAGAGCATGGGCCTGGTCGATCGCCGCAGCAATCCCGACGACCTCGCGCGCGAGGCCATCGCCAGGGGCTTCATCGATCCCGCCGGCGGCCTCAAACAGACGATTCCCGCCGAACATCAGGACGCCCTCAAAGACATTTCCCGCCATGTTTTGCTCGAAACCGTGGCCGCCAATCCCCAGCTGAATTTGTGGCCGCGACTGCAAGCCGAGGCTAATCTTGTTTTTTTTGGCTTCGGTCAAAAGGTCGTCCCTCTCGGAGAACTCGCGCCGCGCCCGGGAAGCAGCCTCACCACCGATGAAAGCGCCGATTTTTTCCACGCGCTTCGTTATGAGGACGACCTCACCGCCGTCGGTGACGGTCTGCGAGACTTGCTCGACCAGCAACGCGGCCAGCCCATCTCCGGCATCCTCCTGATCACCGACGGCGCCAGCAATTCCGGCTCACCGCCGGTCGAAGCCGCGGCCATCGCCAAGCAGGACGGCGTGCCGCTTTTCATCTACGGCGTGGGCGTCACCTCCCCAAAGGATATCATGGTGGCCGGAATCGATGCACCGCAGGTTTCCAACGTGAAGGAGAAGTTGAGCGTCACCGTTCGTATCCGCGCGCAAAGCATGCTTGGCCGCAAGGCCACGGTGCAACTCAAGGCCAACGGTAAAGTGGTCGATGAACAGCCGATCGAATTCCGCGCCGATGGCGACCAGGAAGTCACGCTTGGCTACACCCCCGACGACGTCGGCGTCGCCGACCTAGAAGCTTTCGTTCCACCCTTGCCGGAAGAAGCGGTGAAGGACAACAACTCAGCCAAGACCCAGGTCCGCATTGTCGACGACAAATTGAAAGTGCTCCTGATCGATGAAGCGCCCAACTGGGATTTCAATTACCTTGTCGCCATGCTGGAACGCGACCGCCGCATCAAACTGAAATGCGTGCTGTTAAAGGGCGATGCCAATCTGGTCTCGGAACCCAATTCGCCTTTCCTCGATCGAATTCCGGACGATAAGGAAACTCTTTACGCCAATGACCTCATTATTTTGGGCGACGTCGATCCGAACGATCTCGGCGACACGCGCATGAAACTCATCAGTGATTGGGTCAACCAAATGGGCGGCGGTTTGCTCTTCCACGCCGGTCCCGATTTCGATCCGTCGGCTTACCACGGCACGCCGCTGGAACCGATCCTGCCCGTCGAAACAAACACGAAGGCCTCCGACCGATATGAGGCGCCGGTGCAGCTCAAGCTCACGCCCGCCGGCGAAACCTCGCCCCTTCTCCAGCTCTCGCAGGATCCTCAGCAAAACCTCGCGCTCTGGGGCGGATTCCCCGGCGTCTACTGGACCGCGTGGGTCGACCAGGCGCGGCCCGGGGCGCAAGTCCTGCTCGTCGATCCCACCCCGAGCCGCGCGCAGCAGGAAGGTCCCATGCCGGTCATTGCGGTACAAAGCTATGGTCTTGGCGAGGCACTCTACCTCGGGTCCAACGAGACCTACCGCTGGCGCTCCAAGGTTGGCGAAAAATATTACACGCAAATCTGGAGCCAGATCATCCAGGCGCTCACCGCGCAGCACACGCTTGGCGCCTCGGCGTTGACCCAATTGAGCACCGACCGCCCCAGCTACATCACCGGCGGCAAGATCAAGATTTCGGGTCGCGTTTTTCAGACCGGATTCACTCCCCTCACCGACGCCGAAGTTCCCGGCACGCTCGTCTTCACATCAGAAGCCAAGCCCGGCCAGCCCGCGCCCGCCGTGCAAAATAAAGAGCTTCGTCTCGAGGCGATTCCCGATCGGCCCGGCCAATACACTGCCGAAATGACCGCCCAGGCCGCGGGCACCTACAGCTACTCCACGGCGCGCGATCCCGCCGTCGTCGTCAAATTCTCCGTCGCGCATCCGCAGGTCGAACTCGCCGATATCGCCATGAACGAAAAATCGCTCCGCGCCATGGCCGCCGCCTCGGGAGGACATTTCCTGCGCGAGGAAGATCTCAACGGCCTGCCCGAACTCGTCAAAAGCAGCTCCGCCCACACCATTTCGTTCAAGAAAATCCCGCTCGCCTTCGCCCCCATCTTTTTGATTTTGATGGTCCTCGCCGGCTGCACCGAATGGCTCTGGCGCCGTAAACTGGAGTTGAAATAGGAATGAAACTTTCCCTCCCCTTCCTCTCCAAATCGAAACGCGCGCCTCGCAAGCCGCTCGCTCGCGCCGCCACAGCCGCGCCCGCCCCGGTCCAATTCGTCGATCCCATTCCTCTTTCCAGCAACCTCAAGCACCGGCTCAATCAGTTGCGCGGGAGATATCACGCCGTCGCCATCAGCACGGGCGTCGCCATGCTTCTTTGCGTCATCAGCCTGCTCTTCCTGGCGCAAGCCGTCAGCGACTGGTGGTTCGATCTTCCCTGGTTCGCCCGCGCCGGATTTCTCCTCGCCGACATCGCCGTGCTGGTTTCCATCTATCGACGAAATCTCCATGTCGCCTTGCGCAAGCGCCTCAACCTTGCCCAAGCCGCGTTGCTCGTCGAAAAAAAATGGCCTCAATTCAAGCAGTCCCTCATCGCCGCCGTCGAACTCGCGGAAGGTAGCACCCGCTCGACCCGCGGCTCGCTGCAACTCGTCGACCTCTTGTTGGAGCAGGCCCAGGCCCGCGCCACCGGCTTGAATTTCAACGACGTCATTTCCCTCCGGGGGCTGCGCCGCTGGATGCTTTTCGCCGGTGTCACCCTTGCCGGCACAGGCGCACTCGCCATCGTCGCGTGGCCCTCGAGCCTTTTCCTGCTCGAACGAATCTTTCTCCTCAACGTCCCGCTTCCCACCAAGACCATCGTCGTGCCCATCACGCGCGATCTCATCACCCCGGTCGGCACCGACGTCGAGCTCAGCGCCATGGCCCAGGGCGTCATTCCCAACCACGGACGCGTCACCGTCACCTACGCGCAGGGCTCGCCGCAGAATTTCCCGATCAACGTTCTTCCCGACCAGCCCGCCACTTTTTCCTTCACGCTGCACAACGTCCAGACCGCCTTCAAATACAGCTTCTATCTGGGCGACGGCCACGGCCCCGAGTTCTCGGTCACCGCCAAAGTCCCACCCGCGATCACCGGCCTTGAGTGCGAGCAGGATTACCCCGCCTACACCGGCGTCCCTCCACGAAAAATCGCCCCCAGCGACCTCTCCCTCCTGGCCGGCAGTTCCCTCAAAGTGAAGGCCGTTTCCACCGATCCGCTCAAGAGCGCCAAAGTCGTACTCGAAGGCCTGCCTCAAACGATCGCCGTCGCGCTCGATTCCACCGGAACGCAGTTGACCGCCACTATTCCGATTCCGGCCAAGGACCTCACCGGCTTTTCCATCCACTTGGTCGACCAGACCGGCGTCAGCTCCACCAACGAGACCGTCTATCCCATCACCATCGTGCCCGATAATCCTCCGGTCGTGAAGATTTTGGAACCTGCTGAAGACAACCAGACCATCACCCTCCGCGCCAAGCCCGACATCGTTTTCGAAGCCAGCGACGACTACGGCCTCACCAAGCTCACCATCAATTACCAATTGATTCCACCCATGGTCGCCGGTGAGGAAGACGCCCGCCCGCCTTCCGATGTGAAGTCAATTCCGGTCCCGATCAATGCGCCCAATCACGGTCAGCGCTATGAATATGTCCTCGACGTCAGCGCCCAAACCCCCGCCTGGCAGGAAGGCTACACCGTCAATTATTGGATCGAAGCCACCGATAACAACACCGCGACCGGCCCCGGCATCACCAAGACCGACCACAAGCAGTTCGGCATCATTTCTCCCGAGGCCAAGCAGGCCGAGATCCTCGAGCGCCTCAAGCAAAACGCCGCCGAAATCAACACGCTTTCCGACACGCAACAGAAGATCAACAACGATGTCGGCGAGGCGATTCCAAACAAATAGCGTGCGTAAAATTGCATCGACTTTGTCCTTCGCCAAAATTACGATTGTCCCTGCCATGCGGCCTCTAATTCTCCGCCGTCTTCTCAGCCTGACGCTGGGTCTCTTTGCGGCATTCTCTCTCATGGCCCGGGCCCAAACGGCCGCGCCTGATCCCTCCGCCAGCAATGCCCAGCAATCGGCTTATCGCAGTAGTGTCAGCGAGGAAACCGTCCGCAAACAGACCGACAAGATTCAGGCGGAAATCGCCGACCTCGTGGCCGAACTGAAGGTCAACGGAATCCAGGGCGCCGACCTCGCGATTCTCGCCAATGCCTCCAGTCATCTCCAAAGCCTGAGCCAGGGCGATATGCAGAAGGTCATCAATGCCCTGCAAAGCGCCAGCATGAATTCGCAGGACCAAAGTCGCCAAAATTCCCTCGTCCAGGCCTATCAGGGACAGAAAAACATTTCGCTGAGCCTCAAATCTCTCGCCGTCGACCTCGCTGCGCAGGAATCGCAAAAGGAAATCCCCGCCAAACTGGAAAACCTGATTGCGCGGCAGTCGGGCAACATGCGCCGGACCGCCACTCTTTCCGGAGCCGCCTCGGTCGATCAACTCAACGCCGCGCAAAAGTCGACCCACGACGTCGCCAGCTCCGAGCAAACCGCCATTGGCGGAGAAATCGATCTCTTCTTCAAGGTCCTCAGCGCCACGCCCGCCGCGCCGCCTGCCGACGGCACTCCTGATCCCACCAAGGCGCTGCTCGCCGCGTTGAATAACATCCCCCTGAAGGACGCGGCTCAAGCCGCCACTCAGGCCACTTCGACCGGCCCCTTTCCCGATGCGCTCAGCAAACAAACCGCCGTGCGTGATGACCTCACGTCTGCCTTGCGCGCTTCGCTTGCCGGCGTCGACGAGGCCACGCGACTTGAGGAAGTGAAGGCGCAGTTGGACCAGTTGATCAACGACCAAAAGGATTTGGCCAGCGTCTCTCGCGACGCGCGACTCGACGGCTCCGCCCTCGCCGAGCGCCAGGCCAAGATCGACGACCGCACCTCGGTCAGCCAGGCGCTCTTGAAACCGATCAGCCAGGCCGCTGCGAATCAAATCCAGCAGGCGCAACAAGTCATGGAGCAAAACTCCGCCGCTCTGGCCCAGGCAAAAAATCCGGCCGACACCGAGCCCCAGCAGCAGGTGATTATCGATGATCTCACCAAGACCGCCGCGCTGCTCGACCAGCAGATCGCCGCGGCGCAAAAGCAGGCCGACTTGTCGCCCGTTGAAAAGCTCGCGCAACTTCAGCAATTGCAAAGCGAGATCAATCAGGCGCAGAAAAATCCCCAGGTCTCCGCCGCCGACCTCCAGAAATTGCAGCAGGATGCGGTGACTCCTTCACCCCAGGCCGCTGACAAGGTCGCCGACGCGGCCGACCAATTGCAAAAGCCGCAACCCGACGCCGCTGCCGAGCAGCAATCGCTCGCCCAAGCCAACGACATCGTCCAAAAGCAGGAGGACGCGCTCAAGCAGGCTGCGCAAGATTACCAAGCCCTCAATCAGGCCAGCCAGCAACTCCAGCAGGCCCAGCAGGACGCCGCTGCCGCCACTCAGGCCATTCAAAACAACCCGAACGATCTAACTCCCGCCGCGCATGACTTGGCGCAGGCGCAAGCTCAAGCCGAGCAAGCTGCCCAGACGCCGCCTGCCGCCGGATTGCCCCCCGACGCCCAGCAGGCGATTCAACAGGCAGCCGATGCCCTCAAGGAAGCCACCAACCAGGCCGTTCAAGCCCAGGGCGCCCAGGCAAAAGCCCAGGCGCAGCAGGCCATGGCCGATCTGCAAAAAGCGCAGGCCGGATTAGGCCAGGCCATGGCGCAAATGCAGCAGCAGGGTCAAGGGCAAGGACAAGGCCAGGGTCAAGGGATGGCGCAACAAACCCAGCCGGGACAGCAAGCCCAGGGTCAGGCAGGAGCCTCAGAGGCTCCCGAACAAAGCAGCGGAGTCTTGGGCGGTGTCGGTGCCAGCGGAGTGGCCCAGGTCATGGGCGCCCTCAAACCCAAGGACCGCGATGCCATCGCGCAATTCCAGGCCGAAAAATCGCCGCCCGAATACGCCCCCTTGGTCCAGCAGTACCTCAAGAATCTCGCCGACTCCAGCGCCAGCCAGTCGCATTGATCTGCTGGTACCGCGGTCTCTATATCGCCTCCGTTTCTGTCATCCTGAGCTTGAAAAAGTGAAAAAGGGGGAAAAAGGGGCAGGGGAAAAAGGGGACAGGCACCTTAGGACATCTCTCTTTCCAAATCCGTCATCCTGAGTGAGGCGAGCGGAGGACACCCTTTTCCTTTGGGAAAAAGGGGACAGGCACCTTAGGACATCTCTCTTTCCAAATCCGTCATCCTGAGTGAGGCGAGCGGAGGACACCCTTTTCCTTTAGCGGTAGGCCGAGCCGAATCGAAGGACCTTGGTGACAAAGCCAGTGAAAAAGGGGACAGGCACCTTAGGACATCTCTCTTTCCAAATCCGTCATCCTGAGTGAGGCGAGCGGAGGACACCCTTTTCCTTTAGCGGTAGGCCGAGCCGAATCGAAGGACCTTGGTGACAAAGCCAGGGCGCGAGACAGCAAAGTTAGACCCCGTCCAAGGGAGGCGACGATCCGGCCATGAGCGACGGGGCCTTGTCCGCCATTAATTATCTGGAAAAAGGGATCTGGAAAAAGGGCTGGGGGCTGGAAAAAGGGGACAGGCACCTTAGGACATCTCTCTTTCCAAATCCGTCATCCTGAGTGAGGCGAGCGGAGGACACCCTTTTCCTTTAGCGGTAGGCCGAGCCGAATCGAAGGACCTTGGTGAAAAAGCCAGGGCGCGAGACAGCAAAGTTAGACCCCGCCCAAGGGCGTCAAAAAGGGGACAGGCACCTTAGGACATCTCTCTTTTCAAATCCGTCATCCTGAGTGAGGCGAGCGGAGGACACCCTTTTCCTTTAGGGCGTGAAAAAGGGGACAGGGGGCGTGAAAAAGGGGACAGGCACGCGACGGCCTTGAGTTTCGACCGTGAACTCCCATTCTCGGCTCCGTGCCTGTCCCCTTTTCCTACTCTGTCTCTTTTCCTACTCGGCTCCGGGCTCCGTGCCTGTCCCCTTTTCCTAGTCCCCCGGAAAACCGGAAAGGGAGTTGCTTACCCGTAATTTTATCATCGAAGGGTATGAAAATTAAAACGAAACTACTCGCATGAAAAAGCTAATCCCCTTTCTCTTCGTAGCGGCGTTATTAATCGGTTGCCAGAAGTCCGATCACACCGCGCCAACTTCTGCAACAAACGACGAGGCGTTGCGTACCTTCTTGGGAATTCGGTCGATTGATGCGCGCTTTACGCTTCCGGATTCCGAGATCGGCTACTATCCGGTAGCGATATTTTTCGCTAACGGCAAAGAAATGGCCCGCCGAACAGGCATTATGAGGATCGGAATGGATTCTCATCGGCAACTACCTTTCAGCGGAGACTTTCAACTTCTGGTTCAGTTTGAGTCCAACCAATTTCGGCGTGCAGCTCTGGTGTGTGATGGTAATTTGTGCGATCTAAGTGACGCATTTCCCTACTGGCAGAACTTGTCCTATCCTAGCTGGCGGCCAGTACCGATGGATGAGCACATATTGTATCAGGGCGTTTCGATACTCGGCATCATGGCAGCCTCTCCTGGCTCGCGGGCGATGCCGAACCTATACGGTCTGCCGGATTTAGCCTCCTTGGCCCCGTATGTGGTCGCGGTGGGTATCGTTTTTGGTAGCGATAAGGCTGCCTTAACGAAGCGGTTTCTTTCCGAATCCAAACGATCAAATCCAACCGATGATGAAAAATAATCTACTTCTACTGAGCCTGTTCATTTTTACGTCGAGCGTGGCTTTGGGTGATCCGCTGATTGCACCAGTCAGCAATTCGCAGAGAGTCATCCAAGACCCCAAAACCAAGGTGATCTACTACCTCGAATCGGATTTGCGTCATATCGCAGCCCTCAGTCCAGACGGGAAGTCGGAGAAAAAGGGAGGGAAAAAGGGGAGGCACCTTAGGACATCTCTCTTTCCAAATCCGTCATCCTGAGTGAGGCGAGCGGAGGACACCCTTTTCCTTTAGCGGTAGGCCGAGCCGAATCGAAGGACCTTGGTGACAAAGCCAGGGCGCGAGACAGCAAAGTTAGACCCCGTCCAAGGGAGGCGACGATCCGGCCATGAGCGACGGGGCCTTGTCCGCCATTAATTATCTGGAAAAAGGGATCTGGAAAAAGGGCTGGAAAAAGGGAAAAAGGGGACAGGCACCTTAGGACATCTCTCTTTCCAAATCCGTCATCCTGAGTGAGGCGAGCGGAGGACACCCTTTTCCTTTAGCGGTAGGCCGAGCCGAATCGAAGGACCTTGGTGACAAAGCCAGGGCGCGAGACAGCAAAGTTAGACCCCGTCCAAGGGAGGCGACGATCCGGCCATGAGCGACGGGGCCTTGTCCGCCATTAATTATCTGGGGGGTGAAGAAGCCAGGTCCTTCGACTTCGCAAATGCTGCGCATTCAATTCGCACAGGATGACGGAATTTAAAAAGGAGTTTTGCAGAGTCTCCCCAGGGTCATAGTACCCCTACCGAGCCTTACGGCTTCGTAAACGCAATCGAACTCAGGATCGTCCCGCTCGCTCCAAAACGAACCCGCAAAGTCTGCGTTCCCGCCGGCAATTGCGCGGTGATATTCAACGTCTGCACGTCGCTGCCGCTCGCATCGGCCGAGCCCAGCACCTGATTATTCTCCAGCACCTCGATCTTGCCCGAGCCCAACGCCCGCAAAGCCAGATTGTACGTCCCCGCCGAATCGACCTGGATATTGTAATCGGCCGTGGCGCCTGCGGCATTGGCCGTCACCAGAATATCGTTATGGGAATTCGAGAGAATGTCCCCCTGATCGAGCGCATAATATTTTCCCGCCGAAAGCTTCCCCGGAATACGGTAAAAAAGATTGGCATCGTCGTGGACCGGCATGTCGACGTACGCCTGCCCCAGAGCGGTAAGCTTGCCCGGCTCTTGTTCCAGCAACGTGATGTTCGGATTGGTCGCCCGTTCCTTGAACCACGCATATCCTTGGACATAAGGCGTGCGCTCCAGAAAATCGGTGGCCTGTATCAGATACTCGCGCTCCGCATCCGTATCCGACGCGTGCCATTCCGCGTACTCCGTCACCCACACCGGACAATTAAATTCCTTATGCATGTCTTCCACCGCCCACTTCATTTCGCCAATCGAGCCATAGGTATGCAGTCCCATGGCCGGGACCGGCGCGTTGTTCATATAGAAGGAAAACGCCTTCAGGAACGGAATCATGAACGTATAGGTCTCTTCCTTGTTATCGATCGGGTCCATCGCCTTGATGCTGCTATCCGGCGGCGAACCGAGAGACATGTTCGGCCCGACAACCGGGAGCTGATATTTGTCGGCGATATCCTTGATCTTCTTATACAGGTTCGCGGTCTCTTCAGGACTGATGAACGCCTGGCCCTTTAGATTCGGTTCATTGATCGCCAGGACCACACGCGGCTTTTGCGATACGTTCCCCAGATAATTATCGAGTCCATCCAACATGTCGGGCTGATTGCCCCACGCCATGGGAATGAATTCCATCGACACGTCAGATGGCGGCTTGTCCTGGGTCTCGTAATGCCAGTTGTAATACCATGACACTCCGGGCGCGAAGGCGCGAAAATCGGCCTCGTCCAGATGGTTCTCGCAGATTCCCCGCTTATGGCTTTGAACCTTATCGTCGCAGGCGACGATGCGAATGGCCGGAGTGCTCGAGCCGTCGGCCCATGAATAACTCGTACTGAAGCAAAGCAGCACACCAATAAAAACTCGAATCCAACTTGGACTAAACAGCTGTGGCAATGACTTAAATTTATTCATGGACAACCGTAGCGCTGTTTTAATTGGTAGCTCAACCAGCTCAATTGCGAGTAGCGAGTCCTTGGAGGGAGGATGACCTTTGATCACCCTCCCCCTAAGCGGATTTAGCTCAGCTTGCTCTTGCGGCGCTGGATCACAATCAGCAGCGCCAGGCCACCGATCATGAGCGCCCAAGTGCCGGGCTCGGGCACGACATCGAGTTGGCCGTTGTTCAGATAAAGAGTCAGCCCGGCATAAGCATTCGCGCCGGTCAGCGCGTTGCCGTTCACGTCGGTCTGGTTGATGATCAGCGGCGTATAATTGCTATAGGCTCCGCTGCCATTATAGACCCCAACCACAAAGCCGTTTCCATCCAGGCTCAGGGTCGCACCCGGAAGCTGGCTGCTCTCCGTGATCAAGCCCGTGAACGCGCTATTATTCGTGGCAGAGGATTCAACCAACAAGTAAGGAGCGGCCAGATTCAAGGTCAGCGGCGTAGCACTCTGCGCGCCACCGGTCAGATCCTGAATCGTTACGCTGTCGGATCCGGTGAAGTTCAACGTACTCGTGCCCGACAAAGTCAGGTAAGTCGTGTTGTTATTCGGATTCGTGAAGTTATAGTGGGTCGTAGCCTGGCCACCGTTGACACCGGCATAATATCCCGTCGTTCCCGAACCCAGGGCAAAGGTCAGGTTGGCCGATGCCACCGACACGCTGGTGTTGGTAAACGTCAAACCTTTACCCGTGATCGTCGGGCCCGTCTGTGCGTCGCCGGAGATCAGCGAAGAGCCCGAAGCGAGCGAGACGCCGGAACTCGTCGTGATATTTCCCGAACCTGCCAGCTTGGCGCCGCCCGACACGCTCACCGCACCCGTGCCGGTGCCCGAACTCGTACCTGACACACCGCTATCCACCACCAGCTTGCCCGTCGAGACAGTCGTGCCGCCCGTATAAGTGTTACCTGTTGCGCTGGACAGAACCACCGTACCCGCGCCGGCCGTCGTCAGAGCGTATCCGGTGCCGCTGACCTGACCGCTCACCGTCAATGTGCTGGTCGAGTCGGTCGCTGTCCAGGTCTGCGATGCGCCGAGGGCCACCGGGGCGCTGATCGTGTCGCTGCCGCCGCCCGTGTTGATCGTAATACCGTTACCCGCCGTGTTGCCGTTGGCTGAACCCGCCATGACCGTCAGCGAACCGCTGCCTGTCGCGGAAACATTGAAGCCGGTCTGCGTGCCGCTCGTACCGGCCCCGAAGGTGACACTATTGACGCTCAGCGGAGCGCTGATATTTGGTGTCGTGCTCGTATTGCTATTCGAAGCGAAGGAGACGTTGGTCGTTGCACCCGGTGCTGCGCTCACCGCAGTGGTACCCGTAGCGTTCGTGTAATAGTTCGCGGCCGTATTCAGATCGTTGCCCACGCCGTTAAAGAACGCACTCGCAGGAGGTCCACCAACCTGAGTGAACATAACGTCCAGCGCGTTGCCTACGACGCTGTAGGCAGCCGAGTAACCCGTGATTCCGGTCGTCGTGAAGGTAGTGCCGGTAAGGCTTAGCGCGTTGGTGAAGCCACTGACCAGCGTGTAGTTAACGCCAGTCGCCAGCGAGCTGGAGAGCTCATTCATGTTGAACGTCAATGCCGTCCCGATCGTCAACGTGCCATTCGCACCGGTGCCGGTCATGGCGATCAAGTCGTTCACGCCGCTGCCAGCCGTGGCCGTCGACGCCAAGTCGATATCAAGATTGGTCCCAGTCCCGAGCGTCACCGCCCCGCCAATGGTCAGCGTACCCGCACTGCCGAAGTTGCCCGACGTATTCACGCCAGGAGCAAGGTGCGCCACGTTGCTGTTGGCCGAGGAAGTGATCAGCGCACTGCCGACTGTTCCCGTGCCGCTCAAGCTGGCCGTGCTTAATCCGCCGCTGAATCCGCCGACCGTAGTCGTGCCGGTCGCCGCGGTCTCGCTGCCCGTCACGCGGAGTTTACCGCCGGAGACTGAAGTCGTGCCGGTGTAGGTATTATTCGCCGCAAACGTCGTCGTACCCGATCCCGACTGGGTCACTGAAATTCCACCCGTAGAGAGACCATTGCTGATCGCCGTTCCGCTGACATTCACCGCACCAACGTTGGCGAAGTTGATGTTCGCCGCGGCGGTCGCGCCTGTGCCGGCAGTGATGCCACCCGTGATGTTCAACGCATCGCTGCCTGTCGTGGCCACCTGCGTAATGGCAAAAGTGTTGCCGGTGCCCGCATTATTGATCAAGTCAATCGGTCCCGAGAAAGTATTGACGGAATCCGTATAGCCGCCCACGCCGTAGGTCTGGCCGGTGCCACCCGCCCAACCGATGTTGACCTGATTGGCGATCGTCGTAGTTCCGCCAACCGTCGGATTGCCCACCAGCAGGGTGGGGTTAATGATACCGCCAAAAGTCGAATTGCCAGCGGGAGAGCCGTTGGTACCCACGTAGATGATTGAGTACGCTGCGCTTCCGGTACCCGCAGCTCCAGACCCCGCGCCAATAGCTCCAAAACCGCTGCCGAAGACGCCCGTTCCGCCGGAGGTTGAGCTTGCCGCCGTCACCGAGGAACTCGCCTCCGCGACCAGCGTGCCCGCGTAGATCGACGTATAGCCGGCATAATTGCTGCCCGCATTGCTCAAAATCAAAGTACCTCCACCGATTTTATTCAAGCCGCTCGCTGCCCCGGTACCGGTGCCGTTCGAAATGACACCCGAGAGCAACGCACTGTTTCCGCTGCCCGTGCCCGTGGCCACATAGATATTTTGTTGGAATCCATCGCCGGTATTAAGATTGATGGCGTTAGGCAGGACGACCTGGCCGCCCGAGGTGCTCGAACCGAAAGCCAAAACTTGCCCACCCGAACTACCGATATTGGTGGACCCGCCGCCGCCAAGGACTAACGCTCCGCCACTGTTGATATTCAGGTTGAGAGTTCCGCTGATCGCGGCGAAGCCTGCGTCACCAAGCCATTGGAGTTGGCCCGCCCCTGTCCCAATGTTCATGGTGATTGTTCCCGCCGTTGTCTGCAGCACGCCGAAGTCCTGGTTGGTCACGATACCGTTGGTACCGTTCAGGTCCAGGTTGCCCGAGGGGATGGCTGAGGGACTCGCAACCTGCAGCACACCACCGTTAACGGTCGTCTGGCCAGTATAAGTATTCGAACCAGTCAAGGTCCAAAGATCGTTGATCTGCCCCTGCTTGGTCAGGCTGGTAACAATGGAACCGTTATTGGCAATACCGCCGATGGAGCCACCGACCGTGTCGGTCGTATTGCCAAGTAGGACCGTCAGCGGCTGCGAACCAGTAATGGTTGGCGCGGCGCTATAAACGACCGAGCCACTTCCCGTATTCGCCAGTTCCACTTTGTCACTCGCGACACTGCTCGTAAAATTCAGGGCGTTATTAACAGTTTCACCCGAGCCGGCGTAAGTCAGCGTAGGAGGAGCCGTGGCGGCCGAGCCGACAATATTCAGCGAAGAACTGTTCGCCACTACGGGAGCCGAGGTATAAACGAGCGTCCCACTGTTGACCGTCGTCGCACCGGTGTAGGTGTTGAGGCCACTCAAAGTCCAGGTCCCGGTGCCGCTCATGGTCACTGTCCCGTTGCCCGTCCCAATCACGCTCGCAATCGCACCGTTGCCGGCACCGATCAGGGTCAGGGGCTGTCCGGATCCGCCGATGGTCGCGCCTGAACTCAGGGTCAGCAGACCTGCATCGGAACCGATGGAGGCAGCGCCCGCCAGCGTAATCGGAGTCGTGTAGGTATTATTGCCGCTCACGCTTTCCAAGGCCCCATTACCGAGGCCCGTGCCGACGAGGCTCAGGGACGCTGCCCCCGCAGTAATGCCACCGCTAAGTTGCAAAGCTGCGCCGCTCGAAACCGTTGCCGCACTGTTCGCGCTCAACGCTGTGTTACTGGCAATGTTGATCGCGCCTGCGCCGATTGTCGTCGGTCCCGTATAAGTATTGGTACCAGTTAGGGTTTGCACACCGGTGCCCTGCTTCGTCAAATCGATAATTCCCGCACCCGAAGCGCCATTGGCGATCGAGCCCGCAAAAGAAGCATTCGTGTTGGTACCCAGCGTTAGCACGCTGTCGAATCCGGGTGGGGTGGTGAAGTTGTTAGTGATCGTTCCGCCCGTTCCCGTCGTATTGGTCAGATTGCCGATGGTGAGGTTCCACCCGTTCATGTCGAGCGTGCCGCCGGAGTTAACCGTCAGAGTGTTGCTCGTGAGGCCGAGGAAAGTTGGAGCCGTCGTGGCCTGGGAGGTGGTGCCCAGTTGGAGCGTCCCGGAATTGATCGTGGTGCCACCCGCATAGCCATTGGCCCCCTCAATACCCCAGATGCCGCTACCGCTGCCATTAACAACTAACGCGCCATTGTTTAGGACGCTGACCAAGTCACCCGTACCGCCGCCGGTCAAAGTGAGAGTGAAATTGCCCGAGTTGGAAATAGCCGTGCCGCTGCTTACGCTAAGCGAGCTGCCGGTATCGGCGCCGATACTGGCGTTGGCCCCCAGCGTAATGTTTCCGGCCCAAGTATTTGTTCCACTCACGTTTTCCAAGGAGCCCGCCGTGGCCGTGCCGGTACCGCTCAGCGTCAGCGCTGTCGTGCTGGTGGCAACGCCGCTGCCGCTCAATTTTAGAGCCGCACCACTGGCGACCGTTACACCGGATGTTCCGTTCAAGGCTCCCGCACTCTGGACGCTCAGGTTGCCTGCATTAACACTCGTTGAACCAGAATAAGAGTTCGTGCCGGAGAGGATCAGCGTACCGTTTCCGGCCTTCGTCAGTGAGTAACCTGATCCGGTGACATTCCCGCTCACGGCCAGCGTGCTGGTGCCATCATTAACCGTCCAAACCTGGGAGGCTCCCAAAGCCACACCCGCACTGATGGTTTCCGTGACCGCACCCAAGCCAGAATTAACCGTAATGCCACCCGCCGAAGCGATTGTGAGCGTTCCGCCGCTACCGGCGCCAATACCCACCCCACCGACGTTAAAGGTAAGGTTGCTGATGGTCGGGCTTCCATTAAGCAGCGAATTCGAATAGTTAGCGCCCCCGGAGGCAATGAAAGTAACCGAGGTTAAGTTATCAAGCGGGGCTGTCCTGGGTGTCGCGCCGCCCGCGTCGGTCGTAAAATTACCGATTGTGGCCCAACTGGTACTCGTTCCACCCTTCCAATAGGCGCTGCTGGTGGCAGATTCGTTCAGGAACAGTCCCGAGGCGGTTTCCGACAAAGAGAGCGTGTAGGCTCCGGCTCCAATGCCGTTGATCCCTGTGATCTGGAACGTGCCGCCAACCGGAATGGCGGACCAGGAAATCAATTGCTGTGTCGTTCCGTTCAACGCCGAAATCACATTCAGGTTAACGCTGGTCGTGCCGCTGGCAGTGGCGACCCCGTTGCTCAAGACGATTTCATCGGAACCGGTCGAACCGCCGACGCCGATATTGAGCGTCCCGCTTCCACCGAAACTCAGTGACGTGCCGGCGCCGGTGTTGTTGATGTTCAGGTTGTCGGCAAGCGTCGAAGTCGCGCCCGCCACGCCGTTCGCAAACGTAAGGATACCTCCGCCATTGAGCGCCACGGAACCGGTGCCGCCGGTCCCGATTGTCGTTGTCGCCGAGGAGTTGAGCAGGCCAACCTGGAGCGTTCCGCCAGCCAGCGTAACCGCTGTTCCGCCCAGCGAGCCGAGCGTACTGCCAGAGCCTAAAGATAGCGTTCCTTGATTGACCATCGTCGCGCCGGTGTAGGTGTTCGCTCCCAGCAACGTCGTCGTGCCCGTCCCCGTTTTGGTCAAGGCGACCGTACCCGTCCCCGAAGTGTTGTTTTCGATCACGCCCGAGTAACTGCCCCCTGTGGCGTTGCCGGTCCCGACCGATAGCGTGCTGGGGGTTCCGGAATTATTATTATAAATCGCGCCGCCGGTACCGGTCAGGTTGCCGACCGTTTGGCTGGTGCCGTGCAGATCAAGGTTGCCGTTGGTGTTCACGGTCAGCGCGCCGCTGGTGCCGCCCAGCGTTCCCGAGCCGCTCACGATGAGCGTGCCCCCAACATTCGTCTTGCCGGCGAATGAGGCCAAGCCGATGGTCGTACCGCCGGTGTAGGTATTGGCGGCGGTGAGCGTCAAGGATCCAGGCGTGCTATTTGAATCGACCACTGTCAGCCCGCCCGAGTCGCTGTTCCCGACCGGACTGGCAAAGGTGACGGCATCGCCGTTCGTGTCGATAGTCGCGCCGCCGCTGGCGAAATCGAGGGTGCGGGCGGAGGAAAGATCAAAGTCCGTGGCCACGGTGTTGCCTGCGTTGTATTGGTAAATACCGTTGTTAAAGATCAGCTCGTTGCCCGTTGCGCCAAAGGCGCTGCTACTGGAAGCAGTCGCATTCGGGGTAACCAGCGTGGTCCCACCTGTGATGGTGATCGCGTTCGTGTTCGCGGTCGCGCTGCCGAAGGTATTCACGCCCGATAGTTGGACGATACCGCCCCCGCCAATCGTCACGCCTTGAGTGCCGGTACCGTTCTTGATGACGTCATTGAAATTGACCGTGCCACCGACTTCGCCGCCGCTACCGGCGGAGGTCAGGATATCAGACGTCGCCGTATTGCCTGACGCGAGTGTGATCGTGCCCGTGTAGATGGACGTGCCGGTGGTTTGAACCCCGCCAATAGAAAGTGAGGAATTGACATAGGCGGTGGTTTCCGTAATCGCGCGGCCGATGGTGTACGCGCCATTCGTCACGATGGCCGCGGCGCCTGTCGTAACACCGTTGCTGCCATCAATGCTAGCGGTATCACCGAGGGCGACGGTTCCCCCTAGCTGAGAATCACCAAAAGCACCGAATTGGCCGATAGTCAAGGTCTCGGCAGTGTGGGCGCTAGTGGCTGCCGCGCTTAACGTGATGGTACCCGCGCCGGAGTTGAAGCTCGCAATCGTCGTGTTGGTCGGGATGCCTCCCCCGGTAATGCTCTCTCCGACGGCCACACCTGTAAAGTTGCTAACCCCGGAGATCGTCGTGCTGGTAGCAGCCGTCGTACCCGCGGATGTAGCATTACCGAGGGCATTGGTGCCCGCGACCAGCGTACCTTGATAAGCTTGGGTTGCCGAAAGGTAGCTGTTGGTGCCGGAAAGCGTCAGTGAACCGGTTCCTTGATAGGTAACATTGGTCGCTGCGCGCGCAGAATCGATGATGTTGGAGTTGATGAGAATATTACCGGAACCATCGAAATACATTTTGTCGCCATGGACATCGATCCCGCCGGAGAACGTGGTGAGCGCCGTGTTATTCACCACGATAGTCTCCCAATGATTACCGAAGGGCGTCACCAGATTTAAGAGCCCGGCGAAAGTTAAATTCTGAGTGCCACCAATGATGCCGCCATGATCGGCAGCCACGGCGATGTTATTGGCAATGGTTTGGGCTCCTCCGGTCGCGGACACTGTCCCGCCATTCAATACCAGAGTTCCTGTGCCGAGCGGACCGCTCGTCACGGTGCCGGAGGTCGGGGTCGAACTTGCTCCGATAACCAAAGCGCCCCCGCTAGTCTCTACCAGGCCAGTCATGCTTCCGGTGACCTCTACGCTGCCGCTAGCGGTGCTGGTGGTGGAGTTCATGACCAAAGTGCCCCCATTCACCGTAGTCAGGCCGGAGTTGGTGTTGGTGCCGGAGAGAGTCAACGTCCCCGTGCCGCCATACGTCAGGCCATTGTTGAACGCGCTGCCATTGGCGACCGCGCCCGTGATGCTGACATTGCCGGAACCATTGATGATGTCTGTAACTGCCGCCGAAGCGCCGCTATTCAAAGTGAACGAGCCGAGGGTCAGCGTGCCGCCTGAGCCATTGACGGTAGTGGTTAGAGCACCGGTTGCCGAGTCGGTCAGACCGGTGGTGATGGAAAGTCCGCCCGCTGAACTCACCGTAAAGGTCGAGGACGCGCTGTTGGTTATGCCGCCAGTTTCACTGAATGTCTCCAGAGCATTGCCACTATTGGTGATGCCCGCGGAAAGATTAATCGTGTCTCCCATCATCACGTAAGCGGTGGTCGTCCCTGTGCTAAAAGTGATGCCGCCAAAGCTGAAACCGTTGGCGAAGGTGTTGGTGAGCGTCGAACTGCTGGAGGCATTCGCAGTGCCAAAAGTAAGCGTCCCGCCCGAGACAGGGAGTGTGCCGCCCCAATTAGCCGCAAGATTCCAATCCGTGCTGCCCGCTGAACCCGTCCACGTACTCGCCGCAAAAGCCGAGGTACTCAACGCCGCAGCGGAACCGAGCACGACAACAAGGCGAAACAGGGAGGAATTCAGGCGGGGCGCGGTGAGTTTCATTTTTGTGTTATTTGGAAAGCGTTTCTTTGGGACTTGATCTATTCAGAGGGATTTATGAGACGAATCCCTGTCACGATTTTTTGTACTCTAAGGTTTTATTAAATTTTTGTAAAAGAGTCAAGGTCAATTTGCGATTTCGTGCACATACAATTGCCAGAGAGGAAATAAGTGTGATTGTAAATCGGTTCACCGGTTGACGGAACTTATTTTAAGATCGTACTCGTTGCCAGCTTGTCAATCGTTAAGATCTCATTAGCACAGTTATGCACTACAGAAGCCGTTTCCATGTAGCATCTTGCACTTTAGACTTATTGGGCCGAATCAAACTGTAATTCGGCCAGGCGCTTGCGGGCCGCGTCCGCCGGCTTCCAAAACCAGCCCTTCGGATCGTAACATTGCGCGAAGCTCAACGTATCCACTAACGCCTTATAATCCGCAATCGCACCCTTCTTATCACCCTGATCGTCCAGAGCTTTTCCCTGGATGAAGTAACACGTGCCCACGTCATTCAAGGCCCAATACTGGTTGGCGGAATCCTTCGGAGCCGGTTCCTTCAGCTTCGCCTGCATTGCGACTGCTTGCGCCTTGAAGGCGGTGATGCACTGCTTGGTGTAACCCATCACCGACGGATAATCCTTGGCATCGAGCGCCTGCCATGCCTTTGTCGTGAGAGTCGAAGAACTGCCATCGCCAAAATCAAGTGCGGGCGCGGCGGCCGGAGCAGATGTTTTGGGAGGGACCGGCGGCGTCTGCGCCCGGGACGAAACCATCGTCAGAGCGAAAAAAAGAGAAAAACAGGAGAGTCCGGCGAGGGAATTGGACATTTTCATGGAGCAGCCATGATTGCCCTAAACGCATTTTTGGTCAAGCAACAACTGCACATCAATGCACTCTAATCGGCGACGTAATCGTTTCCCCCTCCTGCAGCCGTCCCTCCAAAAGAATTTCTTGTGGAGAATCAAACCTTTTATTCATCTTGTCGTAAAGACGACGGCTGGCAGCGAACCCGATCTCGTAATAGGGAATTCGTATGGTATCGAGTACAGGTGCTCCAAGCGGCCGTAGAATGCCATCAAAACCGGTCACCGAAACGTCCCGGGGCACTTGGTAGCCGCGTTCCGTAAGAGCGTTGATAAGGTCATAAGCCTGGTAATCGGCGGCGCACATCCAGGCGGTGACTCCGTCCTTCATTTGGTCGACCACGAGCCGATATCCGGCCTCAGCGGTCCGGGGAGACGTGCTATCGAGTTCGATGACGTCCCGCGCGTTGTAAGGAATTTTCAACCGCGCCAGATTCTCGACGAAGGCGCTGTAACGCCGGTAGGACCAAGCCGCTTCGATGGCGTATTTACGGGAGAAAAAACCGATGCGGCTATGTCCGTGCTTGCGCAGGCGCGCCATCAACGCGGCTATCCCCTTATAATGATTCACATCCACGCAATCGACGGCCACCGGCCCATACTGCTCTACCAGGGAAACACACGGAAGCCGGGCGTTAAGTTCCTCGATGACTTTCGGAGCAAAGGGGTACATCAGGATGAGCCCGGAAAAGAGCCGCTTCTTGATCGCCTGAATCTTCGCATAGCTCGGATCGGCGAGGTCCCCCGCCAGAGGCGATACAAAATGAATCTCGGTCTGCCAGTTTTGAAGCTGTGCAAATTCCGAAATACCCGGCAGCAACTCAAGTCCGGGGCTTTCGTAGTCACTCCGGTTGAATTCCTCCACGTCGCTGCAAATTAAAATCCCCACCGAGCCCTTGGCCGAATTTTTATGACCCGACCGCGGCTGGAGATATTGATAGCCAAGCTTCGCGGCAAGCGAGAAAACGCGCGCTCTCGTCTTCGGATTAATGCCTTTGTGGTTGGTGAAACATCTCGAAACCGTCGTTCTCGAAATATCTAACCGACTTGCTATGACCTCTTGGTTGATTTCAGCAGCCACGACCCCATTAAAGCCTGCCAGAGGCATTTGTGCAATATTTTGCTATGCGTTTTTCCAGGCGACCGGATGCATCTCTGTAATCCGAACGCGACAGGTAATAATCGGCAACCCCAATAATGCACATTTATGCCACATAGTGTTGTCACTCTTCCGGCAATCGGGTAGCCTCTCCTTCCCATGCTTCGTCGACACACTTTTCTGCACGTCCAAAATTTAGCCCGCCACGTTGGCCTCTTCGCATTTTGCCTACTGGCGACGAATCCCCTGCACGCCCAGTCGAAAGTCACCGTGGTCAAAAACGGCGACCAGTTTCAATTAATGGTGAACGGCAGTCCCTTTTTCATTCATGGCGTCGGCGGCACACAGCGTCTGAGCGAGCTGCACGATCTCGGCGGCAATTCGATCCGCACCTGGGGTATTGAAAGCCTGGCCCAGACGGACGGCGGCAAACCCCTGCTGGATCGCGCGCAGGAACTCGGCCTGATGGTCACGGCCGGCATCTGGGTCCAACAACAGCGTAACGGTTTTGACTACGATAACCCCACTCAGGTCAACGCCCAGCGCGATGCCGTTCGCAAGGCCGTGCAGACTTACAAGAACCATTCCGCCCTTTTAATCTGGGGCTTGGGCAACGAAATGGAAGGACCCATGTCCGATGGCAGCGACCTGCGGGTTTGGAAAGAGCTGAACGTGCTCGCCGGCATCATCAAGCAGGAGGATCCGAACCATCCCGTCATGACCGTCATCGCCGGATTTGGAGGAGTCAAAATCAAGAACCTTCTCGCTTACTGTCCCAACATCGACATCCTCGGCGTGAACGCCTACGGGGCTGCCTCCGGCGCAGGTTCGGCTGTCGTGCAGCAAGGCTGGAACCGGCCCTTCATCCTTACCGAATTCGGCCCCACCGGCCAGTGGGAAGTCGATAAGACATCCTGGGGCGCGCCGATCGAAGCGACAGCCAACGAAAAGGCCGCCAGCTATTACGCCACGCAGCAGCTCGTGACCGAAGACAGCAAAAACATCTGCCTCGGGACCTATGCGTTTCTTTGGGGCAACAAGCAGGAGGCCACCTCCACCTGGTACGGCATGTTCCTGAAATCGGGCGAGCGATTGCCCCAAGCCGACGCGATGAGTTTTGCCTGGACCGGAAACTGGCCGCCGAATCGCTGCCCCAAGCTCAAATCATTCACCACCAGCGTCACCGAAAAGACGGTCGCGCCCAACACGCCGTCGCAAGCGACCGCCGAAGCGATCGACCCCGGCGGCGCGCCCCTGCGATACGAGTGGTCCATCGTGGAGGAAGCCAAAGCAGTAGGAGTCGGCGGTGACGCGGAGGCGGTCCCACCCTCGCATCCCGAATGCATCACCGGGCCGCAGACCAAGAGCCTTGCCTTCACCACGCCCGCGAGCCCGGGACCTTATCGACTTTGCCTCATCATTCGAAATGGAAAGGGTGGCGCGACGACCGCGAACGTGCCGTTTCTCGTCCAATAAATTCAGTCCTCGCATCTACGTCTAAAATGCATCTGCCCCATCCGAAAACAAAAGTCGACGCAACCGATCCGGAATCCATCCAGGTCGGCGCCGCCGAGTATCGCAGCGGCAATGGCGACGTTGGCGGCGAGCATACGCTGCTCGATGGGGAGCCCTACGTCTGCATCCGCAATGTCGACGCATTGAAGCCCTTTTTCATGAGTATCGTCAGCAATGGCGATCTCTGGATATTTGCCGGCAGCAATACGCCCTTCACCGCGGGCCGTTCCGATCCCGACAAGGCACTGTTTCCCTATCAGACGGTCGACAAAATTCTCCAGCACCCCGACAGCGCCGGCGCGATGACCCTCCTGCTCGTCCGGCGCGACAAGCAGCCTTGGGCGCTCTGGGAACCGTGGCGCAGCAGCGGCCGCCTCTACTCGATCACGCGCAATCTTTACAAGCACGCCACCGGGAGCATCGTCGTCTTCGAGGAAATCAACCATGACCTCGGCCTGCGCCTGCGCTGGAGCCTGACCGCCAGCGACAAATTCGGGTTGGTCCGCCAATGCGAGCTTAAGAATCATTCCAGCGAATCGATGACCGTGAAATACCTCGACGGCTGGCATCATCTCCTGCCTGCCGGCGTCGGGCAGAACATGTATGCGCGGATCAGTTACCTGACCGCGGCCTACATGCGGCACGAGCGTCCCTCCGATTCGGCCCTCGGCATCTACACGCTGAACTCCCGCATCTCCGACCGCGCCGAGCCGACTGAATCGCTCCGCGCCAGTTGCGCATGGTCGCTCGGCCACGACAACCCGGTCATCCTGCTCAGCACCCGCCAGGTCGAAGCCTTCCGCCGTAATGCGCGCCTTGTGCCGGAGACCGAAGTGCGAGGCGAGGTTGGCGCCTATCTGGTGGCCCACGAAACCGCGCTCGCGGCGCAAGAACACCATCGCTGGACCACCGTGGCCGATACCTGCCTCGATCACAGCGCCCTGGTTGCGCTGGAGAGCGCACTTCACCAGCCGGAAAAACTTGAGGCTGCCCTCAAGCAAAGCGTTGCCGACAACACCCGCGGTTTATGGCGGCGCATCGCCGCCGCGGACGGCGTTCAGCAAACGGCCGACCAGTCGGCCAGCGTGCACCACTTCGCCAACGTCCTTTTCAACTGCATGCGCGGCGGGACTTTCACCGCTTCCTATTCCTTCCCCAGTTCCGATTTCGCCACGTTTCTCAAATCCCGCAACGTCATCCTCCATCATCTGTATCTGGGGTGGCTCAGGCAACTTCCCGAAACGCTGACCCTTGAGCAACTCGGGCGCCTTGTCGAGGCGGAGAAGGACATTCACCTCCAGCGGCTCGCACGCGAATATCTTCCCCTCACCTTCAGCCGCCGGCACGGCGATCCCAGCCGTCCCTGGAACCGTTTTGTCATCCGGGTCAAGAACGAGAAAAACGAAGACGTTTGCGATTACCAGGGCAACTGGCGCGATATCTTTCAAAACTGGGAAAGCCTCGCCTACAGTTTCCCCGGCGCGTTGGAACCGATGATTGCCGTCTTCCTCAACGCCTCGACGGCCGATGGATATAATCCTTATCGCGTGACGCGTGGCGGCATCGATTGGGAAGTGCTCGACCACGACGACCCGTGGAGCCATATCGGTTATTGGGGCGACCACCAAATCGTTTATCTGCTGCGCCTGCTTCAAGCCTGCGAGAAACATTTTCCCGGACGGCTCGCCTCGCGCCTCAACGAACGCCTCTATGCCTCGGCCGTCGTGCCTTACGAAATTCGCGGTTTCGAGGGAACTGTTGCCGATCCCAGTAATTCGATCCGCTTCAACAATGCGCTCCATCAGAGCTTGCTCAAGCGGGCGGAAAAATTGGGCAACGACGGCAGACTTTTGCGCGACGACAAAGACCAGGTCGCCCTCGCTTCGCTGGCCGAAAAGCTCCTCGTGCCGTTGCTGGCCAAGCTCAGCAATCTCGTGCCCGACGGCGGCATCTGGATGAACACGCAACGGCCCGATTGGAACGATGCCAACAACGCCCTGGTCGGGTGGGGCCTTTCGATGGTGACCGTCTACCAGATGCGTCCCTACATCCAATTTCTCGACCAGCTTTTTGCCGCCCGAACGGTCGATTCATACCCGGTTTCGGAACCAGTGGCTGAATTCGTCAAGACGTTGGCCGGAATTCTCGGCGACGCCGCGAAAACCGAATCGTTCCATGCAGCGGAGCGGTACCAGTTCGTCGAGGCGCTCGGACGGGCCGGCGAAAAGCATCGTGCCTCCGTCTACGCCGGCAAGCCCTCTACCAGGTCAACCCTGTCCACCTCCGCGATTCGCGAACTTCTCCAGCACGCCTTGAAAGTGACCGATGCGACCATTCGCTCCAACCGTCGCGCCGATGGAATGTACCACAGCTATAACCTTCTCCGCATCCGGGATCGCGAGGCCTGGATTGACCGCCTGCAACTCATGCTGGAGGGCCAGGTCGCTGTGCTTGGCAGCAAATTGCTCGCGCCCGACGAGGTTTCCTCCCTGCTTCGCGCCCTCCGCCAGAGCGATCTTTATCGTGCCGACCAGCACAGTTACATGCTCTATCCGGACAAGAAAATTGCGCCGTTTCTTTCCCGCAACACCCTGCCTGAAAAATGGGCGAAGCGGGCTCCCGTGCTGGGCGATCTTTTCGCCGAGGGATGCCATGAAATCCTCGTGCTCGATGAAAAAGGCGCCGCCCATTTCCAGGCCGACCTTACCAACGTGGGAGATTTGAATGCGCGCCTGGACCGCCTCGCCCAGAATCCCCACTGGTCCGGCCCTCTGACCCGGGACCGGGCTGCCATCGCCGAACTTTGGGAAGAGGTTTTCGACCACAGCACCTTCCTCGGCCGGAGCGGGACCATGTTCGCCTTTGAAGGTCTCGGCAGCATCTACTGGCACATGGTGGCCAAGCTTTTGCTCGCGGTGCAGGAGAGTTATATTCATGCGCTCAAGGAAAACGCCCCGCCGGAGCTCATCTCCGCTTTGCATGAATTTTACCACGACGTGCGGCGCGGCCTCGGCTTCACCAAGACTCCGCAGGTCTACGGCGCTTTTCCCAGCGATCCTTATTCTCATTCCCCCGCTCATCTTGGCGCGCAGCAACCCGGCATGACCGGTCAGGTGAAGGAGGAAATCCTCACCCGTTGGAACGAACTCGGCGTGGAAGTGGCGAACGGCGTCATCCGCTTCGAACCGCGCCTGCTTCGTCGCGAGGAATTTTTCGACCGCGAGCATTCCTTTACTTATTTGGACCATGAGGCCCGGGAAGCGACGTGGGAACTACCGGCGGGAAGCCTAGGGTTTACCTACGGCCAGGTCCCGATTTGCTATCACCTGACCGACGATGCGCCCTTGATTCGCGTGGAGCGCAAGGAAGCCGTCAGCATGACCGAGGGACTTACCCTCACCGCCGCAGACAGCGCCGCAATCTTTTCCCGCACCGGATCCATCATGAAGATTTCCGTTTTGATCCCCCGGAAAAATCTTCTCCCTTGAGGATGCTGCGTTAGAGTTTTGACTCCAGTTGGAGCGTCCAACTTAAGCCAATCCTCATGATCGACTCTCCTTCCCGCCGCACGCATTGGAGATGGGCGATTTGCCTGATCGTCTTTTTCGCCACGACGATCATCTATTCCGACCGCCAATTTCTTTCGCTGCTCAAATCGACGCTCGCCACCGAAATTCATTGGACCGATTCGCAATTCGCCAGCGTGAACGCCTGCTTCCTGGGCGCTTATGCCTTCGGCCTGCTTTTCTTCGGCCGGTTCATCGACCGCGTCGGCGTCAAGATCGGCTACGCCACCACCGTCCTGCTTTGGAGTCTGGCCGCGCTGTCGCACACCCTGGTCACGTCGGTCGAGGGCTTCATGGCGGCGCGCATTTTTCTTGGCCTGAGCGAAGCGGGCAACTTTCCCGCCGCGATCAAGGCCATCGCCCAATGGTTCCCGCGCGCGGAACGGGCCTTCGCCACCGCCCTCTTTAATTCCGGGGCGAACGTCGGCGCCATCCTCGCTCCGTTTCTCGTGGCCTGGCTGTTACGAAATAGCTTCACCTGGCACTCCTGCTTTTTCATCGCCGGCGGCGCGGGAGTAATCTGGGTTGTCGTCTGGTGGTCGGTCTACAGCACGCCGGATAAAAACCGATTGGTGTCACCGGCCGAACTGGCCTTGATCCGCAGCGATCCCGTTTCGCCGGAAGAAACTGCCCCGGCCATCCCTTGGTTGAGTCTCTTCCGCTATTCGCAGACCTGGTCCTTCATCGTGGCCAAGTTCCTGACCGACCCCGTCTGGTTTTTTCTTCTCTTCTGGCTACCCGATTATTTCAAGAAGACCCGTCATCTCGACATCAAGGCCAGCTGGCCCCACCTGATGACCATCTATGCCGTGGTCACCGTGCTCAGCCTGATCGGCGGCTATTTCCCCGGTTATCTTGTGCGCCACGGCTGGAGCGTCACCCGCGCCCGCAAAACGGGCCTCTTCTGTTACGCGCTGTTCGTCATTCCCATTCTGGCGGTCGGCCAGGTCGGCGACTGGACGGCGGTGCTGATCATCGGCCTAGCCGGAGCCGCGCATCAATCGTGGTCGGCGAATCTCTTCACCACCGTCTCCGATATGTTTCCGCGCAATACCATCGGATCGCTCATCGGCGTCGGCAGCATGGCCGGCGCGATCGGCAGCATGCTCTTTCAAAACTTCTGCGGCCATATCCTCGATCTTTATGGGCCCGATCACGCCCAGGACGGCTACTTTCTGCTCTTTGCCTATGCCGCCTCCGCCTACCTGGTTGCCTTTGGCCTGCAGCACCTGCTCGCGCCCAAATTCGAACCGTTGAACTTGCATAAAACCCAGAATGTCTAATGATGAATATCCTATGAAAAACCTGGTTTCGCTGGAGGGCAAAACGGCTTTGGTCACCGGAGGCGGAACAGGCATCGGCCTCGCCATCAGCCACGCCTTCGTCGACGCAGGCGCGCGTCTCATCATCACGGGACGCCGCGAGGATGTCCTGAGCGCCGCCGTGCAGAAGCTCGGTTCGGCCGCCGCCTATCGCGTCTGCGACGTCTCCCAGGTCGCGACCCTGCCCGCCTTTGTCGCCGACCTCGAAAAGGATGGCTACGCCTTGGACCTCCTGGTCAACAACGCCGGCATCAACCTGAAGAAGCCCGCCCTCGAAGTCACCGACGAAGAGTTCAATCGCATCATCCAAACGAACCTAAATGGCGTATTTAGCCTATCGCGTGAGGTCGCCCGTGGCATGCTCGCCCGCGAGCGCGGCGCGATCCTGAACATCACTTCCATGGCCGCCCTTTACGCCCTGACCAAGGTCGCGGCTTACAGCGCGTCGAAGACCGGCCTGCTCGGCCTGACCCGTGTCCTCGCCGCCGAGTTCGGGCCGAACGGGGTGCGGGTCAACGCCATCGCGCCCGGCTTTATCTACTCGGAAATGACGGACAAGGCGCTCAACGCCGACCCCGACCGCAAACGACGCGTGATGGACCGCACACCGATGGGCCGCATGGGCACCCCCGAGGAAATTGCCGCCGCCGCCGTCTTCCTTTGCTCCGACGCGGCAAGCTTCATCACCGGCGTCAACCTGCCGGTCGATGGCGGGAATTCCATCGGCTTCTAATTCACTTGGCCATGACCACTCCATCCCTTCCCAAGCTGGAACAAACGTGGCGCTGGTTCGGCCCCACCGATCCGATTCCGCTCCAGCACATCCGCCAGGCCGGAGCGACCGGCGTCGTGACCGCCCTGCATCACCTGCGCAACGGCGACGTCTGGCCGGTGGCGGACATCGTTAAAATCCAAAAGGAAATCGAGCGCCATGGTCTGCGTTGGTCCGTGGTTGAAAGCGTCCCCGTCCACGAGGACATCAAGCAGCAAAAAGGTGATGTCCTGAAGTACCTGGCCAATTACGGCGAGAGCCTGCGCAATCTCGCTTCGTGCGGCGTGCGCGTGGTCTGCTACAACTTCATGCCGTTGCTCGATTGGACGCGCACCGAGACGGCGTGGAAACTGCCCGACGGCGCGGAAGCTTTGCGCTTCGATCGCGTCGATGCGGCCATCTTTGATCTTCATATCCTCCAGCGGGCCGGTGCGGAAAGCGATCATCCGGCGACTATTCGCACCGAGGCTGAGAAACGCTTCGGACAATTGATCGCCGCGCAGAAGGAGAAGCTGATGCGCACCATTCTTCTGGGCCTTCCCGGCACGGTCGAGGACCTGTCGCTGGAGGAGTTTCGCGAAAAGCTGGCGGACTACGCGAAGATCGATTCGCAACGGCTGCGGGAAGCGCATACGGCATTTTTGCGTCACGTCGTTCCGATCGCGGAGGAGTGCGGTGTCTCGCTTTGCATTCATCCGGATGATCCGCCGTTTTCCATCTTTGGCCTGCCGCGAATCGCCAGCACGGAAGACGATCTCGCCGCGATTTTGAGCTCGGTCGATTCGCCCGCCAACGGCATCACGTTTTGCACCGGCTCGCTGGGTGCGCACCCGAAAAATAATCTTCCCGCCATGTTTCGCCGCTTCGGTTCGCGAGTTCATTTTTTGCACTTACGAAATGTGCAGCGCGAACCGGACGGCAGCTTTTTCGAAGCGGAACATCTCGGCGGCAGCACCGACATGGGTGCGGTGATGGAGTCCATTCTCGAGGAGCTCGATCGCCGGGAAGCGCGCGGTCAAAAGGCGGAGTTGCCAATGCGACCCGATCACGGTCATCGCATGCTGGACGATTTGCAAAAGACCTTCTACGCCGGTTATTCGGCCATGGGACGACTTCGCGGTCTGGCCGAACTCCGGGGCCTTGAGCGCGGGATTCGTCACATGCAAAAGCGAAGCGAGGAATGATGAAGCCCTCCTTTATCCACGACGATTTCCTGCTGAGCAGCGATCCCGCGCGCGCGCTCTATCACCAATTTGCCGAGCATCAACCGATCATCGATTTCCACAACCATCTTTCACCGCAACAAATCGCGGAGAACCACCAATTCGCGGACATCACGGAAGTCTGGCTGGCGGGCGACCACTATAAATGGCGGGCCATGCGGACGAATGGAGTCACGGAGCGGTTCATCACGGGCGACGCGAGTTCCAAGGAAAAATTCGCGGCCTGGGCGGAGACAGTGCCCTACACGATGCGCAACCCGCTTTACCATTGGACGCATCTTGAACTGGTGCGGCATTTTGGAATCACCGACCTGCTCGACTCGAAAAGCGCCGGGAAGATTTGGGACGAGACGAAAGCCAGGCTGCCGCGCCTGCGCCTGCATGACCTGCTCGACCTTCATCAGGTGCAGGTTTTGTGCACGACGGACGACCCGGCCGATTCCCTCGACCATCATCATGCGATTCGAAAGAGCGGCTTGAAGACGCGCGTCTTCCCGACCTTCCGACCCGACAAGGCGCTCGAAATTCAATCTCCCACGGCCTTCAACGAGTGGGTGGACCGGCTTGCAAAAACGGCAGGCACTTCGATCAGGACTTTTGACGACCTGCTCGGCGCCTTGAAGCAAAGGCATGATGATTTTCACGACGCGGGAGGCCGGTGTTCCGATCACGGGCTGGAAACATGCTACGCCGCGCCGTGCAGTCATGGTGAGGCCGCCCACATTTTCAATCTGGTCCGATCGGGCCACGCCGGCGCGGCTGCGCAACAGGCCGTCTATGCCTCATTCCTGATGCTCGAATTTGGGCGCTGGAATGCGGCCAAGTCATGGGCGATGCAACTTCATCTCGGGGCGCTGCGCCGGAATAATAGCCGGCTTCTAAAAACTTTGGGGCCAGACACCGGGTTCGACTCGATTGGCGATTTTCCACAGGCGCAGGCTCTCTCACGATTTTTGGATGCACTCGACAGCACGGAGCAGTTGCCCCGCGTGATCGTCTATAACAACAACCCGGCGGACAATTATGTCTTCGGCGCGATGCTGGCCAATTTTCAGGATGGTTCCCTTGCCGGAAAAATTCAGTTGGGCAGCGGCTGGTGGTTCCTGGATCAAAAGGAAGGCATGGAATGGCAGCTCAATGCGCTTTCCAATCTCGGCTTGCTCCGGCGCTTTGTCGGCATGGTGACCGACTCGCGCAGCTTCCTTTCTTTCCCCCGGCACGAATATTTCCGCCGCGTGCTGTGCAATCTTCTGGGTCAAAGTATGGCCGCCGGTGAATTGCCGGACGACCTGCCGCTCATCGGCGCGATGGTGCAGGAAATTTGCTTTACCAACGCGCGGGACTATTTCACGTTTCCATTGGGAAACAGCTGAACTGATCCTTCGACCAGCTCAGGATGACAGGCTTTCAGAGAAGCCTGACGGCCGCGCCCACTTGCGTGCACGATTGAAAAGCGGTACGTCCGCGTTAGGATAGGCGAATGAACGTCCTCATCATCGATGATGATCTCGGCATCCGGGGCACGCTGGGCACGGCGCTGGAGACGATGGGGCATCAAGTCGCATACGGCCACCGATCGAGCTGCGGCGGAGAAGGAACTGCGCAAGGAAAGCTTCGAGGTCGCTTTTCTGGACATCCGGCTGGGCGCGGAAAATGGACTGGATATTCTGCCCGATCTTTTGAGGCTTTCGCCCCGGCTCGCGGTCATTGTCATCACCGCTTATTCATCGATCGAGACGGCCGTGCTGGCGATTCAACGCGGAGCGTTTGATTATCTGGCCAAGCCGTTCAAGCCGGCGCAGATCGCGCAGATGCTGGAGCGAGTGGCCAAGACGCGGCAATTGGAGACGCGGATCTCGGACCTGGAGGGCCAGGTCTCACGACCCGGCGCGGACGCCGAGTTGGTGGCCACTTCCGACCCGCAGCATGCAGCGACTCGTGGAGGTGGCAAAGAAGAGCGCGTCGAGCGATGCAACCATCCTGATGCTGGGAGAAAGCGGCACGGGCAAAAGCGTGCTGGCGCGGCAAATTCATCGCTGGAGTTCCCGCGCGCACGGAGCCGTTTGTGACGGTGAGTTGCCCCAGTCTTTCGCGCGATTTATTGGAAAGCGAGTTGTTCGGCCACATGAAGGGCGCGTTTACCGGCGCGGTGGCGACGACCTGGGGCAAAGTGGCCGCGGCCGATCGTGGCACGTTGTTTCTCGATGAAATTGGCGAGCTTCCGCTCGAAATCCAGCCGAAGCTGCTGCGGCTTTTGCAGGAGCGCGAATACGAGCGCGTTGGGCGAATCGAAAATACGCATGGCCAATGTGCGAGTGATCGCCGCGACGAATCGCAATCTGAAGGAAGCGGTGGCGCGGGGCACTTTTCGTGAGGATCTTCTTTATCGCCTCGATGTTATTTCGCTTTCACTTCCGTCCCTTGCGCGAGCGTCCGGGCGACATTCTCGTCCATCGCCGAAAACCAGCTCCAGCAATCTTGCGCGTCGATCCGGACGACCGATCAAGGGTTTTTCCGAAGCGGCACGCGCGGCGATGGAACGCTATTCGTGGCCGGGCAATATTCGCGAACTTCGCAACGTGATCGAGCGGGCCACCATTCTGACCACGGGCGAGCAGATCGATGTGACCGATCTGCCCTCTCCATCGAAGCGAAGGCCTGGCCGAAAGCCCGGTCGATTGGCGGCGCCTATTCGGTGGAGGAAATCGAGGCGGAACATATCCGGCAGGTTCTGGCGCGAAGCAAGAATCTGCAACAGGCGGCGACGATCTTGAAGCTCGATCCCACGACCCTGCTGCGGAAGCGCAAGAGCCTGAACATTTAATGCTCCGCAGCGAGAACCGGGTAAAATCCCCGATGCTTTTCAGGCGATCGGCTAATTCTCCCCGGTCGCGAGATTCTATAACGGAAACTAGACTCCAGTCCATCCGACGTCGCATTACACTCGCTAGTGAGCAGCTTACATCGCCATCGGTCTCCATGGCACAACGCCAGCTAAGAAAGAGGTGTTGTGATGACATTGAATCGCCGCCTGCTGCTGGGCATCGCGCCTGTCCTGCTGATTTTTTTGGCCGTGGGCATCTACGCCATTTTCCTGTTCATCGAAATTGGGCGGCGCGATCGACGTCATCCTGCGCGAAAATTACCAAAGCGTCGTCGCCTCGCAGAACATGAAGGAGGCCAGCCGAACGAGATGGATTCCGGGCTGCTGCTCATGCTGGGCGGCGAGGAGGAGAGAGGGAAGCAGTTGTTCCAGCAATACGTGCCGGTCTTTGAAAAGAATTCGGATCTCGAAGCGCACAACATCACGCTTGCCCGGCGAGGGAGACCTCGAAGACAAGGTCAAGCAACTGCACGCCGAATTATCATGGACGCGGCGGCAAAATTCTTCGCACTTCCCCCGTCCGACCCGGCCCGGCGCGCGCTCTATTTCGATCAGTTGCTGCCCACGTTTACCGAAGAGTCAAGGAGACGGCCAATCACATCCTGGAAATCAATCAGCAAAACATGGTCGAGGCGAATAATGAGGCCCGGCGGCAGAGCCGCGATGCCTCGCGCTATATGATCGTGACGCTCCTTGCCGGCTTTGTCGTCGCGGCCGGCGTCACTTATGCGCTGGCCCGCTCGATCATCCAGCCCATTCAAAACCTGACCGAATCGGCCCAGCAACTGGGCGAGGGCAATCTGGACCAGCATGTGCCGGTGCAGTCGCAGGATGAAGTGGGAAAGCTGGCGGAAGCTTTCAATAAGATGGCGGCCAAGCTTCGCGCCTACCGGCAGAGCACCACCGAGAAAATTCTCCAGGCCCAACAAACGACGGAGAGCGCCCTGCGCGCCTTCCCCGATCCCATCCTGGTCTTTTCGCCGGAAAAGGAAATCCAGCTCCAAAACGCCGCGGCGGAACAATTTCTCAAGCAGATCGGCGGGGACATCGCCTCCCTCGGGTCCTTGTCGTCCTATATCGATCAAAGCCTGAAGGGCTCGGCCGATTTTCAACCGACCAGCTTCGACAAGGCCATTTCGGTGAATCTGGACGGAGCGGAGAAGTTTTTCCTTCCGCGCGTCCTGGCCATGCGCAACGAGACGGGAATCCCGGTCGGCGTCGTGGTGGTCTTGCAGGATGTCACCCGCTTCCGCGTGGCCGACGACGTCAAAACCGACCTGATCGCCACGGTCAGCCACGAACTGAAGACTCCGCTGACCAGCATGCAGATGGCGGTCTATCTGCTGCTGGAGGAAAAGGTCGGCCCGCTGAATCCCAAGCAGACCGGAGCTGCTCCTGGCCGCGCGCAACAACTCGGACCGCTTGTTTGAAATGATCGAGGACCTGCTCGATCTCGCCCGTTTCGAAGGCGGCGCGGCCTTGATCGAGAAGAAGGCGATCTCCAGCCAGCAACTCTTGCAGGATGAAGCCGCGGCGCGAAAAGGAATTCGTCGTTTCCCGGGGCCTGGAATTGAAAGTGGAAATGGAGCCGCATCTTCCCCGAGTCGAAGTCAGCCGCTCGCGAATTGATCAGGTCTTCGCCAATTTTATTTCCAACGCGGTGAAATATTCGCCTAAGCGGCGGCGTAATTACCCTCGCCGGCGAAGAGAGACGGCGCAAAGAACGTCCGCTTTGCCGTCGGGATGAAGGCCCGGGAGTACCGAAGGAACTTACGTCGCCGGATTTTCGACAAATTCTTCCGCATCTCCGAAAGCGGCGATGAAGGCGCCGGCCTCGGCCTTAGCATCGCCCGGGAAATCGTTCTGGCCCACGGCGGAAACATCGGGGTGGAAAGCGAGGAAGGAAAAGGCAGCGAATTTTTCTTCACGCTTCCCGCGCTTGTCTGACTTTAACAACCAAAGGAAATAAATATGAAAGAAAGAACCTGTAATCAAATGCGTGGTGGCCTCACTGGCGGCGGTGATTATCCTGGCCACCGGAAACACGGACCTTATTTTTGTCGGGGCTTCCGTCGCTCTTTTTCGCCATCTGCATCGCCTACGCCGAATGGTGCGAGCGGCTCTAAGGAAATCCTTATGGGAACTCTCATCGTCGGACTCATTTCACTCGCCCTGCTGGTCTATCTCATTCATCGCCATGATCTGGCCGGAGAAATTCTAACGCCTTAACGCCATTACTATATGAATGCTACATTAGGATGGATTCAACTTGCTCTTTATCTGGGCGTGCTTTTACTCATCACCAAACCGCTGGGCCTGTACCTGATGCAGGTGCTCGACGCGCACGGCCGCACCTGGCTCGACCCCCTTTTAAGGCCAGTTGAGCGCTCACCTACCGCCTTAGCGGCGTCGATCCCGAAAAGGAACAGCATTGGAAGCAGTACACCATTTCCATGCTGATTTTCAGCCTCTTCACCATGCTGGTGACCTACGCGATTCTGCGCCTGCAGGCCTTCCTGCCGCTGCAACATCTGCTCAATCCGCAGGGCTTTCCGGCGGTACCGCGATCACCTCGCCTTCAACACGGCGGCGAGCTTCACCACCAACACCAACTGGCAGAGTTACGGCGGCGAATCGACGATGTCGTACCTCTCGCAGATGGTCGCGCTGGCCAGCCAGAATTTCTTTTCCGCCGCGGTCGGCATCGCCATCGCGGCGGCGCTGGTCCGGGGCATCGCGCGCCACTGCGTCGGACACGGTGGGCAATTTCTGGGTCGATCTGGTCCGCATCACCTATTACCTGCTGCTGCCGATCTGCCTGGTCTTCGCGATCTTCCTGATCTCGCAGGGAATGATCCAGAATTTCAAGCCTTACGATGCCGCCGCCCTGACCGAGAAGGAGACGGTCCAGGTGCCGAAGACCGACGCCAGCGGCAATCCGGTGAAGGATGCCCAGGGCAATCCCGTGATGGTGCCGCAGGTGGTCGATACGCAGACCATCCCGCAAGGCCCGATGGCCTCGCAGGTGGCGATCAAGATGCTGGGCACGAACGGCGGCGGCTATACGAACGCCAACGCCGCGCATCCGTTCGAGAACCCGACGCCGTTCTCGAACTTCATCCAGATGCTCTCGATCTTCGCGATCCCGAGCGCGCTGACCTATTACTTGGGCCGCATGGTGAAGAGTCCCGGCCACGGCTGGTCGGTCTGGGCGGCGATGGCGCTCCTGTTTCTCGCCGGCTTCCTCGTCTGCTGGCATTACGAGGCGGCGGGCAACCCGATCCTGACGCAACTCGGCGTCGATCCAGCCGACGGCAACATGGAAGGCAAGGAAGTGCGCTTCGGCATCATCAATTCGGCGCTCTTCGCCACGATCACCACGGACGCCTCCTGCGGTGCGGTCAACTCGATGCACGATTCGTTCACGCCGCTGGGCGGCCTGGTTCCGCTCTTCAATATCGAGCTGGGCGAAGTCGTCTTCGGCGGCGTCGGCGCGGGCCTTTACGGCATGCTCGTCTTCGTCATCGTCGCGGTCTTCATCGCGGGCCTGATGGTGGGCCGCACGCCGGAGTATCTCGGCAAGAAAATCCAGTCCTTCGAGGTCAAGATGTCGATGCTGGTCCTGCTGGTTCTCGCCATGGACATCCTCGGCTTCACGGCGTGGGCCTGCGTGAGCGACTGGGGCAAGGCCGGCCTCAACAACCAGCGGGCCGCATGGCTTCAGCGAAATGCTCTACGCCTACAGCTCGGTGACCGGCAACAACGGCAGCGCCTTCGCCGGCCTGACCGCAAGCACCTATTGGTACGACACCACGCTGGCCATCGGCATGTTCATCGGCCGCTTCCTGATGATCGTGCCGATCATGGCCATCGCCGGTTCGCTCGCGGCGAAGAAGCTCGTTCCTGCCGGGCCGGGCTCGTTTCCGGTCTCGGGCGGGACCTTCACGTTCCTCCTCATCGGCACCGTTCTGCTGGTCGGCGCGCTTGAACTTCCTGCCCGCGCTGGCCCTCGGCCCCGTGGTGGAGCACTTCCTCATGTTGTCCGGTAAAATGTTCTAAGTCCTCAACTTCCAACACCTATTCTCTATGAGCCACAAAGCCCGTTCTCTCTTCGATCCCGCCATCGTGGTCCCCGCTCTCGGCGATTCGTTCAAGAAACTGAATCCACTGCTGATGATCAAAAATCCGGTCATGTTCGTGACCATGGTCGGAGCGGCGGTCACCACCGTCGAAATTTTCGTCTCCACCGAACCGAAGGCCTTCACCGTCCAGATCTCCCTCTGGCTCTGGTTCACGGTGCTCTTCGCCAACTTCGCCGAAGCGATGGCGGAGGGCCGCGGCAAGGCCCAGGCCAATGCGTTGCGGCAGTCGCGCACGCACGACGCTGGCGACGCGTTTCGGTTCGGACGGCAACCGGTATCAGGTGGACGCCGAATGCCCTGCGCAAAGGCGACGTCATCGTCGTGGCGGCCGGCGAGCTGATCGCCAGCGACGGCGAGATCATCGAAGGCGCGGCCACGGTGGACGAGTCGGCCATCACCGGCGAATCGGCCCCGGTGATTCGCGAGGCGGGCGGCGACCGCAGCTCGGTCACGGGCGGCACGCGCGTGCTGTCCGATATCATCAAGGTGCGCATCTCCGCCGATCCCGGTCATAGCTTTCCTCGACCGGATGATCGGCCTGGTGGAAGGCGCCAAGCGCCAGAAGACGCCGAACGAAATCGCGCTGACCATTCTGCTCGCGGCGCTGACCGTGATCTTCCTGATCGTCTGCGTGACTCTGATGCCGTTCGGAATGTATTCCCAAGTCGCATTTTCGATCACGGTGCTGGTTGCGCTGCTGGTCTGTCTGATTCCCACGACGATCGGCGGCCTGCTCAGCGCCATCGGCATCGCGGGCATCGATCGGCTCGTGCAGAAAAATGTGCTGGCCATGAGCGGACGCGCCGTGGAAGCCGCTGGCGACGTCGACGTGCTCCTCCTGGACAAGACCGGCACGATCACGCTGGGCAATCGCCAGGCGGTCGAATTCTTTCCCGCGCCCGGAATCGAGATGAAGGACATGCTCGATGCCGCGCAACTCTCCTCGCTTGCGGACGAAACGCCGGAGGGCCGCAGCATCGTGGTTCTGGCCAAGGAAAAAGGCGTGCGCGGCCGGAGTTTGCACGATTTGCCGGAGGCAGTTTTCGTTCCCTTCACCGCGCAAACGCGCATGAGCGGCGTCGATCTCGGACACCGTTCAATACCGCAAAGGCGCGGCCGAATCGGTGAAAAATTATGTCGGCGGAAACTTCCCGGCTGAAATGGACAAGAAGATCGACGAGATTTCCAAGCTTGGCGGCACGCCGCTGGTCGTGGCCGCGCGCGACACCTCCATGCCAAACGGTGCGCCGACGGTCTATGGCGTCATTTATCTGAAGGACATCGTCAAAGGCGGCCTGGCCGATCGCTTCGCCCGCTTCCGCGCCATGGGCATTCGCACGGTCATGATCACCGGCGACAATAAGCTAACGGCCAGCGCCATTGCCGCCGAAGCAGGCGTCGATGATTTCCTCGCCCAGGCCACGCCGGAGGACAAGCTCGCCTTGATTCGCAAGGAACAACAGGGCGGTCGCCTCGTCGCCATGACCGGTGACGGCACCAACGATGCGCCGGCCCTCGCCCAGGCCGACGTCGGCGTGGCCATGAACACCGGCACCCAGGCGGCCAAGGAAGCGGGCAACATGGTCGATCTCGACTCCAATCCGACCAAGCTGATCGAGATCGTGGAAATCGGCAAACAGCTGCTGATGACGCGCGGCGCGCTGACGACCTTCAGCATCGCCAACGACGTGGCCAAATATTTCGCCATCATCCCGGCCATGCTGATGGTGACCTTTCCGGCGGTCGCGCCGCTGAACGTCATGCACCTGGCCAGTCCCGAACAGCGCCATTCTCAGCGCGGTGATCTTCAACGCCTTGATCATCATTCTGCTGATTCCGCTCGCGCTTCGTGGCGTGCAATTCCGCCCAATGCCCGCGATGGCGCTGCTGCAGCGGAATCTGCTGATCTACGGCGTGGGCGGAATCATCGCTCCGTTCGCCGGCATCAAGGCCATCGATATGATCATCACGTCCCTTCACCTCATCTAATTCACGTCCATGAGCCTATCCTGAAAGAAATCAAAACCACGGTCTCCATCACGCTTGTCCTGTTGCTCATTTGTTGCTGCATCTATCCGGTCTTCATCTTTGGAGCGGGCCAGTTGTTCTTCCCGCAAAAGGCCGACGGCAGCCTCGTCCTCGACAGCAGCGGCAAACCTATCGCCTCGACTCTGCTCGCGCCAGAATTTCACGCGCGGACAAGTACTTCAATCCCCGGCCCTCGGCTGCGGGAACGGGCTACGACTCGACCAGTTCAGGCGGCAGCAATTATGGCGCGACGTCGCAGGCTTTGCACGACGCGGTGAAACAACGCGTGGCCGATTATCGGAAGGCGAATAATCTACCCGACACCCAGTTGGTCCCGGCTGATGCGGTGACCGCCTCAGCCAGCGGTCTCGATCCGCACATCAGCATCAAGAATGCGCTGTTCCAACTCCCCCGCGTGGCCAAGGCCCGCGCGATGAGCGAAGACGATCTCAAAAAGCTCGTGGATCAATATACCGATGGTCGCGACTTCGGAATCCTGGGCGAACCCGGCGTCAACATCATCAAGCTCAATCTCGCCTTGGACGGAAAGTACAAGTGAGGATTCGAAGTGGACTATGCTATAACCGTCGGGATGGACAAGGAGTCTCAAGTTCATGAGCGACCGAGCCCCGAAGACTTCCTGCACCTGATCCAGAAACAGGCGCGCGGGAAACTCAAGGTCTATCTCGGTTCATCGGCGGGTGTCGGCAAAACGTATTCGATGTTGGTCGAAGGAAATCGGCTGAGGCAGCGGGGCGTCGATGTCGTCATCGGCTATGTCGAGCCGCACGACCGCCCCGAAACGACCGCGCAGATTGACAAGCTGGAAATTATTCCCCCGCGCGTGACGCTCTATCACGGCATTGAGATTCGTGAAATGGATCTGGACGCGGTCCTCGCGCGGAAACCGACCGTCGTGCTGGTCGATGAATTCGCCCACACGAATTCGCCCGGAAGCAAAAACCAGAAACGCTACGAGGATGTGCAGGAATTACTCGAGGCGGGCATCAGCGTCATTACCACGCTGAATGTCCAGCACTTGGAATCGCTTTACAATGTGATCGAGGTGGCAACGGGCATCAAGGTCAAGGAGCGGATTCCCGATTCCATCGTCGCCCAAGCCGATCAGATCATCAATATCGATCTGCCGGCGGAGGATCTGATCGAACGACTGAAGGCGGGGAAAATTTATCCGCCCGACCGCGTGGAACGCGCCATGGGGAATTTTTTCACCGAATCGAATCTGACCCGCTTGCGCGAAATTACCTTCAGCGAAGTCGCCAACTTTCTGGACCGCCGTCAGCGCCTGCTCAAGCCGGACGGCAACAAGCCGAGTTCGATGTCCAAAGTCATGGTGGCGATCAGCAGCCGGGGACCGCATCCCGAAACGCTCCTGCGCAAAACAGCACGGCTGGCCAGCCAACTCAACGCCGAGTGGTATGTCGTCTACGTCCGAACGAGCCAGGAAGCGCCGGATAAAATTCTGGCGGAAACGCATCGCCGCCTGACGGACACGTTGGAGATCGCCCAAAAAATGGGAGGAACCGTCCTCATTCTCAAGAGCAACGATATCGTCACCGCTTTGACCTCATTCGCCCGCGATTACGGAATTACGCAGGTCGTCATGGGAAAATCGAAACCACGCAAGGGTTGGCGAAGGTTTTCTGCCTCACTGGTCGATCGCCTGAGCGCGAACCTTCCGGGAGTGGATATTGTTTTATCTTAAGGTTCGGTCCCGGTAGTTTAAACGGGACGCCACTTCCCTCATTCGAGTCCGACTGCGCTCTTTGGTTACGGACTAGCCACGATTCGTTTCAAAAGATTATACGCGGCGACTGAATTGCCTTTTTCCAGCGCACGCATCGCTTGCCGGACGCAGGCCTTCAAGTCGCCATCATCGTGATCGTCCTCTTCCTTCTTTTCCTTCGGGAACGGAATTACTTTTTCGTGAATTGAGCCAGCTTCTTTCCGCTGGTGGGATTTGGCCGATGCCTTGGTGTGACTTAATTTTGACCTGGCCTTTTTGGCCGCCTTGGTTCTTGACGGTGAATCCGCCGGACGAATGTCGCCCGGTTCGCTGCCGCCCTGGGAAAACATATCGTACTTGATGCCGACCACCTTCATGCCGGCAAAAGACTTGAGTGAATGCGGAAATAAAAGCAATTGGCCGCGCCGCTTTTTGTCGTAGCCAACGGTGCCAAACTCCGTTCCCGATCCGTGCGACTCATCGGACAAGGTCATGACCCTATCGGCCTGCAACGCTTTCTGGAAGACCGGGTCAGTCTCGCTCAAGAGCAAATACACCTCGGGTTTGCCACTTTTCTGAACGACGTTGGAAAAGCGTACGGTCTTCATCTTTTGGCCGAATCTTTCCTCGCGGCGGTTCTCTCGCGCACGTAAAGCGCATAGCCAAACCAGAGACCAAAACAGACGAGAAATGCGACCATGCTTCCGAAGGCGGCCGCGGTAAAACTTACCGTTTTCGCAAGAATCAGGAACAATTCCCCGACCATGCCCAACCCAAGAGGAATGGCCGACAGCAGGACCATCCTGGAACCGAATTGAAAACTTCTTTCGGTCGCCTCGCCCCTATCGGCGATCCGGTGGTACGCAGCAGGAGCAATCAGAAGAACAACGGCAACGCTGATCAAAAACAGGCTCACCAGATGCACCCATTGGAGCGCGCGCGCCATCCGCAGGTAATCCTCCATGTAAAAGGTAATGAGCTGGAAACCGAGCAAGGCCTGCGCTCCCGGAAGAAGCACGCGCGACTCGGTCAAGACATGCTGTAAACGAGTTTCGACGGGAGTGGTGTAATGCATGGAGGGACGTTTCCTTTCTTTTTGTGATCTTCGGGTCAATTGAGGGACGATAAACCAGCACAGCAACGCGAAGGCGGTGATGAGCACTCCCGCGGCAACGCTACAAGGAAAGCCGGCCAGGAGAACCGCAGAAGCGAAAAAAGATAAGCCCAACGCCAGGGCCATCGGATGTAGCGCCCATTCAACTATCAAGGTGGTGAACGACAAAACGTGTTGAGTCTGATCGTCCGATCCAAGAATCCGATGAAAACAGGTCGGCGCCACCAGCAGGATGGTCGAGGCAAGAATCAGGAAGAGATTCCCCACTTGGATATTTTGAATAAAGATCGGAACCTCGTGAAACCCTTTTTCAAAAAACGCTTCGTATTGAAATCCCAGAAGCACTTGCGAGCCCAGCATCAAAGTACGATTCTCGTTTAAGGCAAAGGAGACCTTGCTGGGCAGGCTTGTCGCCATAGGAGCTATGGTTTTACTTCTTTCGGCGTTCCCCGGAATTGGGCATCGCTTTTGATTTTTGGTACCGCTTGATGCCTTTGTGAATCAATTGAAGAGCGTACTTGGCTCCCCTTCGCCCGACCGGCTTGAATTCGAGTTCGCGAAGGTTGTGGTAGGAAATAAAAAAATGTTCAATTTGTTCGATCAGACCCACCGGCAATTCATCCAGCTCTTTGATTTTGCTCCATGTGGCGGATTTGATGTGAACGGCGATCAGCCGGTCATTTCTTTCTTTTTTACCGCCATCTTTCTGTTCGCCCTCGATCACACCGATCAGCCGGGTTTTGACCAAGCAGCCGGGAAAGACCTGGGTATCGATCAACGCCAACACATCCAGCGGATCGCCGTCTTCCCCGAGAGTCGAAGGAATAAAGCCGTAATCATAAGGGAATTCCATCCCCTTCGGCAGGGACGTGTGCAGCGAAAATAAATTGAGGTCCGGCTCGTACTTAAACTTGCTGCCGCTGCCCTTGGGAGTTTCGATGAATGTGTTCAACTCGTGATCCTCGGCGAAAGTCTGAAACTCGAACAAAGTCTTTTCCATTACCTTAAATATTGTCACACAACCGCAACCTCACAACCGCAACCTCACAACCGAAGCCTTCAACCGGTATTAAAGGCGCCAAGTTGCGAAGATTGCTCTCGTCAGTAAGGTAAAGCATGAGATCAATGTGGAATGGCAGCATCTCGTTCGGCCTCGTCACCATCCCAGTCGCGCTTTATCCGGCCACTCGGCGGGAAGAGCTTACTTTCAAGCTTCTAAGGAAATCGGACCAAAGTCCGGTGAATTATAAGCGGGTCGCCCAGGCGGACGGGAAGGAAGTTCCATGGGAGGACATCGTGAAGGGCTACGAATACGAAAAGGGAAAGTTCGTCGTTCTCCAGGAGGAGGATTTCAAGCGAGTGGATTTGGAAGCCGCCGCGCAGACGATCGATATCATGGACTTTGTCGACGTGGATGAAATCAATCCGATGTTTTTTCAGAAGCCCTATTATCTCGAACCGCAGAAAGGCGGCGACAAGGCCTATGCTTTGCTGCGCGAAGCGTTGGGCGATTCGGGCAAGATTGGCATTGCCAAGGTCGTCATTCGGACCCGCGAACATCTAGCCGGGGTCAAGGCGCAGGGAAATGCGATCATCCTCGAGATCATGCATTTTAGCGATGAGCTGGTAGACGCCGATTCGCTTAAATTTCCGAAGAAGGATCAGGCGCGACCGCGCGAGATCGAGATGGCCAAGAAACTCATCGACGGGATGACGACCAAATGGGACCCCGACAAATACAAGGACGAGTACAAGACACAGCTCATGGCCATGATCGAGGAAAAGGTGAAGCATCCCGACGAGAAACATGCAATGCCCAAGGCCTCGAAACGACCTACAAACGTGATTGATCTCATGAGCGTGCTGGAGGAAAGCCTAGCAGGGACGAAGAAGGGAAAAACGAAGTCGGCGGCGACGAAGACAAAAGAAACCAAGATCAAGCACAAGAAGGCTGCTTGAGTCCCGGCTGGAGATTTCCAATTCCGTAAGAGCCGATCCTTGTGAAAATAGCCACGTGGAATGTGAACGGGATCCGTGCTCGTCACGAGCAGGTTTATGCCTGGATCAAACAGGAAGCGCCTGACGTGGTGTGCCTTCAGGAAACCAAGGCCTCGCGCGATCAAGTGCCGGCGTCTTTGCTGAACCTCGAAGGATTTTGGTGTTACTGGCACGGCTTCAAGGGCTATTCCGGCGTGGCCCTGCTAGTCAGCAAGCATTTCTCGGCCGAGGCGCCGGAATTCAAGCATCCTCGGTTCGACATGGAGAACCGGATTGTCGTCGCCTCAGTTGGCGGCATCACCATCGCCTCGGTTTACGTTCCGAACGGCGGAAAGGATTTCAACGCCAAACTCCATTTTCTCAATGAACTTGAACAGTGGCTCATCGACGCGACGGAGCCCGTGCTTCTCTGCGGCGATATCAATGTGGCGCATAAGGAAATTGACGTTCATCCGAAGGAGCGCGGCAATGTGACCGGGCAACTGCCGGTTGAGCGCAAGATGCTGGATAAGTTTCTTTCCCACGGAATGGTCGACTTGGGCCGGACCATGGCGCCTACCGACGACGGCTTGTTTACGTGGTGGCCTCCCTGGCGGGAAATGCGCAAGCGCAACATCGGATGGAGACTCGATTACATCTATGCCAGCGAAAGCCTGGCCGCAAAGGCGACCTTTTGCAGTGTGGAAAAAACGGTGGGCACAAGCGATCATGCTCCTGTTACCGCGCTGATAAACTTGACCACTTAAGTTGAGGCAGGTTAATGCCCCATGTCGCTGATCTTGTCGCCCACGTTATCGAGTTCGGCCCGGAGCGCCTTGCGATATTTGATTTCGAAAACAGTACGGAGCCGGTCGAAGGAATAAAAATTCGACGGATTTTGAATCGTGTTCATATCTGCGTCGGCGATGCCTTGAAGACTCATGACCAATTCCCGCCGCGCATCCATCTTCTGCGAATCGTCGGTGTCCTCCGCAAGCTGGTGAAAACTGTCATGCGCCGCCTGAATCTTGGCATTGCGCAAGTAATAGTGTGAATCGGGATGGCCGAATTCGTCGTTGCTGACGAGATTTGCTTTCTCGTACTGAGCGCCGTTCATGTACGAATCGAGGCAACGGCTCAGATCGTGAAAGTTCTTAATAAAAGTCGTTTCGCCCAGGAATTGATTCCAATCGTAGATTTCCCAGTTGGGCACTGTGTCGAGCCGCAATCCGAAATAACGCATTGCGCCGGTGATCGCCGAGTTCTTGTTCTCTGACGAAGCCTTGATGCCGGCGGCGCGGCATTCGTGGCGACATCTGGGGTCGGCACCGGAGGCGTGACTGCGGTCGCCACCGCAGTCGGAGCCACATTGATCGTACCCGGACTCGGAATTGTTTCCGGCGGAACGTAGTCGCTCGCGGCTGCTGTCGCGGACGACGCGCCCCCAATTTCCACCACCGATAAATGCCATGGACTAGCCACACCCACACCGCGGCTCACTTGAAGAGAGAAGCTGCCTCCCTTCGGCTGATAGAGCGATCCCTTCAATGAACCAGCCGCACCTGCGACGATCGTGCCGTCCGAAGCCCGCACCGTGATGCTCACCGCGTGCGAGCAATCCCAGCGCACCTCCCATTTATCCTGCACTTGGAAAGCGGGCGTGGTCAAAGCACCGGTGCCGTCGAACGTTTGCACCACTTTTTCTTGCGCAAAGGCGGTGCCGACCAGCATCGCCATCAGAATCAAATGGACGAGGAAACGCACGCTCCTACTTATCATTGCCACTGGGCGGCAACAATGGAAAAGCCGTGAGCCGTGCTATTGAGGCCATCGCTCACCGTGCGTTCAAAGTCGCACCATAATTCACTTTCCCCGGACATTTCAGTCGCCGTCTGCTCCCAAGACAGTTTATTGGAGTGCCTCGCCCGAAAGGACGTGCGACCTTTCGATAAATTTTTCATCGGTGGTTTTCGGATGCTTGAGGCATTTCGTTTGCCATGATTCATTTATGCTACTCCTAACCAAGGTCGGCACTCTAAAACTCCATTCCATCTGGCCATCCAACGAAAAGGCCCTATTTTCGTTCGTGGTTATGAAGCAGAACGCCATTGCCTGCCGCTATCGTTTTTCCACTGAGGAATTACGAAACGGACTACGTGCCTGCCGAAATACCTCAGGAAAGCGTTGGCTGCTAATCTTTCCCATTATTATCGTCCTGATCCTCGTCCTAACCGCTCACAAAAGGCAAGACTTGCTTGTCCAGCTTGGCATTACCATTGCCTGCTGTATTGCTTATTACTTCATTATCAGGCATAGGATACGCGGTAGCCTATGGCGTGATCAGGATGTCGCGTATGTTTTGGACGAAACTGGCTATAACTTTGAGGCTCCATCTATCCGCAGTCGTGTTGAGTGGCCCCGAGTTACATCTGCTCACGAAGTTTCTACTGGATTCATTTTCTACATAGGGCGGCGAAAACGAACTTACATTTGGCTCCCAAAACATGGTTTCTCGTCACCAGAAGACATTGACCGGTGCCGTGCTTTGATCCAGGAGCATATCAAGGATTTCCGAGGACTTTCATCTTAACCGTCGCCCGGTGGTCGACCGCTATCCAACCGGTTAATTTTGTCTGTCAAAATTTCCCGTTCCATCGATTCTCTAATTTTCCCTTGCGCTCTTTGGCGCGTCTGCTTTAATCGACCCTCACCTTATGGAAGCAGCGCTGAAAACGGAATACACCAAGGAGTTCAAATTGCATGAGAAGGACACCGGCTCGGCCGATGTCCAGATCGCGCTCCTTACCCATCGCATCAACGACCTCACCAAGCACTTGCAAAAGTTCAAGAAGGACCATAGCTCGCGCCGTGGTCTTTTGATGATGGTTGCCCAGCGCAAAAAGCTTCAGGATTACCTGAAGAAGTCCGATTCCGCCCGCTACGATAAGGTCATTCAGAAACTAAACCTGCGTAAGTAGACTCCCGCACCGCGAAAGGCCCTTCCGCCTGGCGGATCGGGTCATCCGGAAAACTTCAGAGTACAATCAACTTCACCGCATCGCTGGCCGAGTTTGATGATTATTCAAATTACTGCCCTGCGCAGCAGCTGAGTTCATTGTCCTCTGCGTTTTCTTTTCCGGTTGGGCGCCTGTTTGCGCGCTAACCGAAAGAACAACATGTCCACCATTCACACGGTGTCGGCTCCCTTTGGCGCCCACCCCATCATCATCGAAACCGGCAAGCTCGCCAACCTCGCCGACGGCGCGGTCACCGTCCGCTACGCCGATACCCTCGTCATCGTCACCGCCGTCTCCGCGACCAAGATCAAGGAAGGCCAGGATTTCTTCCCCCTCACCGTCGAGTACCGCGAACGCGCGGCCGCGGTCGGCAAGATCCCCGGCGGCTACTTCAAGCGCGAAGGCCGTCCCTCGGAAAAGGAAATCCTCACCTGTCGCATGACGGACCGCCCGCTGCGCCCGCTCTTCCCCAAGGGCTATCTCTACGACACGCAGATCATCACCACGCTTCTCTCCGCCGATGGCGAGAACGATCCCGACATGCTCAGCATCAACGGCGCTTCCGCCGCGCTGATGGTCTCCGACATTCCCTTCGGCGGCCCGATCGGCGCGCTCCGCGTCGGCCGCGTTGACGGCAAGTTCGTCACCAACCCCACCCACGCGCAGATGGAACTGAGCGACCTCGACCTCGTCTACGTCGCCACGGAAACCGAGATCCTCATGATCGAAGGTTCCGCGCTGGAAATGCCCGAGGCCGATTTCAAGGCCGCGCTCGCCTACGCGCAGGACGAAGCCCAGATCGTCATCAACCTCCAGAAGGACCTCGCCGCCAAGGTCAACAAGCCGAAGCGCAAGCTGCCGCTCTATGAAGTGAAGCCCGAGCTCGTCCAGATGGCCTACGACCTGGTTTCGACCCGCATCGAAGGCGCGATCTATCGCCCGAGCAAAGTCGAGCGTTATGCCGCCGTCGGCGCGCTCAAGGACGAAGTCGCCGTCGCGATCAAGGCGAAGTATCCCGACGCGACCAGCTTCGACATCAGCTCCGCGTTCGACCAGGTGCAGATCAAGGCGTTCCGCACCGCGATCCTCGACAAGAAGCAGCGCAGCGACGGCCGCGGCACGGAAGAGATTCGTCCGCTCTCGGGCGAAGTCGGCCTGCTCCCACGCTCGCACGGTTCCTCGCTCTTCTCGCGCGGCGAAACCCAGGCGCTCTGCCTGGCCACGCTCGCCCCGAGCGACGAAGCGCAGGACCTCGACGGCTACACCGGCGGCGAAATCACCAAGCGATTCATCCTCCACTACAACTTCCCGCCCTTCTCGGTCGGTGAAACCGGTCGCGTCGGCGGCTTGAATCGCCGCGAAATCGGCCACGGCGCTCTCGCCGAGCGTTCGCTGCTCGCCGTCATCCCGACTGAAAACGACTTCCCCTACGCGATCCGCGATCTCGTCCGAGATCATGGCGTCGAACGGTTCCACCTCGATGGCCTCGGTCTGCGGCGGCTGTCTCGCCCTGATGGACGCGGGCGTGCCGATCAAGACTCCGGTCGCCGGCATCTCGGTCGGTCTCGTCACCGAGCACGACGAGCAGGACAACCTCAAGCGGTACCTCCTCCTCGCCGACATTCTCGGCTCGGAAGATCACTACGGCGACATGGATTTCAAATTGTGCGGCACCAAGGACGGCGTCACCGGCTTCCAGCTCGACCTGAAGCTCGGCGGCATTCCGCTCCATCTCATGAACGAGGCCATCGATCAGGCCAAGACCACGCGCACGCAGATTCTCTCCTTCATGGAAACGGTCATCAACGCGCCTCGCACCGAGATGTCGCGAGTTCGCCCCGCGCATCGAGACGATCCAGATCAATCCGGAGAAGATCGGCCTCGTCATCGGGCCTGGCGGCAAGAACATCAAGAGCATCGTCGCCGAGACCGGCGCCGAAATTAACATCGAGGACGACGGCCGCGTGAAGATCTACTCCACCAACGGCGACGCCATGGAACGCGCCAAGGAAATCATCCTCGGCATGGTCGGCGACATCGAGGTCGGCAAGATTTATCGCGGACGGGTCGTCACGCTGAAGGACTTCGGCGCGTTCGTCGAAGTGCTGCCCGGCAAGGACGGCCTCGTGCATATCTCCGAGTGGAGTGACGCGCGCGTCAACCGCATGGACGACGTGGCCAAAGTCGGCGACGAAGTCTGGGTCAAGTGCATCGGCCAGGACGACAAGGGCCGCAGCAAGCTCAGCCGCAAAGTCGCGATGAAGGAACGCACCGCGCAAGGCCTCGAGCAGGCGCCCGCACCCGCCGCCGCCAAGAAGGCCTAAGCCTCAGCTTCAACGAATCGAAAAGCCGTTCTGCGAAAGCGGAACGGCTTTTCTTTTGATCCCAAAATTCCCTCTTTCTGAGCGGAGTTTGAGTATCGAGTTCACTTTGGGGTGCAAACCTCTCGCGCTTCCCGTTGACACATGTCGCCGTCACTTCTACCTTCTTTTTTCCACTCAACCTTTCCCAACTATGCCACTCAAAATCGGAACCAGCGCCCCGGATTTCACGCTTAAAACCAAAACCGCCCAAGGCCTCGAGGAGGTCAAGCTCAGCGACAATTTTGGCAGGCGCGCCACCGTCCTTCTTTTCTTTCCGCTCGCCTTCACCGGCGTCTGCACCGAGGAGATGTGCGATGTCTCCGGCGGCATCTCGTCCTATGAAAGCCTGAACGCCGCGGTTTACGGCATTAGCGTCGACAGCCCCTTTGCGCAGGAAGCCTGGGCCTCGCAGGAAAAGATCAGCGTCAAACTTCTGAGCGACCTGAACAAGACGGTCATCAAGGCCTACGACGTGGTTTTCCCGAATCTCGCCGGAGTGGGGGACACCGCCGCTCGTGCCGCGGTGGTCATCGATAAGGCGGGCCATATCGTTTACACCGAGCAGACCCCGACGCCCAAGGATTTGCCCAACTTCGAGGCGGTGAAAGCCGCTCTGGCCAAGGCGAAGTAATTCTCCTGGAGGGGCGACCTCCTGGTCGCCCGCGCACGTGCAGGAGAGCACCCCCCAATATTTGAAGAGCCTTTTGCACATTCGCAGAATCGATTCTATAGTTAACTCATGAGCACTAACACCGATTTCTCCCGTCAGGCCGATGGCTTGAAAAGCCATGCGTCGGAAACTGTCCGCAAGGTCAGCGAAACCCTCAACGACCAGGCCAACTCGCTGCGCGATACGGCTGCCGGGGTGCGTTACAACACCCAGGATTTCATCGAAACCAATCCGTGGCAGGCAGTGGCCATCGCGGCCGGCATCGGTTTCCTTTTCGGCGTCATCGTGGCGAGGCGCTGACTTTGTAGGGATGGCATACTCTCTGTCCGACGGTCTCAGGGATGCGAAGAGACTCGCGTTGCTACCTCCTTATATAGCCCTAGCAGCCTTTCTCCCATCGCATCTAGGCTGTAACTCTTCTCGATATGTGCGCGCGCATTCCGTCCCAAACGCGCAGAAAAAGCAGGATCATCCAACAATGCGCTAATTTTTTCGGTTAGTGCGTCCGCATCGCGCGGTGGAACGAGCAGGCCCGTCACGCCGTCCTCCACCACTTCAGGGATGCCGCCGATCGTCGTCGCCACCACGGCGCATGCCATCGCCTGCGCCTGCAAAATAATTTGCGGAATTCCCTCATGCGCGTAGGACGGCAGCACCAGGACGTCGAGCGACGCCAGGATGTTCGGCACATCGGCGCGATGCCCGAGCAACGTCACGTTGCCCTTCCACGGCTCCTGCTTGATGAACTGCGTCCACTCTTCGCGCGCGGGCCCGTCGCCGGCAATGATGAAATGCACCGGGCGCTTCTGCCCAAGTAACTTCGCCGCCGCCTCCAGAAAAGTCGCGTGTCCCTTCCAACTCCTAAGCACCGAAATCATGCCTACTAACGCGATGTCCGGTGCCAAACCAAGCTCCTGATGCAGTGTTCCCTTCACCTCGCAATTAAAACGCAGCAGATCGACGCCGGTTGCGATGCAGATCACGCGTGCCGGAGCGATTCCCAACTCCGCCCCCAGCCGGTCCGCAATCCGCTGGCTCGTCGTGATGACGTGATGCGGAAGAAAGCGAAACGCCAGACCGCTCCAGAAGCGGTTGGGGTAATCGACCTCGATGTGACGCGAGCGAATGAGAATCGGGCGTAGCGCGAGTCGCGCAGCCAGTCCGGCGATCCAGCCGTCATTCGAGCTGTGCGTATTGACGATTTCGACGCGGTGGCGCATCAGCCACGCCGTCAAACGCGCGACCTCGAAAAGCAGCAGCGCCTTGTGCGTCCGTAATGGATAAAACAAAATGCCGGCGACGCGTGCCCGTTTTGAGATGGCACTGGCGGGGTGCGCGGCCAGCGCCACCCAGTGACCTTGCGCGCGCATCCACTCCAACTCGGCCAGAACACGCGTCTCCTGTCCGCCCCAACCCATCGAGGATTCCGTGTGAAGAATGCGCCAGGGCCTCATGATTTTCAGCCCGCAACGATGCCGCTTTTTCCCAACCGGCGCGAGACTTTCCCGCCGCACTGACCGGTACTTCCGAGATTAAGGCTTCAACCGCTCCCTCGAATCGATAACATGGGAAGACATGGAGGAACGTCCCAAGATATTGCTGACCAACTTTCATCTCGGCACCGGAGGCGGACATCGCACCTATATCCTTTCCCTGCTGAAAAGTCCGCTCGCCAGGCAATTTGACCTCGCCCTGGCCTGTCCCGCGAGTTCCTCGATCAATTCGTTCGCGCGCGAGAACGGTACCGCCGTTTTCGATCACGATTTTCCGGGCAGCCTGAGGAATTTATTTTCAGTTATCGCGAGCGTCCGGAATCTCGAACGAATTCACCGCCAGTTTCCATTCGACATCATCCACTGCAACGGATCGCGCGATCATTGGATTGCGATTTATTGGAAAACTTTTTATCGGGGCAAGACGAAGCTTGTTCGCTCACGACACGCGGTCAAGGCGGTCGGAAATGATTTCATCCATGACTGGGCCTACAACCGCGCCACCAACCTCAACATTTACGTCTCTCGCGGCATGATTCCCCTCTGCGAACCGACGGGAGCTCTCCACTTGAAAAATGCGCGCGTGATTTCCAATGCGGTCGATACTGGATACTTCCAACCGCGGGAAAGGGATGCAGCGTTGGCTGCTAAGCTGGGCATCACCGATTCCGATTTCGTGATCGGATCAAACGCGGGCTTGGGCAATCACAAGCGAGCCAATCTCATCCTGCACGCCGTCGCCGAGCTTCCCCGGAGCGAGAAGATCAAAATCGTGATCCTGGGCGAGCAACTGCCGGCCGAAAACTTCTTTGCATGGGCCCGCAAGCTGGGCATCGGTAAAAATGTCGTCTACGGCGGAATGCTCGCCGACGTCCGGCCTTATCTCTCGCTGCTGGATCTCGGCTTCGTCTTGAGCGACTCGATCGAAACCTCGTCCTACGCCGCCAAGGAAATGATGGCGATGGGCGTGCCCCTCATTTGCACGCGGTTCAGCGGGTTGCCCGAGAACGTCGAAGAGGGCACAACCGGCTTCCTCATCGAACCGGGCAATGTTCCTGAACTACGTAAATCCGTGGCCGCCTTTCTTGATCTGGCCGCCACGGAAAAACTGCGATTTCGCGCCGAATCACGCGCCAAGGTCGTCCGCGAATTCTCCCGGTCGCACCAGTTGGAACTGATGGCGCAAACCTATCGGGATGTTCTCAAGCAGGACATGATATCCACTGGAGACCGGAAAATTTCCTGCCATAACTGAGCTATGCTTTCGGGTCTCAACCACCGCTTGACTTCCGCTTACGCCAACGTGCTCCGCGCCGTGGCGGGCGGGCGCCGGCCGCGTGGCGTCGAAACCGGGCCCCGCATTCTCTGTCTGACGCGGGGCGGAATCAGCGACATGCTTCTAACTCTGTCGCTTTTTCATGCGTTGCGACGCCACTTTCCCACGGCCCAACTCACGGTCGCCTGCGATGCCGGCAGCGGTGCGATCGCCCTGGCCTGTGAGGCCGTTAACGACGTCATCGTGCTTGAAACAAATTGGAACGCGTGGACGGCCGCCTATAAGAATGCCGCGAGGCTACACGATCACGATTGGGTCATTGCCTCCCACGCCGGGTTGAACCGCCAACTCGGCTTGCTGACACGCTTCACCAATGGCTCCATCCGCATCGGCTTCGATCGGCACGCCGATCGGTCCTCCGCTTACTTTACCGATCCGGTGGCGCTGCCCGCCGACGCAAATGACGAGCATCAGATTGAAACGCTCCTGCGTCTGTTGAAGCCCGTCGGCCTGGTCAAGTCCACGGCTCAAAGCGTCAATCTTGACTTGCACGTGCCCGATGCCTCCCGCGATTTTGCCTTTGAAACTCTGGCCGGACCGCCGTTTGTCGCGGCCCGTCAATTCATGTTGATCAATCTCAGCAGCACCGTTCCGGTCAAATTCCGAGAGCAAGACTTCATCGCCCTGTCCCGGCAGATTCTCGGCTCGACCGACCTGGCCATCGGTCTGATTTCGACTCCGGCTGATCAGCAAAGGGTCCACGAAATCGCGTTTTGCATGGGCTCGCCGCGGATTATCGCCGTTGAAGTGCCAACTCCGCTCGATCTGGCGGCGCTGTTGCAAAAAGCTTCTTTTCTACTCACGCCGGAAGCCGACGCCGCGCATCTCGCCGCAGCGGTGGGGACACCCGCACTCGTCCTTTGGTCGGGGAACTCCTTCAAAAAATGTCACTCCCGCGGTAGGAAGCATGAATTCGTCCACGCCCAAACCGGCGAGGCCACCATCCCGCTGGAACGCGTGTGGCAGGCTTTGCAACCTTTCTTGATGCCTAAAATCAACGACATCGAAAAGCAATGGGCCGACCTCATGCAGCAACCGCCCGCCTCCGATCTCCAACCCGATTAGCCGACCATGGCCTCGTTTATCAGCCGACTTTCCGCTTCGGGTTACGAGATTGTTTTTCGAGCGCTGGCCCATCGGCGACCACCGCAAAAAAAGCCCATCGAATTGGGGCCGAACGCACGGGTCCTCTGTTTCACCTGCGCAGGAATCGGGGACACGCTAACCGACTCGGTCGTATTCAAGGCGCTCAAAGAAACGTTTCCAGATGCTTATCTGGCGGGTGTCGTCCATCGCCGCCGTCGCCTTTTATTGGATCATAATCCTTTTGTCGACCAGATTTTCCTTTTTCAAAAGGGACCACTCGCGTTCTGGAAACTGCAAAACGAGTTGCACGCGGCGGGACCGTGGGACGCGATCCTTCATTTGCGCGGGAATGATCCCGAACCGCGCTGCCTCAGTTTCATGGTCGATCCTGATATTACCGTCAGCGTGCCGAACATGACACACCTCAGCGATCTTTGCGCGCACCAGGTCGAGCAGCCCGATTGGGATGCGACCCATGGCGTCGAACAGACTTTGCGCATCGCGCGCTATGTGGGGGCCACGACGGACAAACCTCATCTCGTTTACGCCGTGCTCGAGGAGGAACGCGCGCGCCTCGAGGAAATGTTGCGCCGGATGCTGGTCGGCAAGAGGCCCCGGCTTGTCCTGCAAATCGGCGGCGGAAGGCGGGCCTCCTGGCGTGACTGGCCGGTGGAACGCTACGCCGAATTGATCCGGCTTTGCGCCCGCGAACTGAACGCTGAGATTTTTATTCTCGGCGGGGACGACCAGCAGGAACGGCTTCAGCAGCTCGAACACCTCTTGGCCGGCGAGGCAATCAAGCCCTACCATAACATGGTGGGTAAACTCACCCTGGCCGAATCCGCGGCGCTGTTGGCAAGCGCCCAAGCCCTTGTTTCCACCGACACTGGAATCATGCACCTCGGTTTTGCCGTCGGCACGCACGTCGTTGCCATCATCCATTGCAACAATCCCGCTAACCGCGTTGGTCCTTACGGTTACGGACATCGTCATCGCGTCGTGCAACTGCCGCGCCCGGCGAATTACCAAACGCCCGCCGATGCGAACATGGCCGACATCTCCGCCAAAACTGTTTTTGCGCTGCTCACCGAACTCTGGAGGCAGGCGTGAACTTCCCCGGCCTCGATCCCGCCTACACGCTCGTCCATCAAGCGGCGCATCTCACGCGCTTGATCAAGACCTGGTCGCTCGACGAAACGCGCGCAGCTCTTGACCAGGGAGAGAAAGTGCTGGTCGTGGCCACCACCGCGCTCGGCGATTCGCTGCTCACCTCGCCGCTGATCGAAACGCTCTCGCAAAGCCTGGGGCCGGGCCGGGTTTCGCTCCTGGTGAAAGCGCCCTACGTGGAACTTTACCAGTCCGACCCACGGTTGCATCGCGTCTTTTCGGTTCGCGGCAAATATCGCTGGGCCAGCCTGCAGGAAAACCTCGCCGCCGACCCACACCGTATCGCCTTCCTGGCCAACATGACCGAGCCGGACCTCGTCCCTTTCCTTTGGCGCTACGGCGTCCGTGGTTTCCTCCGCTATCGCACGCGCTGGACTCGTTACCCTGGGTGGATGGCGAACGAATCGATGCTGCGCCGCCCCGGCGCATCCGACTACGCCACCGGCCACGCGATTGAAAATAATCTGGCCATGGCCAAGGCGCTCGGCATCGAGCCGACGACGCATCGCCTGAGCATGCCGCACTTGATCGCTCCTCCGGATGGACACGAACGCGGTATCCTGATTCATCCCGGCGCGTCGCGTGAAATCAAGCGCTGGCCCGAGGAGAATTGGGCGCGCCTGGCGGACGCTTTGGGCGAGCGATTCAATTGCGCCGTCGCTCTTACCGGCGATCGCAGCGAGCATTCCCTCGCCGCACGAGTCGCCGCCGCCATGCGCCGACGCCCTTTTATCCTGGCCGGAAAATTATCGCTTCCGGCCCTCGCGAAGATTCAATCGCAGGCACTCGCTTTCCTTTCCGGCGACACCGGCCCCTATCACCTCGCAGTTGCCGTCAATTGTCCCACCGTAACACTTTTCGCACCCACCGACCGGGGATCCTCGATCGAGGCTTGCGGACCGCACCAGTCCCCCGCAAAATTTCATCGTGCCCTTCAGACCGCGCATGTGAGCTATCCAATTCGTACCATCTCTCCCGAAAAGGTTTTGGCTGAGGCGATCGCTGTTATCGAGGCTTCGCTTAGTCGGGAAGCCCCCGTCCCGTCCTGAAATCGCATGCGCCTGCTTTACCTTTATCCTGAAGAATGGACGGGCCATCGCGCCTGCGAGGTGCAGACACTTTCCACCTGCGTGGCCCTGGCTGAGAGCGGTCTTGAAGTCACGCTGGTCACGGCAGGGGGGGAAGACGAGCTTCACGATCAACTCGCGGGCATCGCCGACGCCACTGAGGTGCCAGGTCTTGAACTCGTCGTCTTGTCCCGCACGCTCGGCCCGATTGAAAGCACGTCGATTTTTTCCCGCAACTTCGCCGCCTGGATCCAGCATCGCCACCCGTTTGATCTCGCCTTCACCGTCCATCTCAAGGGCGGCCCCATCCTGACCCAGGCTGGCATTCCTTATGTCTTCGAATCGCATGGGATTTTTGCCCAGATGCCCGAAAGCTCGAACCGTCAAAAGCTGATCCACAAATTGGAAGGGAACGTCCTCACCTCCGCCCAATCTCTCGTTGCCACCAGCATGCCGCTCGCTGTGGCACTGAGCACTTGGTTCGCGCTGGAAAAAGACATTGCCATCGTTCCTAATGGCGGGTTGCCGCCCTTAAGCCACAGTATCAGCACCGAGGATGGTCCTTTCGTTTATTGCGGTTCAATCCAAAAGGGCAGCGGTCTGGATACCGTCATTGACGCAGCCCACGCGATCAAGGCGCCCTTGAAAATCGTCGGCGGTACTGAGGAAGAATGGCTGGCGTTGGGCAATCAAATCGATACGTCCGAAACCGACTGGCAACCGCGCGTGCCCGTGAACGAACTACCCGAAGCCCTGGCTGGATCTCGCGCGGGCCTGATCACCACCAGCCCGGATGCGGCTTCCGGCGAGTTTTCCTGTCCGATCAAATTGTTCGACTACGCGCGTTGCGGCCTGCCCATTATCACCACGGCGCTGCCCGCCTTGCAAAGCCTCGATGTCGGGCCGTGGTGTACGCAGATTCCGAGTCCCTCGCGCGTGGCGTGGATTGAGGCATTGCGAAAATTCCGCCCTGATGCCGAGCAAGCCGAAGCCGCCCGCACCTGGTCAGCCAACCACACGTGGGCCATGCGCGCCGAACGCCTGAAGCATGTCTTCGGGCTTTATCCTTCAGCGTAGCTTCCTCTCCTGGGAACGAACCGAGTTTCGGATAGACTCACCCCTCTCGAATCGCTAGGCTTTCGCATGCCGAGCAGTGCCCTCTCGCATCCTCAATCCTGGGTGAAAAACATCGCGAACCTTCCGCTCTTCAAGCAGGTCGTCGGCTTCCTTTGGCTCTCTCTTTATATCGTCACGCTTCTCTCCCTCCTTTCCTACGACCCAGCGGACCTTGGCTTCAATACCTACCCGCCCAACGCAAATCCCTCCAACTTCATTGGCGACGTTGGCGCGGCTCTGGCCGGAATGCTCTACTTCGGCTTCGGCTTTGCCGCATATCTTTTTCCCCTGCTCGCGCTCTGTTGCTGCGGCGCGAGTTTCCTGGGCTTGGAAATCAAATGGACCTGGAAACCGGTCTGGCTTTTCATCTTCCTCGCGAGCAGTTGCGCGCTGCTCGATCTCCAACACGTGGGCGGCTGGCACCTGATTCAGCACCAGGCCAACATCGACAGCCCGGGCGGCATCCTCGGCGGCTATATTATTTATCTGGCCGTTCCCTATGCGCTGGGCAGCGTCGGCGCAGGCGTGCTGTTCGCCACGCTCTTCGCCATTTCGGCGATCTACCTTTTTAACGTCAACCCGGTCATGACCGCGTTGAATGCATTTTCCTTTTACCGCGAATGGAAAGTCCGAAGCGAGGAGGAACGGCTGGCCAAGGCCCCGCCCAAGGAGCAGCTCGAAGCGCAGCATCGACGCATCCGCAAGCAGATCGAAGAGGTGCAGAAGAAAGCCGCGCTGGAAGCTGAGGCACCTGAAGTCGAGGCCCCGCCGCCCCGCTTCAACATCCGCCGTCCGGAGCAGGACGACGAACCCGAGCCGGTGGTCAAGGTGCCAATGCATCCGTCCAAACCCACCGCACCGCCCGAGCGTGCCCCTGCCGCGGTTAAAAAGAACGATGTGCCTCTTGTTCCGACCGCGCCCGTTCCCCACCCCGATTACGTCCTGCCTTCGCTCGAACTCCTCAGCGCGCCCGCGGGTCGCGCACGTGATGCCGGTCTGAGCGAAGACCAGCTCAACCGCAATCTCGCCCTCATCATCGAGACCCTGAAGCGTTTCGGCGTTAAAGCCGAGGGTCGCGAAATCACTCCGGGTGCGACCATCACGCGTTACGAAGTTTTTCCCGGCGAAGGCGTCCGCGTCGACAAAATCAGCAGCTTGAGCCGCGATCTTTCCCGCGTGCTCTGCGCGGAGCGGATCAACATCCTCGCGCCCATTCCCGGCAAGGACACGGTCGGGATCGAAATCGCCAACTCGAACAAGGTCGCCGTCTTTTTACGCGAACTGCTCGAAAGCAAGGACTGGCGCAACACCAGCGCCAAAATTCCCATCGCGCTCGGCAAGGACGTTTACGGCAAGACCCTCGTCGCCGACCTCGCTGCCATGCCCCACTTGCTGATCGGTGGCACGACCGGTTCCGGCAAATCGGTCTGCATCAATTGTATTCTCATGAGCTTTCTCTTCCGGTTCACGCCGGACGAATTGCGCCTGATTCTGATCGATCCGAAACAGGTCGAAATGCAGGTCTACAATGCCATTCCACATCTCGTTGTGCCGGTCGTCACCGACCCGAAGAAAGTCATGCTCGCGCTGCGCTGGGTCATCAACGAAATGGAAAAGCGCTATCGCATTTTGGCCAAGGTCGGCGTGCGCAACATCGCCGGATTCAATTCCCGCAACCGCACGGCCGCACCCGCCCCCGCGGCCGAATCGCCGCAACTCGAATTCCTCCATGTCGAAGTCGAGGATGACGAGGAAATTGAGGACGGCGACGCGCCGCAAGGGCCGCCTATCCGTGTGCCGCGTGAGGACGATCTCATCATTCCCGACAAGCTGCCCTACATCGTCGTCATCGTTGATGAGCTCGCCGATCTCATGCAAACCGCGCCCGCCGATGTCGAGAGCGCCGTCGCGCGCCTGACCGCCAAGGCCCGCGCGGCCGGCATCCATCTCATCGTGGCCACACAGACCCCGCGCCGTGAAGTCGTCACCGGCGTGATCAAGACGAACATCCCTGCGCGCATCGCCTTTCAGGTGCCGAGCGGACTCGATTCCCGCGTCATCCTCGACGAGAACGGCGCGGAGAATCTCCTCGGCAAGGGCGACCTGCTCTATCGTCCGCCCGGCGTCGCCGGCTTCACCCGCGGCCAGGGGGCGTTCGTCTCCGACCAGGAAGTGCAGGACGTGGTCGACTTCGCAGGTGGCCAGGCCGAAGCGCAGTTCGCGCCGGAACTTGACGCCAAGCTCTCCGGCAAAGCCCCCGCTGAAATCAATATCAGCGAGGACGACAAGAAGCTCATCTATGAATGCTTCGACGTGATCCGCCAGGAACGGAAGGCGAGTACCTCCAATCTCCAGCGCCGACTGCGCCTCGGTTACAACCGCGCCGCCTACGTCATCGACTATCTCGAAAAGGTCGGCGTGCTGGGTCCGCCCGATGGCGCCAAGCCGCGCGAAATCCTCGTCGATCTCGAGACGTACATGCTCGATCTATAGACTCGTCCAAAGGCTGACTCACTGGACACGTTCGACCGGTCTCTTCGTGTCCAACCAGCGGTCGAAAGGAAGTACCACTCCGAATACGAATATGGCATAGGTCGCTATCGTGTACCAAAAATCGTGAGTCAGAAAGAAAGCGACCACGGCGGGCATCGCTGCACCGACCACCGTAGCCCCCAAGAGCATGATCGCGTAGGACACGGTCATAATGAACCGGAATCGCCTTCGACACGATGGACACATGTGATGTTCGAAGAGCGACCTGAAATACCTGCTCCAGGTGAGATTGAAGCTACGGGCACAGTTCGGGCAGGTCACGGTCAGATCAGGTTGTCAGACATGTTCGCAGAAAAGGATAAAATATTTCCATCGCCATCGTCCAGTTTTAGCGAAATGGAATTGCGGAGAGAAGCAGTCGTCGATTTCAGGCGTCTCAGCGCAGGGTAGGTTTTAAGCACCGCAATCAAGGCTCGCATCGACCTTCCACAACATCCATTTTAACCGTTGACTCGTCGTGCCGACTTTGTATCTTGTGATGGAGAAAGTTGTAACGACATTGACAGCGGATTATTCAGACGTTTCATTTTCGCCTCTCCGCCTCGGGAACGTTCCTCCCCTGCGGATTAAAATCCAACCGGGAATTCGCACTTGTTTCTTCCCTCATCGAACCACCATTGCTCACCGCCAGATTATTTAATCAATGAATACCACCACTCATTACCTCGCCTGCGACCTCGCTGTTGAAACCGGACGTATCATGTTGGGCAGCCTGTCCAAGGGCCAACTCACGTTGACCGAGATTCATTCCTTCGAGATCAAGACCAAGGCGGTTAAAGGTGTTTCGTGCTGGGACATGGTTTCGCTGGAGAAAGAACTTTTCGCCGGGATCGAAAAGGCGGCGGCACTGGGTCTGCCGATTTCCGGCCTGAGCGCCAATTCATGGGGCGAAGATTACGTGCTGCTGGACGCGAAGGATCGCCTGTTGCAATCGCCTGCGCGCGGGCAGAATGGGCCCTGCCGGGAGATGACAGCACGCCTCTTGAAAAAGCTGCCGCTGTCGACGATTTATGCCGAGACGGGCGTGCCGCTGACCCCGCTGCACACGTTGTCCCAAATTGAAGCGGGGTATCAGGCGGACCCGACACTTTTCGAGCGCGCGGGGCTTTTTCTGCCCATTGCCGACTATATCAATGCGCGTTTTTCGGGCGTCCCGGCTTGCGAGGAATCACTGGCCAGCACGACCCGCCTCTATAATCCGAGGACGCACGCTTGGTCTGCACCGCTGGCCGCGGCGCTCGATGTACCCGACTCGATTCTCCCCCGCCTGGTGCCGAGCGGGACGGCGTTTGGGCCGGTAGTCGATGAATTGCGTAGGCATCCCGCCATGTTGAATACGCGGGTCATCGCGACCTGCTCGCACGACAAGGCCGCAGCCACCGCCGCCATCCCGGCGCGCAGCGAGTCACAGTGGGCCTATCTTCATTCGGACACGTGGTCGCAATTTGGGATTGAGATCGAATCGCCCATCACCAGCAGCCACGCTTGCGAGGACGGCTTCACCAACGAGGTCGGTTTGGGTGGCTCGATTCATTTCCTTAAGAATAGCGTGGGGCTCGGATTGGTGCAGGCGTGCCGTCAGGCGTGGTCAAGCGCGGGCCAGGAATATACGGAAGATCAACTCACCCGCATGGCCATGGAAAGCGGCCCGGGGAAAGCGCACATTTACCCAGCGGACCCTCATTTTAGCGAACCGGGCAACATGCCCGAAAAGATCACCGCCTATTGCCACGAGACCGGCCAGACCGCGCCAGCCAACCCGGGCGAATTTGTCCGGGTGATCCTGGAAAGCCTCGCACTGGCCCATGCCGAGACGCTTCGCCAATTGGAGGCGCTGACCGGCCAGGAAATCGAAGTGCTGCATATCGTCGGCCGCGGCACCGGAAACGAGTTGCTCAACCAACTGACCGCCGATACGACGGGCCTTCCCGTCATTGTCGGCCCGGCTGATGCCGCTGCGATTGGCAACATCCTGATCCAGGCGCTGGCGCTGTGGCACTTGAAGTCACCCGACCATTTGCGGAGCATTGTTTTCTCGTCGTTTCCGACCCAGGTTCTCAAGCCCCGGCACAATTTCGAGAAAAAGACCCGGGACCGGTTCCGGGCTTTGGGTGAGCATCTTAACGTTCCGCATTCGGTTGCGGCGTAGAAGAGAACGCCTAGGGACCACCCGGCGCGGAGGCTGCGGCGGGTCCGGCTGAAGGAGCGGGATCAACCTTGGCCGGGGCCGTGGTCGTCGCATTATCGGCAGTATCGGCGGCAGCGGGCTGGTCCGCGGCGGACGCGGTTTCCTTGTCCTTCTTGCCGGGCAGCGGATAAATCTGATCGAAGATGTCTTTGGCGATGGCGCCCGCCTCGACGCCACCGAGCAGTCCGCCCTCTTCGGTATCGTCGCGGTTGTCCGAGAATCGGCCCTCGACCATGACCGAGAAGGAATATTGCGGATTATCGGCGGGAAGATAGCCGGAGAGCCACGCGATCTGGCGGCGGTGGTCCTTCGAGCCGACCTGCGCCGTGCCGGTCTTGGCCGCGATCTTCATGTCGTCGCGATGCACGACGGTCGCGGTGCCATCGTCGATGACGTTGATCATGGCCGCCTTCAGAGTCGGGCATCCATTTGTCGTCGAAGGTCACGGTGCGCAGCGTCTCGACCGGGAAGGCCTTGATCACGTTGCCGTTGCGGTCCTCGATCTGCTTCACGAGGCGCGGGCGGTAGACCGTGCCGTCGTTGGCGAGCGCGGCCATGAAGTCGGCCATCTGCAGCGGCGTGACCAGCACGTCGCCCTGGCCGATGGCGGTGAGCGCGGTGTCGCCGCCGGCGACCTGAAATTCGCGCTGGTGCATGCGCCGGACCGATTCGGGATCGGGAATAAAGCCGGGCAGCTCGCCGGGCAGATCGATGGTGGTCAGGCTGCCGAAGTTGAGGCTGCGCGCGGTATCGAGCAGGACGTCGCGGCCGATCTTCAGGCCGAGGGTGGCAGAAGTAGGTGTTGTAGGAATGGGTGCAGCGCCTCGAGGTAGGTCACGTCGCCTTTCTCGGTCTTGAGGTCCATGTGCATGCTGCCGAGATCGAAGTAGCCGGTGCAATGGACGACCCAGTTCGGATCGAAGACGCCGGCCCTCATCGCCGCGATCGACGTGACCGTCTTGAAGCCGGAGCCGGGCGGATATTGCGCGTGGATGCGTGCGGTCGAGCAGCGGATTGTATTCGCCGTCGTTGAGCGCGTCCCATTCGTCCGCCGCGATGGACGGGACGAAGATATTCGGGTCGAAGGTCGGGTGCGAGGCCATGGCCACGACGTCGCCGGTGTGGATGTCCATCATGACGGCGGCCTTCATCGGATTGGGGCTGGCCGCCATCGCCGCTTCCACCGCCGCCTGGATTTTCGAGTCGATGCTCAGGCGCACGTTGTTGCCGTAAGTGGCCGGCTCCGCGACGGCAGCGGAGCGCGCGTAGCCATCCGGCGTGGTCGAAATCATGAACCGGCCGTCCTTGCCGGTCAGGTCCTGGTTGAAGACCTGCTCCAGCCCGGCGGCGCCCTTGTAGCGGTCGTAAATCACATCGCCGCTGAGGTATTTGCCGCGGTTGCGCTGCTGGTCGCGCGAGAGATAGCCGAGCACATGGGCGAGCTCCGGTGCCGCGCGGATAGTTGCGCAGCGGCGCGGTCTGGAACCCGAAGCCCTTGGCCTCCAGACCCGCCGACTGAATCTGGTCGACCTGATCGGGCGTGACGTTCTCCATGACCATGAAGGGCTGGTAACGCTGCGTCTGGTATTGGGCGAGCAGGTCCGCATCGCTGATCGTCGATCTTGACGCCGATGGCCTGCTGCACCTCGTCGAGACGGCTGCGCATCCAGCGGACGATATCGTCATCGGCGGTGGCTTCGTCCGTCGCGGGCCAGCCGAGCACCAGGTTTTTCTCGGAGCCGGTCGTGGCGTAGACAGTCGCCATCCGAGGAAAGGATATCGCCGCGCAGGCCGGGCATTTTGTATTCGGCCAGAGCCGGAATGATGTTGGCGCGCTTGTCGTCGCCCATGATCTGATCGGAGCGAGACCGGTCTCATCCGCCTGGTTGAACATCGTCGTCAGCCAGTCGGTCCATTCCTGCGGCGCCTGGATTTGCTGCGCGACGGGGCCGGTCATGCTGCCCGCGGCGTCGACCTGCTCCTTCTTCAGATAAACAAAAATGTCGCCGGGCGCGGGGGCCAGCCCGGCCAGGCCGCGCAGGGCGCCGGTGGAGCGGTCGATCTCGACCTTGGTCAGGGCGGGCGGAACGGGAAAAGCGCCGCCGGTCTGCATCGCGCGCCTCGATCTGCTGCATGATCTCGCCCCACAGCGGCACGGCCGATTTCACCGCGACGTCCTTGCGCCGATGCGGGCGCGAATCGTCGTAGCCGACCCAGACGCCCGCGAGGACCTTCGGCGTATAACCGACGAACCAGGCATCGCGATAACCCTCGGAATAGCCGGGCATGCCGGCGATCGCCGACTTGAAGCCGTAATCGCGCGCCAGCGTCCGGGCCGGGCCGGAGCGCAGCGCATTCTGCAGCGTCAGCGTCATCTGCTGGTCGTTGAGGCTGTTGAGCAACGTCCTCGTCATGGCCGTCTTTGTCGGGCTTGGAGTCGTCGTAGAGAATCTGGCCCGTGCGGGACTGGATCGACTGGATGATCTTGAGTTTGCGGTGAACGCCGTCGTTGCCGAGGACCTGGTAGAGCGAGGCGATGTCGCCGAGCGTCATCGGATCGGGATTGAAGACATTCGGCTTGTCCGTCCGGGATGCGCGCCTGCTCCAGCCCGGCCTTGCGCAGCCAGTCGCTCACCGCGCTCGCGCCGCAATTGCAAGCCGACGCGGGTCGCGGCCGATTTGTTGCCGAGCGCCAGCGCGTCCTGCACGGAAAGGAACCACTTGTTCAGGTCGACCATCGGATTGCCCAGGCCGAGGTCGGCCTGCGCGGCGGGCACGGTGGGATCGATGTAGGAGGCATTGATCATCGAGGCGGGATGGAGGTCGAGCCGGTCGAAGCCGAGCGCATAGAGAAGCGGCTGGAGCAGCGCGCCGTTTTCCCGGCGCGCCATGGAGATGTGATCGAACTGGCTCTTGGAGAAATCGCGTCCGCCAACCCATGCCTGCACGCGGCCGGTGGCGACATCGGCGACGATGGCCGCGCCCTGCAAGTCGGGGCCGGGCGTTGTGCGGGAGTACGCCGTGCCGTTCCGGCGCTTTTTCCAAGTCTGCCAACTGCAGATTCATCTGCGTCTCGATCGCGCGCTGCAAGTGCAGGTCGATATTGGTGCGCACGGTCAGGCCCTGGGGCATTTCTTCCGTGCCCTCGATCGAGAGAATCTGCTCCATCTCCTTCACCGCGGCGGCCATGACGTAGGTCTGCAGGCCCGGACGGCTTGGCGGGCTGGATCCGCAGACGGCGTCTCGATGTAGCGAAGATAATCCTCCTGCTTGATGTAGCCCTCGTCGAGCATCTGCTTGAGCGTGGCGTCGCGCCGCCACTTGGCCTTCTCCGGATCGACGCGCGGCGAGGAACTGGTCGGCGCGCGGATGATCCCGGCCAGCAGCGCGCATTCCGGCACGGTCATGTTGATGGCGTCCTTGCCGAAGTAGCCGCGCGCCGCCGCGCCGACGCCGAAGTACCCCTTCCCGAAATAAATCCGGTTGAGGTAATAATTCATGATCTGGTCCTTGGTCAGATTCTGCTCGAGCCGGATGGCGACGAAGGCCTCGAGGAACTTGCGGTCCAGCGTGCGGGAGAAATCGCCGATGAGGTGCTTGGCCAGTTGCTGCTCGATCGTGCTGCCGCCCTGCACGCCGTGCGATTTCTTGGAAAGATTCTCGCGGAAGGCGCGCAGGATGCCCCAGTAATCGATCGCGCCGTGCTGGTAAAAGCGGCGGTCCTCCGCGGCCATGACCGCCTGGCGCATGGCCGGGGGGATTTGGTCCGGCTTGAGGACGATGCGGTCCTCGACGAAGATGCGGCCCAGCTCCTCGCCGTTGACGTCGTAAAAGGTCGAGGTGACGTTGAGGTCGTCGAGCTTCTTCAGGTCGTAGGTCTCGGCGCGGGCATAATAAACCAGCGCCTTCTCGTAGAGGAAATAACCGAGAACGCATCCGGTAATGATCGTCACCACGAGAGCGATCTGCATTCCGATCAAAAGCTTGCGCCAGAAAGACCTCTTCTTTTTTCCGGGCTTGGAGCCGGAGGCAGTCGCTACCGGCTTGGCGCCATCGACTTGGCGCGGCGGTGGCAATGTAGTGACGGGAACGGGCTCCTCCTTGGACAGGAAACCGTTTTGAACCGGGGAACTATCCTTGGCGCGGGGAGCATTCTTGGCCAGAGGATCGTCCTTGGCGGGAGAAATATCCTTTGGCGACTCTTTCTGCGGCGTTTTGTCCACCATCTGAGCGCGGGAAGACAAGGGTTCGATGCGTTTGGCCACAGCTTCTTATACCACGAAGATCGTTGGAATGGGCGGAAAAAACGTGTCGAAAGATGATGGAATCCGGACGACCGGCTTTGGGATTGGCCGTGTGTCGACCATCCGCTAAAACGATTCGATTCCAAAGCTTAATCCTAAGCGGCCGAAAAGTTACGCTTCTTTTCTTAAGGATGGGCGTTGGATAACCGCGTCGATTCTGGTCGCATTCTTTTTGCTGCTCAAGGTTGCTTCCGTGACCTTGGATAAGCCGGTATTTGAGCTTCCACCCTTTATCTGGTTTGTCCGATGCGGCCCTACTTTGCCGATTTGCGAGGAATAGTTGCCGGCAGTGAAAGATTTCGCGCGGGCATTCCACCCCAAGCGGCGGATGCTCACGATCCTTGGGATCGTCCGTTCAATTATCCCATGCTGTGGCTCTATTCCAATCGCCTCGGTTTGAACGCCGATACGGTCATGAGTTTCGGATATGGCATGGCCATCCTTTTCTTTCTCTCCTGCTTTTATGTGCTGGGCTCGCTCGACCTCTTTGGTGGTCTGGCGGCGGGACTTTTTCTGATTTCCTACGCGGTGATGTTTGGGCTGGAGCGCGGCAACGTCGACCTGCTGATGTTCGTGCTGCTGGCGCTGGCTCTCGCCCTGCGCCGATTTATTCCGCTGGCGGCTCTGGTCATCGCCCTCGCCGGTATCCTGAAGGTCCATCCCTTATTTGCTTATCTGGCCCTGATGATGCCCCCGTGGAAAAAAACGCTACCCTCGATCGGCCTCGGGCTGCTGATTTTTGCCGGAGGAATTGCCGTTCACTTTCACGATTTCCTCGCCGCCATGCGCGCCGCGCCGAACATGCGTTCGGGGATTTTGTCTTACGGCATCACATCGCTTGGATTGGTCGTGATGGAACGGTTCCAACGGCCTGACCTTTACCTGAGCGTTCTGATTTGCAGCACGATGTTGTTCATTATTACGGCAGGGATGGGCGCATGGCTTCGGCCCACGCTTGATCCGACAGTCGTGAATGAGCGGGAACTTTTTGCGTTTCGCATCGGAGCGGGAATTTATCTCGGCTCATTTCTCCTCGGCACGAATCATGACTACCGGGCAATTTTCCTGCTCTTCTGTTTTCCAATGCTCTTTCAATTGTTGAAACGAGGCATCGCTCTCGGCTGGGTACGAACCACCCTTTTTCTGATTTTGATCTACGTCAACTGGCTCTCTATTTCAGGCGAAGCAACTTGGCTTCCCTATTTACTCAACCAAGCGACGGCTTGGGCGCTGGTCGTCTGTCTGGCTGCACTTTCCGTTGCCACCCTGCCCGAAGAACTTCAGTGGCCGCGCCGGATTCGAATTTCTAATCCTTCACACCGTCGACCCGAAAACCCATTTCCGAAAGCAGGGCATTGACGGCAGCGGCGCGGTCGCCCTGCAAAACAATTTCCTGACGATCGAACGAACCACCGCAGCCAAGCTTGCCCTTCAATTCCTTGGCCAGATTGGCGATCATGACCGAGTTCGCGCCGGGCAATTCCGCAAAGCCGGAAACGACCACGACAACTTTGCCTCCGCGGTCCTTTTTCTCGCGGCGCAGGACGAGCCGGCCACGCGAATTTTTGGGCACGGTGGGTTTTGGCGCTTTGGCCGGCGGCAGCGGCTTCTCCAACTTGTCAGGCGGATGAGACTTCTCCGGCGGCTCGATCTTGGGCAAATTTTTCAGCGCGTCCAACTCGCCGAGCATGGCAAAAGGATTGTGTTGCAATGGCGCTGCCGGACGCGAAACGTCGACTTTTTTAGGCGATTCCTTCGGACGGCTCATGCGCAATCCACGGCGTGAATTTAGACGACTAGGCGATGAACGAACCAAAATCCCGGCGACGCTGGTCGATTTCTTTGGTCGTCAGATTTTGCAGGCGGCGCAGGCTGAATTCCTCGCAGCAAAACGAAGCGACCAGCGTGCCCTGGATGATGCGCCTCCTTCAGATTCGCGAAATGACGTGTCGTCCGTGCGCGCGAGGTGCCCGATGAAACCGCCGGCAAAGCAATCGCCCGCGCCGGTCGGATCGGCGATGTGCTCCAGCGGAAAGGCGCCGGTGCTGAAAAATTCGCCGTCGCGGCCAAAGAGCAGACAGCCATGCTCGCCTTTTTTCACCGCGACGTAGCGCGGCCCATACTTCGACGATCTTCTTCCCGGCGCGAATGAGATTATCCTCCTCGGTCAACTGCTTCGCCTCGCTGTCGTTGAGGATGAGCATGTCGACTTCCTTCAGCAGCTCGAGCAGGTCGGCGCGGGCCATGCTGATCCAGAGGTCCATCGTGTCGGCCACGACGAACTTCGGCTTGCGGATCTGCTTGCAGACGCTGCGCTGCAACGACGGCGCGATGTTGCCGAGCAAAACGTAGGGCGTTTCGCGATAGGACTCGTGGCAGCTTCGGCTGGAATTTCTCGAAGACGTTCAAGCGCGACGGAAAGCGTCTTGCGGTTGTTCATGTTCAGCTCGTATTCGCCCGACCAGCAGAAGGTCTTGCCCTCCGCGACTTCGAGGCCGGTGAGATCGATCTTGCGGTCGGCAAAGAGCTGCTTATGCTGGGCCGGAAAATCGTCTCCGACCACGCCCACGAGATTAACCGGTCCGAAAAAGCTGGCCGCCACCGCGGCATAGGAAGCCGATCCGCCCAGCAAATGGTGGTGCTCCGCCGTGGGAGTCTTGATGTGATCGAGCGCGATGGAACCAACAACGAGTACGGGCATCGGATAAGGTAGAAGGAAGAAGGCGGAAGTGAGAAGTCAAAATCTCCGAACGCGCAACTCCGCGCTTAAGCCGTTACGGTCGTTGTGCGCGGGCCTTGAGCGGCGGCTTGCTCGGGCTTTCCTGATGCGAACCGAATCGCCGCGTGTAGGCACGGGTAAACTCGGCGCCGAAATAAAGGATCTGCGCCGAGTAGAAAACCCAAAACAGAATGACGACAAACGAAGCCGCGGTGCCATAGTTCGAAGCGAAGGCAGTGTGGGAAATGTAGAGGCCGAGAAGAAATTTTCCCACGATAAACAAAACCGCGCTGAATGCAGCTCCAGGAAGGACGTCGCGCCAATTCAACTTGGCGTCAGGGAGAAATCGGAAGACTGATCCAAAGAGGCCGGTGATAATCAAGAGCGACAGAAGGGTGTTGGCCACTTCCAGGGCGATTTTCGACTCCGGACTGATCCACCATGAGGTCAGGCCGGTGATGAAGGCTGAGACGACAAGCGAGGTAACCATAAAAAAGCCGAGCACCAAAACCATGGAGAGCGAAAGGAGCCGGTCTTTGATCATGGCCAGCCAGGGATGCTCCTGTTTGGGCACTTCCCAAATCGTGTTGAGCGAGTCCTGCAGCTCACCAAACGCCCCGGAGGCGCTGAGCCAAAGGACGAGGAAACTAAGGACCGTGCTCCATGAAAGGGCAGTTGTGCTGCCGGCATGCTGGAGGATTTCCTGCACCACTTTTCCGCCTTCGGTGCCAACCAGGTCGCTCATTTCAGCGACGAGGCGCTGCGCCGCTTCGTCCCTTTTCATGACCAGGCTGATGATCGAGAGAATCAAAATAACCAAGGGCGCCAAAGAAAAGGCGGTGTAGTAGGCCAGGGCGGCGCCCATCTTGGGTGCCTTGTGCTCAGACCACGACGAAAAGCTCTCCGAAAGCAACCCCTTCGCTACGTTAAAAAATCCCTTCTCGACCATGGCAAATAAGGCACCTGCCGTCCCCATGGCAACGTAATCAAATGTGTCGCGTCCGCAAGCGATGTCTACCAAGCAAGAACATCTATCGAAAAATCTTGGCGGAGTTGTTCAGCCGACTATTTTTGGGGTAATGAATTTTGCGGTTGATGATCGTCATTCACGCCAGTTCGGTTGGAGGCTCGCTGGCTGGATCAATGTTGCGGTTGCCTTGATGGGCTTGGTTATTACAGCGATAACGTGGTCGTCTGGCCCCCATGCGTGGTGGGTCGCTTTATGCCTGTTTTCCGGCCCTTTAATCAACTTTGCCGTTGGGGGATTCTGCCTCGACAAGGGATACTAGTTTTTCTCTGACCCGTCGGCAATAAGCCGGGATATCCTCGCTTTGCAAGAGAGCGGAGACGATCACGACGCGGCGCGCTCCGGCGGCGAGGACCTCGGGCAACGTTTGCTCGTTGATTCCGCCGATGCAGAATTGCGGGCACGCGAACGGCGGCGCGGACCTGGCCGATCAGCGCGGGACCGACCGGCACGTAATCGGGCTTGGTCGGCGTGGCGTAAATGGGGCCGACGCCGATGTAGTCGGCGCCTTCCTTTTCCGCCGCGATGGCCTGGTCGAGGCTATGGGTCGATTTGCCGACGAGGACGCCCTCCCCGCCTGCGTGCGCGCCTCGGCCACGGAAAGATCGTCCTGGCCGACGTGAATGCCGTCCGCGCCGATTTCGGCCACGAGTTCAGGATGATCGTTGAGGATGAACAGCGGACCGTCGCCGGGAATGATCGCGCGCATCTTTTTGCCCAAGCTCGGCGATGGCGTCAAGCGGGAGCTTTTTTGCGCGGAGCTGGATCAGATCGACGCCGCCGAGGACGAGTTGCTCGGTGATGTAGGGCACGCGGTCGGGCTCCACGTAGCCGGTATCGACGATGGCGTAGAGGCGGGCGCGGCGAGGCGTTGGAGGCGTTGGTCGAGGGTCGTCATGCCCATAACGTTAACAGCGGTCATCCGAGCTTGTCGAGGGATCAGCTGATGCTTGAGAAATGCAGGCTGAATCGATCCTTCGACCAATTCTTCGACGTCGCTTCACTCGCTCGAATGACGTGCTACGCTTTCACTCAGATGCTCAGATGTCAATCTTTTTCATGAGTCGCCTACTCCTCCGCGCGGAGGCAGGATGCGAGGCGCGCTGCTTGAGGAAGCCCTCGACGAAATGCGTGCTGTAGCGGCCGCGGCGGAAATCGGGGTCCTTGAGGATGAGCTGGCCGAACGGGCACGGTCGTCTTGATGCCGCGGATGACGAATTCGTCGAGCGCGCGCGACATGCGGTCCATCGCCGTGGCGCGGTCGCTGCCGAAGGCGATCAGCTTGCCGATCATCGAGTCGTAATGCGGCGGCACGGTGTAGCCGGCGTAGACGTGGGAATCCCAGCGGATGCCGTGGCCGCCGGGCGCGTAGAAGAGCTCGATCTTGCCGGGGCTGGGCCGGAAATCGTTGAAGGGGTCCTCGGCGTTGATGCGCATCTCGATGGCGTGCTTCTGCGGCTGCAGATCGTCGAAGTCCTTGCTCAGCTTCTCGCCGAACGCGATGCGGATCTGCTCCTTCACCAGGTCGACGCCGTAGACCTCCTCGGTCACGGGATGCTCGACCTGGATGCGGGTGTTCATCTCCATGAAGTAGAAGTTCATGCTTGTCGTCGACGAGGAACTCGATGCGTGCCGGCGTTCTCGTAATCGACCGCCTGCGCCAGCTTGATCGCGGCCCGGCCCATGGCCTTGCGCACGGCCGGCGTGATGAAGGGCGAGGGCGATTCCTCGAGCAGCTTCTGGTTGCGGCGCTGGATGGAGCAATCGCGCTCGCCGACATGGACGATCTTGCCGTAGCGGTCGGCCAGGATCTGGAATTCGATGTGGTGCGGATTCTCGATCAGCTTTTCGAGATAGAGCGCGCCGTTGTTGAAGGCCTTCTCGGCCTCCATCTTGCGCGGCGTTGAAGCCCTGCACGAGGCTGACGTCGTTGTGCGCCTGCCGCATGCCGCGCCCGCCGCCGCCCGCGACCGCCTTGATCATGACCGGATAGCCGATCTGCTTGGCGATCTTCAGCGCTTCCTGGTCGCTTTCGACGACGCCGTTGCTGCCGGGCGTGATCGGCACGCCGGCCTTGCGGGCCGTTTCGCGCGCGACGGCCTTGTCGCCCATCGTGCGGATGGCGTCGGGCTTCGGGACCGATGAACTTGATGTTGCAGCTCTCGCAGACCTCGGCGAAATGGGCGTTCTCGGCCAGAAAGCCGTAGCCGGGATGGATCGCATCGACATCGCCGATTTCGGCCGCGCTGATGATGCGATCGATCTTGAGATAACTTTCCTGACTGGAGGCTTTACCGATACAGATGGCCTCATCCGCCAGCTGGACGTGGAGGGAATCGACGTCCGCCTCGGAATAGACGGCCAGCGTCTTGATCCCGAGTTCCTTGCAGGCGCGGATGATGCGCAGCGCGATCTCGCCGCGATTGGCGATGAGGATCTTGTCAAACATGGATCAGGCGAAAGAGGGCTTGGAGAACTGAGGCGTTAGGCGGGCGGACGGCGAAGAGAGGCTTGCCGAACTCGACCGGCTTGCCGTTTTGGGCGAGAACTTCAACGATAACGCCGCGCGTCTCGGCCTTGATTTCGTTCATCACTTTCATGGCCTCGATGATGCAGACGACGGTGTCTTCCTGGACTTCCTGGCCGACGGTGACGTAGGGAGGCGAATCGGGCGACGGCGAGAGGTAGAAGGTGCCGACCATGGGCGAGACGATCTGAGGCTGAGTAGCAGATCGCGGCGGCTGGAGCGGATGCGAGTGGCGCCGATGCGGCTTGCGCAACAGGTACAGCAACCGGGCTGGGAGCGAAGCCCGCCACCGGCGCATGATGGTGAACGACTTGAGGACCTGCGACTAGGCGTCGTGGAGGTGGTCCATTCTCCGCCGGGGCCGCGCTTGACCCGGAGCTTGAAGTCGCCTTTTTCCAGCTCGAATTCCGAGAGGCCGTTTTTGGTCATCAGATCGATGACCGATTTGATTTCCTTAAGATCCATAGGCTTTTGGTACATTGTGGCAATTACGCGAAAAACTGTTTTTAGTCGGCTAAAGGCAAAGGGTCAAAGGATTTCAACTTTAACGTAAATCAGCGACATTTCTACTTGCAATTTATATGCCGTCACTCGCGGCGAGCCAACTATTTCAAATTTGGCCTTTGACGTCATTCCAAGCCGCATCCAGCTCCTCCAGCGTGCAATCGGCCATCTCTTTTCCTTGCGCTTTAATCTGCGCTTCGACCGCCCGAAACCGCCGCGCGAATTTATCGTTCGCGTCGGTGAGAAGTTCCTCGGCGTCGAGCTTGAGATGGCGGGTCAGGTTGACGATGGAGAACAGGAGATCGCCGAGTTCCTCGGCGGTTTCCGGACTGGGTTCCGAGCTTCGCCTCGTTGGCGTGGGCAAAGGCGAAATCGGACTCGATCTCGCGCCGTGACCTCGGCGATTTCCTCGCGCACCTTTTCCAGCGAGCCGCGGACATCGGGCCAATCGAAACCGACGTTGCGCGCCTTCTTTTGCAGCGCCTCAGCCCGCATCAGCGCGGGAAGCGAACGGGGCACGCCGTCGAGCGCGCTTGCCCGTTCCGGTTTCTCGGCCTTCTTCAACTCGTGCCATTGGGCGACAACGCCCGTCGGGATCGGCCACTTTCACATCGCCAAAAACGTGAGGATGGCGGCGGATCAGCTTGTCGGCGATGCCGTTGGCCACGTCGGCAAAAGCGAACTGCCCGGCCTCCCGCGCGATCTGGGCCTGAAAGACGATGTGGAGCAGCAGGTCGCCGAGTTCCTCCGTCAGATGCTGGGCGAGCCGGAGTCGATGGCCTCGATCACTTCGTAGCACTCTTCCAGCATCTGCGGCTTGAGCGTCGCCGGCGTCTGTTCGCGGTCCCACGCGCAGCCATCGGGCGCACGCAGTCGCGCCATGAGATTCGAGCAGGCGGTCCATGGCTTGGGCGTCAGCGGTTGGTTCGTTCACTGGCATCCTTAGGAGTTGGATTCGGGCGGGATCGTCCGTGCCGAGGTTGAAGGAGGAGGCGCTCGTGGACATGGCTGCCGGTCTTGCCGATCGGATCGATGCGTCCCTGCTTGTCGACGGCGCGCCATTGCTCCAGCCGCTTTAGAACGATGCGAATCGATGGCGACGGGATCGCGGCTGACATAGATCGCGCCGATCGACTTGGTGAATGACGGGTCGAAGCGCGGGCCGCCCGCGTACTGGGCGACCAGCGCGTCGAGGATATGGACGACGACTTTGCGGCGCATGCAAGTCCTTGCTCAGGATTTCGCAGATGGCCGGGTCGCCGTAGGTCGGGATCGCCCTGGAAGCGGCGGTTGTTGTCGACGCTGGCCAGCGCGAGGCTGGCCATGCAGCCGTTGATGCCGATGTAGGAATTGTCGGTCAGCACCGGGACGTTGATGATCTTGCGTGCAGATGGTCGTCACCAGCCGGGCGAAATGGGACCGGTTGCTGGTCTGCGGAATGGACGACGAATCGCCGAGCGCATCATCACCGCCGCCGAGAGCCGTGGTCGCCGCCGAAGGCCTTGTTTTTCACCGCTTCGCTGGCGGCCTGAAGAAGATCGTCGTCGTGGCGGATGAACTCGGAATCGCCCCAGATCAGCGTGCCGAGAATCTCGTTCTTATAGACGACATCGGGATCGTAGCCGGTGCCGGGAAAAATCGAGGCGATGCCGACGTGGGAGTCCGTGGCGGCAATGGGCGGGTAACCGGCGCTCTCGCATGTCCGACGCGTCCTTGTCCCAGATGATGATGTGAGACGGCGGAACGCCGGCGGCCTGAAGGCCGTCGCAAATGGCCTGGACGATGGCGCGATGGGTGGAAAGCAAGCGGGCCGCCCATGGTGGTGATCTTGATGCCGACCACGTCCTGCGGCGTGATGCCCAGGCGCGTCCAGGCGGTGCCGAGATCGGTCGCGCTGGTGAGCTTGAGCAGCTCTGCATCGACCATTTGCCGGACGAGCGGACCGTTGACGTTGAAGCGCTGCACCACGTCCGGATTTTCCGTCCAGATGACCGGCGAAAGCGTCCGCGGCGGCGGGGATGGTGCGGGAACAACGGGCGGTGGCGCAGGCGGGTTCGCCAGACCGGACGGCGCCGGAGCCTGAGCTAATGCCACCGTGCCCCAAGCCAGAAAAGACGTCGCAGCCAGGGCTAAAATAAAGCGATTCATCCAGCGTAAAAGTACCCCTCACGGAGGCGGGATGCACCAAAATTACATAATCCAAATCTTAAGAGAGGACTCCAGCTGATTTGATTACTTTCTTTTATGCACTTCAAAGCCCGATAGAGAATGCGCGCCGGAAGAAGAAGGAACAGTCGGATCGCCGTCATTGTTCTTCCTTTTTTTGGGTTCTTTGTGTTCTTTTGCGGCGAAACCGGACATTCTTTCGTCAGCTCCATGCTCATTCTGCAGGCTCTTTTTCTCTGGCTGATTGTCTCCACGCTCATCATCGGCGGGGCGATGCTCTTCCACCGGCTTTTTCCCGAGGAATCGCCCTGGTTCGGCTTTGTCATTCCGCCGCTGGCCGTGGTTGTCCTGCTCAATTTCATCGAGCATCTGGTGGCGTTGCCGGTTTTGTTGTATCTCCTGCCTCTATTTTTGGTTGCGACGGTCTGGATGCTGGTTTCAGGAAAATATTTTCGGCAACCGCTGATTTTACCGTCGGCTGTTTTTCTAGGTGCATTCGCTTTCACCTTTGCGATCCGGTGTCTGCGGCCCGATATCGACTTCACCTCCGACGGCATCTCGGATCTCAACATGATCAACAATTTTTCCCAGGGCCAGACGGTGCCGCCGCCGGACACCTGGATGCCGCCGTTCCGTTTCGAGTGGTATTACGACATGCAGCATTACGCGGCTTCGGTAATGGAGCGGCTCCTCGCAGTCAAAATCGGCGTGGCTTACAATATCTGCCACGCGCTTCTTTCCGCGCTGATCTGCGTGGTCGGTGCCGGTGCGGCGCATCGCCTTTCCGACGGCAAATTGTGGATCACTCTGGCGGTGCCGTTCCTGATCGAATCGGCAGCGACAGGAAGTTCAGCCTATCTCTACCTGACGACCCACAGCTCGACGCCCGACCTATGGATGGCGTCCGATCCGTCAGCGGACATGGTGCGCCCTCCCGACGCGAACCCGATCTGGAAATGGCTTTTCAACGACTTGCCGGCGAGCGTTCACGCGATGTCGCCCGATGATATTCTTGTGCACCAAACCCTCCGGCTGCAGGTTCCCGGCTTCTGGACGTGGCGTGCGGAATACCATGCGAATGCGTCTGGACACTTGCTGAGTGTGCTGGCGGTTTTGATCGTGGCGGAACTCGCTTATCTGCGCCGGACGATCTGGCCATGGGTTCTCGCCGCCATCACTCCGCTTCTCGCCGCGACGGCCAGCGCGTGGGCGCTTCCGATCACAGTCCTGATCTGCTGGGTCCTCATTCCCGTCGCGTTTTTTTACGGGCGGCGTCCCGCATCGATCCGGACTCTGACCGTTATTTTATTTGTCGCGCTGGCTTTGCTCTGGCCGGCTTTTTACAACGCGACCTCATCGCCTCAGTTTCCCGAGATCAGGTGGACTGATCCGCAGAATCGCGTGCCGCTGGTAGAATTTTTGATCCAGTGGTGGCCGATCATTGCCCTGTGGATCTGCGGTTGTGTCTGCTTTCGGACTCTCTCGTTTAACCTGCGTTGGATTCTGGTTGTCGTCCCGATCATGCTCGTCGGCATTGAACTGGTCACGATTGACTCCCGCTACAATACGATCGAAAAGATGTGGGGTTATACCTGGGCGGTCGGACTAATTGCGCTGTTTCCAATGGTCGCATCACGAACGGCGGTAGCTTTCCGGCTGATCACCCTCCTAATGCTGTGTTCCGCATTCATCAGCCTGATCTTCTTCACGCACGATGCGTTTGGCGGCACTTGGGACCACTCGGCTTTTCACTTGGAAGGCAGCCAGTACATCATCGGCGACAAGGACAATCCCAACAATCAGCAAAGGAGACGATTGCTGCAGGTCATGGGGCAGACCAAGCATCTAACCTATCTCTCGGGCAAATGCATCTGGTGCTACAACGAAGCGCCGGCCCTGGCGGTGTTCACCAATAATAAAAGTTACATCGCGTGGTCATGGTTCGAGTCGCTAACCAACTACATCAACGAGGCTGACTATCGGAACAAACTGGATAATGACTTTTATTCGGGGGCGATGAGCGACCCGCTTCATTTTCTCCAGGCCAACAATATTGCCGGAGTGGTCATCTGGCCGGGGGATGATATTCCCGATGATTTTCTGGCGAACCTGGGCAAGCAATTGGCCCCGACCTATGACTATATCGACTGCAAGGGGACGGGAGACAAAAACGCAGGCGTGTTTTTGCTTCGCCCGCTGCCGCAGGATTAATTTTGATCTGTCATCCCGAGCTGTTGAGTGGATGTGTTTTCGAAATCCGTCATCCTGAGCTTGTCGAAGGATCAGTTCCGTTGCCTCTCAGCATGGGCGAGCCGAATTGATCCCTCGACAGGCTTGGGATGACGGAACCGGAGTGTGGAGTTTTTCTATTCCGTCTTTTGCCAGACGGCGATGAGGCTTTTGCCGATTGAAAATCCGATAAGTGGATCGGTCATGCGCGAAATGGAAACAAGGCAGCGGTCCCAAAAGGCGATCTGCTGGGGAGTCGGGATGCTTTGATGGAGGAAAAGCTTGTTGGCGACGGAAGCCAGGAGGCCGAAGGAATCGAGCGCGTAGATTTCGATGAGCTTTGCGCCGGGTGGCGTGCAGGCCCGAAACGACTGGCGGGTGTAACGGCGATAATGGCCTAGGGCACGATCGAACTCGGTGAAGAGGCCGGGATGTGCAGGGCTGAGCACGACGATTTTTCCGTTTGGTGCGACATGGGCCAAAGCCGCGCGCATCTCGCCGAGGTCGTCTTCGATGTGTTCCAGCACGTCGATATAGAGAATCGTGTCGAACAGTTGGTCCGCCGGTAAATCGCGTAGGGTTCCCGTGAGAGTTTTAACAATTTCCCTCTCCGGCGAATCATCGAGCGTTGCCGGGATTTGCGCCGCTAATGCGGTATCGGGTTCCAGGCAGAGCCAAGTCTCCTGTGCGGGCCCGAGAAGAAACGGCGTGTTCGCTCCCAAGCCCGCGCCGATCTCCAGCACCGATTTTCCGAGATGCGGACGAACCTTACCCGACCAATAATTTTTCCAGTTACGCGCCTGGGCGAAAAGCTCCAGCTCTTTGCCTTCGTAGGGCCGGTCTTCGTTCATGATGCAGCGGCGACGAGGTTACTTGGCCGCAGCCGTCAGATTGGTCCCGAACGTTGGTGCGCTTGGATTTCGAATGAAGACGCCCGCGTTGTTGGGGCCGTCCGCTTTGCAGTCGATGTAGTAATAATCGGAGGCAAGCTGGGTTTGAAATTGCTGCAGGATATTGTCGGGGATGTTGTCGTCGGGATAAATCATGACGGCGGCAATATCGTTGCTGCGCAGAAAAGCGAGCGGGTTCGGCATCGTTCCGGCAAAGAAGCTCGTTGCTCTGCTGGTCGCGGAATTCGGCTTCGCCGCCGTGGCCGCACTGGTATTCCTGGGCAAACCAGGCGATGTAGCAGCGGTTCTCCGAAAAGCCGACAAGCGAGGGCGATTGGTTGTAGGACCACTCGCTCTTGCCGTTGAGAATCGTCACGTTGTGGAGGCGCTTGAGCACTTGCAGCAGCCGCTTCTTTTGCGGATCGTTTTGGAAAACGGTGTCGCCCTGCAGGTGAAACGCGATGGTGTCCCAGTTGACCCAGTGCGTGCTGATGCGCGCCCAGCTCCAAAGAAGACGACGCTGATGAAAAGGAAAAGAATCGTCAGCAACCGATAAAGGACTGCCCTCTGGATAAAAATCAGCGGGAAGGAATGTGACCAGTCCCGCGCCATAAATCGCGCCCCACATTTTTCTCGACGGTCAGCCCGCGATCGCCGAACGTGGCCACCTCGAAGAAGATCAGCAGCAGCGGAATGGCGGCATGAATCCAGCGCGCCAGCAGACTGAGCCGGCCCCAGATGAAACAGAGGAAAATCCAGGGCACGATGACCGGCCACCATTGGATGAGGAATTCCCACGGCGTGGTGTACTCGATCCAGGGCGTCCAGTGAAATCCGACCGGATACGAGCCCGCGATGAGCGTGTTGACGCTGGGCCAGAGGAGCACGAAAGCCAGCGCGGCGCCGCCGATCACAAGGCTCCAGTTTTCCGGCCGCCGGCCTGCGATCAATGCGCAGCGGCCAGCGAGCCGACGCAGAGCACCGTGACGACGACGATAAACCAGGTCGCGGTGATGATGCGTGATCAACGGAAAGATGAGCAGGCAAATCCAGGGCCAGTTCGAACGCTCAGTTTTGAAGGCTTCGTTCGCGGCCAGCAGCGAGGCGAGCGTCATGAAATGGCCGCCGAGATTAGCGTGAAATTCCGGGAAGTAGGTGTTGAAAGTCGGCGTGAAAAGGCGCAGCACCGGCGGCGGATTACGATAAATCCAGCCGAAGGGATTATGCCGGGTCGGATCGTTCCAGCCGTCGCCGATATCGACGGCAAGCCGGCTGTCGAAGACGTCGTAGAGATTCTGGACGGGATGGGCGTTATTCCAGATAAAGCAGCAAGACGGACGAGCCGGTGAAGTTGGCCAGAAGCACGAGCAGCGTCGCCACGGCGACCCAGGTTCTTCGGCCGCTGATAGCGTAGGCCGCGCCCGCGCCGACGAGACAGGTGAGCGTGTTGAGCAGGTTATAGCCCATGTTGTAGCCGGTGCCGATATCGAGCGAGAAGAGGCGCTTGAGCAGCGACGCACCGTAATGCTGGAACGAGTAGTAGCCGCCGTGGTCGTAGGGCGGGCACCAGGTATCCATCGCGGGAAGTTTGCCGCCGAGGCAGAAGTCGAGCGACGCGCGCCATGTCGGCCACGCCCTCGGTGTTGCAGGTGATCTCGGGATTCATGCACTTGATGAAGAGGGCCCAGGTGAAAACAACGCAGAAACAGGATGCTCGGCAGACGCAGACCTTCCCACGAATAGCCGGGACGCACGAGGGCCCAGAGCAAGCCGCCGAGCGTGAACGGCAGAAGCCAGCCAAGATTCGGCAGCGCGATGAAGTGCTCGATGAAATTGAGCACGGACATCACCATCAGGGTCGGCAGGATAAAGGCCAGCCAGGGCGACTCGCGCGGGAAAAGCCGCCGGAAAAGGACCGCCGCCGCCGATGACGTGAAAGCAGACGAGAAATTCCAGTAAGCCGGCGCGGAGGAGAAGCATCCGGGAGGACGCTATCGGAAAAATTCACGCGGGTCTCGTTGAAAAATCAGGCGGCGACAGCCTATGCAACGCCCTTGAGATTGCGCGGCGCAAGGCCGTAAGTTGAGTCCATGTCCAGCGCACGACTCATCGACGGCAAGGCCATCTCCGCCCAAATCCACTCCGAGACCAAGGCCCGCACCCTCGCCCTGCGCGAGAAGCACGGCATCACGCCCGGCATCACCTTCGTGCGCGTCGGCGAGGACCCGGCCTCGCGGGCCTACGTCCGCATGAAAGGCGCCAAGGCCGAGGAACTGGGCATTCGCTCCGACACCATCGTGCTCGAGCGAGAAAACGCCGCAGGCCGAATTGCTCGCGCTGATCGACAAGCTCAACCGCGATCCCAAAGTCCACGGCATCCTCGTCCAGGCGCCGTTGCCGAAGCACATCAAGGAGGACGAGATTTTCAGCGCGATCGATTATCCGCAAGGACGTCGACGGCTTTCATCCGGTCAACGTCGGCAAGCTTCTGCTCGGGCAGAATCCGCTCTTCAAGCCGTGCACGCCGGCCGGCGTCCACGAGCTGCTCATCCGCAGCGGCGTGCCGATTGAGCGGCGCGGAAGTCGTCGTGCTGGGCCGCGGCAACATCGTCGGCAAGCCGATGGCGGCGATCCTCCTGCAGAAGGACAAGCACGCCGACGCGACCGTGACGCTGCTCCATTCGCGCAGCAAAAACATCGCCGAGCATTGCCGCCGCGCCGACATCCTCATCGCCGCGATGGGCCAGGCGCATTTCGTCAAGGCCGACATGGTCAAGCCGGGCGCGGTCGTCATCGATGTCGGCGTGAACCGCGTCGATGATCCCGCGGCGAAGAACGGCTACCGGCTCGTCGGCGACGTCGATTTCGAGGCGGTGCAGCCAGGTCGCCGGCGCGATCACGCCGAATCCCGGCGGCGTCGGCCCGATGACCATCGCGATGCTGCTGAGCAATACCGTCCGCGCGGCGGAAATGGCAGCCATTTAGCCTGTCCGTCGTCGTAGATCGACGCCTTCAGACGAAATTATTCAGTCTTCAAGACACGCTCGCCGAGATTGAGGCGGCGGACGATACTGAGCGCGGCGGAGAGATCGCTGCTGCGGCGCGCGAGCGACTTGCACCAAGTCCTTCCGCCTGCTCGAAGGCGTCGGCGCTTTCGTCTTCGCAGGCCGAGCTTCTGCAGGCTGACGCCGAGATCGTACCAGGCCTTGGCGTCGTCGGGCGCGAGTTCGACTTCGCGCTGGAAATATTCGCGCGCTTCCTCATGCTTGCCCTGGTCGGAGGCGAGCAAGCCCAGGTTGTGCCACGGCAGCGGATTTTCCGGCCGCAGTTCCGTGGCGCGAAGATAGGCTTCGCGCGCCTGGTCGATTTGCTCGGCGCGATGACAGCGCCGTGCCGAGAGCCAGCCATGCGGAAAAATCGTCCGGGCGCTTGTCGGTGATCTGCGGCATAAAAATCGGCGGCGGTGGCATGGTTGCCGGCCTTGGTGAAGGCGGCGGCGAGTTCCGTAATGGCGGTCGACCTCCAGTTCGTTGCCCGGATCGGCCGAGCGGGCCTGCTCCAGCTTTTCCACGGCCAGCTCGAGTTCGCCGCGCCGCGCCTCGATCATGGAGACATAATAGAGAACGTAGGCGAAAAAGTCGGGATTATCGCCGGTCATGTTGAAGGCCTCGGCGGCCATGACCATGTTATCGAGCTGAAAATTGACGCACGCCGAACTTGAACCAGGCGGAGTGAAGATCCGGCTGGAAGCGGATGGCCTGCTGGCAGGCATCGGCCGCTTCGGGCAGCCGATTCAGCGCGCTGAGCGCGGAGGCGAGATTGTCCCAGGCCCGGGCGTAATCGGCCTTGAGCTCCAGCGACCGTCGTGCGGCGCGTTCTCGGCCTCGGCATGGTCGCCGCGCTCAAACCAGACGGCGCTGAGATTGCACCAGGTCTTGGGATTTTCCGGCGCGACTTCGCACCGCTTTTTGGTAGGCGGCCAGCGCTTCGTCCAGACGTCCCATTTTTTGGTAAACGAGGCCGCAATTGAACCAGCCTTCGATGGCGTCCGGGGTCAGATCGCGCATAAGCGTCCGAAATGCTGCGAGCGCTTCCTCCATCCGCCCGTGCTCGTAGGCGGCCAGGCCGAGCTGCGCATAGTAGGCCTGCAGTTCCTCCTTCGGCGCGCCGACTTTCTGCGCTTCTGCCAGGGCCGCCGCCGCCCCGGCGAAATCGGTTTGTGAAATCAATCCCTGGATATGCTCGAAGCGGCTTGTGAAAATTGGCAGCCGAAGCCCCGCCCGTGGATTTGATCGCAGCCGGTCTTGCGCCAGGCTTCCTGCTTGCGGCCCAGATTCACCGGCGGTTTCGTCCAGATGAGTCCGCGTATCGACCACGTGGGCGAGCTTGCTCGTCTTCCGAAGCAGCGCGCCGACCTCGGGCTTGGAGGGCTCGGTTCGTCGAGGCCGCTGTGGGCGGATTGATCGGTCATCTGCCGGGCGACGGCCAGCGCGGCGGCGACCTGCAACTGCTCGATGTCGCGATCCTTCGGCGCGAACTGGCGGGCGAGATCGAAATGTTTCAGCGCGACGGCGGGCATCCGGAATTCCTCCAGGTAGACGATGCCGACTTCCTTGAGCAGGTTGGGATTGTTGAACGAACGCTGGAGGCGCTCGAAAAGAGTCGCGTGGAAGCTGGTGATCGTGATCCCGTTTTCGGCGCGGGCGGGCCTGTGCCAATTTCTCGACGCCCTCGTGAATCACCGTCAGCGTCCTCGCGCTGAACATGTCTCCTTTGAGCGCGTGAACGGTCAGCAGATCGACCCAGGTCTGCGGATCGAGAGCGGGCGATGACGGGGAAACGGGCTCGACGGGCACGGGCAGATTTTAGTCCATTCCGCTGCCAATACTAGACCGGATTGGCCGGAATGTTCTTGGCGACGCGACCGTTCCGGATATCGCTCATGCGCATCGGCGGCCGTTCGCGGGCAGGCTCGGATCAGGCGAGGCAGGAATCAGCCGTCCGCCTTGACGCTTCTCGCTGCGAGGCGAGGCAGCGCCTGGGTTTGATTCTGTCGCTCGGGAAAAAGCGTGGGCTGCTGCGGCGAGGTGTAGGGCTTGTCGAGCTGCTCCAGCTTCACGTCGACCTCGATGCCGAGGAAGGCGGTGGGCACGCCGATGAAGGAGCCGGAGATGGGCGTGGCGGCCTCGGGATGGCGCGAGACGGCGACGGCGACGTGCTGCGAGCCGGCCATGGATGCCGCTGGTGGGATCGAAGCCTTTCCAGCCGGCGCCGGGAAGGTAAACCTCCGCCCAGGCATGGGTGGAGGCGTGGCCGGCCTCGGTCGCCTCGCAGAGCATGTAGCCGCTGACGAAGCGCGCGGCGAGGCCCCAACTGCGGCAGGCCTCGATGAAAAGCGTGGCGAAATCGCGGCACGATCCGCTGTTTTTCTCCAGCGTCTCGCGCGGGACGCTGCACGCCGTATTCGTCGCGGCGGCGTGTAGGTGAAGGTCTCGCGGATGAAGCGGTTGAGCCGCTTCAAGAAGCGAGACGGTCTCGACCAGCTTGCCCGGCTGCCAGAATTGCCCGAGCCATTGGCGCACCCGCTCGGCGTCGGCGGGAAAGACGATGTGGGTGAACGCGGTCAGCTCCGGCAGCGTCCACGGATCGTAGACAAAGGGATAGTGGACGGCGTAGGGCTCGACGCGAAAATCGAGCGGGTCGGAATCGTAGTGATTGAGGACGAGCTCGCTGTAGATCATCAGCTCGTCGGCGCGCTCGGTGAAATCGACCAGCGCGATGCTGTTGCCGTTGACGTCGCGCATCCAGTGGATCGGTGTGGGCGGGGCGGATGGTGAGGATCGAGCTTTCGATGTGGAGATCGTGGCCCTCGCGCGGGCGCACCATGACGCGATGCGGGCCAAGCCGGACCGGCTCGGCGTAATGGTAGGTCGTGCGATGTTGGATGCGAATCTTCATGATCTGACGACTTCGATGCTCGCATTTTGCGTTCCAAGAAACGGGCTAAAGACGAGGTCGAGACGGCAAGTCGCTGCAACGAACGCACGATGTCTCATCTTGGCTCGGGAGCGTGGTTATGAGATACATGGGTGTCACCTTTTCTTTTCCGAACCATGCCCAGAGCCTCCAACCGCTTCGACCGACTCGAGCAATTCGCCGTCGACGTCATTCTGGAGCGGCGCTGGGGTTTTCGCGCCGGGCTCTTCCGCCTGTTTCTCTGGGTGCTTTCCGGCCTCTACCGGCTCGGCGTGCGCTGGCGGCTCTGGTGGTTCGAGACGCGGCTCGGCTCGGTGCACGCGCTGGGCTGCCTGGTGGTCAGCGTGGGCAACCTGACCGTCGGCGGCACGGGCAAGACGCCGGTGGTGGAACTTTTCGCGCGCGAACTGACGCGGCGCGGCCGCAAGGTCGCCGTGCTGAGCCGCGGTTACAAGAGCCAGCCGCCGCCGTTTCCCGCAGCAATTGCTCGACCGCTTCCGCCCGCTGGACCAGCGCCATCCGCCGCGCGTCGTTTCCGACGGCCGCTCGCTGCTGCTCGATTCCGAAATGGCCGGCGACGAGCCGTTCATGCTCGCGTCGAACCTGAAGGACGTGCTCGTGCTGGTCGACAAGGACCGGGTGAAAAGCGGCCTGCACGCCATCCGCAAATTCGGCTGCGACACGCTGCTGCTCGACGACGGCCTGCAATTTCTGCGCCTGAAGGAGCGGATCGACATCGTGCTGGTCGACAGCGAATCGCCCTTCGCCAACCGCCATCTGCTGCCGCGCGGCCTGCTGCGCGAACCGCCCGAGCAGCTTCGCCGCGCCAACATCATCTTCATCACGAAATGCGACGGGCGCGACCTGACCGAACTGCGCGACCGAATTGCGCCGCTACAACAGCCACGCCGAGTTCGTCGAGTGCGCGCACAAGCCGCTGCACCTCGAGGAAATCTTCACCCACGAGGTCGTGCCGCTCTCCTTCCTGAAGGACCTGCGCGTCGGGATGATCTCGGGCATCGCGCAAGCCGGAAAGCTTCGAGGAGGGCCTGCGCAAGCTCGGCGTGGAGCTGATTTATTCGCGCCGCTTTGCCGACCATCACCGCTTCAGCGAGGGCGAAATCGCGAAGATGTTCGAGCGGAGCAAGGCGCGCGGCGCCCGGGCGGTGATCACGACGGAAAAGGATTCCGTCCGCTTTCCGCGCCTCGGCAAGCGGCCGCTGCCGGTCTATTTTCTGCGCGTCGAAATCGAGATCATCCGCGGCCACGATGCCTTCGACCGGTGCCTGGAGCGGATGTGCCGCTATGATGAACCCGCCGTTTCCGAATCGTCCGCCCCGAACCCGTCCTCGCCGTGACCTAAATCCTATGCCCGGCACCGAAACCCCCAAGCGGACCTGGCGCATCGCTTTTCTGCGGCGGCGCTTTTCCCCGACGGGCGGAGCGGAGCGTTACCTCTTGCGCCTGGCTTCCGGCCTGGCGGCGCAGGGGCACCAGATCACGCTCTATTGCGAGGACTGGTCGCCGCGCGAAAATCCTTTTCAGGAAGTGCGCAAGGTCGACTCGAACGATCCGGTCATCCTTCGCGCGAAAGGTCGATGACGCATGCCGATGCGCGACCGGCACGACATCGTCTTCAGCCTCGAGCGCGTGCCGGGCTGCGATATCTACCGCGCGGGCGACGGCGTCCATGCCGACTGGCTGGCCTATCGCCAGGCTTTCCATCCGGTGAGGGCCGGGTCCGCACGCTGCTGCGCTCGAAGAACCGCGAGCTATGCCGGCTGGAGGCGCAGGTCTTCGCGCCCGGCGGCGTGCGGCGCGTGATCTGCAATTCGCATTTCGTCGCCGACCAGGTGCATCAAGCGCTTCGATTTTCCGGCGGAGCGGATCGACGTCATTTACAACGGCGTGCCCTACCAGCAATTCAGCATGGGCGACCGCGCGCTGGGCCGGCGCGCGCTGCAACTCAGCCCGGACGATTACGTCGTCCTGCTGGTCGGCGCGGGAGCGGAACGGAAGGGCCACGCCATCGCGCGCGACGCCATGCGGCACATCAAAAAGAAAGTACGCGAAGCTGGTGATCGTCGACTCGCCGCCGCCGGTGGCGATGCCGCACGTCTACGCCGCGGCGGACGTTTTTCTTCTGCCCACGCTCTACGATCCCTTCGCCAACGTCACGCTGGAGGCGCTGGCCGCCGGATTGCCGGTCATCACCTCGGCGCAGAACGGCGCGTCGGAAATCATCGAGAACGAGAAAAACGGCTTCATTCTTCCCCGCGCGGATGATGACAAGCTCATCGTCCATCTGCTCGATCACCTGGCCGACCCGGCACACCGCGCGCTGTTTCGCAAACCCGCGCAAGCTCTGGCCCAGCAGTACGACCTGGCGCGAAATCTCAACGCCACGCTGGCGGTCTTCGACAAGCTGGGCCGCTAGTTGCCCTTAGGTCCGTCGCACAAGCGTCAAGCCCCAGACAGCCACGGCGGCGGATATTAAGACCGCCAGCGCCGATGGCCAGAGTGGGACACTCCATGTGCCCAATTGCACCGCCCAACCGGACAGGAATCGAATCAAATGGACCACTGCAACCACCGCAAATATGGAGGAGGAAACGATCAAATAAGCTTTCGTTGTCATGACTAAATCCTTTCCTCTGTAATATACTCCTAATTTGCGTTCCGCTAGGGGTTGATTAGCATGCCGCATGGACGTTGTCTCTTTGCCGGGCATGCTGGAACGGGAGCAAGAGGCTTTTCATGCCGGTATCACGGCGGGGGCCCTGATGGAAGCGGCCGGATATGCCATGACCAAACGCATCCTGGCGATTTATCCACACGCGCGGAATTTTCTCGTGCTGGCGGGCAAGGGCAATAACGGAGGCGACGGACTGGTGGTAGCGAGACATCTGGCCAGCGCCCAAAGGGAAGTGCAGGTGGTCATCACCGCCGCCGAAGATGAACTGGGAGAGCTGCCGCGCGCTCAGTTGGAAAAATTGCATACTGCGTTCGAACAAATCGGAATCGCGTTTGCGGATGAAGAATTCCGTTTTCCGGAAAGCGACGGCGTGGTTATCGATGCGCTTTTGGGCGTCCAAGCTCGTGGGGCCTTGCGTGGCGGTATAGCGGAGATGGTAGCGAAATTGAATACCGCCCGCACGTCACGATTTTTCCGCACGGTGGCGCTCGATTTGCCCACTGGCCTGGCCGCCTTTGAGGACGGGAGCGTGCCGCAAAATCAAAATGACGCCGTGGTCGCCGATGTGACGATCGCGGTCGGCTTCGCCAAGGAGGTATTAGTCCGCGAAGAACTTTCCGGCTGGGTGGGAAGGCTGGACGTCGTCCCGTGGTCTGAAGAGCAGAGCCCGTCGGTCCCGAGGCAGGTATTGGTCGCGCACGAATTGGCGGGGCTCATCCCGCGCCGCAATGCTCATTCACACAAGGATGATTTCGGGCGGTTGGCCGTCGTCGCGGGCAGTCTCGGATTTACCGGCGCGCCGGTGCTTTGCGCGCAGGCTGCGCTGGGTATGGGAACCGGTTTGCTTTCGGTGGTCACGCGACCGGACGCAAGCTCGATTGTAGCCGCGCACGCGCTGCCCGAGGCGATGGTTTCCGCGTGGCCGACGGGGAAAATATCCGAAGCCGTGAGCAAGGCGTCGGCCATCGTCATCGGCCCGGGTTTGGGGACGGATGCGGAAACTGTGCGCCTGCTCAGGACGGTGCTCGCCGTCGGCTGTCCCGTGCTGATCGATGCCGACGGCTTGAATATGCTGGCCAAAAATCTCGAACTGATCCACGGGGCAAAAGGCCCGCTCGTGCTGACGCCGCATCCGGGAGAAATGGCACGGCTCATCGGCCGCAAATTCGAGGCGAATGAGCGCGAGAACCTGGCGCGGAGATTTGTCGATCACTACAATGTGACTCTCGTGCTCAAGGGAACGCGAACGTTGGTCACGGCGCCCGGGCAGCCCTTTTTCATCAATACCACGGGTAACCCGGGCCTAAGCACGGGCGGCTCTGGAGATACGCTTTCGGGCATTATCGGAGCGTTGCTCGCGCAGGGGCTGACTCCAATCGATGCCTCGCGCCTGGGCGTCTGGTTGCATGGTCACGCCGCCGATTTGGTGCTGGCTGCGCGCGGCTGCGAGGAAGGCATGACTGCGACGATGCTCAGCGCGTTTCTGGGTGCGGCGCTCAGTTCGTTGCGCGCGCAGGCGACGGCCCCGCTCGGCTTGCTCGAACGCGCACGGTTCATGCATGAATCTTGATCATTTTTTTCAAGCCAAATTGGCTGTACTGGAAGAGGCGGACCTGCGCCGTACCCTGCGCGACGCCGATGCCGAATTGCGCTCCGGCATGCTGAACTTCGCGGCGAATGATTACCTTGGACTGAGCCGGCATCCCGCCTTGATCGAAGCCGCGCGTGAAGCGACGGCGCGACACGGGACAGGCGCGGGCGCATCGCGGCTCGTCACCGGCACGAGTTCCGCCGTCCTCGCGCTGGAAGAGCAACTTGCCGCGTGGAAGGAAAAGGAAGCGGCACTGGTTTTCAGCAGCGGGTACGCCGCCGCGCTCGGGACGATTCCGGCTGTCGTCGGCAAGGGCGATACGGTCATCCTGGACAAGCTCGCCCACGCCAGTTTGATCGACGCGGCGCGATTGAGCGGAGCGACGGTCCGCAGGTTTGCCCACAATGATATGAATCGATTGGAGGCTTTGCTTGCGAAAATCTCTCGCGCGCAAACGCGGATTCTAGTGGTGACCGAATCGATCTTCTCCATGGATGGAGACGCCGCGCCGCTGCGCGAGCTCGTCGAGCTAAAAGAGCGCTTTGGCGCTTGGTTGTTGGTCGACGAGGCGCACGCGACGGGACTCTACGGCACCACGGGAGCGGGACTCGTGGCGGAAATGGGATTGAACGAGCGCGTGGAAATCGTGATGGGAACGTTGAGCAAAGCGCTTGGCAGCGTGGGCGGATTCATCGCCGGATCGCGCACGCTGATTGATTGGCTCACGAATCGCGCGCGCAGCTTCGTGTATTCGACCGCGCTCCCTCCAGGTGTGATCGCGGCAAGCCGTGCGGCGGTTGATCTGGCATGTGGGAATGAAGGGGCGGCCTTGAGAGATCGGCTGCGCGGGAATATCGCGCTTTTCCACAAGGAACTTCCGGCCCATTGGAGGAATCAGGTCCTGTCCACCAGCGCGATTCAGCCGCTGATTTGCGGTCAAAGTTCTGCGGCGTTGGAATTGTCGACAGCGCTTCGCCAAGCGGGCTTTCTCATTCCTGCCATCCGTTATCCGACGGTGCCGCGCCATGCCGCCCGGCTGCGCATCGCACTTAGCGCCGTTCATGCCGACAAAGACATCGATGCCCTTAATCGTGCTTTGGCGACGGCGCGGTGATTATTTGAACGTCAACATTTCCGAGGCGTCCAAGGAGGGAAGTTCTGCGCACTCCAATGTCAGAAGTGCCTGATAAAGTGCGATCAACAGAATGTAACGGTCAGTGGCTTCGCAGATTGTTCGCGGGCCGTTCTTCGGTTAAAACTATGCTCATGCCTCCCCTCGTGCAAAAAATTGAGCCGGGCGACGTCATCGGACGTTGCCGGACGGTCCGCGAGCTGGGCCGCGGCGGGATGGGCACGGTCTACCTGGCGGAGCATCAGACCTTGCAAATCGAAGTGGCGCTTAAAGTTTTGTCGCCCACGTTGTCGATGGAAAATCCGGCACTGGCCGAGCGCTTCATTCGCGAGGCGCAACTGGCGGCGCGTATCCGGCATCCGAACGTCATCGCGGTCATGGATGCGGCGCACGACGAGACGACCGGGCTTTATTTTATCGTGATGGAGTATGTCGGCGGCGGCGCGCTTTCCTGGCATTTGCGGAACGGTCCCCTCCCCGAAGCCAAAGCGCTGGCTATCGTCACGGGCATCGCGCACGCCCTGGCCATCGCCGAGGAAAACCGGATCGTGCATCGCGACATCAAACCCGACAACATCATGCTCGACCTGCGCGGAACCGCGAAGCTGGCCGACCTCGGTCTCGCCAAACACGCGCTCGATTCCCGGCTGAGCCTCACCATCGGCGGCAGCTACATGGGCACGCCTGCATATATGAGCCCCGATCAAGCGCGCGACGCCAAGATTGCCGATACGCGCGATGATATCTACAGCTTGGGCGCAAGTTTTTACGAATGCCTCACCGGTGAGCCGCCGTTCACCGGCGAAACGCCTTACAACATCATGAGCGAGCTTTTGACCAAGCCGTCGCCCAAACCACGAACACTGCGGCCTGATCTTTCCCTTTCCGTAGACCTCATCTGCCGCAAGATGATGGCGAAGACGCGCGAACTCCGTTATGCCGATGCGCGGGCTTTGCTCCAGGATTTGGAATTGGCCCAGATGTTTGGCGATTCGCGGCTGGATCGGCTGGAGGCGTCGAGCTTGGACCATGCTTCACTCGAAGCCCGGCAACAGGAAATGGTTTACGGCATCGAAACCTCCTCCGAAGGCGTCTATGCCGAGCTGGAACCGATGGACAATCCTCCAGCCAGGAAGCGTCCCAAACCTGCTCTGGCTCCTGCTCCAATCCCTCGTGGCAATCACGACGTTTTCGGCGCGGCGGCTCTTCTTATCGCGATGGTCTCTCTCACCACGCTTCTTTTGGCGTGGGCGGCCCCGAGCCATTCGCTCTCGTTTGTGGAGAAGGAATGGGATCGGCTGAACGGTCTGGCCGTGCCGCCGACCCTGCCGGTCGTGAAGAAAAAAGAACAGCTGCCCATCTCACAAGAGCAACCAGCTTCCTCCCGGGCGAGGAATGATCACCCAACGCCGGGCGCAGCTACTCCGGGCTCGTCCAGCGTGGTTGTTCGAGATAATTCCAGCATCGCCCCGTCCATGCCTCTCCAAGCCACAGTAATCCCGGTGGCGCCGGCGGCGAATCCCGCCGACCTGACCAACGCGACTCCTGCAGCGGCTGTTCCGGCTTTCGCGGCCCTGCCCGATAGCGCTTTTGCCGCTCGTGACATCGCGGAGAAAACGCTGCCCCCAGGCGACATCGCGCCGACTGGTAAAGCCGAATTGCTGAAGATCGTCGGCGACCGCGATCCGACCCAGATCACGCCCACGACCTGGAAGTTTTACTTCTTCGATAAAAACGCCGCCGGCCATGCCCGCATCGTGACGGTCAACAATGGCCAAGTGACGAAGTCGGGGGATGACCTGGTCGATTTCGCCTCGCCCTACGACGACTCGGCCATCCTGCCGGAAGACCAAATCCAAAAGGATTCAACCGATGCGTTGCAAATCGCCGAGGGGCTGATTCCCGGCGTAACCGTAACCAGTTCGGAATTCACCCTCGTGCAGCAGAAGAATTCTCCGCCGATGTGGAAGGTGACACTTTGGAATAAGAACGCGAACGGGGAAGAGCACAAACTCGGCGACGTGACGCTGGTCGCCGCAAACGGCACACTCCACTCGGTGAATCTTAAACCCTAGTCGCGAGAGCAACTTTATAAAAAACCTGTCATCCTGAGCGGAGCACAGCGGAGTCGAAGGACCTCTAACTATTCCCTCACTCGACGCGCCCTAGGAAAATAATTAGAGGTCCTTCGACAGCGCCGAGACAAGCTCGGCTTGCTCAGGATGACGAACTTAAAGAATCGCTGATGCGATGCGGGCGCCCTAGACCGCCGCTACAGACTGGCCATGACAGCTTCGACATCGGTTTCAGAAAAGCGGTCGGTGTGCTGGGCGCGGCAAAGTTTGGCATAGAGCCCGTCCAAAGCGAGGAGTTCATCATGCGTGCCGCGTTCGACAATGCGGCCCTTCTGCAAGACGAGGATCAGATCGGCATGGCGCACGGTGGAAAGCCGGTGAGCGATGACAAACGAGGTGCGTCCGGCGAGCAGGCGTTGCAGGGCTTTTTGGATGAGTTGTTCCGTGGCGGTATCCACGCTCGCGGTTGCTTCATCCAGGACGAGCACCGGCGGATCTTTCAGCAGTGCCCGTGCGATGGAAATGCGCTGCTTCTCGCCCACCGAAAGTTTTACGCCCCGTTCACCGACGTGGGTGTCGTAGCCTTCCGGCATCGCCGAAACAAATTCGTGCACGCAGGCGGCGCGCGCCATTTCCTCAATTTCCTGCCGCGTCGCGTCGGGTCGGCCGAAGCGTAGATTCTCCAGAATGGTGCCGTTGAAAAGAAATGTTTCCTGCGAGACGACGCCGATTTGTTCGCGCAATTCTCGGAGAGAAATTTCGGCTATGTCGCGACCGTCGATCATGATTTCGCCCGCCGTCGCCTCATAAAAACGGCTCAGCAGCGCCAGGAGCGTCGATTTTCCCGCCCCCGTGGGTCCGACGAGAGCGACGCATTGTCCGGGTTTTACCGCGAGATTGATATCATGCAATGCCGGCACATCCGGGCGGTAAGAAAAGGAGACGTGACGATACTCCACCTGGCCGCGCGCGCGCGCGATCGGGTGATCCGTTGCCGCTCCATAATTCTCTGTGGCGGCGTCGAGAATTTCGGCCACGCGTTCGCTCGAGGCCCGACCTGCCTGATAAAGCTGGTTGATCTGGTGCAGACTTTTCACTGGCTCATAGAACATGGCCACATAGAGGGAAAATTTGACGAGACCGCCAACGGTCATCGTACCGGCCAGCACTTCCTGGCCACCCAAATAAAGGACGATCACGCTGCCCAGCGTTCCGAAAAATGCCATCGCCGACGAGTACCAAGCCCAAGTCCGCATGATATTCAGCATCGTCTCGCCGACGAGCCGGGCGGAGTCGGAAAAGCGCGCGTGCTCAGTATCCTCACGCGCGTACGACTTGATCTGTCGGACGCCCTGGAGATTATCGAGCAGCAACGAGTTCATGGCCGACGCCGCCCTGCGCTGCTGGCTGTAACGGCCCTTCGCGGTCAGCGTGTACCAGATCGTGCCGGCGAAGAGGACCGGCATTGGCAGCAGCATCCATGTGGCGAGCCGCGGGTTGGACTCAAACAAAACCACGGCCACGCCGACGATGGTCAGGATGGCGATGATCCCTTGCTCGACGCCGTCGATGAGGACCCGCTCCATGGCAGTGACGTCGTCGATGACGCGGGTGATGATGTCGCCGGTCGCCCGCTGATCGTACCAGCGCACCGGCAGGCGCTGCAGTGTCGAGTAAAGATCGCGACGCAAATCGAGAATGACCTTTTGCTCGAAAGTGTTGTTGAAGCGGATGCGCAGGGCGTTGAGCAGGTTTTGCGCAAAAAATGCGGCCACCACAATGAGGACGTAGTGGAGAAGAAGGTCAGGCCGTTTGGGCGTCAGGACGTTGTCCACGATGAGTCCCGTGACGGCGGGAAAAACGAGACTGGCCAGCGTCCCGGCAATGGCTGCGGCAAATGTTCCGAAGCAAAGGAGCGGATAGTTCCGGGCGTAGACCCAGACGCGACGGAAGGTTTTCATAAGTCGCGATACACGTCCTTTCGATGACGAATGAAGCTGACGTCGATCAAACTTCCGGAGTCATCTATCGGATAAATGACCCGATAGTCACCGACACGAACTCGCCATTGATTTGCGCCTTTGAGTTTTAAGCAACCGTGAGGATGCGGCTGATCGGCCAACGCCCCAAGCTGGCGAATAATGCGGTCCGCGATCCTGTCAGCAAGTCCTTCTATTTCTTTCCGCGCCGATCTCGAAAGGACAACTCGATAATCAGCCATGAGCGCGTCGCGCCTTCAGCCGCGCCTTGACGGACTCCAGAGATTCGCGCGGCTCTTTCTTCCTGGATTCACATACCCAGGCATCGTAAATATCCTCCCAAAGCCGGCCATGCTTCTTCAGGTCGATCATTACGGCCTTTTTCCGGCCCCGCTCATCGGTCACGAAATTGAATCCGTTCATTAGCGCAAGATACTGCGGTTACGTTCAAGAACAAGCTACACATTAAAGCGAAACTCGAGCACGTCGCCGTCCTGGACGGTGTATTCCTTGCCCTCGATACGAAGCCGGCCAGCCTCCCGCGCCTTGGCGAACGAGCCGAGCTTGACGAGCTCCTCATAGGCGGTGCATTCGGCGGCGATGAAGCCACGCTCGAAATCGGAATGGATAACGCCCGCTGCGGCCGGGGCTTTGTCGCCGGCGTGGATGGTCCAGGCGCGCGTTTCCTTTTCGCCGGTGGTGAAATAGGTGCGCAAACCCAGCAAATGATAGGCCGCGCGGATTAATGCGCCGACGCCCGATTCCTTGACGCCAAGGCTGTCGAGATACTCCTTGGCCTCGTCATCGCTGAGGTCGACCAGATCCGATTCGATCTGCGCGGAGATCACGACGGCCTCCGTATTGAGATGTGTCTTCACATACTCGCGCACGGCCTTGACATGGAGATTCGCATCGGGATTCGCCAGCTCTTTTTCCGCGACGTTGCAGGCGAAAAGTGTTGGCTTGCTGGTGAGGAGAAAGAAGCCTTTCAATATCGCTTTCTCGTCGGCCGTGGCGTCGAGCATGATGGCCGGCTTGCCCGAATCGAGATGCGGTTCAAGCTTGGCGATAAGATCGAGCTCGGCTTTGGCCTGCTTGTCGCCGCCGCGCGCCGCCTTGGTATTTTTGTCCTTCCGCTTTTGCACGGCGTCAAGGTCAGCCAGCACGAGTTCGGTCGTGACAACCTCGATATCGCGCACCGGATCGACCGTGCCGGAAACGTGATGGATATCGTCATCCTCAAAACAGCGGACAACCTGGATAACGGCATCGACTTCGCGGATGTGGGTCAGAAATTTGTTGCCCAGTCCCTCACCCGTGCTCGCGCCCTTGACCAGGCCGGCGATGTCGACGAATTCAAAGACGGCGGGAATGATCTTTTGCGATTTTGAGATGGCCGAAAGTTTGGCCAGGCGATCATCCGGAACGGTCACGATGCCGTTGTTCGGCTCGATGGTGCAGAAAGGATAATTCGCCGCCTGCGCCTTGCGGGTGCGAGTGACGGCGTTGAAGAGCGTGCTTTTTCCGACGTTGGGAAGACCGACGATTCCGGCGCGTAACATAAGGCGTCAAGCCTAGACGCTATCGGTCGATTAGTCTAGGGCTCAACAGGGGCAGTATCCGGAGCAGCGGAGGAAAGAATTGGATCCAGAGAGCTTCGGCCGATTTGGCGAAGAGGAACGCCAGCGAGAAGCTTGGCCTCGATCGTTTCCAACGACACACCCTTCGTTTCCGGTACGTAGAGCAGAAAAAAGACGATAAAGAGTGCATTCAGCCCGCCATACATCAGAAAGGTGTTCCCATTTCCCAAGGTGGTGAGCAGCGTCAGGAAAGTCTGTCCTACGATGGCATTCACAATCCAATTGGTCGACGTGCTGAAGGTGATCCCGAGATCGCGACCCGAGTTGGGAAAAATCTCCGAGCAGAGAATCCAGATGATCGGACCCGCACTCATAGCGAATCCCACGATGAACATTAGCAAAGCAAAGATTGCCGGATAGCCGAGACCCGGATGATTCTCAATATCGCTTTTAAAGAAATATCCGACCGATAGCATGGCCAACCCCATCACCACGAACCCGGCGTACATGATCGGCTTACGTCCGAGCCGATCCACAAAAGCAATCGCAATAAAGGTCGCAAGAACATTGGTCAATCCAATGATGACCGTGCCCCACATTTGTTCCGATGTGGTGGAAAATCCGGCTATTTTGAAAATATGCGGCGCATAGTACATCACGACGTTGATGCCCGTCAGTTGCTGGATGGTCTGCAGCCCCATGCCGAGTAAGATGGCCCGCCGAAAGTTCGGGTTTTGGAAAAACATGTGAATACCTGTTTGCTTGATCCGAAGACTTTCCTCGATTTCTCTGACTTCCATTTCGATCTCCGTTTGGTCCAATTCCAGGTGAGTGAACACGGAAATGGCGTCGCTTTTCCGGTCCTTCATGAACAGCCACCGGGGGCTCTCCGGTAGAAACAGTACACCCGCGAACATAACGGCGGCGGGCACGGCGATAATTCCAAGCATCACTCGCCAATGACCGCCCGTTATCCCGCCGATGGTCGCATTGGAAGCGAGCCATGCGTCGCTAACGAAAGCAATCACGATCCCGATGGTAATCATAAGCTGGTACATCGAGATCATCGCTCCACGGACTTTCTGTGGAGAAATTTCGGAAAGATAAAGCGGCGCTGTAAATGAGGCGACACCGACGGCAATGCCGAGAATAAAGCGCGCCTCAATCAGGATATCTGCGCTGGTTGCCAGGGAACAAAGAAGCGAACCGACAATAAAAATAACCGCACTCGTCAGGATGGTCTTGCGTCTTCCAAAGTGGCTGGAAAAATAACCACTGATCAAAGTTCCAAATACCGCTCCCCAGAGCAATGCGCTGACAATCGATTCCAAGGTCCAGTCCGGGATTTGAAATTCCTTCTGGATGAATTGCTGTGCTCCTGAAATCACACCCACATCGAGACCGAAAAGCAGGCCGGCCAACGCTGCGGTAAAACCGACAAAATAAACAATGGGGCGAACCTTTCTGCCGACGGAAGGAGTCATGGCGTAAAATGACTTTTTACCGAGAAAATCGCAAGAATAATTTCATTAATGTGCAGCCACAGAAGTTATCAGGCTTGAATCGTTATCTTATCGTGCAAACCCCTTTGCACGTGCTGCGGGAAAAGAAAATGGAGGTAGCGGAGCAATCGGCCAGGGCGGAGCCGAAGGGAGAGAAATAGGCCTCGCTAATGCCCGGCGTGATGCGAAGCAAAACCACTCCATGGGGCGCCACGGCAGAGGAGAATTTCTGATCAAAGGTGCCGCTATCTTTTTGACGCCATAAATCGCGGACCACTTGTTTTCCAGTCAGTTTGAGGTCCTCCAAATTTAGTGCGACATCCGCGGATGCTTCGCCTCGGTTGATTAACCCCACTGGCCAGGTTCCGTCATCCAGCGGCTTCGCATAGACCTCAAGATCACCATTTTTGGAAACGCAGGTCGCCTGCTTGACCAAACTGTCCTGATCAATGTCCAAAACCTCATCGTTGGTGATGAGGCTCAGAGTGAACGGGTCGAGTTTCCTCAGATCGCATCCCAAGATCAACGGGGCCGAAAGCTCCATCGCACGGGAAATTATTGGTCATGAAAGTGCTGCGATTTCGAGACAGTAGGCTCTCGTTCAGACCCAGCCACTGCCGATTTTAGTTGAACACATCCCAACCGTGGCGTCGTAGCCGGTTGCGTCAACGAACATTTTAAAGTCTTTCACCCGCACTTCCCACACGCTGAACAGAACGCCGTCAGGACCCGCGGGGACGAACTTAACTCCCAAGCTGTTCCGAACATCAAGGAGCGATGGCGGTAGCCTGCGCGACCGGCTTGCAACTCAGGAGAGACTTTGGAATGGGTCCTAGAAGAAGCCCCGGGCCTTCGAGTTGCAATACGGGTGTCTGTCCCGTCCAGATCCAGGGAGCATAGCCGACAGGGTTAGTCCGTTCCGGGGCGTCCCCACGCAGGTCCGCATAAAACACCTCAAAAGGATGGTTACCTTGTTTAAGAGCAATTGACCACGACCCAAGCGCATGACGGGTGGTCGCCGGATACCATTGCTGTCCGTCCACAAAGACCTGCAGCACGTAACCTGCAACAACGTTCATCTGATAGGACTCGGGTGGAGCATGGAACGTATACACACCGTCCGCAGGAGCTTTCAGATAGCCAGAATAACGAATGGAGTAGATGGCGTGAGGCGTCTGCTCCGGAGTTTGAAAAAGATCGTCCACTCGACCCGTTGCTGACACCAGAACCGTCTGGGGCGCGATGAACAAATCCTGCCAGCGTCCGGTGCGGAGTTCGAAGCGCAATCCAGGAACGGTCGCCGCCGAGACCGCTGGAAACGAGGTGAGGGCGGTAAAATCAGCTCGCGATACCAGCGAGGCCACGCGCCCGCTCATGGTAATGGGCATCACCTGCGTTCCCTGTCGGAAGGCCCGCGCCTTGACCACCGTATCGTTGGAAATGGAAAACGGCGCGGTGTATAGCGTCGAGAGGAGCGTCGGGTCGCTACCATCCGTGGTGTACCGGATATCAACTCCGGGCGTCGTGCAGGAAAGGAAAATCGGCTGGCTTCCGACAAAGCCCTCGCGAGACGCCGGTTCGATGTGCACTTCGGAGACCGGAGTTTGGATGGGTGATATAGAAAAATTTCCGCTGGAAGCGAGAAATTCAGCATCCGCGGTCTTCACGTGCTGCGCTTTTCCATCAAGCGAAACCGTCTTTGCGTCCAGGAAAATGCCGGAAAGAGGTTGCCCGTTTTTTTCAAACACCAGAAGCGTGCCAGCATCGGCTGCCATCGGACCGGCCGTGAGGCTTGCCGTGGCGTTGTCCGAGTTCAGGAATGTGATGCGGCAACCATTAGGCGCCACAGCGGAGAAGCCTGTAACGCCTTCCTTAGTGAGGGAGTGCACGTCAGAAAGACCCGTGCCGTCCCCCGGCAGAGGGACAATAACTGTGACAACAACACCTGTACCATCTGTCTTCCACGAGGAACCCACCCGCAAACAATCATGTGTGCGATAGTGATCCGATGGATTACTACGCTCCTCGCCTCGATCGTAGATCAGCGGAGTGGATGAAAACTGCTGTAAATCTATATTAGGACCGTCCGGGCGATGGGTCGTAATCGTCTGGGCGCCAGCGTCCGCAACGATCTGCTCGGGACTAAAAACTTTATCTTTTCCCGGGCCGATGGGAAACCGCCAATCAAGCCGATAATCGTGGGGAACACTGCTACGAACGCGATCAACTACCACCCATAACCCTGCCTGACGAACGAAGAAGACCTGCCGCCGATGCTCGACGCCGTTGATCCGAGGCTGCTTGCCGTATCCGGCGGTATAATATCCTTCGGCAAAATCAAACCGATCCGAAGCATGCCAACGCCAGGGAGGAGCTTCTTTCACCGGCCCTGGGCCGTTATCTCCCCCACCCATCAGTCCTCGATGTTCCCACGGTAGAAACGCGGCGGATATCCAGCCCTCCTGTCCATCCACTAACAAGGGTGAGCGCGGCGGATCATAAGGCCCATTTTCTCCAGTTTCGAGCAGATCGGCGCCATACGCACCGATACCGATGGCGTTAGCGCTACGGCGGCCGATGGACCCCACCGCTGGCACAGTTGAACATTGCATAAAGAGGTAGGGATCCCCGGGCTTCCATCCTGCTCGTTGATAAAAGTAGCCGGAGACGGGAAAGCATTCTGATGTAAACCCAGGCGGTATGTGTTTTTGCTGAAAAGCCAAGAGGGGTTGTAAGCTGGGAAATGTTGCCAACTCGGAAGCATAGGCTTTCGCCCGGTCATCAATATCCTGCTTGCGATGACCCACGCGCCCTGCACCGATGGGCACCTCGCCGTCGGGAGTTACATTGGCAAAGGCAAAGCGTGCCCGGATTTGCATCTCGTCGTTTAGTTGTCCGAACCATCTCATCTGGTCGAAAGATTTTCGCCATTCCTGATCCCACGGTGGAGCGAGATCATCGGGAATGAGCAGACGGTCGGCGATACGTTCCCGCGCCCCCATGGCGCCGAGCAAATATTGATTCCAGTAGCCGAAGGTGTTGTCGACGTCCACTCCATCGGGATTATGCCGCAACGGGGTAATCAACTCCAAATCACGCAACGCCTCGCGCAAGACCTGCGGGGCGCATTTGTATTCGTCGAGTAGGAAAGCAATATCGATGAGCTGCGGGACAGCGACGTCCGTCCAATTCGTCATGTTCGCCTGATGATAGAACAGAGTTAAGGGAAGAGCTTCGTGTACCAACCGCGTCATCACCCGGGCATAGGTATCGGCCGGAATGAGGTCAATGCCGCCCGGAATCACGCTAATACCGCGGAAATAGCGGAAAAGCGTAACGATCTCCCAGGAATTTCCCCAGCGATCCCCCATGTCGATCCCGATTTCGGGAAGGCCATCCCGCTGATTCGTCGCCCAGTCATCCGCGTACGCGGCCCAAGCGTCCAGATACTTGCGGTCCGCCGTAAGAATATAAGCTCCTAGCAACGGATCGAAGGCGCTGATACGCCACGGCCAGTCTTCATCCCCCTGACGTGTCGCGGAAGCTGAGGCCGCCTTCCAGTCAATGGCACCTGGCTTACCAATGGACACGCGGGCATCCTTATTTACGGCGCCATCGACATTGACCCCGTCGATGACGATTCCGTTAAGGAGATCATCGGCTCGCCTCAAGGTCTCCGCCCTGTTGCTGTCGGAAACCAAGGTCTGATGGCGCCATTTCCATCGGGGCTCACCCACGGACCACGGATCGAGCCTGCCGGATGTCATTCCGAAGCCGTTGGGTCCGTCGCTGAGGCGCAATTTTTCCAAGGTGCATTCTTTGAATGTCTCCAAGGCGCCTGCCCAATCTTTAGCATCGAGTGCATCCCGGACTTTTTTAAGCCTCCCCAGCCGACCGTCGCCCGCCAAAATTCGAGGGTCACAGTCCGCAACCCAAGTCAGGGCGAAGAGGTCCTTGGCCGTCTGCTCCAGTAAAGCCGGCGATTTGGGCGCCTCCATCTTCGGAGAAGTCAGGCTAGACACTCCAGCCGTATTGTCTGCCGTCAGATCTGCGGTAGGGATGAGATATGTGGCGGCGACTATCGCAAAGGCGTGGATGGCATACTCCAAACAATTGTCATACTTTTTCACTATTGTTTCAACGCAACCTTGTGGAAAAAGTTGCGATCTTTTTCTTTAAATTTTTGTTGCTCGTGCTGTTAAGGGGCCAAAATTAAAATTTACGGCAGGCCGATTCCCAAGCCATTATTTCTTCTGTTTCAAAGATGTAAGCAATTTGTTTCATTTCTCATTTGCGTTTTCAAAGCCTCCACTTTCGCGAAAGGAACCTGGAATGCCACCGCCATTAAAACCTCGGATACCTTCCGCTGGGAAAAGAACGGCAAGGGCAACCTGGTGCCGGATTACCATTCGTAAAGCGCGGATTCATTTGTAGCCCCTGCGCACTAGTGATAACTCACTCTCAATTCTTGGGCCTGTGCGCCTAGGGACTCAGCAACAAATCCTTATCAAACCGTACGAGCAAATAGCCAATAATATTCATACCCAATTGATGGGCGGCTAGACAGCTCGGCAGCGTAAAATTATGAAAGAAATCACCATTGAGGTTAAAGAGATCAAACGTAAATAACGTTGTGCCTGAAGCTGGGTCAGACCAACCCGGGCCTATTTGTGTATCTCCGGGCAAAATGTACATGCACATTAGATCGCTATAGTCATTCGGCGTGTAGATGATCGCAAGTTTTCCGTCGATATCGAGATGTTCCCAGGGCTCGTCGAAATAATCCATGCCCTCCGGAACTTTTGAAATGGGGAACCAACTCTTGGTAAAAACATCATGAGTTAAGGGCAAGGGTTCAAAATTTTTGTCGAGGTCGGGCACCACTCGTTTCATTTCCCTCCGAAATGCCACATCGAAACGAGACCCTCGTCCGGCCAAAGCATTGTCTCCCCAGATCGCCCCTCCGATTTGGAGATAATCCCGAAGATTCTGGATTTCCTGATCGGTTAGGACAAAGTCCTTATGCCCTGTAAAAAAAATGAAGGGCGGCTTTTTATCGAGGAGGTCAGGGCCACCAATGTCCAAAGGAGTGGGCTCTACCTCGCCTGTGATATGGCCCTGACTCCATTCGTTCATTTTCGCGATCAGATCAGGCAGGCTGCCTGCATCGATCTTTCCATTTGCGTTTAAGTGGACGTTGCAATCCCAGTCGCCATCGGCATAAGCGGCGACGTAAACTGGAAACCTGGCGGTGATATTCCTGGGATCACTGTTGGACTCGAGGATATTATTTCGATCCCGTCCCCAGCTCTTTTCTGTATCCATAATCTTATCCAACCGGGCTACGGAGATCGAATTCGACGGCGTCACGACTTTTTCCGTCATCTTGTCCTGTACGCTGACCGGGGTCGATGACGAGGTGATATCCGGCGGAGGAATATTGAAAGCCGGGGTCGCCGTCGGCGCAATGATCGCCGTCGGAGCAGTGGGCGCGGGCGTCGTGGGAACATGCATCGTTTCCATCTGAGGAGGTGGCGGAGGCGGAGGCGCTGAAGGTGGAAGATACGTCTTGTTAAAATCCTCCGTAGGTGGATGAAATGCGGGGAAAATAACCCAAGTCGCTACCATCAGAAAAACGACTAGATGCAGCAGTATAGCTCCAAAAAGAAAGCCCAAACGGGGGATTTTAATCGTCCCCCTTTTATCTTGAACTAAGGATATCTGGGACATGGTCCTTTAGTTAGTGTGTCTATCGTTAATGTGCTTAACACCCATCATAAAATGAAAGATTCGGTCGGGGTTTCCGGGTAGATTTTCATGTCCGAAATCGGGATAAATCACCAGTTCCTTTTCCGTTTGCATCTTATTGTATGCCGCGAATTGAGAAGATGGTGGACAAATAGTATCCATGAGCCCAACCGAAAATAGCGTCCTGGCCTTGATCCTTGAGGCAAGATGTTGGATATCGATATAACCCAATTTCGTAAAGATCTCTTGTTCACGCTGGTGTGTAGGATCAAAATGACGGAAGTATTTGGTTATTTCCGCGTAAGCCTCGCCGCCTAGGTCCATGGACCAGACTCGCTTGTAATCACATAAAAAGGGATAGACCGGTGCGATGTACTTGATTTGAGGCACAAGGGCTGCACAAGCCAACGTGAGTCCTCCTCCCTGTGAAACACCGGTCGCAGCCAGCCTTTCCGCGTCGACTTCAGGAAAGCTTCCAACAATCCGGGTCAGCAGAGCGGTATCTAAATAAATGAATCGAAAAAGAAGATTCTTGGGATCAGGATCATCAAGTCCCCGGATGATGTGTCCACGGTGCGTGGTTCCCTTGACTTGGAGCACGTCCTGACTCAGCCCTCCCTGTCCGCGACAATCAAGCGCGGCGACGCAAAAACCTTCGGAGACATAGGAAAGATAATGGGTCCAGTTATCGCTACGGTCAGTATAACCATGAAAAACCAGAAGGGCAGGACAGGGCCCACTTCTTTCCCGAGGCCGCAGATACTTCGCATAAACGCGAGCGCCACCCACACCGGTAAAATAGAGGTCAAAACACTCCACATTAGCAGCCCCAATGGACGAGTTGGGACGCATTTCGACTTGCGGGTCCACCAAATCCAGCTCCGCAACCGACGTCTTCCAATATTCGTCGAAATCCTCCGGCTGGGGATTGGATCCCTGGTAGGTCAATAACTTGTCTAATGGCAGGTCAACTACAGGCATAATAAGTCCATTGTATTGTTTCTTTTAACTCGAAGACCCGATAACTGCATTCTGCCCGTCCGGCAGCTTCAGGACTCCTGTAAGATGATCAAATTGCTTGGTCAGATGAACGATGAGCACGTTTTTATCCGTATTTCTGACGGCCCCTGAACTAACATCGCCAAAGGTCACCTTCGTTCCGTCGGCCCCGACAAACGCCAACCCGGCGAATACGTCCTTCGCTTCGCCAGTCGTCTTAAAATACAAATCCGTAACGCCGGCAAGGGACGCATCAATTCTTTTATTCCAATCACAATTCAACTCCGTTCTCGAATCGACCAGTATCTTCTCATCTGCATATAGGCGTGGTTCCCCTTTGCGATAGAGCCACTCTGCCGGAATTCTGGAATGTTCGATACCGGGGCCTGAAATGAGAATATCACTCGGATTGCCCTTATGAATCACCCATGGCCGTGGGTAATAATTCCACATGCCAGTTTTACGCCAGGGATTGGTCCGTGCGTCAGCAAAGTCGACTTGGAACTCATGAAAACCCTGCTTTAAAGGTATCGTCCACGTGCCTTGTCCGTGCCACCACTGGGTCAAATACCATTCTTCTCCATCAACATAGACCCGCAAGTCATAACCAGGCACATTTTCCATTGAGGTGAATTCCTGCGGCGCTTCAAAAGTGTACGCCCCGTCACCAGGGATTTTTATATAGCCTCTAAATCGAACTCCGTATGGGGTACCGATTGGCATTTTAGATAAATCCATTTCTCGATTCACGACACCCCCTCCTTCCGCGGGCAACCAGTGTTCGCTTGCAAAAAGTTTCCACCACGGAGCTTGCAGGTAATCGTAGTTCAAGCCTTGTTGTAGATCTTTTTCTGAGAGATCGAGGGCCGGATGCAGGGCCTTTTTGTAAAACCATCCGTAGGTCGCTTCCGTAAACTTGGTGCCGTTAATTTCGAAATCGTCTGCATCCATAGGTTTGCCTGGCGAATCAACCCGATAGGCCCGCGCGGCAAATTCGGTGCTTTCCGTAATTTTGATTGGCCCCTTGTAGAGAGGCGAAGCCGCTGTCGGTTGAGATCCGTCCGTCGTGTAGTGTATCTCAACATTAGGGGTGTTACTGCTCATCTGCACCGTTTCCGAGTCGGCAAATGTATTGCGGTTGGGCTCGAAGCTCACCGGATCAATTGGCGTGTATATTCCCAAAGTTTTAACTTCACCTCCTGATACCGAAAACTGCACGTCGGGATTTTTGAGGGTCACACCTTGACCTCCCAAAGAGAGGCTGCTTCCTCCGAGCAGGATGCCACTCAGACCTTTATTATCGACTACCGCCAGGAGCGCCTCGCCTTGGGCGGATGCAGGCCCGCAATCAAGTTTCGCGCCTCCGGCAGGGGCGGATAAATACCAAATCTGACTGCCATCCACCAACGTGGCGTGAAATCCAACGATTCCGTTATCATTGAACGGCTGGGTTGAGGCAATTCGTTCATTTATTTTCCGATCCCGCGAGCATACCAGAGTCACTAATTTTAATTCTGAACTGTCTGTGCACGATGCAGTGATCTGTTGATTGGCTATGCCAATGGAGGACCCCAGCCTCGGCGCATAGGCTTGGTAATCCAGGCTGGCATCAGGGCCTTTTTGGTAGTGGATCGGTTGATCGGAAAACTGGTAAATCGAGACCGAGGGACCATCCGGATTATTTGCGCGAAGGATCTCATTCTGTTCATCGATCTGAAGTTGATCCGGCGCTAGCGGCTTAGGAGCCCCTTCGCTCTTGGATGAAAGAGCCAGATTGTAACCGACAGAAAATGTGTGAGTCGACAGATCGGAGCCTGCAATCGTGTCCGTGATGATGAAGAGTCGGCTATTTCTCAGTTGTAGAATCTGGCGGGAATTCTTAACCCCCGTAACCGCCGGACCCGGCGGATTCATTTTCAGCCGATAATCCCACGGTCCCTGGAAATCGGGCGGCTGCTGGTAAGCGCCGTTGAAAATGGCCTCACCATAGGAGTAGAGGTCGCTGCTCAACCACCGAAAGGGCGCGGGCTTCTGTTCGGCACCAGTTAAAACGTCAATTTTGGTGCCGGGCTTGCATGTATCGAAATGTCCATAAAGCTGCTGCGGCGGCAAGCCATCCACGTAAATGGGATCACCGGAAAACAAAGGGAAATTATAGTCGTAGTTCCAGAAACTGGTGTATTGCGGCCTTCGGTCGCCCCCAAAAAGACTGGATGATCCACCCCGCGATCCCGCCGCCAACATCGAGAGAAACGCATCGTTATCATTCCATCCACTCCGGAAATAATAAGATCCGGTATAGGGCATCCAGTCGGAGTTAATATGAGGAGGCCCGGGTTTATCCGCTCCAAGCAGAGCCACGATATCATCGTGAGATTGCTGCTCTTTTGCGATCACCGGCGCTAGTGCAGGATCAGTAGTAAAAGGACGTCCCGTTGAGACATGCCCCAGCGCATCGAGGATTCGGCGAACTTCCGGAATGGAATATATCTCTTTATCGCGACTGATAAACGGCGGCTTGAACGGGTAAATATGGCTCGTCGTATAGTGTTGGGTTGTGCTGGTCCATCTTTCAGGGCGATACGCCACCCCAGTTCGATGGTCATAACCACCGGGCGAGGGATGGCGCAAGAAATATTTGAATGAGTTATCATCCCAAGCCATAAATCGGTTGCGCCAGCCAGGAGTATACCAGTCCGGCTTTGGATCGGTCGCCTCCAAACGCCCCACCGGAAACCCTAGCTGCGGAGCGAATTCCATATGTCCCTCATCGCCAATATCGGTGGGCGAGCCATCGGGCTCGGTCGCCATCGTCATATACCGCTCCATCGATTGCCTCCATTCAACCATGGCCCGCTGGCCGGATCGGAATTCCATGATATAGGGCAAAACGATATCCCACGCACAAAGTCCGCTGCTAATATGAATAAAGGTGGTATAACGATTCTGATACCACCATGCCGAACTGTATTTTTGGAGAGCAAGCAGTTGAACCCGCGCCAGGGTGGACGCAGGCATCAGTTTCACCAACTCGGGATGCGTCACCGCCGCATCTGACATATCCTCCATCATGTCGCCCCATTGGTTGCATGGATCGAAGGTGAAGAGATTTTCCACCTCATACGGTGTTTTTTCCGCATCGTTGAAAAAATTAAGAGACCAATCATCCATCACATCCGCCCAGGTCTTGATGTATTTGGGATCAGGATTGCGCGAGTAAGCCTCCAACAAGGGCCGCGTTACCTTTCCCACCTGTGCTTTTTGTTCGCAGTCAGAAAGCGCCGCATCCATTGCAGATTCATCTGAAGGATTGGGCAGGTTGATCCAGGGGATTTGGCCGGGGATATAACGCACAGCACGAGCTTCCCTCGCCGATATTGTCACCATTAGTCCATTAACCAGGTCATCGCCCTGGGTTGCATAGCTGGAATATTCGGTGTGGACTCCCGCGTGCCGGTTTAACCGCTTCATCTTGGCAAACCAATACTCCTTCCAAGAGTCGAGGGCTTCCTGATACTTGCCTTCGGCGTAAAGCTGCCGGGCCCCGGCAAGTTCGGGAACTGTATCGTCGAGCTCGGAGAAAAAATCCCGGGCTAATTTCTCGATTTCAGCCGGAGAATTGCGCGCGGCGAAATGTTCCATCCGCTTCTCCGCATCCGGCGGCGGCTGAACCTGCTCCGCATCAAGCAACCATCCCATTGCAATCCACGAACCGGTGCCTTCAGAAACTGTCCGACCTATGAGAGGATTACTGTTTGTCTCTTCAATCGAAGGTGCAAACGTAAAAACCCCGCCGGGGTATTTATTCTTATCATAATAATTCCATTTCGATGTCCAGACGACATGTCGATCGTTGTCCAGTATCGTGATGACCCTGTTTCCCTTGTCCAGATACTGCCGCTCCGGATAGCTAGCCCCATAGAGAACGATTTTTCCCAAGGGGAACGCTCGTCCGAGGTCAACCTCGAACCATGGGTTCAAGTCTGTCTCTTTCAAAGAAGCAGGAAAATAGACCCCTCTCGCAGAGGTATCCGTTACGCCGTCGGTCATTTCGGCACCGTCGCCCGTCTTGATATTGTGATCGGGATAGACGGTACCGGAAAACATCTCCGGATGTTTGGCCACAATATTTTGGCCGTTGCTGTAGATTTCGATCTGCCGCCAGGCCATCAGTCCAGCCGTCGGATTTTCTACTCTCACGTAACGCCCGGTCACATCGGCATGACAAAGGCTCAACGAAAAAAGAAGCAGCCCGCCGACCATCGCGGCAGAAATGCTTGGCTTTGGCGAGCTGACCTTGGCCGATATCTTGTGAATAAAGTTCATGCCCCAAGCTTCGGAGCTTCCCCCGCTAATTTACGCGAAAGAATGCGTAAAGACGGAACTGATTGTTTCATTATGTTTCAATGTGGAAGCTATCAGATTTTCGGGTCTACATGGCATTCCGTCAAGAGTAAATAATCAAAACATCTGTTTCTGAAACATATGCTTCCACCTCGTCGCTTAGGAAAAGGATCACCTATTTTTCGCTATTGTTGTTTATGGGTACGTCGAGAATTTGACGCACTGGCAGGGTGACCAAAAAAGGCTTTGAATGTCCTTCGAAGCCTTGCTCCAGGTTGACATGTGTGGAATACCCAATACACGATTTGTTTTGTCCATCCACGGATCAGTTCCCGCCCAACGGGGCTACTAATAAGAATATCATCCCCCTTGCTGTTGAGTTGCTCTCTCCATAATTTCCGTAATTCTGGAGCGTACCCCGGCCCCCCCCCCAACATGCTATTGTGACCGGTTCCTCCGTCGACCGGCGTAAAAAACGTGTTCGTCATCTTCAAAGGACACGCTATTTTTTCGATAAATAGCGTTTCCCACTCCTTGCCCGTGGTAAGTTCCGCCATTCGCCCGGCAACTTGCATGGCCAACCCGCCATACTGAAATCGAGCACCAGGCCGGCCAATACCGGCAAGGGTATAAATTGCTCCACCGACTCGCGGAGAGTTTGATAATTATTCGGATGCCGCCATGGCGGCTGATAAGCGGAAAACCGGGACGCGTGCGAAAGGAGTTGGCGCAGGCGCGTTCAACCCTTCGCCAACTAACGCCCGGCCTCCAATACCGCCGCAAGCGCGGGCTTCGGCTTCAAATCGCGGCTCCAAAGCAGTGGGTAGTTCGTACGGTGTTGCGGAAAATAGTTCAGCCAGCTTCGGCCGTCATCAAGACCCCAAAAAGTCACCCGGCTGATTTTGTCGGCATGCTTGCGAAATAGCTCAAACAGCCGTGCATATTGATCCGCTTGACGCTGAAGTACTTCGGCCGGGCAGCCATTCAAGTAAGGATCTTCAGCACCTTGTTCATGCGCCGCCACATCCGCACCGTTTGTTTTTCGCGGCACCACATCGAGGTCAAGCTCCGTAATCATCACCTTGATGCCCTCGTTGTGGAAAGCAATGATCGAATCCTCTATGTCCTTGTACGGGACTTCATCCAGCTTCCAATGGCCCTGGATGCCAATACCATCAATCCGAATATTCTGCTTTTTCAGGTCCCTGATCAGTCGCAAAGCCTTCTCGCGTTTGATGGGTTTCTCTATGCTGTAGTCATTATAGTAAAGCTCTGCCTGAGGATCAGCTTTTGCTGCGGCTGAAAACGCCTGGGCAATGTAGTCGCTGCCGATACTTTTTAGCCATCGGGTCGGCTTCAGATATCCAGGACCATCATTGATCGCCTCGTTCACCACGTCCCAACTTGAAACGGTACCTCTGAAATGCCCGACCTCATTGGTAATGTGGTCGACCATGCGCTTGAGCACAATCTCCCGGGATGCTTGCTGGCCGTTCGCCATAAAAAACCAGTTGGGACACTGGTCATCCCATACGAGGCAATGGCCATTGACTTTCAAGCCGCTTCGATGTGCGAAATCTACGAGTGCGTCCGCTTCCGCAAAGGAATATTTGTTCTCCTCCGGCTCGGTCGGACTCGGCTTCATACAATTTTCTGGAGTGATATTGGTGAAGTTGGCAAGCAGCAGTTTTTGCTCTCCCTCTGTTAAATCAGGACTTGGGATTGCGGCGCCGATCGCGAAGATTGGAGCATAGGCATCTTTCAGAGTTGTCGGCTCCTGGGCCGTGGCCGCGAATGGATTCACGAAAACCCACCCAGTCATGCAAAAGATCAGGGTGACTTTATGCAGGCGACGCTGGATTCGGAAACGCTGACTTTCGCATATTTTATCCTGGGCTGGGTTGACGGAAAATTCGTGAGCCGAAGGGAGCGAGTTCGACCATCCTCGGTTGAATCTCGCCTGTTTCGGCATCGGTCCAGGAATCGTCCTCGAGATCCAGTCCGGCGGAAGCGGCCTTGAAATTCAACACGAAGACATAGCGTTGACCATCGGCTATCCGCGCATGGGCGGTGACTCCCGCAGGCAGTTGAGAAGCCAGTGCGCGGGGCAGCGCAAGCTCTTCGGCGAGATGGCCGAAAAAATCGCTTTGAAATCGGTCGTCGTTGCGGGAGGCGACGTAAAAAGCCTGCCCTTTCCCAAAGGCATTCCGCGTCACGGCAGGCCGGCCCGCATAAAAGTCGTCGCCGTAAGTTGCCAGGACCTCGGCGCCCTCGACATGGAGCAGGTCGAAGGAATGCCGCGCTTCGTAAGTGCCAACAAGGCCGCACGTCTTCGATCCCGATGCCACCACTTGCCGCCGGAAAGTATCGGGTAACGCGTCAAATTCCTCCACCCAGATGGCGAAAACTTTTCGCAGCGGGCCAGGCATCCCGTCCAAAAAGGCGAGACCCGTGCCATCGACCAGACCGGTCAAGTACGTGCCCACGAGCGTGCCCCCAGCTTGGACAAACCGGGTCAATCGGTCCGCCTGATCGCCGCGCAACATGTAAAGCATGGGGGCGACGACGAGATCATAGTTTTGGAGCGGCGCCTCGCCGTCGATGATATCAACAGAAATCCCACGCCGCCAGAAAGGCTCGTAGTGAGAAATGACGGTTTCAACATAGTCTTTGTGCTGATTTTGTGGAAGACCCGCGCCCTCGATGGCCCAGCGATTTTCCCAATCAAAAATGATTGCTACCCGGGCCGGGACACTCCCTCCCGCGAACACCCGAGATTTTTTCCAGCGTCGCACCGAGTTCCGCCACGTCGCGGAAAACACGTGTCTCGGCACTTCCGGCGTGGTCGATCACCGCCCCGTGCCATTGTTCCCGGCTGCCCCGGCTCTTCCGTAGCTGGAAGTAACAGACCGAGTCCGAACCGTGAGCGACCGCCTGCAGTCCATTCGTGCGATGAACACCCGGGCGGCGCAGCGGAGAGACAGGCGCCCAGTTGAGCTGGCTCGGCGTCGTCTCCATGACGAGAAAGGGTTTGCCCCCTTTCATGCTGCGAAAGCAATCGTGCTGGAACGCCGTCACGATACCCTGCTGAGATTCATCGAAGGCGGGATTCGTCGCATGCCACAAGGGGTAACTGTCCCAACTGACGATGTCGATTTCCCGGGCTAACTCCCAATAGTTGTAGTCGTCGAAATTTCCCATGAGATTGGTCGTAACGGGAATATCCGGACTATGAGCCCGCAGTGGGTTCGCTTCATTGCGAATAAAGCTGCAGCACTGGTGGGTCATGAAGCGCTTCCAGTCGAGAATCAACCCATTCACGGATTCATCGATGGGAACAACCTGCTCCCACGCCGTGTAGGTATGGCTCCAAAAACGTGCCCAGTAAGCTTCGTTAAGGGCATCAAGCGAGCCATAGCGGGCCTTCAGCCACTCTTGAAATCCCCCCACGCAGAGCGGGCAGTAACAATAGCCGCCATATTCATTCGAGAGATGCCACAAGACAAGGGACGGATGCTTGCCATAACGCTCAGCCAGCCGGGAATTGATGCCGTGGACTTTCTCGCGATAAACCGGCGAGGTAAGGCAGTGATTATGGCGTAGCATTTGCGGATCGCGCACACCGGCTTTCGTCATGCGCCGTATTTCGGGATAACGCTGCGCGAGCCAGTTCGGTTTGCCGCCACTCGGTGTGGCGAGAATCACAGCCATGCCGTCCCGTGCGGCCCGCTCGAAAATATCGTCCATCCAGCCGAAGTCGTAGCGGCCCTCTTCCGGCTCCAGAGCGGCCCAGGAAAAAACGCCGATGGTAATCGCGTTGATCCGGGCCAATCGGAAGAGCCGAAAATCCTCATCAAGGATGCCGGGATATCGCAGCCATTGTTCCGGAGAGTAATCGCCGCCGTGAAGGAGCTTATTCATGAGAGGACGACAGGAACTTCAAAGTTTCAAGTTCCAGGTAAATCTTTGAAGATCATTTTTCCATCACTTTATTAAATTCGCTCTTTATTCGCTGAGAGGTAGCAACATGTTTCATGCAGCCGGATATCGATCTCATCATTAGGATTTTTCTCGGAGTAGCCAAGGATATTTCATAATTCTTGAAGGAAAATCTCTTTACTTTCCATTTTGTTTCATTATTTTCAGGAGCTCTCCTAGGCTTGGAAACCTCCTCAATGTCAGCAAACCCAGTGACATTTTTTTCACGGCACCAGTCACAAAACCACAATTTGTTCAGTTCGGAAAGTACATCAAATTTTAGCCATCACCACCCTAGGCCTGTCCCTGAAATCTGGCATAGTATTATGAATTCAAATCATTTCCACCTCACGCTGGGGAGCCTCTTCCTGTTTCTCACGAACATCTGGCTTGGCTCCCACGCCTTTGCCGACGCTGGCTCCATATCATGGCGATGCTCGACGAGCAGTGAGCCTTGGGTGGACAAGGGACAACTAACTCCCGTTCCTTGGGATGAAGATAAAACACTCTACGTTCAGGTGAATGATACCAAAAAGGCGCAGCAAATTATCGGTTGGGGTGGATGCTTTAACGAAAAAGGCTGGGACACCATGCTCGTCTTATCGGACGAAGAACGAACGGGCATTATGAAGGCCCTCTTTGATCCCAACGACGGATTGAAGCTGAATGTCTGTCGCACCCCCATTGGCGCCAGCGACTATGCCTTGAATTCCTATTCCTTGGACGATTCGAAAGATGATTACCAAATGGCACATTTCAGCATTGATCGGGACAAGGAGGAATTGATTCCCTACATCAAAGCGGCGATGGAAATAAGGCCGGACTTAAAGCTCTGGGCCGTACCCTGGTCTCCCCCCGCGTGGATGAAGAACAACAACCTCCTTCTCAGCGGGTTCATCAAATCGGACAGCAAAACGTTCGATGCTCTGGCACTCTATTTCGAGAAATATGTCCAAGCCTACCGAAAGGAGGGCATCAATATATTTATGGTTATGCCCCAGAACGAACCCACGGAACGGCCCAACTACCCCTCCTGTTTCTGGAATGGCGTGCAACTTCATGACTTTATCAAAGATCATCTTGGGCCTAAATTCGCCGCCGACTCCCTCAATTGCGAAATCTGGCTCGGTACGCTGACAAATCCCGATTACTCCTACGTTACTCCGACGGTGGACGATCCCGCAGCTTTGGCATTTATCAAGGGAATCGGATTTCAATGGTATGCGAAAACATCCTGTCTGCGTGTCCATCAAGAGCATCCGGACATACCTCTAATGCAAAGCGAAACGATGTGCGGAAACGGAGAAAACAACTGGCATTATGCAGAATCACAGTTTGACTTGATGAAGACCTATTTTGACTATGGCGTAAGCTATTACATGCTCTGGAATATGGTTCTGGACCAAACCGGGCGAAGCACGAACAACTGGAGGCAATGTTCACCGATCGTGGTCAACAAAGTCACGCGCAGCATCACTTACAATCCGCAGTATTACCTTTTCAAACACTTTAGCTATTATATAAATCCCGGCGCGTACAAAATCTTCACAGATGGTAACTACGAGGAAAACGTTGCTTTTACGAATGCGAACGGTGAGACAGTCTTGGAACTGGCAAATAACAGCGATAAAGATCTGGCCGTGTCTATCATTTTTAATGGCAAAATGATCAAACCCGCTCTGCCGGCCCATTCCTTTAACACTTTTATCACGTCAGCTTCTAACTAAAGGTTACGAAAAGGCCGGCTACCTCATAATCCCAGCCACCAGATCGAAGCTCACGAAATTCCAGAAGTGCTTGCCTCAGGGCCTATAGATCGCTGCAATTCCATTTGTCGGATCGATTTCCATCGTGACATAGTTTTTTGGGGGTGCCCCGAGATTATCTCCATAGTTCAGACTGTGGAGGGTGATAAACCATGGCGGCCCTGCTGTGCTTCCCGAACTTATAGTCGAAATATTCGTCGAACCATCCGTGAGAAATCGAAAGGCGCAATAATTATAGAACGTCCCCGCCATGGGAATCGGCATTGTTTGGGGACTGCCGGTGGCGAAGGTACTACCGAATAATGAAGAGAGAGTTGCGCCTGCATCCATGATGATGCCCGCCGGCAATCGCTGCATTTTCGTAAATTCGACTGCTGTACCGGACACATTAATTTCAAAAGCCTGCATGGCACGGAAGTGTCCCGTGGATGGAGAACCAGCCACCTCACCCGGAAAGCTGGGATCTGCGAATTGATACCAACGCACCTCCACCTGGCAATTGCGAGCCATGGCATGCTGCCGCGCCAGGGAAAGCATCGCCGAGACTTCGTCTCCCGCCGAGGTAAGGCTGGAGCTCTGTAGCGCCCCCATAATCGCCGGAATGGCAAATGCGGAAACGATCGCAACGATCGCCAATACCACGAGTAGCTCGATCAGACTAAAGCCGGGACCGGTGCCATGCCTTCTCATTTTTGTCGCCTCAATGGCCACCAAATCCACGGAGGATCATGGTGAAAATTTCCTTACGCTGAGCACGTGGTAATTATAATATAGTATCCATAACTGGTACTGTTGCGGGATTGGCCGCAAAAGCAGTCGCAAAATCGTTTGAGGGGAGCTTCGGGTTGTTCGGATCGATGTAGCGTTCGACCAAACTCGAGCCCCGGTATTCGCTGTAAATCTGGTCCTGATTTTCGATCCATTCGTTTGCCGGCGTTGCAGAGATCTTTTTCAACACCTGCACCCGGTAATGGATGGTATAGCTATTGGACTTCGTGGTCAGCTGCGGATAAAGGGTCGCATAAGGCCTCTCCCGCATATTGTCACCCGTCAGCGATTTGCGGCTGTTCGTCAAATTGGCGTGCGGCGAATCTACGCCGGGATTCCCATACCACCAGTTTTGGATGTTAGTCGTACTCCCCGCGGTATCTGTGATAAGAGGAGTCGAAGTCTGACCGCCGGCAGGAGCGCTCGGGAACGTGGCGGAAGGCTGAGTGCCCGGGTAAAGCCAGATGGAGCAAATCTCCGATGGTGAGTGAAAAATGTCGCCGCCGACACCGCTAGTTCCGTTAAATCTCGTATCAAATTGCTGGAGCGTCTGCGTCGGATTGATTGGGTAACGAAAATTGAAGTACCCCGAGCCAGCCGCCGCCTTGTCGTAGGCACCACCGCCATCGCCGAAGGTGGGGGCGCCGCCGTACCCCTGGGCCGATTTATAGTACTGCATCCAATTATCCGGAACGGCTGCAACAAAGGTTGATCTCAGGACACCGCGCACGGCCGTGTCTCTCTTAATATAGGTGAAGGGAGCCATCTGATAATTCATATTCACCCGGCCCGCCGTCGAAAAAGGCTCGCTGATGGCGTAAGGTTCCACTACCGGCATGTTAAAAAAATCCAAAAAGGCAAAATCAGGAGGATTGGGCGTATAGCTGTAGTTGTTGGACGAATTCGGCCACTGGGTTAGAGCAGAGAGATGCGTTTGTGAATTGGGATTAGGGGAAAATAGTAATGTTCTCCAAAAATATATTCCCGTGGTGTTGGGCGTAATGGAATTATGGGTGCTGAGATTAGGCATCTTGGAAACGTTAACATCCATGAATACCGGCAGGGAACCAAACATAACAGAAGAGGGAACCTGGCGATTCGGCGGAAAGAGCGAGGATCCGTTGGCCGTGAAATTTTGCTCCAAAAAATCGGGGAAAGTGGTACCGAGAGTGCTGGTAACGCCCTCGTCGGGTTTGTTGATATAAGGCCCATCGGCCTGAAGATTCGGGCCGTTATCATAATCGCCCCCGTTAGCCCAAACGGTGGTGAAGTCCTTCGTAAGAACGGAATTATTGGGGGCCGGGTTGTTCACGGTATTGTCAAAGAGGTTGTTCCATGTCGCTGTAGCGGACCCAACGATCGTGGTGCTGGGAGCGACATCATCAAAATCGGTTGAACTGGCGACTTCGGGAAAAACTGAGGCTAGAGCAGTGTTTGGCTGGGGTATCGCCAGGGGGAGATTCAGAATGGCGGTTGTCGTGCCAGATGGCAGTCCAAAATTGGCGCCGGCACTGTCATAGTAAAGACCGGAACCGGGAGTGGCTGACGTTGCCGTCCGCGCGTTGGTCAGGTAACCCGCCGTTGAACCTGGACAAAACGAATCATAGGACGCGCGCGCAATGGAACCATCGCCGCGGAAGGAATGGGCGCTGCGCATCGTCGTATCAAAGTAGGATTTATGGGGCACGAAGAAAGCGGCGGGCACGTTATAAAGAGCCGCGATGACCCGGGCGTCACCATACGCACATTCCACGGAACGAATGGTATCCGCCGTCAGCTTATAATTGCCCGTGGTATCGGTACTCAACACGGAAGGCCACTGCGGCATAAAGAAAAAGTTCTGCGGGCCGGGCTCATTATTGGAACCAGAAGACTTCATATTCAGTCGTGACCAGCCTGTGGGATAAGAATACGCCGCGCCTGTTACTCCATAATTAGGGGTCGCACTCAGAGGGTTTGCCGCAGACGAATCGAAGGTCAGCATCCAGCTCGGGGTCAGATCATATACCGTCGTTGGAGGAAAGTTGGGTGTTGTATTGTTGCTGAATGCATCCGCGGCTGACGGCGATATTCCCGGAGGCTGAATCGGAAGCAGGGGCGTCGGAAAGTTTGCATTTGGAAAATTGAGTTTGATGGTCTGAATTTGTTGACCGGTCGCGCTCGTGAACTCGACGGTAATTGCGCCCGCAGCGGCTGTACCCCCGGCAAATTGAAACGTGGTCCCATTGGTTCCGGCGAGGGTGGGATTATTTGTAAAAGGCGCAGGACCAGAAGCCGTACCACTATAGAACATGAGGGTGCCATTTTGCGCTGAGCCGTCGCACGACCGGGCGATCGTTTGAATATTTTTTCCGATCGTATATGCGGGCCCATCCCCTATCTCTCCAGGTATAGCTGAAACAGACAGTTTCGTCAGGCTAGTGCTGGCGGGAAAATTCATGGAGTTCCCGTCACAGGTTAACTTATTCAGACCGGTTACCGTCACGGTATAATTTAATCCCAGAGGAACAAAGCCCGGCGCGACGTCGACCAGGTCGAGAAGGAAAAGAGCCTCCATTTGGGTCTGGTACGCGTTAAGCGTCGGTAAGCGTCGGAATTATAACGCGGATTGGCCGTATCAAAATTCCCCGTCAGCAGATCCATGGTCGTGAGATAGGGCAGGCCCGCATGGGTCTGACCACTGATCGTTGGATAAACCGTGTTGGCGGGCATGCCGCTAATCGCATAGGAACCTGCGCTCCCTGTCCGGGTAAGGCCGGAAGTGGGCATCACACCCACCCATGGATGCATCGGATTTGCAGTCACGCTGTTACCCGTTCCGACAATAACATGGCCAGACGAATCAACCATCAGTGGCGGCTGATTGGCCGCCCGGGCAATGAACATGATGGCTGCCTGCTTGATGGTGGGGAACCTTCCGAGTCCTTTGTATATATTGCCACTATTTGGGTCGGCGTAGTTTATCGGCACGACCTGACCGGTGCCCGCGACAACATTGCTGTTAACATTGGCTGGCGGCGTGGTGAAAGCATATTGAAAGGGGTTCGCGGAAGGTCCGGTGGCATCCACCAGGTTGATGGTGCTGCGGATATAATCGAAACATTCGGTCAGAATTTGCTCGCTTCCCAAGGCGCCATAACGGCTCGCAAAACTGTTCCCAAAACCGGGGATATTCTGATTCAGCAGCGTATTGAGATAAGTATAAAGCGTTACGTTGCGAGTACTCCCCGCCGCACCGTTCGCGGTGGTGAGATCATTGTTCGGGTCCGTGGGGTCATTCCGGGTAAAGTAATAACCGTTACCGGCGATGGTCATACAGAAAGCCATCAGTTGGTCGAGGGGCGATTGGTGCGAGACTCCTCCCCCTCCTCCCGGGGGATTGACCGGATTGCCGACGGTGGGATCATTCACCGGCCACATGGAGACCTTTGGCAAGTTGAACATATTCACCTCAGGCGCGCGGCTCGTCGTGGTGAGGAAAAAGCGGAGCTTATTGATATCCGTATTGGCAAAAGTGAACTGATTCGTGTTCGCCGTGGCGCGACTGATCCGCGGTGGAGAGAAAAGCATTTCATCCACGGAGGCGTACAACCGCTGCGTGCCCAACTGTGAAATGAGAAGCTGATTGGTTCCCGGCGACCAAAGTGCTCTGGCTACCGCCCTCGGACCCTCCCCAGGCTGTCCGGGGATTCAGGTTCATCAGGTCTTGGAAGTAAGCACTGGCGTTGGCCCAGAGAACCGGATCAACGATGGCACCGGGAAATTGTGCAGTATTTCCGTTGTTTACGCCAAAGCGAGCCGAGGATTCCCCATCCTGGCTTGGAGCATAACCAGGAAACAGAAAATTATCGGGAGAACTAAGGCCGCCGTAACTCCAGAGCACGGGCAGAAGACTGGTCGTCGAGGCATGACCGGGATAGCGGGTGAATTCGTGGGTGGCAGGCTGGTAGCGCGAAAACTCGAGCTCAAGGCCGTCCTCAAACATGGGCGCGTCCCAATAATTATTTCCCGCCGCCGTGTTCAGGTTCAGCTTGCAGGTTTCGTCGTCGGTCCAAAAAGCAATTCGGGCGACGATGGGATTCGAGGCGCTGGGAACCTTCGTCGGATCGGTGGCCGAGTTCCAATTCGCAATCTGACCCGTACTGTCTACCCCCGTGGGAGCAGTCACGGTTCCGTCGCGCAGGATATAGAGCCATTTCACCGGCATGGGCGCGGGATTATTGGTGGCCGACGGGGTGGTTCCCGCGGTTCCCGTATCATAATTGATTGGTGCGGCACCCGTGCCGGTGTTGGCCGCCGAGATCGAGCATCCCTCCACTAAACTCGCGCTTAGACTGGAAGCTGCCACCCACGGGTTATTAGGTGATGCTCCAGGGGCCTCGGCTGCAGTCGGGTCGAAGATGGGATACTCAAGAGTGCCCGAGGCCGACAATGAAGGAGCATTCAGGTCCGTGAAGAAAGAAGGTTCGTTCCACCATGCCACAGGTGCCGTAGGCACATCCGACAAAGGATTGTAGCTGGTTAAACTCTGCCCCGTAACGACCATGTTGTCGGATGAGTAGAGCTTGTAATAAGCGAGCGGATTACCCGAGGCCGCTGCAGTGCCAGCGCTCAGACTGCCTGTGCCATAAGTACGAATCATGCCTGGCTGGGAAGCCCAGGCGATTGCCGTACCACCTGTGGTCGCCTGCCGGATTTGTCCCATCACAATTTGCACGGCTACATCCGAAAGCCGCTTGCCCTCGGATGTATTTTGGACGTTATGGGCGATGGAATTCTGGTTCGTTGCGCTGAGAAGATAGGCGATGACAACGATCGTTAGGAGGACCATGAAACCCAGCACAAGCACCAAGGCGAATCCATGCCGTCTAAAAGCCTTCCCGTACGCCGAAGGAAAACGAACCCCTTTTGAACGCACCATACCAGGATCTTTGCTCATTTGGTTACCGACACGAGTGTAAATACAATGTTAAGCGCCAAGCCGACGAGGTGAAACAAGCTAAAGTTCTATCACAACCATAGCAGCTATCAAGCTATTCCCAAAAAAATAATTGCGAAAAATAAATTTAGTTTCATTTGTTTCAATGCTCTCCATCGCTTAATTTTGCTTCTTGAAGAGCATTATTTGCCAAAATGGATGTCGTTATTGCCAGTGATTTAATTTTGAAAGTTTTCTTGCTTGTTTCAGTTCCCCGATATACTCTATCCATGCGCAGGATTGCTAGCTCTGCCGCCACATTATTGCAATTACAACCCGTTTAATTAACATCAAATCAATGAGAAGTCCGACTGCTTCCCATCTTCCGCTTGGGACACTTTGGTTCAGTAAACAAGCGCGGGCCCAAAACGTACGCATATCGGCATTTTCGTTGGTGGAAATCATGATCGCTATGGGGGTAGTCAGTTTTTCGTTTATAACCTTGATGGGCCTTTTGGGAGTCGGCGCCGTAAGTTTCCACAACGCGAATACAAGTTCCATCACCACCCAAATTGCCCAGCAAGTCATCAATGAAGCTCAGCAAAGCGACTTCAGCGATTTGACCAACCCGCCGTCAGGACAAACCGCCACGCCATCCTTCACCAATTCTGTCCGCTACTTTGATGATGCGGGAAATGAGATTATCAATTCGGCCGAGTACAAAAATGCCATCTATCAGGTCAATACTCGCATTACTCCCGCAACGGTTCTTCCCCAAAGTGGAACGTCCGTGCCAACCACGAATTCGTGTCTGGCAACCGTGACCGTGCAAGTCGCAAACAATCCCGGCGGAGCTACTCTGCCCACTCAAACCGCCGCACCTTTGCAGAACCTCTGGGTCGTCGGCGCAACCAACTCCATCTCGACCTTTTCCACCTTTGTCTCACAGAACAAGTGAAGAGAAGCCCACGGTGCCGGAGGACGCGGGAGGTCAGAAGCTTCACCCTCGTCGAAGTTCTCGTCTCGCTTGTGATTTTGCTGATCTTGATGGTGCTCATGTCCACCATGGTCACGCAGGCCAACAAAGCGTGGAAATATAACAAAGCTAAAACCGAAGAATACCGGGACTCTGGGGACGCATTCGCCGCAGTGACGTCACGATTAAGCCAGGCAACTCTCAATACCTATTGGGACTATCTCAATAGCAGCGGTCAAAGCCGAACTGCCGCCAATAGTACGACCTTTACTCCCTCTAGCTATACACGCCAATCGGAACTCCGCTTTATCAGCGGGCCATCTCTTGCCTCTGTAGCCGGTGCAAATCCACGACCGACTCATGCTGTTTTTTTTCAGGCCCCACTCGGGTATTCCACGAATTCCACCTCCGAGGGATTGGAGAACCTATTGAATACTTGGGGTTATTATATTGAATATGGGCCGGATCCCCGCTCGTACCCTTCCTTTGCCATCGCCCCCACCGGAAATCGTTTCCGTTTGATGGAAATGATGGAGCCGTCAGACTCTCTGTCCCTCTATAAGTACACCTGCGCCAGTACGGCATTTCCCAACGGCTCGCCGACATATACGGGCACCAACTGGTATACGGATCCGCTCACCGCCACACCGTCGGATGCCCATGTTCTTGCCCAAAACGTCGTCGCACTTATCCTTCTGCCCAAGCTAAGCCCGCAGGAGGACCCGTCAGGTCTAGGCCTTGCCCCCTTATACTCCTATAATTCGAACACGAACTTCTACAACTCGACCAATCCACTTTTTGACACGCACAACCAGTTGCCGCCCGTAGTCCAGGTCACCCTTGTCGCGATCAGCGAGGAATCGGCTATCCGGATGGGTAACACGGGGAGCGCTGCGCTCCTGGCCAAGATCAATACCCTGTTTTCCAACGCGACAAATTATACGTCGGATCTCCGGGCTCCCCCGGATGGGAGCGCGAACTCCCTCGAAAGCTACCTCATCCAAAACAAAATCAGTTACCACATTTTTACAACAGACGTCGCCATCAAATCGGCCAAATGGAGTACCAGCCCAGACTAATTAATATTAGTCATGACTCGACCCCCCGCTTACTCAACCGGAGGCAAGATCAGGTTGGGTTCGATGATCAGGGTCATCTTGGGCGCATCAGGGTTTTCAATCCGCCAAAAGAGGCGCTCCACCGCCTGCTGACCAATTGCCTCGGCTCGAATGTCGATGACGGCCGGTTGCGGATGCAGCGGGGCGAGATACGGTTTTTCGTTATTACAACTGACAACGGTGATGTCTTTGCCTGGCATCACACCTTGTCGTTCCAATTCTTGGTAAACGACGGGCGTAATGACGTCAGACATAACGAATATTCCTTCCGGCTTGGGTGAAACTTCGTTAACGAGCCGCTGAACCAACGCGCGAACCACATTCTTATCGGCCACGTTCGTATTCGGCAAATTACGAATGATTTCGTTATGCGTGAGATCGGTGTAACTGCAACCCAAGCTCGCCAGGTGCTGCGCGAACGAAAGTTTGCGGCGGGAGAATACGGGGCTTTGCGATGAGCCAATGGCCGCAGCGTGACGAACGCCCTGGGCAGACAAATAGTCCGCGGCAAGATAGCCGATGGTATCACTATTGTAGGTAATGCAATCGCACCAATCACTGGCCGGCACGCCGAGCATCTTGACGCACGGATACTGCTTCAAAATGTCTCGCCAATCTTGCGCGTCGTCTCCCCCCAGCACCAGAAGAGCGTCGATGGGCGATTGATTGAGGACCTCGGCATCTGCCGGTGTGGCAATTTGACGAATGAGGCAATTAAACCCGCGTTTGCTCAATTCCACCTCAATGCCATGTAAAACGTAGGCATAAACCGGAGCGCAGTTGGTCACCCATTGCAGATTTCGCTTCCCCGTCAGCAGGACACCGATGGTCCGGTGGGTCAGAGACGACTGGCTTTTTGCCTTGCTGCGTCGCTTCTTCATGGAGCCCCAATTATAGCCAAGCTCGGCCATGACGTTCCTGACATGCTGCGCCTTCTCTGGGGCAACCAAAGGCGACTTATTAAGCACACGGGAAACCGTTGCGATACCCACACCAGCGATTTGAGCCACCTCACGCATTGTAGGGGTATTTTTGCGGCCCTCCATGCTAGTCGGCTTATCCATAATTGTTTGTATGCTGCTCCTCCTCTATCTATGAAACATCTAAGCCTATGTTTCAGAGGAATGCAACTTAATGTTACACCGGAGCCCGCGCCGAGCTTAAGTGCAGTAGGGCCAGCTGTCACTTTATGTGGTGCGACCAGCCTCAGTGGTAAACACATTCGCATAATCCTAAGGCGCCTCAAAGCTCCAGAATTGATCAGCGCCTCGCGCCCAAGGCTCCTGCACAATGGTTGCCCCCGAGTTCGTGGAACCGCCGTTCACCGTCAAAGATAAGCCACTATTGACCGAGACAATTTCATACCAACCTGGATTTTCCTCGGTTATCGTCCATGTTTGATTGGGCCCGGCCCAGTAAGCCCAGAGCTGAAGAGCCACCCCGGGAGCTGTCGAAATCCCTTCGACGTCCATCGAAAGACCGCTTTGCACGCCGGTAATTTCGTATTGGCCGTTCCCCATGGAAGTTACATTCCATAGCTGGCCCTTGTCGCCGTCATAAGGCCACTGGACAAGCGGGGTGCCATTGGTGGTACCCTGTCCGTAGGCGGCAATGACCTGAGCCGTGTTTGCATTCACGAGCCTGTAAATTCCATTAGGCATCGTCAGGCCCGCAACGTATGCGGAGACATTGTCAAACGACGAAGTCTGCATATTGAAACCGTGTTGGTACGAGGCACCAGCCAAGCCCACATGGATGGTGCTATTCATGGTGATGGTTAATGCTCCGGCCTGGATCCAATTCACAGCATCAACGGAGTAGTAACCGGTAAAGCTATTTCCCGCCCGGACGATTTTAACCCAGCATGGATCAGTAACTCCGCTGTAAAAGGGATGATTCGTTCCACCGTTGAGAGTGCTCCGGTAGCTAAAGACAGCCCCGCCACTGGGCGTAATGCCCATCAGCACATTTGCCGAGCCTGCGTCCAAAGTGTTTCGCATCATGACTCCAGCTCGAGCCAAGGTGGACCCGGCGACACCCGCCTGACTAGCTACGCGTGCAATAATCACGCCATCGCCAGTAAGCGTGGTGTAGGCGTAGTGGATCGCATCGGCGGAGTTATCGATTGAATCCCCGTAATCGGTAAGCACATAGGTGCCATTCGAGTATCCAGCGTTGCCCCCATTGCCCGGAAATTGGGGAGACCCGATATCCGCATCATTCCAGCCATAAGGCAATGGTGCTGGCGTAATGGTCGTCTTTAAGACGGTTTCGTTAATGTCTGTCGAATTAATATTTTGTATTCCGATGCCATAGAGAACTCCCGTTTGGCGCAGCCCAACTTCATTGAGGCATTGGTACGTATTAAATCCATAAAAGTCGTACCCAATCGAAGGCGAATTGACGCCGGCCGTCTTCAGCATTTTGGCTGCGCCAACGTTCGTCATATAGAGGTTATTATCGAGGCCGAGCGATCCAAGATTCGCCGGTCCCACGGCAAGATTTAAGGCGTTCCCCGTATTGTTCCAAGAGCTTCCATTCCATGTATACCAGCCGGCCGGGGCGTAGTTGCCGGTATTAAAGACCGCCGGATTTTCCTGTGAATCGGCGGTGACCGTCGTCCATCCGGCAAAGGCCCCGTTAGCAATTTCGTTATCGGCAACAACGTCGGCTAGATTTGCTGTGCCGTTCGCCCCCCTTAACGGCAATCCGGGAATGGCCACACCGCTGGCCTTGTGCCAGGTATTTCCTCCGTCGTCGGAATAGGCATAGACGATTCGATTGTTCCCCTGAATATTGGTGTTGGTGTTTACGCTGGCTGCAAAATGCAGCCGGTTATTCTTATCGAACTGGAAAGTGCATTCGTAATTGTCGAACCAGTTATAGGGGGCTATGTAGCCCGAGTTTTCCCAGTAGAGGACCGTTTGATAAGTCGCCCCGGCCGGCAGGATGTGGTCAGGCTGACCTCCCAATGCAGTCCAAGTACCATTGGAAAGATTGTAATGGTAGAGACCGATTCCGAAATAGCCTTGAGGAATAGCACCGTAGTCATTGGGACCACGGTGATAGGCCCGAACTTGTGAGTAGTAGTAGAGCTCCCCGTTTATATCGTTGATAAACCTGCCGGTGACCCATGTTTGGCCGGGAATCGATGTGGAAGCGTTAAGTCCACCCACAAAAGTAAATCCTCCACTGACGCTTTGCGACAGATTCGACTTCCAGTAGAGGATTTGCTGGCCCACGTACCGAGCAGGATAGGGCACGAGGTCGTCGCCTGTGCTGGAAGTATCGTAGTCGTGCATGCCGCCGGTAACATGGATGTAACCGTTATTGTCGATCCCAATGGAAAATCTGGAATGTCCGTCCGGTGTGACCGTGAAATCTGTTCCCGGATCAATGGGGGCCGTGGTAGTGGCTGAGGTGCTATCATTCACTTCCGTCATCCAGGGACGACAGTTGCCATCAACCCAGACTACGTAAGTATTGCCCTTATAATGGCAGACTTGGCTGGCATCCGCATTTGGACCGTTTACGTCGCTGCCGTTATTTTGAAAAATATTGCCGATGTTCAGTTCGGTCGTCGTTGTGACGATTGTACCCGACGCAAATCCGGCTCTCCAGCCGACCAAAAAAACAGCTATTATCAATGTAGCCCGAAAAAAGCCTTTTCGAGTGAAGGAACCGGGCAATCGATTTCGGCTTGGTTTTTCCGGTACAATTACATTCATGGAAACTCAGGATGCGCGAAGAAATGAAACAGTCAATTATTTTCCCGTTGTTTCATGATAAAGCACGCTCTTATTTCATTTTTTAACCGATTTTTAGCGTTTGATCGTCGGCATTGACCTTTTGGAACAAATGAAATAACATGATTAGGCACCTCATTTGAGCTTGGCACCATGGATTTCTACGATTATCTCATCCTCGCCTTTTATTTTTTGTTCATGATGGGAATTGGGGTCTTTTTTCGTAAATTCAGCCACAATATCAGCGATTATTTTCGAGGCGGAGGGTCAATGTTGTGGTGGATGTGCGGAGCCTCGACCCTCATGGGCAACCTCAGCGTCTGGAGCTTTACCGGGGGCGCCTCTAAAATCTATGAGTCCGGCCTGATCGCGCTTGCAATCTCGTTTTGTGGGTTAGTCAGCGGGACGATTGTTTACCTTTTCACTTGCTACCGCTTCCGGCAGATGCGCGTCATGACTTCTGTCGAAGCCATACGACGTCGTTACGGCCATACCAACGAGCAGTTTTACCTCTGGCTGCAATTGCCCTCGGGGTTATTGGCCAGTGCCATTGGTCTCAACACCCTGGGCGTCTTCATCTCTGCCGTTTTTGGGACAAACCTCCTGGTGACCGTCATCGTCGTAGGAGTCATCGTGATCTTCGTTGCCTCTGCCGGCGGGGTCTGGGCTGTGGTCGCGGGCGACTTTGTGCAAATGCTCGTCATGCTGTTGGTCGCATCGGTCGCCGCCTTTCTGGCCCTGCGTCTGCCGGAAATTGGCGGCTTTACAGGTCTCTTTCACCAGCTGCCGCCGTCACATTTCCAATGGGCGGCCTTTTCCCAGCCGGGAATTGTGACTTTCTGGGTTTGCGCTCTGATTTTACAAACGGTCTTCATGGCCAATGACCTTTCGGCCGGAGCAGCCCGCTTCATGTCGGTCAAGGACGGTGTCCACGCCCGCCGCGCCGCCCTCATGTCACTCGTCCTGAATGTCTTTTTCCCGCTGCTGCTTTTTATACCATCGCTGGCCGCGGTAATTCTATTTCCCAATATCGGCGCGCGATTTCCCAACCTGAGCCATCCGAGCGAAGCCGCTTATGTGGCCGTCAGCATGAAAACAATGCCGCATGGTCTGTTGGGATTGATGGTGAGCGGTATTTTTGCCGCGGCGATGGCCGGCATGGATGTCGGGCTTAACCGCAATACCGGCATATTCATCAAGAACTTTTACAGCGCAATTCTGCGTCCGCAGGCATCGGAAAAGGAGCTTTTATTGGCGAGCCGTTTATTTACGGCGGCATTTGGGCTCCTGATCATAGGCGGAGGTGTCATGATCGCGTTGCTGCGAAGTACGAATCTTTTCGACTTCGCCTTGATCGTCGGATCGGTGATAGCCGTGCCGTTGGTTGTACCCCTCGCCTGGGGTCTTTTTATAAAAAGAACCCCGCCCTGGTCAGCATGGAGCACAGCGGTGGTCGGCTTTGTTGTCGCCGCCGCCGCGAAGTGGCTGATCGGAGCAAATCTGTACGTCTGGATCACCGGCGTCAATATTGGGAGCCTCAACGCGCAGGAAATCACCGACATCCGATTTTCGACCACGGTTTTCCTCGTCACGTTCATCGGAAGCGCCTGGTATCTCTTTACGATGCGCTTCGCCAAATCCGCACCGAAAGCCTACAAGCAAGAGGTCGATTCGTTCTTCAAGGACATGCGGACACCGATTGACCCTGTGGCGGAAAACATCGTTTATGATGATGGCCGCCAATACCATGCGATGGGAAAGCTCTGTTTCATCTACGGCTCCGCCATGATGCTTGGTGTGCTGATTCCGAACCCGCTTCAGGGCCGGCTTTGTTTTGCTTATGTGGCCGGCGTCATTTTATTCATCGGCTGGCTCCTCCATCGCCAGTACCGAATTGGACTGCGAAATGCGGCCGAGGCTTTGCCGCAGCAGGACACTCCATCGGGCCGAAACCTCCCAATTGCCCCCGCCCTTCCCACGTATGAAAAAAATTGAGCTGACAGCTCCAGGCGGGAACCACAAATCCGCCGTTGAGGAGCAACATGCCGCGCTCGGCCTGGACCTGTCCAGGAAGTCCAGCCATACCACCCATCCTGGAGCCCAGTGGTTTCCGCGCGCGGGCCTCGGCCTATTCATTCATTGGGGTATAGCCAGCGTCCACGGCGATCTGGATCTCTCTTGGTCAATGATGGCCAATACCACGTACGATGCTGCAGCGAAGGGACGCAACAAGGTCACGCCTGAGGAATACTGGCGCCTGGCCGATCGATTCCAACCTGATCGCTACGATCCCGACAAATGGCTCCAGGCGGCGGCGGCGGCTGGGATGCAGTATGCCGTGCTGACAACCATGCACCATGACGGATACACCCTTTGGCCCAGTCGCCATGGCGAGTTCGGAGTGCAAAGTCATCTCCAGGGCGTCGACTTGGTCGGACCTTTTGTCGAGGCCTGCCGTAAGCACGGTCTCCGGGTTGGACTCTACTACTCACCGCCCGACTGGCATTTCGATCGTGCCTACAAGAGCTTCAACTACCGCAGCGAAGGCCCCCAGGCAGAGCGTCCTCCCTTCAACACCCGCCATGAAGTTACGTTACTCCCGTCGAAACCGCCGGGACATGACACGCGAGGACGCGAGCTATTTCATCGCCGCGTGGAAGAACTGTTGACTCGCTACGGTCATATCGATCTCCTGTGGTTTGACGGAGGCGCCCACGACAACGCGATTCGGGACCGCATCCGCGAGCTTCAGCCGCACATCGTGATCAACAGCCGCAGTTGCGATGGGGATTTTGATTGCACGGAATGTTCCCTGCCAACCGAGCGATTCACCGGTTGGTTTGAGACACCGCATTGCTGGCAACACAGCGATTTGCTGGCGCCTACCGGATCCAACATCGATTTCTGGGGCTACCTCAAAGAGGAAAAGTATAAGTCAACCGCATGGATGCTGGAATCGCTCGTGCGCCTGCGTACCTGGGGAGGAAACTTCCTGGTGAATGTCGGGCCGCGCCCGAATGGAGAACTTCCCGAAGTTGTCTACGAACGACTGGCTGAGACAGCCCAGTGGATGGCCCACAGCAAACAGTCGGTCATCGGAACTTTACCCGGTCCCTTTCCGGAAAAATGTAATGTGCCGGTCACCCGGGATCCCGGCGGAAAGACCTGGTATCTCCACTCCTTGCCGGGGTCATCCGGCGAGATCGAGCTACACGTCAAGAATAACTACCTGTCCGTTAGGCTCCTCAGAACGGGGGAGGCCCTCACATCCATTTACGACAACGGAATCTTGCGAATCAAGATTCCCAGTTCTTTGCGCACGGCCTTGGTAGACGTCGTCGCCGTGGATCTGCAGACCTGACCCAAACGAACCCAGGTCATGCCGTTTGCAAAGTCGCCGTACAGAAACCTCAATCAGAAAGAAAATCAAGATGCTCAAGCTAACGCGTTACGAAGGCAACCCCATCATCCAACCGGATCCCAAGCACTGGTGGGAAAGCGCGGTCACGGCAAATCCCGGTGTTTGGTACGATGAAGAGACCAGGAAAGTGATCATGCTTTACCGAGCCTCGGCGGCGGATGCGGAGCATAAAGTCTATCTGGGCCTGGCCGTGAGTGACGATGGCTACCACTTCACCAAGCTTTCCGGAGATCAACCCGCGGTCGCACCCTCGGAAGGCTTTGACGGAGGTTGCGTGGAGGACCCGCGCATCACGAAGATGGGGGATTGGTATTTCATCGTCTATGCCTCACGTCCCTTTCCGGCCGGGCAGTACTGGCTGAAAACGCCCAACGCCGCATGGACTCCTCCGTACGCCACGCCCGATTTTCCCCGCTCGTTAAGTAAAAATCTGAGTTCGTCAGGGCTCATGCTGACCAAGGACTTCAAGACCTTCATTCGCGCGGGCCGTATCACCGATCCTCTCATCGACAATCGCGATGCCATTCTCTTTCCGGAAAAAATCCAAGGCAAGTATGCGCTCTTGCACCGCCCCATGGAGTGGGTGGGCCCCACGTATGGAACCGACTTTCCCGCCATGTGGATATCTTTTTCAGATGACCTGCTTTCGTGGCCTACCTCGACGCTCCTAGCCAAGGCGGAATTTCCCTGGGAAAAAAAGATAGGCGGGAGCGTCCCTCCCATCAAGACGTCTGCCGGATGGCTGACCATCTACCACGCCGTTGGCCCGGACCGCCACTACCGCTTAGGCGCGATGATGCTCGACTTGAATGATCCTACGAAGGTAACGCACCGGATGCCGGACTGGCTCATTCAACCGGAAGCCGATTACGAGCTGAAGGGATACTATCAGGGATGCATCTTCCCTTGCGGCACCGCAGTGATCGACGGCACGCTATTCGTCTATTATGGCGCGGCCGATAAATATGTCGGTATCGCTACCTGCAACTTTCAAAATTTGGTAATCGAGTTGGTAAGTCACCCGGTTTAGGTGACACCTGCTCACTTGGCATTAACGGTTACGCCTGGCCAATCGTCCGATCGAAATGGCGCTGCCGGCAAACCGTCGCTGTTATAGAGCGTACAAGGTGGATCGTCGGCCCACGCATAACGAACCGCCACAGGTTCGGGTACTGCGCCGCTTTGTACGATCACCGTGTCTCCTTCAATGCTGGCGTCAGCGGGAATAAATTTGCGATCGACGCCAGCCAGCGCAAAGCCCTTGACCGCGCCGCCCTTGGCCACCAAGCCGCCACCAATATTCGTGAATTTAACGATTGCTCGGGCACCATCCAACTGGAGATGACTGAACGTTGGACCGGAAGAGACCACGTTCTGTCCGTAGACAATATTCAGCGCCTCCAACGCCAGCCTCTTGCCTACATCCTGTTTGTTTGCGGGATGAATGTTATGCGCCTCACCAATATCAATCGTGACCGCGAGGCCGCAGTTCGGCACATCCCGAGCTGTCATCGCCTGCGCCTCCCGCAGTTCGGCAATCGGGCTATCGAAACCCCTGCCGGTCTCCTGATAATTGGGTAATTGAACGATCAGGAAAGGAAAGTCCCCCTGCCCCCATTCTTTGCGCCAACCGTAGATCAAGGCCGGCAAAAGCTTGCGGTACGTGTAAGCATGTTCTCTGTTCGCTTCACCCTGATACCAGATCACACCCTTGATCCGGTATGGCATCAACGAGCGAATTTGATCGAACAACACTTCCGGCCGACGACCGAAATGTTGCGGATCAGCTGGTTTATAGGGCTGACGCGGCGCTGGTTTATTTTGCGCTTTGGCCTCATCCGACGCTCTGGTCCATTCAACCATGTCCTGGTTGTATTTTTCGAGCAACTGCGGGTATTGGGCCGTGTAATCGGCCACAGCATCCCAAATTGGCCTGAAGGCCGGATCGTCTCGAAGCGCCCAGGCTGGAGTCCAGGCTTCGGCGTAACTGGCCCCCACCGCCCTTACAATCAACCCGATGGGGACATTCATTCGCTGGTTCAGTTCCCGCCCGAAAAAATAGGCCACTGCGGAGAAAGTAGGCAGGGTCGCAGGGGAACAAACAGCCCATTGGTCATTGGCGCCGCCCATCAGACGGATATTGGGATGGCTCCCTGCGGCAATTTCCAGCTCTGCGTTCAAAACCGGGGCATAACTTTTCCTCAAGCTCAACCCCATGTTCGACTGTCCCGAACACACCCAGACATCGCCCACCATCACATCCTTGATCGTGACACTGGCCGTTTCACCAGACACCGTCATCTCAAACGGCCCCCCGACTTTGAGAGGCGCTAGAGCCAGCTTCCACCTACCTTGCTCATCGGCGGTGGCGCTTGCCGTCTGTCCGCAAATAGAAACGGTCACTTTTTCGCCACGGGACGCATTTCCCCAGACCGGTATATTTGCGTCTCGCTGCAAAACCGCGTGATCGGAGAACAATGCTCCCAAAGTCAACCCAGCGGCATAAGAAGCACCCGGATAGGCAAGGGCGACGAGAGTCAAGAAAACCAAGTGATAGGATGCCGACCTTGTACTTTTGACCGGCCAACGGTTGAGTGACTTGGATATGCTCATGACGAAATAATTCTCTGATAGCTTGCGACAGCTTGTCAGGGAGAGTAGTGATTTGGAATTTTCATGGATCGAGGAACGATTCCTTGTTAAGTGCCTTACGTTCAACGCAGATAGGTGTTGAATTATTCTATTTTTCATGGAACAATTCAATTATTTTCACTACACCCGAATCGATTATTTCAGATGGAACATTTCCTCCCACCCTTCTCCAAAGATGCGACTGGAATGCAACGTTTTGGTTCGGTGATAGGGCTTAAGGCCGAAAAGGTTGAAGACTATAAACGCCTTCACGCCGCCATATGGCCCGAGGTCGCACGGATGATTACCAAATCCAATTTGCGAAACTATTCCATCTTTTTGCGCCAAATGCCCGACGGAAGCCACTATCTCTTCAGTTACTTCGAGTACACGGGAACTGACTTTGAGGCGGACATGGCTCAAATGGCGGCGGACCCGGCAACCCAGCGTTGGTGGTCCTACTGTGAGCCATGCCAGGTGCCCCTGACCAACCGCCTTGCGTCCGAATGGTGGAGTTCGATGGAGGAGGTTTTTCATCAAACTTAGGCCCTTAATCTCTTGGGAAAAGCCCCGGCGAGCACGCGAGGTGTGTAGATTGGCCCAAAAATCAGATGTAATCTTCGCGTTATATAGCCCTGAATACTCAGGGCTCACATCCCTCCAGAAAGCCAAGCCCAATACCTTAGCATTTGGAAGCTATCTATTGACTTTTTTTTTCAAATAGATATCATTTATTTCAGAGCCTATTAATCAATTTGTTTCACTAACTCTCCTCCAGCAAAAAATGCACCGTCCAAAAGGTCTTTACATCATGGAGACCTGTTTTTTTGAACAGATTTACGGGGTTTCTGAACGCGCTGACTTGGAGGTCTTGGCGGACATTTACGCTCCCCCTCAAACGCCCAGCTCGATCAGGGAAAATCCGTCTCTGTTGAGAGAATGCGAGGTGCTTTTCTCCGGTTGGGGAGGGCCTGTCGTCGATGAAGAGTTTTTGGCGGCCGCTCCCAATCTAAAGGTCGTATTTTTCGCCGGAGGTACTGTCGGAAATATCGTAACGGAGGCGATGTGGGAACGGGATGTGATCATCACCAGCTCCTATTGCGCAAACGCGGTACCCGTCGTGGAATATGTACTTGGAATGATATTTTTTTCATTGAAACACGGTTGGCATTACGTCTTGGATATCAAGCGCCATGGTCAGTATCCTAAAAAGTGGCGGGTTCCGGGCTCATATCAATCAACGATCGGTTTGATTTCGATGGGCGCTGTCGCACGCATGCTTTGCGAAAGGCTACGTTCTTCTGACCTCAGAATTATCGCCTACGACCCCTACGTGACCCCGCGAGAAGCGAGCATCATGGGAATTGAACTGGTTTCGCTCGAAGAAGTCTTTTCCCAATCGGATCTGGTCTCCATTCACACGCCCGCTTTGGCTGAAACCCACGGAATGATTGACAAGGCTTTGCTGGGCAAGATGAAGCTCGGCGCAACGCTCATAAACACATCGCGCGGCGCAGTCATCAACGAGGACGATCTAATCAATGTGGCCGGTCGGCGAACTGACCTGCAGATTATTTTGGATGTGACCGATCCAGAGCCACCTGTCCCTGGATCATTGCTCTACAGCCTTCCTAATATCGTTCTCACACCTCACATCGCGGGGTCTATGGATTCCGAATGCAGGCGGATGGCGCGTTATATGATCGATGAGCTTACCCGCTATAATAAGGGGGAGCCTCTGCATTGGGTGGTAACTCCGGAATTGGCGCGGATTTCGTCTCACCGTCCCAGTTTCATGACAGCGCAGTTAATTGCGTCAGCTTGAATTGCTATCGTCAAAAAATGGACCCCCTCGGACTAGGGTCTCCGGGGTTAGCGTAAACTCTCAAGCACTCCAGGCGAAAACGATTTCGACTTCGCAGCTAAAACGACTCCCATCGAACACGACTGGAGTTTTTGGCAAGTCGAAGGAAATCAGTTAATCCATCTTCCTGCGGCGCTGGATAACAATGAGCAGAGCCAATCCACCGACCATGAGCGCCCAAGTGCCGGGTTCGGGCACAACATCGAGCTGCCCGTTATTCAGATAAAGGACGAGATCAGGATAGGCATTGTTGCCGGTCAGAGCATTGCCATTGGCGTCAGTCTGGTTGATGTTCAGCGGGGTGTAACTGGTGGTGGAAGTACCCACGCCGACCACGTAGCCATTCATATCAAGACTCAATGTTGCGCCGGGAAGCAGGCTGCTCGCCGTCACCAAGCCCGTGTAATCCAAATCCGAACCAGCTTCGACCAGCAGATAAGGCGATGCTGAATTGAGATGGAGCCCGCTACCGGTCAAATCCTGAATCGTCACCGTATCCGTGCCGGAAAAGTTAAGCGTGCTGGTACCAGACAAGGTCAGATAGCTTGAGTTGTTATTGGGATTACTGAAGTTCCAGTTGGTCGTGGCTTGCCCACCGTTGACGCCCGCAAAATATCCCGTCGTTCCCGAACCCAAGGCGAAGGTCAGGTTGGCCGCGTTGCCGGGCCCCGAAGTTCCGCTCACGCTGACACTGGTATTGGTTATCGGTCAGGCCAGGACCGGTCACAACCGGCGCATTCACCTGCGCCGGGCCAGAAGCCAGGGTGGCCCCCGCTCCGATCGATATGCCCGAGCTGGTCGCGATGTTGCCTGAACCTGCCAAGGTGCCGCCGCTTGTCACACCGACTGCGCCGGAACCGGTTCCCGAGCTCGTACCGGATCCGGCCGTGCCGCCGTTGACGTAGAACTTGCCCGCCGAAATCGTCGTGCCGCCGGTGTAGGAATTGGCCACGTTAGTTGTCAAGGCACCGATGCCGGTCTTGATCAAACTTCCGGAATCGGTGATGGCGTTAGTTGAAATGACGGTGTTACCGAAACCGGTAAAGGTGAGCGCTGTACCACCATTATCAATGCCACCGCTGAGCGTCAGCGTACCGGCATCCGAACTGACAGTCGAGGCGGCGGTCAGGTTGATCGCGCCCGCATAGCTATTGTTGCCGCTCACATTTTCCAAGGCCCCCGTTGTACTGCCGGTCCCGACTCCGGCGATGGTCAGGGCTTGAGCACCAACGGAGATGCCCCCTTGGAGCTGCAAAGTGGCTCCACTGGCAACGGTGGTGAAGCTGCCGACATTTCCAAGTGCTGTATTGCTCTGAATGTTCAAAACACCGGCGTTGACGCTCGTACCGGTGGCATAGTCATTGGCGCCGTAGGTGTTGTTGCCGGAGAGCGTCAGCGTTCCCGAGCCGATCTTGGTCAAGCTGCCATTCCCGCCGGTGATGGCACCCGCGTAGGCAGCCGGGCTGGTGTTGTCTCCACCGACCGTTAGCGTGTTGCTGCTGAGGTTGATCGAGCCTCCCGCACCTGTCAGCGAACCAACGGATTCATCGAAGCCGTTCAGATTTACTGTGGCGCCCGTGGACATGATCAAGGCCGAATTAATGCCGAACGCATAGGTCTCGTAACCCGCTTTCAGCGTTCCTGCGCTGACCGTGGTCGCACCCGTATAGGTGTTATCGCCGCTGAGTGTCGAGGTGCCGCTGCTGCCTTGTGTGAAGGTTACGCCCGTGCCTGCGATAACGCCGGTGGAAGATTCCGAGATAATGCCGGTGCTGCTGGTCGAGACATTGGAGCCGGTCAATGAACCGGTGAGACTCAGGGTACCTGCCGTAACGCTGGTCGCGCCCGTGTAGGTATTGGCACCGCCGAGAACAGAGGTGCCGCTGCTACCCTGCGTGAAGGTCGACCCCGTGCCCGCGATAACGCCGGTGGAAGATTCCGAGATTATGCCGGTGCTGCTGGTCGAGACATTGGAGCCGGTCAATGAACCGGTGAGACTCAACGCGCCTGCCGTCACACTGGTCCCTCCCGTGTAGGTTTCAGCGCCGGAAAGCGTCAACGTACCAGTCCCGTTCTTGGTGAGGCCGCCGCTGGCATTATTCAGGTTGTCGGTCGCCGAGGCGGTGGCTCCCGAGCCTGCGGTCGCACCCAGATCGTAGGTAGCGCCAAAAATACTAGTCGGACTCAGAGTCACCGTAGGCGCGCTGGTGTAACCGCTGCCGGGATTAGTGATGACGATGCTGCTGACCTGCCCGCTGGAATTCAGCACGGCGTAACCGGTGGCCGTCGTGCCAGAGGTCGGAGCGCTGAACGTCACCGTCGGCGCAATGACGTAATTGCTGCCTCCAGCGGTTACGGTCACCGTATCGACTCCGTTACCGGAGGTGCCAAGAAGCGCCTGGCCGATGGTGATATTAACCCCGTTGGTATTTACCGTGGCGCCGCCGCCATAAATATTGGCCGATGTCAGACCCTGGAGGAAGGTGGTAGTCGCGGTGGTGGCCTCGATCGTACCGCCATTAAAGTTGAAGGTTGCCGTTCCGGTTCCATTTTTTACGACTGAAGGGGTCTCGAGCGTGCCTCCATTCAAGTTATACGTGTCGCTGGACGCCGAGTTACCATAGACTCCGAGTTCGACTTTGCCCGTTCCGCCCACGGTGCTGCCCGCATCACTGTAAAAAGTCAGTGTACCGCCGTTCTGATTAACCGTATAGGTACCGGAGCCACCGCTGCTGCCAGCCCCAATTCCAAGGCTCTGATTGTTATAGAGACTGATCGCCCCGGTGCCGGCCAGATTGAAAGTTCCAACGGCCGAAGTAGAACCTGATGCTGCGTTTCCAACTAAAATGTTGCTGCTGGAATTGAGCGCTCCAGCCGTTATCGTATAGGTACCGACCACTTGGCCGGACTGCGCAATAATCAAGGGACTCGCCGAAGAGACGTTTACCGTGCCGCCGGTTTGCTGGAAAATACCAAGCGAGCCGTCTCCAATGTAAGACGTGCTATTGATGTTGAGAGTACCCCCGCTAAGATTGTAATCGCCCATCGAGGGATTCCCCGACCCACCACCGAACCCCAAAATAAGCACCCCCGTGGTCGCCGTGCCTCCGGACTGATTGAAGACGCCCGTACTGTTACTATATTGTCCCAGGATGGTGGATCCCGCGCTATAAGTTCCCCCACTGAGATTATAGGTTGTGATGCCAGCTCCAGCGAGTTCCACGGTAGTGGCGCTCGCATTAAAGGTGCTGGATCCCGATTGATTGATGATCGCGGTCCCCGAGCGGTAATAGAGCCCGACATTAACTCCGCCGGAAGTTACCGTCAGCGAACCCGAGCCAGTCAGGTTCACGGTCGAATTTTCTGTTCCTCCATCGGTACCAAGATTAAGGCCCGCCGTCGTGAGGGAACCGGTATTCTGGACGGTCAACACACCACTGACTGAGCCGGTTCCCACCGAAGTTCCCGTCGCCGTCACACTCCCGCCGGTATCGACTACAATTGTTCCCTGGTCGGTGATGGCCCCGGTGGTGCTGCCCGCACCGGTGAGAGTAACGGTGCCAGCCCCGCCCACGATCAATGCTCCCGACCCGGAAATGGTGCCCGCAAGAGCCTGGTTGGCCGAGCTAACGTAATTAAGTGTTCCGTTATTGGTAATACCAGCCGAATAAGATCCGCTGCCCAAGCTGCCGGCTCCATTTATTGTTAGGGTTCCCGTACTGATCGTCGTCGCACCAGTATAGGTGTTAACGCCTGCGAGGACTGAGGTGCCGCTGCTGCCCTGCGTGAAGGTCGATCCCGAGCCCGCGATCACTCCGGTGGAAGTTTCCGAGATAATGCCGGTGCTGCTGGTCGAGACATTGGAGCCGGTCAATGAGCCGGTGAGACTCAACGCGCCTGCCGTGACACTGGTCGCTCCCGTGTAGGTATTCGCGGCCGAGAGCGTCAACGTGCCAGTCCCATTCTTGGTGAGGCCGCCGCTGGCATTATTCAAGGTTGTCCGTCGCGGTGGCGGTGGCTCCCGAGCCTGCGGTCGCACTCAGATCGTAGGTACCGCCATCATAACTAGCCGGACTCAGAGTCACCGTAGGCGCGCTGGTGTAGCCGCTGCCGGGATTGGTGATGACGATGCTGCTGACCTGCCCGCTCGAATTCAGCACGGCGTAACCGGTGGCCGTCACACCCGACGTCGGCGCGCTGAACGTCACCGTCGGCGCAACGACATAGTTGCTGCCTCCAGCGGTCACGGTCACCGAATCAACTCCGTTACCGGTGGCGCCAAGAAGCGCCTGGCCGATGGTGATATTAACCCCATTGGTGTTGACGGTGGCGCCGCCGCCGTAAATATTGGCCGACGTCAGGCCTTGCATGAAGGTGGTGTTGGCCGTGATGGCCTCGATCGTGCCGCCATTGAAATTGAAGGTTCCCGTCGTTCCGGTTGCCGTTTGTAGGGTGATATAATTGGTCTCGAGCGTGCCGCCATTCAAGTTATAGGTGTCGGTGCCGCCTCCGTTGCTAAATTCTCCAAAATGGAGACCGCCGCTGCCACCGGGAGTAACGCCCGCATCACTATAAAAAGTCACCGTGCCGCCATTTTGATTGACCGCATAGGAGCCGGCGCCGCCAGAGCCGGCGGATCCGAGATAAAGGGACTGATTGCTATCGAGGCTGATCGCCCCGGTGCCGGTCACATTTAAGTTTGCAACAGCCCCACTGTTCGTGCCGTTTCCAACGAGAACGGCGCTGCTGGAATTAAGCGCTCCAGCCGTTATCGTATAGATACCGATCGCATTGCCGGAGTACGCAAGAATCAAGGAACCCGCCGAAGAGACGTTTACCGTGCCGCCGGTTTGCTGGACAATACCAAGCGAGCCGTTTCCATCGTGAAACGTGCCAGTGACGTTGAGAATACCCGTCCCGCTAAGATTGTAATCGCCCGCCGAAGCATTCCCCGACCCCCCCCCGAACCCCAAATTAAACGTCCCCATGGTCGCCGTACCTCCGGACTGATTGAAGACGCCCGCAGTGTTACCATATTGTCCCAGAATGGTGGTGCCCGCGCTATAAGTTCCCCCACTGAGATTATAGGTTGTGATGCCCAAAGCGTTTAGGGAAACCGTCTGGCCGCTCGCATTAAAGGTGCTGGATCCCGATTGATTGATGATCGCTGTTCCCGTGCGGTAATAGAGGCCAAGGTTAACGCCCCCCGTCGAAGTCAGCGACCCCGAGCCGCTCAAGTTCACCATGGAATTTTCCGTTCCACCGTCGGTACCAAGATTAAGGCCCGCCGTCGTGAGGGAACCGGTATTCTGGACGGTCAACACACCACTGACTGAGCCGGTGCCGACTGTTGTGCTCGTTGCCGTCAAGCTGCCGCCAGTGTCGATAACGACGTTTCCTTGTGATGTGAGCGTTCCAATCGAACTCCCCGACCCCGTGAGAGTCAACGTGCCGCTACCCGAGTAGGTTAGACCGTTGGGACCGCCGCCTCCGTTGGTCACGGCACCCGTGATCGCAACATTGCCGTTGCCGTTGAACGTATCGGTAACAGTTGAAGCGCCGCTATTCAAGGTAAAGGAACCGAGGGTGAGCGTGCCGCCTGAACCGGTGACCGTGGTGGTCTGGCTCGCGTTCGAGGTATCGGTCAGACCGGTCGTGATGGAAATGCCACCCGTAGAACTGACCGTAAAGGTCGAGGCGGCGCTATTCGTCAGGCCACCGCCATTACTAAAGATTTGGAGATTGCTGCTGTTATTGGCAATGCCGGCGGTGAGATTAAAGGTATTGCCGGTCATCGTGTAGGCAGGGGCGCCTGAGTTGAAGGTGATCCCGGCTACATTAAACGAACTGCTCGTGAGAGTATTGGTCAGGGTCGCGCTGCTGGAGGCGTTCGCGCTGGTGAAAACCAACGCATCGCCACTGACAGGGGTCGCATTTCCTCCCGTCCAAGTAGCCTGGTTCCAATCAGTGCTACCGGAGGACCCAGCCCAAGTGTCGGTCGAGGCTTGGCCTTCCCCTACCATTACCAGCGACAAAAACGAGGCGGTGGCAATGAGAGCTTTCCAAGCTTTCAAAGTGGAAGCAGGGTAGGTCGAGATGACGGGGGAACTTGCTTTCATAGGGGCGATGCCTTTAATGCTAGGTAGGTTTTGAGAGATGTTGTTTTCGCGTATCACAGTGTTCCATTTTTTCCAGAAAGGTCAATAATAAATTTTATCTTTCCGAAGTATTGCCTCGGCTCCTGAATCTTAGCTAAGCAAAGAAATGTGATCACATCTTCGGGTAAGCCAGAAAAAACCCTCTCAAAATCGCCCAAGCCCTTCAGGAATATTGCAAGAGGCAAGACGGGTTTTACCCTCGATTTTTAAGGATATTTTTAATGGGTCTAATTAAAAATGGAAGCTACAAAATGACACGCCTCAATTGCACTTTTTCATTTTTAAGACGAAACAAATTATTGTTTCTCTTATTTTCAGAAACAACATCCTAACAATTTTCGTGGTGAAACTGGGGCTTCTGTTGGCAACCTTTTGCTTCCAAGTGCTTCTGACACAGATTTTGACGGAACTTTGCCGTTGAGCGATGACTCAGGCCGTGCCGACCAGCGTACGTTTCACATGTAGAACGCGGAACTTCTCCTGACCTTGCATCCCTTGGACGGAAGCGGCGGCCATCGGCGTTGAAAAGGCTTCCAGAAACCGCTTGAGATGCATCGTGGAAACGTCCCCGTCTCTCCGGTTGATCCTCGAAAAGTGGATGCTGGTGATGGTGGATGGGTTCATTTTTTCCTTTTGGTAATCGTCAATTGAGCTGGAGAGATTGCTGAGGAGTGGATTTTGTTTTTGAGAAGTTTCGTCTAACCAAAGTTAGGCGGATTAAAGGAGGAGATGATCGACCCATTAAGCAGTTGGTGGATCCGGCGACGGCTGCGCCAGCCGAGGAAACTTAGCAGGCAGAGTCCGCCGAAGATCGTCGAAGGCTCCGGTACCGGATAGATCTCCTGTTGCGGGGCCGTGCCAAAGGCGATCTGCTCGCCGGTTCCGATTTCGGTGGTGCCTGAGTTGCTGTAAAAGACGATGTTATTGAGCTCGGCTGAAGTCAGGGTGGAAAGGCTCGCGAAGAGCAGACGATCCTGAGAGGAACTGCCGGTGTCGCTGGTGGCCGTGGTGCCGGACCAGTTGTAGATATCGAGAGTGGCTCCGCCATTGGCGGCGCCGGTGAGAGCGCTGGCGTTGCTCAGGCTGCTAAACAGAAGCGTATTGCCCGAGCCGTTGGTGCCGGCGGGAAGCGAACTGCCGCTGGGCGAGCCGAAGTTGATGATGGTCGTACCGGTACCCAAGGTCAGAGCGCCCAGGGTTTCCTTCGCATTTGTGAGCCCTTGGAAGCTGATCGTGGCGGTGCCAGTACCGCTGGCGAGAGTTGTGAGCGTCGCGCTATGATTGATGGCATCCGCGGAACCGAAGAGCAACGTGCCGCCGCTATTGATCGTCACGCCGCTGGTGCTGTTCAAGCTGCCGGTGCCCCCCGTGGCAGTTCCTGAACCCGCCGCGGTGAGCGTGCCTCCGTTGATCGTTGTCGCGCCCGTATAGGTATTGGCACCGGAGAGGGTCTGCGTGCCGGTGCCGATCTTGGTCAAGGCTACCGTACCCGATCCATTCTGGATAATGCCGGCGTAGCTCGTGCTGGTGTTGTTTCCACCCGTGGTTAAAGTGATGCTTCCAGAGGTGGAGCTCGTCACCGTTCCACCGGAACCGGCGTTATCCGAGAGTGAACCGATGGTTTCATTAAAGTCGTGCAAATCCAAGGTAGCGCCTGAATACACGGTCACCGCCGAATTCACGCCAAACGCGCCGGAAGTTGGCGATGCACCACCCACGGTAGCGACACCTGCCGCCAACGTTCCCGCGGAGACTATCGTCGCACCGGTGTAGGTGCTGGCGCCGGAAAGCGTCAACGTACCAGTCCCGTTCTTGGTGAGGCCGCCACTGGCATTATTCAGGTTGTCGGTCGCCGAGGCGGTGGCTCCCGAGCCTGCGGTCGCACCCAGATCGTAGGTAGCGCCAAAAATACTAGTCGGACTCAGAGTCACCGTAGGCGCGCTGGTGTAACCGCTGCCGGGATTAGTGATGACGATGCTGCTGACCTGCCCGCTGGAATTCAGCACGGCGTAACCGGTGGCCGTCGTGCCAGAGGTCGGAGCGCTGAATGTCACCGTTGGCGCAACCACGTAATTGCTGCCTCCAGCGGTCACGGTCACCGTATCGACTCCGTTACCGGAGGTGCCAAGAAGCGCCTGGCCGATGGTGATATTAACCCCGTTGGTATTTACCGTGGCGCCGCCGCCATAAATATTGGCCGATGTCAGACCCTGGAGGAAGGTGGTGGTCGCGGTGGTGGCCTCGATCGTACCGCCATTAAAGTTGAAGGTTGCCGTTCCGGTTCCATTTTTTACGACTGAAGGGGTCTCGAGCGTGCCGCCGTTCAAATTATAGGTGTCGCTGGACGCCGAAGTACCATAGACCCCGAGCTCGACTGCGCCCGTTCCGCCCACGGTGCTGCCCGCATTGCTGTAAAAAGTCAGTGTACCGCCGTTCTGATTAACCGTATAGGTACCGGAGCCACCGCTGCTACCAGCCCCAATTCCAAGGTTCTGATTGTTATAGAGGCTGATCGCCCCGGTGCCGGTCAGATTTAATGTTCCAACGGCTGCGGTACTACCTGATGCTGCGTTTCCAACGATGATGTTGTTGCTGGAATTGAGCGCTCCAGCCGTTATCGTATAGGTACCGACCACCTGGCCGGACTGTGCAATAATCAAGGGACTCGCCGAAGAGACGTTTACCGTGCCGCCGGTTTGCTGGAAAATACCAAGCGAGCCGTTTCCAATGTAAGACGTGCTATTGATGTTGAGAGTACCTCCGCTAAGATTGTAATCGCCCATCGAGGGATTCCCCGACCCACCACCGTTCCCCAAAATAAGTGCCGTGGTCGCCGTGCCTCCGGACTGATTGAAGACGCCCGCATCGGTCTGATATTGTCCCAGTGTGGTGGTGCCCGCGCTATAAGTTCCCCCGCTGAAATTATAGGTTGTGATGCCCTCACTGCTGAATGTCACGTTCGTGGCGCTCGCATTAAAGGTGCTGGATCCCGATTGATTGATGATCGCGTTTCCGAAGCGGTAATAGGCCCCGAGGTTAACCCCGCCGGCGGTTACCGTCACCGAACCGGAGCCCGTCAGGTTCAACGTCGAATTTTCCGTGTTGCCGTCACTACCGAGATTAAGCCCGGCAGTCGTGAGGGAACCTGTATTCTGGACGGTCAACACGCCATTGACATTTCCGGCGCCTACCGTGGTAGCACCCGTCGTCGTCAAGCTGCCGCCGGTATCAATGACGAGGTTTCCCTTGGACGTGAGCGCACCAATCGAACTGCCCGCGCCGGTGAGAGTCTGGGTGCCGGAACCTATCGCGGTCAGCGAACCCGCTCCGCTCAGGACGCCGGAGTAAGTGGAATTATTGTTGCCGACGGTTAAGGCAACGGCGGCCGGCGTCCCCGCGTTATTCTGCAGTGCGAGGTTGCCACTGCCGCTCAAACCGCCGAACGTAAAGGCATTGGCCGTTACCGAAGAATCGAAAATAATCCCCGTCCCGCCTGAAGTCACCGTGCTGTCTTGCAGGGCATTTTGGTTTTTCAGATCGAGGGAACCGCCCGTGACCGAGGTGTTGCCGGTAAAGGTGTTCGCGGCGGAGAGGGCTAGCGTGCCAGAACCTGACTCGGTCAGGGACATGGCCCCCGATAACACGCCAGACACGCTGCCGGTTGTGGTCCCATTGGGATTGATCGTTAGTGGGCTGCTATCAGCCACGTTCGCCGTGATGTTCACGGCGCCCGTGAGGGTCACGGGCGTGCCAGACCAACCGGAAGAGGAAGGACCCGTTCCCGACACGGTGATCGTCCCGGTACCAGCGTTGGCCGTAAATGAGCCGAAATTATACCAAACACCGCTGCGACCAAGGGAAATATTCAGGGAGATCGGGCCATTGACGGAGCTGGTGTTCAATGCAAGGATATCGGCGGTACCCGTACTTATCGCTCCAACATCGCCAGTCAAGGAAATGGACGATCCGGTCAGCGTCACGCTGGGCGCATTCACCTCAATGCCCGAATAGAAGGCGTTGGGGGAAACGCCGCCGCCGGTAGCCTCGGTGTAGCTCTGGCTTCCGCCGAGGGTCACGCTCCCGGTCAGAATAATAGCTCTTCCAAGGCTCGCAGTGTTACTACTTCCAGAACTGTTGTAACCGCCCGCTGTGACACTGAGATTGCCGCTGCCGGAGAGCGTCGTTGTGGGCACGGTGACGGAGGTGGCGTCGTTGAAACTGTACACGAGGTTACCGTTGTCCACGATGCTCCCCGAGCCAAGCGAGCCGGTAGTTCCGCCACCACCGATGTTGAGCGTGCCGGCGCTGATCGTGGTCGAGCCGGTGTAGGTGTTCGCGCCGGTGAGTGTCGAGACGCCGCTGCTGCCTTGAGTGAAGGTTGCACCCGTGCCCGCGATCACGCCAGTGGATGTTTCGGATATGACGCCAGCGCCGCTGGTTGAAACATTGGAACCGGTCACGGATCCCGTGAGGCTTAGGGTTCCAGCCGTGACGCTGGTCGCGCCCGTGTAGGTATTTGCGCCGCCGAGGACTGAGGTACCGCTGCTACCTTGAGTGAAGGTCGATCCCGAGCCCGCGATCACTCCGGTGGAAGTTTCCGAGATAATGCCGGTGCTGCTGGTCGAGACATTGGAACCGGTCAATGAGCCGGTGAGGCTCAACGTTCCTGCTGTGACGCTGGTCGCTCCCGTATAGGTATTCGCGGCGGAGAGCGTCAAAGTGCCGCTGCCGTTGACGGTCAGGCCGCCATTGGCATTATTCAAGGCGTACGTCGCCGTGGCGGTGGCTCCCGAGCCTGCGGTCGCACTCAGATCGTAGGTACCGCCATCATAACTAGCCGGACTCAGAGTCACCGTAGGCGCGCTGGTGTAGCCGCTGCCGGGATTGGTGATGACGATGCTGCTGACCGCCCGCTCGAATTCAGCACGGCGTAACCGGTGGCACCTGTGCCGCCGCCGCCGCTAAACGTCACCGCGGCGCAACGACATAGTTGCTGCCTCCAGCGGTCACGGTCACCGAGTCGACTCCGTGGCCGGTCGTGCCAAGAAGCGCCTGGCCGATGGTGATATTAACCCCGTTGGTATTTACCGTGGCGCCGCCGCCATAGATATTGGCCGACGTCAGGCCTTGCATGAAGGTGGTGTTGGCCGTGATGGCCTCGATCGTGCCGCCATTGAAATTGAAGGTTCCCGTCGTTCCGGTTGCCGTTTGTTGGGTGACATAATTGGTCTCGAGCGTGCCGCCATTCAAGTTATAGGTGTCGGTACCGCCTCCGTTGCTAAATTCTCCAAAATGGAGACCGCCGCTGCCACCGGGAGTAACGCCCGCATCACTATAAAAAGTCACCGTGCCGCCATTTTGATTGACCGCATAGGAGCCGGCGCCGCCAGAGCCGGCGGATCCGATATAAACGGACTGATTGCTATCGAGGCTGATCGCCCCGGTGCCGGTCACATTTAAGTTTGCAACAGCCCCACTGTCCGTGCCGTTTCCAACGAGAATGGCGCTGCTGGAATTAAGCGCTCCAGCCGTTATCGTATAGATACCGATCGCATTGCCGGAGTACGCAAGAATCAAGGAACCCGCCGAAGAGACGTTTACCGTGCCGCCGGTTTGCTGGACAATACCAAGCGAGCCGTTTCCATCGTGAAACGTGCTATTGACGTTGAGAATACCCGTCCCGCTAAGATTGTAATCGCCCGCCGAAGCATTCCCCGACCCCCCCCCGAACCCCAAATTAAACGTCCCCATGGTCGCCGTACCTCCGGACTGATTGAAGACGCCCGCAGTGTTACCATATTGTCCCAGAATGGTGGTGCCCGCGCTATAAGTTCCCCCACTGAGATTATAGGTTGTGATGCCCAAAGCGTTTAGGGAAACCGTCTGGCCGCTCGCATTAAAGGTGCTGGATCCCGATTGATTGATGATCGCTGTTCCCGTGCGGTAATAGACGCCAAGGTTAACGCCCCCCGTCGAAGTCAGCGACCCCGAGCCGCTCAAGTTCACCATCGAATTTTCCGTTCCACCGTCGGTACCAAGATTAAGGCCCGCCGTCGTGAGGGAACCGGTATTCTGGACGGTCAACACACCACTGACTGAGCCAGTGCCGACTGTTGTGCTCGTTGCCGTCAAGCTGCCGCCAGTGTCGATAACGACGTTTCCTTGTGATGTGAGCGTTCCAATCGAACTGCCTGCTCCGGTGAGGGTCAGCGTCCCCATGCCCGTGGTGGTTATGCCGCTTGAACTGCCAGCGCCGCTAACGATGCCGCCGAGGGTGATGCCGCCCGCCGCAATCGAGACAGTCTGGGCCGCATTTCCGAGGGTAATGTTGTCGTTGATCGTTTCCAGCGCGGTCGTGCTGCTGTTCGTGAGGCTGGTGGCCGCCGTGCTGGTGCCCAGGTTGAAGGCATTGCCAGCAATGGTGTAAGCACTCGCACCCATACCAAACGTGAGGGCGTTAAACGTGATGCCCGCCGTGAGATTCTCATTCAGCGTCGTGGGAGGCGATCCCACTGAACCCGCCGCGTTAAAAACGAGTGAGTCGCCCGAAGTTACCGGCCCGCTACCGCTGGAATAACTCCAATTAGCGTCACCAAAATTAGTAGAGGTGGCACCCGTCCAGGTATCCGTTGCGGCCTGTGCAGTCCCTACCATTACCAGCGGCAGAAACGAGGCGGTGGCAATGAGAGCTTTCCAAGCTTTCAAAGTGGAAGCAGGACAGGTCGAAATGAGGGGAGAACTTGCTTTCATCGGGGGGAAAGGCCATTAATTTTTGAGTAAAGCAAATGAGTGTTCCATTTTTTCCAGAAACGGTCAATGATAAATTTTATCTTTCCGAAGTATTGTGATAACCCCTGAATCTTAGGCAAGTAAAGAAGAGCCTTTGTATCTTGACGAACAGCGAATAATGCTCTTAAAAATTCCATCCCTCTGAGAAAATGGCGATGACGACGGGTTGTTGGGGACCAATTTTGACAGATATGCTTAATATGCCCTATCAAAGCGCAGGAGTGGAAAAACACGAATCTTCTCTTATGATTTTGGATTTTCAGGCCAAAAGTAATTTTTGTTTCTCGTATTTCCTGAAACAAAAGCTACCTTTTGATCTTAGTTTTTATGTTTATGTTCTACCTCGTTGACAGTCTGTGCGATAGTCGTCAGCGCTGTCCGCTTCAGGTTTTGATTTCCGACGTTATTTTCTAAAGACACTCTAAAACCGCCAGGCTGCTCGACTTCCAACATGACTTCAGGATCAACTTCTTTGGGATTATTCCTGGCAAGTTTGTCCCTTCTCATCGTTATTACTCGTGCCGGTGCTCAGGATGTATCCGGTACGCCCAATCTTTTTGAGACAGGCGGGATGAACGATTTTACCGAGGCAGCCAATCCGTGGGCTGGTGTCGATGGCGATGGCTACCTCCACGGGCTGCTCGCCCAGCAACTGGCGGTGGATGATAACGGAAAAATTGGCTCGATGGACCTGAGCCCGGGCATCGCGGTTGGCGATCTTAATGGAGACGGCCTTCAGGATATTGTTCTGGCCGATCCGAAGGGATTTTTTTGGTTCTTCCCAAATAGCGGGACCAAAACGGCGCCCAAGTTTACCACGGGTGAAATCATGCCGATCTGGCTTGGGTCGCAGCCCCTGCATCAAGGAGAAAGCGCGGACGAGTCTCAAAACAAAGGGGGAGCGGTCGACCATCTCGTCCCGCGTATACAATTGGTCGATTTCAACGGCGATGGTAAACTTGACTTGGTTGTGGGCACCTTTGCCGGCAAACTCTTCTATCTTCCCAATTCGGGTACTTCGACAGAGCCCCGGTTTGCTTCGACCATGGACTTAAGTGAGCTTCATAGCGTTCCTCTTCGGCGGGACGGAAGGATAGGTTCCAATTATTTGAGTCCGTTTCTATACGATTTCCTTGGGGACGGACACCTGCAACTTATTCTCGGCGATGGGAGTTATTCGGCCAACAGCATCTTCCTTTTTAGCAATAAGGGGACGAACGACTCACCCGCTTTTGACGAATCGAACAGAGTCAAAATCATCACCGGGCTCGGTCGCGAACATCTGACCCCGCAGGTGATCGACTGGAAAAATGATGGAAAACCTGACATCCTTACTGGAGAACGGACCGGGCAGATTGAGATATTCCTCAATACCAGCAGCGACCCGTCGAACCCAACTTTCGATAATGGGACCAAACTGAATCTAGGCGGAAGCGACACCTTCGGACAGTTTACGACCGTGACGACAGGGAGTTTCGAAAATACGCCCAAAGTGCCCGATATTATTCTTGGTAACTCCACGGGACATGTTTTCCTATGTCCCAACACCGGGGCACCCGGCAAACCGATATTTGCCTCACCGCCACAACCACTCAAGGGAACGAATCCATATCCTCACATCTTAGTCTCAAAAAGTTGGGCGCTGGGAGGGTGGGACCCCTATTATCCTTTCCCGCTCCGCGGCTGGTCGGAGGGGCCGCCATACGGCGTGCCATACGAGCTGCTTAAAGTCGTTAACAAGGCGACTGAGCCCGGATTCGCCCCGCCGGACGGAGTGACCTGGAAAAATGCCCTAAAATACGAAAAAATGGATCATAAGAGTGTCTACTTTCCCGAAACCTATTATCCCAAACAAGAGGACGAGACTGAACAGCATACGATTGCGCATGTTACCGATACCAATTTGATTTCCGATACACAGTATCAGTTCAGTTTCTGGATTAAAGGCGATGGTCCACATGACGTTTCCTATCACTTTAAAGGACGTCAATCGTTGCACCCGGGCACAGGTGATCGTAGTGGAAATTGGATTTTTATAGACAAGCCCGTAAGCCTCGACTCATCGTGGAACAAAGTGACGGACACCATCTCGTGGCCGACCACGACCGAGAACCAGCACGATCCAGTTGGATTTCTATTCGCTATTCATTTTTATGGCCAAGGCAGTCTTTACATTTCGGATGTAGAACTGCATCAAATGCCGTAAGCTCTTGAAGAGTGTCGCCCTTGGGTAGGGCCGACGATATTTCTATTTGTCCTTTTGCGCTTTCGCTTTGGCCTCGAAGATGACGTCGGCCAGCTGGGAGAGTTGGGGACTGGCAAAAAACGCAGGGAACTTTGCACCCCTCGCCGTGTCGTTGTCGGCATCGCCCAGAAAAACACCATAGACATGGTTTTTCTTGTCTATCCACGGATAACAACCGTACCAACCGGTGCAACTCAAGACAATCGCCTGCCCGTTCTCATCGACAGTTTCCCGCCACTCGCCAAAGCCATAAAGCCCGGGGGGCGAGCTTCCTCTGATTTTAGTTATGAAAGGGTTGGAACTGATATCTGCCCCACGGACCTGATCAGCCTGCATTTGCTTTATGGACTGCGATGATAGCACTCGAGTGCCTCGAAAGACGCCGTCATCGGCCAACATTTCCAGGAAATTCGAATAATCTTCCAGACAACTGCCGGGGAAAAATTCATTTCCGCCATGTTCTCTGACATACCACAAATTCATTCCCGTAGTCGTTCGATGCATTTGGCAGGGTTTGGCGATTTTATCAGCGAAAATGATTTCCCAAGGCTTTCCGGTCACGACTTCCGCCACGCGACCTGCAACATTGAGGCCGTTGCCTCCATAGTTGAAGCGAGCGCCCGGCTTTTCCTTCATTTCCCCTGCTGCCATTTGGTGGACACGATCGGCAATGGAATCGGTATCGGCATCGGCCTTGGTCTCAATGCTATTGAGTCCACTGGTATGGGATAAACATTGGCGCACGGTTGCCCGGCCTTTGTCGCCGGTGAATTCCGGAAGGTATTTGGAAAGCGGAGCATCCAAGTCGATCTTGCCCTCATCGACCACAGCCATGACAGCGGCAGCTTCGAGCCACTTTGTCGACGAAGCCAGGGAAACAACCGTCGTGGGGGAAAAGGCGCCGAAGCATTTCTCATAGACGATCCTACCGTCCTTAACGATTCGTATGCCGGCGCCCGGATAGTATCCCTTATCCACCCAGCCCTGGATGGTCTTATCTATGGGCGTAAAGTCATACTCTTTTGGAGAGACCGCGACGGAATCGTTCGCCGAGTCGCACAGCGCGAGCTTGGTTCCGAAAATGCCAAGTATCCCCAGCACCCGGATGCATCGCCAGCGATTCAGAGAATAACTCATGGCTTTTGATCATCCTTCAGGAGGCGGTCTGATCGCTTCCGCCGGGATAATCGGCGTAACCGGCATCATGAAAAGCCTGGACAATGGTTTCACCAGTTTTTTCCAGGGTTACCGCCCCCTTGGGAGTCCGATCGTATTTGATCGGACCGTTGGTTTCATTCTCGACGTCGGTAAGCTGGGTTAGGACCATTCCACTGATTCCCTTACCCTCCAGGCTCTTGAGAAATTGAGGTACCCGCGCACTTGGATCGGGCCCCCAGCCATATTCGCCGATGACGATAGCCCTGTTCTTTTCTGGAACCGGAATTTGTCCCCCGTAAGCATGATAGTCGAGAATATCACCAAACCCGAAATTCCAAAGATCCTCCTTACGATCTTTTCCGCCGCCTCCAGCTCCACTCTCGGCATCAATCAAACGGGTTGGGTCTTCCTCGCGTATGGCAGTGACCATTCGTTCCTCTCGGCCCTTTGATTCCGGGGCGGGCAGAGACATTCCGTCTGGTGACTTTTCCGCAGCATAAGTAAGGCCCCAACCTTCGTTGAAAGGAATCCAAACAACGATGGAGGGGTGGTTGATCCGGCCTTGAATCATCCGGCGCAATTCGCGTTCATATTGGCCTTCGATGTCTGGCAGATATTCGGGGTGCTTGCTATAACCCATTTCGATCGCGGCCGGCATGTCCTGCCAGACGAGAATCCCAAGCTTGTCTGACCAATAGTACCATCTGTCGGGCTCAACTTTCATATGCTTGCGAAGCATGTTGAAACCCATGGCCTTTGCCATCTCAATGTCCGCGCGCAACGCGTCATCCGTGGGTGCCGTATAGACCCCATCGGGCCAAAAGCCCTGATCCAGCAGCCCATTTTCGAAAATGAACTTGTTGTTCAGCATTATGACAGCATTCCCGTCTTTATCGGACCCGAGCGATATCTTTCGCATGCCGAAGTAGCTGCCCACCGAGTCAACAACGGTGTCATTTTGTTTTAGCGTCACCTTCAGGTCATAGAGAAATGGCGAAGCGGGCCACCATAGTTTCGCATTCGGAATGGAAATAACCAAAGGACTCCCCGTCGCTCCCGTGGCTTTTGCTACTTCCTGTCCGGCTGCAAGCACCACTGCCTCCAAGGTCTGTCCCGCGGAAGTTGCCTGAGCATTGTTGACCGTCGCCATGACCGTGAGCTGGTTGTGGTCCACGTCCGGAATTAATTTCAGGCCGTCGATGTGAGAAGAGGGAACCGGCTCCAGCCAGACGGTCTGCCAAATCCCTGTACTGGAAGTATAAAAAATTCCGCCCGGTTTGCGCGCCTGTTTGCCGCGGGGCTCACCGGTCTCGAGCGGATTAGCAATTGAAACCACCAAATCCTGCGATCCAGAAGCACTAAGATCGTCGGTGATATCGAAGCTGAAATCATCATATCCGCCCTGGTGCGCACCAAGCGACTTGCCATTAAGCGTTACCGAAGCATCCCAATTAACGGCGCCAAAATGGATCAATACCCGCTGGCCCGCCCAGGTTGATGGCACGTCGAAGGTGCGGTGATACCATAGGCGGCTTTTGCCATCGACCCGCTTGTTGACTTGCGACAAAACCGATTCGATAGGATAAGGCACGAGGATGTGTCCGTCATAGCTGGCGGGCGCAGAGCTTTTCAACGCCGTAATCGCGTAATCCCAGCTTCCGTTCAGATTGGTCCATTGTTCACGGACCAGCTGAGGTCGAGGATATTCGGGAAGAACAGGCTTATCGGGTGAAACCAGTTTACCCCACTGGGTCATCGGGACACCGCCTTCCGGTGGCCAAGTCTTTTCGGGCGGTGCCACATGGGCAGGAGCATTCGTCGCGGTGGCCTGAGTCGTAAAAGTCACACCGGGCTCATCCCCGATCGCGAATTTGACCATGACGAAACACATGACCACCAAGCTTGAAAGCCGTCCGTTTGAATTTATTCGCTTCATTTATATTGAAGTTGAAAGGCAAAAGGACGCGCTTCTGTTCTGGTGATTGTTGCCAAGCGCCCTATTGGGCGGGTTCGATTTTCAGCGTGTGCTCGATGGGAATAACCAGCGCCTTCGCTTCCCCTGCGCGGCGCGCATCTTCACTTTTGCCCTCGGCAATCAGTTGATCGACCACGTTGGCACTTTCGGGGCGCAGAATTTTTTTGGTGTCGCCGGCATTGCGCATAAATAGGGTCAGGAACACTTCGCTTTCCTGTTGTTTGCGCACCGCCTGGTCAACCGCTTCGAATTGGGAGACAAAAGGATTGTCCAGGAATTCAGCCGCGAGGTTAATGCCTTTGGCCAAGTCCGCAGAGGAAAATTCCTTGGTTTCCTTTCCCCAGGTGATTTTGGCATTGGGGGTGGTCAGTCCTTTGACGATAAGAATGTATCGATTGAGGTCCTCGTTGAAGGGAAAGAATTTTATCGCTCCCGTCGTCGCATCCGGGCTCGAAGCATCTCCCCAAAAACAAAAGGGGTAACGGGTGCTTTCGATGTCCAGGGTTCCGTCCTTGAATGAGATGATTTTTTGACCTGGCGTACCTTCGGCGGATTGCAAGGCCATCTCCACTGTGATCGTTCCGATATTGCCATCGCATCCCAAGGCCTTGAGGAAGGCGTAGGCCATCACGATATGGCCACAAGCATTGGGATGAATTCCGTCGCCGCCGGCCCACGCGAAATTGGCGCCATAGGCTGCCTTCATTTTTTTCATAACGTCCACCGCCGGGGTATGCACATCAGCGAATGGCACACCTTCTTTTTTTGCGACATCCGCCGCCACGTCGCTCAACTTCTGCAATGTGTCGTTATAGACATCGGCAGGGATCTGCTTGAAAAGGGTCGAATCAACGCAGTCAGGCGAGCCGACGACGATGTTACGGACTCCATTCTGCTTGAAGATCTCGATAATGTCGGTCTCTCCCTTGCGGTAATCATCTTCGATTTGCTGGTCGAAAGGTTTATAGTGCCCGTCGTTCATGCCGTAGCAAGTCGTGGCAACCGTGGGCTTGAAGGACAGGACCTCGTTGGTGACACGACCCGTGAAGCCAGGCGCACTTTCGCCCGCAGAACCAAACTGGTCGACCTGAAGCCCATCCACCGGCTGGCACATGAGAAGATAGTCCTCCATGAAGACGGAGTATTGGCGCTGCTCGGTGATGGAATCACCGCAAATGGCCACAAAATCATGCGGCTGGATGAGGAGGTCCGCCTCAACGGGCCTGATCAAGAGCAAGCAGGCGGAAATCAGGGAAATAGTGATTTTCATGCGATCCTTATTGGTTTACCTGGAGGACCGCGGATTCCCGGATATCATCCGAAGCCGCGCCCACCTGAATATCAAATTTGCCGGGTTCGACCACGAATTTCTGCTGCGGCTTGACTCCAATGGCCAAAATTCTTGGTCTCGAGGGGAAGCGTCACGGTCTTGGTCTGGCCTTTGGGAATGGCTACGCGCTGAAAAGCCCAGAGCTGCCGGATCGGCATGGGCACGCTGGCCGTCTGCGCGTGGACGTAGCATTGGACGACCTCATCCCCGTCGCGGCTGCCCGTGTTGGTCACGTCAACCGTGGCGGTCACTTGGTCGTCCGTGGTCGCCGTAGGTTTGGAGAGTTGCACGGGACCGTATTGGAACTGCGTGTAGCTGAGTCCATGGCCAAAGACGTAGAGCGGTTTGTCGCGGAAGTACATGTAGGTCCGGCCTTTGGTGAGGTCGTATTCCGTGATGGGCCGCAACTGGGCGTCACTGGCATAGAAGGTGAGCGGCAGGCGGCCGGACGGGTTATAATCGCCAAAAAGTACGTCAGCGAGAGCATCGCCGCCTTCCTCTCCCGGATACCAGGCTTGGAGAAGTGCGGGAACATTGTCCGCCACCCACGGCACGGCCAGGGGGCTTCCGCTTTCGAGGACGACCACTGTTCGGGGGTTGTTCGCCACGACCTGGTGGATGAGGTCCTCTTGATCGGGTGGTAAATCCAGCGTCAACCGGTCCTTCCCCTCGCTTTCGTATTGGGGGCTTATGCCAATGACCGCGATGACCAGATCGGCATCGGCGAGAGAGGCATAGTCCTGGTTGGTACGCGCCGGAGTCCACCTAAAGATGACTCCGGTATCGCCACCATCCTTATGATGATATTCGATCCGCACGGGATGCTCTCCCGCCACGGGCACATCGATTTTTTCCGTAGCCAGCTCGCGTCTGACGTGATTATCCGGCCACCGGTCAATGGCCAGCTTCCCGTCAATATAAACCCGATAACCTCCATCCGCTTCGAGCGAAAAAGTGCAGAAGCCCGGCGTGATGGTTTTAAGCTGACCGGTCCATCTCACGCTGAATTGTTTGCCCATGGCCAGGGGATCGGGCTGGGTGTGGGACCAATCGAAATTCAGGTCGGGGTCCGTGCGGGTCGCCTGGGGCGTGCCCGTGAGATCGAACGAGGTGAAATATTCCCCAGTCAGGCCGGCGGTGGCCGCAGCGTCGGCTTTCGCGGGCGTCAGCATGCTGGAAGGAACCACTTCCGGTCGCTTGTTCTGCCAGGGCATCTCGGAAATCGTGATTCCGCTCTTCAGGGCGCGCGCTTGCAGGCCTTGCAACGGCGTCACCGGAACGATGCTGGGCTTGCCGCTGTAGTCACCGACCTGCGCGGTATTCGCATAAGTGCCGACCAGGACGATCTTCTTCACCTTCGACGGGTCGATGGGAAGAAGCGGCGCACCGCTTGCCGGGGCGTTTTTCAGGAGGACCATCGATTCGTCGGCGAGCTTGCGGGCCAGCGCGATATGCTCGGGCGAGCCGACGACGGACATCGGGATTTTCGAATAGGGGACGCGATCCGCCGGATCGTACATTCCCAGCTTGAAGCGTCCGGTGAGAACCAGCGAAACGGCGTGGTTCACCACATCGGTCGTCACTAGTTTCTGGTCGATGGCCCCTTGCAGGTAATTGTTCACCACGTCGGGATACTTGGCGAAATCTCCTCCCTCAAAATCGAGGCCGGCGTTCAAACAATCCGCGATGGCGCCTTCCGGCGTGGGGGCATAATTGAAGGCATCGGCCACATGGGAGACCGCTCCGCAATCGCTCACGACGTAGCCGTGAAATCCCCACTCGCCGCGCAGGACATCGGTCAGCAGCCACTTGTTCGCGGAGCTGGGAACGCCGTTGATCGAAGTGTAGGCGGCCATGATCGATTCCGCGTGACCATCCTCGATGCAGGCGCGGAAACCGGCAAATTCGAATTCCTGAAGATAGCGCTCGTCGCAGGTGATGTTTTTCCCAAATCGTCCGCTTTCCTCGTTATTCGCGGCGAAGTGCTTCGGGGTGGAAATAACTTTGATATAATGCGGATCGTCCCCCTGCAACCCATGCACGAATGCCACTCCCATGTGGGCCGTCAGGCAGGGATCTTCCCCGTAGCACTCCTGCGTGCGGCCCCATCGGGGATCGCGCGCCAGGTTGACCACCGGCGACCAGAGGGTCAGCGAATCGGCGTTAAGTCCCAAGTGCTGGCCGCCGCCCTGGTTCCAATACGCGCGCGCTTCATCGGAGATCGCCGTCGACATCTCCTGAAGCAGCGGAGGATCAAAGGTGGCTCCCAAACCAATCGACTTCCGGAAACACGGTGTTATTTCCAGGACGAATCAATCCGTGCAAGGCTTCGTCGCCGTGATCGTAAGCGTTGATTCCCAGGCGTTCGATTGCGGGCGCCTTCCAGTAAATCAGGGAAAATTTCTCCTTCATCGTCAGCTGGGACATGAGGGCCTGCACCCGCTCCGCGATGGGCTTGTCGGGATTGCGCCAGAGTGACGGATCAGCCGGCGCCACCGCCTCAGCGGCCTCAGCGGGCCGGCTCAAGAGCAAGCAGGCGGTAATCAGGATAGTAACTTTCATAGGATCCTTAGAGATTAAAAACGTTCTGAAACGCACTGAAACAATATCTGTTTAAAAGGCAATACAACATGGCTAATTTTACACTATGCATCATATAAATCTTAACGCCAATCTCTTAAGAAATACCTGTTTCCACCATCACTATCAATATATTTTCTATTTTTTCAACTTTGTTTTATGAAACTTTCAGCGTAACCCTGAGAAATACCGTATTCACAGACAAAAAGCGCAGTTTATGAACTCATTAAGAAAATCAATCCTCGCCTTAACCCTAAGTTTGCCTTTTCTTTTTTGCCCAAGCTTTGCCGCCGACTGGAAAGATACACTCGCCGCCGAATTGCCTCTTTTGGGCCATCGCAACTGGATTGTTGTGGTTGACTCAGCCTATCCCCTGCAGACAAGTCCTGGTATCGAAACCATTGAAACCGGCGCTTCCCAAACGGAGGTCGTTCGCGCCGTCCTTGATGCCCTGCAGAAGACCAAACATGTCCGGCCCGTCATCTACACAGATGAAGAGCTAAAAAGCGTGCCGGAAAAAGATGCCCCCGGCATCCAAGCCTATCGCGAGGAACTGACGAAAGCGCTCGGCGAGCTTCCTGTCACGTCACTGCTGCACGAACAGATCATCGCCAAGCTCGATGAGGCCGGGAAGACCTTCCACATCCTTGTGCTTAAGACCAATCTAACCTTGCCGTATACTTCAGTTTTCTTCCAACTCCAGTGTGGGTACTGGACTGCCGAAGCCGAGGCAAACCTCAGGAATATTATCCAAAAATCAGCCCACTAAGCCAAGACACGCCCCAGCCCGCATCTTCGCCATATTTAGAAAATCCATCTAGGGCATGAACGCATCACTCTTTTTTCAAGCCCTCAAAGATACTATTCTAAAAAAAACTTCAGGCAAACAGATTGGCATGCTCCTTCTGATCGTCAGAGCTGTCTCCTCACCCCATCTCCAGGCTGCGGATGCGTCGAAAGAGGTAAACCTGCAGTCTCTCCTTAACGAGATGGTCAACCGGGATGCGGTCGCCCAATGGCCTGTTCCAGGTTACACGCTGAAAGAAGCCAGCAGTCACGATCGCCGCAAAACGGATCCTTCCAATCCCGACACATGGCACAGCAATAATGACCACGAGCAATTCATTCGGACCGAAACGAATGAAGGTCGGCAAGAATGGGTGATCATGGAGGATCGGGGAGCGGGAGCGATTACCCGGTTCTGGACACCTTTGGCCGGGAATAAGACCAAGCAGATCATTCGCTTTTATTTCGATGGCGCTACGACTCCCTCGCTTTCGGTCAACTATCTCGATTTGCTCGACGGCAAGGGATTAGTTCGCCCGCCGTTCGCATTTGTATCGTGGGACCAGAAGGATTTGCGTGACGAGCTGAGACCAGACTATGACCTTGAGAAGGTTCACTTGGGAAAAGGCGGAGATCTTTATTTGCCTATCCCCTTTGCAAAAAACTGCAAAATCACTCTCGATTCGGTGCCCTTCTATTATGTGATCAATTATCGGATTTATGATCCAGGCACGGCGGTAAAGACGTTCAGTATGGACGACTTCACTGCGGTGGCGCCGACGATCGCCAGCGTCAGCGAAACATTGCTCGCCGATTACGACGCGACGCCCGGCACTCCGGAACTGACCAACGAAGCAACGCTGGCGCCAAATCAGACGATGAAGCTCGACTTGCCGGTGGGATCTGCCGCGGTGCGCAACCTGAAGGTGCAGATTGATCCCAAGGATGCGCCTCAGGTTCTACGCTCCACCATTCTGGAGGCGACATTTGATAATGAGGAGTCGATTTGGTGTCCGCTCGGTGATTTCTTTGGCGCAGGAGCGCGATTGCATCAGGTCCGCGACTGGGATCGAGCGGTGAATTCGGACGGAACTTTGACAGCACTGTGGGTGATGCCGTATCAACATGCGGCCCAGTTTTCGCTCCAGAATCTGGGTAGTACGCCGATCAAGGTGAAGTTGTCCGCCGTGACGAAACCATGGAAATGGGATGATCATTCGATGATTTTTCATGCGAATTGGCGCTCCCAGCACGACATCAATACCCGGCCCAGATCGGATTGGAACTATATTGAAATCCATGGCAAGGGAGTTTATGTCGGAGATACCCTGACGGCCTTCAGCCCCGTGAAACCCTGGTATGGCGAAGGAGACGAACGCATCTATACCGACGGAAAAAAATTTCCCTTGATGATCGGCACCGGTACGGAGGATTACTACGGCTATGCCTGGGGCATGCCCCACTACTTTAGCTCGCCATTTCTATCGACGCCCGACCGCGACGGTTTCCAGCCATGTTCACCAAGCGCCATGGGCGATTGGCGCGGCTATACGACCAATTCCCGGATTCGATTGTTGGATGGGATTCCGTTCCGGCAGGAACTCAAACATGACATGGAAATTTGGGACTGGGCCGACACGCGGCTCGACTATGCCGTGGGTCTTTACTGGTATGCAATGCCCGGTGCCACGAGCAATCGCGAGATACAACCGGATGAAGCCCGCATCGCGATAAAGGCCTCTCCCCTCGATCCGGGCACGGTCAACGCTCCAGGGGGGCATTGAGTGTGAAACTTTACCGCAGACGCTCGCCAGAACCTGCATCTGCGTGAGGGTGAGACGTCATATCCCAGCCATGCGCTCATCCAATAATTAGCGCCTGTCCCATTAGCGGGATGCAAAGGCTTGCCAACAGCACGCGTGTTGCCATTTCTCTCATTTAATAATTATAGTTAATATTTGAGACGGATCGAGGACGATAGCCTCTATGAATGTTACCTGTATTTGTGTTCCTATAACCGTTGTCTTTGCTGCGAGAGGCATGACGCCCATCGTAGCTTTTACCGAGTTACCGGACACACCTTCAGGCAGGTTCAATCCTAGTGTTTTGAGTTTTAAGTGGCCGCACTTCACTTGGAGGACAGCGGTCAAGCTGTTGTGATCATCCTGTTTTTGGCTAAAGCTTCCCCACCCCTCGGCCGCGGTAAATGCCGCCTTGAAGTTCTCAGGGCCAATTCGGGGAGCAAAAGCAAGGTAATCCTTCGGCCCGTTATATTCATAGCCGCAGGCCGCTATAAACACCCCATAACTCGCCATTGCCCGGGCATAATGTTCGCCCCACTCAATCTCATCCCAGGGATTACGTTTTGACGGGCTATAACGATCGTGAATAGCATGCTCGATTGCCAGCCCCTGCTCGGTCATTCCCTCCCAGATCATGTGTCCGGCCACCTGATGTTCAAAGCCTGACATGCACTCATTGAAATAGCCGATGAAATTAGTGCTTTTGCTTTTGCCTTTGGCTTTTTCATAGTTCCAATCCGGCTGCGGAAATGTGCTCATCACCAGCCCCGATTCACCCGCCACCGCATACCAGCGTCCATTTGGGTTGGCCTTACGGAAAGGACCGACATCCGGCATAAAGCTGTAACGCCACAATGCCTGCAAAGCCGAGCGTGTTTCTTTCTCGGGGAAGATTCGCCCGAGGCCGACTTGAAAGGCCCAACTCTGGCCAAGCACCTGGTCGATCTCGCAGCCATCACCCGAGTTGATCGCCTCCGGATGCTGAGGGTCCGTTTTATTGATGAAATATTCGCCGTTGAAAAGATCGGGCACCAATTTCTTCGAACCTCGCTCAAAAATCTGACGGCAATGCTCGGCGAAATCGGCATCCCCCATCTGCTTTGCCATTTCCTCACTCGCGCGCAAGCTTGCGAGATATAGCCCGCTCAACCAACTGACAGGACCATACCATTCGGTATCCAGAGTATTGTGCTGTGCGCCGGTGAGAATACCGTCTTCTCCCCCCGGTTGATTGATAAGCCATTCGGTCGCCAGCTTGATATTGGGCCAGTTTCGCTTGAGAAAGGCATCATCCGGCGACATCTGATAATCACGGTAAGCCCGCAGGATCGTGCCCGCCTGGCCATCAACGGCAGGCGCCATGTTAAATTCCCCCCGATGACCGATCACGCCGTCGGACCCAAAGCCTATCCCCGCCTTAAGCTCTGAACGTTCCCGGAGGAGCATGTCCAATTCAGGGAAAAGCCGTCCCATGGCCTGCTCATACGACCAAACGTGCGTGCAAGTGCCCTCGCCTAATCCGACGCTTTCCCATCCATAAAAACGTCCGTCGCCCAATCGATACGCAGTCGAAGTGGCCAGAGTGCTCGTATTAGCGAAAGTCCGATTCAGAAACCAATAAGGCAGTGTGGAATCATACCAGGTATCGTGCCAGAGTTGGGTCTGGCCCGCCAGACGCTCAAAATCATTCGCCACATAACGAGCCACCGCGGCCGCAGAATCAAAGCGTGTGGCATAGTAACGGCCTTGCTTGGTTTTAATTCCTTTTAAGTGCAGATTTGGAAAATACCAGGTAAGGACAAAATCGATGGTCCGTGATTCTCCTGGAGCCAGAGACACCTTGCGGCTAAGCGCACCAACTAACTTCTGTCCAAAGGGTTGCTCCTCCTCACTGCCTTTGTTCTCAAAAATCGACTCCGGTGCGTTTGCGGCCAGCGATGGAAGCGCACGATCTTGCTCTGTTGAATCGAGAAGGCTCAAGGTCATCGTTCCAAAGTCCGGCTGTTCTTTGAGCGACGGTCCCACTGCGCTGCACTCCAGCATCAGCGTCTTTGGCTCTCGCAGGATGCGATTGCGTCGGATGCCCGCGCCAGGTTGAGCCGTATAGTTGCATACTGCATTTCCCAGCCATCCACCCAAGTCCGCGTCAACCGGTTTGTTTCCGCTGTTCTGTAACGTGAATCGCATCACTGTGGCGGGCATACTCGAATCATCGACGTTCAGCGGGATGAACGGCGAGAAAGCCGCCAGCGAGACCGTCACCCGACACGCTTTGTCTTGATAGGTCACGAATCCCATTGGGTATTCACCGCAAAAAGTGATGTTTTCAAACCCACCTTTATCTAGTCGCCGCATCTGCGATGTGCTCCCGTCGGTAACTCGCAGCGCAAAACCCTGGTCTAATGGGGATCCCTGTTTTCCGGGCGCATCGGAGGTTGGCGGATTTTTGTAACTTTCCCCAGATGGCGGTGTTTGGACAATCCGGTTGAAAATATCCCATCTCCAAAGCCTGCCATCGCCACCGAGGTAGAGTTGCCCGGCGCACAATCCACCAATGGGCATGCCGATATATTTGAGGTTCTCACCCGAATAGACCTCGTGGGCGCCTCGTTGCGTAAGGGAATCGATCCATTGTGGAGAAAATTTCTTCTCTGCAAGTGGATCGGCTGTTTCGGGCTCTTGGGCAGCTAACACTCCCAAAAAAGTCATCAAGCCTGCGGCACAGAGAATAAGTTGCGAACGCATGAATTTATTGTGTTTGGGAAATCTCATAATGTTCTCAGCGCGATAAGGATTGGGTAATGTGTTGTGGCGAAACGACCGATTTCGCTCTTGATCCGTTACTTCTCTTCGACGATCACCAACCATCCATGCCCCGGTTCGATCGGAATGGTCGGGCCGAAGGGAGTCGATATCGATGTAGAGAATTCTCATAAGGTAAGTATGTTGGATTTATTAGCCTGAGAGTTATGACTTGATGCTATTTGCTGATGATCGGTTTCTCATCGCAAAATCGCCCAGGCAATAGAAGTCATGCATGCCTTGGTCGCAATTGGTCTTTGGTCTCTCAGGGTTCAATTTTCGTTGCCCCAATAATCACGTCTTTACGGCGCGATCCGGGCGTGACGGTCAATTGTTCCACTTTGCCATTACGGTAGATGCATTCGACGGTGGTCATGCCGGGCGCGTGTAGCTTGAAACTGACATCCCAATTCCGGGGCCACGCGGGCAAGAGTAGAATCTTGTCGCCATCAGTCTGGAGCAGCATCAGTTGCGTGGTGAGGAGCAAATTCGAGCCGTGGTCCTGGTCAGGCAACCAGTCGTAATTGGGCCCCCACGTGGCAGGCCAACGGTAGTGGGGGTTCGACTTTGTTTTGACTAACAGGATGCGGGCGGCTTCGTCCGTTATCCCCAGCAAGGCGGCACAATTGCCGTCATAGCCCCAACCGACATCCAAATGCTGGTGCCGCAATTCGTAGGCGGCGCGGGCTTCGTCCAGGCTTGGCTTGCCCAGCCCGTAGAGGCGAAACGGCCAAACGGCGTATAATTCGGGATTCTCGCAGTTGGAGCGTTTCGGGTCATATTGCGCGGCCGGAGCCAGTTTGAGCACCGTTTTTCCCTGTAACGAACCTTCCTCGACTGGGACGTCGGGACAGGCCTTGCGCATCCGGGTAAAGAATTCGCGCTGTTCGGTCGTCGTGCGCGATTCGGGCAACGCGCAAAGGCGGGTGGTGATGTCGATCAAGCCAGCCACGGAGGGCATATCGTTGGTCACGCCCGACCAGTAGGTTTCCGCCGATTGGGTCGGACTGATGATCAACCGTCCGGCGGCATCCCGCTTGAATCGTGTATCAAAATAGCGCAGAACCGATTCGGCCATGGGCAACGTCTGCTCTTTCAGGGCCACCGTGTCGCCCGTGTAGTCCCAGCGGTCCAGCATCAAGGCCACCAGTTCCGGTCCCTGGTTCCAGGCATAACGCCACCACTTGCTCGCCACATCATTCGGATGCAGTCCGGTACGATTCCATCCATAGTCGTCGTTGGCATAAGTTCCCCAGTGGGTCATGGTTTCCGGGAAATAGCAGCCGCTGACATCGTGGTAGAGCTTCGCCCGCGCTTCGCAAATCGGCGCGACCGATGAGTAGAAGTCGAAGAGAGGCTGCATCATCTCGAAATCGCCGCTGGCCAGCATGGGATGGTAAGGCAGTCGCGTATTTTGCCACCAGAAGCAATCGCCCCACCTCCGCCAGTCCGGATTGTACGGCAACCCCATGGGTTTGGGTGCCACGCTGAAAATGGAGCCGTTGAACTTGATCGGATAGGGGCCACCTGCTGCACAGGCCTGCATGTACCGCTGCAACAAATAGCCGCGCGTCACCGCATCGACTTCGCTTCCCCCCGGTGCCCCATGATCAGGGCTCGGCTGAGGGCCACCGGGCAGGGTATTTTCCGCCAGTACCCATGACCGGTTCCAGAAGGCGTTCCACCAGTTCTTCGTGTTGCTTTCCTCCACCTCCGCGCTGGATTCGCCCTCGGCGAGCTTCTCCGCGACGTCAAGCCAGTCCTTTGCCTTGGAAGTCTGCTGGCTGGGCGCGGCAACACGGATATCAAAGCGGGTCAGGGGGGGGCTCGACAATGTCGCCGTTGCACCGGTTCCACTTCGACGAAGCCCTTGGGCGACAATCCAACCTCCAAAGGTGAGATGAAGAAGCGGGTTGCTAATTGTGCTTGCGATGGATTGCAGGGACTGAAGTTCGATCGTGGAATCAACGGCAATGGAGCTTTCGTTTCGATGATACCAAGCCAGACAGTCCTTGCCCGTGTCGGGAAAAACATCGGCCAACTCCACCAAATCGAATGGGGCATTTTTCAACGTCCAGCTTGAGTTCTGCTCTTGTTTTCCGCCCGACGCGTGTTCTGCTTCCTCAGAAACCGAGCGGGAGGTTGTCCGCCATGATTCGCACGATACTGTTATCGACAGGGGGCTGGCTGATGTACCGCAAACATGAATCACCGGTTTCTCGGAATCGACGAACACGCGAAGCTTCACCAGTCCGGCTCCCTGTCCCGCAGTGATTTCGCAAACACCGTCGCGCAGCAGCAATTCCTGCCGAAAGGGGGCGCCGGTCGTAAAGGGATTCGGCGAGAGAGCCACCCGGACTGCGCCGACCTTCACCAGCTGTGAAATTTCACTGAGCGAATCGTTGCGGCTAAGATAAAAATGCAAATCGCCGTTTTCCTCCACCCAAAGGTTGATGCCCAATTGTCCGTTGCCCAGCGGCATGGAGCCGGAGTCGTCTTTGCTTGGGGAAGCCCATACGACATTATACCGATCGAGTTCCGCCGGAGCCGCTCCGATTGTGGTGGGTTCAACAGAATGAGCGATGGAACCAGACAAGGAAACTAGGGTGACGATTGCACATATAAGCAAAAACGGTTTCTTGAGTTTGGTTGCGATTATTGTCCAAGACATTTAGGGCCACTTGCTGATGGTTTGATGCTGGTCGCCGACTTGCTGGGTAAGCTGCGGTGTCTCAATCAAGGGAAACGCCTGGTAATTGACGACGACTCCATCGACCTTGTGTTTGATCGGTGTAACCCATCCGCCCACGTTCTTCTCGTTCCCCCTTAGAGCGAAAGATTCCCTATGAGTTCGGCATCCTCCGCGTGCAACGTCAGGCTGCCGTCGGCAGCGGATTTCACGGGAGGCGGGGACAGTGGTTTCACCGGGTCGCTCACCTCGAGTACGATAGTGCTCGCAATTGGATCGGGTGCAATTGTCGGCACGCTTATGGTCACACCCTTGCCCGCCTCCGAGGAAATGGGAAGTGCTTCGTCCGGCTTGACGAGCAGCCAGGCCTTGGTCGGCTGATTCTCAATCGGAACGAGGAGCTTGCCATCTGTTGGCCAGTTGAAGACATGCAGATAGAGCTTGCCTGCCTTCTGGGTGGCGCGTCCCCACGGCAGCGAGCTGATATGGGGAAAGGGGCTCGCCGTAGTACCATAAACCGCCTCGCCGTTCGCATCGAGCCAATGCCCGATTTCCCGCAGCCGATCGACTTCGGGTTGGGGGATGACACCCAGGGGTGTGGGGCCGACATTCAACAGGTAATTGCCGCCCTTGCTGGCGACGTCGATCAGGTTGCGCAGCAGCGTTTGCGTGGACTTGAAATTCGTGTCCTTCGACCTATAGCCCCACGTGTCGTTAATCGTCATGCAGGTTTCCCAATCCTTGCCTGGAAGGCCCTGCGCGGGAATAAATTGCTCAGGAGTAGATGTATCTCCCCCGTATCCACCTCCGAGCCGGTCATTCCAAATGATATTCGGATGCTTGTTCAGCAAAGCCACAATCTGACCGGCCAACTTCGGGGTCATATCGCTGGTGGGCGTATCAAACCAGATCACCGCTGGATAGGGCTGGTAATTATTGAGCAGCTCTTCCATTTGCGGAATGGCCTTGGTCTTTAGATACTCGGCAAAGTCGCCGTCCTGCGCCTTGTCCCAATGGCCACCGACCGCCACCCCTCCCGGAGCCGTCCAATCTTGATCCTGCGAATAATAAAAGCCCAACTTCATGCCCTGCTTCTGGCAGGCCGCGGCAAGTTCCTTCAGGGGATCACGCTTGAACGGGGTCGCATCGACGATGTTGAAGGAGTTCGCGTCAGACTTGAACATCGCGAAGCCCTCATGATGTTTCGCCGTGATGACGATGTACTTCATCCCAGCGGCTTTCGCCACCGAGACCCACGCATCGGCATCGAAGTCTTTCGGATCGAACCCAGAGGCCAAGGCCTTATAGTCTGACACGGGAATTTTTTGGTCATGCATGATCCATTCGCTATAACGGCCTGAATTTCGCCCCTGCCACTCGCCGGCAGGGACTGCGTAAAGTCCCCAATGAATAAACATACCGAACCGCGCCTCACGCCACCACGCCATCCGAGTGTCCCGCTGTTCCTTGGTCTCGGTGTCCTGGACCGCCGGAACCGGATTGGCCGCTATAGGAAAAGGGAGGCTCATGCCCATGAAGGTCAAGCTGGCCGCCAAGGCGCAGAGAGGGAGGCGTATCCCAGTTTTCGAAGAGTAAGAGTTGAAACGATCAGAAATAATCATTAACATTTTCCAGTGGATATGCCCACACAACTTGAGGGGAGAAGGAGTGAAACAAAACCGAGATCATTTGTCCATTTTTTCATAATACTTTTCCGATGGCTGTCTTACCGTTTCATATACGGCAATGATTGAAGCTCGGGCCTAAACAGATAAAGATTGGAGCCTGTTCGCCAATCAGCCGATCTTTTCGGGCCACGAAAGCCGCCTTTCAACTCCGGTGCCGTTGAGAAGATTTTACAAGACCTTTAGTTTGAAAGACGCTGCAACCAGGTGTTGGGAATCTGTTGGCACCGTACCCCTGGTCCCGAAATCCGCAAATCAGGTGTTTCTCCTGTCCATACATAATCTTTGATTCCCGGAAAATTGAGTTTTTTGGCCGCATCCGTCCGCATGTCGATCCATACGATCCGAAACGGTTGCGATCCGCTTTTGAGCGAGACACTCCAGTCGCCAAACGCATGCAGGCGAGTCGATGGATACCATTCGTTTAGACTAGCAGAATCGGAACCCTTCCCCAAAAATACGCGCAGCTCATATCCCGACTGTATGTCCGGATAGATGAACTCTCTTGGCGCATGGATCGTATAGGTCCCGTCAGAAGGTACGTTGAGAAAACCTGAGTACTCGATCGCGTAACAATTGGCGCGAGGCGCTGCCTTTCCCTCGAAAACCGGCGGATTTTCAGAGGGAATGATGCTAAGATCCCACAACCCGCCACACGTTCCTGTTTTCGCTGGCGCCTTGGTGTCGAGATTCTGCCACAAATCCTGCCAATCCCCCTCCCAGTACCGATACTTTACGCCCGCCACCAACTTGGCGACCGCAGATGGTTCGATCAGCTCGGTTTTATCGAACACCGCCGTGCTGGTCACCGTGGCATGCGTGCCGCTGAGTTCGACCGGGTTGACCCGCTCGCCAGGACGATAGGCCCGAGCCTTAATCATACTACTCGCTCGAATCGTGAATGGCCCCGTATAGGTCTGCGATTGGGGCGTCGGGTCGCTTCCATCAACCGTATAATGGATTTCCACTCCCGGAGTTGCAGTAGACAAGGTAACCTCGAGGTGATCAACAAACACATTCTGCTCAGGACCGATTTCGACCGGGGCAATGGGCCGATATACGGGCACGATATTTTCGATACGGTCATTGTTGATCTCAAATTCAAAATCCTTCGATGGAATGGGGATCGCCACGCCGCCCATGGAGAGACTTTTGCAGTCCAAAACGAAGCCGTGGCCGCCATTGACAGCCAATAATCCAGCACGCGCGTCCAGTGAGTCCAATACCAGGTCATCTCCCTCCGCCAAAGTTGAAGCCAGATATTTTATCTCACTGCCGTCCGAAGCCATCGCTACAAACCCGACACCCTTGTCACCGCTCGTAATCTGTTTGACGTCACGCAGGCCGCCATCCGTTCCAACACCCACCGGACGTGGCAATAGGGCCGTGATAATTTGCTGATCGCCTTCCCCTCCAAAGTGAATCTGGGCCTCCAAACGGCCATACCCAAATACCCGACCCGATGGAGCCGGTTTGTTCTCAGCGACTTTATTCGAATACTGAAGCGGCGAACTGGTGAATTGATACATCGAAAAATTGACCTTCTTCGGACTCTCTGTTGTAATGGTGTGAGACTGTCCATCAATTTTCACTTCCCCAGGGTCGAAAGCCGTATGGGCTGCGGGAGTGACCGGGATCTGCCATTTCTGGACGTACTGATGACTTGCCGGCGTCAGCATCCGATCCGTAATGATCCACAGATTGGCGCCATGCATATAGAGAACCAGGCGTTGGTGCGTAACATCCTGAATTGTTCCCTCCAGGGGTCTTGTATTTCCTTGAGATTGATCAACTCCATAAGGTCCTATAGTTGATGGTGAGTTAGGTGGATCCGCGTAGGGACCCTTATAGATGCCTTCCATTAAATTGAATGACTCCGAGGAATACCATCTCCAGTTTGCCGGTTCGGTCCACGCGCTTACCTGGTACACCTTGTGTGGGGATGGATTGCCCACTTTATAAATCCCGGCATGAAAAAACTGCTCATGGCCGTCCACTGTAATCGGCCCCGACGGATACATATAGTGCCCGGTGGCATCGTCGATAAAAAGATCCTGTTCCCATGCCTCCAGTCCGAACATGTTATTGTTGCTTCTGCTTCGGTAACCACCGTAGGCGCCTGGCTGAGGCGAACAGAAAAGAGAGCCCGTGCTACTCTCTTTTCCCCAACTGGTCCGAACAATATTGTAACCACCGTAGGGGAACCAATCCGAGGTGTAGGCAGGCCGGACGCCGGACTCCGGGTGCTGCGTTGCCTGCAAGATGGCAAAGTTGGTCGGATCACTAAACGCTTCGGGAGAGACAGCCAGCGGAGGGAGATACGCCTGTCGCTTGTCCGTGGCGGCCAGAACGGTGGGCCATGTATTTTCGGGCGTGCGCATATGAATCTCGTAAGTCACCCGGTCCTTGAGATGAGCCCGCATTTCGGTCTCCCACCGGTAAAAATTCGGATCTGCCCACAGGCCGGCATCACGCCGGCGTTCCACGATTCGCAACGCCTCAGAAATAGAATCCCCGTAGACAAAATTGTACCATTGATCCTGTTGATTCTCGCTGCCATCCCGAAGATTTTGCGTCACGGCATTGTCTTCGATCTGCCTCCGAATTGCTTCACGCAAACAGATTTGGCCGATTTTGAATTCATCGAACAGAAACCCGGTCAGCACGCGTTGCCATCGAGGTGTCCAGTTGTGCGTGTTACTGCGCACATACATGATGCCGGGTAGCTGAAGCTCCCCGAGATACTTGTTGATGATTTCGGCAAAGATCCGCGGGGGCAGGACGGACGTGGCACTCTTTCCATTTTCCGGTGAAACAGTCTGCAAGGCGAGCAGGATGACCGCGAGGTCGATGGGCTCTTCATTGCCCTGGTTGTACACGGAATCAGGCTCCATCAGGGGATGGACTCGAGAAATATAATGGGAATTGATAGCCCAATCATCCATATAGGCCACCCACTTCTTGATGTACTTTTCATCATGCGTTTGCATATACGCGGCAACCAGGGGTATCAAACCGCATCCTGAAGAAAGAGTGGGATCGACTTCCTGATCCCACGGCACGGTCACGTCGGGCGCGAACGGGTAATTCCAGTTCACGCAACCAGGCTCCCCAATGACGACATCTTTGTGCCCCAGACTTATCGTGTTCGCCATCAGCTTATCCGCCACCGGAAGGACATCGTCCGGTTTCAAGCTCGTGGCGTAGGTACCCACAAACGATCTAAGCCGTCCCGGATCGACGCCGTACTTCGAGATATCGCGAATTTTTGCGAGAAAATAGTCGTAGAATGCGGACTCTCCCTGCGCATAGTTCTTCTGTTGATAGGCGCTGATCACCTGGGAAAAGCCCGGGCGTTTCGCGAGAAAGGCAGATTTCGCGTCGGAATCTGCGATTAGCAAGGAATTCATGAAACTTTCCGCAACCGCATTGGCGTGCTCTACGGTCTCGCGCGTTTGCCAGGCAGGAGTGGACGGGGCGATTGCATCCCTAAGAAGCGTCGAGGAAGCCGACGTATCACCTTTCGCATGCGTAACCCATCCATTAACGACAAGGCCGATGACCATCCATCGCAGATGTTTTCTTAGATGCACGGGTTCCTCATCAAGGAACAGCATTTTCTGGAAAAAGTTTCGACGCAACTCTTTTCTTAACCAGATGTTAAAACAAGACAAATGACATTAGAATTTACCCATGAGCACGTTACAAATTGAAAATAAGCCAAGCTTCGTTATTGTATTTTCACTGATTTAATATGGTGTTTCATGAAATAAGATTTTCGCAAATAAATTCCTTATGAGACTTAATCCGTGGAAAATTCTTTTAGTTTGGGCATCTGCGTTGGCGGCTTCGATTTTGATCTCACCGGGTCTGAAGGCCAGTAATGCACATCTTAACTATCCCGACTGGTGGAAGCCCGTATATGAGACCGACATCATTCAAGCCCCTGCACCCTCCCATGTTGATGAAAGGGAGCGCACCTTTCAGGACCGCAACAGCCCCGACTCAGTCCGCGCGTTGGCCGAGGCCTTTTTCAGCCAGATCGACTTGAACCAAGTGCACCTCGACCCGGACTATGTGCGGCTTGATTCGTGGGGCCGCAACGAATCCCGTTGGGTGCCGCCGCCAACTCCCCCGCCTTCGATTCAGGATTTGCTCAAGTCTGGCCACTATCAAGAAGCGCTGGATGCGTACCGGGCTTTTTTCTTCCACCGGCTCTTGAGTCCTACTCCCGACTATCCCATCCAGCCCGAACATCCCCTGAAGCGCTTTTTTATCGAGTTCATCCATCAGCCCAATGAATTGCTTAATCAGAACGTCGCCCGATTTACGATGCTTGACGCCAAAAAACAGGGCGCTGTGGTTCGGGTCGATATCGGCGCGCCGGGACGCGTGAACTGGTCCTTCGTTCCCAAGCAATTTCATGTCTATGACGACCTCATTTTCCCGCCCGAGGTCAATTTCATGGTCGCGTGCGGCAAACAGCCCCATTTTTTCGACACTCTTCTCGCCGCCTATATGGACAGCGGGAAAAAGGATTACCTGGAAAAGTGGGCTGCCTTTCAGGACGACCGCCACCTTAACTTCGCCGCTGATGCCGATGCCGCGATTCTGCCCGGCTTTGTCCCGCAAGCAGGCGCGGCATCGAGTGTCACGGCCGGTGGATCTCCCGCGGTGGGCACGCTGGGGCTTTGGCTTCTCGTCTTCAACCATCTCGATTACGTGGCGCAACGACGTCCTGAAATCGCGACAGAACTCCCCTCTACCACTCTCGCGCGGATAATCATGGACATGTGGAAGGCGGCTCCGGTCGGGCTCCGTGCGACACGGGCTGCTTCCAACAATCGCTCTATTGAGATGTATTCGGAGCCGTTTTTTTTAGCTGCGCTCGCCTTTCCCGAATTTCATCAGGCGAGTTACTACCTCCGCGAACGAATCCGGACGGTCGAACTTTATCCCACGGTAACGATGATGCCCGATGGATCGGACATCGAGAACGAGGTGGGCTACAACCATGGCTATTTGAAATCCGCGGCAAAAACACGAAACACACTTCTCGCGCTCCCTTCCATCCGCCCTTCGCAAGTTGACGCCAAATGGATTGACGACCTGGACCACAACCTCGCCCTTCGTGTCCAGTTCCTGCTCTTTCTCAAGCTTAACAACGGATGGGATTTTTATCCCTCGCATTACCGGACCAGCACCGATTTCACGGGCGCAAATCCAATGGCTCTTTCCGTTGCGCCGGCCGCATTGGTTAATCCGGTCGCCCAGCAGGTGATCTCAAAGGAATTTGGCGACGGGAGCGGTCCGGAGCCTCCGTTCCGATCCGTATCATGGCCGTATGCGGGAAAATATCTGCTCCGCAGTGGTTGGGAAAAGGACGCTGAAGTCCTCTATATGCAGAGCCCGCGCCCCTACAGCACCAGCACCTGGAAAAACGCGAACGACATCCAGCTCTTCGCCTTTGGTCAGCCGCTGCTCACCTATGCCACCGAAGGGTATGGTTACACCCGGGGCGGGTTCAAAGGCGACGGCGTCATCAGTGGATGGGAAGAGGGTTTCCGCGAGCATCTGCGCGAAAAATATAAAAATCCCGACATGCACGGGCTTTATCAATGGGAATTTACGCCGGTCTTTGTCGATGAATGTCCGCAACTGGGCCAGGAAACCTACGCCAAATTACCCGAAAACATCCGCGACGATCCTACTCCCATGTACGGTCGCGGGCAGGAAATGGCCTGGCAAACGCCGCTCGAAAATCGGTGGCACGAATCCCCCCGCTTTACCTTTGCCGAAGGCGAGTACAGCGGCCCCTTTGCCAAGATGGACGGCTCCCGCTTCATTTACGATGTCCGCCACTGGCGTCAGGTTCTTCTTTGCCGCGAGGCCGGACTATGGCTCGTGTGGGACCGGCTTGATTCCGCCGCGCCGCACCAATATCGGCTCGAGTGGAAATTTGCGCAGCCTTTTGAATCCGACGAGAAGAAGCAGATTCCCGGCTTCCTGCCCGGCCAAATTCATTCGGAAAACGAAGGCCATATTCTGCGTACCGCGAATCCCGATTCAGCCAATCTCACCATCGCCATGCAAAGCGCGTCGCAGCTGGCACCGGCGGGAACGGGCGTGATCTTCTCCAACTCCGGCACGGTGCTGAGCGCCCTCTACCCACGCCGGACGGTCGCCACCGATTTGAGCGAGATTTCTCCTCTCAACGGTGCCACCGGCCAGACCGGCCTTCGCGTGCGCACGCCCAATGGATATCAGATTGAAGCACAAACGACCTCATCTTCCGCCGCCGCGCCGGCAAAGTTGCAAGTTGGAGACCTTGAAATCGAAGCGGAATCGCTCGTCTTGGTAACCGCGCCTGATGGCCGGAAATATGGAATCGTGCTCGGCAGCCAGTCTGACACTCTGGCGGGGACGAGCATTCCCGACGACGTGCGCGACTTCGAGTTCGAGTTAAATGGATCGACCGTGACCAACATCCAACCGATCTACACGCCGTTGGAGCGGCCCACGATAGAGCCTGCCGCCGATCGCTTTGCCGACGAGGTAACGGTCACGATCCATCATCCCGTTCCGGGCGTCGAATTACGCTACACGCTCGATGGCACCGACCCCACTCCGGCGTCGCCACTCTATACCGGCGCAATCAAACTTCAGTCCACAACCATTGTCCGCGCACGCGCCTTTCGTCCGGGCGTGAAGGTGCTTCCCGCCACGCCTGATGGGACGCTCGTTTCGGTTCCACTGGAAGCTGACTACATTCGCCGCGAGCCGCTCGCCGCAACCCAGGAACCGGCCACACTCAAGCAGGGATTGGCTTACACCTATTTCGAGGGAGATTCGTCCTTGGGCGCGGAACCACCGGCGGGAATCAGTCCGACCGGCCAGGGGGAAGTGAAAGAACTTTTGGACACCCCGGTCCGCAGCAAAGACCATGGCTATCTCTACGTTTACACCGGATTCCTCAATGTTCCGGAAGACGGCGTTTACTCTTTCCACGAACCGAGCGAGTTCGTCACGCCATCGGTCGATGCCGGTTACGATCTCCGGCTATGGATGGGAAATGAGGAATGGTATCCCACAACCGGCTGGCACAACTATGCCACCTGGTCAGTGCCGCTGAAAAAGGGTCTCCATCCCATCCGGGTCGCCTATGTCGATTGGCGCAACAGCGGAATGCCCGCCTTCGGCGTGCCGTGGCGAGGAGACCACCCCATTTTAAATATTTCCGGTCCCCACCTGGATCTACAGCCCATCCCCTCCGCATGGTTTACCCATTAAATCTGCTATCCTAACCACGTGGATTGGCATGGCATTTTTTTCTCCCCGCTGCTTTTTCCTCCTTTTCTCGCTAATGCTCGCCATGGGCCCTGTACTGGCCGAATCAACCAGCCTCGCGTCTTCCGGAAATGAAACTCCAGTACAGCGCGAAGCGCGAATGAAATGGTGGCGCGATGCGCGGTTCGGCATGTTCATCCATTACGGGCCGGTTACTCTCGCCGGACAGGAACTCAGTTGGTCGCGGGCCAACTCGAATCCGGCATGTCCGAACCATGGCAAAAGAAATCAGCCCGGACACTCAACCACTATTTGCAAGCGATGGTTTCTTTCCTGAACTGGCTGGAACGTGTCGGACGGATTAAGGTCAATCCTCTGAAATTTGTCGGGAAAATTGATGAGCGGGGACAATCGAAGCGAATTCGTCGCGCCTTCACTGACGACGAATTGCGCCGCTTGGTGGCGGGTTTCCACGCGCTTCGATACACCTGGGCGACGTTTCTGCAGCGGCATGGGATCGCACAGCGTTTCGCCATGAAGCTGCTTCGGCACAGTGATATCAAGCTGACATCGAAGGTCTACACGGATGAATCGTAGTTGCCGATTTACGAGGCAATCAAGGTTCTGCCTCGCCTTTCGGATAGTACACAAATACGCGCACAGATTTCAGGCGCAGAGGGTCAAACCGGGTCGCAAGCTGTCGCAAAAGTCAAGGGCAAGAAAGTCGCCGTGTCCAGAGGTAAAGATGCGGTTTGGGTGAGTTGTCGCTGCCTGTCTTGACCCCGCAAATGGCGGAGCCGGAGGGATTCGAACCCTCGGTACGGTTTTAAGGCCGTACAACGGTTTAGCAAACCATCGCCTTCAGCCACTCGGCCACAGCTCCAATTAGCTACCAGCGGTGCGTAGCGAGATTGCACCCTAATAAACTTTCTCGTGCAAATCGAGAACAAAGAACCAGAAGTTCCCCGACGGTACTTCAGCGTTAGGGTAAAGGGCTGGAAAGCGCCAAATCCCACCTCAGAGTTTATTAAACGTCGACTATTGACTGGGACTGACAGACGGATTCTTAATCGTGTCGCCGCTGTAGGTTGAATTGCCGGTGCCGCCACCGTAAACGTGGCCGGTCAACGTGCTGCCGCTTCCGACAACAGCGCCATTCGGATCCAGATAAGTGCCAGTTATCGTGTCTCCGCTTAAAGTCAGGGTGCCACCGTCAGCGATATTGAATAAGAGGTAATTGTCCGTCAGCCCGCCCGTTAACTTAATGGTGGTGCCGGAAAAATTGGCGTTGATGGCCGAATTCAAAAAATTGACGACGACATTGTGGCCCAAGTTATCGCCGTTGAAGGTTATGTTGTCGCCGGATGCATTGAAGGAAGCGATATTGAAGACATAATTTCCACTCGCGTCGAGCTTGCCCGCATTGGCATTGATGGTCACGTTACTTCCGGAGCTGATGCTGAGGGATGCCCCCGCCTCGCCCGCCAAGGTGGATGAAAGCGTGTTAAGGTAGTTGAGGTCGGCTTGCACCGCACTAACGCCGCCGCTGATGGTGCCGGTTATTCTATCACCACTGGTGCCCGTGTCATCGATCCCCCCCGCAAAGTCGATACTGCCATTGAGGGTGTCGCCAGATATTTCCAATTGGGTGGTCGTGGTGCCGTTCGGATCACCAATGCCGATATTCCCCGTGAGGGTATCACCACTAATGACCAGGTCGTTATGCCCGTAACCTTCATCCATGATGACATAGTTGGCGGCGCCTCCGAGGCTAAAACCTGTTTGGGCGTTTGCCGTTTGACCGAGGCCAAATACGCCAAATAAGACCATCGTCATGGCCAGACCGCAGACCGAGCGGCTTGTTCTTCCAATCCCAGTTGTATATAAGCACATTTTCATAAAATGGATCTTTCAGTCCCTCCGCTCTCTTTATACCTATTTTCTTAAAAGACACATTAATAACCCCCTAGCCTTGAGGTCAAGCCCATATTTTGTATTGCCCTTTCCTGGCAGGTTACGCATGGGCACATTCGGTTAACGGACGAACAACTTTAATCAGCTCCAGTTATTGGCTTAAGTGAATCCCCTAAATTCCAGGCAAGTAAAAATCAAGGAGGGTTCCCTCCTCGGGCCGCAACTGGGATCGGTCGAGGGTGTGGACAAAAGCGGCGGCCTGATCCTTTTTCCCGTTCGCTCCGAGTACCACCGCATAGATCAGCTTGGCACTGGGCGAAGCGGTGCTCCAATCGATTTGCAATCCGTCGTAGACTTTAGCCGCACTGTCCGGATCATTTTTTCGCAAATAACCCAGCGCCAGAGTGGTGCGGTAGGCCAGCATTTGGGGATTTGCCTGCACGAGGGATTGCGCCGTGTCCCAAGCTTTGTTCACGTCGGTATTCAACAAAAGATTCAAATAAGCCCAATCGTTTTTCGGTTCCGGCTGCAGAGGCAGATCCACCATCATTTGCTGGAGCGTCGCCAGGAGTTCGGCGTTTGTTCCATGTTGCGCCTCGACTTGCAGGAGCGCGGTATAGCCGTCCATGGCCTGCGCCGGGGTATGCGCCATCTGCAGGTACGTCTTTTTCGCCTCCTCATAAAGACCCAGTTCCATCGCATACTTTCCCAGATAGTTGAGCATCCCCTTCTCTGTCGCCGCCGCTGCCCGGGCGCGATCCCAGTTCTCCACTCCCCCGGCGGAATCGCCCAACTCCTGCGCCGCGCGCGCGCGGTAAAGAAAAAGCAGCGTGGGAGATATGGGAGCGTTGTCCGCCAATTCCTTTTGGACCTCGGCCCAGTTTTTCAGAAAAGCCAGCGCGTCCATACGACCTAAAAACAGGTCCTGATTGGCCAATGCGTCCTTTGCTGTGTCCAGTTCCAGAACGAATTCAGGTTGTTTCTGATTGTAGAGCCACCGCGCCGCTTTGGCCTTGCGAATTGGATCACTTGACTGAAAAAACTCGACCACGTCGTTCATCACGGCGGTTGCATCCCGCGTTCCGAGGCGTTGCTCCAATTCCCATTCAGCGAACCGACCCTCATCATCCAGGAGCGGGTGTTGATGGAGCTGCCCGAGTGTCCACCGTTGGGAGGCGATATCCAGCGTGGGGGTCCGGGCCAGCACCTCCAACGCTGTCAGGCCTTCCTGATCTTGCGTCCGCGCAAGTTCCAGCAATAAATTCGTCGCCTCCACCTGTTGCTCCTGACCACCCGGAGCGTTGGACAACATCTGCGCCAAAAGAAGCTGGTTCGCACGATTTTTAGGCTCCAATTGCAGCGCCTGTCTTAAAAAGGAAATCGCCTGCTGCTGCGCGCCGGCTCGCCAGTACACCTCACCCTGCAAGGCGTAATCCACGGCTTCCGGTGCCTTCGCGAGCAAAGTGGTCGCCAACTCCTCGGCCGACTGCAAATCACCGAACGAGAGGAAGGCGCGCAACGCCGCGCGCTGATCCTCCCGCGTGGCCTCGGGGAGCGAGACCAGAATACGGTAAAAGACCAACGCGTGAATATCCTGCTTCGAAAGATCATGGGCGCCCATGGCCCGCAACACCACTGCGTCGCGCGGTTCCAACGTATAGGCCGCCATCAGCTTCGACTCCCCGTCTTCCAGCGATTCTTTGTGTGCCAGCAAATCCGTCGCCTCACGGGTCAACTCATGCGCCCGCCATATCTTTGCCCGACCATAAACCCATACGGTAGCCAATCCGGCGAGGGCGATCAGCAGCAGGACAACTCCAACCTGGATCAGACGCTGGAGAAGCGTCCGTTCAATCTCCGCACTATTCGGGTCCAATGGCTTGATCATACCGGGTCGAGAAAAACCGCGTTTTAAAAAAGGTTGCGTTCATCTGTAAAGCCGAGACTAACCCACTTCATGGAGAGGAAGACAGCGATATTGCTTCGTAGGTCGACTGGGGAACGTTTAGGACGGCCTGCCACTGATCGGCTGCTTGTTGACGAACGACGCCGGTGGGTTTGGGGTTGATCTCCATTCCAAAAGAATTTCGTGCGAAGAGGGACTTGAGCCAGGAGGCGATGGATTCGACATCCGCGGTTGTGAAGACGCCGTGCCGTCCTTCCTGGGAAAGTCTCGTGGCGGTTTTTCCATCGGTGTCGCCAATCCAAAGGATGGCCCGGCCGGAAAGTTCCGCGAGCATGAGCTTGCTGGGCAAAAGGAGTCCCTTGAGTTCCGCCTTGCGGGTGACAACGAGCACTTCCGACTGAAGCAGGGATTCGCCGAGCTTCTCCAGTGAAACGGGCGCACGCCACTGAATCTGGCGCAAACCAAGGCTGCGCGCGGCGTCCTGACTGGCAAGAAACTGAGGGCCCTGGCCCTGAAGAATCAATTCTGCCGGAAGTGCATCATCCTCGAGCTTCTTCTGAATCTGAAGCAGAATCTCGATCTCATGTGCGCGTCCGAAATTTCCCGAATAAAGCCACCGCCTGGCTCCATTTGCATGGTTCGTTGAAGCCGGCCATGCGATCTGTGGCGGAAAGGGCTCAATCACCGTCGAATCAACGTGGTAGATTTTTTGCAGGTAGTCCCGCATATCCTCGTCGAGACTGATAACCCGGTCGGCGCTTTGATAGGCACGACGCATGAGGAAACTAAAAAGCCGAACTGGAAGGCCCTGTCTTAACTCGCCCAGTTTCACGCCGACGTCCGGATAAAGATCCATGGCCCAGTGAAAGTGCCGGGCGCGATGAATCTTCGCGATGATGCCGGCGGTCACGGCCAGGCAGGCAGGTGAAGTGAGGGAGATAACGGCATCGGCTTTCGCACACAAGAGACTTCGTCCCAATAAACGGATGTGAGAGAAGCCTTCTTCCATCAGACGCCGGATGCCCTTGCGAGGTTTTCCGTAACCGGAGTCCGTAACCAATAGTTGTACTGTATGACCACGTTTTTCGAGTTCAGACCCAAGCTCCGCGAGAATGCGCCCGGTTGGCGCGCCGGAGTCGGGACCAAACTGGTTCAACAGGAGAAGCCTCATCGGAGTTCGGAAAGGGAAGGGTTCGACATGCAAATAATGGTCCGGGCTCCGCGAAGGTGGCGCGTCAGGAAGTCGGGTTGCCGGACGGGGAAATAAGTCGTTCTTTGCATAGAACCGCGGGATTACCCCGATAGATGCCGTAAGGTTGCAGGTCATCCGTGGCCACGGATCCTGCGGTTAAAACCGCGTGCGAGCCAACCTTGACGCCCGGACCAACCATAGCGTTAGCGCCGATCCACGCACCTTCCTCAATGTGGATGGGCTTGACGATCAGATCGAATACGGGCGATTTGTAATTATGATTGCCTGTGCAAAGGAGAGCGCGCTGCGAGATGCAAACATTGTCTCCGATGGTGATGTGGTCCAAATTCAACAACCAGCATTCCTCACCCAGCCAGATGTGATCGCCTAACGTTAGCTTCCACGGGAACGTGATTTTTACGTTGGGCTTGATGGACACACCCCGGCCAATTTTTGCGCCAAAGAGCCGAAGGACCGCACATTTCAGCCCGGACAACTTCAAGGGACATAATTGAAACAGCACCAGGCTGACCAGCAGCCAAAAGGCCTCCCACAACACGTTCGCCCCGCGATCAAAATGGGCAACCGAATATCGGGAGAGGTCGACTTTCACCGGTGAAACTGGATGGATGATAATGTGGTTTCGTGCGCGCTTTCGGCTGTTTGATGAATTTGTTCTCTCTGGTGCCGCGCGCATGATGAAATCATGGCCACGGTACGGATTCAAATCCAATTACAGGCGATGCAAGGATGAGAGCTTTCACGAGTGCGGCGTGATGCGCGGCGAGGAAGAGTCTCGTTTCAAATAGTCATCCATCGCCGAGCGGATGGATCGCGCCAATTCGAATACCCGCGGTGGTTTGATAATGTTCCAGTGGTCGCCCGCGAGCCAGTGGATTCGAGGCTGGCTGTGGACCCAGCGACTCCAGCCACCGTCCCGCAAATGACTAGTCTGCCACGCGTGCAGAGGATGCGGCGGGACGAGATAGGAATCGCGATCGCGAAAGATATCGATCTCGACGTCGGCACCGGGTTGGGGATGATAGTTTTCCATGAGGCCGATCAAGTGATGCGAAACGGGTGATGAAACCCACTGCTCCAGGGGCAGGCGGTCTTCCGCCAGGTTCTGCCTTGTTTCCCAAACCATCTCGCGCCAGCGGGTCAAACGTTGCCAGCGATATTCGCGGTCGGTAATCAAGTCCCATAGCCAGATCGGAAAATAGCGGCCAAAGTGCCCGAGGCGTGAAATCAAGTTGGTCGGCCGCATGGGCGTGTCGGGGCTGATCAGCGCCGTAAAGCAGTCAATCTCGGGGATTTTCGCCAGTTGTCGCGCCACTTCAAACCCCAGCAGGCCGGCCCAGGAATATCCCACCAGTGACATCACTCCCTTTGGCTGGACTTTCCGGATCCATTGCACGACTTCTGCCGCTGCGACTTCCATCGAGGGAGGCATGCTCGACAAATTCCCGAGCGCAGGTAAACGGATGCCATAGACGGGCTGGTCATCTCCGAGCGCTTCGGCCAAACCGAAATAGGCCTCGATGTCGCCGGTGTTGCCATACACGCAGAATAGCGGTGGGCGCATTCCCTGTTTGCGAAGCGTCATCACCGGCTGAAATTCCGTTCGCGCCATCCGCGTTCCTAATGCCTCACACAATCCGCCGAAGGTCGGATTGACCAGGAAGCTGGAAACTTCAAGACGCTGGCCGGTGATTTCCTCCACCCCCAGCATTAATTTGATCACTTGTAACGAGTCGCCACCCAAGGCTGCAATCGTGGCGTCTTTGGGAAAATTGGCCGCGTCAGGAAGCAGCGAATTCCAGAGCGAGGCGAGCGCTTTCTCCAGTCCATCCTCCGAGGTCACGACTTGAGGGGATGCCGGCTTGGCCGCGCGAAATGCCGTCAAGGCCGCACGATCGACCTTGCCTTGCGGCGTCAAGGGCAGGCGCTCATGCAGGACAAAATCCGACGGCACCATGTAATCGGGCAAGCGGGCCTGAAGGTAGGAGCGCAGTTCTTCCGAAAGGTTGGAAGCATGGTTTTCGGGAACGATGTGAGCAATAACACCCGATGGCATGCCATCATCCAACCAAGGCACGCAACAGGCCTGACGTACCGCATCGTGGGCGAACAAAGTGGCTTCGATCTCTCCCAACTCCACGCGCCAGCCACGAATCTTAATCTGGCCGTCCTTGCGGCCCAAAAAATCCAATTCGCCGTCGGGGCGCCAACGCACCCAATCACCGGTCCGATACATCTGGGCTGCGGCCTTGTTCACAAACGGATCGGGTAAAAACTTCCGCGCCGTCAAGTCCGGACGGCCGAGGTAACCGCGAGCGACCTGTTCGCCACCCACATAAAGTTCTCCGGCCACATCCACGGCCACGGGCTGCAACTGCTCGTCCAGAACATAAGCCGTGGTATTATCGATTGGGCGCCCGATGGGTGGAAGCTGATGGGTGCCGTCCTCCGGCGCCACGACCGACCACGTGCTCCAGACCGTATTCTCGGTGGGCCCATAGCCGTTCAGGACGACAAATGGCAACCCAGCGGGAGGCCGTGCGCGCAGACGGTCGCCACCGGTGATCAGGAACCGTAATTTTATCTCATCCGGCCATGGCCGCGCGAATAAAATTTCCACCAAGCCGGTCGGCACAAAAGCCAAAGTAATTTCCTCCGTCGCCAGCCACTCAATCAATCCATCTGGATTCAGCAAAATTCCCTTGATGGGGATGATGATGGTTCCACCGGCACAAAGAGTGGGCCAGATATCTGCCACGGAAACATCAAAAGCAACATGTGCCAGCATCGAGGCGCGGTCTTGCGGAGTGAACTTCAAATGCCGATGGTAATGACAGACCAGATTTGTCAGCGCGTGATGTTCAATTTCCACGGCTTTAGGCTGACCGGTGGAACCGGAGGTGTAGGTGATGTAGGCCCGGCGATTGGGATCGGAAGGCGCATCAGAATTTTGGTCGGTCTCACTGCGGGGCATGCATAAAATTGCAGCCACATCGAGAACGTGGCCTGACCACTGATCGAACCGTTCCATGCCTGCGTCATTCGACAGCATCAAACGGCTGGCGCTGTCGCCCAGCATAAATTCAAGCCGTTTAACCGGCGTGTCTGTACCCACCGGAACGTATGTTCCGCCCGCCTTGAGAACACCAATCACCGACGCCACAAACTCACACGAAGGGGGCAGAAATATAACCACGGGCTCCTCAAGGTTGAGCCTGTGTTTTTGCAGTTCTCTCGCGACAAGGCTGGAACATAGATCCAGGTCCCGGTACGTCATCAGACGCCCATCCTCTTTTATGGCTACGCTTTCCGGTTGAGCCTGAACCTGTGTGCGGAAAAAATCCAACACGGAATGGTGACGCGGAAATGAGACGTCAGTTCCGTTCATTCGCGTGGAACCCGACGGCGCGCGGCCCGTAGAGTGACCAAAGACTGATCCTTGTCCGCAATGGAACAATACAAATGATCGGTTTTGGAAGATTTCATTGCCATGCAAAAACAATCCATATTAACGCAAACAACTATTCTGCATTTTCGAACATAAACGTAATAAATCAACTTCTTTACTTAATCTTTACTTAAGGGCAATTCGCTATTGCCAAGCCCCCAGAAATGGGGATATGCCGTAACATACCCAGTATCCGAGCAGTTTGAGGTACTCGATGCGAATGTGGGCACTCGTGTTTAAGCGACCCCATTGCGAGCGAGGATAAGTCAGGTAGGCAGGCCGGGAAAAAAACTCGATGTCGGGGGCAAGATGTTGAAAGCAGGCCATGGCTCGTCGCGAATGATACCACGAAGTCACGATGATCACCCGGTGCGCACCTGCCTGGCGAAGTAGGGGCACGGAAAACGTGGCGTTTTCCAAGGTCGAAATTGAGTTGGGCTCGCGCAGAATGGCGGTTTCGGGAATGCCGTCCTTTTTCAGGATACGCACCGTGATTTCATAGTCGCCGAAGCCGCTCACGAGAATGAGCGGAGCTACGCCGGCCTTGTATAATTCCGCGGCGCGGGCGGGACGTTCTTCCGGGCCGCCGCCGAGAACAATCAGCGCGTCAGCCTTCACATCTCCACTCTCAACATTGAGCAACCGATGCGGAAAAATGAATGCGAGCCCACCCACCATCAGGGCGGAGGCCGGCAGGAGGCCTGCCAGCCACCAGATGAGACGGCGTGGCAGGAACGTCGATTTGCTGGCCATAGTATTCTTACCCTTTCCGCACACATTCAGGTCGAGGCCCCTCACCTTGGGTCCACGCATAAACGGCTTGCATCTGGACGGCGATCTTCGGCCAGGCAAAATGATCTTTAACCAGGGCAAGTCCCCGTTGTCCCATCGTTTGTCGTTCCTTATCGGACATCTCAAAAAGCTGCTTCAATCCTGCCACAATGCTGTCGACCTCCGGGTCGATGCGCAAGGCGGCATCAGCGGCAAATCCTTCGGTCAGGTTGCATTCCGGGGTCATCAAAACCGGTTTTGCATGAGACCACGCCTCCAGGATTACCATGGGTAACCCCTCGCTAAAGGAAGGCAAAATAAAAGCATCGCATTCACGATAACAAGTAGATTTTGCGTCGCCAAACTGTGGTCCTAAAAATACGACCGATGATTGGAGTTGGAGTTCGGAGGCTAGTTTCTGAAGTTCGTTTTGATGGCCTCCCTCTTCCCAACCCGCAATGGCCAGGATCCACTCCGGCTTCTTAATTTGGGCCCAAGCTTTCAGCAAATTGACCAGCCCTTTTTTCGGATGAAGGCGTCCGAGGTAGAGAAGTACTTTCTGGCCTTTTTGAGTATGTTCTTCCCAGGCGGGCTTCTGGCTTTCACCGGTGGATTTCCGGTCATCGGGAATGTCTATTCCGTTGGGAATGACCGCGACGGTATTTTTCAATCCGTAGTCACGGAAGTTATCCGCTTCCTCGGGACAAAGCGCATGAAGGCATGACGCCGTGCGCAGGTTTTGGTTTTCAAACGCGCAGGCGGCAAGACGCTTCTTCCAGCGCGAGTTCCGCAACGCCCAGGGCGACAGCATGCCGTGGGGTGAAAGAATTCGGACCGCTCCCTTGGCTTGACTCGCGATCCGCGCCAACCAACCGGAATACATCCATAGACCATGCACATGGATCACGGAATCATTGCGTACACGATCGCGTAATTGACGGGCAAGCTCCGGCGAATAGCCGAAGGCCCTGGGGCCGGCGATACGACCGGCCAGAATAGGCCAATCCGACGGAAATGCAGGAGGCGCCCCCGTTGGGTCGATGATCCCCGCGACCACGCAATCGAGTTGCTGCTGCCGATACTCTGCCGTCAACGCCCGGATCACCGGGGGGATGCCTCCCCCAGCGCTCGAAAGCCATGAGGTCAGTTGAAAAAAGGTTCGCATGATGCCTTAGCGTCGGATCAGCGCCCTGAGCAGGAGGCGGTCAAGAAAACTGCCGCGCTTGGGCTCGGCTTTGAGCGCATATTCCACGGCAGCTTTCATGCCCGCTGCGAACCGTTCCGGCCCCCAATTCGCGATGATCCTGAGACTCATCGAACCAAATTCAGCGAGGGGAAAATCGACGTCGGAAACTTTTTCCATCAGTTGCGCAAGAGCCTGGAGATCGGTGGGGTCAAAGGTGAAACCATTGCGTCCTTCCTGCACCAGATCAGTGGCACAGCCGCAGCGATTGGAAACAAGAACCGGGAGGCCGGAAGCCATCGCTTCATTGACGACCAAGCCCCATTGTTCGGTCGTGCTGGCATGGATGAACGCGGCCGCTAGCCCATAATACGCGGGTAAAACATCGTAGGGCTTCGCCCCGATTAGGTGTACCGCGTGACTGACTCCAAATTGCCGAATGGCATTTTCAATGACCGGGCGCAGTTCACCTTCCCCAACAATCACCAAATCCCAGGGGGTTTTATTTTTGTTTTGCTCCCGGTAACGCGCAAAGGCCTGGATCAACCATGGAATATTTTTCTTTTCGGTAAAACGGCTGCAGGCGATGAGATATTTCATCGGAAGGTTTAACTTCTTTCGCAATTCGTCCTCCCGCTGGCGGGCCGCTTCAGAACCGCTGGCGAAGTGACTGTTATCAATGGCATCGTAGCCAGCAAAGACGGCTTCTTTGGGCAGGCCCAGCTCGACCAGGTAATCGACTTGCGGTGTACCACCCCCCACGCCTGCGGAACTGAATCCGACCACTCTCTGTTTGATCCACTCCTTGACCGGATTTCGATCCGCGTCGAAGCGGTTGCTCTCGCTGCAAACCACCGCAGGGATGGAATGATCGGCGGCCCATTGCAAGGCGACGAGGCTGGGAATGAAGGAATAGCCGCTCACACAAAGAATATCAGGGCGTAGTTCGGTGAGCGCCCGCGCGACAGCCGAGGAGATCTGGGCGTTGGGCACATTCTGGCCGCTGGCTTCCCGGAAGAGGGTCTGCCTTTGATAGTGTGAACCACATCCAGCGGCATGTTCCAGCACCGGAAACTCATCGCGACCGGCCAGTTCAAGCACCGTGCAGCGAAATCCTCCCGAGGCAGCAAAGGCCTCCCACCGGGCGTGATGATAGGGAACCAGATTAATGAGCAGGGAGACGAGATGAGGATCGGTACGCAAGGTTATAAAATCTTTATATCCACGTCGCTCAGGCCCTTGATGGCGGCTTGGTTCGGAATATCCGCCAACTTGAAGCCCATGACCTTGAGTACGCGCAGGGTGTGCCAGAGCGGGCTGCCAATTTCCTTAATGCGCGCCCGGGCAGCAGTTCCCATGGTCCGCGCCGCCGTCCTGTCGCGGAGCAGATTGATAACCACATTCGCCAAATGTTCGATATCATGTGTGGTGGAGAAGCTGGCGAAGCATGGGTCGTTTAGTATTTCCTTCAATCCACCGTGGGTGACCGACGCCACTGTGGGAATGCCATGGGCCATGGCCTCGAGCGGGGTGCGCCCCATCGCGTCCCAATCCGAATTGAAGAGCATCACGTCGAGACTATGATAGAAATCGGTGAGATGGTTTTGCCAACCCATCCAGCAAATCCGGTCGCCCAAGCCTTGATTGCGAGCACGCGTTTCCAATGCTTTCCGCTCCGGACCATCTCCAGCGATCAGGAAACGGGCTTCCGGGACGCGCTTGGCCACATTTTCAGCCACGTCGAGGAAAACATCCCACCGCTTGCGAGAAATGAGCCACCCGGCATTGCCTACCGTCAATACATCGTCAGGAATCCCGAGACGTTGACGCGCCGCGCGACGGATTTCGTCGGTAGCCAGGGGCGGAAGCGGAATGGGAAAGCTGATGACGCGCGATATATGTTTCAGATCCGGGACGATATCGACCGCTTCATCACAAATAAAGTGTGAGGCGTAGACGATGGCCCGAAAACGATAGAAGGCCAAAAGGTAAATAAGGCGCCAGGCCCAAGCGGCTTTCACACCGCGATGGTGAAAGTGCATGGAGAGGACGCTCCGCTGTTTGAGCCGGCCGCTCAAGGCGGCCATGGCCATGAGATTATGTCCGAACATCACGATGCCGTCGCATGGGATCGACCGGAACATCCGGCGGGTTTCCCAGAAACTACGCCAGCCACCATAGCCGCGATACGGCAGATCGTGCGCGGGGATTCCGCGCGCATCGATGAGCGCCTTCAGGGCGCCAAACCGAGTGAGGGAAACCAATTCGCAATCAAAGCCCAGTTTGTGCAGCTCCTCAATGAACAGGAGGGCGCATTGCTCCATGCCGCCCAAATTCGTGCACTGAATAATGATCAGAATTTTCATCTAGACTCTCTGGAGGCTGTCCGAAACTCAGCGCAGAGATTGTCTGCCTTCACTGAATTCTGAAGGCGTGCTGCTGGATTGCAGCATGGGTGGAAGTTCGGCTTGGGCCGTCCGTTTAGGTCTGCGGATTTTTGCGGGCGAAGGTTCCTTGAAGTAATGCTGCGCCAACCAAATCACCATCGCTCCAAAGACAAAGGTATAGAGCGTGATCAAGGTGATGTCTCGCCCCAGATTGAAGGTCAGGATCAGCCCCAGACCGTAGAGCATGAGCCGGCCCGTTTCTTGTCCGCGCAGATCCAAACGGGCGAGGACGGCCACCCAGATGCTCATCAAGAAAGCGGCAAATACGGGACCGGCGAACTGCCCAAAATTGACGACTCCCTGGCCAATCATGCCGGTTGAAACGGTGGCTCCCACTCCCGCATCCGACGTATCACCGGAATCGTAGCCCTGCCCGCGAAGAATGGCGTAGTCGATTCCAATCATCGGTTTTGCGGGCCACAAGGCTCGGGGAACGGGGTTGACCAACTCCGCATAGTAACGCTGACCCCAATTTGGCTTGTAGGAGCCGTCCCTAATGAAGGTATTGATCCAGCAGAGTTCCTCAAACATGTTCAAGCCTGCCTGATGGACCTTCGAATTCGTTTTGACATCAAATCCCTCCTCACTAAAAGCCGAACTAATGGCGACATCGGCACGATTGGTCATGACGAATCCAAACCAGGCGTGAATCAAAAGAAAAAAGGCGGCCAGCACGACAAGCTTCTGCCACATGCCGACGCGCAAGCGCAGTAAGCTCCAGGCCAAAATGGCCGGAATGACGATGGCCAGCATGTTGTTGCGCGTCCGGTCAAAGAGAAAGAAAGGCCATGAGAGCAGGCAACCGGCGAGGGCAAGCATTCTCAATTTTGGGTTGTGGATCAAAGCCAGGGTAACGCCAAATGATGCCGCGACGAACATTTCAACGTAGGCGGCCAGCGTCAACAAGGAATCGTATCCGGCGCCAATGCGGCCTCGGCTCCAGGGATTGGCCTGATAACCGAGAAAAGGGAAAAAATAAAAAGCAATTTGGTCTCCCACTCGGAAGAGTGCGATGGTGGAGATAATCAGAAAAACAACCACGCAAGCCCAAAGAACCGGATGCAACCGCGATTGAAACAACGGTTGGTTGACGCCTGTACGTAGGAGCTGGAGAACCTGACTCGATCGGTTCAGCTCACGCGCATTAATCCATTGGTGCACCCGTGGGACAAAAAGCAGAAATGCTCCTACAAACAGAGCTACCTGCCACCATGCGTCGTCCATCGCTTCCGCCGTAAAGGTTTGCACAAAATTGACAGTGTAATCGTTATAGAGCGGGTCGACGATGTACCAGACGGCGACGGTGACGAGAACGAGTATCGTGGGCAGTCCAAATCCCCTGCGCAGGTGATCGGAAGCCCACCAGCCCCCTCCGGCTAACAGCGTGATTACGACCCAAAAGGAGAAGGGTAAAACCGATAGCGTCTGATACATGCTGTCATACATACTATTTTATGTTGAGCTTTACCGCTTCAGTTCAGCCTCCAAGGCTAAAATCTTTTCAACCAAACGACAAAGCTTAAATTGTCCGGATTTCTCGAGAGCAGCAATTCGCTGAGCATGCAACAGTTCCGGCTCGACCAGGTACCGGTGAATCGCCTTGGCCAGGGAAATTGCATCTCGCGACGGCACGACAAATCCATCCACCCCATTCGTGACGACCTCTGCACAGTTGGGCGTGGCGATAACAGGCAAGCCATTTGCCATTGCTTCAATTTGAGTGAGGGCAAACCCGTCGGAAAGCGTGGGCAGCACAAAGATGTCGGCCTGCCGATACCATGCCCCCACTTGGTCACGATTGGCGCGGCCATGGAACGTCATATTGGACGGAGCCGATTTCACCGCATCGTGTGAAATGCCGATGAGCCCGACCACATCAAAATGAACCGGCTCATTTCGCAATAAGTTTGCCGCCTCAATTAAGTATTGAATCCCCTTGCGGAGAATGACCCGGCCGAGGAACAAGATCCGGAGCGGTGGCTGACGGGAAACAGCGCGGCGGCCGTTGTCCCGCGGAAAATCGAGCTCATAACAGAGTGGAATTACAGTCAATTTTTTCCCAGGCACACCCTGCTCGATTAAGGCCTGCCGGGAAAATTCCGAGTTGACGACGATGCAATCAGCAAGGGCCCATTCCTGTTCCCGGCGACGAAAATACTCTTCTGGAACCTCGGTGGTTCCCACTACCCAGCCCGGCCAGCGCTTTTCCTCTTCCCGCACCAAATTGACTTCGATGCGGCTGGGGTCCATCTGATCCAACACGCAGGGGATGCCCTGTTCGCGAAGCCATTCGAACGTTTCCAAGGCTCCGGTATCGTAGGCAAAAAAGATAGCTTCCTTTGGAGAAGGAGGACGCCGACGCAAGTCATCACGCACGGCAGATGCAAATTTCCGGCCTACCTCGATGAAACCGGAATAGACATCGCGGATGCCGTCTTTTTGCGAACGGCGGCGCAAACCAGCCTCCCAGGCGAGCGCACGAAAATTCCACGACTTGATTTCCGCCCCGGCCAAATCGGGATGAAATCGCGCAGCCAGAGAACGCAGTTGGCCGATCTTTATTCCGCGCACGAGCGCATTTGCCCAAAAATCGGTGTAGAGCGCGCCCAGCCGTCCGCCCTGGTGTAACGCACGAGGTACCGCGTAATGTTCACGGGCCCCGATCTGGCTGCAAATCCATTGGGTCATGATCAGCGGGAATCGCGCTTTTCCGCCTTGATTTGACGGAGCAGGAGAGGATAGGCGGACAAATACATTCGATGCCGTGTCGGGCCGGTAAAATGACGGCACGCCAAATTCCGGCAATCGAGGTCCTTTTCAAAAAGCCAAACTCCCTGCCATGAAAGAGCGTACCGTATTTCGGGTAATGGACTCGTATTTTTCCAATTCAATAAAATGGAAAACAACGTCTGCTCGGCGTGGTGGCTGTTGAATTCCGGTTGCCAATTGCCCAGCAGGGTTTCGAGCAGGCTCTCCTTCATTTCTCCTTTGGGAACATAGACCAGGCCCGCATTAAATTGATTGGTCACGGGAATGCCTTCTTTTTCAGCGCGGCGGGACAGCCAGGGATCCAGGGAATAACCAATCGGGTCGTAAAGAAAGACGGAACGGCTGGTTTTGATGGCGTCCATCACCTCGCCGGGGGCGCTGAAGGCAACCACGTCGCAATCTGAATAGAGCACACCAAATTCTTTTTGAAGTTCGAACACCGCGGCCAATTTTTTGGCAGTCCAATTACCCATGACAAAGCGCTTGAGACAGGAGGGCAAGGCGCGCCCGGCTAAATAGGTATCCAATTCCAGCAGGATACCGCCGGGGAATAGCTTTTGAAAAAGTTTCTCCTGAGCGCGTGTGGTTTTACCGTCGAAAAGCAACACGGCGCTCATGACGGGACTTAAAAACCTCATCCATGACCAGAGAGACCATAAACCTTCCAGGAACTGTTTATGGCTGCATAAAACAGCCACCACGGCTTTTTTGTCCGTGCTTGAAATGGGAGGAAATCCCCTCACCTTCTGCTTGATCGGATAGGGTAAATTCCGCAGCACCCGGCTGCAGTGGTCGTTGAGATAATGCTTTAGACTTCGTCTCATTTCCAAACTCGCTTGATCCCTGATTGCCTCAGGAAAGCATGGGGTGAAAATTCAACCGGTAATCCAGGTTGCGATTTCGCTCCCCGACTTTCTTCGCAGGAACGCCGGCCACAATGGCGAAGGGTTCCACGTCCTTCGTCACGACCGCGCCTGCGGCGATAACAGCGCCTTCGCCAATCGTGACCCCCGGTAGAATGATGGCGCGGTAGGCGATCCAGACCCGATCCCCAATAATCACGTCTCCGCCGACATCGGCAAATTCCGAGGATTGTGGGTCATGGCCCAGGGTCAGGATTGTTGCGTCCGGACCGATCGAAACGTCATGGCCTGTGCGAATAAAAAACTTGCGGCCGTCCAGCATGCAACCCCGGTTAATGACATTTCTCTCGCCCAAATCGATCTTGCGACCATTGAGAAATTGGCAGCCCATTTGTACCCCGGACCCGCGCCCGAAGCGGCGAAGCCAACAGCGCAAGAAGGCAGAACGCAACGTACGCGATGGCAGGCAACCGATGCCGTGATTGTAGCAGAAGGCCACGAGGCTTCCGGCAAAGGATTTGGCGGTCATTTGGTTTTGGGACCTAATCGTTCCACGGCATCGAGGATGATCTTAGCATTCGCCGGCCAGGAGGCATAGGCTTCATAATCATCCCAGCACGGCTTCGTAATTCGATCTCGCAATAAAAGGCCCATGCCAGCCGTCAGGGCAGAAATAGAATCCGGCTCAACGAATATTCCCAAAGAGAATTTCGTGACGGCATCCTGCAAGGGACTGGGTCCTGCCGAGGCCAGTACGGGGCGACGCGCTCGCGCAGCGACGTTGAGCACTCCACTCTGGGAACGAAACGAGACATCGTAGGTTAAGATAATAAAATCCGCGGCGGCAAAATAGCCGGCCAATTTTTCATCCGGAACAAATTCATCGAAAAACCGGGTTCGTCCGTTTACTCCCAATTCTTCCGAGAGTTTAAGGTAGAACGCCATGGGCCGGTCCTTGGTGGATTGCGCCTTTCCCATGACCACCAGAAACGCATCGGGATGATCCACCAGCGCCCGGATAACCAAATCGAGATTCTTGTTATCGCGAATGAAACCAAAGGCCAGAAACACTTTCTTGCCTAAGGGCACCTGCCAGCGCCTTCGGATCTCAAGGGGATCTTCCAGAGACTCCATCAAATCATAAATGCCGTGGGGCGTTTCAATGACCTTAACCTGTGTGGGAATGGGCGATGGTGAGGGCAGCCGTTGGTGCACCAGGCCAAAGCGCAAGGGCATGTAGGCTAAACAGACCGAGAGATGATGCCACCAGGCGGGCCCGACTTGATAATCCCGCACGGGATCGTGCAGATTGGCCGCATAAAGCTGGTTCAATCCGCGCGCAAGTAAAAGGTGTGGCCAGACCCACAATGGCGAAAGATATTCCGCGTAACAGGCCACCAAAGCCAGGGAAGGACGGCGGCACAATACCTCCCAGGCAAAACGCCATTGGTTATAAATAATTCGCCACGACTTGACCACTCGTCGCAGCAGGCGCGATTGGGTCAGGGTCGCTCCATGTTCCATCAGACCATGAATGACGGGATAGACAACGACGCGGCGATCAAGATAACCGGGAACTGCCAGCACAACGACATTTTCTCCCAATTGCTGAAGGGCCTTCGCCTGACAGTCGGTGTACTCGGCGATGCCTCCCACAGCTGCCGGGCAGAAGATCAGCACGGACAAACGCCGTTCCTTCGTGTCACTAAGACTTGTCACGGCTTACTCTCATACGAGATTGGCTCACCTGGCATCGACTGATTTGCCATTAATCAGAATCAGGTCTCGAAATGTTTTTACGGAGAAATGCTCGCGGGCCTTGGGCATTTGTTCGAGGGCGCGCGCGCGCAATTTCGGATAGTTGCGCTCGACCGCTTCGATTGCCTCGCAGAGACTTTCAGCGGAGCCGTCCTCGCAGCCGACCGCCGCGCCAAATTCAGCCGCCTGCGTGGCCAAAGTTGTCCTGTTCGTAACTACGGCTGGAATTCCGTTGACCATCGCTTCAATCATTACCCGCGAGACCCGTAATCCATAAGACGAACGGCGATAGGGTAAAAGCATGACCTGGGTTTGAAGCAATTGTTTGGCATATTCCCCTTCCCCAAAATAACGCCGGATGACATTCGTCCGGGGATTCGATTGCAGGGAAGGGTTCACCCCGACGATTACCCCGCGGTCGTTTTCGAAATCTTGCGTCCATTGAAAGGCGAAGTGAGCCACGCTTTTGGGGAATTGATTTAGATAACGGACTAGCGCTTCCTGTAACATCTCGCTGCCTTTTTCCGGCCGGCCGGGACCATAACAAGCCATCAAAATTTCACCTGGGCTCGGCGTTTGATCTTCGGCTTTGGCCACAGAAACCGAGAGAGGCTTTACCGGATGCGGAAAGTAGGTCACCGGCAACCCCAGGAGCCTTGCCAACGTCTCACGCATTTCAACGGTTTCGACGCCCAATAAGACGCGCCCGGCCAGAATATCGGGTTTGAGCTTATCAAATAACCCGCGCATCAACCGCGTGGTTGGAGAGGGATTCCATGTCGCAATTCCATCTGTCCCGAGTCGAATGGGAAGATTCGGAAAAAAGAACAGGACGCGGGCGCGGCTTGCTCGCAACGAATAGCGAATCAGCCAATACCAACCTAACAGATGATGCACCAAAACGGTTGGAACGAAAATAATGTCCCAATTATTGTCGCGTTTCAAGAAGCGTCGCAGTGAGAGCCATGTTTGCCAGGCGTGCACCGGGACGCGTAGATACCGCCGCAAAGGCCCCGCCCCATCGCCCATGCGGTGCCAAATCGAATCGGGCAAAACTGGCTTGGCTTTGAGAGTCTCGATGATAAACGGTTCCGCATGACGATCCGTTAAAATGGTTACTTGATCGCCTAGTTCCCGCAGCCCCTGATCGAAGGTGCTGATATATTCAAACCAATGGCCTTTTTGATCTCGTAACGCGTCTTCGACGATCAACCAGCGCATGTGGTGTTGTCCTGAGAATGGCGACCGCCCACTTTCGAGGGCGATTCCTGGTTACAGTCAGCGCTCTTGGCGCCGAGCGCCACCTGGCAGGGAAGAAAGGTCGGAAAACACTTATACATCAGGCTGACCAAGGCTCGCCTGAGGAATGGAGATTCACTGCGGCTATTGTAGTGGCAATAATAGTGGCGAATCATTTTGAAGTTGGTGAAGGTGAGCAATTGTTCCAACTCTGCGGCCATATATTCCCGCCAATGCAGACCAATCGAAAAATCGGAGTTTGGGTTTAATTGCCAGACGAGATGTTCCACCGGGTTATGGATGGATTGTCCTTTGGCCAGCCTCAGCCGCGTGGCAATATTCGCCAGATTGGGAGTCGCAAGGTAAAGGAGTCCACCCACCTTTAATAATCGGTTCATTTCACGAAATGCCGGGATGACGTTAAAGTTTAGGTGTTCCAGGACTTCACAACAAATGACGATATCAAACGCTTCGTTGTCGATGGGTAAAGGAAGTTGGGATAAGTCGCAGCACAGAGGAGTTATGCCTTCCTTGTCATAATGTCGTAAGAGATCCTTGTCCTTCATGAACAAGGAAATATCCGCAGCCGTTACCGCAAAGCCCGCGCGCCTGAGCGCAGTCGACACGATTCCGGCAAATGCTCCAATTTCCAGAATCGCAATCGGCGCGCCATCGCCACGATCTTTGCGAAGCCCTTCGGCAGCCGTTAAAATATCATTCAAGGTGCGGACATACGTAAACTTGAGCGTGCGCCAATAATTCGGGCCGACAAACTTCAGCCCGACGTTTTCGTAATCATGGACCACCTCGTCAATGAGTTGGGTTGCCCGTTTCATGCTATTCAGATGGTATTTCAAAACCGAGATCGCCGACCAGTTTCAACTGCCAGGTGGTGGGCCTGGCGGCTTGATAGGCAGCCATCCAGCGCGAGCCGTGCAGCCGCAAGCGCGTTTGTTCGGCCAGCCGCGTCACTAAATCAACTGCACTCAGCCAGGGGCCCGGCATTCTGGCGACAGGCTCTGATAAAAAGTTCACCAAGTCAGTGGCCGCATTGGGCTGTGTCCGCAAATAGGCCAGGTGCTTTCGCACGCCCGCGAGAAAGATCGAGCGAGTCATTAGATCGGATTGCAATCCGCTGCTTTCAGATTGCTTGATCATATGCTGCAGGCACCGGGCCCAATCGATCACCCGTATGGTTCGAGAAGCGCCCTCGTCTTGAGTCAATTTATTGGTCTCGTGCAGGCGGTACAGCGTCAGTGCCTCCGCGCTGAACGCAACCTTCGGCGAAGCGGTCAAAGCTCGAAAAAATAATTCTCCATCTTCGCCGAGCTTCAGATCCGTACGATAAAATCCAATCTTGTCCAGGCAGGAACGGCGGAAGAGCAGGCTTTGGAAAACGGTGGACCATCCGCGCAACCACCAGCAGGCCAGAGACAATTTCGGAGGTGGCATTTTCTGTTGCAGGACATGGTTTTCAAAAATCACACGTCGCTCTTCGATTCGCACTTTGACCCAGGGACTAAACGCGATGTCGGCTCCGGTTTGATCGAGCAATCTTGCCTGCACTTCCAGCTTGTTGAGCGAAAAAAGATCATCGCTGTCTTGAAATTGAATGAATTCTCCCGTCGCGATGCGCAGCCCGGCATTGCGTGCGGCGCCGGGCCCCTGGTTGGTTTGCTGAATCAATTTTACTTTACTACCAAACGACTGAATAACTTCCACCGACTTATCCGTCGACCCGTCATCGACCACGATGATTTCATCAGGCAGTCGGGTCTGCCCGAGCAAATTCGAAAGCGTTTCACCTATTAGGGTTTCTCGATTGAAATTGGGAATGATGACAGATAGGGAGGTCATGTCACTCGCCTGGGTTCTAACTTCGTTCGCCCCGAAACAATCTCTTCAAGAAAACGAAGTGCTTCGGGCCCTGGGGCGAATGGCGTTGATTCGCCGGGCGGTGACATGGGCCGCCGCACCCATTTCGGCCCATCGCGATTGCGCTTGCCAAGCCTGTTCCAAAGCGCGCCCGAGGCACAATTCATTGGCGGCATCGGCCAGAAAGCCATTGCGCCCATGTTCGATGATTTCGGCGTTACCGCCCACCGGGGTGAGGACGGCAGGCCGGCCACACATCATCGCTTCGATGGCGGCCAGCGGCAGTCCTTCGCCACGGGCGGCCATGACAAGCAGATGATTGTCCTGCCACATCGTCCGAACCTCGGGCACCCAGCCGCAAAACTCCACCCTCCCGGCAAGATCGTAAAAAGCCACCAAGCGTCGTACATACGCTTCATCCGGGCCGGTGCCGTAGAGTCGCAATGACCATCGACGCTCTCGCCACTTTGGGGCTGCGAGGGCTTCGAGAAGCATGTCGTGCCCTTTCCACAGCGTATCAAATCGAGCCACGCATGCCATGCGAACTCCGTCCTGAAGCGTCGGGAACGGGAGTGGGGCATCGAGAGAGAGCCGCGAGACGTTGCGGATAAGGCGTGTTTCCGGCACTCGTCCCGGCAACTGACGGGCCAATAGATGCCGGTTTTGTTCGCTGACAAAAATCACACCGTCAATAGTGGCGTAAAAGGATTCAATTGCTTCCCGGTGGGGGAAAGCAAGCAGGTCAGAATTGAAAGTAATCCCGAGCACTTTGGGCACATCGAATCGTCCACAAAATGGATGGAGGAAAGGAAGCTGGCAAAAGTCGAGTGGCGAGCCCGCGTTGAGAAATAAAACGTCGGGCTGAAAGGCCAGCATGCCGCGCATATCGGGCAGCCACCGTTCTTTCCAGAGGTAAAGACGCATGGGCTGTCGCCGCCGCCGTTCCACGACTCGCAGGCCGCGTTGCTTCAGCGCTTTGACCTGCGGACTTCGGGCCACTTGCCAGTCTGCTCCCAGCATGACCTGATGTCCGGCTGCCAACGCAGCCTCAGCCAACCAGGCCCAATTTTCTTCGGAGCCGGCCCAGGCATACCCTTCACAACTCGATAAAATCCCAATTTTCATGGCTGACATGTGATTCAATGACCGACTTGGGATACCTTGGGTTTGTGTAGCAACACAACATTGGAAAGATAAAAATTGCCGTTCAGAGACGTATAGCGCCTGACACCTGACCAACGGGTCATCATGAATAATAGACGGTGGAGAATCATGATAAAGGCAGTCGGAACAAATGCCCAAGCCGACTTTTCGTTTCTGCAGACATAAGATGATCCCAGCAACGTTCCCATCACATCCAATCCGTTTCCGAGACGAGTGCAGTGATCGATCTGAAAGCCATTTTGCACAGCGAAATATTTCAGGGCGTGATCAGTAGCGCGCCAATAGTCATTGGGTTCTTCATGTAACATATAAAAAAACGGAGTAGTGATAAGCAGATATCCTCCAGGAACTAGCAGTCTGAAGAAATTGTCAAAAGCTTGAGACCAATCGGCAACATGTTCCATCACTTCCGTGCATAGGATAAAATCAAAAGGACCAGCCTCCGCAACATCTACGGGCAAAGCCTGATCAATTCGACAACAAAAACGAATCGTCCGGGACGAGTTCTGGCCAACGTCAAGAGAGAAATAGCTCGCGCTATATTTCGCGACCGAATCCCTAAGAGGACATTCGCCGGCACCTACGTCCAGCACTTTGGCCGACCCCAATTTTTTTCCCAGTACGTTATCGATCTCATTTCTTATTGCAGCCCGAAGCAACGGAACCATGAATGACTCCTGAGTTCCATGGGAAACATACTGATGACGTCTTTCGATATTCATTTAAAGGCTATCTGCTGGAGTTGATAAAGGAACAAGGAATGAATGCGTTCAGGATTAAAACGGCCATCATACATCCTACGGGCATTAACCAGAAGTTCTGCCTGCCTTGTTGGATGTTCGGCTAGAAATCTAATTTCCTGGTAACACTCCGTCTCCTTGGGAGAAGTACAGCATTGGGCGGAATCAAGCTCTCGAGCAACGCGAATGGCGGAACAATAGTCCGGCCCCCAAATAAGGATTGGCTTTTGAAAGGCAAGATAATCAAGAAATTTAGTTTTAAAACTCGTACGTTCGATTTGAGCACATGAATCGTCAAATCCCATGGGTAATAGCAAGATATCAACCTTGGACATTTCATGCCTGAGCACATCAAAAGGAACGGATCCCTGATAACTGCCTTCCATGCGGAGTCGATCTTCAAAGGCACGTGACCACGACGGATTGCTGCCATATATACGGAATTTGATGCGATTGGTTTGGCTGGTCGAAAACGTGATCAAGCGTTCCAGCATTTCTCCGTACCACTCTCCGATATTACCGGCGAACCCCACAGTGACCACATCATCCGAGAGCGGAGGAGCGGCCATCTCTTTATTCAGGTCGGAAACCCGTGCGCCTGTTGGATAAAATATTGCGGCATTAGGATGTTCTCCCAAGGCCTCGCGCATGCCTTCAGAAGTGCATAATGCCAAATCACATTGCTGATAGAATCTTCTAAAGATGCGCTCGATTAAAAAACGGGTAGCGGGATGTGAAAGCAAATTATAATCATACCAGTCCATAAAACTCCCCACCAAAGGAATTTTAAGTTTTTGGGCCAGTTTTTGCGCCATGAGTGCTGTCCAACTCCAGCTGCCTCCGGCCGCGAGTATAACATCAGGCTTGAAACTTCTTGCCGCGTCCAAAACTGACTGTGGAATTGTCCGTCCGAGAACAATGTGTTTATAGGAATGCGCCCAAAGCGACAATCTGGTACGGCTAAGACGCTCCAACCAACGGGGGGGCTCAATCACCAGGAACGGGTAAGGCAATTGGTATTTTTGAATGTTCGGATCGTCGGTGACAACAAAAATATCAAAATCATCTCGTTCAACGCAATGGCGATAATAAGCCATTGCGCCACCCCACGTTGGAATTGGGGGGATCGCCGAAAGAAAGAATATCTTCAGTTTGGGGGCGGACATTCTACTCGAGATTTCTTGCCTGCCTATTGGCATTATCGTTGTAAGTTGTCACCCGAAGTCTTAACGCATCCCGATAAAACTGGTGCCTCATCCAATGGACATAATGCCGCGAATGAAAGCCTTCGCGCCAGGGTTTGCGCCGACGTAATGCAAAAGCATCGTCAAAATAAACGAGACAAAACTCGTCGGGAAATCGCCGTCCACTTTGGTTTACTGCTATGGCGATGATGGTCTGCTCATTAAAGGGATGCTTGGGTTGTTCGAGTGCGGTCATCAACATGTCCTGCAACAATTCGAACGAACAAAGCTTGCCTTTTAGATAGACAAGCCCCGTGTTGGGATGAGGCTCGATAAATTTGTTCGGACAATGCCGGCGAATAAGGGCTTCATTGTAGGAATAACCGCTCTCGACGCTCGTTGTCGGACCGGGAAGATCGCGAAATTCGGATAAAATAAGCTTGGGATCAGAAAACCAGAGGATGTCGGAATCGACAAATAAAATTTGCTCTTCCTTCGCCATATATAGAATCGCCGCCAACTTCAATCCAAGCGGATGATTCGCCGCCAATTGAGCCAACTCGGTTTGCCCCTCCTTCAAAAGCGGGACCGTTATATCGTCCGGCATCAGAATCTCAATGGGTTCAGGCCAAAATCGAAAGGCCTCCACAAACTCCTTTTTTCCCCATGAGCCGTCACTGACAACGATTAACCGGGGAATGGATTGCCACGAACGGTGCAGCGAGACCAGTGACTCGCGCAAAAGCAGCCAATGAGCCCTGCCCGCCATGGTGACATATCGCAATGGGCTTGTGGTCTTGGCCGCGAGCTTTTCCTGCGTATGGCGCGACAGCAGATATTCCGCCAGCGCGCCCAACCGTATCGCCAGCGGTACTTTCCCGATATTGTAGATTTTAACGGCGATTTTAGCGCCCAGGCTGCGGTCAATCGGATCAGACATGGCAAAATTGCTATCAAATGGAATCGTACTGGCACTCGGCCATCATTTCTTTGGAAACGCCACGATCCAAGGCGTTGCGAAGGGCCTTCCTTCCTGCAGCCACTGGAGTTTGGTTTTCCTGGAAATTAAGTCAGGAAACGGATAATCGCTCACTTGTCGTTCGATAGGATTAATAATCTCAACATCATGCGACATCGAAAGAGCTTTCATTTGGGGAAGCAAGCCATACGGCGGGTGCGTTTCAATGATAAGGATTGTCCTGGCCAATCGAGATAGAATTTCGGTTGAAAACATTCCATCTTCCCCGCCCTCGATATCGCAGACGATCAGATCAGGAGCCGCCTCCTTTAGTTGGACCGCGAAGTCATCGGGTTCGCATTTTCCAAGTATTTGAACATTGCTTTGCATTCCATTTAATTCAACGTTTCTGGCCAGAATTATTCTCGAATTATCGCACGCTTCATATGCTAAAACTTTTGCGTTCCATTTTTTCGCTATACCACAGGCGTAATAGCCCTCCGCGGCACCTATCACCCATGCTGTTTTGATTGGTTTTTTACTTAAGATATTCCAGGTGGCGTGCAACTCCTTTTCATATGAACCCACAAACAAGCAAATTGGAGTGTTCCACGAAGTTCTTAGCGCCATTTTCGTTCCCTTGAACGGCCCGGCTACAATACCGCGTCCTAACGCCCAGGGATGAAAGAAATAAAAAAGTCGCAATCCGCTCGCCAGGCTTTCAAAGCTATTTTTTATCTTATAGCCTATTTTAGTTATTATTTTCATCAATCTCCGATTCGCCAGGTGTGTTGCGGGAAAACATCACCATACCGAGCTTCGTAGGGCCAGGGACCGCCGATTCGCCTAGGTAAAACCTCCAGCACTCCAACATTCAGCAGTTCCTCAATCACCCTCACAGCAGGCTCGGTCACAGATACATCCAGATAGTATCGACTCGGTGCAAAACAACAAAAGTCCATACGGAAAGTCACATTGATTTCCTTCTGTATGGGCAACGAAAAGCCATCATGAGGATTGGTCGAAAAGAGGGACAGTAGACGGCCGAATTCATTCCGAATCGATAAATTGACCCCAATAGCATGGAGCGGAAGATCGCGAAGGGATATCTTGATCTCGAGGGGCTCTCCAAAAAAGACGGACGATCCTGCTTTGGTTTTGGATCTCAGTTCTATTGAACTAATATGAATTCCCTTACGCTGTTCCGTCTGAGAGTTATATAAAGCCAGATATTCTTGAATGGCTCCCTCAACCTGCGGAAAATACCGCGACCGGCCTTCACTAAGAAGAATACCCGATGTACAGAGTTCTTTGAGTGCGCCTAGTTGATGACTCACGAACAATATCGTGCGTCCGCCCCTGCTCACATCCTGCATCTTCCCCAAACACTTCTTCTGAAACTGCGCATCCCCGACCGCCAACACTTCATCGACAATCAGAATCTCCGGTTCCAGATGCGCGGCCACGGCAAAGGCCAGGCGCACGTACATGCCGCTGCTGTAGCGTTTCACGGGCGTATCCAGAAACTTTTCCACCTCGGCAAATGCGATAATTTCGTCGAACTTCGATTTGATTTCCGCACGGCTCATCCCGAGGATCGCCCCGTTGAGATATACGTTTTCCCGACCGGTCAATTCCGGATGAAACCCCGTCCCTACCTCCAATAAGCTCGCCACGCGTCCCTTGATTCGCACTCTTCCCTTTGTGGGCTCGGTGATGCGGCTGAGGATTTTTAACAGCGTGCTTTTGCCCGCTCCGTTGCGGCCGATGATGCCCAGCACTTCGCCTCGCTTGATCTCAAAGGAAACGTCGCGCAAGGCCCAGAAATCCTCGCTCGTAGATGGGTGAGGGGTGACCGTTTCGGAATTTTGCCTTCCCGCCCGCAACGCGCGAAGCGGTGCGGTGGCCCACCGGTTCAAGAGGTGACGCAAGCCTTCGTTTCCCCCGGATTGCCGGTGGTTGATCCGGTAACACTTACCGAGGTTTTCCACTGAGATGATAACGTCGCTCATGGCCATGAAAATTTTCTAAATAATGTCCGCGAAACTTTTCTCCGTTTTTCGGAAGTACCAGATGCCCAGAATGAGGAATAGCCCCACGACCAGGAGCGAGAGAAAGAAACCAGGCAGATAGATGGGCGAGTTATGGCCCAGGATCGCCCAGCGAAAGCCGTCGATGACGCCGACCATGGGATTGAGAGAATAGAGAAGGAAGAGAGTATCGCCGAGGTGTGCGCCCAGTTTCTCGTCCAGTCTCTCGTGGATGACGGTGCTGCTGAAACCCACCGGCGAAGCGTAAAGACCGAACTGGACCAGAAAGGGAATGACGTAGCGGAAATCCCGATACTTGACGTTGAGGGCGGTGATGAAGAGTCCGGGCCCAAGGGCGGCGAGAAAGGCTATTCCGATAAAGACCGGCAGCGTCACGATATTCCAACTGGGCGCGAATCTGTACCAAATCATCATGCAAATCAGGATGAAAAACGAGATGAGAAAATCGGCGAAGGACGTGACGACCGCACTGGCGGGAATAATCAGGCGGGGAAAATAGACCTTTGAGATCAGGTTGGCATTACCGACCATGCTCTGACTGGCGGTAGAAAGCGCCGAGCTAAAGAACATCCACGGGAGCATCCCCGCGAATACCATGACCGCATAGGGAGCCTTGCCGTCGGAGTGCAGTCCGGCCACGGTGCCGAAAATGACAGTCATGATAACCATATTGAGAAACGGCTGGAGCAGCGCCCACACCACTCCGATCGCCGTCTGCTTGTACCGGACAGAAATATCCCGCAAAGCGAGAATGATGAAGAGTTCGCGATACCGCCAGAGATCGAGCCAATAGTGTTTCTTGGCGCGGCCGGCTTCAAGCGTCACGTCGAATTCGTCCGCGCCCTCAGGGGGGTTGATGGATGGGTTGGTGATCATGGGTGCAAAATCAGAGATGCGTCGTTATTTCCAAGCGTCAGCCGCTAAAAGAATTTCTTTCCAGACAAGCTGCCGCCCCTGGCCTCCCGAATATTTTCGGGAACCTTCGGCTTAATCGAATTGTTTCCTGACTGCTCAAATGCGGACCCTGTCCACCCTGCCTAAGTTCCGCCGCCCAATATTTTCAACACGAATGGCACCACGCGTCGCCCGTTGCGTTCCCAACTGCGGAGCAGTTTGACGCGTGCGTTCACGTGCTTGCGTTGTTCGCCTGAAAGCTTTCGCGCCTCGGCCGTCATCCGAACGAGACGGGTTTCGCTGTCGGCAAAATGGGTCAGGATTTGCTGGCGGAGAAAACGCCCGGCCAGGTTGCGCAATTCAGCGACGGCGACATAATGAGTGCGCCGTTCGCCGGCGATATAAACCGTGCGGACTGCGCCGAGTTCCTCCAGATATTTCAATCCCTGGCTGGCCGAACCCTTGCTCAAGTTCAAACGTTCGATGAGCGTGTCCATCGCCAGCGGCTGATGCGAAACAAAAAGCAGTCCATAGATTTCGGCCACAGACCGGGGCTGCCCCAATGCGCGCGAGAATTGAACAAAAAGCTGGATCGCCTCAATTTCCACCGGCTCCAGCGGTGGAACGGCGCCCGAGACGCGTTCCTCCAGCTTTTCGGTGAATGCCTGGGCCACGGCGCAAGAGTAACCAAGCGTTTAGTTTGTTCAATAACAAATGAACAAATTATTAATTTTATCCCCCGATTCTGAACAAAACCCGGATATCCGGACGGGCAGATTTTCATCCGACTCGGTCATTTTGATTGACCCAACAGGCTGGCATGATAAGCAGATACTGTTTGGCTGGCACAAGGCGCAAGTTCGATAACCAGCTCAAAGCGGACATGGCTCATCTTTTCGCTCAATTTTCCCGAACTCGGAAATTCATGCCTCACCACGCGTTCATGCAAATGGAAAAGAGCCGGGCAAAATGAAAACGCTGCTGGTCACCGGTTCTTCCGGACTTATCGGTTCAGAGGTTTGCGGCTATTTTGCACGGTCTTCGGGTTATCAGGTCCACGGTGTCGACAACAATCAACGCGCCGTCTTTTTCGGCCCGCAGGGAGACACGCGCTGGAACCAGCAACGGCTGCTGAAGGAAATTCCGGGCTTCATTCATCATGAACTCGACGTGCGGAATCGAACGGGCGTCCTGGAGTTGCTTCGGGAGATTCGGCCTGCCGTCATTGTCCATACCGCTGCGCAACCGAGCCACGACCGGGCCGCCGCAATTCCGTTCGATGATTTCGATACCAACGCCGTGGGGACGTTAAATCTGCTCGAGGCGGCGCGCCAGGCTTGCCCGGAAGCGCCCTTCGTTCATATGTCCACGAACAAGGTTTATGGCGACGCACCCAACCGGATTGCCCTGCAGGAATTGACCACGCGCTGGGACTATGCCGACCCCGCCTACGGAAATGGAATCCCGGAGACCTTCACGATCGACCAATCCAAGCACTCGCTCTTTGGCGCTTCCAAAGCCGCCGCCGACATCATGGTGCAGGAGTATGGCCGCTACTTTAATATGCCCACCTGTTGCCTGCGCGGGGGTTGCCTGACCGGGCCCAATCATTCCGGCGTCGAGCTGCACGGTTTTCTTTCCTATCTCGTCAAATGCAATCTCGAAGGGCGCGAGTACCGGGTCTTCGGCTATAAAGGCAAGCAGGTGCGCGACAATATCCATTCCGAGGACGTTTCCCGCTTCATCTTCGCCTTTTGCAACGCTCCGCGCGTGGGCGAAGTTTATAACCTCGGCGGCGGCAAGGCGAATTCGTGCTCGATTCTCGAAGCCTTCCGTCTGGTGGAAAAATTCAGCGGCAAACCGATGCGCCATACTTATGAGGAAGGCAACCGGATCGGTGACCACATCTGTTATTACAGCGACCTCCGCAAAATGAAGGCGCACTATCCGAGTTGGGACATCACCAAGTCGCTCGAACAGACGATCGGGGAGATAGTCGATGCCTGGACCGGCCGCCTCGCCCGCTAGCTCAGCGCAATAGCTTGCGGCGTCCTCTATTATTTCCATGAAAATTCTGATCACCGGCGCTTGCGGCTTTGTCGGAAGCTCTCTCGCCCGGTTTTGGCGCGAGACCGCTCCGGATTGGGAAATTTATGGATTGGATAATTTCATCCGGCCCGGCAGCGAAGCCAATCGGCTCGACTTGAAACGAATCGGTGTGCGGCTTTTTCATGCTGATATTCGCGCCGCCAGTGATTTCGAAACGGTGCCCGCGGTCGATTTCGTAGTCGACGCCGCCGCCAATGCCAGCGTCCTGGCCGGAGTCGACGGCAAGGCCAGCAGCCGGCAGATCGTCGAACACAATCTCGCCGGCACCATCAATCTTTTGGAGCGTTGCAAAAAAAATCGCAGCGGCTTCGTGCTCCTTAGCACCAGCCGGGTTTATTCCATCCCTCCGCTGGCGGCGCTCCCGGTGCGCGTGCAGGACGGCGCCTACGTTCCCGACACCACTCGTCCCCTTCCGCCAGGAATAAGCGAGGCGGGAATCGCTGAAAACTTTTCGACCCAGGCGCCAATCTCACTCTATGGCAGCACCAAGCTCGCCTCCGAAGCGCTGGCCCTGGAATATGGGGAATGCTTCGACTTTCCGGTCTGGATCAACCGCTGCGGAGTGCTGGCCGGGGGCGGTCAATTCGGCCGGGCCGACCAGGGAATCTTCGCCTACTGGCTCCACTCATGGAAACAGGGCCGGCCGCTGAAATATATCGGCTTCGATGGCCAGGGACATCAGACCCGTGACATGCTTCATCCGCGTGATGTCGCCCGCTTGATCACACAGCAAATCCATTTTTCCGACCGACCCGAATCGCGCCTGATCAACGTGGCAGGCGGTAGTGGCCAAACCATGTCCCTGCGGCAACTGAGCGCCTGGTGTGCGAAACGCTGGGGCCCGCGCGACATTGCCGCCGATCCTCAGCCGCGCCAGTTCGATCTCCCCTGGATCGTCCTCGATTCCACCCAGGCCAGATATCAGTGGGGATGGAAGCCCGAAACCACGCCTGGAGGAATTCTCGATGAAATTGCACGACAGGCGGAAGCGGACCCCGGTTGGCTCGACCTTTCCGCTCCCTGAGCAGTGTCCATCTTTAAGAGAGACTGCCCGACGCCGGATTAAAAATCTCCGTCCGTTTGTCGCCTTCCTTAATGATCGAACTTGTCTTGAGCTCGACCGTGGTCTGCCTCCCAAGGAGTTCCATCAGCACAGAGACGCGTTCCCGTCCAGGCATGACGCATGAAACGACAGCGCGCAGGCTGCGCAAGGTGCCATCGACAATATGCACAGCGTCACCGGGCACAAATTCCTGGGTGATCGTGTGCAGTTCAGCCGTCCCGATCACCTGCCGCAGCTCCGCGATGATCTCTTCCGCGATCACCGGCCAGTATCGCCCAAAATGAACGACGCCTTGCACGCCACTGGCGGCCTGCACCCGGCGTAATGACGTCTGCCAATCAAACGCGGCGAAGAGATACCCGGGAAATAACGCCTCCGTCATCCATACCATTCCTCGCCGTGTCCCACGCCTAAACCTGACCCGGGGGAGAAAAACGTCAATACCATCCATTTTTCGGAGATGGGCCGCCGCAATGTGCTCGTGTTTCGGTTGGGAGCGAATGCAAAACCATGCTAATGATTTTTCTTTCACATTTGGCTCTCTAAAAACAGGTTGCGCCATTTTATGCACATTACAGGAACTTACGCTCGAAAAACGACCGAGCATATCCGATTCCCTCTGGTAGGCTTAGTGATTTCGGCTGTCAAGGACGACTTTGCCACGCATTCACGGGCCCTCTTTTGTGACAGGATCAATTTTTCCCAATGAACTCGCTCGCTTCATTATTAACAATTGACACAAAAGCCTTTTATGCAGACTATCACGTTTTCCACGATACTGTTCAGAAGCTGCTATGCCCTATGTTTATGCAAATCGGCATACTTTATACGAGCCTGAAATGTTTTTTTGCCCATCCCGGTGTTTTACCAAAAGACACTTCCTTGCCGGTGTCCTTTTATTTGCTTTTTGGAGTATGACGCCGCCGATTCTTGCCCAAGTTAATAATCAGCCTTACAACCTCCAAATTGGGCCGGTTACTCTGCGCGCCGATGCAGGTTCCACGGTCAGCTACAACGATAATATTAATTTAGCGCAGACTGGCAGGGAGGACGACTGGATCGTGACACCTGACTTCAATGTTCACGGGCGCTGGCAGGCCACTCAGTTAAATATCCTCACGTTCGATTTGGGGGTTGGTTATCAGCAATATATCCTCCATCCGAGCAATGACAGCTTTCAGATCGCGCCTGATTCACAACTTAAGTTCCAAATGTGGATTTCGGATTTCGAAATTATTTTCCATGATGGATTATCTTATGAGAATAATCCTGTCGGCGTGGGCCAGGTAAGCAATGTTACTCAGTTTCACCGCCTGACTAATAGTGCTGACATTACGGTCGACTATGATATCGGCGACATGACTCTTTCGCTCGAATACAGTCACACCAACTTTTATGTTTTCGAGTCGGCTTACAGTTATTTGGATTATCAGTCCGACGCGGTTTCTCCTCAGGTTTCCTTTAAATTTAGCAAAACCATAGAGGCAGGATTCGGTGTCTCTTTGGATAGCACCAGGTACGATCAAACGGTCGAAAACAATTACACAGAGATAACGGCAGGCCCGTTTGTCTCGGCCCAACTCAGCGAAAACCTCTCCGTGATTGCCAAGGGAGGAGGCGAGATTGCCCAATATGGCCAGGGGGGTAGTAACGGAGACACCTCGAGTCTCGAATCTTATTACGGCAGCGCAGGCATCACCCATCGTATCAACTCCGCTCTCTCAGAAGCGGTAAGTTTCGGCCGCGAATATATTCCGGGCCTTACTTCCAATTATACAGACCGGATTTACGCGAACTATACGCCCAAGTGGCGCGCGACTTCGCTTTTCAACATTGCCCCGCAGTTTTGGTGGGAACATTTGCAGGATTCAGGTGGAATCATTAATGAGACCTCAACTCGCTTTGGGGCGGCGCTGAATCTTGGTTTTACATTGACCGAGCATGCGACGGTCAATTTCGGCTATAACTATGTGAATAAGAATTCCAATCTGAAGTCACTGAGCTATTCTCAGGATGTGCTAACGCTGGGGCTCAATTATCAATTCTAAGCGAAAGATGAACAAATTCACATTGATCACTTGCCTTGCAGTTTGGGCCACCTTCTCATCGGTTAGTTTCGCCCAAGTGTCAACCTTTCCCAATCCCCCTCCCCTGCTGCCCAATACGGAGCCGGCTACCAATGGCCCGTCGTCCGCCATCCCCGCTCCTCCCCCTCTTGCTCCTATGCCAGACCAGGATTTTCAGCCTGCCACAAATAGCACGCCGAATGTTTCTCCGCGCGAAATCCCGTCCAATCCGCTGGATGGAACTGCGGTACCAGGGTCGGGCTCCTCTCCCGCACCCAATACTCCCGCCACTACGGCGATTCCCGTCTCCGCCTCCACCTTGAATTCCATGACGGCTCTTGACGATAAAGTCATTTTGGCGCCGGGCGACCGCATCAGCTTCCGCGTGATCGAGGATCGGGATGAAGCGGTCCCAAGAGTTGTCACCGACACCGGGGAAGTTGATTTCCCCTATATCGGGCGCTTAAAAATTGCCGGGCTGACCTGCCGCCAGGTGGCCCAGCAACTCAAGAAACTGCTTGAAGTTGATTATTACAAGAGAGCGACCGTTATTGTGGGTCTGGACGTCATCGCGGGGCATACGGAGGAGGTTTCCACGCAGGAAGTGGCCTGGATCGTCGGCCAGGTTCGTCAGGAGGGACCTCAGGCGCTTCCCAAACAGCCTCTAACCGTAAGCCAGGTCATCTTGCGGGCCGGAGGTTTCGCAGAGTTTGCCGATGAGAGGAAAGTCCGGGTTGTTCACCGCGCATCAGCTGGGGCGCCTTCCATCAAAACGAGCCCTGAAAGTCAGGATGGAGACAGCGAGCCCGGAGGTCAGCTGGTCGACGTCAAGTCTGTGTTTGAAGGTCATTCCGCTGTAGATCCGGTTGTGCAACCTAATGATTTAATCATTATTCCCAAGCGTCTGATTAACTTTTAGCCACCCGCGTATGATCGAACCGTCTGAATCACAACCCGGCGACGACGTCGCCGCCAAGCTGGCCACTGGCGTCAAATGGTCCGTCCTCATCTATCGCATTAAATATCTGCTGGCGCGGTATTGGTGGATCACCGTCCTAACGATGATTATCGGGGCAGCCATCCAGGGCTATCGCTACAGCAAAATGAGCCTAGAGTATAGCTCCTCCGCCCGAATGATGGTGAACGGCCAACTCAATCTCACCCAGCTCAATCAAGGCGCGGCTTACAGCGAGGACTTGATAAACTTTTATGGGACCCAAGTCGCTCTCATGCAAGCGCCGGACACGCTTTTCGAAGCCAGGGACCGGGTACACGCCATTCATCCCGACGTAACGCCAGATCCCAATGCCACGGTGCAGGCCATTCAAGTCCCCAAGACATCCATCTTTGAGCTTCGTGTGACCTCAACCAGTCCTGAATATGCGCCCTTGCTCCTAGATGCGATCATGGATTCCTACCTCAGCAGTAAGCAGAGCCGCAAAGAGCAAACAGCCAATGGCGCGGTTTCGGTCATCACTGCGGAAATCGGGAGGCTGGATACGGAGATCAAAAGCGATGAGCAACAGCTTCTCGACTTTCAGAAGGAGAACAACGTTGTTTTCATCGAAGAGCAAAGCAACAGCGCCGCGGCTTATCTGGTCGAACAGAACAATGAGTTGGCCCGCCTGACCAAGGAACACGACCTTCTATTACTTGAAAGCAGCACCCCAGCGGTCGAAAGCACCGATGCATCCGCTGGTTCCGGAAGCACCAATAACGCCACCTTGACGAGTAACGATTCCACCCTTCAGACGCAACAGGAAACCATCGATAAACTCAAGATCCTTCGAGATGACTACAGCCTTTACTTGAAGGACATGCATCCGAAAATGATCGCCTTATCCGACCAGATCGATAAGGAACAAAAATTTCTCGATGTGTTGAAGGGCAAGGACCTCGAGCAACGAGGCGCTCATCTGGAAGATCTCAAGCTTCAAATTCAAAATTTGCAGAAGCAGATCGCCGATTGGAACCAAAAGTCTCTTGATCTCAATCAGCGCCTGGCCACCTTCCAGTTTTTAAAGGGCAAGATTACGCGTGAACAGACGATGTATAATCAGCTGGCATCAAGCGTTCAAAACGTCAATTTAAACACGTCCATGGACCAGGACGATGTCGTCATCATGGAACGGGCCTCCTCCGCCTCGCCTATTCCGGTGGATTACCAGCGCCAACTGATCAATGGCGGCCTCGTGGGGGCTCTCGTCGGGATCGGCATTCTCTATCTGATCAATCGTCTCGATGATAAGGTGAGTTATCCGGCGATGATCGAGGCCATGTATGAATTCCCCATCATCGGTCAAATTCCTTTCGCCCTGACAGCCAGAAGCAAGGGCAAGCGGGTGCCTTTGCTCGCGCAGGATGACAAGCGTCACATTCTCTCCGAATCCTACCGCAACATCCGGTCATCCATTTTCTTTCGGACAAATGCCAAGGCCCCGCCAAAATCTCTCTTAGTTTGCGGCGCCTCCCCCGCCGAAGGGAAATCCACATTGACCGCCAATCTGGGCATTACCTTTGCGTTTGCCGGAGTACGCACCCTTCTCGTCGATGCCGACCTAAGAAGGGGCATTCTCCATGAGCTTTTCGAAGTGCCCATCAGCCCGGGCCTTTCCGATTATCTTCGGCAAAAGTCATCCTGGCGTGAAGTTATCCAACCCACCAAATTTCCCGGCCTCGATGTCATCACTTGTGGCAAAACCCCCCGTCATGCCGGTGAACTTTTGCTAACCACGCTGGTTGATTCATTTATTCAGGAAGCAGCATCTGAGTACGATATGATTTTGTGGGACAGCGCACCTCTTCTGGCCGTCGACGATACAGCCAACATCTGCAGCAAATTGGATGGAATCATTGTGGTCATTCGAGTCAACCACAGTTCGATTCACGCCCTGAGCGGAGCGATGAACATCCTGACCCAGCGCAACGCCAAAATATTCGGCCTTGTCCTCAATGGAGTTAAGGAAAACCAACCCGGCAACTATTACGACAGGTATCGCTACAAACAATATTACGGGACGCCACGCGCGGCAGAATCGACGGTTTAGGAAATCGTTGAAAAGCCGGAACCGAATTCGAAAGGCCGGAATAGCCGATCATGGCACGCACAAAACCCAATCGCCCCTGGCTATGGTCTGCCTGGCTCGTCTTTCTTGACATCATCGCTCTTTTGATTTGTGGCATGCTGGCCACACAACTCAATGGGTATACCCTGGTCACTAGTAACGTGACCTTCAGGGAGGGGCTCCTGGTCATCGCCTGCTTCGTGGGTTGTCTTGATATCATTGGCGCCTACGACACCAATCGTGATATGAGCACGCTGAGATATGCAAGTGAACATGGTTTGGCCATGTGCGCCGTGCTCGCCATCGTCTTTATCACGACCTATGGGTTTTTGACCTATAACGAATCGATCAAGCCGGGCCGATCCGTCCTTTTGCTGACTTTAATCCTGGTCACCCCGGTCTCTGTTTCGTATCGCTATCAGTTTTCCGTAAGGGCGGCGAAAACCGCGGCGGCGCGTGTTTTTTACGTTGTCGGCTCACCCGACCTCGCCTCTCAATTGCAGGCACTCTGTCAACAGGCCGGCTTTCGATTTCCTCTGCAATTCATCAGTGTCACCGAAGAGGGCGCTTCCTCTGAATTGCAGGAGCTCGAACCAAGTCGCATCGGCGCGGACAATTTTTTTCGTGGGGCTCTGGCTCAAAAACTAAAGCGGTGCGAGGGAGTGATCATTGATTTATCCACCAAGGAACTTGACGCAGAAATGGCCGAATTGTTACTGGCCGTCGACTTGCACGCCGCCCCGGTCTATCCGGTCGAATTGTTTATCGAAACCTATCTTTACAAGATTGATTTATCTCACGTCACCCTCGCCTGCGCCTTGGATGGAACCTTTATTGCGGACCATCAGAAGGCTTACGGCAAGCTGAAATCCGTGGTGGATGGACTTCTGGCGGCAACGTGTCTCCTCGCCTTGTCGCCTCTGTTGCTCCTTATTGCGCTTCTCATCAAACTGGAGGATTTCGGGCCTATTCTTTTTATTCAGCATAGGGTGGGACGCTTTGAGGAGCCTTTCTGGTTATATAAATTTAGAACCATGTCCGTGCGCAACGAAGCGGATTCGGAACTCTACACGTCAACAAATGATTCCAGAATAACCAGAGTCGGTCGTTTACTACGCCTGATGCGCCTGGATGAAATGCCCCAGCTATGGAACGTCCTACGGGGTGAAATGAGCATCATCGGGCCGCGGGCCGAGTGGAGCAAATTGGTCGAGAGCTACGAACAACAAATTCCTTATTATCATTTGCGACACCTGGTCAAGCCGGGGATCACCGGATGGGCCCAGGTTAATCACGGTTACGGGGCGTCCCTGGAGGACACGCTTGAGAAGCTTCAATACGACCTTTATTACATCAAACACTATTCCCCTCGCATGGATGCTTCGATCGTCTTGAAAACAATTTTCACGATGCTATCGGCCTCGGGAAGATGAAGCACGCACCCGCCACGTCCGGGCTCTATTCCGCACTATTCTCGTGGATGATAGCTTTGGCGGCCGCTTGGCTTGCCGTCGGAAATCAGCCGTGGCTTCAAACTTTTTTAATTGCCGCTCTCGGGACCCTCTACCTGCTCTTTCCTCCCCCGCGTTCCTTTCCCCGTTCCCTTATTTTCCTCTCGGGTCTCTTGCTCGCGCTCGGCGCCACAGCCTTCCTGCCCGCGTCGTGGCTCGGCGCTTCTTTCCAAAAGCCGTTTCAGGATCAAGGAATCGAACTGCCCGGCACCTACTCTCCGCAACCCTGGTTGAGCTTCGAAGACTTGACGCTTCTCGCCGCCAGCCTGTTATGGGCGTGGAACTGTTTCGAGACAAGACTCTCGCTTGAGCATCGACAATTTTTAAGCAGTCGTTACCTGCTTGCCCTTGGACTCGTCGCCTTTGCGACCATCTTTTACCGTTTGACCCTCAGCGAGAACCTTCCCGCCTTTCTCCAGAAAGTCGGGCAATTCCAGAATCGTAATCTGACGGGAGATATCCTCCTTATGGGCGGGATGTGCTCCCTTATCCACGGCCGCTCCAAACTAATCGAAAAAAAAGCCACCGGAGTGTTTTGGATGATCCTGGCACTCGTCTTCCTGACCGCAATCATCCTGAACGGTTCCCGGGCCGCGCTGGTTCTCTTCGGCGTGGGTATGCTTTTTCTGTTCGTTTTGACGCTCAAAAATCCCCGCCAGCGTCAGACCACCTCAATCTTGCTCGTCGTAGTCCTGATCATCGGCGTATTAATTTTTGCCTTTCAAGGCATCGAACTCCAAAGTCGATTGGAAACATGGATGTCCGGCGCCAAGGAAGGCCGCGTGGTCATTTACCAGGATGCAGCGTCAATGGTGGCGCGCGCTCCCTTGTTTGGCGTCGGACTCGCCAACTTCGAGGGGGTTTTTAACACCTTGCGCATTCATAGCGCGGATCAAATGGCACGCGCGCTTCATCCCGAAAGCGACTGGTGGTGGATCGCCGCAGACATGGGGATCGCGGGTGCTCTTACCCTTGCGCTTCTGGTGATCATGGGCTTTCGAATTTATCTGCGAAAGACCCCCTTTGCTTCTTTGACTAACGCCAGCATCATCGTCGCCGCTTTATTTCTGATTCATAGCTGCTTCGATATCAGTGGGCACGTGATGGGGACGACTTGGAGTTGTCTCTATCTGGTCGGCTTGGGTGCCGTCAGGCAAGCGGACCCCAAGGACCTAAAACTGCCAAAGATTGTTCTACGTGGGGCAGGATTGCTTCTGCTCGTCCTGGCATCGTTGCGAGCCCAGTCAATCAGTCTGGATCCCTGGATGCCAACCACGGGGTCACTGCAAAAGCTGGATCTGGGCTTGCCTCCAACTATGTCGGCCTTCGAGCAACTCGCCATCTGCAATGACGCCGTATCCTGGGCGCCGCTGGATTGGTCGCTTTATATCCAACGCGGCACGATCCTCTTGTCCTTGGCTGACCTCAGAAGCGAGGACGATTTCAATCGCGCACTGTTCCTCGAGCCGCACACAGCGCAGGTTCCGATCTATATAGGTCAATTTTGTGAACACCGCGACTTTCCGGAGGCGTTGCGGGCCTGGCGGGCGCTTTTACAAAGACAAAAAGCGGATAATCGTCGCGAGGATTTCTTCCAGGGCCTCGACTATGAAAAGCTCAACGAACAAGAGCGTTACCAAATAACCACCCTGGCGGGGAACGATCCCCAGATGCAGGCCTACGCCGTTATCTATCAAAGTCCATCGGACTTTCAATGGTATCTCCAGAGGCTCCTCAACATCAATCCGTCGCTGCGAGGACTATCAAAACCTTCCTTGAGAAAATTATTGGATCGTTGGGCTGGAGAGGGCGATGTCGATCAATTTATCAAACAATGGTCCCTGCACCCGGAATGGCAGGAGGCCGGCTGGCGGGCCTATGCCCGGGCCCTGGCTAAAACCGGTCATGAAAAAGACGCTGTGACGACCGCTTTGCGCTTCCTGCGGGCGCCGAATATGCAGGCTCTTCCTGCAACCCAGGATCTGGACAGCGCAACGGTTCAATTTGAAGCCAATCCCCAGGATTCCTACAGCGGCATGCTTCTCTACTCCGCGCAAAAATCCCGGGGCTTGAATGACCAGGCGCTTAACACGCTGCAGACACTCGCCAAACTTCCCCATCCCCTGCCCTACCTGCCCTACTTGTTGGCCAAGGATCTCCTCGAAACCGATCAGGATAAACCGGCTTGGCAAGTTCTGGAGCCCATGCTCGATGAGCAATAACCTCACACATTCGCCGGCTCTGACCGCTCCGGCCTGGCTCTTACCCGGCAGCCTGCTTTTGATCGTTTGGGTCCTGGCCATCCGTCAATTGAACCTCGAATGGACCTTTAATCCCCAGTATCAGTATGGGTGGATTGTTCCGCCTTTGACCCTTCTTCTTTGGTGGCGCGCCTGGCGAACAAGACCCCCGCCAGGTGATCGTTTGATCTCGCGAACGTTTCCCTGGATCATCGTCCTCCTTGCCATTCTGGCGCTTCCCCTGCGCATCATCGAGGAAGCCAATCCCGATTGGCGACTGCTCAACTATTACTACACCGCGCAAGCCATCCTGATCACCGCTCTCGTTCTCGACTGCTCCGGAGGCAAGAGCTGGTTGCGCCATTTTATTTTCCCTCTGCTTTTTCCGCTCATCGCCGTTCCATGGCCGACCGGACTGGAACACGACATCATCCAGGGACTTCAACGCTTGATCGCCGCCATCGGCGTGGAAGGCGCCTCCTGGATGGGATGGAGTTCCTATCAAAGAGGCAACCTGATCGTGCTTTCCCAAGGCACCGTCGGGGTCAACGAAGCCTGCAGCGGCATTCGCTCCCTCCAATCCTGTCTCATGATTGCACTCTTTCTTGGCGCCTATTTTCAACTCACCATTCTTCGTCGCGTGGTCCTGGTCGGGCTGGCCATCGTTTCGGCCTTTGTCCTCAATGCCATCCGCGCTTTCTTCCTCATCGCCATGATGGAAACCCACGGTCCTTCCGGCTTTTCCGCCTATCACGATCCGGCCGGCTTCGGCATCGCCTTTGGCAGCCTGCTTCTGCTTTGGTTTGCCGCCGGTTTCATGGTCCATCCCGCAGCCGCTGTTCCAAACCAATCACCGCCTACGACGACGGTTGCTTTTCGATTTTCCAAGCCGGCGTTCATCACTTTGATGGCCGCCTGGCTCGCGGCGGAAATTTTCAACGAAGGCTGGTACTGGTGGCACGAACAAAATTCCCGGCCTGGTCCCGCCTGGACCCTGCAATGGCCTCTGCCACGCCCCAATTTTCAGACGGCGCAAATCGATGATTCCGTTCGGACCATTCTTCGCTACGACCAAGGGCTCCACGGCAAATGGAGCGATCAAAATTATTGGGAAATCTTCTTTTTCAAATGGGACCCCAGCCATGCCGCCTCCGGACTCGCCGGCTTTCACACTCCCGACATCTGCCTCCAGGCGGCCGGTTTTAAAATGAAACAGGATCTCGACATTAGAAATATTGAAGCGGGCGGCCTCACCTTTCCCGTCAGCCAGTATGTATTTCAGGATCCCCTTAACGGCCAAATCTATTATGTCTTCCAGATCATAACCGACGACCGCATTTGGCAGAACGCCCTGGCCTTGGACTATCATAGCAATTTCTACCGCCTGCAGGCCGCTTGGGCAGGAAGGAGAAACCCAGGGCAACGCTCGCTCCTGCTCGTCAACCGGGGAGCCGCCAACCTCCCCGAGGCTGAAGTTGGGCTACGACGGCTTCTTCAAGATTCGCTTGTCCTCTCTCCAACGCCCACATTAGCACCCTAGCTGCAAGATAACTCCGTGCTGTCCAGCGGAGCCCTATCCATAACGTGGCGGCTTCGTCTCAAGGACGATTTACAATCCTGCAATAAGAGACTGTCCAATTGCACTTTCAGAAGCCAATCGCTCAAGTGCGGGCAGAAAGTCGTCAGCGGCAAAAATGCCTCGGTAAAGGTCGGTTCGTAACACCGCTCGCGAACCATCCGCGAGAATCGCCGTTTTAGAGACGCTTGCGGACGGGATTTGGTTAAAAATAAATTCCGACGGTCGCGCAATTCGCGATCATACTATGGATACAAGACGTTGTATTTATGGTATTAACGATCTATTTTTCTTTTATAGCGTAAAAACATAAAGACGTGAATTTTAATGCACATTTATGTTGATTCCCACCAAACAACCTTGTATATCTGTGAAGAAATTTTGTGCAATTAGCTAGCGATGTGCCGGAACTTCAAAAATAGCGAATGAAAAAATTCATACAAAGTACTCCCGCCAGCTGTATTTCTAAGTGGAATTGCATTCTTTTGCATTTTAAGGGTGAATTCTTCGACACCACCCAAGCCGTTTCCACTTCGGGAGCGAACGCTTGAACCTGAAACCCTTTTGCCTCCCTGTCGCCCTTGCCACTCTGGCGACGTTAAGTAATTCCGCTTTTGCGGGGAGCCAAACGTGGAACGGTGGTGGGGGGGATGCTAACTGGCAGACCACAACGAACTGGGTGGGCGGCGCGTTTCCCGGTGGACTTGGGGCTACGAATAGTGCGAGTGTCGCCACCTTCAACGCCGCCATCGCCAATACGTGGGGTAACTCTGCCGCCAATCCCATTATCATTAACAACTCGACGAATGGGGGGGGCATAAGCATCGCCGGCCTCAGCTTCGACACGGCTGCGGGCAGTTATTTCATCGGCAGCACCGGCGGCGGCATCAATGGTTCACTCCTGCTCAGCACTGGCGGCACGATCCAGATTCTCTCCACACTGACCGCCACGAATGCGATCGAGACCATCAACGCGCCGCTCGTCATCGAAGGCACGACTGCCACCTACACCTTCGCCAATAACAGCGCCAACGGCGCGGGCGCGGGCGCGGGCACCCTGAACATAGGCGGCCAAGTCAGCGGCGGCACGGCGAGCACAACCGCCGTCCTGACTCTGAACGGTTCCAACACCAACGCCAACACCATCAGCGGCAATATCATCAACGGCTCGGACACATCCCTCGCCGTAACCGAGAGCGGCACGGGCCAGTGGATTCTCTCCGGCGCAAATTCCTACACCGGCGCGACAACCGTCTCGTCCGGCACGCTTCAACTTACGGGCTCGCTCACGGGCGCCACAGCGATTGCAGTTAATGGTGGTACCTTCACGGAAAGCAGCGCGGGTGTCATTGGCTCTGCCGCGGCGTCTCTGACCGTCGGCGGCGGTACGGCAATTCTCTCCGGCTCGAACAACTACACCGGCACGACCACTCTGACAACTGGAACGCTGACACTGGCGAATGCCAACGCAGTCAGCACCTCAGCCCTGAAAATCGGCGGTGGCACGATTAACTTCCTTAGCGATAGCAGCGCCACTTTTGCGGATACTTCTACCACTCTCGCTCCACCGAGCGGGACTACCAACATCAACGTAGATCGGCTCACTACCTCCGGAACTTCCGGTGCCACGATAACTCTTGGCGCCATAAATGAAAATGCGGGCGGCGCTACCAATATCGTTAACTTTACCAATGGGCATAATGACAATTTGTCTGTTGGCACCATAACCAACGGCGGAACGGGTGTTACGCCTACGTTCAACAATAACATGACGACCGGTACGCTCACGATCGCCAATTATAATTTCAGTTCTAGCGCCGGAAAAACCTTCACCTTGGGTGGTGCGAGCGCCAGCGCCGTCACGATCTTTCAGGCTTTTACGCAAGTAAATGCGGGCTCGACATTGGCTTTCACGATGAACGGTTCAGGAATCGCGGAATTCACCGGTGCCGATACCGCCAACGGAACCATGACCGTTTCCGCGGGTACGCTTCAGTTTGGAAATGGGGCTGGTGGCAGCGATGGCACAATCGCGAACGTCACCAGTTTAGTCGATACCAGCCTGGTTGATTTTGATATCGCCGGCAACCAGACCTATAGCGCAGCCATCAGCGGAACTGCCGGAATGGTGACCATGAACGGCACGGGTACCACGACGCTCTCCGGTGTCAATACCTACACTGGCGCTACTACCATTAGCACTGGCACCCTGGTCATCGGCGGCGCTGGGCAATTGAGTTCTACCGCCACCGCCGGCACATACGCGGGGAATATCGCCAACAGCGGTGCGTTCCAATATGGCAGCTCGGCAAACGACACCTTGTCGGGAGTCATCTCTGGAGCTGGCACCTTGACCGTGAATGGCGCCGGGACGTTGACTCTGACCAATGCGGCGAACACCTACACCGGCAGCACCACCATAACCTCCGGCACGCTGGCCATCGGTGGCGCGGGCACTTTGAACTCCGGTTCTTACGCGGGCACGATCAGCGATAGCGGCACCTTCCTGTACACCAGCTCGGCCACGCAGATATTGTCCGGCGCGATTACCGGGACCGGCGCTTTGACGGTAAACGGCACGGGCACATTGGTTCTTTCCAACAACAACAGCGGATATTCAGGCAACGCAACCGCGCAGAGCGGCACGCTGGTTCTTAACAGTCAGCCCAGCGCTGCCGGCACCGCCATCGTCACCCTGGGTAATACCTCAACGGGGGCCAACAGCGCCGCCATCCTGATCGGACAAGTCAACGAGACCCAGACCATTAATCTGGGAACGGGCGCGACGGCCGGCGGCGCCACGCTGACGATCGGCAACTACCAGACCGCTACCCCGGGTACGAGCAATGCCATTACCCTTAACGGTAATAACCTGACCATTGCGTCTCTCGGGACCACAGGCGGATTGACCTTGGGTGGTGGCATCACGGGTACTGGTAATGTGACCATCTCCGAGGCCTCCACCTCTGGCGCAACCACCATTGGCACTAATGCCATTAACAATTCCGGCACGATTATCAATACAGGCGCCAGTACCGGGACAACCATTATCGGCGGTGGTGTTGGTTCCAACGTGACAGCGATTAGTGAAAACAGCGCGAGTTCCAAGCTCACGATTCAAACTACCGCCCTCACGGTCAACTCAGGAGGCACGACGTTGACCGATGCCTCCGGGGCCGCGCAGTTTGTCATCTCCGGTGGCGTGACTGGCACCGGCAACCTGATCCTCAATAATAACAGCGCGACAAACAGCAACATTCTGCTGCAAACCACCAGCGTCAATAATTCCGGCTCCATCATGAACTCCGGCACCGGCGCCGGTTCGACCAGCATTACCACCAGTGTGGGCAGCAACGTCAACGCCATCACGGAAAACAGCACCACGTCGGCGCTGAGCATCACCGGGAACATCACCGTTAATAGCAGCGGCACCACTCTGACCAATAGCAACGCCAGCGGCACCCAACAGCTGAGTCTTACGGCTGCAACGATTAGCGGCACGGGCAATCTCACGGTTAACAATAACAGCTCGATTGCCAACGGCATCAACCTCACCGACACGCTCGGCATCACCGGGACGCTCATCAATTCCGGTACCGGTTCAGGAACCGTCACTTTGGGCTCCCTGGGCACCGGTGCCACCATGAGCATAACGCAAAACAGCGCCACCTCGAACCTGATTTTTGGCACCAACAGTGCCAGCTACTCCGGCAATGTCGTGGTCCAAAATGGTACCGCGGTTCTCAACGATCAGCCCAGTGCCGCGGGTACCGGAATAATTACGCTGGGCAATTCCTCAACGCTGTCCAACGGCGCGACCATCCTGATCGGCCAGGTCAACGAAACCCAGACGATTAGCGTGGGCGCCAACAGTAACGGAGGCACGCTTACCATCGGAGACAACAATAATTCCACTCCCGGAACCAGCAACGCCATTGTCCTTAACAGCAGTAATGTGACGATTGCGGCCATCGGCACGGGCGCATTGAATTTAGGCGCCGGCGTCACGGGTACCGGTAATATAACATTCGCCGGGAACTCCACCGTCGGCAGCACCATGTCGTCGGTTGCGGTCAACAACGCTGGTACCATCACGAACACCAGCACCGGCACGGGTACCACCAATATCAGCGGCGGCGTCGGCTCCAATGTTACGGCCATTACCGAGAACAGTACGACATCGGCCATCACCACCGGTGCTCTCGCGGTCAACTCGGGCGGCACGACCTTGACCAATAGCTCCGGCACCAAGACGCTGAACATCACGGGCAACGTATCGGGTACCGGCAATCTCCTTCTCAAAAATAACAGCTCGACGAACTCGGGCGTAACCATCACCGGCGCCACGGTCAATAATTCCGGATCGATCATCAGTTCCGGATCTGGCTCGGGCACAACGACGATCACCGGTGCCATCGGAACCAGCGTTAATAACGTCACCCAAAACGGCACGTCGCTATTAAAGCTATCTGGAGCCAATACCTATACCGGCACCACCACCGTTACCTCCGGCACCCTGCAGGCTGGCGTCGCTTCCGTGGCAGGCGTCAGCGGCGCCTTTGGTAACAACTCAGCCGTCACGCTCGCCAATACGGCGGGAGCCATTCTGGACTTGAATGGCTTCGCCACCCAAATCGGTTCCCTTTCCGGTGGCGGCACCGGGGGAGGCAATGTTCAGGGTAATGCAACTTTGACCATTGGTGGTACGGGAATCAATACGTCCTATGCAGGCATCATCAGTGGAACCGGCGGCCTCACCTCCACCCTGACCGGCACTCAGACTCTCACCGGAGCCAATACTTATACCGGAGCAACCTCAGTCAGCTCCGGAACACTGGCGCTCACCGGCGGCTCACTGGGCAACTCCGGAGGCACTGCCATCTCCACGAGCGGCTCGGGCATCGTTTCGGAATCGAGTACCGGTGTGATCACGGGCACGAGCGCCTTTGCCCAGGGCAGTACGGGCACATCGACTCTGAGCGGCGCAAATACCTATACAGGCGCAACCACGGCAAGCGCGGGGACGTTATCGCTCACAGGCTCGCTTGGCACCAACGGAGGCACGGGTTCAAACGTTTCGACCAGCGGCTCCGGCAGCTTGACCGAATCGAGCGCCGGCGTGATTAACGGTACGAGCGTGACGTTCACGCAAGCCGGCACCGGTAGCTCGACGCTCGCCGGCACCAATACCTACGGCGGCTTGACTTCGATTTCTTCGGGCACCTTGAACCTTTCAGGCTCGAACAGTACAGGCGGGACTACGACGATTAGCGGTGGCGTTCTCCAGCTTAATAGCGCCTCGGCTAACAACGGCGGTCTGGCGAGTGGCCTGGTGAACTTGAATGGGGGTACACTTACCAACATAACCGGCACCGCGATCACCTCCACCGACTCGGCCGCCATCGGTGGCAATATGACGTTCGGAACGAGCGGACAGACCAGTGGCAACAACGTGACCTTTAGCGGCACCACTGCTTTTAGCACAGCCTTAAGCAGCACGATCACCCTGAACGGAACAGGCACGACATTGACCCTCGGTTCCGCTTGGAACAACAGCACCGATGCTCCCGAAACGCTCGGAGTCAACGGCTCGGGTGACACACTGAGCATAGGCGGCCTCGCGTTGGACAATGTTTCCGCGGGCACCGTGGCCCGCGATCAAATTATTAACGGTACTGGAAACGTCACAATCTCTGGCGCGGTCAGTAACGGCGCCTCGGGCGGAGCACAGATGCTGACGTACTCAGGCTCGGGCACGTTGACTCTGTCAGCAGCAGCCGGCACCTGGACGGGTTCTTCTCTCACCGCTAATAGCTTAACGGTTACGACCGGAATGCAGGTTACAAGCGGCACGCTGATCATCGGATCGAACACGGCTTTGGGAACCGGCGCGCTCGAGGTCTCTGGAAGCACAGCCACGGTCGGGGCGGTAGCGGGCGGTATTACCATAAGCAACGGCTTCTGGACTGGAAACAGCAATGCCACAATTGCGAGCGGCGGCGCACTCACCGTCAATGGGCTATTTCAGTTTGGAGGAAGCGATACCCTTACAGTCAACAATAGCACCACCCTCGCAGGTGGGGTTGATCTCCGTGACAATACGGGCGCATTCTCCAGCAATCAAAACTTCAACGGGAGCGGGTCACTCTTAATTAATAGCGCGGTTATCAACGGTTCTAATGGCGCTTCCGAAAGTATTACCTACTCGGGAACGGGCACGATGACGCTTTCCGGCACCAACACCTATACCGGCTCAACTTCCGTCACAAGTGGCGCCTTGAATCTTCAAAGCAACGGCGCTGCGACTGGTTCCGGCATAAATGTCTCCAGCGGCGCAGCCCTTCAAATCCAGAACAGTATCTCCACGACCAATGCGGTTGGTTTGACACTAAATGGCGCGGGTGATACTGCGCAAGGCAATCCCAGCGGCGCCTTGGATAGTATCAGCGGCAACAATACCTACACTGGCCTGATCTCCCTCGGCTCGGCCGCGACCATCAGCTCGGATACTGCCGGCACCTTGCTGACATTGAGCAACGCCGGGACGATCTCAGGCGGCGGCAATAATCTGACCCTCACTGGTTCGGGCAACGGCGCGCTTTCCAGCATCATCGGCACGAGCGCCGGCACGCTTACCAAGTCCGGCACCGGCACATGGACCCTCAGCGGCGCGAGCACTTATACGGGCGGAACAACGATCAGCGCCGGCGTCCTTCAGGTGGCCGCCACGGAAACGGCGGGAACAAGCGGGGCCTTGGGCAAATCCGGCAGCATTAATTTCAGCGGCGGCACGCTGCGGTTTTCAAGCGCGGACAAGTTTGATTTCTCCAGCCGCATCGCCACAGGCACCAGCGCCAGCGCAGTCTCACTGGATCTTAACAGCCAGAACGTGACCTTCGCCAGCGCGTTGACCGCATCCCAATCGGGTGGACTGACTCTTAGCGATACCACCGGTAGCGGCACGCTGACCCTGTCCGGCGCCAATGCCTACACGGGCACGACCACGGTGAATTCGGGTACATTGGCATTGAGTGGCAGCGGTCTGTTGGGGAGCACGAGCAATGGTCTGACCGTAAACACCGCAGGCACCGTCAACTTGGGCGGCACCAGCCAAACCGTGGGCGCATTAAATGGCACCGGCGGCTCGATCCTCAACAATGGAACGACCGGACAGACGCTCACGGTTGGCAACGGTAATGCCACCGGCAGCTACGCTGGCGTGATCGCCAACGGCACCGGAACGGTCGGACTCATCAAGACCGGCACCGGCACGGAGACATTGACGAATGCCAGCACCTACACAGGAGTCACCTCGGTCAACACCGGAACCCTGGTTCTCGGCACAAGCGGCTCCCTGGGAGGCACCGCTGTTACGGTCGCGGGTGGAACTCTTCAAATAGGTCCAGCCGGTTCCACGGCGACGACCACCATTGGCACCGCCGGCGCCGGACCCCTCACCCTCAACAGCGGCGCGGTCAGCTTGGCCAACAACGCGCTCAATACGCTTGATATCAATAACACAGGCAGCGGCGCAACCGCCCTTACCCTGGCTGGAGGAACACTCAGCTTTGACGTTGGTGGTTCGACCACCGCTGACGCCGATAAAATCGTTCTCGGCTCGGGTTTGGTGGCCAGCCAAAGCAATTCGACCATCATCAACCTCAACATTATTGGTACTGGTTTAAACGGTACTCAGCAGCAGCTCATTGCCTGGTCCGGCGAAAGTGGAGGGGGTACCTTCAGCTTGACGTATAATAGCGCCCTGGCCGGAGGGTACGCCTTATCCTTGTCGGAAACCTCCTCGGGCCTTTACCTGAATGAGTTGGCCACGAGCAGCGCATACTGGGAAGGTGGAGCGGGGGGAACGCCGGCAAGCTGGTCCAACATCAGCAATTTTGCCACCACTTCGTCGGGGTCGCCACTTCGGACAGCTGCCTTGGACACGCAGACGACCGTCATTTTCAATGCCAGTGGAGCTAGCAATTTTTCCCCTACTACTCTGGATGGCAGCTACTCGATCAACAGCCTGATCTTTAATACCGGCGGAGTGGGAATTGCGCCTGGCTCGGGCGGCTCGCTGACTCTCTCGTCGGCCGGTGCAGGAATCACGATTTTGACCGGTGCAGGGTCCACTGCAGATTCCATCAGCGCCAATTTAATTCTCGGTGGGTCTGAGACTTGGTCAGTAACAGATGCCAATAGCACTCTTAACGTCAGCGGAAACGTCAGCGGCTCGGGCTTTGGTATATCCACATCTGGCAGCGGCAAGATCGTCCTCTCCGGCACCAACAGCTATACAGGCGCCACCAACGTTCTTTCCGGCACATTGAACCTTCAAAGCGCGGGTGCCTTGGGCGGCACGTCGGGCGTGACCGTCGCCAGTGGCGCAAGCCTGCAACTGCAAGGCGGCTTTTCAACGACCGCGGCCACCGCTCTTACCTTAAACGGCACGGGTACAGGAACGGCTGGCGCACTGGAAAACGTCAGTGGAAACAACACCTACACCGGCTTGGTTACCCTTGGCATAGCCTCCAATGTTACCCTCGGTTCCGATACCGCCTCCAATACGCTGACTCTCAGCAATAGCGGAACCATTACGGGCTCTGGGGATAACCTGACGCTCGTCGGCGCCGGTAACGGTTCCATCGCCAGCATCATCGGCACCGGCTCCGGTGCCTTGACCATGAGCGGCACCGGCACGTGGACCTTGGGCGGAGTGAATACCTACACTGGAGGCACGACAGTCAGTTCCGGTACCCTCCAGCTGAGCGGTTCAGGCACGTTGGGTACCAATAGCTCCTCGACGAATGGCGGCTTGACCGTTAACGGGGGAGCGGTTGACTTGAATGGTACGAACCAGACGGTGGGCAATTTCACCGGCACGGGCGGCACGATCGTCAATAACAGCGGCAGCGGCACTTCCACCCTGACCATCGGCGGCAATAACGCCACCGGCGGTAACTACCAGGGCGTCATTGCCAACAACACGACCGGCTCAGGCGTTGTTGCCCTGACCAAGACCGGCACAGGCACCCAGACGATTTCCGGCGCCAACACCTACACCGGTGCAACCTCTGTTAATAACGGAACGCTGGTCTACAGTTCCATCGGCGCTATTTCCAGCAGCAGCGGCATCAATATGGGTTCCGGAAGCAACAGCGCCAATCTCACCTACGGTGGGTCGGGCGGAACGCTTTCAACGGCTATCAATTTCAGCGGCACGAGCGGTGGAGTAACGCTGGGCAACAGCGGTACCGGTGCAATCGTTTATAGCGGTACGCCCACCTTCACCGGAACGGGCGGAGCACTCACGATCACTCTCGGAAACGCGACGGACACTGTCGGCGGGTCGATCGGGGGTCTCGCCAATAATGGCTCCAGTACGACCAGCCTGAGCAAGGCAGGACAGAGCAACAGCACGTGGATCTTGACCGGCACCAACTCCTATACCGGCCAGACGAATATCAACGGCGGCGTGTTGCAAATCACCAATGCCAATTTGATGGGTACGGGTGGTTCCGCCACCATGACGGGCAACTTGTCGCTGACCGGCACTGTAACGGGCGGCGTCACCAGTAATGCCATTCTGCAAACGACGGGAACTCTCACGATGACGACGGGCAGTGGGGCCGGCCAGCTTCAGTGGGGCGGTAATGCAGGCTTCTCCGCGATCGGAGGAAACCTGACCCTGAATATCAACGGCGGGGCACAATTGAACTTGGGCCCCACGATTGGTGCTTCCGGCGGAACTCCCCTTGCTTTCGGTTCGAGCACCTCGAATGCGCAGGTCATCCTGTCTAACAACATCAATTTAAACACCACCGATACTTTCCAAAACAACATCTACGTCGCCCAAGGTGCGGGCGGGGATAGTACGCTCCTCTCCGGCGTTATTTCCAACGGCTCGGGCGCGGGTGCGGCCAGCGGTTTAAACAAGATTGGAGCCGGTACGCTGATTCTTAGCAATGGAGCCAGCAGCTATTCCGGCCAGACATCGATCATCGGAGGCACGCTGGTCGCCGAGGCAAGTTCCCCTGTGACGGCAGGGACCACGACGTCCACCACGACGGGTGTATTCGGCAGTGGGGACGGCCCCAGCAATGCCCAGGCGCCCTCCACCTTCAGCAATATTACCCTTGGCACCGGTCTCGGTGGTGGCGCTTCAACCGAGGGCGGTGTGATCAACCCCACCTTGATGATTGGCGGAAGCTATACCATCGCCAATCAGGTTAATGTCGATTGGACCAATGGCACCGGCCAGACATATGGCGTTGGCGGCTACCTCGGAAGCGGCAGCAACGCCACGTTCTCCGGGCTCATTAATTTGAACGGCACGGCGGCGACCGGCAACACCTTTGCCGTCACTCAGGCCTCCGGCGGTACGTTGAACCTTACCGGTGGAATAACTGCCACCAACGGCGGCAACGTCAGCTTCGCCAACGTGGGCGCGGTCAATGTCTCCAGTGCAATCGCCAGCTCCAGCGGCACCCTGTCGGTCACTCAGTCCGGCACGGGCACGACGACCCTCTCCGGCGCGAACACCTATACGGGCGTGACCACAATCAGCGCGGGCACTTTGGAATTTGGCCAGGAAACTTCGCTTTACAACGATACGACGGCAAGTTGGACTGCAGCGAATATCAAGGTGGCCAGCGGCGGCACAGTTGCCTTCGCGGTCGGCTCGAGTCCTCAGTTTACCACCGGTGATGTCACCACGTTGCTCACCAATCTGGACGGGGCGGTTTCCTCCAATGGCCTGCAGGCGGGTTCGGCGATCGGCTTTGACACCACGAGCGCCACCGGCGGCACATTTACGGTCTCGAACAACATCGCCAATACCACGGGCACCGGTGGTGGCTCGGTCGGACTGACCAAGCTTGGGACCGGCACCCTCGTGCTGACCGGCAGCAATACTTTCACCGGCGCGACCATGATCAACGGCGGTACTCTGAGCGCGGCCGGTTCAGGAACCGCCACTTCGGGAACCGGCAGCTTGAACAGCACGAGCGGCGTGACGATCAATAACGGAGGCACGCTGCTCTTCGGCGCTACCGATGCCATTAATCACAGCGCGACGGTGGCCCTCAACGGCGGCGGCGCGATCAGTTTCCAAGGCCTCACCAATGCGACGGAAACCATGGGCGCTCTCACCTTGGGCACCGGCACGACGGTCATCAATTTTGGTTCGCCCAGCGGCAGTTCGCTTCCGGCCGGCACCAATGGCACGGGCGATACGCTTTTGTTTAGCAGCCTGAGCAGCACCAGCCTGACCAACCTCGCCAATGGCGCCATCCTCGACATTTACAACTGGTCTGGGACAACGGCCACGAGCGACACCGGCAGCTCGTCTCAGGATCGTCTCCTCTTCGCCAGCCTTTCCACCCTGTCTTCAGCCGAGCTTAACAACATCGTCTTTTTTAGTGATTCTGGCACCACTGAAATCGGAACCGGCGAGCAAATTGCCTTTGGCACGGCCCCGCAACAGGAGATCTATCCGGTTCCGGAACCCTCGACGATCTTCGCCGGACTCTGCCTGCTGGGCCTTCTCGGCTGGCGCAGTCGTCGCCGGATCCAAGAGCTGGTCAAAGGGCCGAGAGCTTTGTCGCCGCTCCAAACAGCTCTGACCGTCCAGAAACCATTCGCCTCCTTATAAATACCGAAAGAACCACATGAATTCATCCACTTCCATCAGTGTTCGCCTGCCCAAAGTCAATCAGCGTGAGGATGCTTCGGTTTTTCATTTAAAGCGGTTTCTTCAAGCCTTCTCGGGGCCTATGGCCACCGACTCGGTCCAGGGAATGCAAGACAAAGCAAAGTTCCACATCCTGCACGTGAAGCGTCCACTGGCAGTTTGAGCCTCGCCCTTTAACGACCCGCGTTAAGGAAAATTGCCCCTGGTCGGTGGAGCAGGCACTCTACTTCTTCGCCAGCAAATCGCGAATTTCCATCAGCAGCTTTTGATCGGTCGTCGGCGCGGGTGGCGCGGCGGGAGCTTCCGCCTCCTTGCGCTTCAGGCTGTTGATCGCCTTCACCGCAATAAAAATGACCGCCGCAATGATCACAAAATTGAGCGTGGCCTGGAGAAAATTGCCGTAGGTAATGGCCACTTCCGGTTTCGTCACCTTGCCGGTCGCATCCAGGACAGCGGGCGCGATCACGGCCTTCCACGAACTCACATCCACCCCGCTCATGAGATAGCTGATTGGCGGCATCACCACATCCTTCACCAGAGATCCCACGATCGCGCCGAACGCACCGCCGATGATCACACCGACCGCGAGATCGACCACATTGCCGCGTGAAATAAACTCCTTGAATTCTTTGGCCAGGCTCATGACTTAAATAAGCAGATCACCCACCGCTAACAAGCGTTTTCACCAGTCAGTGATCGGAGCCAGTTAAACGGTCATTAACTAGTGCCCTCCTCAGCCTCGGTCATTCTGAGCTTGTCGAAGGATCAGTTCCGCCTGCTTTAGTCATCTGCCTTCTGGCAACTCTATCATTCCCTCCACAATTGGATTAATCGTTGGATCAACCTCTTTCCTTTTCCGGTTCCAACCAACTGATCCTTCGACAAGCTCAGGATGACGGATTGCGCCAGGACAAATTGCTGTCGGCGCGGCCTCCAAACAAAAGCTTGCCTCCTCTGGCGCTTTAGAGTCTATTAAAAGGCTGCGTTTAATAGCCCGGCTTTGGCCGTGCGGCGCGGAGGCAACCTTTAACCCTATTCCGCCTAGGTTACGGCGGTTTTGTTGTCTTTAGATCAGTCGTTAGTTCCTGACCAGACCGGCACACTTCCGTCAGTCAAGCGTGCCCGACCAGTATCCGCGCCATATCCAACCGGCGCCCTTTAAAATCCTATGAGCTCAGCCATGGCAGAATTGTTAGGGAAAACGATGAAGTCGTTTTCCGAAGGCAGTATCGTCAAGGGACGCATCCTGCAAAAACGCACCAACGAAGTCCTCATCGACATCGGCTACAAATCCGAGGGCGTTGTCAGCCTCAGCGAATTCGAAGACAGCGAACCGCTTGAAGTCGGCAGCGAAGTCGAAGTCCTGCTCGAACGCCTCGAAAACGACGAAGGCATGGTCGTCCTCTCCAAGGAGAAGGCCGCGCAGAAGCAGAACTGGGAAAAGATCGTCCAGATTTTCAACAACGGCGGACTCATCACCGGCAAGGTCAAGGCCGTGGTCAAGGGCGGGCTCATGCTCAACGTCGGCGTGGAAGCGTTCCTGCCCGGTTCGCAGGTCGACATCATCGCGCCCAAGGATCTCCGCATTTACGAAGGCAAAACGCTCGAGTGCAAGATCGTCAAGCTTAACGAGGAACGCAAGAATGTCGTTCTCTCACGCCGCGAATTGATCGAGGCCGAACGCGCCGACAAGCGCTCGAAGCTCCTCGGCGGCATCGAAAAGGGCGGCACGGTCAAGGGCACGGTCAAGAACATCACCGATTTCGGCGCCTTCATCGATCTCGACGGTCTCGACGGCCTGCTCCACATCACCGACATGAGCTGGAGCCGCCTCAATCATCCGAGCGAACTCCTCAAGGTCGGCCAGGAAATCGAAGTCCTCGTGCTCGATATCGACCGCGAAAAGGAACGCGTTTCCCTCGGCCTCAAGCAGAAGACCATGAATCCCTGGGACCAGATCGCCGAGAAATATCCGGTCAATCTCAAGGTCAAGGGCAAGGTCACCAATCTCGTTCCCTATGGTGCGTTCGTCGAGCTGGAACCGGGCATCGAAGGCCTTGTTCACGTCTCGGAACTCAGCTGGACCAAGCGCATCGCGCGCCCGGCCGACGTGCTGACCCAGGGCCAGGAAATCGAAGCCATCGTCCTCGGCGTCAGCAAGGAAGACCAAAAGGTTTCCCTCAGCGTGCGCCAGCTCGACACCAATCCGTGGGAAGTCGTCACCGGCAAGTACCCGACCGGCACCCGCGTCAAGGGCAAGGTCCGCAACCTCACCGCTTACGGCGCGTTTGTTGAGCTCGAAGAGGGCATCGACGGCATGATTCACGTCTCCGATCTCTCCTGGACCCGCAAGATCAATCATCCCTCCGAGATGCTCAAAAAAGGCGACGAGATCGAAGCCGAGGTGCTCGAAATCGACAAGGCCAACCAGCGCATTTCGCTCAGCCTCAAACATCTCGCCGACGATCCGTGGAAGTCGATCGAGTCGCGCTACAAGATCGGCGATCTCGTCACCGGCAAGGTCAGCAAGGTGGCCAGCTTCGGCGCCTTCATCCAGCTCGCGGACGAAATCGACGGTCTGGTCCACATCTCGCAGATCAGCAACGACCGGATCGAAAAGGTCAAGGAAGTGCTCAAGATCGGCCAGGATGTCTCGGCCCGCGTCATCAAGGTCGACAAGACCGAGCGCCGCATCGGTCTCTCCATCAAGGCCGCCGATTACACCCCCGAACAGGTCGAGCGTGAAAAGGAAAACTACGAGGCCCTCAAGCCCGGCGAAGAACTCAGCTCGATGGAAGCCGCCTTCGATCGCGCCGAGGAAGACTATCGCCCCGGCGACAGCAAGAAAACGAAATAGCCGTCCAAGGTAGCCGCCGCTGTCCCTAGCGGCGGTCTTCAAAAAGCGCGAGAGGCGAAAGCCCCTCGCGCTTTTTTTACATGTCATCCTAAGCTTGTCGAAGGACCTCTAATTTTTGCTCAGCAGGTATCGGACGAGCGGATAGTTAGAGATCCTTCGACAAGCTCAGGATGATGGGCTTTTTATAAAGTCGCTTTCGCGACCTAAGACTGACCTGATCCTTCGACAAGCTCAGGATGATGGGCTTTTTATAAAGTCGCTTTCGCGACCTAAGACTGACCTGATCCTTCGACAAGCTCAGGATGACAGGCTTTTTATAAATTCGCCTTCGCGACAGGAAGCGGTGACGCCGTATGCATGTTCTCGCTCGTTCTCAAATTATCGCGCGCAGTAGCTTAAATCTCGTGTTTTCTGGCACGAAACTTGTGCTAGTCTAGCCACTCTTTATGGACTACGATCTCATTATCATTGGTGGCGGCCCGGCGGGTTATGTCGGAGCGATTCGCGCGGCTCAGCTCGGAAAAAAAGTGGTCTGCGTCGAAATGGAACGCGCCGGCGGCACCTGCCTCAACTGGGGCTGCATCCCGACCAAGGCCCTGCTCAAGAGCGCCGAGCTCAAGCAGCTCCTGGGCCACATCGGCGACTACGGCCTCTCCATCAACGGCGAAGTCGGCTTCGATTTCGCCAAGGTGATGCAGCGCAGCCGCGGCGTCTCCGACCAGATGGCCAAGGGCGTCGAGTACCTCTTCAAGACCAAGAAGGTCGATTACGTCGTCGGCAAGGCGCAGATCCAGTCGCCCGCGGATGGCGCGATCAAGAAAGTCGAACGTCACCGGCGCGGACGGCAAGACGCAGACCCTCACCGGCAAGGCCATCCTCATCTGCACCGGCGCCAAGGCGAAGGCGCTGCCCGGCGTCAAGGTCGACGGCGATAAAGTCATCACCAGCCGCGAGGCGCTCGTGGTCAAGAGCGCGCCCAAGTCGATCATCATTCTCGGCGCGGGCGCCATCGGCTGCGAGTTCGCCTATTTCTTCAACGCGTTCGGGTCGAAGGTCACCATCCTCGAAATGCTGCCGCAAATCCTGCCGGTCGAGGACGCCGAAGTCGCCGAATTCCTCAAGCGCAGCTTCACCAAGCAGGGCATCGAAATCCATACCGACACCAAGGTCGAAAAGACCGAGGTCGGCGAAAAGGGCGTCAAGCTCACCGTCGCCGGCGGCAAGACCTTCGAGGCCGAGCAGCTTGCTCGTCGCCATCGGCGTCGAGGCGCAGACCGACGGCCTGCTTGCCAGCGGCGTGAAGCTCGAACTCGACCGCGGCTACCTCAAGACCAACGACCGCTACGAAACCTCCATCAAGGGCATCTACGGCGCGGGCGACATCATCGGGCCGCCCTGGCTCGCCCACGTCGCCTCGCACGAAGCCATCGAGGCGGTGGAAGGCCTTTTCGTCCCCGGCAAGAAGCCGCACAAGGTCACCGTGTTTCCCGGCTGCACCTATTGCCAGCCGCAGGTCGCCAGCATCGGCATCACCGAAAAGGTCGCGAAGGAAAAGGGCCTCAAGTACAAGGTCGGCAAGTTTCCCTACAAGGCCAGCGGCAAGGCGGTCGCGGCGGGCGATTCCGAAGGCTTCGTGAAGCTCATCCTCGGCGATCCGCACGGGGAAATTCTCGGCGCGCACATCATCGGCGCTGACGCCACCGAGCTCATCGCGGAGATCGGCCTCGCCATCGCAGCTCGAAGCGACCGCCGACGAAATCGACATCCACCATCCACGCGCATCCGACCCTCGCGGAAATGGTCCACGAAGCCGCCCTCGCCGGCGAAGGCAAGCCGATTCACATCTGAGGTTTCGCAGGGAGATTTCGCACAGAGGACTGCAGAGGAACCCGAAGAGGACCGAAGAAGCGGATTTTGGTAGCCGCATTGGTAGCCGCCGCTGTCCCTAGCGGCGGTGCAGTTTGTAGCGGCGATCGGTGCCTATCCTGAGCGCCAGTCGAAGGACCTCTAACTATTCTGCTCGAGTACGATCAAACGAGGGAATGGTTAGAGGTCCTTCGACTTCGCGCACGCGAGCGTGTACTCCGCTCAGGATGACGGGCTTTTTTAATAGGGTCGCTTTTCGGGACAAAGAAAACCAGCAACGGTCGATGACCCTCCCCTACTCCACCACCTCAATCGGACACTTCGGCAGCACGGCGAGAAACGCCTTGCCATAGGGCTTGGTCAGCACGCGATTATCGAGGATCACCACGATGCCCTTGTCTTGCTGCGTGCGGATGAGCCGACCCACGCCCTGCCGGAATTTCAGGATCGCCTCGGGCAGCGAAAATTGCCGGAACGCGTCGCCGCCCTCCGCGATGATCCGCTCGCACTTCGCCTGCGTCAGCGGATGATCCGGCACGGCAAACGGCAGCCGCGTGAGAATGACGTTGCTCAGCGCCTCGCCCGGCACATCGACGCCCTGCCAAAACGAATCGGTGCCGAACAGAACCGAGTCGCGGTCCTCCTTGAACTTCTGCAACAGCCGATGCCGCGGCAGCGAGCCGCCCTGCACCAGGCACGTGATTTTCTCGCTCCGAAAAAAAGAGGCCAGCGTGTCGGCCAGCTTCTGCATCGTCTGGTAGCTCGTGAAAAGCACGAACGCCTTGCCCTGCGTCATCGAAACGAAATGCTTGATCCAGTGCGCCAACGCGCCCTCGTAGAGATCGCGCGCCGCCGGTTCGGGCATCTTCTTCGGAATGAACACCCGCATCTGCCGCGCGTAATCGAACGGCGAATCGACCTGCAACGCCGTCGCGTCCTCGCCGCCGACGCGATTCACGAAATAGCGCAGCCCGTCACCCACGGCGAGCGTCGCGCTGGTCATGATTGCCGTGTTGTCGGGACGAAAAATCAGCTTCCGCAATTGCGGCGCCACGTCGATCGGCGCAGCGGTCAGCGTCAGGTGCGTGTCGCGTTTCTCGTATCGCTCGACCCAGTAAACGTGGTCCTCGCGCTTCTGCTCCAGGAACTCGCCTAGCCCCACGCGCATCCCTTCCACGCGACGTGCCGCCTCCTGCACCTCCGCTTTAAAAACCTCGTCCTCTATGTCGCGAGCCGCATCGGCCAGATTGCGATAGAGCCGGGTCAAGGGCAGATCGAGCGAGTTCTCCGCGATGCCCGGTTCGCGCAGCCGCAGTTCCTTGCCCCGCTTGAAATCGAGCGAGCGCTCCAGCCGGTCGAAAAAAAGATCAGCCGTGTCCTCCGCCTCGAGCACCAGCTTCATCGCCTCGCCATTGTGCAGCGCCGCGACGATTCCCTTTTGCGTGCGCGGATGAAAAAGCCGGTGCAGCAAATAGCGCAGACTGCCGTGCGAAATCTCCAGCCCAAGATGCCGCGCCGCCACGGCCTCGAGCGTATGCGCCTCGTCGAAGATGACGAAGTCGTTGTGAAAAAGATAACCCCGCTCCTCCAGCACCCCCTCCGCGCCGGCGAGGAAATTAAAAAAGAGCGAGTGATTCAAAACCAGTACCTTCGCCACGTCGGCTTCTTTGCGCGCGCGCTGGTAAAAGCATTCGGTGCCCAGCCCGCAGGTCCGTGGCGTGCAGACATGCGGCTCGCTGCAAACCTGCAGCCATACCGCCGGATCGGGCGCGGGATCTAGATCGGAAAGCGTGCCGTCGCGCGTGCGATGGCTCCACTCCCAGATGCGCTTCATCTCCTCCTGCTCGCGCGAGGCAAAGAGCTCACCGCCGTGGCTCATCGCGCGTTGCAATCGCAGCGGACAGAGATAATTCTGCCGGCCCTTGAGCAGCACGGCCTTGAACTCCGTCGGCAGCAGTTTTTGCACAAGCGGGATGTCCTTGTAGAAAAGTTGCTCCTGCAAATTGATCGTGTGGGTCGAGACCAGCGCCTTCCGGCCTTCCGCCAGTGCGTGAAAAATTGATGGCACCAGGTAGGCCAGACTCTTTCCCACGCCAGTGCCCGCCTCGACGATCAAATGCGTCCGGTCCTGACACGCCTTGGCCACGGCCGACGCCATCGTCTGCTGCTGCGGGCGGTACTCAAACTGGCTCGACTTGGCCAGCAGCCCGCCCGGACCGAAGGCGAGATTCACCTGCCGCTCGAACTCGGAGGGAAAATCGTCGCGCGGTGCAATCATGAATCGTCAATCTTACCGCGAATTTTGTGCAAACGTAGCCAAAAAAGAAACGTAGCCCGAAAAGCAACGTGGCGATTGCATTCCGGATGCCATTGCGCTTATAGTTTCCGGCTCGCGACAAACCACCCCATGGAGTAGCGGTTAGCTCACCTCCCTTTCACGGAGGTAGCACGGGTTCGAATCCCGTTGGGGTGACCCTTTCGTTCGGCGTCGCGAAAGCGACGCTATAAATAGCCTGTCATCCTGAGACTGTCGAAGGACCTCTAACTATTTTCCCCCTCGGTCAGCTAGAGTCCGGTCGAGGGACCCCGCTTTTTCTTGCCGCTGCCATGCGGCCAATTTAGTGTCCTGCAACTCGAATGGATTTATGGCTTTGACCTTTTGCCTGGCGGAAGATCGACTCGCCGAGGAAACCGGGGTCCGGCTCGCGCTTCTTTCCCTGCTCAAGCACCAGCCCGATGCCACCATTTTTCTATTCCGGCCCAATCCCACGGCTTCGTTTCGCGAGTGGATCCGCGCCTTTCCCCAGGTCACTTTGATCGCCGATTGGTCCGGCACCGCGGGCTGGAATTGCAAGCCGCAGGTCCTGCTCGACGTTCTCGATCGCGGCTTGGACAGCGCGATCTGGATGGATTCCGACATCATCGTCACCCGTCCTTTCTCGCATCTCTTCGACCAGCTGGATGATAAGACTGTGGTCGTCGCGGACGATCCCGCGGCTTCGTTTCCGCAAGGCTCGTCCGAGCGCACCAAACATTGGGGCCTGACCGTCGACCGCGAATTTCCGGTCACCATGAATTCGTGCCTCCTTCGCGTCACCAACGCGCATCGGCCCCTGCTCGCGCGCTGGAACGAGCTGCTGGGAAATCCCGAATACATGGCGGCCCAAAAACGACCGGCGCCTCACCGCCCCTTTTATTATTACGGCGATCAGGACATCCTCACCGCCCTGCTGGGCTCGACCGAATTCGCCGACATTCCCGTGACCTATCTTCGCCGGGGACGCGATGTCGTTCACGCCGGGGGCGCGCGCAGCTATACGCTGGGCGAACGTCTCACTGGCTTGTTTGGTCTCGTCCCCCCTTTCTCCACACCCAGTGGTCCAAACCGTGGATCATTCTGAATCCGAAAGACCATGCTCTCGAAGGACGATTCTGGATTTATCATCGCATTACGGTGGAAACGTCGCCCTACGTCGCCGCGGCGCGAACCTACGAAAAAGATTTAGGCGCGGACACAGACACGGCATGGATCAAATACTCCTCTTTTCCGGGGCGGATTTTGCGCCTCCTGGGCCTCGGCCATTTTGCGTTGCGCGGCCTGCCCCTGACCATCATCGCAGAAACTACCGCCGCATTGGGTGATCTTAAAAGGCGCTGGCAAGGCACTTCCTGATCGCAGGCGATCTCCCCTGTTGAAGTCTCCAACGCTTTGATTAAGCTCAGTCATGGCCACGATTCCCCTTCCCGACGTCAGCAACCTCGAGACGCGCCTCGCGCAGCTCCGGAGGTTTCTTTGACCTGCCCGCGCTAAAAACTCAACTGGCCGAGTCTCGAGGCCCAGATGGCCGACGGCAAATTTTGGGACAACGCCCAGGCCGCGCAAAAGGTCATCGGCGAGGCCAACGCGATTCGCGGCCAAGCTCGATCCGCTCAAGGACCTCGAGCAAAAGATCGCCGACCTGAAGACGCTCAAGGAACTGGTCGCTCGAGGACGCCAGCGACGCAGGCGGCGAAGGAATTCCAGACCGAGTTCGACGCGGTCGGCCAAGGCGCTCGACGCGCTCGAAATGCGCGTGCTGCTCGGCGGGCCGATGGATCGCAACAACGCCATCATCACGCTCCACTCCGGCGCGGGCGGCACCGAGGCGTGCGACTGGGCCAACATGCTCCTGCGCATGTACCAGCGCTTCGCGGAAAAATCGGGCTACAAGACCGAGATGCTCGACATCCAGCCGGGCGACGAGGCGGGCATCAGCCAGCGCCACGCGTGCAGGTCAAGGGCGAGTTCGCCTACGGCCGGCTCAAGGCCGAGCATCGGCGTCCACCGGCTCGTGCGCATCTCGCCCTTCAACTCCGCGGGCAAGCGCCAGACCTCGTTCGCGTCGCTCGACGTGCATCGCCGAGGTCGACGACAGCATCGACATCAAGATCGAGGAAAAGGACATTCGCGTCGACGTCTACCGCTCCGGCGGTCCACGGCGGCCAGGGCGTCAACACCACCGACTCGGCCGTGCGCATCACCCACATTCCCAGCGGCCTCGTCGTCACCTGCCAGAACGAGCGCTCGCAGATCAAGAACCGCGCCAGCGGCCATGAGCGTGCTCAAGGCGCGCCTCTACGAAATGGAGATGGACAAGAAGCGCGCCGAGATGGAGAAGCACTACGGCGAGAAGGGCGAGATCGGCTTGGGCCGCCAGATCCGCTCCTACGTCTTCCAGCCCTACCAGATGGTGAAGGACCTCCGCACCGGCGAGCAGACCAGCGACGTGCAGGCCGTGATGGACGGCGAACTGAATCCCTTCATCGAGGCCTTCCTGCGCGGCAAGAAGCGCTCCGATGCGGATACGGATGAGGAGTAATTCTCAAAGCTCCATCGCGAACGAGATGGAAGCCTTGACCTTGCTAAAAAGGTCGGGAGGAATTTTGCCTAAAAGTCTTTCCAGACGGACGGTCGGGATCGACCTAAACCCTGAATATTCGCGTACGATGGAGCATCAAGAAAACGGAGTTGACCGAGTTCAACTTCGTAAGAACTCCCTCGATATTGTCGGGTCAACGGAACGTAGAGGACAAGAGCACGCGGCGGGTCGGGATCTTCCCGCGACACGATAAGAATTGGACGAACTTTTGCTGCCAGACCTAAGTCAGCCAGCCAAATTTCGCCCGGTTTGCCCCTCATCGAGCAAATCGAGCACTTCTTGCGTTACCTGTCGAGAGGGCAATAAATCTATGGCATCCGCATCGGCCAATTCGATGATTTCAGCCACGAGTTGCTCAACTTGGGCCGCCTTGTCGGGCGCCCAATTCTCCAGCTTTCGATTTAATTGCTCGGCAATGGCTGTCATGAGTAGAGTTAAGTAACTACAGTATTTACAGCAACGCCTGGATTTAATTCGTGCAATCAAGCATGAACAAGTTAGACGAAATCAACGCCAGCAAGGCCGAGGAGATCAAACGCCTCGAGCCGCATGCCGCCGAACTGCGCAGGCAGGCGCTGTTGCGAAATGATTTCCGGCCGTTCCGCGCGGCGCTGCAACTGCCAGACGGCGTGGCCATTATCGCCGAGGTGAAGAAGGCGTCGCCCTCGGCGGGGATCATCGCGGCCGATTTCAATCCGCTTTCGCAGGCGCGCGAATATGCCCGCGGCGGCGCGCATGCGCTGAGCGTGCTGACCGACGAAAAATATTTCCAGCGGCCATCTGAGCCTACCTGAGACAGATCCGCGAGCAGGTCGATCTGCCGCTGCTGCGCAAGGATTTCATCGTGCACGAACTACAGGTCTACGAGAGCGTCGTCGCCGGGGCCGACTGCCATCCTGCTCATCGTGGCCAGCCTCGACGACGCGACGCTGCGCCCGCTTTACGACAAGGCGAAGGCCTGCCAGCTCGACGTGCTGGTCGAGGTGCACGACCTGCGCCGAGATGGAGCGCGCGCTGGAACTCGGCGCCGACATGATCGGCATCAACAACCGCAACCTGAAGACGTTCGAGGTCGATCTCGCCACGACGGAAACGCTGGCCGAGGAAATTCCGAACGACACCGTGGCCATCAGCGAAAGCGGAATCAAGACCGCCGACGATGTCCGCCGCGTCCGCGCCGCTGGAATCAACGCCGTGCTCGTCGGCGAAACGCTCATGCGCGCGAAGAACGTGCCGGAGAAGTTGCGGGAGTTGCTGTTGAAGGAGGATATTTAATCCTCCCCTAAGCGCTGTCATCCTGAGCCTCATTAATAATATGCGCGTTAAAATTTGTGGGATCACCAACCTGGAGGATGCCGAGGCCGCGATCGAGGCGGGGGCGGACGCGCTGGGCTTTATTCTTTACGAGAAGAGCAAGCGGTTCATTTCCATTGAAGACGCGATCCGGATCGTGGAGGCGTTGCCGCCGTTTGTGCAGACGGTTGCGGTGACGGTGAACGCGACGAAGGAGTTCACGAACCTGGGCTGGAGGAAACAGCTCAAGAAATTCAGCGTCGCGCAGTTGCATGGCGAGGAGACGCCGGTGCACGTGAAGGCGGTGGGCAAATACCTGCCGGTGATCAAGGTTTTCCCGGCGGACAAGGCGCGGACGATCACGCCGGAGCACTACGAGGTCTCGGCGTTCATGCTCGATACGCCGTCGGAGGAGCGTGGCGGCACGGGCCGCATCTTCGACTGGAATCTCGCGGTGGAGTTCAAGAAGCGGACGACGAAGCCGCTGATTCTGTCCGGCGGGCTGAACCCCGAAAATGTTGCGAAGGCGATCGAAACGGTGCAACCTTATGCGGTCGACGTGAGCAGCGGCGTGGAGGCCTCGCCCGGGCGAAAGGACCACGCCAAGCTGCGCGATTTCATCCAGATATGCAAAAGCTTCTGACCCAGGTTCCCGACGCGACGGGCCATTTCGGCCCTTACGGCGGCATGTTCGTGCCCGAGACGCTGATGGCGCCGCTGCACGAGCTGGCGGCGGAATACGAGAAGGCGAAGGCCGATCCAGCGTTTCGCAGCGAGCTGAAATTTTTGCTCGAGGAATACGCGGGCCGGCCGACGCCGCTCTATCGCGCGGAGCGGATGACGCGAGCGGCTCGGCGGCGCGAAGATTTACCTCAAGCGCGAGGACCTGCTCCACACCGGCGCGCACAAGATCAACAACGCGCTCGGCCAGGTGCTGCTGGCGCGGCGCATGGGCAAGAAGCGGATCATCGCGGAGACCGGCGCGGGCCAGCACGGCGTGGCCACGGCGACGGTCGCGGCGCGGTTCGGGCTGGAATGCGTGGTCTACATGGGCGCGGTCGACATGGCGCGGCAGGCGCTGAACGTCACGCGCATGCGGCTGCTCGGCGCGAAGGTGGTGCCGGTGACGGCGGGCCAGAAGACGCTGAAGGAAGCGGTGAACGAGGCGATGCGCGACTGGGTGACGAATGTCCGCTCGACCCATTATATTCTCGGCTCGGCGCTCGGCTCGCATCCGTACCCGATGATGGTGCGCGATTTTCACCGCGTGATCGGCGACGAGGCGCGGCGGCAGATTCTCGAGCGCGAGGAGCATCTGCCCGACGTGCTGATCGCCTGCGTCGGCGGCGGCAGCAACGCGATCGGGCTTTTCTATCCGTTCATCGAGGACAAGCAGGTGCGCATGATCGGCGTGGAGGCGGGCGGGCACGGCATCCTGGCCGGGCAAGCACGCGGCGCGGTTCCAGGGCGGGAGCCTCGGCGTGCTGCAGGGCGCGCGGACGTTTATTTTGCAGGACAGCAACGGGCAGATCATGAACACGCACTCGATTTCGGCCGGGCTCGACTACGCCGCGGTCGGGCCGGAGCACGCCTGGCTGCGCGACGAGCAGCGCGTCGAATACACCTTCTGCACCGACGACGAGGCGCTGAAGGCGTTCCGGTTCCTGAGCGAGACGGAGGGGATCATCCCCGCGATGGAAAGCGCGCACGCGATCGCCGAGGCGATGAAGCTCGCGCCGACGCATGCGGCCGGACCAGACGATCATCGTCAATCTCTCCGGCCGCGGCGACAAGGACGTGCAGCAGGTCGCGCAGGTTTTGGGGTTGTGAGTTTTAAGAATTTGATGGAATAACGGAATTAACGGAATTTTGAGCGAAGAGCAATAGGCAAAAAGAATAGTTAGAGGTCCTTCGACAGTGCCGAGACAAGCTCAGCTTGCTCAGGATGACAGGCATTTTTATAAAATCGCTGACGCGACACTGAACTGATCCTTCGACAAGCTCAGGATGACCGAAGGGGATTGCGACGGCCATGGACCGCCGCTACCGACTGCACCGCCGCTAGGGAAAGCGGCGGCTACCTCGATAGGCTACCGATCGAATGCTTCCCACGTGACTTTTCCCGTGAGAACGGGATAGTTCCTGCTTCACGCTTCAGGAAGTTTCATTTCATGTCCATTCACGCCGCACTCACCCACGTCACGCATTACCGGTACGAGAAGCCCGATTTCGCTCGGGCCGCAGGTCGTCCGGCTGCGCCCGGCCGTCCATTGCCGCACGCCGATCCTCAATTACACGCTGAAGATCACGCCGGACGAGCCATTTCATCAACTGGCAGCAGGACCCGCAGGGCAACTTCCAGGCGCGGCTCGTTTTCCCGGAGAAGACCGACGAGTTCAAGGTCGAGGTCGAGCTCACCGCCGACATGGCGACGATCAATCCGTTCGACTTCTTCGTCGAGGACAGCGGCCAAGGAATTTCCCTTCACCTACGACGCCATCCTCGCGCACGAGCTCAAGCCCTACCTCGAGCTCGAACCGCTCGGGCCGCGCCTGCGCTCGTTTCTGCACAAGATTCCCGCGCAGCAAGCGCAACACGATCGACTTCCTCGTCGATCTCAACGGCCTCGTCCACAACGAAGTCGACTACGTCGTGCGCCTGGAGCCGGGCGTGCAGACGGTCGAGGAAACGCTCGAGCTCAAGAGCGGTTCGTGCCGCGACTCGGCCTGGCTGCTCGTCCAGATTTGCCGCCAGCTCGGCCTCGCCGCGCGCTTCGTCTCCGGCTACCTGATCCAGCTGACCGCCGACGTGAAGCCGGTCGATGGCGGCGCGGCCGGACCCGAAGCCGACTTCACCGATCTCCACGCCTGGGCCGAAGTCTATCTGCCCGGCGCGGGCTGGGTCGGACTCGACGCCACCTCCGGCCTGCTCGACGGGCGAGGGCCACATTCCGCTCGCCGCCACTTCCGATCCCGGAAACGGCCGCGCCGATCAGCGGCGCGATCAACGAGGCGGAGGAGATCGAGACCAAGTTCGATTTCCACATGGCGGTCACGCGCGTGTTCGAGACGCCGCGCGTCACCCTGCCCTACCGCGAACATCAATGGCGCGAGATCGAGGCGCTGGGCCGCGCAGATCGACGAGAAGCTCAGCGCCCAGGATGTGCGCCTGACCATGGGCGGCGAGCCGACCTTCGTTTCCACCACCAACCGCGACGGCCTCGAATGGAACTTCACCGCGCTGAGTCCCGAGAAGCAGCAGAAGGGCGAAAAGCTGCTCAAGCGCCTGCGCGATCGTTTCGCCACCGGCGCGCTGCTCCATTACGGCCAGGGCAAGTGGTATCCGGGCGAGCAGTCTGCCGCGCTGGGCCTACGGCTGCTACTGGCGCAAGGACGGCGAGCCGATCTGGAACGACGACGATCTCGTCGCCGAAACCGGCAAGAACTACAAGGTGACGCCGGAGGACTCGGCCCACTTCCTGCGCAAGCTCGCCGAGCGGCTCGAGCGTCGACCCGAAGTATGTCCGCGACGCCTACGAGGACATCTACCACTATCTCTTCGAGGAAGGCGCGCCTGCCTTACAACGTCTCCGCGCTCGACGCGAAGATCAAAACCGAGGAGGACGCGCAAGCGTCTCGCCAAGGTCTTCGCGCAGGGGCTCGATTCGGTCGTCGGCCACGCGCTGCCGGTGCTGCGCGCCAACTGGCTGCCGGACCGCCCGTGGCAATCGACCATCTGGCAACTGCGCACCGAGCGGCTGATGCTCATCCCCGGCGACTCGCCGATGGGTTATCGCCTGCCGCTGGAATCGCTGCCCTGGGCCACGCCGAGCGAGGCCGTGCAGATCGTCGAGCAGGACCCGACCGAACGCCGCGCGCCGCTGCCGCCGCCCACGCGCCGCAGCACGAAGCGGATGGTCGATGGCAAGCTGGTCAGCAGCGGCGATTACCCGCCGGTCCCGGTCGGCCAGCCCGATGCCAACGTCGTCCGCACCTCGATCTGCGCCGAGCCGCGCAACGGCATCCTCCACGTCTTCATGCCGCCGACCGCGCACGGCGGAGGATTACCTCGATCTCGTCGCCGCCGTGGAGGACACCGCCGCCGAGACTCGGCCTGCCGGTGCGCATCGAGGGCTACACGCCGCCGAACGATCCGCGCATCCAGAATTTCAAGATCACGCCCGACCCCGGCGTCATCGAGGTCAATCTTCAGCCCGCCGACAACTGGCCGGAGATGGTCCGCAACACCGAGATCCTTTACGAGGAGGCGCGCCACTGCGATCTCGGCGCGGAAAAATTCCTGCTCGACGGCCGCCACGTCGGCACCGGCGGCGGCAATCACATCGTCCTCGGCGGCGCGACCGTCGCTCGACAGCCCGCTCCTGCGCCGGCCCGATCTGCTGCGCAGCCTCGTCGGCTACTGGCAGAATCATCCGTCGCTCTCGTATCTTTTCTCCGGCATGTTCCTCGGGCCCGACCAGCCAGATGCCGCGCATCGACGAGGCGCGCAACGACGCGCTCTACGAGCTGCGAGCTCGCCTTCGACCAGGTGCCCGACTACGGCCACGTCCCGCCGTGGCTGGTCGACCGCATCTTCCGCAACATCCTCACCGACGTCACCGGCAACACGCACCGCGCCGAGTTCTGCATCGACAAGCTCTTTCGACCCGGACAGCGCGACCGGCCGCCTCGGCCTGCTCGAGTTGCGCAGCTTCGAAATGCCGCCGCACGCGCGCATGAGCCTGACGCAGCAACTCCTGCTGCGCGCCGCCGTCGCCCGGTTCTGGGAGAAGCCCTACAAGGGCAAGCCCGGTGCCGTGGGGCACGCAGCTGCACGACCGCTTCCTCCTGCCCCATTTCTGCGCGCAGGACTTCAACGACGTCATCGACGACCTCAAGCGCGGCGGCTATCCGTTCAAGCCCGAATGGTTCGCGCCGCACATGGAGTTCCGCTTTCCCGTCCAGGGCGAAGTCACCTACGACGGCGTCAACCTCGAGCTGCGCACCGCGCTGGAGCCGTGGCACGTCCTCGGCGAGGAAGGCACGCCCGGCGGCACCGTCCGCTACGTCGATTCCTCGGTGGAAAAACTCCAGGTCAAGATCGACAACGCCATCGAGGGCCGGCACGTCGTCACCTGCAACGGCCGCCGCGTTCCGCTGCATCCGACCGGCACGTCGGGCGAGTTCGTCGCCGGCGTCCGCTACCGCGCGTGGCAGCCGCCCGAGGCGCTGCATCCCACCATCGGCGTCGATGCGCCGCTGACCTTCGATCTCATCGACACGCTGGACCGGGCCGCTCCCTCGGCGGCTGCGTCTATTATGTCTCGAGCCCCGGCGGCCGCAACTGGACGACCATGCCGATCAACGCCAACGAAGCCGAAGGCCGGCGTCTCTCCCGCTTCCGCGCGTTCGGGCACACGCCGGGCCCGATGTTCGTGCCGCCCTTGCCGCCGGCGCGGGCCGACTTCCCGCTGACGCTCGATTTCGAGGAAAGCACTAGGGCTTCTTGCCTCGACCCGTGGCACATCATCTGCTAAGCAATTCGATTAGTCTTGCGTCTTCTATGAGCCAACTTCATTCCGAGGAAATGTACCGCAGCATTTTCGAGAATGCCATCGAGGGCATTTTCCAGACCACACCCTCCGGCCAGTATCTCAACGTCAATCCGGCGTTGGCCAAGATGTACGGGTACGATTCCGACGCAGGATCTGGTCGCGGGACTGACCGCCATCGACAACCAGCTTTACGTCGATCCCAACCGCCGGAATGAATTCGTGCGGCTGATGAAGGAGCACGGCGCCGTGCGCGGTTTTGAGTCGGAAATCTATCGCAAGGATGGCTCGACGATGTGGATCTCGGAAAACGCGCGCGCGGTGCTCGATGCACGACGGCGACGCTCGTCTTATTTCGAGGGCATGGTCGAGGACATCACGGAGCGCAAACGACTGGAAACCGAGTTGCACGCCTCGCGAGCAGAATCTTTCGGCGCTGATCAACAACATCGACGACTCGATCTGGTCGATCGACACCGCCTATCGCCTGATCACCTTCAATGCGACGTTCAGTCGGAGCTTCGAGGAGATGTTTGGCATCAAGGTCAAGGCAGGGCGACGTGATCGTCGAGCTTCTGCCGCCGGCGTGGCGACGCCGAGGACATCGCGCTTTACGATCGCGCGCTCGCGGGCGAAAAATTCATCGTCGAGCGGCGCTACCAGTTCAGCGAGGAGGAGCGCTACTACGAAATTTCCTACAACCCGATCCGGACCAACGATGACGTCAGCGGCGTGGCCGTGTTCAGCAAGGACATCACCGAGCGGCAGCGCGCCCACATCGCCCTGCAGGCCGCCATGGTCTCGGCCGAATCGGCCAACCGCCTCAAGAGCGAGTTTCTGGCCAACATGAGCCACGAAATTCGCACGCCGATGAACGGCGTCATCGGCATGACCGATCTGCTGCTCATGACCGACCTGACGCACGAGCAGCGCGAATTCGCGCGCACGGTGCGCATCAGCGGCGAATCGCTCCTGGTCGTCATCAACGACATTCTCGACTTCTCCAAGATCGAGGCGGGCAAGCTCGACCTCGACATCACCGATTTCGAACTGCGCGAGGTGATCGACAACACCATGGACCTGCTCGCCGCGCAGGCGCACAGCAAGGGCCTCGAACTCGCCGCGTTCATCCGGCCCGAGGTGCCGCTGGAACTGCGCGGCGATCCGGGCCGCCTGCGCCAGGTCGTCAACAATCTCGTCGGCAACGCCGTCAAGTTCACCTCCCAGGGCGAAGTCGTCGTCACCGTCTCGCGCGTCAGCGAAACCGCCACGCATGCCGTGCTCAGCTTCGAGGTCCGCGACACCGGCATCGGCATCGACGAAAAGGGGCAGGCGCGGCTCTTCAAGGCGTTCAGCCAGGCCGACGGCTCGACCACACGCAAATATGGCGGCACCGGCCTCGGCCTCGCCATTTCCAAGAAGCTCGTCGACGCTGATGAACGGCGACATCGAGGTCACCAGCGAGCTGGGCAAAGGCTCGACGTTCTCCTTCACCGCCGAGTTTGAGAAGCAGACCGATCGCGCTCAAGTCGGTCGCGCGGCACGACCTCGTCCGGCCTGCACGTCCTGATCGTCGACGACAACGCCACCAACCGCGAAATTCTCGATCATCATACCCGCATGTGGAAGATGAGAAGCGGGCTCGCCGCCAGCGGCCCAGCATGCCCTGGAGATGTTGCGCGATGTCAGCTGCAACCGATCCGTACGAGCTGGCCATCCTCGACATGCAGATGCCGCGAAATGGACGGGCTGATGCTGGCCAATGCGATCAAGGAAGATCCGTCCATCGCCGCGACCCGGCTGGTCATGCTGACCTCGCTCGGCAATCAGCTCGACACGGAGGACATGAAAGCAGCGGGGATCGAGGCCTGCGTGCTCAAGCCGGTGAAACAATCGCGGCTCTTCAGCGCGCATCGCCGAAGTCATGGCCGGCCATCAGCCTCTTGCGCGCAAGAAAACGCAAACGGCCACGCTCTCGCTGAAGTCGCCGATCACGCCGCCGCCGAACCTCAGCCGCAAGCCGACGCGCATTCTCCTCGCCGAGGACAACATCATCAACCAGAAGGTCGCGCATCGGCCTGCTCAACAACATCGGCTACAAGGCCGACGTCGCCAACAACGGACTCGAAGTGCTCGCCGCGCTCGACGTCCGGCCCTACGACCTCATCTTGATGGATTGCCAGATGCCGGAACTCGACGGCTACGAAACGACGCAGCGAATCCGCGCGCGCACGGATTGCAGCTCGATACACATCATCGCCATGACCGCCAACGCCATGCGCGGCGAAAGCGAAAAATGTCTCGAAGCCGGCATGGACGATTATCTGAGCAAGCCGGTGCGCCTTGAGGCGCTGCGGGACATGCTCGCCCGCTGGATGCCGCCTGAGAAAAAAGAGTAGCTGGCCTGTATCCGTATAGAGCTTTTCAAAAACTCCCTCCAAATTCCGTTAATTTGGAAAATTTCGTAATTCCGTCATTCTGCTTCTACTTCACCTCCAGCCACACCGTCTTCGCGCCATGCCCGGAAGGAAAATCGGCCAGCGGTGAAGCTGGAAACGAACCGTCCACTTCGTCCCGCCAATTTCAACGCGCCGCGCGCGGCCCATTCCAAGTCGGCCACCCGCATCGCGGAATGATTGACCGACAGTAGAATCTTCGCTCCTGGTGTCGGCGACCTCCAGGGCCAGCGTGACCAGCCGGTCGAAATCGCGCTGGACCTGAAATGCCGCGCCCGCCTGATTGCGCGAAAAGGTGGGCGGATCGAGAATGATCGCGTCGAACTTTTCTCCTCGCCGCGCCAGGCGCGGCAGGACGGCGAGGACATCATCCGCGATAAACCGATGGCCCGCTTTGGGATCCAGTCCGTTGCGCTGAAAATTTTCCTCTCCACGCGTCAGCGAGCGGCGCGACAAATCGACGCTCAACGTTTCCGCTCCGGCCAATGCGGCGACGACGGAGAATGAACACGTATACGCGAAGGTATTGAGCAGCCGCTTGGGTTTCAGCGCGCGCAGACGGGCCCGATTGGCGCGCTGGTCGATGAACAATCCGGCCGAGTAGCCGCCTGCAAAATCGAGTCCATAACGCACATTCTGCTTCGCGCACCTCCGTTTCCAACGAGCCCCCCGTGTCGCCCCGCAAGCAGTACGGGCGCTCCCCGTTCCGAGGCGTGGTGCGGAAGATATTTTCCGAAAACGCGTAGCGGCTGATAAGAATAAACGCGCGCATCGCGAATCGAGTTCGCGCCAGCACGGCGTCGCGTCCCGTTTCGGTTTGATACGAAAGCAGCACATCCGTCGCCGAAGCGCTCCAGCCACAGTCTCCGGGCCTGAAGCGAGGCGATGCGCGTCGGTCCCTTCGGCGGCCAGAGCGGACCAGACGGCGGGCGAAATCCATTCCATCGCGTGTGATTTCGTCCTCGATGCGTTCTGGCGACCGTTTGCCGCGCCGAAAGGGCATGGCCTCCGGCGGAGTTTTAGGTCGGTATTTCATATATGGACGTGTCGTATCAGAGAATTATCAGGAAACACTCGAATAGAGAAAGAGAACCGCATCCCAGAAATAAGGTTTCACGAGGGGCACGCCGGGCAACGTTTACGTAAAAATCCCTTGGCATAGGACATGCTAAACGCTCTGTCCGTGCATTTGGCGAACCCCAGGGTAACCAAGGAACGCAGGAGGAGATGGACAGGATTTGCAGTGGCGCTGACCGTGACTTTCACGGTCTGCGACGCACAGCAGATCGGTCTATCGCCTTCTGAGCGCTTCCTGTGGCGCCGATCAAAAATCTGCGCCTCCATCGCGAATCGTGCGTCCTGAGCAAAAAGCACCACCCATGCTCGACCGCGATGCGGTTTCGCGATCAGTCCTTGCCAGCCGTAAGCAGGCCGTCGGCATGCCCGGGAACTGCGACAGCCTGCCACCGTTGCCAATATGCCTTGATTTCCTCCTCCTGCTGGCTGAGCCCTCTTGCTCCCCAACCCAATTCAGGAGAAAGCACTCGAGGCCCGCCGCGTATGGACCCCCCACTTTCTGTTAGTTGCATAGGAGCTTTGCCCTCTAGCAAAGCAAAACTTGTCAGCATATTTCCAAACCAATTTTATCAAACTTAATTCATTTATGATCAAACGTCTTTCTACCATCACCCGATGGTCGGTGTGTGGTCTTGTTCTGGCCTTCGGGGCCATTCAGGCCGACGCCCAAGCCACCAACGCTCCCGCAGCAGCAGCCCCTGCCGCCGCACCCGCTGCTGCAGCTCCGGCCGCAGCCGCCCCGGCAGCTCCCGCTGCACCCAAACCCACCACGGATCAGCGCCTCGCCGACCTCGAAGCCTACGTCAACAACGGCGAACCCGGCGGCTTCCAGTCGCCCGCCCTGCCGACGAACCTCGACCGGCTCCGGGCCCGGCCACAACGCCTGGATGCTGACCTCCACCGCGTTGGTGTTGATGATGACCCTCCCCGGCCTGGCCTGTTCTACGGCGGTTTGGTCCGCCGCAAGAACATCCTGTCCGTCTGTGCCCAGTGTTTTGCGCATCACCGGTTTGGTGACCATTCTCTGGTGGCTCTGCGGATTCGGCCTGGTCTTCGGCATCAACCACGCCTATTGCGATCCCAAGACGGGCGCGGCTGGCACGTCGCCCTTCGGTGATCTTGCAGTATGCCTGCATGGGCTTCACCTCGTTCAACAAGACCTACACCGGCGATCCTCAGCCCCAGCATGTCGACTCGACCTGCAACGGCGGCTACGGCTACTGGATGTCGCAGAACGTCTACTTCTGCTTCCAGCTGACCTTCGCCATCATCACTCCGGCCCTCATCGTTGGAGGCATCGCGGAACGCATGAAATTCTCGGCCCTGGTGATCTTCATCGGCTGCTGGATGTTCATCGTCTACTTCCCGCTGGCCCACAACGTGTGGGGTGTTGACGGTATACTTCAACGGTGTCTGGAATGCCAAGGCGCCACGTCAAGGCGCATGGACTTCGCGGGAGGTACCGTGGTGCATATGTCCTCCGGTTGGTCCGGCTTGACTCTCGCCCTGATCATCGGCAAGCGCCTCGGCTGGGGTAAGACCCACTTCGCCCCGCACAGCACGGTGCTCACCTTCATCGGTGCCTCGCCTGCTCTGGGTCGGCTGGTACGGGTTCAACGCCGGTAGCGCCTGCGCCGCCGACGTGATCGCCGCCAACGCCTTCACCACCACGACGCTCGCCACCGCGACCGCCTCCTTCGTCTGGCCCACCGTGGAGTACTTCCTCAAGGGCAAGGCGACGGTCGTCGGCTTCTGCTCCGGCGCGGTCGCCGGTCTGGTTGTCATCACGCCTGCTTGCGGTTACGTCACCCCCATGGGCGGCATGATCATCGGTGTGATCGCCGGAACGATTCCGTTCATCACCACGACCTACCTCAAGCCGCTGCTCGGTTATGATGATGCGCTCGACGTCTTCGGCGTTCACGCCGTCGGCGGAATGTGCGGCGCGCTCGCCACGGGCTTCCTCGCCTCCGACACGATCAACGCCAACCTCGACACCAACGTGAAGGATCTCTGCGACTGGAGCAAGGGCCACCTGCTCTACATCGAGCAGCTCAAGGTCATCGGCTTCACCATCGTCCTCTCGGTCATCGGCACGGCGATCATCGGCTACGCGCTGAAGTTCACGCTCGGCCTGCGTCCGACCCCGGAACAGGAAGAAGCCGGTCTGGATCTCTCCGATCACGGCGAAGAGGGATATATCCTCTAGTCAAGATCGGTTAGGCTACCTACAAATAACTGGCGGCGCGTCGAAATAAAACTGGCGCGCTGCCGAACCAAGAAACATTTGAAACTTATGAAAAAAATTGAAGCCATCATCCAGCCGTTCAAATTCGATGATGTGAAGGAAGCTTTGACCCAGGCTGGGGTCGAGGGCATGACCATCACCGAAGTCAAGGGCTTTGGCCGCCAAAAGGGCCACAAGGAAATCTACCGCGGCAGCGAATACACGGTCGACGTCCTCCCCAAGGTGAAAATCGAAGTCGTCGCCGGCGACGACAAAGTCGATGCCATCGTCAAGACCATCATGGAAACCGCCAAGACCGGCAAGATCGGCGACGGCAAAGTCTTCGTTCTGCCGGTCAGCGAGGCCTACCGCATTCGCACGGAAGAAAGCAACGAAGCGGCTGTCTAGTTCCGTTTTGTGTTTACGCAAAGGGCGGGCCTTCGGGTCCGCCCTTTTTTTTGTCGCCGCTTATCGAATTGACCGCGAACGCTATCATGTGTATTGAAGCGGTGTGTTGCCAGAGGCTATCCGATCCCCCAGCGTCTGGGTATCTCTGATCGCCGCTACCTTCGCGACGATTCTACCGCTTCGCCCCGCGGACAATGCGACCACCGCACCGGATGGAAGCAAAACCGTGTCTGTGAATCTGGGCGGAGGAAAGACGCTACCCATTAAGGTCATCGACCAACGGGATCCCTATCGGAACGTCTCTTCACCTGATTCGACCGGAAAATATGATCCGGAGCGCATCTTCAGCACTTCAAGTTCATACGCCAATAAAACTTTTTCATTTCCGACCAGCTCGATTACGGCAAGCAATTCGGATTACAAAGACCGCGACCAAAATACTTTCATTACGAAGTCCTATCTTGCCGATGCGTCCGCGGCCACCGCGCCAAATCTCAATAAGAAAGCCGATCTCACCACGGCCAGCGCCTATGATCAGAATGCTGCCGAGTTCAATCGAAGCTTCGCGACGTCCGAATCGGAAATGGGGCGCGCTCATCCAGCTGTGCTGGCATCATCCAACACCTCCGCCGACCAGGATCGCACCGCCGTCCTGGGCGGTCCGGCGAAACCCGAGGGGCTCGTCTACGATACCAACTTCAATAAGTCGTACCTTGGCCCCGGCGCTCAGCACGTGCCCGAGGGCGTCACCATCAAGGACAACATCATTTTATCGCGCATGAGCGGTCTGCCGAACCGTCCCTTAAGCATCGATGAGGTCCGCAACCTGATTAATCATCAGGTCAAGCCGAACCTCGATGAAAAACCGGAAGAGCCGAGCAAGCCGCTGAACGATCCCGATTATAAACCGGAGCCCTTGCGCGATACACCTGCGCCAGATTCTCCTTCAGCATCAACCGACGACGACAAGAACGATCCGGTGCCGCCCCCGGGCACCATGGCTGTTCCTCCGGAAAATTCCCAACCATTGCCTCAGCCGTAGCCGCGCTTGCGAAAGCGTGGCCCTCTACGCTGGCCTAAGGCTGCACGGTGAGTTGCACCTGCCCGTGCATCTCGGGATAATTCGCCATCACGGTTTGCACCGTATAGGTTCCCGGCGCTAGCGGCTGGCTCAGGTCGTCGAAATTGACCGTCTCCGTGTAGACCAGCTTGTCGTCGTTATTGACCATCGAGTGCCTACCGTCTGCTCGAATTCGCAATTGTCCGAATAGACATAGATCGGCGTTCCCGCCGCGTTAAGATCCGGAAATCCCACCGCTGCGCCGTGGGAAACGAAAGCGTGTAGGTCTTCTTCGCGTGGTTATGCACCGAGAACGTGATCTTCAGATGCTTGGATTCGGCGCGATCGCCTTCAGCGCTTTGATCGACAGCGGATTAGGCGACACCTCGACCTTTTCGTCGAACGATTTCGGATCAACCGCATTTGCGCGCTGAATGCGTTTCGGATCGCCGTTGAAAATGCTGAAGCGATTGCCGCTCCCGCTGGACCAAAAACTGGGCGGCTGGTTATTCTTGCTGGGATTGATGTCGATGGCTGAAGCCGAGATCAAAACCGCCATGCTGAACAAAGCCGCCAGGGGAAAAAGAATCCGTCGCATAACCGCTCATCTTAAGGAGGTCGCCAACGAGAGCAAGCTTCCGTGCAGGAAGCCGATCAACCTTGATTTTTACGGCGCCTAGGTTTCGTTCAACTCCAGCCGCCGGCTCAGGTAACGCTCGGCCCGCATGATCGCGCGAAACTTCGTCAGGTCCTCCTCCATCGAGCCGCTCAAAATCGTGTACTTGTAAAGCCGCCACAGCTTCGATTCCTCCCGCCCGGTCAGCAGCCGCTGCTGCACCTGCTCCTCGGTCTCGGTGCCGCGCTTGCGCAGGCGCCGCTCCAGCTCCTCCAGCGTCGGCGGCATGATGAAAACATCGACCAGCGAGTCGCGCACCATCGCGTCGTCGGTCTTGCGGATCGTCGTCGCGCCCTGCACGTCGATGTCGAGCAGCACATCGGTTCCCTGCTCCAGCGCCTCCTTCACCGTCGCCTTCAGCGTGCCGTAATAATTGCCGTGCACCAGCGCGTACTCGAGCATCTCGCCCGCGCTCGATCAGTTCGAGGAAATCGCTCCTTGCTCAGAAAATGATAATCGACCCCGTTCTCCTCGCCCTTGCGCGGCGGCCGCGTCGTGCACGAAACCGAGTAGATGAAATCGGGCGTCGCGCGCAGATTTTCGCAGAGCGTCGTCTTGCCCGTGCCCGACGGCGCGGAGATGACAAAGAGAATGCCCTGGCGCCGGAAGACGGGTCGGTTCATTCGATATTCTGCACTTGCTCCCGCAATTTTTCCAACTCTGTTTTCATGCCGACGATGATCTGGCTGATGGCGAGGAAATTGGCCTTGTTGCCGATCGTGTTCGTCTCGCGAAACATCTCCTGGAGCAGAAAGTCGAGCGTGCGACCCACCGGCTCGTCCTTGCCCGAGTTGCGTCGAAGAATTGGTCGAGGTGGCTGCGCAGCCGCGTCAGCTCCTCCGAGATGTCGCTGCGGTCGGCGAAGAAAACGATTTCCTTGAGCAGCCGCTCGTCCGACGCCTCGATCTCCAGCCCCGCCTTCGCCGCGCGCTCCAGCAGCGTCCCGCGATGATGCTCCATCACCTTCGGCGCCAGCACGCCGATCGTCTTCACGTTCTTTTGGATCGCCAGCACGCGCTTGCGCAGATCGGCCGCCAGCGCCTCGCCCTCCTGCTTGCGCATCTTGACGAATTGCTCCAGCGCCGCCTTGAGCGCCTTCTGCAACGCCGGCCACGCCGTCTCCGTCTCGATCTCCACGCTGTCGGAATCGAGCACGCCCGGGCCGCGCAGCACCTGGTCGAGCGTGATCTCGCCCTCGAGCTTCAGCGACTTCCGCAACGCCTTCGAGCTGGTCGCGATACGCCTTCGCCGCCGCGACATTGATCGCGCCTGCCTTTCGTGCTTTCCGCCGCCCTTGGCGTGCAGGCCGACGGCCACCGTCAGGCGGCCCGCGCGAAATGTGCGCGTTGATCTCGTCGCGCACCCGCGGCTCCAGCTCCAGCAACGCCCGCGGCAGCGACAGCGAAATCTCCGCCTGCTTCCGGTTCACCGAACTCAGTTCCACGGCGATCTGCCGTCCGTCAAAAGTCGCCGTCCCCCGACCATAACCAGTCATGCTGCGCATTCAGCACTTCTACTCCCTTAGCGGACGCTTGTCGAACCCGCGTGAAAGGGGGTAGAGGTATAGTTTGAAATTACTCCTCTTCGTTCTTAAACCAGCGCCCTGCAATCTTCTGACTCCTGAGAATGAGGTATATGCCGATGACTGCTTGAACACCGCCAGTAATTGCGATGTCAACAACCTTACTGAATGTCAGCATCGCAATCACTTTCGACGCGGTTCCCGATATGAGTACAAAAGCAGTTCCAATGATAATACTCGGAATGGAGTATAAGCAAAAATAGAGGCCGAGGATTTTGAGCAGGACATCAGCCAAGTTTTTGCGCTTCATGCTCCAGACCTTGAACCCGTCCCGCCCCCGAATCAACACAGCAATCCAATAATCTTTTCCAAGCTCCAAACGTGATCGGCAACGCCCGCTTCCATCGCAGGAGTGACGCGCAAGCTGCTATCGGATCGGCAGAAATTGTAGCTACCCGAAGGTTCCCTCGTAACCACTACGCGCCGGCAGGAGCGGGCAGGCCGGGAAGCATGCCGCCGTCGTCTTCCTTCGGCTTGACCGGAGGATTGACGGGGAGCGGTTCCTTGGGCGTCGGATTGGAGGGCGGCAGAAGCGGCGCGGGCGGCGGCGTGAGCATGCGGCCGTGCTCGATGATGTCCTTGATGTGCTTGCCGTCGAGGGTCTCGTATTCGAGCAGCGCGGCGGTGATCTTTTCCATCGCCTCGCGGTGCGTGCTGATGATTTCCTTGGCCTTTTCGTAGGCGGTGTTGACGAGATTGAGGACTTCCGCGTCGATCGCTTCGGCGGTCTTCTCGCTGTAGCCGCGCGAGCCGCCCATGTCGCGTCCGAAGAAATTCATGGAGGAGTCGTCGCCGTACTGGACCATGCCGAGCTTGTCGCTCATGCCCCAGTCGCAGACCATGGCGCGGGCGCAGCGGGTGGCCTGCTGGATGTCGCCGGAGGCGCCGCTGCTGACGTCGCCGAGGAAAATTTCCTCCGCCACGCGGCCGCCCATGACGACGACGAGCTAATCGAGCACTTCCTTCTTCCAGTTGCGTGACGCGGTCCTTTTCCGGCAGGTACATGGTCACGCCGAGCGCAGGTCCGCGCGGGATGATGGAAACCTTGTGCAGCGCGTCGGTGTGCGGCAGCAGGACGTTGAGGAGCGCGTGGCCGGCCTCGTGGTAGGCGGTCGCCTTCTTTTCCTCCTCGGTCATGGCCATGCTGCGGCGCTCGCGGCCCCAGCGCACCTTGTCGCGGGCTTCCTCGAGCTCGGGCTGCGTGACTTCGTCCTTGTTGCGCTTGGCGGCGAGGAGCGCGGCTTCGTTGACGACGTTGGCCAGTTCCGCGCCGGAGTAACCGGGCGTGCCGCGGGCGATGAGGCCGAGATCGACCGACTTGGCGATCTTCACGTTGCGGGTGTGGACATGGAGAATCTGTTCGCGACCGCGGACGTCGGGCAGGTTGACGCGCACTTCGCGGTCGAAACGGCCCGGGCGCAGCAGCGCGGGATCGAGCACGTCCTTGCGGTTGGTCGCGGCGATGATGATGACGCCTTCCTGCGTCTCGATGCCGTCCATCTCGACGAGCAGCGCATTGAGCGTCTGCTCGCGTTCGTCGTGGCCGCCGCCCATGCCGGTGCCGCGGCTGCGGCCCACGGCGTCGATTTCGTCGATGAAGATCAGGCAGGGCGCGTTCTTCTTGCCCTGCTCGAACATGTCGCGCACGCGCGAGGCGCCGACGCCGACGAACATTTCCACGAAATCGGAGCCGCTGATGCTGAAGAAGGGCACGTCGGCCTCGCCCGCGATGGCCTTGGCGAGCAGCGTCTTGCCGGTGCCGGGAGGGCCGATCATGAGCACGCCCTTGGGGATGCGTCCGCCGAGGCGCTGGAACCGGCGCGGGTCCTTGAGGAACTCGACGATTTCGCTGAGCTCTTCCTTGGCCTCGTCGATGCCGGCGACGTCCTTGAACGTCACCTTGTTGCGGTCGCGGGTCATCATGCGCGCCTTGCTCTTGCCGAAGCTGAAGGCGCTCTTGCCCGCCATGCGGATCTGCTGGCGGAAGAGGAAATACATCAGGCCGACGAAGAGGATGATCGGCAGGAAATTGATGATCAGCGGCCAGATGATGTTGGTGTTGTTCTGGGTCTCGATGATGCCCTTGTAGCCGGCCTGCTTGATCTCGCTGGCGAGGTAGGGGTTGAGCTGGAGATCGACCGGCACCTTGAAGGCGCCTTCGGCGCTTCGGGCGCGCCGGGCGCGGCGCTGACGGCTTCTTGTAGGTGCCGGTGAGCGTGCGGATGCCGGTGGAGGGATCGGGCTCGTTGACGATGCTGGTCGACCTTGCCCTGCCTTGATCAGGTCGAAAAGCTGGGCCTGCGTCATTTCCTGCTGCGCGATGCCGGGATGGATCAGCGCGTAATAGAGCGCGAACATCGACAGCATGGTGAGGGCGAGCAGGACGAGGCCGCGCCAATTCTGTTCGCTGCCCGGGCCTGGGTGCCGTTCCCGTTGCCGTCGTTCTTGCGAACGGGCGGCTTGCCGGGACTGCGATTGGGCTTGGGGAACTTGACTGGCGGAGTGGGCATATTCGGTAAACGCTAACATGACGCCGCTCTAATAGCAAACCCCACCGTCAAGCGGTTGGCTTACGTGTTTTGTCACATGTAACGCGCGGATTCCATCGCAGCCTTGTCTGATCCTGAAGACATCGCCAATGTGCAAAAGTCATGGACACCCAGGATAATCACGTGGATCGCGCTTTTGGTGGGATTGGAATTGGTCCAGCTCGCGGCATTCTGGGCTTTCGTCCGCTATCGCTACCGGCTTTCGCTCCGCCAATTGGATCGGCTGACCAGGCAACTGGCCGCCGGCGAGCGGCCGAAGTCGTATTACATCGACGGGCCGCCGCTGGTCGAGCAGGTGTCGCGCAACCTGGAGACCGTGGGCGCGCGCCTGGAGGAGTTTCAGCGCCAGCAACAGGAGGAGGACTTCAACCTGAACGTGCTGCTGGCCAACATGGTCGAGGGCGTGATGGTGGTCGACCAACGCCATGTCGTGCGGCTGGTGAACGACGAGTTGCTCAATCTCTTCGACCTGCAAGCAAAGCCCGCTGGGCCGCACGGTGCTCGAGTCGTTGCGCGAGGCGCGGGTGGAGATGATCGTGCGCGAGACGATCCTGCGCGGCGAGCCGCGCCAGCAGGAGGTCATGCTGGAGAGCACCGCGCTGGGACTGCCGCCGCGCCATTTCGAAATCAGCGTCGTGCCGATCCGCACCAAGAAGGACGAGGTCGGCGGCGCGGTGGTGGTCTTCCACGACATCACGCGCATCAAGCAGCTGGAGGTGGTGCGGCAGGATTTCGTGGCCAACGTCTCGCACGAATTGCGCACGCCGCTGGCCATTTTCCGCGGCTACCTGGAGACGCTGGCGGACAATCCCGACCTGCCGCGCGAGGAGTCGCAGCGCATTCTCGAGACGATGAAGCGCCACTCCGACCGGCTCAACGCGCTGGTGGAGGACCTGCTCGTGCTGACGCGGCTCGAGTCGCGGCAGGTGGAAGCCGAATTCAGCACGATCCGCGTCGACGCCTTTTTCCGGCAACTGGTGCGCGACTGGGCCAACCGGACGAACTCCGGCGCAGGTCGAGATCGTGATCGAAGTGCCGGACGATCTGCCGCCGCTCGACGTCGATGCGCTGCGGCTCGAGCAGGTGATGTTCAATCTGCTGGAGAACGCGGTCGCCTATTCCAATCCGCCGCGGCGCGTCGTGCTTTCCGCCGCGCTGCGCGACGGACCAGATGGAGGTGCGCGTGGCCGACAACGGCATCGGCATTCCGCCGGCGACCTGCCGCACATTTTCGAGCGCTTTTATCGCGTGGACAAAGGCCGCAGCCGCACCTCGGGCGGGACCGGCCTGGGGCTCTCCATCGTGAAGCACATCGTCCAGTCGCACGGCGGCACGGTCCACGCCGAGAGCGAATTGGGGAAGGGGACGACGATGGTGTTGCGGTTGCCGCTGCGACAGGCGGGGTAAATCCAAGGGAGGCAGTAACGGAATTGCCAAATTTTCCAATTAACGGAATTTTTGGGAGGGAAAACTCAAGGAACGGAGAGACTGGTAGGACCTTCGCGCTAAAAAAACCAAAAAAATTAGCCTCGTCATCCTGAGTTGTCGAAGGATCAGGTCCGTTATCTCCCCGTACTTGCGATCTGAACTGATCCTTCGACAAGCTCAGGATGACCGATTCTAGACTTTCAGCTGCTTTGCAGCGGTACGATTTTGGCGCGAAACTTTCCGCCCTTTTCGCGGGTGAGAAAGCCGACGCTCAGCGGCGCGCCCTTGTTGGCGCGGCCGGCCGAACCGGGATTGAAGAGATGGACGCCGCGATGATTCTCGTCGGCAGGCCGATGGGTGTGGCCGAAAAGAACCCAATCGCTGGGCGGCATGCGGCGGGGCAGGATATGAATGAGATGGAAGCGTTCCTCTCCCCGGACCAAATCGAGGCTGACGGGAAGATCCAGAGCGAAGTCATTATTACCCAAAACGACGGTTAGCTTCCGGTTGATGGCGCGGAGCTGGTCGAGAATCGGCTCGTGACAGACATCGCCGAGGTGCCAGATTTCGTCGACTTGGCCGAAAAGTTCGGCGATGCGGGGGTTCCATCGGTCATGCGTGTCGGCGATGATGCCGATGCAGTAATCTGGCGGAGTGGTCATCTATTTTTTCGTGGGCCGGAGGTTGCTGCTCTTCCGGGTGGGCTCTAAGCTTGACTCAGAGTCCATTTCCCGCAACAAGTCTCTTCTCTTATGGGACAACAGTCGAATAAAGTTCAGAAACGCCGTCGCCGCCTTGATTACCACAAGCGGAAAAAGCTCGCCTTGAAAACCACGGTCGCCGCGAAGCCCGCCGCCACGAAACCAGCTCCTGCTCCGGCCAAAAAGCCCGCAGCAGCCAAGCCCGCACCCGAGAAGGCAGCATCCGTGGCCAAACCTGCGCCGGTCGCGGAGAAATCGGTCCTGGCCGAAAAGGTCGCACCTGAGGCGAAATCGGCGGTAACACCGGAAGCACCTGCCGCCACGGAAAAGCCTGTCGTGGCCGAAAAGACAGCCGCACCGGAAAAAGCGGATGCGGTGAAAAGCGAGACGCCGACCGAAGGCTAATTCGTGTTGGGTCGGGGCGATCCCTTATGAGCGCGCGCTATCTGGTGGTCGACGGACATAGCGTGATTTTTGCGTGGGGCGACCTTCGGAAGCTTCATGACGAAAATCGCGCGGCCGCGCGCAAGGCGCTGATTGACCAGCTTCAGCATTTGCACGATACGAGCGATTGGCGCGTAACGGTGGTGCTGGACGGCAAACTGGGGACGGCGATTGCTTCCGGTCCGCGCAAGCCCACCGACATGGTGGTAAGTTACGCGATGGCGGACCAGACTGCGGACAGCATTATCGAACGACTGGTGGCAGCCTCTGGATTGGCCAAGGAAATTGTGGTCGTGACGGCAGACGAGGCAGAGAAATTAACGGTGGAGTCCCTAGGGGCATCCACAGCTTCCCCAACCTGGCTGCGAAAAGAGATGGATTTGGAGGGCATCTCGTTCAACGACAAATTGGATCGGGTGCACCGCTCGGCAAAATGGAAGTGACCGCGCGCACTGTGGAACCGTCTCGTTGGCAAGATAAAACTGTCATTTCCATCATTAGTACGTAAGAATGAATTGACAGACTATGATGATTTATGAGATTTCTATGAGCCGTTTTAAGGCAACGACCTAGCAAACTTATCACATGTCAACACTGGGAAAAATTTTACTTTACGTTGCCGTTGTCGGCGGCGTGGTGGCAGCAGTTTTTGGCGTGTTGCTCGTGCAAAAGCGGGGCGAGGATGCCCAGACCATTATTCAGACGCAGCAAGCTCGTGCCACGGCTGAACAGTCGGCCAAGAAGGCGCAGGCGGAAGCTGACGACCTCAAGCAGGCCAAGGCCGACTCCGATACCAAGCTGGCGACGGCAACCAGCAAGATCGACGATCTGAACACACAACTGACCGCGGCGCAAAAGCAGGCTGCTGACGCCACTACGGCATCACAAACGGCCAATGATGCGGCGAAAGCGGCGCAGGACAAGCTGGATGCGATTACGAAAACCCTTAACGGCCAGTCCCCGGACGAGTTGGTCAACAACGCGAAGAAAGCGCAGGACGATCTGGCAGCCGCGCAGAGCGAACAGAAAATCATTCAGGACCAGTTGCAGGCATCGCAGCAGCAGATCGCTGATTTACAAAGTGCGATCAACCGATCTACCCACGGCGGAACAATGCCCGGCGTCAGCGGCAAGGTCACATTTGTCGATCACGCCTGGAACTTTGTCATCATGGACGTGGGACTTTCCGCCGGCGTGGTGCCTAACGGCGAATTGATCGTTTATCGTGGAAGGACTTTTCTCGGCAAGGTGCGGGTGACCAAAGTCGACCCGAACGATGCGGTTGCTGAAATTCTGCCCGACGTCAAAGGCGAGATTGAAGTCGGCGATTCCGTCCTGAATTAAGGTTCGATCGGGAGTTCTTTTCGGCGTGACCGCACCCGCTTTTTCAGACACCCTCTGAGTATGCGTCGCGTTTGTTCAGTCTTGTTTCTTCCCTTGATTTTGTTCGTGGCCGGTTGCTCGGGCACGCCGTCAACGCCCCCCGCCCAGGACGTTGATGCCAATGGACAGCCGGTTTCCAGTGTCCCCTGGAATAAACCCGAATCGTGGGAAACGCAGGGTCAGCTGGGCGGACTTTCGGGGCAGTAAGCCCGAATCTGTCGCAGCGCCTCGAATAAAACAATCGCCGCGGCTGTGGCCAGATTGAGGCTCCGCACGTTGGGATTGGACATGGGAATAGTCAGGCAGGAAGCGGCGTTCTCGCTTAACAGCGATTCGGGCAGCCCCCGGGTTTCGCGACCAAAAACCAGAAAGTCATTCGGCCGGAACTGCGCATCGGTGTAGGAACGGGAAGTTTTCGTCGTGAGGAAATGAAATCGCATGCCGGCCTGCGCACGATGGAAGGTGGGCCAATCGGGCCATGCGTGCCAGGTGACGTGCTGCCAATAATCCATTCCCGCACGTTTCAGAGAGCGATCATCCAGTTTGAATCCGAGCGGTTCGACCAGGTGCAATATGGTATCAGTCGCCGCACAGCAGCGCGCGATGGCGCCCGTATTGGGTGGAATCTCCGGTTCCACGAGGACGATTTGCAGGCGGGCGGACATAGCCGGAGGGAAGTCTAGGGACTTGCGGGAGGCGCGGAGACCGAGGACGCGGGAGCGGAAACCGTCGCATTGGCTGGCGCAGCCACGGGCGGGACCGGTGCCAAAATCTGGAGTTCGGCCTGGGCCAGGGCGTACTCGGAGCGGTTGATTTGCCCCGTGGCCACGCACTTGCGGAAATGATCAATTGCGGCAGTCTTGTCTCCGCCGAGCAGGCGCTTCATTCCGGCGAAGTACCACGTCTGGCATTGCAGGCCCTGCAGCGTTTTGGGGTCGGTGGAAACGGCGCTGCCGAGATAATCGTCTTCGCTGATGCTGCCTAACAGGAACGATGCTGTCTTGGAAACGGGGTCCTCCGGCGCGGAGTTCCAGGTTTCCTGCAAGGCGGTGGACAGTTCCTGGTCGGCATCGGTCTTGGCATTTTGCGCCTTATCGATCAGCCAGAGATAGACGCGGGCATTGTCGGCGTCGGTCTCCTTGGGGGACGAATCGCAGAATTCCTTGAGGTCGGCGAACGCCCCGTCGAGATTGCCTTTGATCAATTTGGCGAAACCACGGTTGTAGTAAGCCTGGGAGATTTTGGGGTCGAGATACAGGGCCTGCGTGCTGTCGGCGATCGCGCCATCGAGGTCATTTTTCTGCGCCTTGATGAACCCGCGGTTGTAGTAGGCAATGGCCATTTTGGGATCGAGGGCGAGAGCCTGCGTATAGTCGGCCACGGCATCATCGAGCTCACCTTTCGCCTGATGAACGAGGCCGCGATTACAGTAGGCAAGCGAGGCGATTCCGGTTTTCGAATTGAGACTCAGGGCCTGGGTGTAGTCGGCAATCGCGCCATCCAAGTCGTGATTGGCGTTCTTGGCATTACCCCGGTAGTAATAGGCTTCGGCGATCTTGGGATCGAACGCCAGGGCATGGTCGAAATCGACAATGGCGGCGTCCAGGCTGCCTTGGGAAAGCCGGGCCAAGCCACGGTTATAATAGGCGCTGGCGGTCTTCGGCTTGAGGGCGAGAGCCTGAGTGTAGTCGTTGATCGCGCCGTCGAGGTTGCCGTTGGCCTGCCGCGCAAAGCCGCGGTCGCTGTAGGCGCTGGCCAGGTTGGGGTCGATGCTGATGGCCTGGGTGAAATCGGCAATGGCGCCGTCAAGATCGTCCTTGGCGGTCTTTGCGTTGCCCCGGCTGTCCAGCGCGATGGCCAGCGAGGGGTCGAGGCGAATGGCCTGGGTATAGTCGGCGATGGCACCATCGAGATCGTTCCTTGCGGTTTTCGCATTTCCCCTGCCCTCAAAGGCGGCGGCCAGTTCCGGATTGATGGTCACTGCCTGGGTATAATCCTTGATCGCGCCGTCGAGATCGCCCTTGGCCGCGCGGGCGGCGCCTCGTTCATTATAGGCGGCGGCCGATTGAGGATCGATGGCGAGTACCTGGCTGAAGTCGGCGATAGCGCCATGCCAATCGCCCTTTTTGTACTGGGCATCGCCGTGGTTTAAGAACGTATCCACCACAGGGGTCAACAAAAGGCCGGCGGAATCGGACGGGGTCGGCTGCCAGAGGTCGGGACGAAGATCGACGCTCTTGAGTTTCCAGCCGAGACCTTGAAATTGCAGGTGGAACTGGGCGGCATCGCGATCGAGCACAAAATCGTCAAGGCCGGCCAGCCCTTCGTTGTTTACCGGCTGGCTGGTGAGCGCCTGAAGGATCATCCCCGCTTCATCCGGCGTTATCGCCTGAGTCGGGCCGGAACTGGAAGAGGGGTTTGATTTTTGGATTAATCCCGAGATGCCGTCTGGAGTAACATAATTGTCAACCGACTGGTCGAGCATGGAAAGGACGGTGAGCATGGCAGGTGCCACCGACGGATCGCGGCGGGTCGCCTGAAGCTGTTGGAGTTGATCTTGAATCTGGGCTTTCAACGAATCGCGGACAGACGGGAAATCAATCGCCGCCTCGAGCTCGGCCGGGTCGCCATTGTTCATCGCAGTTTTTAGCGAGGCGACTGAGTGATAAGGCGACCAGACATAGTAGGCCGTAAGCAGGGCGAGCACGGCACTGGCACCGATCAACAGCGGCAATAATCGGCGGGGCGGAGTGGCCGGAAGTGATTCTTCGACCGTCTCGTCGGCAGCGGGTGTCTCCACCGTCCCGGGGGTTATCGACGTTTCGTCTTTGGCCGATTTTGGCGGAGGAATTTTGGTGGTTTCGACCAGCATCTCTGACGGAGGCGCCGAACTGGGAGCCGGGTCAGGTTGAATCATCTGGCCCATTTTCTTGGTCGAGGGCTTAAGTATGGAGGGCGGTGGAACAGACCCGGACGGCGGTTTAAGCACCGGCGGAGAGGACGGCTTTATCACCGGCCGTGATCCCATGGGAGTGGTAGTGATGACCGGAGTCGCGGGTGGGGATCGCATGGGAACGGTTTTTGCCGTCAACTCCCTGAGCAGGGAAGGAATGCCGCTTTTTTTCGGTTCGGGGGTCGGCCGCGCGGCAGGTTTCGCTGAAAGCGTGGAATCGGCGGCGGGTGGTGGAGCAGAAGGAGGCCGGGAGGGCGCGGGAATAAGCCGGGTCGGAAGCGGCGATGTGCTTTGGGCGAGGGCCTTGACGAGCGAGGCGCGCGAAACTTTTTTTGTACTTTGTGGCGGCGCTGCCAGCGGGGAGGTGGCGGACATCGATGAGCCTGATTTCCTTGCCGTGGAAGGCACCGTCGGGGCCTTCGGCCCGATCAAATTCGTGTTTTTCGCGGTAAAGACACCCTGCGGCGGAGAAGAAACTTTTTCACTCTCCTGCGGTTTCGACGGCAGATGGGTAACGCCGGGCGGCGCTTCCGGTGCACGTCTCTGCGCCGGGGATACTTCCGCTTCCGCGCGGATAGGTTCCGACACGAAAACTCCGGTATTAACCGGCTCCGGCTGCACGGGTTCTGGCGTGGGCGGGAGTTTATCCAGTACCTCACTTAATGGCGCCCAGTCCTGCATTCCCTCATATTGGGCCGAGTCGGTAGGTGACAAGAGCCCTTCGGCAAGATGCTGCCTGACCTCCTTCTCCGAATAGGGGCCGAGTTGTACGCCTGCCAAACGGATGGTGATTTCCATTACGCCTTTCCTGATGGAATGACAAAAAGCGGGAAAACTTTCTGAAATGGACGCGGGTGAATGGATGTCATTTTTCGGAAAGAAGCTACGTTATGAAATCACAATGCATGCCATATTGTGGTATTTATGACCGTAAGTCGAGGCCGTCGAGAAGGATGCGGGAAGTCATTGGAACAATTTGTTTCTTGAAGATGCCCGGCTATCCTATAACGGAAACTGGCCGATTTGGCCGTCGACCGACCTTATTTTCTTTTTATGCCCAAAGTAACGCTTTTACCCAGTGGTCAGTCCGCCGAAGTTCCGCCCGACACATTGCTGCTCGACGCGGGCGAACAGGCGGGCGTCGAGATGGAAGCCGGATGCTTTAACTGTTCATGCGGAACCTGTGCGGTTGAAATTGCGTCCGGCATGGAGAATCTCGAACCGCCAACCGATGAAGAGTTGAATGTCTTGGACCAATGGAACAAAGATCCCGAGAAATACAGGCTGACCTGTTGCGTGAAGATCTTGCAGGGCGAGGTGGTCATTCGACTGGAGCATTAGGCGGGCGGCTGGGGCATGGTTCCAACAAATCCCCGAGCCAAAAGCTGAAGTTTGATGGGCACTTGCCGACACCAAACTTCGAAGCATTTTCAAAGTCAGAAGGACTGCAAAACTAAGTGGGCCTTAAAACAAATTGCCCTTTTTTAGGTTGCAGAAATCACCGCCGCCGGCAATGAACGCATGCAATTCCGCAAAACGGGATGAGAAGGGAAAGCAACTTCCCTCTAAGATGGCAGCCCCCTCCTTGGCATGATCGTTGCAAGGTCTTCCCGCGAGCAATCACGCTCATAAGAAAGGAAGATATGGCAAATACACAACAAGGAAACCGGGGCAATCCCGAGCAACATTCGGAGGCAGGTCGGAAGGGAGGCCAACAGTCGCACTCGGGATCATCCCAAGGATCATCGCGGTCGTCCCAAGGTGATCAACGTCATCAGGATAACCTGACCGAGGAACAGCGCCGTGAAATTGGGCGCAAGGGCGGCGAAGCCGTGAGCGGCAACAGGGAACACATGTCGGAAATCGGTAAGAAGGGTGGGGAGTCCTCCCGCGGCGGAAACCGGTAGGGTACCTGGCATCAATAATGAATCCGGCCTCACACGGGGCCGGATTCTGTCATTTCAATCCGGCTCGTTTTAAGCCAGCGCTCAGCGGAGCGGTAATCGGGAAAGGCCTGGGCGACAAGCTTCCAGTATCGGGCGGAATGGTTCATTTCCCGTCGGTGCATAAGTTCATGGATAATGAGGTAATCGACTACCTCAGGCGGCGCGTGGATGAGGCGCCAGTTAAGCGAGATGGTTCCTCGCACCGAGCAGGAGCCCCATCGCGTCTTTTGGGCCCGGACGGTGACGCGCTTAATCGCAATAGCGTGGATCAAAGCCAATTCGTGCGTGCGGATGGGAAGTTCGCGTTCCGCGATGGCGCGAAGAAGATTGAGAATCGTGGGACGGTAATCAGGCAGTGGATGAGGCAGGAGGATGACTTGATCGGCGAAGGTAAGGCCCGTGGCGCCATCGGCATTCGTCTCGACGCCGAGGATGGTTTCCTCGCCGCGAAACAAAAAGCATGAGCCGTCCAGCCACGGCTGGCGATGGGCGGAATTTTTTTGCCACGCGGCCCGGCGTTTGAGCAGCCAAGCCTCATTGCGATCGAGGAACCGCATGCCTTCGGCTACCGAACCGCGGCGGGGGATAACCAAGCGGACTGCGCCATCCGGCTGGAGCCTGAGGAGGTACCGCCTGGCCCGTTGAGGAAAGAGGAGATGGACGGTGATGTCGTGCTTCCACTCGAACGAGCGATCAACGCGCGCTCGAACGGAATGAAGGGGCTGCAAACGGTTGAGCTGTTTACCTAAAAAATCGAGCGTGAGTTGGAGCATGAAAGGAGCCGTCACTTCGTTTCCATGACAATCCGGCCATCCCATTCCGGCGGCGGCGGTTTGGCGGAAAATTCACGACTGGCCTGCAGGTAACTTTTGATGCAGTAATCGTCGGGATAATCTTTGGCGCAGGCGACAAAACCGGCCTCGGCTTTGCCGAAGCGGCGGGAGAGAAAATGATCGAAGGCCGCTTCATAGCTGGCAACGCCGTCGACGCTCATTCGGGCCTGATTCAGGTCGGTTTTTTCTGCGAGGACTTCGTAGACCACGGTGGGCTGTGGTCTTTCCCTTGAGCACGATCAAGCCGAGACGCCGACACAGAAAGCCGTCACCGATGAGTTGGCGCACGCTCTCGCTGATGGCGAGGTCGGTCTTGAATTCCTTGGTCATGCCTTCCAGCCGCGAAGCGGTGTTAACCGCGTCGCCCATGACGGTGAACTCCATCTGACTCGACGCCCCGATCAAGCCGACAAGAACTGCTACGCCGTGGTTCAAGCCGATGCCGATGCGCAAGGGGACCAGGCCTTCGGCTTTGCGTTCTTCATTCAACTCGCGGAGCTTGCGCCGCATCATGAGGGCCGCGCGCACCGCATTTTGCGCATCCTTTTCGGGTCCAAGACTGGTCGCGGCAATGTCGCCCCAGGCGGCCATGATGGCGTCTCCGATATATTTATGAAAAGTTCCGCGGCATTCCTTCACGCCGGGAACCATGCGATCGAAATAGACGTTAAGCTGGCGCACGACTTCGGCCGCACCGAGACCTTCGCTGAACTTGGTGTAGTCGCGAATGTCGGAAAACAAAATGGTGACGGCGCGTTCCGAGCCGCCGAGCTTGACGTTTTCCGGATGGTCGAGCAGATGATTCAGCACCTCGGGCGAAAGCATGCTGGAGAAAAGCTGCTTGAGTTGTTGGCGGCCTTTTTGCTCCTCGCGCCAGCGCAAGACCACACCGCCAAAGTTGACGCCGACATAACTGAGTACCGGCCACGCCAGTGCGATCTGGATGCTCCAAAACCAGAAGATGCAGAAGGCAATCGCGGTATAAAAAACGATGACCACGATGGGCATGGAGACGGCTTCCACCAGCGGGGCGTCCTTCAGGCGCAAGAGCGTGGGCCACGTGACCAATGACCAGCCGATCACGACCCAATACCAGGGCACGAAGCTGAGATAATCGTTTTTTAGAACGTTGTTGATGACATTGAGATGTGCGAAGGGAAGTGGGCTGCGCGAGGCCAGCGGTGAGGGGCCCATATCGCCCAAGGCTGTCGCCGACTCACCAACCAGAATCGTTTTGTTCTGGAGGTCGCATGCTGGGGCAATGGGCGTCCCTTTCTGCGCGTGATCGAGCAAGTTTTGGGTGAGCGCGGCAAATGACACCCTTTGGAATTGATCCTCGCGCCGGTAATTGATGGTGAATTGCCCCTGGTCGTCGATGGGAATGGTGCGGATTTTACCGGCGATGTCTTTTAACCGGATGACGTGGCCGGGCAGATCGACTTCGACCTTGTCGGCATCGACGTTGAGCGTTTGACACAGCGTTTGCAGCGCCAGCGAGGGATAAACTTTATCACCAACGCGAACGACAAGCGGCAGTGTGTGCCGGATATCGTCGATGGGCGAAGGATTGTCGTTCACGAATCCAAACAGACTCTGCGTGCGAATCGCCGTAACGGGAAATTCAGCAGCGGCTGAACCGGGAATTTTAGCCACATCGCCGCGAATATTCGGAAGCGGCACCGTGGGCCCGGCATCGGCCAGGGCGTCCTGAGTTCGCTTCTCATCGAACTGGGAAACTGCCGGATCGTCCGCTTTGGGAATGCTCAGTGCACCGGTGATCACACTGGGCAGGAGCGCCGTGGCATTGCCCAGCATCACGTCGTCATTGTCCCCTGCACTTCCGGTCGCATGACGCTTGTCCGAATCCTCGGTGAACATGATGTCGAACACGACGGTATGGGGATTCACACCGGCGTTGACAATGGAGTTGATGAAGTCGGCCTCGACCGACCGCGGCCAAGGCCATTTACCCAGAGTTGTCAGGGAAAATTCGTCAATGGCGACGAAGACAAGACGGGGGTCGGCGGGTGGATCGAACGGCGCGCGCGCCTTGAAACGCAAACTCACGGTCAGGTTTTCCAGCATGTCGACCAGCGGCGTTTTTTCGACTAAAAGCGCAACCAGCCCGAGCGCGACGAGCGGAGCGAGCAGATGATAAAGGCGCGCCTGCACCCAGCCGGAGAGCGGGGAGGAGGCGTCTCTTGTCACAACGATTACCTTCGGAAAAAAGAATCGGCTGGCAAGCTTTATGGTGAGATTATGTGCATGGTAGCCGTCGCTGTTCCGGGCGAGCGGTACGGTCTGATCGCTTCCTGTCGCCTGCGGCGACCCGGACAACGAGTAATCCGGGCCACCCCGACGGAGCCCTCTGCGAACTCTCACTTCTAGGATTTTGTCATCCTGAGCTTGTCGAAGGGCTTATAGACAGCATTTCGCAAATGTCCGGGAGGCAAAGGGCGCCCCCGGAGATAGATGCAGCGGGCACTGGACATTCCCTCTTCCATAACTTATTACTTAGCTCCATGGGCAAGAGTCGTTTATTCGCCGGCTGGGGACTCGAGTTCTAGGAAGGCTATATGCCACTGCACGAACGGGACATCCACTTATTTCATCGACGTCACGCTGACGCACCTCAACAAGATCACCGGAAACGAGATCGTTTTGCGCGATCCGACGATCGAATTTCAATCGCTTGTTTTTTCCGCTTACACCGGTTTGCTGCACCTCAAGGGTACCGCGGAGGGCTTTGTTTATTTCACCGCCTCGCAGCAATTTCTCCAGCATCTTTTTAACTCCCAACAAAGTCGCGGCCGGGCGACGCGAGGAAGATTGCCGCGAAGTCATTACCGACATCACCGGCACGATTGCGCGCCACGTGCACAAGAAGTTTGGCACGGAGCTTGAACGTATCCGAGCCGCGCATTTTCAGCACCGTCCCGGACGATCCGATCGAAATGCCGCCCGCTGTCTTTGTCCAGCCTTTGGTCTGGCGCAAGGAACACGCCTACTTTGTGCTTGGCCTCGCTTCTTCTGAAACCACCACTGAAACGTCCTCCTCATGACCGGCACCGAAATTTACAAACGCTCGCCCGCTTACGAACGCGACCTTCGCGACATTCGCCTGCATGCGCCGGAGTGGAAGCTGCTGCTCGCCTTCGACGGTCAGCGCACGTTATCCGAAGTGGCGCTGAGCGCCGAGTCGCCTTTCGCTGAAGCGCTGCCCTTGACCCAGAAATTTGTCGACAAGGGATGGCTCGAGGAACAACCGATCACCTTCGAGCAATATCTGAAACGCATCGGCACGCGCGACATCGCCTCCACCGGTTCGTTCGTGGCGCCAGCCACGGTGTTGCATCAGCCGGGCAAGGAAGCGACCACACCACCGTCGTCACCGTCTCCTCCGCCGCCGCTTCCTTCGTCTCCCAGCATCGCCAAACCGGCTGAATCTCCCGTCGCCACGCCCAAGGCATCCGAAGTCAAAACGACGGGACGCGCCATGCGTTTGAGCGCCGTGGTCGATTTCATCACCTCGCTGGTCGGAAACATCAGCATCGGCCAGTTGCTGGTTTATCGCGTCTTCCTGCGCGTGCCGCCGGAGCTTCTGCTGGCGGAGGACATCGCCTCCGTCCATCTCGTCAATGACACCAGCGTGATCCAGGGCGAGAAGCTGCAGAAGGCGATCGCCGATGCCGTCAATGCCGTGGCCAAGCGCGCCCTGCCCGACAGCGTCTTCGCTCCCGCTTAATCGCGGTTGCGGATGGCAGTATGGACCCGACTCCCCTGCCCGCGAAAAAATCGAAACATCTTATTCGGCCCGTATCGCCCGGAAGATCGTGCCGTTCTTCGCGCCATCTGCGCCGACACCGGATTTCTCGGCCAGCCGATCGATCCCGTCTTCGAGGACCGCGAACTTTTCGCCGATTATCTGACCAGCTACTACACCGACGCCGAACCCGAATCGACCTTCGTCTGCGAACTCGACGGCGAAGTGAAGGGTTACCTCATGGGTTCGCGCTTCCCAAAAAGAAAAGCCCGCTTCGAACGCGCGATGCTGCCCGGCCTCGTCGCGCGCGGCCTCTGGCGCTACTTCACGCGCCCCTACAATGCGGCAAGCCGCCGCTATGTCCGCTGGATTCTCACGCAGGCGCGCAAGGAAGCGCCCTTTACGCCGCCCGATATTCCCCATTTTCACTTCAACATCCGGCCCGAGGCGCGCAGCGTCGCGGCGACCCGGGAAATGGTCGACACATTTCTGCAATATCTCACCGAGCGCGGCGAAAAGCAGGTCTACGGCCAGGTCGTCGTCTACGAATCGCGCCGGGGAGACCGGATGTTCGCGCGCTATGGCTTCCGCGTCATCGACCAGCGCGAGGTGACCAAGTATCGCGACTTTCATCCGGGAAAAATCTATCTCTTCACGATCCTCAAGGACCTCACCCTGAATTCGAAGCTCTACGGCGCGGATTTGCATCATGAACCGAAGACTGAATCCTAGGACTTTTCCAGTAGCCGAAGCGGGGCAGCTTCGTTTACATTCAGCGCTCCATCGGCCGTCTCTCGACGGCCATGATCGAGCGCACCCGTAGCTCAACTGGATAGAGCGCTTCCCTCCGAAGGAAGAGGTTTCGAGTTCAAATCTCGACGGGTGCACGTCTGCCACGAATCGCCGGAGGTGGACGACTTAAAATAATTATCCTTGGTTGAATTTTTTAGCAGGCTCATCTAGCTTCTCTGGTTGACGTGCTTGGGGGAGGAACCACCGGCACGCGACGCGCTTTCGCGATTGTCGGCGGTCAAGGTTCAGAATTTTTTTATGCGCAACATTTTTTCCGTCCAAGTCATCGCCGCGGCCCTGACTCTTGCCGCGGTGAACGTCGGGCAGGCGCAAGTCGATGTGCTTTCGTATCATGGAGGTGCCGTGCTCAATAACGGCCTAACCACCCTGCCGAGTAACGGCGTCAATGCCAACGAGCAGGTACTGGCTCCATCCAACGTCAACACCACCACTTTCGAGAAGCTGTTCTCGACCGACATCACCGATATTCCAGATACGACGGGCATGCCCGCTTCGACCCTGCCCTCCGGCATCGACTACACAGCGGCGGCCGGACAGGTTTATGCGGAACCATTGGTCAAGACGGGCGTGATGATCACCACCGGCGCATCCCAAGGCATGCACGACGTGGTTTTTGTCGCGACTTCAATGGACAGCCTTTATGCCATCGACGCCGACTCGGGCACAGTCTTATGGAAGGATTCATTTCTCTCCAACACTTCCAACCCGAATCCTGTAAATGCCAACATTCCCGCCGGAGTGACGGCGGTGCCAGGCGGGTATGGCACGGAAACCGACAGCCAGGATATTTCGCCCTGGATCGGCATTGTGGCCACACCCGTCATTGATGGTGTCAACGGCTTCATTTATGTGGCGGCCAAAACCCGCGAAGTTCACGGCGGCGACCAAACCCCATCCCCATTACGTCTACACCCTGCACAAGGTGGCGCTGGGAAACGGCGCAGATACGAATGTGGTCATTGCCGATACGACTCTTCAAACCTCAAACACGACTTTCACCTTTAATTCGGGTCCCTATGTGGTCGGAGCGGGAGAAGGCGCGATAACGATGAATGGCAAGAACGTGATTTATTTTAATGCGGTCCGGCAAATGATCCGACCGGCACTGGAGCTCTATAACGGTCGCATTTATATCGCGTCTGGAAGCCACGGCGACAACCAACCTTACCATGGCTGGATTCTGACTTATGATGCCTCGAGCCTGGTCTGCAACGGCGCCTGGAATGCCACTCCCAACGGCAGTGAGGGTGAAGCTGGAATTTGGCAGGGCGGAGGCGGCGTGGTGATCGACTCCGATGGCTTTGTTTATTTTCAGACAGGCAATGGCGACTTTGACGGGGAGAACAGCAATGGCATCACCGGCCTCGATGGCAACGGATTTCCCGATGCCGGCGATTATGGAGATTGCTTCGTGAAGCTGGAACTCGACTCAAATTCCAGCGAAGGCAGTCAAAACGGCAACCTGAATGGCTGGGGTCTGAAGGTGGTCGATTACTTTTCCCCGTCCAACAACCACGCGCTGGATGCAGTAGACGAGGATCTCGGCTCCGGAGGCCCGACGATTTTGCCTGATTCCGCCGGGAGTGCGACCTATCCGCATCTGCTCATTGGCGGCGGCAAGGAAGGCACGCTCTATCTCATCAATCGCGATAACATGGGCAAGTATGGGACGACGGACAATGTAGTGCAGGAATTTACCGGCGCCCTCAGTGGCTCACTCTCGGTTCCTGCCTATTTTAACAACACGCTCTACGCCACCGCGGGTTACGGAGGCAATACCATGAGCTGGCCCCTGACGAACGGCAGCATCTCAACTGACGATGCCCAGACCAGTCCCGACCAAATCGCGTTTCCGGGCTGTTCGGCCTACATCTCGGCCAGTGGAACCACCGACGGTATCGTCTGGGTCATCGACAAGGGTACGGGCGAGCTTCGCGCCTACGACGCGTCGAATCTGTCCAGTGAGTTGTGGACCAGTAACCAAAATGAGGCCCGGGATGGTCTCGGCACCTCGGTGAAATTTTCCGTTCCGACACCCGCTAACGGCCGGGTTTACGTGGGCACCGCCGACCATCTGGTCGTCTATGGGCCGCCTGGATCGGCCACGGCGCCGCCCGCCGCACCCACCGACTTAAATGCATTTGAAACCGGCCCTTCGACGATTTCCCTTTCCTGGACCAGTAATTCGGACAATGAAACGGGGTTTGCCATCGAGCGATCGACCGACGGCATGAACTTTAACCAGATCGCAACGGTGGCTGCCAACGTGACGACGTATGGAGATTCCGGCCTGTCATCCGACATGACTTATTTTTACCAAGTTCGGGCCTATAATCTTTACGATACATTGAGTTATTCCGCGTATACCAATATCGCCAGTGCGACGACTGCGTCCGCGGGCGCCCAGGTGCCGGTGGATCTCTATCACTTCGACGAGGGCTCGGGCACGACGACCACCGATGCGGTGGGTGGAAACAACGGCACGCTTATCGGTAATACCCCGCCGGCGTGGACCATCCCGGGTCGTCTCGGCAATTCGGACCTCTCCTTCAGCGGCGACGGTCAGTATGCCGAAAATGGAGAATCGGCCGTCCAGGTGACCAATGACCTTTCTCCGATCCTCGGTTCAACCAGCAGCCTGCTTTTCTGGATCAATACGACCCAGACCGGCAATGATATTCATTGGATGGCCCCCGCGGTGACGGGCGTGGAACAAACCGGAGACGCAAATGACATCAACTGGGGCTATCTCGACAGCGAAGGGCATATCGGCGTAGCGGTGGGCGACAGTGGCAGTGTTCTCAGCGTAAACCCGGTCAATGATGGCCAATGGCACCACATCGCTTTGACCCGTGACGCCATCGCGGGAACGGTGAATGTTTATGTCGACGGGGCTTTGAGTGCCACTGGAACGCTGGAGACAGGAAACAAGACGAGTTTGTTTTATCTTATTGGCGCCCTATCCGTGGTCGATATGGACGGCGTGACTTTTTCGGGCGCGAATTATTTCAACGGCCAGCTCGATGACGTGCAGATTTATAATTCGGTAGCCAGTCCGGCCATTGTGGCTGCTGTCGCCTCAGCGCCGGCCCCTCCGACGAATTTAACGGTCACGGCTGCCTCGACCACCGAGTTGGATCTGAATTGGACCAATAACGCCACGACCCAAACCGGGTATCAGGTTTGGAGCTCGCTTAATGGCGGAGCATGGACCGATATCGCCGACCTGCCGGCCGATGCCACGTCCTATATGGACACGGGTCTCGACCAGGACACGCCCTACTCGTATTACGTGACGGCGGTCAACTCGGCCGGCGTGGCGCAATCCAAAATCGTTAGTTCAGCCACGCCTATTCCCCCGGCCACTCCAACAAATCCTACAGTGACCTATTTATCGCCAACAGAAGTTGACTTGGCGTGGGTCAATAACGCAAACAACGCAACCAATTACTATATCTACCGCAACACCGGCGATAGTACATTTACGCAAGTGGGATCGCTGGCCGGCAATGCCACGAGCTTCCAGGATACCAACGTTCAGCCCGCCATGAGTTATAATTATCATATTGAGGCTTACAACGCGGCTGGCTTCTCAGATTTCGCGGGCATTGCCGTGACCACGCCCGCCGCGTCAACCTACGCTTCCTGGGTAGCTTCCTATCCGACGCTAATCGACACGTCTCCCTCGGCCGACCCGGAAAATGATGGAATTTCCAATCTTCTCGCCTATGCGTTTAACCTCGATCCCACCGTGCAGAATTTCTCGGGCCTTCCAATGACCACGGTGCAAAACGGTTATATGACGATCAGCTACGTGCAAGTGATCACGGCCACTGATCTCGTCTACACGGTTCAAGTCTCGAGCGATTTGATCAACTGGAATTCCGGTTCCAGCTATACGACTCAGGTTTCGACGACGCCGATCAACTCCACCACTCAAATGGTTACGGTGCGGGACAACATTGCCATCGATCCTGTCAATGCACCGAGACGCTTCATCCGGCTGGAGGTCTCCCAGCAGTGATGGCGTGAGATATTTCCCCGCCCTGCTTCCACTATTTAATCGTCTATAGTCAGATTTATTATATCGCCTATCAAATCGACCAAGGAAGTGAAATTTTACTTTGCCTGAACGCGCAGCTAGATTGACGTATGCCTCGTATGGATTTGGTGGTCATCGGAGCGTCCGCTGGTGGAGTCGAAGCGCTTTGCACGGTTGTAAAGAAGCTGACCGCTGACTTCAGGGCTGCCGTGTTGATCGTGATGCATATCGGCGATGCGAGTTCGCTACCGGCCATTCTTAATCGATGCGGCACGCTTCCATCCATCTTTGTCAGCGATCATCCGGTCTTGGAAAGAGGGAGGATCTATATAGCTCCTCCCCACTATCACATGATGGTTGAGGACGGGAAACTCGCTCTTTCCCTGAGCGCTAAGGAAAACCTTCGCCGGCCTTCGATCGACCCGCTTTTCCGAAGTGCTGCCCGGCTTTATCGAAACCGGGTGATCGGCGTCATTCTGACGGGAGCGCTGGATGACGGGGCGGCCGGCCTGTTCGCGGTCAAGAGCCGGGGCGGAATAACCATCGTTCAGGATCCGGCGGAAGCAGTACAACCTTCCATGCCCCGGCAGGCGATGCGCCATACCAAAGTGGATTATCGTCTTCGGGTCAAGAATATCGGCCCGCTTTTGGTGAAGCTTGTCGGTCGGCGTAAGCCAAACGAATTACGGGTGACGCCTCCCGGGCGAGTTCATACGTCCACGAACGGGACGGTGAAGGGGGGCAAGCCTTTCCCGGTGAGCTGTCCGGAATGTCAGGGCCCTCTTTTCCTCAACAAGCAGAGTGGACAGCCTTATTGTCATTGCCGGGTTGGCCATGCCTTTTCCTCGGAAAGTCTCAACGAGGCGCATGAAGAAGTACTGGAAAGATCGCTCTGGACCTCGATCCGTATGCTGAGCGAGAAAATCATTTTGCATAAAACCATGCAGCAGGAATCGAAGAAGAAGGATCCGATGCTTTCGCGCCGTTTGCGGGAGACCATTAACGCTGCTCAACACGAAATCGATCTGCTAAAAGAAATCGCGAAAGAAGTTTGAAAAGGTCTTTAGACCTGACCGCCCAACGCGTTTTATTAGCCGCACTTGATGATGTCTGCCTGATCGGCGTTGAAATTCACAACGTCGAGTGACGTCGCAGCATTTTTACCAGGGAATAGGTGCGTTCTTAATTTCACGCTCCCACAATTCCTGGATAGCCGAGACTACATCTGCGCGAAGTTGACCCCTGCCGGCATCGAAATTGTTCCTGGCTTGAAATACGGTTTTTGCACCGGGAATGACGGTGGATATCTCCGCGTGGGCGAGAATGAATTGAAGCGCGGCATGAGCGAGAGAAACGCCGGGCGGGACGAGCGAGGCAAATTGCTCCACCAACGCCCCTCGCCGCGCGATCATCTCTGCGGACCAGCGGTCTCGGATTCCGGTAAATTTATCTCCGCCGCGATATTTGCCCGAGAGCCAGCCTGAATCGAGCGGCACCTTGGCTATCAGCCCGATGCCCTTTCCCCTTGCACGCTGAAACGCCGCGAGAGGCTCCTGATGGAAGACGTTGAAGAGAACCTCAACCACGTCACACCGGGCGTGTCCGATGACCAATTCCAACTCCTCGAGGGTATCCAGCGAGATGCCGTAAGCGCGCAACTTGCCCTCGGCCTTGAGGCACTCCAACTCGTCATAAAGGTCAGCGCCATCGTTTAATAAATCGGCCGGGGGATTGTGCAGCAAATAGAAATCCACGTAGTCGGTTTGCATTCGTTGCAAACTTTCCTCCAGCATGGGTCGCAAAGCCGTCGTCGCGAAATCTGAGCTGCCGTCCGCGCGATGACCGAACTTCGTGCTGAGAAAAACTTCACCACGCCGCGACTTGATCGCCCGACCGAGAACCTGCTCGCTTCGGCCGCCGCCATACCCGGGTGCCGTATCGAAAAAAGTGCAACCTTCGTCCAGAGCGGCCTGAATGATTCGTTCGGCCTCGTTGGGCTGCATCGCTCCCCACGCCGGATTATTCAACTGCCAGCAGCCGAGGCCGATCTCACTGACTAAAATACCGGTGGACCCCAATAGACGTTTCGTCATGTACGGAAGGACAGGAGCCGAATCAACCGGCAATGACATCCGAGATAAAGCGCAGCTTCTCGATGACGGGCTGGGAAAGTATGAACGGGTAGAGATCGCGCAGGCCCATGCTGCGATTGATGCAGTTGAGGGCGATCGTGAGTTCGGCCCAGGCTTCCATCACTTCGTCGAAAGGCTTGGCTTTCAGCGAAGCGTGGCCCTCGGCGTCGCCGGTGGGATCGATCTTGATCCTACGTCCAACCAGTCCGAAATCGGCCGCGACTTCGAGCGTGTCCTGCACGTGCAGGTAATGCGCCCACGTCTCGGCCCAGTCCTCCCATGGATGCATCGTCGCGTACATGCTGATGAAATGGTCCTGCCAGTTCTGCGGCGCGCCGGAGCTGTAATAGGCTTTCATCGCTTCGTCATAACTTTTGCGTTCATCGCCAAACATCGCGCGAAACGGCTCGATGAATTTGCTATTGAGCACCAGCCTGTCCCAATAATAGTGCCCGGTTTCGTGGCGAAAATGACCCAGCAACGTGCGGTAAGGCTCCTTCATATTGAGCCGCATTTTTTCGCGATAAGCGTCATCGGCCTCGGCGATGTTGAGCGTGATCAGGCCGTGATTGTGCTCCGTGAGGACTTTGGAAATTGTTCCATCGGAATTCTTGGTGTCGCCCATGAACCGGAATCCCAGTCCGCCTTCCGGATCATCCGTGCGATTGGCCAACGGCAGTTTGAGCCGCAGCGCGCTGTAAACAAACCGGCGCTTGGCCGCTTCCATTAACGACCAAAGCACAACATTCTGCGGCACGCTCAGGTCGGGAATCACCGTATCCAACCGGCACGAGACGCAGAAGCACTCCTTTTCCGTTTCGGCCGGAATCATCCAATTGCAAACGCCGGTCTTGCTATAATTTTGGCATTTTTTGTAAAGCCGCCCTTTCGCCTCCGGGACTTCGGTTGAGTACAAACCGTTATCAGCGGGCTGCAGGCTGCCGATGCAAATCAGGTCCGGTAGGAATCCAACCTCCCGTTTGCAGTGGACGCAGGAAACGTTTTCGAAAAAGAGGAGTTCACCACAAGTACACGTATAGGTTTTCATTTTTTAGAAGAGAGCCGGCTATCGCCGCAGCGGATTTGGAAGGGATTGCTTCGATGACAAACGCTTCAAGCGCCAAGCGACAATAATCGATAAGTTCGCCCCGGCAAGCGGAGGCGCGCGAAATCTTGTGCTGTATTCAAAATTCCAAAAGATACTTGATCGCTGATCGATTTTTCCCAATCGTAACGTGATCCGCGTCCCGTGCTGCGTTTATGATCGATACCATGAAAGTCCTGCCTCGTCGCCCGCTATCGCTCACCGGCCTTCTCTGTTGTTTGCATTTTGCGTCGCTGCTTCCTTTAGCCCATGCGCAAAATATCAGCTTGGACATGACCAAGATGGCGGCCGAGAAGGGCGACGCCAACGCCCAATTCACGCTGGGCCGCGCTTATTTCCGTGGGGAAGGCGTTGCCAAAGATTATGCCATGGCGTTTGATCTCTATCAAAAGTCAGCGAACCAGGGGAATCTCAAGGCGGAGAATAATCTTGGCTCGATGTATCTCAACGGTCAGGGCGTAAAGACCGACCCCGTTCAAGCGGAAATTTGGTTTCAGAAGTCCGCCGATCTGGGCAGCAGCCTGGCGGAACAAAATATGGCTTTGCTTTTTTACAAGGGTGCTCCTCCTGGCGTGCCCAAGGATATCAACCAGGCGATACCCTGGTTTAAAAAAGCCGGCGCGCAAGGTCTTACCAATTCACAAGTCCAACTCGCTAAAATTTATTATTTTGGCGACGATGACCAGAAGAAGGATTATTCCCAGGCTGCCTACTGGGCTGGGCTGGCAGCGGAACAGGGCAATGCATGGGCGCAGGAACTCCTCGGCGTTATGTACCAGAATGGTTTTGGCCTGCCGAGGGACATGAAGAAGGCGTTTATCTGGTTTGAAAAGTCAGCCAACCAGGGCAATGCCAAGGCCGAATCGTGCCTGGGCACCATTTATATGTTTGGCAACGGCGTGCCGCGCGACCCGGCCCAAGCTTACAAATGGCTTACCCTCGCTGCGAACCAGGACGAGATTTTGGCGATCAAGAATTTGACCGGCCTCAAGCCAGGCATGACTCAAAGTCAACTCACCGAAGGCCAGCATCTGCTGAGTCAGTTTGTCAATCCGCCATCTGATGCATCAGGCAACTCGACGCCCTAGGGCTTGTATTATCTAAAAATAGGCACTCCCTGCTGCGCTAGTAGCCTTCCGTCATCCCGAGCTTGTCGAGGGATCAGTTCAGTCTTGGGCTGGATCGAAGGCAGCGGAACTGATCCTTCGACAAGCTCAGGATGACAGATCTTATGATTATGACACCTCGCACCAAGTACCCTTGCACCGATGGATCAATTCGACGACATGATCCCGGCCCGCAACGCGTATTTCGCATAAGTATCCTGGTCGAGAATGACCCGCAGGTTGTCATCGGCTTCGCTTTGCGCCTTGTGCCAACGGTCGAGGTAGGCCGGATCGTTAGGGTCCACACTTCCCGAGGTGATCTTCTTCGTGAACTCCTGCGTAATGGCGGTCACCCGGTCTTGTTGCCACGGCGTGAGATCCGGGTCCGTCGGCTTGACGGTCAAGGCGGCAGGAACCACGGCGTCACCTATCGCGCCGGGAATGGTGAGTTCAACGGAGCCGGGAGCGTCCGGTAACGGATATGCGTTCGCTTGAGCTGGGGCGCAGGGCGTCGCTGCGGGAGCAGGAGCAGATGACGAGGAAGAGGGCGGAAAGTAGGCCGGGGTAGGCTGGGAAGCGAAAAGGGGAATGTTCGAAGTCACCGCCGAAGCGGGAGGCAGCTTGCCGCTGTTGGTTAGACTTTGATTGATCGTGGCCACCAAAAAGAGAGCGATCGAGAGAGCCAAAGCGGCCACTAATATCGAGAAGGGGGGCAGCTGTTTCATGGGGACTCCAAATAAAGCAAAAGGCCAGTGTAGGTTCCATAACCCACACTGGCCTCCATTTCAAGCTTTGATCTCAGAATTCGGAACGGAATCCGAACGATGCGATCTGGGCTTGAGCTTGCTTAGTAAACTGTCGCATTCGAGGAGATACCAATCACGCCGCCGTCCGCAGTGCGGGCAGCCTGCATGTTGCTGATCTTAACCGCAACCGGATAGACGCCAATACCGGTCTCGGTCGGAAGAACCGCCGTGGGCAGCGAGGTGGCGATGTTATTGATCACCGTCTGGTAGGCGTTCGGCGACGCAGGGGTACCCGGATTAGCCTGTCCGAGGGTGTTGACGTAGAGGTGCTCGTAGCTCCAGAAGGTGTAATGTCCCGAGGTGAGCTGCGTATTGTTGTTATAATCGCTGGAGAAACCCATCTTCACGCCGTTGAACGCGAGTTCAACAATACCGCCAGTGGAGACGCCGTTCGGGTTGATGCTGGTGGGGAGCTGACCGTCGCCATCGTTGGTTGAGGCGTAAGCAATCACCGAGAGGAAGTGGGTGGTGCCAGTCGCGTTGTAGGTGTTGCTGCTCGTTGCCGCCGTGATACCAGCGCCGCCGTTGGTGTAGTCGCAGTTCAGAGCGGCCGCGAGGTTTCCACCGCTGGAGTAACCATTATTGCCGGCGTTAAACGTGATGCCATCAACCGAACCGGAGGGATACTTGGCCAAGGCGGTGACCGTCGAATTCTTCGCGTTAATTACCGAACCACCGTTTTCAGGAGCGAACTGCGTAACTGCTTGCGTTGCGCCAGCCAAACCGGTTTCGAGCATCGCTGTGACGCGTGTACCCGAATCAGGATTACGGCCAACCGCATAGACCGTGCTCCCCGAATCCGTCGAAACACCGGTGAAGAACGAGAGCGGCAGCTTGCCCGCAATGTAAATTTTCCTGACGTTTTGCTGGGTAATGTTGGTCAAGCCCGCAGGAGCACCAAAGTTCGTCCAGAACTTGAAGGGATTGATCGCCACGGAGCCGGTCGGAACTTCCACCGGTGCCGTGTAGGTTTGACTCTGGTAAGTGCCTTGGAACTGGGAGGCATTGGCGAAGGTATCCGCGAAGCCGGCATCGGCCACGTGTGCTTCGCTCGTACCCGTGTTGGCGGACGTATTGCCCGTGACATTAGGTGCAGACGTCGAGACGGTACCAGGAGTCACCGCGGTGACATAGCTATCGAGGAGAAATCCTCCGAAGAGCGTGCCGCTTGAAGCGAGCTGAATGCCGTTTTCCGATCCCGTCCATGCGCACTTGATGATCCAAGGAGCACCACCGATGGTACCCGAGAAGATCGAGCTATGTTCACCACCGATGGCTGCATCGGCAGCGATGGAAACGCTGGCCGCACCGCCGTCGAATTGGGCGATGATGGCCGCATCGGCTGGAGCACGGTTGGCGGTCGAACCCGCGATGTAGAGATGACTTTGCGCGCTGGCGAGACCAGCGGAAGCCAGCAGCAACAAGGCTACTGACAGAAGATTATGAATTTTCATTTGAATTAAGTAGTTTGACTGAATTTGAGTGATATTTGTGAGAACTGGATTCAGATTGAATTAGACGTTACGACGGCGGAACTTCCAGCCGAGCATCATAGCGCCACCGAGAATCATCAACGCATAGGTTGAGGGCTCAGGAGTGGAAACCGGGGCATTCGCGCCGGTGAAGCTGATCGTGCCGCCGCTGTTGATGGTGAAGTAACCGAGTTCGGTCCCGGGATTGGAGGTACCTTCAACCAGCGCATCCAGATAGAGCTTGCTGCCAATACCAGTCATGATCCCCGGTTGGAAGTATTCCTGCAAGCTGCCAGTTGGAGAGTTGGCACCCGTGCCGCCATTGGCAGTTGACTCATAAGCGGCCCAACTCGCACCGCCGCTGGTCGCTTGAATCGCAGCACCGTTGGCGTCGATGGTCGATCCTGCGCCACCAATGTTTTCAACTGAATTAAACGCGTTGCTTTGGTCATTGCTCTCAAGCCAAGGTGTCGCACCGGCCTTGGTCGCCCAAACTTCGTCGGTATTGCTGTTAGCTGCAGCGGCACCCCAGAGGAGTGTGCTGGTGACGGAATCCCAATTTGCGCCGAAGGTGGTGCCCGAGTCGAGATCGTTGACAATGGTGCCAGTGGGAACGGTGGTCTTGGCTTCGGTGATGCTGAATTGCGACACCTGGCCGAGGTCAACCACGACGTCGTTGCTCACGCCGGTCTCGTCGAAACCGAGGTACAAGTCGCCATCGTTATAAGTCAACGAAGCGGCCTGAGCCGAAGTCGCAACAAAGGCGAATGAAGCAAGAGCCAATGCTGAGGTTTTAAAGTAAGTAAGTTTCATTTGAGGGGATGTTCGGTGTGTTTTTCGTGTGGTTTTTCTAAGTGATTTTAATCGAGGGTTCCAAGTTTTGTTTGTCCGGACTTCCGGGTTCGATTTGGATTAAAGCATTGTAAGGTTACAAACAAATGGGGAACGTGTAACAATTTCGATATTCGTGGCAGATATTATTTTTTAGTAGAATGAAAGCGGAAATCAAGCTTTAAAGAATTTAGCTCTCAAAAAGATTGACTAAGTTTCCTGTCTTCAAGCAGATAAGCGGTCCTATGTGACAATTTGAAGGGCAACACGTGACGATCGTGTGACATTATTGTGCGATATAAGTCCGTCTGGTTTAGGCACCAGAATCATCGCCGCCATAACCTAGCACTTCTACGGTGATAATCGAGGGAAGGTCGAGCGGCGGTTGTTCGCCCGCTCCACTCGAGGCTTGCCGGGCGGCGTCCTGGGCCGTGCTGTTGGAAGCCCCGGCTGCGCTGGAAGCCGCGCTGAGCCCGGCAATGTTAGGAGCTGCGGTGGTCGGAACGCCGGACGATTTGCCACCCACGGAGATATTTCCCGCGTTGAGGACCCTCGCCGCGGCAATATTCAGGTTGCCGGAGGCGCGAATGCCCGCATCGCCCGCGTCCACGGTGCCGGTGGGCGCGATCAAATCGACATCGGCCGGCGGCACGCCCGCCAAAGTTTCCAGGACACCGATTCCGCCTCCGGTGGCCAGACCAGCGAGATCGGTCTCGACGTCGGCACTCTGGGGATCGATCAAAACGCGGGTAGGAGGAGCCGACTGGACGGTCTTTGACGCACTGCCGGCGTCGATGTTGCCGACGGTCGACCAGATGACTTCGTCGCCTCCATGGAGGGTAAAGATGCGGGAGGTGCCGACGTTGACGCTGCTATTGGCAAAGATATTGATGCTGCCTCCATCCGTGGTCAGGATACCTTGATCCTGAGCCGCCGTGCTGGTCAGGTTCAGTCCCACATTGATGTCGCCACCCGGGGCGAGGAGACTGATGCTGCCGATGTTGGTGGTCTTGATTTCGCGGGAAGTGAGCGAAATATTACCGGTGAAGGGCCATGTCTTGGCGGGTGCCTCATAAGCGAAAAGCGACTTGATGGCCAGTTCCCCTTCCGTATACGTGCCAGCGAATTGGCCTCCACCGTTATGATCCCGGCCCGAATCACGCAACACCAGATAGAAGACGCCCAAGGCAAACGCATCCTGCCGGGCGGTGGAAAGCTGGCTGAAGGCGGTCCAGATTTGCTGGCTGGAATCGCTCGCGGGGAGGCCCATCGCCGCTCCCAATTCAGGGAGGTAGATCGCGGACTCGTCGGTACCGGGCTGGAGGAAAAGAGCATCGAAGCTGTTGGCGAAGGTGGCCGGGTTGTTGATCGTGACATTGCCGCCTATGTAGCTGACATTGCCAAAATTCATCTGGCTGCTCTCGAATCCAGGAGCGCCCACGCCTGCGGCGGCAACGATATTAGCGCCTTGAAAGGGAAGGAAGGGATTGGCTGTATTGCCGATGCTGGTCAAGCCCACCCCGGTGCCGTCCACATTGTCGGCATTGGTCGGGCCCTTAACGGAACTTGTGCCGGGATCAACACCGAGGTCGAGGTTACGTCCCGCCAAAACTTCGAGCGTGCCCGGACCGGCAATCTGGATATCGCCGTTGTTGGGCAAGCCGAAGCCGTCTCCCAAAGTTAGTGTCCCGGCAGTGTAACCTGCGTAAACACTGGTGGTTAAATTCACCTGCTGGCGCAACGCGGAGGTCAGATCATAAGCGATGATGTCCCGTCCGGCCTCGATCACCGAGAGATCGGTGGAATTGTCGTTTTGAAGGTAGAAAGCGATATCGGTGATATCCTGTCCGGCAATAATCTGGGCCGATTTTGCCGAGAAGAGATTCAGACCGGAAATGTCGCCTGTGTCTGCCTCCAGGTAAATGGGAGATGTATCTTTGAGATGAAGAATGCCCTTGGAATGCAAGGCCTCCTGGGTTTCCAGAACTCCGTATTTTCCCGTGGTGGAACCAGAAACCGCAAACAAGGCCGTAATCTGGGAGAGATTGAGCAAGGCGCTGGTGGAAAGAGAGGATGCATTATCTCCAACGTCGCTTTGAGACTGAAGAGCGTAGGGATCGTTGACGCCGGGAATGGCGGTGGGGTCGGCGTCCGACAAGTTGATTTCACTGGAGGCCCAAATATCCTCGGTCAGGCCGGTTTGATTATTGATCAGAGTGCCAACCGGCTGAAAGGCGTTGATCGAATTGGCCGCGAGGAGGTTTACCGTTCCATCCGGCGCAGGCGTCAGGTTAAGCGTACCCACGACATTGATATCGTTGGAGAACGAGGTGAGATTCAAGGTCGGCGGAAGGAGAGCGATGACAGCGCCAAACTGGGCCAAGCCATCTTCGTCCAGAGCAAGCCATGGCTGATAGGAGGCGGCAGTCGGTGCGCTGCTGACGGGCAGGAAAAGAATGTCGGCATACCACTGACCGAGCAGGGAAGTCGGCTGCGTGGCGCCATTGGACGTTTGACTCGCGTCTTCCCGAATCGTAACGGAGCCTGTCAGTGAGGAGACATCGACCGAGCTGGTGTTGTCGTAGGTGGAGAAGTAGGTTTTATCCCAGACGGAATTGCCGATGCCCGACGGCAGAAGGAAGGGATTGGCGGTGGACCCGAGTAATAAATCGCCACCGGAGGAAACAGTGAAGCTGCTTCCATCTCCGTCCGTCTGCTGACCGCCCAGGAATAACGTGGTGGGTAACCAGTCGAAAGAGGATTCCGTCGTTACCCCACTAATACCGAGGGTCGATACCGAAGGCGCGCGCGTGGCATTCGTGAGGATTTGAGCGCCCGCATCCAGGACACCGTCGCCGTGTTCGACATAATAAACGCCGGCATTGATATCGTTACCGGCTTGGACCGATAAATTTCCACCGCCGAGCTCAACCAGGGTCTGATCTGAAGCAAGGGTGCTAACGGTATTGTCGGGCAGCGTTGTTTCATCCGTCATGCGAGCATTGGTCGGCACCACCGCATCGACATTGGCCACGTTCTGGCCCGCAACCAAAGTGACGTTACCGCCGCCCAAGGCGCCCACGCCTTCAAAGAAATTGCTGAAATCAATCCACCAGGAGGTGGAGGCCGTATTGCCATTGACGGTCTGGCCGAAACTTCCGTTGGAGCCGACGTAGCCCTGGCGGTAAAGCCACTTGTTGGGCAGTTCCCGTTCCGTATCAGCAAAGATGTCACCATTGGAGTCTTCCGTGAGATGCTGGATATCATTCTGGGCCGAGATGGAAACGTTCCCGCCGTTCTCGCTGTACTGGGCGGGATAAAGCACGTTGTCATTTTCATCGAGAAGAACCGGAGTAACAAAATTATTGATGGCGGACGCCTGCGTGCCTGCCGTGTAGATGGTCGCGAACTGGTTGTCCAAATCCACATTGCGACCGGCCGAGACGGTGATATCGCCCGTGCCAGTCCGGATGACTTGGTAAAGGCTGACGCCCGTATTGGGATTGACGATGGCATCGGCAAGGAACGACTGCTGTCCGGGATTGATCACCGTCTGCCCCGATATGGTCAGGGCAAAATTACCAACTTCAATGGAGCCGGTATTGGCCGCCAAACTCGAGAGGGGCACGACAGCCTGGAAATTCGCAGCAGAAAAATCAGCCCCCGCGGTGAGACGGTAGGACCACGACTGTTGTCCAACCCCGTTCGCGAAGGGCTGCAGAAGCGTATTTTCCCAGGGAGCAGCGACTCCGGTATTTGGATCGAAGGGAGTATCATTAGCGAGGCTGTCGCCGAAACCATCGGTCAGGCTGCCATCGAAAATGACATTGCCTGCGGCCCGGATGGTGAGGATACCCGGCTCGATTTTGGCGGAGAGTTGCGCGCCGCCATCACCGTAAATGCCATCGGCAAAGGAGCTGGGAACGGTGACGGCCAGCGCATCTGATGCTCCGTAGCGCAAGGTCGATAAATCCCAATCATTGTTAAGCACGAGACTTCCCTGGGTGTTATCGATTTCTTCCCCGGGCTCGATGTTGATGACGGCAGCGAGAGTAGGATTTTCGGTCAGGATATTGGATTGAATGGTTGCAGCGTTGTTGTTCATGAACGCGCTCGCGTTGGTCTCCGCGTTACCCTCGAGGCTGTCAATGGAAGCGGTGCCAACGGTGTTCGCGTCCTGCACCGAAAAGCCTTCGATGATGACGTTGCTGGCATTGCTGATCTGGCCCCCGACCGAAGTAATCGCGATGCCGTCGCCGCCTGCGATTTGCGGCGCACGAAGGTGAAGGGTTCCCGTGACATCGCCGGCTGCTGCGGCCGCAGCGAGAGCGGCCGCCCGAGTGGTCGGATTGACGATATCATCCACGCTCGCGACTGAGAGATCGATGGTTGCCGTGGGCGCCATGGTTATCATCGCGTTGCCGGTATAGATCTCGGTTCCTCCACTGCCGGCGCTGGTCTGCCAAAGATTCGCGGTCGCGGTGGTATAATCGCCGGCCTCAAGGGTGACCGATCCGCCTTTGCCTGCGTTGCTGAAATTCTGGCCTTTGACCGTAAGCACTGATCCATCTTCCAGGGTCAAGCTGCCTGCGGCGGCCAGGTCGATCGTACCGCCGGTCGCCCCAGAGGCATTGATATTTCCGGTACCTGTCACCGAGATCGATCCTTGGTCGGTCGAAAGATTGAAGGTCTGCGCGGTTGATGTGTCGTCAATCGCAACGTCTCCCGTGCGAACGCGAATCGAACGCAAGAGCGTAAACCCGCCAGTTTCGAGGGCCGGGTCGATGGAAGAGAGATCTGACAAGCTTCCCACGTCGAGAGTGAAGCTGCCGTTTTGGCCGCCAGTACCGCCCTGGCCGTCCAACGCGCCATCATCAGTAAAGGTGCCTTTGGCCGAACTCGACGTGGTAACCGTGAGGCTTCCGGCATTTCCGGCGGCGGATTGCGCGGCGACATTCACGGTGGATCCGCTCGCCAGGACAACGCTACCTGTGTCTGAAGTCAGCGTGACCTGGCCAGCATTGGTGTACTGGAGCAGATCGTTGAAAGTCTTCGCCGTGCCCCCGACATTCAGAACTCCTCCTGATGAGACAGTCAGGTCGCCCGCGGTGGCTTCCAAGGTCAAACTGCCACTGGGCAGCGCAATGTTGCCTCCGTCGGTGACGCTCGCACCCATGAGGGTCAGGGTTGCGCCAAGACCTTCACTGACAGCAGAGGAAGGAGATCCCGTTGAAGTAATCACCAGAGCGCCGCTAGTGGCCGAGATCGTTTCATTGCCGGGGGCTTGGGTGGAGGAAAAAGCAGCTGCGGTGGTCAGCGGCGTGTTCAAGGTCAGGTTATCCGAAGCGATCAAGGCACCCGTACCATCGACTACCGTCGTGTCGGCCTGAACCACCTTTGTTTCCGGATCAAGGATGATGCCGCCGGAGGCATTCATGATTACGTTGGAGTACTGATCGATGGACATCTGATTGGCGCCGAGATTAATTGTCGCAGCGTTAATCGTCAGACTTCCGTTCGAGCTGGCAACCGCACCCACGCCCGTACCATTCGGGCTGTTGTCGAGCGACAGATTTTGCGCATTGATGATGACGCTTCCGCCGCCGCCACTATCGCTGAAGCCGCGGATTTCGGCAGCATGGAGCGAAAGACTCGCAACCGGAAAATTGCCCGATACGGCCGCACCGCCAATGGTCCCACTGCCATAAATATCGATGGACGAATAACTCAAAAGAGAAAGCGATTGCGCGGTCGCCTGCAGATTCTGCAGTGCGCTGGCGGAAAGCACCAACCCGGAGGTGGTCTGTCCGTTTGAGCCTACCACCAGCGGCCCCTGATTTTTCAACTCCAAGCTGATCTGACCGCTGTTAAGATTCGTGGCTTGTCCCGCAAGAATCGCCGTCGGATCGATCGAAGTTTGATTGGTCGAGTCAAGCGTTACACTTCCTGCTGCCGTCATGGTCCCTTGGGAATTAACAAACCCGCCTATTTGAGCGTTGGCATCGATGGTCAATGACGGCGGACTTGCCAAGGCGTCCTGGTCGCTCTGCGTATCCACGCCCAAACGGGTAACCTGCGCGGACGGATCGCTGCTGACGAGAACGAGAACGCCATCACCGCTTCCCACCTGGCTAACATTTCCAAAAACAAGGGGCTGTGCCGTGCCGACCGCCGAGGACGAAAGCTCGATATCAGCGCCGCTATTAATCGTCAACGATCCGTTCGAAACGAGGATGATATCCGACCCCGTCAGCTTTACGCCCGACTCAACGTTCAAATCATTTGTAGTCACGGTCACGTCCGTTGCGTCGCCGGCAGCGGTACGAAAGCCCCCGATCAGGAGGCTGGCCGCCGAGAAATTTTGCAAGGTGGCCGCATCCAGTGTGAGAACACCCGGCGTTGGTGTCACGGCGCCGGGGACCAGGTCAATCTCAATGGGACTTGCGATATCCACCAAACCTCCCAGGCCTCCCGTGCCTGGTTGCGAAGTCAGGTTGCCGTCGATGTTTAGAGTGTCCGTGGCGAGAAACACCACCTGCCCCGAATCAACCGGCAAACGGGGCACCGCTGCATTGGCTGCTGCTGCACTTTGGGCCAGAAAACTATTCGCGTTGAAGTTATCGTATTCCGCGCGTGAGTGCACAATGGATTCTGAAGCGACATCGAACGAAGCAAGGAGGGGTTGAGTCATCGCCGCCGAGTCAAGCCCGTTGAACATGTAGCCGGAAACCGTGCTGGATCCATCTGTATTGACGCTGGAGTTGTTGGTTATCGACCCACTTTGAGGAGTCACCAAATAGGCTCCGGGCAAAAGCGCGTAACCGGCCGGCAACAGAGTATACGTGCCGGCAGGAAGGCCGTTGCTGGCGTTGAGATAAATCTGCTCGCCCACCGCCAGCTTGGTATTAACAAAGTCGCTGGTTGTGTTCGTGCTGTAATAAGGAGCAAAGGGCGTGTTGTAACCAGGGAGGATGGCAAAGCTGGTAGTGGAATTCAGAATATCCACAGTCCCGCCTGTACCGGTAACCCAATTATAGGCGTAAAGATTGCCACCGCCGGCGATATCAATGCTGGAATTTGCCGCGTCCGAGACATTGAGCGCAGAAATCGAGATCGCTTTTGCCGGCACGCCACCCGCGGTAATATTTGTCCCCGATGGATCGATCCATGAAATTCCGTTGGCCACGTTTCCGTAAGGGATGGTGAGATCGCCGAGCTTGGAATCGATCGCTGAAACGGAAGTCAGGCTGTTGGCACCCAACGTCAGGCTCTGCGTTGAATCGACGGTTGCCGGTGTGCCGACACCCCCTGTTCCGGCGCCGGAAAGGAAATCGACGGGGCTGGTTCCCGACCCATCCCAACCGAGATTAATTCCACCGATGGGAGCACGCAAAACACCGTCCTGGGTGATGGTCGAACCGAAGATATTGATCTCGCCGCCTGCGCTGAGCGGGGTTTGCGAGGTCACCCCGGTCGAGGCTATCGTGACCGACCCCAATTCAGGCCCGTTCGTGTCGGAGTAATCGTAGGCAAAGATGTTGAAATCGGCTTCTGTGGTCGGATATACCGATCCTGCGGTGAAATTAATCTGGCCCGCAACATCGAGCGTCCCATCTCCGCGGATATCGCCCGGAGTCGTGCTGGTGCCAACGTTCACATTTAATTTCCCAATGTTCTGCAACGAAAGGTTGCCGACATCGACCAGGTCTCCAGCCGTGACGCTTAGTGTGCTGGGACCCCACGTTGGCTGAAAGAAGAGGAACTGCTGTCCTGAATTAAATACGCCACCCACTTGATTGGCAGCCAATGGTCCCACGAAAGATTCGCCCAAGGTGATATAAGGCGCAGTTAATTGGATGGGAACTCCGCTGTTCCTTCCTTGATCATCGGCAAGAATGATGCCGCCCCTGGCGATTTCCAAAGTACCGCTGGCAGTCAGCGTAACCGGATTGGATGTCGTACCGGAGAAGAGAACGCTGCCGTTCAAAGTAAGCGAAGCAAGCCCGCTCTGGTCAAAACTCGACGCGGCAAAATGGCCATACCCAATAAAGCCGGTCGTGTCCGGAAGCGGGGCGCTCGCTGAAACGTTGCTGCCGATGACGGCAAGCCCGGTCCGGGGATAAAAAGTTACATCGGGAGTGACGACAATCAAACCTGTCTGGGCGATGGCCTGGTCAACCAGACTTAGCGAGGCAAGGTCAACGTTGGGAGAGAGAAAGATTCCGGACGAAATATTCAAACTGCCGCCCTGTGCCGAGGTAACACCGCCCAGGGGGCCGAGGCCGCCGGCATAACCCAGCAACGTCGAACCGACGTAGAGTTCTTCCGAGCCATTCAAAGTGATCGTTCCTCCATTGCTGTCCTCTACTGTGGGGACGACTGAAGTCTGGCTGCGGGAGGCATTCAATAAAGCGCTGGTGGACGTGGCCGTTACGTCGAGTACATCGCTTGCGCCGGAAACATTCAAAACGGATCCCTGCTCGGCAACGATATTGCCGGAAATCGTGATCGAGCCGCCATTAAGGACTGACCCCGTCCGGTCACCAAGGTCATTCGGAGTAAGGAGCGTGGCGCCCGCCGTGGATAAGACGCTCTGAGGTCCCAGATCGGCCGTGGGCAGGACGTCGATCGTATTGAAGAAAATATTTGCCGTCGTACTCCCACCACTAACGGTGATCGCGCCCCCCGGCACAGTTACCTGGCCGAGCATAGTGACGGTGCTGCCGGTGAAACTCACCTTTCCTTTGCTGTTGGGATTGAGTTCAATGCTGGCCCCCGCATCCATCACCAAGTCACCTCGAACGACAAGCTTGGGCGTCGGATAGGGATTGGTGATACCAGTGACGGCAAATGACAAAGAGACGGGCGCTTGATCCGCCAGCGGCAAAACCGTCGTGGTAAGCGAGAGACCGTTTGCTCCCTCTACAATAAGCAGACTCTCCGGATCCGGCGCTATTTTCGCTTGGGAAGCGATCCAAACACCGGGCAAAGGATTGCTTGCTCCGAGGACGGGTGCTCCTACGCCGGTAAACGCGAAGGTATCAAAACCTCCCTGGTCAAAGAAATCAGGAGCCAACAAGTTGCCATTGCCATCCGTCTCGTTGATCCAGAGAGTGCGTCCCGAAGAAGTCGTATCTCCATTGGACAACATGTTTCCTCCAATTTGAATCAGCGGCGCCAGGACGCTCAGCGAACCTCCCTGCGCTCCCGAAAAGCCGTCGAGTTCAGAATCGAGGATCAATTGGCCTCCTTGAACCGAAGTCACCACCGGATCCTCGCCGCCATCGATCGTCACGCTTCCGCCATTGCCGTAACTCACGCTTAACCCGGCGCTGACCGACGCGCCGCCGGAGACATTGATTTTGCTTCCGGTGGCCAGATCGACGTTAAATCCTTTAATGGTGACGCTTCCGCCGGCAATGGCCAGCGGGAGGGTATTCGCGGTTGGAGAAGTCGCCCGATTATCCACGAGCAGCCCTGAAGCATCCAAAATCGCCTGCGATCCCAGGGTAAATTGGCCGCGCGTCGGATCAACCGCCGGCGTTGAAGTCAACCGCGCGACTTGGAGCGGAGACGTGTCTTGCGCCGTAAAGCTAAGGCTTCCGGCCGGTGCGCTAACCTCGCCATCAATTTCGATATTTGCCGCGGTGAACGTGATCGAGCTGCCCGGCTGCGGCTGGGCGTCGAGCGAAACGCCGACCGGAACCGCGATATTGCCCACTCCTGTGACCGCCCCGCTGTTGCCCGAGACATAGTGGGCGTTATTATTGATGATGGTCAGGTCGCCAAAGCCGTCTTCGTTGACGAGATCAGACGAAAGATCGACCACTGGATTTCCCGACCCCGCGAAAGGATCAGCCACGCTGGGACCGCTGCCCTGCTGAAAAACAATGTCGGGCGGTGCGGACGAGAATGTGAGAAAGTTGGCGGTCGTGCCTTGAAATGCCAGGGAAAGTGCACTGGCGGTGGGTATGGTCATCCATGACTCCACCCCGGCATTAGTCGTTATCGTACTCAGGGAAGTCTGGAGTGTACCGGAAACGGTGTTGCCGTTGAGACTGCCGGCCACGGTAATCGCCGGCGCGGTAATGGAAACAGAGCCGCCGTTTCCACCCTGAATATACCCGGCCTCGTAAGAGGTACCGTCCTGCGTCGAATTTGTGAAGGTCTCTGTCGTGCCCCACTTCGTCGAGCTTACGGTCGTGCCATGATCAATGCCGCTATAGAGGACGTTGGGCAGAGCCTTGGAGATATCGACGATCTGTCCGGTGGACGTGATAAGCTGGGTCGTCTGAACCTCGGCCCCCTGATAATTGATCCATCCGCCTGAGACATTGATTTGAGAACCGGTCTGCAAATCGATCGCACCGCCCGCCGACAACTTCACCGTTCCACCATTCGTGGTCAGCTCTCCCACATTATGTTGAACCAGGTTCACATATCCCGAAAGGTCTGCCAGCGCCGTTCCGACGTAGGTCTGACCATCATAATTGACCAGATCGTGCATATTGATTTCCACGGTCGCGCCACGCAACGGTCCGTTCTGCTGCACCGGAGAATTGGCCAACTGCGTGCCGAGCAACTGCCCCGTGACGATGTCTTCCGTCACCGAAGCGCTGACATCCTGTGAGCCGGCGACATCGATGATGGCTTGTGGATCGAGGGTAATTTGACCGCTCGTATTCACAAAAACGTATCCCGGGCTCGACTGCACCCACGTCCCAGCATTAATCGCCACTGCCGCACTGGGTGCCCATAAAGTCGAACCGGCAGCGAGGTCGATGGTAGCACCCTGGATATTCACCTCCGACTGAAGCGGCAGCGCGGAGCCAACCACCGTATCGGTGCTGGAAGTCTCGGGAAGAATATCGGTCAAGCTTCCAGCTCCCAAGTTCACCGTTCCCGTCGTCTTTGGATAAAAACTGGGAGAAATCGAGGCGCTGATGGGAATGATCGGCACGGCATTATAATCGGCCAGGAGATCGATTCGCCCGTTGAGCGCAACTGATGTCGTGCTCTCGATCACTCCAAGTTGATTGACGGTTTTGCCGACCAGGGTGATATCGGCCCGCTCGGAATCGATCGTGCCGGTATTGGATGCTACGCCGCCGCTGCCGACATCCCCTACGTAGGTGTCGAGTCCGCGCAGACTTGGTCCGGGAGTTGGGTAAGCAGGGTCAGCCGCATCGGTGGTGCTGCTGGGATGGGCCTCAAAACCAACCTGCTGACCGGCCGCCAGGATCGTCTGCCCGTCGGGGGTTGAGATGGTGCCGGCGTTACTGACATTCGTTCCGACAAGCGCGATTTTTCCGCCGACGTGTTCCGCGGTGGTCGGACTGGTGAGCTGCGCTCCAGCTTCCACAATAACGTCTCCATCGGTGCCACTGGCCGCGCCGACCTGCGCGTTGCCATTAGCGTCCTGAGTCGCGATCAAACCCGTGGTCGGGGCGGCGGCGGGAATGAATGCGGGAGTAGGTCCCACGGTCCCGGCGGCGAGATCATCCTGGGAAAAGAGAAATTGCAGGTCCGGATTGTTGAGCAATCCGCGGCCCTGGACAAACGCTCCGGTGGTAGGGTTGTAATAACCGGCCAGATTATCGTTGATCGGCAGGGAGGCCACCACGAGCGCTCCGGCATTCACCTCCGATGATCCTCCAAAAATCACACCATTCTGGTTGATCACGTAAACTTGTCCCGGTGCTTGTATCGCGCCGAGAATCTGCGAAGGCGCAATGCCCGACGCGACCTTGTTGATGGCAACCCATTGGCCGACGCTGCCGCCGCCCTGACCCTGGTCGAAATCGAGCGTGGTGTTCTTACCGACATTAAAAGTCTGCCAGGTGAGGAACGCTTCGGGCGCAGTTTGGGTGATCGTAACCGTGGTCTGACCTGACGTGGTGTAAAACGATTGCGTCAACCCACCAATCCCCGACCATGAGCCAGGGACGGGAGCAGCCCCGGTGAGATTGCCGGCGGTAATCGGGACGGTATAGGTATAAGTCGAAAGATTTGACGGAATCGCGGACGAACCACCGGCAAAAGTGACGGTGCCCGACTTGGTCAGGCTGATGGTGCTGCCGGGTGCGACGGTAGTTGGGACGCCTGCGGTGAGCGCCGTAATTGTTCCACCGGTGGTGATGCTTCCGACCATGCCAGTGCCGGAAACCGTGATCTGGCTGTTGCCGGTGACGCTGGGCGGGAGCGTTATGGCTGAATTGGCCGCAAGAGTAACGGAAGCGGTGCCTGCGGCGCCGACGGCGACCGGCACGGTGGTGGCGATGGTTCTTGGATCGGAGGGATCCGTACCCGCGATTCCGGGTACGAGTCCGCTCGCGCCGCCGGACCCGCCTGCAAGACCATCGAGAACCGTAGGCAGCGACTGCGTTACCGTGCCTAAATTATTGGCGGCCGATCCGATCGCCAGATTGCGCGCCCCATTTTGCATCGCCAACTGGGCCTGCAAAGCCTGGAAGGATTGCAACGAGCGCTGCATCGAGATCTGGGCCAGATTCGCCGTGGCGGTGGCCTGAGAGGTTTGCGCCGTGATGGTCGTGGCCGCGGTTGCCGTTTGTGAGGTCGAGGCTCCCGCTCCCGAAGGAGTCGTTGAAATTCCACCTCTGGTCAAATTACCGGCCAGCGCATTGGAACTCCCGACCAACGAGAGAGCGACAAGCACAGCGGCAAGTCTTGAGCTTTGGGAGAAGTGGGTGTTCAAGGGTTTATAGTAGACGGGATTGCCAGCGAGCCTAGGGGTGGAGGAGGAATATCACACAATCGTTACATTCACTGCGTGGTCGCCGTGGCCGGTTGTTTCTCGGTCGCATCCTTTTTCGCCGCAGGAGCCAGCCCTGCAGTTGCCGGCTTCTGTGCCGGCGGCGCGGGAGGCAATGGCGGGATCTGCCCCGGTGTGACGCGTTGATCGGAAATCTTGTCTTTGTAATCCTGAACCAATTCCTGCAGCTTGACGCGGGTCAGACCGGTGAACGGTTCCTTGGCGCCGAGGGCGTCACCCAAGCCGAATTTTTCGTAGCGGGTAAGGATCTCGTTCCCCAGGCTGAAAAGCTGAAGATTCTTCGTCTCGCGATCGTCGATGACGCGCTGCAGGAGAATGACTTGAATCGCAAGTTGGGCACGGGCCGCTTCCTTTGCCTTGGAGAGCTCCACATATTCCCGATCGTCTTTTTCCCAGGCGGCCACGGCGGCGTTGAGCTTTCCGGTCTGCGTGGTGAGGTCGGTATTCTGCGACTTCAAATCCGCAATTGCTTTGTCCGAGGCGGCCTTGTCGTCCGCGCTCTGTTTGATCATGGACGCAATCTGGCCATTGAGCGCATCGACCTTGGCCTTGAGGTCGGCATTGTCCTTGTCGCTTTGGGCCTGGGTCGCCTGCGCCGTGGCGAGTTGACCCTGCGTGTCCTGAAGTTGTTGCATGGTGTTGCGCAGGGCATCGCGAAGGCGTGATTCGGTGGTGGCCTGGGCGCCGGCATCATCCGCCTGGAGCGCGCGGGGCAGAAGCAGGGCGGCGACGAGAAGCAGAACGACAAAAAGGATTTTTTTTTGATGGAGGTGCATAGGAGGTTAGAATTTGGCGTTTAGATCGACTTGAATCGTGTCAACGCTTAGGGGAGGACCGGCGATCGCATCGGCGCTCATCCACCGCACACTTGTCCAGATACGTTGGGACAGCGCGACATTGCCACCGATGATATAGCCTTTGAGATTGGTCCCGTTGATGTAACCGCCGAAATCGGAATCGTTGAAGGCGTCAGGCGTGGCGTCCGATTGGAGATAGCGATAAGTCACATTGACATTCCAGTCCCACAATTTTTCGAGCGCGGGAGCACCCAGGTTAAGGCGGATATTATAACCGTAATTGCCGCCGGCATAACTGGTCCCGTTGTTGTTGTTTTGCGGGCCGGGCAGGATCGCCGGTCCCTCGCTTTCGATGGCGCTCCGATCAAAGGCCAGATTATTGATATATTCGCCGACGAGCCAAACGTGAAAGGGGTCATAATGGCTGTAATCGAGCTGTCCGGTGAGGGCGAGATCGCGAAACGGAGAAGCCAGGCCAAAATACTGATAGACTGGCGTGGGAGTGGTCAGCGTCGGATCGAGCACAACGTTGCGCAGGGCAATATAGGTGTTTCCGTGCTGGGCAAACGAGGGCCGGCTGTCGTCCGTGTCGCCATTAACATTCGTCCCAAGCAGCGCAAACTCGTCCTGTGAAATGGGGCTGGAAACCTGGCCCTGAATATTCTCGAAATCATAAAAGGCGACTGCACCCTTGAAGGTGAAATCCTTGTTGATGACCCAGTTGGTGCCGCCCTGCACCGCATAGAGCCATTTGTCTTCGCTGCTGTAACCATTTCCGGCCACACTCGAATTCGTGCCGAAATTAAGGTCCGTATTGAAGATGGGAAACGCACCGGCCGTGAGGAACGGCGTTACTCCATCGGCGACCTGATATTTCCCGTGCGCCATGAAGCCGTCGAAGCCGATGTCATCGGCCCAAATCATGCTGGTGCTGAAAAACGGGTTATCAAACCGGCCTGCGGTGACGGAAAAATCCTTTTGCGCCGTGGCGCCCAACTCATAGCGGATGAAGGCGCGATCAAGCCAGATTTGGTATTTGCTAAAGTCGCCGCCCTGTCCGTTGGCGCCGCCCAAGGTTTGATTTTCCGTGACGGGCGAATCATCCGAACCGGTGGCGACCCGCATGCCCGCGGTGAAATTCTCGCCGAGATCGATCCCTGCGCCGATTCGGGCGCGCAACCGGAAACGGGTTCGGTCCTGGTCGACATTATAGGTCGGGATCAGGCCGCTTTTTAGAGTGGTGGTATTCGTATCGAAGGGCGCCCCCGTGTTGATTGAATTAAAGTTCACGATTTCGCCGGGCGAATTTTCATCCGGAAAATAGTCGCCTTCATAGCGAACACGGATATCGCCCGTGATATGAAAGCGGTGGACCCAATCGGGCGTGGTGTCGGCGGAGGACCAATGTTCGTCCTGGGCCTGCTTCATGACGTCGGCCTTGACCTCATCGCGAATCTGATTTTTCACGACATCCGGTACGTAGGCGACCCGCACGGTGTCGTCATCCGTATCGACCGAGGCGGCAGGGGCGGGACCGCCCGGAGCCACAGAGGCCGGGACCGTGGTGGCTTGCGTAACGGCCGCCTGCGCACGCGCGCTCGCCGCTTCCTCCTCCGCCTGCTTGATCAGGGCTGCAGCGTCATCCTTGGAAATGAGATTCTTTTTGACCATCAAATTAATGAGGTTGATCGTCACATTTTCAGACGGCGTGGATGGCGCCGACGCATCCGCTTGGGCCGGCGTAGGCGTGGAACTCGGTTCGGCTGTAGCCGACGTTGAGGTTGAAGCTTCAGTTGCCGCGGTGGCCGCGACGGAAGGTTCGGCGCTCGTGGCCGGAGCGTCGGGTGTGCCCGAGCCAGCAGGGCTCGAATCGTCGGGCATCGGAACGGGACGCAAGACGGGAGCCGATGTATTCAGGGTGGGAGCGGAGTCGGCTACGACCACGGGCGCAGGTGTAGGTATAGGAAGCGGATCGTCCGCCCGCATAGGCAACGTCGCGATGAGACACCACAAAGCAGCAATGAGTCGGACGCGCCAGGAATTCAGAAAAGTTGGAATGCAAAACATGAAATTGATGTTGTTAAAAGTAGGAATCAGTTGGGACGTTGCTCACTAATCATCATGACAATGGGCATCGGCATATCGGAGGGCGGCGCTTCCGGCAGGCTCAGTCCAGTTAAAACCTCGTCTTTCAAGGCGGCGTCGAGAGAGGGATCGCCCGTCGATCCAGCCAATGAGGCGCGCGTGATGCTGCCGGTGTTGCTGACCCAAATGCGCACCTTGACGTGCAAACGGGCATCTTTCGTCTTGTCGTTTTGGCTTAACGCCTGCTGAACACGCGATTGCACCTCTTCGGCAAACGGGCCGTATCGGCTGCCGCCATCGCCGCCATAACCACCACCGCCGCCGCCGCCATTTCCGCCGAGACCGAAATCCGAGGGAGGACCACTCGCCGGTGGGGACGGCGGGCCGGGGGGTTTATCGGGTGCTTTCTGTTCGTCCTTCGGTTTCTCCAAGGGTTTCAAGTCCTTGGGTTGCTCAACAAATTTCTGTTGCGGCGGCGGGGGTGGGGGCGGCGGTGGCGGCGGGGGTGGAGGAAGTGGCGGCGGGGGCTGGAGGTGAATCACGATTTCCTCGGGCTTGCGCGGCGGCGGAACTTTTCCGTACATTTTTAGCAGGACTCCAAGCGTGCCGATGATGAGAACAAGCACCAGGCCCACAGCGATGGCGATGCGGTTGCGCTTGAAGAAACCACCCTCCTGCTGCTCGTCCGAGTAGTCCTGATAGCTCACGGTGCGGTCCTCCGTGCGGTGGCGTGGGCGCGCTGGATTTTCGCCTGGAAATTGAGCAGCCCATAGTCATGCGCCGCGACCACCGAAATCGTCAGGCAATATCCGAGAATTACCCCGAGGGCCACCGGACGGGCCAAACCGTGCAGCATGACTTCGTACCGGGACAGAAAACGAGGCCGCCCATAAACATCGCAGTCATACCGGTGCAACTCTCGGTCCACGGAAACCATGGAAAAAGCCTCCTGATAATGATGGCCGGGATGATCGTTCATGGTCATCTCGTTTAGAGCCCCTTGAGCGGTTTGGTCGCCAGCGCGACTTGGGTGATGCCGAGTTTCGCGCAGACGTTGAGCACATCCATGATGCCCTGGTACTGCGCCTTGCTGTCGCCGCGGACGACGACGGGCAAATCGGGGGTCTGCGCTTTCTGCGCGGTGAGATGCTGCTCCAGTTCGGCCAGGGTGACCGGCACGGTGTTGAGGAAGATCTTGCCGTCGTTGGTGACGGTGATCGCCTGGATCTTTTTCTTGGCCTGGCTGGTCGCCGCGCTTTCCTTCGGCAGGTTGACCTTCAGGCCCTGCAGGCCCGCCGTGGTCATGATGATGAAGATGAGGAGGAGCACGAGGTAGAGATCGACCATCGGCGTGACGTTGATGTCGTCATACGCTTTGCCCTCGGAATCGGCTTTCATGGACATACGGGTCAGTTCCTTTCGGTCAGCACCGTTTTCGGATTCCGCATCGCTGTAGAACTCGGCCATCTTGGTGACGAATTCGTCGATGAAGATCTGCAGGTCGCTCGACGACCGTCTTCATCCGCGAGACGAGGTAGTTGTAGCCAAGCAGCGCGGGGATCGCGACGAGCAGGCCCGCGACGGTGGCGACCAGCGCGGCGGCGAGGCCGGGCGCGATCGCGCTGATGTTGACCTCGCCCGTGGCGGCAATGGCCGCGAACGTGATCATGACGCCGACGACCGTGCCGAGCAGACCCATGAACGGCCCGCCCGCGATGGAGATGGTGAGGAAGACCATGCCGTCGTTGAGCGCGTGGTTCTCGCGCACGTAGCCGCCGTCGAGGCTGGCGCGGATGGCCTGGATCGAGCGCGATCGAGAGCACGCGGCCGGTCGACGATGCGATGGCCGATTTCCTCCGAGCCGATGTGGTAGATGCGATAGAGCGGCGAATTGGCGATGAGCCTCTGAACCCTCGGGCCCGCGCGTCCGCCAAGACTTGCCCCGTGCTGACTCGTCGTGGTCGAGCGCGGTGAGGTCCGGCGCGACTTGGCGCCATTCCTTGAGGAACAGCTCGTTGCCCTTCTGGACCTGATTCACGTAGAAAAATTTCGTGATCATCACGTACCAGCTGACGACCGACATGATCCCGAGGATGCCGATGACGACCCAGCCGTCGATCGTGACCGACTTGAGGATGACGCCGAAGAGGCCGAAGCGCCGCTGAGCCAGCCGGCCGGCGGCGCTTCGTCCGGGCCGACGGCGAGCAGCTTGGCCGAATCGGCGCCCTGCTCGACCGCGGCAAACTTGATCGAAGCCGGGCGGCCGCGCGACCTTGGAGATTTCGAGCTCGTCCATCTCGCCGACGAACGGCGCTGTGGCGCCGCGTTCGCATCCGGCGGCGTATCGCCGCCGATCGTCGAGGCGCGTATTGAGCGCCGGCAGCGGCGCGCTCAACGTCGCCGTACGACGCGCCATCGACGATAAAGCGTGATCTTGCCGCCGTCGGCGACGACCGCGAGATGATGCCAGGAATTGGCCGCGATCGGCGCGCCCGCGCTGCTGCGCGCGCCGTTGATCTCGACGAACGGCACGCCGTTGTCCACGCCGACGACGAAATCCTTCGCGCCATCGCGGCGGCTGAAGATGATCGCGTTCGGCTGCAGCGCGGCCGGCTTGATCCAGGCCGACCAGGTCAGGCGATCCGCCATCGGTCCAGGCCAGCGAACCGCGAAGCCGGGATGGTCACCGGCAGTCTTGCCCGTCGAGCCGCAGGCCCGGCCCGATGAGCGAGCCGTCGTCGACGACCGGCGATTCTGCGCGTTGTTGCCGTTGCCCGGACGAATCGTGCGGCGGGCGCGGCGCTCTCGGCGAAGTGATAGACGAGCGCGGTGTCGTCGTCGTAGGTCGCCTTGGAGTCGCCGCCGCCGGGCATGGTGATCGTTGCCCTGGTTGCCGTAGTAGAGCCAGAGCGTGGTCTGCGCGCGCCGGCTTGAGGTCGGGAACCTTGACCCAGACGAACGCCTCGCCGAGGAGCGAATCGTATTTCTCGATATGGAAGGCAAGCGGCGTCTTGTCGTCGTCGGCGATCATGCGGATATCGCTGCCGTCATCCTTGGCCGCGCCGAAGTCGAAATCGGCCAGCCGGATCAGCACCGGCGACGTGCCGATGGGATCGGCGATCGCTTCGCCGGTCGTGCCGGTATCGATCGTGATTTTCTTGCGCATCGTCCAGTCGTGGTTCCACCATGCCTGCGCCGTGCCCGACCACGCCAGGCTGGCAGCGACCCCGACCAGCAGCACCTTGAAAAGATTTTTTATCGCTCGTTTCATATTTTTAGAATTCGGCCCAGACCCGAAAGGTCAGGCGCGCGTCATAGGGTCTTTCCAGAATCGGATTTTCCACAAAAGCATTGGACGGTACCTGCGACTCGAGCGAATCGACGACGATCGGCACGCCGATATCGAGCGAGCCATTGAGATGATTGACCATTTTGAAGCGCGTACCCGCGCCGACGCTGGCCAGATTATATTGGTAGGGAGTTTCGGGCAGCGGATCGTCGATTGGTCAAAACACCACCGTCGCTGAACACATAGAAACGCCACTCATCGACCGTCTTGCCCAGGAATTCGCCCAGCGATGGCGTGCGCAATTCGACCGTTCCCAGCAAGCCGTTATCGCCCAGCTCTTCCGACTCGAGATAGACCGCGCACCGTGCCCAAGCCGCCTCCGCTGAATTGCTCGCTGTTGACCAGTGGTTCGCTCGATGCCTGGCCCTGTCCCTTGACGAAAAACTGGAATCCTTCCGGCAAATCGCGCGTGTGCGAGAGGTCGCCGCGGAAGTAGATGAAATCGCCGGTGGCGCCGTGGCGATTGATATCGAATTGCGCGTCGCTGCTGCCCCAGCCGCGCAGGGATAGGTTCACGCTGGCATTCAGGTCGGTTTCGTATCCCTTGCCGATCCAGGTTCCGCTGTAGGCCGCGCTCAATGGATAATACGCGCACCGGGGTCAATGACTCGGTCCCGGCAATGGTCTCATCCTGGGTGAAATGCTTGTAGTCCAAGCCGAGGCTGACCGAGTGATAAAAATCTTTTTGCGTGCGGGAGCGAGAAGATGGCGCGACCCCCAAGCACCTGTCCTTTGCCCGCCACGCCAATGCCGCCGAGCGTATTGACATTGCTGTCCTGGTTCGTTCCCTGAAGCATGAAACTGAGCCAGCTCACATCCGGAATGCGGGCGAGATAATAGCCCGAGAAAACCTGCACCTCGTTGGTATCCTCCGGCGCGAGCTGAAAGCTGAACCCGATGGAGTGCTCCAACTGCCAGAGATTATCGTAGCTCACCGAGCCGTTGACCCGCAGCGGTGTGGTATCGGCGCTGTAGCGGTTGTTGAGTTCGAGGCTGCCGTGAATCGGCGGCGTGTCCTTCACGTTCAGATCGACATCGACCGTGCCGGGGATCTCGCCCGCGCGCAGCGTGGGCGTCACCCGACGGTCCGCAATGTCGTTCAGCACGAGCAGGTCCTGCGTGACCTGGGTGAAATTGGGCGACTGGCCTTCCTGCAGCGAGGGCGCCTCCCGCTTGATTTGGTCGATCGAAAAATAGCGCGAACCATGGACTCGCAAGCGCCCGACTTCGCCCTGCATGACCTGTAGCTTGACGATTCCGCCCTGCGCGTTCTGCGGGGGAATTTCCACCGTTACGGTCTGGTATCCCTTGTCTCGATAAGCCTGCTCCAGCGCGCCACGAGCCTGTTCGACGTCCTCCCGCGTTCGATACGGTCCGAGATAGGGATAAACCGCCGCTTCCACCTCGACCCGCGGCAACAAATGACCGCCGCCTTGGACTTGATATTCCTTGATATAAAAATGGGGCTCGACCTGAGTCTGTCCACCTGCACCCGAACCTTGCGGCGCCCTGGCCGGATTTGATGGCTCACTATTGGCTTGAGAAGTGGGATTAGAGGGGTCAGCGGGCACTGCTCGCGCAACCAACGGCCAGCTCAAAAAAGCAAGAGAACCCATCAACACGACCACCGGCTCTTTCCGCCAGGCGAAAAAATCGTGATAATTTGGAAAAAGGTTCATAGGGGCCCAAGGCATAAGTCCAATACGCGGGTGGAGAGAATAGTTTCCCTCCGAGGGCCCACAAAGAAGTTAATGGTTACATTTGTGTGTCTATTACGAGGCATTCTCTCGACTGACGGGGATGGGGATGCTCCACGAGGAGAGAAGGCACGCGGTACAGCGATTCGCGGCCTGACGCTTGCCCGATAAACTATGCCAGTCTCCTCTATGCAGCCTCCTCTATGCAACCTCCTAAGGGTCTAATTGAGAGGGACCTATTGCGTAGAAGGACCTTCTGGCGGGATGTAGCCGAGATCTACCAGCGTGGCCGTGTAATTCTTAATTTTGCGGGGAGAACTGGCGTAAATATATCGCGCAGACTTCAGCCATGCCTGGGCCGCGTCGGGCTTCTTGTTAACAAAGTCCCAAGCGGCGTTGGCGAAATAATAAGACGGGTTTCCATCCACTGGGTTAAACGCGGCAAGCTCTGTCGCGGCAAGGTCTTGGTGCCCTCCAAACAAGTCACATAAGAACACTTTGTACGCTGCCAAGTCACCCACCTGTTGGTCGTGTTGCAATTCGACAAATCCAGGCCGGGATTCATCGTACTTCTTTTGTAAGAATTTTAGCTCGGCCCGGTCAAACTTGACCACCGAGCTCTCAGGGTCAATGAGTAGAATGGCTTGGTAATCGGCATCGGCGTTATCAAAGTCTTTTTGTTGGGCGTAGACGGAACCGCGCAACAGGTAGGCCTCTTTGTTGCGCGGGTCCAATTTGATGGCGGCGCTCAATTTCTCGATTGCACCCGCGAACTGTCCGGTGGATAAGTCCTGATAACCGGTTCGCAACAGTTGGCTTACAGAGCCCGATGGCGCCACAGCATCGTTGGTGGCCGACGGAGAATTAGTCAAAGTTTCCTGAGCTCGAAGACTGAAAATTGAGACGAAAATCAGAAGTGCCAATGCTATTGTCTTGGCCGCTGCGAAAATGCTTGTTTGTTTCATGGAATAAATCAGGTAGAAGCCGTCAGCTTCCATCGCCTCAATTATGATCTTATGGAGAAAACCCGGATAACTCCACATAAGGGAGGCAAATGCCTACTTGAGGTAGTATGCCAGTTTGAGTCGACAGCCCTCAAGTTACAATTTTCTGGCGATCGCGTTACATACTCGTGTCCGATGCCATTATCACCTTCATGACCAAACGAACCGCTGCCCTTCTGGTTTGGATTCTAAATCTATTCAATCCACCACCGCTGAATTCGCTCACCGCCAAACAGAAGGCGGGTCGCGTGCTTCTTCTCGCCGGAACATTGATCATCGGCTCGGTCCTTGTCGCCATGCTCGGCGCGCTCGGCTTGTTTGTGATGGAAAAGGGCCGTGAACTCGGAAGCATGCCCGAGTTTCTCGACGGCGTCTGCATCATCACGGTCGGCATCGTCGTGAATGCGGTCAGCGTGCTGATTCTGGTCCAGCTCAAAAGAGCCGACAACTTCCTCGTGCCTCCGCCGCGAACGGCAGAAACCAAGCCGGTCGTCGTCTTGACGATAAAGCCTGAGGGACTTGGCACGGCTGGAAAGACGGACCAAGCTTGAGCCAGCGAACTAACGAACGCCCAGAATATGAAAGGTCACGAAAAGGCTGGCCGAAAACAGACTCGCGCCCAGGAAAACGGTCACCGGCAGCGTTAAGACCCAGGCCAGCACAATGTTGATCAGTGTCTGCGTTTGCAGACCCGACCGGTTCGCCGCCATGGTGCCGGCAATACCCGAGGAGAGCACATGTGTCGTGCTCACCGGCCAGCCCTGCACACTGGCGCCGAGGATGGTGACGGCGGCGACCAATTCCGCGGATGCACCCTGCGCATAGGTCAGATGGGCCTTGCCGATTTTCTCGCCCACCGTGACGACAATCCGCTTCCAACCGATCATGGTTCCAAGGCCGAGAGCCAACGCCACTGCGATCTTCACGCCGACGGGAATATATTGCGTGTAGGTTTGCAGATTCGTCTGAAAATCCTTGAGCGTTTTGCTTTGTGCGGGATCGTTGATCAGCTTTGATTTGTTCAATTTTCCGAGCGCATCCGCCAGCAGATAGATGTCCTTGCGCACCGCCTCGCGCTGGGGCTTGGACAGGTCCTCGAATTTTTGCAGATTTTGGACCTCGCCGCTCACCACCGAGCTTTCCTTGACGAACGCGCCATAGACGTCCGGCGTGGCCTTCCCGTTTTTAACGAATGCGTTGAGCGTTTTTTGTTCGTCGGTGCCCAAATTAGGTTTCGTGATCGCGGCTAGCGGAGTAGCCGGTTCCGCTGACGCGGGCGTGGACGGGGTCGTAACGGCGGCAGGTGCAGGCGCGGCAGAAGCTTCCTGGCTCTGGAAAATGGCGTTTGCCTTTTGTGAAAGCCCGACGGTTTTCTGGAATTGGGCCGGATCAGATGGACTTTGCAGCGCAAACGCGCCCGGCAGCACGCCGATGAGAATCAACATGATCAGGCCCATGCCTTTCTGTCCGTCGTTGTTGCCGTGGGCAAAACTGACACCGGTACAAGTTAAAATGAGCGTGCCGCGAATCCATGGCGGAGGAACTTCATCTTTGCCCGGCGCCTTGAAAAGATCCTCTCGACGAATGAGAAGTTTCGTCATCAACAGCAGCAGCGCCGAAGCACCAAAGCCGACAATAGGAGAAACGAGCAGCGCCAAAATCACCTTGTCGATCTGTTCCCAGTTCAGGCCTTCCGTCCAGTGGTGGCCATTCATGATGGCATTTGCCACCCCGACGCCAAGAATGGAGCCGACCAGGGTATGCGTACTCGAGGCGGGAAGGCCCAGATACCACGTGCCCAAATTCCAGATGATGGCCGACACCAGAAGCGAGAAAATCATGGCGAAGCCGACGTATTCTCCCGTCTTGTCGCCCGTCCCGACGTTCATGACCAAATCGTGCGGCAGCAAGGCGATGATGCCATAGGCGACCGTACCCGCGGAGACCAGCACCCCGATCAAATTCCAACAACCCGACCAAACCACCGCGTATATCGGCTTGAGCGTGTGGGTATAAATGACGGTGGCAACGGCGTTGGCCGTATCATGAAAGCCGTTGACGAATTCGAAACTCAGGGCGAGGGCCAGCGCCAAAAACAAGAAAAATGCCGCCGCAAACGTGACTGTTTCCCCGAAAAGTTCCATGGTCTGTTTCCTTAAAACCGAGTTGAACGGACTGCACTTTTGCTTTCCAAACTTTTCAGAAGCTCGGGAAGAATTGTGCCGTAGTCAGACAGGATAACGTGTCGATTTCGTGTCCCGAATGTTACAGTTCGGTGACGTTTACCGCAGCCGTCCAAAAGAGATCTCTGCGAAACTCACCCTTTTAGGATTCTGTCATCCTGAGCTCGTCGAAGGATCAGTTCCGTTTGGCCTTTTTAAGAGGGACTGAACTGATCCCTCGACGAGCTCAGGATGACGGATGGCGTATAGAAGGCATTTCGCAGAAATCTCCGAAGCGTCCATCAATCGAGCATCTCGAGCAGCACGTCGTCGAAGCCCATGTTGATTAGCTGCCAGGTCTTGTCGGGCCGGTAAAAAATGAAACGCCAGCGCAGCGGCTGGATGTCATGCCGGGTGAGATAGGTCAGGACGAGGACGTTCGAGCCGACGCTGTAATTATCGATATATCTCGTAGTCGTTGAGCTTGCCATAGAGACCGAATGCTTCCTGCGTTTTGGAGATAAACACCGACATCTTTTCCTTCTGCGCGCCGAGCCGGGTGCCGGCCAGGAAGGTCTCGTAGGAATTGGCGTAGTCGCCGGCCTTGAGGCCCTTGAAAAACTTGTCGATCGGCCCGGCTAGTTCCGCCGGAGGATTGGTCGGGTTCGGCTTATGATTGATCGAGAGCGGCATGATGTTGCGCGGCGGTGAAGGAGCCGTCGAAGCCGTATCGGATGTCGTCGCGTCCACCGTAGTCGCATCGGGCGTGGATTGCGCGCGCAATGGGAGAACCGCGGCGAGAACGAGTAGGATGGAGGAAAGAATTTTCATGATGGAGGATTGAGGAGGGCGCTGAGTTTTTCCTTGGCGCGAGTCATAACCGGCGCGCCGTGGGCCAAAGTGAGGGTGTGGAAATCGTAGTCAAGCAGCTTTCGAAGCGATGCGCGATTTTGTTCGGCGTTTGTGCAATATTTATCGGGCAGCAATTCAAGCCCGACCTCCGGGCTGGTGTTGATCACGGCATCGCCGAGGACCATGACGCCGGTCTTCGAATAAAACGCCGTCTCGCCCGGGGTCGCACCGGGGATGGCAATGGCGGTGATGCCATAGAGCAACTCGCCGGGCAACAGGGTGACATCGGGTCGAAGCTCGGTGATGTCGCGCCGCGTATCGGCCGCGGTCACCACGGGAACTTTAAACTGCTGCCGAAGCGCCAGCGTATCACGCACGTGATTGCCGTTGGTCAGCAAAATGGCGCGCAGCGGCGCCAGCGTCAGCAGTTCCTTCCAGGGCCGCATCGGCCAGCGGCACGGGATCGATTACGACCCAGCCGCTGGCGAGTTTGAGCGCCGTGCAGCCGATCTCGCATTGGACCGACGGCTCGTAGACCGACCAGTGATAAAGCGTATCGCTCAGCGCTTGGAATTCATCGGCGTGGGCGGTCATTTTGGAGTTCGGCAGTTTTTAACAGGAAAACATGAAATCATGAAATACATGAAGGGGAACATTTTTGGTAAAACCATGTGATAAAAACATTCCTCATTCCCCAAAAACCGCACTTGGGAACGAGGAGCAAGATCGTCGTCAGCTTGTCTTCCAATCTCGTATCCCCGTCCATATCTGAGTTGCTCCGATTAAAAGCAAAATAAATCTTATCCCCTCTCTCCTCACTACCTTTGTCCAGCGGATGGTTTCCCTCGAATAGAATCGTTCGCCGTAGTTCGGGTAGAATGAGTCTGGTATTAATTGAATAAAGCATGCGGCGAGGATTAGCGGGACTCCCACGAGCAAATGAATCATCGCAGACGCCATCTTTAGATCCTTTCTGCCTTTTTCATGTATTTTATGATTTCATGTCTTCCTGTTAAATTTGTTCGCCGTAATCAAGCCTCGTAATCTTCCATCGGCAGGCAGGAGCAGACCAGGTTGCGGTCGCCGTAGACATTGTCGATCCGGCCCGACGTGCGGGCCAGAACTTGTGCTCGCGCAGCCACGGCGCGGGATAGGCGGCGAGTTCGCGGCTGTAGGGATGGTCCCACTCGTCGGCGGAGACGACGGCGGCGGTGTGCGGCGCGTGCTTGAGCGGATTGTTGTCGCGCGGCCATTCGCCGGAGGCGATGCGCTGCATCTCGCCGTGGATGGCGATCAGCGCGTCGCAGAAGCGGTCGAGTTCCTCCTTCGATTCGCTCTCGGTCGGCTCGATCATCATCGTGCCGGGCACGGGAAACGAGATCGTCGGCGCGTGAAAGCCGTAATCCATCAGCCGCTTGGCGATGTCCTCGACCTCGACGCCCGCGCGTCTGTTTCCACGAGCGCGACATCGAGGATGAATTCGTGCGCGACGAGATCGGAGTGGCCGCGATAGAGCACCTTGAAGTGCGGCTCGAGCTGCGTGGCCATGTAGTTCGCGTTGAGGATGGCGATCTGCGTCGCGCGCTTCAGTCCCTCGCCGCCGAGCATCGCGATGTACATCCACGAAATGACGAGGATGCTCGCGCTGCCCCACGGCGCCGCGCTGACCGCGCCTTCCGCTGCGGCCGCTCCTCGCCCGGCGCGATCACCGCGTGGCCGGGCAGATAATCGGCGAGATGCGCCGCGACCGCGATCGGCCCGACGCCGGGACCGCCGCCGCCGTGCGGAATGCAGAACGTCTTGTGCAGATTCAGATGGCAGACATCCATGCCGAAATCGCCCGGGCGGCAGAGGCCGACCTGCGCGGTCATGTTCGCGCCGTCCATGTAGACCTGCCCGCCGTGCGCGTGGATGATCTCCGCCGCCTCGACGATGGTGTCCTCGAAAACGCCGTGCGTGGAGGGATAGGTGATCATCGCGCAGGAGAGATCGTCCGCGTGCTGCGTCGGCCTTCGCGCGCAGGTCGGCGATGTCGATGTTGCCGTTGGCGTCGCAGGCCACCGGCACGACTTTCATGCCCGCCATGACCGCGCTGGCCGGATTGGTCCCGTGCGCGGAAACGGGAATGAGGCAAATGCGGCGGTTGCTCCTCGCCGCGCGCCTGGTGATAGGCGCGAATGGCCAGCAGCCCGGCGTATTCGCCCTGCGAACCGGCGTTGGGCTGAAGCGAAACGGCGGCCATGCCGGTGATCTCCGCCAGCCACGCTTCGAGCTGCCGGAAGAGCGTCTGGTAACCGCGCGTCTGGTCGGTCGGCGCGAAGGGATGCAGCCTGCCCGACCGTGGGCCACGAGACGGGGAACATCTCCGCCGTGGCGTTGAGCTTCATCGTGCACGAGCCGAGCGGGATCATCGACGTGCAGAGCGAGAGATCGCGCGACTCGAGCTTGCGGATGTAGCGCAGCATCTCCGTCTCGGTGCGGTGCGAATTGAAGACCGGATGCGTGAGGTAGGCGCTGGTGCGGCGGAAGTTCTCCGGCCAGCGCGGCGTGCGTGATCGCGCCAGCAGGCGCTCGATGCTGGATCGTCGTCCTCGCCCTTGCCGAAGATTTCGAGCAGCGCGTCGAGATCGGCCACGCGTCGTCGGTCTCGTCGAGCGAAATGCCGAGCGTGTCCGCATCGATCACGCGCAGATTGATGCCGCGCGCGACCGCGTCCTGCGCCAGTTCATGCGCGCTCCACTTGGCGGAGGTCGTCGATGCGCAGCGTGTCGAAGAACGGTTCCGCGCCGAACTTGTAACCGAGCGCGACCAGAGCGCCGGCCGAGATGCGCGGTCAGCCGATGCACGCGCTCGGCGATTTCGCGCAGGCCCTCCGGCCCGTGATAAACGGCGTACATCGAGGCCATGACGGCGAGCAGAACCTGCGCGGTGCAGATGTTGCTCGTCGCCTTGTCGCGGCGGATGTGCTGCTCGCGGGTCTGCAGCGCGAGGCGCATGGCGGGCTTGCCCTGCGCATCGTGCGAGACGCCGATGAGCCGGCCCGGCATGTGGCGCTTGAGTTCATCCTTCGTCGCGAAGAAAGCCGGCGTGCGGTCCGCCATAACCGAGCGGCACGCCGAAGCGCTGCGCGGAGCCGACGGCGACATCCGCGCCGAATTCGCCCGGCGGCTTGAGCAGCGTCAGCGCGAGCAGATCGGTCGCCATGGCGACCTTGCCGCCGACCTGGTGGACCAGCTGGATGAACTTCGTGTAGTCGAGGATCGCGCCGTCGGTGTCGGGATATTGCAGCAGCGCGCCGAAGTAGGACGAGTCGGGATTGAACTCGGCCGCGTCGTCGATGACCACCTCGATGCCCTGCGGCACGGCGCGCGTCCGCACGACATCGAGCGTCTGCGGATGGCACGCGTTGGAGACGAAGAAACGGTGCGCCGCCGGGATTGACGCGGACGGCGTGCAGCATGGTCATCGCCTCGGCGGCGGCGGTCGCTTCGTCGAGCAGCGAGGCGTTGGCGATGTCGAGGCCGGTCAGGTCGGCGACCATGGTCTGGAAATTGAGCAGCGCCTCGAGCCGGCCCTGCGCGATCTCCGCCTGGTAGGGCGTGTAGGCCGTGTACCAGCCGGGATTTTCGAGGATGTTGCGCTGGATGACCGGCGGCGTGATCGTGTCGTAATAGCCCTGGCCGATGAACGAGCGGAAGACCTTGTTCTGGTCCATGATTCCGCGCAGCGACTCAAGCGCCTCGCGTTCGCCCTTCGCGGCGGGCAGCTCGAGCGGACGGCGCAGCCGGATCGCCGGCGGCACCACTGCATCGGACCAGAACGTCGAGCGACTTGTAGCCGAGCATCTCCAGCATCGTCGCGACCTCTTCGGGTTGCGGACCGATGTGCCGACGCGCGAAGGTATCGAGCGGCGCAAACGGATCGTCGGGCGTCGTCGGCAACGTGGAGGAAAGTTCAGTCAAAGATGTGGCGGGAAAAGTCGCGCGATCCGGCGCGGATTGGGCTTCAAGCATCAATGATGCTAAAATCGCGCGCCGACAAATCAAGAGGGATCACTTAGCTTTTCATGGTGAGAAGTAACGCCCGCAACTGCATAGCTCAGCTAATTTCACTGCAAATTGCCCCCGGCGGAGCGCCTCTGCACTTCATTCTGCATGTAATTTAAGGAAACTTCTGAAGTTCACAGCCGCAAGTACTTGTAACACAGTCTCAAACCGAAAATGCAGGAACTAGGAACGTCGTCTGCTTAATTTACCTACCATGAAAAATCGATTCGCAAGCAAAACTCTTCTCGCAGTGGCAGCTGGCCTCTTCGTCCTCGGCGGTACGGCCAGCCTTCGGGCCGATGGCATGTGGGACTCGCGTCACCATTATCAACGCGACAACTATGGCTACTGGGACGAGCATCACAGCTATCATCACTATATTAAGTACGGGGGCCATAACGGCTACTGGGACACGCAGGGACCGGTGCGCGTCTTCATCAACGTTGATTAACTCACGCCTTGCTTAGGGCGGCTGCTAATCCACACGTGGCCGCTCTTTCTTAAAAGCCTCATTCGGCGATTGTCAACGGCTAGCCATCGCATACGCTCGTTCTACCATGACGAAGCCGAATGCCGCCGTGTTGCCGGATATCGAGAGGCAGATTGAAATCGATTTCCTACGCGCCACGGAGCTGGCCGCTTTAAACACTCTCCAATGGCTCGGCAAGGGCCAGAAAGAGAAAGCCGACGAAGCAGCGTGTGACGCGATTCGCGGCATGTTCGACTTGGTCGATATGTGCGGCGAAGTTGTGATCGGTGAAGGCATCAAGGATGAGGCGCCCGGCCTTTTCAAGGGAGAGAAAGTCGGCACGTGGCGGGAGGGTTCGCCTCGCTTTGAAATCGCGCTCGATCCCGTCGATGGTACCACCAATGTCAGCAAGGGAATGCCGAACTCCGTCAGTTGTATCGCCGCCTCCGCCCCTTCCGAGGACGGCAAGCCCTGTCTGCAGGATATCCCCGCCTTCTACATGAAGAAGCTGGCCTACCCGCTGCAGGTCCGCCAGGCGTGGATGAAGGATCCAAGCCTGCCGATCGACATCGATGCGCCCATCGAGGAAGTCATCGATGTCACCGCCAAAATTCTGGGCAAGGAGGTCCGCGACGTTGTCATCTGCGTTTTGGACCGTCCCCGCAACGCGGACCTCATCGAATCGATCCGCCGGAAAGGTGCATCGTTACGTATGATCGTGGACGGAGACATCGCCGCCGCGCTCGCGCCCGCGATGAGAACCTCCGCCATCAATCTCTATGCGGGAATCGGCGGAGCGCCCGAATGCATTCTTTCCGCCGCCGGCCTACGCTGTCTGGGCGGAGGCATGCGCGCCCAAATTTGGCCTAGGGACGAAGCGGAGCGCAAATCGCTGATCGCCGAAGGCTGGGGCGACATGCTGAAGCATCAATTCATGTCCAAGGAGCTCGCTCGCGGCGAAAACATCATCTTCGCCGCCACCGGAATCAGCACGAGCCCTCTGCTCAAGGGGGTCGAAGTCGACGGCACCATTGCCAGGACGCATTCCGTTTTGATGCGCGCGCGAAGCGGCACCGTCCGCTTCGTCGAAGCGCATCATAACCTGGAACGAAAGACCATCCATCTCCGTTCGACTCAAGTTGAACGAAGGATTTAGCCTTACGGTTTATTCGCGAAGTGCCAGCGGCGCACATCGACTTCCAGGTGCCCGAAACCCAAGTAAGCCTGGTCGATCCGGCCACCGACCACAATTTTCGGACCAATCGGCAACTCGAAGTTGGCGCTGTCCAGACGCACCGTTCCTGTTCCATCAGTAAAGAAGTAATCCTCGTCTCCAGTCCTGCCGGTCACGCGTCCGATCAACGTCACGTAGCGGTCATCTTTGTCGATATCGTTGCGAGTGGCTACGACCCAACTGATCGTCGTGAGGTGATAATTCGGCGGCGGGGCGGCGTGAGAAGAGAGGGTCGAAATTCCGAGCAAACCAGCGGCACTGCACAACACGAGAAGAGTTTTCGTCATGCAGCTAAGATGCGGCTACCCCCCCATTTCTTCAAATTAACTGCCGGGACTCCTGCTCAAGCCACGACAAGAATTGATTACTTTTTAACACTTAACTGCTTTGTTCGTGCGGATTTGTCTGCTTTATGCCACATTGCAGACTGTGTCTTGGGGTCCCACTGCTAATGAGAGCTTTTCCGAGCGACTTCGGTTCTGGCGTGTCAGCCAGAATCTAACTCAAGCCGAGGCGGCCGCCCAATTGTCCATCGACCGCAGCTATCTTTCGCAAGTCGAGCGAGGCCGGGCTCCCGGCAATGCCCTGCGCACCCGCTTTTTCCTGCTCGAGAAATCGTCCTCGGTCAAACCGCGCGTCACCGCTGCCGCCGGTTATGACTTACGCAATGTGCCCGTTCTCTCGTGGACGCAAGCCGGCCAAATGATAAATCCGGCGGAAATCCCCGCGGTTTGGGACGAGGTCGTGCCGAGCGATGCCGCCGATGGGAAGGCATTCGGCGTCCGTTTGCGTGGTGATTCCATGGAACCGAGATTTTCCGAGGGCGACATCGCCGTCGTTCTGCCCGGCACTCTTCCCACCAACGGCGATACCGTCATTGCCAACCTCAAGAACCAGGGACTGCTCTGCAAGATCACACACGTCCAGCTCGACAAGAATTTCCTCACGCTTTCCAGCTATAACCCGGCTTACCCGCCAACCACCTACCGCCGTGATGACTTTCATTGGATTTTTCCAGTTACCACGGTCATCAAGCAATTGTTGCGTCCGTGACTGGCATCCCTCCGGTGGTGGCGCCCCACATTGTGCCAGTTGTCAATTGAGAGGATGCACTCTACTGTAAAAGCGATGCGCACTTGTCCAGGGCACCGGCGGGGTCGCGAGGTCTTTTTCAAAGGCGGAAATCAGTGATCATTAACTCTGACTCGGCGCGGTTTTCCCGGACTCTTCAATCGGCCATTCTTTGGCCGGTGGGGATTATTCTGCTGACGGCGCTACTGTTGCTTTTTTTCATCTTCCAGCTCTTCAAGGTGATCAAACTGTCGGACCACTCTTACCAGGTGCTGGCCCAAACCCGCACCTGCGAGAATCTCATTCTTAGCACTCAAAATGATGTTCGCGGTTTCCTTCTGACCGGAGACCCGACATTCGTCCAATCCTACGATGCGAGACATGACCAGAGCGACCCGGCCTTTCTCCGGCTTAAGTCACTGGTTCAAGATAACCCGGAGCAATCGATTCGGGCCGACGATCTTCTGCAAGCATCTCATACCTGGTTTGAGCACGCCAAGACGGTGATCTCTCACCGCTCCCAAAATATCCCCGTGCACGAGGACTGGGTCATCATGGGCAAAACTCTGCTCGACGATATTCGCGGCAAATTCGACAAGTTTACCGATGTGGAAGAGGACCTGCGCGACCAACGATTTTACCGCGTGCAAAAGATGAAACAGGCGTTGGCTTATGGCGGAGGAGCGCTGGTAATTCTCCTCGCCCTGACCGTGGCCTATGTGGTGAGAAAAAATATGATGACGCTCGATGCGACCTATCGGGCTGCGCTCGACACGATCGAGCAAAGACATACCGCCATGGCCAGATCGGAAGCCGACCTCGAGGAGCAAAAGGAGTGGCTCCGAGTCACCTTGACTTCCATCGGCGACGGCGTAATCGTCACCGATTCGCAAGGCCGCGTGGTCTTGATGAATCACGAATCCGAACGCCTGACCGGCTGGACCAACGTCGAGGCGCTGCACCAGCCGCTCGCCAACGTTTTTAAGATCATCAATAAAACCACCCGCCTCGCCGAGCAGGACATGGTGGCCAAAATCCTGGTGGAAAAGAAGGTGATGGCACTGGCCGATCAGCCGCTCCTGCTGTCGCGCACGGGCGAGGAATGGCTGGTCGAGGACAGCGCCGCGCCCATTTGCGACGCCAAGGGAAATGTTCTCGGCGTGGTCATCGTTTTCCACCTTCCGAGATTAGCTCACCGTCCGGCCACGGTGGACGGCCCTATTATCTGAAAAGATTCAGGAAGCTGTCGATGATGCTTCTTCCGTGCGGATGGTCGCTTTGATCCGTAGAGGAAATATCGGGCCCCTCATCAAGCAGCGCGCGCTGTTCCGCGGTCAGGTAATAGCGTTCGCCGCGGCTGAAGAATCCGCCTCCGACATTGACTTCAGTCAGTCCGGGAGGAACCGGAAAGTCGGCCGCTGGATAGCTGTCCTTCACCTGCTTCATCACATTGGCCCAAACCGGCAGGGCAATCGCGGCCCCGTAGCCTCCGGACATGATTTCGCGCGGGGTGTCGTATCCGATCCAAACGCCGGCGACGAGATGCGTGGTGAATCCCTCGAACAACGCGTCCTTGTAATCGTTGGTCGTACCCGTCTTGCCGGCGGCGGGAGCGGTGAATCCGAACTCCTGCCGAAGAGGCTCGCCGGTACCGAAATCGAGTACGTTCTGCATCATACCCGTGACCTGCCGGGCGATTTGGGGAGTGAAAACACGATGACCCTCGGGCTGGAATTGATAGATCACGCGGTCGGAATCGTCCTTCACCTGCACGACAATATGCTGACGTACCCAGACGCCCTGATCGGCGAAGGTGGCATAAATGCCGGTGAGTTCATTGAGGCTGATATCGCACGCCCCAAGATAGCTTGACGGAAAAGCGGGAATCTCCGAGGTGACGCCGCACTGATGCGCGTAGGAGTTGAGCAGATCGGGGCCAATCATGATCCCCATGCGCACCGCGGCCGGATCGTCGGAACGGACTAGCGCGTCGTTGATGCGGATCGGATCCGGGGAATCACCCTCCGGCACGACGCCATTTCGAGCCTTCGTCAAATCAAATTTAGAAGCATCGACGGCGCTGGCAGGGCACATCTTTTTTTCCGCGAAAGCGGTCGCATAAATCAACGGCTTCAGCGTCGAACCGACCTGTCGCCGCGCCTGCATCGCGCGGTTGTACTGGCTCAGCGCGAAGTCACGCGACCCAACAACCGCCCGAATCGCGCCATTGGCGGGGTCCATGGCAAAGAACGCGCCCTCGAGCACATCCTCATTGGGCAAGCCGGTGTTGGGATCGCCATAACCATTGGGGTGCGTCTCGCCCTTCTCCTTCTCGATTTCCAAAATGCGTGCCGCGAGCGCGTTTTCGGCCACGCCTTGCAGGTGCGCGTCGATGGTCGTGAAGATCTTGAGTCCCCCCTGCTGGACGGTCGTCGAATCGAGAATGGATTCGAGCTGCCGTCGTACTTCGCTCGTGGCAAAACCGCCGCCGAAGTCGGGCCGGGGCCGCAGCGAAAGTGGAGCCTTTTTCGCTTGATCGGATTCAGCCTCGGTAATGTATCCGGCCTTGACCATTCGCTCCAACGCCCGGTCGCGCGCGGCTTTGGCCATGTCGATATCCTTCCACGGCGAGGAAGCGTTGGGGCTCGAAATCATCCCCGCCAGCAACGCGCACTGGGCGAGATTAAGTTTGCTCGCCGGGATGCTGAAGAAAGCATTGGCCGTCGTCTCGGCGCCATAGAGGCCCTGGCCAAAATAAATACGGTCCAGGTAATAGCGGAGAATCTGTTGCTTTGTGAAGGCCAGTTCGATGCGATGGGCGAGAAAGATCTCGAGCAGTTTGCGGTCGTAGGTCCGCTGCATCTGGCCGATGCTGTTGCGCGCCAGTTGTTGCGTGATGGTACTGGCGCCTTGCCGTCCGCCGCGATGGATCAGGTTCGTGACCGCGGCACGCACCATGCCGTAAGGATCGATCGCGCCATGCTCGTAAAACCGGCGGTCCTCCGTGGCCACGACGGCCTCGGCCAGAAGCTTCGGCACCGGTTGATCGGTCGGCAACGCCACGCGATTCTCGTCGAAGAAACGGCTGAATGGCCGGCCCTGATAATCGTAAAGAATCGACGCCTTCGGCATCTTCCGGACCACGTCGATGTTAATCAGGTTCGCGCGCGTGCTGTAGTAAAGATAGACCAGCGTGACCAGCGAGATGCCGGCAATGAGCGTGCCCGCCAGCAACCAGACCCGAAAGTTTGCCGTGGCTTTCTGGCGCCGCGAGCGACGGGAATGGCTCAGAAGCTCCGGTTTGAAGTCGCTCATGAAAACGTTTTTGAAAGCAACAGCTCGTCTCAGGGCAACTGGTTGGCCACCGGCTTGTGGCGGCTGGAGGCGGGCGGCAGCGGCGTCTCCGGTTCTTTCTTACCAACGGCTTCCTCCTGGGATTTGAATCGTGCATCCAAAAGCAGGCGATGAATGAGGTAGATAACGATGAGCATGTTACCCACGACGGCGGCAAACTTCCACCAGGCGATTTTGATGATCAGTTCGTAAAATTCCAGCGGCAGAAGGGAACCCGTGACGATGACCACGAGGTATTCCGCCCAACGCTTGCGCAGATAAAGTCCAATTCCTTCCGCGGCAAACAGCGCGGCGTAAAAGAACGCGGCGTAACCCAGCAGAAGAAGCCGGTGAGAAGTCAACGCATCCGCCTTGTCCAGCAGCCAGTAGAGCACCCGGTTTTCGGGATTGAGGTGATACGGAATAATAAGATGCGCGTTGAGAAAATCGACGACGTTATGGCCGCGAAGCCGCAAGAGGCCAAAACCCACCGCGGTGAAAAACAGAGCGTGGAACAGCTTGTAAACCGCAATCAGTTTAAGTGCGAAATCTTCCCAGGGCGCGATGCGGGGAACGGGCTCAGACATGGATACCTCTTGGACGCAAGGAGATGGCATGAAGTTCGATCAAAAAATTACGACACTCAAGGCGGATTTACAAACAAACCACGGAAAGAGGAACCCTCAGTATGCACCCGCCCACCCGAAAAACTCGATACATAAATAACATCGACCAAGCGAGCGGCGCGCGCGAGGCCGTATGGTGCCGTAAAAATTTCGAATCCCGCCAAAATCGGATAAGGAATATTCACGCGGCGATTTCACACGTTTGTTGCAACCTCCAGCCTTTCCGAAGCGTCAAGGATGAGTAGACTCAGCTTTATGAGAATCGTCATCACCTCGGGCCCCAGTTATGAGCCACTAGATCGGGTGCGGCGCCTGAGCAATTTCTCCACCGGCGAGCTTGGCACGCTCCTGGCGGAAGGCTTCGGAGAAGCGGGCCACTCAGTGGTTTGCTTTCGCGGAGTCGCCTCAACTTTTCCACCTCCGCTCTGGCCGGTGGAAGTGATTCCGTTTTCCACCAACGACGATCTTGCCACCGGCTTGCAGGCGCTGCCCTTGCGCGAAGAAGCGTCCCTTGTTTTCCACGCCGCCGCGCTCTGCGATTTCCGCGTCAGCGAAATCACCGATGAAAAGGGCGTTCCGGTCGAAGATGAAAAAATCTCCAGCCGAACGGGCGTTTTGAAAATGACACTCGAACCGGCGCCGAAATTGATCGCGTCGCTGCGCAGAATGTTTCCCGCTTCGGTTCTGGTCGGTTGGAAATATGAACTCGAAGGGACAGTCAACGACGTCATAGCCAAGGGCCGGCGCCAGATGAACGATTGCCTGACCGACGCATGCGTGCTCAACGGCAGCGCCTACGGCTCCGGTTTCGGCTTCATTTCCCGAGCTGATGAACAGGCCCACCTGCCGGATAAAGTCACACTCTGCCGCTTTTTGATCGAGTGGGCTGAACGGACGCCGATCGCTCTGGCCACTCCACGCGAACCCAGCTTTCACGCGCTCTCCAGCTTTACCTCCTTGTCGCCGTTTATTTAGGAGGAATAAACCTGTCTCCGCGTGCGTCCTACCCGCAGAGAAATTAAAAAGAGTGCGCACGGTGCGCCGGATAAAAAGGGTGACGAAAGATAAAAAGTCCCGGATTATCCGCCCGTGATAATACGCCGCGACTTGTCGATGCCGACAACGGTTTGACGCCATGCACTCTCTCGATTTCGAAGACATCGTCGACCGCTTTTATCCCATGCTTTACCGCTTTGCCTTCAGCTTGGCCCGCAACGAGCCGGACGCCTGCGACTTGACGCAACAGACGTTTTCCATCTGGGCCACCAAGGGGCATCTTCTGCGCGACGCTTCCAAAGTAAAGTCGTGGCTCTTCACCACCCTTTACCGCGAATTTGTCTCCAGCCGCCGTCGCGAATTGCGCTGGCCGAAGGAGGAGCTATCCGAAGTCGAAAATGAATTGCCCGCCGCCATGCCGGAAACGGTCGACTGCCTGGAGTCGGCCCAGGTCATGGAAGCTCTCCAAACCGTCGACGAAACTTTTCGGGCGCCGCTCATTCTTTTTTATCTTCAGGAACATTCCTATGACGAGATCGCGCAAATCCTCGAAGTTCCGATCGGCACCGTGATGTCGCGTTTGTCCCGCGGAAAACAAAAATTGCAGCAGGCGTTCCTGCATCGTCAGTCGCGTCCGGTGCACAAGGATCCTCACCTGGTGCGCAAGCCGATGCGCGACATGAAAGGAGGCAACTCTCGTGGATAGACAACAAGCCAGACAGGTCCTCCAGTCGCTCCGTCCGAAGGATGTCAACACGGACAAGCCGATCGTGATCGAGGCCCTCGTCTATGTCGAAAGCGACCCGGAATTAAAAGCGTGGTGGGAAGCGGAACAGGCCTTTGATCGCAAAGTGGCGGCCAAGGTCACCGAATTCCCCGTTCCCAGCGGGTTGCGCGATTCCATCCTCGCCGGGCGCAAGGTGGTGCAGTTCACGCCCCGGCCTCAACTTTCCTACTGGCTCGCGGCGGCGGCGGCCGTGGCCGTTCTTTGCGTGGTCGGAACTTCCCTCGAAATTTCCGCTCACGCTCCCATGCCTCGCGCCGAATACACCGCCATGGTGCTTCCCATGCTCAATCATGACGCGCCGCCCCTGGGAATGACTTCGCCGGATCAAGACAAGATCACCGCCTGGCTCAGGGAACGGAACGCCCCGGTCGGTACATTGCCCGTGAAGATGACCGCCCTTTCAACCGTGGGCTGCCAGAAGTTCCTGGTGCACGGGCATGGCGTTTCGTTGATTTGTTTCGCGCTGGCCGGCGGCGGCATCGCCCATCTCTTCGTCATCGAGGAAGCGGCTCTCGCCGATCCACCCGGCAACAACGGGCCGGAAATGAATCAGGTTCAGGAATGGTCCACCGCCGCTTGGTCGGATGGCCATATGAGTTATTTGCTCGCGACCGAGGCAGGCCCCGAAGCCCTCAAGCAACTGCTCTGATCTGGCGCAGCGATTCCAACGCCCTTCGTTGTGCCATCGTTTCCGCCACACTCACTTTGCTGATCGCACAGCCGGCCTGCTCGATCGCATCCTTGACCCGCTGTTCGTGCATGATGAACCGGTCGCGCTTGTAGAGCAGGTAGTCGTTGCGATTGATCGACGGCGTCAGGTTGATCGTCGCCAGGTTTGCCCCTGCGCGCAACGCCCGGACATAGCCGTTCTCGCTGACGATATTCAGCGCGCTGATCGCGGGAATAATGTAGAGCGGATTCCGCAGCCGCAATCGCGCGATGCAACCGATCGTCGATTCAAAATCACCGCTCGGCTGGCCGGCAAACGGCGTCTGCTCTCCCGCGATGAAGGGGCTCACGCTCGCTCCCGCCAGCGGCAACTCGCCCAGCAAATCCAGCGTCTCCTCGATGTGCGCCGCAGTTTGGCCGGGCAGTCCCAAAATGAAACCCGACGAAACCGACCAGCCCGTCGCCGCGAGGTAACGAATCGCCGAGATGCGCTGATCGAACGTGCCCGGCGCGTGGACGTCCCGGTAATGGTCACGGTTTCCCGTCTCGAGCTTGATAATGTAGTACGTTGCGCCTGCCTGCCTGAGCTCATCGTAAAGCTTGTGGTCGAGCGTCCCGAGGCAAACGCTGATGCCCAGTTGCGGCCTCTCCTTTCGAATCGTCTCGATCAGGGGCAAAACGATCTCGCGGTCGCCCACCGTGTCCTCGCCGGTCTGGATGTTGAGATCGGTGATGACATCCGGCAATCCGTGCCGCACAAGTTCACGCAACGATTCCAGTTCAACCCGAAAGCGTTTCAAGTCCCGGTTGTCCCGGCGCATGCCGCAATAGTGGCAGTTTTGCCGGCAAAAGTTGGACACCTCCACGACGCCGCGGACAAAAACCTCGCGCCCAAAGACCTCGTCCCGCACCGAGCCTGCCTTTTGTTCCAGCACAGACCCTTCTTCCGCAATGTCGGAAAATCGACCAACTCCCGGTGGCAATGCCGTCATGACACGTCCTCGCCCCGGTACAATACGAAAGAATGCAACATCACCCTAAACCCCTTTAATGTTCAAAAAGATCGGATTTCCTGGCATGCTTGTCAACGGCTTCCGGCAGGTACTGCTCCGGTTGATCGTCGATCTCGCGTTCCGATTTTACGCGAGGCCCACGCCACAATTTCCCATTCCACGAGACCGGCCAAGGCAACCAACACAAGAACCATAAAACGATCCGCCACGGTATCCAAAGTTCGGTCAATAGCATATTACCCAAATTGAGCCGGCAACCCGCATAGCGACAGATGATCGCCGCGAAAAAGACCTCAGCTTGAATCATGCCCAGAAGGCCAAGCCAGGTAAAATAGTCGAAAGGATGCAGGGCCACGGCGATCGTCCAACCGAGCACCGGCATGATGGCAATCCGCGCGAATGAGCCGACCGGTCGATTCCACCGTATCGTTTTCGCCCATCGCAAATCGTGCGCCAGGGCATTGCTCCACGTCGTGGCGGCGGGCACCGTTTGCAGCGTGGTTGTTCCGATTTCCACGGGCTGAAGGCGCTGGCCGAGCACGAAGTCATCCCCCAGCCAGCAACCGATTTCGTCCCAGTCGATCTCCCGCATAAAATCGTCGCGCCGGAAAAGCATCGCCGCCCCCAGGCCGAAATCGACCGGACCCAGGTTGCGCAACAGGAGCACGCCGGGATAAAATTCGACATTTACAAAAAGGGTTTCGAGCAGCGCGGGTTGGTGGTGAACATTCCCGACAACGTAAGGAAACGTCATCATCCTTGCCTTGCAATGTGCGAATTCTTGGCGAGCGGCTTGCAAAAAGCCTGCTGGCGCGACGATATCCGCATCGCTCCACAACCACCATTCACCCTCGGCTTGTGCTGCCAGAATTCTTTGCCAGGCGATCTTGGGATTGGCGGCATCGTCCGGTTCCACGCGGAAAATGACTTCCAGCCGCGCCTGCGGATACTGCTCGCACAATCGGGCGATAAAGGGCGTCGTAAAAACCCGGTCGGCTTCGTGAATCCCGAGGAGCAATTCGCTGTCGGAATCGAGTTGTCGGACGAACGATTCCAGTCCAGCCGATACCAACCTCAAGCCGGTGGGACCCAGAGGAGGCAGCGGCTTGAAGACGGACAGCGTTTCCCCTGCGGTTGACGCCGGTAATGCTTTCTTCTTTCGCACGTCGCTGGCCACCAACCGCCAGGCGATGATCCACCAGGTCAGTCCGGCGCACGACCAAAGGGCCAGGATGATTTCATTGCACATGCGATTCAACCGACGACGTGGCGACCGGGTCCAGTTCAACTTCGGATTCGTTTCGAAACCACGCGACCGCTTCGCGAATGTTGTCCTGGATCGAGCCGGTAGGTTTCCAACCAAGCTCGTTTCGTGCCCGGGAATTGCTGAAGAACTGCATTCGTCCCGCCTGCAAAGCGGTCTCCAGGCAAACCCGGGCGCTGCTACTGCGGGGATTAAGGAAATCGATCAGTTCACCCGCGCCGCCAATAAGTTGAATCACCGCGTTGGGCAGACCAATGCGCGGGGCCGGCAAGCCCGTCTCGACGGCCAGGAGATCGAGGAATTCCTTCAGCCAGAGATTCTCCCCGCTCAAAAGATACCGTTGGCCGACCTGGCCCGACTGGGCCACCAAACGCAATCCCCGGCTGAGATCGCGGTTGCCGATAAAATTAAGCCCGGTCCGGCAATGGAAAGGAAACCGGCCCCGAAGAAAGTCCTGGACGATCTGGCCCGTGGGCGTGGGGGTCTCGTCTCCGCTGCCGATCGGGCAGGTCGTACTGGCGATCATGGCCGGCAACCCTCGCCGCGTCCAGGAAAGGACCCGCTGCTCTGAGTGCCATTTGGAAGCCTTATAGGCGCAAAAGCGTGGTGCCGCGGTGGGAAAATCGGATTCTTCCAGAGGTGACGTGGGGCAAGGAGAGAAGCGGCTCTTTCTCAGCACGCCCCCCGAACTCAGATGGACGAATCTTCCCACCTTCGCCCCTGCTGCCGCGCGCAGCAGATTTTCCGTGCCGTCGACATTCGTTTCCCAAAGCTCGCGGCTATGGCGCAGGCCAAACCGATAGGTGCCGGCGATGTGATAGATCGTCTCCACGCCCCGGCATGCCTGGGTCAGCGAATCGGAATCGGTGACGTCGCCCAGACTGATTTCGACATGGTCGCCAAAGAGGTCCCAGGCCTTGCGTTGATTGCGCGCCAGAACTCGCACACGGCGTCCCTCGGCCACCAAATCGTGGGTTAATTGGCGTCCGATAAATCCCGTGGCGCCAGTGATGAGGGTTTGCGAGGACATGGAAATGCGCCACACTATCGGACAATACGCACATGGCCAAGGAGCTTATTTTTGTCGCCGACGACTTCGGAATGAGTGCGGAAATCAACGATGCCATTTTATACGCTCATCTTTCGGGAAATTTAACCGGCGCCGCTCTCATGATGGCCCAGCCCGCCACCGACGCCGCGGTACAACTCGCCCGCGCCCATCCCTCTCTCCAAATCGGCTGGCACCTCCACCTCAACGATTCCCTCCCCGCGACCACCGACCGCTGGCCGTGGGGTTCCTCGCCCGCGCAAGCCGGGTTCAGCATTGGCCTTCGACGCCAATCCCGTAAATTGATGCGCCGCGAAGTCGCCCGGCAATGGGAGCTGTTCCAGTCCACCGGCCTCGAATGCCGCTTCATTAATTCGCACCACCATTTGCACGCTCACCCCTTCGTCTACCAAGCGCTGCTCGATGTGGTGGGCCGCCATTACCAGGGATGGATTCGTCTTGGCAGGCCGCACGCATTTCACACCACCCCGCTGACGTTGCTCTGGTCTGCTCTCGGTCGGACCTATCTCAATCGACGACGCCGGTTGTCAGCATGGCACACCACCGATACCCTTTGGGGCCTCGACCGCATTTTCCACATGAACGCCACCGAAATCGAAACGGTTCTGCCCAGGTTGCCTGATGGCTTTCACGAATTCCTTTTTCATCCCCGCACCCGTTCCTGTCCCGACACGCTATGCCTCATCCAATTAAAATCCTTCCTCGCGCGCTCCTGATTACCCTGCTCTGTTTTTCGGCGCTCCTGGCCTATGAGCCGTCGACGGTGCCTGCGTCGCGCGCCTTTCGGTACGACACCGACACCTTTTCCTTCGCCAACGAAACCGTCTGGAATTACGTCAACGGTTCCGTCCAATCCGAATCGTCGCACGCAACGGCGGAAAAGCGCGATTACACCCGCCGTTGTTTCGTGGTAACCCGCGCCGCCGTTCAATTTTGGAAATTCGCCCGCTTCGATCCCAGTTCCCCGTCGCTGCCGCGCGATCAACTCGCCCAACGCATACGCCAAGTGACCGCGCGTTCCGTCTGGTTGCCGGAATTGCCGCGAAACCAGCGCATCGTTTTTCCCGGCTATTCCAATCTGCGCAAAATCAGCGCCGCCGATCCCGGCGTCTTCCAGGCGAACATCGGGCTTGGCTGGCCGGTCTATTTTCGGGCCGGCAACATGCCGATCGTCGCGCCCGTTTATCGCGAGACCGAAGCGCGCCTCAACGACGAAATCTTTCGCGATCTCCAGGGAAGACATCCGACCATCGTCTGGCTCTACAACTTTCCCAGCCTCGACATCAACCACGTCGTCGTCGTCTTTGCCGGCGCGCGTGACGGCGCACGCTTCCATTATCAAGTTTATGATCCCAACTACACCAACGGGCCGAAAAAACTCGAGTATGACGGGGCCACCCGCACTTTTTCCTATCAACCCACGTTTTATTTTAAGGGCGGCGCCGTGAATGCCCGCGCGATTTATCGCGGCGTGTTCCAATAAAAACGTTGTCATCCTGAGCCAGCCGAGCTTGTCTCGGCGCCGTCGAAGGATCTTTAACCATTCCTTAGCCCCCCGTCCCCGATAAAATAGTAAGAGATCCTTCGACAAGCTCAGGATGACCGAAAATAAAAAATGAGCCGTCGTATTCTCGTTACCGGTTGGGGCGCGGTTACCCCGCTCGGCAAAAACCTTTCCGCCTCCTGGAATGCCCTCATCAATGGATGTGACGCCCAGGCCCAACTCGATCTCTTCGACACCTCCGGTTGCCGTTGTCATCACGCCGCTAGTGCGCATCTTCCGGAGCTGTCCGGCCTTCCCGCCAAAACGATTCGCCGTTTGTCCCGCGCCTCCCGTCTGGCCATCCCGGCCGTGCGCGAAGCCCTCGCTTCCGCTGGGCTGCTTGACGCGAAAAATCGCAGCTCCCTTGCCCAACTGCCCTTTTCCGTGTCCACCACCGCGGGCGGTATGGCCTTCGGCGAGAATTTTGTCCGGCGCGTGCTGGCCCAAAATCGCTCTCATCTTTTCAGCGAAGTCTCTCGCTACCTCCCACAGCAACAAGTTCTCGACATCCAGCAGGCTTTCGGCTTTTCGGGCCATTCGGTCGTGATCGCCAATGCTTGCGCCAGCGGAGCTAACGCCATTGGTCATGCCGCCGACCTGATCGCCACCGGCTCGGCCGACTGCGTTCTTACCGGCGGCTTCGAGGCCCTGACCGAGCTCGTCTTCGTGGGTTTCGATTGCCTACAGGCCACCAGCACCGACCGCTGCCGTCCCTTCGATCTTCACCGCACCGGCCTGCTCTTGGGCGAAGCCGCCGCTTTTCTCGTGCTCGAATCGGAGGACCACGCGCAACGTCGCGGCACTCAGGCGCTTTGTTATTTGACCGGCTACGGCCACACGACTGATTTCTTTCACCTCACCCAACCGCAACCGGAGGGCACGGCTCTGGTCGAAGTCATGCGCGCCGCTGCCGGGCAAGCCGGAATTACTCCCGCGCAAATCGGCTACATCAATGCCCACGGCACGGCTACTCCGGTCAACGATGGCGTCGAAGCCACGGCCTACCGCACCTTCCTCGGCGACGCGCTCGGCTCAACCCGTATCAGTTCGACCAAGTCCGCCATCGGCCACACCCTCGGCGCGGCTGGCGCCATCGAAGCGCTTTTCGCCATCGCCGCCTTGCATAGCGGACATCTCCCACCACAGCTCAACCTTCAAAATCCCATTCCCGAAATCGCTCCCGCCCTTGTCGGCCCGGCGGAAGTTCAGCACGACATGCCACACGTCATGAGCGTGAATCTCGGCTTCGGCGGCTCCAATGCGGCGCTCGTATTTTCCCGGAACCCCTCGCCATGAACATCGATCTCGCTGTCATCGGCCAGGGCGCAGTCAGCCCTGCGGGTATCGGAATGGACGCACTGCTTCACCGCCAACCCACCCCCGTTCCCGTGGCTGCGCTCGGCGTGCCGAATCAGCCGTGGTCGGTCCTGCGCGTCGACCTCAAAGATCCCGCCTTCGCCCGCTGGCAACGCGAACCCCGCCTGCGTCGCGCCAGCCCGATTTCGTATTTTCTTGTTGAAGCGGCCGAGCAGGCCCTTGCCGGAATTGACGACGCCGGCCGCGCGGAAACCGGCATCATCGTCGCCTATTCCGCTGGCTGCCTCGCCTACAGCCGCCGCTTTTTCGAGGGCATCATCCGGCAGGGACAAAAAACCGCCAGCCCGGCCCTCTTTCCCGAAACCGTTTTCAATTCTCCGGTCAGCCACGTCGCGTCCGTGCTCGGTCTCGATGGCGCCGCTTACGCGCTGGTCGGTGATGAAACCGCCTGGGTCGCCGCGCTGAAAACCGCCGCGATTTGGCTGCGACTCAAGCGTGTCCGGCAGGTCCTCGTTCTCGGTGCGGAAGAGTTCGATCCCGTCGTCCTCGACGCCTACCGCTCCGCCCGCTGGCTCCGTCGCCAAAAGTATCTCAACCCCTTTCTTCCCTCCGAGGGAGCTGCCGGAGTTTTGGTCCGCGAAGCCGAACCTGCTGATATACAGCGCATCACATCCGTACGCGACGGCCTGATTTATCGCACAAAAAAAGAAGCCGCCGCTGCTGCAACGCACGTTCTGCTCGAAACCGATCCCGCGTCGCCTTGCTATCTTTCCGCGCAACATACCTGGCTCGCTCGACTGGAAAAAAAGGCGACCGCGAATCGTACCACCATCCCGTCCGATGACCGCCCGTATCTCGGCGAAGCCTTCACCGCTTCCGCCGCGTGGAATACGCTCGGCGCGCTTTCATGTCTCAGCGCTCATCGTCCGCGGGTCGTGCTCCCCATTTGGGGCCTAAACCACCAATTCGGTTCATTGGACTTGGAAATAGCAAATCAACAATAAGTTCCCCTCGACAACGATCCGAGGAGAGGCTTCTTTAAGATGATGACGGAGATCACTCTCGACAACGTTCGAAAACTACTGGTCGACAATTGCATGCTTCGGGTCAGCCCCGAGGAAATCACGCCCGACACGCGCCTCTTCGGCCCGGAAAGCCTCGGCCTCGACTCGATCGACGCGCTTCAACTCACCGTGGGCATCGAAAAATCGTACGGCGTCGCCATCAAGGAACCGTCCGAGGCACGCGAAGCTTTTCAGAGCGTCGCCTCATTGCAAAAATGGCTCAGTCTCCAGCCGCGACAAAATCCCCTTTCCGCCTGAGCCGCGGTCCTTCCGTGGCTTCTCCCGAGCATCCCGCCCCGCATTCGGCCAGCCTCTATCGCGCGGCGATGTTTGATGCCGGCGCATGGCTGGCCTGTTATTTTCCTCTTCGATTTCTACGCGCGATTGCAGGTTGGGCCGGATGGATCTACGCCTTCACGCACCCGGGCCGCGTGGACGTGGTCCAGCGCAATCTGCATCTGCTCGATTCATCGCTGACCAAAACATCAGCGCGTCGGGTCTACCGCGAATTCGGGAAGACCCTCGCCGATTATTTTTACATCGGCACCCGGGCGCCGGAGAAGGCGATGCAAATCATCGCTCAGGTCGATGGGGCGGAACATTTACGCCAGGCGCATGAATTGGGTCGCGGCGCGATCGTGGTGACGGCCCATTTTGGACTCTTCGAATTGGGCGGATTTCTTCTCGCACAACACGGCTTTTCCAGCGTGGTGCTGACTTATCCCGAACCGAGCCCCACCCTGACCGATTGGCGTGCCGCCTTCCGCCGTCGCTGGAACGTCGACACCCTCGAAATCGGCACCGACAACTTCGCCTTCCTGCAAATCGCCGAGCGCCTGCGCCAGGGCCAGTTCGTCGCCACGCTGATTGATCGCCCCCACCCGACCGACAGCACCGCCGTCTCGCTGCCCCACGGCACCGCGCTCTTTTCGTCCGGCATTCTGCTGCTTGCAGCCAATGCCGGCGTGCCCGTCCTTCCAGCCACGATGGTGCGCTGCCCCGATGGCGCCTACCATGGACAAGTTTTCGCTCCCCTATTCATCCAACCCCGCGGCTCGCGGGCCGAAACTCTCCAGTATTATAGTCAGCGGATTGCCGATACTTTTCTTCCCGTCCTTCGCGCCTATCCCGAGCAGTGGTATCAATTCGTGCCGCTCTCGCCGAAGCCCCTAATATGATAGGGTTTAAAAACTCCGTCATCCTGAGCTTGTCGAAGGATCAGCTTCCGAAGAATTGTGCAGCACAGATTTTATTTGAAAGAAAGTTGTCTTAAATGAGTCTCACTCCCCACGGCCCCGGCTTTTCTTTTCTCGATGCCTTCGACATCACCGTCGCGGGCCAGGCCGGACGCGGACGCAAATGGCTCGATCCCAGCCTGCCGTTTTTTGCCGATCACTTTCCCGGTCAACCGCTCATGCCGGCCGTTCTTCTGATCGAATGCGCGGCTCAGGCGGCTGGAGCATTATGGGCATCCACTCTCGCCGCAGCCACCCCCGCTCATTTTCTCCTGGCTCAAGTCGTGCAATTCAAGATCCAGCATCCGGTCCTACCCGGCCAAACCATCGAGACTGAAGTCTCCCTGGCAAGCACGCTCGGCCTCCTCGCCCAATTCGACGTCACCCTCCGTGTGGATCAGATCGAAGTCGCGCGTGGACGCCTGGTGCTCAGCCGGAGCAGCGGCCTCTGAGCGCGCTTTGCGTGAACCATTCCACTTAGCGATCATTCGACAACCGACTTCAGAGTGTTACCCTATTAGCTGGAAATAATTTTATGGCTGAAATCGACAAACAAACCTCCTCCATTGGCAACGCCGAACTGGCCCAGCGCTTCGTCCAGTTCGTGATGATGCAGGTCCAGAATATCTTTTACGTCCTCGGACGCATCCCCTCGCCGGACGGACGTCCCATCCCGCCCAACCTCGAAGCGGCCAAGCTCCTCATCGACCAGCTCGAGATGATCCAGGAAAAAACGCGCAACAATCTCTCCGCGCAGGAATCGTCCATCCTGGACGACGCGCTCAAGAACGTGCGTCTCGCCTTCGTGGAGGCCAGCGGCGGCACACCCGCCAGCATGATGCCCAAATCCAACATACCTGATTTCCCCCTCGACGATGATGAGAGCGATCTCGCGGAGCCGCCTCCGTCGGCAGAAAAGCCAAAGCCGGAAACGTCTTCTTCTCCCGCCGCCCCGAAGCCCGCCGAGGAGCACGAGAACAAAAAGAAATTTACGAAGACCTACGGTTGATTTTAGGGGCGTGTCGAGAGCATTGCACAAGGCGAGCCATGGGCGAGGGCTTTCAGATAAAGCTAGGCCTGCGCATAACTTTGACATCGCATAGCAGCCTCGAACGCAAGCCGAAGGCTTGCCAGCACCGTAGCCGGTGGTCGAGTCCGCGCCAGCGGACGATACCACCGGAAAGGTGTTCTTAGGAAACCGCACCCCGGAAGGGGGTGCCACAACTCTGTGACCCCTACCGGGGTCCATATATTGGGCGTGAATTCCGGTGGTGGCGACCGCTTCGCGGTCTTACCACCGGCTAAGGTGCTGCTATCCCTTCGGGGATAGCAAAGCAACACGCTTCCAGAAGGATTTACAGTCTGCTCGCACTCAGAGGTCAGCTTCTACAACCCGCTTCAGCAAACGCGCCTGGGACGTCGCCATCTCCTTCGCCAACTGGGGCGTGATGTCATCGTACCCCGCCAGGTGAAGCAACCCATGCAGCGCGTAGAGCAAAATTTCCTGGTCCACCTTCAGGCCATACTCCGCTGCCCGATCCTGCGCCACGGCAGGGCAGACCAGAATTTCGCCGTAGGGAAACGTGATCACGTCGGTCTCGGTCGGATCGCCGAGGAAATCGCCGTGCACGCGGGCCATGGTCGCGCGATCGACCAGGACGAACTGGATCGCGACGAGTTCCGCCGGCAGACGGCCGCGGCAAAAGCGGCAGCGACGCCTTAAGCCGCCGCAGAAGCGGACGGACCCGCACCGGAACTTCGCTTTGTTGGTTTGACAACCGTACTCGCACTGGATTTCTCCTTCTTAGCGTAGGAGATGCGGGTGTGCATCATGTTTTTCAGCGTGACGGCCATCGCCTCCGCCGCCGTGCGAATTTCGTTCATCGTCAGGTTGCACTCGTCGAGCTGGCCGGTCGGCGATCTTGTGCTCGACGATCTCGTTGACCAGGTCCTCGATCCGCTGCGGCCGTCGGCTTTTCCAGCGAGCGCGACGCCGCCTCGACCGCGTCGGCGATGCTGAGCAGGCCGATCTCCTTCGTCTGCGGCTTCGGGCCCGGGATAGCGGAACGAATTCTCGGAAACCTCGGGCACGTCCTCCTCGCGCATGTTCATGATCTTGCCGCCCTCGCGGGCGTCCTGCTGCTGCTGGAGCGCGCGCTGGTGAAAATAACTCACGACCGAATCGCCGTGATGCTGCTGGATCGCGTCGAGCACCTGCTTCTTCAGGCCGGTACTTCAGCGCGAGGTCGATGCCCTCCTTCACGTGCGCGATGATGATCAGCGCGCTCATGCTCGGCGTCAGGTTCTCGTGCGGATTCGCGCCGGGCGGGATGTTCTCCGTGAAATACTCCGGCTTGATGATCTTGCCGATGTCGTGGAAGTAGGCCATGACGCGGCACGCGGTCGGCATCGAGGCCGATGGCCTTCGCGCCCGACTCGGCGAGGTTGGCCACGAGCAGGCTGTGATGATAGGTGCCGGGCGCTTCCATCGTCATTTGCTGCAGGAGCGGATGATTCAGGTCGGCCAGCTCGAGCCAGGAGATCGTCGTGGTGATCTGGAACGCGCCCTCGACCAGCGGCAGGATCGCGCTGACGACCAGCGCCGTGCCGATGCCCGCGCCGATGCCAAAAAGCGCCTGCATGCCCGAGGCTGTCCCAGCTGCGTCCGATGGACCAGGCCGAGCACGATCGCGCAAAGCAGATTCAGGCAGCCCACCGCGAACCCGGCCTTGATCAGGTCGGCGCGCTTGCGGACGTTCTGGGTGAAATAGACCGCGGTGAATCCGGAAAGCAGGCTGACGAGCAGGAAGATGAAATTCCGGTCGATGAGCAGCGAAGCGAGCATGCTGACCTGCACCACGGAAAAGAGCCCGACGCGCGTGCCCAGCAGCAGCGTGATCAGGAACGGCGCGAAGGTGCAGGGGCTGAGAAAATAGAAACTGCGCCATGCTGCCGGGATCGTGGGCGGGCCAGTCGAGATAAAGCCCCTTGATCATGACCGAGATTGAACCAGATCGCGCCGAGGACGCAGCACGAGCCGCGAGTTGGAGCGCCAGACCTCGGGGCAGTCGAGCTCCAGCAACATCAGGCCGCTGATGAAAACGATGAAGGCGAGAATCTGGTCCTCGCGACGTGTCGCCCGGATGGCCCCACGCCACGCCGAGGTGCAGCAGCGCGATGAAGAACGCCGAGGATGAGCAGCCGCGATTTTCCAGCTGCGATTCGGCCCGGCTCTGCAGCGTGTCGTCGGAATGGCTCAGGCGCGTCTTGTCGCACGCCAGGCCCTTGCGGACGAGGCGGCGGCGTTCGAGCCAATCGGTGATCATAGATGTTGTTACAGCGTAAGACTGGTGGTCTTTCTCGCCGCGATGCGCCTTGTAGGCGCGGATGATCCTCTGAACCAGTTCATGCCGGATGACGTCCACCTCGTCGAACTTGGTGAAGAAGATGCCTTCCGTGCCGTGCAGCGCCTGCATCGCCTCGATCAGGCCCGACTTGCGGTTGTGCGGCAGATCGACCTGCGACGGATCGCCCGTGACGACGCATTTCGAGTCCTGGCCCAAGCCGGGTCAGGAACATGAACATCTGCTCCGTCGTCGTGTTCTGCGCCTCGTCGAGAATGATGAAGCTGTGGCTCAGCGTGCGCCCGCGCATGTAGGCCAGCGGCGCGATCTCGATGATGCCCTTGTCCATGTAGCGCTGGATTTCCTCGTTCTCGAGCATGTCGTTGAGCGCGTCGTAAAGCGGGCGCAGGTAGGGAAAGATTTTCTCCTGGAGATCGCCGGGCAGAAAGCCGAGCGCCTCGCCCGCCTCGACCGCGGGGCGGGTCAGCACGATGCGGTTGACTTCCTCGTTCTTCAGCGCGGCCACGGCCATGGCCATGGCGAGAAAGGTCTTGCCCGTACCGGCCGGCCCGACGCCGAAAATCAGGTCGTGGTCTTGACCGCCTCGACATATTTTTTCTGCTGGAGCGACTTCGGGAATGATCGGCGGCTTCTTCGCCGAGATTTGGATGCGCGCGGCGTGCAGGTCGGGCAGCTTCGTCTCCGCGCCCTTGCGCGACCGACTCCAGCGCGAAATTGAATTCGGTCTTGCGGATGTAGAGCCCCTTCTCGCGCGCGAGATGGAGCTGCTGGAAAACGTCGCGCGCCTTCGCGATCGACTCCGGCGCGCCGTCGATCTTGATCCAGCCGTCGCGGGTGGTGATCTTGACGCCGAAGCGGTCCTCGATGCTGCGCAGGTTTTGCGGGTCGTTGACGTAAAGCGACTGGGCGGCGCGCGCATTTTCGAAATTGAGCGTTTCGCTGTTGGCCGTCGAGTCTGGATAGAGTATTGGCAGTCATGTTTAAAGGGGAAGAGAATGCCAGGAATAGAGATGAGGGTTAGAGCTTGGAAACGAAGGGCTTCGTCTTCCAGTCGGTCTGGTGATTCTCGGGATACTTGTTGCCCAGGGAATCCTCGCCGCGGACGTAATATTTCTGCCGCTTGCGTGCCGTCGTACTTGAACTTCTCGTTAAAGACGGTGCGCTTCTTCCGGTAGTCCTCGTACTTGGCGAAAAGCTCCGGGATTGTTCCTGCAGCGAGCGGATTTCCGGCTCGATCTCGCTGATCAGGTCCGGCGGGATAGGGAATGATCTGCGCGATCGGCTCGCCGCGCTCGAAACGGACGCGCGTGTTCTTCGCCGTCATCTTCCAGTTCATGGTGAAGGGATAGGGCAGCCAGTCGGTCTCGATCACGCCCTCCAGCGACTGGATGCCGTGCTTGGGCATGTTGGCCGGGCCCTTGGTGATCAGGCTGATCTTCTGCTCGGTCCAGAACATGAACTCGGCGTGGAAGGTGACCACGCCCGAGCCGAAGTGGGACGAGGGCAGGAAGTGCTTCTGGTTCTCGGTCAGCTCCTCGGTCGGCCCAGACCTTGCAGGCCGGCTGGACGGCTCCGTGCCGTCCCATTCCATCTCGCACGGCACGTCGTTGATGACGAACCAGCCGAGGCTGTTCGCCATGACCAGCGGCAGGCAGTGATAGGCGAAGGCGCCGGGCGTCTTGTCCATCCATTCGCGCGTGCGGGCGGCGGGAACGAGTTTCTGGCAGTTATAATCGTAACGTCTTGTAGGCGATCAGTTTCATTTAATTTAATCACTGGCACGGTCCCACCCGGCGGGCTGACAGTTAGCCCCTTCAGCTTTTATTCCAAGGACTTTCGCGGCGGTTCCGCAAACGGTAGTCAGGCAGGAGACTTTGCTGCCCAAGAGCGAGGCGCGGAACGAAAAGACCCGTATCCGGCTAAAAGGCTTGAGAACGGGCACAGGGGAAAATTAGAACCATGGGAGCTTTTGCCAAGCTGGAACATCAACCATTTTTGAATCCACGCAAGTATTTACATTAAAAGCTGTAACAAGAAATATGCGAATTTTTCGCCCAAAACGGCTTTATATCTTGAATTGCCTGACGAGGGGTTTATTTCTCAAGGGGTCATGCCGGAAAATCCAATCCCTGCCACCAAAACCGAACCGGAAGACGTCCCGGTCGAATTCAATTTCGCCAAACCGCCTTCCGACAGCCCACGAATGAGACGGCGATCGCTCAAGGCCAAATCGGCTGGCCTGACGAAGCCCTCCGGAGGCCCCCGCCCGCTGCCGTGAACTCGAACGCGAAGCCCCTCCCCTCTCGGTGGAAGCAGCGGCGAAACCCGCGCCCCAAGCCGTTTCCGGGAATCAAGCCGCCCAAATTCCCGCAGCCCACACGTCCGAGACACCCGTCGCACCTCCGAGGACGACGCCAGCTCAGACTGCGACCACGACCACTCAACCAGCTTCAACAAGCGCTCCCAAAATCACCCCTTCCGCTTCTGCCCCTCCGTCGGGCGTGAACTCCTTCAAACCTGCCGTAACCACCGGCTCCACCGGCGTTACGACTACCTCTCCGCACGGCACCCGTCCCGCCACTCTTTACTACAGCTCCAACGCCCGCAAAGCGGAAACTCCCTCTCCTATGAAAACAATTCCCACCGCCAGTCCCGCCGCTTCCTCTTCCGCTTCTTCCGCACGACGACGTTGCCCACCTCGGCCGCCCGCCCCACCACTTCCACTTCCTTTTCCCGGCCCGGCTCCACGGTCGATTACCGCGCCAATGTCGAACGGCAGTCCCGCGAGCAAAAATCGGTCGGCAGCATCTCTTGTCCTATGTCGTCTACGGACTGATTGCGATTCTTCGTCATCGGCGCGGGGCTGGCCGGCTACGGCGCTTACGTCATCTTCAAGCAGCTCCACGACCAGAGCGCGACGGTCAGCGAACTCGATTCGCGCTATGCCGCGGCCAACAAGGACCTCAACTGCGCAAGCTCGCCACCACTCAGGACACCCTCGCGCCAGGCCCAGGCGCAGATCACCCGCCAGCAGGATCTCATCGTGAAGCAGCAGGAAGAACTCAACCGCCTGATCGCCGCGACCGAGCGACAACGCCAGCGCGGTTAAGGCAGGAAAAGCAGGCCCGCGACGCAGGACACCGCAAGCCTTCGCGCGCGCATCCGGGACTTGGAATACAGGAACGGCTCCACCCAAAAGTATTGATTCCCTTATCGTTCGATGATTTCGCCGGTTGAACTGCATCGCATCCTGGCGGAGTGGCGCGTCCGGCTGCATCGCGCGAAGGAAATCCTGCAGCCGCCCACCTGGAACGAAAAGGAGTGGCGCCAATTCTCGCAGGCGCTCGCCCTGATGGTCCGCGATCACGGCCGCAGCTGGATCATCGATCCCAACGTCTATTGGGACCTGCGCTGGAACCTGCAGGACGGCGGCGAGCTCGTCTGCCAGATCGAGCACATCCCCGGGCGAAAAGACCTCGCTCGTCGTCGCGCAAAACGGCGGCTTCGCCGAGGCGGTCGGCAGCTACACCTGGCTCTGGGCCGAGTTCAACATGGAGGGCGAATTTCTCCCGCGATCCCTATTGGGTCGAGGGCACATGGAAGGACGCGCTCACCGCGTTCCTGCTCCCGCTCGACCGCCAGAGCAACTACCTGCTCGCCGGTCGCGCCGAGACGCCCGATTCGCTTGCTGCTTCAGGACGGCGCGCGTCCCAACGACCGCAACAGCCTCGCGCTTACTGCCCGGCCTGAGCGAATACCGCTCGACGTCCGATGACCAGCCGACGTGACTCGCCGGCGAAGAAAATGGCGTCTACGAGCACGAGCAGTTCTGCACCGGCGAGACCGAAACGCTGCGCCGAAGCCCGCAGCCTCCGTGAGCGGCGAGCCAGCCGCCTCCCGAAGTCACGCGAACCCGTGGAAGAAAAACCAGCCGAATCCGGCAGCCCGCGCATTGACACGCCCGCGCCCTTCGCTATCCGTTGGGGCATGCCCCAAAAATTGACCTGGAAGGACACCGACGAAATCGCCTACGCGCTGATCGACGCGCATCCCGACCAAGACCCGCTCAAGCTCAGCTTTCCCAAGCTCCACAAGATGGTGATCGAGCTGGAGGACTTCGGCGACGATCCCGACAAATCGAGCGAGTCGATCCTCGAATCGATCCAGATGGCCTGGTACGAGGAAGTCAAATGAGCGAACGCACCGTCATCAGTTCCCCCGACGCGCCGCCCGCCATCGGGCCTTATTCGCAGGGCATCAACACCGGCTCCTTCGTTTTTCTCTCCGGCCAGATTCCGCTCGTGCGCGACACCGGCAAATTCGTGCGACGGCGTGCATCAAGGAGCAGACCGAGCAGGTCATCGCCAACATCAAGGCGCTGCTCGCCACCCAGGGCCTCGACCTTAGCCGACGTGGTCAAGGCGACCGTTTTCCTCGCCGACATGAACGAATTCGCCGCGATGAACGAAGTCTACGCGAAGCACTTCACCGGCACGCCGCCCGGCCCGCTCGACCGTGCAGGTGGCGCGCCTGCCGCGCGATGCGCGCGTCGAAATCGAAGTCATCGCGCAGGTGAGGACCTGAGCCATGCCCGACAACACGCCTCTCGCCAAGCGCATCTACGACACCGCCCACATCACCGGCGACTTCACCCTGCGCTCCGGCGCGAAGAGCACACGAGTACTTCGACAAGTATCTCTTCGAGGCCGATCCCGATTTGCTCAAGCACATCGCCATCGCCATGGTCAAGCTCGGTCCCGTCCGGGCATCGACGCGCTGGCCGGCCTCGAAATGGGCGGCATTCCCATCGCCACGATGCTCTCGCAATTGACCGGCCTGCCCGTCCTTTTCGTCCGCAAAAAAGCCGAAGGATTACGGCACCTGCAAGATCGCCGAGGGCGGCCAGGTGCGCGGACGCAAGCTGCTCATCGTCGAGGACGTGGTCACTTCCGGCGGCGCGATTCTCGATGCGGCGAAAGCCCTGCGCGAAGAGGGCGCGGAACTCGGCCCAGGTCGATTTGCGTCATCGACCGCGAATCGGGCGGCCCGGCCAATCTCGCCAAAGCGGAACTTATCCTCAAGCCCCTTTTCACCATGACCCAGTTGAAGCAGGCGGGCGCTTAGTTTACTGGCTGGGCGCCGGAGTCGCGGCGGCGGGAGCGGCCGCAGGAGTTGCCGCAGCTGCGGGCGGAGCAGCATTTCCGCCTCCTCCAAAACCCCGTCCGCCTCCGAATCCTCCGCCTCCAAAATTAGGCATCGCTTGCGCCTGCTGCTGATAAAGCGCCAACTGGTCTGGGGTCAAAATTTTCGCCAGCGCGGCTTGGGTCGCCTGGGCTTGGGTGGTGAGGATCGATGCCGCATCGGGATTTCCCATCAACGTCATGGGATCCGGCGCCGTCAATTGAGACTGATAAATCGCGTTGTAAACTTGGTCCTTCTGCGAATCGCTCAGTTGAAGCAACGGCATCATTTGATCGACCTGCGTGGTCGCCGACGTATCGGCACGACTCGCCTGCTCATCGGTCTGCACCTGCTGATAAGCCGCTTTTTGCTCCGGTGTCAGGACGTTGGCCAGCGTTTGATCGAGCGTGTTGGCCGCCGCTGCGGCCTGCGGATCGACCTTGCCGTTATTGCGAAACATCTGCTGCATCAGACCGCGCCGCGCCTGCGCATCGGCGTCCATCGCCGCCTTTGATCGCCGCCGCCTGGTCCGCCGTTAAATGAAGTCTCGCTTGCAGCAGGACCATCCGCTGCTGGCCCTGCATCGCGCCCCGCATCATCCCTCTCATGATACCGGCTATGGTCATCGGATTAATCGCCGGGGCCGTTGCGGCACTCGGCGCGGAGGTTTTCAACGTGTCCAATTGCTGCTTCAAATTCTGGTTGGACGTCGCCAGTTCGTCCACCTGTCCCGAAAGACCCGAGTTCTCCTTGGTCGCCTCGTCTTTCGCCGCGGCAAGCGCGACGAGCTTGGCATTGGCCGCATCCAACTGCGTTTGAAGATCGGCCAGAAGTTTTCCATCGCCCAAATAGTGGCTGTAAGCCAGAGCTCCGGCGGTACCCAAAACCAGGCCCGCAACGGTTCCTAAAAGGACATTACGCATAAGTTAGTGTAGGCTACGACACCCGCCGGAAAGCAAAGCGTTACAACTAAGTTCGCCACCGCACATCCCCCCTTACTGGCTTGTTGCAGGCGCAGGCGCGGTTGCAGGTGCCGACGTGGGGGCCGGTGCGGGCGCGGCCATCCCCATCGCAGGCGTGAACTTTTGCATCATCGCCTTTTGCATATCGAGCTGACTTTGCGCCTGCTGATGGTAAGTGGCCAACTGGTCCGGCGTGAGGATTTTTGAAAGCGCATCTTCTTTCGCCTTGGCTTCGCATCGAGAATCGCGAGCGGATTCGCGGCATTCGTCGTCACATTATTCTTGATCCAGGCCGGGTCCTGACTATCCAGCTGCGCCTGATATAAGGCCGTGCCCACCTGGTCTTTCTGCGCATCGCTGAGTTGCAATAGGGGCGAAATCTGGTTCATCTCAATCGTCGCCATCGTCTCCGCCGCGCTGTTTTTTTGGTCCGTCTTCATTTGCTCGTAAGCGGTTTTCTGGTCAGGCGTCAAAATCTGGTCGAGCGTCTGTTCGACTGTTTTCATATCCTTGAGATTCACTCTGGGATCGATCTTGCCTCCCGCCATCATCTTCGCCGCCATCGCCGCGTTCCTTTTCGATTCTTCGTCCATGGCCGCTTTAACGGCCGCTTGTTGTTCCGGCGTCAGATGGAGGCGCGAATTGAGCAGGCGAAACTTCTGGTCGCTGGCCTGCGCCATTTGCGCCGATACCATGCCTGCCATCGCACCGGAATCCGGAGTCGTCGCCGCGACCGGCGGCGGTGCTGCATCGGTTTTCAATGTAGCCACCTGCTTTTTAAGGTCATCGTCCGTGGATTGAAGTTGCTGGATCTGCGCCGACATCGCGTTGGTCTCGCTGCTTGGCCTGTTGCGTATCCTGCGTTGCCTTCGCGAGGTCCGCGTTGGCGGAGCTCAATTCGTCCTGAAGCTCCGCGAGCTGTTTGCCCTCACCGAGATAATGACTGTAGCCCAGCGCACCGAGAACGCCCACGGCCAGACAGCCCAAACCGACGAGGATAATGTTTCGCATGGGCCATCCTTAGTCCTCCAATCCTCCCGAGCCAATCCAAATCATCGCCATTCATGCTTCGGATACTTGCGCTGCAAGCTCCTGCTTGATCTTCGGGTAACTCTCCTTCCAGAAATTCGCCAGGTCGGTCGTGATCTGCACCGGGCGCTGGTTCGGCGCGAGAATTTGGATCGTCACCGGCTGCCGGCCTTTGGCCACCGTGAGACTGGTGACGCCATATAAATCCTGGATGCGCGCCGCGGTCATCGGCGCGCTGCCCACGGTGTAGATCACTTTCGCCTTGCGTCCGCCCGGCAAGCTCCAGCCGCTCCGGCGCGAACTGGTCGAGCCAGCGCTGGCCCTGCGACGTGATCCACTCCCGCAGCACCGGCATGACCTCCGCGTCCTTGATCGCCTTGTAGGTGAAGGCGCCATGACAAATCTGGCTGACGATGAACCGTTTCGCCTCGTCATCCGCGGCAGGAAGTTCGAGCTCCGACATCCAGCTGCGCAGACAGGCCAGCCGGACAAACCATTGCTCGACCGCGTCGTCCCAGTTCTTCAGCGGGCAGCGGCCCGGAAAGAACTTCCTCCGCCAGGAGTCGCGCCGCCGCTTCCGCATCGGTGCAATCCTGCTCCGTGAAATCGAGCACGAGATCGCGAAAGAGCCGCGTGCGGCGCGTCACCACACGGCGCAGGTTCGAATCGAAATAGCGTTTGCGTGCCCTCGGAAAAATCATCGGGGAAAGCATCGCGCAACCACGATTCCTCCACCGCCGTCGCCTGGCTGAGCAGCACGCGCAGTTCATCGCGCGACTCGACCTCGCGAATTTCCCCGGCGACGAAAAGCGTGCTCTTCCGCACGATGCTGTCGCGGACCAATTCGCCCGTGCGGTTGTGGACCAGGCGGCAGCGGAGCGTTCCCTGGTCGACCCGGCGCGCGAGTTGATCGGAAAACCCCGCGAGGATGCAGCGCTGAATCGCCTCCGAGCTGGCCGGTTTCTCGGCGACATCAAGCCCCGCCCGCTCGGAAAGACGCAGCAACTGATCGAGCGTCCCCGCCACTTCGCGCGCGCTCCCGGCGTGAATGCCCAGCGGACGGCAACGTTGCATATCGAACTGCCGTCCCTGCGCAAATCGCCACGCGCGCATCAGCGTGAAAAAATCGGATTCGCCCTCCCCGCCGAGAATGTCCTCGCGCGTTTCGTCCATCCGCTTGCCTTCGCTTTTGCAGCAGGATGCTGCGGCTTTGCGAAAGGGCCGCGATCAGCGCCGCCGCGCGCACGCAGCCGAGTTCCTGCGCCGCGAGCAACATCCGGGCATAACGCGGATGCGCCGGAAACGACGCCATGCGGCGCCCCGTCCGCGTCAGCGCATGCTCGTGATCGAGCGCGCCGAGATCGTGAAGAAGCTGCATCGCGCGGGAAAACGATTTCGGTTCCGGCGCCTCGACCCAGGGAAAAGATTCGAGATCGTCGATGCCGCTCGCCTTCAGCGTCAGCAACGCGCCGCTCAGTTCGAGCCGCCGAATTTCGGGCAGCGTCTGCGCCGCGCGTTGTTCCTGCTCGCGCTCGGTCCAAAGCCGCACGCCGTGTCCTGGCGCGGTGCGGCCCGCGCGACCAAGCCGTTGCTGCGCGGAGGCCCGGCTGATCTTTTCGATCAGCAGCGTGTTGATCCCGCGATGCGGATCGAACCGCGCCACGCGGGCGAGTCCGCTGTCGATCACCACGCGCACGCCGTCGATGGTCAGCGAGGTCTCCGCCACGTTGGTCGAGACGATGACCTTCCGTTTCTGGCTCGGCGAAACCGCGGCGTCCTGCTCCGCGGGCGGCAGCTCGCCGTGCAACGCATGAAACGCAAAGTCGCGCGAGCCGAGGCTGTCGCGCACCGCGTTGAGCGTGCGCTGAATTTCGTACGCGCCGGGCATGAAAATCAGGATGTCGCCCTCGGGACACTGGCCCGAATTGAGCAGCGCGCTCGCACGCCTCCGCGGCGAGTTCCCAGGCCGGGGCGTCGCTCGGCTTGGGCAGATATTCGAGCGTGACCGGAAACATCTTCCCCGGCGATTCGAGGACCTCCACCGGCTTGAGATATTCGCGTGAGCAGCGCCGTCTCCAGCGTCGCCGACATGACGATGATCTTGAGATCGGGCCGCGCGGTTTGCTGGATTTGTCGCGCGCGCGCCAGGGCCAGGTCGCCCTCAAGATGGCGCTCGTGAAATTCGTCGAAGACCAGCACGCTGATGCCGGGCAGCGTTGCGCTCTCCTGCATCTGGCGCAGGAGAATGCCCTCGGTGACATAAAGAATCCGCGTCTCGCGCGAGGAGACATTTTCCAGCCGGTACTGGAAGCCGACTTCGCCGCCAAGCTTGACTCCGCGCTCTTCCGCGACCCGTTTTGCGAGCAGCCGCGCGGCCAGTCGGCGCGGTTGCAGCACAACGATGCGTCCGCGTTCCCGCGAGGCCATCATCGAGGAGATATTGCGGAATCTGCGTCGATTTGCCCGAACCGGTCGGCGCCTGCACGATCACGCGGTCCTGGCCGCGCAGCACGCGCGCGAGATCGCCGCGCAGCGAAGTGATGGGAAGAGAAGACGGATTCAAGGGCCAATCACTTTAGCCGCAAAAGAGCGCAAAGAACGCAAAAAAAGGAGGCATGGATAGGCGCAGACAATTGGCCTCCAAAAAAGATTTGGGAACGAGAGAGCTTTTTCCTTCTGTCTTTGGGCTCTCTGCGTTCTTTTGCGGCTAATTTCGCCCACTATATCTCAAACTCCCATTCGGTCTTCTTGGCCGTGCGATGCTTCTGCACTTCCTGGATCACGCGGCTCAGCTTGTAGTTATCGAGAATCTCCGCAATCGCGTCGCGCACCTGCTGCATGGCCATGCGCAACCCGCACGAATCCTCGTCCGGACACGAGCATCGTTCGTAGGCCGTTTGGCTCACACACGGAATCGGCGCCAGCGGCCCGTCGAGCAGCCGGACGACCTCGCCCAGCGTGATTTCCTCAGGCGCCTTCGCTAGCGAGTACCCGCCCTCGACGCCCCGCTTGCTTTTCAGGACGCCGCCGTTACGCAGCGCCAGCAGGATTTGTTCGAGAAACTTTTCCGGGATATTCGTCCGATGCGCGACCGTCGAAATCTGGATCAGGCTGTTGGGCCGGAGCTTCGATTCGAAGCCAATTTCGATCAGCGCGCGAACCGCATACTCGCCCTTTTTTGAGAGACGCATCTCGCATTGTCTATCAGCCAACTCGGCTTTGCAAGTATCCGCTTTTTAAGCGGCCATGATTCGGCAAACTTGCACCGTGACCAAGTCGCCACGTCGCCTGTCCCTGATCTTAGAAACATCCCGGGTCTTTCTGCGTCTCGGCTGCACGTCGTTCGGCGGACCGATCGCGCATCTCGGTTATTTTCAAAACGAATTCGTCCAGCGCCGCCGCTGGATCACCGAGGCCGCCTACGCCGACGTCGTCGCGCTTTGCCAATTCCTCCCGGGACCGGCCAGCAGCCAGGTTGCGCTCGTTCTCGGTTACCTTCGCAGCGGACTGCCGGGCGGAATCCTCGGCTGGATGGCCTTCACCGCGCCCTCCGCCATGCTGATGATCGGTTTCGCCTACGGAATTCACTTCGTCAATGTGCAGACGGCAGGCTGGCTTGTCGGTTTGAAGATCGCGGCGGTGGCCGTCGTAGCGCAAGCCGTCTTGAACATGGCCATTCGATTATGTCCTGATGGCTTTCGTTTCGGCCTCATGCTCGCCAGCGCATCGTTGCTCATCACCTCTCCAGTAGCATGGCTACAGCCCGTAGTGATCGCAGGCGGAGCGCTCTTCGGCTGGGCCTGCCTGCAAAAAAAAGCCGTTCTTCCGCCCGGTCACAAATCCTTTTCCATGCAACATCTCCTTTCCCCCCGCCTGGCCGCAACCAGCCTCGCCCTTTTCGCCGCGTTGCTCGTTCTTTCCCTCGCTTGGCATGGCGGCGGAATCCCGGAAAATACTTTCGCGCGCTTCTACCGCACCGGTTCGCTCGTCTTTGGCGGCGGTCACGTCGTGCTTCCGCTCCTCCAAGCCGAGACCGTAAAAAGCGGCTTGGTTTCCCACGACGTCTTTCTCGCCGGTTACGGTGCGGCGCAGGCTTTGCCGGGCCCTCTCTTCACCTTTGCCGCATTTTTAGGCGCGAGCATCTCCTCCCCTTACCCGCCTTGGGCGCTGGGCCTTTGGTGCCTGGCGGTCATCCTGCTGCCTTCGCTTTTGCTCATCGTCGGCGTACTGCCCTTTTGGGCGCGTTTGACCCAAAACGTCCAGGCCCAGGCCGCGATGAAAGGAGCGAATGCCACCGTCGTCGGGCTTCTTCTGGCCGCATTCTACGATCCCGTTTGGAAAACCGGCATCACCTCGATGCCGGGCTTCGTGCTGGCGGTCGCCGCCTTTGCCTTGCTCCAATTTTGGAAAGCGCCCAATTGGGCCGTCGTGCTCGCCTGCGCGGCACTGGGAGAGCTCGCCGCCCTCGTATTCAAATAAATTCCCCTTATTTCACCGCGGCGACTTCGGCTTCTTCGGTGAGGACATTCGCGCCGTGCTGGAGTTCGACCATGCGGCGATAGGCGCCGTCGGGAACGAGCATCAGCTCGTCGTGCGAGCCGGTTTCGCGCACCGCGCCGTCGCGCAGCATGACGATGGTGTCGGCGTTGCGGATGGTGGAGAGCCGGTGCGCGATGACGAAGCAGGTGCGGCCCTTCATCAATTCCTCGAGCGCCTGCTGCACGAGCCGTTCGCTTTCGGCGTCGAGCGCGCTGGTGGCTTCGTCGAGGATGAGGATGGAAGGATCCTTCAGCAAGCGCGCGGGCGATGGCGATGCGCTGGCGCTGGCCGCCGGAGACCTTGACGCCGCGCTCGCCGACGAGCGTCTCGTAGCCCTCCGGGAAATTGCGCGATGAAATCGTGCGCGTTGGCGCGGCGCGCGGCGGCTTCGATTTCCGCCTGGGTCGCGCCCGGTTTTCCGTAGGCGATGTTCTCCGCGATCGAGCCGCCGAAGAGCAGCACTTCCTGCGGCACGAGCGCCATCTGGCTGCGCAATTCGTGCAGGCCGTAATCGGTGGCGGGGCGTCCATCGAAAAGAATGCGGCCCTGCTGCGGATCGTAGAAGCGCAGCAGGAGCGCCGCGATGGTCGACTTGCCCGCGCCGCTCGGCCCGACCAGCGCGACGATCTTGCCCGCCTGCGACGGAAAAGCTGAGATGCTTGAGCACCTCGACTTCCGGCCGCGAGGGATAGGCGAAGGTGACGCGATCGAAGCTGACGTCGCCGCGGAAACGCGCCACGCGCGTCACCGACTTCGAGCGGCTCGGCCGGTTCGTCGAGCAATTCGCGCACGCGCTGGGTCGCGCCGATGGAGCGCTGGAGATTGCTGTAAAGATCGGCAAAGCTGCCGATCGATCCGCCGATGAAGATGGTGTAAAACGTGAAGCCGAAAAGATCGCCGGCCTTGAGCGATGCCATCGAGCAGCAGCGTCGTGCCGTACCAGAGCACGATGGTGATGGCGGTGAAGATCGCGAAGATGATGAAGGCGACCAGCGCCGCGCGGGCCTTCGCGCCCTGCCGGACCGACTTCAGGAAAAGCGTGATGCGCGCCTCGTAACGTTTCTGCTCGAAGAGCTCGTTGCAGAACGCCTTCACGTTGGCGATGCCCTGGAACGCCTCCGCGACGACGTTGGCCGACTGCGCGAGTTCGTCCTGCGTCACGCGCGAGCGCTTGCCCACCAGGCGCCCGATCAGGATCGCGCCGATGATCGTCGGCGGAAAACAGGTGAGCATCACGCCGGTCAGGCGCGGCGAGATGTAGACCATCATGGCCATGCTGCCGATCATGATGATGCTCTGCCGCAGGAATTGCGGGATGGCCATGATGAAGGCGTCCTGCAACTGCGTCAGGTCGGCGAACATGCGGCTGGTCAATTCGCCCACCTGCCGCTGGCTGAAAAAGGTCATCGGCATTTCGGTCAGGTGGCCGAAGAGCGCCTTGCGCAAATCGGAGAGGCCGTACTCGCCGACCGTGTTGAAAAGCAGCGACTGGAAATAGGACATGATCGCCTGGACGAGGAGAATGCACGACCATGAGACAAGCGCAGTGTGAAACGCCTGCTCGTGCGTCTGTGCTGTTGATCAGGACCCTGGCCAGCAGCCGGAAAAAAAAGTCCCGAGCGCGCTCGAGCCGACGAGCATGAACAAGCCCACGTACAAGCTTGCCGCGATAGGGCCGCAGGTACGTGTAGAGGCTGAACATCTGCCCCAGCGTTTCGCGCGTGACCTTGACCTTCGGCGGCGCGACGGGGGATTCGGATTCGGAGGATTTACGGGGCATGGCAAGAGACACTAATCCTAGCGGGTTCTCCACCGGATGCCAAGAGGCGGCGTTTTTATTTGGATTGGCACAAAGTGCGAAACACCTGCGCGAGCTGCGGTTTGTCCATGCGTCTTTCGGCGACAGCGATCATCGCATCATAAAGAGGCATCGAATCGAAACTCGTGGAAACAGAATTCAATTCCAGAAAGAGAAAGGCTGCCGCGACTCCTGTTCTCCTTATTTCCGTCAAAACAAGCTTGGGCTTGTGCGATATGAAACGCATACGCAGAGGCGATATCAAAAAGGTCGCCGTTGAATAGCAGTAGGTATGACGCGGCTGAATTATGGCGGCCTCAAAAAGGCCCCATCACGCACACCAGCGGCGCCTCCAAAGAGCACGATTGCCTTTTGGTGAAGACGTTCGACTTGAGCAACTGAAAGACAAATGGGCTCCTTCACAAGGCGAGTTGCGCAAGAGCTGTTCATGCTGCTTCAGAATACGATCTGAGAGCTTCTCCACGAGACCATCATCAGCCTCGCAAACGGCTTTTTCGTTTTCAAGTTGCCGCAGGAATTCAGCCACCTGCGCCCGCTCCTCAGGGGTCATCGCCTTAATTTCATTCATGACTTCGCTGGCTGTCATGATCGAATCCTACATCAAATTCGCAGCCAGACAAGTTGCTGCTACCGAGGAAGTAAGCCTCCTACTTCGTCGCCGGCGGCGTATCGCTCGCGCAACGAAATCCGAGCCAAAACGTGCGCAGGTTTTTCGCTCCCGTTTTGCGATAAGTCAGCACCGCGTGTTCCTCCAAATTGGTCTTGAAATTCGCGCCGCGGATCACCGCCACTTTTTCCCCTTCGATGCTGCCCGGCACCACCGTATCGGTCCACTCGCTCACATTTCCCCCCATCCCGCTCACACCGTAAGGACTCACATCCCCGGGCATCTGGTCCACCGTTTCATAGACATGCACCGGCACTTGTGAATGATCTGCCCCTGAAGGCAACACCGAAGTATTCGCCTTCGGCTGAAACGTATTGCCCCACGGATAGAGAAAACCTTCCGCGCCCCGGGCCGCTTTTTCCCACTCATGTTCGTCCGGCAGGCGCTTGTCCGCCCACTTCGCATAAGCCTCGGCGTCGTACCAATCGACGTTGAACACAGGGTCATCCAAAGTCAGGTAAACTTGGTGGTACGGCTCGTGGTATTTGATGCATCGGAAAATACCCGAAATGTGCGCACCCGTATTATCCACGCGGTCAGCCCAGTCCGTCGGCTGGTGGTCCTTTTCGCCCTTTTGGGTGGGATCGCGCCAGGCGCCATCCGTACCGGCCTTGTCCACCGCCCGCAGAAACTTCAGATACTGCCCAAAAGTCACCTCATACTTATCCATATAGAACGGGTGGTCCAGCGTAGCCGGTCCGTCTTGATAGACATAGGGGCCGGCCGGGATCGGCATCATTTCGTTGTATTCATGCGACGGCGGATCGAGCCTCGAATAAAGCACGCCACCCACCACCAGAACGAGCAGGACAAACAATCCCGCTCCGATATACAGGCTGAACTTCTGCTTGCGCCGCTCCACTTTGATCGCCTTCTCCGCGACGATATGCTCCTCGGTCACCTCGATCTCCCGCTCCGGCGCCAGGAGATTATCGATGGCCTGTGCTTCACTCACGATTTGCGCCACCGGAACCGGCCCCGAACGCAGCCGCGCAAGAAGGTTGCGCACGCTGTCCGGAACTTCCTCGGGCGAGGGCATCAGCGCCTCCACCGCGTGACCCAATGCGGAAAGATCCCACTCGCCCGGCGGCGTCTCCGGCTGCGTGGGATCGACACAATTCGCCACTTTAATCACGCCTTGGGGCGAGACCGAAACATCGGTCGCCCCGATGGCGGTATGGGGAAAATGATTCGCATCCCAAAAAATCACCACTGCTCCCACGATGTGAATAATCTGCGCGGCCAGCCGTGGATCGATCCGTTGCCCCGCCGTGGCCATCTCCGACAAATTCGGCATGTCCCATTTCTCGCGACAAAAGAAATCCCGGCCCAGGTACGCGCCTGCCTGGTAAACCGCTTGAACGTTGGGATGCCCCGCCCGCGCCATCATCGCCGCTGAACTGCGAAACTTACCCGCCTCCTCCGGCGACGCCCAGGCGTGGCAAATCGTGATGAAAATATCTCGCTTAACTCCCGTATCGTAGGCCGCGTAACAATCGCCCCATCGATCCGGCGGCTGCTTCTTGCCCAGCCGAAATGGCGGAAACTCGTGGCCCTCCAACGTGGCTAGCGCGTCCTGGCAGGTGGAAGCGAAAAGCGATTCATCCAGCGGCACGGCAAACACCGACAGACCCTGGATGTAATCCCCGAAATTCTGCAAGTTGTAGCTCGAAACAATAATCACCCGCGCGTGGCGAAACCGGGACCGGACCGCCGAAAGAAAAGCTAGGCCGTCACCCTCCTCGAAGTAGAGCTCGCAGATAACAAGATCGAGATCGCTGTACTGATCCAGCGCCGCAATTCCATCCTGCGGCCCCGGCACAATCCCCACCGCCGCGTCCGGCGTTCCCGCCAAAACCAATTGCCCAATGCGATTTCCCAGAGCAGCGTCGGGTTGAACAATCAGGACATTTGCGCTCATTCGGGAAAAGTGAAGCTTGCGCGAAAATTTTAATCCTGCCAATGGCGATTCTTCCGACCAAGCCTGCCAAGGTGCACTGCCCCCCGCGAAGTCACCAGAAATCGAAAGGCACACTTTTTCTGATTCCGTCATCCTGAGCTTGTCGAAGGATGACCGATTGCTCAGAGAATGTAATTCGCACAGTTCTCCTTCGGATTGACCGGTATCAATCTGGTATTAGGTTGAGGAAAGTAATGGAGTTGCCATCCTGAGAAGGAAATTCGCCTGAGACGTATCAGGCCAATAACTCCTGATTTGAATCTGTACCAACAGGAACACCCATTCTTACCCGAGGTCGCCAGCACTATGGACGCAAATGCAAAACTTGAAAAAATACGGGATTTGACGAAATCCAAACTCATGGAGGTCCTGCCCTTCGCTGGAGAAGAAATGAACTTACCGGATACCGATCCCCGCCGTGACGGATTTATCGATGGCGAGCGAACCCTGGCCGCGCAAATCTTGGCGCTGATCGATGAAAAATAAATACCTCGCGCCGACACTGTCGCTCATCAACTTCCCGCGTGAGAAAAGAGTCGTGCATCTTCTCGACCTGAGCTTCTTGCTTTCAAGCTTGCCGCCTCCGCTGGTTCTGGCAAAATAACCGTCCCTCCAATTGATGTCGTAGCAGATTGGAAGGGAAAAAACGGGCCGTAGCTCAGCTTGGTAGGGCGCTTCCTTGGGGTGGAAGAGGTCGCGAGTTCAAATCTCGCCGGTCCGACCCCCGCGTGCTGATATTTATCGCCGAGCTTTCCGGCAAAGCATCCTCACATATCCTTCCCCGCCGTTTCTTCCGGTACAGAGCTTGACGCTCTCTGCCGCTCGCCCTAGACAGGAGGTGCGCCTGTGCCCTCAGAAAACAATGGGCGAAAGCGTTATTTTCTGTAAGATTTCGCCAAGCTATTCCGATCTCTCTGATTAACTTACAAACTTTTTTCCACAACTGCATTTAAAATGAACTTTTTCTCCGGCCTTTTCTCCAACGACATCGGCATCGATCTCGGCACGGCCAACACCCTCGTCTATGTCCGCGATCGCGGCATCGTCCTGCGCGAACCCTCCGTCGTCGCCATCAAAGCCGGTTCCAAACGCGTCCTGGCCGTCGGCGACGAAGCCAAGCGCATGCTCGGCCGCACGCCCGGCGACATCATCGCCGTCCGTCCGATGAAGGATGGCGTCATCGCCGATTTCGAAATCACCGAGGCGATGCTCAAGGCCTTCATCCACAAGGTCAGCAACCGCCGCGGCTGGCAGCGCCGTCCGCGCATCGTCATCGCCGTGCCCACCGGCATCACCGAAGTCGAAAAGCGCGCGGTCAAGGATTCGGCCATCAACGCCGGCGCGCGCGACGTCTATCTCATGGAGGAACCGATGGCCGCGGCGATCGGCGTCGGCCTGCCCGTGCAGGAAGCGGCCGGCAACATGATCGTCGACATCGGCGGCGGCACCACCGAGGTCGCCATCATCTCGCTCGGCGGCATCGTTTTTTGCCGCAGCGTCCGCGTCGCCGGCGATGAACTCGACGAGAGCATCATCAATTACATGCGCCGCGCCTACAATCTCATGATCGGCGAACGCACCGCCGAGGACATCAAGATCAAGATCGGCTCCGCCTACTCCGGTCGAAAAGGAAACCACGATGGAAGTCAAAGGCCGCGATCTCGTCGCCGGCCTGCCCAAGACGCTCACCATCACCTCGCAGGAAGTGCGCGAGGCCATGGCCGAGCCGGTGCAGGTCATCGTCGAGTCGATCCGCATCACGCTCGAGCGTTGCCCGCCGGAACTTTCCGCCGATCTCGTCGAGCGCGGCATCGTCCTCGCTGGCGGCGGCGCGTTGCTGCGCGGCCTCGACAAAATGCTCGCCGAGGAAACCGGCCTGCCCGTCCACGTCGCCGAGGATCCGCTCAGCGCCGTCGCCGAGGGCACCGGCAAGGTCCTCCAGGAATTCGAATACATGAAGCGGGCCGCCGAATCCGAGCGCCGCGCTTAGAACGCGATGGCATATTGGCGAGGCTCATCCCCGCGATTAGACTTAACTGGTGAATAAGAGCGCCTATTTCCTTTTGGTCCTGGGCATCTGGCTCGGCCTTCATTCTGACCTGCTTCCTGTTGCCCGAGCAGTTCACGCAAACCCTGCGCCAGGAAACCTGGAGTGTCCTCGGCCCGGTCCTTCGCACCGCCGACAAGCCGGTCACCTTTTTCAACCGGATGAACAGCAAGCTCAAGACGCTCGATCAGGCGCAGGCCGAAGTCACCCGGTTGCAGCAGCAGGTCGCCGAACTCACCGTGCAGAACCAGGTGCTCGCCGACAAAACCACCGAGAATTCCCGCCTGCGCGAAATGCTCGGTTTCCGCGACGCCTCCATTTATCGCCTGCGTGCCTGCCGCGTCGTCAGCCGCGCGCCCTCCAGTTGGTGGGACACCGTGCAGGTCAACGTCGGCTGGGGCGACGACCCCGATCTCGCCAAGGACCAGCCCGTCGTCTCGCCCCGCGGCGTCGTCGGCAAGACCGGCAATGTCTCCCGCGACACCACCGACGTCATCCTCATGCTCAGCGCCAACTGCAGCATCTCCGCTTACGTCGAGGGCACGCACGATCACGGCATTCTCAAAGGCCAGGGCAACTTCGAGCAGGGCAAGCCGCGCGTCATGCTCGACTACCTGCCCAAGGAATCGCAGGTCGCGCCCGGCCAATTCATCGTCACCAGCGGCCTCGGCCCCTATTTCCCCGCCGGTCTGCGGCTCGGCACCGTCGTCGAAGTGCCGCCGGTCAAAAACGAATATCCCACCTTCGGCCTCTATCGCGAAGCCCTGGTCGAGCCGACCGCCGACCTCAACCAGCTCGATGAGCTTTTCGTCGTCCTCGGCCCCAAGCAATCCGACAAACCGCTCGACAAGTCCGACACCGCACCAACCTCGGACACCAAAACAGATCCCGGTTCCGCGCCCGATTCCAATACGTCAACCGACCCCGCTGTCCCTGCCGATACCGTTTCCGGCGCTGCTAAATAAGCAAGGTAGCCGTCCCACTCCGTCGTAGCCGCGCTCGTAAGAGCGTGGCCCATCGCAACCACTTTCCCTCGTTCCCAAACTCTATTTGGGAACGCCCTTGTCCTCCCTCGTTCCAAAACTCTATTTGGGAACGTCATTGTCCTCCCTCGTTCCCAAACTCTATTTGGGAACGCCCTTGTCCTCCCTCGTTCCAAAACTCTATTTGGGAACGTCATTGTCCTCCCTCGTTCCCAAACTCTATTTGGGAACGCCATTGTCCGTGCAATCCATTGCCCCAGGAGATCTCCGCTCGGGTGGCCCGGACTACTTTGTTGTCCGGGTCGCCGCACTCGACAGGAAGCGATTGATTTCCTCCCTCGTTTCCAAACTCTATTTGGGAACGCCATTGTCCTCCCTCGTTCCCAAACTCTATTTGGGAACGCCCTTGTCCTCCCTCGTTCCCAAACTCTATTTGGGAACGCCATTGTCCGTGCAATTCCATTGCCGCAGGAAATCCCCGCAAGCCGAAGGCTTGCCAGCACCCTAGCCGGTGGTAAGCCTGCTCCACAGGAGCGGGCGACACCACCGGTACACGCCCACATCGCCATGACCCCGCAGGGGTCACAGAAACCCTCGCGTTAAGAGACGAGTCGATCCCTCTCCCTCACAATCATTACTTGCTTTCGGCCCTCGCTGGGCTTAAGTAATTTTATAAAGAAAATATTTTATGTCTAACAATTCCCATTCCGATCCCTCTGTCGCGCGCGAAAAACTGGTCGAAGATTTCAAAGTCCTCGCCAAAGACGTTCAGGATTTGCTCAAAGCCACCAGCTCCGTCGTCGGCGAACGAGCCGCCGAAGCCCGCGTCAAGGTCGAGGAGAGCCTCAAGGTCGCCCAGGACAAATTCAGCGTCGTGCAGGAAGACATGACCGCCAGGGGCCGCGAAGCCTTCAAGGTCACCGACGGCTATGTCCACGAAAAACCCTGGAATGCCGTCGGCATTGCCGCCGGAGTCGGTTTCCTCCTCGGCATCTGTTTCTCTGCCGGGGCATTCCGCGGCAGCGACGACGAGTAATTTTGAGGTAACCTTCATGTCAGTACCAGAAGGCATCGGCTCCGACGCGAGCCCCAGCTTGTTCGCGTCGATCCGCGCCTTTGGGAGCGTGGCCGTCGCCATTCTTTATACCCGCCTCGATCTGGTCACCGCCGAGTTGGAGGAAGAAGCCGCGCGCGGGCTTAAACTCATCGTCGCCGGATTAATCAGCGTCCTTTGCCTGTTCGTGGCCTGGTTCTTCGCCATGTACTTCCTCATCGCCATTTGGTGGGACACCGATTACCGGCGCTGGGTGATCGGCGGCATCTTCGCCTTTTATTTACTCGCGGGCGTCGCGCTGCTCTTTGCCGCGCGGAATATGATCCTGAGCCGTCCTCGTTTCCTCTCGCAAACCCTCGCTGAACTCAAACGCGATGCCGAAGGCCTCAGCCGCGCTGTCACCGTCAAGAAAGAGGAGACCAGGCCATGAACTTTTCCGGTGAAAGCATGGACCAACGTCGCGCCCAACTCGCCGCGACCATCGCCCGTCAACGCAGCGAACTGGCCGAAGCTTACCATAATCTCTACAAGCCCATCCAGTACACCGAAACCGGCCTTCGCGGCTTTAATTTCCTCCGCCAGAACAGCTGGCTCTTCATCGCCGTTCCTTCGACTTTGAAAATCGTCTCCCTCCTTTTTTCTTTGCGCGGCGGGAAAACACCCAAACCGGCTCGCGCTCGCCATCAGGCGCAGAGAATGGACGAACGTCCTCCCAAGGGCTTTCTTGGCCACGCCGCAAAGTGGGGTCGACACGGCTGGAGAGCGTTTCAATTTTATCGTCGCATGCGGCGTTATTTTCTGTGAGCGGATCTAAAATCGGACCCGTACCCAAGCGGTGGGTCGTCAAGCTCGGTACCGGCATTCTCAGCGACGCCCAGGGCCGCATCGACGTCACGCAAATCGGACAGCTCGCCGCCCAGATCGTCGAGCTCCGCCGCCTCGGCCACGAAATGCTCGTCGTCAGCTCCGGTGCGGTCGGCTGCGGCATGTCGCTCCTCGGCTTGAAGAGGCGCCCCACGGAAATGGCCGAGCTCCAGGCCTGCGCCGCCCTGGGCCAGCCCCGCCTCATGCGACTCTACGACGAAGCCTTCAGCCGCGCCGGAATTCGCGTCGCGCAGGTGCTCCTCACCTACCTCGACCTCGACAGCCGCTCCCTCTACGGCAACATCCAGCGCAGCGTCGAGCACCTGCTCGCGCACAAAAACGTCGTTCCCGTCTTCAACGAAAACGATGTCGTCTCCTACGACGAACTTGTCGGCGCCCGCTTCGGCGACAACGACCAACTCTCCGCCCATGTGGCCATTCTCGCCCGCGCCGAACGGCTCATCATCCTCTCCAACATCCGCGGACTCGCCACCAATCCCGACGGCACCGGCCGCCTCATCCGCGAAGTGCGCGGCATCACACCCAAAATCCAGAAGCTCGCCGGGGGCACGCAAAGCCAGACCTCCGTCGGAGGCATGGTCTCCAAATTCAAGGCCGCGCGCCTCGTCAATGCCGCCGGCATCCCCATGCAAATCGCCAACGGCCGCCTTAAAAACGTCCTCGTCTCCATCTCCCAGGGCGAACCCGTTGGCACCCTCTTTCATCCTTAGTCGGGTAGCCCGCGCTCGTGAGAGCGTGGCACTTCGGTGGTAGCCATCGCACTTCGGTCGTAGCCGGGCTCGTGAGAGCGTGGCACCTCGAAAGGTAGCCGTCGACCTACCTACACACTCTAGAACGCCGCGACTACCCGCCGCGCGCGCACGCTGTGCCCAGGCGTAACGGTAGGAGTGGAGGCTGCGTCCTTCTATCCCCAACATGCGGCAACGCCGGCAGAACTCGCTGGAGCGCATGTTCGAGTTCCACGCGTTCGCGTTGGGGAAATCACGGGTGGGCTTTATAAAAAAAGTCCGTCATCCTGAGCGAAGGCGAGCGGAAAACTTTATCTATCCGTGACGGCCTACCGAGCCTGAGGCGAAGGACCTTGTTACTTTACCCTTATGATTGAGCATGGCGGATGGGTTTACATCATGAGCAGCCACTCCCGCTGCCTTTATGTGGGCGTGACGAGCGATCTCCACGGGCGCGTTTGGGAGCATAAGAACGGTGTCTACGAGGGCTTCACCAAGAAATACAAAACGCACACCCTCGTCTATCAGGAATTCTTCCATGACATCGAATCAGCCATCGCGCGGGAGAGCAACTGAAGGGCTGGACGCGGGCCAAGAAGATCGGGTTGATCGAGAAAATCAACCGGGGCTGGGAGGACCTTGCGCCCTCGTTTTCCAACCCAAGTCCTTCGACTCGGGCTCGGCCTACTTAAACCGGTAAACACACCTTCCGCTCGCCCAGCATCCGGCAACGCCGGCAAAACTCGCTTTAAATATCCGTCATCCTGAGCGAAGGCGAGCGGAAGGCTTTCTTTTTCTCACACATATTTCGCCGAGCCGAAGTCGAAGGACCTTGCTACTCTACTCTCATGACGGAGCACGGCGGATGGGTTTACATCATGAGCAGCCACTCCCGCTGCCTTTATATCGGGGTGACGAGCGATCTCCACGGGCGCGTGTGGGAACATAAGAACGGTGTTTACGAGGGCTTCACCAAGAAATACAAAACGCACACCCTCGTCTATCAGGAATTCTTCCATGACATCGAATCAGCCATCGCGCGGGAGAAGCAACTGAAGGGCTGGACGCGGGCCAAGAAGATCGGGCTTATCGAGAAATTGAACCGAGGTTGGAACGACCTCACGCCCTCGTTTTCCAACCCACCTTCGACTCAGGCTCGGCCTACTTAAACCGGTAAACACACATTCCGCTCGCCCAGCATCCGGCAACGCCGGCAAAACTCGCTTTAAATATCCGCTCGAAGCGCCACGCAATCAAGCTGAACTCGTGAAAAATCGCTTTAACTCGCGACTGCTCTTTTAGTCGCATTTCTGGTCGCAGTGGTCGCAAATTTGGTCGCAGTTTCCGAAATGACGCTAACTGACGGATCGTGAGCTAGTGGCTTGGTTCATTAGCTGGATCCACCTTAGTAAGCCCCGCAAGCTAACCCTCGTTCGCGTTGTCATAATTGTTCAAATCATCTTCCTTCAGACTACCTGGTAGTGTCATCGAAAATTGCACGCTGACGAGCGTATCCATTACTTTGGACCAGTGTAGTAAAAGCAGGACACGCCACCTCTTAGCTTTAAGATACGCGAATATACGCAAGGTGCGCCATGGTACGCTCCGTGCGATCCGTACGCGTACTACGCGCACGACGCATATTGCTTTGCCAAAAGAAGCAGTACGCACTCTCATCTGCTGAAGGCACGCAATCATCAATACGCTTTCTTCGCGTGGGGTAGCGCTTATGCTGGATGCGTATGAAGCGAATCTCAGTTTGGTCCATCGCAGCGATTGTTTTGATCGCAACGATATTAAAATTGGCTTTCAACCTCTTGGTGGACAATGGTGTGGCTTGGGATGATCCGTCATTTTCGGAAAACTCCGCCAAGCTGAAGGGCATCTTGGTCTGTTCCGTTGACCTTGCGCCGCCTTCCGTTGTTTGGCACGGGACAGCAGTATCCATCCAAGAGGCGTGGGTTGAGCGACAGGTCCACACCTCGTACCCGTTTATTTGGGGGTGGCGAAAAAATCCAAGCGGAAAAGACTGCCTTTGCTTCACCCTGAAGAGCGGAGAGCAAATTTTCTCAGGCGTTGATAGTCCTTTTTTCAGGAGTGATAGCATCCAATATGGCGGCGGCATTGGGAAGATAGGCAACACAAAAAATGGATGGCGCTTCTTTGGCGAACTGAAGCCCGAGGCATTGGCGACTGGCAGGGCTGACATGCGGCTCGTAAAAACTTGGAACGACTCGGACTCGCAGTCAATTCGACTTAGCTGGTCTGTCCCAAGGTAACATCCATTACCGACACGGGATCAACGCTTCGCTTCCAAACCGCCCCCGGCGGTGGCCTTTATGGGGCGGTTTGGCTTCGAAGCGCTGGGTTGTTCTGCGGCGCTGTTCTTATGCCGCCGCCGTGAACTTCACCACGTTCTCGAGTTTTTGTGCCTCGTAGAATTCCAGCGGCAACGTCGCAACCGTGACACCGCCAACGTAGGCGGCATGAATCGCCCGCGATCCATGCCCGAGATGGTTCATCGCTTCGCGTTCCGGCATCCCCGCCGCACGCGCCCGTTGCGCCCAAGCGTAGCGATAGGAGTGCAGGCTGCGGTCTTCTATTCCCAGCATCCGGCAACGCCGGCAAAACTCGCTGGAGCGCGTGTTCGAGTTCCACGCGTTCGCGTTGGGGAAATCACGGGTGGGCTTTATAAAAAAGTCCGTCATCCTGAGCGAAGGCGAGCGGAAGGCTTTCTTTTTCTCACACATATTTCGCCAAGCCTGAGTCGAAGGACCTTGCTACTTTACCCTTATGATTGAGCACGGCGGATGGGTTTACATCATGAGCAGCCACTCGCGCTGCCTTTATGTGGGCGTGACGAGCGATCTTCACGGGCGCGTTTGGGAGCATAAGAACGGTGTCTACGAAGGCTTCACCAAGAAATACAAAACGCACACCCTCGTCTATCAGGAATTTTTCCATGACATCGAATCAGCCATTGCGCGGGAGAAACAACTGAAGGGCTGGACGCGGGCCAAGAAGATCGGGTTGATCGAGAAAATCAACCGGGGCTGGGAGGACCTCACGCCCTCGTTTTCCAACCCAGGTCCTTCGACTCAGGCTCGGCCTACTTAAACGGGTAAACACACATTCCGCTCGCCTTCGCTCAGGATGACGGAGCTGAAGAGAAACCGCTTTTGTTTCGCGGAGAGCACTGGGAGAATTGTAGCGGAGAAGCCGCCGACTTCTGCCAGAGCAGCCAAAGCAGTCGCAAATCTGGTCGCATTTTCGCCCAGAACGACGTTGGCCGGATCAGTTCCTTTTGATCTTCACGAGCTTATCAAAAGGCTCCGAAGGTAGCCGTCGTATTCCGTGCGACGGAAATTACCTCAGCGCTCACACAACTTCTCCGCACCTACCTCTCCCTTTCAGCCTTCTGCCTTCAATCTCTTCCGCCCTCCGTGCAAAACCTTCCCCGCACAGAAATCTTGAATGCGCTCGAAATGCATCGTATGGAATAGAGCGAAGTCGCGACACGCCCCCCTTAGATCCAGACCTTCCGCAAGAATTCCGTAGATTTGGAAAATTCCGTTAATTCCGTCAAAAATTTTGCCAGATGCCTCCCCGCAAACGCCGCTATTCTCTCCGCTGGAAATTCGAGCGCGGACTCCGCCCCGAAGGCGTGGCCGTCATCGCTGGCGTCGACGAAGTAGGGCGTGGCTGCTGGGCCGGTCCCGTTTTCGCGGCGGCGGCGATTCTGCCCGACGGCCTCAAGCATCGCCATCTCAACGACTCCAAGCTCCTCCTCGCCGAGTACCGCGACGGAACTCAGCCATTTCCTCTGCAGCCATCCCGAAGTCCACTGGTCCATCGGCATCGCTTCCGTCGAGGAAATCGAGACCCACAACATTCTCGGCGCCAGCCTTCTCGCCATGCGCCGCGCCGTCGAGGGCCTCCGCGTCGCAGCCGCATCTCTGCCTGATCGACGGCAACCAGAAGGCCGGCCTGCCCTGCGCGGAACTCACCGTCATCGATGGCGACGCCCGCTGCCCCTCCATCGCCGCCGCCTCGGTCATCGCCAAGGTCGCCCGCGATCGCGCCATGGCCGAGCTCGCCGCGCTTTACCCCGCCTACGGTTTGGAGAATCATAAGGGCTACGGAACCCCGGAACACGCGCGTGCCCTTACCCTTCACGGCCCTTGCCCAATTCATCGCCGAACGTTTAAACCGATCCGAGAAGCGTCGCCTACGCCCCCGTTGTCGACGACGGCGGCAGATCGGGAATTATGGTGAGCGCGTCGCGGCCGCCTTCCTGCGCCGTCAGGGTTACCGGGTGCTGACCCGCAATTACAAAACGACCCGCGGCGAGATCGACCTGGTCTGCCGTCACGGCGAAATCCTCGTCTTCGTCGAAGTCAGAACCCGCGCCGAAGTCGAGCTTCGGTCCGCCCCGCCGAAGCCATCGACGCCCGCAAGGAGGAAGCACTTCGCGAAACGCCGCGCGAGCGCTACCTCGAACTCGCTCGAGCGCGAGGACATCACCTACCGCTTCGACGCCGTGGAAGTCGAGCTCAAGACGGGCGCCATCCCGGGGTGCACACTGCATCCAGAATTATTTTGCGTAACCATTGCTAACCGCTCAACATGCGGTTAAGATTTGACGACTGCACGCTAAGGCGAGACACTACGCCCCCTATTTATATGCCGACTGCCAAACCGATTGTTATCATGGGTGCGGGACCCGCCGGGTTGACCGCCGCATGGGAACTGGTCCGCGCCGGCCGCGAGGTCGTCGTCTGGGAGGCCGATCCCGTCCTACGTCGGCGGAATTTCCCGCACCGTGCAGGCCGAGGGCTTCCGCTTCGACATCGGCGGCCACCGCTTCTTCAGCAAGTCGGAGGAGGTCAACGAAGTCTGGCGTCAGATCATGCCGGACGACTTCATCGATTGCCCGCGCCTCTCGCGCATTTATTACAAGGGCAAATTTTTCAACTACCCGCTCGAGGCGATGGACAGCTTTCTCGAAGCTTGGGCCCGATCGAGACGTTCCACATGCGTCTTGAGCTACATCCAGGCGCGGCTGAATCCGATCAAGCCCGAGACTGACCTTCGCCCAGTGGGTCACCAACCGCTTCGGCAAGCGGCTCTTCGAGATCTTCTTCAAGTCCTACACCGAAAAGGTCTGGGGCATTTCCTGCGACGAGATCAGCGCCGACTGGGCCGCGCAACGCATCAAGGGACTTTCCCTGCGCGAGGCTGTCATCAGCGCCTTCAAGGGCAAGAAAGCCGCGCCGACGGCCAAGACGCTCATCCGCAATTTTTTCTATCCCCGCCTCGGCCCCGGCCAGATGTGGGAGACGGCGGCCAATAAGATCCTCGAAAAGGGCGGCGGGGTTTTCCTCGACCGCCGCGTCCAGACCATCCACTGGGACGAAACCGGCGTCACGCACATCACCGGCACCAACCCGCCGGGCGAATTTTTCCAGCAGGAAGGCTCCCATTTCCTCTCCTCCATTCCGCTGCAGGAACTGATGCTCTCGCTCGACCCGCCGCCGCCCAAGGAAGTCGTCGGCCGCGGCCAAGGCGCTCCGCTACCGCGACTTCATCACCGTCTGCCTCATCGTCAACCGCGCCAACGTTTTCCCCGATACCTGGATTTATATTCACGATCCCTCCGTCAAGGTCGGCCGCGTGCAGAATTACAAGAACTGGAGCGCGGCCATGGTGCCCGATCCGAAGTTCACCTCGCTCGGCATGGAATACTTTTGCTTCGAGGGCGACAACCTTTGGACCGCCACCGATTACGATCTCGCCCAACTCGCCATCCGCGAGGCGGCGCAGATCGGCCTGATCACAGCCGACGAAATCAAGGACGCCTTCGTCGTGCGCATGCCCAAGGCCTACCCCGATTTACGACCAGCATTACCAGGAGCATCTCAAGGTGATCAAGGACTGGGTCTGCCAGTTCGCCAACCTCCAGCCGGTCGGCCGCAACGGCATGCACCATTACAACAACCAGGACCACTCGATGATGACCGCCATGCTCGCCGCGCGTAATATCCAGGGCGCGCAATTACGATTGCTGGAAGGTGAACACCGAGGCCGAATACCACGAGGGCGACGCCAGGACGGACAGCGCCTTGAAATTATTCAAGGTCGTATTCCGCTCGAAACCCGGCGCAAGTCCGCAGGAAGAAGGAGTGAAGGCACTCACCGAAAACGATGCGCGCAAATCGGTGCAGTCCAAATACGGCCTGGCCACCTGTTTAATTATCAGCGTGACAGAAATCAAAAGCTGAACCTCAGCACTCGCGATTCAATGCCTGCATTCTATCACGAGACAATTGACCGCATTTTAAAGACCATTTCGGAAAAGGGTCATTAACCGCTTATCTGGCCATGCCCGACCGTCGCCTTCCCCCTGTCCGGCTCGATCAGAAGGCGCAGACCGCAAAACGCCTTTCACCCAATCCCAAGTCGAAAACGCCCAGGCCACCCCGGCGGCCGCGCGCCCGCAAGCCCCGCAACTCCGGCGACGATTCCGCCTCAGTCTACTGGATCGCCGGCGGTCTCGTCGTGCTCCTTCTTCTGCTCGCTGTCGTTTATTACGAAACGCCGGAAATCAAGACTTGGCTCGCGGGTCCGACCCCTCGAAAATCCCGTCCCGCCAACAATCCTCACCCCGCCGCCTGCCGCAAAGGCCGTCCCGACTCAGCTCACCGCGGATCAGCAACGGCTCCGTAAGCTCAAAGAAAAAGCGGCCGAAGAAACGCGTCTCCTCGTCGAGCGTCCCGCTGCCCAAGCCGCGCCGCGCCTGCCACCGGTTCAACCCCGTCCGCCCTCGTCCAACCCGTTCCGCTCGGCACTCGTCCCCGGCGCGCCCGCCCGCGCGCTGCCGGTCGATCCCAACAAGCTCGACACCGAGCGCATCGCCGCCTACCAGGTCGCGCTCGAGCGCATCCATTTTTCCTGCGGCTTCATCGATGGCGACCAGGGCATGCGCACGCAGCGGATGTTGCGCGCCTATCCAGGCCAGCCGCGGGCTGCCCGTCACCGGCTTCCTCGATCAGCCCACCCGCGACGCCATCGGCGAACCGGGCGAACCGTTCCTCACCTACACCGTCACCGCGGACGACATCGCCTCGATCATGCCCAAGCCGCACGTCGTGGATCGCCAAGAGCAAGGCGACGCGCCTCGGCTATAACGACATCTGGGAACTGCTCGCCGAGAAATTCCACTGCACGCGCGGCTATCTGAAGGCGCTCAACCCCGGCGTCACCACGCCCGTCGCCGGCACCGAAATCATCGGGCCGAAGGTCTTTCCCGCCGCGCCGATTCCCCAGGCCGCCTCGCTCCGCATTCTCCTCTCGGAAACCAGCATCGAGGCGCTCGACGCCAGCGGCAAGATCATCGCCTTCTTTCCCTGCTCCATCGCCAAGGACAAGAACAAGCGCCCGCACGGCCTCCTCACCGTCAAGGTCGTCGATCCCCATCCCGACTACACCTTCGATCCCGCGCTCTTCGCCGACGCCGCCAAGGCCGAGGGCATCACGCACAAGATGGTGCTCCCGCCCGGCCCGCGCAATCCGGTCGGCACGACCTGGGTCGGCCTGAGCCTGCCCGGCTACGGCATCCACGGCACGCCCGAGCCGGAAAACATCTCGCGCACGCAATCCCACGGCTGCTTCCGCCTCGCCAACTGGAACGCCGAGAAGGTCCTCAAGATGGTCCACGTCGGCACGCCGGTCGATGTCGAGCCGTAGGTTACCAACAATGAAAAGGCTTACGAGCAGACAATCGTTGGCACACCCGTCGATGTCGAGCCGTAGGTTACCAACAATGAAAAGGCTTACGAGCAGACAATCGTTGGCACACCCGTCGATGTCGAGCCGTAGGTTACAGGTAAACCCTTATACTATTTTCAATCAAATTTGGTCTTTAGCCTTCTGTCATCCCGAGCATGTCGAGGGATCAGTTCTGCCCCGGTAAAACTCTTCGAACTGATCCTTCAACCATCTCAGGATAAGGGATCGCTTAGATCAAAAATATTCCCAAGTGATATTAGTCCAACGATAAATTAAATCACTTACCACCTGACTTACTGATCTCTGCATAACAGACTGACGATGCACCACTGACGTTTGGGGCTTGGAAGAGGTGATTGCGTGGCTAGGGTAAGTCGTGATGAAAGCAGGAGCATTCTTTTCGGCATTTATCCAGATGTTTTTGATCGTGGGCACTAGAATGCTTTATGGTGCCGAGCTTCTGGAAACCGTCCGAACCTCGATAGAAAATGCCTGTTTCGTCGCATTTTGCGCGGCAGCCCTAACCTACTGGCTAGCGTTTGCTGTCGTATTCCTAGGAGGAAAGCGACATTCACGGATTAATAAATTACTTATCTGGGGAGGTTACCCGCTATTGTGCCTAGTGTACGCGTTAATTTTCATCCATTGATTTCGGAAAACCTGCCCTAACGGCAGTCTCTTATGCAGACATCAATAATTACACTATCACATTGCGCTATGGCTTGTTGGTCCGAATTATATTTGGCTACCCAATAAGGGGTTCCGTGGGGCATACCAGACATATCGACATACACCTCATGTGCTGTCAGCAATACTTGAACATTGTCTTCAAGCTGTCTTTTTTGGTCTTGGGCAATCTCTTTAATTCCCCAACCAGCCGCCGCACGTATGCGACGGCGTTAAAATCAAGCCTTCGCCGCGGCTTCCTTGTCGGCCTTCACCTTGCGCGCGGCGCTCGCCTTTTCCTTCTTGGCCACGGTCGCTTTGACCCGTTCCTTCACAAATAGCGCTTCCTTGCCTTTGCGGCCGCGAAGATAAAACAGCTTGGCGCGGCGCACCTGGCCCTCGCGTTCCACTTCCAGCTTCTCGATGCGGGGCGAGTTCAGCGGAAACTTCCGCTCGACTCCCTCGCCGTAACTGATGCGGCGCACCGTGAAGCTCTCGTTCATCCCGCGACCCTGGTGCGCAATCACAATGCCGGCGAAAATCTGCGTCCGTTCCTTCTCGCCTTCCTTGACGCGCGTATGGACTTTGACAGAGTCGCCCACGCGGAACGGCACATGTTTCTTGATTTGTTCGCCTTCGATTTTTTCGATCAGTTTCATAGTTTTGGTTTTCGTTAAAATTATCTACCCAGGTGATTCCGTTCCGCAATCGGATCGTCCGCGACTTGCCGCAGCAAATCCGGCCGCACTTCTTCCGTGCGACGCAAACCCTGCTCCTGGCTCCACGCCTCGATCTTGCCGTGATGACCCGACAGCAGGATTTCCGGCACGCGCCAGCCGCGATATTCCTCCGGCCGCGTGTATTGCGGACCCTCCAGCCAGGGCCGTTCCGCGCTGAAAGATTCCGTCTGCGTGCTGGCCTCGTTGCCCACCACATTGGGCAGCAACCGCACCACCGCATCGATCACCACCAGCGCGGCCAGCGCGCCGTTCGTCAAAATGAAATCGCCGATGCAAAGTTCCTCTTCCACCAGATGCTCGCGCACGCGTTCATCGATGCCTTCGTAATGCCCGCAAATGAAAACAATCCGCTCCAGCCCGGCCAGTTCGCGCGCCTTCGCCTGGTCGAATTTCGCACCGCTCGGGCTCAGCAAAATCACTCGTCCCGGCATGGCGGCCTTCGCCTGCACGTCTTGCACCGCCGCGAAAATCGGCTCGCACTTCAGCAACATCCCCGGCCCGCCGCCATACGGCTTGTCATCCACCGTGTGATGCTTGTCCGTCGCGTAATCGCGCAGTTGATGCAGCGCGATCTCCACCTGCCCGCCGCGCTGGGCGCGTCCCAAAATGGAGGCGTCGAGCGGTCCGCTCAATATCTCTGGGAAAAGGGTGATGACGTCGATACGCATAATTTCGTTAATTGGGAAAATTTGGTAATTCCGTAATTCAGATCACGAATTCTCCACCACTTCCACCGCCAGGTGAGTACCGGCCTTGTTGGCCGCGTTGATCAGCGAACGAATGGCGCTGATGGTCCGTCCCCCTTTGCCGATCACCAGCCCGACATCCGCCGGGTGCAGCCCGATGCGGTAACCGGTTTCCGTCGTCCCGGTAACTTCAGTGATCTGAACGTCGTCCGGATTATCGACAAGACTGCGCACCACATATTCCAGAAAATGCTTCATGGGTGCGCACGTGTCCTCGGATTAGGCAGCCACTTCAGCAGCTTCTTTTTCCGCCTTCGCCGACTTCGCCTTGGCCTTCTTCAAAATGCTTTTCACCGTGTCGGAGGGAAGCGCACCCAGCTTCATCCAATGCGCGGCCCGATCGAGCTTGATCGTCGAGTTGTCGCCCTTTTTCTTCGGATCGTAGGTGCCGATCAGTTCCAAAAATTTGCCGTCGCGCGGACTGTGCTTGTCTGCCACCACGATGCGGTAGTAGGGACTGTTTTTCGCGCCGTCGCGCCGGAGTCGGATGATTACTGCCATAAGTGTTGTTCTTTCTTGCTCTATTCTATCGCGGCTTGCCGCCCATTAAATTGCGCAGCATCTTGTCCGGGCTTCCGCCGCGGGTCAGCCGCTGCATCATCTTCTTCATCTCTTCGAACCGATGCAAAAGTTCGTTGAGTTCCGTCACGCTGGTGCCGCTGCCGCGCGCAATGCGCTGCCGCCGACGGGCGTTCAGGACGGACGGGCGAGTCCGTTCCTCCAGGGTCATGGAGCGAATCATCGCCTCGACCCGGCGAAGCGATTTCTCACCATCGACCGAATCTGGCATCTTAGGCATTCCCGGAATCATGCCAAGCACATTTTGTAGTGGCCCCAGCTTCTTCACCATTTTGATCTGGTCCAAAAAGTCCTGCAAATCGAACGAGTTCTTCTTCAGCTTCTCCGCCATCTTCTCGCTCGAAACGGCATCAAACTCGACCTGCGCCTTCTCCACCAGCCCCACGATATCGCCCAGGCCCAGCAGCCGTCCCACCAGCCGCTCCGGCGCGAAAACTTCCAGCGCGTCAATCCCCTCCCCGGTGCCCAGGAAACGAATCGGGACCTTCGTCACCCGCTGAAACGAAAGCGCTGCGCCGCCGCGCGTGTCCGCATCGAATTTCGAAAGAACAAGGCCGGTCAACGGCACGCGGCTGTGAAACGCCTGCGCGACCTTCACCGCCGTCTGACCCGTCGCGGCATCCGCCACCAAGAGCGATTCTTGCGGTTCCCACGCCTTACCCACCGCCTCCAGTTCCGCCAGCAACGCATCATCCACATCGAGCCGGCCCGCGGCGTCGAAAATCGCCACTTCCGCGCGCAACCGCGTGATCTCCTCGCGCGCCAGCTCCGCCACCTTCGCCGCACTCTTCTCGCCCGGAAACGTCAGCACCGTCACGCCGATCTGCCGGCCCAAAATCTGCAATTGCTCGATCGCCGCCGGTCGTGCCAGATCGCCCGCCACCAGCACGACGTGCTGCTTATACTTCTTGAACCACGCTGCCAGCTTGCCCGCCGTCGTCGTCTTGCCGGCGCCATTCAATCCGCAGAGCAAAATCCGCAACGGTCGGTTCGGCGTCAGCTCCTTCGACTCGCTCCCAAAAATCGCCAGCAACTCATCATGGACGATCTTCACGAACTGGTCACCCGGCCGGATGCTCGCCAGCACCTCCGCGCCCATCGCCTTCGCCTTGACCTCGTCGCAAAACTCCTTCGCGACCGCATAGTTCACATCCGCCGCCAGCAGCGCCAGCCGCACCTCGCGCACCGCATCGGCCACATTGCTCTCGCTCAGTTTGCCGTACCCGCGCAGCGTCTTAAACACGCCCTGCAGTTTTTCCTTCAGTAAATCGAGGCTCATCAGCCCTCCACCCTACCGATAATTGCCGTCTTTGTCATCCTGAGCTTGTCGAAGGATCAGGTCAGTCTTAGGTCGCGAAAGCGACTCTATTAAAAAGCCTGTCATCCTGAGCTTGTCGAAGGATCAGTTCGATGGTGGTCTGAAATTCAACGGAGATAATCCGCAAGGAAATCGAATATGCCTTTAATCATCTGCTCCACGTTATTCTTGTTGAATTAGTCGAATTCACCCTGAGCAGCCTTATTCGAATGGCAGCCAGCTTCGTAGCCTGGGGATGACGAAACGGCTCCCAGCAAGCCGGAGGCTTGCCAGCACCCTAGCCGGTGGTAAGTCCGCGAAGCGGACGCCACCACCGGAAACCACCGTCCACAATATCTCACCCCAGCGGGGTGACAGAACTTCATCCGAAGTCGAAACAGCGATGCTATCGTGCGACCCCTACCAGGGTCGGTCTTAAATTTACGCCATAACCGGTGGTGTCGCCTGCTGGCTCAACCACCGGCTACGGTGCTGCCAAGCCTCCGGCTTGGAATGCGCTACGCCATTTCCGGCGATTATTGCGCCCCCGTTCACACAACCACCGGTTTATTGTGTGACCGGCGATCATCCGCCCCTCCATTGACGGCGAATAAACCAGAACAAAAACATTGCCGCAAAGGTCGCGAGGTGTATATTGTCCCACTCACATGGCACTGGACAACACAACGGACGTCATCGAAGTCGAAGGCAAGGTCATCACGATCCTGCCCGGCACGATGTTTCGCGTCGAGCTGGACAACAGCAAGCACGTCGTCCTGGCCCATATCTCGGGCAAGATGCGCAAGCGCTTCATCCGCCTGACCCCCGGCGACCGCGTGAAGATGGAGATGTCGCAGCACGACTTCACCAAGGCCCGCATCGTTTACCGCCTCGACTCCAAGTCCTATCCCCGCCCCGTGCCGCAGTAAATAGCTTAACTGGCGTATTTGGGCTATTTGTTCGGCCATTCTTACGTAGCTTATTTGGACTATCCGACCCGGCATGCCCTCCTTCGACGTCGTCTCCGAAGTCGACCTGATGGAAGTGAAGAACGCCCTCGAGCAGGCGCAAAAGGAACTCGCCAACCGCTTCGACTTCCGCGAGGCCAAGGCCGAGATCCTCCTCGAAAAGGAGGCGATCAAGCTCAGCGCCATCAACCAGTTCAAGATCAACGCGCTGGAGGAAATCGTCCTCGGCAAGCTGGCCCGCCGCAACGTCAGCCTGAAGAACATCGAGCGCAAGGACGCCGACATCTCGCCGCTCGGCCACGCGCGCCAGGAACTGAAGCTCAAGCAGGGCCTCGAGACCGACATCGCCAAGACCATCGTCCACGGCGATCCGCGACACGAAGATCAAGGTCACAGACGCAAATCCAGGACCGGCAGATCCGCGTCACCGGCAAGAACCGCGACGATCTGCAGGAGGTCATCGCCTTCCTGCGCGGCAAGGAATTTCCCGTCGCGCTCAACTACACCAATTTCCGCGCGTGAAGCACTGGCTGGTCAAAATCGGAGCCGGAGGCCTACTCCTTCGCGCAGTTCCAGAAGGACAAGACGACCGCGTGGACCGGCGTCCGCAATTACACGGCGCGCATCAATCTCCGCGCGATGGCCAAGGGCGACGAGGTCTTCTTCTACCACAGCGTCAGCGACAAGGCGGTCGTCGGCCTGGCCACGGTGATCAAGACGGCCTATCCCGATCCCGACGGTCGAGCCGGACGAAAAAGCCGAGTGGGTCTGCGTCGATCTCAAGGCGGGCAAGGCGTTTCCCAAGCCGGTGACGCTCGAGGCGATCAAGGCGCATCGCGACGCTGAAGGACATGCTGCTCGTCCGCCAATCGCGCCTCTCCGTCTCGCCCGTCAGCGAGAAGGAAGCCGCCGAATTGCGCAAGCTCGGCGGCCTCTGAACTCGTCCGAGTCCTCTCCTTGTTATTACGACAGCTCTTCGTCTACAAGGTAATCGACCATGCCCGCACGTTTCCGTCTTTCTCCTTCGCTCTCTGCGCTCGCCCTTCTGTTTTGCCAGACCGTTCGCGCCCAGCAAGCCGGCCACGACCGGCCTCACCGACTTGCCGCTCCCGCCCCACGCCGTCAGCACCGGCCTGACGTCTCCGACGGATGCCGCCAAGCAAATGATCGCCGATGCGATCAAGCGGATGAATGCCAACGATATCGACGGCGCGCTCAATGATCTCACCCAGGCGCTCAAGCTGAACCCGAACAGCACCGGCGCCTACGTTCTTCGCGCCTCGATCTATTGCCAGCAGAAAACAGTGGACCGAGGCCGAGGCCGATTTCAAGGCCGCCGCGAAGATTGCGCCGACGAACACGGTGGTCAAATTCAACCTGGTCGAAATCAAGTTCATGCAGAAGCAATACGACGCGGCCCGGCCCGGCTTCGTCGCGCTGGAGAAGGACCCCGACATGGGCGACTTTGCCAACTACAAGGTCTTCCTCTGCGATCTTTTCGGCGGTCACGAGGCCGCGGCCAAGAAGGAGCTCGATGTCTTCAACGATGTCATGGGAAACCCCTCGTACTATTTCGGCAATGCCGCGTGGGAGTCTGGTTCACAAGAATACCGAGGATGCCCGCAGTTGGCTCCTCTCGGCCTCGCGCATTTATCCGGCCCAGAAGAATCCCTATTACGCGCAAAGCCTGCGCGATCTCGGCTATCTGCCGATTCCCGTGCCCAAGGACCTGCGCTTCCGTCCAACTACGGCGCTCGAGCTGCAGCTGTCCGGGCAGCTCACGCTCGCGGCAGTACAATGCTCCGTAGCCGCCGTCTCGACTCGGCGCGCCAGCAGATGCGCGACTTCGTCCTGCACGGCGCTTAATTCGCCCAGCTTAAGTCCCGGATCCTCGATCAGCCAGACCTCGCCGCTCGGAAGATGTTCGTAAACCAGAACGGAACCGCCTTCCTCGCGCTGCCGCTCGATCTGGCGCAGGACCTTCTTGCGCTCCAGCATCAGGGCGAGGATGTAGCGCGCGTTGCGCGTGGCCGGCGCATTCTCCCGACGAGGCGGCGCAGCAGGCTTTCGGCGTCGTCCTTCCTCAGCGTCTCCGGTTCCGGCGGCGGGGGCGGAACGAAATCGGTCTGCCAGGCGGAAAGCGGCTCGATATTCTCGTTGCGCGCGTTCCAAGCCTCTGCGCAGAGATCGACTCGCGCGTACTGTCCTTCGCGCCAGTAAAGCGCCGAGAAGATCCGCTCGCCCTTCTCAAAAGGCCGGCCCGAAACGGCGCACTGCAAGGCGCGCGACTGAATATTCCATTCTTGAGTCAGCATAATCGTGTAAAAAAGTAAGTTTAAGACTCCGCGCTTTGGCTGTCACGCGACTTCACTGGCTTTTTGCTTTCTCGACCAGGCCGAACATGGGACCGAAATTGTGCGAAACTTCATCTTTTTTCCCCGGGATGTAGAAGGCGGAAATATCACCGTCCAGATAAAGCGCATTTGTGCATTCAAGCTTTTCGAGGAAGAGGGAGGCAAATTCATAAAAGGTGACCGGTTGGCAAGATATCGCAAAGAGTATGGAGCCATCATTCGTAACGCCTACGCCGCTTCGAATCTTCATACTTTTCGAGGCAGCATTGAAATCGGGATTTATACCGCCGCCAAGCACGAGGAGTGGTCCCGATTGAGTCGCCCACACCGCTGGCGAAAGAAGCGTCGTGTATTCACTCGACTCAATGACGTGCGCCTCATGCTTCCGGTCGATCAGAAATACGCCGTTCGGCTTCATGTAAAAGTTGCCCGCGCCGTCTTTGAGGTTAATTGGTGAAGTCTCTTTGCCGTTTTGCACGAGCAAACCAACGGGACGGCAATCAGGCTCGAACATGCCCGCGTTTGCGGCAAAAAGAAGCTTTTCGCCCTGCGAGTTGACAAGGGTTTCCAACCCGGCGAAACCATGTACCAGGACACCGGGACTGTATTTCCAGAAAAGGCGCAGGTCGTCTTTATGCGGATCGACGACTCTGACAAGAAATTCTTGCCCGCGAAATGTAACGAACTGGAGACTGGATGACGAATCAAAGCCAGCCGCAACGGAGGCGGTTAGCCCTAAAGCGAAAGCCGCTCCACTGAGCCAACCCGAAGCGCATTTACTCCAGCCGCTCCTGGATCGCCCGGCCCATCTCGACGGTGGAGACGGATTTCTCTCCGGGCCGGGCGAGGTCGGCGGTGCGGAGGCCGCGACTGAAGCGTGGCTTCGACCGCGTTCTCGATGGCCGCGGCGGCTTCGTTCTCGTTGAAGGAATAGCGGAGCATCAGCGCGGCGGAAAGAATCTGCGCGATGGGATTGGCGATGCCCTTGCCCGGCGATGTCGGGCGCGGAACCGCCGCTCGGTTCGTAGAGGCCGAACGCGCCATCGGCCAGCGACGCGCTGGGCAGCAGGCCGAGCGAGCCGACCGTCGCGGCGGCCTCGTCGCTGATGATGTCGCCGAAAAGATTTTCGCAGAGCATGACGTCGAACTGCTGCGGCTTGCGCACGAGCTGCATCGCGGCGTTGTCGACGTACATGAAGTCGAGCGCGACGTCGGGATATTGCGGCGCGATGGCCTTCACCGTCTTGCGCCAGAGCAGGCTGGTCTCGAGCACGTTGGCCTTGTCGATCAGCGTGACGCGCTTGCGGCGCAGCCGCGCGGCCTTGAAGGCGACGTGGGTGATGCGCTCGATTTCCTGCGTCTCGTAAACCATGGTATCGACGGCGCGCTCGCCGCCTTCGATGGCGACGGTCTGCTTCGGCTGGCCGAAGTAGAGGCCGCCGGTGAGTTCGCGCACGACGAGCACGTCGAAGCCGTCGGGAATCCACTCCGACTTGATCGGCGAGGCGTGGAGCAGGCCGGGATAGCATTTCGCCGGGCGCAGGTTGGCGTAGAGGCCGAAGTGTTTGCGCAGCGGCAGAAGCGCGGCGCGTTCCGGCTGCTTGTTCGGCGGGCAGGCTTTCCCATTTCGGGCCGCCGATGGAGCCGAAGAAAATCGCCTGCGCGTCGCGGCAACCTTGCAGCGTGTGCGGCGGCAGCGCGTCGTCGAACTGGTCGATGGCCGCGCCGCCGACGGCGTATTCCTTCGCGTCGATGGCGAAGCCGAATCGTTTCGCGGTGGCGTTGAGGACGTCGAGGCCGACGGCCATGACTTCGGGGCCGATGCCGTCGCCGGCCAGGACGGCGATTTTGTAGGTGTTGCTCATAAAGAGGGAAAACAGTTGACGGAATTAACCAAATTTTACCAAGATTAACGAGAATTAACAAGATCGGCTAATGCGCGGAAAGCCTAGCTTCAATCGCCGTGCCGCCTTGCGACAACCTCAGGACTAACCTTGCGCGGACCTCGGCGACGATGACGCTCGGCGTCTGTGACTGCCTCGGTGCGGGTTTCGGCGGACGTGCGTCTGGCTTGCGGTTCGGGCTCGTGCGGGCTCGGTTCTTCAGGTTCGGGCACGGTTGAGCGGCGGCGAGAAGAGGTAGGTCTGGAAGATGGCTTCGCCGATGGCGTTGAGCTTGATCTGCAAGCTCGTCCATGTACTGGTGCATGCCGACGGTCTTGATGTCCTCCAGCGCGCTGTAGTTGAGTTCGGCGACGAGCCGGCCGGTGAGCTTTTCGGCCTGGTTGGTGAAGTGCTCGTCCTTGCAGCCGGAGATGCGGCGCAGCGCCTCGTCGAGCGCCCCGGCGCAGAAGCGGATCGAGCGCGGGAAAAATTCGTTGAGGATGAGAAACTCGACCACCTTGTCCGGCTCGACCTGCGCGACGTAAAATTTGCGGTAGGCGTCGTGCGAGCTGCAGGAGCGCAGGATGGCGCTCCATTGCAGCGTGCCGCTGGTGTGGGAATTGTTCGGCGGGCGCGTTGATGAAGATCTCGTCGTTGGCGTCGAGGATGCGGGTGGTCATGTCGGCGCGCTCGAGATATTTGCCGACCTGGATGAAGTCCCAGTCCTCGCCGTGGGTCATGGTGCCGTCGGTGATGCCCTGGAAAAGATGCGAGGCGTTTTTGACCGCGGTGAAAAATTCGTAGGGCCCCTGGCTGCTGGATTTTCTTCAGCGTCTGGCCCTTCATCCAGAGATAGGTGCGGTTGATCTCCTCCCACATCTCGAGCGAAATCTGCTCGCGCACATGCCGGGCGTTTTCGCGCGCGGTGGTGATGCAGTTGACGATCGAGTTGGAGTTCTTCGGGTTGAGCGTGAGGAAATCGATGACGTTCTCGCTGCTCGGTCGCCTTGTAGTGCTTGTAGAAATCCTCGTGGTCGCCGGTGCTGCGCAGGACCGGTTCCCAGAGCGCTTTCTGCTCCTCGGGCCCGAGCTTGGGCAGGTCGAGCATGAGCTGGAGATTGACGTCGAGGATGCGGGCGATGTTCTCGGCCCGCTCGGCATAGCGGCTCATCCAGTAGAGGGAATCGGCGACGCGTGAAAGCATGGGCATAGACGGAGTTGCGGAATTATAACGGAAGGAAGTTAACTGTCTCCATAAAGCACCCAGGTGTCCTTGCTGCCGCCGCCCTGGGAGGAGTTGACGACGAGCGAGCCCTTGCGCAGCGCCACGCGGGTCAGGCCGCCGGGGACGATGGTGATTTTTTCGCCGCAGAGAATGTAGGGGCGCAGGTCGACGTGGCGGCCCTCGAAGTGGCCGTCGCAATAGCTGGGATGGCGCGAGAGATTGAGCGTCGGCTGGGCGATGAAGTTGCGCGGATTCTCCAGGATCAGCTCCTTGAATTCGTCGCGCTGCTTCTGCGTCGAGGCCGGGCCGACGAGCATGCCGTAGCCGCCCGATTCGTTGGCCGATTTCACCACGAGCTTTTCCAGATGGCTGACGATGTACTCGCATTCCTTCGGGTTGGAGGCGAGATAGGTCGGCACGTTGGCCAGGATCGGCTCCTCGGAGAGGTAGAACTTGATCATGTCGGGCACGTACTTGTAGACGACCTTGTCGTCGGCCACGCCGGTGCCGATGGCGTTGGCCAGGCTGACGTTGCCGGCGCGGTAGGCCTCGACCAGGCCGGGCACGCCGAGGATCGAATCCTTGCGGAAAACCTTCGGATCGAGGAAGTCGTCGTCGAGGCGGCGGTAAATCGTATCGACCTGCTCGAGGCCCTTGGTCGTGCGCATGTAGACGCGTCTTGTCCTGCACGACGAGGTCCTGGCCCTCGACGATCTGGATGCCCATCTGCCGCGCGAGGAACGAGTGCTCGAAATAGGCGCTGTTATAAATGCCGGGCGTGAGCAGCACGACGGTCGGCGGCTTGCTCGCTCGGCGGGCGCGATGTACTGGAGCACGGTGAGCAGGTCCTGCGTGTAGTGATCGACCGGACGCACGCCGACGCTGCTGAAGAGATTCGGGAAACGCGCGCTTCATCGCCACGCGGTTTTCCAGCAGGTAGGAAACGCCGGAGGGGCAGCGGCCGTTGTCCTCGAGCACGAAGTAGGTGCCCTCGCGGTCGCGCACCATGTCGCTGCCGCAAATGTGGATGTAGATGTCCTTCGGCACCGGCACGCCGACCATCTCGGGCCGGTAATGCTTGGCCGTGAGCACGTCCTCCGCCGGAATGACCTTTTCCTTGAGGATGCGCTGGTCGGAATAGAGGTCCTTGAGGAAAAGATTCAGCGCCTGCATGCGCTGGATCAGGCCCGGCCTCGATCTTGCTCCATTCCGAGCTGGGAATGATGCGCGGCATCAGATCGAACGGGAAAATGCGCTCGGTGCCCTGCTCGTCGCTGTAGACGGTGAAGGTGATGCCCTGGCGCAGGAACGCGGCGTCGACGGCCGTGCGGCGCTGGTCGAATTCCTCCTGGTCGAGATTTTGAAAGCGCTCGAAGAGCGCCGCATAGTGGGGCCGCACCTGGCCCTCCGCGGAAAACATTTCGTCAAAAAAATCGCCGGGTTGGTATTTATCGAGCAGGGCCATGAACGTAAGCGGAAGGCTGGGTAAAGAGTCTCGGAGGGGTAAAGGCGTTAGTTAACACCATCTTCTGACGGCAATCAACGTAAGAAGCGAGGTTCATGCCAATATCGAGCATACGGCTTCTTAGTTTGACAAAGCTAAGCCGGAACGTCGGACTTTCCAGCTATGAGCACCGATTCCCCGGTGACCATCCTGACGCGCGATATCGAAGCGATCCAGATTCCCAGCGGCCTGACCAAGAAGCTCGACAAAGGGCACGCCGGTGATCATCACCCAGGCGCTGGGCGGCACCTACACCGTCGTCGTCGAGCATTCCGCCGGGCTTTTCCGCGTGCTGGCCGCGGATGCCGACGCGCTGGCAAGGTCCATGTCGAGACGCGCCGCGCCAACAACGGCACCGGGCAAGACGGACGGCCCGCTGAACGAGGACGACATCTGGGCGCAGCTCAAGACCTGTTACGATCCCGAAATCCCGGTGAACATCGTCGATCTCGGCCTGATCTACAGCCTGGAAATCAAGCCGCAGGAAGGCGGCGGCAATCTCGTCGAAGTGAAAATGACCCTGACCGCGCCCGGTTGCGGCATGGGCCCCTCCATCGCCTCCGATGCGCAGCGCAAGATTCTCTCCGTCCCCGGCGTGACCGATGCGCAAGTCGATGTGGTCTGGGATCCGCCGTGGAGCGCCGAGCGCATTTCGCAGGAGGGCAAGCAGAAGCTGGGGATGATTTGATCCCAAAGCTGTCGCTTGAATCTGACTCGGCCGCCCTCCGAGTAGGCCCTTAGTTGACTAATTGACTAGTCGCTCTAAACTGGCCCTTCCATGCTTAAGTATGCTTTAAGAACTTCTGCCCTTGTTCTGATTCCCGGGGCCGTCCTGCTGACCGGCTGCTCGGTCGGTCCCGACTACGTCACGCCGTCCGCACCGCAAGTCGTCAGCATACAAAGAGTCGGGGCCGTGGAAAAAGGCCGAACCCCGCGACGATATTTCCAAGGGCAACTGGTACACCGTTTTCCACGATCCCAAGCTGAACGAACTCGAGGCCGAGGCGCAGCCGCCAACCAGAATCTGCGCGCCGCCGTCGCCCGGGTGAGCGAGGCACGGGCCATCGCGCGCCAGACCGAGGCCGAATTTTTCCCAACGCTCAATTTCGATGCCACCGGCGAACGCGAGCGCACCTCGCCGAACAACGGCCAGCTCGTGGCCCAAACCCCGCAAGCCAGCCCCGGCTTGCCCGTTGCAACTCCTGGCGGCACGACTATTATCGGAGGGTCGAGCGGTCAAGCCAGGCCGTACACCTTCAACTCCGCCACCGTCGTTCCCTTCGACCTCAGCTACGAGGTCGATATCTGGGGCAGGGTCCGCCGCGCCTTCGAGGCGTCGGGCGACCAGGCCCAGGCCAGCCTGGCCGACTACGAGAACGTCCTGCTGACCTGAAGGCCGACGTCGCCACGAACTATTTCGCCGTCCGCACGGCCGATTCGCAGATCGACGTGCAGCGCCGCACCATCAAGTCATTACCAGGACAATCTCGACCTGACCAACAGCCGTTTTCAGGGCGGCATCAGCACGCAGCTCGATGTCGAGCAGGCCAAGGCGACGCTGGCCGCGGCGCAGGCGCAACTCGCCACCCTGCAGCAACAGCGCGCGCAGTTGGAGCACGCCATGGCCGTTCTGGTCGGCGAGCCGCCGGAGGATCTTTTCGCTTCCCTTTCATCCCCTCGACACGCAGGCTGCCGCGTCATTCCCGCCGGCCTGCCTTCCGACTTGCTCGAGCGCCGGCCCGACGTCGCCGCCGCCGAGCGCCGCGTCGCCGCCCAGAACGCCCAGATCGGCGTGGCCATCGCCGCCTACTTCCCCGTCGTGCACCTGACCGGCCAGACCGGTTTCGACAGCGGCGACCTCGGCCTGCTCTTCAATTGGGAGAGCCGCATCTGGTCCTACGGGCCGAACATCCAGTTCCCGATCTTCGAAGGCGGCCAGATCAGCGCCAACGTCAAGCAGCAGCGCGCCGCCTATGAGGAAAACGTCGCCGATTATCGCCAGTCGGTGCTCGTCGCCTTCCAGGATGTGGAGGACAGCCTGAGCGCGCTGCGTTATCTCGCCCAACAGTCTGAGGCCGAAAATCGCGCGTTCCAATCCTACAAGAAGGCGCTCGACCTGACCAATGCCCGCTACACCACCGGCCTCGTCTCCTACTTCGACGTCATCCAGGCCCAGGGCCTCGCGCTCGGCGCGGAACAGCTTACCGTGCAGATCCAAGGCAATCGCATCGCCTCCACCGTCCAGCTGATCAAGGCGCTGGGCGGCGGCTGGGCCGATTCGTACATCACCAAGCCGGACCATGGAAATCATGTGGCCGCGCCTTCAGCCGCGCCGACCGTGTTGGGACCTGCCGCGGGTTCACCTCTTCCGGTGGCGAATCCGTAACTGAATGCGTTTTAACGGCGTTTTTCCTTTATCGAGTAAGTCTTCACCGTCCGCTCAATTTTACCCGCGAAATCATTTTTAGCTAGCAGCGGGTCAGCTCACTCGCTTAATTGATCCCACGCGCTATGAGTCGAGCAGGCAAATTTATTCCAGGCGGGGGTGGGGGAAAGGCACGACGGACCGGCCCCATTCGCGCGCCGGATCCCCAGGCGCCGAATACCGATCCAGCTTCACCGGGAGGTGGAGGAACAGGAGGTAAAAAGCCGTTTGGCAAGGGCTTGGTCAAGCCGGTGGCCAAAAGTCAGCGCCTGCCCATCGTGATCATGAGCGGGTTTGTTTGCTGCCTTCTGGTCTCGGTCGCGTGGTACACTTTGGCTTATCTTCCCGCCTTGCGTCAGATCGCCGCTTACAAACAGCAAATCATTGATGAAGCGGCGCGCGAAAAACAAGAAAAGGCGGATGCTGAGGCCGCCCGCCTGAAGGCGCTGGCGGAACAGGCGGCCGAGCGCGGCGTGCTCACCGTGGATAGCAACCCCCCCGGTGCCACCGTCACCATGGGCGATCTTCGCGGAAACGCACCGGTCAAGTTCACCGACATCATCCCCGGCACGTATACTCTGGTCATCCATGCCGACGGTTATGACGACTATAAACAGGATGTGACCGTCTCCGCGGAATCCCCGACCGACCTTGGCACAATCACCCTGTCACAGAAGATGGGAAACCTCTCGCTAACCAGCCCGCAAAGCGGCGTGACTTATAAAATTACCGGCCCAGGCGATTACACCCACGAAGGTCCGGTGCCCGATAAACTGGAAAAATTGCCTGTAGGCGACTATCTCCTGACAGCCTCTCAGCAAGACTGGACGTTGCCTCCTCTCGCTTTCACGATTCGCGATCATGATAATTTGCAAAAGGAAATCAGGTTCCCGTATGGTAATGTTTCGCTCTCCACCGTGCCACCCGGGGCCACGGTAAGGGACGGCCGCAACGTGCTCGGCCAAACACCCCTGACGCTCGGCCAGATCCGTCCGCAGGACCTTCACTATTCGATCGATCTTCCGCCGTTTACTCTGCAGCGCGTCGATATTCACGTCCCCTCCTTTGGCAATATCGATAAGCAAATCGCTCTACAGCAGGGTAAAGATTTTATCGCAGCCTGCGGAATGCCCATGGTCTGGATTCCGGACGGTAATTTTTGGGCGGGAAAATATCTGATCCGGCAAAAAGACTTCGAACCGGTCGCCGGAAATAATCCGAGCACTTTCCGGCGTCCTTCCCTCCCCGTGGAAACGATCTCATGGGAGAACGCCATGGCCTTTTGCGACAAGCTTACCGATTACGAACGCAAGGCCGGCAAACTTCCACAGAGCTACCATTACACGCTGCCAAAAGAATCACAGTGGGAAGACTTCTCGGCGGACGCCAATATCGACCTGGCCGCCACGTCTCGCGTCACTCCGTTGACCTCCACCCAGGACGTCGGTTATTCCGAACCGAACAAGTTCGGTGTCTACGACAGCATCGGCAATGTCTGGGAATGGTGCCTGGACGATTTCGACGACAAGGGCGATCATAGCCTGCGTGGCGGGTGCTGGCTTAGCTCCACAACGGATTTTCCCAACGCTGACACGCGCAATGCCGGTGGCCCCAAATACGCCGATCGATTCACCGGATTCCGCGTCGTCCTGGTTCCGAATTGATCATTCGTCCCGTCACGAGGCGGTTACGCCGTGCTCGGCTAGGGGTAAACGAAAATCCCGAGCGCGATCAAAGTCACCCCAAACGCAACTCCTGCCCAGGACGACCAACGGAGTTGTTCCGGCTTCTTCGTTACGGAATTGATCATGTCGCGCCAGAGATGAGGGCTGTAAACCAGCACCATGCCCGCGATTACCCACCAGTAAGCCAGGAGGGTCATGACGTAGCGCCAGGGCGTGGTGGCAAGAAAGGCTGCGTCGAGCACCAGAGCCGCTGCCAAAAGCAGCAGGCAGCCGAGACCTCGCGCAGCAAGAAAGCCGGGCACAAAAATCACCACCAGCACCCCGGCGATCGTCCAGACCGCCATCAACTGTACGCGCATGCCGGAAATCTCGCCCAGGTCCATCACGCCGGTAAGCGTGGTGAACCACAACGTGGCGGCCAGCATCAGCACGACCCCCAGGGGATAATTCCGCGGGAGGGTCCGCAACAAGGCGCCATACTTTACGGGTGAGAGCGCCAAGGGCAGATGTCCGAGCGCGATGAGCAGGCCGATGATAATGGCGGTGAATTTAAGCGAAACGAAATAGGTCATAGAAATGCGTCACGGATCACCCGCGACGCGAAAGCCCATCACCATGCCGGAGTCGTTGCGCAAAGTAAATACCGGTTGAAGTAGCGCGCCTTCAAAACAGATTCGACGCAACGCTCGGCACCGTCCATACTTTCCGCTTTCACTTCATCACCTAACAAAGAGAATTATTTCATGAAAGCAGTCACCTTCGGAGAAGTCATGTTGCGCCTGGCCACCCCGGGATTTTTGCGCCTGAACCAAGCTCATGCCCTGGAAATGACCTTTGGCGGAGGCGAAGCCAATGTCGCCGTCTCGCTGGCATTGCTTGGCGCGGAGGCATCCTTCATCACCCGCCTGCCCAAAAACGACGTCGCAGAGGCTTGCATCCAGCGCTTGCGCGGGCTCGGCGTGGATACGAAGGGAATTCTGCGCGGGGGCGATCGCATGGGCATTTATTTTCTGGAAACGGGCGCTTCACAACGCGCCTCGACCGTCACTTACGACCGCGCCCACAGCGCGATTTCGGAAATCAACCCGACGGACCTCGATTGGGAAACGATTCTCAAAGGCGCCGACTGGTTCCACTTTACCGGGATTACGCCCGCGCTCTCGGACAAGGCGGCGCAAGCCTCGCTCGATGGCGCACGCACCGCGCAGCAGCTCGGCCTGACCGTGAGTTGCGACTTGAACTTTCGCAAAAAGCTTTGGTCGAGTGAAAAGGCCGGAAAGGTCATGAGCGGCTTGATGGAGTACGTTGATATCTGCATCGCCAACGAAGAAGACGCCGAAAAGGTTTTCGGCATCAAGGCCGCCGGCACCGAAGTAACCGAAGGCAAAATCGACCACAGCCGCTACATCCAAGTTGCAAAAAAACTCACGGAACGATTCAAATTCAAGGGCGTTGCGATCACGCTGCGCGAGAGCTTTTCCGCGTCGCACAACGGCTGGTCGGCGCTCTATTACACCGGCGGCAAGGAGCACTTCAGCCGCCGTTACGATATTCAGATCGTCGATCGCGTAGGCGGCGGCGATTCCTTTGCCGCAGGCCTGATCTACGCGCTCGGCAAAAAGAAATCGCCCCACGACGCAATCCATTTCGCCACCGCGGCGAGTTGCCTGAAACATTCCATCAGTGGTGATTTCAATTTGGTCAGTCTGGCCGAAGTCGAGGCGCTGCTGGCGGGCGACGGCTCCGGAAGGGTGCAGCGCTAATTTCCTGGCACGCTCATGAAAAAAGACCAAATTATTTCGGGCCTGCTCACGCCCGGCGTCGTCGCCATCATTCGGGCCGACAACTCGGAGCAACTGATCGACGCCAGCCGCGCGCTGATCGAAGGCGGCGTCTCCGGCATCGAAATCACCATGACCACGCCCAACGCGTTGAGAGTCATTGCCGATGTGCGCCGCGAATTCGGCGACAAGGTGCTGGCAGGCGTCGGCAGCATTCTCGACGTTAAAACCGCCGAGGCAGCCATCGCCGCAGGTGCAGAATATATCATCACCCCCGTGCTCAAGCCCGACGTCATCGCCTACTGCAACCGCGTCGGCAAGCCGATCTTCTCCGGTTCCTATACCCCGACCGAAGCGCAAACCGCCTACGAATTCGGCGCCGATTTCATCAAGATTTTCCCGGCTGACGGACTTGGACCCAAATATATTCAGGCTATTCGCGGCCCGCTACCGCATCTCAATATCGTGCCGACCGGTGGCGTGGATGTGCACACGGCGGGCGCCTTCATCAAGGCCGGATGCGTGGCCGTGGCAGCGGGCAGCAGCTTGGTCAGCAAGGACATCCTGAAAAACCGCGAGTGGGCGAAGCTGACCGATCTCGCCGCGCAGTTCATAGCCGCGGTCGCCAAGGCACGCGCCTGAGCGACTCTTTTCTTCCGGCGGTGCTGGCCTAGACCCGGCCGAGCGGTTCGTCCAGAACGGGCTGGGCCGTTTTGCGAACGTCGCCTTCCAGTTCGGTCATCCGCAGGAATGAAAGCAATGCGCTGCGCGTTTCCACGCCATCCGCCGAGGTCGCGGCGATCGGGATGTGGAACTGTCCATCCGGGAAGACATGGTGGTAATGGAACGTGCCGTCTTTGCTCAAGGTAATATCGTTGCCGTCGATACGCACTTTGGCGTTCGGTTCGGTGCCGCCGTAAATGATGAGTTCCGCGTTGACGTGCATGTGGAAGCCGCGCTGCTGGCCGAACGAAGCGCCAAACGGACTGCTCAGGCTGGTCACCCACGCTCCCGCGCTCGAAGCCCACTGGCCGGACGAGACCATCGTCTCGAAGCGCTTTTTGAGGATTTCAGTGATTTCGAAGGAACCCACCATGCGGCGGCGGACTTCTTCGTCGCCAAGATATTCGAGCAGTTCGTCGCTTTCCTTCGGCGTGAGATCGCGGGGGACACGGGCCTGGAAAGGCAACTCGACGTCGCTGCGCTGGAGACGGGCCAGCGTCTCAGCCAATTCCTCGCCCGGTTGCGATTGCGCGGCGATCATGTCGTAAAGCTCACGGAATGAAATATGGAAAGGAATGGTGACGAATCTGGCGTCGGTGTTCGGCGAAAGCGTGTCACGCGGCGTGCGGACCTCGGCGGAACGGGCGAGCACCTCGAAGCTGCCATCGGGCCGGTAATAGCCGAGCTGGGCCACAAAGTTGGTGTCGGGCCGGTTGACCTGGAGATACCAGTTTTTGTGGGTGTCCCAAATATGGATTTGCTGCACGCGCCCTTCACCGGGCACGTAGACTTCCAAAAAGACTTTTCCGTCGTTGGCCGAACGGGCGGCTTCCTGATACTGCACCGGATTCAAGTCCCAGTAGGCGAAGAGAATGTGCGGATCGCGCGGCACAAGAAACAGCTTCTTTGTGCCATACGATTCGGGAAGATAGCCAATGAATTCGTACGCGGGCAGGTCCTTGGTCGCAGGCGGCGCGGTCTGTGTCGTTGTTACACTCGGAGAAGGCGAAGAGGTCGAAGAGGACTCGGGCTTAACGGTTGGGGTCGTTAGAGTATCCGGCTTTTTTCGCAGGCCGGGCTGATCGTTATTGGGCATAAATATTTCCTTAGGATTCGCAGTGTGGGTTTAGCACTTCTTAAGCCAACCTAAAACGACGGGCAAGCTATCTGGGGTACGACGGGGACGAACTGGCAGATCGATCTTGCGATCAATCGGGGGCGGCATCTTATTTAGTTGGTCAATAATCTGGCAAGAAGAAACTTGTGACGAATAAGTGACCGACGGGTTTGTTGTGGTTAGTCCTGTCCAAAATCGAATAAAGCCCTATCTTGTAAGGCAAATAATTACGTTTATGGGTAAATATCTCTTGGGCTGTGCAGGTATTCTCGTTATCGGCATCGTTCTTCTCGTTGTCATCGTAGGCGCCTCATGGGCCGACAGCTACAACAAGCTCGTCAGCCTTAAGCAGGGGGTCGATTCCCGATGGGCTGAGGTGGAAAACCAATACGAGCGCCGGGCCGATCTGATTCCGAACCTGGTCAATACGGTTTCGGGCGCGGCAAACTTCGAGAAATCGACGCTGACCGATATTGTTCAGGCCCGTGCGAGCGTCGGCCAGGTGAAACTCGATCCAAGTCAGGCGCCAACCGATCCGGCTAAACTCCAGCAGTATGAGGCCGCGCAAAGCCAATTGGGCAATGCGCTCTCGCGCTTATTGGTGGTGTCTGAGAATTATCCCGATTTGAAGGCGAACCAAAATTTCATCGATCTGCAGGCGCAGTCGGAAGGTACGGAAAACCGCATCACCACGGCGCGCAATTATTTCAACCAGGCGGCCCAAAGCTACAACACGGCGGTGCAGAGTTTCCCCAGCAACTTTGTGGCGGGGATATCGGGCTTTACCACCCGACCCTATTTTCAGGCGAAAGAGGGCAGCGACGTGCCGCCTGCCGTTAATTTCAACTTCAATAATCCCACCAACGCACCGGCCCATTAAACGGTGATGACGGCCATGACCCAAAGACGCGCCATGCCGTGGTTCCCGGCGCTGGCCGTCGCGGCGCTTCTCTTGTTGGGCGTGGGTGGCGGCCTTTTCGCCCAAAGTCAGAATCTGCCGCCCAAGCCCGATCGCTATGTCACGGACCAGGCTGGTGTACTCGACGAGGCAACCATCGCAACGTTGAACGACCAACTCGAAAAGTTCGAGCAGGAGACCTCCAACCAGATTGTCGTCGCGATTTACCCAAGCCTGCCAGAGGGGGCGGCCATCGATCAGTACACCATCGATACCTACAACTCGTGGGGGCTGGGGCAGAAGGGCAAGGACAACGGCGCGCTGATGATGATCTTCGTGAACGATCACAAGATGTTCATCTGCACCGGTCGCGGGTTGGAAGGCGCCCTGCCCGACGCCATCTGCAAGAACATCGTCACTCAAGTCATCGCGCCGCAGTTCAAGCAGGGCAACTACTCGGGCGGGGTGCTCGCGGGCGTCAACGCGATGATTGCCGCAAGCAAGGGCGAGTATAAGGGCGCCGGCACCACGGTCGCCGAGCGCGAGGGAACCAATCAGGGCATTCCCTGGGTGGTCATCATCGTTTTCATTATTATTTTCATTCTCGCCGCGTCGAATTCGAGAGGTGGAGGATTTGGCGGTCCTATCATCTACACCGGCGGCGGTTGGGGCGGAGGCGGTTTTGGCGGTGGAGGCGGATTCGGTGGCGGAGGCGGAGGTTTTAGCGGCGGCGGTGGCAGTTCCGCCGGTGGCGGCGCGGGAGGTGGTTGGTAAGTCCCTACGACCATGAAAGTAAAACACTTTTTGAACGCCGTGGAACATGGCCGTGTCCACCGTGCGATTCAGTCGGCCGAGGAAGGCACCTCCGCCAACATCGTGGTTTCTGTCAGCCATCGCAAGGTGGAGGATCCCCTCGCCGCCGCAAATCTTGAATTTCGGAAGCTGCGCCTCGGCGCACGCGGGGACAAAAACAGCCTCCTGATCTTTCTCGCACCGAAATCACAGAAATTCGCCATCGTCGGCGGCACGGCGCTTCATGACAAAGTTGGCCAGGCGTGGTGGGAGGAACTTGTTCCCCTGCTCACGCGGCACTTTAAGGCGGGCCACTTCACCGACGGCATTGTGGCGACGATCGAACGAGCCGCAGCCGCGCTAAAAACGCACTTCCCCGCCAGCGGCACCGACCGCACCGGCGAGCACGATATCGTCGAAGAGTAGGGTTCGTGTCGGTTAGCCTCACGACAACCAGCTATTCCGATTCGACCGCCGGCTCCTGCACCTTGATCAGGGAAATTCCGTATCCCTGCATCTCGAGCGGGGCCTTAAGTCCTTCATTCATTCCCCATTCGTCGGCTTTTGATTTGAGTTGCGTGCTGTTGATGTCGATCAGCGACAACTCCCGATTGCCCAACACTTCTTTCAGCAGTTTCTCCGGCTCGGATCGCGACGCGGGGCAGACAAACGTTCCGAAGAAATCGGGATGGAAATCGTCATCGGAAATCATCCGGGTAGGGTGAGCGCGGAAAACGATCCACGTGTATTTTTCCATCATGACTGATTTTGAAAGAGCGCCCCAGCCAAAGCCAGACTTTTTACAAATGCTCACACCCTCGTTCCCAAACTCTATTTGGGAACGCGCTTGCTGAGGCAATTCCGTTGCCGATCTTTTTTGGCTTTGGTAAAAGTTCCGAAGTAATGGAATTGCGCGACAATTCCGTTCCCAAATAGAGTTTGGGAACGAGGGACATGGCGGTTTGGAACGTGGCTACCGATGCTCGGGAGGCGTGCGGAAGCTGTTGAGCGAGCGCAGGTCGTGCTGGAACGGATCGTCGAGGTGGATTTGTTTTCCTTCGCCGATGTAGATCAGATCCCAGTCGATGACGTAGGAGAGTTTCTTGTGGAGGATAGTGCGCATGGCTTCGCTGCGGAGATTGGCGCGTGTGTTGGGTGGCGGCTGGATGAAATAGTCGCGCTTCGCCAGACCGGGCAGGCCCTGCTGAATGAGCGCGGTGCCGGGCAGACCAGCGAGCAGCGACTTCGACGGATCCACGGAATGATATTCGAGGTCGAGACTTTCCAGCCAGGTGTCGCGCCAGGTGATGCCCTCCGATTGTACGAACGAATCGAGCAGGTAATGCTTGGTGATCCAGTCGAGCTTGCCAATGAGGCGCCTGCGGCTCGTGCGCGCAATTTGTCGAGCGTAAATTTCCAGGCCTCGACTGTCCATTTGCCGTCGGCATCGAGATCGATCTTGCCCGAAGTGGCCGCGTCGAGAAATTCTTCCAGCAGATCGAGCGCGGGGCGTTCGCTGTGGTCGGCCATTTCGACTTTCCACGGTCCATGCGGATGATGCGAAAGCTTCCGCATGGCGCAGACAGGTTCGTAAAGCGCGATGTCGGGCAGCGCGTCGGCTTCAAGCAAATCGAGCATGAGCGCGGTCGTGCCGACCTTTAGCGCGTTGGCAAACGGAAGCAGATTCGAGTCGCCCAGTAGCAGGTGAAGACGGCGAAAGCGGCGGTAATCGGCGAGCGGCTCGTCGCGGGCGTTGATCAGCGCGCGATTGAACTGCACCCATTCGTAAATATCGGTCTGGATGAAATCGGCGCGCTGCGAAATCTGGTAGGGCACGAAGTCGCTCGCGTCGATCTTGCCGTAACGGCGCGGCGCCTGCGTCATGCCGACGCGGCCCGCGCCGACGAGCAAAATGCGCACGGCGAGAAAGGTGAGCAGCGTGTCGATGTTGCGCTTGGTCAGCGGCGCATCGCGATTGAGCAGGTAGTTTTCGTGGCAGCCGAACGTCGCGCTGGTGTAGTGGTCGATGTTGTTCTTGATGAACGAAACATCAGGCAGCGAGATGGAGCTCGTGCAGCGCCTGCTGAAGCAGAACCTCGCCGACCTGATCGTAGGCGACGACATCGGCGAGCGAGAGACACTCCGGCGTGCAGTATTCGACGTGGCCCATGTCGAGATAGAGGCGACCGCCGTTGAAAAGAAAGCCGCCATTGCCCGCCGGCTCGTCGTAGTCGCGGTCGTGCAGATCGATCAGGCCGAGCTTTTTCTTTTTGAAGATATAGTCGCGCACCCGCGTGGGGACGGCGGGAAGCCCGAACGATTCGGGAGCCATACAGCCATATTCGGTTTCCAAACCGGCGAGCCGCTTCATTTCTTAACCGTACCGGCGATTTACCGCCTGCCAACTCACGTCTGATAAAAAAATTGTGATTAGCGAAGGAATCGTTGCACCGAATTCGTCCTCGTGCCGGAAAATTGAGAGCGCTTTTCAAGCGAGAAAAAATAGAAATAATGCGGCAATGATCCGCATTAAAAATATCGCCGGGGCTTGACCTCGCAAATGTCGCTTCGCATAACTACCTTTCACCTTCAAGGACACGATTTAACTTTTTACTTTTACAACGTAATAAACCTCCTACCCTCACTTCTATGACTACCCGGAACTTCCGTTCATCCATCGTCTACGCGCTTGCCCTTTCCTTTGCCGCTGTGCCGGCGCTTGTTACCGCCCAGACCAACGCACCGGCCGATACATCTTCCAATGCCGCGCCTGCGGCTCCTGCTGCTCCCGCGATCACGCCCGCCCCAACGGCTCCAGCCGATACCAACGCACCAGCGGCTGAATCACCCACGGAACGGCCCACCACCTACACCATGGTCGCGGGTGACAGCCTTGATTCCGTAGCGAAGAAGTTTGGCACCAGCATTCACGCGTTGGCCAAGCTGAACAATATTCCGCACTCGATGTATCGCAAGCTCCGGGCTGGCAAGGTCCTCCAAATTCCCCCGGCCGCCAGCACCTCGACGAAATAGCTTTCGACCCATACGACCGGCACCCATAACCTTCAGCGCCTCTGAGCTAACCAAGCCGAGAACTCATGCTAAATCGGATCTTATCTTTCCCGATTCCAATTGCTCTCGTCTTCTCGCTGATTGCCAGTTCCTCTTTCGTCGCCAAGGCTGATCCTGGAAACACGACGTCAGCGGCGGTAGGTTCTTCGCAAGCTCCGGCGTCGACCCCGAGCGTGAGCCCACTTGCCACGTCCGCACCGAAACACACGATCAGCTACATCGTGTTGAAGGGCGATTCGTTGACGAGCCTTGCGCAGAAATTCAACACCACGCGCAAGAAGCTCAAGGCGCTCAATAACCTGACCGCCAATACGGTTAAGCCGGGACAGGTGCTGCTGGTTCCCTCCCTGAAGAACAGCAAATCCGCAGCCCTGGCGGCGAAAGCAAAGGCGCATCACGAGTATCTCATGGCGCAACCGGTGCAGGATTTCGATATTCCCGCTTCGACCTTTGCGTCATGCCCGGTTCCGATTCCCTCCGAGGATGAGGCAGCCGATTCACCTGCGCCACCGGTGGCCGAAAAGCCAGCTCCGATCGCGAAGCTGGTCTCCCCCGCCGAGTTGGCCGCCGCCGAAGCAGACGACATTTCCGTTCAGCCCGAGCCTGAATCGGCACCCGCGCGGGAGCGCACCGAACCGGTGGCGATGCCGGTCAAACAGGTGCCGCCGGTCATGAAGACGACTTCAAGCTATAGCTATTCGAGCGGCGCAAATTCCGTCAACCAACGCAGTTCCATCCCAGTCTATTATCCGCCTGCGCTCCAGCCACAACATCGCACGCTGGCGCAAATTTTGGGCTTCGCGCCCGCCAACCCGACGCCCGCAAATGATTGGGGCAGCCGTTTCCTGCTAGAGGCGCGCATGCTCGGCAATCAAGGCATCGAGTACGACGAAGACTGGCGTCCGCCGGGAGAATCGCGCGCGTGGACGATGGATTGCTCCAACACCACTCGCTATCTCTACAAGGTCACGACCGGCATCCAACTGCCACGCACCGCTTCGGACCAATACTATTATCTTCACCTGCAAGGCAAGGCCTGGGACGTGCCTCAGGATGCGATGGGCTTGGCCGACACGAATTATCTCCGGCAAAATCTCCGGCCCGGCGACCTTCTCTTTTGGGAAAACACCTATCGGCCCGAACGGCAGCCTCCGATCACCCACGTAATGGTTTTTCTCGGCACCAACGACAAGGGCCAGTGGATCATGGCCGGCTCGCAAACCAGCCGCGGCGGCGAGCACAACCGGCGCAATGGCGGCCCTGATATTTATGTCTTCCGGCCTTCACAGCCCTGCGGTGGCTACACGACATGGCTCGGGCTGGTGCATCACACGGGTCGCTTTTGCGCCTTCGGACGCCCGCTCGAAGCTGACCCAACGAAGCTCGCTGTGGCGACTGACGACTAGCGCAACAGGCACTTCAATTCCGTCATCATGAGCGAGCCAATGCGCAGCGTTGCGAGCCGAAGGACCCAGCGCTTTTTCCTGGCGCGTCGCTCGCGCCCACCCGGCGTTAGCCCCGAAGCCGGCTCGCCGCCTGTTTAAAAGGCAATCTTCTAGCGCCTTCCTTTTAGCCGCTCGTTATCAATCAACCGGGTCTTGCCGATTATCACCGCCGTGCAAAGGCGATCACCCGCGATTTCCACATAATCGATTTTCAACCCGGACGTTTTGCCAAGCTGTTGTCGAAGCCATTCATCGGGCTTGTGATTCTGTTTCACGGCCTCTTGCAACAATCGCGCGAATTCGGCCGCCACCTCGCGTTCTTCCGGCGAAAGATACCGGTTGCGCGAACTCAGCGCCACGCCGTCGGAATCGCGGACCGTTGGCACGACGACGATTTTCACGGGCACATCGAGATCGCGGACCATGCGCGAAATCACGTCAACTTGCTGCGCATCCTTCTGCCCGAAGTAGCCTTTGGTCGGACCAACGAGATTGAATAATTTCAGCACAACCGTCGCCACCCCGCGAAAATGACCCGGTCGCGATTTTCCGTCGCGGCCCTGCAAAAGCACCGTCTCTTCGACAAAGGTGGAATGATCCGGCAGGTAGAGATTATTCGGCGCGAAAACCAGATCCACGCCCGCTGCACGGCACAGCGCCAGATCGTGTCGTCGTGGACGTGGATAACACGCCAGGTCTTCCTGCGGTCCAAACTGCGTGGGATTGACGTAGATGCTGACCACGACTCTACGGCATTCTTTCCGCGCGCGACGGATCAGGCTCAGGTGACCTTCATGCAACGCACCCATCGTCGGCACCAAACCCACGCTCTCGCCCGAGCGCACCCAGCTCGCGCTTTGTCGCTGTATCGCAGACATCAAACCCACAATCTTCATGCCGCAGACTAGCCGGTTCTTGATCCGCCCCGCCAGCCTGCATCGGCTTGTCCGGGATTTGGCTTGAATCCAAGCCGGTAGAATTTAAGCTTTACCTCCGCGCAATGCTGAGCCCGTAGGATTCAGTCGCTGCGCCGTGGTCATTAATGGCGGCCGTAGCTCAATGGTAGAGCTCCAGATTGTGGTTCTGGCTGTTGCGGGTTCGAGCCCCGTCGGTCGCCCCCCTCTTTTACCTCTGAAGAGGTTTTCAGTGGCAGGTTATGGTGCCAGATTGGTGCCAGTTGCCATCTCTTCCCACGGTAATCGGGAGAACGTTCTTGCTTCACGCTTTAGTGAGTAAAGTCCGAAGCGGTTAGTTTCTGGTTTACGACGATGTTGGTATGAGTTTCTGTTGAGGTAAGATCGCTGGGTGCTATGGCTGGCAGGTGAGTTGCAACTTCGGGATTATGCTTGGCAGCTTCGTCCAAGGCAGCTTTCATGGCCGCCGCGCTGGTCATTCTTCGAAACTGATGAATCAGAAAATCCTGTTTCCCAATCCAAAGCATTGATGTCGTTCCTTTAGAAGTACTGGCAAGAACGTAGCAATCTGTGTCTCCAACTTTTTCATCGGCTTGCAGTTTATCGTTTCGCTCCGCGCCACTAAGCTGATTGCCCCACTGGGTTTTGAAAAATGTGCCAGGAACAGTTGCCGCCGCTCCTCCAGAAATGCCGGTTGCACTGGCCAACGCCATTTCCTGATTCGTCTGCTTTTTAGGGCCTTGTCCCATCATATCCAAAAAATCGCCATCGCCTGCTGACCAGACTGACTGAGGCTTTGTTGTTGAAGTAAAAGAGGCTGAGTCATTGGTCTGTACCCATTCGATTCGATAAAGATTCGGTCGAGCCAGCTTGATCTTGAACGTCGTGGTCATTGTAAGTCCGTTCAATAACGCGACAGTCGTTCCCTGGTCGGTATAACTCGTGAGCGCAGCGTACGCCGCCTGTGCTTTGTAGAAGATTTCTCCGGCACTCACACTCGCTTCAACTGAGTTGGGACCTGAATCGACTGGCTGGCTTACCGTCGTAGACGGAGCGCTGTTATCGCTGGCGAACGAGGGCAGCGTGAATTGCCTGATCTCCTTCGCGTCCGCATCAAAACGGAATAATGCATTATCGGTCGGACGAATCGCCATGGGCCCCCAATCCTTTATATCCAAGACGTAATAACCTTTTAATTTTCGGTCGAAGGCCACGGCCATAAATGTCGGCGGAGGTCTTTTCTCTTGCGCGCCGTCTCCTGTCGCCGGTCGGCTTAGAAGCAGTGTTGCCAGCACATGATCCTCATCGACTAAGAGCGTCTGCCACAGCCGAGCGTGCCCCCCTAGCATGGAAAAGACGGGAGCTGAAGCATTGGCAGCGTTGGGTTCGCCCGGCTTAATTTTATTTATATTCGAAAAGGAAGTCGCGTAGAGGTCCTCGGAGCTACTCGGGAAGAATTGAAGAGTTTGAAAACCCTCAGATGGGAAAAGCATCTGCACCTTAATCGGATCAACTTGCAGAAGCCGGTAGAGACCGTTTGGCCCGCAGGGTCCCAGATTGAAGTAAATCTGATTTTTCCCATCGACCGCTAAAGGCCCCCCGAAGAACCAAAAGATCCCGTGGGTTTCCTCTTCCGATTGCCCTTTCATCTTATCAGCATTTTTGAAGTCAGCAGCGGTGTAGTTATGCCATTGAAAGTGCACCAAGGTGGAAGGAGTCGTTCCGGTCCACTTCGTGATTTCCATGAGAGGGGTGGTGCCACTTCCAAGCGTAGCGAGTAGATCACCATTGGATTGGAATGCCAACCCTTTGGGGTATTGGGTTATTTTGGCGAAGGTTTTCTCATCAAGTTTCAGGGAGCCAAGATTTCGGGGAACAAAGATTGCTCCCTCCCACCCTATCGGTCCGATAGGGTCCTCGGGTGCGGGGGCATCCGCCCTCGCACCACTCGCGAGTAAAGCCATCATACCTGCAAGAAACGTGAGTTTGACTTTTATTCGCGTCATACTGCCATGCTGGGCTTCAACCACCCACTGTCACCCCTTTTCATACCCCTTTAGATTTCGCGCGCTTTTGGTTTGGACGAAGGGTGTCGAGTCCCGATTAGGCCGGTTGTACCGAGCACAAAGAAGCGGCAGCATTTTCGACAACACTCAAATCTTGCTATTTACGCATAATGCGTTATTATTCACGCAATATGCGAAAGAAGCGATCACTTGATGCTTTGCTCCCGAAGACCCGCCAGGGGATTTTGGCGGCCACTCTCGTGCAGCCCGCGAAGGCTTGGTACGTTTCGGAATTGGCACGTCGGCTGGGGGTACCGTCCTCCAGCCTGCAACGCGAATTACAAGACCTCTCCGACGCAAGAATCCTGAAGACCCACCGACAGGGACGGATGGTCTATTATCAAGCCAATGTGGATTCTCCACTCTTTCCCGATCTCCGGGGCTTGCTGTTGAAAACAGCCGGACTCGCGGATGTCTTGGTGGACGCCTTGAAGCCGCTGGCGTCAAAGCTACGGATTGTCTTCGTCTACGGATCAATCGCCAGCGGCAGTGAGCAAGCTGACAGCGACATTGACCTGATGGTTGTCGGTACCGTGTCGCCAGTGGAGCTTGCGTTACCACTGCGTCACGCGCACGAGCTTCTTGGCCGAGCAATCAATCCGACTGTCTACACACCAACGGAATTCGAGAAGAAGCAAAAGGCGAAAGATCATTTCCTGACGCGGGTATTGGACAAGCCGAAGCTGTTCGTGATAGGTAATCAGGATGAGTTGGGCAAAATTACTGGGCCGGTACGTCACGGCTGAGCCTACCAGCAAGGCGGAGTTGGACAATCTGCGCTCAATCGTGACTCGGAGTCTGCAAGATGCCGTCGCAGCGGGCCTGTCAGCGGATGCACGATTCGTCATGGCCTACGATGCCGCCCGGACGTTGTCGCTGATCCTTGTCCGGTCGGAAGGTTACCGTCCCAAATCGCTCGGGGGCCATTACAACACGTTTCTGGCCCTACAAGAGGCCGATCCGGCCTTTGCGACGCTATCGACCTATTTTGATGGCTGCCGGATGAAGCGCAATGGATGCGAATACGATTTCGCGGGTGGCGTGAGCGACACCGATGCTGATGGTTTGCTCAAGGCGGTCCAACAATTCAAAGTTGATGCCGAGGCTTGGATGAAGACTCATCACCCAACTCTCACCTAACGGTTTCGAGCGATGGCGTGACAGCACTGCTTTAATGTCGCACGCTAGATCAGATGGAACCGCTAAAAGACTTTTTCCGTCTGGATGTTATCCTCCGACAATGCCTTGGTGGAGTAGCATTCTACATCGTTTTATATTTGGAAGGACATTCACGACCACAATATTCCGAAGTTAAGAGATGGCTTGTTGAAAAATCGGTCTCTCCAATAAATGCGGTCGAAATATTAGTCGTCGTACTTCTGACCGGCACATTTCTCCACGCAATACAAAGGAGCTTTTGCGGACCTGCAATAGAACACCTTCGAGAGTGGCTTATAAAATTCGATTGGGTTAAGGAGTTGCTGTTTCCCGAGAAGGCTCTTAACGCGACAACAAAGCGTCTCCGCAGACTAACACCCGAAAGAGTACGCACTGAACTTTATAAGAGCCTCTGCCCACAGCCTTTACACAGTCGCGGTGGCGATCGTCGCAGCAAAGGTTTATTTAAGACCGGGCGCCCTCTATTCGGAGGCGTGGTTTGATCACACAAGCTTTTGGAAATATTTTTTATTTGTCTTTTTCCTAATGATCTGCGGAATTATTACTGACTCTCGCAAGAATCTGATTGAGGCAAAATTACCCCTACCGTCTGATCCCAAACCAACGAATTAATCCGCTGTTAAATTCAGCGTCGCTTTTTTGCGCACTGGATCTATAAGGCCGTCCTGCGGTCGCCCAGGCTTTAACGTGAGTTGAACTCGTTGCGCTCTGGAATAGATTTGTACATGGACTTTGCCATGAAGGATGCCCGCATGAACGTGTTCAAGACATTCACACTGCAATGGTGGCAAGCTGGTTTGTTTAAGTTGGGACTCTTAGCCTTGGGAGTGGCTCTTGGTGTGTATTGCCACGATTTTTTTAGCGGATACCTTCCCCTTCTTATCGTCGTGGCTATGTGCGCCTTGGGCTACATCACCTATGCGTGGTGGAAGCAATAGTCTGATCTGCAGCCTATTATTTCCCCTGGCTGGTCTTGGCCTGCGCTTCGGGAACATCGGAGACATCGTGCTTCGTCGCCAGCTTCCCCGTGCTCCAGCCGCCACCGAGCGCCTCGACGAGCAGGACGCTCGTGGTCATGCGGTTGGTCCGCACCATAACGGCGGTAAGTTCATCGTTGAGCGCGGTGGCTTGGGCCGTGATGACTGTTAGATAATCGACCGTCCCGGCCTTGTATTCGTTGAGAGAAATATCGACCGATTGCTTGGCGGCGGTTACGGCGTCCTCCTCGGCGGCGGCTTGCGCCTTCAAAATCCGTAATCCGCTAAGGTCGTCCTCCACCTGCTGGAAGGCGGTCAGCACGACCTGGCGATAATTGCCGACCGTTGCGTCGTAGTTCGCCTGCGCTTCCTGGACGCGGCCGTGAGTCGCACCCGCATCGAAAAGGGTCTGCGCGATGACCGGCCCAACCGACCACAAGAAGCTGGGTCCGGAAAATAACTGTGAAAATTCAATCGCTTCCAGTCCCGACGAGCCATTGATGGTGAGCTGCGGATAATAGGCCGCCACCTGCACGCCGATCGCCGCATTGGCCGAGGCGACCTGCCGCTCCGCCTGGGCGATGTCGGGCCGGCGTTCCAGCAGCGTCGAGGGCAGACCCACCGGAATGGGCGGCGGGGTGCCGGTCAGGGGGTGTTTCGCCAGTTGAAAATCGGAGGCGGGCTTTCCGATCAACGTCGCGATGGCGTCTTCATATTGCGCGCGCTGGACGCCGACAGTCGATCAGTTGCGCTTTCGTGGTGTCGAGCTGGGTTTTGGCCGCGGCGACGGTCGCCTGGGAGGCGATGCCGCTGTTGTACTGGTTCGTCGTCAGGTCGAGAAATTTCTGATAAGCGACCATGGTGGTCCTGCAAAAGCTCCTCCTGCGCATCGAGACCCTGCAGGCTGAAGTAGTCCTGGGCAAGCGTCGCCTGATACGAGAGCCGCATATTTTCCAGGTTGGCGAAGGAGGCCTGCGCCGTGGCCGCACCTGACTCCACATTGCGTCGGACGGCGCCCCAGATATCGACCATGTAGCTCGCCTCGACGGGCAGATCGTAGAGATCGACGACAGTCGCGCCAACATGTTGCGGGCTGGTACCGCCCACCGCCACGCCGGTTCCCGTTCCGGAACCTGAAGTCACCACGCTCTCGCTACCCGAACGGCCGCCGCCGCTGGCAAGACTCTGCGAGGCCTGCGATAACGTGAAGGCCGGATTCGCCGTGACGGTTGGAAAGAACGCAGCCCGGGCCACTTTTACAGTGGCTGCTGCTTCCCGAAACTGCGCCTCGGCCTGGGCCACGTTTTGATTTGAGATATTGACCTGCTCCTCCAGGGCGTTGAGCTTGGGATCGTGATAAATCTCCCACCACTTGCCGCGGATCATGTCGTCCTTGGGCTGGGCCGGTTTCCAATCGCCCGGATTCTTTGTACGCCGTGACCGGGATCGGCGCCGTGGGCGTGACGTAATCGGGACCGACCGAGCAGGCGGTGATAAAAAGCGGGAAGGCCAAAAAGGCGGTGCGATGTGCCAGGGAACATTCTCATATCACGCTTCCTGCCCGAGTGGCAGGTTGTTCCATGCCGGTGTCGCTTTTTCCCCATAAGCGCAGCCGCCACGAGACGACCCGGTCGCGGACCCACTCCATAAAGAGATAAACCACCGGCGTGGTGTAAAGCGTCAGAATCTGGCTCACGATCAGGCCGCCGATGATCGCGATGCCGAGCGGCCGGCGCAGCTCGCCGCCCGTGCCGGTGTCGAAGGCGAGCGGAACGGCGCCGAGCATCGCGGCCATGGTGGTCATGAGAATGGGACGAAAGCGCAACTGGCAGGCCTCGTAAATCGCGTCGCGCGGAATTCTTGCCTTCGTCGCGTTCCGCGGCGAGCGCAAAATCGATCATCATGATCGCGTTTTTTTTCACGATGCCGATGAGGAGAATGACGCCGATCACCGCGATCAGGCTCAGGTCGGTTCCCGTGATCATCAGCGCCAGCACCGCGCCGACCCCGGCTGGCGGGAGCGCGGAGATAATCGTGATCGGATGAATGAAGCTTTCGTAAAGAATGCCGAGGACGATGTAGACGGCGAGCAGCGCTGTCGCGATCAAGATACGGCTCGTTCGCCAAGCGAGGCCTGATAAGCCTGGGCAGTGCCCTGAAAGCTGCCGCGAACCGTTTCCGGAAAGCCGATCTTCTGTTTGGCGGCGTTGATGGCGTTGACCGCATCGCCCAGCGCCGCGCCGGGCGCGAGATTGAAGGAGAGCGTGACGGCGGAGAACGGCCCCTGGTGATTGATCGTCAGCGGCGCGGTGGTCGGTGCGTTATGGGCCAGCGCGCTGAGCGGAACCTGCTGCCCCGCTGGCTGAGGTGACGTAGATATTGCGCAAGCGCCTCGGGATTCAGCCAATATTGCGGCGCGGCCTCCATGACGACGTGATACTGGTTGAGCGACGTGTACATGGTCGAGACCTGCCGCTGGCCGAAGGCATCGTAGAGCGTGTTGTCGAGCAGCTGCGACGGAGATGCCGAAGCGGCTGGCGGTGTCGCGGTCGTAGACCAGCTCGCGATTGCAGGCCGAGGTTCTGCTGGTCGCTGTTGACGTCGGTCAGGATGGGAATTTTCTTCAGCTCGTCCAGCAGCTTCGGCGCCCATTCGGCGACATCGGCGAAGTTGTCGCTTTGCAGCGTGTATTGGTAAAGCGCATTGCCCTGGCGCCCGCCGATGCGAGGTCCTGCGCCGATTGCAAGATAAAGCGTGGCGCCGGGAATCCGGGCCAGCTTGGGCCGCAAGTCCGCGATGACGAGGTCGGCCGATTTTCGCTGCGCCAGCGGCTTGAGCGTGATGAACATGCGCGCCGTATTCAACCGCCGCCGCCGCCGGTGAAGCCGGCCAGGTCTGCAACGCCTGGGTCGGCCAGAACGATCTTGATCATCTGCTGCAGGCGCTGATTCATCGCCTCGAACGAGGTGTCCTGGTCGGCCACGAATCGACCCATTGAGGCGTCCGGTGTCCTGCTGCGGGAAAAAAGCCCTTGGGGACATAGATGAAGAGAACGACGTTCAGTGCGATGGTGAGAAGCAGGACCAGGAGCGTGATCGCCGGATGGAGCAGGACTGCGTCAGCGTGTATTCATAGCCAGCCAGCAGCCGGTCGAAGAGATTTTCGCTGAATCGATAAATGCGGCCGTGGTTCTTCTTTTCCGGCTTGAGGAGCAGCGCGCACATCATCGGCGTGGTGGTGAGCGAAATGACCATCGAGACCAGGATCGCCACGGCAAGGGTGACGGCGAATTCGCGGAAGAGCCGGCCCGACGATGCCGCCCATGAGCAGGATCGGGAATGAAGACGGCGATGAGCGAGAGGCTGATCGAGAGCACGGTGAAGCCGATCTCCCGCGAGCCCTTCAGCGCGGCCTCGAGCGGCGACAGCCCCTTCTCCAGGTGGCGCGTGATGTTTTCCGTCACGACGATCGCGTCGTCGACCACGAAGCCGGTCGAGATGGTCAGCGCCATGAGCGAAAGATTATCGAGGCTGAAACCGAGCAGGTACATCACGCCGAACGTGCCGATGAGCGAGACCGGCACCGCGACGCCCGGGATGAGCATGGTGCGGAAATCGCGCAGGAAAACGAAGACGACGAGGATGACGAGGCACGATGGCGATGATCAGCGTGCGCTCGACGTCGCGGATCGGAGGCGCGGATGGTGGTCGTGCGGTCCATGACCACGCTCGAGCTTGATCGCCTGGGGAATCGAGTTCTGCAGCTCGGGCAGCAGCGCGTAGATGCGGTCGACCGTGTCGATGATGTTCGCGCCCGGCTGGCGGAAGATGATGAGCAGCACGGAGGGCTTGCCGTTGGCGTAGCCGGCGGTGTGGATGTCCTCGACCGAATCGACCACGTCGGCGACATCGCCCACGCGCACCGGCGCGCCGTTGCGATAGGCGATGATGAGCGGCTGGTAATCGACCGCCTTGAAAAGCTGGTCGTTGTCGTCGATGGTCCAGGTGTGCGTGGCGTCGGCGAAGTGGCCCTTGGGCACGTTGGAGTTGGCGTTGGCCAGCGCGGTGCGCACATCCTCGAGGCCGATGCCGTATTTATTGAGCGCCAGTCGGATTCACCTCCACCCGCACGCCGGGCAGCGAACTGCCGCCGACGGTCACCTGCCCGACGCCGTCGACCTGCGAGAGCTTTTGCGCGAGGATGGTCGAGGCGGCGTCGTACATCTGGCCCTTGCTGTAGATGTCGCGAGGTCAGCGCGATGATCATGATCGGCGCATCGGCCGGGTTCACTTTGCGGTAAGCTGGGATTGCTCGGCAGATTGGCGGGCAGATTGCTGCGCGCGGCGTTGATCGCGGCCTCGACGTCGCGCGCGGCGGCGTCGATGTTGCGGCTGAGGTCGAACTGCAGCGTGATGCTGGTCGAGCCGAGCGAGCTCGACGAGGTCATCTCGGTGACGCCGGCGATGCGGCCGAACTGGCGCTCCAGCGGCGTGGCGATCGACGAGGCAACGATCTCGGGACTCGCGCCCGGCAGGCTCGCGCTGACGGAGATGGTGGGAAAATCGACCTGCGGCAGCGGCGAGACGGGCAAGAGATAAAACGCGAGCGACGCCGGCCAGGGCGATGCCCAGCGTCAGCAGCGTCGTGGCGATGGGCCGGCGGATGAACGGCTCGGAGATGTTCATGTGGCTCTCCGGTTCCGCGCCGGGCTCCGGCTTCCGCCTTCATTCGCGACGCGCTCGTGCCGGCGAGGCGCCGAACATCCATCTGCCGAGGCGGTCGAAGCCGAGATAAATGACCGGCGTGGTGTAGAGCGTGAGCAGCTGGCTGACGATCAGGCCGCCGACGATGGCGATGCCGAGCGGACGGCGCAGTTCCGAGCCGGTGCCCGAGCCGAGCGCGAGCGGAAGGCCGCCGAACATCGCCGCCAGCGTGGTCATGAGAATGGGGCGAAAGCGGAGCAGGCACGGCCTGGTAGATCGCGTCGACCGGCGCCAGGCCCTGCTCGCGTTCCGCTCGAGCGCGAAGTCGACCATCATGATCGCGTTCTTCTGCACGATGCCGATGAGCAGGATGATGCCGATCAGCGCGATGACGTTCAGGTCGTTGTGGAAAAGCATCAGCGCAGCAGCGCGCCGACGCCCGCCGACGGCAGCGTGGAGAGAATCGTGATCGGGTGGATGAAGCTCTCGTAGAGCACGCCGAGGATGATGTAGACGGTGACCATCGCCGCGAGAATCAGCAGCGGCTCGCTGGTCAGCGAGGCCTGGAACGCCTGCGTCGCGCCCTGGAACGCGGCCTCGATGCCGGGCGGCATGTGCGAGGTCCTGTCTTCGCCTGGTCGATCGCCGTCGACCGCGTCGCTCAGCGCGACGCCCGGCGCGAGATTGAACGAGAGCGTGATGACGGGAAACTGGCCCTGGTGGTTGATCGTCAGCGGACCGGCCTTGGTCTCCCAATGCGCGAAGGCGCTGAGCGGCGCGAAGCCGATCGCAGCTTGGCGTCGTGGTCGCCGTGTGCTGGTCGGAGTCGGCCGCGGCCGTGGTCGACCGGGCTGGTGGAGCTCGGTCGCGCGCTGGAAGTCGCGCCGGTGGCCGACGGTCATGCCCGAGCTCGACGGCGTGATGTAGACGTCGTTGAGGTTGGCCGGGCGTCTGCTGGAACTGCGGATCGACCTCGAGAATGACATGGTACTGGTTGACCTGCGTGAACATGGTCGAGACCTGGCGCTGGCCGAACGAATCGTAGAGCGTGTTGTCGATGGTCGAGGTGGTCAGGCCGAGGCGCGAGGCGGTGTCGCGATCGAGCGTCAGCGATGGCGCGCAGGCCCGAGTTCTGCTGGTCGCTGGCCACGTCGCCAGTTGCGGCAGCGCCTTCAGCTTGGCCAGCAACTGCGGCGCCCAGGTGTTCAGTTCGTCGGCGTTCGGGTCCTCCAGCGTGTACTGGTACTGCGTGCGGCTGACGCGGTCGTCGACGGTCAGGTCCTGCACCGGCTGCATGTAAAGCGTGATGCCGGAGACGGCCGGCGAGCTTCGGCTGCAGGCGCTGCATGATCGTCGCTCGCGCTGACCTTGCGCTACGTCGAGCGGCTTGAGATTGATCTGGATGCGGCCGGTGTTGAGCGTGGTGTTGGTGCCGTCCACGCCGATGAACGACGAGAGGCTTTCGACCGCCGGGTCCTGCAGGATGACCTTCGCCAGTGCCTGCTGGCGCTCCGCCATGGCCGGAAAGGAGATGTCCTGGTCGGCCTCGGAGACGCCCTGGATGATGCCCGGTGTCCTGGATCGGGAAAAGGCCCTTCGGAATATCGATGTAGAGAAAATGGTCAGCACCAGCGTGCCCAGCGCGACGAGCAGGACGAGCGGCTGGACGCGCAGGACGACCTTCAGCGTCTCGCCGTAAAACGAGATGATCGCCGTTGAACACATCCTCGGAAAATTGATAGAGCCGGCCGTGACGCGCCTTCTCGCGTTCCTTGAGCAGCCGCGCGGCGAGCATCGGCGTCAGCGTCAGCGAGACGAGCGCCGAGATCAGGATGGTGAAGCTGAGCGTGATGGCGAATTCGCGGAAGAGGCGGCCCGACGATATCGCCCATGAACAGCAGCGGGATGAGCACGGCGATGAGCGAGATGGTCAGCGCGACGATGGTGAAGCCGATCTGGCCCGCGCCCTTCAGCGCCGCCTCCATCGGCTTCTCGCCCTCCTCGATGTAGCGGACGATGTTCTCGATCATCACGATGGCGTCATCGACCACGAAGCCGGTCGAGATGGTCAGCGCCATGAGCGTGAGGTTGTTGATGCTGAAGCCGAACATGTACATCGCGGCGAAGGTGCCGATGAGCGAGAGCGGCACGGCGACGCCCGCGATGAAGGTCGCGGCCAGCGTGCGCAGGAAGACGAAGATGACGCCGACGACGAGGCACGATGGTCAGCATCAGCTCGAACTTCACGTCGGCCACCGAGGCGCGGATGGTCGTGGTGCGGTCGGTCAGGATCTGCATCTTGACCGTGGAGGGCAGCGACTGGCTGCAGCTTGGGCAGCAGCTTCTTGATGCTGTCGACCACCGAGATGATGTTCGCGCCGGGCTGCCGCTGGATGTTGACGATGATGGCCGGGCGTCTTGTTCATCCACGCGGCCTGCAGGTTGTTCTCGTCGTCGTCGATGACGTGGGCCACATCGGAGAGCCGCACCGGCGCGTTGTTGCGATAGGCGACGACGAGGTTCGCGTAGTCGGCTGCTGGTCGAGAAGCTGGTCGTTCGCGCCGATCTGGTAGGTCTGCAGCGGGCCCGTCGAAACTTCCCTTGGCCTGGTTGGCGTTGGCCGCCGCGATGGCGGTGCGGATGTCCTCCATGTTGATGCCGTAGGCGGAAAGCGCCGTCGGGTTGGCCTGGATGCGCACGGCCGGCTTCTGGCCGCCGACGATGCTGACCAGTCCGACGCCGGAGACCTGGGAGATTTTCTGCGCGAGCCGCGTGTCGGCCAGATCCTCGATCTGCGGAAAGCGGCAGCGTATCCGAGGTCAGCGCCAGCGTGATGATCGGCGCATCGGCCGGATTGGTCTTGCTGTAGATCGGCGGGTTGGGCAGGTCGGCCGGCAGGTAGGTGCCCGAGGCGTTGATCGCCTGCTGCACCTCCTGCTCGGCGACGTCGATGTTCAGGCTGAGATTGAACTGCAGCGTGATGACCGAGCTGCCGTCCGAACTGGTCGAGGTCATCTGCTGCAGGCCCGGCACCTGGCCGAACTGCCGCTCCAGCGGCGCGGTGACCGACGAGGCCATGACCTCCGGGCTCGCGCCGGGATAAAACGTGACGATCTGCATCGTCGGATAATCGACCTCCGGCAGCGCGGAAATCGGCAGCTGCGTGTAGCCGACCAATGCCGGCCAGCAAAATCGCCGCCATGAACAGCGTGGTCGCAACGGGGCGCAGGATGAACGTCCGGGAAGGACTCATGAATTCCTTTTCCGAATATCCGGAGTCATCTAGCTGCCGGGAATGGGCGCAGCATCGGCGGTCGAGCTGGCGGGGGTTTTGCCAGCACCGCCGTTCGGGGAGACGATGACCTTGCTGCCGTTCTGCAGTTTATCGACGCCGTCGATCACCACGACATCGCCCTCGTCCACGCCGCTCTGGATTTCGGCCTTGTCGCCGTCGATCGGTGCCGACCGTGACGTTCTTCATGCTGACGGTGGCGTTCTTGGGATCGTCAGCGTTCACCACATAAACGAACGTGCCCTGCGTGCCGTACTGGATCGCCGCGACGGGAACGATGACGACGTCTTTCTTCGTTTCCACCAGCAGCTGCGTGTTCACAAACTGGTTGGGAAAAGCGCGTTGTCCGTCGTTCGGAAAAGTCGCCTTGCAGCTTCAGCGTGCCGGTGGACGGATCGATCTGGTTGTCGGTGGTCAGCAGCGTGCCCGTCGGCGAGCTTGTTCTTGTTCGCGCGGTCGTAGGCCTCGACCGTCAATTGCTGCGCCGGCATTGAGCTTCGACATGCACCGCCGGCACGCTGTCCTCCGGAATGGTGAAGATGACCGTGATCGGCTGAATCTGCGTGATGACGAGCAGCCCGCTGCTCGAGGTCGACTGCACGTAGTTGCCCACGTCGACCAGACGCAGGCCGACGCGGCCGCTGATCGGCGCCGTGATGTTGCAGTAGGTGATGTTGAGCTTGGTCGCGTCGATCAGCGCCTGGTCGCTGTCGACCGTGCCCTGGTCCTGCTTCACCAGCGAGACCTGCGTGGCCAGCGTCTGTTGCGGAATGGAGTCCTGTTTCCAAAGCGTCTGGTAGCGCTGCAGGTCGATATTGGCGTTGTCGAGCAGCGCCTGGTCGTGCTCCTTCTGCGCCATGTATTGCGCGAGCTGCGCCTCGTAGGGCCGGGCGTCGATCTGCAGCAGCAGGTCGCCCGCCTTGACCATCTGGCCTTCGGTGAAAAGCACCTTCATCAACTGGCCGTTGACGCGGCTTTGAATCGTGACCGTATTCAGCGGCGTGACCGAGCCCAGGCCGACCAGATAAACGCCGATGTCGCCCTTGGTCGCCGTGGCCGGGACGACGCGGATCTTGTCGCTCGCCCCGCCATGCTTTCCGGTGGCGCCCGAAGCAGTCGTGGTGGCTTGACCTTGGTCGGATGACTGACTTTTCTGCACAAAGCCCGGCAAGTAACCTGAAAAGAATAAATAAACGGCGGGCAACTATGACCGCGAGGACAACCACAACCACCAACCACAATCCCGTCCGCGAACGTCGCCTCATCGGCTTGCCCGTATGGCTTCTCGGAACCATGGTTGCACCATTGGCGTGCGGAGCAATGGGAACCGGCTTGGGGCCCTTTTGCTCGGTAACTTCTTTGGCCATAGGATAATCTTAACGCAGAAGGGTCTGATACGAAATAGATTATACTACTTAGATGTCGTACTCGGCGAGCTTTGATCGAGAAGCAGCAAACTGCTCAATTTCTTTTCGCGGGCGCCAATCGCCTCTTTGTAAGCAGCCCGGTGTTCGGGAGTCAATTGCGCCGCAATTTTTTCGTGATATTCATCGAGCGTCGACATGACATCGAGACCGAATTGGTGGCGCACCTGGTAGATATGCTGGGCCATTTCCCGCACCGTCGGCTGAATCCGCGCGATCTCGTCCGGACTAAAATGATATTCCTCCGCGTACTTTTTGATTCAGGCGCGCGACAAAGCTATCCGGGTCGTTGGTCCGGCTCATGAACAAGGTCAGTTGCGTGTCGGTGATACACCACGTCAACCAGCCCCCCCGCCACCGCTCCGATCAGGAAACGCCACGAATTCAACAACGATTTTACGAGTGGGACGCATGGCTATGGACGAGTTCTCACGAAACCGAATATTTTCCATCTGAACGAGGCTTCTTACGCCGGGGTCAAAATCCCCGCCGCGATCCGCAAAATTCATGCTGAGTGTCACCGTGGCAGCGATGGCCAGGGCGGCCAAAGAAGCCAGCAGCGCGCGCCAGCCGATTCGCTCCATTTCTTCCTGCTGCCGGGTTTCCGCCCGCAGACGCGCCAACGTGCCGGTGACGAAACCGTAGGGCGGCTCGGCGTTCCGGCAAAAGTGGGAGTGCTCCGTTCAAGAAGGCTCTGCCATTTTTCATCATTAAAATTCATATCGGTCATATTCGTTCCCTTCCAGTTTGTTGATCATCTGACGAAGTTGCGGTCGGACGCGGAAGAGGCGCATCTTGATTTTCGAGATGCTCCAGCCCGTCGTGTCGGAGATCTCCTGCAAGGAGCGGCCCTCCAGGTCCACCATGAGAATCAGGCTGCGATCCTCCGGGGAAAGCGAAGAAAGTATCTTGTCCACCACGTCCCGGGCGGCGATGGCATTGCCCGCATCGGGCGAGCTGCCGGTCAGCCACGCCGCGTCAAAGACTTCCGACTCGTCCGGCGTCAGGTCGGCGCGCCGCACCTCCGGACGGATCTTCTGCGCGCGCAATCGATCCAGGCACGTCGTCAGCGCCAGACGCGAGACCCAATGGGTGATCGGCGCGTCGCCCTTGTATTGATGGAGCTTGGAAAAAGTCTTCATCAGGATCTCCTGGACCAGGTCCTTCTCGTCGTCACGACGGGGCAGATGGGTGCGCACAATCTTGGAAATGACCGGGATAAAGATGCCGGATAAGTTCCTCAGCCGCGGCTTCATCGCCATCCTTCCAGCGGCGCAAACAGGCGTCGACATCAATAGCTTCGTCCATCTTCCCCCATAGCTTAGCTATCGCCAGCATCATGCAATAGTTGGATTTCGGCCGGTATCATAACTTGCATCAACCTTTAAGACGTTTCGAGAACAAAAGGGTCACCCTATAAATACTTGCTCATCCTCCCGTCCCACATTCCCTTGCGCAGCTCAAAACCGGTAGTAACCTCAGGCATGATCCGAACCCTCATCGTCCTTCTGACTGGTTTTTCTCTCCTTGGCGCTAACCTGAATGCCACGCCGCTTGCCGTTGGCGCCCCCGCTCCGCACGTCACCGCCGTCGACCAGGACGGCAAGCCGGTCAACTTCGCCGACGTTTATGCCAAGGGAATCACCCTCGTCTATTTTTACCCGAAAGCAGGAACCTCCGGCTGCACGGCGGAGGCCTGTTCGCTGCGCGATTCCTACGAGAAATTCAAGGCGCAGGGACTGCAGATCATCGGCGTCAGCCGCGACGGGGCCGACGCCCAAAAGCGTTTTCAGGAACAGAACCAGTTGCCCTTCACTCTCGTCGCGGACACGGATGGCAAGGTCGCCGAAGCGTTCGGCGTTCCCATGATGATGGGCGGAATGGTTCCCCTCGCTCAGCGCCAATCGTTCATCGTCAAGGACGACAAAATTGCCTGGAACTCGCTGAAAGCCCAGACCAAGGATAGCGCGCAGGAAATTCAAAAGGCGCTCGACGGGCTGAAGTAAAGCTTGCGCAAATCGTATCCTGAGGGTTGTGAGGTTTGGTTCAGACTACGCCGACTTTCAGTCCTCCAAGGAGACCTGGGCGAGATTCGCTTTTGAAATCCGTCATCCTGAGCTTGTCGAAGGATCAGGTCCGTACCTCTCTGCACGTGCAGGCCCGAACTGATCCTTCGACAAGCTCAGGATGACAAGGCGTTGAATTTTTTGGTTCTTAGAGCCTCGAAGAGGCGGCCAAATCCCAGCCTAGGGCAACGACCTAGGTTTACACAAACGATGTCGGCAGCCCTGAAAGGGCGTTCCAATCTCGTATTCCGCCAACTTTACCCCCCGTCATTCCCAATCGAGCCGGTCGGGCATACATTCATCGCCCGGTCGGCGGCGTCTTCCTCCTCCGCGTTGACCGGCTGCTTGAAGAAATAAACCTTCGTTTCGTCCTCGTTATACTTGAGCAAATTCGCAGCCTCCTCCATGCACGTGTGGCATGGCGTGCAGGTGTCGTCCACATACCATTTGCCGGGCACGTTTTCGGGCACTTTTTGAGTCTTATCCGCCATAACTATCTCCTTCGAGTTTGGTTGAGGGTTTGATTTGAAATTTATTTAAATTCCACCGGCTGGCCAGTGGCTTCCAGCACCGTGACCCACAAATCGCCCTGCGGGTTGACCTTCCGCCGCCGCACGGTGACGACGTTCATCGGCAGGTTGACGTAATGGCCATGCCAGCGGCCGACGACCATGTTCGTCTTGCCCGCCATCGCGGCGTGGACTGCATTCTGGGCCAGGCGCAGGCAATAAATCGCGTCCTGCGGCGAAGCCGGCACGCTGCGAATGACGTAGCTCGGATCGATATACTTGATGTTGATTTCCTTCCCGCTCGCCTTGAAATGATTCTCGATCTGCTTTCTTAAGGAACGGCCCGATGTCGCCGTACTTCAGGTTGCCCGAAGCGTCCGTCGCGCTCGGATCGCTCTGCATGAGATGCTGGCCCGCGCCTTCCGCCACGACGACCACCGCATGGCCGCGCCGCGGCGAGCCGATCTTCCAGGCACGCGAGCAGCCCGTGCTTGCCCTGAGCTGGAACGGCACCTCCGGAATGAGCACATAATTCACGCTATTTTCGGCCAGCGCCGCGAACGCCGCGATGAAGCCCGAATCGCGTCCCATCAGCTTCACCAGCCCGACGCCGTTCGGATAACCCTGCGCCTCGCTGTGCGCGCAACGGACCGTGCGTACCGCCTCGGCGAACGCCGTCTCGAAGCCGAAGCTCTTGTCCATGTACTCGAGGTCGTTGTCGATCGTCTTCGGAATGCCGACGACGCTGATCTTCAGGTCGCGCTTGGTGACTTCCGCCACGATATCCTGCGCGCCGCGCAAGCGTGCCGTCTCCGCCGATGACGAAGAGGATGTTGATCCGGTATTCGACCAGAAAATCGACAATTTCCGCTCTTCGACTGCGGCCCGCGCGAACTGCCCAGCACCGAGCCGCCGTCCTGATTCAGATCGCTGACAAAGTCGGGCGTCAGGTTCAAAGGCGATGTGGCCATACTTCGGGATGAAACCCTCGTAGCCGTAAGGGATGCCGTAGATCGTCCGCACGCCGTAACTGTAATTGAGCGTCATGACCAAACCGCGAATGACGTCGTTGAGGCCGGGACAAAGGCCGCCGCAGGTGACCACCGCGCAAATGGTCTGCGCCGGATTAAAAAAGATTCGTTCACGCGCGCCGGCGTGCTCGATCGTTGCCGGCCCATTCTCATTCTCGAGTCCCTCGCAAACTTTTTCCAGCGAGTGACTGAAAAGCACCCGGTGTCCGTCGTCGGTCATGAATTCCGCGTCCATCTGGTAACGGCGATGCTGGAGCGGCGAAGGAAATTCGGCCGGCCCGAGGCAGGGAATATCAAAGTCGTGGCGGGAGATTTTCGTCATGAAAAAAGTGCGTCCTATCTGAGGAACCAACGAAGCACTATCTGTTCCAAGAGAGAGACCTGCAAAACTCAAAAAATCAACACCCCGTCATCCTGAGCCTGTCGAAGGATCAGTTCGGCCCGCACGTGTTGAGAGGTATCGGACCTGATCCCTTGACAGGCTCAGGATGACGGATTTCGAAAGCGACTTTCGCAGAGGTCTCCAAGAGGCCGACATACGCAGTACCGTCCTCTTGTTAGCCCGGATAAGCACTTATTCAGGCAATAGCAACTTTATGTGGCAATTGTCGAAAAAAGTGCTATTGGTACACCGTCAAACCCCAGTCACGGCTATGCCTTGCACGGTCACTGCTTTCAGTGTGAAGATCGCCTCCCCGGGAGACGCTGGGATTGAATTGACTATTGTCCGGGGCGTCATCGCTGAATGGAACGCCCACCACGCGCTCGCCCAGAAGCGCATTCTGCTCCCGCTGGATGAAGAAGAAGCAGGCAACCACGCTCCGGCCGATATGCTGATCGCCTTCTTTTGCGGTCCAGCCGGATCTTCCAGCGAGCGGATTGCGGACGGTTCCGAAACCGAAATCGAGCAACATCTGCAAGAGGGCAAACCGACCCTGATTTATCTTTCCGAAGCGCGCGTCAATCTCGCCGAGACGCAGGGCCTGCGGCTGCGTGCCCTGGACGAACTCAAAAAAAGATACGCCACAGCCGTTGTCGATTCGTACGCCGACGAAAAGGACTTGCGCGCGAAGTTTGCCCGGCAGCTCGAATCGACGGTCAGCGGTCATTCGCATTTTAAAACCGGCGCATCTTTGTCAGTCGAACGATCGCCGGAATGTCCAAAACCGGCCGCCGCGCCCGCCGCCAAACCGCTGTCGCTTTGTGCGCAGGCAATCCTGACCGAAGCCTGCGATGACTTCGAGGCTTACATCGGAAGAATCAAGGTTGGCGGCACGCTCCGCATTCAGGCCAACGGCAAGCAACTGGTCGAACAGGACGATCCCGACGCCGCCGTGCGATGGGAATCCGCGTTTCAGGAATTGCTCACCGGCGGTTTCATCCGCGACGCCGGCTGCAACGGCCAGCTCTTTCAAATCTCGACCAGGGGCTTTGAATTCCTCAAGACCATTGGCAAAACTCCCGTCGGCTACATCGCTGAATTGGGTGGAATGTAGCTTCTTCCAGAAGCGGTCGGATGAACATCCACATGGTCTGGGATCCGATGCTCATTTTGGTCGCGTGACCGGGCTGACCGTGTTGGCTTGGCAATAAGAATACCTACACTTTAAACTCCGCCACATGCCGGACAAACTCGACGGCGCGTGCGTAGAGCGCCGGATCGTCGCCCGCCTCGTAAAGCCCGCCACCGATGAGCAGAATCACCTGGGTCCCATAGAAGGCGAGCACGTCGGCCACGTTCTGGTATTTAATCCCGCCCGCCGGCATCGGCAGCGTGGGAAGCAGACCCGGTTCGTTTGGCACCGTCAGGGCATCGGCGAGATTGCGGCACGTCTGCTTGCTGTAAGCGAAGCGTCCGCCGAAATTCGCAAAGATGGTGGCGTCGGCGCCGTAAAGCGGAAAGAGCTTGCCGTAAAGCAGCTCGGGCAGGATGCGCGTCGCGCCGCCAAAACTCGGGTGCGCGATGATCGGAACGGAGGCGTGCTTCGCGACAATTTCCGCCATGAAGGGCAGGCCGAGCAGCATGGGCGCGATCATCACGGCGCAAACGCCCTCGTCTTGCGCGAGCTTGAGCTGCTCGAGCACCGTCGATGGTGTGCCGACCAGATTCGGCACGTAAATCGATTGCCGCCCCGACTTGCGATTCGCGTCATGCACCGCTGCCTGGCACGCGCGCACGCGATCGGCAAAGGGGTGAAAGCTCTGGTTGCCCAGCCCGTGATCGTCCTTGATGATGTCGATTCCCGCGTTGGCAAAAAGTCCGCAAAGCAATGCGAGGCGCGCGGTGCTCAGCCCGATCGGTTTCAGCGCCGTACTGGTCAGCGCGCGGTCGTGCACGCCGGTGATGTGGCGCAGGCCCGCCGTCCCGAATTGCGGACCCGGAAGCGCCATTTCGCGCTTCGGCCAGTCGGCGGGAGCGGGGAGCTTGAAGTCGGCCAAGGTTACATGCTCCTGCAACGACGAATTGCCGAAAAGGACGTTGAGAAATTGCGCCGGATCGTGCCCGGTCGCCCGGATCGGAAAGCTGATGGTGACCGCGTGCTTCTCGGCGCCAATCGTGCGGACGGAATCCAGGCGTCCCACGATATTTTCCAGGACAAATTTGTCCCGCAACGCGGCGCGGGGGAGTTCGACCGTCTGCTCGAGCAGCAGCGATTCAACCCGCGCATCGAGCTCCGGCTGATTGGCCGCCGTGACGTGGTAAACCACGCGCAAAGCGGGCCAAGGAGGTAAAGTAGACGCGGGCATGAACTTTCCAACCTACTCCATGGCGAAGCTGAAAGCACGCAATTATGGCCGACTGCTGATCTTCCGCATCCCGGCTCGACAACGTCGCAATGTGCGCAAGATTGTACGCGATGACTGATTCTTTTGATCCGGCCTCGTTTGCGCGCGACATCGTGGCGGCGGCCAAACCTGGGGGCTGGACAATCCGTTACCTTTCGCCGACGCCGAGCAGCGTCCGGCCTTGGTTACAACGGATTGCGCTGGGCGGTCGTGGTTCACCCAAGGTTTATTTCTCCGCCGGAATTCATGGTGACGAAATTTCCGGTCCGCTCGCGCTCCTGGAAATGCTCCGCCGTCCTGATTTCTTTGCGGCATTCGACACTACGATTTTCCCGCTGCTCAATCCCGAGGGCCTGACGCTCGGTCTGCGCGGCAACGCCGACGGCATCGACCTCAATCGCGACTACCGCAATACCAAATCGGCGGAAATTGCCAGCCACATCGAGGCGCTCCAAACCCTGGGCCGTTTCGATGGGGCCATGATGCTGCACGAGGATTTCGAAGGCATCGGCGCGTATCTTTATGAGTTGAAGACGCGCTTGCGCCCGACCTCGGCGCGCAAAATTATCGCGGCCATGGGACGCCATGTTCCGATTGACCCACGCCCGGAAATCGAAGAAGTGCGTGCCTCGGGAGGCGTGATTCAGCGCAGGGATATCGTGCTCAAGCACGGCGCCCTCGAAGACCGCCCCGACTGGCCGGAAGCGGCTTATCTCAGTATCAATCATACCCAGGTCTGCTATACCACCGAAACGCCCAAGCCTTTTCCCATCGAGCATCGCGTGCAGGCGCAGATCGCAGCCGTCGAGACGTTGCTCGAGGCGTTGAAACCTCCTCTCATTAAGACATTGTCATCCTGAGCTTGTCGCAGGATGACACTAAAATAAATTATGCCCGAAATTCGCAATGTGATTCTCGATTGGTCCGGCACTCTGGTTGATGATTTCGGGCCGGTACTTGAAGCAACGAACGAGATTTTCAAGCTCCACGGCAAAGCCACTTTCAGTGCCGAGGATTTCCGTGAGAAATTCTATCTTCCGTTCACCGACTTCTACCGGGAGTTTCTTCCTGAGCTGGCTCTGCCCGAGCTCGATCATCATTACCATACGGCGTTCAAGCTCCTGCAAACCGGCATCGCGCCCTTGCCGCATGCACTCGATTTCCTCGATTATCTGGTAGAGCGCGGCATGCCGACGTTTTTGCTCAGCACCATTCATCGCGAACATTTCGAAGCGCAGGGCAGTCGCCTCGGCGTGAAGAAGTATTTCAAGCAGGCCTACACGCAGGCGCTCGACAAGCGAAAGGTCATTCTCCATCTCCTGGCCGAACATGACCTCGACGCCTCCGAAACGATTTTCATCGGCGACATGGTCCACGACATCGAAACGGCCCGTCACGCCGGTGTGATCAGTTGCGCGGTGCTGACCGGTTACGACTCGCTGCAAAAGTTAAAGAGCGCGAATCCGGATCTGCTTTTCCGCAACCTGCGTGAAGTGCGCGATTTTATCGACCGTCATCGCGGAGTCGCCGCGCATCCGCCGATCCCTACGGTTGGCGCGCTGATCTTCAACGCACAGGGCGAAGTCCTCATGATCCAGACCCACAAGTGGAGTCACAAGTGGGGCATCCCCGGCGGCAAAATCAAACCGAATGAGCGCTCGGAAGACGCCCTCGTCCGCGAGATCATGGAAGAGACCGGACTTAAGCTTTGCGATATCCGGTTCGAGCTGGTTCAGGACTGCATCGAGCCGCCGGAGTTTTACAAGAAGGCCCATTTCCTGTTGCTCAACTATACCGCCCGCGCCGCCAGCACCAACGTCGTGCTCAACGACGAAGCCGAAGAGTACCGGTGGCTTTCGCCCGGCGATGCCGCCAAGCTCGACCTCAACGGCCCCACCCGTACCCTGCTCGATTATGTCCGATCTCATCCGCGTGGTTGATCTCGAAGTCTTCGCGAACATCGGCGTGCCCGATGTTGAGCGCCATAACGCCCAACGCCTGCTCATCTCGTTGGAAATGAGCACCGACTCCTTTTCCCACGCCGCCGGGACCGACAACCTGGCGTGGACGATCAATTATGTCAACGTGGTCGAGCACGTCAAAGCCGTCACCGCCCGGCGCGGCCGCAAATTGCTCGAAACCCTGGCCGAGGAACTCGCCGCCGATCTGCTCAAGGCTTTCCCGATCAAAGAAATTACGCTCGAGATCAAAAAATTTATTCTGGCCGATGCGCGCTACGTCTCGGTCAAAATCGAGCGAAGCAGCGCGTCATCGTAGCAAGCGTTACGGCAACAACCGCTGCACGATCTGGCTAAGCGTCTTGCCGTCGGCCTGTCCAGCCGCTTTGGCCTGGGCCGCTTTCATCACCGAACCCATCTGCGCCTTGCTCGTCGCGCCCACTTCGGCGATGGCCTCTTTGACCAGCGCCTCCATCTTTTCTGGCGTCAACTGCGCGGGCAGAAAGGTCTTCAGAAAATCCAGTTCCGCCTTTTCCTTGTCGGCGAGATCGGTCCGGCCGCGCCTCCGTGTAACTCGCGATGGAATCCTCGCGCTTCTTCGCTTCCTTGCGCACCACCGCGAGCACTTCCAGGTCGCTCGGCACCGAATCGGCCCCGCCCTTTTCAATCGCGGCATATTTCACGGCGGACTTCAACATGCGCAGCACGGAAAGCTTTTCCGCATCGCGCGCGATCATCGCGGCTTTCAGGTCGGCATCAATTTTGGCAACGAGACTCATAGATGGATCACGATACAATAGACTTTGCGTATGGCCAGCCTGCTCGGTCTGCGATTTTAAATAAATGGACTCCACCTTCCTTCCGGCTAAAGCAGTAGTTGAACTTTTATGAAACGCATCGCTGTACTCACTTCGGGCGGCGATTCCCCCGGCATGAACCCGGCCATCCGCTCCATCACGCGGACCGGGGCTCAACAAGGGCCTGCAGATCATCGGCATCCGCAACGGCTACCAGGGCCTGCTGGACGACGAGTTCATGGACCTCGATAACCACATCGTCTCCGGCCGCGTGCGCGACGCCGGCACCTTTCTGCAAACCAGCCGCTGTCCCGATTTCGTCACCGAAGCGGGGCAGCGCCGCGCCCTGGACATCCTCGCCAAACATCGCATCGACGGCCTTATCGTCATCGGCGGCGACGGCTCGCTCAACGGCGCGCGGGCGCTGCATCGGCTCGGCCTTCCCGTCATCGGCCTGCCCGGCACGATCGACAACGACATTTTCGGCACCGACATGGGCATCGGCGTCGACACCGCGCTCAACACCATCATCAGCCTCGTCGACATGATCCGCGCCACCGCCGCTTCGCACCGGCGCTGCTTCGTGGTCGAAGTGATGGGCCGTGGGAGCGGCTACCTCGCGCTGATGTCCACCATCTCCACCGGCTCGCAAGTCGCGGTCATCCCCGAGTTTCGCATGAACCTCGACAGCATCGTCGGCGTGCTCGACCATCGCTTTTCCGCCCAACATAACAACAGCGTCATCCTCGTGGCCGAGGGCGTCTGCCAAGGCAGCGACTTCATGCAGCGGCTGCTCGCCACGGGCAAGGTCAGGCAGGAAGTCCGCCTGACCGTTCTCGGCCACATCCAGCGCGGCGGCACGCCCACCCATTACGACCGGCTTCTCGCCAGCCGCATGGGCGAAATGGCCGTGCTGGCGCTGATCTCCGGCGAAAGCGGTTCCATGGTTTCCACCGTCAATGGCAGGACACAGTTGCGCGATTTCGACGAAGTCCTCGACCGGCGCAAGCCGCTGCCCGGCGATGCCATCCGCCTCGCCCGCAATATCGGGATCGAAATCGGCGACGTGGTCGAACCAGCCTGATTGCTCCCAAAAGCGGCCAAAGAGCCTATTGGCAAGTTTTTCTGTTCATTTTTACCGAAGTCGGGTATAGAAACTGCACCATCTGGCCGATAACAACAGAAAGCCTCCTATGAAACTGCTCCTGACCACCTGCCTCATTGGATTTCTCCCCGCTCTGGCTCTCGCTCAAGCGACCGCGGCCGGACGCTGCCAAAGTCGCGCCTTTCCAGCCGCTGGTCGCCAGGAGCACCAGGGCCTGGGCCGCATCGGGGTGCGGCTGGAATACGATAAGGTCTCCGGGCTTCCCTACATCTCCGCGCTGACTCGCGGGCGGCCCGGCGGCCGATTTCGGTTTTCGCGCCGGGGATGTCATCATCCGAATCGACAAGAATTATACGACCACTCTGACCCACGAAGAGATCAGCCTTGCCCTTCATGGCGAACCCGGCACCGGGGTCGAGCTGACCATTCAGCGCGACGACGATCCGCATTACATCATCCGCGCCGTGGAGCGCCGCATCCTCCGCGCCGACCAGGAAGATATCGCCCAGCCGCCCCGTAGCGAAGTTGGCGAAGCCACGATTCCCTACCCGCAGCCTGCGGCACCCTAAGCTCGCCATTTCCATCGCAGCCACCGGTACGAATCAAAACGCGCCGATTGATCGCGTGGCATCCTTTGCTATCGTGGACGCTCCGTGACCGCCGCTTCCTCCCATCCGCCCGCTCTCGTCATCGGCTCGGGCTTCGGCGGACTCGCCGCCGCCATTCGCCTGCAGGCCCGCGGCTACGACACCACCATCCTCGAGATGCGCGACAAGCCGGGCGGCCGCGCCTACGTCTTCGAGGACAAGGGCTTCACCTACGACGCCGGACCGACGATCATCACCGCGCCGTTTTTGATCGACGAGCTTTTCGCCCTCGCCGGCAAGCGCACGGAAGATTACGTCAAGATCGTCCCGGTCACGCCCTTCTACCGCATCGTTTTCCACGACGGCCGCTCGTTCGACTACACCGGCGACGAAGCGCAGATCGTCGAGCAGATCCGCAAATTCAATCCCGACGACGTTGCCGGCTACCTGAATTCGTCGAGAAATCGCACGCCATTTTCGACCGCGCCTTCATCGACCTCGCCGACCAGCCGTTTTCCTCCCTCACCGACATGCTCCGCGTCGCGCCCGACCTGATCCGGCTCCGCTCGCACCAATCGGTCTTCAAGCTCGTCTCGCGCTACATCAAGGACCCGCTTCTGCAGCAGGTCTTCAGCTTTCATCCGCTGCTCGTCGGCGGCAACCCGTTCCAGTCGTCCTCCATCTACGCGATGATCCATTACCTCGAGCGCAAATGGGGCGTCCACTTCGCCATGGGCGGCACCGGCGCGCTCGTGCAGGGCGCTGCTTCGTCTCTTCACGGAGATGGGCGGAAAAGTTCGGCTCAACACCCGCGTCGAGCAATTGCTGGTGGAAGACGGCACCGCCCGCGGCGTCCGGCTCGACTCGGGCGAGGAATTGCCCGCCGACGTCGTCGTCTCCAATGCCGACGTCGCCAACTTTTACAAGAAGGCCGTTCCCGCCACGGCGCGAAAAAAATGGACCGATAAGCGGCTCGACGGGATGCGCTACTCGATGAGCCTTTTCCTCATCTATTTCGGCACCGACCGCACTTATCCCGAACTCGCGCACCACACCATCGTCCTCACCGAGCGCTACCAGGAACTACTGGAGGACATCTTCCAGAAGAAAATTCTCGCCGACGATTTCTCGCTCTATCTCCATGCGCCGACGCGCACCGATCCCTCGCTCGCGCCGCCCGGCTGCGAATGCTTTTACGTCCTCTCGCCCGTGCCGAATCTCGGCGGCAAGGTCGACTGGAATGCGGTGAAGGACCTCTACGCCGACGCCATCCTCGCCTCGCTGGAAAAGCTCTGTCCCGACCTGCGCCAGCACATCAGTCAGCAAGCTGATCTGGACGCCGCTCGATTTCGAATCGCAACTCGACGCCATCTCGGCTCCGCCTTCCAGTTCGAGCCAATCCTCACCCAAAGCGCCTGGTTCCGGCCCCACAACGTCAGCGAAGACGTGAAGAACTTCTTCCTCGTCGGCGCGGGAACCCATCCCGGCGCGGGCGTGCCCGGCGTCCTCAGCAGCGCCAAGCTGCTGGAACGCGTCCTGCCGAAACTCCCGGCTTAACCGTGGAGATAACCGAGCAGATACAAGACAAGGATAATCACCAGCACCAGCCCGAGTCCTCCGCCCGCTCCCGCGCCGCCGCGATAATAGTAACCGCCGCCGCCGCCGAACAGGATGAGCAGGATGATGATAAGAAGAATAAGTGACATGAGATCAGCGTAACGGCTCGTTGATGGCTCGTCTATAGCGGCAGTTTGGACACGTCAGCGACTCCATGGATCAGTTTCTGCGATTCCCTCGTTCCCAAACTCTATTTGGGAACGCTATTGTCAGTGCAATTCTATTGCTCCGATGATCCGAGCGCTCGTAGATAAAACGGCAACAGAGTTGCCTCAGCAAGTGCGTTCCCAAATAGAGTTTGGGAACGAGGGAATATTCCGTCTTCCTCGGCCTCCGTCATCCTGAGCTTGTCGAAGGATCAGTTCCTGGACAGTCTAATTGAGGCGTCTGAGTATGAGCAAACTACAGTCCTTACTTTCATGGATTGGTTCGCGAGTGCGTTTATCCTTCCTATCCGCGCTCGCCGGCTGGGGCGTTGGGAGCGTACTTGTATTATTGCTAGCTATTCGGACATTTTTGTTCGGTCCGGCGAGTCAAACGAATCCACTTTTCTTTGCGCTGGTCTTCTGTGCCATCATGGGCGTTTTTGTTTTCATTACTTGGATTGCTTTGTTGATCCCACTTTCACTACTCGTCCGAATGAAGTCAGCCTTTTGGGATCCTGCTATTCTGACGGCGATAGGAGCGATAACTGGACCGCTGGTAATGCTGCTTTATGCGCTCTGGGAAAGGCACGGCTCCGACATTCATTACGCATCCCCATCAGCACAATGGAATGATTACCTTGTAGGCGCGATGATTTTTGGAGTACCCGCTTCAATTGTGGGAGGTGTTACCGGCTACGTCGCAGCAATTCTGAACCGTCGCCACTAGTCCCCACCTCGACATTCCCCGCGATTTCTGTAGGCTCCAAAGATGGACCCGCTTTTACGTCTTCTGGAGGAAAACGCTCTCGCCACGCACGAGACGCTTGCCGCCCAGCTCGACACTACGACCGCCGACATCAAGGCGCGCATCCGGCAGCTTGAGCACGACCGCGTCATCCTCGCCTACAAGGCCATCGTCGACGACGAGCGCGCCAAGCGCACCCAGGTCAAGGCCGTGATCGAGGTCCGCATCACGCCCGAGCGCGAGGGCGGCTTCGACCGCGTCGCCCATCGCATCGCGCAGTACCGCGAGGTCCATTCCTGCTTCCTGATGAGCGGCGGCTTCGACCTGCTCGTCTTCATCGAGGGCAACACGCTCCAGGAAGTCGCCGGCTTCGTCTCCGAAAAACTCTCCACCCTGCCCGGCGTTCTGTCGACCGCGACCCACTTCAATCTTAAAACCTACAAGGTCCAGGGCGTCCTGCGTGAAAGCATCGCCAACGAGGAACGCCTCAAGGTCAGCCCTTAATCGTAAGATTCGGCCATGAAACGCCGATCTTCTAAAGACATGCATCTTCCCCTTTCAACTTCGTCCACCGGTTTCGTCGCCGAGCACGTGCGCGATATCCCGCGCTCCGGCATCCGCGATTTTTTCGAGATCGTCCAGTCCATGCAGGGCGTCATCTCGCTCGGCATCGGCGAGCCCGATTTCGTCACGCCCTGGCACATCCGCGAAGCCGCCATCTACGCGCTGGAGCGGGGCAAGACCGGGTACACTTCCAATCTCGGCCTGCTGCGCCTGCGCGAAGCCATTTCGGAATATGTCTCGAGCGATTACCGGCTCAGCTACGATCCCGTGACCGAAATCCTGATCTCAGTCGGCGTTTCCGAAGCGCTCGATCTCGCCCTCCGCGCTATACTTAATCCCGGCGACGAAGTCCTTTACCACGAGCCGTGCTACGTCTCCTACAGCCCCAGCATCGCTCTCTCGCACGGAAAAGCCGTGGCCATCGGCACGCGCGAAGAAGACGAATTTAAGCTGCGCCCCGACGCCCTCCGCGCCGCCATCACGCCCAAGTCCAAGGTGCTGCTGATGAATTTTCCGTGCAATCCGACAGGCGGCGTCATGACCGCCGCGGAGCTCCAGGAAATCGCCGCCGTTTGCCGCGAGCACAACCTACTCGTCATCACCGACGAGATTTACTCCGAGCTTTCCTATAACGAGACACACACCTCCATCGCGTCGCTGCCCGGCATGCGCGAGCGGACAATTTTCCTCCACGGCTTCTCCAAGGCTTTCGCCATGACCGGCTTTCGCATCGGTTACGCCTGCGCCCCCGCGCCGCTGATCGATGCCATGATGCGCATCCACCAATACGGTATTCTCTGCGCGCCGATCATCAGCCAGGAAGCCGCGCTCGAAGCGTTGCAACACGGTCGCGCCGGCATGGTCGAGATGCGCGAGCAATATCGCCTGCGCCGCAATTTCCTCGTCCACGCCTTCCGCGCCATGGGCCTGCCCTGCTTCGAGCCGCGCGGCGCGTTTTATCTTTTCCCCTCGATCAAATCGACCGGCAAGTCCTCGCACGACTTCGCCTTCGGCCTGCTGAAGGCGCAACAAGTCGCCGTCGTTCCCGGCACCGCTTTTGGTCCGAGCGGCGAAGGCTACGTCCGTTGCAGCTACGCGACGGGCATGGACCAGTTGCAGATCGCGGTCGAGCGCATCGCGGAGTTTGTCGTCAAGAGTTGAATAACCGCGCTCTCGCCTTAAGCTTCCGTAATGACCGTCGACGAAATCATTCGGAAAATTCAGGAGCTTTCCCTGGAAGAGCGAGAAATCCTTCGACGCGAATTGGAGGAAACAATCGGCAAACCGGAAGCGCAGTGCGCTACACCGGAAACGGCGACCGCCCTCAAAAAGGAGCAGCAATCCAGCGGCGATGAGCGCGGCATTCCGATCGAGGACGTGGTTCGTGACCCAAAATAACGGGCTTGACCCTTCCAGCGCGCCCGGTAGGCTTTCCCACTCCACTTAAATCAGGATACGACCATGCGCGAACAAGTTATTTTGGAATGCACCGAGGCTGCCAAGGAAGGCAAGTCGGCTTCCCGTTATTTCACCACCAAGAACAAGAAGCTGCAGCAGGAGCGCATCGAACGGTTGAAGTACAATCCCGCCCTGCGCCGCCGCACGATCCACAAAGAGCGGAAGTAAGGTCTTCTTTTCTTTCGGTCATCCCGAGCTTGTCGAAGGATCAGTTCAGCGATTCACCGAGACGGAACTGATCCTTCGACAAGCTCGGGATGACCGAATGCCTTGGGGACTTACCCCGCCGGCTTGTACGAATTCACCACCCACCGGCTCATCGCCTGATCGGGCGCGTCGACCACGCTTCGATCAATTACAAAGCTCGTTTGGCCGGAATTCTTGCTGATCAATTTCAGCCCGAACTCGAAGTCCTTAAAAACCACCGCGCAGTGGTCGCGCATATTGCGCCCATCTTTCATCGCGCCATCGACCAGCGCCTCGATCGCGTCGGGCGTCAGTTCCAGCCGCAGCGAATGCTTCTCTTCAAAGCGCTTCGCGAATTGTCTGGCGATCTCCGCCATCACCAGCCGCTCCTCATACTTGCCATCGGACAAAATGCGCCGCAATTCCGCTTCCGGGTTCAGCACCAGCGCCTCGTGCACGACGAAACGCCGCACGCCGGAACCGGGCAACTCGAACTTGAACGGCCGCAACACCCGCTCGCCGACCGTCACCAGCCCGCGCGCACCCGTCTGCTCCGGCGCTGCCTGCACCGCAATCGCCCGCAAACCGTCGTCGGTGAACATCACCTCGATGCCGTAGGCCCGGAACGCCTCCTCATACTGGTGGATCAACGAGCCCTCGCTCTGCTTGAGGATCGCAAAGAGATCATCGACCTGCAACGCGCTGCACGCCACCCGCACGGGCAGACGCCCCACAAACTCAGGCTCCATGCCGTAGTCGATCAGATCGCGCGTCGTCGCCTCGGCCAGGACTTCCTCGGTCTTGCGCTGGGGCTGCGAGGCGGCGGCAAAGCCGATTTCACTCTTTGACAACCGACGCTTCACAATGTCCGGCAGCTTGTCGAAAGCACCACTGACAATAAAAAGAATATGCCGGGTGTTGATTGTCTCCTTCTTGATCTTGCCGCCGCGTTTCTGGAATTCCATCGCAGCCTGGAGCTGTGACTGCAAGTCGGTCTGGCTGCGCAACGGCACCTCGGTCTCCTCCATCAACTTGAGCAAATTGGTCTGCACGCCGCGCCCGCTCACATCGCGGCCCGTGCCGACCGATGAACTGGCCAGCTTGTCGATCTCGTCCAAATAAACGATGCCATATTGGGCGACTTCCTTGTCGCCCTCGGCCTGCGTGACCAGATCGCGCACCAGGTCCTCCACGTCACCTCCGACATAACCGGTCTCGGTAAACTTCGTCGCGTCGGCGCGCACCATTGGCACACCGATCAGCTCGGCAAGACACTTTACCAGGTAGGTTTTCCCCACGCCGGTCGGCCCCATCACCAGCACGTTTTGCTTGATGTAATTCGGCAGCGTCTTGCCCTGCGCCATGGCTTGGACGTGGTGATAGTGATCGCAAACGGTGATCGCCAGCACCTTTTTCGCCTCGTCCTGTTTAATAACAAAGCGATCGAGGTGTTCCTTCACCTGCCGAGGTGTCAGGTCAAACTTGAACCGCGATTCGGCCGAAGGCGGCGGCGTCGATTCCCCCGGTCCCGGCTTGTCCACCTGCGGCACGAAACCGCTGCCGGGCTCCAGATTCCTTTTCAGGAATTCCTGCAACCGGGCGTGCATCGGATCGTTTTCTGCGGGCGTGGACATGCCTCAACCTCCGATATGTTTGCATTAGCGCAAGCCACCTGACGAAACTGTCATGCCGCCATGGAGGAAATCTCTGCGAGGGTCGTCCTTTCGGAATCCGTCATCCTGAGCTTGTCGAAGAATCAGTTCGGAGGTGTTACCGAGGCGGAACTGACCCTCGACAAGCTCGGGATGACAGAAGGCTAAAAACCAATTTGACTGGGGAATGTCTAGATATTCTCGCCGATATGCAGCCCGCACTCGCGCTTCAACCCAAAGAATCGCGTCTCCTCTTCTGTCATATTGGCCGTCAGCGGGCGCGTCGTATGGATATCGCCAATGGAAACGTAGCCCTGTTCCCAAAGCGGATGATAGGGCAAGTCGTACTTCTTGAGATACTCGTACACCATGCGGTCGGTCCAATCGATGATCGGCTGGATCTTCACCACGCCGTTCTGTTTTTGTAAAATTCCCACCCCGTTGCGCGATTTCGCCTGCTGACGGCGCAGGCCGGTGATCCAGCCGCGCACGCCCAGTTCGCGGATCGCCCGCTGCATCGGCTCGACCTTGTTGATCAGGTTGTAGCGTTCGATCCCATCGACGCCATGTTCCCACATTTTGCCATGTCGCGCTTCAAGCCAAGCCGCGCTCACTTCCGCGCGATAAACTTTCAGATTGAGCTTGAGCCGCTCGGTCAGTTGGTCGGCGAATCGATAAGTCTCCGGGAAAAGATAACGCGTATCCACCATCACTACCGGAATTTCCGGCCATTGCTGGGTCACCATGTGAAGCAGCACGGCTGATTGGACACCAAAACTGGTTGAAAGCATGATCTCCGGGCGAAACCGTTCCAGCGCCCAGCGAATTCTGTCTTGGGCGGAAGCGCTTTCCAAATTCGAGCTGATTTCGCTCAGCGCGGGTTCGGGTTCTTTGATATCCTTGCTGGATAGCTCGAGTGTTTCTTGCATGGGTCTCCTCCTCAACCATTGTTGATCGGGTATGGGGAGATTAGGCTACCTCGATTTGCACGGATATCAAGTCCATGACTACAACCAATTAACAGTCAATGGATTGAAACTACTTTGCCGAGGCGGCAGGACCAATCAAAGCCAGCGATGCCGTGTAGCCGTGCGCGAAACTCCGGTCGCCTACCGGCCCGAGTTGGACATTTGCGAAAAGGCCCGCCAGCGGCATGCCGGGGAAGAATTCGTTGACCAAGCCCGCGTCGTGATTAGGCCCACCGAAGAGCCCCCGGCCACGTCCGGGACACGTGCAAAGCAATCCAGCAAAGGGCGCCGGATCCATCCGGGCAATCTCCGCATGCAACAGCCGTTTCAGTTCATCGCTGGCCACGCCCGAATCGCACAGTTGATACTGCAAAGTCTGGCCCACGCGGGCCACGGCATTAATTTGCACCGCGCCGCTTTTGGGATCGGCCCCGATGATATTCCGCACCAGGAAATCGCCCCTCTTATATTCCTCGAGATATTCGCTCACCGCGATTCCGGCAAAAAGACGGCCGCGGGCCTGTTCGCGTTCCACATCGGACAATTCCTTGTAAACGTCGCTCAGGACTTCATACGCCGGCCGCGAACCGAGCGTCAACAGCACGTTCTTCTCCGCATGCGTCACGGTCAAAGGCTCACCAATCGGCTTGCACCCTTGCGACACGACCGAATGCACGTCGATGTCGCCCTGCAACGCCAGCGCCACTCCGCCCGGCACCACCCGGTCGTCGCAAAAAACCCACGCCTCGGGATCACCCGGAACGCTGCCCGCAATGCCGCCAAAAACGGGAATGTGCGGATAAGCCTGGTTCCATTGCCGAAGCCACGCGTCCTTGTCCAGGGAGAAAGGATTCACAAAAGCGAACCAGCCCTTTACGTCGGCCGGCTTCAATCCCGTCCTTTGGTGCCAATACTCCGGAACACTCGAAGCCTCCACGACGTCCTGCGCGAAAGAAAAGGAACTGGCCTTGCCGCCGGGCAGCGACACGAACAGCAGCGAAAAGCCGCTGCCCTCCTCCTGCTCCTGTCCGCGACCCACGAGGCCGTTGCCGCTGCAACCAATCAGCGTCGGCACATGGCCGTACACGCGCACGATCTCCAACAGGTCGTTCGCCTTGTCTGCGTAATCGGGCGTGACAAAAACCAGGCCGAAGGTCGGCTTGCCGTTCAGCTGCTGCCGCAACTCCGTGGCCGTGTCACGAATCACAGCCTCATCGAACGGGCCGGTCACCAGCCGCGAAGCTGCGAAATTGGGCATGAGTTAATCATCCGGCCCCCTGACCAAATGTCAATGCAGTCGCGAAAGCGACTTAATAAACCCCTGTCATCCTGAGCTTGTCGAAGGATCTCTAACTATTCCTGTCTTTCCGTTCGCTCCTAAATCGTATTCACCTGCAAAATCAGCAGCCCAAATTTCCTGCGCCATCCGAAAACTTTCCGGCATCAGCGTGTACCCGACATGCCCCTGCGGAAAGCAGGCGAAGTGAGCATGGTCCCATGAGCGCGCCAAGTGCTCGATCTCCTCCGGCGGCGCAATCTGGTCGTACTGTCCGGCGAGCATGAGCATGTGCCTGCCCGGCAGGAGCGCCTTGAGCTTGCCTGGACAAACCAGGCGCATGTTTTTGGCCGTCTCTTCCGGGCCGAGTCCCACCTGTCGCAACCCGGAGCGCAACGTCACCGAACTCGGATTTTTCCAAATCGCATTATCGATATTCAGAATCGGCTCGACCAGAATCAACCGTTGCAGCAGCGGCTCGAAACACGCCAGCAGCGCCATGATCCAGCCGCCATAACTCGTCCCCCAACCGCCGAAAAGATGCCCACCCTTCTTGCGCAGTTGCTGGAGTACGATCCGGCACTCGACCACCGATTGCCGAATCCCCGCCGCGGTGCGCAGCAGTTCGCCGCCGACGCAAAGCTCGCCGTGAAAATGCCAGGGCAGCCGTCGTGAGTAGTGGTAAGGCAAATGCACGAAGACGGCGTTCCATCCGCGCGCATTGAGCCGTCGCGCCCAGAGTCGATAACCAAAATCGCTCACCGACATCAGCCCATGCGCCAGCAGCATCGTCGGTGCCGTCCAGCCCTGCTTGCAGGGGAAAAAATCGAACGCTGCCTGATTATTCACGTCATGCTCTCCCGGCAAAGGACTCGGAAACAAAAGGCGTCCATGGTCAGGCAATTCCGGCGGCACGAAATCGGCGGGAAGACGATAAAACTCCTCGACCGGCTTCCCTGCCCATTCGGCGGTGAAGGTGTCCCAGCGCGCGCGAAAATCGGCGGGCAATGGATGCCTCGCCTGGAGCACGTTGACGAACCCAAAGCTGATCCAGTCGAGCGCCATCGCTCGCGCCTGGTCTATCCGCGAAAGCAGCGTGCGCGATTTCACGGGTGTCGGCGGCATTTCGCCAAGCCTACGCTGCGCCCATATTAAACTGCAAGGCCCGTAGCGGCGGCCCGGATTGGTGCGACACCAGATGACAAATCCGGCGATACCTTCTACGCTCTTCACTTCATGAAATTCATTTTTCTGGGCGACGTAGTGGGCGAACCGGGGCGCGACACCGTCCGCGCCGCCATTCCGCTCCTGCGCGAGCGCTACCAGCCCGACTTCTTCGTCGTCAACGGCGAGAACGCGGCGGGCGGCAACGGCATCACGCCCCGGCTCGCAGTCGATCTCATGCGCGCGGGTGCTGACGTCATCACCCTCGGCGATCACGCCTGGGACCAGCGCGAAATCGTCCCCTATTTCGCCACGGAACCGCGCCTGCTCCGGCCCCTGAATTTTCCCGCGGGCACCCCCGGTTACGGCTCGGTCGTCGTCGGCGGCAACGGCCAGAAACTCGGAGTTATCAATGTGCTCGGCCGTACCTTCATGGGTCCCCAGGTCGATAATCCGTTCCTGCTTATCGAAGCCGAAATCGCCAAACTGAAGCACGAAACGTCCTGCATTCTCATCGATTTCCACGCCGAGGCGACCTCCGAAAAAATCGCCTTTGGTCGCGCCGTGGACGGACTGGCGACGCTGGTTGTCGGCACCCACACGCACGTCCAGACCGCCGATGAGCAAATCCTTCCTGGCGGCACGGCTTACCTCACCGATGCCGGCTTTTCCGGTCCGCACGAATCGGTCATTGGCCGCGACATTGGCAGCGTCCTGCAAAAATATCGCACGCTGTTGCCTAACAAATTCTACATCGCCCGCGAAGGTCTCCAGGCCGATGGCGTCTTCGTCGAAGCTGATCCGGCCACGGGCCGCGCCCTGCGCATCGAACGCATCCAGGAAAAAATCCATTTGCCGGAACATTCGTGATATAATTTCTGTCATCCTGAGCTTGTCGAAGGATCAGCTCCTTCGGTTGACGAAACTGTCAAAGTCCATTCTTGAATCTTTGGATCCCCTAAGTGATCGATCAATGAAAGCAAAACGTGCTTCTACGGATAACGATGCGCCCACCCTCGGCCTCGAAATCGAAACCCCTGGCATCTCCGCGCAAAATCCGCTCTCCGTCGCCGACCTCACCGCGACCATTCGCGAATTGCTGGAAACCGGCTTGGGCGAAATCTGGGTCGCAGGCGAAATCTCCAACTTCCGCGCGCCTACTTCCGGTCATCTTTATTTCACGCTCAAGGATCTCACCGCTACTCTCTCGGCGGTGATGTTCCAGCGCGAAGCACGCCGTGTCGGCTTTGCCTTGGCCGATGGTCAGGCCGTTTTGGCGCGCGGCACCATCACCGTCTACGAGGCGCGGGGGCAATACCAAATTCAGATCGCCGAAATCCGGCTCCGTGGCCAGGGCAGCCTTCAGCAACGCTTCGAGGAACTGAAACGAAAGCTCGCGGCGGAAAATCTTTTCGCGCTCGAAAGAAAACGTCCCCTGCCCCTATTTCCCGAGGTCATCGGCGTCGTCACCTCGCTCCAAGGGGCAGTGCTACACGACATGCTGCAAATCCTCCAACGGCGCGCCCCAGGCATTCAAATTCGCGTGCGCGGCGTACGCGTTCAAGGTATCGGCGCGGCCCAGGAAATCGCGGAGGCCATCGCCGCATTCAGCGCGGAGAAACAAATCGATCTGCTTGTCGTCGCGCGAGGCGGCGGCAGCCTCGAAGATCTCTGGGCCTTCAACGAGGAAGCTGTCGCGCGCGCTTTAGCCTCATGCTCGATGCCGACCATCTCCGCCGTGGGACACGAGACTGATTTCACCATTGCCGATTTCGTAGCCGATCTTCGTGCTCCCACGCCGAGCGCCGCCGCGGAACTTCTAACCCGCGATTGGACCGAATGGCGGCAGATCGTGGCGAAACTCCACGCCCGCCTCGATCGCACCACCCGCCAGATTTTGGCCGATCGTCGACGTCATCTCGGCCGGCTGGCTTCCAGCTATGCCTTGCGCGAACCGCGTCGCGTCGTCCGCCAATGGGCGCAGCGCCTGGACGACCTTCGTGAAAATCTTTTCGCCAACGCCCACAATGCGATTCAGGTGCGCCAAGAGGCCCTCCGCGTTCTGAAAGCGCGCATCGTCGCCCATCATCCCTCGCGCGAACTTGCACGCCGACGCGAACATTTGGGACACCTCACCGCGCGCCTGCGCACGCTCGGGCCGCAAGGCACGCTCGATCGCGGTTATGCGCTCCTGCTCGATTCGGTCGGGCATCCGCTCTCCCGGGCGAAAAAGGAACTCGAAGGGCAATCCGCCCGGATCCTTCTAAGCAAGGGCATGCTCCGCGCGACCTTGAACGAGGCTCAACCGGCCACAACTCTGATCGATGCGCTGCATCCACTGGTGAATTCGCCGACTCCCGCGCCAGCAGAAAAGAAAAAGCCTCGCAAAAAGAAAGTCTAGCAGCCATCCGAACGCACCCTTCTGGTCACGGCTTCCAAACCGTGTTATGTTCGCCCGGACTTAAATGAAGGGCTTTCCCTTATCCCTCGAGTGGCGTTACGCGTTCATCGTGCTGGCTCTCTCGACCCTCGGTGCGACCGCCCAAATTGCCCCGGAACTCCAGGAGGAAGGCATCCTCTATTTCAATGGAAACCTGCCGGACAAAGTAACTGCCACAATCCACACCACGACCACGGTTTATCTCCATCGCGATTTCCAAATGGCACTCGCCGCACTTTATTCCGGCCAGAAAATCGAACTGATCGGCATGAGTCTCGAGGGCTATCTCCTCACCACGAATTATCGCAACAACACGGTGACCGGATGGATCCGCCCGGCCGATCTGCCTTCAGGAATCGATCCGACGATTTTCGCTCAAGCCAAAAAGAACCAGGCGCATCGCGACGCCGTGGCCGTGGCCATCACCAACAAAAGCGTCATCCGGGGCATGACTCCCGACGAAGTAAAACAGTCGGTCGGGCCTCCCGGCCAGGTCGCGTCCCGCGTGGACCCAACCGGCTCCGCGCTGGCCTGGATTTACACGACTTATCGAGAAGATCCCCAATACGAATATGCGCTCGACCCTTTTGGCCGACCCGTCTTGCAGACCTACTACGTCAAGGTTCCTATTGGGCGGCTGATCGTCACCTTCGCCAATGGCGTCGTCATCAGCGTGGAGCAACACCAGACCGATCCTAACAGCCCCGGCGTCGTAACGAATTAGATTTTAGCTTTCGGTCATCCTGAGCAAGCCGAGCTTGTCTCGGCGCCGTCGAATCTTGACCGTTGGGAACGGTCAAGATGGAATCGCCGCAGGCGATCCCGCACGGGCGAGGGGCCGCGGGAGCGGACCGAGTCAATGACCTCTAACTATTCTGCTTTATCAGCCTCAATGTCCCCGCGCCTGTCGGAATCAGTTCCATTACCTCCTGGCGCTTGCAATCCGACCTGATCCTTCGACAAGTTCAGGATGACCAATTTGAAAAAGGCGACTTTCGCAGAAATCTCAACTTGTCGCACGATCGCATGAGCACGCGAACCTCACTCACCCTTGCTGTCTCCCGGGCTCACGATCGGTTTGTGCTTGTAAAGAAGATAAAGATTGCGTCCGTACAGGAACGGCAAAAAGCAATTGGCAAAGATCAGCGGCGCGCGGTCTAGATGAATGAAATAGATGATATTCATCACGCTGCCCCAAAAACTGAGCTGCCAAAAGATGGCCGGCACCACGACCTTCTTTGCTTTTTCCGAGTGAAGCCATTGCAGGATGAAACGTCCGCTGAACGTGAAACCGGCCAGGAAGCCCAATAAAGTCCACCACCCGGAACTCCAGTAAAGCCAGGGGAAATAGTGGCTCAAAAAGGGCGCAAGAAAACCTTCCGAGGATGATTGCATACCAAATAACTATTCGCGGCGGGCCGTTTTGAGAAGGCTTTCTTCCATTTTAATTCGGCAACGCTTCTGCTATGGTCGGCGTTTCCTGTGAGCACGACAACACCCATCCTTCGCGTCGGACTGGCCGGCCTCGGCACGGTCGGAGCCAGCGTCTGGCGCCGTCTCATCTCGCAAAAGGACTTGCTTCACCAACGGATCGGTACTGAAATCCGCGTCGACCAGGTCGCCGTCCGGCGGGCGGAACGGGCGCACGAAATCGGCGTGCCGGAAAAACTCGTCACCGCCGACTGGCGCAAGCTCGTCGCTAATCCCGAGCTTGATGTCATCATGGAATTGATCGGCGGCACCACCGAAGCCTTCGAACTCATCCGGCATGCGCTGCAAAACGGCAAGCACGTCATCACCGCCAACAAGGCCCTCCTGGCCGAGCGCGGCGCGGATCTTTTTCAAACAGCGCAAAAACACCAGCGTCATCTTCTTTTCGAGGCCAGCGTCGCGGGTGGCATCCCGATCATCCGCGCATTACGGGAAGGTCTGGTTGCCAACCGCATCCTCTCGATTCACGGCATCATCAACGGCACCTGCAATTACATTCTGACGCGAATGAACGAAGAAGGCCTCGAGTTCAAGGACGCGCTCGCCGAAGCAAAACACCTTGGCTTCGCCGAAGCCGACGACAGCCTCGACGTCGACGGCCACGATACCGCCCACAAAGCCGCGGTTTTGTCCGCGCTCGCCTACGGCTTTTGGGTGCCACCTGGCCAGCTTTACACCGAGGGCCTCCGCGCGGTGGAGAAACAGGACATCGTTTACGCCCGCAAGCTCGGCTACGGACTTAAGCTCCTCGCGATCATCAAAACCGATTGCGATGGCGCGGTCGAAGTGCGCGTGCATCCGACTCTCATTCCCCTCACTCACGTCCTGGCTTCCGTTCGCGGCGTCTTCAACGCCGTCGTGGTCCGCGGCGATGTCGTCGGCGACACGCTCTATTATGGACGCGGTGCGGGAGGCGACCCCACGGCCAGCGCGGTCGTCAGCGATCTCGCGCAAATCGCCGCCCATTTTCCGCAGGAGCAAAAGGCCCGCAACGTCGGGCACGAGGCGCTTCATTCGCGCCTCAAGACGATGGACGAAATCATCTCCCGCTATTATTTGCGCCTGCTCGTCGTCGACCGCCCCGGCGTCCTGGCCGATGTCGCGCGCGTGCTGGCCTCACGCCAGATCGGCATCTCTTCCGTCATTCAACCCGAGGCGCAAGCAGGCGAAGTCACGCCCCTCGTTCTCATGCTCCACGACGCCCCTGAGTCGCAGCTCCAGGCCGCCCTGCGCGAAATCGCCACCATCGGCGCGGTCAAAGCGCCGCCGGTCTCCCTGCGCGTGGAAGACTTTGAAGCGGCGAATTAGCGCATCGCCTGTTTTTCGTTTGCCGTAATTGATTTCCAGCCGGCCCTGCCGACTAATCAATGTGGCCGTTAGGGAAATTCAAATCAGACCGGGACCGATTGAACCTCTTCGCAGTGGGAATCTGACCCCGCTCCTTAACGTCCGTCGTACCTCGAAAATACTGGTCCTCACACTACTGGCCAGTCTGCTGCTCTGGGTTTCCGCCGCTTCTGTTTACCAGATGAGCCGGCCCCACTTTGGCACGGTGACGATCCACTTCCCCGGCCAAGCCGCGTATCAAGTCGATTACCCCTTTCATCAAACCAAACTTCCTACGTCCAGGTTTGTCCTTACGCAAAACATAGAGTTGCCCTGGTTATATCCAACGCTGTTCGCCTTCTATCCCGAGGATGCACTCTGGGCGATCAAGGTTAATGGCCATCCGCTCCCCTCCAAGAGCCTGCCGCTTTCCGTCGTCCATCACGAGGGCCGCTCGATCAACCTCGCGCCCTATCTACATCCCGGCGCCAACCAGATTGAATGCGAGATGGAAGTCTACTGGAAAGAAGCCTCGCTTAAACTCTACGTCTCTCCCTGGGACAAATGCTCCGTTCTCCTTTCTATACTAATCATCTTGGCTGGGCTGCTAACGGCTCGCTTTTTTTGCGCTTTATTAAATCTATCTCTCACCCGCTCGGAAGCCGTCATTCTTTCGGGAGGATTTCTCCTTCGCTATCTCTACGTTTTGGGCACGCCTTATCATATTAGGGCCTATGATTGGTGGGGGCATGGTCCCTATCTCGATTACATGGCGCAACACTTATGGATGCCGGGACCTCGCACCGGCTGGGAGAATTATCAGCCACCTCTTTATTACGCTCTGGTCGGCGGCTTGACCCGACTCTTATCGCTCTGCGGCATGGCTGCTGATCAGCGTTTCACTGTATGGCAGGCGATCTCGCTGGTCATCAGCACGGGGGTTTTGATGGCCGGTGTTTGGATCGCCCGGCTTTTATTTCAACACGAGATCAAATTCCGGCTCTACATATTGACGGTATTTGCCGTTGCCCCGCCTCTTGTCTTCGACAGCTCCCGCGTCAGCAACGATGTCCTCGTCCATCTGCTGGCGTTTCTTTGGTTTGGCCTGTTGCTTTCTTTTTGGAAGCACCACAATTCGCGCACCTGGTTTGGTTTATCTATTATTCTGGGACTCAGCCTCATCACCAAAGCCACCACGTTGGTCTTTATCCCCGTCAGCCTGCTCTGCCTCATTTTGCTCCCCTATTTTCCACGACGACGAAAAGGCCGTCTCGCCTTGATTCTGGCCATAGTCACGATCGGAATGGCCGGTTGGTATTATGTTCCCCGCGCCTTTCACGAAAAAGGGGTCGACAGCTTTATCATCGGGAATATCGGCATCCTCAATCCCAAGGCTCACATTGACGGAATTTTCCTGAAGAGTTTCGTTTTTAATCCCTTCAAAATCCTGCGTTATCCCTTCGTTCAAGTTTGGGGCCCGCGTCATGAATTTTTCCTGGAATATTTCTTTAAATCGATGTTCCTGGGCGACTGGAATCTGGGCGATGCTTATCGTTGGCTCGCCCGTGCCTTCATGGTCCCGCCCCTGCTTCTTATCCCTACGTTTCTTTGGGGAATCCGGCGCTCGGCAACGACAAGGACCGGCAACGACGTCCCGCTCTTGATAACTTTCCTCGCCGTATTTCTCGCTCAGTGGATATTCATCCAGGTCGCGCCGTTTTTGTGTCATCAGGACTTTCGGTTCTCCGTCGTTTTGCTCGCCCCCATCATCTATTTCGTCCTGCGTGGCGCGGCCGGTTTGCCCCAAAAGTGGGAGCAGAGGTTTCATTTCGGTCTGCAATTGCTGATGCTCAACTGTGTCATTTACCTGCTCGAGCTGGCCTTGGAATCATAATTACCCTCGACCCGTTTGTCTCCTATGTCAGGAATGCGGGCGTTGCCTGTTAAATAATTTTATTCAGCGCTTAACCCGCGTCACGCCTGGTCGAAGCAACAGGGGATATGAAACGAATTATTCTACTTGCGGTCATCGGTTGCCTCACGCTCGGCAGTTGGGCTTGGGCTCAACAACAGGAATTACTCAACCATCCAGAGGACGTCCATCTGCAGCAGATGCAGGATGCCAGTTGCTCGGCTTCTGGCAGTGATTCTGGAGGTCAATAAGCCAGGGACAATGCCACCCCGAATGACATGAATCGTGCGACTTTAATCCTGGTCGGTTTCCGTTGAACCTTAATACTGCTATGCCGGAACCTTTATTAGCCAGCGAATGCGATAACGATGACCGTATCATCTCGCCGTTCGCACAGACCACCTCGACTATCCGTCCCACACCGGAACGATCCAGAACGTCATGGCCGCTCTGGATCGTTTCCGGTGTGCTCCTCCTCGTGGTTTTGGGCAACGCCGGCTACTTTCTCGTCAAGTATATCGACAACCCCTATCGCACCCTGGAAGCGTTCTCAGTGGACAGCTACCTGGCTGACTTTCAGTCCCTCACCGGCAGCAAATTCAAGGCCGATTTCAAGGTCGTCGCGGATCTCGGCTGGAAGGAAAATATTGGCCGGCTCATGGTCTTCACAGCTCCGAACGACAGCCGCCCCATTCTCGTTTTAATTCCGCCCAAGCTCTCCGCAATTTTCTTTACCAAGGGCCAAACTTACCAGGTCGCACTCGAGGTGGGCCAGGGAGGACTGATCTATGCCGATTCATGTGAAAAAAATTAGCCTCCTCGCCGCTGCTTTTTTGCTCGCGCTGAAGCTTCTCCCCGCTCAACAGACCGATTCGCCCTTCGGTCAGCCCGTTCAATCCAGCCCCTCGGCATCGACGCCGGCCGCTCCAATTGCAACAGCGACTTCAACACCCGCCATTCCGGCTTCCGCCACGGCTCCGTCCGACACCTCGTCCGCGCTTGATTACCTCTTCAACCGCAAACCGCAGGACGGCACAGCCGCGCAGGCCGCCAGTGGTGTTGCCGCGAATATGGGCGACAAAATGAAGGCCGCTGATGTGCTCAATAAACCGTCCGGCATGGACGACCCCGTCGTTCTCCAGCGCTTCGAAATCTACCTTAAACATCCGGAGGTATCGCCCGGCCGCATCCACGAGTACGTCGATAAAATGGCGACGCTATCCGAATCTCTCAAACAGGCGAACGACCTTTTCGCCGCCTGGAAAATGCTCTATGCCCTGGGCGAATATCAAGACCTCGACGCCGGCATCAGCCGCGAGTTGGCCAACCGCGTCGAAGCCGTCTGGAACACCGTCCGAACCAACGGCGGTATCGACCAAAAGAACGATCATCTTCAACATGATATCGACTTGTCCGATCGCAACGCCGACATGATCGCCGAGGAGCTTCGCACCGAGGAGGATGACAAATTGGGACGAGTCGGTTCGCCCGACAAAAAGACCAACCCCGCCGCACCCCCGACCGCCGACGCACAAGGAGGAGGCAATCCGGGCACAAGCACCGCACCCAGCAATCCCGACATGGCCGGAAGCATGCAGTTGACCGCCGAATATCTCAACGGCCTCGAGAGCCGCGCACGAATCAAGCTCAACGAAGTGCAACAGGATGCCAACACCAAGCAGGCCAAGTCTGATTTTGAGGACTACATTAAGACTCTCTATGAAAGCCACCGCTACGAACAGGTCATCATCGCGGCCGACTTTTACCGGCAGCTTTTCAACGAAGGCGATTATCCGGTTGCGATGGCCGACCAGGTCAACGCGTCCCTCGAAGTTAACAATAGCGTCAACCTCGCGGTGGATGATTTTAACGACGAGGCTGCCAAAGGTCAGGTCGCGAGCGCGGCCACCATGCTGCAAACCGCTTTCCTCGGCAACGAATTCCACCCCGCGCTGCAGGGAGTCGCCCTTTCGCAAAAGGAAAAAGTCAGCGCGTACCTGACCAAGATCGATGTCCTCAAAAACGTCATCGAGGCCCGCGACTTCGGCCGCGTCGAAGGCTTGATCGCGGACATCACAAAAATCGCCTCCGATTTCGATGCCACCAAGCCGCTTGCGATGATCAATGCGGTAAAACTGGAAAGTACGTTGCGCCTCGGCAAGGCCAAGATGCTCGTTCAGGAAGGCGACCTGAAAGAGGCCATGGAAGAATTTCAAGGCGCTGCGGAAGCCTGGCCGGGCAACCCTGATCTGCACGACTCCGCCACCGGCTTTTTCAGCTCGCAGGATCTCAAGACTCAATCGATCACCGAATTCGACCGCCTCATCCAGGAACAAAATTATCGCGCCATCTTCGAGAAGCAACTTGCCCTTGCCCCCGCCATTCAGGGCGACGCTGCCCGCGAAGAGCAACTTAAGACCGCCTTGGAAAAAGTGGAACAGGCGGAGGTGGCGTCGGAAAAAGCGAATGCTCTTCTTTTAAATGGCGACGTCAACGGCGCCTGGGAAACGATCAGCAAAGCATGCAAGGCATGGCCCGATGACAATAAATTGAACCGGCTCCTCGCCGATCTTTCCGGACGCGCCACTGACTTTGTGGCCGCGGTTAACAAGGCCACTGACGCCGAAACCCAAAAAAATATCGGGTATAGTTTAACCTGGTACCTCAACGCCCAGCACATCTATCCGGCCAGCGTCATCGCCAACGAGGGCATCGACCGGTTAAGCAAACAACTTTTATCGTCCGACGTCGCGAATTCGTCGACGAACTAGTTTTAAAACGGATTCATCATGCTCCGGTTTTCAGCACTCTTGCTCGTTGCGACGCTTATAGCCCACGCATCGGAAAAACTATCGCTACCGACCGGGCCACTGTTAACCCGCGCCGATATCTATACCAGTCCATGCGGAAATCATGCGCGGGCGACTCTTATTCTTTGTCCCGGAAGGAACGGCAATGGTCGGGACTTGATCGATAGCCCCGCCTGGATCGAGTTTGCCAAAAATGAAAACCTGAATTTGGTCGGGTTGTCATTTGCCTGTGACGATGATCCTCAAGACCGCGGTTATTTCGATAGCTCAAGCGGCTCCGGCCAAACCTTGATCGACGGCCTTCTTCGCGCGTTCGGCACAAGGCAACCCCCGCTTCTGCTTTACGGCTTTTCGCGCGGCGCCCAATTTACTTACAGCTTTGCGGCCTGGAAACCCGATCTCGTCCTCGCTTGGTGCGCCTACTCCGCCACACGCTGGCAAACTCCCAAGCTTTGCGACCCTGATCCTAAGGGAGTCATCGCCTGCGGCGACAACGATGAAACCAATTTTAGCTTTTCAGTTCTTCAATTTCTAAAGGGGCGAAGCCTCGGTAAACCCTGGGCCTGGATTTCGCTCGCGAATACCGGGCATACTTGGTCCAGCTCCCTGGACGCTTTCGTCCGTACCTATTTCTCGTCCGTTTTAATTCATCCCCAAAGCAAGGGTGTCTGGCTGGATGTCGATACCAAGAACCCCGTCGGTCCGAGTGAATTAAAAGAACATCCGACGCTGGCCGCCTGGCTGCCGAGCGAGAACGTCGCTCAACAGTGGAAACGTTTGCATCAACCTTAAGGCAAGCGTGAGTACCCCATGAAATTTCCGACCGCCTTTGCCGCCGTTCTGCTGACCCTCAGCTCGCACTCTCTTTTTGCCGCCGCTTCAAACTCAACACAGAGCACTCCGCTCATCGAGCAGGTTGTGCAGTCCGACGACCCCGCCTATCCCGCATTCACGCTGCTCATGCATCTGCCCCACGGCGTGATCAATCCCAAGGATGTCAGCGGCGTCCTGGCCACTTGCGTCATCGCCAAATCCGTCGACGATATCCGTAAACGGCTCAACGCCATCAAGCCGGAAAACGATCGAAATCCCTATTTTGCTTATGCCGAATCTCACAACCTCGCCGTTATCGCGTGGGGAGCCCGCTGGGTCTGGGCTTCCTATGCCAATTTCGATGAGCTTAATAAGGATCAGAACCGCGATTGGGACGATAATTTCGAACAATTAGCCAATGCCTGGGACCACGGCATTGATTTGCTGGTCAATCAATACGGCATTCCGGATCATGATTACCTCGCCTATGGATTTTGTGCCGGGGGCGAGTGGATTCATCGCCTGGCCCTCCACAAGCCGGACCGCTTTCTTGCTGTCCAAATGCATATCAGTACCAGCTATGACGCGCCCACTCCGGAAGCCAGCCATATCCTGTGGCTCCTCACCACCGGCGAGCTCGATTTCGGATGCGATCGCGCCCGGCGTTTTTATGCGTCCGCCCGCAACCTCGGCTACCCCATCATTTTCAAATCCGTCGTTGGCCTGGGGCACGGCGATTCGGCAATAGCGGATCAACTCGGCCTCCGTTTTTTTGATTACGCGCTCGCCCTGAAAGGCAAACGCGATGCCGCCAATGCCGACGATTTGACCAAGTCTGAGCCCCTGGACCTTTCCGGATTTAATGCCTCGCCCTTCTATGGCGATCTCATGAACCAGGACATGTTCGCCGCCCAGGACAAAGCCATGATCCCGCCCGGTTTTCTCGTTCCACTTCCCACCAAAGACCTCGCCGACGCATGGAATAAATAAAATGAATTCCTATTACGACGGCTTCTGGCGCATGGATTGGGGCCTCGGCAATCCCAACAAAACCGCCACCCTAATCGCCTGCCTGATGATTGCGCTATGGATCATCCCGCTGATTTGGACGCGCGGATTCTGGCCCACGCTTCTTGTCTTCACCGTGCTGGCCGCGTGTCTCGTTCAAACCTATTCCCGCGGCGGAATGCTTTCCTTGCTCGCTGGCCTCGCGGTCCTGCTGATCTGGGCGCCCCGACCCTGGCCCAAAATGCGGTGGCTCGTTGGGCTTGCGTCCCTCTGGGCACTCGGCGCCTTTGTGCTCTACGCCAAGGCCCAGACGCGCTACGACCAGGGACTTTTCACGCCGGACCAGTCGATCCACAACCGGCTTATCATTTGGCGGCACGTCCCCGAAATGATGCTCGCTGCTCCGTGGGGCTGGGGCCTCAGCAAAGCCGGCGATTCCTACACGCAATGGTTTCAACCGACCAACCAATCATTCAATTACCTCAACTTGGTCAACAGCCACTTCACTTTCATGGTGGAAACCGGCTGGCTTGGCTCCGTCGTTTACGTTTTCGCCTGGCTCGCCATTTTTACGCTTTGCTGGCCCGGGCCGGAATCTCGGATCAACGCCGTTCCGTTTGCGCTGTGGGCAACATTTGGCATCGGCGCTTTTTTCAGCCACGTCGAGGAATCCTTCTGGCTTTGGCTTCTCCCCGCGCTCGCCCTTGGCTTTGTCGTCTTGGAAAAATTTAAAACCCGCCGATGGCCGTCTTTCTTTCTTTTCATTTACTGCGCCGCCGCTTCCGTCACAACTGTGGCTGCTTTGATTCTCAGCGGTCTCGCAAGTTCGTCGTTGTCGATACATTTCGACGCCGGAATGGTCACGATTGGAAACGGTCCGGAAAAAACCTTGGTCTTCGTCGACCGTCAGGTCATGGGCGCGCTCTACGGCCATACCTTTCGCAAATTCCTCGCTGCATCGAGTCGACTCACCCATGACAACACCTTCATCTTCGTCGAGTCCGCCGATCGTCTGCCCTCCACGAACTTCGACCGCCTCGTGGTCAGCGGTCGCTTCTCGCAAGACACCAAAGTCCTTTCACTCACCCACGGCTCGCAAATCATCTTCGTCAATCCTTCCTGTATCCCGGCTTTCGCCACGCTGAGCGCCAATGAATCCGATAACACCATCGTCTACTTCGGCGAGTATTCCCAAATTCCGGCCCGCTCCTCCTGCTCGGGTCGTCCGGGAGTCCGCATGCTTCAAATCGATGGAGCCAGCGACTTCATCCCAACGTGGCCCCAAGCGATTCTGTCTCCACCTAAAATCTAAAACACCATGCCTGGCAAACTCATCATCAAAGATCTGATCGCCCTCTGGCTTTTGCTCACCGCGTGCCTGATCGGCGGCCTTGTTCTCAATGAAATGCGGACCCCGCCGCTCGCTTTGGTTTATTCCTCCCCCGCATCCCGCCTCAGTCAATCAGTCGAACATTTGGGCGCACCTTCCGCGCCTCCCGTCGCTCTCGACGGAGATGTTCATCTGGAAGAGCTCCAAAAAATCAGCTCGAGTCATGCCGCTCTCATCCTCGACGCTCGTCCCGAAATCTTCTATCGCCTCGGTCACATCCCTTCAGCGGTCAGCCTGCCTCGCGACGATTTCGAAACACAATATCAGTCCCTGCAATCCATCCTGCTTTCCCACCGCGACGCCCCCGTGATCGTCTACTGTTCCAGCACCGATTGCCACGACAGTCAGATGGTCGCCGACGCGTTGCAAAAATTAGGCTACGCGCACGTCAGGCTTTTTCGCGGAGGATGGAGCGACTGGCAAAGCGCCAGCCTGCCGGAGGAAAAAGAGTGAAGTTCCATCTTGGATCTCGATCCCAGGAATGGATATGTCGAATCGACCGCTTCCTTTTGGGTGCGCTTTTCGTCTATGCAGCCCTTTTGAAAATCCGCTCGCCCCAGGATTTCGCGGACAGCATCGCCGCCTACCAGATTCTCCCCTCCCCGGTGATCAATCTCCTCGCCTTGGGCTTGCCCCTTCTGGAACTCGTCTGTGGCATCCTGGTCTTAAGCGGATTCTTCCTGCGAGTGGGCGCGCTCGGCATCCTCGCCTTGCTGGCCGTCTTTACTGCGGCCATTACCCTCGCCCTCCTTCGCGGCCTGCCGATCGATTGCGGTTGTTTTGGCGCCCAATCCTGGCTCGATTCGGGTCCTTGGACCGGTTTACTCCGCGACCTCATTCTCCTCGGAGCCTCTTGGTTCATCTATCAGCAGAGCCTTCGCCACGACCACCGCTTCGAGGCAAAAGAAACGCCTTCCCAGCATTAATGTATCGCCGCCGGAGGAAAATCGGAATATGCTGGGACATGGCCAAAACATCCTCCCACCGATTGGTATTCATCAAGGATCGTTTTCTGAACCTGGGCGATGCGGTTCCCTGCGGCACCCGCGATGATGCGGGCGTGCGCCTGCCCTTCGGCGGCCGCTGCATGGTCGACAGCATCTATCATAACGAAGTCGCTGGCCAATTCGTCGTTACCATCAGTCACTATCCCGAAGTGAAGCTCTAGCTCTTCGTCCCATCGCCTTGCTCAGGGCGTTTCCCCCGATTCCTCCGGAGCCTTCGTTTCATCAAGCCCGGGTACCGAACCATAGCCGATAAACCGCGCCTTCAGGTCGGTTCCTGAACTCCCCTCGGCTGAAATATCCGTTGCGCTCGCATGGCGAGGCAGTGTGAAGTCGAACACGCTCACGCCAAATCGCGACTTATCCTCAAACTGACGTCCCTCGCTCGCCCCCACCATCACACGGCGCCCGCTATGCCGATTGATGCCCAGATAAATCATCACATGCGTGATGGGAGGGTCGCGGTCGATCTTGTAGGTCCCTGTCCAAAAAAGCAGGTCTCCCGGTTTCAACAACGCGAATTCAAAACTGTCTGGATTGGGACTATTCACCGCGATAAATCGCCCAAGCGTCCACACCCATTTGTACATCTCACTCGAATCACGCGGAACGTCTTTTACCCCGGCCTCCTTGAGCAAATAGTAAACCGTACCGGAACAATCCATCCCACTATTCTTCGGATCGTCCGAGCCATATTTGTAGGTGAGATCCAGCGTGGTCAACGCCAGGGCGTTCGACAGCAATCGCTTCACCGCCGGCGATTGCCCTTCGTATTCGCGCAAATCCGACGTCTGTAGCGTTGCCACCCGGCTTATTGTCGTGATGAGTGTGACCGGAACATCTGCGATGGAGTTTGTTGAGGCTTCCAAGCTTTGAGCCCCAACTGCATCTACAAACGCCATAAGTGCAACGAAAAGCAGGGAATTTATTTTGCAGTCCATGCGGAAAGCATTTCTTGGATTTCCTCATGAGGCATAATCTGAGCTTAAAATGGTAGGCGGTTTTCGCAAGAGAGAGTTTCACTTCTCAAAGCTCGTCATCCTGAGCTTGTCGAAGGATGACAAAGGCTATATCTTCTTCGCCGGACGGCGAGCGCCGCGAGCAGCTTTTTGATACGTTACCACTCTTAGCTTCGGCTCGATCTTATCCAATCCGGCCTGTTGCTTGAGTTCCATGATTTGGTCCCGTAGCAGCGCCGCCTTCTCGTAATGCATCGAAGCCGACGCCGCGAGCATCTCGTTTTCCAGTTCCTGCAGCACCTGCGTCACGTCCATGTCGGCGCCGCCCTCCCCGACCACATTCGCCGCAATCTGCCGCCCTTTCAGCACATTCCCCAGGCTCTCCTGCACCGCGCGCACCACCGACCGCGGCGTAATCCCATGCTCCTTGTTATACGCCAACTGCTTTTCGCGCCGCGCCTTGCTGATTGAAATCAACTCCTTGATCGAGTCGGTCATCGTATCTGCATAGAGAATCACGAGGCCATTCAAATGCCGTGCCGCCCGGCCCGCCGTCTGGATCAGCGAAGTTTGCGAGCGCAGAAAACCCTCCTTGTCCGCATCCAGCACCGCGACCAGCGAAACCTCCGGCAGGTCAAGTCCCTCGCGCAAAAGATTAATGCCAATCAGCACATCGACTTCCCCCGTGCGCAAACTGCGCAGGATTTCCACCCGTTCGATCGTGTCGATCTCGGAGTGGATATAACGCACCTTCACGCCGAGATCGCGCAGGTAATCGGCCAGGTCCTCCGCCGTGCGCTTGGTCAACGTCGTCACCAACACCCGTTGCCCCATGCCGACCCGGAGCCGCGCCTGCTCCAGCAAATCATCCACCTGCCCCGCCAGCGGCTTGACCACGATTTCCGGATCGAGCAATCCCGTGGGACGAATCACCTGCTCCGCCGTGATGCCGCCCGATTTTTCCACCTCGTACTTCGACGGCGTGGCCGAAACGTAAAGCCGCTGTCCCACCAGAGCGTCGAACTCGTCGAACTTCAGCGGGCGATTGTCCAGCGCTGACGGGAGCCGGAAACCGTGCTCCACCAGCACCGTTTTACGCGAGCGGTCGCCCTCGTACATTCCGCCGATCTGCGGCACCGCCACGTGCGATTCGTCGATGATGGTCAGAAAATCCTCCGGGAAGAAGTCGATCAACGTGTAGGGCCGCGAGCCCGGCGGCCGCCCACTGGTATGGCGCGAATAATTTTCGATTCCGTTGCAAAATCCCATCTCCTCCATCATTTCCAGGTCGAACGTGGTACGCATTTTCAGCCGTTGCGCCTCGAGCAGCTTCCCCTGCTTTTCCAGTTCGACCAGCCGCTCGTCCAACTCCTGCCGGATCGTGCCCAGCGCATGACGCATCTTGTCCGCGGGCGTGACGTAATGCCGCGCGGCAAAGAAAACCTCATTCTCCAAACTGGCGATCGTCTCGCCGCTGATCGGATCAAAGCGGGTGAGTCGGTCGATCTCATCCCCAAAGAACTCGATCCGCACCGCGTCCTCGGTGTAAGCCGGACACAGCTCCACCGTGTCGCCCCGCACGCGGAACTTCCCCCGCGTCAGTTGAAAATCATTCCGTTCATATTGCATCTCCACCAGCCGCGCCAGCAGTGCCTCGCGCGTCATGAACTGACCCTTCCGCACCGGACAGATCAGGTCCTTGTAGTTTTCCGGCGAACCCAATCCATAAATGCACGACACGCTCGCCACAACCAACACATCCCGGCGCGTCAGCAGCGCGCTCGTCGCCGAAAGACGCAACCGCTCGATTTCCTCGTTGATGCTGGAATCCTTTTCGATGTAGGTATCGCTGCGTGGAATGTAAGCCTCGGGCTGGTAGTAATCGAAATAGGAGACGAAATATTCGACCGCGTTTTCCGGAAAGAACTGTTTGAACTCGCTGTAAAGTTGCGCCGCCAACGTCTTATTATGCGACAAAACCAGCGTCGGCCGGTCCAACGCCGCCACGACATTCGCCATCGTGAACGTCTTGCCCGAACCGGTAACGCCCAGCAGCGTCGAATGCCGCTCGCCCGCACGTAGCCGCTTCAGCAGCTTCTCAATCGCCTGCGGCTGATCGCCGAGCGGAGGGTAGGGACTGACGAGCTTAAAGGACATCTCACAATTTAGCCGCAAATCGCCAGATGCAAAGCCATGACGACCCTGCTCCTTTAGTCATTGATTGGTCTGCGGCTAGTCACGACGATGCATGATAAATCACTTCGGGCTTCGCCAGACCATGCTCGGCCTGATATCCCTTGAACCGATTGATCAGCCCGTTGGTCGAACTATCGTGGTCGGTGATCTCGCCCGGCTTTTCCAATTCCGGCAGGATCTTCTTCGCCAATTGCTTGCCGAGTTCCACGCCCCATTGGTCGAACGAATTGATGTTCCAGATGATCCCCTGCGTGAAAATCTTGTGCTCATAGAGCGCGATCAGCATCCCCAGCGTCTTCGGTGTTAGCTTCGGAAACAAAAACGAATTCGTCGGACGATTCCCCGTGAAAACCTTGTGCGGGATCAGCTTTTCCAACGCCTCGCCCGACATTCCCTCCTTCTCCAGTTCCTTGCGCACCTCTTCAGCCGTCTTGCCCTTCATCAAAGCCTCCGTCTGCGCAAAGAAATTCGAAAGCAAAATAAGATGATGGTCGCCGAGCGGATTTTGCGTCTCGATCGGCGCAAGGAAATCGGCCGGGATCCATTGCGTCCCCTGGTGGATCAGTTGATAAAAAGCGTGCTGGCCATTCGTGCCCGGCTCGCCCCAGATCACCGGCCCCGTCACCGTGTCCACCGGCTTGCTGTCGCGCGTCACGCCCTTGCCGTTGCTCTCCATATCTCCTTGTTGGAAGTAGGCCGGGAAACGGTGCATGTATTGGTCATACGGCAGAATCGCAACCGTGCGCGCGCCAAAAAAATTGTTGTACCAGACTCCGAGCAACCCCAGCGTCATCGGCAGATTTTTCTCGACTGGCGCATTGAGAAAATGGTTGTCCATGGCGTGCGCGCCCTCGAGCAATTCGACAAAATTCTCGAATCCGATGCTCAGTGCGATGGACAGCCCGATCGCGCTCCAGAGTGAATACCGCCCGCCGACCCAATCCCAGAAGCCGAACATATTGTCCGGATGGATTCCGAATTTCGTCACTTCTTTTTCGTTGGTCGAAAGCGCAACGAAATGTTTAGCCACGGCTGAGTCATCCTTCGCCGCGGCGAGCAGCCACTTCCGCGCGGTGTGCGCATTCGTCAGTGTTTCCTGTGTCGTAAATGTCTTCGATGCGACAATGAACAGCGTCGTTTCCGGCGAGAGATTCTTCAGTGTCTCGGCGATGTGCGTCCCATCGACATTTGAGACAAAATGCGCCTTCAGGTCCCTCTTCGCATACGGCTTCAATGCTTCGGTCACCATCACCGGCCCCAGATCGGAGCCGCCAATGCCGATGTTGACGAAGTCCGTAATCGACTTGCCAGTGTAGCCCTTCCATTCGCCGGAGCGAACCTTCTCCGAGCATTCCTTCATGTGCTCCAGGACGGCATTCACCTCCGGCATCACGTCTTTGCCATCGACGAAAATCGGGCGGTTCGAGCGATTACGCAGCGCGATATGGAGCACCGCGCGATTCTCCGTGATGTTGATCTTCTCGCCGTTGAACATCTTTTGGGTCCAGCCGGCCACATCGCGTTCGACCGCCAGCGCGCGGAGCAGGTTCATCGTCTCCTCCGTGATTCGATTCTTGGAGTAGTCGAAAAGAATCCCTTCAAATTCCAGCGAGAATTTCTTAAAGCGGTCGGGATCCTTTGCGAATAGGTCGCGCATCGCGACCAACTTCATCTCGGCGTAATGTTTTTCGAGATTTTTCCAGGCAGGTAGGGAGGAGGTTGGCGCGCTCATAACCCCAAAGCTTGGCCAAGTTCACGCGTCCTGCAACGCGTTTTTCTTGGGTAGGGACGGGCCGTCTCTCGCCGTCCCATTTAGTGGGGACCCGCATCTTTACTCTCACCCTCCGGCGCCGGCGGTTTCAACAGAGCCAGAATCTGTGGGAGGATAAAGATCGCCGTGACCAGACCGATGGCGATGCCGAGCGACATCAACTGCCCGATGTCGAACATGCCTTTGAACTCGGAAATCAGCAGCGAGCTGAAGCCGAAAAGCGACGTCAGCGACGACATGATGATCGCCTTGCCCGTGCTGCCGGCGAAGATGCTGAGCCTGCCGTCCTCGCGATAACGGTCGATGATGTAAACGCCGAACGCCACATCGATGCCGATGATCAGCGGCAGCGTGACGATGTTCGCCGGGTTGAATTCGATGCCGAACCAGACCATCGCGCCGGTGCGCCAAAGGACCGCCAGCACCAACGGCGTGAGGGTCAGCAGCAGGTATTTGAAGCTCTGGAAGTGGAGGAAGATCAGAATCACGATGGCCACAAAGGCCCAGACCGCCGCCTAGAGATAACTCACCCGCAGCAACTCCGTCGCATAGTAATTCAGGATCGGGGTGCCGGTCGCTTTCGGCGCGACCGAGAGCACCGCCTTCGTGAATTCCTCGTCCGGCGCGCGTTCCCAAAGGTCCTTCTTGCCGTAAACTTGGAGCAGGATCTTTCCGTTGGGCGCGACAAAAAGCCTTTTGCAACTGCGGTGGAACGTCCGCCAGCGTCAGGCCGCGGTCCGCTTTTTGCGTCTTCAGCAGCTCCATGTTGGCCTGCATCCGGCTAAATGCGCCGGTGGAGGAGGCGCTGAAACGCTTCTGGATTACCGCAACGGAGGCGGAATTCAGCGCCTTGTCCGCGCGCTCCAACGCCGGCACCATCGAGGCAAAGGCCGCCACGGCTTGCTTCGCCACGGATGAAATACCTTCATAAGCCGTTGCCTGCTTCAGCCCTTCCTTCGCCTGACTGAGCAGGCTCGCGATGTCACGTCTCGCCCTCGGAATATCGACCGGCTTATTCGATGCCGGCTTGACGTTAAGTTCCTCGCCCAAAGTCACAATCCGCTTGATGATCGGCAGCTTTTTGTCCTGGTCTTCCGGCACCAGTTCCAGAATCGACTCGACCTTCGCTACCTCCGGCAGCGCCAGAAGCTTCTTCGAAAGAGCACGCGCCTCGTCGAGATTATCGGCCACCACCGAGGCGTAAATCGTGGAAATCTGGGTGCCGTCATTGCCCTTCGATGCGTCCATCACTTCATACAGCGCTTTGACCGAAGGCGCATTCGGATTGTCGAGGTGTAGCAGATTATAATCGAATTTTAGTTCCGGCAGGCTGATCGCCGCCGCAATGGAAATGACGATGGAAACGATGATCCAAAGCCACGGATTGCGGACCATGTCGCGGTCCCACGTTTGAATGAAGTGCCACGCGGTGTTGCTCGAATGGGCCTTCAGTTGCTCGACGCTCAGCTTGCGGTCGCGCAGAATAAAGACCGCCGGTAACAGCACGAGATTGGCGACAATACAAAAAACCATGCTCGCGCCGGCAATGACGCCCAGTTCCGCCAGGCCGACAAAATCGTTGAAACAGAGCGTGAAAAAAGCCGCCGCCGTCGTGCTGCCGCCGGTGATGATGGCCACCCCGGTATGTTGCAGCGCGGCCGTCACCGCCTCGTTGATCGTTCGTCCGTGGCCCAATTCCTCCTCGTACCGGCCCAAAATCTGGATGCCGAAATCAATGCCGATGCCCAGCACCATCGGAATCACCGCGACGGAAAGAATGTTGAAGTGGCCCACCGTGATCAGAGCGAATCCGAGCGACCAAAGCACTGCCATGATCAGCACCAGAATGGCAAATGTCGGCCGGAGAAACGTGCGATAACTGATAAAGAAAAGCCCGATGATCAGCGCCATCGTGATCATGCCGGCCTTCGCCGCGTCCGCATTGGCTTCCTCTGCCTGGTCCGTGTCGAGCGCCGGCTCGCCCGTCAGCTCAATCTTCGTGCCGGGATATTTTTTCTCCAATTCCTGAAGTTTCGCCCGAATCGTCGCCGTGGTATGGCTGAAGGGCGACGCGGAATCCTTCTCCCCTTCCGAGTTTGTGTAGGCAAAAACCAGAACGGTCTGGCCGCCCTGCAGGCTGAAGTACTCGTGCTCGGCGATCATCTCGTTGGCGTCAACGTCGTCCGTATCGCTGTCATCTCCGGATTCGTTGTCGGTCACCTGCGCGACCGTCTTTCCTTCGGCCTGGGCCGAAACTTTGTTCAGGATGTCGTCGAATTGTTTGACGAAGGGCGTGAAGTCTTTCCAATTCTCCTTCTTATGAAGATAGGTCGGATCGTTGAACTTCTCGCTGGCCTCCGAAAGGATCGAATTCAGGTCGAGCGCCATCTGTTCGATTTTTTTGTTCTTCTCCTGGGTCTGCTTTTGCAGGTTCACCTGGTCTTGGAGTTGCTGCGCAATCTTTTCGAGGTCTTCCACCGAGCGGGTGAAAAGCAGCCGTGGCTTGACCGACGAAAAATCGATCTTCGATAGGACCGTCGTAATGTAGGGCTTAACCGTCTGCAGATAGTTCCCGATCTCATCTGCGGCGAGACGGTTTTGCACTGGATCTGGCGATTGGATCAGGACGATGTACCGGTAATCACTGCCGAAATCCTTGGTCAGCTGGTCGTAGTTCCTCTTTGCCTCGTATTTATCGCTTAAGAGATCGCTCGTATTGTTCACCACGTTGAAGCGAGTGGCTACGATCCAACTGCTGGCCACAGCCAGGAGCACGCTTATCGTCAGGATGATGCCGGGATAGGCGCAGACCAACCGGGCCACCTGGCCCATGACCCGCTGCAGCACTCGATGAATCAACGACATGAAGAGTTGAAATTTGGCCGCTCTTTAAAATAAGGCAAGGCCGCGTTGCGTCTTATGGGGAGCATGAACGCGCAAAATCCTTTCAGCGTGACCCGCGTCGATTTTTCCGACAGCCTCTTCAAAGTCTTTCATTCCTGCTAAGGTTTGGAGGGCCTATCCCAATTTGTAAGATGCACCAAGCTCTCATCCTCACCTCGCATCGCGAATACGCCCACGCGATGCGTCAGGGTTTGCTGGCTTGGAAAAATCCGCCGTTGCGCGTCGACGTCGAACTCGACGCGGAGCGCGCCATGCAGTTCGCACCCCAGCAGTATGATTTGATTTTGCTCGACACCATCCTCGACACTATGGACGGCTTGCAACTTCTCCAGTTCATCAAGATCCAGGCGCCCGCCAGCAAATTTGTCATCGTCAGCGATTCGGCCGACGAAACCTCCCGTGCCGTCGCTTACCAAAACGGCGCCGATTTTTTCCTCCAGCGTCCGGTCACACCGCGGGATTTTGGTCTGGTCCTCGAAGCCATCAAGGGTCTCTTCAAATCGAACGTTGCCCAGGAACCTCGCGATGCGGCACAAGCCGGCGTCGTCAGCGTCACCGATATTTTACAAACGCGGTGCCTCTCCGGCGACTCGATCCTGCTCGTGGTGCGGAGCCAGTTTCAAACCGGCGAGATTTTCATTTTTCGCGGCGAAGTCTTTCATGCGCAATACCCTGGCAAAAGCGGCGAGGCTGCTTTTCGCGATATGCTTCAGTGGGACGGCGGACTTCTTCGGATTAAGGCCGTCAAATTGACCAATATACCGCCCCGCACCATTGAACTCCCTTACCGCCAGTTACTCGAAAATATAGAGCGGTCCGATGATCAAAACCCCAACATCGCCCCGTCCAAGGGCGAGCTCTATAACGTCGCCAGTGAGCCCACCCAAACTGCGGCCAACTTGAGCGTCATCCGCGAGGCCCCTCCCCGCCAGGACGCCGCGCCGGTCTTTTTTCCCGATCCCGCTCACCTTGCCGGCGGCGACACCCCGCTTCCGCAACTCAATTCGCATTGGATGGTCAACCTCTCGGGCGATCTGCTCGAAGGCTCGCAAATGTCGGAACCCGAGCGCTGCGCCTTCATCACGTCGTTCATTTATCGCAAGCTCGCCGACGTCGCGGTCGCATTGGAAGTCGATTATTTCAACCACATGACCTTGCTCGGGCCCCATCTGCAGCAGGTCCTCGTGGCCGACAACATGGGCGTTCGCCATGCGGTTTTTGATACGGTTTGGACGACCGAGGACCTGCGCGTCCAATATGTGAAATGGTGCTGTGAACAAAGCTTTTGAAAAAATCGCACTGATCGAGGGCATGGTCGCCGCAGCCTTTGTCTCCAATGAAGGCAAGCTCCTCGGCTGGTGCGCCAACAGCGTCATCTCCTCTGAAAATCTCTGCTTCATCGCCGAGACCTGCCGGGTCATCTTATCGGCCAATCGCGCCGAACAGCGCTCCGCTCACACCGGCATCGTCGCCTTCGGGAATCGCACGCTCGTTTTCCGCGAAGGCGCTTCCGGTCTCTTCATGGCTTATCTCGATTCTCCCACCAACGACGCCGTCCTCGCCTGGCTCTTCGATCAGGTGAATCCGCTCCTCGAAACCGAAGGCATCAAGCTGGAATAGAAATCGCGCATGCGGTAGCCGGTCGTAGCATGGGCTCTCCGAAGGTTGCCGTCGCACTCCGTGCGACGGGTCGCGTCAGAGACTCTTATAGAAAGATTGTCATCCCGAGCTTGTCGAATCTTGGCCGTCGGGAACGGCCAAGATGGAATCGCCGCAGGTGATCCCGCAGGGCGAGGGTGAGCGGGAGCGAACCGAGTCAACGACCTCTAACTTTTTGCTCGGGAATTCCCCCCACAAATGTGTGATACTAATAAGGCATCAATCATGCAACGCATCACCGTCCTCTATTCCGGCCGGGTTCAAGGCGTCGGCTTTCGCATCACGGTCCGCCACGTCGCGCGCGGCTACGACGTCACCGGCACCGTCCGCAATCTTCCCGATGGCCGCGTCGAACTCATCGCCGAAGGCACGCGCGCCGAACTCAAAGCCTTCCTCGATGGCATCGCCCAAAGCGAACTCTCCGGTTTCATTTCCAAGCAACACGAGACCTGGTTACCCGCCCAAGGCAACCTCCGCGGCTTCTCAATCGCTCATTAACCAGTCGTCATCCTAACCGAGCCGAGGATTCATCCGCATATTCTCTTCTCGGTAGCCCGGATAACTTGTTGTCCGGGTGGCCAACAAGAAGCAGCCTGTAAATCACCCACACCCGTCATCCCGAGGAAACCGAAGGTCGGAACCATCCCGAAGGGATGCCAGCACCCTAGCCGGTGGTTGAGCGAAGCGACACCACCGGAATCTTCCCGTTATTCGGCCTTATCCCGGAGGGATAACATCTCACCCCCCCGACGCCGTAAACTCCAGGTAAAAATACAACACCGGCGCCGTGAAAAGAATGCTGTCGATCAGGTCCAACGCCCCACCGATCCCCGGAATCGAACGCCCCGAATCCTTGATCGAAGCATCGCGCTTCACCACCGATTCGGCCAAGTCTCCCACCACGCTCACCAGCGGCAGCAGCAGCCCCAGGATAATGCTCGATCCCAGCGTGAGGATCTGCACTTTCGAACTCATCGCCCGCGTCAGACCCACGCTTATCGCCAGCGAAGTCAGGATGGCGCCCGCAAAACCCTCCCACGTCTTGCCCGGACTGATCCGCGGAATCATCTTGTGCCGCCCGATCATCGAACCGATCACATAGGCGCCCACATCGGAAAACTTCGTCACCGCGAGCAGGTAAATCAGCAAAAACCGGTTTTGCTCCACCGGCCCCGGCATGAACGCCAGCAGCGCCACGAAGTTAAAAAGAAACGGCACATAGAGCAGCCCCAAAAGCGTCAGTGCCGCCGTCGTGATCGGCGCCCGATGCGTCTCCGGCACCACCACCAGCCGGATAAACGCGCCCAGCAACGCGAAGACCAGGACCAGTTCCCCGCCGAAATGGACCAGGCGCGCATCGATGGGACGATGAATCAAAAAATACCAGGAATTCGCAAACACCAGCGCTCCGCAAAAAAGGCCGCTTTGCTTGAAAACCTTGTGCCCCTTTTCCTCCTGCGCCCGATAAAACTCCCATTGTCCGGCGAGCCCGAAGAACGCGATGAGCAGAAGGCAACCCGTATCCCATCCGCTGAAAACAAACCAGAGCGCCACCACCCAAAGCAAAATCCACGAAACCAGCCGCTTTAAAAACGTGCGCGGATTGATTGGGGGACGCACAGCGCGCGACGATTTCTCCGCGGCGAGCGTGGGCGACAATGTGCCGGAGGATGTCGAGCTTTCAGGAGGCACGCAGGTCAGAGAATGTGCGGGCAAATTCCATTTGTCGAGGTCAGTCATCCTGAGCTTGTCGAAGGATCTCTAACTATTTTTCCCTCCGCCATCCCTCGACCTCCTGGCGATTCGATCAAAGCAGAAATGACCACCCGGGGTCAGAGCCGAGGATGTTACCTATGCCCTTTCCGCACCCTACTCCTCCGTCCAGTAAACCAGCCGCCCGCAATTCTCGCACGAAACCAAATGCTCCGCCGCCTTCGCGCTCAGCACCGTCTGCGAAGTCAGCTTCATGTGACAGCCCCCGCAGGCCCCGTGACGAATCGGTACAATCGCCACATCCTTCTTGCTCTTCAAAATCCGCCGATATCGCGACAGCGCGTCCTCCGGTACCGCCTTCTCCGCCGCCGCCTGCTTTTCCTCCGCGCTCATCAAATCGGACGAAAGAGCTGCCGTGCGCTTCTCCAACTCGGATTTCTTGTGCTTCGCCTTCTCCGAAAACTGGAGCAGTTCCTTCTGCGCTTCCGCCACCGCGGCCAGCCCCTTGTCGTAGGCCTCCATCAACTCCAGCTCGGAATCCTCCAGCGCTGAAATATCCTTCTCCGCGTGCTCGATCTCGTGATTCAGCGCGGCAAATTCCTCGTTCTTGCGCGTCTGCTGCTGCTGCGAACGGTAGCGCGCGATCGCCACCTGCTTCGATTGCACATCCAGGTCGATCTTCTTCCGGTCCGCCTCGATCTGCCGCGTCCGGTTCTTCAGTTCGTCGAACTTCGCTGTCCGCGCCGCAACCTCCGCTTCCACTGTGGCGATTTGGCGCGGCATCGAGTCAAGCTCCGCCGTCAACGTCGCGACTTTGGCGTCACGTTCCTGCAAAACCAAGAGCGCTTCAACCGTTGGATTTATCATCGTAATGGAAAGTTTAAATCACCCCCGCCCCAGCGCGAAGCCTTTTCCTCTAATTTTCCGGCAGCGGGCCCTTTTCGATCGTACCACCTCCGAGTTGCTTATGGCACCACGCCTGCAACTCCAGCGCCTTCTCATGATGGGGATCATGCTCGAGCGCCTCGTTCAGGTCGGCCACCGCCCGCTCATAGTCCTTCTTTTCCACATGACACTTTGCCCGCAAATAAAACGCCAGCGCGAAGCCGTCGCTACTCTCCAGCACAAAAGTAAGGTCGGTAATCGCCTGCGCCATAAACCCTTTCTCGTAATAAAGCGAACCCCGCGCCAGATGTGCATAAATATCGTCCGGGCTCAGCTCGATCGCCTTTGAAAAGTCGGCGATGGCCAGCCCCAACTCCCGCTTGTGCCAGTGGGCATGACCCCGCGCATAATAATAATCCAGGTCCTCGGGGCTGATCTCAATCGCCCGGCTGTAATTCCGAATCACCCCATCGTCGTCGCCATTGCGCATGGCATGCGCGCCCTTTACCACATAGGCCAGCGAATGGACCCAATTGATAAAAGACCGCATAGTAGTCTCGTTGCAGCCCTTCAAGCCTTCGGCAGGCGCATCGCCAAGATCTTCTCCGTATATTTGGCCAGCAAATCAAACTCCAGGTTCAGTAGATCACCCACCGCCCGCTCGCGCAACGCCGTCACCGAACGCGTGTGCGGAATGATCCAGACCGAAAACTCCTCCGGTCCCACGTCGGCCACGGTCAGGCTGATTCCATCCACCGCGATACAGCCCTTCGGCACCAGGTATATTCCCTGTGCCGGCTCGATCCCAATTCGCAATTCGTAATCGTGCCCCCTCGCTTCCCAAGCGCGGATTACCCCCGTCGCGTCGATATGCCCCGTCACAAAATGTCCCCCATATCGCCCGGATGCAGGCAAGGCCCGTTCCAGATTGACCACCGCCCCAGGCTTCATCGCGCCTAGATTTGTCTTCGCCAAGGTCTCCTCCAGAAGATCGAAACTGAGTTGCGGACTTCTCCATCGAGGTCACCGTCAGGCAGCAGCCGTTCAGCGCCACGCTGTCCCCGATCTGCGCGCCCTCCGCCAGAGTGCCCGCGTCGACTGTTAACCGCGTCGTCCCCTTCAGCGCCAAGAGCGAAACCAGCCGGCCCGTGCCCTCAACAAGTCCTGTAAACATGATGCAAACAAACTTCAGCCACGAATTTTGTCGAGGTTTTCCTCATCTTTCTGCGGCCCACCGCGCATATCGGCATCCATTTAGGCTAATTAAGACAAAAGTTAACAAAAACAGCTAAATTTGTTGACTAAAAGCCATCAAATTACCTACACACGATGATCTACTCATTAAATCAACCTTAACCCGCCACTTTTTCAAAAACCATGATTGCTCCCAGCCTCCCGCCGAAAAATGAGCCCATCCCGCTTCTAGTCCGCGTTCGCGACGTCGCCGCCCTTCTTTCCATTTCCCGCCAGACCGTCCATCACCTGATCGACAGCGGCGACCTTCAGGCCTCGGAAATCAATTCCACCCGCAAAGCGCGGCGCCATCTTCGCATCACCCGAAAAAGCCTCTCCGGCTTTTACAAGCGACGCTTCGGTCACTCCCTCAACCGCGCGCTCGACCTACCCATTCGAGCCGTAAGACGGCGCTTCAACATGACTCCCTTTGCTCAATCCCCGGCCTCATCCGAAGGCCCGGTCATTCAGACTCGTCAGCAACTGGATGCCGTCCTGGAAAACATCGCGCAGCTTCAAAACGAGCGCGACGACCTTTTCCACCGCCAACGCGAGGAAATCGAAGCCGTGCAGCAGAAATACCGCGCCCCGCTCGCCGAGATGGAAAATTATCTCGAGCTTGAAACGAGCTGGGCCGAAGCGTGGTCGCGCGCACATCCCGAAGCCTTCGCCGCCAGCCGTTCCCTCGCCTGCGCCAGTGCCACCATTGGCTTTCGCCCGGAACCCTACCGGATCGAACGTGCCAGCCGCCGCTGGACCTGGTCGCGCATCGCCTCCACTCTCGCCACGCTCGATTGGGGTCGCCGCTACCTGCGCATCCCGCCGCCCGAAGTCGACCGCGAAGCGCTCCTCGCCGACCTCGCCGATTTATCGCCGGTCGATCTTCGCAACGCCGGCATCAAAATCGTCACAGGGCGAAACTTTTTTCACTCACCACCCTCACCAAAACTGCCTTCCCAACCCGGAATGGCAGGAAGCCGCCTGATCCTTGGTCACTATCACCACTTCAATCTCCACTTCTCCTTGAACTACTCCCTCCCCACCAAATTTGCCCTCGAATCCCTCCGCCTCGAAGCCGTCACCGTCTGCGTCGGCTTCGACGACCTGCTCGACCTCACCCTGCCGCTCAACCATCCCCACCTCGACACCATGATCGTCGTCACCAGCCACGACGACCGCCGCACCCAGCAGGTCGCGAAGAAGCACGGCGCCATCTGCGTCCAGACCGATCTCTTCACCAAGAACGGCCGCCACTTCAACAAGGGCGCCGCCATCAACGCCGGCTTGGGCCGCTTCCAGTACCACGGCTGGCGGCTGCACCTCGACTGCCGACATCATCCTGCCCGACAATTTTCGCCGCGTGCTTTTCAACCACACCCATCTCGATCCCAATTCGATCTACGGCGCCGACCGCATCGACGTCATCGGCCTCGGCCAGCTCCAGCAACTGCGCGACCACTGGCAGAAATCGCCGCAAGCCGCGTGGAGCTTCCTGCTCAACCCGCGTGCATCAGCATCCCATCGGCGCGCGCTACGTCGACACCCTGCGCGGCTACGTGCCCATCGGTTTTTTCCAGCTCTGGCACGCCAGCGCGCAAAAGGATTATCCCTGGTCGCTCGGCACCGCGCAGCACGACGACATCCTCTTCGCCGAGCAATGGCCGCGCACCAACCGCGTCCATCTGCCCACCGTCATCACCTACCACCTCTGCGCCCAGCCGCCCGCCCTCGGCGAAAATTGGGACGGCCACCGCAGCCAGCCGAGGATGAATTGACCTGCCAATATAAAAAGAGTCCGTCACCCTAAGGAGCAGTTCGGCCGAAAGCGACTCCATAAAAAGCCTGTCATCCTGAGCTTGTCGAATCTTGATCGTTGGGAACGTCAAGATCGAATCGCCGCAGGCGATCCTGCAGGGCGAGGGGCGAGCGGGAGCGAGCTCTAGTCAACGACCTCTAACTATTTTTCTTCCCATTCAAACATCGAATCACATCTCGTAATCCGACGAGATACCTTTAATCATTTATTGCCCATGGAAAACACCGTCATCGACGCCCGCTATCTTCTGCTCGCCTCAATCGGCACGGGCGGCGAGGCCCATGTCTTCCGCGCGCGTGATGTCACCACAGAAACCGAAGTCGCGGTCCGGCTGGCTCTTCAGTCAGGGAACCCGGCCTCTTCGTTTTCAACTCCGAACAACCATCCCAACTGGGTCCAACTCCTGGCGACCGGAACCGATCCCCAGCACGGCGCCTACCAGGTTTTCGAACTGCTCGAGGGCCAGACCCTCCGCCAGTTGATTCCGTCCGGCCCGCTTCAGCCGCAAGACTGGCGCGCCTTCGTCGACCAATCGCTCGACGCCGTGGAAGCGCTTCACGACGTCGGCTTGGCCCATGGCGATCTCAACGCCGACAATTTTTTCCTGACCGATTCCGGCTGGAAACTGCTCGAACTTCCCTTCCATCCGCTTCGATCCGCCCGCAGGCCGCTCCGCGCTTTTCGGCAGCATCCACACGCTCGCGCCGGAACAGATCGATGGCGCGCAGCCCGACGTCCGCTCCGATCTTCTATTCGCTCGGCTGCCTCTATTACTTACGCGGCTTCCGGCGGCATCCGCATCCCGGCGCCAGCAGCCAGGAAGTCGCCATCCATTGCCTCCGCTTTCCGCCCGATCCGCTGCGCGAAAAAGCGCCCGACCTGCCGCCGTCGTGGAGCGCCTGGGTCATGAAACTTCTCGCGCGCGACCCGGACGATCGCTTCCCCTCGGTCGCGGCGGCACGTCAACTGCTCGGGAGTTGCATAAACGCCGTCTTCCTGATTTACTGCCCCACGCATGACGCCTGAATTTCGCCGCGATCCGCTCCACAACACCTGGGTCGTCTTCGCCCCCGAACGCCAGCGCCGTCCGCAGGATTTCCTGCCCGCCATCCTGCAAGCCGGCGCGCTCGATCCCTTCGCCGAGGGCAACGAGCGGCTCACGCCGCCCGAGGTCTACGCCATCCGCAAGGAAAAGACCGAAACCGAACGAGCCCGGCTGGCGCGTGCGCGTCGTGCCGAATCGCTATCCCGCCATGCGCGATCGAGGGCCAGCTCGAAGGCGACGCCCGGCGGGACTTTACGACCGCCTGACCGGCATCGGCGCGCACGAGGTCATCATCGAGACGCCCGACGGCGATCGTCGCGCTGGAGGACCTGCAGCGTCACCGCCATCGCCGAAGTCTTCGCCAGCTACCGCGAGCGCATCATCGATCTCGACAAGGACCTCCGCTTCCAGCACATCTACATCTTCAAGAACGTCGGGCCCAGCGCCGGCGCGTCGCTCGCCCACGCCCATTCGCAGCTCGTCGCGCTGCCGCTCGTTCCGCCGTTCGTCGAGGGCAAGCTCATCCGCGCCCGCGAGCACTACCAGCTCAAGCAGCGCAGCCTCTTCAGCGACATCCTCCACACCGAGCGCGCCGACGGCTCGCGGCTGGTGGCGGAAAACGACGGCTACGTTCTCTTCTGTCCCTTCGCCAGCCGCTTCCCGTTCGAGCTGGCGATTTTTCCCAAGCGCCATCATCCCGAATTCATTTCCTGCACGCACGCACCGAATTGCAGGACCTGGCCGAAGTCCTCCGCTTCGCCCTGCAGCGGCTGAATGCCGTGCTGGAAAAGCCGGGCTACAATCTCCTGCTCCACATGGCGCCGCTGCGCCGCCCGCACACACGAGCGCTTCGCCAGCACGCGCTACGATTACTGCTGGCACCTCGAAATCGTTCCGCGCTTCAACTCGCTCGCCGGATTTGAAATCGGCCTCGGCTCCTACATCAACACGGTTTATCCCGAGGAAGCCGCGCGCTTCCTGCGCGGGGAGGCGCGCGCATGAACGTCGTCATCCTCTGGCACATGCACCAGCCCTACTACGTCAATCCGTTGACGAAAAAGGCGAAGATGCCCTGGGTGCGGCTGCACGCCGCCAAGGGCTACCTCGACATGATCGACCTCGTCACGGCGCAGCCCGACGTGCGGGTCAATTTCAACTTCACGCCCGTGCTGGTGCGCCAGATTCTCGAACTCGTCAACCGCGAGGTGGAGGACGAGTGGGAAACGCTCAGCCGCAAGCCCGCCGCCAACCTCGACAACGAGGACCGCCGCCATCTCCTCGAGAATTTCTTCAAGATCAACTGGGACACGCTCGTCCGCCCCGTGCCCCGCTACGCCGAGCTGCTCGCCAAGCGCGGCGCCGAACTACACGCTCGACAAGCTCGACTCCATCGTCCGCACCTTCACCGAGGCCGATTTCCGCGATCTCCAGACGCTCTATAATCTCCAGTGGTGCGGCTTCTCCGCCGTGCGCCGCTTTCCCGTCCTGCAGGAGCTCAAGGACAAGGGCCGCGACTTCACCGAGGAGGAAAAGAACGCCGTGCTCGATATCCACCACGAAATCCTCGGCCTCGTCCTGCGGCGAATATCGCGCCGCCGCCGAGCGCGGCCAGATCGAGCTGACGACCACGCCCTATTTTCATCCCATCATGCCGCTGGTCTACGACACCCACATCGCGCGCCGTTGCCAGCCCCAATCGCCCCTGCCCTCCGCCTTCTCCGCGCCGGAGGACGTCCGCGCCCAACTCCGCCTCGCGCAGGAACTGCACGAGAAGGTCTTCGGCCAACGCGCGCGCGGCCTCTGGCCTTCGGAAGGCTCCATCGCGCCGGAAATCGTTCCGCTCATGGTCGAGGCCGGCTTCGATTATTTCTGCTCCGACGAGGGCAATCTTTTCAAGAGCCTCAAGAACGATCCCGCGTGGAATAACCGCCACGTCGATCACATCGAGCTCTTCCAGGGCTGGCGCATCCACGCCTACGAAACATCGATCCAGGCGCTTTTCCGCGACCGGCCGCTCTCCGACTTCATCGGCTTCGATGCCGCGCGCAACGAGACCTCCAAGGCCGTCGCGCACCTGATCGATAATCTCAAGAACATCGCCAAGGTCGCGCCCGACGGCCGCGGCGTCGCCCCGCTGATTCTCGACGGCGAGAACGCCTGGGAGGCCTTCCCCGATGGCGGCGAGGCCTTCCTCACCTCCTTCTACCGCGCGCTGACTCGAGACGCCCGAACTGAAGACCTGCCGCGCATCGGCGATTACTTCGACGCGCATCCCGCCCAGGTCGAGACCTGCTATCTCCATTCCGGCTCGTGGATCCGCAGCGACTTCGACATCTGGATCGGCGACCCCGAGGAAAACAAGGGCTGGGAGTGGCTGAAGGAAACGCGCCATTTCCTCGTCGAGCGCCTCGCCCAGGGCAACGTCCCGCCCGAACGCGCCGAGGCAGCCTGGTGGGAAATCTACGCCGCCGAGGGCAGCGACTGGTTCTGGTGGTACGGCCCCGATTTCACCATCGACACCGACTTCCTCTTCGACGAACTCTTCCGCCTCCATCTCCAGAACGTCTATCGCATCCTCGGCATCGAGCCGCCCGCGCATCTCGACGTCCCCATCTGCCTGCCCAGTTCCGATCTCGGTTACACGCAGCCGCTGCGCCTTCTCTCGCCCGATATTTCCGGCGAGACCGAGCGCTACTTCAACTGGCTCGGCGCCGGCGAGCTCGACCTCACCACGCAGCAGACCGCCATGTTCCAGGGCGACCGCATCGGGCAAGAAGCTCTTCTTCGGCTTCGGCGCCGACGATTTCTTCCTCCGCCTCGACTTGAGCCGGCAACCCGAGGCCATCACCATCCGCTTCCTGCTTCCGCATCCGGCCCGCGTCACCCTGCGCCAAGCCGGCACCGGCCACATCGAGATCGCTTTTCGAGACCAGCGAAGACGGCGTCGTCTTCACTCCCGCGCCTGCGACCGACCTGCGCGCCCATTGGGGCCGTTCGCTCGTCGTTTCCATTCCGCGCAAGCTGCTGCGCGTCGAGCCGGGCCACGAATTCGCCTTCTTCGTCCAGCTGCTGGAGGGCGGCCTCCAGCGCGAGCGCTATCCCGAGCGCGGCGCCATCGAACTGACCGCTCCCGGCAAGGATTTCGAGTCGGAACAATGGTTTGTCTGATTGACTCTTAACTGAATGCGATCCAAAACTTCCCTAACAAAATAGCGGTTGCTGAGGCCTGTTTTTTGTGAGATGAAAGGTGCCATATGAAGAAACTTTTGGGAGTCGTAACTTTGGCCGGCAGCATTCTGGCGACCGGTTGCCAACACAATGCGGGCACGGACGACAATGGCACGCCCGCTCCGCTGCCGCAGACCAACGACGACGATTGCGACCAACCCCGACCACGAACCCCGCGGTTCGACCACTGACGACCAACACGCTGGACAACCGCCACGCCTCCCACCGCGCCTGAAACCACACGTCACGACTCCCCCGCCGCCCAAGCCAGCCGCCAACTTCCCGATGGGCATCGTCATCCCCGGCAAGAAGGGCTTCTGCAAGAGCCCCTACGCCGAGTATGCCGAGCCGGTCGATGTCCGCGGCTATCCCCCCGGCACCGCCGTCCGCTGCCCGTACACCAACAAGATTTTCATCGTTCCCCAGACCTAATGTCTGCGGACGATTTCGATGAGCGCCGCTCGTTCGCGTGCGGCTGCTCTGTAAATTCGTCGTATGAGATGAAACAGTACCACGACCTCCTGCGCCTCGTCCTCGAGCAGGGTCGTCCCAAGGCCGACCGCACCGGCACCGGCACGCGCTCCATCTTCGGCGCGCAGGCCCGCTTTCCGCTTCGCGAGAGCTTTCCGCTGCTCACCACCAAGAAGGTCCACTTCAAATCGGTCGTCTACGAACTGCTCTGGTTCCTGCGCGGCGACACCAACGTCCGCTGGCTCCAGGAACACGGCGTCTCCATCTGGAACGAATGGGCCGACGCGGAAGGCAATCTCGGCCGCGTCTACGGCGCGCAATGGCGCGACTGGCGCACGCCGCGACGGCGGCTCCATCGACCAGATCGCGCGCGTCATCGAGCAGATTCGCCGCAAGCCCGACAGCCGCCGCCACATCGTCACCGCGTGGAATCCGGCCGAAGTCGAAGCGATGGCGCTGCCGCCCTGCCACGCGCTCTTCCAGTTCTTCGTCCTCGACGGCGAACTGAGTTGCCAGCTTTACCAGCGCAGCGCCGACCTCTTCCTCGGCGTGCCGTTCAACATCGCTTCCTACGCGCTGCTCACCTGCATGGTCGCGCAGGTCTGCGACCTCAAGCCCGGCGAATTCGTCCACACCTTCGGCGATCTCCACCTCTACGACAATCACCTCGACCAGGCCCGCGAGCAGCTCAGCCGCGAGCCGCGTCCCCTGCCCCGGCTCGCGCTCAATCCCAAGATCCGCGAGCTCGCCGACTTCACCTACGAGGACATTTCCCTGCTCGATTACGATCCGCACCCGCCGATCAAGGCGCCCATCGCGGTCTAGCTTCTAAGCGTTCGATATTAGCAGGATCAACGAATTTCGAATTAGCCGAAATTTCCTGCCTTTAAATCATTTCGTCTTATTAATCCCAATCTGCTATGCCGTCTTTTACGCCATCGCCGCCATGTCGGAGAACCGCGCCATCGGCATCGCAGGCAAAATCCCGTGGCATCTTCCCGAGGAGTACCGCTGGTTCAAGCACAAGACCATGGGCGGCACGCTCATCATGGGCCGCAAAACCTTCGAGTCGATCGGCAAGCCGCTGCCTGGACGCCAGACCGTCGTTCTCAGCCGCTCACGCGCGCCCGAGACGTCACGATCTGCCCTGATATTTCCGCGCTCGAGAAAATGCTAACTGATTTGCCGCAGCCCTATTGGATTTGCGGGGGCGTGGATATCTACCGCCAAATGCTGCGACATTGCGACCTGCTTTATCTCACCCACGTCAAGAGCATCGTTCCGGCGACGCGTTCTTTCCTCCCTTCGAGGACAAGTTCGAACTCGATCAGGTGATTCATGAAAACGCCGATTTCCGCGTCGAGCGATGGAAGCGCTTATTTCATCCGGAAATGGCGCCGCTGGAACCTGAGCCCTGGCCGGTTCCGTCGGTTGAAAACATGGATTAGCGCCATGTCCGCAATTCATAAAAACAAAAAACCGGCGGCACCTTGCGGCGACGCCGGTCTTTAAGAAAAGCTGACTTTAGATCGTCGCGTCGGGATTACTGCCCGTCTCCGACTGCGGCTCACTCTGTGAAGTCGTATCCTCATCGCGGGCGGCCTGGGTCGGACGCTTGTCGACCTTCGCGCCGCTGACCACGATCTGCCGGCCCATGAAATCGGTCCGGTTCAGTTTGGCGGCGGCTTCCTTGGCCGTCTCCAGCGATTCCATTTCCACAAAGCCGAAGCCCTTGGAACGGTTCGAGTGGCGGTCCATCGCGATCTCCACATTCTTCACCGCGCCGACCTTGGAGAACAGATCGAACAGATCGCTCTCGGCGGCCTCGTAGGCGAGATTGCCGACATAGAGCTTGGGCGAGACGATTTCCTGCGGCGATCGCTTCGGCCTTCGGGGGCCGGTCCTCGCGACGGGGACGCGTTCGCGCCCGTTCGGCGCGCTCGGTCCGTTCAGCACCGGGCTGCGTTCCTTGAACTCGGGGCGCGACGGACTCGTGCTCGAGCGGAACGGTTGCTTCGTCTCGGGCTTGGCTTTCTTGCCGGAGAGCCAGCCGAACAGTTTCCGAGAAAGGCTTTGCTTCTTTCTTCGGGCGCCGCGCTCGGTGCCACCGTTGGTGTGCACCCGGTTTTCGCCGTGCGAACCGCCGGCTGCTGCCGCTGCGTCCGCGTCCTCCGCGCCGGCGACGTCCGCCGCCGCCACCGCCACTGCTGCTTCCGCTGCCGCCTGCGCCTCGTGGGCGATAATCTGAACTCATGTGATGTTACTGACATGCCGTGAATCGCGCGTCTTGAATCTCCGCGCTCTTTTTCAGGCTCTACCCGCCGGCTCCACTTTGTCTGCCGCTGACGTACCGGCATTTCCAGGGGCGAAAAAACTGCCCTCGACCTGGATGCCCTGCGACGAAAGATGCGTTCCCGCTGTCGCATGCGCGACTGGACCGCTGACCGGTCCCGGATAATCGCGCTGCCGCCATTGCCATCGCGTCCGGCCCTTTTGGGCCAAAGCTGAAAACGGCAATTCCATGGGAAAGTGTTGAAGCTGGTGAGGAGTCCTGTGGTTGCCGGGAAGAGCAAGGCTTCAAAGACCCGAGCGTCAAGGCGCCGGGCGAGAGGTTGCGTGAGACCTTGCTCGTCATCTCCATTTTGATGAGAGCAAAGGCGCCAGCTGCCCCGACCACGAAAGACTTCACAACATGTTCCTTTCTGAAGGCAAATTTAGCGGCAATTACGGGACAGTCAATCTAAATCGCAACTAAATCGCTGGCGCGCTGGGATTTAGCTCTTCCGAATGAATTTCGCACGGAGGACTGCAGAGGGCAGGCAGAGGTGTAGTCAGTTGTAGCGGCGGTCTGTGACCGTTGCTGGCTTTCCGTTGCAAACCGACGACCTCGCCTGAGCAAAACAGTTAGAGGTTCTTCGACGGCGCCGAGAAGTTCGGCTTGCTCAGGATGACGATCTTTAATAAGTCGCTGACGCGACGGCGACGATCATAGACCACTGCTACAGGCTGAACTGATCCTTCGACAAGCTCAGGATGACAGATGGGAAAGGCAAGCTACGGTCCTAGACCGCCGCTTCAACCGGCTTAAATCTCCGCCAAACACTCGTCCAACCAGCCGAGCAATTCCTTGATGTTCGCCGTGCTCTCGTCGCCCATGGTCGAAATGCGGAAGCTCGTGCCTTTGATCTTCCCGTAGCCGCCGTCGATGATGCACGAATGCTTCGTCTTCAGCGTGCTGATCAGCTTCGCCACATCGATGTTCCTGTTGTTCGCCACGCAGGTCAGCGAGATCGACTCGTAGCCTTCCTTCGGGAACATCTTGAAGCCGTTCTTCGCCACCCACGCGCGCGTGATCTTGGCGTTTTCCAGGTGCCGCGCGTAACGGGCGTCCTGCCCCTCGGCCATGATGTCCTCGATCTTGCTCTGCAACGCGTAGAAGTGCGAAATGCTCGGCGTGGTCGGCGTCATGCTCGACTCCTGGTTCTTCTTGAACTCGAGGAAATCGAAATAGTAGCCGCGGTCCTTGATCGTCGCCGCCTTCGCGTAGGCCTTCTCCGACACCGCGAACACCGCCGCGCCCGCGGGCAACGCCAGCGCCTTCTGCGTCCCGGCCAGCATCACGTCGATGCCCAGCTCGTCGAACGGAATCTTCATCGCGGTGAACGACGACACGCAATCGACGATGAACTGCACGTCGGGGAATTTGCGCATCACCGCGGCGATGTCCCAGAGCGGGTTCATCGTGCCGGTGCTCGTCTCGTTATGGATCAGCGTGACCGCGTCGAACTCGCCCGTCGCCAGCTTCGCCTCGATCGCCTCGGGCAGGATCGGCTGGCCCCACTCGACCTGATACGCCTCGGCTTGCTTGCCGCATTTCTTCGCCACGTCGAACCACTTGTCGGAAAACGCGCCGCTCATGCAGCTCAGCACTTTCTTGCTCACCAGATTGCGGATCGCGCCTTCCATCACGCCCCAGGCCGAGCTCGTGCTGACAAACACCGGCTGCTTCGTGTAAAAGAGCGCCTGCAAGCCCGGCTGCACCGCCGCGTTCAGCTCCTGAAACGATTTCGAGCGATGCCCGATCATCGGCCGCGAAAACGCGCGCATCGTTTTTTCCGACACTTCCACCGGCCCCGGAGCGAACAGCTTGATGTGAGTCATAAGAATCGAAGTTTAAGCCGCAAATTCGTGGTTTAACAGAAAAAGGTATGGCAAATTTACCGCTTTTCATCCTTTCCGCCCCCCTCGTTCCCAAACTCCATTTGGGAACGCAATTGTCTGCGCAATTCCGTTGCTCCGCCGCTAACACCAGGGATCACACTTAAACGCCGGATGCCCGCCCTCCAACCACTCATGCGCCGAGGAATAACGCCAATGCTCACAGCTTTCCTCGTTCCCAAACTCCATTTGGGAACGCTATTGTCCGCGCAACTCCATTGCTTCTCCCAATCCCCCATCCGTAATCGCGCCGAGGTGGGCCTGACTGACGTGGTCGGCGTATTTGGCGAGGACGCCGCGCTGCTGGACGGGTGGACGGAACTTGAGCGCCTTTCGACGCTTCGCCAGTTCGCGGGCGGGCACGTCGAGGTTGAGCTGGCGCGCGATAGCATCGATGGTGATGTGGTCGCCGTTCTTGATCAGCGCGAGCGCTCCGCCGACGTGCGCTTCGGGCGAGATGTGTCCCACCACGAAGCCGCGCGTGCCGCCAGAAAAGCGTCCGTCGGTGATTAGCGCCACATCGTCGCCGAGACCGCGGCCCATGATGGCGGAGGTGGGCGAAAGCATTTCGCGCATGCCGGGACCGCCTTTCGGCCCCTCGTAGCGAATCACGACCACGTCGCCCTTTTTGATTTTGCCGGCCAGGATCGCCTTGAGCGAATCCTCTTCCGAATCGAAGACTCGCGCGGTGCCCTGGAACTTTTCGCCCTCCTTGCCGGTGATTTTCCCTATGCCGCCGAGCGGCGCGAGGTTGCCGTAAAAGACCACGAGATGACTCGTCGGCTTGATCGGATTATCGAAGCCGCGGATGATGTCCTGGTCTTTCGGGTACGGTTTCACGCTGCGCAAGTTCTCGGCCATCGTCTTGCCGGTCACGGTCAGGCAATCGCCGTGGAGCAGTCCTTTATCGAGCAGCATTTTCATCAGCGGCGTCAGTCCGCCGATGCCGACCAGCGCGGCCATGACGTATTTGCCGCTCGGCTTCAAGTCGGCCAGAACGGGCACGCGTTTGCCGATGCGGGTGAAGTCGTCGAGCGCCAGCTTCACTCCCGCCGCGTGCGCAATGGCGAGCAAATGGAGCACCGCGTTGGTCGAGCCGCCAAGCGCAATCACCACCGTAATCGCGTTCTCGAACGCCCTGCGCGTCATGATGTCGAGCGGGCGAATGCCGAGATCGAGCAGGCGATGCACCGCCGCTCCGGCGTTGAGCGAGTCCTCTTTTTTCGCGGTCGAGACAGCCGTCATCGCCGAGCTGTTGGGCAGACTCATGCCGAGCGCCTCAATCGCACACGCCATGGTGTTGGCCGTGTACATGCCGCCGCACGAACCCGGGCCGGGGATGGCGCACGCCTCGAGTCCGGCGAGGTCGTCATCGGATATTTTTCCGGCCGCGTGCGCTCCGATTGCCTCGAAGACCGATACGATGTCGACGTCGCGCTTCTGAAAACAGCCGGGCAGAATCGTGCCGCCATAAACAAACACCGCGGGCCGGTTCAGCCGCGCCATCGCGATTAGGCAGCCGGGCATGTTCTTGTCGCAACCGCCGATGGCAACCACGCCGTCGAACATCTCGCAGCCCATCACCGTTTCGATTGAGTCGGCGATCACTTCTCGCGACACAAGCGAATATTTCATGCCCTGCGTGCCCATGGAAATGCCGTCGGAAATCGTGATGGTATTAAAGATGAGCGGCTTGCTCCCCGCCTTCGCCACGCCTTCCGCCGCCGCGATGGCGAGCTGATCGATGTGCGCGTTGCACGGCGTCACCTGGCTCCAGGTCGAGGCCACGCCGATCTGGGATTTTTGAAAATCGCCCCGCGCAAATCCGACCGCATGCAACATGGCGCGGCTCTGCGCGCGCGACGCCTCATCGACCAACGGCCCCGACCAATGACGATGAAGAGACTTGCGGGATTTAGCGGCTTTCGCAGACTTTTTCATGAGCCATCCACTTTACGAAGCCTGGGCCCACGGAAAAGCCAAATTGTCGACGGCGTCGTTTACCGCGCCGTCAGCATGACCGAACCGCCGCGCTGGATGGTGATCGGTCCCAGCGACTGAAGCATGATGACCTGCAGCCGCACATTGGTTCCGGACTGAATCTGCAGAAGCTCGTGGGGCAGGCTTTTCTCGTCGGTGATCTGCCGATTGCCGATCATCACAATCACCATGTTCTCGCGCAAACCGGCCTCGGCGGCGGGACTGTTCTGATCGACATGCGTGATGAGCAGACCGCCATCGATTTGCAAGCCACGCTGCGCGGCGTCATCCGGCGAGAGCGTCTTGACCGTCAGCCCGAGATATTTGTGGATCATGTCGAGCTTGCTCGCCGTGACCGAGACGGGCCCGCCGGCTTCAGGCCCTGGGCCACCGCCATCGCGTCATTTGCCCAGGGAATCACCACGTCGTTCGGAATCGCAAAGCCGATGTTCTCGATCGCCGTGCCCGCGAGCTTGGCCGAATTGATGCCGACCAGGCCGCCGTTCAGATCGATCAGCGGGCCGCCGCTGTTGCCGGGATTGATCGCCGCATCGGTCTGGATCAGGTTCGTTGTAGGTGTGGTCCTCAACGCGTGAAGCTGCGGTGCAGCGCGCTGAGAATGCCGTGGCTGACCGAATTCTGATAACCGGCCGGACTGCCCAGCGCGACGACGGTTTCGCCGAGCAGATTCGGCGAGGTGTAGGTGAGATCGAAGTAGGGAAACTGCACCGTCTTGTCCTCGATTTTCAGCAGCGCCAGATCGGCGTCTTCGTCCGCGGAGATGATCTCGCGCGTGATACTTCGAGCCGGACGAGAGCGTGATGTTGACTTCCTTTTCCTTTTCCGCCAGGGCAACGACATGCGCGTTGGTGAGGACAAAGCCGTCGGCGGAAATGATCAGCCCGGAGCCGATGCTCTGCGACGTCCGGTTCGCACGCCGCGATAGAGTTGAAAGTATTGGTTATAGCGTGAGATAATCCGGCACGGTTTCCTGCGCGGTGATAGTTGACCACGGCGGGCTGGACATTGGCGACGATCTTCACGATCGGTTCTTGCGCGATATCGATCCGGCCGGGCGGTGGCGCGACTTTGCCTTGTGGAGCCGTCAGTGCCGGGCGCCTGCGGCACCGGCGCCTGCGCCTGGCCGGGCGTTGGAGCTTGTGCGTGAGCAATGGCTGCCGAAAGAAATCGGCAGAAGAACCAGCAGGGCCAACAGCAGCGGGCGGGTTTTCATAAGCGTTATATCTTCACTTATGATTTAACTCGGCTAGAAATCAAGTTACCAGAATGAAAGACTGCGCGTCCTCTTATCTGCCACCGCGCTCGCTGCGCGAGGAGCCGATGCGTACGCCGGCGGAGATCGAAGTCCAGGCGCTTTGGTTCGAGCAGCTTTACCAGCATGACTTGACCACGGACGATGGCCGAAGTGTCGAAATCATCCAGCCGGGATTTTGGAATCATGGCGGCGGACCGGATTTCACGCGCGCCGCCGTACGGTTCCAGAAGGATGGAAAAGCCGACGACGAAGTCATCATTGGGTAACGTCGAAGTCCATCTGCGTCCCGCGGATTGGAACGCGCACGGCCATCACGCCGATGCCGCCTATAACGAGACGATTCTTCATGTGGTGTGGGAGAACAAGGGTGGAAAATCATTTTTCCCGGCGACCGCATCCTTTCGCCGCGTGCCGCAGGTCGTGCTCGGCGCGCAGCTCGTCGCGCCATGGACCGAACTGCAACCGCTTTGCGCATCGCTCCTGCAACGTCCCTTGCCCGGCGCGGTGCCGGGACGATGTTCTTCACGAACTGGCGCGCCTTGCCTCCGGACCAAATCGTCGACATCCTGCGCGCCGCTGGTCTTTTCCGCCTGCGACAAAAAGCGCGGCGCTGGTGTTGGCGACAGCGCTTGACGAGCCCCGCGCAGGCGCTCTATGAGGCACTGGCCGAGGCGCTCGGTTTCCACGCCAATCAAGTGCCGATGCGACTCGTGGCGCAACGTTTGCCTTGGAATAAATTGCGCGAGCTGAAACCTGAAGCGCGTCTGGCGCATCTCTTCGGCCTGTCCGGATTTTTGCCGGACGAAAGCGTCACGCGCTTGCAATCGGAGCCGCGCGGATGGTTGCGGGAGCTGTGGGAAATCTGGTGGAAGGCGCGCGGTGCGCTCGATTACGCTTTGCTGCCGCGCAGTCAATGGCGCCTTGCGGGACTGCGTCCGCTGAACCGGCCGGAGCGGAGATTAGCCGCGCTCGCGCAAATCGTACCTCGCGTGCCGGAACTGCTGGCGGCACTGAAGGCACGTAACGCGGAACGCTTTCAGCGCCGCGCTTCTCGCCATTCGCGATCCGTTCTGGGAAAAGCACGCGACGCTGACCGGCGCGCCCTTGCGCACGCCCTGCCGTCTGCTCGGCGAGGAACGCGTGCACGATATTCTGATCAATGTCTTCTGGCCGATGGTCTCGCTTGAAGAGCCGTCTGCCGCCGAAGCTGCGCTGCAAGATTTCAAGGCCGCGTCCAATGGCGCGGCCCGCATCGCGTCACAGCGTCTGTTGCTTTCGACCTTGAAGCCGAAGCAAGCGCGCGAAGCGCTGGTGCAGCAGGGGCTTCTGCAAATCTTTCGCGACTATTGCCAGACCGATTGCTCCCAATGCCAGGACTGCACGTTTCCGGAACTGGTGAAGACGTGGAAGCTCTAGCGCCCGTTATTTATCGTCGGGATTGAGCACCTTGAAAATAAACGCCGCGAGCGCGCCGGCTGACAATTGCGTGGCGATAAAAGCCATGTAATTTGTCACCGGAATCAGGCCGAGATAAAGCTCCCCGGTCGCCACCGCTGGGTTGAAAGCGCCCCCGGAAATTGGACCAACCGCGAAGGCACCGACCATCACCGTGAAACCGATGGCCAGTCCGTAAAACGAATTTCCGGCATTCGCCTTGGCCGTCGCGACATTAAGAACCACATAAGCCAGCGCAAAGGTGAAAAGGAATTCGGCAAAGACCATTTGGCCCAAAACGTAAACGGGAGGAGTTGCGCCGGCTGATTCATTGTTGCCCTTGAGATAATACGAGCCACCCGCGCCCATGACCGCCCCCGCCAGTTGCGCGAGAAAATAGGCGGGAACTTCGCCAGGCAGCAGGCGCCCACGAATCGCAACTGCAATCGTAACCGCCGGATTATAATGCCCGCCCGAGATGTGGCCACCTGCGTAGATCATCACCATTAGCATAGAGCCAATGGCCAGCGGCGCGATCACCCCGGCGTCTGGATTGACCACCGTCACACCGAAAGTGAAGACAAGAAAAAAGGTGCCGATAAACTCAACGATGAATTTTTTCATAGGTCACGGTTGGTTAACATTCTGTCGCGCGCCACGCGAGTATTTCTTTAGAACTACTTGCCGTCAGGAATCGACTTGCAGCACATCTTTTTGTTGAAGGCTACGGCGTCGGCATAGCGGACACCGTTACCTCCAAAAATGTCCAAGGCCGAGCCAATGGTCAGATCGATTTTCCCTGCACCAAGCCGCGTCGTGCCCTCCAAATCGGCGAGCGTTTTTGCGCCGCCAGCGTAGGTTGTCGGCAATGGCGACCACCGGCCTAATTTTTCGACCAGCTCCTGGTCGATACCGTGACACAATCCTTCCACGTCGACGGCATGCACCAGGAACTCGGCACAGCTTTCGGCAAGCTTCGAAAGACTTTCCGGCGAAATCGTGAGCTCGGTGAAGGTCTGCCAGCGATTCGTGACGACAAAGTAGTCGTCCCCGCGCGTGCGACAACTCAGGTCGATGACCAGCCGCGCCTTGCCGATCGCTTTCACCAATTCGGCGAGGCGTTTTTCGTGCAGGCGGCCTTCCGAAAAAATCCAGCTAGTGACGATGACGTGAGAAGCTCCCGCCTCCAGCCACCCGGCCGCATTTTCAGCATCGATGCCGCCACCAATCTGCATCCCGCCGGGAAATGCCGCCAGTGCGGCGCGGGCCTCGCTCTCATTATTGGGACCGAGCATGATGACGTGACCGCCCGTCAACTGGTCTTTTTTGTAGAGCTCCGCAAACCACGCCGCGGAGTGGTCGGAAACGAAATTGGTGCGCAAAGCCGGAATCGCCGAGCGTCCCGCCGACGAGTTGCTTCACCTTGCCTTCATGCAGGTCGATGCATGGACGGAACATATTATTTCGCGGCGGGCGCGGCAAAAGCGGCGCTGAGCGCGACGAAATTCTTCAGCATCTGCAATCCCGCGCGCTGGCTTTTCTCCGGGTGAAACTGCGTGGCGAGAAGATTGCCCCGCGCCACCGCGGCGGCGAACGTGTCGCCGTAGGTCGTCTCCAAGCGCGACGATGCGAGGAGTCCTTCGGCGCGGCATAATAGCTGTGGACGAAGTAGACGTAATCGCCGTCGGAAATGCCCGCAAGCAGCGGCGCGTCCGGCTGTTTGACCGTCAACGGTATTCCAGCCGATCTGCGGAATCTTGAGGCCATGCTTGTCGGAGAACTTTCGCACCTTGCCGGCGAAAATACCGAGCCCCTTTTCGCCGGGCGCTTCCTCGCTCGATTCGAAAAGCATCTGGTAACCGACGCAAATGCCGAAGAAGGGCCGCTCCGATTTCGCCCAGGCCAGCGTGGCGTCCCACATGCCCGACTTGGCCAGGCTGCGCACGCAATCGCCGAACGCGCCGACGCCCGGCAGCACCAGCGCATCGACCTGCGCGATCTCCTCCGGCGTGCGGACAAAGACCGCCTCGCCGCCGACGTGCTGAAACGCCTTCTGCACGCTGCGCAAGTTGCCGATGTCGTAATCAACGATGCCGATCATATTCTTATTATAAACGAATAAGGTGCCGCACAATGCAAGGGAACCCGATCCGACAAGCTCAGGATGACGGATTTCTATTACAGCATCCCCTTCGTGCTCGGAATGCCCTTCACGCGCGGATCGCGGCGGACGGCCTGCTCGAGCGCGCGGGCGAGGCCCTTGAAGACCGCCTCGATGAGGTGATGCGTCTCGTCGGAATAGAGGACCTCGACGTGCAGCGTCAGGCCCGCCTCCTGCGCGAAGGCGCGGAGGAATTCGACCGTGAGCTGCGCCGGAAAATCGCCCGCCTTGAGCCGGTTCAGATTGAGTGCCCTTCGGCGCGCGCCAGACGAGCAGCGGACGCCCGCTGAAATCGAGCGCGACGCGCACCAGCGTTTCGTCCATCGGCAGGTGAAAATTCCCGTAGCGCACCATGCCCTTCTTGTCGCCGAGCGCCTTCGCCAACGACCTGGCCGAGCACGATGCCGGTGTCCTCGACCGTGTGATGAAAATCGACCTGCACGTCGCCCTTGGCGCGCACTTCGAGATCGAAGAGCGCGTGCTTGGCGAAAAGCGTCAGCATGTGATCGAAGAACGGAATGCCCGTCGCGATCGTCGACTTGCCGCCGCCATCGACGGCGAGCTTGATCGAGATATCGGTCTCGCCGGTGACGCGGTGAATCTGGGCGTGGCGTGTTCTTGCTCATCGAACTTATTTCTTCTCCTCCTCGTCGAAGCGGATGGTCACCGAACGCGCGTGGGCGTCGAGCTGCTCCACCGCGCAGAACGTCTCGATGTGCGGGCGGCACGCGGTGCAGCGCGCGCTGCGGATATTCCACGATGCTGGTGCGGCGGAAAAACTGGTCGATGGTCAGGCCGGAAAACGCCTTGGCCGCGCCGCCGGTGGGCAGCACGTGGCTCGGCCCGGCGATGAAATCGCCCGCGGCGACGGGCGAGAAATTGCCGATGAAAATCGCGCCCGGCATTGCGGATGTGCGCGGCCCACTGGCGCGCGTCCTTGATGACGAGGCTCAGGTGTTCCGGCGCGAAATCCTCGACGATGCCGATGGCCTCGCCGACATCCTCGACCAGCACCAGCGTGCAGCCCTTTTCCAGCACTTCGGCGAGATGCTTGCCGCGCGAAAGCTTGGGCGCCTGCGCGGCCAGTTCGCTCTCCACCGCGGCGAGCAGCTTCGGGCAGCACGTGACGAAAAGAACCTGGCTGCCGGAGCCGTGCTCGGCCTGCGCGAGCAGATCGGCGGCGATGAAATCGGCGCGCGCGGTCTCGTCGGCCACGACGGCGATTTCGCTCGGGCCGGGCAGTTGATCGATGGCCACGGCGCCGACCACCTGCCGCTTGGCCTCGACCACGAAGGCGTTGCCGGGACCGAAAATCTTCTGCACGCGCGCGATGCTGTCCGTGCCGTAGGCCAGCGCGGCGATGGCCTGCGCGCCGCCCACCTGATAAATCTCCGTCGCGCCGGCCGTGCGCAGCGCGTAGACCAGCGTCTCGTTGACCGGCGGCGGCGTGGTCACGACGATCTCGCGCACACCGGCTTCCTTGGCCAGCGGCACGGTCATCAGCGCGGTGGAAACGAGCGGCGCGGTGCCGCCGGGCACGTAGATGCCGACGCGCTCGAGCGGATCGAATTTCTCGCCGACGCGTCGCGCCCTCGCGGTTCATGCGCGACCAGTTGCGCGGCTTGCGCAGCTTGGAAAAGTCGCGGACATTTTTCAGCGCGTACTCGATCGCCGCGACGCACCGGCGGCGGCGGCTTGCGGCGTGCGCGACGGCAGCAGAAGACCGCCGCGCGACATGTCGATCGCCGTCCCATTTCTTCGCGTACTTGATCAGCGCGTCGTCGCCGTCCTTGCGCACCGTCGGCGATGATCTCCGCCACCGCGGCCGCGCGCGTCGCCGCCGGCTCCGCATGGCGGTTCAGCGCCGCGATCTGCTTCGCGAATTGCGGCTGGTTGTAGCGGAGAACGCGCCAGGGTTTGGTGCTCATGAAGGCAGAGGAGTTTTAGACGGGATTAACAAGATTAACAGGATTTTATAAGGCCTGTCATCCTGAGCTTGTCGAATACTAATCTCCATCCACACACGTCCCCCGCGTCTGTTACTCCCACTCGATCGTCGCCGGCGGCTTGGAGGAGACATCGTAGACGACGCGGTTGATGCCTTTCACTTCGTTGGTGATGCGCGAGGCGATGCGGCCGAGCAGACTCGTGCGGCAGGCGCACCCAGTCGGCGGTCATGCCGTCGTGGCTTTCGACCACGCGCAGGACGCAGGTGAAATCGTAGGTCCGCTCGTCGCCCTGGACGCCGACGCTGCGCACCGGCAGCAGCACGGCGAAGGCCTGCCAGACTTTGTCGTACCACTTCGCCGCCTTCATTTCCTCGATCACGATGGCGTCGGCCTCGCGCAGGATGGAGAGCTTCTTCGCGTCGATCGGCCCGAGCGTGCGCACGGCCAGGCCGGGACCGGGGAACGGATGACGCCAGACGATTTCCTTGCGGCAGGCCGAGCGTCTCGCCGACCACGCGCACCTCGTCCTTGAAGAGCTGGCGCAGCGGCTCGACGAGCTGGAACTTCATGTTCTTGGGCAGGCCGCCGACGTTGTGATGGCTCTTGATCATCGACGCCGGGATTGTCGCCGATGGCGACGCTCTCGATGATGTCGGGATAAAGCGTGCCCTGCGCGAGGAACTTGGCCGCGCCGACTTTCTTCGTCGCGCGCTGGAATTCCTCGATGAAAATGCGGCCGATGATCTTGCGCTTGCGCTCGGGATCGGAGACGCCCTTGAGCGCCTTGAGAAAGCGCGGCCCGGCATTGACGGTGAGCAGCTTGAGCTTGAGGTGGCGCCCGAAGACATCCTCGCACCTTTTCGCGCTCGCCTTTGCGGAGCAGGCCGTTGTCGACGAAGATGCACTGGAGCTGGTCGCCGATGGCCTGGTGCAGCAACGCCGCCGCCACCGCCGAATCGACGCCGCCGCTGAGGCCGAGCAGCACGCGGTCCTTGCCGACCTGCGTGCGCACCGCTTCGCAGGTCGACTCGATGAAGCCCTTCATCGTCCAGCTCGGTTCCGCGCCGCAGATGCCGAGCACGAAGTTGGAGAGGATCTCCGATGCCGCGCGGCGTGTGCGCGACCTCGGGATGAAACTGCAGGCCGTAGAGCTTGCGCTTCGAGTCCTCGATCGCCGCGAAGGGCGAGTTGTCCGAGGTGGCGATGGCGTGAAAACCCTTGGGCAGCTTCTTCAGGCTGTCGCCGTGGCTGTTCCAGATTTCGAGTCTTCGCGTCGAGGCCCTTGAAAAGCGGCGACGGCCTTCGACACGTCGAGATGGCCGCGGCCATATTCGCGGCGCGCGCTCGGGCGCGACTTCGCCGCCGAGCCACTTGCCGAAAAGCTGCATGCCGTAGCAGACGCCGAGGATCGGGATGCCGGAATCGAAAATGCGCTTGTCGGGCTGCGGCGCGCCCTTGGCGTAGACGCTGGCCGGGCCGCCGGAGAAAATGATGCCGGAGGGGCGCAGGCTTTTCAGGACGCTGGCCGGGCGTGTCGTAGCGGACGATTTCCGAGTAGACGTTCAGCTGCCGCACGCGCCGCGCGATGACCTGCGTGTATTGCGAACCGAAATCGAGGATGAGAATCTTGCTGGTCATGGAGGCGGAAGAATTTTGACGGAATGAACGCGAATTACCAAATAACGGAAACGGGGATTTTAGACAGGATAACCGGAATTAACAGGATTTTTGGGGAATTTTTACGACATACGATAGCCGATGACGCGTCAGGCGGACGGACTAGGGAAGACGACTTCTCCAGTGAAATCTCGTTTTTACCTTTCCGTCATTCCGAGCTTGTCGAGGGATCAGTGAGCCTGTTTTCGTCGAGTACAAAAGGGGAACTGTCCTTCGACAAGCTCAGAATGACACGTAATGGAGTGATCGCAATAAGGGTGGCGTCTTGTGCCAGCAGTCACCGGACAATACAGGACCCGGGCGTTGCTAGAGTGCCGAGAGGAGAATAGATCCTTTTCCAATCAGCGCGCTTCCAGGACAAAAATAAGCCGGCCCTGTTGAAAATCGGGGCCGTTGATAAAGAGCGGCGTTCCTTCATGCGGCTCGTACTTGCCCTTGGCCACGATAAAACCGTCCTTGTAAATCTCGTAGTCGATGAACCTCGGCTCGCCGGGTTGCCGACGCAACGGCTCCACGCGAATGAAGAAATCCTTCCGCGGCATGAACCACTGCTCCCATTCGTTGTGCAAATCGACTTCCTGCGCCTTGATCAATTCGTAATGCTTGAAACCGAAAACCGCGTGCAGCCGGCCATGCAATTTTTCCGGAGCGAGCAAGGCATCCGGGGGCGGCGGTTCGTTTTCGGCCAGATAAAGGCCCACCCAAACCTTTTCTCCGGCAAAACTCGCGCCGCAGCCCAATCCGGCAAAGGCCAACACAAGAATCAGAAATCTTAAGCTCATTCGCATGAGCGTACAGGCTCTTAACTCAACCGGCCCTCCACGAAGACCACGGAGGCGACCTCGCCGGATCGCTTCTTCACAAGCTGTTCGGATCGGCCGGTGGCTGCGAAGCTCTCGCCTTGGGAACGACCGTCGTCGGGTCGAGATAAGTCGGCTTGTCCGACGCGGGTTCCATGCCATTGAGCCAGACGACTTGCGCCTGGGCCGGACGTGAGTAAAACGACGTGGCGTAAATTCCGGGCGCCTGGCTGTCCGCCGTTGCGAGCGAGACCGGCGCCACGCCGATAAAGCTGGCCGCAAAACGGAAGCAGCGCAAGCACCACAACCGCGATGGTCAAACCACGCCAAGTCGGATAGTAGACCCAACTCCAAGCGGAATTTCTCTGCCTTGGAAAGAAAAAGCCGGTCGCGCAACGCCGTCCAGGCGCGATCCTCCTGCCCCGGCCGCACCGGGCAAGTCTCCAGCAGGAGTTTTTTTAGTTCGCTGTCTTCCATGGAAGGTGATTAAGTAGTTCGGTCGTAATGCCTCCACTCGTATGACGATGGATGGATATCAAACAGTTCAGCTTTTCTTTCTTTTCTTCTTTTTTCTTCCGCCAACGCTTTGGTTCCTTAAGGTCTCGAACCCGTTGTCTTTTTCAGTTTCACCAATTTCCGGCGCAGATGTTCGCAGGCATAATGAAGCCTCGAATTCACGGTCCCCGGCTTGCAGCGCAGGAGTTGTGCCGTTTCTTCCAGGCTCATTTCATCCACCAGCCGAAGCTGGACCACGGCGCGATGCTCCACGCTCAACTCGCCCATCGCCTCGAAAATCGTCTCCCGGAGTTCCGCGTTCTCCAGCCCCGAACTGACCGTCGGCGCGACCTGGCCTTCTGGCATCGCCGGCTGGTTTTCGTCATCGGCCACGGGCGAGAGAAAAGAAAGCCAGCGATCCGTCCGCTGCTTCTTGCGGATCGTATCGAGCGCCTGGTTGATCGCGATGCGATAGAGCCAGGTGCCGAGCTGCGAATGGCCCTCGAAGCGCCGGATATCGCGATGCGCCTTGATGAAGGCTTCCTGGACGACGTCGTCCGCCATGGGTTGGGTTATTGAGAATGCGCTGAACGCTGCTCCAGAGCCGGGGATAATGATCCCGATGCAGTTCACCCCACGCACGTCTCCTCGCCGGCGCGAAGGCGTTGCAGGTAATCGGGAGACGTATCCACCATCGGCTTTTTAGGGTGTGTCCGACGCAAAAACCCAGCAGAGAGTTTGCCACCGCGAGTGAACCAGCAGGCTTTACGGGCGTTAGACACAACGGTATGTTCGGCGAAGCTTACTGCTTTCCGCAGGCGCTTCCGCCGTGACGCTGATCCATAATTATCTCTACAAGGAAATCATCCTCCTCACCGCCGCCATCATCGGCGTGCTGACCTTTCTTCTCGTTGCGGTGAGCATGTTCAAGGTGCTCGCAGATCGATGATGTACACCGACCTGCCGATGTGGCTCGCGTTCAAGCTCATGTTTCTCGGCGTTCCGCTGACGCTCACCCTCACCATCCCGGCCGGCTTGCTCGCTGCGGTGATGATCGTCTTTGGCCGCATGTCCTCCGACCGCGAACTCCTCGCGCTCAAGGCGTCGCGGCATCGGCCTCGCGCCCATCGTCGCCCCGGTCATCATCATGGCCATGGTTTCTGAGCGTGCATCGACTACTGGCTGGTCGCCTACGTCGTGCCCGAATGCCAGAAGGAATTCAATGGCATGAAGCACGAGATCGTGACCAATAATCCGATGGCCTTGCTCAACCCGGAGGAAGTGGTCGACAAGATTCCCGGCTGGAAGATTTATTTCGCCCGGAAAGAGGGGATCCAACTCGACGACGTCATCCTTTGGCGGCTGGATGACGGCACAACCATCTGACCACCTCCATCCGCGCCGACCACGCCGAAATCGATCTCGATCTGGAGCACCAGCAACTGGTCATGAAGCTCCTGAACGGTCGCGAAGAAGAATATCCCCACGACGGCGACGCCATGAAAGTCCATGCCCGGTGGCCACGGCGAGCAAATGGTCGAGGCGGTCTCGCTCAACAGCTTTTACGAAAAGATGCAGCGCCACCTTGCCTGGATGACCCTGCCCGAAATCGAGGACGTGATCATCGCCATGCAAACGCGCACCGACCGGCGAACAGGCCTCGCCCTACCTCACCGAATTGCAGGCCCGCATTTCGTTTTCCATCACCACCTTCACCTTCATCGTCGTCGGCATCCCCCTCGCCATCCAGACCCAGCGCCGCGAGACCTCCTTCGGCATCGTCATCACCTTCGCTCATCGTCCTGCTCTATTATGTCCTCGGCGCGGTCGGCCGCGGCCTCAAGGCCCACGCCGGCCTCTACCCCGAGCTCATCATCTGGACGCCCAACATCCTCTTCCAAGCCGTCGGCTTTTATCTTTTCTATCGCGCGAATCGAAAGTGATTCGCATGGAGATTTAGCGTCCGAAGCCTAGCAGGCAAATCAGGACTTGGGTTCGTGTCTCTTAAGGCCGGGAGATTTATCCAGTCCGCGGTCAAAGGAAACTACAGTGGATTGATCTGCTTGAGCTTCGGCCGCAAGGCAGGCGTCGCCAAAAGAGACATTCCTGGTTTGGTATTCGTCGACCGCTTCGAGGACCCATTGAGGACAAGTCAGGGTGACACCTGGTGCGGTGAGCAACTTGAGCAATTCCCGTCCGATGTCTGCCCGATCAAATTCATAATAGCTTTGGAGCGTGAAAATGGCCTCGGTGATAGCGATAAATGGAATGCGTAGATTGATTTTGCCTGCCCCCGCATCGGTGAAGAGCTTTTTCGCGGCGGCACTGTGGTCCGCATGGTCATTGGTTAGAAAACGAAGGAGGATATTAGCGTCAAGCAGATAGGAATGCTTGGCCGTCACGATCTGCGTCCCTTGGCAGCGACCTCGCGAGCGACCGCTTTTTCCATGAACCTGGTTTCTTCTTCAATCGAAACAAACTTGCGCTTGGGCTTCAACGCCCCAAAGGCGGTCGAGACATCTGGAACAGGTTGTAAAATAATCTTTCCATTCTCAATCGATTGTTTGAACCGCATGCCCGCGCGCAACTTCAACCGACGAACAAATTCCATGCTGACCGTAGTTTGGTTTTTCGGTGATAAAGTGGAAATGGTCATGATATTGCGGTTTCTGCAGGGAAGATATCACGTCTTCGGCAAAGAGTAAACGAGATGTAAAGGAACCAAGCCATCCTTTACCATTCATGTCTTGATCAATTATTCTCAGTTCCCGGCAAGCTTTAGCCCGTGAGCTAAAATCCGTTGCAATTCGCCGCGACCTCACGCACGATGGTTAAGTGCTTATGGAATCGGAGTTATCGTCTTTCACCCTCCCGGAAAATCTTTCACCTGCTCTGACCGAAAAGCTGAAGCTGCTTGTCCCCGGAACCTATTGTCTTCACCGCAGTTGGGGCTTCGGAAAAATCAAGGAATGGGACAGCATCCATGAAAGCGTCCTCATCGATTTCAAGGCCAAGCACGGACACGTCATGCAGTACGCCTATGCGGCCGAGTCCCTGACGCCCCTCGCCACCGACCATGTTTCGGTGCAAAAGGTCGAGTCCACCGCAAGCCTGCGTAAAAAAGCCTCGGAAGACCCGGTGGCATTAATCCAGGATTGCATTCGCAGCCTCGGCCCGCAGGCCACCGCCGACAATATCCAGGCGCTCCTCTCTCCCGACGTCATCCCCGCGGGCGATTACAAAAAGTGGTGGGACAGCGCCAAGCGCGCATTGAAAAAGAACGGCCATTTCTACGTGCCGGGCAAGAAAAACGAGGCGCTCCGCCAGCTCGACGCGCCCAGTGCCCTCGGTGATTCCGCTCTGGAAAACCTGCGCCTGGCCAATGGCCCAAAAGCCATTCTCGCCGCTCTCAGCACACTGGCCAAATATTGGCCGGAAATCAAAAACGAATCCGATCCTCAACGAAATTGCCGAGTTGCTCGATGCCACGCTGAGCAAGATTCCCAAGTCGCAATTGCCAATCCAAATCGAACTCGCCCTCGCCCGCGACGAATTTTTCACCCAGGCCGGACGCCCGGTGGAATCGGGTTCGATGGCCATCACCACGCTCACGCCGCTCGGCACGCCCGCGCTTAGCAATCTGCTCGATGCGCTGCCCGGATCGCGCCAACCGAAGCTGCTCGAAGCCCTGCGCGTCGGTTTGCCCGATGCGTGGCCCGCGCTTTTCCTCGGCCTCCTTCCCCGCGCCAACGGCCGCGTCGCCGAAGTCATCACGGAAGCCTTTCAGGCCGCCGGCCGCGACAGCGAAGTCCAGGCCGCCGTCAACCGCTACATCCGCGAGCGCAACATCACCTGCGATTTCCTCTTCTGGCTTTGTAAAAATCGCCCCGCCATCTACGGCAAGTTGATCGAGCCGCAGCTTTTCATGGCGATTCTTTCCGTGCTGGAAAAAGACCAGTTTTCCGAAATCAAAAAGGGCACCAAGCTTTACGAACTCGTCCTCGGCGACAAACCCCTCATCGCCGCGATCCTCAAGGACGCGCCGCGTGCCCGACGTCCGCGACATCACCCGCGCCATCCTCCTCAGCCCCGTCTTTGAGGAACTCGACAAGCGCTCGCTCCTCGCCGCCATCATCAAGCTTTATCCCGAAGTCCAGGCCATGGTCGTCGGCACCGACAAGACCGCCGCACCCGAAGCTAAGATCATCGTTTCATGGCCCAGCCTGAAACGCCGCCAAGCCGAACTCGAGGAAATCGTCACCAAGAAAATTCCCCAGAACAGCAAGGACATCGGCATCGCCCGCGGCTACGGCGACCTGAAGGAAAATCACGAATTCAAGTCGGCCCGCGAGATGCAGGGCATTCTCACCCGCCAAAAGGCCGAGCTCGAACTCGACCTCTCCCGCGCCGAGGCGACCGACTTCGCCGGCGCCGACACCTCCAAGGTTTCGCTCGGCACCAAGATCACGCTCAAGGACACCGTTTCCGGCGAGAAGCTGGTCTATACCATCCTCGGGGCGTGGGACAGCGATCTCTCCAAGGGAATTATTTCTTACCAGACGGCAGTGGCGCGGGCCTTGCTTAATCACACGACCGGCGAGCGGATCGAGCTTTCCACCGGCGAGGGAGGAATCCATCACGTGGTGATTGAAAAAATCGAGCCGCACGACGTCGATTTATCCGTTCCGTCTTAATTAACCTTTTTGTTTAACCCCTCAGTCAAGATATTCTGAGACCAACTTTTTAGACGTACCCATGAGCTGCACCACCATCACCAAAGTCATCGCGCGCCAGGTCCTCGATTCGCGCGGCAATCCCACCCTTGAAGCGGAAGTCTTCCTACAGGACGGCACCCGCGGCCGCGCCATCGTTCCCTCCGGCGCCAGCACCGGCGAACACGAAGCGCTCGAATTGCGTGACGGCGACAAGACCAAATACGGCGGCAAGGGCGTCCTCAAGGCGGTGGAAAACGTCAATAAGAAGATCGCCAAGGACCTCATCGGCCACGACAGCACCGACCAACTCGGCCTCGACGCCATCATGCTTAAGCTCGACGGCACGCCGACGAAAAAGAACCTCGGCGCGAACGCCATCCTCGGCGTCTCGCTCGCCAATGCCCAGGCCGCGGCCAAGTCGGTCGGGCTCCCCCTCTATAAATATCTCGGCGGACCCAACGCCAAGACGCTTCCCGTCCCGCTTGCCAACGTGCTCAACGGGGGCGCCCATTCCGATGCTCCTATCGATTTCCAGGAGTACATGATCGTGCCCAAGGGCGCGCCGACGTTCAGCGAGGCAATTCGTTACGGCGCGGAGGTCTATCACTCACTTAAAAAAGTGCTTCACGACCAAAAGCTTGGCACCGGCGGCGGTGACGAAGGCGGATTCGCTCCCCGCTTCAAGTCCAACGAGCACGCGCTTGAAGTACTCGCCCTCGCGGTGAAGAACGCCGGTTACGAGCTTGGCAAGGACATCTTCTTCGCACTCGACGTTGCCAGCAGCGAATTCTACGACAAGGAAAGCGGCACTTACGTTTTTAAGAAGTCCGACGGTAGCAAGAAGTCGGGCGAAGAATTGATCGCTCTCTATCAGGACCTCGCCAAGCGTTACCCCATCATCTCGATCGAGGACGGCATGTCCGAGAATGATTGGGATGGCTGGAAAAAACTCACGCTCGCCATGGGTAAGACCATGCAGCTCGTCGGCGACGATCTCTTTGTCACCAACGTCGATTTCCTCCAAAAGGGCATCGACATGGGCGTCGGCAATTCGATTCTGGTCAAAGTCAACCAGATCGGTTCGCTGACCGAAACCTTCGATGCAGTCGAGTTGGCCAAGCGCCATGCTTACACTTCCGTGCTGAGTCACCGCTCCGGCGAAAGCGAGGACACGACCATCGCCGACATCGCCGTGGCGCTGAACGTCGGCCAGATCAAGACCGGCTCCTTCTCCCGGACCGACCGTCTCGCCAAGTACAATCAATTGCTCCGCATCGAGGAGGAACTCGGCAGCAATGCCGTCTTCGGAGGCACCCTCAAATAGACCGGCGCTATGGCAGGCACCCGTTTTCTCGATCCTTCCAGCATTCCGCTTAAACGGCAGAGTGGCGGGAACATCTGGGCGACGCTGGTTCCCATCATCCAGATTGCGATCGTCATCGGATTGCTGGCCGTGGTGGGCCTTTTCTTCCTGCCGGTAATCCAGACGCAGAACGGCTATAAAGCCGAACTGGCCAAGCTTCAGCGCGAGATTTCCGCGCGCGAGGACGAACAGGCGGAATTGAAACTCGAAACCGAGCACATGAAAAATGATCCGGCGTATGTGGAGCACATCGCCCGCGACCAACTCAACATGGGCAAGCCGGGCGAGACCATCATTCGCTTCGACCGCTACCAGGCCGCGCCGGCGACCGCTCATTCCGTCCAGACGCCGCCGGTCGACGACGATTCTTCCAATTAATCGCAACTGCTGATCGGGTTGGTGTTTAATGGTACGACAAGTCGCGGCTCAGTTCCGGCGTTTACAAACTTTCATTTGCCTGCCATTTCGTATTAACTCATGAGAATGACTCCTCCGGAGACAAGTCCCCCACCGAATCCGGCTCCGCAAGATTGGGTCGCTGAGCGCTTCGAAATCCGCGAACTGATTGGCAGCGGCGGTCTCGGCGATGTTTATCGGGCTTGGGACCACCACCTGAACCGCGCGGTCGCCGTCAAACGCGTCCGCATGCAGGTCTCCCAGAACGACCGCAGGCTGGTCGAGCAAACCTGGCGCGAAGCCATGACCACGGCCTGTCTCCAACATCCGAACATTGTCACCATTTTCGATTACGGCATCGATTCGCACGGCGCCTATGTCGTGATGGAACTCATCGAAGGTGAAACGCTCGAAGACGTCCTGGTGCGTGGGCCGCTCCAATTTGAGGACTTTCTTCGCTTCGCTCAGCAAAGCCTCCACGCTATTGTCGCCGCCCACGCCCTCGGCCTGATCCACCGCGATCTCAAGCCGGGCAACTTCATGATCGCCCGGGCGTCCTCGCCCTCGCTTTTCCAAGTCAAGATTCTCGATTTCGGACTGGCAAAGTATCTCGATACGCCCCAGCCACAGTCCATCGATCACATGAATTCCCTCATGGGCTCGATCCATTACATGGCACCCGAACAATTTCAGCGCCTTCCCATCGACCATCGCACCGATCTTTATTCCCTCGGCTGCATTTTCTACGAAGCTGTCACCGGCCATCCTGCTTTCGACGGCGAAAATGTTTCCGAATTGATCGACGCCCACTTGAAAAAAACCCCGCACGCGATGAAGCAGTTGCGCCGCGACATCTCGCCCCGGCTTGAACGCTGGATCGCCCGCTTGCTGGAAAAAGACGTGACCAAGCGCCCGCCCAGCGCCACCGAGGCCCTGCGCACGATGCCCACTCTGGCCCAATGCGGTAACGATCCGAAGCGGACCACCGGCAGCATCGGACGCAAGACCACCCAGCGCCTGCCCAAGCTTTCGCCGTAAAGATCTACTACCTCAATCAATAGCTCAAAATAAACGGGCCTGCTTTACGAACGGCTTCGGACAAGCCGACTTTTTGCCGCAATTCGTCGAGACTCGCTTGTTGCACATGCGCCAGCGCTTCGGGCGCGTTTCCGCTTTGCAAAGCTTCCCGATAGAATGCCTCCATCAAGTCGGCCGTCTCCTGGTCGTCAGCCGTCCAGAGCGTCATCAAAAGATTCTGTGCACCTGCCTCGACGAAACCGCGTCGCAATCCCAAAACCCCCTCGCCCGCGAGCGCTTCCCCTCCCCCGGTGTCGCAGGCCGAAAGCACCACCAGCCACGTCCGGTCGAGATTTAAACCCGCCGCCTGGTGCGCGGTTAGCAGCCCATCGTTTTCCGGCGGCGGGAAAATCCCCTGCTTCCAATCGGCCAACGTCCCCGTCGCGCCCGCCAAGGCCAACACGCTTCGCGTCATTGATTCCGCAGCAAAACTGTTCTGTGCATTTTCCGATCCGACCGGAAGATCGGGGAAATCTTCCTGAGTCAGATAAAGGCCGTGGGTGGCGAAATGCAAAATATAGGGAGAATCCTGCGCCGCCAGGTTCGCCTTGGAGACATCGATACCTCGGTAGACCTGCATTTCGAGTCCGTCACGCTTCGCTTCTTGTTGCAGAAAGATTGCTTCTTTTTCCGTGCCCGGAAGCGGCGGCAGCAAATCATCCATCTGTTCCGCGCGCTTTCTTCCCGACGCGGTTTGGCTTGAGTTCAGTGAATGGCCGTAATCAGGATCAGCAAAAATCACAAGCCGCTTCTTTCTCGGCACGATCCCAGAATCACGCAAAAGATCACGTCCGCTGGATACATAACCTATTCGGAAATCGTCCGCGAAAAAATGGTCGTTGAGATCGAGCAGCGTCGCGAACGAAACCGAATCAAGATTCCCATCTGGACTGATGATCAGCCGATGAATCCCGGTCGGCAATGCTGCAATCACCGGCTGACACAGCGAACGATAAAGCTCTCGAAGAACCCCCGCCAGAGCGGCTTCGCGCACACGCTTGCGCATATATTTCTGATTGAGGCGAACCAAAGGATCAATCTCGGCCACCGTGCCGAGTGGCACCCATTGACAGGAAGTCCCGCGAATCATTATCACCGCACCGTAAGCCGGTTCGGACGTCAGGCGTCCGGTATAACGGTTAAATGCCACGTATTCGACGAGGGCCGCATCATCCGGCAACGCTTGTTTCACATCGGACACCTCCGTCGCAAGCGCGCGGCGCGTCCGGTCATCGCTCACGCCTTTATCGGCCAGACTCGCTTCAAGTTGCTTTTCTTCCTGCTCCAGCTTTTGTCGATCTGCGACCGCGGCCGGCGTGTTTGAGAACCCAGGAGCGGAATCGTCGTTCGACGCCAACTGCGCCTGGATTTGTCGCCGCTTCTCCATCATCTCGCCCACTTCTGGATCGTTCTCGGCCTTCTTGACGGCTTGGTCCTCCAGCAGCGAATCAAGCACGACTCCCTTCGTTCTTAAGACCGTCTCGGCCAGCAAATCGGCATCGGCCAGGGCAGCCGGGAGATCGCACGGTTCGATGGTTCGCTCGAAATCCATCCGCTGATATTCCGGGGCGAAGGTAAAGATTCCATTCAACCAATTTTGCTGGGCTTCGGAGACATCACGGGCCAGCTGGGTGGCATCATCCGGCTGCCTCAATTCGATCTTGAGATAAGCTAAATCGTTGGCGATCGCCACCGTCTCGGGATGATTTTTCCCCAGAGCGTCCTCGTCAATCTTCAGCGCTTGCACATAGAGTGGAAGCGCGTCGGTGAGTTTTCCCTGCGCATGATCGTGCCGCGCGAGCGCAGCCAGACTCGACGCATAATCCGGGTGCTCGACCCCTAGAATACGGCGACGGATTTCCAGTGCGCGCATCAACAGCGGCTCGGCTTTCCCGTAAAGCTTGCGGCGATCATAGACCATCGCAAGTTCCCCCAGACTGCGCGCGAAGTCCGGGTCATCGACCGGAGAGCTCTTCTCCTGCATGGCCACGGCTTCCTCCAGGAGAGATTCTGCACGCGCATCGTTGCCTTCGCGCACATATAGCAGTCCAAGTTGGCTCAACGTTGTAATCGTCGACGGATTGTCCGATCCAAACTGCGCTATCCGGATACGCAGCGCGCGTTGAAAATAATTCTCGGCTCCCTCGTAATCGCCCAGGCTGCTGTCGAGCAGCGCGAGGTTGTTCAATGTCTGGGCCACTACCGGACTGTTTGGCCCAAGCGTCTTTTCCCGGACGGCTAGCGCCTGCGTGAAGAACTTCAGGGCTGCGGCATAATCGCCCGTGATCCAGTAAAGTGTGGCCAGATTATTCCACGTGTTCGCGGTAATTGCGCTCTGTGTTCCCAGCAACTTCTCCTGGATCGTAATCCCCTGCTGATAGAACGCTTCCGCCAAGCTCAGATTGCTCCGGTTTTCTTCCAGCACGCCCAATGCGTTTAACGCCTCTGCCACCGACAACGCATCCTGACCCAGCAATCTCTGGCGGATGTCAAGGCACCGATCCAAGGCCGCCTGCGCCGGCTCGTATTGCGCCATGTCGCCGTAAAACCATCCGAGATTCAACAGCGCATCCGAGACTGGTAACGAATTCCGGCCCTGGTGCTCTTCCTGCAAATGGAGCACCTGTAGTCGCAGTTTTTCACCGAGATCAAATTCATGGGCAATCAGGCAGGCATCGGCTTCTTGGTTTAAAGCCACGACTTCTGCCGGAATATCCTCCTTTTGTGCGGCAAAAAGTGCACGCTGCCGGGCTTGGTTGATGGCATCGATCTTTGCTTGCTCGGACGGCGATACCGCCGGGGTTATGGCCGCATTCGTGTTGTCCGTACCGAGAGAAGCCAGACTCGCAAGTACCAGCGCGAGAGCGGCTCTCATCGCCAGCATGCCGGAATAGGAACACCTGCGCATGCTTGACGTCAATTCTACTGCCTCGACGACGAACCACAAGTTCTGTACAAAATTTGAATTGCTTTCGGACTGATGGCACGCATCATGCAATGAATAGTTCAGGCCCTCAATGAAGTTTGACTCCTCAGCGTTACCCCTCCTCCCCACGCAGCAAGAGTTAACTGAGCTTAACGACTTGTTACTGAGCGCGATGGAGCTTTATCAGACCTACTCTACCCTTGAGCGACATCCCCGTGTAATCGGTGCTCCGAAATCGGTCGAACTCTTTACATCTTGCCGGGAGCAATTGCACCAGGACATCTCTCTTCTGGATAAACAATTGGAAATTCTCCTCACTTTATCACGCAGCACCGGCGATGACAGCGTATCCAAAACGACGGGAGATCAGGCCGCTTATGTCCACGCTGGCGGGGGCGATGGGGCGCATCCTCTGCTGCTGATTCCCGATGTTGAGCCGACTGACATGAACCAGTCGGTCTTTGAAATCATGCGCCGGGCATTCCATACCGAGGACCTCTTCAGCGATCAGTTGAACGCCTGCCTGCGATCAGCCCAAACCCGCAAGCATCTGAAGCTCGAGTTGCAGTTGAAAATGATCATTCTCTCCGCCGACCAGCGGTGCCGTCTGCTGGAAGATCGCTACGGCTATGCCCGCACCAAAAATCTGCTTTTCCAGGGTTTGAGGCGCCAGACGACCCGCTTCCTGAGCGCCTTGAACGGCGAGAAACGCACCGATATCGATCGTTAGCGGTTGCGCGCTTGTTAGAGCGGCGTGGTTCCTCTACGACGCGAATTATCCCTTCGACGCGTCGACCTTCTTCTTGTTGGAATCCATATTTGAAGGATCGTCGATCGGTTCGGTCGCTCTTTGGATGGGAAGACCGCTATTTTTCATCTGGTGCAGCGCGGTATAAAGGACCGCCTGCTCATCCAACAGAAGCCAGGGACCGGGCCAAACGTCCGCGTCATCGACGAAGCGCCATGAAGTGATCCGGTTTTTTCCGTCGATGCCCAAATACTGCGCCACCGCCGGAGAGACATCGAGACCGGCATGGTCGTCGCCCAATCCGATGGGCCGTTCGCTGCCAAAGACATATTCGGCATGGTCATACCGAAGCGGCCCGACGTCCTCCCATTGCGCAAAGCAGGAACGGCCCTGCTCATTCTTGATCCAGACCCAGCGGTCCTTGCAGGCGGACACTTGCCTGCCGTCCTTCGGCGGCCGGTACCAACCGCGGGGCAGCCATTCGTGCGCCTTCTCGGGAAAGGCCAGATCGTTGAACGGCAATGCGACATAGAAAGGATTGAGCGTCGAGGCATGGCTGCCCGAGGCATAGCCATTGCGATTGTTGGGATTGTCCGAGCCGTGATTGTTGGGCAGCCAGTCCTCGTCCCAGGAACTCTGCACATTGGTCGTCGAACTGATCGGCGTCGAGCCCTCGCCAATCCAAAACATGGTGGTGATGATCCCCTTCTTCCAGGGATATGTCGTCTTCATTTTCGGGGTAAAATTCGTAAAGGTAAAATCCGAGGATGGAGTGGTTTCGCGACTGGTGGTCGAGTAATTGCCGGTGAGCGACGAGGTCAGAGGAACGACCGACGAAGGAAACGTGCTCGCAAAAAGAGCCGGATGCGTCTGCGCCGCTGGAAGAGTCGTGACCGCCGGGCTGTAAGTCGATACCCCCTTGATCGGGGTGCCCATGCCCGGATAACGCGCCACCGGCAAACCGGTCTCGACGGTCGGAACCGGCGAAGTAAACGCAGGATCAGAAATTGGGGTCGACGCGGCAACTTGCGATGAAGCCATGGAATACCCCGTGGATGACTGCGCCGTCGCCGTCGTGGAACTTTTCTTTTTATGAAGCGATTTATGAATGACCGGCGTGCCGTCCGATGCGACCGTCTTGGGCGGAGGAGCGGTGGGCGCCGAGTTGGTGGAAACCACGGTGACGTCGCCTTCGGCGTAGACTGGCGCTCGTCCTACCGTAACGACTAGAATCGTGGCGGCGATATACAGGCAGTTGCGGGCAGTCTTGCTACTGTATTTCACGAGTAGAACCAAGTTTAGGTCATCACCGATTATCATCCGATCTCGTAGAAAACATTCCTACGCTTTTTAGTGTAATAAAAAAGAACCAGCGCGTAAAGCCGAACAGTCAAGCCGGCCTTACGCTTTTGTTATTCGATCGCGGCAACTAACCACGGACCGATTCGGCGATGGAAGGAGCGTGTTCCTCGGCGGCATGGACGCCATTGAATTGCGACGCCGCCTCGCGCTTTTGCAGGCGGAGGGAAACGAACTTGGAGACGCCGCGCTCTTCCATGGTCACGCCGTAAAGCACATCGGCGATGCTGATCGTGCGCTTGTTGTGGGTGATGACCACGAACTGCGATTGCTGCGACGAAGCGCTGAAGAATCTTGATGAAGCGGTTGATGTTCGATTCGTCGAGCGGCGCGTCGAGTTCATCCAGTACGCAGAACGGGCTGGGCTTGACCATGTAGATCGCGAAGAGAAGCGCGACGGCGGTCATGGTCCGCTCGCCGCCGGAGAGGAGGCTGACGCTCTGCGGTCTGCTTGCCGGGCGGCTTGGCCACGATGTCGATGCCGCATTCGAGCGGATCGGCTCTCGTCCATCAGCGTCAGCGTGGCTTTGCCGCCGCCGAAGAGCTCGGTGAACATCTCCTGGAAATTGATTTTCACCTGCTCGAAGGTTTCCGCGAAAAGCTTCTGCGTCGTGCGGTTGATTTCCTGGATCGCCTTGAGGATCTGGTCCTTCGCGGTCGAGCAGGTCGGTCTCCTGACCGGTGAGGAACGCGTAGCGCTGCTCCAGCTCGTCGTACTCGGTGATCGCTTCGAGATTAACCGGGCCGATGGCGTCGAGCGCCGGCGCGTTTGGCTGCCACTTCGGTTTCGAGCACGGCCCAATCGGTTGCGGCATCGGCTTCAGTCAGAGGCGGGAGGTCCTCGAGTTCCTTTTGGTAATCGCGACGGAAACGTTCGCGCAGGTTGCCGAGGAAAAGTTTCTGCTCGGCCAGCTTCACTTCGTTCTCGGAACGGGCGGACTGGATTTCGTCATGCTCGCGACGCAAGGTCCGCAAGGCACTTTCCTGCTCGTCGATTTGTGCCTGCGCGTCGGAGCGGCTGGTCAGCGCCTGATCAAGCTCACCGGCAATGCGGGTCTGCGCCTCGCTTTTTTCCGCCTGCTCGCGCTCGGCGGAGGAGATTTCCTCGCGCGCCTGGACAACGCGCTGCTCGTGCTCGCGCGATTCGCGGGTGCGCAACTCGACCAGTTCACGCAACTCCTGCAGGCGATTCGCCACCGGTTCGCGCTGCTGCTGCCAGGCATCGCACTGCTGAGTTTGCGTGGCCAGTTCGATCCTGCGATTCGGTCAGCGCGTTGGTTTTGCGCTCCTCCTCGGAAGCCAGCTCGTCCAGTTGCGACCTGAAGTTCCTGCATCCGCGCCTCGGCTTCCTGCCGGGCCGCCAGAGCGGCGGCCATCGCTTCGCGCAGCCTTTCGTGGCGCTCGTGGTCGACCTGCTCCTGCGCATTGAGCCGCGCCATTTCGCGCGTGGCATCCTCCACCTGCCGGACGATCTGCGCCGCGGCCGCCTGCGCGGCCCGTTCTTCCTGGCGCTGGGTCGCGAGCGAAATTTCGGCCTCCTGCACGGCCGCGCGGGCCTGCTCGACAAGATTCGTCTTTTCCTCCAGCGCGCCGCGCACGGTATCCGTCGCAGTCTGGGCGTCCGCGACCTTGGCCGATCGATCCGGTCAGTTCGGCATCGAGCTTGCGCAATTCCGATTGGCGGGTCAAGACGGCCAGCGAAGCGCCTGCTTCCTGACCCACGAGCAGCAGGCCGCTGCGCGTGATCAGTTCCCCTGCCCGCGTGGCGATGGTGCTTTGCGGTTGCGCGGCCTTCAAGCGTCCAGCCCGCGGCGAGATCGTCGACGACATGCGCATCTTCGAGCAAGGCCGCGACGAGATCGCGCGACGAGCGGTTGCGCGGTAAGAAAACGTGACGCGTGCGTTTCGGCGCTGGAAGGCAACGGCGTCGGGCGGGCCGTACGCAAGGGCGCGAAGGCGCACTGTTCCTTGCCGGACAATTTTTCACGCCATGATTGCGCGGCGGCATCATCATTCAGAATCAGCGCGTTGACCGCGTCGCCCAAGAAGAAGCGCGAGCGGCGCTTCGTAACCGGCCTGCACGGTAATGTGGCTCGGAGAGCGTGCCGTGCAAGCTCGCTCGCGGTTTCCGCCGCTTCGGCCTTGAGCAGACGCTGCGTCGCCTGCGGTGCGCTCGCATGCTGGTCTTCGAGCTGGGCCAGCGCATCGCGTCGCGCCTGCAACTGGTGATGACGCCCGGCCGATCTCGCTGCGGGACTTGTTCCGCCTCACGCAATTTTTCCTCCGCTTCACGCCGCGCCTGCTGGGCGTGTTGCAGCGCTTCGCGTCGTTCGCGCAAAAGCGTTTCGGCCTCGGCCAGACGCGGCAGCATGCTGCGGTCAGAGCGGCGGTCTGCGCTTCGTCGCGACGTTGCGCCAGCGAGGCCTGCTCCGACTGCAATGCCTCGATCCTGCAGTTGAAAATTCCGCTGCTGGAGTTCCAGCCCGGCCAGTTCCTGCTCCTGCCGCTGATGGAGCCGCTCCTGCTGAAATTTTTCCGCCTCGATTTCGGCCCGCTCCGACTCGACGTTGCCGATCTGCGCGGTGAGCATCTGCAGGGCTTCCTGCTCCTCATCGAAGCGCTGCTGGGTTTCGCGTCCGCAGCCGCGTGAAATTTTCGACCTGCGCATTGAGATGGGTGAGTTGCTCCTCGCCAACGCGGACTTTTTCCTCGGTGCCGGCGATTTCCTGCCGGGCCTGATCGCGCAGGCCGGTGAATTCCTCCACGCGCGCGCGATTCGTCGCCGCGCGCTGCTCGGCCCGTTCCAGGGCATTGCGAATGGCCGATTGCTCCTCGCGCAGGCGAAGCAGTTCCGCCTCGACGACGGACAGATCCGCTCGCGGGCCGCGAGACTTTTTCTTCCTGCGCGGTGACGCTCGGCATCGAGCTGCTCCTGCTTTTCGCGCGCGCCGTCGACTTCAACCTGCAGCGTCGCGATCGTCGCGGAAAAGGTATCGAACTGGTGCCGCCCCAGCCGGTTTTCCAGCGTGGCCAGTTCCTCGAAGCTCGCCTGGTAGCGGCGCGCCTTGCCCGCCTGCCGCTGCAGCGAGCCGATCTGCCGCTTCACTTCGCGGATGATGTCGGCGAGACGGATCAGGTTCGCCTCGGTGTTCTCGAGCTTGCGCAGCGCCTCTTTTTTCTGGCTCTTGTATTTCGTGATGCCGGCGGCTTCCTCGAAAATCGCGCGGCGGTCCTCGGGACGCGACGAAAGGATCGAGTCGATCTTGCCCTGCTCCATGATCGAGTAGGCGGAGCGGCCGATGCCGGTATCCATGAACATGCTGTGGATGTCGCGCAGGCGGCAGGGCGTCTTGTTGAGCTCGTACTCGCTCGCGCCGTCGCGGAAAACGCGCCGCGTGATGGTGACTTCGTTGTAAGCGGTGCCCAGATCCTTCTCGCAATCGCCGAAGGTCAGCGAGACCTCGGCCATGCCGAGCGGCGGCCGCGTCTCGGTGCCGGAAAAGATGACGTCCTTCATTTCGCCGCCGCGCAGGGCCTTGGCCGATTGCTCGCCGAGCACCCAGCGGATGCTGTCGAGGACGTTGCTCTTGCCGCAGCCGTTGGGGCCGACAATGGCGGTGACCCCGGGATGAAATTCGAGGGTGGTGCGGTCCGCGAACGACTTAAAACCGACGACGTTAAGCGACTTCAAATACATGGCGCTTTTCTACGCTCGCGCCCTTACCCCTGACAAGGAAATACCACTATTAGTTGTGGTCTATCTAAGCCAAATAGCACTATTGGTTGATTTTGAGGGGGTTACAGCAAAAAAGGGACACTCTCAGTTAGCGGGCACATTTTCTGGATCTTTGGGGGCCATCCGATACCCAAGAAAGGCCAAAGAATTCATTGGTTCCGGACAAGAGGAAAGAACCGACAGTTAACTCACCTATTTTTCTGTCGATTATTCAATTATTCCTGCCACGAATATGAATACAAAAAAATTGGAAAAGCTAGTCATTGACCAATACCGCAAAACCTACAACCAGTGGTCCAACATTGAAGTGACCAAGATCGTAAATCTACCCTACGCGGGGAAGTTGGTCGTGGTTCATGCCCTAAATGACGGAGAGCCGATCGAACCTGAAGTATGCCATGTTTCGAGCGAGGGACATGTCACTATTTTTTCCTCGTCAGAAAACTTGGCCGTGCATCTTCAGCAGCAAATTAATCAGCGATGGCAGGACAAGGTCTTTTCTCAGACTTCAATCGCGGCGTTCGTTATGCTGACCCTGCTCTTGACCCTGGCGATTTCTGCGCTTATGCCACTCGTAGGAAATCCTACTGCCCTGGATATCCTCGGAAAGGCATTTATCGCTGCAACAGCATTTTACTTCGGGAGCACGGCCAAACCTTCCCCGGATGCATAACCAGACACGACCTTGCTTAAAGGACGACTTGGGATTTACTTCTTGGAGACGTAGTCGCGGACTTCCTCGAGATGACCGGCGGAACCGAGTTTCTCGCTGGTGTGAGCGATGAACTTGGCATACTCCTCGATGAAGATTTTACCGGGAGGGCGGAAATCGAAGGCGCCGGGGTTGTCGCGGAAGAACTCACGATGAACGCGAGTCCAGACCAAACGCCCATCGGTGTCGATGTTGACCTTGGTAACGCCGAGCTTGGCCGCGGGAAGATATTCGTTTTCATTGACGCCGCAGGCGTCGGGATCGAGCGTGCCGCCAGCCGCGTTGATGCGCAGAACTTCATCCTTGGGCACGCTGGAGCTGCCGTGCATGACGATGGGAAAGCCGGGAATCTTTTGCTTGATGGCCTCGAGCACCTCGAAGTGGAGCGACTGCTGGCCCTTGAATTTATAGGCGCCGTGGCTGGTGCCGATGGCCGCCGCGAGTGAGTCGCATCCCGTCTGCTTGACGAATTCGACCGCCTCGTCGGGATTGGTCAGGCAGGCATTGCCCTCGTCGACCTTGATGTCCTCCTCGACGCCGCCGAGCATGCCGAGTTCGGCTTCAACGCTGAGGCCCTTGGCGTGCGCCCGCTCGACCACGCGCTTGGTGATGGCGACATTCTCCTCGAACGGATCGTGCGAGGCGTCGATCATGACCGAACTGTAAAAGCCACTGTCGATGCAATCGTAGCAAGTTTTCTCGTCGCCGTGATCGAGGTGCACCGCAAAGATGGCCTCGGGAAAAATCTCGCCGGCGGTGCGGACAATGGCTTCGAGCATGCGCTTTTCGGTGTAGGCCCGCGCGCCCTTGGAAAGCTGGATGATGAACGGCGCCTTGCTCGCCATCGCGCCCTTAAAAAGGCCCATCGCCTGTTCGGCGTTGTTGATGTTGTACGCGCCAATGGCGAATTTGCCGTAGGCGACCTTGAAGAGCTGCGCGGTGGTAACGATCATGGGGATAAATCTCGTCGGGTTAAGTGAAAAAGTCTAGGCTGAATGGTGGTCTTGCGAAGCTAGAGCCGTGCCAGAGGAGGAAAAACCTGGCGCCACTCCTATGACATGATTGGAGCTCTCCATAAAACGATCTACGCACATGATTTCCGTCATCCTGAGCCGTAACGATGCAGTTGGCAAAGGTGCCACCGCTGGGAAGCTGTTGGTAGATGAAAACTAACACGACGCGAAGCGGACAGGCTTCGACTCCCCAAACGGTGACGCAACCAGTGAAGCTCAAGTTGGTCTCCCGGACGATCCAAATTACGACGACCGAGCGCAAGCTCAGCGCGCATGCGGGCCAGGCGAGCTTCGCCGCTTTTTTGGCGCGGCTGGGGTTGCGCGAGGTGCTGGCCGGGCTTTTGCCGCAACGGCCGACCAGCCCGAACGCCCTGGTCCCGGTGGAGATTGCCTTGGGGTTCATGGCCGCGGTATTAGCCGGGGCCGACAAGCTCACGCGCGTGGCGTGGCTGCGGGGCGATCCGGTGTTGCCGGAGGTGTTGGAATTGCGGCGGCTGCCGAGCCAATCGACCTTGTCGCGCTTCTTCGCCGGCTTTCGCACGATGGGCCATACCTTCAACTGCTTTCAGCCGCTCTGGCGTTGGGGGCTGGAACGGCTGCCGCGTCGGCGCGAGGGCTACACGCTCGATCTCGACTCCACCGCGTTGCTGCACGAGGATGGCCATCAGGAGGGCGTGCGGGTCGGCTACACCCGCCTGGGCCTCAAGCCCTGCCTGCATCCGCTTCTGGCCGTGCTGGCCGAGGCGCGGCTCTGCGCCCAGTTTTGGTTGCGGCCCGGAGACGCCCATTGCGCCAACAATGTCCTGGCCTTTACCGAGACGCTTTTGGCGAACCTGCCGGCCCACGTCGGTCTGCGCCTTGTCCGGGCCGATGCCGGGTTCCAGAACGACCCCTGGCTCTCGCTGCTGGAGCGAAAAGGCCTGCGCTACATCGTGGTGGCCGATCTTTCCGTGCGGGTCAAAAGCGTGATCCGCAAACAAACCCTCTGGCAGCCCACCGCCGTCGAGGGCTTGGAGCTGGCCGACGAGATTTACCACAGCAAACACGCCTCGCGTCCACGCCGGATGATCATCCTGCGGCGCCAGATCGACTCCGGCCGCGGCGGCGGCAAGCTGCTCATCGATTGCCCCGGCTACCAATACCAGGCGCTGCTCACCAACCTGGGTGCCGAGGTTGGGGCCCTCGACATCTGGCGCGACTATAACGGGCGAGCCGGGATGGAAAACGTCATCAAGGAACTCAAACACGGCTTCGGCCTGCCCGGCTTCTGCTGCCAGAAGTTCTTCGCCACCGAAGCCGTCCTGAGTTTGGCCGTGCTCACCTACAACCTCTACCAACTCTTCTGCCAGCACGTCGGCCTGCTGGGCCACGCCACCATCGCCACCGCCCGGTACCGCCTCTTCCACTGCGCCGCCATCTTGAGCCGACGTCAGAACCAGACCACTCTCCAGTTCGCCATCCCACCCCCCGCACGACCTTGGTGGCGAAAGCTTTGGCTCGCACTCTCCTCACCAAATCCCAACTGCGATGCAGTTGAACCCCATGCATAACTTCCCGCCCAAAATATCACTTCAACTGCATGGTTACGGCTGAGCGAAGGCGAAAGGGACGTGGATTTGCCCCCAACCGGCAGATTGAGCCGAAGTCGAAGGACCTGCTTTCAACATGGAGGAGGTTGCATATCTTCCCAGGAAGGGTTCATTTTCTCAATGAGCGCGATTTTCTTGGCTCGGGTCCAACCTTTCAGCTGCTTTTCGCGGGCGATCGCGCTTTCGATGTCGTGGAAGAACTCGTGATAAACAAGCTGGTTGATCTTGTACTTCTTGGTGAAGCCTTAGAGGACGCCATTTTTGGCTCCCGGATACGACCGCCGAGGTCTCTGGTGACGCCGATATAAAGGCAGCGGGAATGGCTGCTCACGATGTATATCCATCCGCCTTTGGCTATCATATGCGGAGAGTGCAGGTCCTTCGACTGCGGCTCTCGGAACCGTTAAAGGAAAGGATATGTCCGGTTCGCCTTCGCTCAGGATGACGGATTTTGAGAGAGCACTGAACTTAGCCGCCTGCAATGGCGGGGACGATGCTGACTTCGTCGCCGGGCTTGACGGGCGTTTCCTTGTCCTGGAGAAAGCGGATGTCCTCGCCGTTGACGTAGATGTTGACGAAGCGGCGGACGTTGCCCTGCGCGTCGAGCAGGCGTTCGCCGATGCCGGGATATTTCTTGTCGAGCGCGGTGAGGAGTTCGGTGACGGTTGGCGCCGTCGACTTCGACGGTGTCGAGGTTATCGGTCAGGGGGCGGAGCGGGGTGGGGATGGAGACGGGTATGGGCATAAAGTTTTAAAGCCCGTCATCCCGAGCTTGTCGAGGGATCAGTTCCTTGAAGGTACCGCGGAAGCCAACGGGGGCTGATCCTTCGACAAGCTCAGGATGACGGATATTTTGCGGTTAATTTTTGGACATGATGTTAATCCGCCGCCGCATGCACGGCGGTATCATTCGCGATGAGCGCTTCGAATTCGCGCAGGCTGGGGTTGATCAGGCGCGGCGCGGGCAGATGGGGCGCGACGGCTTCGGCGGTCTTGAGGCCGTGGCCGGTGATGCAGAGCACGATCGATTCGTTCGCGGGAATCTTGCCGCTGGCGATGAGCTTCTTCGCGCAGGCCACGGTGACGCCGCCGGCCGTCTCGGCGAAGATGCCTTCGGTCTCGGCGAGCAGGCGGATGCCCTCGATGATCTCCTCGTCGGACGCGTCCTCGCTGCCGCCGCCGGTCGCCTTGATGACGTTGACCGCGTAGTAGCCGTCGGCGGGCGTGCCGATGGCGAGCGACTTCGCGATGGTCTTCGGCTTCGGCACGGGGCGGATCAGATCGGTCCCGGCCTTGAACGCGGCGGTGATCGGGCTGCACCCGGTCGGCCTGCGCGCCGTGAATGCGTGAAGGGCTGCTCGTCGATGAGGCCGACCTTGATCGCCTCCTGGTACGACTTGGCGATCTTGGTCAGCAGCGAGCCGCTGGCCATCGGCACGACGGTGTGACGCGGCAAGCGCCAGCCGAGCTGCTCGGCGATCTCGAAGCCCATGCGTCTTCGAGCCCTCGGCGTAATAGGGCCGCAGATTCACGTTCACGAAGCCCCAGCCGTACTTGCCCGCGATCTCGGAACAAAGGCGGTTGACCTGGTCGTACGCGCCGTGGATGCCGATGACCTGCGTGCCGTAGACGAGGCTGTTGAGCACCTTGCTCTGCTCGAGGTCGGCGGGAATGAGCACGTAGCTTTTCAGTCCCGCGCCGGCGGCATGGGCGGCGACGCTGTTGGCGAGATTGCCGGTCGAGGCGCAGGCGACGATCTTGAAGCCGAGTTCCTTCGCCCGCGACAGCGCGACGGAAACGACGCGGTCCTTGAAGGAGAGCGTGGGATAATTGAAGGCGTCGTTCTTGACGTAGAGTTCGCGCACGCCGAGCGCCTTGGCGAGGCGGTCGGCCTTGACCAGCGGGCGTGAAGCCGGTGTTGAGGCCGACGGTGGGATCGCCGTCGATGGGCAGGAGCTCGCGGTAGCGCCACATGCTGTGCGGGCGCGATTCGATCAGCTGGCGCGAAATGGAGTGCTTGATCAGGTCGTAGTTGTAGTCGGCCTCGAGCGGACCGAAGTCGAACTCGCAGACGTGGACCGCCTTCTTGGGGTACTGGCGGCCGCATTCGCGGCACTTGAGATAGCTGAAAAATTCCTTGCCCATAATTTCCATCGCTTACCGAGGATCGACCTCGACATGATTGGGGACAGGAATACGAGATGCCTGAATACGAGTAGGCACTCGCTCCTTATCCTCCCCGGCACCGACCGCGTTATGCGGACCGCACCGAGCTGGGTTTGGCACCTGACGGCGAAATTTTTTCGAATGAAAAATCCCACCCGGTTGCCGCGGTTTCACAGGGCCAGCCCCTCCACCGCTCTCGATAAGTTACCTGTATCTAAGGGCGTTAAGGGAAAATGTCAAGGGGGAGTGTCTGGGGTAGGATCCCTAATTTGATTTCTTCCGCCAAAAGCAAAACAGCATCACCCAGAATGTTAGTTGTTCAAAAAAGGCAAAGGGACTATGCGGGAAAGCGATAGCCAGCCCCAGGAGCAGAAGAAGCAAAGCTCCGATAATGCAGTTACGGATAAGCTTGGGATCGGTCATTTATCTAGCGCCACGCTATCACTTTCCCGGCGTAGAGACAGCTTTCAGTGAACACTCGCACTCGACGTTTCCGCATCCACCTTCTTCCCATAGGTCACATTCATCAGGTAGAGGCCGCAGGCGGGTGCGGTGGCGGGGGCTTCGGAACGGGAGCGGGCGCGGAGGATTTTTCCGAAGTCGTCCACGGTCATTTTGCCGAGGCCGACCTTGACCAGTGCGCCGACGAGATTGCGGACCATGCGGTAGAGAAAGCCATCGGCGGTGAAATGAAAAACGAGTGCGGGGCCGTCGCGGACAACCGAGGCGCGCCGCATGGTGCGGACGGTCGATTCGCGCTCGTAGCCGGGGTTGCTGGTGAAGGTGGCGAAATCGTGCCGGCCCAAAAGCAGGCGCGCGGCGCGGCGCATGGCGGGGAGGTCGAGCGGACGCGGCACATGCCAGTGGGTGTCGAGCGTGAACGGGTCCTGCACGAGCCGGTTCCAGATGAGGTAACGGTAGGTTTTGCCCTGGGCATCGAAGCGGGCATGAAAGGCGGGCGAGACGAGACGGCATTTCACGATGCGGACGTCGCGCGGAAGATTCGCGTTGAGCGCGCGCAGCAGCACGACGCCGTTGTGGAGTCGCGGCGCGTTGAAGGAGGCGACCTGGCCGAGCGCGTGGACGCCGGTGTCGGTGCGGCCCGAGCCTTGCAGGCTGATCTTCGCGCCCCAGATTTTTTCGAGCGCGGCCTCGATGCACTCCTGCACGGTGCGCTTGGCAGCCTGGCGCTGTCCCTGCCAGCCGGAGAAATCGGTGCCGCGATAGGCGATGGTGAGCCGTGGCCCTGCAACGCCGGGTCGAAACGGTGCGGGCGGCTCTTGCGGAGCTCGATGGGATCTTGCATTTGCATTGGAGTCAGAACTGTCTATTCATGCGCGACCTTGGGCAGCTTCCTGTGCGCTCGCGATGCCGCGCTCGCGCACCCGGGCAAGTAGCCCGGGCCACCCGATTATTGAGCGTGCTCATTCGTCCGGCGGCAGAAGAGGAAATGATGTCTGGCTGTCGAGATGGCCCTGGAGCAGGACGCAGGCGGCTTCGCTGTCGATCTGGCCGCGTTGCTTGCGCGTGTTCTTTCCCGCCTCCTGCAACTGGCGGCTGGCTTGCACAGTGGAGAGGCGTTCATCGATCAATTGGATCGGAATGGTGGTAGCTTGCCGGAGAACGGCAGCGAAGGCCTGCACCTTGGCGGCAGCTTCGCCGATGGAGCCGTCCATGTGGCGCGGCAGGCCGAGCAGGATGCGATGGGCTTCGTGTTTCGTCGCGAGGTCGGCGATTTCGCGAGCGAGTTTGGCGTCGGGCTTGGCCGGCAAAAACGGTAGCGGACGCGCCAACGTGCCGGTCGGGTCGCTGAGCGCGAAGCCGATCCGTTGACTGCCGTAATCGATGGCCAGGATGCGCATGTTTGGAATCGTAGCGTTAGTCCAGACCATCGCACTTCTATTTTGCAGGGCGACCCCTCCGGGGTCGGGTCTCGTTTTGGAATTACCGGTGGTGGCGACTGCTATGCAGTCTTACCACCGGCTAAGGTGCTATCATCCCTTCGGGATGACAAAGCTAGTCGATGCCACCGGATGCTCGTTCCTTCGCAATGCAAATTTAGTCAATCGCCAGCCGGACAATATTGGCATGCCGACGTTGTCCGGTCCAATCGCACGGCACCGTCGCACAGAGTGCGACGGCTACTTTTGGAGCCTCTTGGTAAGACGGTAAGGATCAAGGGGAACTGCTTCGGGTAACGTCGTTCTGGTGGCAAATGCGACCAGATTTGCGACCGGCTTGGTAACTCTGGCAGAAGTTGGCGGCTGCTCCGTTGAAACTTTGCCGGTGCTTTTCACGAAAATGAGAAGCGGTCTCTTTTTTACATCCGTCATCCTGAGCGAAGGCGAGCGGAACGTTTGTTTACCCAACCAGGTGGGCTGAGCCTGAGTCGAAGGACCCAGGTTGGAGAACGAGGGCGCAAGATCTTCCCAGCCACGGTTCAATTTCTCGATAAGCCCGATCTTCTTGGCCCGCGTCCAGCCCTTCAGTTGTTTCTCACGTGCGATGGCTGATTCGATGTCATGGAAGAATTCTTCATAGACGAGGTAATGCGTTTTATATTTTTTTGCTAAAGCTCTCGTAGACCCCGTTCTTATGCTCCCAAACGCGCCCGTGGAGATCGCTCGTCACGCCAATATAAAGGCAGCGCGAGTGGCTGCTCATGATGTAGACCCATCCGCCGTGCTCCCGCATGAGGTCATAGTAGCAAGGTCCTTCGACTCCGGCTCGGCGAAAATTCTTTGGGAAAAGGAGCCCTCCGCTCGCCCTCGCTCAGGATGACGGATTGTTAAAAAGCTATCCGTGATTCTCGCAACCTGAACGCTTGGAACTCGAACACGCGTTCCAGCGAGTTTTGCCGGCGTTGCCGGATGCTGGGGATGACTAGTTGCGTATGCAAGCCTCCGTAGAAATGCGACCAAATTTGCGATCACTGCGACCAGAATTGCGACCCAAAGAGTAATACGGAGTTAGACCTAATCCCGCAGGGTTACGCTTGATAGTTATGCTCTTAGCGGTAGCCTGAATTTCGTTCTAGAGTGTGCAGGTAGGTCGACAGCTACCTTCGGAGCCTTTTGGTAACGCAGTGAAGACCAAAGGGAACTGCTCCGGGTAAGGTCGTTTTGGTGGCAATCCTAATCTGCGACCAGTGCGACCAGAAATGCGACTAAAAAAAGCATTCAAGAGTTAGACAAGATTTTCGTGAGTTCAGCTTGATTGCGAGACGCTTCGAGCGGATAGTCGCGGCGTTCTAGAGTGTGTAGGTAGGCCGACAGCTACCTCTGCAAGACACGCTCTGACGAGCACGGCTACGGAGGGAAACTTCTGCCAACCGCAGGTCCGACGGCCACCTCGGAGAAAGCCACCGCCGCTAGGGACAGCGGCGGCTACCACTGAGAGTCGGACGGCAAGGGACTGCCGTCCCTACCCTTAGTCGACGATCTTGACCGAGATGATCTTGTCGCCCTGCTTGATCGCGTTGACCACGGCCATGTCCTTGGTGCGGCCGAAGACGGTGTGGACGCCGTCGAGGTGCGGCGTCGCGACGTGGGTGATGAAGAACTGGCTGCCGCCGGTGTCCTTGCCCGCGTGGGCCATGGAGAGCGTGCCGGGCGTGTGCTTCTGCGTGTTGATCTCGCACTTGATCTTGTAGCCGGGACCGCCCGTGCCGGTGCCGGTGGGACAGCCGCCCTGGATCATGAAATCCTTGATCACGCGGTGAAAGTTGAGGCCGTCGTAAAAGCCCTTCTTGGCGAGGTCGGTGAAATTTTTGACGGTTCCGGGCGCGTCCTTGTCGAAGAGTTCGAGGTTGATGGTGCCCTTGCTGGTTTCCATGATGGCTTGCGGCATAAATATCCTTTCGGGAAATGGGGTTGAACATTCAATAAATAGCGCGATAAGTGCCCCCGCGCCAAGGCATTTCATTGCACAACGGGCCAAGGTGGGCATATTCACTTTGTTCCAAAACTGAACGATTAACAGATGTCTTGAACCATGGATGTACGCGCAAATCGGTTTCTTGAGGGATTTTCCGCCGCCGGGCGGGAACGGCTTATTGGTCATCTGATCTACCAGGAGCTCGTCGACGGCGAGTATCTTTTCCGCGAGGGTGATTCCGCCGAAGGGCGTTTGCCTGGTGCTGGAGGGCGAGGTGGAAATCGTCAAGACGGCCGGCGAGCCAGGAGCAGATTCTCGACTCGTTTGGGGCGGGCGAATTTCTGGGCGAAGTCGCCGTGCTGGACGGCCAGGGCCGCAGCACCGACGCGCGCGCGCGCGGGCCGACCACCATTGCGTGGATTCCGACACGCCGATTTGTTCGAGGTGCTGATCACCGAGCCGGTCACGCTGACGCTGCATCTGTTTCCAAAACGTGCTCGCCCTGCTGCGCAGGACCGAACGATCTCTACGTGCAGGAGGTGGTGCGAAAGGAAAAGCTCTCGCTGATCGGCGAGATGGCCAGTTCGCTGATGCACGATTTGCGCAGCCCGGTGCAGGTGATTCTTTCGTCCGTCGACCTGATCCGCATCAATCACTCCGATCCGGAGACGATCGATTGCTGCGCGAAGATGGAGGCGCAATGCGACCGGCTGATCGCGATGGCGGGTGAGCTGCTGGAATTTTCGCGCGGCGAAACGAAGCTGCACCTGGAACGCACCGACACGAGCACGCTGCTGCGGCAATTCCTCGCTTCAACGAGGAATCGTTCCGGCCGGTCGGACATCGACGCTGAGCGTCGAGGATGATCCGGCGGAGATCGAGATCGATTCGATGCGCCTGCTGCGCGTGCTGCAGAATCTCGTCTCCAACGCGGTGCAGGCGCTGAGTTCCCGGCCGGGCGGACGCATCGATGTGCGCGCCTGGGTGAGCGACTCGATGCTCTACCTGTCGGTGCGGGACAACGGGCCAGGCATTCCGGCGGAGATCAAGCCCCGGATTTTCGAGCCGTTCGTCACCTACGGCAAAACCGGACGGGACGGGACTTGGCCTGGCGATCGTGAACAATGTGGTGAACGCGCACCGAGGGAAGATCACGTTTGAGACCCAGGCGGGGCAGGGCACAGAATTTTTGATTCGCCTGCCTCAGGATTCGACGAGCCGCGCCGTGGAGTAACGAATAACCAGAGATAATGTGGTAGCCCGGACAACTGGTTGTCCGGGTTGCCGAGGGCGACAAGAAGCCACCGACTGCGTATTAGGAAATCGAAAGGCTGCTGCTTCTTGCTGAACTGATCCTTCGCCAAGCTCAGGATGACAGAATTCCTCTTTCAGAACTACAATTTAGGAGCGAACGTACCGTCGCACGGCGTGGACAGCCGTTACGGATTCGCCATGCCGCTCGGAGCGGAAGGTGGCGTCTCGGCTTGGGCGAAGCCCCAGTTGAAAAGAATCTGGGCGTCCTTCCACTTGTCGGGGCTGTCGAGCAGGGTGAGCAGAATAGTGCGGCCATTCTGCGTGACGGCGCAGGCGTAGGTGTGGCGCGAGGCGACCGTCCAGCCGGTCTTGGCCGGGCCCATGCCGGGATAATAGCCGAGCAGCCGGTTATGATTGCGCAGGACGTGCGTGCCCGAGGCGGTGTCGATCGTGTATTCCTTCGTGCTCAAGATCTCGCGCAGATCGGGATAGCTGCAGGACGGCCTGGAAGATCTTCATCAGGTCGGCGCAACTGGTGTAGTGCGTGCCGGCCGGCGCGGGCAGGCCGTTGGGATTATAGAAGTGGGTGTTGAAAAGTCCCATGGCCAGCGCGCGCTGGTTCATCATGTCGACGAACGCCGTCGTTGCTGCCGGCGACGGAGCGGCCCAGCGCGCGGGCCGAGTCGTTGGCCGATTCGATGAGCAGGGCGTGGAAAAGCGTGTTGACCGAGATGGTTTCGCCGGGCACGACCGGGATGTTGCTCGGCTCGGCGCGGTCGTCCTCCGTCGATGGTGACGCTGCCGCTGCAGGCCGCCGAGTTTTTCGTAGACGATGAGCGCGGTCATCAGCTTGGTCGTGCTGGCGGGGAGCAGGCGCTCGTCGGGATTGCGCGCGTAGAGGACTTCCCCGGTCTTGGCGTCGACCAGCAACGGCGCCGCGGGCCTGGATGGCATCGGGCGGAGTGAGCCGGGGCTGCGGGCCGTAATCGTGAAAGTGAAATTGCGCCGAGACCGGGCCCGTCCAGCAAAACAGCCCCAGCCAAAAGGTCAGGAGAAGCAGGAGGGAGGTCGGCGGGAATTTAAGGAGTTGGGCGCGGAGCGTAGGTGAGCATTTTTCGCTTGCGCCAGGGCGGCGTCTATCCGGTTGGCAAGATCGCCGTTGCGGGGATCCTTTTCGAGGGCACGGGTCCAGGTGGCGATGGCTTCGCGCCTGAGGCCGAGTTTCAAATAAGCATCTCCAACATGTTGTAAAACCACGGGGTCATTGTTGGTCATAAAGGCGGCCCGTTGCAAGTACGGTAATGCATCTTTTGCCTGACCCATCTGAAAATAGACCCAGCCGCAGGTGTCGAGGATCGGGCCGTTGTCGGGTTCGAGCGCGGCGGCGCGGCGGCTCAACGCGAGCGCCTCGGGCAGATGGCTGCCCTGGTCGGCCCAGAAATAGGCGAGCTCGTTCATCAGATCGGCGATTGTCCGGAAACTTGGCCAGCGCCTTCGCGCAGGACGGCTTCGAGCTGCGTCCTTTTGCCCGGCCAGATTCAGCGTCAGCGCATTCTCGAGATAGTAAGCCGGGATCGAGCACGTCCGCTTCGGCGCCGGTGGCCAGCGTGCGGACCTGGGCGAGGCAGTCGAGCGCGGCGGCATAATTTTTTTCGTACCGATGCTGGATCGCCTCGTAAAAACGGATCCGGGCCGACTGCGGGAAATGGGCCTGCGCCGAGGCGAGCGTCTGGCCGGCTTCCTTCACTTCCTCGTGCTCGAGTCTGGAAAACGGCAAGCTTGAGATAGGCTTCGGGCGGACAGTCGACGCGAATCGAAGACGCGCTGGAAACAGGCCTGCGCCTTGTCGGGCTGATGCGATTGCTCGTAGGCGATGCCGAGATCGATCTCGAGACCGGGATTTCCCGGTGAGTCGGTCAGCGCCTCCTCAAAAAGACGGGCTGCATCGTCGTAGCGGTGGTTGTCGAGGTAGAGACTGCCGAGCATTTCGCGCAAGCCGGGCAGATCGGGATTCAGCGCGTAGGCCGTTTCGTAGTCCTTGATCGCGCCCGCGGTTTCTGCCGAGATCGGTTTCGAGGTCGGCGCAATGGAGCACGACGTCGACATTGGAAGGTTCCAGCGCAACGGGCGCGGCGAAGCGTCTTCAGCGCCTCGACCTTGCGGCCGAGCTCGCGGTAGGTTTCGGCCAGAAGTGTGAGCGTGTCGACAGTCTGGCGGCGACTTGGGCGGCGGCTTGCTGAAGAATCGGCAGGCGCGTGTGCAGAATGACATCGTTGCTCGGCGGAATGCTGCTCGCCCCGGGCGACCTCGAGGTAAAGCCGGCCAGAGTCAGCCACGCGGAGGCGGGCACGTCGGAGCCGCCGGCCTTCAGGATGTCCTCGATGTGCAGCACGCCGCCGGCGAGGTCGTCCTGGTCAGCCGCGATTTCCAGCAGGACGCGCATGGCGACGGACTGGCTCGGAATCGGCGGCCAGGGCGCGCGTGCAAAGGCGCTGCGCGTCGTCATTCTGGCCGCGCAGTGCTGCGTGTAGCCGAGCGCGACCTCGATCGGGACCGAATCGGGATGGGCCGCCGCGGCGGTCTGGAGCTGGGCTCAGCGCCGTCGAACTGGCCGGTTTGGAGAAGAATATTGGCCAGCTTGACCTGGCGCATCGATGAAGGGGGATCGAGCGCGACGACCTGGCGAAGAAGATCGAGGGCTTGCTGCTGGTCGCTGGCAGGCCGCATCGGGCAGAAGCATGGCCTCGGCATAGAGCGCATTGGCGCGGCTTCGGCGCGTCGGCAACGGGACTGAGCTGGCCATCCGAAATCCGGTCCTGCGCATCGGTCAAATGGACTGACGGGAGTTGCGACGCATTGGCAGCGCGGAAAGCGACGGCACGGTCTGGGCATGGAGTTCCGGCTGGCGAATCGAGCCCCCAGCCCCAAAGAGAAACGCCAGCACCGCCTTGAGGGCAGCACGATAGCGATGCGCAACGTTCGGGCGCAGATCCCGCAAGTTATTCAGGCAGATTCCAGGCACAACCTGAAATCTATAAACTAAGCCTTGTAACGCAACCGCTTCTTGTGCCGGTTCGCCTTCATGCGCTTCCGGCGCTTATGTTTGGCGATTTTGGCTTTGCGGCGTTTTTTGATTGAACCCATAAAAAGTAGAGTCGGTCGTTGTAAAGGTGCTTCCGCTTAATAGACAACCTTATTCAGCGGATATTCGATAATTCCTTCGGCGCCCAGTTCCTTCAAACGGGGGATCAGGTCGCGCACCACGGCCTCGTCGATGATGATTTCGACCGCGGTCCAGGTCGGGGTCGGCCAGAGGAGAAATGGTCGGATTGCGCAGGGCGGGCAGCGTGGCGGAAAGCTTTTCCAGCACCTGCTTGGGCACGTTCATTTTGAGGCCCACTTTTTCCCGCGCGTTCAGGGCGCCGATCAGGAGCAATTTGAGGTTTTCGAGCTTCTTGCGCTTCTCCGGATCGGCATAAACCGCCGGGTTGACGATCAACTGCGGGTAGCTCTCGATGATGGTTTCGACGATGCGCAGCTTGTTCGCGCGCAGCGAGGAGCCGGTTTCGGTCAGGTCGACGATGGCATCGACCAGCTCGGGCACCTTGACTTCGGTCGCGCCCCAGGAAAATTCGATCTCCGCGGTGACGTTGTGCTCGGCGAGGTAACGCTTGGTCGTCTCGACCAGCTCGGTGGCGATGCGCTTGCCCTGCAAGTCGCGCACGCTCTTGATCGGGGAATCTTCCGGCACGGCGATGACCCAGCGGGCCGGCAGCGCGGTCGCCTTGCTGTAGGCGAGGTCGCACATGACCTCGACCTTGTGGCCGCTTTCCTGGATCCAGTCCTTGCCCGTGATGCCGAAATCGAGAAAGCCCTGGGCGACGTAGCGGCTCATTTCCTGCGGGCGGACAAGGCGGGCATCGAGATCGGGGTCGTTGATGTAAGGCTTGTAGCCACGGCTCGACGACTGCACCTTGAACCCGGCGCGGGCGAGCAGTTCAAGGGTCGATTGCTCCAGGCTGCCCTTGGGCAGACCGAAGCGAAGTGGTGTTTTCAATGACATGAGGAAAGCTGGTTAGTCTGTGCGATTACCCTTGGATGTAAAGGATATTGAAGGGCGCGGTAGGTCGAACTAGAGGCATGTCGTCCTGAGCAAGCCGAGTTCGTCTCGGCGCTGTCGAAGGATCTCTAGCTATTTGCTCAAGCGATATCGAACGAGGGAATAGTTAGAGGTCCTTCGACAGGCTCAGGATGACGGACTTTTTAATTAAAGTCGCTGACGCGACTTGCGCGCTTGTGCACCCTGACAACAAGTAGTCCGTCTACCCAAACGTGGGCATGATTCTTAAAACGCTCTAGCTTTTCGCCGCCTGCCGGACGTTGTGCTGCGCGACACTTTGCAGCAGTTGCAAAATTGACACCGGAATTTGGTGAGGGATGTCGAGTTCGCCGTTGGTAATCTGCTCGTCGATGAGCGGCGCGTAGACGACATAGCCGTCGATCATGATCACGAGAATGCGGCCCTGGTTTTGCGCCGTCACCGCGCTCAGGTTGACCTGGCCGACGTGGTCGAAATGCAAATGCACCCCTGAGGTGTCCTGCTGCACGTCGATGAGTTCTTGCTCGGTAACTTCGGGCAACGTGCGGATCTGAATCTGTTCGTTGTCGGGCGGGATGGTGATGGTTGTGGCCTCCTGGGGGGAAAGACCTTGCCCGGTGGTCTGGACATGGACGCGCAGGAAAACCTTGGGAGCGGTATGGCCGGCGTGAACGGGGAGAAAGGTGAGAAAGAGAAAGCCGATGAGCAGGGAGGTCCAACGCATATGAAGAGAATGACGTGTCTTCGAGATAGGGCAAGGTCGTCGGTGCGTAGCCGCGCTCGTTAGAGCGTGGTCCACCCCCTCACGGCGGCGGCTACGAAGTCAACTCGCTGAGACAAGCAAAACACCGACGCAGGTCAGGCCCACCCCCGCCCAGCCGCGCCAGTTGAGGCGCTCGCGCAGGAAGATAGCTGCGCCGAGCACGATGAGCAGCGGGCTGATTCCCTCCAGCGGCATGAGCTTGCTGAGTTCGACTTGGTGCATGACGCCGAGCCAGAGCAGGAACCAGACGGTCATGGTGGCGATGCCGATGACGAGCGTGCCGACCCAGCCCTGCGCCTTTTCGCCGCCATGTTCGCGGCGGGACATGGCGCGCTTGAGAAAGATCTGTCCGGCGACGAGCGCCAGTTGCGAAATGATGACAAGCATCCAGGCGAGCAGGCTCATACTTTTTCCTCCACCTTCGCGACCGATTGCGCGAGGAGCAGGATGCCCGCGATGATGATGAGGATGCCGCTGCCGCGCAGCAGGCTGATGTGTTCGCCCAGGAAAAGCCACGAGCCGAGCGGCACGAAAATGTGGACGCCGTTGGTGAGCGCGAAGGCGAGGCCGAGGGGCAGAAAGCGGAGCGCGTAGAGCCAGCCGCCGAAGCTGGCGACAAAGGCGAAGATGCCGAGCCACGTCCAGCCGGAGCCGAGTTCCGCGCAGACCGAGCCAGCTCCAGACGGAGTTATTCGCGGCGCTATAATCGGCGCCGACCTTGAGAAGGATTTGCGCGGCCGCCGTCAGCAGCACGGTGAGAAAAATCTGGAGATAGGGATTCCAGAAAAGACCCGGCGCCGGTTTGGGCAGGGCAGCGGCAGGCATTTGGTCGTGCATTTTAAAGCTTCGGTCATCCTGAGCTTGTCGAAGGATCGGTTCAGAATCAAATGCTTCCTATTCAAGCTCGCCGTCCCCAAGCGATATCTACGGAAGCTGATCCTTCGACAAGCTCAGGATGACGGATCGAATTAAACCTTTTGCAGTTGCCGCGCCTCGAGTTCCTTGGCGATCTTGATCGCGCGCTCGGCCATGACGGAACGGCTTTTCTCCGGCAGGATGCGATCGAGGAAGCCGAGCGCATGCGGCGGCTTGATCACGCGCACACCGGCGGCTTCCTGGTCGGCGGCGATCTGGCGATGGAATTCCTTCATCTTCGTCCAATGCATCTTGGGGCGGAAATGATGCTCGGCGTGGTAGCCGTTGTTGAACCAAAGCCAGTTGTAGAGCTTGTGATAGCTGCTCACGCCCCACGCGATCGGCTGGTCGGGATCGCCGCCGTAATGGAGGTAGTAGCCGTTGAGGTAGGAGAGGCAGTGGCCGAAGTAATAGAACGGAATGAAGAAGAGCATGAACTTCCAGTTCACGAAAAACATGGCGATGTAGAAGGCCATGAACCCGACGATCTCGATGATGCCCCAGACGGGCTTCCGACTCGCTCCTTGACCTTCAGTTCCTTGATGATGGCGAAGGGATCGTCGCGCAGATAGCTGAGGAACGTGTAGGTCCAGACGCTTTCGGCGTCGTCGTGATCGTGGCTGTGGCGATAGATGGAGACCCAGTCGATGGTGTCGCCGTTGTCATCCGGGCTTGTCGCTGTTGCCGCGATGATGCCGGGCGTGGACGGCGTCATAGGCGACCTGCGAAAAACCGAGCGCGAGCGACTGCATGAGGCTGAACAGCGCGGTTGAGCAGGCGGCGAGACGAAAAACGGATTGTGGATGAAGTTGTGGCAGACGCTGTTGATGTTCCACCCGATGCTGACCGAAAAGGTGAAGCCCATGCAGATGAGCACCCACCACGGCGCGTGCCAGTAGGCGAAGGCCATGTAGAAAAGCACGACAAACACGGCGTTGAGCACGCCCGCGATGGCGGGCAGGGCGTCCCAGGGGGTGTAGGCGAAAAATCCGGTCGTTTTCTTTTTGTTCATGAGATTGAATGCAAGCGGTCGACATAGCAGAAGTTTAGCGCGATCAAAGCGAAGCTGTTCGGAAGCTGCGAACCAGCGCGTCAGACTTAGGCTGACGACCACCGGTCAACGCGGGCCAGAGCCGTTCCAGCGTGACGAGATTGCTGGAGACGCAAATCCTGCCGGTTCGGCTCGTGCGCGAGCGGGATGGTCGAACCAGCCGGCGAGCTTTTGGAACGGCGTCTCGATAGCGGGCGCGACCAGCCGCCGCAGAGATCGCCGCCGATGACTTCCACTTTTTCGCGCAACGTGCGCAGGGCCCAGACGAGATCGTCGCAGGTGAAGCGGCCGTTTTCCCAATTGGTGATCGCCTCGCCGGAGACGAGGCAATCGATGTCGATGGTGACATAAACCTTGTGGTCGTGATGATGATCGAGCCAGTCGCGGAAGAGCGTTTTCCAGTTGCCGATCCGCAGCGGATTGAAATAGGCCGGATAGCGGACCCGCCTTTGCCGCCAGGGATAGACGAGAGCCGATGCGTCTTGGCCGCGCGCCGATTGCCGAGAAAGCGCCACGGGAAATTGCACTCGAAATTGCCGCAGCCCCAGATGCTGACGCTTTCGACGCGCGGATTTTCCAGCGCGCGATTGATCCAGGCGCCGCACGACCAGTGGGGCGGGCGGATGTCCCAGTCGGGATGATTATCGAAGGAGAGAAGCGTGAACGGCTCGCGGAATTGCCGCGTCCAGACGGCGCTCAGGTGATGGAAATCGCCGGAACCGAAAAGCGTGAAGGGCCGAAAATCGGCCGCGTGCTTCGCGGCGAACGCGTCGATCTTGCTTTGCGAGGTGATGAAGCGCAGCGCCCTTGGCTTCCTCGCGCACATCGATCGCCGGCAAGGCGGGGCCGCGGTCCTCGGGGAATGAAATCCCAGGCGTCATCGGTGCGGAAAAAGACTTGGTTGGCCGATGTCATCTCATAAGAAATTCCATCATCCTGAAGCCTGCTGTGCACGCGACGCAATGGTCTTAACGACGAGGACAAGGCCCCCGCTCACCACAACTCATGCGCGTTGGCGAACTTGCGGATCATCGGGTCGTAGCGCGTCGGCTCGAGGTAGGGCACGACGAAGCGGAAGAGCGGGTTGATCCAGTCCCACGACGTGCGGACGTAGAGATCGAGCGGCACGAGGTCGTGGCGCAGGTGATACTTCGGCTCGTAATTGAGCGGCGCGCTGTAGTAGGTGTGGTACTTGTTCTCGATCGCCCAGGTGACGATGTCGCGGAAGGTGACGAAATAGAGATGCTGATCGAGCGCGACCGTGTAATCGAGGCCGATGTAGTGGTCGCGCAGCACGCCCTCGTGACCGGCGCAGGAACTGAACGCGACCGCCTTGCCGTTCTGCCGCCAGATGAAGAAGAGCGCGCGCTCGCTCATGCGGCGGCTGATCTGAACGAAGTAGGACTTCGTCAGCTCCTCGAACTTGTACTGCGACCGCTCCAGCACCTGCTGATAGAGCGGGAAAAGCTCGTCGATGTGCGGCTCGATATCGGAGACGACTTCCATCGTCACCGGCGCGCCGGCGCGCGGCCTTGCGATATTTGCTGCGGAGATTCTTGCGCGTCTTGTGGCTGAGCTTGGTCTGGAGATACTCGTCGAAGTTCTTGAAATTGAGATCGAGCCGCGAGCCCGGCATGCTGGGCACGCGCGCATAGCCGGCGCGGCGCATCGGGCGCAGCGACTTGCGGTAGCTCTTGGGAAAATCCTTCATCACGATCATCGCCGCCTTGAATCGGCGCGCGACCGGATGCAGCGCTTCGCTCAGCGCCTGCGCGACCCACTCGACGCTGCCGGTCGTCTCGATCGCGCACGAGATGCCCCTCGCCCGGCGGAACAGCCGACCATGAGCATGCGCATGACGAGCGTGGAGGGAAATTGCTGGCGGATCTTGTCCATCACGCGGCGGATCGCCTTGGGCATGCCGGTGACGAGATCCTGGTTGACGATGAGAAATGGCTGGATCGCGCGCGTCTTGCCGGTGTGGTCCTGGAGCAGAAGATAATAGTGCTCGAACTGATGGCCGAGCGCATCGTGGGTCAGCTCGTAATAGCGATGATCGTTGGCCTGATGCTGCAGGCCGGCCGCCCACGTCTGCGGCATCGGCTTCCGGAACGCGATTGGCCACCACGGCCCGGCCGAAGGAAGTCGCCACCGAAATAATCTGGGAAGCGGGCTCGCTCGCCTGACGCGCGATGGACGTCGAGCTGAGAGCCCCATCCCGGCGTAGTCTGCGGAGGTGGAGAGACAGACTTCCTTGTGCATAGGCGAATGATACAGGTGGATTGTCAGCGGCAGTGGGTAAGCGAAGAAGATCATTCCAACGCCGTCATTCCATTACAGTGCTGAAAGATTACGGGCCGAAACCATGCAATGCAAGTCTGGGATAACCAGTTCAAGCGTTGACTTCGGAATACGGCACTGGTGCGCGCGCAAGTCGGCTTCCGGCTGCAGCGGCCGGCTTTTTTCCGGCAAGGTCGGGGTCGAGAAAGCCAAGCGCGTGCGGCGGCGATGATCACGCGCACGCCTTCGCGGCGCTGCTGGTCGGCGATCTGGCGATGAAAATCGTCCATCTTGGTCCAGTGCATCTTGGGCGGAAATGATGCTCGGCGTGGTAGCCGTTGTTGAACCAAAGCCAGTTGTAGAGCTTGTGATAGCTGCTCACGCCCCACGCGATCGGCTTGTCGGGATTGCCGCCGATAATGGAGGTAATAGCCGTTGAGATACGAGAGGCAGTGGCCGAAATAATAGAACGGCAGGAAGAAAACGATGAAGTGCCAGTTCAGAAAACCGAGCAGGACGAAGAAGCTGAGGAACGCGACGATCTCGAACACGCCCCAGAAGGCATCCGACGGATTGCGGCGCGCGATCTCGCGGTAGATGGCCTTCGGATCGTCGCGGAAATAGCTGAGGAAAACGTAGCTCCAGATGTTCTCCGCCTCGCCGTCGTGGCCATGCCGGTAGATGGAAAGCCAGTCGATCGTCTCGCCATGCTCGTCGGGCCGGTCGCTGTTGCCCATGTGATGGCGCTGATGGACGTATTCGTAGAAGGTCTGCGAAAAGCCCATCGCGAGCGATTCGATCAGGCTGAAAATGCGGTTGAGCAGGTGCGATTTGAAATAGGGATTGTGCAGGAAATTGTGCGAGATGCCGTTGATGTTCCACGAAATGCTGACCGAATAGGTGAAGCCCATGCTGACCAGCACCCACCACGGCGCGATGGGAAAGACGGCGAAAAAAGTCAGCACGAACGCAAAATGCGCCAGGCCGCAAAGGACCGGGACGATGTCCCACTTGGAGTAGGCGAGTAGTTTCATTCGGAGAACGGCCGGGAGCATAGCCTGAATCGAGCGGGCTGACAAGTTGCCCACGAGGACCCGCTCGGAGAGCGCGGACTACCTCGGCATCTCATTTCGAACCGCGGCATCAATCGCACGCGGACCCGAACCACCCAGGCGCGCATCGACGGTTTCGAGTCGGCGAATAAGATCGATCACCTCGCCGCGCGCATAAGGGCCTCCTGCCGCCGCGCAAAAATGGGTCCGGCAGCCAAAGGGGCGATCCTGATAAATCATGCAGGCGCCGTTTTCCCGCAGCATCGGGCACGCGCCGTCGGTCGCGTTCGAGCAGCGTTTTTCGTCCTGACGCACGCAAGGCCCGCGCGGCCAGGACGGCTTCGCCCTTGGTGAGTTGAGGCGTGCGGCCGGTGAGCTTGAACTGGCAGCATTCCGTGAGGCGCGTGCAGGCGCGCTCGATGGGACGGCTTTCGAGTTCGCGGTAGACGGCGCGGACTTCTTCCAGCGCCTCGCGGCGGAGAAGTTCCTCCGGGTTGGGTGATCGGGAAAGGTTTCGTGATTTCATCTTCTTTCTAAAAGCCATCCTCGATGCTCACATGGCAAGCTGCTCAGAATACTCCGCCTTAGTATCAGTCAAGGCCGTAAGGCCTTATTTTAAAGCCTGTCATCCTGAACTTGTCGAAGGAACTCTCACTATTCCTTCTTCAAGCACGTTCGAGCAAAATAGTTAGAGATCCTTCGACAAGTTCAGGATGACAATGATTTTTTATACTGCCATCCCGCAGGCGTGACCGGAAGCCCAGGCCCACTGAAAATTATATCCGCCGAGCCAGCCCGTGACATCGACCGCCTCGCCGATAAAATGAAGTCCCGGCACTTGCGCGCGCCTCCATCGTCTTGGAGGAAAGCTCGCGCGTATCGATGCCGCCGACCGTGACCTCCGCCGTGGCGTAACCTTCCGTGCCGGCGGGACGCAGCGTCCAGTTTTCCAGTCGATGCGCGATCTCGTCGAGTTCCTGCGTGGAGTATCGCCGACGGGACGGAGCGGCGCCAGCGGGACCGTCCATGCTGTCGCGAAGCGTTCCGGCAGCCGCTTGGCCAGGAGCGTATCGAGTCGCATGCCCGACGTCGCGATTTTCCTCCAGCCACGCGCGCGCATCGTCATCGGGAAAGAGATTGACGCGATAAATCGGCGGGGGCTTGCCAGTAGGAGGAAATCTGAAGCATGGCCGGGCCGCTCAAGCCGCGATGGGTGAAGAGAAAGTGCTCGGTAAATCGCGGACCGCGCGATTTTTCCGATGCGTTCACGTGCACGGAACAGGGCGCCGAGACGCCGCTGAGCGCGCGGCAGAATTCGAGATCCGCTCCGCCAAAGGTGAACGGAACGAGTCCCGCGCGCACCGGCAGCACTTTGAGTCCAAACTGCCGTGCGATGCGGTAGGCGAAATCGGTGGCGCAAAGCTTGGGCAGCGAAAGTCCGCCGGTCGCGATGACCAGCCGCCTGGCCTTTAAAGTTTCGCCCGGCGTGACCACTTCAAAAGAACCATCGGTTTCCACGCGGCGCACCTCGGTGACGTCCGCACCGGTTTTGATCTCCACGCCGGCGGCATCGCATTCCTTGCGCAACATCTCCACGATCTCGCGCGAGCTATGGTCGCAGAAAAGCTGGCCCAGCTTTTTCTCGTGGTAAGCGATGCCGTGGCGCTCGACCAGGGCGATGAAGTCGCGCGGCGTATAGCGGGCGAGCGCCGATTTGCAGAAGTCGGGATTCGAGGAGAGATAATTTTCCGGCGCGGCATTGATATTGGTGAAGTTGCACCGCCCGCCGCCTGAGATGAGAATCTTCGCGCCGATCCGTTCGCCGCGCTCGAGCACGAGCGACCGATTTTCCGCGCTGACCAGCCACGATGGCGCACATCAGTCCCGCCGCGCCCGCGCCGATGACGATGACGTCGGTCATTTGCATCCTATACCCACCGCACGCAAAAAATCGGCGGGAGATGAGAGCTCAAGGTTTCCCACGAATCGCCCTGGTCTTCGCTAAACCAGAGCGAGCCGGTGGTCGAACCGAACGCGAGTTGGTTGCCATCAGGCGCGACCTCAAGGCGTGGCGATAGACAAGATCATAGGCCTGTTCCTGCGGCAATCCCTTGCGTGCAGGCGGTGAAAGTCCGGCCGCCATCGCGCGTGCGATTGACCACCAGTTTGCCGTCGACGGGAATGCGCAGCTCGTCCTTGACCGCGGGAACGAACCACGCCGTCGCGGGATCGCGCGGATGAACCGCGACCGCAAAACCAAAGCCGGACGGCGCCACCGGCTCGACCGCATGCCAGCCCTTCAGATTGTCCGTCGATTGGAAAATGCCGCAGTGATGCTGGGCCCAGAAATGGTCCGGCGCATCGGGACATTGCACCATGCGATGCGGGATCCTGGACGTCGGGATCGCCCCCCTGCTCCGGCGGCAGGTAACTCGCGCGCATGCCGTGAGCGCGGTTTTGCCAGGTCGCGCCGCTGTCTTCGCGTGACCCAAACACCGCCGCAGGAAACTCCCAGAATGACACGGCGGCTGTCGCGTGGATCAACGCAAATGGAATGAATCCCGGGATAATCGTAGCCGCCGCCCATCCACTTGGCACGCTCCGGGCGATCCCAGAGCGAGCGCACGAGGTCCCAACTTTGGCCGTGATCTTTGGAGTGAAAAAGGCCGCCTGGAATGGTGCCGCACCAAAGGACGCCCGGCTGGTCCGCACCACCCGTTTCCAACGACCAGATCATTTCGACGTTCCACGGAATTGGGATGCCGCGCATCGGACACTTGATGTCGGGTGCATCTGCGGATTTGGGTGGAAAGGCCGGAGCGGTGATCTCCGTCCAGCTTTTGCCGCCATCCAGGGAGCGATGAAGCTTGCTCCCAAAATGGCCGTGATTCAGAGCGGCATAGAGCGACTTGTCGCGCGGGTCGGACAGGACCATGGGCACTTGCGCACCGAGAAAGGCGGTTTGGGTGATGACCCACTTCCCATGGTTGCGTTCGTAAATAAAAAGCCCCTTGCGAGTGCCGATCAATAATTGCGAAGACATGTTGTGATTGGGTTGTTTTGGTTGATTTATCCGCCGCTGAGGGCCTGCATGATGTAGACCTCGCCATCAGCGGGAACTGGATCGGAGAGATTTTGCCGGTCTTGGATGGAGGTGCCATTGACAAAAATCGTCATGTGCTTGCGCAGTGCACCCGTGTCCTCCAGCACATAGCCGCGCAACGTGGGATATTGCGGGAGATAGGCCTGCAGGACTTCCGCGACGGTGCGACCGTCTACCGAAGCCGTTTCCGTAGCGACATGGCGCTGCAGATTGGGAGTTACATGGACCGTGGCCATGCCAGCAATATAACGCAAGCTGCGGTCCGGTTGCCAGCCTATGAGGAGGAGGCGACAGCTCAAATCAGCGCCGCGTGGAAAGGCGGAAACGGCTCGGACACGGCGAGATGCCGATCGCAGACGGCAAACAGATCGCGCAGGGTCAGCGTCGGCTTGAGCTCGGTCCAGAACGCATCCCTTTCGCCGATGCCGGGCGCGATGTAGCCGAGATATTTCTTCATCTTGCCGACGTGGCCGCCGTCGCGCATGCCAGGCAGCCGCGTCTCGCGGTCGAGCCGGTCGATGTACTCGCGCAGATCGAGCCAGCGTCGGGCGCGTCCGCACTTCGCCGGTGGTCCAGGCCTCGCGGATTTGCGCGAAGAGCCACGGATTGCGGATCGCGCCGCGACCGATCATCAGGCCGCTCGCGCCCGTGGTGGCGACGATGCGCCGCGCCGACTCGACGCAGCGCACGTCGCCGTTGGCGAAGACGGGACACGGCATCAGCCGCGCGGCGCGTTCGATGGCGTCGTAGTGGACGACCGGCTTGTACATCTCGCGCACGGTGCGGCCATGGACGGTCAGCGCGTCGATGGGATGGCGGCGAAAGAGATCGAGCAGCGCGGGAAATTCGTCGGGCGAATCGAAGCCGATGCGCGTCTTCACGGTGAAGCGGAGATGCACGGCGGCGCGGACTTCGCGCAGGATCGCATCGATCTTTTCCGGATGGCGCAGCAGGCCGCCGCCCGCGTCCTTCTTGCAAACGATGGGCGCGGGGCAGCCGAAGTTGAGGTCGATGCCGGCGATCTTGCGCTTCTGCAAATCGAGCGCCGTGCGCCGCAGCGCCTCGAGGTCCTGCCCGATCATCTGCGCGATGACCGGCTTGCCGTCGGGATTTTCCTCGATGGAGCGGAGGATATATTTCTCCGGCCGCGAATCGCGGTGGACGCGGAAGTACTCGGTGTAATAGACGTCCGGCCCGCCATAGTGCGACATCACGCGCCAAAACGGCAGGTCGGTGATGTCCTGCATCGGGGCAAGAATCAGCAGCGGCCGGTTTGAGGGGAGGAGATCGCGCATGGGGAAGCGGGAGAGGCTACCCGATTTGTGCGCGGGCGTCGATCTGTGTGAGTACGAGGTAATGCGAAAGTGTATCACGAATTCTTCCATGACATCGAAATCGCCATCGCGAGGCAGAAGCAACTGAAAGGCTGGTCGCGAGCTAAGAAGATCGCGCTGATCGAGAGGATGAATCCTGGCTGGGAAGACCTCACTCTTCCTGATATCATGTAGGTCCTTCGGCTCCGGCTCGACCCACCGCTTCTGGAAAAGTGGGCTAGCCGCTCGCCTTCGCTCAGGATGACGGGATCTGTAAATAGTGGCTTGCGCGGCTACCATGGTAGGGACGGCAGTCCTTGCCGTCCCATATAGTCACGGTCACGAAGGGACTCGCGTCCCTACCCATTTTTTCTCTGTGAACTCGGCGGGCTCCGTGCGAAATTCCTCCTTCTTCCATGTCCGACATTCATCCGATCTATGCGCAGATGCTGAGCCGCGCGGAGCGCGAGGCGAAGCTGCGCCAGCGCGCCAAGGTGATCTGGCTCTACGGGCTTTCCGGTTCCGGCAAAAGCACGCTGGCGACGGCGCTGGAGGACCGGCTCTTCGCGGAGGGCTTCGTCACGACGCATCTCGATGGCGACAACGTGCGCGACGGGCTCAATCGCGGGCCTCGGCTTCACCGATGCCGACCGCGAGGAAAACATCCGGCGCGTCGCGGAGGTCTCCAAACTGTTCCTGCAATCGGGCATCATCTGCCTCAACTCGTTCATCACGCCCAAGGAATCGTTCCGCGAACTGGCGCGCAGCATTATCGGCGCGGAAAACCTGCTCGAAATCTACGTCGAATGCTCCTTTGAAACCTGCCGAAAGCGCGACGTGAAAGGGCTTTACAAAAAGGCCGCGACGGGCGCCGTGCGCCAACTTCACCGGCAAGGAATCGGCCTTCGAACCGCCCGCCAAACCCGCACCTCGATTCTGAACACGGAAACCACGCCGCTGGAGCGAATCTCTAGAAACTCTATATTCTTTTGTGCTTGGACATATTCGCATCGCGCGCTAGCTTCGTTGGTTCCGCGCCATGAGTTCCTATAACCTGTCCCATCTCAAGCAACTGGAGCACGAGGCGATCTTCGTCCTGCGCGAGGTCGCGGCCCAGTTCGAGCGCCCGCTGCTGCTTTTTTCCGGCGGCAAGGACTCGATCGTCATGGTGCGGCTGGCGCAGCAAGGCCTTTTATCCGGCGGCGATTCCCTTCCCGCTGTTGCACATCGACACCGGCCACAATTTCGACGAGACGATCGAGTATCGCGACTGGCTGGTGAACAAGGTCGGCGCGCGGCTGCTCGTCCGCACGGTGCAGGACTCGATCGACAAGGGCCGTTGCGCCGAGGAAAAGGGCGTCAACCCGAGCCGCAACGGGCTGCAGACCGTGACGCTGCTCGACGCGCTGGAAGAACTTCGCGCCGACGCGGCGCATCGGCGGCGGCCGCCGCGACGAGGAAAAGGCGCGCGCCAAGGAACGCTTCTTTTCGCACCGCGACGAATTCGGCCAGTGGGACCCGAAGAACCAGCGGCCCGAGCTTGTGGAATATTTTCAACGGCCGCCTTCATCAGCGGCGAACATTTCCGCGTCTTCCCGCTGAGCAACTGGACCGAGATGGACGTGTGGCAATACATCGCCGCGGAGAAGATCGAGATTCCGTCGCTCTATTTCAGCCATCAAGCGCGAGATCGTCGATCGCCGCGGCATTCTGCTGGCCAATACGCAATTACAACACGCTTCTGCCCGGCGAGAAATACGAGAAGCGGACGGTCCGTTTCCGCACCGTCGGCGATGCGACCTGCACCGGCGCGGTCGAATCGCCCGCGAGCAACGCTGCGAGGAAATCATCGCCGAAGTCGCCGCGGCGCGCGATCACCGAACGCGGCGCCCGCGCCGACGACAAGCGCAGCGAGAACGCGATGGAAGACCGCAAGAAGGCCGGGTACTTCTACTCTTTTTCTCTCTATGGACCTACTTCGCTTCACCACGGCCGGTTCGGTTGACGACGGCAAAAGCACGCTCATCGGGCGGCTGCTTTACGATTCCAAGTCGATCTTCGAGGACCAGCTCGAGGCCATCGAACGCCTGAGCGAAAGCCGCGGCGGCGACGGCCAGGTCGATCTCGCGCTGCTCACCGACGGCCTGCGCGCCGAGCGCGAACAGGGCATCACCATCGACGTGGCCTACCGCTACTTCGCCACGCCGCAGCGCAAGTTCATCGTCGCCGATACGCCCGGGCCACATCCAGTACACGCGCAACATGGTCACCGGCGCATCGACCGCGAATCTCGCCATCATCCTCATCGACGCGCGCAAGGGCATTCTCGAGCAGACGCACCGCCATTCGTTCATCGCCTCGCTGCTCCACATCAAGCACCTCATCGTCTGCGTCAACAAAATGGACCTCGTCGAGTTACAGCGAGGAGGTCTTCAACAAGATCGTCGAGGATTACAAGGAATTCGCCTCGCGCCTCGACGTGCCCGACATCCGGTTCATCCCGGTCAGCGCGTTGAAGGGCGACAACGTGGTCGACAAATCGCAGAACATGCCGTGGTACGACGGCGCCGCGCTCCTTTCACACGCTCGAGACGACCTACATCGGCAGCGACGTCAACCATGTCGACCCGCGCTTTCCCGGTGCAGTATGTCATCCGCCCGCAAACGACCGAGTGGCACGATTACCGCGGCTTTGCCGGGCGCGTCGCCAGCGGCGTCTTCAAGCCGGGCGACGAAATCGTGGCGATGCCCTCCGGGCTTCACCAGCCGGATCAAGTCGATCACGACGATGAAGGACAACGTGAAGGAAGCGTTCAGCCCGATGTCGATCGCGATGACGCTGGAGGACGAGATCGACATCAGCCGCGGCGACATGATCGCGAAGCCGAACAACATGCCGACGGCGACGCAGGACCTCGACGTCATGCTCTGCTGGTTCCACGAAAAGCCGCTCGTGCCGCACGGCCGCTATTTTCTGCGCCACACCACGCGCGACTGCAAGGCGCTGATCAAGGAAGTGCGCTACAAGATCGACATCAACACGCTGCACAAAAACGAGAAGGACCTGCAGCCTGGGCATGAACGAAATCGGGCGCGTCCGCCTGCGCACCACGCGTGCCGCTCTTCGCCGATCCTTACTCGATCAACCGCAACACCGGCGGCCTGATCCTGATCGATCAGGAGACGAATAATACCGTCGCGGCGGGAATGATTTTGTAGGTGAGGCTATTTTCCGCCGCGCCCCTTGAAGGTCAATTCGGCGATACCCGATTTGTCCAGCTCACTCAGCCCCTTTTCGACCATACGGCGATATTGGGCCAGCGTGGCTTCGCCGAGCGGGACCTTGATTCCAACCTGCTTGGCCAGCGCAAGGGCGATGCCTGAATCCTTCGCTGCGTGCGCCGCGGAGAAATAACAGTCGTGCTCGCGGTTTTGCATATCCGCGCCGTCAGTTTCGAGCACGCGGGAATTGGCGCCGGTCTGGGAAAACATTTCGCGAAGCATATTGAGGTCGATACCCAGTGCATCGCCGAGCGCAAGACCCTCCGCGAGCCCGGCCGTGTTGATGTTCATGACCATGTTGACCAGCGCTTTCACCTGCGCCGCGCGACCGGTTTCGCCGACGTATCGGCGCGCGCTGCTGAGAGCGTCCAGGATGGGAACGGCCTTCTTCACCACGGCGGAATCACCCGCGAGAATCAGGTAAAGCGTCCCCTGCCGCGCTTGCGTGATGCTTGAAGCCATGCAGGCCTCGATCGACGCCGCGCCGGCGTCACGGGCCGCTTTTTCGACTTCGAGATGTACCTGAGGCGAAACGGTCGCGAAATTGATAAACGTCCGGCCCGTGGCGTCGACGAACAGGTTGTCACCCGGTTTCATGAAGATATCGCGCATCGCCTGATCGTCGGACACAACGGTGAGAATAAACTCCGCCTTCGCCGTGACATCGGCCAGCTTTTCTGCCGCCTCGCAGCCGAGTTCCTTCGCCAACTCCACGGCAGCCTCGCGGCGAACATCGTAGAGCACTGAGACGCCAATTCCCTTTTCGGCCAACAGCCGTGCCATATTCGCGCCCATGCGCCCCACCCCAACCACGCCCACTTGATTTGTCATCGTCGCGCTCATGTTAACCTTTCGAGTTATCTTAAGCTCAGGTCACCGCTTGGCAAAATTTTATGACCATTTCCCATCCGCGACTTTGGCGTTATGATATGCGATGCCAAATCGCCTTTCCAAAATTTACGGCCACCTGTTCGCATCCCATTTTCTGATGCTGTCCGCCCTCGCCCAGACCGGGCCGAATGGAATCACGGAGCTTCACGATGTCGTCTTTGGTCACGCAGGCGGCCGCGATCTCCACGCCGAAATTGCTTTTCCCACGGACGCACCCGGACCGCTGTCGGCCATCATTTATATTCACGGAGGCGGCTGGGTCGAAGGGAGTCAAAAGTCTTCACCCATCTCGTACCTCGCCCAAGCCGGCTATTTTGCCGTCTCCATCGAGTACCGCCTGAGCAACGAAGCGAAATGGCCAGCGCAGATTGAAGATTGCCAACTCGGCGTCCGCTGGCTGCGCGCCAATGCCGCAAAATATCACGTCGATCCCAACCGCATCGGAGCCTGGGGTGAAAGCGCGGGCGGCCATCTCGTTGCCTGTCTTGGAACCATGGCCGACATCAAGCAGTACCAGGCCGGCGGAGAATATCCCGGAGTAAGCAGCGCGGTCCAGGCAGTCGTCGACTTCTATGGACCAACCGATTTTATTACCCCGGATATCTACACACCCGAGGCGCACCGATTGACCGAAGGACTTTTCGGCGTGCCGCGCGACCAGGATCCGGCGCTTTGGAAAAGCGGCAGTCCGGTCTTCTACGTCAAGGCGGGCGATCCGCCGATGCTGCTGGTCCACGGCGATTCCGACACGCTGGTTCCTCTGGCACAATCGGCTGTCTTTGACGCCGCCCTGACCAAGGCCGGAGTGCCGCATGAGTTCATTATCGTCAAAAATGCGAATCATGGTTTTGCGCCCGTGCCGGGTACCATGATCGATCCCAGTCGCGCCGAAATCCTGGCCGACGTGGCCACTTTCCTGGCGAAATATCTCAAGTCTCCTTAGCGATCGGAAAGTCCAGATATTGTCGCCATTTGCATATTGGCTATCGGTGATACTTTAACGGATGGATTTAAATAAATTTACCGAACAGGCCACGGCCGCGCTCGGTTCCGCCCAGGAAGAAGCCACCCGGCTCGGCAATCAGGCCGTCGACGTCGAGCATCTTTTTTACGCGCTGCTCACCCAGGAAAACGGCCTCGTCCCGCGCCTCTTCGAGCGGCTGAAAGTCTCGCTCGATCTGCTGCTCAGCCAAGACGCAGGCGGCGCTCGACCGCATCCCGAAGGTCAGCGGCTCCGGCGCGAGCGGGCAGGTCGGCATCACGCAGCGGCTCAACCAGCTTCTCGTCCACGCGCAGGACGAGGCGAAGAAGCTGAAGGACGATTACGTCTCGGTCGAGCATCTCGTCCTGGCCATGTTCGACGAGAAAAAGGACACCGCCGATCGCCGGCATTTTCCGCGACCTGAACATCACGCGCGACGCGTTCCTCACCGCGATGCAGGAGGTGCGCGGCAACCAGCGCGTCACCAGCCAGAATCCCGAGGCGACCTACGAATCGCTGCAGAAATATGGCCGCGACCTCACCGCGCTCGCGCGCCAGAACAAGCTCGACCCGGTCATCGGCCGCGACAAGGAAATCCGCCGCACCATCCAGGTCCTCTCGCGCCGCACCAAGAACAATCCCGTGCTCATCGGCGAGCCGGGCGTCGGCAAGACCGCCATCGTCGAAGGCCTCGCCCAGCGCATCGTCGCGGGCGACGTGCCGGAAAGCCTGCAAGGACAAGAAGATCATCGCGCTCGATCTCGCCGCGCTCATCGCCGGCGCGAAATTCCGCGGCGAATTCGAGGAGCGGCTCAAGGCCGTGCTCCAGGAAGTCATCAAGTCGGCCGGCCAGATCATTCTCTTCATCGACGAAATCCACACCATGGTCGGCGCGGGCAAGGCCGAGGGCGCGATGGACGCGGGCAACATGCTCAAGCCGATGCTGGCGCGCGGCGAACTGCACTGCATCGGCGCGACCACGCTCGACGAATATCGCAAGTACATCGAGAAGGACGCCGCGCTCGAACGCCGCTTCCAGCCCGTGCAGGTCGACGAGCCGAGCGTCGAGGACACCATCTCCATTTTGCGCGGCCTGAGCGAAAAGTATCAGGTCCACCACGGCGTGCGCATCCAGGATGCCGCGCTGGTCGCCGCCGCCGTGCTCTCGCATCGCTACATCACCGACCGGTTTCTGCCCGACAAGGCGATCGATCTCATGGACGAGGCCGCGGCGAAATTGCGCACCGAAAACGAGAGCATGCCCGAGGAACTCGAGAACCTCGAGCGGCGCGTGACGCAACTCGCCATCGAGCGCGAGGCGCTGAAGAAGGAAAAGGACGCCGCCTCGAAGGAGCGGCTGGCCGAACTGGAAAAGGAAATCGCCAACGTCCAGGCCGAGCGCGACAAGCTCAAGGCCCAGTGGCAGAGCGAAAAGGCGGCCATCGAAGGCGACCGGCAAGCTGCGCGAGGAACTCGAGCAGGTCCGCAACCGAGATCGAGCAGGCCCAGCGCGCCAACGATCTCAACCGCGCCGCCGAACTTCGCTACGGCGTCCTGCCGCAAAAGGAAAAGGCGCTGAAGGACGCCGAGGAAAAAATCGCCAAGTCGGCGAAGGACGGCAAGGGCGGCCCGCGCCTCGTGCAGGAGGAAGTCACCGCCGACGAAATCGCCGAGGTCGTCGCGCGCTGGACCGGCGTGCCCGTCGCGCGGCTGCTCGAAGGCGAGCAGGAAAAGCTGCTGCGGCTCGATTCCATTTTGCACGAGCGCGTCATCGGCCAGGACGAAGCGGTGCAGGCCGTCGCCGACGCGGTCATTCGCGCCCGCGCCGGACTCAAGGACCCGAAGCGGCCCATCGGCTCGTTCATTTTTCTCGGCCCGACCGGCGTCGGCAAAACCGAACTGGCGCGCGCGCTGGCCGAGTCGATGTTCGACAGCGAGGAAAACATGGTGCGGCTCGACATGAGCGAGTACATGGAGAAGCACGCCGTCTCGCGGCTCATCGGCGCGCCTCCCGGCTACATCGGCTACGACGAGGGCGGCCAGCTCACCGAGGCGGTGCGGCGCAAGCCCTACTGCGTCGATTCTTTTCGACGAGATCGAGAAGGCGCACGTCGATGTCTTCAACACGCTGCTGCAAATCCTCGACGACGGCCGGCTCACCGACAGCCAGGGCCGCACGGTCGATTTCAAGAACACGATCATCATCATGACGTCGAACATCGGCTCGCGGCACCTGATCGAAAACGCCTCCGAGAAAAGTCGGCGAGATCAACGAGAAAACGCGCGAGGCCGTCATGGCCGAAATGCGCGCCCACTTCCGGCCCGAGTTCCTCAATCGCGTCGACGAGATCGTCCTCTTCAAGCCGCTCACGCTGACGGAAATCGAGCGCATCGTGGACCTGCAGCTCAACCTGCTCCGCACGCGCCTGGCCGAGCGCCACATCGAACTCGAGCTCACCGACACCGCCAAGGAACTCCTCGCCCGGCGCGGCTACGATCCCGTCTACGGCGCGCGTCCGCTCAAGCGCATCATCCAGCGCGAACTCGAAACGAAGCTCTCCCGCGCGCTGCTCAAGGGCGAGATCACCGACAACTCGCGCGTCGAAGTCGTCGCCACCAAAGGCGAGCTGGAATTCAAGTCGAAGCCGCTGGTAGTGTCTTAATTTGAAGTTTTCAAATTAAGACACTACCAAGCCGCTGGCCAAGAAGACCCAATCCAAGTAAGTTGGTCTTAGGAAGCCCCCTCTACCTAGTCAATCATGGCCGCCATTCGCCGCCCGCTCCGCCTGGTCTTCGCCCTGATCGCCCTCGGTTTCATGGTTTGGAAGTATGCACCCTGGCCAGCTAGAACGATTACTTTCAGCGATCAAAACTTTCAGTGCCAAATTCCTTACAATTGGACTTTAAAAAACAATCCCCATTTTATCATAGACGCCCATCGTCCTTACGGCGGAACTTTTATCATCAACGCTCAACCCGTACCTACATCTGTACATGTAGACGATCCTGCTTTTGCCCAAGGAATTAAAAACCGTCTGACTGCCGATGGTTTTCAAATTTTAAATGAATGTAGAGCACCCTTTCAAGATCACATCGCTTATGCCTACACAATGCGCAAAATTATCAATGGAAAATTAATTTACACCCATTGCGTGAACTTTATTTCCGGCAACTTTCAGTATGATATAGCGACTGCCAAAAACCAAGCCGATCCCGTACAGGATTCGCAGCTTCAAGCGGCCGTCAATTCGTTCAACCTCATTAAGCCCGCTTCAAAATGACCTTCCACAACCGCTTGCTGCCCGCCGCGGAGGAAGGACGCGCTATAGGTTCGCTACAGCTACCGGCAAAGGACCTGCCGTAACTAACTTTTTCTTTCGAGAATCAACCGCGAGATTAAGGCCTTCCAAGCTTCTTGCTCCGAGAAGAAGCATGTCCCCTTTCTCGGCGAAAACCACCTCATCGACGGTAAAAGCCTTATCAACCCTGACGATGGCGAAGCCCACACTTCGCGTGATCAACTGGCCGTTAGCCATGACAAAGGCCAAGGAACTGCTCGCCCGGCGCGGCTACGATCCGGTTTACGGCGCGCGTCCGCTTAAGCGCATCATTCAGCGCGAACTCGAAACGAAGCTTTCTCGCGCGCTGCTCCGTGGAGAGATCACGGACAACTCACGCGTCGAAGTCGTCGCTACCAAGGGCGAGCTGGAATTTAAGTCGAAGCTTCTGGCGAGGAAGGCGGAGAAGTAGGTCGCTGAATTTTGACGGAATGAACGGAATTTGTCGGATCGAAACTCCATCATCCTGAGCTTGTCGAAGGATCAGTTCTGATAGCCGTCGCACTCCATGCGACGGAATCTCTTCATGTAGCGGCGGTCTATGACCGTCGCTGAAACAACTATTGTCTGCGGACTCTTTGCAGTGATTGTAATCTCGGGAAGGGATGTCGCGAGGAGGAGGTAATCAATCCAGAGTCCAGTTCTAGCGGAACTGATCCTTCGACAAGCTCAGGATGACTGAATGTTAGCTAGACGCTCTCCAAGCTTATATCCCCACGATCTCATCGATGCGCTTCATCACGTTCGGAGTAAACTTGGCCTGCGCATCGACGGCCTGGAGATTCTCGGTCAATTGCGCAGTCTTGGAAGCGCCGAGGATGACCGTGCTCACGTGCGGATTCTTCAGGCACCACGCGATGGAGAAAACTGTCAGGCTGAGGCCGAGCTCCTTCGCGACCGCGGCCAGCTTGTTCAACTTTGCCTGCCTTTTCTTTTGCTTCGCGCGCAATCTGTTCCTTGAGCCAATCGTAATCCTTCAGCGTCGCACGCGTACCTTCCTGCGGACCGGCCTTGTGCTTGCCGGTCAGCAACCCCGAGGCTAGCGGCGACCAGATCGTCGTGCCCATGCCGTACTCCGTATAGAGCCGCGCGTATTCTTTCTCCACGCGATGCCGGCCAAACAGATTGTACATCGGCTGCTCCATGGTCGGCGGCACGAGATGGCATTCGCGCGCGACCGCATGCGCCTGCGTGATTTCCTGCGCGCTCCATTCCGACGTGCCCCAATAAAGCACCTTGCCCTGGTGAATCAGGTCGCTCATCGCCCGCACGGTCTCCTCGATCGGCGTATTCGGGATCGGGCCGATGACAAAAGTAGAGATCGAGATACTCGACCTGCAACCGGCGCAACGCATTGTGGCAAGCCTCCATCACATGCTTGCGGCTCAGGCCCTTCCTGATTCGGCAGATTCCCGCCCCAGAAAACCTTGCTCGAGACGAGGAAGCGTTTCGTGCGACCAGCCCATCTGGCGCAGGATATTGCCCATCACCGTTTCGGACCGGCCCGCCGCATAGGCCTCCGCGTTATCGAAAAAATTGACGCCCTGATCGTAGGCCGTCTTCATCAGGTCGGCGGCGACATCATCGCTGATCTGTTGGCCGAACGTGACCCACGACCCCAGTGACAGCGCGCTGACTTGCACGCCCGCTTTGCCCAATCGACGGTATTCCATACCGACAATCTGGGCGCAACTTCCTAACAGGCAAGATCACGGCGTCATTTTAGCTGAATAATTTCCTTTCCTCGCAAGCCGAGCCGGATTAGACCTCACCCAGTAACCAACCAAATCGAGGAGGAGCTATGGCAGATCCCATTTCGGCAGACCCAATTCCGCCGTCACAAATTCCCGGCGCGGAAAAGAAAATCGTGGCGGGCATACTTGCGATCCTGCTCGGCGGCCTGGGCATCCACAAATTCTATCTCGGTTACACGACGGCCGGCATTATCATGCTCGTTGTTAGTCTCTGCGTCGGCACTTTCACCTGTGGAATCGGGTACAGCCTCATGGGCCTCATCGGCCTGATTGAAGGCATCATCTATCTGACCAAGACTGACGCCGATTTCGTCGCCACTTATATAACCAGCAAGCGGGAGTGGTTTTAATCGAGGCAGTGGAGCGCGAAGCTGGAATTAATGCCAGCCCGTGCTAGTCATTGAAGCATGCCTTGGTATTACGCCGGCCCTGAGGCCAAACCGGTCGGTCCGGTGACATTGGAGGAATTGCACGCCCGTCGCGTGAACGGCACGGTCAAATCCGACACTTACGTGATCGAGCACACCGGACAGCCGACCGAAAATTGGGCGTGGAAACGCTACCAGGAAGTCTTTCCCTCCAGCGCGAGCCTTCCGCCGATCCCCCCGCAGCTTGCGCCTCCGATCACGATACCAGCTCCACCCGCGCCTCAGCCACAGGGCGCGACGACGCATCCGCTTTTTCCCTCCGCCTCGCCGGTGCCACACTCGGTGTTTCCGCACGCTCCGCGGCCCGATCCCTATTATACCCATGCGCGGCCGACCAACGGCCTTTGTGCGTGGGGCTTTGGCCTTGGACTCGCCGGTTTGATTTTTTCTTTCGCCTGCGGCATTGGCGTGTTCCTCGCCTTAATTGCGCTTCCGTTATGCATCTTGGGACTTTCACAGCTTCATAAACACCATGAGCAGGCGGGCCGGGGTCTCGCCGTGGCCGGCTTGATCCTGTCCGGTATCGCGCTGGTGATTTCGCTCATCTTCATTCTTTCGCTGGCCATTCCGATGATCAAGGCGCACCAACTTACCGTGATGGAGCAGACCTCCAATGACTCCGAGTAATCCTGCGACCCGTTCATTGGGGAGCATTTCGGCCATCCGCTGCATTTCGGCGCGTGCGCAGATCGCCCTGGCGGCTTGCGCCTGCGGCGGCGCGACCGCATTTCTCTACGCGGTGGACCCCAATCACCACTCCGTGTATCCGCAATGTTTGTTTTATAACGCCACCGGCCTTTATTGCGCGGGCTGCGGCACCACCCGGGCGATGCATGCGCTGCTCCATGGACGCGTTATCGAGGCCCTGCATGATAACGCGCTGTTCGTCGCGGCGTTACCACTGATTCTTTACGTTGTTGTCACTTACGCGCTGAGTGTCTGGCGCTCAAACGCTTGGCCACAAATCGATGTGAATCCTACTAGGCTAACACGTCGTGGTATGTTAATATTTCTATTAATGGTCGGTTTCATGCTTGCCCGCAACCTGCCCGGTTGGCCTTTCGATTGGCTCAAGCCCGTTCCATCCGGCCTGTAATACCATGTCACTCAAACACGAACTAGGATCGTTACTCCGGAATAGCGGCCAGCTACCTGGAATCAAAAGTGTCCTTCGGTCTCGCACAGTTCGCCGCGCGATCCAGAACTGGCCCGGATTCAAAACCGTTTACGGAATCGGATGGAACCTGTTGCATCCCTTCGACCAACGCCACAAAACTGACACCAGCGGAGTCCTCAATTCCCCGGGGCTGCCCGGACCCTCTGGAGCGGGCGGAACGTTTATCTACGCCGGATCGCAGCCCAGCATCGTTCGGACGGCTTTAGGCGCCCTACCCTCCCTGGCAACCTTCACCTTCGTCGATCTCGGTTGTGGCAAAGGGCGTCCGCTTCTGGTCGCCTCGGAGTTTCCGTTCCATGATCTCCTTGGGGTGGAGATGTTGCCGGAACTCGTCGCGGCTGCCCGCAAAAATGCCGTTATCTTCCAACGGAATTTCCCGACTCGCGTCCCGATACGAATCGAAATGGGTGATGCGGGCACCGTTCCCTTTCCCGAGGGAAATATGGTCGTCTTTCTTTATAATCCCTTTGGCGAAGAGGTCATGAAGAGGGTCGTCGCGAGAATCGAGGCGGCCCTGACCGAGGGGAATCGCCATATTTTCATCGTCTACTACAACCCCGTGCACGGTGCCTGTTGGGATGGATCGACAGCCCTGACCCGCTATTTTGCCGCCATGCTGCCCTATTCCGACCAGGAGCGCGGCTATGGACCTGACTTCAATGACGCCGTGGTGATCTGGCAGGGCGGTCCTTCGATGCCGGCGCTTCCGGGAGCCGACACATTGATCGATATCACCAAGCCGGGAGTGCGGGCCGAACTGGCAGGCGTTTCAAAATAAACTATAGCCGCTGCGATGAAAGCTTGGCTTCAGTTATCTCGGAGGGCGTTAAATGTGGCTATCCCGGGAGGGATGGCAGCACCTTAGCCGGTGATAAGACCGCGTAGCGGTCGCCCACCACCGGGTATGCATTCTCGAGAATTTGACCCCGATAGGGGCCGCAGAATTCTGGCACTCCTACCGGGGTGCGCCCGCTGGGAACGTTTTCCGGTGGTGTCGCGCACTTCGTGCGCTCAACCACCGGCTACGGTGCTGACAAGCCTCCGGCCTGCGCCAACCCCTATCCCATTATTGAAACTTTTATGCGTTCGGTCGCGGCTCTTTAAAAAACGCCCTAACCCTCGATCGTGTTGATTTCGACCGGCTCGACCTGCACGCCGTTGGCCTCGAACCACGCGATCGCCTTCTTGATCTCTTCGCGGTCGCCTTCAAGTTCCAGCGCGATGATTCCAATCGTCGGCGTGACCGAGGCGTTGCGGATGTTGAAAATCACTTCAAATTTCCTGCTCATCTCGTAGATGAGCGGTTTGCGGCTGCTGTCGCCGTCGAAGGTGAGCCAAAAGCGTTGCGTCTCGCGGGCCATAATCAAGCGACTCTATGCCGGCAGGAGGGATTGTCGAGCAGGGAGGAAGCCCGGGTAGCAGGTCAGTTTGAAATCAAGCGCCGTGTTAAGCATTAGATTCGTCCCGACGAGTTTCTGAGAGCCAAGCAATACGTCCACGAGCTTCGATCGCTGCGCCTTCTGCGCTGTCACAGTGGCAATTCGGACGTGGCGGCTTATCAAGTGGAATCCACGTCATTCCAGTGGTTCATAAGAAAATAGTTGCTCCTCAAATCCAAACGTACCATCGTCGCGCTCAATATGACCACTCTACGCTTCTTGGAAGCGTCGTAAATAATCTGAACTTTTTTCATCTCTCGTTTTGTATTTATCCAAAGTAATTACTTCTCTCCAACTCTAAACATAATCCGAATGCGTCTTGCACGGTTGGCGGTCTCTCAACAGGAAAACATGAAATCATGAAATACATGAGGGAGACATTATCGACGCCTTTTCGAGGCCCTGCCTTTTCATGTCTTCATGATTTCATGTTTTCCTGTTAAAAATTGCTGGTTTTAAAAAGAGCAACCACATCTCTTTTCAATCTGTCTGACTGCCCATGCCGCATGCTCGCGGACGAGCGGCTCCTCGTGATGCTCGGCGCGGCGGAGAGCGGGCAGGTCGTCCACCGTTCCGATATTGCCGAGCACCACGCAGACGTTGCGTAAAAGTCCGCGCCGCTTCACGCGCAGGATGGGGCTTTTCGCAAAGCGTCGCTTGAATTCCGTCTGAGTGATTTCGAGCAGGGCGTGCAGCGAATCGCGTTCCTCACCTTGATTGATAGGCGCCAGAAAACGCGCTTCTCGCGTGGTCTGCGCGAACCGGTTCCAGGGACACACATCGAGGCACTCGTCGCAGCCGTAAACGCGGTCGCCGATCAGCGGACGCAATTCTTCGGGGATCGAGCCCTTCAACTCAATCGTGAGGTAGGCGATGCAGCGTCGCGCATCGAGCTGGTACGGCGCGGTGATCGCCCCGGTCGGACACGCCGTCGATGCATTTCGAACACGAGCCGCAATGGTCGCGCTGCGGCGCGTCCGGCTCCAGTTCGAGCGTAGTGATGATCTCGCCGAGCAGCAACCACGGCCCGAGCTTGGGATGAATCAGCATCGTGCTTTTGCCCTGCCAGCCGACTCCCGCGCGCTCGGCCAGCGGCTTTTCCAGCACCGGCCCGGTATCGACATAAACCTTCGCCAGTTCGCCGGTCGCAGTGATTTCCGCCGCGAGCGCTTCCAGTTTTTCGAGCAGCACGTGATGATAATCCTCGCCCAACGCATAGCGCGCGATGCGTCCCCTGCCCTCGGTTGCGGCTGCCAGTAATTCAGCCCGGCCACGATGATGCTTCGCGCGCCCGCCAGCACCCGGCGGGGATCGGTCCGGCGCTCCGGTTCGCGCGTCAGCCACTGCATCTCCCCCGCCTTGCCGTCGTCCGTCCATTGCTGAAAAAACGCCGCGTGGCGGGCGGGATCGGCGCCGGTGATGCCGCAGGCATCGAGGCCCAATTCCGCGGCGCGTTTTTTGATCCAGACGGAATCTGAAGGGACGCGCTCCTGCTCGTCCGCAGATGACCGGGAGGTCGTCCCTCCAAGCACATAGGGTATCACCGCCAGGGTCTTCATTCATACGCCTCGCGCATCATCAGGATCGACTTGGCCACGTCCTGCGGCGCATAAAAATCGGTGTCGATCCGGTAATGGGCCATGCCGTAATAGGCGCCGCGCCGCTCGAGCAAATCGCGGATGGTATCGTGCCAGTTGATGCCCGGCACGTTCAGCAAGCGGACGCTCCGCCGTTGTCGATTGCAGCCGCGCGGTCAGGACCTCATGCGTCGCGGAAAGATAAAAGACCACGGTGTGCGCCAGGAGCAACTGGCGGGTCGCTTCCCATTGGAACGCGCCGCCGCCCAGCGAAAGGACAGCGGCTGGTTTTGCCAGCAGGCTTCGCAATCAATTCGCTTTCGACCCGGCGAAAATGGGCCTCGCCCTTTGCGATGAAAATCTCGCCGATCGGCATGCCCTCGTGCTTCTCGATCAGCTGCGTCGACCTCGATTGCTTCACGGCCCAGCGCCGCAGCGACCAACGGCGCGACGGTGCTCTTGCCCGAGCCCATCATGCCGACGAGAGTTATATGTTTGGCCATGCCTCTAAAGATGCGCTTTCGATGCCATTTTGACAATGACAGGAGGGCAGAGCCCGATTAACAGGAAAACATGAAGACATGAAATACATGAAAAGACAGGGGAATTTAGAGGAGGGTTTAAAGAACCGAAGGGAGAAAGAAACACTCTGTCTTGTGAAAGATATGAAAAAAGGTGTGTATAAGAAACACCTCAATCCTTCCCTTCATGTTTTCATGATTTCATGTTTTCCTGTTAAATTTGTTCGCTAATTCCGTCATTTCGTAATTCCGTCTGTCTGCTAGACTCGGTCGCATGCCGAACACCTTTGGCCATCTCTTTCGAATCACCACCTGGGGCGAGTCCCACGGAGGCGGCGTCGGCGTGGTCGTCGATGGCTGCCCGCCGCGCATTCCGCTGACCGAAGCCGACATCCAGGTCGATCTCGACCGCCGCCGTCCCGGCCAGAGCAAGATCGTCACGCCGCGCAAGGAAAGCGACACCTGCCAGATTCTTTCCGGCACCTTCGAGGGCCAGACGCTCGGCACGCCGATTTCCATCATGGGTGCGAAACGAGGACCAGCGGCCCGAGGCCTACAAGGAGATGGAGACGCTCTACCGTCCCTCGCACGCCGACTACACCTACCAGGCCAAGTACGGCATCCGCAACTGGCAGGGCGGCGGTCGCGCCTCGGCCCGCGAAACCATCGGGCGCGTCGCCGGCGGGGCGGTCGCGAAGCAGGTCTTCAAGCAATTCCTGCCGAAGCTGGAAATCGTCGCCTTCGTCTCGCAGGTGCACGACCTCACCGCCAGCGTGCCGCTCGAAAAAATCTCCTACGCGGAAGTCGAAAGCAACATCGTCCGCTGGCCCGATCAGCGCCGACGCCGAGCGGGTCATCGCGCTGATCGAAAAAGTCGCGCTCGCAGGGCGATTCGGTCGGCGGCGTCGTGACCTGCATCGTGCGCAACGCGCCGGTCGGCCTGGGCGAGCCGGTCTTCGACAAGCTCGAGGCCGATCTCGCCAAGGCCATGATGAGCCTGCCCGCCAGCAAGGGCTTCGAGATCGGCTCCGGATTTCGCCGGGACGCTGCTCAAAGGCTCCGAGCACAACGACGCCTTCGTCCAGGAAGGCGACCGCGTCCGCACCGCGACCAATCGCAGCGGCGGCGTGCAGGGCGGCATTTCCAACGGCGAGGACATCGTCTTCCGCGTCGCCTTCAAGCCGGTGGCCACCATCGCGCAGAAGCAGCAGACCGTCTCCGTCACCGGCGAAGCGGCCGAACTTCAGGCGCGTGGCCGCCACGATCCCTGCGTCCTGCCCCGCGCCGTGCCGATGGTCGAGGCGATGACGCGGCTGGTGCTGGTCGACCATTGGCTGCGGCAGCGGGCAATTGAAAAATAGCCGTCGCATTTTGGCAAAGGTGTATCACACGATTCGGTGTTGACGTTTTTGGCCGTTTGTTATACGCTAGTATTATGCGTCAAAGTAACAGCCAGCAAATGGTTCTCTCCTTCATCGAACAATACCAGGATGAGAACCAGCGTCCGCCGACGATTCGCGAGATCCAGGACCACTGCGGCTTCAAAAGTCCCCGCGCGGTTTCCTATATCTTGGAGAAGCTCGAAGCGGCGCAGCATGATCATCCGCCGCGCCCATTCGCGTGGCGTCCAGCTTACCAAGCCCAGCGCGACCTCGCCCGGCGTCCAGCTTGCCTCTTTTCGCCTCCATTCCCGCCGGTTTGCCCGATCAATTCGATGCCAGCGAAGCGCCCGAAACACTGCGCTTCATCCCGACCACGCTGGGCATTTCCAATCCGGGCAAGGCTTTCGCCGTGCGCGTGCGTGGCGACAGCATGATCGACGCCGGCATTTTCTCCGGCGACATCGTCGTCCTCGAAAACAAGGAAGCCAAGTCGGGCGACATCGTCGCCGCGCTCATCGATGGCGAAAACACGCTCAAGCGTCTCGTCAAGGACAAGGGACGCGTTTATCTCAAGGCCGAGAACGAGAAGTATCCCAACATCGAACCGGTGGAGAAGCTCGATATTCAGGGCGTGGTCGTCAGCGTGTTACGGACCTTTGCCGCCGCAGCCTGAGTTGATTTGGTCAGGCTGGAGGCTGACCCTCCAAACCGGGAGGCGTTGCTTCTTTGACCATCCTCCGCGCCTCCTCGAGTTCCTTGTAGGTTGCGGTCTTTCGCGTGTAGCGTCGCTCGATCGCATCGAGAAAAGTTTCCCAATCCTCCGATGAAGGCTTCCGGTCATACTCCCAGCGCTCCGCACCTTTTTCCTTGAATTGCAGCTTAAAGGTTCCTGAAAACCATGTCACCCGCACATCGTAACGCGAACCGTCATCGCGCTTGGTTACCCAGTTAATGTCTCTACGCATGATACCTATTAAAAAGCCTGTCATCCCGAGCTTGTCGAGGGATCAGTTCGGTAATGCCTTTTTTCTCAAGGGATCAACTGATCCTTCGACATGCTCAGCCGTAACCATGCAGTTGAAGTGATATTTTGGGCGGGAAGTTATGCATGGGGTTCAACTGCATCGCAGTTGGGGTTTGGTGAGGAGAGTGCGAGCCAAAGCTTTCGCCACCAAGGTCGTGCGGGGGGTGGGATGGCGAACTGAAGAGTGGTCTGGTTCTGACGTCGGCTCAAGATGGCGGCGCAGTGGAAGAGGCGGTACCGGGCGGTGGCGATGGTGGCGTGGCCCAGCAGGCCGACGTGCTGGCAGAAGAGTTGGTAGAGGTTGTAGGTGAGCACGGCCAAACTCAGGACGGCTTCGGTGGCGAAGAACTTCTGGCAGCAGAAGCCGGGCAGGCCGAAGCCGTGTTTGAGTTCCTTGATGACGTTTTCCATCCCGGCTCGCCCGTTATAGTCGCGCCAGATGTCGAGGGCCCCAACCTCGGCACCCAGGTTGGTGAGCAGCGCCTGGTATTGGTAGCCGGGGCAATCGATGAGCAGCTTGCCGCCGCCGCGGCCGGAGTCGATCTGGCGCCGCAGGATGATCATCCGGCGTGGACGCGAGGCGTGTTTGCTGTGGTAAATCTCGAACGTGGGCCGGCAGGTTCGCCAAAAGCGTCTCGGTAAAGGCCAGGACAATCGTCCGGGAGACCAACTTGAGCTTCACTGGTTGCGTCACCGTTTGGGGAGTCGAAGCCTGTCCGCTTCGCGTCGTGTTAGTTTTCATCTACCAACAGCTTCCCAGCGGTGGCACCTTTGCCAACTGCATCGTTACGGCTCAGGATGACGAATGGTCAGCTCCACAGCTGAGACACGCTCAGTTCGTCCAATCGATCCACCACCCAGTCCGCATGCGCCAGTTTTTCCTTGGGCTCCGTCGTCGCCACCGCCACCACGTGCATCCCGGCCGCCTGGGCCGCGGCGATTCCCACCAGCGCGTCCTCGAAAACGATGCTGTCCGTGGGTTCGACCTCGATCCGTTGCGCCGCCGTTAGGAAGACCTCCGGATCCGGCTTGCCTCGCTTGACGTCCTCCGCGGTGACAATCGCCGCGAAATATTCCCCCAGCCCCAACACATCAAGCGTCGTCGTCACATTCTGCCGATGGGTCGACGAGGCAATGACGCACGGAATGCCTTCGTCCCGCAACATCCGCAGCCAATTCTCGACGCCGGGCAACGCAGTCATGCCTTGTTCCAGCACAATTTCGCGATAAATCGCCTCCTTCCGAAGAGAGATGATCCGTATTTCGGTCGGCACCGTGGTCCAGCCCAGCAGCTCAGGGATAATCACTTCGTTCTTCATGCCGAAACCGCGCTTGAAATGGTTCTCCGGCAAAAGCTTGCCGCATTCCTTGGCCAATCGATCCCAACTAAGCTCATGCTGGGCGGCCGAATTGATAATGACGCCATCCCAATCAAATAGGGCGCCGCGCTTGCGATTCATCAGAGGGGTTTATGGCTTGCTTAGGGATTTGTCGAGCGCGGGATGAATAATTGCTCCCGGTAGGTCGTTGCGGTATAAGGAAATGTGACCCGTGCATGCCTTCTGTTCGTGTTAAGCCCTCTGATCAGTGGCGCCGCGTGGGCGCAGCCGAACTCGAGTAATTCGCCTCCGAACGCCGCAACACCTCCAGCGTTACCGGCAACCGTGCTCACGCCAGAGGAGGAGCACGAGGTGAACAACGCCCATGTCGTCGCGCTGCAAGCCAATCCCAGTCTCGCCTCTGAGGAAAGAGATCTAGCGGGAAAACTTAATGCCGTGCGTGACGCAGGCGGCCAGCCCAGCCCCGATCTGATAACCGAGTTGCACGACTTCAATTCGAAAATCCGGGCCGCGATGATCCTGGCTGATCCACACGTCGAACCGCTCCTGGCCAAAGTCGAAGCGTCGCATCCGCAACATTAATTGAAACCAAGACGCCCGGCGCGGGTTCTCTGATGGTAACATGAAAAGACTACTTCTCGCTTTGACTCTCGGGCTCGCCCTCGCCAGTCCAAGCTTCGCCCAACCCACCGACTCAACCAACGCCCCGCCATCAGGCCCTCCTCCGGGCGGTCACTTCGGCCACGGCATGAATTTCCTGACCGAGGCTCAAAAGCAGGAATTGCACAAGGCGCATGATGCCGCCGTTGCCGCCAATCCCAGCCTCGGCACCCAGGAAAAAGAGCTATGGACCGAGATGAAAGCTGCTCACGAATCGGGCCAGCCGCCGAGTGATGATCTTAAAGACAAAATGCACGCGTTTCGTCAAACGATGGACGAGGCGATGGTTACGGCGGACCCCAATGTCGCGCCGATTCTGGCTGAAATCAAAGCTCACCACCAAAAGGATAAAGGTGGCCCGGGTGGGGCTGGCGGAACCGGTGGCACCACGCCGCCGGCGACTTCCGGCACGTAACGTTTTCGGATGGTTCAACGAGACACGCGGGTAAACCTCCCGCGTGTCTTTTCGCGCACACGGAAAACCGAATAGATAGACAAGGCAGCGACCAGGCGCTTTCCTTGTTGTGATGGCCGTCAAACTTTTGAAGCTCGTCATCGCGCTCGGCTTGATGCCGCTGGTCGCCGGAGAAATTTGGACGCTGATCGATCTGGCTCGCCAAACGGCTTCGGCAGGACAATGGCAGCAGGGTTGGGCGCTCAGTTTCGCCGCGGGATTTTTCACCTGGCTGGTGGCGTTCTGCCTCCTGCCGCGAACGATGTGGCTCTACGTCTTGGGGCACGAATTTACCCACGCCTTGGCCGCGATGATGGCGGGCGGAAAAATTTCATCCTTCCAAGTCAGCGCCAAGGGCGGCCATGTCGTTACCGATCGCGTCAATTGGTGGATTACCCTTTCGCCTTATTTCGTGCCGCTTTATGCGCTGGTCTGGATGGCCCTCTGGCTATCGGTCGATTTTTGGTATCCGCTCAAAGCATGGCAACCGATCCTCTATTTTGGCCTGGGAATTTTCTGGTGCTTCCATCTCACTTTCACAGCTAGCATGTTTCACTTGGGACAAACCGATATCACCACCCAGGGAATTCTCTTTTCCGCCGTCGTCATTTTGCTGATTAACCTCGTCTTCTTCCTGCTCCTTTTCAGCCTGCTGGCGCACAACATATCCTTTGTCGGCACGGGGCATTTGTTCTTGCACAGGGTCAAGCAATCGTATCTTTTCACCTGGAAAGAAATCCTGCTTGGCACGAAGTGGGCGTACGGTTTTTTTCCGCAACTGTTGAAGCAGCATTAGGTTTATGAACGGGAGCGGGTCGGCTTCCAGTGACAACGGCATCCTCTTGTGTAAAAATTTTCTTCGCACATGAAAACTCCCCGTCAGGAACTTGAATCTCGCGTGGCCAGCGCCGTTGAGAAACTTTTTTCGCCCGTCCCGCCCGCCCCTTACGTCCGTCCCTGCCTCGATCCACGCCACGGGGATTTTCAAACCAATGTCGCGCTCGTTTTCGGCAAGATCATGAAGGCCAATCCGGAAGAGCTGGGCCGGCAACTTGCCGAGGTGGTTTTCGTCAAGGACATCGCAGAAAAACCCGAAATCGCCGGGCCGGGCTTCCTCAATTTTCGCCTCAAACCCGATTATCTCGCCCGGCAAATCACCGAACGCAACAGCGACATCCGTTTGGGAATTTCAACCGTCACCACTCCGGAAACCGTGGTCATCGATTACAGCGGCCCCAACATCGCCAAGGAAATGCATGTCGGCCATCTTCGCAGCACCATTCTCGGCGATGCGCTCGCACGGATGTATTGCTTCCTCGGGCATAAGGTCATCGCCGACAATCATCTCGGCGATTGGGGTACGGGCTTCGGCATGATCCTTCTCGGCTACAAGCGCGAAGGCAGTCGGGAGAAGCTCATGCTCGATCCTTTCGGCCATCTCGAAGCGATTTATCGCAAGGTTCAGGAGGAAGCCAAGGCTGACGAAAATGTGCGTGAAGCCGCCAAGCGCGAACTGGTTTTGCTTCAGCAGGGTGACCCCAAAAACCGCGAACTCTGGGAACAGTTTCGCAAGTATTCGCTCGATGCGCTCGATGTGATTTACCAGCGGCTCGGCGTGCAATTTGATCACACCCTCGGCGAAAGTTTCTATAACGACATGCTTCCCTCTGTCGTGGCCGATCTACTCAAGAGGTTCATCGCGCGCGAAAGCGAAGGCGCCGTGGCGATTTTTTCCGACGGCAAACTCCCGCCGAAGGACGACCCATTTCTGGTCTCCGACGACGGCGGCTATCGCGACAATCCACTTCTCATCCGCAAATCCGATGGCGGTTACAACTACGCGACCACCGACCTGGCTACGATCCGTTACCGGCACGATCCGTTCCACGCGCAACGGGTCGTCTATGTCGTCGATGGCCGCCAGCAAATGCATTTCAAACAGCTTTTCGAAGCCGCTCGTCGCTGGGGTTATGGCGACATGAAACTCGAGCATGTCTGGTTCGGCACCATCCTCGGTCCCGATAAAAAGCCGATGAAAACCAAGGAGGGTGAAAACATCAAACTCAAGGCGTTACTGGCCGAAGCTGAGGAGCGGGCCGGAAAAATCATCGCGGATAAAATCCTGGGACAACAGGCGCGACTCGAGGAAAAAGCCGCTGGCACGGTGGAAAAGCGGCCCGAACTCTTGGAGCACCAGCGCGCCTCGCTGGCGCGCGTGGTGGGATTAGGCGCACTGAAGTACGCCGACCTGGCTCAGAACCGGAACCTCGATTACGTTTTCAGTTGGGAAAAGCTGCTGGCCTTCGACGGCAACACTGCGCCCTATTTGCAGAACGCCTACGTGCGCATTCGCGCGATCTTTCGCAAGGCCGGGCTGGAGCAAGCGCCAAAAGCTGAGGTGCGTCTGGTCGATCCGGCAGAGCTGGCGCTCGCGCGCAAGCTGCTCGATTTCGCCGATTCCGTTTTCCTGGCGGCCGAAGAATATCGGCCCCATTACCTCTGCAATTATCTTTTTGAACTGGCCGCGTTCTTCCACAAATTCTATGAGTCGTGTCCGGTGCTCAGCGCTGCGGATGAGGTGCGCGATTCGCGTCTGGTCCTCTGCGATCTCACGGCGCGCACCTTATACCAGGGACTGAATCTGCTCGGCATCGATGTTGTGGAGCAGATGTAGCACGGCTGCCGGTGATCACGTTTTCAACTTGGATCGCAGCCCAAAAGCGGCTAAGTTCCAAACGGGTAGATGGTCGCTCCCGCTTCGGCGGGAGAGGAAAGTCCGAACACCACAAGGCAGCATGCCGCGGAAAAACCCGCGGAGGGCCGGGGCGAAAGTTCCGGTCGATGGAAAGTGTCACAGAGAATAAACCGCCGCGGCGCGCTCGAACGGGCGTCGCGGTAAGGGTGAAAAGGCGGGGTAAAAGCCCACCGCCCGGAGGGCAACCTCCGGGGCACGATAAACCCCATGCGGTGCAAGGCCAAACAGAGACGCCGGGTCGCCTGCCCGGTCGCGGAGGAAACTCCGGGGCCCGTCTCGGGTATCGGTCGCATGCGCGTCGCGAGACGCCGCTGGCGCGGAGCGATTCGCGTCGAGAGATGAATGACCATCGCCGGTGCGCCTTTAGCAAGCGCGCCGGAACAGAATTCGGCTTACGCCCGGAACAAAGAGGGGCGCTTCGGGAAACCGGGGCGCCCCTCGCTTTTGTCCTGCGGACGGCAGTAGGCCGATGCCGAATTTTTGACGGAATAACGGAATGAACGGAATTAGAGGCAGGGAAATTTTTAGACAGGATTAACAGGATTCAGAAGGTAGCCGTCGTGGGCCGTGCGACGGTGTACTTGTGCGGCAGTCTACGACATCGCCGACCTGATCCATCCTCGTAAATTGGGTCAATCTGGAGAATTGGGTAATTCTGTTATTCCGTCAGGGCGCTCTTATTCACCTGCCAGACATAGCGCCGAAGCAGAACGACGACGGCGCAGGTCAGCGGCACGGCGACGATGGGGCCGAGCAGGCCGGGCAGGAGCATGCTCCAGAAAAGGATGCCGAGGATGATGGCGAGCGGATGCAGACCGGTGCTGTGACTTTGCACGCGCGGGCGTGATGAACATCGATTCGGTCATCTGCACCACGGCGAAGACCACGAGGACGAGCACCGGCCGCAGCCATTGCAGGGTGGGATCGTTCTCCCGCCGATAAAAAGGCGAGCAGCAGCGCGGGGATGATGCTGCAGATGATGCCGAGAAACGGCACGATGCTGAGCGCGCCGGTGATGATGCCGAGCACGAGGCTTCGGGTACGCCGATGATCGCAGAGGCCGATAAAGGTCAGCACGCCGTTGCAGACCGCGACGATGATCTGGCCGCGAAAATAGCTGACCAGCGAGGTGTTGATTTCGGTCAGAACGGAGACGACTTCATCCCGCAGGGCGCGAGCGGCGCATCGGGCACGAACTCGTGCCAGTGCTTGGAGATGCGCTCCTGGTCGGCGAGAAAATAATAGACGTAGATCGGGACAAAGCCGAACCCGAGCAGAAAGCCAAAAGCCTGTCCCACCGGTCCCAAGGCGGAATAAATGACGTTGGCGATATTTTTTTGAATCGTCTCCTGGATGGCGGGAAGATTGTTTTTCAGCCAGGTCTGAATCTCCGCTCGACCTTCCTGATAATGATTGGCTTGAGGCGGCAGCAGGTCGTTTACGGCGGGAGGAGTGGGCGCCTGCACCGCAAGAGTAAGCCGGTTGGTGGTTGGAAGCGCGACCGAAGCGGGCGGAACGACCGGAGTGGGAAGAACGACGGGAGGAACCGCCGGTGCGCGGGCGCCGAAGCTTTCGTTGAGCCGGGAGACGCCGCTGCTGAGCATGTCCGGCAACGATCTGAAAAAATCCCCTGTCTGGCTGACGAGCGGCGGCAGTAGATACGCCCAGAACAGGAGGAAGCCGACGACCGCAAGCACACAGACGGAAAGGGTCGCGGTTTCACGTTTCAGGCCCAGCTTCTGCAACAAGGCAACCGGCGTGTCGAGCAGCAGTGCGATGATCACCGCGAGTCCGATCGGGAGCAGGATCGGGTAGGACCAGCTCAGGAACGTGATGAATCCGTAAAAAAAGAGCGCAGCCACAACCATGAGCGAAAGGGCGGCGACGGCGGTCAGGGCATTCCACAACACGCGGCGCTGCCGGCGCGTCGGATAAGTGACGGGCGGCTCCTTGACGAAATCGGATGGGACTGGTTCTGCCATGGAATCCGTGCCCGTTAATGGTCCGCGGTTTTATCCTTGTCCGCCTTTTTTTCCTTCGCCTTGGCTTTGGCGGCGGGCGCGGCAGACGCGTCGGACGAAGGCGGAATCGGATTTGCCGAAGCAGCCGGATCAGGTGCATGAAATGGAACCGGCAAGGGCGTCACGGTAATTTCGACGCGGCGATTGCGCGCGTGATTATCCCCCGTGTTGGAGCTGATCGGTTCGGAATCTCCCCGGCCAACCACCAGGACATTCAAAAAGGGCAGTGAAGTCTGGTCGCGAAAGAAACGTGCAATCGTGGCGGCGCGCGCCGATGTGAGGTCCCAACTCGCATCGAGACCTGTCTTGGTGTTGGAAGCGATGGGCGTGGGATGAGCATCGTCCTTTTGCGCCTCGGCTTCCGTGTCGGTATACGTCACCACGCGAAGTTCAAAATTATCGAGATCGTTACCCAAGGCGGTTGCGATCTTGTTCAGCAGCGATTTTCCGTCAGGCGTCAGCGTTGCATCGCCAAGGGCAAAAAGCTGGGTATTAGGCACGCGCAGGACCGGACGCCCTCCCCGCTCAACCACGTCGGGCGGATTGTTCTGGCCCAGTTTGCGAATCATGTCGTTGAATTTTTTGACGATCACCACTTGGGATTGATTCTGCTGCGATTGAACCTCCGATTGACTGTCGAGGCCGTCGAGGCGCGTTTCCTCCGCGGCAAGTTCAGTTTCCTTTTGTTGGACCAAATCTTCGCGGGTTTTGAGCTGGCTTTCAGCTTCGCTCTGGCTGGCTTCGAGATGATCTTTCTCGGAACCCAGCGTTTCATTCTCCTCGCGCAACTGCAGGACTTGATCGCGCATCTGGTTCGCGATTCTTTCGTTGTCGTGATTTTTCAAATAATAAAAGCAGGCCGCGGCGGCGAAACAAACCGAGATGAGTCCCCAAAAGATACTTGCGCCCTGCGATCGTCCGACCCGCGTGCTGCGCTCGATAAATGCCACGCCGAATATCTAGCAGTAAAGGCGGCGCTCGGGAAGCGGGTCTTTTGTTTCGGCCCGATCGGGCGCATAACGATAGGATGCAGGGCGACTTCCACCGGTGGTTTGATGGCTGCCGTTTTTCCATCACGGCCTGGACACTTTTCATATTCATCGCGGCATTGATTTCGGAGCCGGTCGCCGCATGGGACGCGGGGGGACACGAACTTGTGGCAACCCTGGCTTATGACCGGTTGAATTCTAAAGCAAAGCAGGCGGTTACCGACTTGGCGCGGGAAATGGCGAGTCCCGGCCAAAGGTATGACGCGATCACGATCGCCTGCTGGATGGACGATATCAAAAGGAATACAGCCATGCCCTATCACGGCATGTTTCTCAGCTGGCATTACATCGACATAGGCTTGGATCCGGGTGATCCGCAACCATCATTTGAGCCGGGGATGGACAACGAGATTTACGGCAACGTCGTTCAGGCGCTCAAGCGGGCGGTGGTCGTGCTGAAGGGCGGAACCGATCCTTATATCGCCACAAAAGCCATGGCTTGCGCGATGGCGATGCATTTGGTTGGCGACATTCATCAGCCATTGCATTGTGCGACGAAATATTTTGATATCGGGCGGTCGCGAGCACCACGATGCGGGCGGAAATAAGGAGGAGGTTTTGAATGGGCCGCCCGGCGACGATAAGTTCAATTTGCATGCCTTTTGGGATTCGGCCTGGCGCGCTTCATTCGATGAAAGTACGGGGGATGTGGTGCTCGATTCGTACTTCCAGGAAGAAGGCGCGCACAAGCCGCAAAATATGCTGCCCTTGGCGGAAGCTTTGGCTCAACAGCCGCCGCCATCCGGAACCGATCTTGGCATGCAACATCGACCAGTGGGCGCTGGAAAGCAACGACATCGCGCGTGATTTTGTCTATCCCGAACTGACCCTTACCGAGAATAAAAAATATTGCCGTCTCAGCAGCATTTACGTATCCCGCGCGAATGCCCTCGCCCGGCAACGGCTGATCCTGGCGGCATGGCGATTGGCGGCCTTGCTCAATGCCACTTTAGGCGCTGATAATTCTTCGCCGCCGGCGCCCTATCCTGCAGGACCGCCCAGTCAGACCTACTAGAAGCCTGCAGAGATTTTGCATCGTCGCTGACTTCATAACAGTCTAGCCTATTTAAAGACTGTGATGAATAATCCCCCCGGGGCCGACTTCCAAAACAAGCCCTCATCCGTGACGCCGGCGCGGCTCTTTTTGCGGTGGGTCGTCGTGCAACTGCTGCGCCTGCGCGTCTGGTTACGGAGCGGGGCCCGGGCGATCTCTGGGAATCGAATTATTTCTGGGCGGCGATTGTCGGTCTGTGCGGCGCGTTTTCGTCCGTCGCTTTTCGCGAGGCGCTGAACCATCTGCAGTTGCTGCTGCTCCATTACAACGGACCGCTGGAAGACGCGGCCACGACTCTTCCCTGGTGGGGCCGGCTGCTGATGCCGACGGCGGGCGGCTTGATCGCCGGGATCGATTTTGCTTTTCGGGGAAAAGTGGTCGACGGCCGGAAAGTCGGCCGACTTCATGGAGGCGGTCGTCCTGGGCAACGGCGTGATCCGCGTGCGCGCCACCGTGGTGAAAAGCCTCTCGTCGCTCGTGACGATTTCGTCCGGCGGCTCGATCGGACGCGAGGGTCCCATGGTGCAACTCGCCTCGATGCTCGGCTCGCTGCTCGGGCGCGACTGGCAAAATTTTCGCCGGCGCGGCTGCGGCTGCTCGTCGCCTGCGGCGCGGCGGCGGGCATCGCCTGCGCCTACAATGCGCCGCTGACCGGGGCGTTCTTCGTCGCCGAGATCGTCCTCGGCTCCATCGCCATGGAAAGCATCGGGCCGCTGATTGTCTCGTCCGTCGTGGCGACGGTCGATCGCGAGCCAGTTCCTCGGCGCGCAGCCGGTTTATCGCATGCCGAATTTCGGGATGTGTGCCCAACTGGCAACTCATCGCGCACGCGCTGCTCGGGTGTCGTCGCGGGCTTGTGCGCGCCGCTCTTTCTGCTGTTGCTGCGCGGCGGGCGAAACGGTCTTCTCGCGGATGCACCTGCCCGTTTCGCTCAAGCTCGGGCTGGGCGGACTGATCGTCGGGGTCGATCTCGATCTGGGAGCCGAGGCGTCTGGGGCAACGGCTACGGCGTGGTCGAAGACGTGCTGAACAATCCGTGGACCTGGCAGGCCTTGATGACGATCCTCGTCCTCAAAGTGCTGGCCACCGTGGCCACGACCGGCAGCGGCGCGGTGGGCGGCGTCTTCACCCCCACGCTTTTTTGCGGCGCGGTCCTCGGCGCGCTTTTCGGCGAAGTCATGCGCGCGCTCCTGCCCCACGCCCAGATTTCGGTCGGCAGTTTTGCCGTGGTCGGGATGGGCTGTTTTCTCGCCGCCATGACCCGCGCGCCGATCATGTCGATCCTGATCATGTTCGAGATGACGCGCGACGACGCGACGATCATGCCGCTGATGCTCGCCTGCGTCTCGGCCTTCTACGTCGCGCGCAGCGTGAGCCCCGAATCGGTCTACAGCCGGCAGCTTCACGGCGGCAACGCCCACTCCGAAACGCCGCTCTTTCTCCTCCACGTGCGCGACTTGATGAAGAAGGATCCGCTCTGCGTGCTGGAAACTCCGGCTTCGCGCAGATCGCGACAGGTTCTGGCCGCGAACACCTTCAAGCATCTCTACGTGGTCGATGCCAACCGGCGTTTTCTCGGCGCGATTGCGTTGCAGGACCTCAAGCCATTCCTGCACGACACCGATTTGCCGCAGGTGGTCATCGCGCTCGACCTGATGCACGACGACATCCCCGTCGCTGACCAGCGACGCCTCGCTGAAGGAATCGCTGGAGGTCTTCGCGCGCCACGACGGCGAGCGATTGCCCGTGCTCGACAATCCCGCGCGACCGGCGCCTGGTCGGTTCGCTGGCCAAGACCGACGTGCTGCTGACGCTGGCCCACGGAGTTGGCGGCGCGGAAGCCCGCGGATAACAAAGACCGCACACGCAGCCCGCGGCCTAATTGCCGTCGTCGCTGTGGGTCTTGGTTTGGGTTGTCGTCGTGCTCGTATTCTGTTGCGCCGCAGAAGCTGGCGCCACCACGGTGGTTGAGGCAGGGGTTGTTACCACAGCGGGTGTGGTCGCGGGCGAGGAGGTCGTCGAGCTCTTGGTTGTGGTCGTAGTAGAGTCGGAGTCGGCCCAAGCAAGACCCGAGCCCGCGACCAAGGCCGAGAGCACCAAGGCATGTAATGTTAGGTTTTTCATAGTAAATCAAAAAAGCATCGGTCATGCCTGCTGGCTTGAAGCAAGCTTAAGTGCTTCGCGGCGAATCTCTTCATATTCACCACAGCCTAGCAAGAAGATATCCTCCTTTGCGAAATGCACCATCGCTTCAGCGAAACGCCCGATACCGACTATAGGAAGCGTCCATTTGCTTAGTACCTCGAAGCGACGGAAACATTTTGGCCCAGTCGATCAGCAGCAGATAGAGCAGCATGTCGTCGAAGAAAAAGATGTTCATGAAGACGAGGCTGAGCAGGTGAAACGAGAGCATGACGGGGATGAAAATCCAGCGGTAGTGCGGCGAGGCCAGGCAGAGCGGCGCGGTGATTTCGAAGAGCGTGATGAAGGGCAGGCCGCTGCGGAGCATGAAGACGGTCAGCGGCCATTCGGGAACGTGCCAGCCGATGTTGGTGTTGAAGTAGTAGCCGCGCAGGCTGGCGTCGATGGCCCAGACTTCCATGGTGTCGCCGGTGAAGACGCTGATGCCGCCGGCCACGGCGCGGTTGAGTCCGACGAGGCAATAGGAAAGGCAGAGCATCGCGACGATGGTGACGAGCGGATAGGAACTCGACGCGTCCGGTTTTTTCGCTGCCGAATTTCGAACGCAATCCAATCGGCCCAGGCAAAGCCGGCCAGCGCATAGACGGCGAGCAGCAGGACGATGTCGGTGTGGACGGCGGGGCCGAAGCTGCGGATGAGCGACGAGTAGGCGGTCAGCAGGACCGCGGCCAGCGTGGAGACGAGGGGAAACGCGCGGTTGGTCAGCCCCAGCATCAGGACGGTCAACGAGCGTACAGACGCAGAAGCGCGGTCAAGCCAGGTCGGATTAGAGCGCATCGATCGCGCTGGCTCGGGCAGCAAGCGCGAGAATGCCGACGGGCTGAAAGAATTCGCGCGGCAATTCGGCCAGACGCCAGAGCGGATCGAGCAGCAGCTTGACGATCCAGAGCGCGAAGATGCCGAGCCGCGTCAGGCGCAGCAGCCGTCGGTCCGGCCTGCGCGTGGATCAGCTCTAGCGGCCCGATGAGATGTCGTAATGTTTGAGCAGCTCGCATGAAGGTTGGGCGCGCGATTCGCTCGCGGGAGGGTGAAGCTTGACGGCCATGAGCATGAGATCGACCTGCGCACGGGATCGTCGGCGTGATGCGTCGTTGTAGACTTTCGCCAGGGCGCGGGCGAGATGCTCGGTCGCGCCGGGGCGTGCGTAGTCAGCATCGTCGAGGGAGATTGAACTGGACGATGGAGGGGAAAAGTTGCTCGACGAGCAGCCGGACTTTGTTGCCGCTGGCCGTGGTGGCGATGAATTCGCGGCAGGTGACCGGGTCTTCTTCGCGCACGAAGGGAAAGATTTCCCAGGCGACATAGGGGAAGTAAGCGCGGCCCGTTGAGCGTGTAGTGGCCGAGGATCATGGCGCCGATCAGGACGCCGAAGACGATGCGATGCGGAACCGGCATCGACGTGGCCCAGCGGATCATCGGCGGCCAGTAGCGAAAGGCGCGCAAGATAACGATGAGAAGGAAAGCCTGTCCCGTAACCTTGAAGGGGACGAAGTGCCAGACGAAGGAAGCGAGCAAGGTGATGAGAGCGCATGCGACCAGAGAGATCGGCGGAAGCCAGGGCTTCGGACGCGCGGATGGGGGCATGTCACATGTGTCTAAAGCCGCGCGGCGCGAATGGCGAATCTTCTCTTAGGTGCTTCCGTTGTGGAATGCGAATGGTTCAACCAGGAAGGAATAGTTAGAGGTCCTTCGACAAGCTCAGGATGACCGACTTTTAAAAAAGTCGCTTTCGCGACCCGTCGCACGGAGTGCGCCGGCTACCTACGAATGTGAGGTGCCGCAGCCGCAGGCGGTCGGGGCTGGAGATGCGGGGGCGGGAGTGACTTTGTCGGGATCGTAGCTGAGATTCGGGCGCGAGCCATTTTTCCATGGTGGCGAGGTCCATGCCTTTGCGCCTGGCGTAGTCCTCGACCTGGTCGCGGGCGATCATGCCGACGCCGAAATATTTCGCCTCGGGATGCGCGAAGTAGAGGCCGCTGACCGAGCTGGCCGGATGCATGGCGAAGTTTTCGGTGAGGATGACCTGGGCGTTTTTCTCGGCCTGGAGCAGATCGAAGAGGAGGCGCTTTTCGGTGTGGTCGGGCTGCGCGGGATAGCCGGGCGCGGGGCGGATGCCGCGATACTGTTCCTTGATCAGATCTTCGTTGGTGAGATTCTCGTCGTCGCCGAAGCCCCAGGCGATGCGGGCCTGGCAGATGGAGCCATTCGGCGCTGGCCTCGGCGAGGCGGTCGGCCAGCGCCTTGGTCATGATCGCGTTGTAGTCGTCGTGGTCCTTTTCGAATTCGCGGGCGATTTCGTCGACGCCGAGGCCGGTGGTCAGCGCGAAGGCGCCGAGGTAATCGCTTGCGGCCGGAGTCGGCCGGCGCGATGAAATCGGCGAGCGCGTAGTTGGGCTGGTCCTCCGGCTTGTCCATCTGCTGGCGCAGGGTGTGGAAGGTGGTGAGGACTTTGGTGCGCGTGTCGTCGGTGTAGAGATCGATGTCGTCGCCGACGCGCGGCGGCGGGAAAGAAGCCGTAGACCGCCTTGCCGTGGATGAGCTTTTTGTCGATGAGGCGATTCGAGCAGAGCCTGCGCGTCGTTGAAGAGTTCGCGGCAGCGCGGGCCGCGTCTCGGGATCGTCGAGGAGCGCGGGATAGCGGCCGCGGATTTCCCAGGCGTGGAAGAAGGGCGACCAGTCGATGAACTCGCGGATTTCGCGCAGCGGCAGATCGTCGATGACCTTCAGGCCGGTGAAAGCGGGCTTGGGAATATCGACCGTTTTCCAGTCGGTGCGAAAGGCGCGCTTGCGGCTTTCCTCGAGGGAGAGGAGCGGCTTGCTCGGGCGCTTGCGCTCGTGGGCGACGCGGGCGCGCTCGTGTTCGAGATTGTTGTTGGCGACGAATTCGTCGCTTCTGCGTCGTCGCTGAGCAGCGCGCTGACCACGCCGACCGCGCGCGAGGCGTCGAGCACATGCACGACGGCGTTGGAGTAATGCTGCGCGATCTTCACCGCCGTGTGCGCCTTGCTCGTCGTCGCGCCGCCGATGAGCAGCGGGAGCTTGAATCCTTCGCGCTCCATTTCCTTCGCGACGTGGACCATCTCGTCGAGCGAGGGCGTGATGAGTCCGCTCAGGCCGATGACATCGACGCCGAGTTCCTTCGCCGCGGCGAGAATTTTCTCGCTCGGAGATCATGACGCCGAGATCGATGACCTCGTAGTTATTGCAGGCGAGCACGACGCCGACGATGTTCTTGCCGATGTCGTGCACGTCGCCCTTCACCGTGGCGAGCAGCACCTTGCCCTGCGCCTGCTTGTTGCCGGTGCGCTTCTTTTCCTCCTCCATGAAGGGCAGGAGATAGGCGACCGATTTCTTCATCACGCGCGCGCTTTTCACGACCTGCGGCAGAAACATTTTGCCGTCGCCGAAGAGATCGCCGACGACGCTCATGCCCTTCATCAGCGGGCCTTCGATGACCTCGAGCGGCGTGGCATATTTCTGGCGCGCCTCCTCGGTGTCGGCATCGATGAAATCGACGATGCCCTTGATCAGCGCGTGGCTGAGCCGTTCCTCGACGGGCAGCGAGCGCCATTGCGCTTCCTCCTTCGCCTCGGTCTTGCCGACTTTCTTGAAGCTCTCGGCGAAGGTGACGAGCCGCTCGGTGCGCGTCGGGGCGGCGGTTGAGGATGACGTCCTCGACCAGCTCCTTGAGCTGCGGCTCGATCTCCTCGTAGACCGCGAGCATGCCCGCGTTGACGATGCCCATGTCGAGCCCGGCGCGGATCGCGTGGTAAAGAAAAACCGCGTGCATCGCCTCGCGCACCGGGTTGTTGCCGCGGAACGAAAACGAGATGTTGCTGATGCCGCCGGAGACGCGCGCGCCGGGCAGGTTCGCCTTGATCCAGCGCGTCGCCTCGATGAAATCGACGGCGTAGTTGTTGTGCTCCTCGATGCCGGTGGCGACGGTGAGCACGTTGGGATCGAAGATGATGTCCTCGGCGGGAAAGCCGACTTCGTTGACGAGAATGTTGTAGGCGCGCGTGCAGATCTCGATGCGGCGCGCGGAGCGAATCGGCCTGGCCCTTTTCGTCGAAGGCCATGATGACCGCGGCGGCGCCGTAGCGGCGGACGAGCTTGGCGCGCTCGCGGAAAGCTGCCTCGCCTTCCTTCAGGCTGAGCGAATTGACGATCGGCTTGCCCGGGATGCAGCGCAGGCCGGCCTCGATCACGCTCCACTTGGAGCTGTCGACCATGATCGGCACGCGCGCGATTTCGAGTCTCGGCGGCGATGAGGTTGAGGAAGTGGGTCATCGACTTTTCGCCGTCGAGCATGCCCTCGTCGATGTTGACGTCGATGATGGCCGCGCCGCCCTCGACCTGCTGGCGCGCGACGGTGAGCGCCTCGTCGAATTTGCCCTCGAGGATGAGCTTCGCGAACTTGGGCGAGCCGGTGACGTTGGTGCGCTCGCCGATGAGCGTGAAGGGAATTTCGGGACGCAGGGTGAAGCGGCTCGAGGCCGGCGTAGGCGGTGACGCGACGCGGGCGCGGGCAGCGTGCGCGGCGCGACGTCGCGCAGCGCCTCGGCGATGCACTTGATATGCTCGGGCGTGTTGCCGCAGCAGCCGCCCGCGATGTTGAGCCAGCCCTGCTCGGCGAAGTCGCGCATGAGCGGGCCCATGTCCTCGGGCAATAGCGGGAAGCCGGTGGGCGAGAGCGGATCGGGCAGCCCGGCGTTGGGGTAGCAGCTGAAATAGCAGGTGGCGACGTTGGAGAATTCCTCGACGAAGGGGCGCATCTGGTCGGGGCCGAGCGCGCAGTTGATGCCGACGCTGAGCGGCTTGGCGTGCGCGACGGAAATCCAGAAGGCCTCCAGCGTTTGCGCGTTGAGCGTGCGGCCCGAATCGAAGATGGTGACGGAAATCTGGATGGGCATGCGGCGGCCGATCTGCTCGAAGGCTTCCTCGATGGCGAAGAGCGCGGCCTTGGCGTTGAGCGTGTCGAAGATGGTCTCGACCAGCAGCGTGTCGCACGCCGCCCTCGATCAGGCCGAGCGCCTGCTGCTTGTAGGCGTCGACGAGCTCGACGTAGGTGACGCCGCGCGCGCCGGGATCGTTCGCATCGCGGGAGATGGAGGCGGAGCGGTTGGTCGGGCCCATCGACGCCGGCGACGAAACATTGGCGGCCCGGATTCGCGGCGACGAATTCATCGCGGACGCGGCAGGCGAGCCGCGCGGCCTCGATGTTGAGCTCGTCGACGATGGCCTCGAGATCGTAGTCGGCCTGGGAAATGGTCTGGCGCGTTGAACGTGTTGGTCTCGATGATGTCGGCGCCCGCCTCGAGGAAGCGGCGGTGGATGTCGGCGATGACATCGGGCTTGGTGAGGCTGAGGAGATCGCCGTTGCCCTTGAGGTCCTTGTGATGATCCTTGAAGCGCTCGCCGCGGAAATCGGCCTCGGTGAGCTTGAACTGCTGCAAGGTGGTGCCCATCGCGCCGTCGATGATGACGATGCGTTTTTGCAGGAGGGCTTCGAGGGGATGGAGCGGCGGGGACGACATGGAATATAACATATCAACGCATCTGGATGCGTCAATGGATTAGTTAAGGCAACCAAGGCTGACTTGCCCACAGCAGGAGACCGGGGTATCTCTACATCATGAGTTCTTATACCGCGATCGTGAAACAAGATGGAGACTTTTGGATCGGTTGGGTCGAAGAAGTACCCGGTGTGAATGCTCAGGGAAAAACAAAAGAAGAGCTGCTGACTTCATTGAAAGAAATTTTGCTCGAGGCGCTTGAATTCAATCGCGAAGAAGCACGTCAGGCGGCAGAAGCGGATTACAGCGAAGAGTTGATCATGGTATGAAGCGGCGGGATTTTATCGCCACTTATCTGAACATGGTTGCGAGTTGATCCGCAAGGGTGGCAATCACTCCTGGTGGGGTAATCCGGGCAAGAAACGGCGTTCCGCGGTTCCTCGTCATAACGAGATCAATGATCATCTTGCCAGGAAAATCTGTAAGGATTTGGATATTCCAAAGTTCTGACGGCAGACTCGTTCACCGATAACCAGCTTCGCCGGGTTTGTGCATCGTCTCGCCCTGCTGGATGATTTTCTCGGCGGCTTGGTCAATCGGGATGTTCGGACAGGTATCAACCCACGGACTGCCTTCCGGCTTGGCCCAGCGGACGGCGTTCGAAATGACGCGGCGGACTTCCTTTTGATAGTAAGTCGGATAAGTCTCGTGGCCCGGACGGAAATAAAAGATTTTGCCGTTGCCGCGTTTCCAGGTGCAACCGGAGCGAAAGACTTCCCCACCCGCAAACCAACTCAGGAAAATGATTTCGTCGGGGTGAGCGATGGCAAACGGCTCGCCATACATTTCCTCGTGAGGAATTTCAAAATAGCGGTCGATGCCCTGCGCAATCGGATGGCCCGGATGGCAAACCCAGAGGCGTTCCTTCTCGCCCGCTTCGCGCCAGGTCAGGGAACACGTGGTGCCGAGCAGGCGCCTGAAGATCTTCGCGTAATGGCCCGAATGAAGGACGATCAGCCCCATGCCCCGCAGCACACGCGCCTGGACGCGATCGACGATCTTGTCGTCGACCTGGCCATGCGCGATGTGCCCCCACCAGGTAAGCACATCGGTCGAGTCGAGCACCTCCGGAGAAAGTCCGTGCTCCGGTTGGTCGAGGGTCGCGGTGCGGACCTCGAGGCTGGGCGATTCGCGCAGGCCCTCGGCAATGGCTTCATGCATGCCGTGCGGATAGATTTTTTCGACGACAGGATTTTTGCGCTCGTGCACATTTTCGCCCCAGACGGTGACTCGAATGTTTTTGTCCATGGCCGGAAGGAGCGGTTAATAAGGACTTACTTCCGCTCGAAGGCGGCGTCAAAGGCGACCTTGCTGGGCGCGAAGTCGAGCTTGCGCAGGAAGGCGGCGGCTTCGGCGGCGCCATGCTCGCGGTCCATGCCGATGTCCTCCCACTCGACCGAAAGCGGGCCTTGGTAATTGACCTGGTTGAGCGCGCGGATGATCTCCTCGAAGTTGACGCTGCCGCGTCCCAGCGAGCGGAATTCCCAGAAGCGGCGCGGATCGCCGAACTTGGTGTGGCCGCCGAAAACGCCGGCTTCGGTCGGCGCGAGGACCAGTAGACGTCCTTCATGTGCGACGTGATAAATGCGGTCGCCGAATTTCTGGATGAAGCTTGACGTAATCGACGCCCTGGTAGCCGAGATGCGAGGGATCGTAGTTGAAGCCGAACTCGGGCCGGCGGTTGATCGCCGCGAGCGCGCGCTCCGCGCTGACGATATCGAACGCGATTTCGGTCGGATGCACTTCGAGGGCGAAGCGGACGCCGGCCTTTTTGAATTCGTCGAGGATCGGATTCCAACGTTGCGGCGAAATCGGCATAGCCGTCCTCGATCTGCGCGTCGCTCACCGGCGGGAAGCTGTAGAGCAGCGACCAGATTTTCGAGCCGGTGAAGCCGTTGACCACGCTCGACGCCGAGATTTTTCGCGGCGTGCGCGGTCTTGATCATTTCCTCCGCGGCGCGCTTCTGGACTTCCTTCGGCTTGCCGTCGCCCCAGACATGCGCGGGCAGAATCGCCTTGTGCCGCTCATCGATGGGATCGCAGACGGCCTGGCCGACGAGGTGGCTCGAGATGGCCCAGGTCTTCAGGCCGTGCTTGGCAAGAAGCGCGTGGCGGTCGTCGCAATATTTTTTGTCCTGCGCCTTGGTGACGTCGAAATGATCGCCCCAGCAGGCGAGTTCAAGGCCGTCGTAGCCGAACGCTCTTGGCTTTTTGTGGCGAGGGTTTCGAGAGGAAGGTCGGCCCATTGGCCGGTGAAGAGAGTGATGGGGCGTGGCATGATGTTTTATAATTAGAGTTTGACCCAGCGGCGTTGCTTGGACGATTTCTCGACCGCTGCGAGGACCTTTTGGTTTTGCAGGCCATCGGCGAAAGTCGGCTGGACCGACTTGCCCTTCACCACCGCCTGGATGAAATCGAAAATGGTATGCACGAAGGTGTGCTCGTAGCCGATGATGTGGCCCGGCGGCCACCACGCGCCGACGTAGGGATGCACGCCTTCGGTGACGATGATGTCGCGATAACCCTGGCGGTCCGCGGCGTCGTCGCGGTTGAAATACTTGAGCCGGTTCATGTCCTCGAAATCGAAAACGAGCGAGCCCTTGCTGCCGTTGATTTCGATCTGGATGTGGTTCTTGCGGCCGGCGGCGAAGCGGCTGGCCTCGAGACAGGCCAGCGCGCCGTTCTTGAATTTGCCCAGCGTGATGACGGCGTCGTCGACGGTGACGCGTGCCCTTTTTGGTCTTCGATCCGGGCAGGGGCCGCTCCTTGATGAAGGTCTCGAGATGACCGCAGACTTCGCTGAACTCGCCGACGAGATAGCGGCCGAGGTCGATGATGTGCGCGTTGATGTCGCCGTGCGTGCCGCTGCCCGCGATCTTGCTCTGCAGACGCCAGACGAGCGGAAATTCGGGGTCGATGATCCAGTCCTGCAAGATAGCGCGCGCGATAATGAAAAATCCGGCCCGAGGTCGCCCGCCGCGATCATTTTCTTGGCCTGCGCGATGGCGGGAATGCGGCGGTAATTGTGGCAGACCATGTGGACCACGCCGGCTTTCTTCACGGCGTCGAGCATGGCCGCGGCTTCCTTGACCGTCATGCGCCAGCGGCTTTTCGCAGAGGACATGCTTGCCGGCTTTCGCGGCCGCAATGGCGATCTCGGCATGGGTGTCGTTGGCCGTGTTGATGTCGACGATATCGATCTCGGGATTGGCAACGACCTCCCGCCAGTCGGTCGCGACATGGCTCCAGCCGAGTTGCTTGGCCGCGGCGGTCACGCCCTTTTTGTCGCGGCCGCAAATGGTGTGAAGCACCGGCTGGGCGGAAACGGGAAAAAATTTGTCGACCTGGCGCCACGCGTTCGAATGGGTCTTGCCCATGAACTTGTAGCCGATCATTCCGACTTTTAGAGTTTTCATGATCTCCTATTTGCAGGGCATCAGGCCGCGCCGCGCATCGCCTTGACGCAGTTTTTCAGAGCGGGCACGGGATTCTCCGGATCGGCCTCGTACTCGATCACAGCCATGCCATCAAAGCCATTGGTCTCCAGCGCCTGAATGAAAGCGGGCAGGTCGAGATTGCCCTTGCCGACGACCGTGTCGATCCATTGGGCATTGGGCGCAAAAGTGAAATCCTTGTAGTGAATGCCGTAAATGTGGCCGGCATAGCGCTTGGCCCATTCGACCGGCTTGCCGAGATACGGCCCGATCTGCAGGCACCACGCGGTGTCGATGCAGAGGCCGATCTGCGGCGAGCCGAGCTTGATCAGATAATCGAGCACATCGGGCGACCCGCCGAACTGATAGCCGCCGTGACAATGAATGCCCACGCGTACGCCGAATTCATCCGACAGCTTTTGCGTCTGCTTGATCGCGTCGGGAAAGGAATCGACCTTGAAGTGCAGCCGAGATATGTTTGGCTCCGGCGATGGCGGCGCACTCAAAATCGTTCCGTTCCTTCGGGTCGCCGACGAAAGTTTCCACGCCGAGCGAGACGATGGAAATGCCGGCATCCCGGTAAATTTTGACGACGTCCTTGAACGCACTGAGATTCGTGGAAATCGGCGTGCACGCCGCAGATCTCGAGTTTATCGACGCCAATTTCGCGCACCTTTGCCGCGACTTCCGCGTTATTCTTGAACTCGCCGAAACAGTAACTTTGCACTCCAAAATCCAGCGCTTTACTCATGTTATTTCCTTTTATTTTAAATTTTATGGCGACTAAGCGAGACGGACTTCCTTGCCAGTCCGATTCGATTCGGCGATGGCATCGAGGATTTTCTGCACGACCAGGGCCTGTTGCGTGACTGACGCAAAGCTCTTCCTCGCCCCGCAAATGATTGATGAAATTGTGGAAGCGCTCCTGGTGCGGCATCTTCAGGCTGACCTTGAGTTCGTCCACGATTTCGTAGGTGGCGGGCAAGCCGTCGCCGCCGCGAAACAGCCGCGCGGGCCGAACGGTCGCGCCGCCTTCAGTGCCGAAAAGCTGGACGTTATCACGATTGGCTTCGGCCTGATGGCAGGCCCACGACGTATCGAGCGAGACCGTCGCGCCGTTGGCAAAGCGAATGAAGGCCGAGGCAAAATCATCGACGTCGAACGGAACTTCCGAGCGGTCGGACAGGCCCCAGCCGCCCTCGCCCAGACCGCGGTTGCCGAACTTGGTGTAGGTCGCGCCGACGACGGACACGGGCTCAAAATTGTTGATGGTATAGAGGCAAAGATCGAGCATGTGCACGCCGATATCGTAGAGCGACCCGCCGCCGGCGATTTCCTTGTTGCCAAACCAGGTGCCCAATTTGGGAATGCCTGCGCGCCGCATCCAGTAAGCCTTGGCGTGATAAATATCGCCGAGCACGCCTTCCTCCACGAGTTGCTTGATCTTTTGCGAATCGGCGGTGAAACGTTGATTCATGCCGACATTGAGGACAAGCCCGGCTTTCTCGGCCACGGCAATGGCGCGCTCGGCCTCGGCCGCGTTCATGGCGAACGGCTTTTCGAGCATGACATGCTTGCCGGCTTCGAGCGCCTGGATGGCGAGGGGGATGTGAAATTTATTCGGAACGGCGATGTAAACAGCGTCGACCGATTTGTTGGCCAGGAGTTCCTCGACCGCCTCATGCGCAAATTCCAACGCGTGTTTTTTTTGCAGCGTGGTCCGCCGTTCCAGGTGCGGGTCCTGAACGGCGACGAGTTGCGCGTTGGTATGCCGTAATACGGCCTCCGCGGCGTAATAGGCGATTTGACCAGCCCCGATAAACCCGAAGCGAACATCTGATAAGGGTTTCATTTCAATGAGGAGGTGGATTCATGTTGCCGCTGAGTGGCGGCATAACTACACGAATATACCACGCAGCATGACTCAATCGTAGGTCGTCTGTTCAAGCAAAATCGACTCGACCGGTGGAACAACTTTCCGCTCGAAAAGTCTTAATTCCACCAAAAGATCGGCCGATTCCTCCCCTATGGCGCGTCTTCCTGTCGTTATTCTTCACGGTTGGAGTGACAATTCCACCTCGTTTATTCCACTGAAAAACTGGCTGGGCACCCAAGGCTTTCAGGCAGTGGACATTCATCTAGGCGACTACGTTTCAATGCACGACGAAGTCACGCTCTCGGATCTTGGTTATGCCTTTCAAAGCGCGCTCAGAATCAAGGGAGTTCCGCAAGGTCCCCAGAGTTTTGATATCATTGTCCACAGCACGGGTGGGCTCGTGGTACGGGAATATCTCCGCCAGGTTTGCCTGGGCGCACCGCAAAAATCGCCGATCAAACATATCTGCATGCTGGCACCGGCGAATTTTGGGTCGCCCCTGGCAGCGCTCGGTAAGTCGATGATCGGACGTCTGCTCAAGGGCTGGAGCTGGAACCATGCAGGCCAAACCGGGCAAAGGATTTTGGATGCGCTCGAACTTGCTTCTCCTTACTCGTGGCAACTGGCGGAGGATGACCTTTTCAACCAAAATTTCCCTATTTTTCACCCGGAAAATGTGATCACGACGGTGTTGGTCGGGACAGCCGCCTATCAGGGCATTTCGTCCGTCGTCCACGAAAATGGCACCGATGGCACCGTGCGGGTCTCGACCGCAAATCTTAACGCCCATTATTTGCGGGCCGACTTCGTCAACCCTTCCCGCGTTGTCCCCAGGACATTCGATCGCATCGCCTTCGCGGTTTTCCACCGCAACCATGGCAACATCATCCAGCCCGATGAACCGACCCAACAGCAACAGTGGATGAAGCTGGTTGTGGATGCCTTGACCCTTACGCCTGATCAGTATGCGGGACACCTGGCGTATTGCGACAGCATTACCACCCAGACCTTTTCGGAGGGTACGAAAGGCCCCAACCCTGCGTGGTATAACAAATATCAGCACATTGTTTTTCGCGTGCGCGATCAGTTCGGGGCGCCCGTGAACGACTACATCGTGGAATTTTACCAGGAGATGGGCGATCCCAACGACGACGTCTTTCAAAAGATGCATAAAGAGGTCCTCGACAAGGTTACAACAAATAGCACGGCGTCGAACTACCGGAGTTTCATGGTGGACACCGACGAGCTAAAAGACTTCCTGATCTCGCGCCCCACCAGCGTCGTCGATGTCAGCATCACCGCGGCGGACATATCCGATCTCATCCGTTATAAAAATCCGGGGGGCGGCTCTCCGGCTTTCTCGAATGCAGACCAGCGCTTCATCATGCCCAATGAACCGCTACTGATCGATGTGACCTTGCCCAGGGACCCGGCGGCGGCGGTCTTCGGGCTCGATATGAGGCCCGTATCATAACCACCCAACCCGAAAAAGAATGACCTCTCCAAACAATGACGTCTGGATCTACCGTTTTGCGGTCGCCTTCCTGGGTGTTACGGCGCTGGGAACGATTGCCGCAGGATACTATCTGGTCGCGCATAATGGTTTTGTCAGCGACATGCTGATTAGCATCGGCTCTACCGCTGTTGGTGCTCTTGCGGGACTTCTCGCCCCACAGCCAACCAGACGCTCCTCATGAAACACTTATTGGTTCTACCCATCTTGTTGCTCATAACCGGCCTTGCCAAAGGGTCGGCTCTTTTTTCCATATCAGATGCTGAATTCGTAGCCGTAACGTCCACCCAGCAGGTGAGGCCACTCGGCGGCGAAGGGCAACTTAAGGCCGGCGAAATCCTTCGTTTAAATTTCACTATTCGAGGCAGCGCTATCGCCTTGGCCGCACTGGAACGGGCAGGGTCATTATCGGTTGTCACGCGGTGGTGGAATGGCTCCGATGTGACTGATCCCGGCATCGAGGTCGGTTTAGACTCGGCAAATTGGCAGCAGGACAAGGCCTCTCTCGAATCGCAAGTGACGCAAAACGGCAGCTTCTTGTGGCATACCTATGCCGACAAGGTGAATTGGAAACCGGGCACGATCACCATCAGTTGCCTGGACCATAATCATGCGCTTGCTGAAATTCTCAGCACACAAACTGCAGAGATCTACTTTAAACTTCTAAACTAAAGGAACCATGAGCGACGAACCCATTGCAGCATTAACCAAAACCCTTCTGACCGATCCTGCCATCGATGGCCCGACCAAGGAAAAAATACAAACGGCGGCCAACACGGCGCAGGCTTCCGTGGCATATGAGGCCGATCCCTGGATCTACCGGATGGTAGTATTCTTTCTGGGAACGGTGGTGTTGCTCACCGTGGCGGGTGGATTGGAGACCGGGCTGAAAGGGGCCGAGTTGCCAGCAGGCCTCATCGCCATCGGTTCGGCCGCCGTCGGCGCATTAGCCGGATTGCTTGCCCCCGCTCCGACCAAATCCTAGAGCCGGAAAAGTGCGCTCGAGAGGACTCGAACCTCCATGGATTGCTCCACTAGTACCTGAAACTAGCGCGTCTGCCATTTCGCCACGAGCGCGTGACTGATTCGTTGTGGATGGGGATATTACGCCCGACTTCAGGTCAGCGGCAAGGAAAAGTGAGTGCTGCGCGTCGCAGGGGAAATCGCGAGGCAACTATTTGATCGCGGTACGGAGCCGCAGGCTGTTCGCGATGACCGAGACGCTGCTCAGCGCCATGGCCGCGCTGGCCAACATCGGATTAAGCAGCAGTCCCGCGAACGGATACAGAATTCCTGCCGCGATGGGAATGCCGAGGCCGTTATAGATAAAAGCAAAGAGCAGATTGAGCCGGATGTTGCCCATGGTGGCGCGGCTGAGTTCGATCGCGCGGACCAACGTGCCGAGGTCGCCCTTGACCAGCGTGATTCCCGCGCTTTCCATGGCGACATCGGTTCCGGTGCCCATCGCGATGCCAACATCGGCCGCGGCAAGTGCGGGCGCATCGTTGACGCCGTCGCCGGCCATGGCGACGCGGGCGCCTTCGCGTTTGAGCTGGACGATGACGTCATGCTTCTTTTCCGGCGTGACCTCGGCCTCGACGCGGTCGATGCCAAGTTTCCGGGCCACTCGTTTCGCGGTATCGGCATGGTCGCCGGTAAGCATGACGATTTTCAGACCGAGCCGGTGCAAGGCCGCGATGGCAGCCGGCGTGGTCGGCTTGATCGGATCGGTCACGGCGAGCAACCCGGCGACGCTCCCATCAATGGCCGACGAAGAAAACGGTCCGGCCTTCCTTGCGCAAATCGGCCGCCTGCGCCGCCAGAATTTCGGGCAGCGGGCCAAGCGCGCCGTCCATCTGACCCACGGTGACGAGACGACCCTCCACTTTACCGCGCACGCCCTGCCCGGTGATCGAGGCGAATTCTTCCACCGCGCTTAGGGTGAGATTCCGCTTTTTGGCTCCAGCCAGAATCGCGGCGGCGAGTGGATGTTCGCTGACCGATTCGACCGAGGCGGCCAGGCGCAGCACATCGTCCTGGGTATAGCCCGGCGCGGCGGCGATTTCGGTCAACGTCGGCTTGCCCTCGGTCAGCGTGCCGGTTTTGTCGATGGCGAGCGTGTCGATTTTTTCGAGCCGCTCCAACGCCTCGGCATCGCGGACGAGAATGCCAAGCTGCGCGCCGCGTCCCGACGCCGACCATGATCGACATCGGCGTGGCCAGCCCCAGCGCGCAGGGACAGGCGATGATCAGCACGGCCACGGCGTTGACCAGCGCGTAAGCGAAGCGCGGTTCCGGGCCGAAGCCAGGCCCACGCAAGGAACGTGAGCACGGCGCAAACTAGAACTGCGGGAACGAAATAACCGGCCACCCGGTCGGCCACGCGCTGGATCGGCGCGCGGCTGCGTTGCGCGTTGCCGACCATCTGCACGATGCGGGCGAGCAGGGTTTCGTCGCCGACCTTCTCCGCTCGCATGACGAAACTGCCCGTGCCGTTGATCGTGCCGCCGGTGACCGCGCTTTTCGGCTCCTTCGCGACGGGAATCGGCTCGCCGGTGATCATCGATTCGTCGACCGCGCTGGCGCCTTCGAGCACAATGCCGTCGACCGGGATTTTCTCGCCGGGCCGCACGCGCAGGCGGTCGCCGACGTGGACTTGCTCAAGCGAGAACATCGGCTTCGTTTCCGTCGTCGGTCGATCCGGCGCGCGGTTTTCGGCGCGAGGCCGAGCAGCGCCTTGATCGCGCTTCCCGTCGCGGCGCGGGCTTTGAGTTCCAGCACCTGTCCCAGCAAGACCAGCACGGTGATCATCGCCGCCGATTCGAAGTAGACCGTCGACCACGCCGTGCATGCGGAACGAATCAGGGAAGATGTGACGGGAAGATCGTCGCGGCGACGCTGTAGAAATAGGCCGCGCCGGTGCCCATGGCGATCAGCGTGAACATATTGAGATGGCGCGTGATCAGCGACCGCCCGCCGCGCTCGAAAAACGGCCAGCCCGCCCACAGCACGACCGGCGTGCTCAGCACGAGTTGCATCCAGGCCACCGTCGTCCGGCCCAGCGACGCGAAGATGCTCGCGCAGGCCCGGAATAAATTCGCCCATCGAAAGGAGGAGGACGGGCACGGTCAGCGCCAGGCCGATCCAGAAACGGCGCGTCATGTCGCGCAATTCGGCGTTATCGTCTTCGAGCGCGGCGCGCTGCGTTGAGCGGTTCCAGCGCCATGCCGCAAATCGGGCAGGCGCCGGGATGATCCTGCCGGACTTCCGGATGCATCGGGCAGGTGTAAAACGGCGTTGGTGATTTCCACGTAAGCCGGATTGCGCTCCAAGGCCATGCCGCATTTCGGACACGCGCCCGGCTTGTCGCTCTCGACGCCGTCGCACATCGGGCAAAAATATTTGGCCGCCGGTTTTGCAGGTGCAGGCGCGGCTCTTCCCCCGCGGTGTTTATGCTGGCAGCAGTTATGAGAGGTCCCGGTGCCAGAGGAGAGCGGTTTTGTTTCTGGGTTCATCGGAGGACGAGACAAAGATAGAACGGATTTCAAATTTCGCTTTATAAACCGCGAGGCGTGCATGGACGACGAAATCCAGTCGAAGATACGAGGGGAATAATAAAAATGCGCATTCCTCCATTTCAGGTTACTCTTCCCGGTTGAAAAATATCGCCACATGGATTCGGGAATGTGACCAAGAGTCCTTTGATCGGGTCTTTGCCGCCTATCCCGATGTGCGTCTCTGGAACGCCCGGATCAAATCCGTGCCCGAGGATGTCGACGGCCTGCTCCTCACCGGTGGTGAAGACATCAGCCAGAAATTTCTGCGTCAACCGGTTCCGAACGCGAGCCTGATCGAGGACCCGAATCCCGAACGCGATGCCTGGGAGTTCGATGCGGTACCCAGGGCCATGCAAAAGCGGCTGCCTATCTTCGCGATCTGTCGCGGACTGCAGGTGCTCAACGTCGCGCTAGGCGGCACGCTCCATCTCGACATTCCAAACCACGACAAACTTAAATTCGAAAACGTCCAGCCCCTTCGCTATGCCGAGGACACGGCGATTCAAATTGCACGGGTAAACAGCTCGCATCACCAGGCGCTCGACCAAATCGGTTCCGGCCTGGAAGTCGAAGCATGGTGCGCAAATGACGACGTGATTGAACAGGCGCGGCTCCGCGATTATCCCTTCGGCCTCGCAGTTCAGTACCATCCGGAACGGAATCCGCTTTACCATCCCTTATTCGATGCCTTCGTCGGGCATTTATGACACACCGCCCATGACTAATTCCGCTCCCAATCTCACCATCCGAGTCGGTTGCCACATCGTTTACGAAACGCCGGCGCCCACCGCAATCCTGCTCGTGCTGAAGCCCCGCCACGACGAGAAGCAGGTCGTATTGCAGCAACAACTCACCTTTACTCCTCACCTCGATTGCTTCCACTTCGAAGACGCGCACGGCAACCTGACCGATCGCGCCGTCCTGCAGCCGGGGCAGAACATCATTCATCACGACGCGCTCGTCTCGGTCTCCTCGCTGCCCGACAATCCCGAGCCGACCGGCCTGCCGGTTCCGGTTTATCTGCTGCCGACCGCAGTCATCCGCTACACGCTGCCCAGCCGCTATTGCGATTCCGACAAGCTGCTCAATTTCGCCTGGATGCAATTCGGCCACTGGCTCAATGGCTACGATCGCGTCCAGGCGATTTGCGATTGGGTCCACAACAACATCGAGTACCGTTTTGGCGCGGGCCGTTCCGACATCAGCGCGTCGGAAGTCATCCAGCAGCGTTTCGGGGTTTGCCGTGACTTCGCCCATGTCGCTATTGCGTTTTGCCGCGCATTCAACATTCCGGCGCGTTACGTCACCGGCCATCTGCCCGATGTCGGGCGCATTGATCCGGGAACGCCGATGGATTTCCACGCCTATTTTGAGGTCTTTCTCGGCGACCACTGGAGCACCTTCGACGCCCGTTTCAATGTCCCGCGCATCGGCCGGGTCAAAGTCGCGCAGGGCCTGGACGCGGTCGACGGAGCTTTTTCCACCATCTATGGCGAAGTACAATTCAAGTGGTTCGAAGTGTGGGCCTACCAGGTCAATTCCAACGAGGTCTCGATTGGCGATCCAATCGATATGTCCAAACGACTCGACGGAACCTTGAACGTCCGCTGGAACTAATCGCGTCCGACCACACGTATGAAATCAAGCCCCTGGTACTCCACCGAGCGACTGGAAGCGACCGCATCGGCCCCTGTTTATCACGACAATACGGCGTGCAAACCAGGCAGCCTGATCGCGAAAAATTTTCGACGCTACGGGACGGACAATCGCGCGCTTTGTCCGCGATGCGCCCGGCTCAACGACTCGGGAAAGTAAGAAATTGAGGTTACCTGGCGGTGTTCTTTCGCGTCTCAGTGCATTTTGCCCAAACGGAATTGCCATGAAACCGCATCCTGTCGGTTATCCGGCCAAAGGCGCACGGGGTAATTGAGTACAACTGACTGCCAAATAGAGACTAACGTTTAATTGGAATGTCTGGCACGGCTATTGCACAACCTGTCGTTACGGCAACCTGCAACCAGGAGGCCGTAGAAATTAACTGAAAGAAGAAACTATGAAAACCATGATGATCCATTCTATTCGAGCCGCTATTTTTGCAGGGACGCTGGCTGTGGCGGGTTTGGCCCAGGCGCAGACCACGACAACGCAGTCCACCACGACGACAACCAGTGCTGGGACTGTGGCTCAGTTCAGCCCGGACTCGATGACTATCCGGACGGAAACCTCCCCTGCCCCAGTCAGCTACTCGTTCACCAAGACGACGACCTACGTGGATGAAAATGGAAATCCCGTCTCCGTTGATGTCGTTCGGTCCGGTGCGCCGGTGACTGTTTATTACACCCAGGATGGCGACCGCATGGTAGCCTCCAAGGTAGTCGTGCGTAGGGTCACTACCGATGCGGGCGGACCCATTATCGATAAAAAATCTTCTTCGACCACAACGACCACCACCTCGGGCGCTCAATAATCCATCACCATGAATAAACGCATTTTATCGTACATCGCGATGGGCTTGAGTCTGGTTGGCTTGGCGGGATGTGCCTCCGATAACCCACCATCCACCACGTCGACGACGACGACATCTCAGGAAACGGTGGCTCCTGCCGCTCCGACGACGACGACGCAAACGACGGTTCAGCAGTAACATCTTCTCTTTGGGGGCCGGTGACATTTTCATGTCATCGGCCGGGGGAGTGGGCAATTCAAAAATCTTGATTGCGCGGGCAGCAAGTGTGGTATTGTCCGCGCATGATTTTGAATTCTTCTTCCACGGTTCGTCGTGACGCTTGGGCCACATGGGCGGGCGTTGCCTCTCTGGTTTTGGCCGCTTTTTCTTTAGGCGGGTGCGCGGGCATGGGCGGCGGCGGCGGAAGTTTCAGCACGACTGCCTATCAGCCTGCTTCTACTTCCGACGTGAGCGTGAAGGTCTCGCTTAGCAAACAAAATGTCTACGTGATGGAAGGCGACCGATGCCTCATGGCCACGCCCACGTGCGTTGGAAAATCGGGTTATCCCACGCCGACCGGCCACTTCGCCGTGATCTCCAAGAACCAATACAAGCGTTCGTCGGAGTATGGTTATTGGACCAATGGCAGCCAGTCGTTTCCGGGCGAGGCGGGCCATTCACCCGGCGCCGGATACCATTATGTCGGATATCCGATGGCCTACTGGATCGAATTTACGCCGGGCTACGGTTTTCATGAAGGACCGGTCTGGCCTTTCCCGAAGTCGCATGGTTGCATGCATATTCATCCAAGCGCCTCGGCGAAATTGTTTGAACTCGTCCATGAGGGCACGCCGGTGGATGTCGAGGAGAGCCAGCCGGAGGATTCCAGAATCCACGTGCCCCGCCCGAGCGACTACACCGATCCTGATCCGCCCGCTTCCCTGATGATCAGCCAGCAATTCTTCGATGAGCCGCGTCCGACGCAGCTTCTGCCCGCACCGACGCAGACCAGCGGGACCTAGGACGTGTTAACACTGATCGGCACTTGTCCCAGAATCTCTGCAAATTCGATTTCGAATCCGTCATCCTGAGCTTGTCGAAGGATCAGTTCTGCGTTGTCGAAGAATTCCGTTAACTCCTTCTCATATCAAATTCAGCGACGGTCGTAAACGCAGCTACAAAACTGAACTGATCCTTCGACAAGCTCAGGATGACAAGGCGTGGATAATTTAGTTTTGTGGCCACAAACCCGGCGATAAATCGCCGGGCTACTCCCAACCGTCCCTAACGGGACTTTAAGCCCGATTGAGGGGGGCTTTAGTGATAACCATGCGCTAACCTCGAAGCGATTCCGCGGCCTTTTTTCGCTCCACGATGCGCGCGATCCAAATGCAGCATTCGTAGAGCAGATACATGGGCACCGCCAGGACCGAGAGCGAGAAAAGGTCGGTCGACGGAATGATGCAGCAGGCCGCGACGAAGATGCCGAGTGCGGCATGCCGGCGCTTGGCCGCCAATTGCTCAGCCGAGACGATGCCGAGGAGATTCAGGACGAGGATGACCAGCGGCAACTCGAAGGCCAGGCCGAAGCCCAGCAGCATCTGCACTTCGAAATCGATCAACGCTTTCGCCGTCCAATTGGCGCCGAAGCCGAGATATTGACTGTAAGCGAAAAAGAAAAGCAGCGTGGCCTTGAGCACCAAGGTATAGCAAAACGTGACGCCGATCACGAAGAGCGCGGCGCCCGCGGCAAAAATGGGCGCAATGAATCGTTTTTCGCGCGGCGTGAGCGCGGGCAGTAAAAATTGGCCGATGAAATAAAGCAGAAACGGCAGGGAAAGAATCACGCCGCCGAAGATGCTGATCTCCATGTGAATCGAGAATGGATCAACCACTCCGAAATTGAAGAGCTCCTTGGGATCATGCCCGGTCTGGCGATAAGGACGATAAAGCGCCTTGAGGATATACTTCACCGAAAAAGCACAGATGATTACGCCGCAACCCAGGGCGGCAACGCAGCGGATGATGGTCCAGCGAAGGTCTTCGAGATGAGCGAGGAACGGCTTGGTTTCGAGTCCCGCGCGGACGTCGTCATCGTCCGGGAGGGGCATTTGCGACATGCCGTCAATCTGTCAGACCACAGGGGGATAGGCAAGAGGGCGCCATGTGGAATGCTACCGCAGACGCAAGCGGCGGCAAATTCGTGGCCACGAGGTCACCAGCGGCGGAAAAGTGGGAAAAGCTCTCGCGTAAAAGTCGCGAGTGAGGTAATTTAAATTTAAGCTGTTGCTTCATTTACCTCGGTTACTCATGAAAAAAACTCTCTCCTTGCGTCGTCTATTCCGGCTTTCCGGTTTCACCCTGGTTGAATTGCTTGTGGTGATTGGAATCATCGCCATCCTGGCCGGCGTTCTTCTTTCCGTGTTTCCCACAGTCATCAAGGCCGCCAAACGCGCGAAGGCGGCCAATATGGCTACCCAGATTCAAACGGCCTGTCTAGGCTACTTCACGGAGTACAGCGTTTATCCGGTTCCATCAACGGTCGCAGCCGGAACGGATTGGACAATCGCAGATTCTTCGTCAACTGACGGTTCCAATTGGGGCAATTTAATCTGCGTTTTGTGCGGCAATATTCACCCATCGTCTCCGGCCACGACGTTTACTCCTACCACCATTACCAATACGCGTAATATCGCTTTTTTAAATTTAAAGGCTTCCGATGTTGGCAGTAGTGGATCCGGTCAGGATGCTCCCTTAAATCCGCTGCCATCATCGACGACGGCCAATATCTATTTCAATATTGCGATGAATAGCAGCTATAGTGGTGTGTTGGGAACGACCTCTCCCTCTACTGTCATGCCAAATTTCGGTACGAGCTCAGGTTCAACCACGACAACAACAGGCGGGACCAGCACGGCGGGAGTCGCGGTGTGGGCCAACTGTAACGGAAGCACGACACTGAATAATCCGGCCTTTTGGGTCCACACTTATTAAGGCCCTATGTTGAAAATGTCCGTGCCAGTCGAGTGGCGCAGAAACCGACGTTTGGCATCGTTCACGTTGATTGAGTTGCTGACGGTCATGGCCATCATCGCGATCTTGGCCGCCCTGATATTATCAGTATCGAGTGGAGTGTTCACCAAGGCCGCTCGAAGTCGTGCTGCCAGCGAAATCCAAGCCATGAGCACGGCGCTGGAAAGCTACAAAGCCGATAATGGGATTTATCCGTCGACCAGCGCCTTGACCACTTTTACGACGAACGCCTATTCAACCACAGATGTGAGTTCGGCAGGAGGAATATACCAGCAGTCCTCTCAGGTGCTTTACCAAGCGCTCTCGGGACAGGTAAACTTTCAGGATACTCCTGTCGCAGGCACAAAAGCGTATATGAGTTTCAAGGCGAATCAACTGGGCAACACAACCACTGCCGCTGGGACGGCCTCCAGCGCCAATACAGCGACCTACGTCAAAGATCCTTGGGGATATTCCTATGGTTATTCCACGACCACCAATGGAGCCGTCGGTCCCTACAACGGCAGCGGTTTTTTCGATCTCTGGTCAACGGGCGGATTGAAGGGTACAACAGCCGCCAACACAAACACCTGGCTCTCGAACTGGCAGTAGAATCAGCGGGAGAAATTCCTAAGGCGTTCGCCGCCTAAAAATTAGTGCACGTTTATGCACTTGGAATTTAGGCGACAGGCGCGTAGACTGTTTTCCATGCTCTCCTCACGGCTTTATCTTCCGATTTTATTGGTGTTGTTGATGTTCTCAGTTATCGGCCGAGCGCAATCTAGCGGCCAAGTGGTAACCATTGTGCAAAAGGCCCCGCTCGAGACCTATTCGGCGGACGGCATCATGACCGGCGTGCAGGAAGCCGTTGTCGGCACCAAGTACACGTTTGTCAGCACCGATGGTCCGAGCGTGATGCTTCAGGATGCCACCGGCGCTCATTATAAGGTTGCCCTCGTCGCCACGGATTACACGCCTGCGCCCCCGGCTCCAGCGTCAGTAGCGGCGGCTCCTCCCACAACCGCCCCCGCGCCTTCGACCACAGCCGCGACGCCGACCAGCATTCCTTCGGTCGCACCCGCCAGCTCGCCCGCGCCATCGGCCGCTTCGCCTTCACCCGCTCCGACTCCGTCGCTGGCGTCCACTGCGGCCAACAGCACCACTCCGGATTTCGGCCCTAACGTCACCGTCTTCGATCCCACCATGAACGCGACCGATATCCAGGCCAAGGCCGACGCCATATTTTCCACGCAGGAAACGAATCAGTTTGGCCCGCAGCGCTACGCCATGCTTTTCAAGCCGGGCACCTATCAGGCCAAGATCAATGTGGGATTTTACACCCAGATTTATGGGCTGGGAAAAATGCCCGACGACGTGACCATCACGGGCGAGATCCGTTCCAGCGGCGATTGGGATGAAGGGAACTGCACGTTGAATTTCTGGCGGGGAGTCGAAAATCTCGCCATCGATCCGGGCGATAAAAGCGACATGTGGGCGGTCTCCCAAGCCGCGCCTTTTCGGCGGATCCACGTCAAGGGTGGGCTCGAGTTATTCCAAGTCCACGGCGACAAGGGCGGATGGGCGAGCGGCGGCTACATGGCCGATTGCAAGATCGATGGCCGGATCGTCCCCGGTTCGCAGCAGCAGTGGTTTTCCAGAAACAGCGAGTGGAGCGACTGGACCAACGGCGTCTGGAACATGGTTTTTCTCGGCGTAACGAATCCTCCGCAGGGTTCGTGGCCTCAGCAGCCCTATACGGTGATTGAAAAGACGCCTTACATCCGGGAAAAGCCGTTTCTTTATATCGACGACAAGGGCGGCTACAGCGTGTTTGTCCCGGCGGCACGAAAAGACAGCCAAGGTACGAGTTGGGGCGACGGGACGCAGCAGGGCACGTCGATTCCCCTCACCCAATTTTACATTGCACGGTCCGACAGGGACTCCGCCGCCACGTTGAACGCGGCGTTAAGCAGCGGCAAGAATCTCCTGCTGACACCGGGAATTTACAACCTGACGGATACCATCAAGGTCACGCATCCCGATACTATCGTGCTGGGGATTGGCATGCCCACGCTGTCGCCGATCAAGGGAAATTCCGCCATGGAAGTCGCCGATGTCAGCGGCGTCGACATCTGCAACATTCTGTTCGACGCGGGCTCAATCGACTCCCCCGTCCTGTTGCAAATGGGCGAAGCTGGCAGCAACCGATCCCACGCCGACGATCCTTCGATGCTGATCGATATCTTTTGCCGGGTGGGCGGCGCTGTCGTGGGCGTGGCGGACAAATGCGTGGTCATCAACAGCAATGACGTGATCGGCGATCACGCCTGGATCTGGCGCGCCGACCATGGCGCGGGCTCGGGCTGGGACGCAAATAAAAGCACGAATGGATTGATCGTCAACGGCGCCAACGTCACCTACTACGGGCTATTCGTGGAACACTTCCAACAAGACCAGACGTTGTGGAACGGCGACAACGGCCGGACTTATTTTTACCAGTGCGAGATGCCCTACGATCCGCCGACGCAGGACGCCTGGAAGCATGGGTCGGTGAATGGCTGGCCCGGCTATAAAGTCGCCGATACGGTCAAGACCCACGAGGCTTGGGGATTGGGAATTTATTGTGTCTTCAACCACGATGCCGTTTACGCCGACACCGCGGTGGAAGCACCGAGGACGTCCGGCGTTGCGTTCCATCATGTCCTCACCATTCGTCTCTCGGGCGCCACGGCGCAGAGCGGCATCAACAGCGTCATCAATGGCACGGGCAGCCCCGCGACCAAGGAAGCCATGAAGCAAATGGTGGTGGAATACCCCTCGGCTGATGCCGCCCAGTAATCGGCGGGAAGGCGCCATGCGACAACGTCGGAGTGATAGGATTTGAACCTACGACCTCCTGGTCCCAAACCAGGCGCTCTACCAAGCTAAGCTACACTCCGTTGCTTATACAAAATGCCGTTACAAGCACTATGGGCTGATCGACTTGGGCGGCAAGCAAATCCGCAGAAGCCATGAGACGAGCGACTTTTTCCTGGCTCGCCGAAAGTTGCAAGAGATGCTGTCGCGGAGAATCAAAATAAAATCCAGCATCAAGATTCAATCAATATTGCCCGCATGCTTTTAAGCAGCGTTCCTGCCGTATAGGGTTTGGTCAGAAAGTGTTTGACTCCGATCCCGGACGCTTTGGCCACTTGCGCATTCGCGTTGCGGCCGCTTGCCGCAACAATCTTGACCTTGGGATCGATTTTCGTCAGGGCACGAATGGTAGCCGGACCGTCCATGATTGGCATCATCATATCGGTGAGGACGACAGCGATTTCGTGCCGGTGTTGAGCATAAATAGCCACCGCTTCCGCTCCGTCTGTGGCGGTCAAAACCTGATAACCAAATGCCTGCAACGTTTGGCTGGTAATGATAAGGATTGAGGCCTCGTCATCCACCACCAAAATTGTTTCGCCGTTCCCCCGGGGCAAGCTGGCCTCCTCTGCCTGTTCCTCGCGCGCTTGAGATGAAATTTCCATCGCAGGCAGGTATAGGTTAAAAACGGTGCCTTTGCCGGGCTCGCTATAGACGTTGATCATTCCCTCATCACTCTTCACGATGCCCATGACAGTCGACAGGCCCAGACCTGTGCCCTTGTTAAGTTCCTTGGTGGTAAAGAAGGGTTCAAAGATTTTATCGATAACACCCCGGGGTCTGAATCGCCCTTAGTTTCCTTGAGCAGTTCGATGGACATCATAATCGGCGTCAGAATGTTGTTCTGATCACCCCATCACCCCAATCACATCCCACTGTCGGAGCAAGTTGGGGCTATTTGCTTGATACCGTTCCCAGAAACGCAAGAATGATTCGTGCGTAACGTTCCCTTTTGTCCGCGCTCTAAATTCGCACAAAAAGGCCCAGCTTTTTCTAATCGCTAAACATATGAAAAAGGGGCTTTGGCTGGGGTTGGTTGTTTCATTCTGGATATTTCCGCTTTTAGGAATGTCGTCCCCGCTGGAGGACAAGGTGAATGCGCTCAAGTCGGCATTGAAGGCCGATGCCAGCACGGGAACCGCGCAAACCGCAGCCCCCGGTGTACCCGGAAAGGCCGCCACGATGAGCGCGGCCGCGGAGGACGAAGTCCTCAACCAGATCACCTCGGGTCAGACGAGCCAGTTCCCTGGTAATTATGCGGCGATGAATCTCAGTCAGATACTCGCGAATCATCCTTCTCCGGCGGTGCAAAAGGCGGGTCATGAGTTGCTGGAAGAGATCGAAGCGGAGCGCACGGCCAAGGCCGATGCCTACAGAGCTCAAGTAACCGAGTTGCTGAAGCGTGTGGGTGATACGATCGCCAAAGCTACAAAGCCCTCGGATCTTGATGGCATTCTGGTGGAACTTCAGAAGTATCAAAACCAAGGCTACGCGACTGAAAATGAAGGCCCCCAACTTTCCCAGCAAACGAATATGGCTTACCAATTCGCCACCGGCTGGCAGGATTATCTGTCTCACGTCGCCAACGGGAATGTGGAACAGGCGTGCAACGATTTGAGAAACCTGGCGCAAAACGGTTATGGCATCACGATCGTCCCGCGGTCGCGCATCCTTGAGCTGATGAATACGACGGCCAAGGTTCCGGCCAATCCATCGGCTAACAGCCAGGTCGCGCCGGGTTCATCTGCTCCGAGCTTGGATGGCATTCTCGACCAAGTCAAAACGCTCGACCAAATGGAGGGCGCCTTGAAGCAGATCGACGCGTTGAACCTTCCCCCCGGCTCCGACCAGACGCAAACGATCCGAACCTTGCAGAACTACGTGCAATGCTACCACGATATCCAAGCCGGGTTGCCAGCCAACCTAGAGCTTGGCAATGGGATTCCGGCCCTGCCCGGGCACGAGGACATCACCCGCAAGATTTGGCTGCTGGCGTTGCAAACTCTATTCCCCACTTTCAAGGAAGCGCCGCTGCCGGACGAGAAGCCGCTCGATTTTGTCAATCGAGTCATCGCCTACTTCGCGGGTCGCGAGGATTGGGACTTGCTGAAAAAAGCGTTGGAAACAAAGGACAGTATAACCAAGAGCACGCAGTTCGGACTCTACGCGCCCGATCCGGCGAGTGGTCTAAATTCGCTGATTTCGGCGTTGAACCAGGAAGCGGCGGGACAATATAGCCTGGCGGTCGTTTCATACGAAACGGCGCTGAAATCGCCGAGCCTCGACATACCGGCGAAAATGATCGGCGAAAAGCTCGCTGCAATTAAGAAGGATCATCCAGACGACTTCAAAACCGGTTACCAGGAAACGGTGTTGCCCACGATGACTGCACCCTATCCTTATTCGAATATGCCGTTCCGCCCTGGAATGCCGGGGTATTCCTACCCCTATCCCGGCCGGAACCCGAGCACAACTTTTTCACTGCCCGGGCGGCCCAATCCTGCGGCAGCAGGCGCAGGCGCCAACTCCGACCATGTTTCCAGCCCGTCTCCGACAACCACGAATTCGACTTGGCCCATTCCCCCGTCCGGCAAATAACTCTAGCAGCCTTCTCATGAAGAAATTGATTTTTATTGTGCTGGGGATTTTCGTTCTTGCGGCGCAAACGAAATCGCTAACGGCGTCACCGCTTGATGACAAGGTCGCGGCGCTCAAGGAAGCCATGAAGGCGGAAATCGCCGACAAGGCGAGCAAGGCAAATGCAGCGGGTATACCGGCCAGCTCCGGAGATTTCGCCTACCGTTCCGCCGGGGCGGTCGAGGTGATGCTGTCGAACATACCCGACATGGGTAGCGGCGAAGCACAAGCGAGTCTCCAGCAACTTCTACCGATGTTTTCCTCCGACGCCGTAGAGAAAGCCGGCCAGGACCTGCTCGGTGAAATCCACCGTGAACGACAAGCGAAAATGGATGCTTATATCGCTTCCGTCGACGAGATCATCAAGAGCGCTTCCCCCATCGTGCTCAAGGCGACCAAGGCCTCTGATCTCGACCAGCTTCTGGTCGATCTGCAAAAGGTGCAGGAGCAGGCGCGTGAAAATTCCGTGATGGACCAAGCCCTGCAGCGTGAGACCCAGCGAGCTGCGGCCGCCTACCAATTCGTCGCGGGCTGGCAGGACTATCTTTCGGAGGTTGCAAATGGCAAAGTCGAGCAGGCCCAGAATGAGCTTCGCAGCCTCGCACAAAACAATTTTGGCGAATCCATGGTCCCCCGGTCGGAGATTCTTGACCGCGTGAACAAGCTCGCACCCAGCGCGGCCACAGGCCCTGGCGGAGCGCCCGAATCGTCGTCTACCCTGGCCAAGGAGATTGCGGAAGGTATTCAATCGCTCGACGACATGGCGCCTGCGCTCCAGCGGATCAAGGCATTGCCACCGGCCCAAGGCGATTATGATCTTTCGCGCATCAGCCAGACCCTCGACCGTTTCGTGACCGATTATGGCAACACGAAAGCGGGCTTGCCTGTGGTTTTTAATTTTGGGTTTCCCGCCTTCGAACCACAATTCAACAACCCCAAGCTCTACACCAAACTTTGGATTTTCTTTTTAGAGCACGAATTCGACGCCTACAAAGGGCCACCGGCGGTTGAAGGCGAATCGCCGCTGCAATTTCTCGATCAGGTTTTCGCCGACGCTGAGCAGCGGGAAGATTGGCACGAGCTTCAACAGGCTTATCTTGCTCATGCTTACCTTCAGCGAAATTCTCTTTTCTCCACGGGTACGAGTCCTCACGACACGACGGGATTCGAATTTATGCTGGCGGGACTCAACCAGGAAACGGCCGGGCAATACGCGGCGGCAGTTTTATCGTACGAGCAGGCGCTCAAGTTTCCCGACACGTATCTTCCGGCCAAATTCATTGGAGGCCGTCTGAACAATATTGAGAAGGATCATTTGGATGAATATACCAAGGGCCTGCAACTGTCGGGTCTGGCACCGTCATCTACCGCATCCGCGAGTCCTGTCGCTCCAGCTGCTTCCCCTCACTAGCAAACGCTTGGTGGCCGGCGAAATCATTGCCGACGGGCTCCAGACCACAAACAAGCGAGTTATTTATTCGCTCCTCGGGCGCTTTAGATCAAAAAAAACTTAAAACCCTTTTGCACAAGGGCGATCATCTAGTACAACCTTCCCTTCGCACATGAGTGATCGCCTGAAAGCCTACGCCCGCGCCGGAGTCGACGTTGACCTTGGAAACAAGGTCAAGGCCGGCCTGCCCGCGCTCGCTCAAATCGGCCGATCGCCCCGAGGTGCTCGGCAAAGTCGGCGGCTTCGGCGGCCTTTTCAGCGCCAGCTTTCCCAAGATGCGCGACCCCGTGCTCGTCGCCAGCATCGACGGCGTCGGCACCAAGCTCAAGGTCGCCGTGCTGATGAATCGCCACGACACCATCGGCGAGGACCTCGTCAATCATTGCGTCAACGACATCGCCGTCCTCGGCGCCGAGCCGCTTTTCTTCCTCGATTACATGGCGTCCGAGCGGCTCGATCCGCACCGCTTTCGGCAGCTCATCACCGGCATGATCCGCGGCTGCAAAAAGGCCGGCTGCGCGCTGATCGGCGGCGAAACGGCGCAGATGCCCGGCATCTATCACGGCTCCGATTACGATCTCGTCGGCACCATCGTCGGCGTGGTGGACCGCGCCAAGATCATCGACGGCAAAACGATCCGCGCCGGCGACGTCATCATCGGCCTGCCCTCCTCCGGCCTGCACACCAACGGCTATTCGCTCGCCCGCGAAATCCTCTTCAATCAGCTCGGCTGCCGGATCGAAGCGCGCACCGACGGCCTGCGCGGCACGCTCGGCGAGGAACTGCTTCGCACCCACACGCTTTACCTGCCGCACATCCGCAAAGTCCGCGCCGAGCTGAAGATCAAGGGCATCGCCCACATCACCGGCGGCGGCCTGATCGACAACATCCCGCGCGTCCTGCCGGAGGGCGTCGACGCGGAAATCCAGCTCGGCACCTGGGCCGTCTCGCCGCTCTTTCAACTGCTGGCCTCCGCGGCGCGAATCAAGAACGAGGAGCTGCATCAGGTCTTCAACATGGGCATCGGCATGGTGTTCATCGTCGCGGCAAAGGATGCGAAGAAGGCGCTCCAGCTCACGCGCGGCAAGATCATCGGGAAGATCGTCAAGGGCAACCGCCAGGTCGTTTTGAAAGACGCGGTCAATAAATCGGCGAAGAAGTAGAAGCTCCCTTCGCTTGCCGTTACTTGGATCGCGATCTCCTCCGCGTATTTTTTGCGCAATTGATCCGCAGTTGGAAATGCTTTCAAGAAGCGCTGCTGCATCTGGTTCACTGAAACAATTCCCCGCATGCTGTTGGTCAGAAGAATCTCTTCTGCCTCCAGCAAATCGCCCAAATCGAAAATGACCGGTCTCCACCTCTAGCCGCCGGCAGACAAACTCGCGTACGACGCCGCAGCGGCAGCCCGCTTCGTGCGCAGGGGTAAAGAGCTTTTCTCCGCGCCGCCAGAAGATATTTGCGCGTGATGCGCTGGCGATATGGCCGTGCTCGTTCAGCAGAACCACCTCGGATGTCTTGGCAGTTTGCCACGCCTGCGCATGCGAAAGATAACTTACCGTCTTGAAGCGCGCATCCCAGTTTTGCGAACCGACGCGCACCGGCGAAATCGAAAGCTCAACCGGCTCCGGCAGAAACCACTTCTCTTCGGTGAACAGCGTCCGCGTTTCGCCCGCCGTTACGATCCACCGCCAGCGCCCGGACTTCATCGGTAATTTCGTCGCCTCTTGCGCGAGGTCCACGTCACTCGTTAGGCCCAGCGCGTTCATCGCACGCGCCAGTTCCGCGCGATGTTCCGCGAAGAAAATCGGTTTGCCGTCGATCACCCGCAGCGTCTCAAATACGCCGAGCCACGGTGCGAATTCAGGGGGCGCTTCCATGCAGCGAGATTGCCTCTTGCCCCGGCGCAGCCGCAACCTAAAGTTATTTCTACCGCATGCCCTTCGTTGATACTTCCCTCAAACTGGAACAGCTTCCCGTTGGCGAAAGCCGCTGCGTTCAGGTTGGCGACGCCCAGCTCGGCCTTTTCCATCGTCCGGACGGACTTTTCGCCATCGACGATGTGTGCCCGCATCGCGGCGCGCCGCTGCACGAAGGCTTCATCGCCGACGGCTATGTCACCTGCCCGTGGCATCAGTGGCAGTTTCAACTCGAGGATGGCGTCTGCCGGAACATTCCCAAGGTGCGCATCGCCACATATCCGGTCGAAGTCCGCGAGGGCGCGATCTGGATCAATTTCGAAGAACAAGGAGCAGCCAAATCATGAAATCCGCCTACGAACTCGCGATGGAACGCCTGGAAAAAAAGGCGCCGACCATAAAACTGACCGAAAAGCAGAAGGCGGAGATCGCCGAAATCAACTCGCTCTACGGCTCGAAAATCGCCGAGCGCGAAACGTTCCTGCAAGGCGAGATCGTGAAGGAAAAAGCCCGGGGCGACCTGGCTGCCGTGGCCCAGATTCAGGACCAGCTCTCGCGCGAAGTCCGGCGGCTCCATGTCGAGTGGGAGGAGAAGAAGGCGGCGGTGCACGGCAGCCCAACCGATTACGAACGCGAGGTTAAGCAGTCGGAAAAACAAACGCCTTCCCCCTAATTGCCGACACGGATTGTCATGGATAGCGACACTCAAAAAAATACGCTTGATCGCCTCGCCCAGACCTTGGACGAGTATCTTGAGGCCGTGCCGCGGCAAAAACTGCCTGATCCTCCCGACCTAATGGCGCTTTTCAACCGGCTTGATGCGCTCGAAAAAGAGCTCGACGCCACCTGCCCGGCCCAACTGCGTCATTACCTCCACCAAAAGAGCTACCGCAAGGCGCACCTGTTTCTTCAGGAAAGGGACAGCGAGAATGTCAGAGGTAACTGCGGGCGTTGAGTCGTTCGCGTGACGATATTGATGAAGGGCCAGCGGTCAGCGACGAAGTTATAGAGCTCGAGTTCCGGGTCGAGGCTGCCGTATCGCTTTCCTTGCCATAACCGGGCCTGAACGTTCAGAACGTCCTCTGTGCTGGCCGAATCGGGCACGCTAAACACGTTATTCTCCAACGTTCCTTCATATTTCAGCGGGATGGTGGTGAAGCGGATCATGTGAGCGTTACAACTATGCAACTCCCATGCCGCGATTGGGTGACATGACCAACCGAAGGTCCGGTTTCCGAATTATGGAATTACCAAATTTTCCAAATTAACGAATTAAAAACCGCAGAGAAGGGGTGGTCTTTGTCGATTCATTAAAAATCAAATGATTACGCCGAGCTTTAATTCAGTTCGTCATTGGCCCCAGAAAGGATTCGCAGCAATCCATACTTTCCAAAGTCGCCGACGTCGCCGAAGTAGCGGTTTTGCATGTCCCGCAAAAATTCCGTAATTTGGAAAATTTGGTAATCAGCTACGCATCAATCCGCGTGCTGAACTGGCGCAGGAAGCGGACGTCGTTGTCGGTGAAGAAGCGCAGGTCGGGAATGCCGTGGCGCATGATGGCGATGCGCTCGATGCCGAAGCCGAACGCGTAGCCGGTGTATTTCTCCGGAGTCGTAGCCGACCTGCTCGAAGACCGCCGGGATCGACCATGCCGCAGCCGCAAATCTCCAGCCATTCCTTGCCCTTCACCTGGCTGCCGGTGCGCGAGCAATCGACCTCGAAGCTCGGCTCGGTGAACGGGAAGAAATGGGGCCGGAAGCGGAACTTCAAGTCCTCGCCGAGCAATTCGCGGAAGAAATATTCGAGCGTGCCCTTCAGGTCGGCCAGCGTCACGCCCTCGTCGACGACGAGCCCTTCCATCTGGAAGAACGACATGCCGTGCGTCGCGTCGATCTCGTCGCGGCGATAGCAGCGGCCCGGCGCGATGATGCGGATCGGCGGCTGGCTGCTCGCAGCATGGCGCGAATCTGCACCGTGGAGGTCTGCGTCCGCATCAGGCGGCGTCCGCCCGGCGTCTTGCCGTCGAGCCCGGGACTGGGCGCGAGGCCGTCCTCCTTGAGATAAAAGGTGTCCTGCTCGTTGCGCGCGGGATGATCGGGCGGCGTGTTGAGCGCGTCGAAATTGAAGACCTCGTTCTCGATGTCGGGCCCATCGGCCAGCGCGAAGCCGAGCCGGCGGAAAATCTCGATCGCGCGGTCGCGCACCTGCAGCACGGGATGAAGCGAGCCGGGCGCTTCGTAACGGCCCGGCAGCGTCGGATCGAAATCGGCCGATTCGGCCGCGGCGGTCAGTTCGGCCTTGCGCGCCTCGAAGGCGGCCGCGACGGCGTTCTTGGCTTCGTTGGCGGCCTTGCCCACGACGGGGCGCTGCTCCTTCGGCACGGTCGCCATCTTTTCCAGCAGCACGGGCAGGCTGCCGCTGCGCGCGAGATACTGGATGCGCACCGCTTCGAGCGCATCGGCATCGGCCGCGCCGGCGATGGCGGCGAGGATTTGGTCTTTCAGGGAGATGATTTCGTCGAGCATGAAAAAAGAAAGTAACCGTACCAGAAGAGGCGAGCAGCTAACCAACAAAATTACATATTAACAGTCCGTCATCCTGAGCTTGTCGAAGGATCAGTTCGAAGTTCCAAAGAATGGCCAAACAAGGCCACAACAAACACAGCAGGCTCATTGCTATCATCGCTAAGCCATATTCCCACAAATTCTTCGGTTGTTTGTCGCCGATGCGCAACTCTCTGCCTTTGGTTTTTCTCGCGGTTTTGGCCAGGATAGAAAAAGCGATCCCAATAAAAACAATCCTATCGCCTCACAGAAAAATTCGTTCACGTGCCTTGATAATCTGGACCGTCTGTAGAGTCAAACCTTGAGCAAGACGAACAGAACTGATCCTTCGACAAGCTCAGGATGACGGATGCGGGAGCTTGCCGTATTAACGAGACCCTTTAGCTTGATCGAATGCCGCAAACCGTCCCTGAAGGCTGGACCGTCGAGAATAACGCTCTGACTCGAACGATCGTGCGCACCGATTTTGTGGAGGCGCTGGCCTTCGTGCTCGAAATCGGCAAGCTGGCCGAGGCTGCCAACCATCATCCCGATATCGACATCCGCTATCGCACCGTCCAACTTCGGCTGTCCACGCACGACGCCGGACATACCGTTACCGCCAAGGATTTTGCCCTCGCCCAAAAAATTAATGATCTGAGCGAGGAAGCCATTCGTCTTACTCACGCCGACCTGCAACGTCGTTTCAACGCCTAAGCTTTATCCCATGAAATCCCCTCGCCCTAATTCGTCATCTTTCCTTTGCACTTCGGTGCTTTTCTTGCTGGGCGTCGGAATTCTTTTGATACCCGCGCGTGCCGATCTCAACAGCGATCTCGCGTTCTCGGCGTTCCATGATGTTGATGTCAACGCCATGGCTGGCGGGGCTGTGATCCAAGCGCGAGGCCCGTTGCTAAGCTTTCCGCGCGGCATTACCACGCAATCCCTTTACATCATTGATGCCCAACCGTCTGAGGTGGCGGCGAAGCTGGTGCACTGGAACCCGGCCAACCACCCGGAGCTGAAAGTCTGGTTGCATCAGTCGGGCCTTCCGCTCCAGCCTACCCCAGCCAATTTTTCAGCCTTGGGCAGTCTGCCCGACAATAGCTCGGTCCAGTTCCAGATCGATTCCACGGCGAAATTTGATCCCAACCACCCTTCCCTTCAGGTCAGCCGGCAAGAGGCGCAGTTGATCGCCAACACCGCTGCGACTCAGAAAGATCCCAAGGCGCTTTTCACCTCCGCTTGGAGCGAGATTTTGGCGGGTCGCGTATCGCACTTCTTCAGTGGAAGCGCCGGCGGCGATATCGTTTACGCGGGCGAAGATGAAATCCGTCCGCTCAGCGATATCAAAAGCCTGCTTCACGCCGACATCAAGGTTTACGGCGAATATCAGCGGCTGCTCAACCAAACCCCGGCCAAGGCCCTCGCTGGCGGAGGTGCCCCGAAGCTCAACCCGGCCGATGTCTATTTCGAATGCTTCGACGTGGAAGGTTCCGCCGCCATGGGCACCGGCGCGGTCTACCAAGCGGCCAGCGGCAATTCCATCCAGTCGGCCGACATCGAGTATTACATCAACTCTGGCATCCTCGCCGAAATCGAACTGGAACAGCTCTGGCCCATTACGGTCAACGGAAAGCCGGAGACGCTGGTCTGGCGCGACGATCTGGTTTCCGCTCCCAACATCGCTTATCTGCACGGCACCGAGCGGCTTGCCTCGGGCATGATCATGCTTCAGGAAACCAAGCAGGGCGTCGAGGCTTTCAGGGCTGAATTTAAATAAGTGAAATGCCGATAAGTCGCTCATAACCAAACTTTTGTTTGTCATTTCCACCATTTCTGCCTTTATTTACCGCGCTCTCATCATGAAATTAAATCTCCCCTGCGCGTTGCTGACGGCAGGCCTTTGCTCGATGACGGTTTCGAGCGCATGGGCCGATGGCAAGGACGACATTGCTCCCACGGTCGCGCCCCGGACGAAACCAACATCCCGATCTCGCAGGAATTCGATGCCGAAGGCAGCTATACGGGCAAATCGACCACCAAACAGGGGAAGCGCGTCGATCGGCGGCGTCGGCAGATATCAATTCCCATTTCAACTACGTCGTTTCCCCGCAGATCAAGGATGGCGTTCCTGCTCCGCTTCGGCGTCGATGCCGAACGCAATTCCTTCAGCCTTCCTTCCGCGCGCGCCGCTGCCCAACACGCTGCAGTCGGTCAACGCCGTCATCGGCGCCGACCTGGCTTTTGGCGATAAGATCATCATGCGCGCCGAGCTTCACCCCGGCATTTACAGCGATTTCGTCAATGTCACCGGGAGCGATTTTGACATGCCCGTGCAAGTCGGCGGCACCTACCTTTATAGCAAGGATCTCCAGTTCATCCTCGGGTTCCAGATCGACCTGAAATCGAATTACCCGTTCATCGGCGTGCCCGGAATTCGCTGGCAGTTTGCCGACAAATGGGTCCTTTCGGCCATTCTGCCCCAAGCCGCAACTCCAGTATCAATTAAGCAGCGGCCTCACGCTTTACGCAGGAGCTGAAATCCTGGCAGGAACGTATCATCTCAACAATCAATTTGGCACCAACCACGGCCACGGTCCCGGCGACAACGCCGCTCAGTTTAACGGCAATATCCTCGATTTCACCGAAGTTCGCGTTGGCGTGGGTTTCACCTGGAACTTTACGCCCAATCTGAAGTCTCGATGTTTCCGGCGGCTACATGCCTTACCGTGAATTTGATATCCATCCCGACCAAATCGGGTACGACCAGCACGACACCACCTTCCACAATAGCCTCGGTGACGGTGCGCCCTACGCGGAAGCTGGCATCAGCGGCTCGTTTTAACCTGAATTTTGGGTCGCCAGGACAACTTGTTTTCGGGGCGATTCCTTAAATTCGGATGGTGGTGCCGATTTCAATCACCTGCCCGGGCGGGATATTCAGGGCTTCGGCGATGGGCCGGCTTGTGCCCGCGAGATAGCGATAGGCGGCGGCATAGAGGTTCATCCTGCTCTTGAGCACGAGGCTTTCCCGTCCCAATAAATAATAGAGCTGCCGGTCTGGGGGGGCCTTGACGATTTTCCGCAAGGCCGGTTCGAGCTTGGAAACGTTCACTTCCTCCATGAAGCCAAAATCGGCCTCGACCCCGTAAAGGTTGGCATCATGTTCCACGATTCTAAGCCGGTCGGCCTCCTTCACTCGCGGGTTTGAAGTTACGACCAGCGTCAGGACGACCACCTGCTGGTGCAGCACCTGCCCGATCTTAAGCCAATGCAGGAGGCTGGGCGGTGCGATTTTGGGACTGGCCGAAAGCACGATGCCGGTATTGCGCACGCGGTGCACCTCCTTGGTGGCCTTGGCGAAGTCCTCCAGCGACATGACGCTTTGCGCCAGTTGCGCGCGAATCGCCCGGCGGGTATGATTCCAAGCGACCAGAACGAAGGCAACGACCACACCAACGCCCACTGGGATATACCCTCCGGTCAAAAACTTGGTGCTGTTGGGAATGAAGAGGGAGAGATCAAACATCAGGAGCAGGCCGGCGATCCACGGAATGCGCCGGGTCTGGGCATAGGTGATGGCCGCGTAAGCGATCGTCGTCGTCACCATGGTGCCGGTGACCGCGAGGCCGTAAGCATCGGCGAGGTTGTCGCTTCTTTTGAAAATCAAAACGAGGCCGATCGAGCCGATGGCCAGGAGAAAGCAGATTCCCGGCAGATAGATCTGACCCTCCTGCTCGGCGCTGGTGTGCTTGACCGTGGTGCGCGGAAAGTATCCAAGATTCACCGCCTGACGGGTGAGCGAAAAGGCCCCGCTGATCAGTGCCTGCGAAGCGATGACCGTCGCGGCGATGGAAAGCAGCGTCAGCAGAAATTGGTACCGGGCCGGCGCAAGCGAGAAGAATAGATTGTCAACGTCCTTGGGAGCGATGAGGGCATGCGCTCCCTGGCCGATATAATTCAAAATCAGGCACGGCGCGACAATGCAGTTCCAGCCAATGGATATGGCCGGTCTCCCAAAATGCCCCAAGTCGGCGTAGAGGGCTTCGGCGCCGGTGATGGCCAGCGTGACGCTCGCCAGCATGGTCATCGCTTCACCCGGATGGGTGTATAAAAAGAAGAATCCTGTCGTGGGAATCAGCGAATAAAGGATCGCCGGCTGGGCGAAAATGGAGGGGAGTCCCAGTACGGCAATGGAGACAAACCAGGTCAGCATGATCGGCGCAAATGCCCTGCAAATCATGTCCGTTCCAAAGCGCTGCACCGCGAAGAGGGCGGCCAGAATCATTGCGGCAATCCACGGGTTCGCCCAAGCCTCGGGATTGGTCACATTATTGATCGTCGGCGGCGCCAGACCTTCCACCGCCGAGAGGACCGAAATCGCCGGCGTGATAATGCCGTCGCCATAAAGAAGCGCCGCTCCGCCAATGAGGAGGTAAATGAGCCATTGCTTTTTGGGCGCGTTGATCCGCGCCAGCGCCAGAAGCGCAAAAACGCCACCTTCGCCGTGGTTGTCGAGCCGGAGCAGGAAGTAGACGTACTTCAACGTGACAATGGCCAACAGGTACCAGACGACGAGGCTCACGGCCCCCGAAATATGCGCAGCGTCGGGATGATTTTGAACACACTGCCTCAGCGTGTAGATCGGTGACGTTCCGATGTCGCCGAACACCACTCCCAAACTACCAATCGCAAGCCAGCCAATGGGAGAGGTCTTGGTTTTCACGTAAGAGAAGAAGGCAGTTGCGGCAAATGTTGGGGGCGTTTAGCCAGCGTTCAAGCTTTTACCGGGCCAGACGGTGCCTCTCTTCAGGCGTCGATTCCGAGCGAATTCAAAATTTTCCGTAACGAAAGCCGGGCCCCGCAGATCACGCTATCGGAGGCGCCATAGTAAAGAGTGATTTCATCCCCGCTCACAAGATGGCCGTTGGTGAAGACGACCTGGCCAAAAAAGCCCTTGGTCTCGTACTCGGCCACGGGTTCCATGATCGGTTCGGCGGAGCGCGCGACGACTTTCCACGGCTCGTTCAAATCGAGCAGTAACGCGCCGAGGCAGTATCGGGAGGCCTGATCTGCGCCGTGATAGATCGCCAGCCAGCCGTGCTCGGTGCAAATCGGCGCCGCACCTGCACCGATGCGGGAGCTGTCCCACATACCGGGACGGGTCCGCGCCACGGGCCGATGGCCGCCCCAATAGGTCAAGTCGTCGGAGAACGCCATCCAGATATAGTGACCGCCGACGATTACGCCGGAGGGTCGGTGCAGGCAGACATACTGTCCGCCGATTTTCCGCTCGAAGATTGCCGCGTCCTTGTTCGCGGGGGAAATGATCATTCCGTGATGCGTGAAGTTCTGCCAGTCGTTCGTTTCACGCAAACCGATGCCGTAGCCCCAGGAGGAAACTGCCGTGTAGGTGAGGAAAAAGCGGCCATCCTCAAACGAAGTCACACGGCAGTCTTCAATCCCAAAGCTCTCGAGAATGCCCTGCCCAAAAAGCGGCGGCTGAATGGCAGGCGAAAACGCAACGCCATCGTCGCTGACGAAGAGCCGCAGATGGGAAAGCGTAGAGAGATACCCTTCGCCGCTATATTTATATTCGCGGGGATCAGCGACATTCAGCCCGGGATCCTGAATGTCCCAATCAAGTATCTTGAGTTCGCCCTCTTCCATGATCGGCACCCGGACGCGACCCGGACGCGGTTCCGGTCGTTCCGCCACCCGGACGAGCAGGTAGATCCGGCCTTCGTATCGGAAGACGCCGGGGTTAAGCAGGCACTCGACTTTGGTGCCGGGCTGCACCGGCGCTACACTCGCCGGGACTAGAATCGGATTTTGGGGAAAGCGTTGGGCGAGATCGGCCATAGGGATAGGACGATTTGCCTCGTCATTACGAATTGATTTTCAGGCCGCGAGCGGCGAGATGCCGCAGGGCGACGGCGACGAGCTCCTCCACGGACGCATGACCCGAATCGAGGAACAACGCATCTGACGCCCGGACCAGCGGCGAGGTGGCGCGTTGTTGGTCGAGGTTATCGCGCTGCCTGATGACATCGGTTTCGCCCTGCAGGCTTCGGCGTTGGGCCCGCACCTCGGGATGGGCGTCGAGGTAAAACTTGTAAGGCGTGCGCGGAAAAACCACCGTGCCGATGTCGCGCCCTTCCATCACCAATGGAGCCTGTCCGGCCAGGTGCTGCTGCTCAGCAACGAGAAGTTTACGCACCGCCGGAACTTGCGCGACCAGGGAGACGCCCTCGTTGACGCGCTCTTCGCGGACATGCGCGAGGGGATCGATTCCGGCGACGTGGAAAACAAGTTCGCCCGCGCCAAGACGCGTTTCGACTCCCGCCGCCTCGACTGCCCGAGCCACAACCTCTGCATTATCCAAAGGGATGCCCTTTTCCTGGAGGTACCAGGTCACGCCGCGATACATCGCGCCCGTGTTGACATAAACGTAACCAAGACGCTCCGCTAGCCGGCGCGCGAACGTGCTCTTGCCCGAGGCAGCGGTGCCGTCGATGGCGATAACAGGATGGGTGAGGTCGGACATGGAATCGTGGCGGACAAGAAAAGCGCACCGCGCGCAGGTTGTGAATTCAAAACTCGGCCAAAGATTGATTTATAACGAGCTTACATATTTGTAAGAGCCAGAAGAAGAGCCGTGGAGTCTCTATTAATATATGAAAAACTCTTTATCCATCCCACGCATCGCACTAGCGGCGTTCGCGCTGGGCACAGCAAGCGTAACGGCGACCTTCGCCCAAACGACCACGAATAGTCCTTCAACAACTGGGTCGACCAATGCGCCGACCTGTACTGTCGGTGGCTGGCATCACCATAACAAAGCCAATCTGACTCCCGCCGAGTGGGCGCAATTGAAGAAAGACCGCGCCTCCGCCTTGGCATCAAATCCTGCACTTCAAACTCAGGAAGCGGCTCTCAAGCAGCAACTCGAGACCCTGAAAAACGAAGGCCAAGGCGTCGCCACCAAGGCCCAATGGGACGCGTTTCACCAGCAGAAGGTTGCCTTCAAGCAACAGCTCCACTCGGCTGAGCTTCTACTCGACCCGAGCGTCAAACCCGTTCTCGACAAGCTGGCTGCGGCTCATGGGAAGTGGCACCATCATTTCGAAAATTCCTCAACCAACACGCCTTCTTCGACGTAACGACGGGTGGGTCATCAAGAAGATCGGGAGCATCCGCCACGATGCTCCCGCCTTTGTGGTTAATTGTTGTGATTGCACTAGGGGAAATACCGAGGCAAATTAGTGGTATGAAACGATTTGAATACGATGTGGTCTACATGAAAACCGAGGTCACTGACGCTTCGAGCCAGGGATCGATCAGTCATCATGTCCGCAAGGTGCTCAACGCGATGGGCAAGGACGGCTGGGAATTGATTTCCGTGGCGCAGGACCAGGTGCAAATCCGGCTGTTCCTTAAGCGGGAGTTGGTTGACGCAAAGACGTAAATTGAGGTTCCTTAGAGCTCCGTCATCCTGAGCTTGTCGAAGGATCAGCCTCCGGAAGTTTGTCCGTTACGGGCGTTTCTGATAACTGCGAAAGCGTATCGGGAGCTCCTTCGACAAGCTCAGGATGGACGGCAATTTTTGGAGAGGGTATTAGAGTTTAACAACCATCACCACCACGCCGAGGACGATCAACACCGCGCCGATGGCCTCCTGCGTTCTCACTTTTTCGCCGAGGAAGATCACGGCGAGGATAATGGCGATGGCCACGCTTAATTTATCGACCGGCGCGACCTTCGCGACATCGCCCAATTTCAGCGCGCGGAAATAGCAGAGCCACGACAGCCCGGTCATGCATCCCGACGCAGCGAGGAAAATCCACGAGCGATGCGTCAGCGCGGACCAATCGGCTTTTCCGCTGGTGGCGAAAGCCAGCGCCCATGTGATGACGAGAATGACTGTGGTTCGTATCGCCGTCGCGAGATTCGGGTTCACGTCGGCTACGCCCACCTTGGCCAGGATGGCGGTGAGGGCGGCGAAGAGCGCGGAAAGGAGCGCCCAGATGAACCAGTTGTTCATGACGCGAGCTTATCTAGCCAATTCTAAATCGCCAGTAGGATGAACTGAATTTTGACGGAATTAACGGAATCAACGGAATTGCCCGTCAAAACCTCCGTCATCCTGAGCCCAGCTTCGACTGCGCGAATGCCGGGCAAGACCTAGCCCGCTTTATCCACAAAATTTGCAAGACGGACTTAAATGCATCAATCGAGGCCAGCTTGACGCGTTCTTTCGCAGGCGCCCGCCATAAGTCATGGCCTCGTGCTTCTTCGGGCCGCATAGGTCCTTCGGCTCGGCTCGTCCGAACCCCTCAGGAAAAGGAAGCCCCGTGCTCGCCTTCGCTCAGGATGACGGAATTCCGAGGTAGGCGGCGCTGGCTCAGCGCCGTTTCCGCGCTGAGCCAGCGCGGGCTACCCAAACATTGTCCTTGCTACTTGCGGCGTTGCGGTTACTCTGGCGGCGGTTTAGTGAGCACAAGCTCATCGGTTTTTATCGGCCCAGTGGCCAAAATCGCCCCCTAGTTGTCTTTCGATGAGAGATCGTTCAGGGCCATAACATCTCATCGACCACATTCGATTGCGGCCCGGCGTCGGCGATTTTATCGCTTTCGTTCGCACCTCAATTTTCAGACACGACAGCCATGCATTCCAATAACACCACAGTCACACCCAGCGCGCCCACCCCGATTCCGGCAACCGGCGCCCACCATCCACTTCACCGATCTCTCGCTCGCCGAGCCGCTTCTGCGCGCCCTCGGCGAAAAGAACTACACCGTTCCCTCGCCCATCCAGGCGAAGGCCATTCCGTTCCTTCTGCAGGGCCGCGACCTGATCGGCGTGGCGCAGACCGGCACGGGCAAGACCGCCGCGTTCGCGCTGCCCATCCTGCAACGGCTCGCCGCGAATCCCGCACCGGCCACGCCGAAGCGTCCCCGCGCGCTTATCCTCGCCCCGACCCGCGAACTCGCCGCGCAAATCGCGCAGAGCTTCGGCGCCTACGGCAAGTTCCTCAAGCTCACGCACGCCGCGGTTTTCGGCGGCGTCAGCCTTTCGCCGCAGATTCGCGCCCTTGCGCGCGGCGTCGATATCCTCATCGCCACGCCCGGCCGCTTGCAGGACCTCGAACGCCAGAAGCACGTCGTGCCTCGATAAGGTGGAAGTCTTCGTCCTCGATGAGGCCGACCGCATGCTCGATCTCGGCTTCGTGCACGAAATCAAGCGCATCATCACCAAGCTGCCGCCGAAGCGCCAGTCGCTCCTTTTCTCGGCCACCATGCCGCCCGCGATCCAGGACCTCGCCTCGTCGATCGTCCACAATCCGGCCCGCGTGGAAGTCACGCCCGTTTCCTCGACCGTGGAGCGGATCGACCAGCACGTCTGCTACGTCAATCGCAGGCGACAAGATCCAAGCTTCTCGTCCATTTCATCAACCAGCACCCGCACGGGCCTCGTCCTCGTCTTCGTGCGCATGAAGCACATGGCGAACAAGCTGGTCGACCAGCTCTACAAGGACGGCGTCAAGGCCGAGGCGATTCACGGCAACAAGTCGCAGGGCGCCCGTCAGCGCGCGCTGGAGAATTTCCGCGCCGGCCACAGCCGCGTGCTCGTCGCGACCGACATCGCCGCGCGCGGCATCGACGTGAAGGGCATCGCGCTGGTCGTGAATTTCGACCTGCCCGAGGAACCCGAGTCGTACGTCCACCGCATCGGCCGCACCGCGCGCGCCGGTCTCGACGGCATGGCGATCGCTTTCTGCGACAGCTCGGAGCGCAATCTTCTCCGCAACGTCGAACGGCTCATCCGCCGGCCCATCCCCGTGCTAAAGGGCCATCCCTTCGAAGGCGCGGCCAACCAGTCCAATGGTCCCCGCGAAGCGGCACCCTACACCGGCTCCGGCATCGATCGCCCGCACCGGCCGAATTCACGTCCCGGCTACCGTCCGGGCGGATTCCGCTCGAACAACTCCTCTTCATCCAACAACAACCGCACGGCGCCTCGCACCGGCGGTGTCGGCTTTACCAAGGCCGGCTTCGCGCGTTCCGGCGGCTCGCGGTACTGATGGAAGTCCCGCACGGGACAATTTAGGATAGCCTCGGCGATTTTCGCCGGGACTCTCTTCCGAATCCGTCATCCTGAGCTTGTCGAAGGATCAGTTCAGCTCGCACCTGATGAGACGCACTGAGCTGATCCTTCGACAAGCTCAGGATGACGAGACAGGGAATTTTTGAGTTTTGCCGACGGTGTTTGGCCGGTTGGAAGTATATCTTTTCGGGCTTAAGACATTCAAAAAGCGTTAATAATTAAAAAATTGGCTTTCTTCATGCGGGAAGGTTGATACCTCTATCCTGATGCAAATTACCGAACGAACCGAGGAAGACGTACCGGTCGTCTCGATTACCGGCGATATCGACCTGGAAACCTCGCCCAAATTGCGGGAGTTCCTCAAGCCCAAGTCGTCCAAAAAGACGCCGCGCTTGCTGCTCGATTTCGCCGGAGTGAATTACATCGATTCCTCCGGCCTGGCCACGCTGATCGAATATTTTCAGGCCGTGCAGGGCTTCAAGGGCAAGCTGGCCCTCGCCTCGCTCAGCCCCCGCGTGAAGAACGTCTTCGAAATCGTGCGACTGGAGCAGATTTTCTCCCTCCATCCCGACGTCCCCTCCGCGCTGGCCGCGCTGAAAGTCGTAGGGCGCGAAGAAGGGGAGCACGACCATGCTGCTCGCTTACGCCCAACTTATCCCTTCGGGCCTTCGCTGCCATTTTCGCGCCGCTTTTCGGCCAGCGGGGCTGGAGGCTCTCCGCGCTGTTCGACCAGATGGTCAACATCGGCGTCGCCTCGATGCCCACCGTCGCGCTGGCCAATTTTCTCCTCGGCATCGTGCTGGCCATCCAGGGCGCGGGCCAGTTCGAGAAGCTCGGCGCGACCGACCTGGTCGCCAATCTCGTCGCCTTCTCCATCCTGCGCGAAATCGGGCCGCTCATCACCGCGGTCATCGTCATCGGCCGCTCCGGCTCCGCCATCACCGCCGAACTGGGCACGATGAAGGTCGCGGAGGAAATCGAGGCGCTCAACGTCATGGGCATCGACCCGGTGAAGTACCTCGTCGTGCCGCGCCTGCTGGCCATGATCATCATGATGCCGGTGCTCACCGTGCTGGGCGAAGGCGTCGGCCTCTTCGCCGGCTGGCTGATCAGCGTGACCAGCCTGCACCTCGATCCCGATTTTTTACGTCACCAACTCCATCGACGGCGGTCGAGCAGAAGGACCTCTTCACCGGCCTGCTCAAGGCGCTGATCTTCGGCGCGCGTGGTCGGCACGGTCGGCTGCTTTTACGGCATCCAGGTCGAAGGCGGCGCCGAGGGCGTCGGCAAGGCCACGACCAAGTCGGTCGTGACCTCCCTCACCTGCATGCTTGCCATGGACGCCCTGCTCACGGCATTAATTTATTTCATCATGAGCGAGCCGAAGCACAAGAGCGCCCTACGCCCTCGAAGTGCGCAACCTGACCCGCAGCTTCGGCACGCGCAAGATTCTCTCCGACGTCAGCTTCAAGCTGAAGCACGGCGAAATCCTCATCATCATGGGCGGCAGCGGCTGCGGCAAAAGCACGCTCCTGCGCCACATCATCGGCTCGCTCAAGCCCGACGCGGGCGAGATCTTACATCCACGGCACCGAAATCACCAAGCTCGACGACGAGGAGCATGTCCAAGGTCCGCAAGCGCTTCGGCATGCTCTTCCAGACCGGCGCGCTTTTCAATTCGCTCACCGTGGGCGAAAACGTGGCGCTGCCGATCCTCGAATCGAGCGACGTCGCGCCGCACATCGCCGATCTCGTCGTGAAGCTGAAGCTCGAGCTCGTCGGCCTGACCGGCTTCGAGCATCTGAAGCCCGCGCAAATTTCCGGCGGCATGAAGAAGCGCGTCGGCATGGCCCGCGCCCTGGCGCTCGATCCCGACCTGCTCTTCTGCGACGAGCCGACCGCCGGCCTCGACCCGGTCATGACCGCCGTGATCGACACGCTGACCGTCGACCTGACCAAGAAGCTCGGCCTCTCCGCCGTCGTCGTCACCCACGACATGACCAGCGCCTTCCGCATCGCCACGCAGATGATTTTCCTCTTCGAGGGCAAAGTCATCGCCGCCGGGCACGCCGGACGAGATCAAGAACAACCCGAACCCGATCCTGCAGCAATTCATCAACGGCTACGCCGACGGCCCCATCCCGCTTCAAGCTTTCCAAGGACGACTATCTCAAACGCCTGATGCAGCCTTAAATCACGAGGAGGAGCCCGCCATGAAAGAAAATCAGAATCAACGCCACCATCGCCATCGCCACCGTGGTCGCCGCCGTGCTGATGGCCGCCGCGCTCAGCTTCGCCATCGGCAAATGGTCGTTGGGCAACAACGGCTACGAGCTCACCATCAAGTTTCCCAACGCCACCGGCATCATCCGCCAACAGCGAGGTGAAGTTCGCCGGCGCGCATGCCGGACGCGTCAAGGAGGTCCGGCTCATCCCGCGCCAGGACCAGACCCAGGATCCCGGACCAGCGCTCTTCAATTGCGTCGAAGTCGTGGTCGAAGTCGACAACAACCTGGAGATCGGCAAGGACGTCGCCGCGACCATCAAGCAGGACGGCTTCGGCATCTCGGCCAAGTATGTCCTGCTCACGCCCGGCCCGGACCACGACAGCCAGCCGCTGGCCGACGGCGATGTCGTCCAGGGCGAAATGCCCTTCGACCTCTCCGACCTGATCCAACCGGCCGGCGAGGCGCTGGAGCAGGCCAAGGCGCTCGTCACCCAAGTTGCAGCCGGTGATGAAACGCCTCGACGGCTTCAGCCAAAAGCTCGATACCTCCCTGCCGCCGTTGATCGACCACGCCGACAAGTTCCTGCAGGATGGCGACAGCGTGCTGGCCAACTTCAACACGCCCGGAAGGCCGCGAGCGGCTCAACGACATGCTCGACAGCCTGCGCGTCTCCACGGAAAATCTGAAGGTCGTCAGCACCAACGCCAAGGCGCTGACCGCGACACTGGCGGAAAAACCGTGGCGCGTTTTCTGGGGCGGCTCGACCGTCACGCCGCCCTCGGAAGACGATATTCTGAAATCGAACAAGGTGACTCCGCCTCAAGCCAGATGTGGACGTCAACGCGCGAGCCAAGACGTCCGTCGACGCAGCCGTAGCGCAGACCGTCCGGCGCATCTAATTCGTCGGCCTGAATTCGCGCAGGCGGCCGGTCAGGGCCAGCTTCACCCACTGCCAGCGCTTGTTGATCGTCCAGCGCGGTGGAAAAGCAGGCTTGAAACCCGGTCAGGTCCTGCTCCTGCGCGGCCTGCGTTGATCCGCGCGAAAGCCTCGTTGCATTCCTGCGCGATCCGGCCCTCCGTGCATTCGATCGCCGGGAAACGGCTGCCCGATCTCGATCAGCACATTGGGCCGGTCCTCGCGAAAAAAATCGTACCGCATCGCCACCGGCACCAGCAGCGCGTGCGGCGAGCTCTGGGCCAGGTAATCGGTCCCCGGCTTGATCTCCACCGGCTCGTTCTGCCGGCAAATCCGGCCCTGCGGGAAAATCCAGATCGCCGTCTCGTTCTTTTGCAGCAGCCGCTGGGCATAGCGGAGCGATGCCGCCGAGCGCAACGGGCTGCTCAGATCGACCGAAAACGCGCCCAGCCAGGTGAAGAAGCGGTAATGCTTGAGCTGCTTTTCCTCCATCATGCAGTAGACCGCCTTGTGCGCGCATCTGCCGCGTCAGCAGATAGATGATCAGGCCGTCCCACCAGTTCGTGTGGTTGCAAAAAAGGATCGACCGGCCGGTCCTCCGGCAGGTTGCGCAGGCGCTCCAGCCCGCGGCCCGCGATGGTGTGAAAGGCGCGCCGGGCCAGCCATCGGAAATAGATGAAGAGCAGCGAATCGAGGATGTCGTTTTTGTTGGCCGCGATCACGCGCTCAACCTAGCCAAAAGACGGAGCGTGTCTTCAAAATTGGTGGTGCCGAGTGAAGTCTCATCGCGTCCTGTCTGTCCTACAATCCTTTCCCCTACCGCTAAAAAACTGCCCTCCGCAGGAGCGCAGCCTTTGCTAATTCCGAAATAGAACTCTAAAATAAAATCTCCTATGGCCGCCTCTCAAAAAGTCAAACTCGGGCCTCCTGCAAACCTGGGCCGATGCCGATCCGGTTTCCAACCTGAAGCGCACGCTCCAGCTCGCCCACGCCGCGGCCGACCAGGGCGCGCAGATCATCTCCACGCAGGAGCTGTTTCGCTCGCCCTATTTCTGCCAGAGCGAGGACCACGCGAATTTCGCGCTCGCCGAGGAAATCCCCAACGGCCCGAGCACGCAGGCTTTCTGCGAACTGGCGCAAGGCGCGCGGCGTGGTCATCGTCGCCTCGCTCTTCGAGAAGCGAACGCGCCGGCGTCTACCACAACACCGCCGCGATCATCGACGCCGACGGCACCTATCTCGGCAAGTACCGCAAGATGCACATCCCGGACGACCCGCTTTTCTACGAGAAGTTTTATTTCACGCCGGGCGATCTCGGCTTCCGCGCCTGGGACACGCAGCTTCGGCAACATCGGCGTGCTCATCTGCTGGGACCAATGGTTCCCCGAGGCCGCGCGACTCACCGCCATGAGCGGCGCGCAGATTCTTTTTTATCCCACCGCCATCGGCTGGCATCCCGAGCGAGCGCGAAAAATACGGCGAGGCGCATCATTCCTCGTGGGAAACGATCCAGCGCGCGCACGCCGTGGCCAACGGCTGCTACGTCGCCGTGACCAATCGCGTCGGCCTCGAAACGCCCATCGGCGGCGACGGCATCAAGTTCTGGGGCCAGAGCTTCATCGCCAACACCTCCGGCCAGATCATCGCCAAGGCCGGCATCGAGGAGGAACAAATCCTCGTCCACGAAATCGATCTCGCCACCGTCGATGTCACGCGCACCCACTGGCCCTTCCTGCGCGACCGCCGCATCGACGCCTACGGCGACCTGACCAAGCGGCTGGTGGATTAGATCGTCGCGAAAGCGACTTCAAGAATCCGTCATCCTGATTGTAACAGGAACTAACTATACCAGACATGAAGAAGCATTTCGAATTCCGATGTGAGTTCATGCTGCTCAAGTTTCCTGTCAGAAATTCCCTGCCCTTTCCCAATCCCTTTAATCCTATTAATCCCATCCAAAACTTCACCCTGCCTTTCCTCCCAAAAACAATTCCGTTAATTCCACAAATTCTCGTAATTCCGTCAAAATCCCCACGCTCACCTCTAAATTCCATGACCATTCCCCAATCCCCACTCCCCGCTCCCTCGGCTTCCGCATGCCCGCCGAATGGGCGCGCCACGACGCGACCTGGCTGACGTGGCCGCGGCCCGAGGGCATCAGCTTTCCCGATGCGTTCGAAACCATTCCCGCGCATCTGGGCCGGCCTCGCCAAGCTGCTCGCCGAGGGCGAGCAGGTCCACATCAACGTCTTTTCGCCCGAGCACGAAATCGACATCCGCGCCGCGCTGAAGAAAGCCGATGCGCCGCGTCGATACGCGCATCCATCTCCATCCTTTTCCCGCCTACGAACCGTGGTGCCGCGATCACGGCCCGATCTTCGTCCGCAACGAGAAGCGAGATGGCCATCGTCGACTGGCGCTACAATGCCTGGGGCGGCAAATATCCGCCCTGCGATCTCGACGACGATGTGCCGCAAGCATGTCGCGAAGCTGCTCGGCCTGCGCCTCTTCTCGCCGCCGATGATTCTCGAGGGCGGCTCCATCGAAGTGAACGGCGAAGGCACGCTGCTGACCACCGAGGCCTGCCTGCTCAACAAGAACCGCAATCCGAATCTCGACGCAAAAGGAAATCGAGACCTACCTGCGCGACTACCTCGGCGTGGAGCAAATTCTCTGGCTCGGCGAAGGCATCGTCGGCGACGACACCGACGGCCACATCGACGACCTCACCCGCTTCGTCGACGCCGAACACGATGGTCACCATCGTCGAGGAAGATCCCGCCGACGAAAACTACGCGCTGCTGCGCGAGAACAGCAAGCGCCTCGCCGCCATGCGCGATCCCCAGGGCAAGCCGTGGCGCATCGTCGAATCTGCCCACGCCCGGCTACATCGAGAAGGACGGCCAGCGCCTGCCCGCCAGCTACGCCAATTTCTACATCGCCAACGAAGTCGTCGTCATGCCCGGCTTCGATCATCCCAACGACGCCAAGGCGCGCGATATCCTGCAGGAGCTCTTTCCCACGCGCCGCGTCGTCGTCTGGCCCGCGCTCGATTTGATCTGGGGCCTCGGCGCGTTCCACTGCATCACCCAGCAGCAGCCCGCGCTTTAGAAATAGTCGCCTCGGGTTCCTCAAGCCACAGATCAAAGTGCGACGGTCACAGACCGCCCTACAACTATCCTTCGACAAGCTCAGATGACAACTTACTTATTTACCACTTTCGCCAAATGAACTGCGACGGTCATAGACCGCCGCTACTATCCAACCCATGCGCTTCCTCCTCACCTCCTGGGGCTCGCACGGCGACCTGCATCCCTTTCTCGCGCTGGGGCGCGGCTTGATCGCGCGCGGGCATGCAGGTGACGCTCGTCGGCCATCCCGAATGGGCCGCGGAAACCGAAGCCGCCGGCGTGCGCTTCGTCTCCACCGGCGAGCCGTCGCGCGAGGATTTCATCCGCGATCATCCCGAGGTGCATGTCGATGAAATGGGGCGGCCTCGTTTCGCTGCACACGCTGGTCCACAAGGCCATCGCGCCCGGCTTCGACCACACCATCGCGGCGCTGCTGGCCGAGGCGCCCACGCACGACGTGATCGTCGCGCACCACTTCACTTTTCCCGCGCCGGTCGTGGCGGAGTTGACCGGCCTGCCCTGGGCCACCGTCAGCCTCGCGCCCGGCGTCGTGCCCTCGGCCTACTCGCTGCCCGGCGCCAACTTCGGCCGCGCCGGGCGAGGATCTTTCGGCCGCGCTTGGAATCGATTCATCTGGTCGGCGGGAAAAATGATCACGCGCACGATGGTCGATCCCGTCGTGAACCGGTTCCGCGCGAAGCATGGCTTGCAGCCGGTCCGCGATGCGATTTTCGAGGCCCATTCGCCCAGTGCTGAATCTCCAGCTCTACAGCGAACACTTCGCGCCGCGTCCGCCCGACTGGAGCGCGGAAAAAGCGCATCGCCGGATTTTGCTATTACGATCCGCCCGACGCGACGCTTTGACTCCGGAAATCGAAGATTTCTTGGATCGAGGCGAGCCTGCCCGTTCTCTTCACCCTCGGCTCGGCCGCGGTGCAAAAGCCGGGCGCCTTTTTCGAAAGCGCGGCGGAGGCCTTGAAGACTCTCGGCCTTCGCGGCATTCTGCTCATCGGCCCGGAAAAAAATCGTCCCGCCGCGATCTGCCCGACTCGATCCTCGCCACTTCCTACGCGCCCTACGGCCTGCTCATGCCCCGCGTCCGCGCGGTCGCGCATCAGTGCGGCATCGGCACGCTCTCGCACACCCTGCGCGCGGGCGTGCCCTCGGTGGCCTGTCCTTTCGCCTTCGATCAGCCGAACAACGCGCGCCGGCTCGAGGCACTCGGCGTGGCCGAAGTTGTCCTGCCGCATCAGCATAACGCCGCGGCATATCGGGCAGGCGCTCTGCAACGCTTGCTCGCCGGCGATGCTCCTGTCCCGCGCGCAACGTCTCGGCGACCTGATCCGCGCCGAGGATGGCGTCGCCCGCGCCTGCGCTATTTTGGAGAATGTCCTCCCGTTACGGCGGTCTATGACTGCCGACTTACCTTCTTCGCCATAACCGCTTCCACTTCCCCCTTTTCTTAACGACGGGTTTCCCGTTTACTCGCAGCCAGATGAAATGGCGCATTGTCCTGGCGGTGCTCTTCGTGCTCACGTTATTTGGCGGGCTTCGCCTATCTCTACGTGAACACCTTCGTGCGCAAGCACCAGCACGCCGTCATTCTTTTCGTCGTCAACGGGCTCGACCTCAACACGCTCAACTGGCGCGGCAGCAGTTGGGCCGCAGTCCAGCTGCACAGCGACCCGGACGATCCCGCCATCGGCGACGCGCGCCGCCGCGCCGCCTATCGCAGCGAAATGCTGAACCTCGATTCCTTCTGGAACATCGCGCTGCTCGAGCATCCAGGAGCCGGGCCAGCCCGTGCCGGACGAAGGCGCGGACGCCACGGCGCTCGCCTGCGGTCAGCGGGTCGAGAACGGCTTCGTCGCCGTCAACCACAGCAGCGAGCCGCTCCGCTCGCTCATCTACGCGGCGGAAAAGGCGCAGCGCGCCACCGGTCTCGTCACCACCAGTTCGCTCGTCCAGCCGACGCCCGTCGCGTTTTATTCCACGATCAAGGGCACGCCCGATCCCTATCGCAACGCCTCCGAGCTGGTCTATTCCGGCATCGACGTCGTGCTCGGCGGCGGCGAGCAATATTTCACTCCGGCCAACGCCACCAACGAATGGGGCCGGCGCGATGGCCACGATCTCATCGATGAAGCGAAGACCAGCGGCTACACCGTCATCCGCACCCGCGACGAACTCAACAACGTCTCCACCTGGTCGCACGCGCAAGCTCTTCGGCCTGTTCGCGCCCGACCAGTTTTATTTTTCCTCGCTGCAACCCGACAATCGGCGGCAGCCCTCGCTGGCGGAAATGACCCGCGTCGCCATCTCGAGGCTCAACCACAACATCAACGGCTATTTCCTCGTCGTGGAGCACGACCTCGTCGCGCGCGCGGCGGAGCGGAATTTCGGCAGGCTGGCGGTGAACGAAGTGGCCGAGGTCGACGAGGCGATCCAATCGGCCGTCGAATATGCCGGCCCCGACGCGCTCGTCATGGTGACCAATAGCTACAGCCTCGGCGCGGTCGGCCCGCTGCCGACGCCGGCTGCCGGCGATCTGGTCGCGTCGCCCGCCCACGGTCGATGCCGACGGCAACGCCGGTCAAACCCCAGGCCATTCCGATGGCGCCGCCGCCGCAACCCGCGTGGCTGGCCGGCCCGGGCGGCCCGACCGTCACGCGAGCCCAGGCGGCGTGGCTGCGCAGACGCAGACGCGAGCGGGCTGGTTCAGTACCAACGCACCGGGCCTGCTTCAGCCCGAACCGGCGCTTCGTTTCCAGACCCAGGCGCCGCCCACGGCCGAACCGGCCTGGCTGGCTTCGCGCGGCGAGGGCTCCGCCCAGTTGCGCGGCTTTCTCAACAACACCGACGTGTTCGATATCGTGAACGAGAATTTTTGATTGCACCACGATGACCCTGACGGAAATTCGCGCCGCGCTCGATTCGCGGGGCCTGCGCCCGCTGAAGCAGCTCGGCCAGAATTTTCTCCACGACCAGAATCTCGCCAAATGGCTGGCGGAGCACGCCGTGGCGGGACTCGATTCCGGCGCGAACGTGGTCGAGATCGGTCCCGGCCTCGGCGCGCTGACTTCCGTCCTTCTCGAGAAGAATCTGCATCTGATCGCGCTGGAAAAGGACCGCGGGCTTGTGCGTCTTCCTGCGCGAACAGTTCGCGCCGGAAATCGCGCGAGGACAGCTTCGATCTGCGCGAAGGCGATGCGCTCGAACTGCTGCCGCGGCTCGGGCTCACGCCCGCGGTCATCTGCGGCAATCTGCCCTACTATATCTCCACGCCGCTGCTGATGGAATGCCTGCGGCTGCCGGGCGTTCCCGCGCGACTTTTTTTCCTCGTGCAGAAGGAAGTGGGCCAGCGCCTGGCCAGCCTGCCCGGAAACAAAACCTACGGCTCGCTCTCGGTTCTGGTGCAGGCGGGCTACGAAGTCGCGTTGGTGCGCACGCTGCCCGGCTCGGTTTTTTATCCGCCGCCGGAGGTCGAGTCGGTCGCGGTGCAACTCACGCCGCACGCGCAACCGCTGGTCGCACCGGCCGAGCGCGAGCGCTTCGCCGCCGTCGTCCAGCGCGGATTTTCGCAGAGGCGCAAGAAGCTCTCCAATCTCTTGCCCACCGATGATGGACGCCGCGCGGAGCATCTCAGTCCCGCCGAATGGGTCGACTTGTGGCGGCAGGTGGAATTGGCAGAACTCTGAACTGAATCAGTGCTTGCCCGGCAAACTTGGCGGTCCCTTCGACCCCTTGCCGCCCTTGGCGATTTCGCCCATCTGGCCTTCGAGAAAAGACGCAAAGCGCTGCTTGTCGATCGCCTTCATGTAGGCTTCCTGCCGCGTTGATCGACGCCCTGCTGCAGCAGCGAGTTGATGGCGTCGTCCATGAACTGCATGCCTTCGCCCTTGCCGCTGATCAGCACGTCGGTGAGTTTCTCCACCGCGCCTTCGCGAATGATCGACGAGACGGCGTTGTTGGAAATCAGAATTTCGTTCACGGCCACGCGGCCTTTGCCGTCCGCTTTCTTCATCAGCAGCTGCGCCACGATGCCGCGCAGCGACGCCGAAAGCATGGTGCGCACCTGCGGCTGCTGGCTGCTGGGGAAAACGTCGATCATGCGGTCGACCGTCTTGCGCGCGTTGTTGGTGTGCAGCGTGCCGAAGACGAGCATGCCCGTTTCCGCCGCGGTCAGCGCCAGCGCGATGGTTTCCAAGTCGCGCATTTCGCCGACGAGCACCACGTCGGCATCCTCGCGCATCGCGTTCTTCAGGCCGTCGGAAAAGCTCGGCGTGTCCTCGCCCACCTCGCGCTGCGTGATGATGCTCAGCTTGTTGTGGATGCACGAATTCGATCGGCTCCTCGATCGTGATGATGTGCCGCGCGTAGCTGCTGTTGATGTAGTCGATCAGCGCGGCCAGCGTGGTCGACTTGCCCGAGCCGGTCGGGCCGGTGACCAGGACCAGGCCGCCCTTGATGTTGGCGAAGCGCTTGATGACCTGACGGCACCTTCAGCTGCTCCAGCGTGGCGATCTTGTTCGGGATCAGACGGAAAATGCCGCCGTAGCCGTGCAGCTGCTTGTGGAGATTGCAGCGGAAACGGGCTTCCGCGCTCAGTTCGTAGGCGCAATCGGCGTCGCCCGTCTTGCACGAATTTTTCCCAGCGCTTCGGCCCGACCACCTCGCTCAGCATCTGCTCCATTTCCGCGTGGGTCAGCACATCGTCGCGGATTTTCTGGATGTCGCCGTGCAGGCGCATCTTGGGCGGCTGCCCCTCCTGCATGTGAAGATCGGAAGCTTTGGTTTCGACGATGATATCGAAAAAATCATCGATCATGATGCGCTTGTGCGCCTCTTCGGACATCGTTCGATCTTAAGCGCTCTTGCTGGCGATGCCGATGATTTTTGTCGTCGCCAGATTTTCCCTTGGAACGTACGCTGCTTCCGTCGGCGCACTCTTCAACATTTGCGCGAATTAAGCTTTTCGACTAACATCTGCCATGCTTCCGCCGCCGACCGCGTCTTCCCACGCATGAACTCGCCCGTCGTCCAGCTCCGCGCCGAGTTGCAGCACGCTCCGGCGCTGTTCGAGAACTTTCCTCGCCCGCTTCTTCCAGGAGAACGCCGAGCGCTACGCCTACGGCGATCTCTTCGAGCCGCTCTACCTCGACATCACCGAGTTCGTCGCGCGCCGCGGCAAACGCATCCGCCCCCTGCTGCTGCTCGGGTCCTACCGCATTTTCGGCGGCGAGCGTTCCTTTGAGGACAACTCGCTGCTGCGCGCCGCGCTGTCCTTGGAGTTGCTCCATTCCTTCATCCTGATCCACGACGACGTGATCGACCAATCGGAGCGCCGCCGCCGCCTGCCGACGTTCCACAAGCTGGTCGAGGAACGCCTTGGCAAGATCGACGGCGCGGCGCGCGTCGGCGGAAACGTCGCGGTGGTCGTCGGCGATATTCTTTTCGCCATGGCGGTCGACACGCTGCGCTGCTACCGACTTTTCTTCCGCCGTGCGCGACGCTGCGCTCTCCCATTTCCTCCGCTATATTTCCGACACGGGCGCAGGCGAGGTCTACGACATCCTGCTCGGCACGCGCGACATTGCCCGCGTAGAGGAGGCCGACATCTCCCGGATGTACACGCTCAAAACCACCCGCTACACCTTCGAGGCGCCGCTGGTCCTCGGCGCGTTGCTCGCCGGAGTCGATGACGACCATCTGCGCGAACTGGCCGAATTGATCGAGCCGGTCGGACTCGCCTTCCAAATCCAGAACGACCTGATCGAGTATCACCAGTTCAAGGGCGTGGATCGCCTGCGCCAGACCGACATTCTCGAGGGAAAGAAGACGCTCCTTCTGCGCGCCGCCTACGATCATCTCGTCGACGTCGACCGCAGTTTTCTCCAGCTTTGCCTAAGCACCCGCACCTCCAACGACGCCTCGGTGAGCAAAATCGAGCAGCTCATCGACAAATCAGGCGCGGTGGGTCTCTTGACCGGTAAAATGGAATTCCTCTTCCAAAAGGCCGAGACCGCTTTGCAAAATTCGTCCCTTACTCCTGCCCAACGTGACGGAGTGCGGGAGGTATTTTCGCTGGTACGGCAGCAGAGCCAGCATTCCGGAACTCAGTAGGGATCGCCTTCAAAGATCGTTTTGCGAATTCAGATTTCGGAAAAGAGGAATCTCGTCTTCTTCCAAGGCGTATGCCTGCAACAACCCGTCGTTCATGGCTTCCCGGACAAGGTCTTGCATGGCATGGCGTCCCTGTTCGAGAAAATCAGCCGCGAGTGACGACATCTCCTTCGGATAGATCGCTGCGAGCGGTTCAAAGAAATCGCCATGACGTGCAACCAATCCGCATGACGCCGAACATCGCGTCAGCATCGTGCTCAGGAAGTGAGCGGTCATCTGCGGCAAATCGACCGCGAGCACGACCAGCAAATCACTTTGCAACACGCTCAGGCAGGCGTTGACTCCTGCCATTGGCCCCGCCTCCGCCATATCTGAAATGACGCGAACGTGTTCCGGCAAACCGGGACGAGCCATCCCCGACCAGAAAATTTCTTCCGGCTGCAACCTCTCCAAAACGCCGAGCTGCCTTTGCCAGAGCAAAAGATCGGTTCCAGTTACCGGCAACAACGCCTTGTCCCGTCCCATTCTCGTCGATCGACCACCCGCGAAAAGCGCGGCGGAAAACGAAGGCATCAGCACTTGGTTCCCGCCAGCGGGTTAGGGAATGCATCGGCGTTTTGTTCCTCCGTGCCATTCAGACAGGCGAAGTCTTTTTCGATCAGCACCTGAAGCTGGCCGTCGGCGACCGTTATCATCGCTTCGATTCCAATCTCATCGCTCAAGGCCCAACGACTCACGCTTGCGGGGGGCACTTGCACCAAAATTTTATTTTTTTTCAACCAAGCTTGCGGTCCGGAAATCGCCTCCGACGATTCCAAGACATACTGAAGCGTCTCTTCCGGACTGGATCCCATGACGATTTTTTCCTCCACACGTCCGGTTTTCACCAAACGCTCGACCTCGCCTTGCTTAAGCCTCAGCCGGAGGGAGTTGGATTGCAGGCGTAGTTTCATAATGAGTGAACGGAACAGACTCACTACCTGGTAACTTAATGCGGGTCGAGCGCCTCGCAAGCGCAACGACTAAGTGCAACCCTCCCGCTCGATGAAGCCTCTTTGCCGGTGACGCTGCGGCTGCTATCCTGATGCAATGCCTGCCGCTCCGCGTGCCAATCCTTCATTGCCAGAGGAGTCGGAATCAGCAAAGCACGTTGGCGATTGCACGACGGTTTCCCTTTCTCAATCCCGGCAGTGCTGCAAAAAATTGACCCGCCATCATGCGAAGAGTTTTTACTTCGCCTCGCATGTCCTGCCCCAACAAAAGCGAAGCGACGCCTACGCCGTCTATGCCTTCTGCCGTTATGTCGACGACCAGATCGACCTTACCCCTGACGAAACCGCGCGCCTGCGTGCGTTGGCCGACCTTTCCCATCTTCTCCATGCCGCCTATTTACCCGAGGGAAACACATCGGCTTTCGAGCGCTCCCTGCCCTGGCTTCGCGCCTTTCGCGAGACTATCCGCCGTCGCGCCATTCCCGCGCGCTACTTTGAGGATTTGCTTACCGGCGTTGAAATGGATCGTGGCCGTGTGCGCCTTCGAGACTGGCCGGAGTTGGACACCTACTGCTATCACGTCGCCGCCGTGGTCGGCCTTATCATGGTCCATGTCCTGACCGAACCGTCACCTGAATTGCTTGAGCCGGCGCGGGATCTCGGCACGGCGATGCAATTGACTAACATCCTGCGCGACATCGCCGAGGACTGGCAGCGCGACCGCCTTTATCTTCCGGCGGACGAGCTGAAAGGATTTGGACTCACCGCTGACGACATCGCCCAACAACGAACGGATGATTCTTTTCGCGCCATGATGCGATTTCAAATTGACCGCGCCCGCGCCTATTATGGTCGCGCCGAACCGGGGATCGCTGCCCTGCCGGCCGACGGCTCCCGTTTCTGCGCCCGCTTAATGAGCACAATTTACGGAGCCATCCTCGCCGAAATCGAACGCGCCGATTACCAGGTCTTTCGCGGCCGGATGAGAGTTTCGTTTCCACGCAAGATTTGGTTGGCCTTGGGCTGTGCCATCGGGCCAAATCCTAAGACAAAGATTTGATTTTTTCTTCGAGCGCCTTGAGCCGCTCGACCACCTCCGGCAGCCTGCGCATCAGTGCCTCCATCTTGAGGCTTTCTCGAATCGGTAGGGCATGACGCCCGGCCAGAACCGCTCCCGCCGGCACATCCTTGTTGAGGCCCGATTGCGCGGTAATGGTCGCGCGGTCCCCGATGGTGAGATGCCCCGCCAGGCCGACCTGTCCGGCGAGCGTCACGTAGCGTCCGAGAGAGGTGCTACCCGAAATGCCGGTCTGCGAGACGATGATGGAATGCGCGCCAACCGTGACGTTGTGCGCGATCATCACCAGGTTGTCGATCTTCACGCCCTCACCGATATGGGTCTTCCCAAAACGCCCCCGATCGATCGTGGTATTTGCTCCGACTTCCACGTCATCGTCGATCTGGACAATCCCTGTGTGGATGATTTTAACGTGGCGACCGGTTTTGGCATCGAAGTCATAACCGAAACCGTCCGATCCAATGACCGCCCCGCTATGAATGATCACCCGTGCGCCGATCACGCTCCGCTCTCGGATCGTCACCAGCGGATAGAGCCGGGTATCGTTCCCAATCGTCGTTTTTTCTCCAACGAAACTATTGGCTCCAATCACGCAACGGGCGCCAAGACGGACGCCGTTGCCGATGACCGCATTCGCCTGGATGCTGACGCCTTCGCCGAGGATAACATCGTCAGCGACGACCGCGCTGGGATGAATCCCCGGCTCGTCATGGATGGGCTCCGGGGCGAATAACGCGGCGATCTTTCCGAAGGCCGCACTGGGCGATTCAACCACGATCCGGGTAAAGGAAAATCGTGGCGCATCCTGCGGATTGACCAGGATCGCGGCGGCCTGGCTTGTTTGCGCAAGCGGTTCGTATTTCGTATTGGCCAGGAAGGAAATCTGGTCGGGCTTTGCGGAGCGGAGGTCGCTGATACCATTGACGACCCGTTCAGCGCCATCTCCTACGACCGTTCCGCCAACGTGATTAGCAAGGGAGCCGATGGTATGCACATTCACAAGCAGCGGGTAAACTCTCCAGCCACGGCAAGAGCCGCCGCCGTTTACTGACCTGCAGGGGCAGGCGTCGTCGACGCCGCAGCGGAGGGCGTTGCTCCCGTGGGAGCCGGGGCCGATTTATTGAGTAAAGTGACGATATCGTTGGTGATGTCAATCAGCTTGCTGGAATTATAAAGAACGATTGAAACGCCGCTTGCAGCCGAGGCAGAGGATTTATCAATAACCAAATCGTAGCCCTGGGGACCCGAGTAGTCGTTAACGACCTTGGAAATTTGGTCGACGATTTCCTTGTGACGGCGAAACAACTCTTCCTGAATCTCGCGGCTGCGCTCGGTCCTCGTCTCCTGGATCTTGTTGCCGAGGGCGACCAAGTCCTGCTTCTTGACGTTCAAGGCGGTCGATTTATCCTGACGGGCGGCGGCGGAAAGGGTCTGGTCGTTCGCGGCTTTATCGAGCGCCTGGGCTTCCTCACCCATGCGCTGATAGTCGTTAATCATGTCCTGAATTTCTTTTTGATAGCCGTCCTGCTTGACCTTGAGTTTGGCTTGCGCGTCCTTGGTCACATAGTAGGAGTCAAACGCTTTGCTGAGATCGATGACGGCGACCTTGAGATCAGCAGTAGCCAGCGAGACAGGCGCGAAAACGAGAAGACAAACCAGCAATAGCTTATTCATGAGCGGCGAAGCGTGTCAGAATTGGTAGCCAACGTCAAAGCTAAACTTGCCGGTGTTGTTGTGGTTCCACCCTTCATCCTTGTAAGGAATACCGTAGTCGAGCCGTAACGGGCCGATGGGCAAATTCAGACGCAAGCCTACACCCACGGCGGCATCGCCATTGACGATTGCGTCCGTGTAGTGGAAGGATCGCGGGTCCAAAAAGCCCGCATCGTTCCAAACCGCGCCACGGACCCGGTCCATGATCGGGAAGGTCAACTCCAGATTGGTGTAGGCCATCGTGTCGCCGCCCAGCGGTTCATTGTTGAAATCGTGCGGACCGATCTGGCGGTTGCCAAAACCTCGGATCGAGCGAGAGCCGCCCAAGAAGAACCGATCAAACAGCGGAACTTCCGTGCTGGTATCATAATAATCAGCATCGCCGGTCGCACCCGCAATCGTGAGAATCATATCATAGGGCAGAAGAATGTATTTCTGGGCATCTGCCTGGAACTTATAGATGTTGGTCTGACCCAGCAACGGGCCGCCCGCAAACTCCGCCGAGAAGTCGGCATGCATACCGCGGCGGGAAAGCAGAACGCTGTCCCGCGTATCATATGACATACCCAATGTGATGGAACTGTCAGTCCGATACCCTTGTTCCCGCAGCAATTCTGGTGAGGAGTTGCTCGCGAAATTATAGAGGTCGAAATCCTGCAGCGTGTAGGTGATGGAGCCGCTCCAGAACTGGCCGAAAGCACGTGCGAGACTGACCGATGCGCCGAAATTCCGCTCGTTATAATAATTCGAGAGGTAAGTCGCGTTGTGATAGAAAAGATTGTAGCCCAACGACAGCCGCTGCTCCAGGAACCACGGTTCCTTGAATTCGATCTCCGCGTCCTGCCGTTCCAGACCATACTGCAAGCGGATGCGGAATTTCTCCCCGCCGCCGGTGAAGTAGGGGAAGTTGAAGATGTCGAAGTTGCCCTGCGTGATCTCGACGAATCCGAGCAGACTGTCGACCGAGCTGAAGCCGGCCCCGAAGGTGACCGATCCGGTGCGCTTCTCCTCGACCGTGACCACCATATTCTTGCGATTGGGGATCGTTGTGTCCTGAGGAGATATGTCGGTCTTCTCGAAATACTGCAAATTATCGAGGCGCTGCTTACTCGCATCGACGCGGACGCTGTCATAGATCTGCCCGGGAGCCACCAGCAACTCGCGGCGGATGACCTTGTCCTTCGTGCGATTGTTGCCCTGGATGATGATCTGCTCCACATACGACTGCGAGCCTTCCCGGATATGATAGAGGATATCGATCTTGCCGCTCTCCACGTTCGCCTGCCGTTCGGGCGTCACGATGGGTGTGTCGATATAGCCGAGCCGTCCGTAAAGGTCGGTGATGCGCGTGATGTCGTTTTCCAGCGTGGGTAATTGTTTAAGCTCAGGCTTGGGTTCTTTATCGGGCGGCGAGTAGGCCTTTGGTGCGTAGATTTTGCCTTCGTCCATGCGGACGACCTGGAATCCCTTGTAATTCCGCAGCTCCTGCTTCGTGAAAATGGTGTTTCCATCGAAATCGATCTTGCCCACGGTGTACTGGATTCCCTCGAAAACGGTAATCGTGACCTTGAGCAATCCTTTGGCCGGAGTCTCGTACTTGACGTCCTTGACCTCCATGTCGATGTAGCCCTTGCTATTATAATAGGCGCGCAGGTTGTCCAGATCCTGCCGGAAATCATCCTCTTTGAAGAGACCCGACTTGTTGAGGAAGGAGAGGAGGTTTTTCTTGCGCGTTTTCATGATCTTGCGCAGTTCCTTCGTGGTCAGGTGCTCGTTGCCGGCGAAATCGACTTCGGTCACGTAAGCGCGTTCGCCTTCGCTGACGATGAACGTCACTACGGATCGGCCGAACTCTTCGTTGGTGTCGATTTTGTAGCTGACCTGGACCTGGTTGTAGCCCTTGCTCAGGTAGTAATCCTTGATCTTGTCGGTATCGCTGGAAATCTGCTGCTCGCTCAAGGGTTCGCCCACCTTGGATTTAATTTCCTTTTTGAGCCGCGATTCTTTCACCTTGGTCTCGCCCCGGAAGATGATTTCCTTCACCAGCGGTTTCGGCTGAACGACGACGTTGACTTTCACCCCATCGCCTAACGGCTCATCCTTGATTGCAAGATTGGTGAAAAAACCGGTGGCGTAAAGGTTGCGCACATCCTCTTCAACCGCCGCAGCGGTGTAGACGCCGCCGACGGTGGTGCGCATGTTCGACAAAATTACCGACTTGGCCACCGTTGGAGGGCCAATATATTCGATGTCGATTGCGCGGACAATGGGACCGCTTTCACCGGCCGCGGGAGCCTGAGTGTCGGGAGCGCCCACGATCTTCTTGTTTTTCTTGGCCTCGGGAGGCGTGGTCTCGGCCGCAGGGGCCGTCTGGTCAGGCGAAGGGGCCGCTGGCGTCGCGGTTTGATCGGCAGGAGCCGCTACGGGAACAGCCGGAGCCGACGTTTGATCCGCCGGGGGCGCCATGGGAGCGGCGCCGTTGGAAGCGTCCGAAGCGTTGGTCGTTTGGGGAAACGCCCCGTCAGCGGGTAAAAGAACGAAGAGTATAACCGCCAAGGCCTTGGCAAACTCGGAATGTCTGATTCGTCCAGTAAAAAGTTTCAAATCTCCCCTTTGTTCATGAAAACCAGCATCTTAGCGAAGCTAGTTCTGTATTTAAAATACCCTTGCCAACGTCTCGCCAGAATTTGGAGATGACCCTAATAAAGGTCAAGCGAATAAGAAGGGCTAATTTTCATTAGCTCTTCCCTAAAAAGTAACCTGACTCGGCGACCTAAGCCTTTTTACCTTTGTACGGCTTCTTTCCACCCTTGGCTTCGCTGGCTTCCGTGGTCTCGGCGGAAACCTTCGGAGTCGGATGGTTGACCGTGACATGGAGCGTCGCCTGGATATCGGAGCCGAGCTTCAGCGTGACTTCGTGCTCGCCCAGAATCCTTGATCGGCTTGGGCAGGTCGATCTTCTTGCGGTCGACTTCGTAGCCGGCTTCCTTGAGCTTGGTCGCGATGTCGAGGTTGGTGACGGCGCCGAAGCTCTTTTCCTGGCCTTCGCCGGACTCGAGGACGAACACGAGCTTGAGCTTGCCCAGCTTGCCGGCGAGTTCCTGCGCGTCGTTCAACTCGGCGGCTTCGCGCTCGGCGCGCTTGCGCTTGAGTTCTTCCATCTGGCGCTTCGTGGCGCTGGTGGCGGGAGCGGCAAAATCCTTCGGGATCAGAAAATTGCGGGCGTAGCCGGGCTTGACCGAGACGATGTCGGCTTCGCTGCCCAGGCCTTCGATTTTGGTTTTGAGGATGACTTCGACAGGCATAAGATTTTCGGTTTGAGGTTTTCCGCCAGGCTTCGATGCGATAACGGCGGTTGGACAGCTTGCCAAAGGCGCCTTGAGAGTCAACGCCATTCTTGGAGCGGATTTTCGACAGACTTACGCTGCGGTTACGGCTTCGTTGCCTGAATCAGAATCTCCACGCGGCGGTTTGGCTGCTGCGCCTCAATGCTGCCTTGTGGGCTGACGATATAGTTGGTGCTGCCGTGGCCTTGGGAGTGGAATTTATAGGTCGCCTGGGCGATGCGTTGCTGCAGCCATCCCTGAACAGCCTGCGCTCGCTGCTGCGAGAGCGTGGTGTTGTAATCCGGCCGGCCAATGGAATCGCTGTAGCCGTCGATGTTGATGTCGGCTTCGGGATATTTGGTGATCAGGGCAATCGCCTGGCTAAGCAGAGGATCAGCGTCCGGCTTGAGCGTGGCCGAATCGAAGTCGAAGAGGACATCGCTGGGCAGGCGGAGCAGGACCGGCTCCGGCAGATTGGAAAGGTTTGGCGTGGGCGCCTTGAATCCGGGTGCGAGATCGGCAAAGCCCGGCAGCTTACCCGCCGTGCCGTTACCCGTCGCAACCGCGCCGCCGGGAATGCCGGGTTGGTTGACCCCAGTGTTGGCGCTAATCAAATCCTGCGCCAGCCTGGACGAGATCGGGCCGCCGCTTGAGGCTGGATCGACCTGGGCAATCTCCGCCTCGACTTTCGCTGAATTCGATTCCGTGTACGAGAGGCCGTGACTCAAGTCGGTGGCGGCGATGACGGCATTCGGTTCTGGCACCGAGGGAGTCGCAAGCGTCGGTTGGGGCGTTTGCAGCGCCTTCTCGACCAGGTTCGGATCAAGGTTGAATTGGGCAGGGTTCTTCGGCGGCTCGGCTACGGGCAGGCGGGCGATGGGATCGTCCTGCCGTGACTTGAGCGCATCAGGATTGATTTCGATCCGCTTGACCGTGAACGGACCGGCTGGCGCGCTGTGGCTGAACGGTACTTCCAAGCCGGGAATCTTGTACCAGCCCATCGCCCACGCGATGACGACGTGGATGGCGAAGGCGATCGCGAGCGCGCCGAAAACCCAGCGCTTTTGCAGGCGAACGATGTCTGTGTGGACTCCGATTGAGGGCATACGTTCAGTTAGACTCCACCATCGAGCCATTCATTCAAAGGGATTCCGATTTACATCCGTTGTCTCCGATGATTCAACCGGAACGAAAAATCCCTTTACCGGACATGTTAAAAGCCAGTCAATCAATCCTTTGTTATGTCGTCCTCCTTGGGTTTTCGAATCGGCACAACACCATCCTCTGAGCGAATTTCCGCTGCTACTTACGACTTTACTCTTTCTGGAAAGCGGGGAGGCCATTGTCTTTAAGATGCCCTCTTACAGCGAAATGTCATTCTCCAAGAAAACCCTTCTTTGGCCTATCCGTCATCCTGAGCCGTAACCATGCAGTTGAAGTGATATTTTGGGCGGGAAGTTATGCATGGGGTTCAACTGCATCGCAGTTGGGGTTTGGTGAGGAGAGTGCGAGCCAAAGCTTTCGCCACCAAGGTCGTGCGGGGGGTGGGATGGCGAACTGGAGAGTGGTCTGGTTCTGACGTCGGCTCAAGATGGCGGCGCAGTGGAAGAGGCGGTACCGGGCGGTGGCGATGGTGGCGTGGCCCAGCAGGCCGACGTGCTGGCAGAAGAGTTGGTAGAGGTTGTAGGTGAGCACGGCCAAACTCAGGACGGCTTCGGTGGCGAAGAACTTCTGGCAGCAGAAGCCGGGCAGGCCGAAGCCGTGTTTGAGTTCCTTGATGACGTTTTCCATCCCGGCTCGCCCGTTATAGTCGCGCCAGATGTCGAGGGCCCCAACCTCGGCACCCAGGTTGGTGAGCAGCGCCTGGTATTGGTAGCCGGGGCAATCGATGAGCAGCTTGCCGCCGCCGCGGCCGGAGTCGATCTGGCGCCGCAGGATGATCATCCGGCGTGGACGCGAGGCGTGTTTGCTGTGGTAAATCTCGTCGGCCAGCTCCAAGCCCTCGACGGCGGTGGGCTGCCAGAGGGTTTGTTTGCGGATCACGCTTTTGACCCGCACGGAAAGATCGGCCACCACGATGTAGCGCAGGCCTTTTCGCTCCAGCAGCGAGAGCCAGGGGTCGTTCTGGAACCCGGCATCGGCCCGGACAAGGCGCAGACCGACGTGGGCCGGCAGGTTCGCCAAAAGCGTCTCGGTAAAGGCCAGGACATTGTTGGCGCAATGGGCGTCTCCGGGCCGCAACCAAAACTGGGCGCAGAGCCGCGCCTCGGCCAGCACGGCCAGAAGCGGATGCAGGCAGGGCTTGAGGCCCAGGCGGGTGTAGCCGACCCGCACGCCCTCCTGATGGCCGTCCTCGTGCAGCAACGCGGTGGAGTCGAGATCGAGCGTGTAGCCCTCGCGCCGACGCGGCAGCCGTTCCAGCCCCCAACGCCAGAGCGGCTGAAAGCAGTTGAAGGTATGGCCCATCGTGCGAAAGCCGGCGAAGAAGCGCGACAAGGTCGATTGGCTCGGCAGCCGCCGCAATTCCAACACCTCCGGCAACACCGGATCGCCCCGCAGCCACGCCACGCGCGTGAGCTTGTCGGCCCCGGCTAATACCGCGGCCATGAACCCCAAGGCAATCTCCACCGGGACCAGGGCGTTCGGGCTGGTCGGCCGTTGCGGCAAAAGCCCGGCCAGCACCTCGCGCAACCCCAGCCGCGCCAAAAAAGCGGCGAAGCTCGCCTGGCCCGCATGCGCGCTGAGCTTGCGCTCGGTCGTTGTAATTTGGATCGTCCGGGAGACCAACTTGAGCTTCACTGGTTGCGTCACCGTTTGGGGAGTCGAAGCCTGTCCGCTTCGCGTCGTGTTAGTTTTCATCTACCAACAGCTTCCCAGCGGTGGCACCTTTGCCAACTGCATCGTTACGGCTGAGCTTGTCGAAGGATCAGTTCCGATCCTCTAAAAAAGGCAGACTGAACTGATCCTTCGACAAGCTCAGGATGACGATCTTTTAAAAGTCGCTAACGCGACCGACGGTCATAGACCGCCGCTACATTCTGACAAGAAAATTTATCCCGCAGCCTGACGTGCAGGCCGGAGCAATTCCTTCTTCACGCGATCAAGCAGACCGTTGACGAACTTGCCCGATTCCGCCGTGCTGAATTTCTTGGCGATCTCAATGGCTTCGTTGATCGAAACGACCGGTGGAATTTCAGGCCGAAAGAGCATTTCGTAGACGGCCAGCCGCAGGATGTTGCGGTCGACCACGGCGAGGCGCTCGAAGTCCCAATTGTCGGCGAGGGTGCGGATCTTGGCGTCGACTTCCGGCAGCTTCTCGAGCGCACCGCGCAGCAGGTCGGTGGCGAAGTCGCGCACGTTTTGCGGTTCCTCATTTTGTTTCCAGAACGCGGCGAGCGCCTCCTCGACATTGGCCGGCTTGTGGGCGTCGAACTGGTAAAGGAACTGGATGGCGGCTTCCCGCCCGTCGCGACGCAGGCCCATATCAGCGGGTCCCTTTGGTGCTATCGAGCAACGCCAGCGACAGCGCCACCTGTGCCGCTTCGCTTCCGCGGTTGAGTTTCTTGCCCATGCAGCGCGCCTTCGCCTCCGCCTCGTTACTGACGGCCAGCACTTGATGGACCACCGGCACGTCGGTCTCCAGGCTGATTCGCATCAGGGCATCGGTCGACGGCGCGCAAAATCTCCTGCGCATGGAACGTTTTTCCCTGCCAGACGACGCCGAGGGCGATGACGGCGGCATATTTTTTCGTTCGCGCCATGCGCTGCACCTGAAGAGGAATCTCAAACGCGCCCGGCACGCGGACGATCTTCAATTCATGGCCCTTGAGCGCGGCTTGGGCGGAAGCGAGCAAGGCGTCGGTATATTCGCGATTGAATATGCTGACAACGAGAGCAAAGCGGAATTTGGAAGAACGAATCGAGACCATGGGGCAAGCTGACTATCTTGCGCGAAAATTTGCCAGGGACAAGACGAAGATTTTTGCGACACCTTGAACGCAGGTGATTCGGACGCGTCAATCGGATTATGGCGTAATATTTTCGCTCAATTCGCCATCGGGATGGACAAAACGGAGGACAGCAACTACCTACGAGAACGCTTTTGCCTCATGGACCTGAATCCCGCCCAACGCCAGCATGCACCAGAACCGCCGCGCCGTTCGTTCGGGGCCGATCTTTTCGTGCTGGCCGCCATCGTTGCGGGGCTTTTCAGCCTCATCTCAATGGGCCGCGAATGGCATCATCCGTTCCAGAGCAAAGTCGATATCGATCTTTCGCCGTGGTATCTGCCGTACTACACGATGCTTTCGTTCGGCAGAGGTGCGATCGCCTACATGCTTTCGTTTCTGTTCACTCTTTTTTATGCGCGATGGGCGGCGTACGATCGACGCGCCGAACGGTTTCTCATTCCACTGCTCGACATCCTGCAAAGCATTCCGCTGTCGGCATTCCTGGTGCCCATCGAATTGGCGATGGTGGCAATTTTTCCGCGCAACAACATCGGCATCGAGTTGAGCTGTATTTTCGTCATCTTCACCGGACAGGTCTGGAATATGACGTTTAGCTTTTACTATTCATTGAAAGCGCTGCCGGATGATTTTAGTTTTGTGGGCAAACTCGCGCGCTTCACTCCATGGCAAAAATTCACCCAGATCGAGCTTCCTTTCGCCACCAAGGGTCTGGTTTATAACAGCATGGTTTCGGTGGCGGGAGGATGGTTCTACCTCTCGATTATCGAGGCGTTTCAACTCGGTACCCAGGATTTTCGGGTGAAGGGCGTTGGCTCCTACATGAGCGTGGCGCAGGATCAAAACAACGGCTGGGCGCAGGTTTACGCGGTAATCGCGATGATCATTCATCATTGTCGCCATCGACCAACTCATCTGGCGTCCGCTCATCGTCTGGTCCAACAAATTTAAGATCGAGGACACGGAGTCCGAATACCAGGATCGTTCGGCTGTCCTGCGCTTTTTCAGTCGGTCCAGCATGGTCGCATGGATTCACGAACGATTCACGCGCCTCGTGATGCGGCCCGCGCCGGTCGAGCCCGTTGCCATCTCTCCCAAGGCACCGAGCCAAACGCTCAAATTTGTTGGGTGGATTCCCTGGCGAAAATTCTTTCTGCTTTTGACAATCGCGTTAATCGCTTACGGCGCATTCAACGTCGTTCGCCTGCTGGGGGCGGTCACGTTCCACGAATGGCTGATCATCGGACGCGACCTCATCCTGACGCTCGTTCGTGTGCTGAGCGCGGTCGCATTAAGTACGCTCATTGCCGTTCCGATTGGCGTCTGGATCGGCTCCAACCCGAAATGGTCAAGGTACCTGATGCCGCTAACCCAGATCGCCGCATCCTTTCCCTCTCCGCTCGTATTTCCGAATATCGCCATCTTGATTTTCATGTTGCATGGCAACCTGCAATGGGGGGCGGTAATCCTGATGATCTTCGGCACGATCTGGTATATTTTATTCAACGTGATTTCCGGTGCGAGTGCGATTCCACAAGATCTGCGGGCGTGCACCCAGCTCACCCATTTGAAGGGCTGGCAGGTCTGGCGCACCCTTTGGCTTCCGGGTATCTTTCCCGCGCTGACCACTGGCTGGATCACCGCTGCCGGCGGGGCGTGGAATACGAGCATCGTCGCGGAGTATGTTCAGTACCAGGGCCAGACGCACACGGCAACCGGGCTCGGCGCCTTGATTCTGGACGCACAAAACAACAGCAACTATCCGGTGCTCGCCGCCGCGGTGCTATCCATGGCGCTCTTCGTCGTCTTTTTTAATCGCTTCGTCTGGAAACGGCTTTCTGCCCTGGCCCAGGAGCGCTATCAACTTTTGACCTGAACTTTTCAATCGCTGCGCCATGCCCACCACCACGACTTCCCAAACGCCCATCGTTGAATTGATCGGCATCGACATGACCTTCGGTGAAAGTACCGGAGACAAAATGAAGGTGCTGGACGATATCAACCTGACCGTGCAGGAGCACGACGTGATGGCGCTGCTCGGCCCTTCCGGCTGCGGCAAATCGACCATCATGCGCATCCTCTCCGGCTTGATCCAGCCGAGCAGCGGCGTGGTGAAATATCGCGGTACGCCGCTCGACGGCGTGAACCCCGGCGTGGCGATGGTCTTCCAGAATTTCGCGCTCTTCCCCTGGCTGACGGTGCGGGAGAATATTCTGCTCGGCCTGGAAAACTCAACTTACACCCCAGAAGAAAAGACGAACCATTTCCAGAAGATCATCGAGATGGTCGGGCTAGACGGTTACGGCGACGTCCTGCCGAAGGAACTTTCCGGCGGCATGAAACAGCGCGTCGGCATCGCGCGGGCGCTGATCATGGAGCCGGTTATTCTCTGCATGGACGAACCGTTCAGCGCGCTCGATGTGCTAACCGGCGAAACGCTGCGCAATGAAATCGGACGCATCGCGATGGACCCCGCGGCGGGATTCAAGAGCCTGATTCTGGTGACGCACAATATTGCCGAGGCGGTTTATCTCGCGCGCAACATCGTCGTGCTGGCCGCGCATCCGGGTCGGGTGCAGAAAATCGTGAATAATCCGCTGCCCTATCCCCGCGATTCGTCCACACCGGCTTTCCAGCAACTTGTGGCGCAGATCCATGCCATCCTGACCAATGCCGTCCTTCACGACGAACCCTCGGTCGCCGAGCCGGAAATCGTCACACCGGAGGGAGTCGAGGAGGCTGCCTACGCGCCGCTGCCTAACGTGAACCTGGGCGAGGTGATGGGCCTTGTGCAAATGCTGCACCCCGAACCGGAAAGCATCTTCGCCCTCGCCACACGGCTGAAGAAGGATTTCAGCACGTTCCTCTCCGTCATCAAGGCGGCGGAATTAATCGATCTGGTCGAGACGCCGGGCCAATCCGTACGCTTGACCAAGGTGGGAGTCGCTTTTCAGAAAGGCGATCTGAAGGAGCGTAAAAAGATGATGCACGATCTTCTGCTGGAGCTAAAAATCTTCCGGCACTTTCTCGACCGGATCGAGCAGTCCGAAAACAAGGAAATCACCGAGGAAGAAGTCGTGGCCGACCTGGTGAAGTTCTTTCCGAATGAGAGACCCAAAATCCTTTTTAAGACGTTGGTCGGTTGGGCGCGCTACGCCGAGCTTTTTTCTTATGATCCGCGTCAGGCGGTGATGAAAAAGTTCGAAAAGAAATATCTCGGCAAGCCCCCGGCGCGAGTGTGAGGAGCGAAGGTCGACTTTTCGATCCGTCTATTTCTCCCCTTCGATCTTCGGCGCTGCATCAGTGATTTTCGCGGGAATCCACTTCGCCAGCGGAGCGACGGCCCGGCCTTCGAGCGGACGGCGATAATCGTAAATGCCCGGCGCGATCTGCGTCTTCTCGGCGTAGGTCTGCGCAAGCATTTCCAGATGCGCGTCGATGTTGTCGATGTGATGGAGCATCCACGCCTCGGGCGTGCGGGGCGTGACCGGCGCGCCATATTCTTTTTGGCCGTGATGCGAGGCGATGAGATGCAGAAGATGTTCGCGCACCATTTCGCGCGGCGGCTGGGTGGGACCGCGGAGAATTCCGGGTTCGACTCAAGACCGCGCCAGAGTTTGTTGACCAGTTCGATGCCGATCGTGATGTGTCCGAGCAACTCGCCGATGGTCGTCATGGGACTGACAAAACCCTGCGGCTGGTAATCCATTTCCCAGAGCTTGCCGCAATCGTGGAAAAGAAGGCCGGCGCGCACGAGGTCCCAGTTGAGGCCCGGATAAACGGGGCCGAGCGCCGCACCCGCACGCATCATTTGCGCCGTGTGTTCGAGCAGGCCGCCGCGCCGCGCGTGATGATAATCGCGCGCCGCCGCCGCCCGGCGGAATTTCTCGCCATATTCCTGGAGATAAGTCTGGCAGAGCAGGCGCAGGCGCGGATCGCTCGATCGCCTCGACCATAGCAACGACGTCGGCCAATCGCGTTCCAGCGCTGCGCGGCGTTCCGGCGTTCCGGCAAAAAGATCAACCGCTTCCTGCTTCTCCAGCCACCGCACGCGCATGCGGTCGACGTTGAGGCCGTATTGATTCCGCCAGAACGAGCCATCGAGCCGCACGCAGTCGCCGTCCTCGAGATCGTGAAAGCGCCTCGTAGGCGTCGCTGTCCTCCCAAATCTTGAATTTCTCCGTCGCGGTGCCGTCGGTGATTTCGATGTCGAGATAGGGCTTGCCCGCCTTGGTCACGTTTTCGCGCGACCGCACCACCTGGCAGGCCACCTCGGCCTTGACCGCGCTTCCGTCGGCCAGTGTCAGCTTCGCAATTTCCTGTAAAGTCACAGCAACAGATTAGCCGCAAAAGACGGCAAAGAGAACAAAGAACCTGCATTCTGTCACAACGTATTCGCGGCTACTTCAGCTTTTGCCGCGCAGGCGACCAGCAAGTGGTGCGGCCTCCGATGGTTGCGTATTGCAGCTTCGCGCCGGTGCGGGGACATGTGCCGCCTTTCTGCCAGCGATGATTGAAAGAGCCACGAATCGGGCGGATCGTCCCATTTGTCGCCGATGATCCGCAGAGCCTCTCTGCAGACCCAGCGGATTTCGCGATAAAGCGTTTTGATGTCGCGTGCGTCCAGCGAACCCGCGGGCTGCTTTGGATGAATCGCCGCGCGCCAGAGAATCTCGTCGGCCATCCAGTTGCCAATGCCGGGAAATCGTTCCTGCATGAGCAGCACGGCTTTGATCGGCGCACGACCGCGACGTTTCAAGAAAATCTCCAAATCTTTCACGGTGAATGCCGCCGAAAGAAGATCGGGCGGAAGCTTCGCCCACCATTTGGGCGCGGTCGGACTCTCCGCAAAAAGGACGCGACCGAAAAGCCGGGCATCCTGAAAGACCAGCGCCTGCTTGGCCTGACGTAAAACGAGGTGATCGTGTTTGGCCGGAGCAAAATCGGGGCGCTCGATTCGCAGCTTTCCGGTCATGCCGAGATGCAATCCGAGCCAGGAACGGCTTTTCGCGCCCCGCTTTCTGGCGACGAAGAGCATTTGCTTGCCGCGTGCCTCGGATTGCTCAATCACTGCGCCGGTCAACGCCGCGGTGAATTGCTTGGCATCGATGCCGCGGAAGATGCGCTTCTTCTCATGCATCAACACACCCTCGATGCGTTGCTTCAAACCCGGGATTCCATTGCTTGCGAAAGTATTCAACCTCGGCCAGTTCGGGCATGGGACAAAGATAGGTAAAGACCCCTCGAGATCAATCTCCTCGCTTGTCGCCGCCGCCGTAAGGCGGTGGTTCCGGCCACGCTATTACGAGCACGGCTACGACGCCGAATATCGACGAGCGTCCGACCGCGCGATAGGGTCTTGCCGATTTATGTTCTATCGCAGCATCGCCCGCCCGCTCCTTTTTTCGTTGCCGCCCGAGTGGGTGCATCACGCGTCGCTGTTCGCCTTGACGAAATCGCCGGTCGCCGCGTTGATCGAACCGTTCGCGCGCCAAGAATTTCCCAGCCTCGAGAAAAAATTGTTCGGGCTTACTTTTCCGAATCCGATTGGACTCGCCGCGGGCTTCGATAAAAACGCCGAGGGAGTAACCGTCTGGGCGCGACTCGGTTTTGGTTTCATGGAGCTCGGAACCGTCACGCCGCGACCACAGTCGGGCAATCCGCGCCCGCGCGTCTTCCGACTTCCCGTCGAACAGGGCCTGATCAACCGGCTCGGTTTCCCGAATGTCGGCGTGGAAGCAGTGGCCCGGCGTCTGGAGGCGATCAAGACCTCGGGCCGCTGGCCGAAAACTCCGGTGGGGTTGAACCTCGGCAAAAACAAAGATACGCCTCTGACCGAAGCCGGACGCGATTACCTGACCTGTTTCCGCCGTATGCGCAGCTTGGCCGATTATTTCGTCATCAACGTGAGTTCGCCGAACACGCCGGGCCTGCGCGAGCTTCAGCAGGGAGTCTTCCTCGATTCGATTTTGGGTCCGCTCCGCGACGAAGATCCCGCCGCAAAGGTTCCGCTGCTGATCAAGATCGCGCCTGACTTGACCGAAGCGCAGATCGCCGAGGTGGTGAACACGGTGGAAAAATACCGGCTGGCGGGAATCGTCGCGACAAATACGACGATCGATAAAAGCGGGCTGTCGATTCAGGAGGAGGGCGGCGCAAGCGGGCGGCCCCTCACCGCGCGCAGCACGGAGATCATCCGCACGGTGCATCGCCTGACTGGCGGGTCGCGTGCCGATCATCGGCGTGGGTGGAATTTTCAACGCAGCCGATGCGCGGGAAAAACTTGAGGCAGGTGCGAGCCTCCTGCAAATTTACACCGGCTTCGTTTACGAAGGGCCTCTCGTCGCACGGAAAATTTGCGAAGGACTTCTGATGGGGCATCCTGAGCTCGTCGAAGGATCAGTTTAGTTTGCGCTTTTACCGAGTCGGAACTGATCCCTCGACAGGCTCGGAATGACAAACGTTTATTTGATTTTCAGCATCCGCTTCAAGAACGGCGCGGTGGCGGAAAGTTTTACTTTCGCGACTTCTTCCGGCGTGCCCTGCGCCATCAGGCGTCCTCCCGCATCGCCGCCTTCGGGCCCGAGCTCGATCAAATAATCGGCGTCGGCCAGAACATCGAGATGATGCTCAATGACAATCACGGTATGGCCAGCATCAACAAGCTGATGCAAAACGTGGAGCAGCCGTTCCACATCGGCGAGATGCAGGCCGATGGTCGGTTCCTCGAGCAAGATAAAGATGATGCAGGCCGCCAAAGCCGCGGGTCTTGAGCCGCTTTTGCGTGTTCATTTCCAGCGAGCGCGCGAGTTCCGCCACGAGTTTGATCCGTTGCGCCTCGCCGCCGGAGAGCGTGGGACTGCGCTGACCCAAGCGTCAGATAACCGAGGCCGGTATCGCGGAGCAGCGCAAGCGGCCGTTGCAGGCGCGGCACGTCGGCGAAAAAATCGACCGCCTGATCGATGGTGAGTTCCAGCACGTCCGCGATTGATTTTTCGTGGTAGCAAACCTCCAGCGTCTCGGGATTATAGCGACGGCCCCGGCAGGTTTCGCACGGCACAAAGGTCGACGGCAGAAAGCTCATTTCGACTTTCACCGCGCCTTGACCCAAACAGACCGGGCAGCGCCCCGAGCCGCTGTTGAACGAAAAACGCGAGGCTTCATATCCGCGTTGGCGGGCCAACGGGAGCCGCGCGAAAAGGCCGCGAATCTCGTCCATCAAGCCGATATAGGTCGCGGGAGTGGAGCGCGAAGTCTTGCCGATGGGCGCCTGATCGACCTCGTACACCGAAGTAAAAATGTCGAAGCCTTCGAGTTTTTTCCATGGGCCGGACGGAACCTTGCCACGCTTCCGTTTTTTCCCCGCAAACGCCTGCGCCGCCGGTTTGATCACATCGTGCAGCAACGTGCTCTTGCCCGCGCCGCTGACACCGCAGAGCGCAATAAAACGTCCCGCCGGAAACGCGACATTGATCTGTTTAAGATTATGCGCGGATGCACCGAAAATGCGGCACCAATCGAGGGTATACTTCGAAGGCCGGCGTTCCCCCCGCGATGGATGACGTAACGGTTTTCCGAGGATTTTTCCTGTGGGCGACTCTCCGTGTTTGGCCAGCGTGCGCCATGGCCCTTCCGCCACGATTTCGCCGCCTTGCGTGCCCGCTCCAGGCCCCAGATCGATGATGCGGTCGGCAAAGCGCATGGTGTCTTCGTCATGCTCGACCACCACCAGCGTGTTGCCGCGGTCGCGCAAAGTCCCGAGCGAATCGAGCAGCCGCGCGTTGTCCCGCGGATGGAGTCCGATGGTCGGTTCGTCGAGGACATAGAGGACGCCCTGCAGTTCTGAGCCGAATTGCGCTGCGAGCCGGATGCGCTGCGATTCGCCTCCGGAAAGCGTGGTAGCGGAGCGGTCGAGCGCGAGATAACCGAGCCCGACCTCAACGAGAAATTCCAGCCGCTGGACAATCTCGGGAAGAATATCACGCGCGATGCGGGCCTCGCGTCCCTTGGGTTTGACCGTGCGGAAAAAACGTACCGCCTCGACAATAGAAAACGCGCCAATCTCGCCGATGGTGAAGCCGCCGTGTTCCTTCGCACCTACGCCCAACGGAAGGCGAACCGCCCGGGCGAGTGGATTCAGCCTCTGGCCCCGACACTCCGGACAAACCGGCAGCGGGCCGTCATCCTCGGCCCATTCGCGGGCTCGTTCGATTTCGATTTCGCGCTCCGCTTCGGTCTCCCCCTCCGTGCTGACCTCCAGCAGCGTGCCGAAGCCCTGACAGGAAGGACACCAGCCATGCGCGGAATTAAAAGAGAAGAGACGCGGCTCAAGCTCGTCAAAAGATCGTTCGGTGCCGGGACAGAAAAGCTGCGTGCTGTAGACCGTTTCTTTTCCGCGCGAATCAAGAACGTAGAGCGTGCCCCGCCCCAGCGCGAGGGCTGCGTCGATGAGGCGGCGACGATCCACCGCCGATTGCTTTTTTCCGAAGCGTCCGACTTCCACGCTGATGGTATGCTCGACGTAGCGGTCGAGCGCCTTGAATTTTGCGGGCTCGATCCATTTTCCATCGACGCGCAAAAGCGGATAGCCCTTCTTTTCCGCCCACTTCGCAATTTCGGTATGAAATCCTTTGCGCCCCTTGATCAGCGGTGCAAGCATGCGCAATTCCTGCCCGCGCGCGGCGGTTTCCAGGCGCGCGAAAATTTCGGCCGGCGTCTGGCGGATGGCCGGCTCATCCGTTTCGGGATCGCGCACCTGCCCAAGCTTCGCGTAGAGCAGGCGCACGAATTGAAAGATTTCCGTGATGGTCGCGACCGTGCTTTTCCGTCCGCCGCGCGTGACCCGCTGCTCGATGGCGACTGACGGCGGAATGCCAGTAATCGAATCGACATCGGGGCGTTCCAATTGCTCGACGAATTGGCGCGCGTAGGCATTGAGGCTGTCGAGGTAGCGACGCTGGCCCTCCGCGAAGAGAAGATCGAAGGCGAGCGTCGATTTGCCCGATCCGCTCAGGCCGGTGACAACCGTCATTTCGTTCAGGGCGATATCGACCGAAATGTTTTTGAGATTGTGATGGCGCGCGCCTCGAATCTGGATGGCCTGCGGCATGGCATCAAGACGGCGGAGTGCGCGGACGTTGCCGTAGCCATTTGCCATCTCTTGCGTACGGAGGCCTGGCTTATCCGGCAAAAGTTTCGACGCAAGAAACTTTCCCGTGTGACTTCCCGGAGCTGCCGCAATCGTTTCGGGCATACCCGCCGCAACGATTCGTCCGCCCTCCATTTCGGCCTCCGGACCGAGATCGATGATCCAGTCGGCACACTTGAGTACTTCGAGATTATGCTCGATCACCACCAGCGAGTCGCCTTGGTCCACGAGGCGCTGAAGCACGCCCAGAAGCAGGCGAATGTCCTCGAAGTGGAGACCGGTTGTTGGTTCATCGAGGATGAAAAGACGGGTGGTTTTATTAGTCGTCGCTGTTCCCTGTGACGATTCGTTTGGTGGGCGGTTACCATCTTCCTCATCACCCAACGGTTCATCGCTCAAATAACGAAGCAGCTTGATGCGTTGCGCCTCGCCGCCGGAAAGTTGATTCAACGGTTGACCGAGCCGAAGATAACCGAGTCCGACTTCCGACAGGAGAACGAGCTTGCCGCTGATTTTTTCGTGGAGCTTGATCTCGTATGGACTCAGGCCAGCAAGCGCCGGACTGAAATGGATCCGTGCTTCATCCACGGTCATTTCGAGGACTTGGTGGATGTTGCGGTCGCGGTAGCGAATCTGCAGCAGCGGCGCCTGGAAACGGCGCCCCTCGCAAATGGGACAGGTCACAAACACGTCGGCGAGAAATTGCATTTCGATTTTCTCCGAGCCCGATCCGTTGCAGCGGGGACAGCGGCCCGTGCCACCGTTGAAGGAAAAATCGCCCGCGGTATAACCCTGGGAACGCGCGGCATCGGTTCCGGCGAAAAGATCGCGAATGAAATCGTACGCCCCAAGATAAAGAGCAGCATTGGAGCGCGGCGTGCGCGAAAGTGGCGACTGATCGACACGGACGACTTCCGAAATCAAATCCGCGCCGCGCAGTTCGCGCCAGGCGGAGGTCTCCTCGTTCTCGGATTGCATGTGACGAGCTGCGAGCAGCGCCGGATGAAGCACCTGATGCACCAGCGTGCTTTTGCCCGATCCACTGACGCCGCTGATGCCGACGAAAAGACCCAGGGGCACGGTAACATCGATGTCGCGCAGGTTGTTGGCCGAGGCGCCGATCAGCTCAAGCCGGAAAGCCGAATCAGGGGTGCGGCGCTTCTCCGGCAACGGAATCGTTTTCGTTTCATTGAGATAAGCGCCGGTCAGCGAAGCTTTGCAACGGAGCATTTTTTTGAAATCGCCGGAGAAGACGATGTCGCCGCCGTCGGCGCCGCGACCGGGGCCGAGCTCGAGTAGATGGTCGGCTTCGCGCATCACGGCTTCCTCGTGCTCAACGACCAGCACGGTATTGCCACGATCTCGCAAGCGCTTCATCACGCCGACCAGCTGGCCCATATCGCGCGGGTGCAGTCCGATGCTCGGTTCATCGAGGACGAAGAGCGTATTGACGAGCGAATTGCCGAGGCAGGATGTGAGATTGACCCGCTGGATTTCACCGCCGCTAAGGGTTCTCGTCGCTCGGTCAAGCGTCAGGTAACCGAGACCGACTTCGAGCAGATAAGTGATCCGCGCGAGGATGCCATCGCGCAGTTGCTCCGCCGCATCGTCGTCGGGCGGCAGCGGCAGTGACTTGAAAAAATCAACGACCTGCGTCAGCGGAAGCCGATTGATTTCAGGGAGGGTCAACGAGGCCGGCAACGAGAAATGAGACGGGTGCGGAATCAAGCCCAGCAGGGAATTCGGCCTACCCTCGACCTTCTTGCTTGCGCCCTGCAATTTCCAGGAAAGTGTTTCGGGCTGGAACCGCCCGCCGTGGCAGGCCGGGCAAATCTTGTAGGCCCGATAGCGGGAGAGAAAAACCCGGACATGCATCTTGTAGGTCTTCGTCTCGAGCCACTGGAAATAGCCCTTGACGCCGTACCAGCCGCCCGCCTGCCAAAGCTCGTTCAGCGTCGCGCCTTCACGCAACTCGCCTTCGATGACAAATTTCTGCATCCACGGATCGAGGTCGCAAAACGGCTTGTCGATCGGAATGCCCTGGTCAGCGCAGTGCCTGAGCAAATCCTTCTGGCATTCGAGCGACTGGCCGCTCTGCCACGGCTTGACCACGCCCGCTTTAATGCTGAGCCGTCGATCGGGTAACGCGCGCTCGTAATCGATTTCAATCGTGCGGCCAAACCCGCGACAGGCCGGACATGCGCCGCGTGGATTATTAAAGGAGAAAAGGGCGGGCGACGGTTCGCGAAACGTGGTGCCGTCGTAAGGACAAACCCAGGCACTTGAAAAACGAATTTCGTCTTTAAGATCCGCACTCGCCTCGAAAACCTGCACCAGGCCCAACCCGTGACGCAGCGCGGACTCGACGGCCTCGGCCAGGCGTGCCCGGTTTTTTGCCGTCACCGTCACGCGGTCCTGCACGACCCGCAAAACAGACGGCGCTGTTTCGCCCTCAACGACCGGGTCATCCGTGCGTCGTGATTCACCGTTGAGCCACACCCGCAAAAATCCTTGCTGCTTCAACGTGGCCAACGCTGCCGCCAGTGAAGGCCGGTTTGGCAGCGGCAGGGAAAACCCGATGAAGACGTCGCGGCCCTCACGCGCTGCCAGAATTCCATCAGTAATCTGCGTCGCACCGAGCGGTCGAACCTGCCGTCCGCAATGGGGACAGGTCAACGAAGCCAGGCGAGCGAAAAGCGATTTCAGGTGGTCGGCGATCTCTGTCATCGTACCGACCGTGCTGCGCGAGGTCTTCACCGAGTTGCTTTGCTCGATGGCAATGGCGGGCGGAAGGCCGTCGATCCGGTCGACGTCCGGCTTGTCCATGCGCTCCAAAAATTGCCGGGTGTAGGGCGAGAACGTTTCGACGTACCGGCGCTGACCCTCAGCATAAAGAGTGTCGAAGGCGAGCGATGATTTGCCCGAGCCGCTCAGCCCGGTAACCACGGTCAAACGATGATGAGGGATATCGACATCGATGTTTTTGAGATTGTGCTGTCGCGCGCCGCGCACCGAAATATGACTGGAACTCATTGAAGGGGGAAATGAACCTAACGCGTGATCGGCGGAAGACAATGGAGCGCGCCTAAGTTTTGAAAGAAGCGACTTGAATCGTGTGCTAAGCTACCGAAAAAAGTTGCGGGGAAGCAGGCGCAGCCACAAACTTCGCCGCTAATTCATGGCCTCACTTTCTCCCTCGGTTCAAGCATCGCCGCGCGCGTTTCACTTTATGGGCATTTGTGGATCGGCGATGGGCGCCGTGGCCGCCATGCTGCGCGACGAGGGGTACACCGTCACCGGGTCCGACGAGAGCGTCTACCCACCGATGTCGACATTCCTTGCGGAAAAAGACATCGCCATCCAGGCCGGTTATCGCCCGGAAAATCTGCCGGACGAGGACGTTATCCTGGTCGTGGGCAACACTATTAAGCGTGGCAATCCCGAATTGGAAGCCGCGCTGGAATCGAAGCGTTTTTATCTTTCGCTGCCGGAAACGCTGAGGACTTACTTCCTGCGCAAGACGCACAATCTGGTCGTGACTGGCACACACGGCAAGACCACCACGACGTCGCTGCTGGCCTGGATTTTCGAGTATGCGGGTCGAAAGCCCTCCTACCTGATCGGCGGCCTGCCCAAAAATTTGCCGCAGGGCTGTACGCGACAGGAAGGACCCTACTGGATTCTGGAGGGCGACGAGTACGACACAGCCTTTTTCGACAAACGCAGCAAGTTCCTCCATTACCTACCCGAGCTGCTCATCATCAATAATCTCGAATTCGATCACGCCGATATTTTCGACAACCTGGCAGCAATTCAGAAGTCATTCTCACACCTTGTTCGTATCGTGCCGCGCAACGGAATGGTGCTGGTGAATGCCGACGACGCCAATGCGCTGGCGGTGGTGAAGGAAAGTCCCGCGCCGATTTTGGAAGTCGGCTTTTCCGAGAATGCCGCCGTGCGGATTCAAGATGTGCGTGTTGTGGGCGATAACCAAACCTTTCGGATGTTGAATACCGAATTCACGCTCGCGATGTCCGGCACGTTCAATGTTCGCAACGCCGCCATGGCCATCGCCGCCGCTCATTTTTACCAGATCCCGCTGCCGAAAATCGTCGAAGCCGTGGCCGAATTTCGCGGCGTGAAGCGGCGGCAGGAAATCCGCGGCGAAGTACGCGGCGTGACCATCATCGACGACTTCGGCCACCATCCGACGGCCATGCGCGAAACGCTGCAGGGCCTTCGCCATCGCTTTCCGCACCGGCGGATTTGGGCGCTCTTCGAGCCGCGCAGCAATACGACTCGGCGCGCCGTTTTTCAGAAGGATTTGCCCGCCGCGCTCGCGCTGGCCGATGGCGTTTTTGTGGCCCAGGTCGCGGCGCTGGAGCAAATTCCTGTTGCCGAAAGGCTCCATCCCGAACAAGTCGTGGCGGACATTAACGCGGCGGGCGTTCCGGCCTTTTACGAAGCCGATGCGACTGCAATCGTGGCCAAGCTTGCTCCTCTCCTCAAACCGGGCGATGTCGTCATTGTCTTCAGCAACGGCGGGTTCGGCGGCATTCACCAGAAACTTTTGGCTTAGTCGCGTTCGAAGCGGAGCGATCATTACAATTTCGCAATGCCCATTTTTGCCGAGGCCATACTTCAGTTTTAGGGGTCAATACGGTTATGATTTTCGGCCTCAGCTATGCGAAGTGGAAAAGGCTCTTCGCCCTGCTTGTCATCTGCCAACATCGCCTACTACCTCTACAACAATTGGGGCTTGGTTACGGTCAAGGTAAAGGATGCGCCGCTGAGCAAAGTCATCAGCAGTATCGAATGGCAGGGATGGGTCAAAATCTACACGAATTTGCCACTCGATTCGAAGGTCACGATGTACGCGGACCATGTGCCACTTTCCGAGGCGATGGAGACTCTGGCCGCGAACGTCGATGTGCCACCGCCGCCTTCCGACGGTACCGATAATGGTTCACCGCCTGACCAAAACCGTCCCGTTGGCACGCCCGGTGGTTTTGCTGGTGCTCAGCCGAATGGCGGTGGTGGACCCGGCGGGGGACGCCCCCCCGGCGGACGCGGCGGCGGATTTGGCCGGCGCGCTGAGTGGAATCTCGCCTTTTTTGTCGCGCCCACGTCCAGCCAGTTGAAGCAGGAGATCCGCGAATTCCAATCGGACGATCCGGATACCGACGCCAAGGTCTACACCTACGGCACGCAGATGCAGCTGATCGCCACCGAAAGCATGGCCATCACGGCCGATCCCCGATTGCAATCCTGGCCGGGGGTCAAGCCCGTCGATCCATCTGCTACGCCTCCGGCCTCCGTCGCCCAGGCGGGTACGACAAGTCCGAGCCCAAACGGCGCCGATCCGGCCGACCCGCCCGCGAATACGCCTCCTACGCTGCAAACGTATCTGCAGGATTTCACCCAGGCGGCCAACATCTGGATCATGGCGCCCGGTTCGTGGACTCCGCCGGTGTCGGATCCGCCGCCGCCCGATTCCTCCATTGTCCGCGCGGTGAAAAATTTTATCAGCGGCTACCACGGCGTCGTTATGCAGGCCATCGTTCTGCGGGCGGGACGTGGCGGACCTCGCGGAGGAATCGCCGGTGCCGATGATAATTGGGCCGATCGCATGCGCAATGCGATCAATGGCCTTCCCCCCGACGAGCGGCCCGACGCGCTCGATCAGCTCAACCAGGAAATTCAGTTTCGCAAGGATGTCCAGGCGCTGCCGCCAGATCAGCGGCGGCAAAAATTCATCCAGCACTTCGCGGAAAAAATGATTTATGGCGAACGGCTTTCAAGGTTATCTCCGGAAAAGCGGGCGCAAATGTACAAGCGAATGGTGACGATGCGCTCGGCAGCGAAGGCCCAAAAATGAGAGTCCACCTTTTCCTGCGCAACCGGCGGCCAGCCTTTACCATTGTCGAACTTCTGGTCGTCATAGCCATCATCGCGCTTATGGCGGGACTGGCCGTGCCCAACCTGCAGCTCGGCATCAAGAAAGCGCAAAGCTCCATTTGCGCCGAGCAACTCCATGGTATCGGCGTGGCCGTGTTGTCCTATGCCACGGACAATAACGAAACCTTGCCTGAAATCAACCAGACCGCACCCCCGCTGCCCTATCCGAATTCCGTGCCCGGAATTGTCGGCGTCCTCGGCGTTTACGGCGTCAGCACCAACACGACTCAATGCCCGGTTGATATGGCCCAATCCCCAAGCAGTTTTAAGCAATACGGGTCGAGCTACGAATGGAACCCCGTCCTGGATGATGGCACGGATCCGGTTACCACGCTGCCCATCGGCACCACGATGATTACGGTGAGCGCGTCGCGCATCCGGGTGTGCACCGATTTCCTGCCCATCCATAACGGCAAAATGAACGCGCTCTACGGGGATGGCCATTCGAGGGCGCGATAGGGTAGAGTCGCCCGGTGGCCGCTGATCTCCCTCTCCACATTTTGATTTCGGGCGGACAAGGCGACCTCGCCCGTGCCTTGCAAAAGGAATTTTCCAGGGACCTCGTTTACGCGCCCGGACGCAAAGAAATGGATGTGCGCCACGAATCAAAAATCGAGGCCTACTTTTCGCAGCTGCCACGGGTGGATGTCTTGATCGCCAATGCGGGACTGACGCGCGACGGTGCGGTGACCGCTCTCACCGCCGGTGATTTTGACGATGTGGCCAACGCCAACCTGCGCGGCGCTTTTCTTTGTGCGCGGGCGGCGGTGAAATTCATGGTCAGGCAGCGCTGCGGCCACATTATTTTCATCGGCTCGCGCGCGGCGCGGCACGGCACTCGTGGCCAGAGCAACTATGCGGCGGCCAAGGCCGGGCTGATCGGACTGGCGCAGAGTCTCGCGAAGGAATACGGCTCGAGGAACATCCGCTGCAACGTGGTATTGCCCGGTTTTCTCGAGACGCAAATGACGGCGGGGCTTTCCCACCAGCGCCGTGAAGATGTTCGTGCGGAACATGCCCTGGGCCGCTTCAACACGCCGGAAAATGCCGGGCGCTTCATCGCCTTTCTTGCGCGGCTGGACCACGTTTCCGGCCAGGTCTTCACTCTCGACTCACGGCTTGATCGGTGGACGTAGGACGCTTCCTTGAATAACAAAAGCGATTCATGTTTTTGTTTTAAAACTAACTAAGTTTAGGGACGCAACACCAATAATTATCATATTTGGAGCGCACATAAATATTAGAGAGACAAAACTAAATTTTGCTCTCGAAGACTTACCATCTCGTCGCTTATTGCAACGATAAGGTCGTTCTTAACCCCAACTGAATTAGGAATCGCGACATCGAGATCTTTTGTGGTTCTTATTGCTGTCGCATCAAAATTTTAAAGTGGGCGTTTAAAATATGCACTGTGAATAGAAAGTCCGAGCATATAATTCCTATTACGATCTGAAAAGCCCACAGCATCTTGAGCCCAGTGATCGTATTTTTACTCATTACTGGTTGCTCGACTTTCACGGTGCCAATATGGGGTGCTGTTTTCAATTTCCCGCCAGCGGCTCGGGGCGGATGACGCCGCGTTCGGTCGATTTGAGGAATCCGACGAGATATTGGACGTAGGTATTCTGCCTGTCCTCGGAAGCGTCAATCTTCTCGACGGCCTGCGCGAAGTTGAGGGTCTTGTCGGCGAGGATGCGGTACGCACGGCGAAGCGCCTTTATATCCGGTTCGAGAAAGCCGCGTCGTTCCAGGCCGACGTGGTTGACTCCGCGCAAATTCGCCGGATTCCCGTCAGCAATCAGAAAAGGCGGCACGTCCTGCACGATCTTGGTGCAGCCGCCGATGATCGCATGCGCGCCGATGCGGCAGAATTGGTGCACCGCGCTCAGGCCGCTGATGACCGCGTGGTCGCCCACCATGACATGACCCGCCAGCGTGGCGTTATTGGAAAAGATGGTCTGGTGGCCGACGATGCAATTATGCGCGATATGCGCGTAGGCCAGGAAGAGATTGCCGTTGCCAATGACCGTCTTCTCTCCCGGAGCGGTGCCGCGATGGACGGTGGAAAATTCGCGAAAGACATTGCCTTCACCGATCTCGAGATGCGTCGGCTCGCCTCTATATTTCAAATCCTGCGTCTTGAAACCAATGGCGGCGTAAGGAAAGATTTCGTTGCGGGGGCCGATTTTGCTTGGGCCTTCTACGGTCGCGTGATGCCCGACTTTGCAACCGTCACCGAGTTCAACCCCGGCTCCGATAATGGCGTAGGGGCCGACTTCGACGCCCGTACCCAGACGGGCTTTGGGATTAACGAGAGCAGTGGGGTGAAGATTCGTTTCGGTCATGGGAAGAGGCGGGAAGCATAACCAAATTCCCAAATTTACCAAATGCCCAAATTAAAGGCAGGGAAGGTTTGGCACCCATGACGGAAGAGGATGAAGTCTGCCGTGGAAACTTCAGCTCAGGCGTCCACAATTCCGAACATGAGTTCGGCTTCCGAGACGATGTCGTTCTTCACACGGCAACACCCGATGGCCTTGGCGATCTTGCCGCGAAACTTGGTCATTTCGACTTCAATGATGAGCGTGTCGCCGGGGAGGACCGGCTTGCGCCATTTGACTTTGTCGGCGCTCATGAAATAGCCGATTTTGCCGCCGACGCCGGTGTTCTTGAAAAGCAGGATGCTGGCGACCTGCGCCATGGCCTCGACCTGGAGAACACCGGGCATGACCGGATGGCCCGGGAAGTGGCCGGGGAAAAACGGCTCGTTCATGGTGACGGCTTTTTGGCCGACAATCTTGGTGTTGCCATCGAAGCTGAGAATGCGATCGACGAGCAGGAAAGGATAGCGGTGGGGCAGCACCTTCATGATGTCCGCGGAGTCCATACTGCCTTCGCCGATGGGCGCGCCCTCGAACGGCATGCGCTGGGCCTGGCGCGCCTTGTATTGCTTGTAAATTTCCTTCGCCAATTCGACGTTGAGCGCGTGGCTCGGTTTGACGGCGTAAATGTGCGCTTTCAACCGCACGGGAAAAAGACTCAGGTCGCCGATGATGTCGAGGATCTTGTGGCGCACAAATTCGTCCTCGAAGCGCAGCGGCTCACGGGACAGGATTGCGTCGCCGCGAATCACCACCGCGTTTTCCAAACTGCCACCTTTGATGAGGCCCTTCTCCATCAGGGGCTGGACCTCCTCGTAAAAGACGAACGTGCGCGCCGGCGCGATTTCCTTCACGTAGTTGCCGGTCTCGGGATTCCACGTGCGATACTGCGTGTGCTTGCCGAGATGATTTGCATTCGTGCAACTCACCTCGAACCGGTCGGAGGGCCATGCGATGATATAACCGCCGTCGCGGCTGGTGACCCGCACCGGTTCGTGCAGCTCGTATTCGGCTACAGGCGCGTCGAGTTCCTGTTTGCCCGCTTTCTCGAGCATCTCGACAAATTGCCGGCCGCTGCCGTCGCCAATCGGCGGCTCATTGGCGTTTATCTCGATCAGCGCATTGTCGATGCCACAGCCGCGCAATGCGGAGAGCAGATGCTCGACGGTGTGTATCTTGACACTTCCCTCGCCCAGGGTGGTCGCGCGCTCGACTTGCTTGACGTTGTCGATGTGCGCCGCGACGGTCGGTTCGTCGGCCAGATCGGTCCGCTTAAAAAGATAGCCCGTACTCGCCGCCGCTGGTTTGACCGTCAGCGTGACTTCGGTCCCCGTATGAAGCGCGAAGCCATGAACGGTCGCGGATTCGTGAACGGTGGTTTGCTTGAGGCTGGCCATAGGATCGGTAACCGTACCCGTTTTGACACGGGCTTGGCAACTCTGTCCATCCGGGCCTGTTATCGCACACGAGATCGCGCTGCTTACGTCCGAATCTGGCCCTTGCCGCGAATGACGTATTTATACGAGGTCAACTCGTCGAGACCCATCGGTCCGCGCGCATGGAGCTTGTCGGTGCTGATACCGATTTCCGCGCCGAAGCCGAACTCGCCGCCATCGGTGAAACGCGTCGAGGCGTTCCAGTAGACGGTGGCCGAATCGACTTCGTTGAGGAAACGCTCTGCCGTCTTTGCATCCTCGGTGACGATCGCGTCGGAATGATGAGAACTATATTTGGCCAAATGATCAAGCACCCCATCGAGACCATCAACCACACGAACGGCAAGGATCAGATCGAGGTACTCGGTGGTCCAATCTTCCGTGGTGGCGGCTTTGACGTTCTCGCCTGAGACGAGCTTGCGCACAGTTTCATCGCCGCGGATTTCAACCCCGGCCTTGGTCAATGCGGCGGTGATTTGCGGTACGAATTTATCGGCGATGGCCCGGTCGATGAGGAGCGTTTCAATCGCGTTGCAAACGCCGGGACGCTGCACCTTGGCGTTGAGGATAATCTTTTCCGCCATGGTGAAATCGGCCTTGGCGTGGACAAAAACCGAGCAGACGCCATGAGCATGCTTGATCACCGAAATGCGTGATTCGGCCACCACCGTTTCGATCAGGCTGTGGCCGCCGCGGGGAATGATCACGTCGATATAGTCGCTCTGGCGGCAGAGAAATGGCACGAGCGCACGGTCGGTGTTATCGATGAGCTGCACCGCGCCCTTCGGCAACGAGGCGCACTTTTGCAGGGCCGCGATGAGCGCGCGATTGGAGTGGATCGCTTCCTTGCCGCCACGCAGGACGGTGGCGTTGCCGGTTTTGAGGCAAAGCACGGCGGCGTCGATGGTCACATTGGGACGAGACTCGAAGATGATCGCGATGACCCCGATCGGCACGCGGATTTTGGAAATGGTGATTCCGTTGGGCCGTTGCCATTCGGTGATTTTTTGTCCGAGCGGTTGGGGCAAAGAGCGCACCTGGCGTACACCCGTGACCATGGCCGCGAGCGACTTTTCCGTGATGCGCAGGCGATCGACCATGGCCTTGCTCAATCCGGCTTGCTCAGCGGTGGCGATGTCCTTCGCGTTAGCGGCGAAAATGGCGGCGGCGTCCTTTTCCAGTTCGATGGCGATTTCATCCAGCATCGCATCGAGCCGCGTCGTCGGCAGCGTGGCGAGCGTGCGCGCCGCAGAACGGGCTTCCACGCACTGGTCGCGGATCTGCTGTTCGGCGGAGGTGAGGCTGGGAGAACTCATGGAATCAAACATTCCGTCCATTCCGCCGCTCCGTCAAAATTTTTCGCTCTCTAACAATTCGTCATCCTCAGCGAAGGCGATTCTTCGCTCGCGTCACAATTTTGCTTACGCCAAACAATCCGTCATCCCGAGCTTGTCGAGGGATCAGCCGCCGGAAGGTGCTCACAGCCCCCATGGAAGCCGATCCTTCGACAAGCTCGGGATGACGGGATTTTAAAATCGCCTGCGCGACTCATTGCTTATTTCTAAAACACCACGCGACGGCGTAGGTCGTCAGCGTGCCGAACATGACGCGCCAGGGAAATTCGATTTGGACGAGCCAGACGGGCGGCTGGACGTAGCCGTCCTTGAAGGTCGAGAAGGCCGTGCTGCGACGAGCCAGATGACGGCGTAGCCGATGTCGAAGCTCTGGCCGCGCACGGCGTTGATCAAGTCCCACGGCAGGCCGCTCCAGATCGCGACGGCGATGAAACCGCAGACCATGGCGATGAGATTGCCGCGCTCGGTGCCGCGATTTTTGGTCGTCAGGCCGAGCAGGAAAATGCCGAGGAGCGAGCCGTAGGTGTAGCCGAAGATGCCGAGCACGACCGGAATGATCCGCGCGTGGGGCGAATAGACCACGACGGCCGCCGTGATCGTGCCGACCGCGGCGAGCAGCAACGCGAAGACCACCGTGCTCCAGCGCACCGCGCGGACGATGCGATGCTGATCGGCTCCCGGCCCCAAATAGGGCACCCAGAAATCCTGCGGTGAAGCTGGTCGCCAGCGCGTTGAGCGCCGTGCTGAGCGAACCCATCGCCGTGGCCAGCACGCCCGCGATGAGCAGGCCGCGCGCGCCCGGCGGAAGTTGATGCAGGATGTAGTAGGAGAAAATCTCCGGGTTCTTCGTGGGCAGATGCGGGTCGGGATGGAGCTGATAAAAAACGTAGATCAGAATGCCGATGAAAAGAAAACCCATCGCGACCGGGATATCGACCAGCCCCGAAAGCACCAGCGCGAGCCGCGCCTTGTGATGGTCCTTCGCGGTCAACATCCGCTGCACCATGTCCTGGTCGGTGCCGTGCGTGGCCATGGTGGTGAAGACCGAGCCGAGCAGCGCGGCCCAGATGGTGTACTCGTTGCCGAGGATGCCGCTGATCGCGCCGAGAATCGGATGACCGTTGAGCGACATCGAGCTGGCCTGAAGGCGTGGTCGAGGCGAGCGCGAAGCCCGCTGTCGAAAATCTTGCAGGTCGCCCGGCTGGTTCAAGACACTGTGCGCGCCCGCCCAGCCGCCGACGCCGAGCCAAAGCGAGACGAGCGCATAGATCACCGCGCCGCCCATCACCGTGGCCTGGATCACATCGGTCCACACGACCGCGCGGATGCCGCCCGCCGCGGTGTAGAGCGTGGTCAGCGCGGTCACGAGCACAACCGCCCCGCCATAAATCCAGACCGCCTGCTCGTTCGTCGCCGCGACGCCGTGGATCATCTCATAGCCAACGACGACGATGACCGCCGCGACATAAAGCCGCGTGCCGCTGGCCAGCAGTCGCGTGATGAGGAAGACGGCGCTGGCCGCATTGCGCGTGGCGACGCCGAAGCGGATCTGCAGGAATTCGTAAATCGAAACGACGTTGTTGTCGTAGAAGGGCCGGATGAAAAGATAGGCGACGATGATGCGCGCGATGACCGTGCCGATGGCCAGTTGCGCGTAGAGAAAGTTGCGCCCGTGGTAGCCCTCCGCCGGCGTGCCGAGAAAGGTGGCCGCGCTCAATTCCGCCGCGACGATCGAGGCGAGCACGGCCCACCAGGGCAATTGGCGGCTGCCGACGCTGAACTCGCGCATGTTGTCGCCGCGATGCCGCGCCGAGGCGAGTCCCACGCCGATGACGAGGGCGAAATAGGCGACAATGGCCAGGGCATCCCAGAAATATGCCATCGCCGAAGCTTAATAAACGGTAATGCTGCCAGGCGCAAAAGGAATTCCAGTTTTTTTAATGTCGCCTAGGATCAAGGGCCATGTCGATCACCGTCCGCAACCCCTACGAGGACCCGGAATCCTCGCCCGTGCGATGGGTGCTGATCTTCATCCTGCTGTCGCTGCTGGCCCACGCGATCATCTTTGCCGTGATTATTCTGATCACACGATTCATGCCGGTGCCGAAACTGGTCGTGCCACCGCCGGCCACCACCACCCTGACCATCACGCCGCCGCCCCCCGCTCTGGCACAGCCGAAGAAACCGATCTTCATTCCGACTGCGCCGGAGGCCAATGTGCCGCATAAGATCCAGCAGGTCGAGTCGGCGAACGACCACGACCTGACCAGTAAGAGCAAAGTCGCACGCAACCCGGAATCCATCATGCCGGATGTCACTGGCAAGACGCATCGCGCCGACCTCAACAGTTCGCCCAATGTTCAGGCTCCGGAGAAACCGGAAGTCTCCTCGACCCCGCCCGTGCCCAAGCAGGCCAAGCCGGAAAAACCGACCCCGCCGCAACCAAAGCCCCAGACTGCGCAAGTAACGCCGCCGCGCCCGCCCCAGCCCGCGCCCAAGCCGACTCCTCCCGCCCCTCCCCAGAAAACTCCACCGCAAGTCGATCCGCTGACTGGGTTGCCGCTTCTTCCACCGATCAATGCCCCAACGCTGGCGCCGCCCGACTCCGCACAACCGGTTACGCCACCGACTCCATCCCAGGAACAGCAGGCGACGAGTGTCCACGGTGCCCTGGGTCGAAACGCCGACAACTCGCCGGCCGCCATGGCCACGGCGCTGGGCAAGTACAAGCAGAAAGTCTATCTCGCCGTCGGCTCGCGCTGGTATCCGAAGGTGGACAAATCGTTCCAGCTTATCGGCCCGGGCACGGTCGACATCCAATTCACCATCCATTCCGATGGCAGAGTTGAAACCAAGGTGCTCGATGCTGGCAACAGCAGCATGCAAACGCTTTTATCGATCAGCATTAATTCGATCCGTGAAGCGGCTCCGTTCGACCCATTCCCTCCGGAGATGGTTAAGGAATTGATCAGCGAACAAGGCGGCGATGGCTCGACCTACACGGACGACTTTTCGTTCAGCGTCTATTAAGTCAAGCAACCCACGCCAGCGTCTCGTCCACCACAGCCACGCGGCGTTCTCCGCAAAAAAGCTCCACCGAACCGACGCAGATATTTTGGCGGCGACGGATTTTCCCCACCAGCGCCAGGATGCCGTCTTCAGGCCGCACCGCGCTTTCAAAAGAAGCCTGAACGCGGGCCAGACGCGGGTTGCCCGCAACATGGTGATGCCACGCCCAAATCGCGATGGCTTGTCCCGCCGCTTCGATCATCAGGCAGGCGGGAAAAATGGGATCTTTGGGAAAATGCAGCGGAAAGACCCAATGCCCTGCCAAATCCATCTCACAGCGCACTTCCTGCGCGGTAACTTCGAGCACGCGATCGACCTGCAGCATTTGCTCCACCGGGAGGTAAACTTGAACCAGATCGGCGCGTTGATAAACGGGAATGATCACGGTAGGAGAGGTAGGAGAATTAAGGAAGTCCACGGTAGGGCGGCATCGACATTAGTCGATATTCTTAATTACTCTACGGGTCGCGGTCCAAAACGGATGCATTCCCCTCGAAATGCAGAATTCCGTTCGTGCTCGAATTCTCTTCGACTGCGCGATAGAGTGCAGTATGAGTCGTTTCTCTGTTGTACTAGGGGTTCTCGTGGCTTTTATTCTGGTCGCGGTCGCGGCAGGGGCTTTCATTTGGTGGAAGATTTCCGGTCTCAAAGAGACTCTGGTCGGTGACCTCGAAAAGGTGCTCGGAGCCCAAGTCCAAGTCACCTCGATTGATTTCGATGTCTGGAAAGGCGAACTTCACGCCGCCGGCATCACCCTCGTCAACCAGCGGCCTTCCGCGCCTTGGGACAAGGGTGACATCAGCCAGGCCACCATCCGCTTTCATCTGGCCGATATTTTTGCCCCGAAGCTGCCGGTCAGCGTCGAGGTCGCCTCGTGGAACGTCGTGCTGCATTCCCCGCTCCGCACCGCCGAAACGCCACCGACCGATGCAACTTCAAGCTCAGATTCCGCGCCTGCACCGGGCCGCATTGAAGTCACTGGGATTTCCGCGCAAAGTGGAACAGTGGAGATGGATTTTGCCGATGACCGCAAAGTCTCGGTGCATGGCGTTTCCTTCGACGCCTCCAACAATGGCGCGGGCGTCTGGACCACCCAACTCCAGGCCAGTTCCATCACGGCCGGTTCACTCGAAGCCGGCGCCAGTTCAGTTCAGATTCTCGGCGAGCAGGACAAGATCACCTTTTCCAATTTGCGGATGCCATGCGATTCGGGCGCCATCACCGGTGACGGAGCAGTGACGCTGGATGGCGACCACGATGCGCAAATCAATCTCAAAGCGGTCGATGTCCCGGTCACGATGCTCGTCGCGGTCGAATGGCAAATGAAGCTCTCCGGCCTGGCCAGCGGCACGCTTCAATACAACGGAAATGATCAGGGAGGGAGTGCCAAGGGTGAGATCAGCGTCAATCACGGGAAATTCAATGTCATGCCCTGGCTGGGCAAAGTCACCGCGATGGTAGGCCTGCAGGACATTTCCGATGTCGAAGTCGATAAGGCCACGACCGATTTCGAGTGGAAGGACCGTGCGCTTCATTTGACCAACCTCGACGTGCGCAAGGACGACGTCACCCGCATTGCCGGTAAGGTCGATCTCGACGCGCGGGGGCAGGTGGACGGCCGGATCAAGCTCGGTTTGCCTACTGTCGTCATTTCGAAGTGGCCGCAATTGCAGGCGCAGGTATTTCCCGTCCAGCTTGAGGACTACAACTGGGCAGAGGTGCATCTCACCGGCACCCCTGATCACCTTCAAGAGGACCTCACGCCACGCCTGCTCACCGTCGGTGTTGGCCAAGGCGCCGATCTGTTGAAACAAGCCACACAAAAGGCAACGGATCTCTTCAACAGCTTCATGGGAACCACGCCTACTCCTGCGACAACCCCAACGCCGCCCCAGACGCCTTCCTCGCCGACGCCGTCCCTTCAGACGCCGCCTCCCGAAACTCCACCCGTGCCGCACCAACCGTGAAGCATGCGGTTTCCGCGCAACTTGTTCTGCAACCAGTGGTTTATCTTGTAGAAGCAATTAATGTTTCTTAAACTTGAAAAAGAGTGCCTGCCGTTAACCCCAACTTCGAAGAGGAGAGCGAAAGCCCACGCGTTATCTCGCCTTTCGCCCAGACGACTTCCACCGTGCAGAATAGGCGCGGAGGCGGTGCTGGTTCCTGGGCGCTTTGGATCGTCTCCAGTCTTCTCGTCCTGGTGATCATCGGAATCGTGGGCTATTTTTCCTACAAGTACCTCAGCGATCCGTATCGGACGCTCGAGCCCTTCCCGATGGACAAATACATGACCGACTATCGCTCGATGGCCGGCAATAAATTTAAAGCCGATTTGAAGGTGTCCGCCGACTTAGGCTGGAAAGCGGAAACGGGCCGGCTCATGGTCTTCACTTTCGAGAATGACAACCGGCCCCTCGTGGTCTTGATTCCCCCGAAGTTGGCCGCGCTTTTTTTCGAAAAGGGACAAAATTACCAAGCTTCGCTTGAAATCGGTGAAGGAGGGCTCGTCTATGCTGACTCATGTGAAAAAGAATAGTTTTGCGGTTATAGGGTTCGCGCTTTCTCTCACGTGCCACTTGGGTTTGGCCCAGGCCGCGCCCAATGCGCCTGCCCAAGGTCAAGCTCCTGCGGCTCAAGCGTCGACCCAAGCTCCTTCCAATAATAACAGCGCCACCGAAATCGATAGCAGCACTTCGACCGCGCTCGATTATCTCTTCAATCATAAGGCGGGCGAAGGTACGACCATGAAGGCCGGGAACGAAGTCGCGAGCGCCCTGGCGGACAAAATCAAAGCCATCGATGTCCTTAAAACTCCCGGTCTGGAAAACCCGGAAGTGCGCGCTCGTTTTGAGACTTACCTCAGCCTAAAGGAAGTTCCGCAGGCCCGCATCGACGAATACTTTGGCAAGATGCAGCAGGTTTCCGCCAGCCTAAAGGCGGGCGACACCTTCGGAGCATGGAAGCTTCTCTATTCCCTGGGCACTTATGAAGACCTCGATGCGGGCATCAGCCGGGAACTGGCCGCCCGGGTCGAGACTTTCTGGAACACCGACCGCACCAAGAACGGCCTCGAAATTGCCAACAACAAATATCGCAGCGATATCGAGACCGCCAATCATAACGCGGACCTCGACGCCCAGGACCTTCAGGAACAACAGGACCTTCAAAATGCCAAGCCGGGCAAAGCAGTGGCTAGCACCGACGCTTCGGCATCCAATACCACAAACTCTCCGCTGCTTAACCCCGACGCGGACCCGGTCGCGGCCGAAGCGGCGCTCTTGCCCACGATGGGAAGCGCGATTCAAGGCAAGCTGGAGATGACCGCCGAATATCTGAATCTTCTGGAAGCTCGCGCCAAGATCAAGCTCAACGAAATCCGCGAAAACAAGATGAGTGATCAGGACCGGATGGACTTTTCCGATTACATTCGCACCCTTTACCAGAGCCATCGTTATTATCATGTGATCATCGCCGCCGACTTTTACCGGGCGCTTTTTAATGAAGGCGATTACCCGTCCGATCTTGGCAATCAAGCCGTGGCCGCCGCAGGAGGCAACGCACGCCAGGCGGCCGATTCGGCGCATCTCGCCATCAAGTCGCTCGGCGTGAATGCCAGCGGTCCGGCCAGCGCCCTGAATCAATTGGGCGGAATTGCTGGGGGCGACAACCTGGGCCAAACGGGACAATCCGATGCGCCCGTGAGCATCGCCGACGAAGTGACGTCTGCCCTCGAAATCAACAATCGCGTCAGCGAGGCGGTTGAAGTGTTCAAATACAAGGCCGATAAGGGAGAGATTGCCGCCTCGGCCAGCATCCTGCAGGCCGCCTTCATCGCCAACGAATTCCACCCGGCGTTGCAGGGCCTCTCGCGCGATGAAAAGGAAAAAGTCGACGATTATCTGGCAAAAGTGGATGTACTCAAAAATCAACTGGAAGTGCGCGATTTCGAGCTGGTATCGGCCCAAGTGGGAGAAATTCAAAAGATCGCCAGCGACTTTGACGCGACCGAACCGATGGCCCTGGTCAATGGCATCAAGTTGGAAAGCCGCCTGCAATTGGGCAAAGCCCGGCTGCAGGCCCAGGCGGGCAACCTGCCGGATGCCATGGAGACATTCCAAACCGCAGCCGAGCTATGGCCCGGCAATCCTGATCTGAGCACATCTTCCAATCTCTTTTTCAAATCGGAGGATAATCAAAACCAGGCGTCGGGCGATTTCGACCGCCTGGCTAAAGACCAAAATTATCGCGAAATTTTTGACCGGCAGCTTGAATTTGCCCTCGCCGTCAAGGGAGATGCCACGCGCGAACAGCAGCTCAAGGATGCGCTGGAAAAAGTGGGCAAGGCCAAGATGGCGGAGGAGAAAGCCAACGCGCTGATGATGAACGGAGATGTCGATGGCGCTTGGGAGACGGTTGAATTGGCGGCGAAAGATTGGCCAGACGACACCAAGCTAAACAAGCTCCTGGCTGATTTGTCCGGACGCAGCGCCGATTTTGTCAGTGCACTCAACAAAGCCCGCGATGCCGAAGCGAAAAGAGAACTCGGGTACAGCCTGACTTGGTACGTCAACGCGCAGAGCTTTTATCCGCCGAGCCAGATCGCCAACGACGGCATCGATCGTGTGAGCAAAATGATCCTCTCGCCGCAGTCCGCTGCTTCGTCGTCTTCGACTGACTCCGAGTCCGCGAACTAGATATCAGCCTGGCAGCCATGCATACGACTGCCAAAATGAATGCGGCTGTATTCGTCGAGAACCTGTCGGTGATGGTCGGCAAGGGCAATGATCACAAGGCGCTCCTGCGCAATATCTCCATTGCTGTTCCGGAGGGATCGTTTCTCTCAATCATCGGCGCATCCGGTTGCGGCAAGAGCACGCTCATCCGCGCGCTGGCCGGAATCCAGCCCGTCACCGCCGGACGCGTCCTGCTCGCCGGGCATCCGGTGGAAACGCTGCGGCAACAACTCCCGCTTGCGGTGGGCTACCTTCCGCAGTTCGGCGCCTTTCACGGCGACCTCACCGTAGCGGAGATTCTTGATTTCGCCGTGGCCTTACGCCTGCCCTCGTCCGTGCCGCGAGCAACGCGTGACCAGTGGAGCGAGCACGTGATCGACTTGGCCCGCATTCGCCCCTTTCTCCATCAAAAATACCGCACGCTTTCCGGCGGCCAAATGCGGCGCATCGCCCTCGCCGAGGAACTCATCGGCGACCCCGCCTTTCTTTTTCTCGACGAGTTGACCAGCGGCCTCGATCCCTATTCCGAGCACGAGCTGATGGTCTGGCTGAAGGACCTCGCGCACGGTTCCAACAAGACAATCGTGCTTGTCACCCACGCCGTCAGCAACCTGCGTCTGTGTGATTCGGTCGTTTTGCTGCATGAAGGACGGCTTTGTTTTCAAGGCCCCTATGACGAACTGTTGCGCACACACGGAACCGAATCGATTGAAGGTATTTATGGCGGCTATCAACACGCTTCAGCCACCGGCGACTTCGTCGGTTTCGATGAAGACCGCTCGGGCGAACTGCCCCCGCCGCCCGAGCCGCACTCCTTGAATACCGCTCCTCCGCCGGGCAGCTTGAGCCAGCTTTTCACGCTGGTTCGGCGGCAGAATATCCTTCTCTGGCGCGACAAGGCGCAGATGTGGCTGCATCTCGCGCTGCTCTTGAGCTTCCCCGGCCTAGTCGCCATCTTCGCCACCAACGGCCTGCCGCAAGTACGCAGCATGAGCCTCAGCCTGGAGACCAACATCGTCAAATCGCTCGCCGACACGCTCGCCTACGTTCAGGAATCATTCTCGGCCGCCGCGCTCGTCTCGGGCCTTTCCATGTTTCAGGTCATTCTTCTCGCCTTGATGGGCGCCAACAATGGCGCGCGCGAAATCGCCAAGGAACGCGACGTCCTCGAAAAGGAATTGCGCTCGGGACTTTCTCCCTGGGCCTACGTCACGACCAAGGTATTTCTGGTCGTTGGACTCAGCCTCGCCCAGGCGTTTTGGATGACTTGGTTTGTCAAAACAGTCTGTGGATTCAAGGGCGACTTCCTCAGCCAGTTCGAAATCCTCTTCCTCACGACCCTCGCCATGAGCGTCACCTGTCTTGCCATTTCCTCTGCCTCCAAGTCGCCGGAACGGGCCTCTCTCCTGGCCATTTATCTCGTCGGGTTGCAACTGCCACTTTCGGGTGCTGTCCTTGCGCTGCCTGAACTTGTCAGCACCCTGTGCCGTCCCTTCATCGCGGCTTACTGGGGCTGGAGCGGATACTTGAAAACACTTTCGGCCTTCCCGCTTTACGACATCGTCCGGCAATCGACCAACACTCACATCGCGGAGTTCAACGAGTGCCTGCTTGTCCTCTCGCTGCACGCCGTCGTTTGCGCCGTTGTCGCCTGGATTTTCGTCGCGCGCAGCTTCAACCGGCGATAAGAGCGGTCTCCATCATCGACCGGCCTAGACCGATTGGGTTAGGCTGCCTCATGGCTCGCATCGCCCGCGTCGTTCCCGAAGTCTCGCTCGATCGCGCCTTCGACTACGCGATTCCGGCAGAGCTCGACACGCAGGTCACGCTCGGCGCCAAGGTCCGCGTCCCCTTCAAGTCCCGCGAACTCGTCGGCTACGTCGTCGAATTTCCCAGCGAATCATCCGAGTTCAAGGGCAAGCTCAAGCCCATTCTCGAGGTCCTGAGCAAGAGCGCCTTCCTTCCCGCCATCCTGATCGAGCTGGCCCAGTGGATGGCGCAATATTACTGCGCGCCGCTCACCGTCGCGCTGCTCAGCGTTCTGCCGCAAGGCCGTGCGCCGCGCCGACGCCGCTTTCAAGCAACGCCTCTGGGTCGAAGCCGCTCGACCACCACGCTCCCCGAGGAAGCCGCCGCCGCGCTGAAGAAAGCCCGCGCGCAGATGGCCGCTTGGAACTATCTCCAGCAGAACGGCCCCGGCTGGCTCGCCGATCTCACGCAAGTCAGCAGCGCGGCGGCCTGGCGCGCGTCTGGCCGAGCGCAATCTCATCTCCATCGAAGCCGCGCACGCAGGACCGCGATCCGTTTCTCCACACGCCCGTCGCCGAATCGATGCCGCATGCCATGAATGCGGAGCAGCTCGCCGCGCTGAAGGTGGTGCACGAGGAAATCGCCGCCGAAAAACCGCGCGTCGTCCTGCTCCACGGCGTCACCGGCAGCGGCAAAACGGAGGTCTATCTCCAGGCCATCGCGCGAGGTGCTGGCCCTCGGCAAAAGCGCGCTCGTCCTCGTGCCGGAAATCGCGCTCACGCCGCAGACGGTCGAGCATTTCCGCGCGCGCTTCATCGGCCAGAAAGTCGGCGTCGCCGTCCTGCACAGCCATCTCTCCTCCGGCGAGCGCCACGACCAATGGCAGCACATCCGCTCCGGACGCGCCCGGATCGTCATCGGCGCGCGCTCGGCCGTCTTCGCGCCGCTCGACAACCTCGGCATCATCGTCGTCGACGAGGAGCACGAGCATTCCTACAAGCAGGAGGAATCGCCCCACTACCACGCGCGCGATGTCGCCGTCATGCGCGGCCATCTCGAGCGCGTCACCGTCGTGCTCGGCTCGGCCACGCCTTCGCTCGAGTCGTATCATCACGCGAAGGAGGGCAAGTATCGCCTGGTCGAGTTGCTCCAGCGCGTCGAGGAAGGCCAGATGCCGGTCACGCACGTCCTCGATATCCGCTCGCACAAAGAAAGGCGAGCCGCCGGTGCTCGCTCGCGCCGCGCCTGGTCGAGGCCATCCAGGCGCGCCTCGACCGCCACGAGCAGGCGATCATCTTCCTCAATCGCCGCGGCTACTCCTCCTCGCTGCAATGTCCGCAATGCGGCCACGTCGAGATGTGCCCGAATTGCAGCGTCGCGCTGACCTTCCATCGCCGCGCGGAAAAGCTTCGCTGCCATCTCTGCGATTTCTCCGGCAGCGTGCCCCACGCCTGTCCGCAGTGCGGATTCGCGCCCTTACAAATATGCCGGCAGCGGCACGGAAAAAGTGGAGCACGCGCTGGTCGAGGCCTTTCCCAAGGCGCGCATCGAGCGGATGGATTCCGACAACATGCGCGGCAAGGACGCCTACGCGAACACGCTGCGGCGATTTCGCCGAGGGCAAAATCGATATTCTCGTCGGCACGCAGATGATCGCCAAGGGTCTCCATTTTCCGCGCGTCACCTGCGTGGGCGTGATCAATGCCGATCTCGCGCTGCAAATTCCCGATTTCCGCGCCAGCGAGCGCGTCTTCCAATTGCTCATGCAGGTCTCCGGCCGCAGCGGCCGCGGCGCAGGTGCGGGGCGAGGTTTTCGTCCAGACGCGCGTGCCGTTTCATCCGGCCATCCAGTTCGCGCGGCATCACGATTACGCCGGCTTCGTCGAGCAGGAACTCGAGTTCCGCCGCAGCCTCCATTATCCGCCCTACGAGCGCTTCGTCCTCGTCACCGCGCGCGGCCGCAACGAGGAGAAGACGCTCTTCGTCCTCGAAAATCTCGCGAAGGAAATGGAGCGGCTCGATTTGCCCGAGACTGAGATCACCGGCCCCGCGCCCGCGCCCATCGCGCGCATCGAGGAGCGCTACCGCTTCCAGGTTTTCCTGCGCACGCGGCGCATCATGGCCGTCACGCCGCGCCTGCGCCCGCTCTTCATGGACCGCGCCTGGCCGGACGACATCCGCATCACCCTCGACGTCGATCCCGTCGATTTATTATAGGCAGTCGTGGAACTGTTACGTCATGATCGGCAAGGTCGGAAACTGCTTGCCGAGGATCGGCACGGAATTGGTCTTGAGCCAGTCCTGGAGGATGCTGGCGTAGACGCTGCGGAAGTCGGTGTTGTACTTGGATGTCGCCGTCCTTCAGGTCGGCGGGGGCGAGGCTGGGCTCCGCGCCGAGCAGGCCGCGCCTTCATTTGCGAGCCGATGAGGAACATCGGAGCGGCGGCGCCGTGGTCGGTGCCCTGGCTGCCGTTTTCCTGCACGCGGCGGCCGAATTCGCTGAAGGTCATGATCATCACGCGGTCGAACTCGCCCATGGCGGTGAGGTCGTCGGTGAAGGCCTTGACCGCATCGCCCAGTTCCTTGAGCCGCGCATCCTGGCCGCTGCGCTGGCCGGTGTGGGTGTCGTAGCCGCCCTGCGAAACGTAGAAGACGCGCGTGGGCAGACCGCCGGCGATGAGGCGCGCGACGAGCTGCAGATTATTGGCGAGGCCGCTGCCGGGATAGTTGGAAGTGCTCGGGGTTTTGCTCGGCGATGGCGCGGATTTTGTCCGAGCTGACCTGCGCATCCATCGACGTGCGTTCGAGAAAATCGAGCGCGCTCTGGCCGTTTTGCAGCGTGACCGTGCCGGAGACCATGCTGACGCTGCCGCCGGAGTTTGATCGCTGAGTCGAAGACGTTTTCGTCCGGATTGGGCGTATACATGCTGCGATAGGCGAGGGTCTCGTCGTCGTTCTGGCCCGCGCCCATGAAGCGGTAGCTGTCGGGGTTTTCCAGGCTGATGCCGGTCGGCGTGTGCGAGGAAAAAGCCTGCGGCAGGCGCGGCCCGATATTGATGCCGACGGTGGGGTCGCAGCCCTGGCAGGCGTTGTCGAAGTAGCGGCCGAGCCAGCCGTCGGTCAGGTACTTGTCCTCGTCGCTGGCGGTCTGCCAGATTTCCGTGGCGCGGAAGTGGCTGCGGTTGGGATTGGGATAGCCGACGCCGTTGACGACGGAGAGATGCCCCGCATCGAAGAGGTTCTTGAATCCGGCCATGGCGGGATTGAGGCCGAGCGTGTCGTTCAGCGTCAGCACCTGGTTGGCCGGGATGCCGATGGTCGGGCGCGCCTGGTAATAGAAGTCATTCGTGTAGGGCACGACCGCATTGAGGCCGTCGTTGCCGCCCGCGAGCTGGATCAGCACGAGGATCGGGCCGTCCTTGCCCGTGGCGACCTGGGTGAGCGAGCCATCGGCCTCGGCGTGGAGCGCGGAGAATGTCTGCGCGACGAAGCTGGGTACCGTCCAGGAAAGCGCGCCGCCGAGGAGCGTGGTGCGGAGGAAATCGCGGCGGGTGGTGAAGAGCGGATTGTTCATAGATGGAGTTTCGGTTTGACTTAGGTGAGCTGATATTCGGGCGTGCACATGATGAGGCGGATGGCTTTGCGGATGTCCGTTTCCTCGATGGGCGAGCGGGTTTTGAGAAACTCGCTGAACGAGGCCAGGCGCTGGGGCTTGAGTTCGGCATTGAGAAACCGCGCCTGCAGCGCGTCGAGAAAACTGTCGGGATCGCTGAGATCAACGGCGGTGAAAAGCGAAGCTGACGTCGGCGGGCGCGATCTGCGATCAGGCCGTCCTCGGCCATCGTGTTCATGATGCCCTTGCATCTGGCCCATCAGACTCGGGCAGCGGCACGCGGTTGCCCTCGACCAGCGCGGCGGCGAAGTTGTAGCGGTCGAGCAGATTGTTGGTCGTGATCCAGGCGATGCCGCCGTCCCAGCCCTTGACGTTGGGCGGCTTGAAAAGTTCCTGGCCGAGTTGGCGCGAGCATGACCAGCGTCATCGGCTGGGTCGGCAGCGGCGCCTGGAGCTGGTGCGTGCTGGCGATGAGCCATTGCACGGGGCTCTTGATCTGCGAGCGGATGACGTCGGGGGCGTAAAATTCCTTCGAGCGGAAGATCACGTTCATCAGGTGCTTGAGGTCCATGCCGTGGTTGTGGAATTCCGTGGCGAGCGCGTCGACGACCGGCTGCGGCGGCTGGTCCTGCACGAAGAAGCGCCAGAGTTTCTTGGCGATGAACTTGCGCGCACTCGGGCTTGGCGCAGATCAGGTTCAGCACGTCTTCGCCGGAGAAATTGCCGGTCTGGCCGAAGATCGGTCTTGGGGCCGTCGTCGTGATTGCCGCGGTGATATTCGTAGTGGAGCCGGTCCTTCGCGAGGCCCCAGCCGGTGTAGGCCTTCGCCGCCTGCTGGATGTCCTGCTCGGTGTAATGGCCCTCGCCGAGGGTGAAGAGTTCCATCACTTCGCGGGCGAAGTTTTCGTTGGGCTTGTTCTTGTTGCTGCGGGCGCCGTCGAGGTAGTTGAGCATCGCCGGATCCTCCGAAGCGGCGATGAGCAGCTGGTTGAAATTGCCGGTGGCGTTCTGGCGCAAGCGTCTCGTTTTGCAGCCAGAGGAAATAAGGCATGCGGACCTTCTCGAAGCTGGTGGCGAAATGGCCGTGCCAGAAGAGCGTCATCTTTTCCTGGAACGGCCGCGGGCCCGAGCGCCATGCGCCGCACCCACCAATAGCGGAGGTCGGCCATCTGCGTGTATTCGTCCTGATTCTGCTGCTGCTGGAGCATGCGCCGCGTCTCCGGGATCGGCGGCATTGCGGATGGCCTCGCGCCGGGCGATCAGATCGGGATCGGGATGGGCCCAGTCGGGAGCGGGCGTGTCGTCGGGAATTCTCTCGTAATCGACGAACCATGAGACCGCCTCGACTGAGGCCCATCTGCCGGAGGTTCTCGATGTCCTGCGGGCTGCCGCCGAAACCGGCACGGTTCATCAGATGGGCGGCGGTCGCCGTATTCCACTGAGATCCAGGCAGCGGTTCCAACATATAGAGGTTAAACCATCTGGCGCGGCGGGAGTTGCGGCCAATCGCCTCGGGTTGCTCCTGACAAGGCCGAGTATAGTGGAGTAATAGCCCCCACTTCAATCCCTGCCGAGAACGCGATTCGCTGGTAAAACCAGCGTGGATTCGCTCTTCCTGCAAGTTATGAAAAAACGGACGCGATGTAGCGGCTCTCGAGGGCGGTTCGCTCCTGGGGCAGGGCCTCGAGCGCCGCCAGACACGGTGGCAGGTTCACCAGCGCCGACTTACGAATTTCGAACGGTAGCGCCAGAACCAGCGCCACCGATTTCCGACACAGCGTCAGATAGCTTTCGTGGAGCATATAGGCTTTGAAGGTCGCGCTTTCAGCCATAACCCGGGCGTGCTCTTTTCTGATTGTACTCGCGCCGACGCCCCCAGTTACGATCAGCCCTGCCAGCCCCCAAGCCATGCCGCCGTCGTAGGGCGGAATGACGAAGCCAGCCGCGATACAAAACAGACCGATCGGAATCAAATACGAAAGTGGCCCGTGTCCGGAGGAAGGTTCCGGCGGAAGCGGGGGCAACGGTTCAAGTGCGGTATAGCCGGCTTGAATGGCCCCGTTAACTTTGTTTCTGGCGTCCTCGATCAGAGACGCCTCGCTTTGAAGAAGGACCAGGCGATCGCAGTCGAGAGCGGCGGCCTCATCAATCGCCTTTCGGGCCGATTCCCGTAATGTCAGGTATTTTTGCTGGAGGTCGTTGAAAAAGGAGATATCGACGACATCGACCAGTTGTGCGGCGTAGGTCGGTATGGCGACCAAAACGGCTTCGTGTTTTATCGCCGTGAGATAGGCCAGGCTCGGCTGCCTCCTCAAGATCTGGTTGGCCACGTCCAAAAAACGGGCCTGCTGGTGAAGCAGTTCCCGGCGGGCGAGACGTCGTTGTGCATCGGAAAGCAGCTTGGCCACCGGGGTTTTTAGCGGATAACCCAAGGGCAGATCACAAATGAGATAATGCAAAAAATCGTGATCGGGAACTTCAGCTTGCATGGAATCGGGCGTGTGAGGAGGCGTCGTCCTGCCCAGCTTACCATTCAATTGGATTTTGAGAACTCTGGATGACAAGTTGGATGGTTTTGAGAAGTCGGGCGCAGATTGCCGCCAGATTTATTACCTTTCAGGCAAATTGTCACCCGGACGAACCAGCGCTTCGAGGCTGTAAGAGGAGATCGCTGGGGAACGGGTTTGGCATCTTTCCTGCAAACACCATAGAGTGATGAAAACGAAAAACCTTGTCCTCGTTCTTTCATTAGGTGCCCTAACGGCTGTTTTCCCAGTGAGCCGAGCGGCGGATTCCACTCCAAACGCCGATAACTCAGGCAACAATACCACTGATACCCAGGCCAAGGCCGTTACGCCGTTATCGCAATCCAACGCGGACGCCGATATTCGGGTCACGCGCTCGATTCGGCGGGCGCTGGTGAAGGACTCGTCGCTTTCCGTTTACGCCCACAACATCAAGATTATCACCACGCGAGATCATGTCGTCTATTTGCGTGGTGCGGTTTCGTCCTCGGACGATCTCGGGAAAATCGTTGCCCTCGCGGGCCAAAACTCGCAAGGGTATCCAGTCAAGAATCAACTGTCCGTCACCAATAACAACCCTTAACTCCCTTAAATTCTATGTCCAAACCTGCCGTTTTCGGAATTGTCCAAGACGAGACTCAAGCGCAAGCCGCCATTTCTGCCCTGGAGCAGGCGGGATTCGCTTTGCCTGATATTTCTGTGCTCTCCAGTCGCTGCGATCATACCCTCGTTGATGATAAGTCCACCACTCTCAGCTACCCAGTTCCCCCGGATATTAACGGGAAGACGCGCGAAGTCGGCACCACGAATGCGACCAAAGCCCCGGAAGGCGCGACGACGGGCGGCGTCACGGGCGGTGTTGTTGGCGGCGTCGCCGGCTGGTTGGTCGGCCTGGGTGCTCTGGCCATCCCTGGAGTCGGACCGTTTATCGCGGCGGGACCTATTCTGGCCGCATTAAGCGGGGCGGCCATCGGAGCGGCGGCGGGGGGCATTGCCGGCGCGCTGATCGGTTACGGCATTCCCGAATACGAAGCGAAACTTTTCGCGGGCAGGCTTGAAGCGGGCCACATTTTGATCGGCGTGCATGCCATCGACTCTCGCGAAGCGGACGCCGCCAAAAAGGCCCTTGCCAGCGCCGGCGCCGAGGACATCAAAGTCACCTCCGAAGTGACGGCGAGTAAGTAAGCTAAACCGAAAACTCGTTCTCCAAACTCCACACGACATTGCCGTCGACGATGGTGTGCGTGGCGCGGCGCGGGCAGGTCCCAGCCGTTGAAGGGGGTGTTGCGGCTGAGGGAGTGGAACTTGGACGGCGTCGACTTTCCAGGCGCGCGTCGGGATCGATCAGCGTGATGTCGGCGGGGGCGCCGGGGGCGAGCGTGCCGCGGTCGAGCTTGAGCAGGCGCGCGGGATTGATCGTGAGCTTGGCCAGCATCTGCGGCCAGTCGAGGACGCGGCCTTCGATGAGGATCTTCGGCGAAGATGCCGAGCTCGGTTTCGAGGCCGACGATGCCGAAGGGCGCGTCGGCGAACTCGACTTCCTTTTCGTAGGACGGCGTGCGGCGCGTGGTCGCTGGCGAGGATCTCGATCGTGTCGTCGGCGAGGCCGGCGAGCAGCGCTTCCTGGTCGATCTTCTCGCGCAGCGGCGGGTTCATCTTGAAGTTGGTGTCGTAGCCCTCGATGGACGCGTCGGTGAGCGCGAGGTGATGCGGCATCGCCTCGGCGGAAATCTTCACGCTCGCGCTTCTTGGCCTCGCGCACGAGCCGGACCGAGTCGGCGCTGGAGAGGTGCTGCACGTGGATGCGCGCGCCGGTCAGTTCCGAGAGCAGGATGTTGCGCGCGACGATCATGTCCTCCGCGATGCGCGGCCAGCCGGGCAGGCCCAGCACCGTGCTCCAGTAGCCCTCGTGCATCACGCCGCCGGCGGAGAGATTGTAGTCCTGGCAGTGGTCGAGCGTGAGCAGGTCGAACATGCGCGCGTAGTCGAGCGCGCGGCGCATGACCTCGTTGTTCTGGACGCAATGGCCGTCGTCGGTGAGCGCGACCACGCCCGCCTTGTAGAGCGAGCCGATGGGCGCGAGTTGCTCGCCCTTCATGCCGACCGTGATGCAGCCGGTGGTGAAGACATTGACGCAGGCCGTCTCGAGCGCGCGCTGGCGCATGAGCGCGATGGTGTTCGGGCCGTCCGCCGGCGGATTCGTGTTCGGCATGGCCAGGACGCTGGTGAAGCCGCCCGCCGCCGCCGCGCGCGTGCCGGTGGCGATGGTTTCCTTCTGGCCGCCGCCCGGTTCGCGCAGGTGGACGTGCATGTCGATCAGGCCCGGCGCGACGATGAGGCCCTTCGGCGTCGATGACCGGCACGGAGGAGTCGCTCGGCGCGCGCGGTGCTTTCGGCGATGCGGCCATCGACGACGAGCAGATCGCCGATTTCGTCGCGGCCCGAGGCGGGATCGATGATGCGTCCGCCGCGAATGAAAAGGGACCCAGGCGGGCGTGGATTGGTTCGAGACGACGAGGTCACTCCGGCCAGCTTAGGCCGAAGGCTTTTTTCGACAAGCTCATCGTTATCCGCTCTTGTTTTTACGGCGTTACATTCTCGAGATCCATCCGGTCGATCTTGCGCGCGCTTGAGCACATCGATGACATCGACGACCTGCTGGTACCGCAGCGATTTGTCGGCGCGCACCACCACGGCGGCGTCGGGCGTGCTGCTGCGAAAGGCGGTCAGCTCCTGCTCCAGCACCGGCAAGCTCGACCGGCTGTCGATTCGAGATAAACCTGCCCGTTGCGGTCGATGCTGACGGTGCGGATCGATTTGGGATCGACCGGCGGCGCTGTGTACTGCGCGAACCGGTCGGCAACTGCACCGGGATGTTGCTGGTCAGCAGCGGCGTGGTGATGATGAAGATGATCAGCAGCACGAAGGCGAGATCGAGCAGCGGCGTGACGTTCAGCTCCGCCATGGCCGTGTGGCCGGAACGTTGGGAGTAGCGCTTCATGGAAGATGTTTACCGCGGCACGCGCGTGCCGGTATCGAGATAGCGGTGATCGAACGAGGCGGCCAGTTCCCCGGCGAAGTTATCGAGCTCGACCGTCATGCCGCGGATGGTCACGACGAGAAAGTTGTAGCCGAACATGGCCGGAATGGCGACGAGCAGGCCGGTGACCGTGGTGATCAGCGCGCCGGAAACGCCCGGCGCCATCGTGGTCAGGCTGGCATTGTTCGAGGCGGCGATGGCGCTGAAGGTGTCCATCACGCCCCAGACCGTGCCGAGCAATCCGAGAAACGGCGCGCCGCTCACCGCCGTGGCCAGCACGGTCATGCGGTCCTCCATCCGCAGCGCCTGCTCGCCCACCTCGCGCTCCAGGGCGGAGCGGACCGCGTTCATCGCCACGGGCGAAATGCGGTCGGCCTCCGCCAGCGCGGGTGGAAAACGTGTCGTCGATCTCGGTCGTGCCGAGCAGATGAAACGTCAGCTCCCTGCAGCCGGCGAGATAGACGGCATAGGTCGGGCGAATCGGGATAGACCTCGCGGTTCTGGTAAATGGCCAGCGGCTTGCGCGCGGTGCGGAAGCGCTTCAGGAACCGGCGCGTCTCGCGTCCTGGCGCGGCGGATCATGTAGAATCTTCGAGACCATGACCGACCAGCTGAAAATCGACCCGAACATGAGGCAGGCGATGACCGCCTTGCCCGCCAGGTTGGAATGCCAGAAGGCGTAGACGATCCCGATATCGGCAAAGAAGTTGACCGCGCCAGGCATCAGCATAGATTTGAGGCAGTATGTAGGTTGGGGGCCGGGCCGTCAAACGCGGCTGTGCGACGGGCTTTCCTTGCGGAATCCTCCCCCTCTCTTGCCTAACTTTCATTCATGGATTTGCGCGAACTTCTCGGGTGTTTCGTGTTGCTGCTCGGCGGGCTTTCCCTGCTGCAACTCGATTCGATCACCTACCGCAAGATCGGCATGGCGCTGATCTGGCTGGCCAGCGGCCTGGCGCGCCTATTTCCTCTCCGGCTCGGTCCTGCTCGCCTGCGCGATGCTGGCGGCCTGGATTTTTTTCCCGCTCTGGGAAATGGTTTTCGTCCTGCGCCAGCTGCGCGTGCCGCGCCATCGCGAACTGGCCGATGCGCGCGCGCCCCGCGACGAATTCGAGGAACTGGCCGAGATGACCCAGGCGCTGATCGATGCCGGCTTCGAGCAGCTCGACGAGTGCCGCCTGCGTCCCGCCGAGCACGAGCAATATTACCGCATCTTCGTCCGCGCAGGATGGCCTGACCCAGGCGACCATCGGCTACATCGCGCAGGGGCCGATCGGCTTTCATTTCGTCGCCTTCACCTCGAACGGCAAGGACGGCCGCCGCTGGGTGACGTGGGATTATCCGCTCACCTACGGCCTCGTCATGCCGCCCAACACCGCCGTTTATCGCGCGCTCCATTGCCAGGACGTCGCCGGAACTTTACCAGGCGCACCTCGATTTTCTCGAGGTCAACGACGTCCGCCCAGGACGATCTGGTCGCGGGCGAACAGACGCGCGAAGCGGCCCGCGCGCGGCTGGAGGAGACCCTCAACCAGCAGATCGAATACAACATCTCGCGCGGCTATCTCGCCCCGGCGAAAGGCCCGGACGAGGAAAACTTCTGCTATTCCTGGCGCGGCACGCTTTACGTCGCGGGGCAGGTCCTGCGCGACTTGTTGTTTTAGTCGATTGGAAACTGCCACTCCTCGCGCTGAATTGACGACCATCCCGTTCGGCGTAAAGTCTCACACGTGCGTATCCGTTTTTGCCTGCCCCTGTTTTTGTTGATTTTTCTTTCCGTCCCGCTGCGTGCTCAGGATGAGCCAGTCCACATGCGGCCGGAATTCCCGCTGATCTTTCCCCTCGTCCAGAACGGCAAGGACGTATCGGTCAAGTATCCGATTTTGATCAACCCGACCACCGTGCTCAAACCGGGCATGGTCTTGCGGGTCATGTACGTGCTCACTTCCATCAATGCGGACGGTTCCTCCGATCTGGTTCTCGCCCACAAGGGCGATGCAGATGAGGCCTATTCCAGATCCGTGCCGGGCACCAGCAGCGATGGGCCCCAGCTTCCCCGCGAAGTCTCGCACGAAATCGAGGGTTACCGCCGCACCGTGTGGCAGGTGGCCAATAATTTTGTCCTCGCCATGGCGCAATATCCGACCATCTCGATGCATCTGATTTTTTCCCCCTCGGGCGACGATCAGCATTTGAAAGATGAGCGCTTCAGCTTCTTCGACGGCTTGTTGGTCGGCCTGCCCGACGGCAAGGTGACCGTCATCGCCGTGGAAAAGGAGAGCAAGGCCGATGGCGCCGGAATCAAGGCCGGCGATGAAATCCTCTCCGTGAGCGGGTTCAGCACACAAAACGATTTGCCCACGTTTGCGTCGGACTATGCCAACGCCAAAAAGATCGCCAGGGACAACGAACTCGACAGCTATCCGATGACGATCCGCTCGCAAGGAAGCGCCGACGTACGGACCGTAAACGTCGCCATGCCACCGAGGATCAAAAGCGGCCTGATGGACGACTTCAATCCCAGCCCGTCCCACTAACCACGGGAATTCGGGACAGCCTCTAAGGCTCGATCACGTAGGATTGCCCGCCGTTGATCTTATTCGCCTCCGTCAGCGTCATCCATCGGATAGCATACGCCTTCGACCACGAATCGGAAATCGCGATTTCGTTCGTCTTGTCGTTATAACCGATGATCATCCGCTGATGGCCGCCCGCCACCGGCGTTCCGGTAATTTCCTGCGAAATCTCGAGGTCGTCTTTTGCTGCCAATTGGCTGGCCCACCTATTCCAATCGGTGACCTTGCTCCGTTCCGTCATGCGTTCCGAAATGGCTTTTTCGAAGGGTACGTGAATCGCGCAGGACCACATGATGGGCAGACCGATGTCGATGTTCTTGGCGATCATCTTCAGGTCGAGATCCCCCGTAAGGGTGTCGATCCGCCGGTGGTACAACGTCACCAGGCTGTCCACGTTCTCCACCATCGCCTCAAGATTGGTTCCCTGCTGCGAACTACCGGCGGCCATGGCCAGCACGTACATGTCGGCGGGAATACCGAGGTAGCGCAGATACCGCTCCCACGTGGCGGGCACACAATATCCCTTCGGTCCCTGGTCCACCATGGGCACATCGGTTACGACCACATCACCGGAATCAAGCTGCTTCACCCGTTGCAACAGGAGCGCTTTCAGTTCGTCATGATCGATCGTATCCGCCTTGCCATAATTATCGGCGAAAGCGGTCGGAACGATGCGCAGCGTCACGTACTCGTCCCGGGGCGCCGAAAGCAGGAACGCGTGCCCCTGCCAATCCCAACGCTTCACCTGCTCGCGCGTTTCCGAACCGCCGCCGAAGCCCTCGTACGACGGATCGCCGAACAGCTTGGTCAGTGCGTCCGCGATCGTCTGCGCGTCCTGCTTCAGCGCCTTTTCGAAGTCTTCATGTACTTGATCGTTCAGACGTGAAAGATCGTCGGAATTGAGATTGCTAAGCCTCTTGAGTTCGTCGGGCCCGTTCGATTCCGAATCGGGCCCCTGCGGCGCATCCGGCGCGGCATTCGTGTTCGAATTTGAATCTTCCGGTGTCTTTACATAAGACGCAGCTTGAGCCAAAAGATGCTGGTTCCAGTCGTAATCGCCCTCGTTGACAAAGACGATGGAGACTTCCGTCGGCTTTCCTTTGGTGGCGTAGAAAACGCACGAATAGGCCTGCGCGCCGAGAATATTGACCGGCTTTTTCTCCGTCGGATAAAGCCGAAAACTCGATTGCGTCGATGTCCGACTCTCCTCCGGCCAGCCGAGCCGCTTGGCCACGAAAATATCATCTTCGTCCCACAACGACGGCGCATTGAATATAGCAGCGCCGAACACGCGGTTCACCTTGTCGACATTCAACGGCGAGTTGTCCTGCGGCGCGTTGAAGTTCGGGAGCATATCGTCGTCGGCCCGAACGGGGTGGACTAGAAGCACGAGTAAAACAACGAATCCCAACGATGCTCGCATATCTCCATTCTAAACGATCCGTCAAACACTGCACACATCCTGAGCTTGTCGACGGATCAGTTCAGCCTTTGAATATCTCTTCCCATGCCCTCCTCCTCCATCCTCCAGGAACTGCAGTGGCGCGGCCTCGTCGCCGACATGGCCAACCGCGACGAACTGGAGCGGCTCCTCGCGCCCGGCGCGCCTCCGGTCACGCTCTACGTCGGCTTCGACCCGACCGCCGACAGCCTCCATCTTGGCCACCTGATCGGCCTGCTCATGCTGCGCCGGTTTCAAATCGCGGGCCATCGGCCCATCGCCGTCGCGGGCGGCGCGACCGGCATGATCGGCGATCCCGAGCGGCAAGTCGTCCGAGCGCAATCTGCTCTCGCCCGAAATCCTCGAGGCCAATATCGCCGGCATCCAGGGCCAGCTGGGACGCCTGCTCGATTTCGAGATCGAAGACGAATCCCGCGCTGCTGCTCAACAACGCCGACTGGGTGCAGCCCGATCAGCGTCCTCGATTTTCTGCGCGACGTCGGCAAGCACTTTTCCGTCAACGCCATGATGGCCAAGGACAGCGTGAAGATCGCGCATGGAGAACGCGGCATCAGCTTCACCGAGTTCAGCTACTCGCTCCTGCAGGCCTACGATTTTCTCCATCTCCACGAAAAATATGGCTGCCTTCTGCAGGCGGGCGGCGCGGACCAGTGGGGCAACATCACCGCCGGCATCGACCTCATCCGGCGCAAGCACGACGTGACCGCCTGCGGCCTGACCACGCCGCTGCTGACCAAGACCGACGGCACCAAGTTCGGCAAGACCGAGGGCGGCGCGGTCTGGCTCTCGCCCGCGCGCACCAGCGTCTATCGCTTCTACCAGTTCCTGATCCAGGTCGAGGACGCGCAGGTCATCCAGCTGCTCAAGCTCTTCACCTTCCTCCCGATGGAAGACATCGCCGCGCTCGAAGCGCAGCATCAGGCCACGCCCGAACGGCGCGACGCGCACAAGAAACTCGCGCTCGAATTGACGCGGCTCGTCCACGGCGAAACCGCCACGGCCGACGCCATCCGCGCCAGCGAAATTCTTTTCGGCGGCTCGCTGGAGGGCATCACCGAAGCGCAATTCGACGAAGTCATCGCCGAAGTGCCGAACTCGACCCTCTCGCGCGAAATCCTCGGCCAGCCCGGCGGCGCGCTCATCGAAATCCTGATCGCGGCGGGCCTGAGTCCCTCCAAGGGCCAGGCGCGAAAAGACATCGAGGCGGGCGGCGTCTACGTGAACAACGTCCGCGCCACCGACACCAAGCTCGTCCTCGGCCCCGAGCATCTTCTCTTCGGCAAGTTCGTCCTCCTGCGCAAAGGCAAACGCAACTACGCGCTTGTACGATTAAATACGTAATAAAAATCCGTCATCCTGAGCCCGTCAAAGGATCAGTTTAGTTTGTAGCGGCGGTCTACGACCGTCGTTGATTTTCATGACTGCCGAACTGATCCTTCGACAAGCTCAGGATGACGTAAGTCAGAGATGTCATTTAAGGCGGCGACATTAAGAGTTGACCCTGCGCCCGCCGTTGCCATAGACAAATACGTGCGCAACCTTTCTTTGCTGTTCCCTCTGGCCGCGGTGCTCTCCGCTGGCCTCTTTTTGGTCGGGTGTCAAAAAGGAGCTGATACTCAGGCCGCTCCCGCCACGATCAAGATCGGCATGGCCGGTGCCCAAACCGGTTCGGATGGCGAGATCGGTCTCAGCATGTTGAATGGATCGAAGGTCGCTATCGACGAATGGAACGCCAAGGGCGGCGTGCTGGGTAAAAAAATCGAAACCGTTATCCTCGATGACGAGGCTTCCGGCCAAAAAGCGGTCACCGTCGCCCAGAGCCTGGTCGATGCGGGCATCGTCGCCGTGATCGGCCATTTTAACAGCGGCTGCACCATTCCCGCCTCACGCATCTATAACGATGCGAAGATCGTCGAGATTTCCCCCGGCTCGACCAATCCGCAATACACCGAGCAGGGTTTTCCCTATGCGTTCCGCGTTTGCGGCCGCGACGACCAGCAGGGTGCGGTTATTTCCGCCTTCCTGCACGACCAGATGAAATTGAACAAGATCGCCATTCTCGATGACAAGACCACCTACGGCGAAGGCCTTGCCACTGTGGTCAAGAATACCTTCGAAGCCAAGGGCGGCACGGTCGTCATGTTCCAGGGCATCGGCAAGGATGATCGCGATTTCCGCGCCAATATCGCCGTGGTGCAGGGCTCCGGCGCCGAGGCTTTCGTCTGGGGCGGCATGTATGGCCAAGGCGGTCCGCTCTGCGTGCAGTTGCGGCAGGCCGGGCTTAACGATTCCCTTCGTCAGCGACGATGGTTGCCAGGACCAGGCGTTCGTCGACACCGTCGGCGGAAACGCGCCCAATGTTTTCGTCTCGTTCGGCAAGGATTACAGCAGCCGCCCCGAAGCCCAGGCCTTCGTGCAAAAGTATAAGGACACTTACGGGCGAAATGTCGGCGCCTATTCCGTTTACGGCTACGACGCCGCGGAAGTTCTCCTGACCGCCATCGACAAGGCGCAATCGACCGATCCGGACAAAATCGCCGCCGTCATGAAGAGCCAGCCGTTCGACACCATCCAAGGCCAGATCGAGTTCGACGCCAAGGGCGACCTGAAAGTCGCCGATTACGTCATCTGGACGATCAAGGACGGCAAACTGCAGGAGTTGCCCTCCAGCCCGTGAGCCGTCGCGCACGGGATTCCCTTCCGCGCCGATAATGATACTGTCGTTTACCTCGCCGGAGCGAAACCTGCTCAGCGTCTTCCTTAATATATGAGTTCCGGCTCGACCCTGACCGAAATCCTGATCGGCGGCGTCTCCCGCGGCGCGATGTATGCCCTGGTGGCGCTGGGTTACACCATGGTTTACGGCGTGCTCGGCATGATCAATTTCGCACATGGCGAAATCTTTATGATCGGCATGTTCGCCTGCGTTTTCGCGATGGGAACTTTTTCGACCATGTGGGGCAACCACGTTCTCCTCAACCTCAGCCTCGGCATTCTCGTGGCGATGATTTTTTCCGCCGCCTATGGCTACGCCAACGAACGCATCGCCTACCGCCGCCTGCGCAAGGCACACGTCCTCGCGCCCCTGACCAGCGCCATCGGCATTTCCACGTTCCTCCAATATTTCATCTTTCTCAACGTCAGCCGCGACACCGTGAACTTCCCCCGCTATTACAGCGACGCTCTCACGAACAACCACATCCATCTCGCCGGCGTCGATATCACCTACCTGCAATTGACCATTCTTGGCCTGACCCTGGTCATCATGGGCGGTTTGTTTTATCTGATCCATTTTACGCGGCTTGGCATCGCCTTGCGGGCGACCGCGCAGGATCAGCTCATGGCCAGCCTCGTCGGAATTCCGGTGAACAAAATCATCGCCTTCACCTTCATTCTCGGCTCGGCGCTCGCGGCCATCGCCGGCGTCATGTTCTCGATGTACAACAACGTCCTGGTTTTCGACGCCGGTTACCGCGTCGGCCTGAAGGCGTTCACGGCAGCGATTCTCGGCGGCATCGGGAATGTCCCCGGCGCGGTCCTGGGCGCGATGATCATCGGCCTGACTGAGGCGCTGACCACGCTGGAGTTCGGTAGCGAATGGAACGACGTGACCACGTTCGGCATGCTCATGCTGGTGCTGCTGCTTCGCCCGCGCGGCCTGCTCGGCGAACGGGTCGCCGACAAGGTGTGACATGACCCGGCTGCGTCCTTATCTTCTCGGGATCCTAGGGCCTCGCGGCGATCACGTTCCCGTTTCTCTGGCTGCGCTTGCAGCCGAACTTTAACGACGACACCATTACCGTCGCCTGGGCGCCCGCGCATGGACTCCAGTTTTTCGGCGATCTCCTTCCCGTCTTCGTCATCGCATTTCTCATCTGGATCGGCATCCGGGCCGGCCGGTTTTGGGCTTGGGACGAAGCGCTGGCCAAAAACAAGGTCTGGCAAAACGCCGCTGCCATTTGGGGCACTTCCTGGGCCTGGGTCGCCTTGCCGCTTGTGCTCTGCGGACCTTTCTTTTTCAGTGCATCGACCCTTGGCCTGCTCACCAACGTCGGTATCTATATGCTGCTCGCCCTCGGCCTGAACATCACTGTCGGCATGACCGGGCTGCTCGTCCTTGGCTATGCCGGCTTCTTTGCTTTCGGCGCTTATTTTTTTGCCATCGGGCAGCAAAACTTTTCCTATTTCCCCTGGTGGCTGGCCGCGCCTTTGGCTTTCCCCCTGGGCGGCCTCGTGGGCTATTTGTTGGGACTTCCCTGCCTCCGCCTGCGCGGTGATTATCTCGCGATCGTCACGCTTGGTTTCGCCGAAGCTTTTCGGGAGACGATTCGCAATCTCGATTTCGCCGGCGGCGATCAGGGCATCATCGTTAAAAGTTACGCGCTCTTCCGCGGGTTCCTCGGTTTGAACGGCAATGGCGCGGGCTACGTCATCACCGCCCTCGTTTTGTTTCTCGCCGTCTTCCTGGTGCAGCGACTCTATAATTCTCCAGTCGGCCGGGCCTGGATGGCCATCCGCGAAAATGAAGTCGCCGCCGCATCGGTTGGCGTGCCCGTCGTGCAAATGAAGCTGCTCGCCTTTTCGCTCAGCGCGGCCATCGCGGCTGTGGCTGGCGTCATCTCCGGCGCGAAGGACGGTTTTGTCAGTCCCGCCATGTGCGAGTTCCAGCAATCGATCATGGTGCTGGCCATGGTCATCCTCGGTGGGCTCGGCAACAGTTACGGCGCGCTGCTCGGCGCGGCGCTGCTTTATCTCGTGCCGGAATATCTCAAACGCGTCTCCATGCTCCAGGACAATGCCACCTTCACCGCCGTCGTTCCCTCCTTCCTGCGCGATTCACTCGCGCATCTCGCCGACTATCGCCTGCTCCTCTTCGGCGCCGTGATGGTGTTGATGATGCTTTATCGCCCGCAAGGACTGCTCGGCAGTCGCCGCCGCAAAACGGAGATGCTGCACCAATGACCCCGCTCCTCGAAACCCGCAGCCTGAGCAAGACCTTCGGCGGCCTGAAGGCGGTGCAGAACGTTGACTTGCGCGTCGACCCAAACCGGATTGTCAGCGTCATTGGCCCCAACGGCGCAGGCAAAACGACCTTCTTCAATTGTCTCAGTGGAATTTACCGGCCCGATGGCGGGTCCATTTTGCTCGACGGCCACGATATCACCGGACGCGCTCCGCATCAGGTCTGCCGGCGCGGCGTTTCGCGTACCTTTCAAAATATCCGGCTCTTTCCGGAAATGTCCGTTTTAGAAAACGTCCTCGTTGCTCAATTCCAGCACCGCTCCATTTCACCTCTGCCGCTGCTCATGCGCACGAAACATTTTTGCGGCCAGGAAAAACTGAATCGAGACGAGGCTCTCGGTTTTTTGGATTTTGTCGGCCTCGCGCGCTACACCGACCAGGTCTCGAGCAGCCTGGCCTACGGTCTGCAACGCCGCCTCGAAATCGCGCGGGCCCTCGCCACGCGCCCCCGTATTCTTCTGCTCGACGAACCGGCCGCCGGGATGAATCCGCAGGAAGCGGTCGAGATGGTGAACCTGATCTCGCGCATTCGCGAACGCGGCCTCGCCATCCTGCTCATCGAACATCACATGAAAGTCGTCATGTCGATTTCCGACGAAATTTTAGTTCTCGACCACGGCGTGCAGATTGCCCACGGCGCTCCGGAAAAAGTGCGCAATGATCCGCAGGTCATCAAGGCCTACCTGGGCGAGGAAATCTCTAATTAGCACAATATCATGCTGAAGCTCGACCAAGTCTGCGCCGGTTACGGCGCCATCGAAGTGCTGAAAAGCCTGACGCTCGAAGTCGGCGCCGGCGAAATCGTCGCTCTCCTCGGCGCCAACGGCGCCGGCAAAAGCACCACACTCCTCACCATCGCCGGCGTCGTGCCGGTGCGCGGCGGCGAAATTACCTGGCAAGGCGAGCCGTTGCCGAGCGGCAAGGCCGATGATGTCCTGCGCAAGGGAATTTGTCTCTGCCCGGAAGGCCGCCACATTTTTCCGCGCCTCACCGTGCTGGAAAATTTGATCAGCGGCGGCTTTCTCCTCCCGGCCCATCGCAACGCGGCCAAGCTTGAAGAAATTTACAGTTACTTTCCCTTGCTGGCCGAGCGTTGCAAGCAGCTCGGCGGCACGCTTTCCGGAGGTGAACAGCAGATGCTCGCCATCGGCCGCGCGCTCATGGGTGAACCGAAACTGCTCATGCTCGACGAGCCTTCGCTTGGCCTCGCCCCGCAGATCGTCGCCCGCATTTTCGAGATCATTCACCGCATCAATGAAAAAGGCATTCCCATTTTGCTGGTGGAACAAAACGCGCGCCAAGCCCTGAAGATCGCCCATCGCGGCTACGTCATCGTGACCGGAAAAAACCAGCTCACCGGCACCGGCGCCGAACTCCTCGCCAGCGACGAAGTTCGTCAGGCTTATTTGGGGGAATGATCCGCGGCCAGCCCCTCGCGAAAACTTGGATAGACCGGACTCCAACCCGTCGCCCGCAGCTTCGCATTCGAGACGCGCTTGTTCGTCAGACCCCGTTTGCGCCCGGTATTCACCGGCCCGTAAGGCGGCATGGGCTGAACTAAAAATTCGCTGCACCACGCGTAATAATCGCGATAAGTCACCGGCGTGTCATCGGACGCATTGTAGATTTCACCCGGCCTTCCCGCATCGATCAAATGCGCCAATGCCGCCACCAAATCGCGCTGATGAATCTGGTTGATCCAGCGCATTCCGTCGCCTTCGATCACCGCCTCGCCACGGCGAAGCTTCTCGAAGAGCACCCCACGGTCAGGTCCATAAATTCCGGTCGACCGCACCACCGTCGTTCCCCAAGCCAGCGCGACCTTTTCCGTCTCGCGCAAAATGCGGCCCGTCGCGGTGAAAGGTTCAGCAGGTGATTCCTCCGTCACAATTTCACCCTGAGTCTGCCCATAAACCGACGTAGATGAAACCAGCAACTTCTTCGCCTGCGGTTGACGTTCCCCCATCATCCGCGCGCCTTGAAGAAACACCTCCCCGTAGGCAGCCTCACCTCCACGTCCCGACGAGGCGCAATGAATCACGAGATCGAAATTTCCCTTAAGGCTATCCCACGCTTTCTCATCCGCGACACTTCCCACCACGACTTGTTGAAAACCGTGGATCGCCAGCCCTTCCGCACTTTTCGCGGAATGGACCCAGACCGTAATTTCCTGACCCGCTTCCTTCAACCGCAACGCCAGCGGCAGGCCAACGTAGCCGCAGCCGATAACAAGCGTCTTGGTTTTCAATTTCAATCCTTTAGCGCCCGCAAGTCATTTGCCATTCAACATAATCACCAAAACGGAGGCATCGTCGGCTTTCCCGCTCGTATTGGGACTGAACCGGGCGAGCAGTTTGTTATCCGACCGCATCCAAGTCGTCCTGCCGGTGGGAACCTGAATCGGATTCCAAGTCTGACCGTCATTGGTCGCCGCGAGAATCGTATCGATGTCTTTTTGCGTCAGATTCGCTTTCACCGGATCGCTCGTGTTGCGGGTGAAAACCTCCATCGCTGAATTATCGCCATCGAAATAAACCGCAATCGTAAAGTGATCGTCAGCGTCGGCCGATCCGCGCGCCGGAACGATCTGCCCGTTGACCAGGCGCACTTCAAAAAGCATCTGGCCGCCCAAGTCTTTTGCCGAGCCGTAGCGCGCCCGCAGTTCGGGCAGCGTGTCGCCGACATTGGCCTGGGCTGACGCCGGCCACGCCAGAACGATTGCACCCAATACAATCAATTTGGTCAAAACAGGAAGGCGCACGCTTCTCCTATAGCAAATCCGGCCCCTGAACTGGACAAAAAAACTTCCGCAGTCGAGAATGGCAGCATGGATCCGACCCAACGCGCGCGCTTTCTCTTTGTTCAGCCGCAAATCGATCCGACCGCCTATCTGGCTGCTCAGGCCGTGGTCATCGGCGATGTGCGGCTCGCTGCCCGCAGCAGCGTCTGGCCCACCGCCGTCCTGCGTGGCGACATCAACTTCATCGATATCGGCGAGGGCTCCAACATCCAGGACGGAAGCATCATCCATCTCGCCGACGATCTGCCGGTGCGCGTCGGCAAGCTCGTAACCGTCGGTCACGGCGCCATCCTCCACGCCTGCACGGTCGAAGACGAGTGCCTCATTGGCATGGGCGCCACGATCCTCGACGGCGCCGTCATCGGCCAGGGTAGCATCATCGGCGCACACGCGCTCGTCACCAAGGGCACGCACATCCCGCCTGGGTCGCTGGTCATGGGCACGCCCGCGAAAGTCGTGCGCCCGCTTCGGCCCGAGGAAATCGCCGACATCCGTCTTTGGGCCGATCATTACATCGAACTCGCTCCGCTACATAAAATGCATTTCGAAAAAGCCGCTTCGGTTTCGCCGCTTTATTAATCGAATAGCAGCAGCCAGATGCACCCGGTTGGTAACCGAGATTCAATCCACCGCTTCTTTACGCGCGCACCTCCTTCGGTTAGGCTTCCCGACCTGTGAGCGTTTTCGATGTTGCGGGAATAAACCATGCCGCGAGCGACCCAGCCCCACGCCGGCCCGGCGGACGGATGGCGTCGCGCCCGCTCCATTTCATCTGGCTGGCCGACGGCTCCGGCTCGATGCGGGTCGAGGGCAAAATCCAGGCGCTCAACCACGCCATCCGCGAGGCGATCCCCCACATGCGCGCCGCCGCGCAGGAGAATCCCCACGCCACCGTTTTCGTCAATGCCATCCGCTTCGCCGATGAAGCGCGCTGGATGGGCGAAAAGCTCACGCCCGTTTCCGAGTTCCGCTGGACCGACATCGAGGCCGGCGGCGCAACCGCCATGGGCGAGGCGCTGGCCATGGTCGGCGAGGCGCTGCAGCCTCCGCTGATGACCGACCGCGCGCTTGCCGCCGGTGCTCGCCCTCGTCACCGACGGCCTGCCCACCGACGATTTCCAGGCCGGCCTCAATCATCTTCTCTCCAAGCCCTGGGGCCGGCAGGCGCTGCGCGTCGTCGTCGCCATCGGCGAGGATTCCGCCTCGAACGAAGCGCAGGAAATTTTTCGCGCCTTCATGGGCAACGACGCGCTGCGGCCTTTTCACGCCAACAATCCCGAGGCCCTGGCCGAACAAATTCGCTGGGTCTCCACCGCCGTGCTCAAGTCGGTCTCCTCGCCCGCCGGTCATGTTCCCGAGCGCGCCGACAGCGGCACCGCGGCCGGCTGGACGGCTTCCCTTCCCCTCCTGACCGCGATGCAAAAAAACGGGCCGGACGAGGCTGACGTATGGTGATGTCGTTGCGGTGGACGGCGCTGAGCGCCAGCGTGCGCGGCGCTTCCCACGAAAAAAGCGGCCAGGGGAACCAGGACGCCGTGCGGCTGAAAAATCCCTCCGGCACGGACGACGTCCTGCTCCTTGCCGTCGCCGACGGCCATGGCAGCACGCGCAGTTTTCGCAGCGACCGCGGCTCGGCCCTGGCCGCCGAATGCGCGCTTGCGCGAACTGCGCCGTTTCGTCCGGCGGCTCGGCCCGGACGCCCCGCTGAGCCGCGTGCGCAACCAGGCGCAGAACGCGCTGGCCCAAGGACCTGGTCGCGGCCTGGAAAAGCGCCGTGCGCGCCGACTTGGCTGCCAGATCCCTTTACCCTTCTCGAGTTCGCCGCCTTTCCCGAACCGCCGCCCGTGCTCAAGCCGGGCGAGGAACTGCCCGATCAGCGCCTATCTCGCCTACGGCGCGACGCTGGTCGCGGTCGCGATCACGCCGCCGCTACATCCTCTATTCGCAGCTGGGCGACGGCGACATCCTGACCGTGCGCGCCGATGGCATCGTCTCGCGCCCGCTGCCGCGACGGCACGAGTTCATGGCCAACCAGACCGTGTCGCTCTGCTCGCACCATGCCGCCGGACGAATTTCAGATCCGGGTCGATCCGCTGCGCGGCCGCGGCCCCGGCCATGATCATGCTTTCCACCGACGGCTACGCGAATTGCTTCGGCGACGACGAAGGCTTCTTCAAGGTCGGCGCCGATTTCCTTGCCTACCTGCGCGCGGAGGGCGCCGGCTTTGTCGCGCGAAAAGCTGGAGGAATGGCTGCGTCAATCCTCGCACGACGGCAGCGGGGATGATATCACCGTGGGACTGGCTGCGCGCGTCAACGCGCCTTCCGTTTGCACAGACGCAGCCTGAGCCGATCCGCCCCTCCCCATGAACACCTTTCGCCCGGGACAAACCGTTTGGCTGGAGATCGCGGGCGAGCGCTGCGAAATCACGCGAACTCATCGGCTCCGGCGGTCAGGGGCAGGTCTATCACACCTCGATCAACGGCCAGGACTGCGCCTTGAAGTGGTACTTCCCCCACAGCGCGACCGACGCAGCAGCGCGACCGCCATCGAGCGCCTCATCCACAAGGGCCCGCCGAACGACCGCTTCCTCTGGCCGCTGGACATCGCGCGTTTGCCAGGGCATACCCGAGCTTCGGCTATCTCATGCCGCTGCGCGATCCGCGCTACCGCGGCATGGCCGAGCTGATGAGCCGCGTGGTCGACCCCACCTTCCGGACGCTGACCACCATGGCGCTCGAACTGGCCGACAGCTTTCTGCGCCTCCATTCCCTCGGCTTTTGCTACAGCGACATTTCCTTCGGCAACATTTTCTTCGATCCCGGTCACGGGCGAAATTTCCATCTGCGACAACGACAACGTCGCCGTCGATGGCGAGGGCTTCAGCGACGTCCTCGGCACGCCCCGCTTCATGGCGCCCGAAATCGTCCGCGAGGAGGCCCGGCCCAACATCGGCACCGATCTCTATTCTCTCGCCGTCATCCTCTTCTACATGTTCATGGTGCATCATCCCCTCGAGGGCAAACGCGAGCGGGAAATCACCTGCCTCGACCTCGCCGCGATGAAGAAGCTCTACGGCACCGATGCGCTCTTCATTTTCGATCCCAAGCACGGCGCCAACCGTCCGGTCGCCGGCGTCCACAACAACGCCACGCTTTTCTGGAATCTCTATCCCGGCTACGTGCGCGACATCTTCACCCGCGCCTTCACCGAGGGTCTGCGCGATCCCGGCCGCCCGCGTGCGCGAAAGCGAATGGCGCACCGTCTTCACCCGGATGCGCGACCAGATTTTCTACTGCCACAATTGCGGCGCGGAAAATTTCCTCGCCGACGAAGGCGATCAGCCGTCGCCGCTGGCGGAACAAAGCTGCTGGTTCTGCCAGGAAGTGCCCGTTCCGCCCGATGCGCCTGCTCCTTGGCCGTCACTCCATCGTCCTCAACCAGGACACGCTGCTTTATCCCCATCATCTCGACGCCAACCGGCGCAACGACTACTCCGAAGTCATGGCCGAAATGGTGCCGCATCCGAAACGAAGCCGATATCTGGGGCCTGAAGAATGTCTCCGGCCAGACCTGGACCAGCATCCCTCCCTCCGGCGGGCCCGTCGTCGAAGTCGCCTCCGGCCGCTCCGTCTCCCTCGTGCCCGGCCTGCGCATTCGCTTCGGAACCTCGGAGGGCACTGTGCTGTAGCCGTTCACACTTCAACCTCTAACTACCATTCATGAACGCCTTCAATCATATCGCCCTCAATTGTTGGGACCTCGCCACGCAGGAAGCGTTTTACACAAAGCACTTCGGCTTCAAACGCTCCCGCACTTTCAACCGGGGCGAGCCCGACGAATTCTTTCTGCTCAAGCTCGGGTCCATGCGCCTCGAACTCTTTTCCTCCGATCGGAACAGAACCGCTGCCATGCAGGGTGGTGAGCAACCGATTGGATTCAAGCACCTCGCCTTCGACGTGCCCAAGCTTGAAACCGTTCTTGAGGCGCTCGCCGCCGACGGCATCGAATCCGATCCCATCATCGATTGCGCCCATATCGCCCCCGGCGCACGCATCGTCTTTTTCCGCGACCCCGAAGGGAACATCCTTGAGCTGATGGAAGGCTATCGCGATGAGGAGTAGATTGGAATTTTGACGAATCCATTTTGATTGTTCCCTCCTAATGCCGCGCGTAGGCTCGCATTTTGCTTCGAATACGTTACGCTTATGCACGCCCGTCTTTCCCCCTCCCGCGAAAGCTTCCGCGAATTGGCCCATCGCGGCAACCTGATCCCGGTTTATCGCGAGATCATCGCCGACATGGAAACACCCGTGTCCGCCTTCCACAAAATCGACACCGGCGACCACTCCTTCCTGTTCGAGTCGGTGGAAAAGGGCAACAAATTCGCCCGCTATTCCTTTCTCGGCGCCAGCCCGCACCTGATCTTTCAGGCCTACGGGAAAAACATCACGCTCGCGAAGGCACGGAGCAGGCGTCACTACGCCATCGAGGACGATCCGCTGCACGAACTGGAGCGGCTCATGGCCGGTTACCGTCCCGTCCCGGTCGACGATCTGCCCCTCTTTTACGGCGGCGCGGTCGGCTACTCGGATTCGAGGCGGTCACGCAATTCGAACCCACGGTCCCGCGCGCGAAAAAGGACGATCTCATCGTCCCCGACGCTTATTTCTTCATCACCGACACGCTCCTCATTTTCGATCACCTCGAGCGCCGCATCAAAATCGTCGCCAACGCGCATGTGCTCCGATCCTGCCCACGCCGACCGCGCCTACGACGAAGCCGTGGCCAAAATCGAGGAACTCGAAGCCCGCCTCCGCGCGCCGTGCCCGGACGCCTTCTCCCCGTCTTCAGCGACATCAAGCCGCTCGAACCGTCCATCAACATGACCCGCGACCAGTACGTCGAGATGACCGAGGCGATGCAGGAATACATCCGCGCCGGCGACATCTTTCAGGTCGTCCCGTCGCAGCGCTTCGAGGTGCCCTTCGATCATCCGCCCATCGATCTCTACCGCGCCCTGCGTCTGATCAATCCGTCGCCCTACATGTTTATCCTCAAGCTCGGCGAAATGGCGCTGGTCGGTTCGTCGCCCGAACTTCACGTCCGTTGCGAGGAAGGCAAGGTGCAGATTCGCCCCATCGCCGGCACGCGTCCGCGCGGCCAGACGCCCGAGGAAGATGACGCCTTGACCGCCGAACTTCTCGCCGACCCCAAGGAGCGCGCCGAGCACGTCATGCTCGTCGATCTCGCCCGCAACGACGTCGGGCGCGTCTGCAATTTCAACACTGTGCGCCTCACCGATTTCATGATCACCGAGCGCTACTCACACGTCATGCACATCGTCTCCAACGTCGAGGGGGAACTTACGCCGGGCCACTCCTCCTACGACGTGATGCGGGCTACTTTCCCCGCTGGAACGGTCAGCGGCTCGCCCAAGATTCGCGCCATGCAGATCATCGCCGACCAGGAACCGACCTGCCGCGGCACCTATGCCGGCGCCGTTGGCTACTTCGGCTTTTCCGGCAACCTCGATTCGTGCATCGCCATCCGCACCATTCTGCTCAAGGGCGGCAAAGCCTATCTCCAGGCCGGCGGCGGCCTCGTCGCCGACTCAACCCCGCTCGGCGAATACCAGGAATCGATCAACAAAGCCAAGGCCGGCCTCAAAGCACTCGCCATGGCGAAGCTGTTCTAAGGGCTGTGAAAATCGGCTACTACGGATTGCTGGTCTCGTTTTACTGTCATCGGCTCACGTTGTCGCAGACGAACGAGATCGGTGGTTGGCACCAAATCATCAACTCGTAGCATCCGCTCTCTTGTGCCACGAGCCAGGGCAAGCCGATCGTTCCGACCTTGATTGGAACGTTATTACAATCAACGATGCAAAGAGAACTCCACTCGCTCGCTTGTCGTTGGAAGAGGGTTCCGGCATCAATCGCGGGTTGTCTCCGATGCTGTATGGTCGCCGGATTCGCGTTTCTTTGTCTTTCAAACAGAAAGTTCGGGAGCTCATTCAGTTTGGCATTGGCCCACCTATGTGTACGATGCCACGACATCCAAAATTTATTCTATTGATGATACGCTAGGTGCTGTAACCGGCAGTAGCAATAAATTGAAAATCTCCGCTGCTAATCTTATCAAAATAGAATTTTATAATATGGTAGGTGGTGGAGAAAATCCTTTCTCGTTTACGAAAACAGTTTCGCTTCCGAAATTTGTGATTAAAGGCAAAGTGGCACTTAATGCAATATGTCTGGTTCCGCTTCCAATCAACGTAAGGATAGCCAATGAGCGAAATCATCTTTGAAGTTCTCGAAGACGAAATTGACGGCGGATATACTGCCAGCGCCTTGGGCTATGGCATTCACACACAAGGCCAAACCCTTGAAGAACTCCGAGCGAATGTCCGGGAGGCAATCCAGTGCCACTTCGGCGATGCCCTCCCGGATACCATGCCAAAAATCATTCGCTTACATTTTGTTCGTGATGAAGTTTTAGCCGTCTAAATTCCGTGATTTGGTAATTCCGTTAATTCCGTCTAACTTCAGTTCGCACCATGCTCCTCATCATCGATAACTACGACTCGTTCACCTACAACCTCGTCCAATATTTCGGCGAGCTTGGCGCGGATCCGCTCGTCAAACGCAACGACGAAATCACCGTTGCCGAAATTGAGGCACTCAAACCGGAGGCCGTCGTCATCTCGCCCGGCCCGTGCACGCCCAAGGAAGCCGGCATCTCCAACGAAGTCATCGCGCAAATTGGACCTCACCTTCCCGTTCTTGGCGTCTGCCTGGGCCATCAGTGCCTGGGGTACGTATACGGCGGCGCCGTCGTCCGCGCACCGCGCCTCATGCACGGCAAAACGTCGCCCATTCTCCACGACGGCAGCGGCGTCTTCGTCGGCCTTCCCAGTCCCTTCGAAGCGACGCGCTATCACTCGCTCATCATCGATCCACCCACCGTCCCCGACGTGCTCCTCGTCAACGCGCACACCGCCGAAGGCGAAATCATGGGCGTGCGTCACAAGGAATTCCCCATCCACGGCGTCCAGTTCCATCCCGAATCGATCCTCACCCGCCACGGCAAGGACCTGCTCAAGAATTTCCTCCGCATCACCAGCGACTTCCACGCAAAGAAAAAGGCTGCCTAACCCAGTCAATTCATGACACCCTTAAGGCTTAAATTAAGGTTGATTTGCATGTGGTTAGCAGGTGCCTGCATGCTGACGTGGGTTGTGAACTTAGGCTTAATGGATTTCTTCTCAACCCAACGTCCCGACCCCTCAACTTATCATATCGATCAATGGAACGATCATGGAGCGATTCTTTATAAAACACCGCTGCAGAGTTTTTTGTTGATATGGGCATGGATCAGCGGTTTTGCCTTCATGATTATTGGTAACACTATTGAAGATAAAAATTGGTGGCGCAAAATTGCTACACGCCGCGGAAAGAAATTATGAAATATTTTCCGGAAGCTAATCCTTCGACAAGCTCAGGATGACGGAGCTTGTGTGCGTTATCCTTTTCAAAAAATTCTCGTTCTCTTCATGTATTTCATGATTTCATGTCTTCCTGTTAATTTTCCTCCTCTGCCTCAATTCCGTTAATTTGGAAAATTTGGTAATTCCGTAACTGGTTTCCTCCCCATGAAACACCTCCTCGCCAACCCCGTCTACAAGATGGCTTGCGACCAGTTCGATGCAGTCGCCGACTTCATGAACATTCCGGAGCCGTTGCGCGAGCGTACCAAGCTCCCCAAGCGACTCGTCACCGTTTCGCTTCCCGTGCGCATGGATTCCGGCGAAGTGAAAGTCTTCGAGGGCCACCGCGTCCAGCATCACCTCACGCTCGGCCCGACGAAGGGCGGACTCCGTTACCACCCCGCCGTCGAACTCGGCGAAGTCGCCGCGCTCGCCATGTGGATGAGCTGGAAATGCGCGCTCGCCGATCTCCCTTATGGCGGCGCGAAGGGCGGCGTCGCCATCGACCCGCGCAAGTTTTCCATCGGCGAACTCGAACGCGTCACGCGCCGCTACACTAGCGAAATGATCCCCTTCATCAGCCCGCAAACCGACGTCATGGCGCCCGACATGGGCACCAACGAGCAGACCATGGCGTGGATCATGGACACCTACTCGCACCAGATCGGCCACGCCGTTCCCAGCATCGTCACCGGCAAACCGGTCAGCATCGGTGGCTCGCTTGGCCGCAAGGAGGCCACCGGCCGTGGGGTCGCGTTCCTCGCCGATCGCGTCATCGAACTGCTCAAGCTGCCTGAGAATAGCCGCGTCATCGTCCAGGGCTTCGGCAACGTCGGCAGCTACGCCGCCGCCGGCATGGCCAAGTATGGTGCGCGCATTGTTGGCATCAGCGACGTCAGCGGGGGCATTTACAATCCCAAGGGCCTCGATCTCCAGGCGCTCGAGAACCACGTCCGCGGCACCGGCAACGTCGCCGGCTTTCCGGGCGGCGATAAAATTTCCAACGACGACCTCCTCGTCCAGCCCTGCGAAGTTCTTATCCCCGCCGCCATGGATCGCGTCATCACCGCAAAGAATGCGGGCCGGCTCCAATGCCGCATTCTCGCCGAAGGCGCCAACGGACCGACCACGGTGGAGGCAGACGCCATCCTGCGCCAGCGCCCCGAAATTTTCGTCATCCCCGACATCCTCTGCAACTCCGGCGGCGTCATCGTCAGCTATTTCGAGTGGGTACAGGATTTGCAAAGCTTCTTTTGGGCCGAGACTGAAATCTTCGACAAGCTTTACCGCATTCTCGGCCGCACGCTTGACACGGTGTTGAAGCACGCCGCTAAAAACAACATCGACCATCGCACCGCGGCCCTTTCGCTCGGCATCCAAAAAGTTGTCGACGGCAAAACCATTCGCGGCCTTTTTCCCTAAAAGTTTTCTATGCTTGATAAGTCCCATTTTCTCGCCGCCGCTTTCCTGGCACCTGTTTTTGCTTATCTCCTTCCAGCCACGATCGAAGCCGCGGACGCCCCCCCCAAGCCCGCCAGCCAGATGATCACCCTCAGCGATTTCGGCGCCGAAGACCTGGCCTATCTCGCCATCCCCGCCACGCCGCCCAGCCTCGCCATCGTGCTGGTTCCCGACGCCTACGGCCTCGACGACTTCACCAAGGCCGAGGCCGACCGGCTTGCCTCTATGGGTTACCTCGTCGCCGCCGTCGATATCTATAATGGCAAGCTCACCACCGATCCGGGCGACCTCGCCAATCTCGTCGCAAATTTGAACGCAGGCACCATCATGAAAACCATCGACGCGGGCATTCGATTCTTCCATGAGAGCAACAAATTTCACGTCGATCATGTCGTCGCGATGGGATGGGGCACCGGCGCGAATTACGTCTTCCAGGACGCGCGCGAAAACAAGACGCTCGACGGCGCCATCACCTTTTACGGCCCGATCGAAACCAGCGAGCATTTCGTCGGCAAATTCTACGCTCCACTTTGCGCCGTCTACCCCATGAACGATCCGGTCGCCACGCATGAGAACGTCCTCGCTTTCCAGCAGCGCATGAAGGACGCCGGCAACGACTGCGAAGCCTGGTTCATCGCTGCCGGATCCGGCTGGTCCAATCCCAAAAGCACGACCTACAACCCGACCGAGGACAAGGAGGCCTGGAAGGTCGCCGTCCCCTTCCTCGTCCGCATCGCCGCCGAGCCCGTCAAAGTCCAGCACGACTCGATCCTTGATAAGGCCAAGGACAAAATTGAAAGCATTTTTCAGTAGCCGCAGGGAACCGCCGAATTTTGACGGAATTAACGGAATTTACGGAATGAAGAATACGCTAAAAAATCCGTCATCCTGAGCTTGTCGAACGATCAGTTCCGCTGCCTGTTAATTGAATCAAACCATGCCATGGCGCCTCCTCATCCACGGCCACGCCTCCCCCGCGCGCAATATGGCCGTCGACGAGGCCCTCCTGCGTGAGGTCCGCGAACCGATCCTCCGCATCTACGATTGGAGCGTTCCTGCCGTCAGCCTCGGTTATTTCCAAACCGCCGCGATTGCAAGAGAGCGCCCCTTCGTCCGCCGCTACACCGGTGGCGGCTTGGTCGATCACGCCCATGACGTCACTTACACGATTATTCTCCCTCGCTCTCACCCCTGGCTGGAACTATCCATGCCCGAAAGTTATCGCCTCATCCATGAAGGCGTCCAAGCCGCACTGACCGCCTGCGGAATCGCCAGCCAACTCACGCCCGCCGCGCTCGCCGTTGAATCGGACGCCTGCTTCGCAAAACCGGTCCGCTTCGATATCGTTGCCGGTGCCAGCAAACTCAGCGGCGCCGCCCAACGTCGCACCCGCGAAGGCCTTCTTCATCAGGGAAGCATCCTCCTGCCCGATCCGGCCCAGAACGCCAGCCTCCGCGATGCTTTTGCCGAAGCCTTCTCCGCCCGGCTCGACCTTGCTCTCAAGCCCAGCGATCTCACCGCCGCCGAATCCTCCCGCGCCACTGATCTCGAACGCGACCGCTATTCCACCGATGCCTGGAATCGGATGCGCTGACAGCCTGGTCAGCCTGCCATTCCTTCGTGTTAATTTTGTCAATCCCACCCAAAAATCAGCACCAAAATAACCGTATTACTTGTTGTGAAAAAATAGCCTTTTCGGCTAAGATTTTCTGCTTATGGCAGACCCGAAAAAACCAGCCCCAAATGAGGGCGGCGACGAGATTCTCAACTTTGATTCCAGCGTCAGTGAAGGCAGTTACGATGCCTCCAAATTAGGCAAGTTGGAGGGCCTGGAAGCGGTCCGCAAAAAGCCCGGCATGTACATCGGCGGCACCGATGAACGCGCACTGCACCATTGCATTTCCGAGGTCCTCGACAACTCCATCGACGAGCATCTCGCCGGTTACGGCAAGAAGATCGAAGTCACCGTCCACGTCGACGGCTCCATTTCCATCCGCGACGAAGGCCGCGGCATTCCCGTCGACATCCATCCGACCTACAAAATTCCCGGCGTCGAGATGGTGCTCACCACGCTCCACTCCGGCGGCAAATACGGCCAGGGCGGCTACATCTTTTCCGGCGGCACGCACGGCGTCGGCGCCAAGTGCGTCAACGCCGTTTCCGAATGGTTCGAGGTCGAAGTCTCGCGCGACGGCAAGGTCTACCACATGGAGTTTCAGCAGGGCAAAACGACCAAGAAGCTCGACGTCATCGGCAAAAGCAAATCGACCGGCACGCTCATCACCTTCAAGCCCGATCCTGAAATCTTCAAGGACACGATCGAATTCAAAAAGGAACTGGTCGTCGGCCGCCTGCGCGAGCTCGCTTTCCTCAATCCGGGTCTCGAAATCGTCTTCACCGACGAACGCGTCGACGGTTCGGAAGCGGAACGTTTTTACTACAAGGACGGCATCGAGGAATTCGTCAAACAGCTGAGCAAAAACAAGCAAGTCGTCCATCCGAAGCCGGTCCGCATCTCGCGCGTCAAGGAAGCCGCCGTCATCGTCAACGACACGCCGCGCCCGATCAAGATCGACATCGTTTTCCAGTACAACGATTCCATCGCCGACCAGATTCTTTGCTTCACCAACACGATCACGAACCCCGACGGCGGCACGCACCTCGCCGGCTTCCGCTCCGCGCTCACCCGCGCCATCAACCAGTACGGCAAGACGAATAATCTCTTCAAGCCCAAGGACCCGGCGCTTTCCGGCGACGACGTTCGCGAAGGTCTCGTGGCTGTCATTTCCCTACTCCATCCCGACCCCAAATTCGAGTCCCAGACCAAGGTCAAGCTCCTCTCGCCCGAAGTGGAAGGCATTGTTTCCTCCGCCACTTATGAGAGCCTGATGAATTTCTTCGACGGCAATCCGAACATCGCCAAGCGCATCATCGACAAGGCGCTCAACGCCGCCCGGGCCAATGAAGCCGCCCGCCGCGCGCGCGAGGCTGTCCGCAAAACCGCGCTTTCCGGCGGGGGCCTTCCTGGGAAACTCGCCGATTGCTCCAGCCGCAATCCCGAGGATTCCGAGCTTTTCATCGTCGAGGGCGATTCCGCGGGCGGCTCGGCCAAGCAGGGTCGAAACCGCCATAACCAAGCCATCCTTCCAATCAAGGGCAAGATTCTCAACGTCGAAAAGGCGCGGCTGGACAAAGTGCTTCAAAACGCCGAAGTGCGAAATCTTATTGTTGCGGTCGGTACCGGCATCGGCGACGGCGGCGAAGGCGCGTTCAACCTCGAACGCCTACGCTATCACAAGATCATCATCATGACCGATGCTGACGTCGATGGCTCCCACATTCGCACGCTGCTCCTGACCTTCTTCTTCCGACAGATGCCGGAGCTAATCCTCAAGGGCTTTGTCTACATCGCCCAGCCGCCGCTCTTCCAGATCAAGCGCAAGAAGCGCGAGGAATACGTTGAGGGTGAAATGCAGCTCAACAAAATGTTGATCAAATTCGGCAGCGACGACGTCCAGCTCAAGAACCTCGCCGACAACAAAGCGCTCACTGACAACGCGCTCGTCGAAGTCCTCGAAATGCTCGACTCCCTCGACAAGTTCACCCGAGCCATCGCCCGGCACGGCGGCGATTTCGGCGACTACCTCGCGGCGCGCGATCCTCGCAGCCATGAGTTGCCGCGTCATCTCGTCAAGGTGCGCGAGGGCAATCAGGAAACGGTCCACTATTTCAAAACCGATCATCAGCTCCACGACTTCGCCAAGGAAAACCCCGACCTGCGCATTTTCGGCGAGGAAAAGGCCGAAGAGGCCGACGTCAATGGCGCGGACGGCGCTCCCAGCGAAAAACCCGCCGCCAAGGCCGTCTCTGCCGGCACCGTCAACCGCCGCCGCTGCATTCACGTCGAACTCCACGAAAGCAAGGCCGTCGCCGAGTTGCTCAACAAGCTCGAGCGCAAGGGCCTTTCCATCGACCAATACCGCGCCGCCGACAAGCCGCTCTTCGAATTGCTCGAGGGCGAAGGCGACGCCCAGAAAAAGCGCCCGATCTTTTCCATTCCGGAAATTCTCGAAGCCGTCAAGGAAGTCGGCAAACGCGGCGTGCAAATCACCCGCTTTAAAGGCTTGGGTGAAATGGACGCCAAGGAACTGTTCATCACCACGATGGACCCGACCAAGCGCCGTCTGCTCAAAGTCGACGTCTCCGATGCCATCGAAGCCGAGGAAATGTTCTCGCGCCTCATGGGCGATGAAGTCGAGCCCCGCCGCCAATACATCGAGGACAACGCCCTCAACGTCCGCAACCTCGATATTTAATTTGGAGGGTCAGCCTGGCGCTGACCATTCCTGTTAGCGCCCCTCGTTCCAAGTCGCACTTGGGAACGTCCCTGCTATCGCGAAGCAACACTTCGCGCTCATTCCCCCGTAGACTTCCCCATTGAATTGCCCTCACCGCACGCTAACTTTGCTCTAATGCCGCCGGTCTATCTCGAAAAAGTTTTGCGCCACGCCGAGCGCGAATTGGTCCACCAGTCCCACCTGCGGCCGACCGACCTGCTCGATATCTACCGGCGCTTCCTGAAGCTCGAGGAGCACCGCCTCAAGCTCGAGCACATCCACGGCGAAGGCGGGCGCGACCTCTGCAAGAAGCGCGCCGACGTCATCTCCGTCATGCTGCGCCATCTCTGGAACAGCGCGTGGGAAACGCACCTGCGCTCGCACATGGACAAGCCGCCGCGCATCGCCCTGCTGGCCGTGGGCGGATTCGGCCGCGGCGAACTCAATCCCTACAGCGACATCGACATTCTTTTTCTCTATCCCAACGACGGCACGCGAAAGTCACCGCGCAGGTCAACGACATCGTCCAGCACGTCCTCTACATGCTCTGGGACATCGGCTTTCAGGTCGGCCACGCCACGCGCACGCATGCAGGAGCTGGTCACGCAGGCCAACGGCGACCTGCGCACGAAGACCTCGCTGCTCGAGGCGCGCTTCCTCTGCGGCGACGAGGCGCTCTTCGCCGAATTCGAGAAGACCTTCGAGCGCCGCTGCCTGCACGGCCACGAAAAGGAATATCTCGCCTGGCGCGTGGCCGACCAGCGCGACCGCCACGACAAAGCCGGGCAACACCGCCTTCCTCCAGGAGCCCAACGTCAAGAACGGCTGCGGCGGCCTGCGCGATTACCAGAACCTGCTCTGGGTCGGCAAGGTGAAGCGCGGGTCTCGCCAACACCCAGGCCTTCGTCGATGCGCAACTGCTCACCGCCCACCGAGCGCAAGCAGCTCGACCGCGCCTACGATTTCCTCCTGCGCATCCGCACCGAGCTCCACTACCTGCAAAAGCGCTCCGGCGACGTCCTCACCCTGCGCCTGCAGGGACAGATCGCCGACAGCTTCGGCTACCAGCACCGCACCATCCTGCGCCGGATGGAAGCGTTCATGCGCGATTACTACGAGCACACCTCGCTGCTCTACAATCTCGGCAACACCCTCTGCAACCGGCTTTGCGGCAGCGGCAAAGTCCAGACGAAATGGGCCTTCCTGCCCTTCCACGCCACGCATCGCGAGGAAATCGACGGCTTCGTCCTCGAAAACGGCGAACTGGAAGCTGCCTCGCCCACCACCATCTCACCGACGAGCCGCTGCGCCTCGTGCGCGTCTTCCTCCTCGCCCAGCAGCACAACGCCGAGCTCGGGCCCGAACTGAAACTGCGCCTGCGGCGCCGGCTCTACATGATCGACCGCCGCTTCATCTACCAGACCGCCGTGCGCGAAACGCTGCTCGCCATCTTCTCGCGCAAGGGCCAGGTCGGCCGCGCCCTGCGCACCATGCACGAGCTCGGTTTCCTCGGCCGCTTCTTCCCCGAGTTCCGCCCGCTCACCTGCCTCGTGCAGCACGAGTTCTTCCATCGCTACACCGCCGACGAGCACACCCTCGTCTGCATCGAGATGCTCGACAAGATCATCGACGCGAACGAGCCGCCCTTCTCCAAGTACAAGCCGCTCCTGCAGCAGACGGCCCGGCCCCACATCCTCTACCTCGCCATGCTGCTGCACGACACCGGCAAGTCGGAGAACGACCAGCGCCACGCCGAGGCCAGCGCGGTCAACGCCGTGCGCGTCGCGCGGCGCATGCGGCTGAAGGGCACCGATCTCTCCACGCTCGTCTTCCTCGTCGATCACCACCTCACCATGTCGGAGATCGCGCGGCGCAAGAACCTCGACAACGAGGACACCATCATCGAGTTCGCCCGCATCGTGCAGACCCAGGAACGGCTCGACCTGCTCATGCTCCTCACCTTCGCCGACACGCTGGGCACCGGCTCCGGCCGCGGCTATTCCGACTGGAAGGACCTGCTCCTCTGGCAGCTTTATCATCGCACCACCAGCGCGCTCAGCGGCGTCAAGGAATTCCGCGCCATGGCGGAAAAGGCGCGCCTCGAAATCCAGCAGCGCCTGCTCAAGAATCTCGACCGCCAGTTCGATCCCGCCGAGGTCGTCGCCCATTTCGAAAACCTGCCGCCCAGCTATTTCGAGACCGATGTCGGAGGACCTGATCCGCGAGCACATCGCCATCGTCCACGGCTTCCTCAAGTACCAGCTCACCCACGACGACGCCTCGCTGCAGCCCGGTCGTCCACTGGCGCAATTTCCCCGAGCAGGGCCACTCCGAAGTCACCGTCGTCACGTGGGACCGCTACCACATCTTCGCGCGCGTCACCGGCTCCTTCGCCGCCTGCAACCTCACCATTCTCAAGGCCGACATCTTCACCCGCGCCGACGACATCGCGATCGAGACCTTCTACGTCGCCACCGAACGGCTCGAGGCCGTGACCGATCCGCGCGACCGCGCCGCCTTCGAAAAAATTCTCACCCAGGCCATGGGCATGGAGCAGTTCGACTTCACCAAGGCCTTCGCCAAGCGCACGGTCAAGCCGCGCTTCCCCGTTTACGATCCCTCCGACTTGCCCACCAAGGTCTCGGTCGATCTGCGCGCCTCGCGCACCCACACGCTGCTCGACGTCCAGACCGCCGACTATCCCGGCCTGCTCTATCGCATCGCCTGCGCCATCGCCGACGCCGGGCTGAACCTCGCCTCCGCGCGCATCACCACCGAAAAGGGCGCCGCGCTCGACACCTTTTATCTCACCGACCAGCACGGCAAAAAGATCGAGGCCGAGGAGATGCTCGCCAGCCTGATCGAGGAAGTCCGCAAGCGGATCGCGACATGAAGACGCAGCATGAACGCCAGCCCACGCTCTTCTCCGACTTGCGCCGGCGCGATCTGCGCACGCTGCTCCATCCGCAGAAGGCGCTCGACCGCATCCTCGCCGCCGCCGTCCGCTCCACCCGCGCCGATTCCGGCTCCTTCATCCTGGTCAATCCCGAACTCCGGCCTGCTCGACATCGAGGCCAGCCACGGCCTGAGCGAACGCGCCAAGCGGGTGAAGCTTCGCCCCGGCGAAGGCATCACCGGCTGGGTCGCCACCACCGGCAAGCCGCTGCGCACCGGCGATGTCCGCGAGGAAAAACGCTACGTCGCGATCAACGCGAAGGTCCGCTCCGAGATGGCCGTGCCGGTCGAAATGCGCGGCCAGGTCGTCGGCCTGCTCAACGTCGACTCGACCAAGGTCGACGCCTTCAGCGCCACCGACGAAGCGCGCCTCGTCGACATGGCCTCCGAGGCCGCGCAAGTGGCTCGAGCTCGCCTGGGAAATCGACCAGTTGCGCCTCAAGAGCCGGCAGCTCACCAGCCTGGTCGACATCGCGCAGATGATCATCTCCGAGACGAATCTCGACGAAATTCTCGAGCAGATCACCGTGCAGACCTTCCGCCTGATGAAGACGCGCCTCTGCTCCGTTTTCCTGCTCAACGAGGACGGCTCGCGAACTGGTCCTGCGCGCCTGCCACGGCGGCACGCGAGCTCTATCGCGGCAAGCCGAATCTCCGCACGGAGGACTCGCTTCTCGGCAGCGTCGTCACGCGCCACAAGCCCGTCGCCGTCGTCGATGTGGTGCAAGGAAAAGGGCTACATCCAGACCGACATCGCGCGCAAGGAACGGCTCGTCTCCATGCTCGCCGTGCCGCTGATCTTCGCGGGCAAAGCCATCGGCGTCCTCGCCGTCTACACGCAGCAGCGCCACCGTTTTTCCAACGACGAAATCAAGCTCCTCACCACGCTGGGCGATCTCTCCGCCGTCGCGATCGAGAAGGGCCGGCTCCTCGCCCGCGTCGTCGACATGGAGGAAAAACTGCGCGCCAGCGAGCGCCTCTCCGCGCTCGGCCTGCTCGCCGCGGAAATCGCGCACGAAATCCGCAATCCGCTCACCGTCATGCAGATGCTCTTCCACGCGCTGGTCGAGACGCTGGCAGCTCGACGCCACCTCGCAGCGCGACGCCGACGTTGATCAGCGAAAAAATGCGGCAGATGAACCGCATCCTCGACCAGGTCCTCTCCTTCGCGCGCTCCTCCGAGCCGATCAAGGAACCGGTCCACGCCGCAGCAGCTCTTCGACGACGTTTTCCTCCTCACGCGCCACAAGCTGCAGCAGCAGGGCATCGACGTCCGCAGCACCGTCGCCGGACGATCTGCCCGCTCTTCCGCGCCGACCGCGAGCAGATCGAGCAGGTCCTGCTCAACCTCATCCTCAACGCCGCCGAGGCCATGCCCAAGGGCGGCATGCTGCGCCTCAGCGCCGCGGTCGAGGAATTCGAGGGCGAGCCGCATCTCGCCCTCGCCGTCCGCGACAACGGCCAGGGCATGTCGCCGGACCAGATCGCCAATCTCTTCGCGCCCTTCCTCACCTACAAGGAATCGGGCACCGGCATCGGCCTCGCCATCGTGAAAAAGATCATGGAGAACCACCAGAGCAAGGTGCAGGTCGAATCCAAAGTCGGCCAGGGCACCAGGTTCAAGCTCCTCTTCCCCATCGCCGATCCCCACGCCCCCACCCCCCTCGATGGCGAAGTGTTGTAATCGCGTCAGTTTTTTTTAAAGAATCGTCATCCTGAGCAAGCCGGACCTGCCCCGGCGCTGTCGAAGGACCTCGAACTATTTCTGCAGCCATCAATGCTCGTCGCGAGCGCAACTACCTCTTCTGCCAAACGCTCGCCTCCGCCACACTCCACTGATACTTCCTCCGGTGCTCGCGAATCAAAAACGGTAAATCAAAAACCCGCTCGAACGTAAACGCCGGCGTAAGTAAATCCTCCAACGCGCCCAGCGTCCCGCCCTCACCGCCATCCAACCACTTCTCGCGAGATGTATATTCCGCCAGCCAAGTGTAAGGTGACGTCATTACCAGCCAGCCTCCGGCGCAAACCAACTCCGGCAACCGTCCCAAACACCGTCGCGGATCGGGCAACCGGTCGATCAGGTTCGCCATCAACACCAAATCAAAACTCCCCAGATCGGCGCGCAAATCACACGCGTCGCCCTGCTCGAACCGGACATTCCCCGTCTTCAAATCCGACGGCAGTTCGAGCCGCAATTCGTCCGTCGCCGTCCCTTCGCGCGGCACGTGCACCGTCACCGTGCGCTCGGCGCGCATTCGCTCCGCCTCGACAATAAACCGCCGGGAAAAATCGATGCCCACCACCTCGTCGAAATGTCGCCCCAACTCGAGGCTGCTCCGCCCTACGGCACAGCCAAGATCCAGCGCGCGCATCCTTTTTTGCAGATGGAGGTAACGCAACGATTCGCTCACGCATCGTACCGGAAATCCGCACGCCGTCCGCGCGTCCGGCAGCAGCGGACAAATCTGCTCAGGCGTTCCGTAATGAAACAAGAGATACTGCTCCACCGCGGCATCCGATTCGTAAAATCCCGTATTCATACCGATAACCTGCTCTTCATTTGCCGCTCGTCGCGTCATCGATCTGCTTCTCCGCATCGATGATCGGCGCAACCTCCACCTGGTAGACCATTCGTCCGACGATTGCCGCCACGATAATCAATACCGCAAAGTAAGCGATCTTCGGCACCCACTCCGTCATCCGGTCCTGCGCCAGCTTCCACGCATAGGCCGCTTCCGCTTCCAGTTGCGTGAATGCTTCCTCGAACTTGCCCGAAATCTGGCCGGTCTCGATAAAGTCGATCCAATCGCGCGGCAACTGTTTCCAGCCCGCCACCAGCTTCGACAGGTCAATTCCGCTGCGCATTGCTTCTTCGCCCTCCACCGCGAAACGCTCACAGTCGACGTAGCCCGAAGCCCTCCACGCGTCGCCCACCGCCCGCGCCAGTGACACCCCCGCGCTGAATTCCAGCCTCAGCGCCGTAATCCACCGATACGCATAGCCGGCTTTCAGCGCACTGCCAATGATCGGGGTCCAGAGCCATATCCTTCGCATGATCGGGCTCGACCACGAAATCCGCACGACCGTGTACACGCCGAAGATCAGCGCGTAAAGCAACGTCAGCAATAGCACCACATGCACGACAACCAGCGGCGCCGGTCGTCCCATCGCGAATTCCACCAGCGCTCCGACGCCGACCGCCAGGTGCAGCACGGTCAGCGGATAATAGAGCGGTCGGATCAGCGCGTGCTGCATTTCCAGCTCGCGCGTCCAAAATGCGGAGAGATGCTCAAAGACCGTATCGAGATGCGCGCTTCGTTCGCCCGCCGCGACCAGATCGCTTTCGAACGGCGAAAATCCCGCTGCGGAAAACGCCTCGCCGACCCTCTCACCGGCATCGATTTTTTCCGAAAGAATCCGCACTTCCTTTTCCTTCAGGCGCTCCTTCAGCCGATTCAGGCTCGCGCGGATCGGTACGCCTGCGCGCACCAACACCGCCAGTTGCTGATAAAAACGAATGCGATGCTTCAGCGTCACGACCTCAGGTTAACCGACCGGACTCGTCTTGGCGAGGAACGCCATAGGTCGGACACCCATCCTGACTCAGCAAAATTATCGCGAAAAAATCGCGCGCGCGAGGTGACATCTTGATCAATTTGTTATAAGCTGCGGCGCATCAGGTAGCCCGGCTGGAACACGCCCTGCTTGGAGTTTCATGCCAAGAAAGCTCTGGTGAAATGCCGATGAATTTGCGATTCCCATTTTATTCCGCGGCCCGCGTCGCCACCCTTTTTCTCAGTTTCACCTGGGCGGCCCACGGCGCAGTCTCGCTCGGCATCGATGAGCTGGAAAAATCCAACTTCGCTATTCTCAAGGGCAAACGCGTCGGTCTCGTCACCAATCCCTCCGGCGCCGATTCCCACGGCCGCTCCGCCATCAGCGTTTTCTACAATGGCCAGAGCGCCGGATTCCGGCTCGTCAAACTCTTCGGCCCCGAGCACGGCATCGACGGCCAGACTGGCGCCGGCCAAAGCGTCGAGAGCAGTCGCGACCGCCTCACCCATTGCCTCGTCTGCTCCCTCTACGGCGACACCCGCCGTCCCACGCCCCAAATGCTCGTCTGGAATTGACACCCTGGTCTACGACGTCCAGGACCTCGGCAACCGTTCCTACACGTTCATCAGCACGCTCGGTCTACGTCATGGACGAGGCCGCCAAGGATAACATCCAGGTCATCGTGCTCGACCGCCCCAACCCCCTCGGCGGCATCCGCATCGAAGGCCCCCGCCTCAACGATGGCGTCTCCTCCTTTGTCGGCCTCTACGACATCCCCATCGTTTACGGCCTCACTCCCGGCGAACTTGCCCTCTGGATCAACGCCAAATATCTCGAAAAGCCATGCCGCCTCACCATCATCTCCATGCGCGGCTGGGTCCGTCCCATGGTCTGGGAAGACACCGGTCTCAAATGGGTTCCCACCTCGCCCAATATCCCCACTGTCGCCGCTGCGCGCGCCTACTCTGCCACCGGTTTCCTCGGCGAAATCGGCATCGACAGCGGCTGCGGCGGCCCCGAGGCATTCCAGGTCGTTCAAGGCCGTGGCTGGGATTCTCCTGCCATCGTCCGTCGCTTTAACGCCCTACAGATTCCCGGCGTACGCGCCAGCGTGCTCGACGATGACCGCGAAAATGGAATCTTTCTCCATATCGATCCGCGCAACGCGGGCAACCTCACCGCCATCAATTTCCAGACCATCGACATCCTTAACGACCTCGTCGACGGATTCTCACCTTTCGGCCGCACCGATGCCGATCAACGGGACATGTTCGATAAAATCACTGGCAATCACCGCACCCGCCAGCAGCTCGCGGATGGCCGACCCATCAGCGACATCATCCATTCCTGGGATTCCGGCGTGGCCCGTTGGGCCGTCGAACGGCAGCCCTACCTTCTCTACGGATCGACTCCCCCTCATGCGAACAAGCCGAGTGTCCTCGCTGCTGCCGACACACTTCCGTAAGGAGCCGCGCGCACTAGATTGAGTAGATTATTAGCACAACGTGCGACGGCATCCCCGCAGGAGATCTCTGCGAAACTCTCACTTTTAAGATTCTGTCATCCTGAACCTGCTCGAAAGATCAGTTCCATTGCTTTTTTTCAGAGGGACTGAACTGATCCCTCGACAAGCTCGGGATGACGGATTGCTTATAGAAGGCATTTGTCGATCTCTCCGAAGGGATGAAGCACCCTAGCCGGTGGTAAGATCCCAGCTCGCCAACCACCGGTGTCCTCAACCGAGAAAATGACCCCGCTGGGTCGCAGACGGGCACATCTATCGCGGCGCCTGCGCAACCGGCAAAGACGATCCGGCAGGCGTCGTTTTATTCGTTGTAGACATAGCGGCCGCACCCGTGGGCTTCGGACCTTGTGGCACTTGACTCACCGACGAAAACTCGCGGAAAAGCTCGTCATCCATCTTCTGCTCCCGCGCCCGGAATATCGGCTCAAATTGCTTCGAGAGATCGCGCTCCATCTGCAATCGCTTGTTCCAATAATCCTTCTCGAATCGCGCTTGCTGCTCCACCGTTAAGGTCAGCAGCCCCATGTTATGTGCCTTCTGCAGTGCCACCTTGCTCCGCAGGTCCTTGAACGCCTGAATGCGCATCAAAAACTGCCCTTGGTCGCCAAGCTTCATTTTGTTGTATGGCGTCCACGCACTGAGCTGCTTGTGAATATCCTCATCGGAAAGGAGCGCCAATTGCTCCAGCTTATCGCGCACGTTCAACTCGTCCTGGCTCGGAATTTTCATGTCTCCCACTCCCGGAAACTGCATATTCAACTTGATCGGATGCGCTATGTCATCGCTCGGTGCCCAGATTTTCCCGTAGCGATTGAAGGTATCCGGAACCGGAGGAATAACTTTGCCCGCCGCGTTCGTCTGTGCGGTTGGAGCGGGGGCGGTAAGCGTGACCTTAGCTGCAGGCGATGGTACCGGGGCCATTGCCGCAGGCGCATTCGTGCTCGCTGCCTGCGACATCATCGTCTCCTGCGCGCGAACCGCCGTTGAGGAAAAAAGAGCGGCACTCAAAAAGACGGCGCTACTCAATCCCATGCCGCGCGGCCCAAAAATCAAAGAGAGGTGTCTTGCCATGAAGAAGAGGAGGAAGAATCCGAATCGGAATTGATGGAAGCCATGATCTCAAAAGCCTCCTGCACGTTTTTTTGCTTATCAATCTTTTCAGACTGAATCTGAGAAATCACCAGCGCCACTGCCAACGAACCCGCCAAGCCGCCGCCCAGCGCCCAGCGCCACAACGACGAGATAAAATTCCCTGCCGCCTTCTCCCTTCGACAACGTGCCAGCGTCCCCGCCGTGAACCATCCGTCCGGCGTCGGAGGCGCCGCATGACCCAGGAGCCGCCAGACCGGATCATTCTCATCCAGTCGCGCATCCTGCGAAATATCGTCGAAAGGACCTGCTCTCATATTAATTCAAACACCCGGCTCAAGAATCAGTTGCGCTTTAATTTGCCTCCAATCGCCGCACTCGCCACTCTAGCCGTGCTCGTCAGAACGTGACCTATTTGGACCTCTTTGGACGACTGCGCCCCATCATCAAACGGGTCTCAACCCTCCCTTTCAAGATAATCCTGCAGCGCCACCCGTAGTGTTTCCCGGGCGCGGAAGAGGAGCGACTTGGTCGCGGGCACGCTCGTTTTCAAAATCTCGGCGATCTCCTCGTAAGAAAATTCATCGTAGCGACGCAGCACGATCGCCAGCCGCTGCTGCTCCGGCAAAAGCAAAATGGCCTCATTGACCTTCTGCAACATCTCTTCGCGCAACATATTCTCGCCTGGAGTTTTATTCGTCAGATCGGGCAAATCCATGGCGGCCGTGCTTCCCGAACTGCCCCATTCATGGTCAACCGGGTTCAGCGAAACCAACGTCGCCCGCGACCGCCGCCGGTGCTCGTTGAAGACCAGATTGCGCACAATCGTGAACATCCATGTCTTGAATTGCGCGGTCGCCCGGTACGATCCCGCCGCCCGGTACACGCGGACAAACACCTGCTGCGCCAAATCCTGCGCCTCCACCGGATCGCCCAGCATCTTCGCGATCGTCCCGTAGACTGCTCCCTGATGCTTTTCGATCAATTCGCGCAACGCGATCTCGTCCCCTTCGGCAATGCGTACCATCAGTGCCTTGTCATGCACATCACCGGCTAAAACCGTCGCACCGTCGTTTCGATCCCGGTCCTTCATCATCCTCGCTCACCGTAGCCAGACCTGCTCACCGGCACAATCCCGACTGCTGGCCATCCCGCAAACCGAGGATTCATGGAAGCGAACCGAATTAACATCCAGCCGCGATTACGACAATATACCGCCGGTACCAACGAGTTTGCTTACGCCATAACCGGCGTCGTGGCCTTCGTGACCGTCTTCGCCTTCTTCAGATACGGCAAGGTTTTTTCCACCGTGGCCGCCACGCTGATTCCATACTTCGTGCGCAGCGCATCGGGCTTCCCGTGCTCGATAAAGGCGTCGGGCCAGCCAATGCGCACGACGGGCGTCTGCAACCCGCGATTCGACAATTCCTCCAACACCGCGGAGCCGAAACCACCGGTCAACACATGATCTTCCATCGTCACGACGACATCGGCGCTCCGGGCAAAAAACGAAACCGTATCGCCATCCAGTGGTTTGACTGAGCGCGGGTTGATCACCGCGGTCGAAAATCCCCTCGCTTCCAGTTCCTTCGCGACTTCCATAGCCATCGGTAGCAGCGCACCCAGCCCCAGGATCACCGCCTGCGTGCCATGCTTCACCACTTGCGCCTTGCCAATCGGTATCAACTCCGGCTTGGCCTTCAGCGCAACACCAGGTCCATTGCCGCGCGGATAACGAATGGCGATCGGACCATCGTGGTGCAGCGCCGTAAAGAGCATATCGGCCAGCTCGTCTTCGTTGCTCGCGTCTAGGTGCACAATGTTCGGAATACAGCGCAGGTAGCTGATATCAAAGAGGCCGTGATGCGTCGGGCCGTCATCACCAGATAGGCCGCCGCGGTCCATGCAGAAAACAACGTTGAGATTTTGCAGGCACACATCGTGGACGATCTGGTCAAACGCGCGCTGCAGGAAGGTCGAGTAAATCGCGCAAAACGGCTTATAGCCCTTCGTCGCCATGCCCGAGGCAAACAGCACCGCGTGCTCCTCGGCGATGCCTACGTCGAAATATTTATCGGGATGTTTCGGCTGAAAAAGATCCAGCGCGGTACCGTTCGGCATCGCCCCGGTGATGGCGACCACCTTCGAGTTCATGTCGGCTAGCTTGACCATCGTTTCCGCAAACACCTGCGAGTAGGTCTTTGGCGCCGGGGTGCTTGTCTCAATTCCCTTTTCCGGATCGTAGGTGTTTGGCCCCACACCGTGATATTTCTTCTGCTTCGCAATACCGATGTCGAAGCCTTTGCTTTTTTTCGTCAGCACATGCAGCAAAACCGGATGGGCGTGGTGCTTGGCGAAATCGAGCGTCTTGATCAGATTCGGCAGATCGTGGCCATCGATCGGCCCATAATAGGAAAGTCCCATCTCCTCGAAAATCAGGCTCGGACGGTGCCCGGTGGAGAGCAGTCCCTTGACCACACCCTCCGCCTTTAACGCCAGTTGCTTGCCCGTCTCACCGGTGTAGCGCTGCACCAATTTCTCCATGCTGCGATGGAGATTCTCGTAGCGCGGGTTCGTCACGATGTCCGTCAGGTATTTCGCAATCGCCCCCACGTTCTTGTCGATCGACCATTCGTTGTCATTCAAAATCACGACCAGCCGTTTCGCGTGTGTCGAAATGTTATTAAGCGCCTCGTAGGTGATGCCGCAGGTAAACGCCGCATCGCCGCAGAGCGCGACCACATGCTCCGATCCACCGCGCAGGTCACGCGCCGTCGCCATTCCCAAAGCGGCCGAAAGCGCCGTGCCGGCATGCCCCGCTCCGAAACTGTCGTGCTCGCTCTCCGTGCGCAGCATGAACCCGTTCAACCCGCCCGCCTGTCGGATCGTGTTAAACCGGTCGCGGCGTCCGGTCAGAAGCTTGTGCACGTAAGCCTGATGGCTCACATCGAAGACGAAACTGTCCGTCGGCGTGTCAAAAACGGTATGGAGAGCAATCGTCAACTCCACCACGCCCAGATTCGGCCCCAAGTGGCCTCCCGTCTTGGCCAGGACCGCGATCAACTCCTCGCGTATTTCCTGTGCCAGGGTTGGCAATTGATCCAGTGGAATTTTTTTGACGTCGGCGGGCGAATTAATCGAGTCGAGAAGGCGTGCCATAAGGTAAGGGGTGAGAGTTAGCGCCTTGACCGCCCATCACGCAAGATTTATTGCGCGACGAGAGTTCAACCGACTAAGCAAATCGCCTCTTGATCAAGCGCCAGCGTCCTCCTCAAGCCCCCCGGCTTGCCGATATTGCTTGAACCTGTAACCTCGCTTTGGCGTCAAAGCACCTAACCTACGCATGAAACCATTTTTCCTCATCACGACCTGCCTGCTCGCCGGCGCCAGTCCTTTGCTGGCCCAAACCAACGGTAACGACGCCGTCACCGAAGTCAGCCGCCAGACCTCCCTCCTGAATATGGTCGCCGCCGCCGGCTGGGTCATGATCCCCCTCGCGCTCGCCTCGTTGCTCACCCTCACGCTCGTCATCTACTGCTTCTTCACCCTCACCGAAAAAAGCATCACCACCCCGGAACTGCTCGAGCGCATGGAGCCCTTCTTTGAAAACGAGGACCTCGACGGCCTCGCCGCCTACGTCGCCGAGCGCCCGCAAGCCACCGCCCGCATCGTCGACCGCGCCCTCCACTTCCTCGAGCGCCATCCCGGCGCGGACCCCGATTCCATCCGCATCGTCGCCGAAACCGAGGGCAATCGGATCACCGCCGCGCTCAACCAGCGTACCCTTTACATCTACGACGTCGGTGTGCTCGCGCCCCTGCTCGGACTTTTCGGCACCGTTGTCGGCATCCTTACCTCCTTCGGCCACATCGCCTCCGAGGCCAGCCCGATGCGCACCATGCTCCTGGCCGGTGGCGTCTCGCAGGCCCTCGTCTCCACCGCGGCCGGCCTCATCGTCGCCATTACGGCGATGGGCTTCTATGCCTACTTCCGCGGTCGCGTCGGCCATCTCGTTTCGATCCTCGAATCCGAGGGTACGCTGCTTGTCCAGGAACTCATCCTCCTCAGCCAACGCCATCGCATTAACCGCTAGGCCCGCTTCGTCATGAATCTGCGACGCCGCCTCAATCAGGACCCCATCCAACTCCAGCTCGCGCCGATCATCGACGTCGTCCTCTTCCTGCTTTGTTTCTTCCTTCTCACTTGGAACCTCGCCCGTTACGAGCAGGATCTCGAGGTCAAAGTGCCCGTTGCCCGCAACGGCACTCCCCCCAACGAACTCCCCGGTGAAGTCATCATCAACCTTCGCTCCGACGGCACCGTCGAGCTCGAGCGTTCCACTTTATCCCTCGACCAACTGCAACAAAAACTCAGCGCCATCGAACAGGTTTATCCGGAGCAGGCCGTCGTGCTGCGGGGCGCCGAAAACGTCGAGTACAAGTATGTCGTCAAAGTGCTCGACACCTGCCGCGCGGCCAAACTGACCAATATCGCCTTCGCCACCAACCGGCCGGAGAAGGACCAGGCGCAGTAATGCTTTCTGTCGGTAGCCGTCAACCTCCGGGCGACGGTGCCTGTCGGCGTAACCATCCACGGACTCCATGAAGCTCGTTTCTTTAGCCTCAGTCATCCTGAGCCTGTCGAAGGATCAGTTCAACCGCTCTGAGCAAAGGCAAACGGAACTGATCCTTCGACAGGCTCAGGATGGCAAAAAGTTGCTTTGGATTGTTTTGGTCGCGGTTGGCCTTTTAGTGCTTTCAGATGATAGTCGTGCACAGGAGACTGAGCCTCCGATCGCGCAACCCGTCACTCCGGCGACACCGCCAACCGCCCAGCCGGCGGATCTGACCAACGCCGCCGGCGGCCTCATCGTCACCACGCCTGCCGCGGCCCAATTCGACGCCGCCATGGCCTTCTTCAACGCCGGCGAGTTCGCCGACGCCGTTACCGCCTTCTCCGATTTCGTCCGAGATTTCCCCAACGATCGTCGCCGCGAGGAAGCCCTTTACCGCCTGGCCGAATCGTATCGCAATCTCGGCCGCACCGATGATGCGCTTGCCGCCTACACCTTCCAGGTGCAAAATTATCCCGACGGTCCCTTGCGCAGTAACGGCGAGTTACGCCGGGGAGCCATCCTCTTCGACCAGGGCAAATTCACCGAGGCGATCACGCCGCTCCAATTCGTCGTGGACAAAGGCAACGGCGAGTTGCAGCAGGCCGCCAAATATCTGCTCGGGCGCGCGCTTCTCCTCACGCAAAATGAACCCGGAGGCCGCACGATCTTGCAGGGCTTGGTCGATGAACAGCCTCCCGGAAAATTCGCCGTTAGCGCCGCGCAAACTCTCGCCGAGTTGGATGAATCGCAAGACCATCCAGCCGATGCCCTCGGCCTTTGGCAGAAGGCTCTCGCACTCTCCACCGAGCCCGCCGTGAAGGCGACCGCCGCTGCGCGCGGAGGCTGGTCAGCCCTCGAAGCAAAAAAACTCGACGCGGCCGAAAAGCTTTTCCAAACGGCGCGCCAACTCGACCCCTCCGGCGAGGCGCGCAAGATCGCCAACACCGGATTGTTGCGGCTTCTCTTCCAGCAAAAGCGCTATCAGGAGTGGGTTGTTCTCTACGACGCGGAAAAAAATCAGCTGCTCGAAAGTGCGCAATCCGAAATCCTCTACGATCTCGGCCATGCTGAATTCTCCCTCAAACATTGGTCCGCCGCAGTGTTCGGTTTCGATCAATACCTCATCGCCTTCGGCACGCAGAAGTCGGCTGTCACCGCTGCTTACGAACGCTTCCTCGCCCTCACCCAGATCGATCCAGCCAAGACCGCAATCGAGGCGCAGGCTTATCTCAAGTCGTGGCCAAACTCGCCTTATCGCGCCCGCGTACAACTGCTCGAAGCCCAGGAATTATCGCGCGAAAAGAAATTCGCCGACGCGCTGCCACTCTGGGAAATCCTCGTCAAAGAAACCGGCGACGACACATGGCCCCATCAGGATATTCTTCTCCAACGCGCCCGCGCCTACGACGAACTGAATAATTTTCCGCAAGCCGCCGTCGCCTACCAGGCCTACATCGACGATATTTCGGCCCATCCTAATTCAAAGGGAAAGATCGACACGCACCTTCTTCTTCCTGCCGAAGCACGCCTCGCCGTCTGCCTGCAAAAATCCGATCAACTCCTCGCCGCAACCGATGCGTGGAAAGCCGTCGAGTCCCTCGCACCCGAGGGCTCCCGCGACCAGGAAACCGCGCTCGAATCGCTCGGCCTGATTTACGCGCGGGGCGGTCCGCCGCAGGAAGCCGACATGGTTTCCACCTTTCACATGCTGCTCGATAAATTCCCGCAGAGCCCCCTCCGCGCCATGGCCGCTTTTTCCGTCGGCGATTCGTTGTTCAAAAATCACGACTACGCCGGCGCCGAACCTTATCTTCTCAACGCGCGAAATTGGGACGCCAAGACATGGCTACAACCAGCAACGCAACGACTCGTCCTCGCCGCTTACGGCCAGAAGGATTACGACAAGACCGTCCAATATCTTAAAGAATACGATACTGTTCCCACTCTGGCTGATCCGCAGGCGCAAATCGCCGCACGCCTGCCCGCCGCGCTTTTTTATTGGCTCGCAGAAACCGCGCGCGCTGCCGGAAAGTGGAATCAAGCCGAGACCTGGTATGCCCGCGTGACGCAAAGTCCCGATCCGGGCGACCTCCTCGCCGGAGCCTGGTGGCAGTTGGGCCAGGTGCAAAGTCAGCGCAAGGAATGGGTTGCCGCGGTGTCCAGCTATGAAAAATATCGCCAGCTCAAACCCGAAGCGAAAGACGCCACGACGGTGCTCCTCCCCTTGGGACGCGCCGAACTTGGAGCCCAAAGTTTCGACGCAGCGAAAAAGCTCGGCGAGCAGGCGCTTTTGCAGGAACCGGAAGGACCCCGCAGCGCCGCCGCGCGCATGCTCCTCGGTGAAACCGCTTACGCCACCCAAAACTATCCCGAAGCGGCCCGTATGTTCGCCACGCTCGCGGTCCTTTTCGACGATCCCAACATCACGCCGCAGGCCATGTCGCGTGCCGCCGATGCCTTCGATAAAGCCGGCGACGCCCCCTCCGCTACCGACTGGCGGCAAAAGCTCAGCGACAAATATCCCCAATACGTCGCCACTCCCTACCTTTAATAACGTACCTGTAATCGTGATAGCCGTCAGACCTCAGTTGTAGCCGCGCTCGTATAACGTGGTCTCCCGGTAGCCGTCGGACCTGCGGTCGGCAGGAGTTTCCTTCCGTAGCCGAACTCATAGATCGTGACTTGCAGAGGTAGCCGTCGGCCTACCTACACACTCTAGAACGCCGCGACTATCCGCCCGAAGCGCCTCGCAATCAAGCTGAACTCGCGAAAATTCGGTCTAACTCGGGACTGCTCTTTTAGTCGCATTTCTGGTCGCAGTGGTCGCAAATTTGGTCGCATTTTCGCGACTGTAGGTACATCGTGAAGGTGCAGCATGCTAGTAAGCCTTCCTGAATATGAAGCGTCCGTCTCTACATCTCGCGGTCGTAGCAACAGCAGTTATGTCTGCGGCATTAGGAGGCACATTATGTGAGGCGAGCCCGGGAACTGATCTTGCCCAAGACACGCTTGCACGAGCTCAAGCTCTAGGAACTCGTGAGGCGGGAACCGCGAATGTTCAAAAAAGAGATGCCGCAATTCAGTCGTTGCGAAAGGAAACAGGCGACCGACTGTCCAAATTGACAGAGGAGGATCGAATAGACTATGTGCAATTCATGGGTATCGAACTCGCAAAGGGCGGGATTGACGGTCCAGAAGCCACAGACCGATCGACAGCGGCCTTCATCTTTATTTCTGCAGGGACAAGCTCAGAAGATATGATAGGCGGTGCCAGCAGAATGCTATCCGGCGACGGTCCAAATATCCGGCAAATGGGACAGGCGCTGCTCAAAATCGACGATTCAGTAAAACTCGCAAACGGCGAAACGGGTCATGATATCTCCCTTTACAATCGTGCCCTTCATGATCCGAAGGTTCCGCAAGATCGCCTCATTGAGCTTCTCTTCAAGCTCGCACCAGTTGAAATCAGCGCAATGGTTTGCTGACAATACAGGGCTGACGGTTGGTGATCGTGCCGCGCTTGAACCCGATCTCAAAAGGGCCTGGCAATTTTATCACGCGACCAAGAATCCGTCCGATGCTGACTACGCCGAGATCGAGTCTACACTGAATCGCTGGCTAAATAGCCAATCGTGGATCTTGCGGTCCCTTGCAAATGGCTTATTGCAAAATTCTATAGAGTTGCGTGCCCCAAATCTGAAAATAAAAACTCAATCTGTGGAAATTCCCACAGACCTAAAGATACCCATTGGCAGCCATTAGGGGCGGAATCACTAAAAGTGTAGATTCTTCAGATCAGTGTAGTAAAAGCAGAACACGCCACCTCCAAGGTTTTGGATGCACATTGCGCACGTTAGGTGCGTCACGCTTCATATGCGTCTTCTTCATCTTCTTCTCTGCGTACCGCGCACAACTGTCGCCACCTGTCGCTTTCCGTCATCGCTGTCGCCGCGCGTCACCGCTGTCGGCACCTGTCGGCGCTATCGTCTTCCGTCATCACGACTACGCGGGTCATCGGCCATGCGGCAGGCGCTTCGCTTCCAAACCGCCCCCGGCGGTGGCCTTTATGGGGCGGTTTGGCTTCGAAGCGCTGGGGTGGGTCCGCTTGGTTCCTAGGCCGCCGCCGTGAACTTCACCACTTTCTGGATTTTTTGCTCCTCGTAATATTCCAGCGGCAGCGTCGCGACTTTTGCACCGCCAGCGTAGGCCGCGTGGATTGCCCGCGATTCATGGCCCAGATGGTTCATGGCTTCGCGCTCAGGCATGCCCGCCGCACGCGCCCGTTGAGCCCAGGCGTAGCGATAGGAGTGCAGGCTGCGTCCTTCTATCCCCAGCATCCGGCAGCGTCGGCAGAATTCACTGGAGCGAATATTCGAATTCCACGCGTTCATATTTGGGGGTGGCTGGGCAAGCGGCAATCAAGGAGCTTGAAAGCGAGTTCTCTCTCAAAGTTCCGTCATCCTGAGCGAAGGCGAGCAGTGAAGTCCTTTTTCCCAGCAACTTTCGCCGAGCCGCAGTCGAAGGACCTTGCTACTATACCCCAATGATTGAGCGTGGCGGATGGACTTACATCATGAGCAGCCACTCGCGCTGCCTTTATGATGCGTGACGAGCGATCTCCACGGGCGCGTGTGAGAGCGTAAGAACGGGATCTACGAGGGCCTCAGCAAGAAATACAAAACGCACGACCTCGTTTATCAGGAATTTTTCCATGACATCGAATCAGCCATCGCGAGAGAGAAGCAACTAAAGGGCTGGACGCGGGCCAAGAAGATCGGACTTATCGAGAAGATGAACCCGGGTTGGAAGGGCCTCATGCCTTCGTTCTCCAACCCAGGTCCTTCGACTCAGGCTCGGCCTAGCTGATCGGGTAAACAGACGTTCCGCTCGCCTTCGCTCAGGATGACGGAGTTGGAGAGAGCGCTTTCTCGTTTCGCAGAGCACTGGGAGAATTGTAGCGGAGCGGCCGCCGACTTCTGCCAGAGCAGCCCAAGCAAATCTGGTCGCATTTGCGCCCAAAACGACGTTACCCGGAGCAGTTCCTTTTGATCTTCACCGTCTTACCAAAAGGCTCCGAAGGTAGCCGTCGCACTCCGTGCGACGGGGCCTTTTCCAAAATCACTTCTCCCTGGCTTCCTTCCTCTTCGGTCGTCCATGCGAAGTCTTAACCTCCCAGCCTGAGCTCTCATGTTTCATGATTTCATGTTTTCCTGTTAGAACGATCCGGAAACTCAAACAGAATTTCATTGCGTTCTCTGCGTTCTTTTGCGGCTAATGAATTTCCCTACTTTCGTCTTCCTGCGAAATCATCGGTCAAAAATATTGAAGCCTCGCCCCTTCTCATCAGTCCAAGAACAACTATGAAAACCATCTCTCTTCGCATGGCGTTCTCCGTTCTTGCCGCCAGTGCCATCCTGCTGGCCGTCCCCAACCGCGCTTCAGCCGCCATCGACCTTGGCATCCAGGTTGGCACCCCTCCACCGCCGGTCGTTGTCGAACATCCGTGGCACCGTCCCTATCGTGAAGCTGTCTGGATTGCCGGACACCATGAATGGGTCAACGGAGCATGGGTCTGGGTCGGCGGTTACTACGCTTATCCTCCCCGCCCTGGCGCTGTCTGGGTCCCGGCACGTTATCACCACGGCTACTACTACCCCGGCCACTGGGCTTACTAAAGTCACTAGCCGAATCCCCATAGCCGCGCTCATAAGAGCGTGGCCGGATACCTTTCGGGGCAGATGAGTTCCAACCTCATTGCCGGATTGACCCCACCCCGCATCTGCCGAACAATATCGGCATGACCGTTGCAGATCACATTGCCTCGACGAAGGTGCCATCCCTCGCCCCCGCGGAGGCGCCTGCGCGCACTGAAATCCAGGCGCTTTACGACCAGTTCGTTGTTCCCACCGCCAACCGCAGCCTTACTCTCACCCGCGGTGAAGGCCGCTACGTCTGGGACGATCAAGGCCGGAAGTATCTCGATTTCGGGGGCGGCGTCGCGGTCACCAGCCTCGGCCACGCGCATCCCGCGATCCGGGAAACGCTCTCGCAACAGGCCGGCATTCTCATCCACAGCTCCAATCTTTATTACAACGAATGGCAGGGCCGGCTCGCGCAACGCCTCGTGGGCCTGACCGGACCCGGCAAAGTCTTTTTCTGCAACAGCGGCGCTGAAGCCAACGAGGCGCTGATTAAGCTCGCGCGTAAATTTGGCCATGCCACCGGCCGCTACGAAATCATCACCGCCCACAATTCCTTCCATGGCCGCACCATGGCAACCCTCTCCGCCACCGGGCAGGACAAAATCAAGCTCGGCTTCGATCCGCTGGTGCCCGGCTTTGTCCACGTTCCGTTTAACGACCTCGCCGCCGTCGAAGCCGCCATTACCCCAAAAACCGTCGCCGTCCAAATCGAAGGTATTCAGGGTGAAGGCGGCGTCTATGTGGCCACGCCCGAGTACCTCATGGGCTTGCGGGCGCTCACCCAAAAGCACGGTCTCTTGCTCCTTTGGGACGGGGTACAATGCGGTTATTTCCGCACCGGCCGGTGGCAAAGCTACCAACGGATTTTAGAGAATGTACCCGGCGCGGACAGCTTCCTGCCCGACGCCATCGCCATGGCCAAATCTCTGGGCGCTGGTTACCCCATCGGCGCCGTCTGGATCCGGGAGCCTTATCAGGACGTGTTCGGTCCCGGCACACACGGCACCACCTACGGTGGGTCGCCGCTCGCCTGCGCCGTCGCGCTGACTGTTCTCGACATCGTTGAGCGGGAAAAGCTCGCCGATAACATTCGCGCCCGGGGCGACGAACTCAAGCAGGGCTTGGAGGCCTTGATCGGCACCCGTGGCATTAAAGAGATCCGGGGCTATGGCGGGCTGCTGGGTATCGTTACCACCGATGAACCCGCCCTCGTCGTCGCACGACTGGCACAGGCAGGCCTGATCCTCATTCCCGCCGCCAATCATACCGTGCGGCTCCTTCCGGCCCTTAACGTTACGTCTCGCGAAGTGGCAGATGCTTTGCGCATCATTGGCGAGAGCGCTTAAATTCATTTAATATCCCTAAATAAATTTATGTCAATCAGGCAACATTTTGGCGAATAACGCTCTTCTCGCTTTTTTGTTGTTGGCATCCCATGTTGTTTGGGTATTATTACATTACATTCTTGAAGCTTCGTCGGGTTCCCTCGATATACCATTTTAGATCACCGAAAATACGTTCCATGAAAAAAATCAATTTCAGCTTGTCCAAAGTGTCGCTGTTTCTATTTCTAGGTGTTGCCGCCGTGTCGATCCGAGCCAACGCCGATATAGTCGCTCTGACCGGTTCAGGGAACGGTCTTTATAACACCGGCGTCGAAGTCGATGACCTGACTCCAATTCCTCCCGATAACACCGGCATTGCCAACCCCGCTGATCCCGCTTATTCGGTTTCATACTATGCGGATGGATCGGGCGGCCTTCCTCCTACGATCCCTCCCCCGACGACATTGACCCCTGGATACTACGGTACCCCGACCTCCACTGGCACGGCCTATGTGGCCGCCCCGTTGTCCACGGACCCCAATTTCAGCGGCCACGACTGGGCTGGCAATCCCACCAATGCGCAATGGATTACCTACACGCCCAGCAAGAGCACCGATAACGCCACCCCTTTCACGGCCGTTACCGTCTATGAGTTGGTCTTGACCGATATTCCCACCGGCGATCAGGTCACCATCAGCGGGCAGATCGCCGGCGATGACAATGTTTCCGTCTACGCCAATGGCCAGCAACTCTTCAGCGATTTCGGTCTGGCGGACAATGGCACCAGCAACGATTCGAACTACAATCAACTGAATGCTCTCGGCCTGTCGTTCCTTTCCGGCGCCACCAATACCTTGGACTTTGTTGTCTACAACACCGGCGGGTATACTACCAGCTTGTTGGCCGATCTCGCCGGTTACTACTCCACTTCTGACGCACCCGTTCCCGAACCCTCCACCTATGCGCTATTTGTGGGTGGCCTCGGCTTGCTTGTCTTTTTGGCCCGTCGGAAAACGCTGGCACGCATTTAGTCTGTTTTAGCCGCTGGTTTTGCAGTCCGATTCAGTACCTCTTAAAGGGGAATCGTACCCTTTTACATTGTGACGAAATGGGTACCTTACCGCATGCCCCTCTCTACGCTGATCCAGACCACCCTGCTGCTCCTCGCTTCCAATACCTTCATGACCTGCGCCTGGTATGGTCACCTCAAGTATCTGGAGCAGCGTCCCCTTTGGTTAGTTATCCTGATTGCGTGGGGCATCGCCTTTTTTGAATACTGCTTCCAAGTACCGGCCAACCGGATTGGCTTCCGGGTACTCGATGGTTACCAGCTGAAAATCCTACAGGAAATTATCACCCTCGTTGTCTTTGTCGTTTTCGCCAAGCTCGTCCTCGGTGAAGACCTCAAGTGGAATTACGTGGTGAGCTTCGCTTTTCTCGCCGGTGCCGCCTGGTTTGCCTTCGCCTACAAATCAGCTTGAGCCTCCAGCAACGCTGATTGCTAACCGGCTCGACCTTCGCTACGCTGCTCCCCCCCGTATGCCATCTTCTCCCGCCGCCCCGTACATGGGTACCTATACTGCCCTCGTCACACCTTTCCGCGATGGGCAGATTGATGAGCCCGCGTTCACCTACTTGCTGGAACAGCAAATCGCCGCTGGCATCGATGGAGTTATTCCCGTCGGCACCACAGGCGAATCGGCCACGCTTTCGATGGAAGAGCATCTGCGCGTGATCGAGCTGGCCGTTCAGGTGGTCAATCGTCGCGTGAAGGTCTTCGCTGGCACCGGGTCGAACAGCACAACCGAGGCCATCTATCTGACCCAGCAAGCTGAGAAGCTCGGTGCCGACGGCTTCCTGATTGTCACGCCCTATTACAACAAGCCTTCGCAAGCTGGATTGTTTGCCCATTACTCGGCTTTGGCCGTTGCCACCGCGCTGCCGATCATCACCTACAGCGTTCCCGGCCGCACCGGCATGGAAATCAGCATCGACACCATGACCTCTCTTTCCCTCAAGCACGCCAACATCGTGGCGATCAAGGAAGCTGGCGGATCGATTGAGCGCTTCAGTCAATTGCGCCAAGCGCTGCCGGATCGTGTCGCAATTTTAAGCGGTGACGATTCCATGACCCTTCCTGCCCTCGCCGTCGGAGCCGTCGGCGTGATCAGTGTCGCCTCGAATTTAATTCCAAAGCAAGTCGGCGATATGGTGCGCGCTTTCCTTGCCGGTGATGCGAAGGAAGCCGAACAAATGCATCGCAAGTTTTACCCACTTTTCCGCGATCTCTTCATCGAAGCCAATCCGGTTCCGGTGAAGACGGCGATGGCCCGCAAGGGGTGGATGACAGAGGAAGTGCGTCTCCCTTTAGTACCGCTGCAACCACAAAATCGCTCTCGCTTGGAAGCCGTCCTCCAACAATTTGGATTTTAAGATCACCATGACGACCAAGCTGATTATCATCGGATCAAAGGGCCGCATGGGCGAAGCTCTCCTTCGGCTTGCCGGTCAAAATCCCGACCTGCAACTGATCGCCGGCATCGACAAAGGTGATGATGTAAACAAGGTGATCGACTCCTGCGACGTATTGATCGAGTTTGCGCATCACTCTCTCACCCCCGGCTTGGCCCAGACCGTAGCCAAACACGGCAAGGCGATGGTCATCGGCACGACCGGTCACACCACCGAGGAGCGCCAGGCCATCGAGGCGATCGCGCGGCAGATCCCCATCGTTTTTGCGCCCAATTTTTCCGTGGGCGTGAATCTCCTCTTTTACCTGACGCAAATCGCGGCCGAAACTCTGGGTGAAGCTTACGACCAGGAGATTGTCGAGATGCATCACCGGCAAAAGCTCGACGCGCCCAGCGGAACGGCGCGGCGACTCGGCGAAATTCTGGCCGATGCGTCGGGCGGGACGTACGAGGATCTCTCGCTGCACGGTCGCCATGGCGATGTTGGCGCGCGTCCCAAGCGCGTGATCGGCATGCACGCATTGCGCGGCGGCGATGTCGTCGGTGATCACACCGTCCACTTTTCGGCTCTGGGCGAGCGCCTGGAACTGACCCACCGCGCCTCCAGCAGGGATACCTTCGCCTCGGGCGCCCTTCGCGCTGCCCAGTGGGTTCGAACACGGTCCCCAGGCCTCTACTCCATGCAGGACGTGCTCGGTTTGCAACGGTAAAAGTTTAGAACGCCTCTTGATAAAGCTGTCAACTGCCGTGGAATTCTAGCGACCGGTCGCAATTGGATCGATGGCAACAATCGTGGTACAACAGGTGTGTTTGCGGTTTTATACTCACTCTTTAATCAAATAGGTTCAAATCCTTCGGCGTATGGATTCAGTAATGTCACCTCAACTGCACAGGGAAATGCCGTCAACCCCGATACCTATTTGGATTGGGACATCGAACACCCGACTACCGTTGGACACGGGTACATAGCTGCCTTGGTGTATAGTGATCTCACTCCTGCCTCATCTACCCCCACCGTGCCTCTTTGGGCGCTGGTTGTCATGGCCCTACTGCTGGCTGGCGTGGCCTTTCGCGCCTTGGCCCCTTCCCGCAGAATGGACGAAATTTTTGTGGAGTCATTCACCGGGCTATGAAGCAAGGAGATGTCTGGGTAAAAAACGGGAGCCGACCGCGAAGAGAAGCAGCGCGAGTGAAATTAGCGCCCAGACAGGCAGGGTCGGGGTATCTGAAGGCCACTGCTCCCGTGGCGGTTATCGTGAAGGTCTGTTGATAGGTCTGGCCGTTGCCGTTGGTGGCCTGGACCAGAATGGAATAGGTCCCCTGCGACGGGTTGAGGTTGGTCGCGGTTTGCAGCGTGTTGCCGGAGATGTTGAAATACCCGTTGTCGGCGCCGCCGGCGGCGGGAAACGGAAAAAGGGGACACGGCGGGAAAAGGGGACAGGCACCTTTTCATCCAAGCAAAGTTGTGAAAAATTAAGCCCTCCGCGTGCCTGTCCCCTTTTTCACTGGCAGTTCATGGGCGAAATTCAAGGCCTCCGCGTGCCTGTCCCCTTTATCCCTCACCCTTTATCCCTCATATGGGTGATAAAAAAGATTTACCGCGAATTTCAGGAAGTCCATCGGAAACATATCAAAAAGAACATGAGCGAAGATCAAAGGCCACAAATTCCGGACACGCCAATAGCAAATTCCGAAGATAAAAAACACCGCACCAATCGGCAATGCGTAAGCAACTCCTTGATAGGTATGATAGGATGTGCGTAAAAGAACCATCAACATCAAGGCAAAACAAGGTCCCAGCTTAACAGCAAATTGGTTAAACGCATATCCCATACATATCAGTTCCTCGTAATAAGCATTAACGATATTAGCGATGAGAAGTATCAACCAATTTGCCTCTTGTTGGTGAATTTTAACATCCACCGAAGGTAGACTAAAAGCCGCATCATGAGAGATATATTTTCGAAAAACGTATAAAACCAATACCGTACCCAAAAGAGTAAGTGAGTATCCTATTTTCGATATCATCAGAAGCCACCCGCCCTGCAAGCTGCTCCGCCAAGTTGGCCTAATTTTGAAGTCCGCTGAACTCCAGCCTCGCCAGCTGAGAAATCCCAACAATAACGCCAGAATTGCACTCTGCCAAATACAATCACGAACTAATGATGAATTTGACAAGAGGTTGCCACGAGAGGCACTTGATCCATGAAGAGCCAAAAGGCTTGATACGTAAATAGCTTTACCTATAACGATAGACAGAACGGCAATAATTTCTGACCAAGACGCAATCAATTTGGCACGCAGCCAAGATGATTCCACATTCACTTGAGTCATACTTTAACTTTAGGATTAAAGGGGACAGGCACGGAGCCGATACTGGCAGTTCATGGGCGAATTCAAGGCCTCCGCGTGCCTGTTCCCTTTATCCGCTACATGCGCCTAAATGTGGCGCTACGGAGAAAAAGGGGACAGGCACGGAGCCGATACTGGCAGTTCATGGCGAAATTCAAGGCCTCCGCGTGCCTGTCCCCTTTATCTCCGAACCTTTATCTCCGAAAAGCTCGGCATGACCCAGACTGCCTACGCCCTATGGGAACGCCGCGAGGTGGCGTTACGGCCCGAACAGATCGAACAGGCGGCCAAGGTGCTGCATGTCTCGGTCGATGTTCTCTTCGGTCGCTCCAATTCACCCGTTCGGGGACATGGCCCGGTCGGGAAGACGCGCCAGACTTTCGAGGAAGTTTCCAAATTGCCGCGCCGCCAGCAGCAGCACATCGTCCGTGTCATCGGCGCTTTGATCGCCCAAGCCAGGACGGAAGACTGATCCAGCCGCTCCATTCCCTCGGTTTTGGCTCAAAAGCCCCGCAGAAGAGATTTTGGCGCACCTGGGGCCTATTCCATTGGCATTGATTCCTTTTTGAGAAGTCGCTTGTGGAGCAGTGCTGCCACTGCTCCGGTCACGCCACCGATCAAGGCGGAGGGCAAGCCTGGGAAGAACGCGACTCCCAGCAAATATGTGTAGGGCTGGTAAATCGTAAGGGTCGGATTGCTTACCATTCCGTAGAGGAGCCCCATAGCGACGATAATTGGGCCAACAAAAAAGCCGATCACTGTCAGGATGGCGGGCTTCCACAAAAAGGAATGATCGGGGATCAACAGCGTGAGCGGCACCAAGACGATCAACCACACGACCAGCAACACTAAGCCAGAGCCGACTCCCATCAGGTACGTCACCACCAATACATTCTCCCAACCCGGATCAGGCCTGATCAGAGTTTGAAGGAAGCAAAAAATCAAGAACACGCTCCAGCCTGCGGCCATCGCCAAAAAGGACAGCCATATCCGAGGGCCAGCCCAAGCCAACCAAGCTGACTTAGGCTCAGCATTCATTAGTTGGTTTTATCCGTGGTGATCTTCCTGATGCCGATTCCAAGGAAAGTGCCCAGGCCACAGAAGAGCGCAACGATGCCTCCCGTGAACAGCCATTCGGGATTGAGAGGCCAATGAAGTTTCGAGGCCAGTTCCAAAATCAACCAGTTAAGACAACCAAAGCCTATTAATCCCCACCCTATGCGGCAGACGATTCGGGAAGAACGCCGTGATAAAACAAAAGCTGTGGCTGGAACAATAACGAGGAAGAGAACCAACCAGTAGGGCCACGATAACATAGTCGCTCCTCAATTCGGGATGTTATCCAACTGAGAGCCTTCGTTTTCGACGTTGGCGATGATAGAAGTACTGGTCACAGTTCCGTTCCATAAACCCGACTTTGTGCTGACATAGGTAACCGTAATGGTGAACGCTCCCACCCGACTCTGCGTGTAAATTCGATCCAAGGCCGCGAGTGCTTTGGTGTTGTTCGCATTCATCCAGGCCAGTCCCGCCGCATCCGAACCGCCATCCGCTGTCTTTGCGCTATCAATGCGGGCCTGCTCCTTCGTCGTCCGCGTCGTTGAGTCTTCCGGTATAAACATCGTGATGCTGTAGCCGTTGGTATTCGTACCGCTGGCTCCTCCTGACACCGTGGCGGTGACTGGAACGGCTGTGCAGGAAAAAGGGGACAGGCACGGAGCCGATACTGGCAGTTCATGGGCGAAATTCAAGGCCTCCGCGTGCCTGTCCCCTTTATCTCTGCTGCCTGAGTCGAACTGCCAACAAGTCACTACGTTTTCCACCCTCAAGCCGCGCTTAGGGACTTGTGTGGGCGGTGATTTTGTCTGGGTGGTGATTTTGTCTGCCCCTAGTTGCTCATTTATTTGTTAGAGCAAGATAATCTTCGAGGCTAATGTTTTGGGTAGTAATGCTAGTGATGGCTTCCGTGCTCGCGTTAACGTCGAAGGAAGATGTCCAACAAAGAGGCGTTAATCCGCTTGTTCTCTGTTTAACTTTATAGGTTAAAAAAACCTTATCCCATCCGATTTTCTCTTTCACGACCTCACAGGTGTCACCGTTACGGGGGGGAGGTAAAACAGTTCTAGTCCACCCCTTACTAAAAGCAGTGATGCTCGCTATAGAGCCTCCGGCGATATGCTCAACCGTTACGATCGCTTTTGAATTTCCCGTCCATTTGAGCGATAACAATGGAAGCATGAGTGTTGCGTGGGCGTCCACTCCCGTTCGATTATCTCTTATTCTAAGATTGGAATAATTACCGGATTCAATCCGAGCAGTAAATCTCCCATCTGGAGAGGGAAAGCTCTGGCCAGTAGAGAGGAAACCGTTATCTGCTATTGCTTGGCCATAGATCGCGACAAAAGTTAACAATAATAATGTTACTCCTTTCATGATATTAATGGCCTGGCGTAAATGTCGCGGTAATGGGAATCGCGGAAGCCGCTCCACCGTTCATAGTTGGAACTGGTCCAGAGCTAGTATTAATCATGCTTGCTCCAAGACCTTCCCCAGTTGCAACCGACCCTTCTACCGGAGACGTCCCACTGTTAGAATTAAAGGTATTACCCACGTCTTGTACTGTGGTAGTCACTGAAGCCCCATTTTCAAGGTTTGTATAAGTGACCGAATCTCCCAAGCTAATGTTTCCGCCATTTCCTGAGTACATGTTCCATGGAACTACCCCATATTGGTCAATATATCCATTTACCGGAGCATTGGATGAGACGCTAGGGGTGAGAAAAAGGGGACAGGCACCTTTTCATTCGTTTTCATTCGAGAGAACCAATTTTACGCGGTTTCATAACGTGGAGCGAGGCTAGGCGCAATCCGTTGAGGTTGCGCCTGTGGAGCTGAGCGCACAAGAAATTTGGGAGGAAGGAAGAAATTTGACGGAATAAACGGAATTTTGAAAGGAATGCAGGAGAGGTTTCGCACGGAAGACTGCAGAGAGCTGAAGAGGAAAGTCAGCGGAAGAATTTCGACGGCTAGTGATTAATACCGGGCGTCACCATGGCCTGGGCTTTGGCGAGGTCTTTTTGGGCGTCGGTGTCGTCGGGATGGAGGCGAATGGCTTCTTGGAATTGGGCGATGGCCTCGTCCAATTGTCCTTTTTGCGCGAGGGCGATTCCGAGATTGGTGTGGACTGCGGTAAAGGTGGGGTCGATGGCGACGACCTTGCGGAACTCGGCCAGGGCCTGATCGACCTGGCCGATGCGCAGGAAAGTGGTGCCGAGGTTGTAGTGGGCTTCGGTGTAACTGGGATCGATGGCCACGGCCTTTTGGTATTCGTCCACGACTTCGTCCATTTGGCCCTTGGTTTTGAGGGCAAGGCCGAGGTTGAAGTGGGCCTCGGCAAAGGCGGGATTGATTTTGACAGCTTTCTGGAACTGGGCGATGGCGTCATCGACCCGTCCTTGTCGATAAAGCGCGACGCCGAGATTGCTTTGGGCCAGGGCGAAGTCGGGGTCGGTTTGCAGGGTCTTTTGGAACTGGGCGATGGCTTCGTCCAATTGGCCTTTTCGGACCAGCGCCCAACCGACGTTGTTGCGGGCGTAGGCGTTGTTGGGGTCGAGCTCCAAAGCTTTTTGGTAGCGGACCATGGCTTGGTCGAGCTGCCCTTGATGGTCAAGTGTGACGCCGATTCCGTTATAGACGTGCCCGTTATTGGGGTCGACTTCGAGGGCTTTTTGATAGCGGGCGAGCGCTGGACCGGGTTGTCCTTGTTGGTCGAAGGCCACGCCCAAGCCGTTCCACGCGGTCGAGGAAAAGGGGCTGACCTGCACGGTGTCGTTCCACAGATTGTATCCGTTGGCAAAGACCTGTTGGCGAGTGAGGGTGAGAAAGGTCAGAGGCAGGAGCGCGGCGAAGAGGGGCGCCACGGCCAGCCAGAATCGCGTGGGTGAGCCCAGCGTCATCAGGATCAGCGCGAGGATTTGCATGGCGACGCCGGTCAGGGGCAGATAGTAGAAGCGGTCGCCCAGGATGCGGTTGAGAGGGATGAAGTTGGAAACGGCCACGAGTCCCAGCCAGTAGATGGCGACACCGAGGGCGGCGAGCCGGCTCTTCGATGCCAGCCAGGCTTGCAGCAAGATGACAGCGAGGAGAATCACGAGTGCGAGAGGCGAGGTGAGTGCGCTCATGTTCTGGAGCGTGTAGTCGGCGGAAAGATGCGCCGGCCAAAGCAACTGACCCATCATGAAAACCCAGAGGCGCGGCTGGATCAAAAAGACGTGAGGGAAGGAACCACCGAGGTAGCTTAATTGCACCTGATTAGGCGGCGCGAAAACGAATCGAGCGGTGAGGAAAACCGCGGTCACGGCCGTTGCCGCACCGAGGAAGCAAAGCCAGGGTCGTCTGGGTTCCTGGCGACGAAATAAAAACCAATAGACGATGAGCAGGAGGGCCGTCGCGATTCCCGATTCTTTGCAGGTGACCGCGGCAAAGGCGGAAAGCGTGCCGATGGTTCCGGCGAACCATGCGGATTTTAGGTTGCTGGCATCGAAAGCAGTTGCGGCCAGCAAGGCAAGCAGCGTGAAGAAGGTGACGAGAAGGTCGGAGCTAAAGCCGATGGCGGAGGTGGGTTCGACTGCGATGGGGTGGAGGGCGAAAATCAACGTGATGGCCACGGTGGCAAGTTGAATCTTCCACGCGCGGTTTTGGTCCAAGCCCGGCGGTTCGGCTGCGATGAGACGGCGCAACAACACGAACAACAGCGCGACGTTCGCGGCATGGAGGAGGTTGCTGCAGAGATGATAGCCGAATGGGTTGCGGCCGCAGATGGCGGCAATGAGCATGAGGTAGAGAAGCTGGCCCGGTCGGGTGCCGAGCATGAGGTTCATGCCCAGCACTTTTAGCGAAAGGACGGCGGGAAGGTTGGAGAGGAAAGGGATGAAGCCTTCGTCAAAAATTTCGGGGTTGGCATCGTAAACGAAATCCGATTTCAGCGAAGGCGCGTAGACGAGAAAAGTTACGGTCGCCAAAAGGACCGGCAGCCAGATGTTCGAGAGACGTGCGAGAGGGTTAAGGTTGCCGACCGTTTTGTTTCGATGGGAGGATGTCGGCATAAGGCGGGCGGCGGATTAACTGATGGTACGGAATGTTTGCCAGGAAAACAGGAGAGGTTTCGCACGGAGGGCCGAAAAGGAGGGGAAGATTTGAGGAAATACCGAAACGGAATTTTTTGATGGGATTAATAAAATTAAGAGAGATTGGGAAGGCAGATTGACTGGAGGAATATGAAGGAGCGGAAGGGGACCCGCCGCCAGGGACAGCGGCGGCTACCTTATTTGAAGCTGAGGAGGCGGAGGCCGTTGAGGCAAACGAGGACAGTGCTGCCTTCGTGGCCGACGACGCCGAGCGGAAGCGGGAGGTGGAAGCCGAGCGCGCTGATGATGAGGACGACGATGACGCCGAGCGCGAAAGTGAGATTTTGGAAGACGACGGTGCGTGTGCGGCGGCTGAGCGCGAGGGTGAAGGGGATGCCGTCGAGCGCGTCGCTCATGAGGACGACATCGGCGGTTTCCATGGCGACGTCGGTGCCGGCGGCGCCCATGGCGACGCCGACATCGGCGGTGGCGAGCGCGGGCGCGTCGTTGACGCCGTCGCCGATCATGGCGGTGTTGCCGGTCTCCTTTAATTTGGTGATGACGCGCACTTTGTCCTGCGGGAGGAGATCGGCGTGGACTTCATCGACGCCGCAGGCCTTGGCCACGGCGGCGGCGACGCGCGCGCCATCGCCGGTGAGCATGACGATGCGCTTGACGCCGAGCTCGCGCAGCCGGGCGATGATGGCGGGCGCTTCGGCGCGCACTTTGTCGGCGACGGCGATGAAGCCGAGATAGCGGACGGTGGGCCGATCGTGCTTCGCCGATAATTTCGCCGACGAGCATGCCGGTTTTGCCCGCGTCGTGAAGGAGGTTCATCTGCTCTTCGAGCGCGGTGCGTTCGGGCGATTCGTAGCCGTCGAAATACTTGAGATTGCCGACGGCGATGCGGCGGCCGACGACCTCCGCGCTGACGCCGTGACCGGCGACGGACTGGAATTTGGTGCAGCGCTCGATGGGCATGAAGCGGCGCTTGGCCTCGGCGACGATGGCGCGGGCGATGGGGTGTTCGCTGCGGCCTTCGACGGCGGCGGCGAGCCAGAGCAACTCCTCCTGCGCGCAGGCGACTCTGCGCGGCGCTCTGTCCGGGATCGATGATGACCTGGAGGTCGGTGACGACGGGCCGGCCCTCGGTGAGCGTGCCGGTCTTGTCGAAGGCGACGATCTCGATCGCGGCCGCTTTCTCGAGATAAACGCCGCCCTTGAAGAGGACGCCGCGCCGCGCCGCCGCCGCGATGGCGGAGAGAATCGACGCGGGCGTGCTGATGACGAGCGCGCAGGGCGAGGCGACGACCATGACGGTCATGGCGCGGTAGAAAGTCGATTGGAACGGCTCGTGAAAGATGGAAATGGGCACGACGATGAGCGCGACGGTGAAAAGAATGACGCCGAGCGCGTACCATTGCTCGGCTTTCTCGAGGAAGCGCTGCGTGGTCGCCTTCTGGCCCTGCGCTTTTTCGACGAGCTCGATGAGCTTGGCCAGCGTCGATTCGGTGGCGAGCTTGGTGACGCGCATGTCGAGGCCGCCCTGCTCGTTGAGCGTGCCGGCGAAGAGCGGGTCGCCCGGCTTTTTGCTCGACGGGCAACGATTCGCCGGTGATGGAAGCCTGGTTCACGCTGCTGATGCCCTCGACGACGATGCCGTCGACGGGAATGCTTTCGCCGGGGCGGACGATGACGCGGTCGCCGACGATGAGCTCTTCGATTTTGACCAGCACGGTGTCGGTGCCGCGTTTGCAGAGCGCGGTTTCGGGCCGCAATTTCATCAGCGCGGTGATGGCGGAGCGGCTGCGTTCGATGCGCCATTTCCTGCAAGCGTGTTGCGAAAGCGAAAAGAGGAAGAGGAGCATCGCGCCCTCGAAGGCGTGGTTGACGTAGGCGGCGCCGAGCGCGGCGAGGATCATGAGCAGGTCGACATCGACCGTGCCGGTGAAAAGAGAGCGGATGCCTTTGATGGCGCCGCGCCAGCCGCCCGCAAGGTAGGCGGCGAGAAAGAACTAGAATTCTGAGTTCGGCGGGCAGGCCGAGGGAGGTCCGCAAACTGGCCGAGGAGCATGAAGAGAAACGTGGCTTCGATGCAGAGGATTTCGGGAGCGATCCAGTTGATGCCGGAGAGCAGGCTGGGTATGGGCGCGGGATGACGACCGGGCGGGGTCTCGCGAAAGATGGCGTCGGCCTCGATGGTGCGAGCTGGATCGACGACGAGCGGCTCGGCTCAGCGAGATGGGAAGGGACGACTCTTTGCTCACCGGTCTATCCTAGCGCAGGCGCGATCTGCGACAAAACGAAATCAGGTTTAACGGCTTGCCGGAACGGTCGGTGCAGTCGATATATAGGCGTGAATTTTACTCGTCTTCTTATAGTCGTGCTGGCCGCCGGTGGTTTAGCGGGTCTCTCCATCGTGCGGGGACAGGCGCCGAATTCCGGTGCTCCGTTCGCACTGGATAAACCGGCGAGCGCCGACCTGACGATCACGATGAAGAAGGGGACGACGATCCAGGCGAAGGTCTATTTGGAGACCGACAAATTGCGGGCGGACCTGACGACGAACGGCATGCAGGTCACGACGATCATCCGCAAGGACCAGCAGAAAATCTACGAGTTGCTGGCCGGGCAAAAGATGGCGATGGAGATGCCGTACGACGCGAACAAGTTCAAGAATTACTCGGCGGTGGATTCGGCTTTTGCGAGCGGTGGGAATTTTACTCTGATCGGTCCCGATACGATTGATGGCATTGCCTGCCTGAAGTACAAGGTGACTTCGGACAAGACGAAGCAGGTGTTTTATTTCTGGATGGATGCGGCGAAGAAAGTGCCGGTGGAGTTGGATTCGGACAGTGGATCGCTGAAGGTGAAGTGGCGGAATTATCAGGCGGGTCCGCAGGATGCGTCGCTATTTGAGGTGCCGGCAGGTTACCAGATGATGGAGATGCCGGAGATGCCAGGCGCGGAAGGCGGGGATTAGAATTCAATAGCCGCAAAAGAACGCAGAGATCACAAAGATAGGAAAAACGGGGCCGCCTTTCCTTTTCTAGCTCGCGTCACTCCCGCGATGGAAGCGGGCGTTGCCGACCACGTTGGAGCTTGGAAGAGGTTATTGCGCTGTTAGATTAGTCGTGAATGAAGAACCGAGCGCGGCTCTTAGTTATCGCAGCAGCGGCGGTATTGCTGTACGTCCTTGCGATAGGGCCGATATGCGGATTTTTTCTCACAAATAATCCTCATCCCAATCCAATAATCACAACTGTGGCGCTGGTGGTTTATTCGCCGCTTTCATTGATCGGAGATGTATGTCCTCCGGTTCATAAAGCCATCTATTGGTATTGTGATTGGTTCTGTCCGCGTCCAACCGATGGCGATGCTGCTGGTTAAGAGTCGTCCAACGACAATTCAAACTGTACCACTACCCTTCCTTTGCGTTCCTTGTGTTTCTTTGCGGCAATGATCCTCATCAGGCGCGGAGGGTAGGAGTGAGACTATCGTTCCTATTTAGCGTGCTTACCTGGAGGGACAGAATAGTTAGAGGTCCTTCGACAAGCTCAGGATGACAATCTTTTAAAACGTCGCTGACGCTACAGCCCGAACTGATCCTTCGACAAGCTCAGGATGACAGATATAATAAATCGCTATGTCCTTCTCCGAAACATTTCGCGATCCGGCGCTGCTGAACAGCCGCGTGCTGCGCCGGTTCGCCTCGCTGCTGGAGCCGAAGAGCGGCGCCGAATTGGAGGCGATGGCGAGCGATGCGGAGAAGCTGACGCGCCAGAATTTTGGCCGGACGATGCGGCTTTTCGCGCCGCTTTATCTTTCCAACGAGTGCGTCAACATCTGCAAGTATTGCGGCTTCTCGCGCGACAATCCGATCCTGCGCGTGACGCTTTCGGTCGACCAGGTCGAGGCCGAGGCGCGCCATCTTTGGGCGCAGGGTTTTCGCAACGTGCTGCTCGTCGCGGGCGAGCATCCGAAGTTCGTCTCGTCCGATTATCTCGCGCAGTGCGTCGCGCGGCTGAGCGAATTCATCCCGGCGCTTTCGCTCGAGGTCGGGCCGATGGAGACGGTCGATTACGTTCCGAGCGTGCAAGCGGGCGCGGAGGGGCTGGTCGTTTATCAGGAGACCTACGATCGCGCGGCCTATGCGGAGCTGCACACCGCCGGGCCGAAGAAGGATTTCGACTGGCGGCTCGATTGCCCCGAGCGGGCCTACGCGGCGGGATTTCGACGGCTGGGCATCGGCGCGCTTTTCGGCTCTCGCGCCGTGGGAGGAGGAGGCGCTGCATCTGGCCGCGCATGTCGATTATCTGCTGCGCCATTGCTGGAAGTCGTCGGTCACGGTTTCGCTGCCGCGGCTGCGTCCGGCGGCGGGCCAGTTCGCGCCGCAGCACGATTTCAACGACCGCGCGCTGGTGCAGGTGATCCTCGCGCTGCGGCTTTGTTTTCCGCAGGTCGGCATCGTGCTTTCGACGCGGGAAGCGGCCGCGCTTGCGCGACCGGCTGGTGCGCCTGGGCGTGACGATGATGAGCGCCGGTTCGCACACCGAGCCGGGCGGCTACACCGGCGCGGGCGAGGAATCGATCCACCAGACGCAGCGCGGCAAGGCGGTGGCGGTCATCGCGTCGGAAGGCGAGCACCTGACGCGCGACGGAGCAGTTCGCCATTGCCGACGAGCGGTCGCCGGCCGAGGTGTCGGCGCGGCTGCGCGAGCTGGGCCTGGAGCCGGTCTGGAAAGATTGGGACGCGGCGCTGGCGGGGAATTAGACGGCGAGGAAGGCCCATAGTTAGAGGTCCTTCGACAGGCTCAGGATGACAATCTTTTATAGAGTCGCTTTCGCGACAGAAAGGCAGTCATAGACCGCCGCTACAGACCGATCTTAATTCCGATACTTCTGCAGGGGGCGCGGAACCCACCAAGTCATGAGATCGAAGCAGGGGCGAGGCGCGAAGATCTTCACGTTCTGGAAGCGGTCGGAGACGATCAGGATGACGTGGGGATTGAAGAGAAAGCAGACCGGGTAATCGTCGTGGATGATCTGGTGGAGCTGGCGGTAGATGGCGGCGCGCTTGTCGTCGTCGTATTCGAGCTTGGCCGCGGCCATGAGCTTGTCGGCCTCGGGATTTTTATAGCCGATGAAGTTCGAGCTTTTCTTGATGTCGGCCTCCGAGCTGGCCCAGATTTGGGAGGGATCGCCGTTGATGTCGAGCGCCCAGCCGCAGCATGCAGGCGTCGAATTTCCAGTCGTCGAGCTGCGCGATCAACTGCGCAAATTCGAGGCGCTCCAGCTTCAGGTCGATGCCGGCGCGCTGCAACGATTCCTGGATCAGCTCGGCCATTTTCTGGACGATTGGGATTCCCGGCGCGATAGAGAAGCGTGAAGCTGAGCGGCTTGCCGTCCTTATAAAGCAGGCCGTCGCCGTGGTCATTTTTCCAGCCGGCCTCGGTCGAGGAGTTGCGCGCGCCATGCGCCGGATCATAAGGCGTGGGCGGGACGTCGTGGTTGTAGTTGGGCGACGAAGGCGGATCGTAGCCCGAGGTCTTCGTTGGCATATTGGTTGAGATAGACTTTGGCGAGGATTTCGTCGCGCGGGATGAGCAGATCGATCGCATGCCGCACGCGGATGTCGGAGAAGATGGGCAGGCGCAGGTTGAAGCCGAGGTAGGTGTAGGCAGGGAACGGATAGACGATCTCGCTTGAGGTGCTGCATCGAGCGGCTTGGTCTTCAGCTCGCGCTCCCATTGGATCGGGTCGACGTGCGTCGAAGACGTCGATCTCGCCCTTCTTCAGCAATTGCGCCGCGACGTAGGGCTCCTCGATGATCTGATAGACGATCCGCTTGGGATAACGGGGATGGGCCGTGTCCCAGTAGTCGTCGTTGCGCTCGACGACAATCTGCGAGCCGGTGTCCCAGCGGACGAATTTGTAGGGCCCGGTGCCGATGGGATGGCGGCCGAAGCGTTCTTGTTGAAATCGGGGTCGCCCTTGTCGAAGACGTGCTTCGGCAGGATGACGATGTAGGTGCCGAGCACTTCCAAGCGTCTTGAAATAGCGCTCGGTCGCGATGAAGCGGACGGTGTAGGGATCGAGGACCTCGCACGATTTGATGTTGGTGAAGTAGCTGCGGATCGGCGCGGCATCGACCTTCGGGTCCATCAACTTGTCGTAGGTAAATTTCACATCGTCGGCGGTGAAGGGCTCGCCGTCATGCCATTCACGCCGTGCCGGAGATGGAAGGTGTAGGTGAGTTGGTCGGGCGAGATCTCCTACGACTCGGCCAGGCACGGCTCGAGCTTGAGCGTGTAGTTGTTCATCTGCAGCATGCCTTCGTTGATCATGGCGCTGATCACTTGGCCGTTCGGCTGACTCCAAGGTCAGCGGATTAAGCGTATCGCATCGCTATCGATGCGCTGGATGACCCAATCGCCCTGGACGGGGGTGGTGTCGCTGACGGCTGGCGTGGTTTGGCGGGTAGGTGCCGGGCGTCTGGTCCTGGCGGGTGCAACCGGCGGACAGAAGCGCAATCAGGATAAAACATGCCTGGAAAGCGGAGTTGTGCGGGGAGAAACATCGAACGCGAAAGTGAGCGAAAAGAGCGAACATAAGTCCATGTCACTCTGGGAGCAAGACATGAAAATGGGTTGGAATTATTCAGGTCTGTACATTGCGCTAAGCATTTCTTAAACCAAAGCCGGAGACAAATGTGTAGCGTAATTTTCTGCCTGACATCATGCATAAGATTCTTATCAACAAGTATTAACGTCTGAACACCGATGCAATTATGGTTCTCACGTCTAATTAAATATTATATCATGCAACGCGAGTTTGACACTCGCGCGCGCTGCAACCGAAACTTAGGCATGATTTTCACCCAGGAACGACTCGATCAGGGAGCCCAGCTCGCCGTGGCGCACATGCCGCACGTCGAGAGCGTCTCCGTCGGTTTCTGGCTCGGCGTCGGCGGCCGGCAGGAATCGCGGCGCCAGAACGGCATCTTCCATTTCCTGGAGCACATGCTCTTCAAGGGCACGACGAAGCGCACCGCGCGCGAGATTTCCGAAGCGGTCGAAGGCGTGGGCGGTTACCTCAACGCCTTCACGGCGGAAGAGATGACCTGTTACTACGCGCGGGCCAGCGCGACGCATCTGCGCTCGGTCGTCGATGTGCTGACCGACATGCTGCTGCGCGCGACGTTTCCCGCGGCCGAGATCGAGCGCGAGCGCGGCGTGATCCAGGAAGAAATCCGGATGTACGAGGACCAGCCGTCGCAACTGGCGCAGGACATGGCCAGCTCGCTGCTCTGGCCGAATCATCCGCTGGGCCGGCCGCTGCTGGGCACGAGCGAGATCGTCCAGCGCATGAAGCGGCGCGACCTGCTCAATTATCGGCGCAAGTTTTATCATTCCGGCAATCTCTGCATCACCGTGGCGGGCAAGACCGACCTGGCCGAGGTGAAGGAGCTGCTGCGGCCGCTGCTGCGCCAATTTCCGACCGGGCCGCGCGCGATGTTCACGCCCGGTTTCGCGCCGGCAGACCGCGCCGCGCTTCGAGGTCGTGCGCAAGCCGATCGAGCAGACGCAATTTGTCATCGGCATGCGCGGCGTCTCGCGGCACGATCCGCGGCGCTCGGCCTTCCGGCTGATGAGCGTGATGCTGGGCGAGAACATGAGCTCGCGGCTTTTCCAGAACGTGCGCGAGAAGCATGGCCTGGCCTATTCGATCAGCACCGGCGCGAATTATTACCAGGAAACGGGCAGCTTTTTACATCAATGCGGGCGTGGAGAACTCGAAGACGGCGCAGGCGATCAAGCTGACGCTGCAGACCGTGCGGCAACTGGCCCGGCGCGCGCCGAGCGCGCGGGAATTGCGCCGCGCGAAGGAATACACCTACGGCCAGATTCACCTGAACCTCGAGAGCACCGACAACCAGATGATGTGGCTCGGCGAGGGCTTGCTCGGCCACAACCGCGTGATCAATCCGGACAAGCTGATCCGGCAGATCGAGGCGGTGACGCCGGAGGAAGTGCCGCGCCGCGGCCGCGCTGCTGGTGCACGACGAGCGGCTGAATGTCGCCGTGGTCAGCCCGACGGCGGAGCTGGCGGAAGTTGAGGAGGCGGCGAGATTTTAGGGGCTTGTAGCGGCTTCTTGTACGCTCGCGCACCCGGACAACAAGTTGTCCGGGCTACCTATTGCGATTTAGAGCGGCTCGCCTTTAGGCACTGCGGCGCGGTTTTAGGTCCCAAGTCCCGTCATCCTGCGCGAAGGCGAGCGACAAGTTCACTTTGCCGATAAAAGGTTCACCGAGCCGAAGTCGAAGGACCTAACTTCTTTTCCCGGATGATAGCCAAGGGAGGGATGGACTACATCGTGAGCAGTCACTCCCGCTGCCTTATATCGGTGTGACGAGCGATCTGTCTGGCCGTGTGTAGAAGCACAAAAGCAGCGTCCCAAGGCTTCACCAAGAATACAAAATCAATCAACTGGTTTACTACGAATTCTTTCAGGACATCGAAAGCGCCATTGCGAGGGAAAAGCAGCTAAAAGGCAGGTCGCGAGCAAAAATCGCGCTCTTTGAGAAAAGAAATCCTGGCTGGAAAGACCTTCCGCTTTCTGATGCGATGTGGGTCCTTCGACTCGGCTCGGCCTCCTACGATGGGAAAAGCGTATCTACCGCTCGCCTCGCTCAGGATGACGGGGGCTTTAATAAAGTCGCTTTGCGATCCGTCACACGCGAGTGCGACGGCTACCGGAGGATGAGACCAAACCGCCGCTAGGGACAGCGGCGGCTACCTCGGAGGCGGCTACCACGGAGACATCTACTACGCAACCTTCGTCAGCAAGTATGCGGGCAGATCGGTGATGGCGATGCGTTCCTGCTTCATGGTGTCGCGATGGCGGAGAGTGACGGTGTCTTTTTGGCCGGCGGAGATCGGCGTGCCGGTGGCGGAGGTGGACGCTTCCTTGGCGCCTTCGATGCGTTTCGAAATCGACGGTAATGCCGAAGGGCGTGCCGATTTCGTCCATGCGGCGGTAACGGCGGCCGATGGCGGCGGTGTCGGCGTAGGTGACTTTGAGCAAGCGGCTGGAGCGTCTTGTAAATGTCTTTGGGCTATGGCGACCAATTCAGGTTTGTTTTTGAGCAGCGGGAAGATGCCGGCCTTGATCGGCGCGATGCGCGGCGTGAAGCGGAGCACGATGCGGATTTCCTCCTTGCCGCTCTCCTCGTCCTTGATCGTTTCCTCGTCGTAGGCTTCGCAGAGAATGGCGAGCACGGTGCGGTCGACGCCGGCGCTGGGCTCGACGACTTCGGGCGAGATATTTGGTCTTGGTTTCCTCGTCGAAATATTCGAGCGGTTTGCCGCTGTGCTCCTGGTGCTGCGTGAGATCGTAGTTGCCGCGATGGGCGATGCCTTCGAGTTCCTGGATGCCGAAGGGAAATTCGTATTCGAGGTCGTAGGTGCCCTGCGAGTAAAACGCGCGGTCCTTGTCGGGGACGGTGAGGACGTGGATTTTGGCGCGCGGGATGCCGATGGCTTCGTACCAGGCGAGGCGTTCCTCGAGCCACTTTTCGAGCCACTCGGGGCCGGTGCCGGGCTTGACGAAGAACTCGACTTCCATTTGCTCGAATTCGCGCGAGCGGAAGGTGAAGTTGCGCGGGTTGATTTCGTTGCGGAAGGCCTTGCCGATTTGCGCGATGCCGAAGGGAAGTTTTTTCTGCGAGACATCGAGCACGTTCTTGAATTGGACGAACATGGCCTGCGCGGTTTCGGGGCGGAGGTAGGTGATGGAGGAGTCGTCTTCGACCGGGCCGACGTAGGTCTTGAACATAAGGTTGAAGGTGCGCGGCTCGGAAAGCTGCGCGCCGTTCTCGGGGTTGAAGGCGGTGGAATTCTCGAGTTGCTTCTTTTCTGTCTAAGCTGACGCCAACGATTTCGTTTTCTGCCAGACCTCGGCTCATATAAAACTGTCGCGCGAGTTTCTCAGCAGATGCCTCAGGTTTACCTTTCGGCACCAAAACGGCGAACTGATTCAAACTGAAGTGTCTTTGTCCGGCCGAGTCGTGATCACTCCATTATAATAGTACGCCATCCCGCTCTGCGGCTCGATCTGGTCGGCGCGGTAACGCTTCTTGGTGAGCATGCATTCGACGAGCGGATCGGAGAAGGTGTCGACGTGGCCGCTGGCTTTCCAGACGGCGGCGTTCATGAGGATGGAGCCGTCGAAGCCGACGATGTCGTCGCGGAGCTGGGTCATGCATTTCCACCAGTAGTCCTTGAGGTTGCGCTTGAGCTCGACGCCGAGCGGGCCGTAATCCCACGCGCCGTTGAGGCCGCCGTAGATTTCCGAGGACTGGAAGATGAAGCCGCGCCGTTTGCACAAGGCGACGATCTTCTCCATCTTTGCGACTGCTGCTGGTTCTGCCATAGGGGCGGAAATCATCCCGGCAAAGGGCGCGAGGGCGCAAGGGAAATCGCTCCTGCGGAGGGCGGTTGCCGAGGGGAAGGATACCGAGGGAAGCATTAACGGAATTTGGAGGGGGAAAAAGGCAGGCAATGGAACTGCTCGGACAATTGCGTTCCCAAACGGAGTTTGGGAACGAGGGAACCATGCTCTCACGAGCGCGGCTACAGGAGAACTACAGCTGAGCGCAGGTCCGACGGGTACCTCGACAAGTTTGGCGCATCCGTTAAACTAACTTATGGCTGAATCGATTCGTACGAATGTTCTGGGTGGCAAGCTGCTGCCGTGTTGTTTTTCGCCGATGACGGGATTTTATCGCGATGGCTATTGCCGGACGGGTCCGGGCGATTACGGGCTGCATACGGTTTGCGTGGAGGTGACGGCGGAGTTTCTGGCCTTCAGCCGCACGATGGGCAATGACCTGAGCACGCCGATTCCGCAGTATCAATTTGCCGGGCTGGAACCGGGCGACCGCTGGTGTCTTTGCGTGACGCGATGGAAGCAGGCGCTGGATGCGGGGATGGCGCCGGCGTGTGGTGCTGTCGGCGACGCATATCTCGGCGTTGGAGTTCGTTTCGCTGGAGGATTTGCAGCGGCACGCGGTGAAGGAAGAGACGGAGGGGTAACGTTCACTGCAAATGCACTTTTAGGCTTCTGTCATCCTGAGCTTGTCGAAGGATCAGTTCCGGATACTTCGTAGAAAAGGCTTCGACAAGCTCAGGATGACAGAAACTGAGAAGGGAAATAGTGAGATCGTTGACTCGGTTCGCTTCCGCTCACCCTCACCCTGCAGGATCGCCTGCTGACGATTCCATCTTGACCGTTCCCAACGGTCAAGATTCGACAGGCTCAGGATGACACACCCGGTTACTTTTGGATGGCGGCGTATTCGCGGATTGATCGCGTGAGGGCGCCCGCCGTATCGTGGTTGCGATGAAAAGGCTTCCTTATGCGCTGCTGGCGCTGTTGTTTGCACTGACGCTTAACGTCCAGGCCAAGGACGACAGCTCGATGGGTGCAGCGAATGCCAATGCTGCGCCGTATTTCGATCCGGCGACGATTGACCTTAAGGGGCTGCTACCGAATCCGCCCGCGGATGGCTCACCGACGACGCTGAAGGAGATCGATTTTATTTTGCAGAAGCAGGCGACGCGGACGCCGGAGGAGGTGGCGCGAATCAAGGAGGAGGTGCACCTGAATGTCTGGCTGTTCAAGGACGTGATGGGGCCTTGGTACACGGCGAAGAATCTGCCGGTGACGGCGAGCCTATTTGCGCGGGTTGATGCCGATGAGCATCCGATCGTGAACGCGGGAAAAAAATTCTGGGATCGGCCCCGGCCGCCTCTGCAGGATGCGCGGGTCCATCCGCCGATCGATGTGCCGGGGAATGCTTCTTATCCGAGCGGGCATTCGACTTTCTCGACACTAACGGCATTGATTCTCGCCGAACTGGCTCCTGATTTGAAGGAGGCGATCCTGGCGCGCGGGCGGCAGATCGGAGATGATCGCGTGATCGGCGGAGTGCATTTTCCAAGTGATGTCGAGGCGGGCCGCACGCTGGCGCAGGCGATGTTTACGAAGCTGATGGCGAATGCGGCGTTTCAGGCCGATCTCGCAAAAGCGAAGGCGGAAGTCGCTGCGGTTCGGGCGGGGAAATAAAGCTGCCCGTCGCACGGAATGGAACGGGTACCTACGGAGGGCAACGCTCTCACGAGCGCGGCTACGACGGAAAAAAGGGACCGCCGCTAAGGACAGCGGCGGCTACCACTGATGCGGCTACCATTCGTGGCCAAGGAAGGTGCGACCCTGTGCGGTCCACAGTTTTTTGCCGTGCTGGAGAACGATGGTGCAGGTCTGACCGGCGGCGATACGGACGGGATCGGGAATGTGATCGATGTGAATCCGGACGGGCAGACGCTGCGCCAGGCGGACCCAGGTAAAGATGGGGTCGACGTTGGCGAGGCCGCGCTCATTCGACGCGCTGTTGGGATCGGCAATCGCCCAACTGATGCTTTCGACATGGCCGGCGATTTCAGGTCCCCAACCCATCAACCGGACGTGGGCATAATCGCCTTCGTGAATTTGCGGCAGCTTGGTTTCCTCGAAGTAGCCGACGATCCAAAACGAATCGCTGTCGACGAGGGTCATCTTGGTCTGGCCGGGCGTAGCATAATCGCCAATGCGTAGCGTGAGATTGGTGACGTAGCCGTTGACTGGCGAGCGGATGGTGGTGCGGTCGAGGTTAACGCGGGCCTGGTCGCGGGCGGCGAGCGCGGCCTGAAAACTGGCCTCGGCGACCTGCGCGGTGCTTTGGGAGGTATTTTTTTCCTCGGTGGAAATGGCCTCGGCGCCGAGTTGCTGCCGCCGCTGGGCGTTTTGCTGAGCGACCTGGAGATCGAACTGGCGGCTCTGGACACTGGCCTCGGCCTGGACAAGAGCCAGGCGATAATCGACCGGATCGATGGTGAAAAGGACGTCGCCTTTCTGGATTTTTTGGTTATCGACGACATTGAGGCTGACGACCTGCCCGGAGATTTGGGCGGCGACGTCGACGACTTCGACGCGCACGCGACCGTCGCGCGTCCATGGGGAACGGAGGTAATGCCACCAGAGCGCCCAGGCGAGCGCAACGGCGACGAGGACAGTACCGGCCGTGAAGAGATAGCGGCGCCGTGTCAAAGGATCGAGGGTGGGGAAAAGAGCGAGGCGCATGGTCGAACTTAACTAAACATGAGGCCGATAAGCGAAAGGATAATGATGAAGATGGAGACGTCGAAAAGCGGACGATGCCAGACCCAACGTTGGATGGCGATGCGATCCAAAAAGATGCGCACCGGAATAAAGATGAGCAGGGCGAAGAACAAATAGCCGACGAAAGGCGCGAAGAAAATGCCGTAGATATTGATTTCCTTGAGCATGGGATCAAATGATTTCGCGGGAATGGATGAGGCGCGGATGGTTGGTTAGGAAAAATTGCATTTCGTCGAGCGCACCCATGATCCGGGCCCAGGTACGGCGCTCCGGTTCGGCGGGGCCGGGATCGAGGCTGGCGATCTCCTGTCTGCGATCGGTCAGCGCGGTGGCGGCGTGTTGGGGCTCGGGAAGAAAGCGGCTGAAGGCGTCGATGATGACGGTCACCGCCGTCCGGACGGGAGACGCGATTTTCTCCGTGGCGAGCCAGCGGCGGAGACGGAGGATTTCATTGCCGAGAGTGAGGGCACTCAAGCCGGCGTCGAGCCATTCGTCGGTGGGTGTGCCGGAAAGATTTTGCGGGTCGTTAAGGCGGCTGACGCGATCATACATGCGCGTTTCCCAATGCGACGAGGTGGGCGGAACCGGTTCCATGCGGGCGAGCCGCTCCAGGCCGAGACGAATGCGGAAGGTGACGTAACGACGCGCGGCCTTGGGATTGGGCGGAAGAATCAATTGGTAGGAGAGGGTTCCAAAAAGGACGCCGACCAGGATGGCCAGGCCGGTGTTCAAAGTGTCGGACAAATCGTAGACCATGGGATTGAGCGGGCGGAGCAAAGTGACGAAGACGAAGGAAAACCCTCCCGCCAAAGGCGCGGTTGGAGGATTGTAAAGGATGAAGCCCAGAGGGATCAGGATGACAAAAAGCATGGCGGCGAGGATTTCGAAGTCAGAGCTCACGGGCAGGAAGAAATATTTGCAGATCAAAGCAAGGAAGAGGGCGACGATACCGGCCTTGAGAAAGGCCCAGCCGATTTGGTCAGGGTGCGGGTTGGAGGAAAAGAGACTCATCAGCACGGAGACGAAGACGAGGGCGAGCGGGCCGTGATCCCAGGCGCTGGCGATCCAGAAGGCGCCGGTGGCGGCAATGGCGATGAAGGCACGGAGGCCGTTGATCCAGGCGGCGCGGATGTCGCGGTGGAAATTGAGGATGAGGCGCGGCTCGTTGCTCCAGCGGTCCTGGAGGATGTCGCGCCAATCCTCGAGCGCGCCGTGCAAGTGGAGGAGGAGATCGTCGAGGCGGTCGATGACGAATCGTTCCGAAACGACTTCATCGGCGGAGGCGATTTCCTGCTCGGGCCGCAAGCTCTCGAGTTGCGCGCGCAGGACCCGGACCCATTCGATCAACTCGGTGACACGGCCGCGTTCCAACTGGCCGGGCATGGCATTGAGAAAAGCGACGACGACTTCGTGGAAAGCGTCGAGGGCGTCGTGCCGGGGCCAACCGCAGCGTTCGAGGTGGGCGTCGAGGGAGCGCCGGGCGGAAATGAGGCTGAAGATATGGGCGATCAAGCTGCGAGCCTGGTTGGCAAGAAGACGGAAGGTGCCCGACTCGGCTGCGGCGAATTCGATAAGGGTGTTGAGCGCGATGAGGTCGAAGATCAACTTTCGGCCGATGCGCAGGCGCTCTTCGTTGCTGCCTTGCCAGGGGAAAACGGCGCGCCGGGCGGCGTCCTGAAGAACGGCGAGTAATTTCGCGCGGGCCTGGGCTTCGGATCGGTAGGGAGCGAAGATGGCGGAAACAAAAATGGCGCAGCCGATGCCGGTGAGGATGCAGGCGGTCCGGGCCATCGCGATGAAGAAGACCTGATCCGGCGCGTTAATCGCGCCCGACGCGATGAGGCCGGAACTGTAGGCGGCCAGGACTGTGGCGTAAGCGCGAAAATTGGTGAGGAGATTGGAAGCGACGGTGCAGCCACCGACCAGAAGCGCGAGACCCAGGACAAAAAACTCGGGCGTTTGGGCAAAGAGCGCGATCAGCGTGACGCCAAAAACGGCCCCAGCCAGAGTGCCGATGACAAGGTACACGCTTTTGGAAAGGAGCATGCCCGGCGTGGGTTGCGCGACGAGCCAGACAGTGAGCCAGGCCCAATAAGGCGACTCAAGTTGCAGGGCGAAGGCGAGATAAAGGGCGAGTACCGAGGCGATCCAGTTGCGCAGCGCGAAACCGGTGGTGTCCCAGAACCGGGGCGAAAGGAAATATTGGTGCAGCGAGGCGCCGACGGCAGCCGTGTTCATCGGAAAACAGTTTTTCCCAAATCATCCCATGATGAAAGCACGTTGTGAGTCCGCGCTTAATTCCCCGAACTTAGCAAGACATCAGTTGGTTTTGAGCTTACAGAGATTGATTTCCCCTTGTCGTAGTACGTGAATGTCGCCGTCATTGTGACGATCTCCGGGGTTTCTGGAGGCGGAGGGAGACCTTCCCAACCCTCCATTGCGCCGTTCGTGAAATCGACCGGAATGGCTCGAATCCCTCTGCTTGGAAAAGCCCAAGTTACCATTGGATTGGCTGCCCAACTAATCTGTCTGTGCTCGACAGTATAAACCTTGCCGGAACTGTTTTTTATTTTGAATTGGATGCACTCAAACCACGCCGAGGCACCCATCGTTAATACGTCGGGAACCGTTTGCCCATTTTGAATCACCACGAAAAAGCAATTCTTCGATGGTTGATCCATGGGATACCCATTCAGTTGGTGGATGCCTGCTTTGGGACAAATCACGATCGGAAGACCATCTTTTTTGAGAGAGCCATCCATTTCCTGCTCATTTCCAACAACAGTTATGATAAAATCGTGGGCGTCAGCCCTGACGCCAGATAAAAAGAAAGCCGCGAACAATACCAGCAAGGGCAAGATTCTACTTTGCATTACAATGCGCTAGTATCGTCTAGAATAATTCCAAGCAAGTCAACGACCTACTTAAAATGGCCCGGCTGGTTGATGGTGGACGGGCCCTTGAGTTGAAACATGAAGGTCACGCATGGCTCGTTTCCGACCGTGCCGGAGAGATGTCCCTTGTGACCCTTCGCGTCGGGCTTGGTGTTCTGGTCTTCGCCGAAGGAAACGTCGCCCGGGCCCATGACGACGCGCGCGCCGTCCAACTTGTTCAAGTATTTCCACAATATTAACCCCACAGTACCTATGAGTGCGACGGATCGCCAAGCATTGCCTGCTATAGGCGTGGATACAACCCAAATCCCGGAACCCAGTATCTGACTCTAACTTATCGCCAATACGCGTTGAAAACCGGAATCACACTCGACTTACAGTCGTCTACGGATTTGCAGAATTGGATCCACAGTTATTCCTGATATTTTCCAGCAGATAGGGACGGATGCAAACACGGGCGATCCCATCATGAAAGTTGAAGTTAATACCAACAGGGCAAGCAAAGATTTCATTCGTCTGGAATTGACCCAGCCGTGAAAGCGTTTTTCTTGGACCTCACCCCAAGTTGAACATGGGGCGTATCTTCAGAAGGATCACGGTCGCGCTCATTCGCAAAAACTTGGCTTTTCAACCGTATTCATGACATGGTATCAGATTGCGGATCAGGATACGAAACGACTTAACGCAATGTAGGTGTAATATGGTAAATGACTTAGCCAGGGTAGCTCAGCGGTAGAGCAGGGGACTCATAAGCCCTTGGTCGGGGGTTCGATTCCCCCCTCTGGCACGTTACTCCACCGAACCTTTTTAATTTTTGGCTTTGAGCAGGAGGACGGGCACGTCCACGAGATGGCGAACTTTGTCCGCGGTGTTGCCGTAAAGGAGATCGCCGATGAAGCGGTGTCCGTGGGTGGACATGGCGATGAGGTCGACGTGATGTTTGTGGGTGAATTTGACGATTTCGTCGGAGGGTTCCCCCATGGCGAGGACATGCTCGACTTCAAAACCTTCCTCGCGCAGATCGTGGGCGACGCTTTCCAGATAGGCGCGGTCGGTTTTCATTTCCTCGCTTTCCGCGAGTTTGAGTTGCTCGTAATTGCGCGCGACCCAGCCATCGGCGACGTGCATGAGCAGGAGGCTGGCACCCGTCCATTTCGCGAGCGGTTTGATGTGATCGAGAATGGCCCGATCGGCTTTGCTATTTTCCAGGGGGATGAGAATTTTTTTATACATGATCGCGTTCCATGATTAAGGAGCCGGCACAGGCCAGCCGAGGAATTTAAAGACGGGGTCCTGGACAGAATCGGGCGCGACGGTGGTGAAGATCAGCCAGACGTTGAGCACAATGATGACGGCGACGGTCGTCCAACCGACGATTTTGAGCCAGGACCGATTGGCAAACTCGCCCATCTTGGCTTTATCATCGGTGAAGCGCATCAGCGGCCAGATGGCGAAGCCGAGTTGCATGCTGAGCACCACCTGGCTGGCGACCAGCAAGTCGGTGGCGTGGCTTTCGCCGTAGTAACCGCATGATGCCGACGGCGGGGACGACGGCGAGGCCCCGGGTGATCAAGCGGCGGAGCCACGGGGTCAGGCGGATGTTGAGGAAGCCTTCCATGACGATCTGTCCGGCGAGCGTGCCGGTGAGGGTCGAGTTTTGACCGGAAGCGAGCAGGGCCAAGGCAAAGATGATGCTGGCGACCCCCACGCCGAGAGCGGGACTGAGGAGCTTGTAGGCGTCCTGAATCTCGGCCACATCCGCATGGCCCGACCAGTGAAAGGCCGCCGCCGCCAGGATCAGGATGGCCGCATTGATGAAGAGGGCGAACATCAGCGCCGTGGTCGAATCGATGGTGGCGAACTTGATCGCCTCCCGTTTCCCCTCCGGGGTGCGCTCGAACTTGCGGGTCTGCACGATGGAGGAATGGAGGTAAAGGTTATGCGGCATGACCGTCGCCCCGATAATGCCGATGGCGACATAAAGCATTTGGGGGTCCTTCACGATGTCCATGCTGGGGACAAAGCCGAGCAGGACGCCGGTCAGGCTCGGCTTGACCCAAAACAGTTCCGCCGCAAAGCAGATGCCGATGGTGGCGATCAAGGTGACGACGAGCGCCTCGATGTAGCGGAAGCCCTTGTTTTGGAGATAAAGCACGGCCAGCACGTCGGCGCACATGATCAAGCAGCCCCAGACGAGCGGGATGCCGAAGAGAAGCTGCAGCCCGATCGCCGAGCCGACCACCTCGGCCAGGTCGCACGCCGCAATGGCGATCTCGCACAAAATCCACAGGAACCAGACCACCGGCATCGGATAATGGTCCCGGCAGGCCTGGGCCAGGTCGCGTCCCGTGGCGACGCCGAGCTTGATGCAGAGATGCTGGAGCAGGATCGCCATGAAATTGGAGATCAGGATGACGCTCAGGAGCAGGAAGCCGAATTGCGCGCCGCCCTGCAAATCGGTCGCCCAGTTGCCGGGGTCCATGTAACCGACCGCGACGAGGATAACCGGGGCCGGAAAAGGCGGCCAGCTTCTTCCAGAAGGATGTCGCCGACGGGCACGCCGATGGTGCGGTGAACTTCCGGCAGCGACGATTCGCCCAGGGTGCGCCGCCAGATGGGCCGGGAGGGGGCGATTTCCTTCATGGTTTCCGATGTTGTGCCAACAAAGGAGATGACTGTCAACTATTAAAGTTTGTGAGCACAAACACTTTCTTTGGACACGTAAGCAGACGGGTTTTTCGGACCGGAAGCAGCCGTGTCGGAAGCGGCTTCCTGCTCCCGGACAGCGAAGTAGTCCGGGCCACCCGAGGAAGGACAGCGCCGACGCAATTATTGCATGATTTATTGCAACTTACTTGCGTTTATTGTAGAACTCATGAGCCATGAAAATACTCCTGTCAGTCGCCTGCATCGTCAGTCTTTGGCTGATCGCCCTCCCCTCACCCGCGGACAACCTTAAAATTGTCGCGGCGGAAAACTTTTACGGCGGCGTGGCCCAGCAGATCGCCGGCAGCCATACTACGGTGACGAGCATCTTGACGAATCCGAATCAGGATCCGCACGAATTCACCTCCAACGCGGAGACGGCGCGGTCGGTGGCGGATGCCGACATGGTGATTTACAGCGGCATCAGTTACGACCCGTGGATGGAAAAGCTGCTCGCGACCGGCGGCAAACCGGGGCGCGTAGTCATCAATGTGGCCGATCTGATCGGCGCCAAGGACGGCGACAATCCCCACATTTGGTATTCGCCGAAGACGATGCCGGCGCTGGGCGCGAAGCTGGTGGAAGTGCTGGGGAAGATTGATCCCGTTGGAGCTGGCGCGGATGAAAAGCGGCTGGACGATTTCAACGCCTCGATGAAGCCGGAGCTCGATAAGATCGCGGCACTCCAAAGCATGACGACGGGGGTCAAGGTGACCGCGACGGAGCCGGTATTTGGTTACATGGCCGACGCGCTCGGTTTCAAGATGCTCAACTATGATTTTCAGGTGAAGATCATGAACGACGCCGAGCCGACGGCGGACCAGACCGCTGCTTTCGAAAAAAGCCTGACGTCGAAAACGGCGAAAATTCTTTTCTATAACAGCCAGGTGACTGATCCGACAACGGACCGAATTCAGAAAATCGCCCGGACGTCGGGCATTCCCGTCGTGGGCGTGACGGAAACGCAGCCGCCTGACCGAGAAAAGCTATGTCGACTGGATGATGCACGAGTTGGATGGCGTTCAGGCGGCGCTTGGTGCTAAAAGGCAGTAAGGGACTCCGAGTTCAGCCATCGAGCTCGGCATGGTCAGTTTCGTTTGCGTTCCCTAGGACGGGCAGAACTGATCCTTCGACAAGCTCAGGATGACAGAATTGTTTTCACCAATTTAAACTCGAGTACCGTATCAACCCAACCATGACGCCCGCGCTGCAAATCTCCGACCTGACGATCACCCTGGGCGGGAATGAGATTCTGTCCGGCGTCAACGCGACGATCGACGCGGGCGAATTCATTGGAATTTTCGGGCCCAACGGCGCCGGGCAAGACGACACTGGTGCGGGCGATCATCGGCACGCTGGCGCCGACGCGGGGACAGATCAAAGTGCTCGGGATGTCGCCGCGCCAGGCGGCGCGGCAAATCGGTTATATGCCGCAGGGCCACGGCGGATTCGACTCGACGGCGCTGAGCGCGCGCGCTTTGGTGGAGGCGGCCTGCCATGGCGACCGGTGGGGCATTCCGTGGACCTCACGCGCGTCGAAGCAGGAAGTCGACCGCGTGCTGGAAGTGACTGACGCGGCCCGTTACGCCAAGCGCCCTTTCTCGGTGCTTTCCGGCGGCGAGCGCCAGCGCGTGATGCTGGCCCAGGCGCTGCTGGGTGATCCCAAGAATCTGGTGCTCGACGAACCGCTGGCCAGCCTCGATCCCAAGAATCAGGCGCTGCTGATCGAATGCGTGGCGCGGGTGAAACGCGCTGACCCGCACGACCATTCTTTTCGTCGCGCACGACATGAATCCGCTCATGCACGTCATGGATCGCGTGCTTTACATGGCCGGGGGCGGCGCGGTTTTGGGCAAGCTCGACGACGTGGTCACCTCGGCTTCGCTGTCGAAACTTTACGGCTTTGAGATCGACGTCGTGCGGGTGGAAAACCGGGTCTTCGTCGATGTCGGCGGAAGGCAACGTCACCGAATCGGATTGCGACCATCATCATGATTAGCAACGCTTACGAATTATCTCGGCTACGAGTTTGTCCAGAACGCGCTGATCGCCGGAACGCTGGCGGCGATCCTCGGCGCGATCGTCGGCTATTTTGTCATCATGCGGAACGCGGGATTTGCCGCGCATGCGCTGGCGCATATCGGTTTCGCCGGCGCGGCCGGTGCGGCGATCCTTGGGCTGAGTTCCCTGGAAGGCATGCTTTTGCTCACCGTGGGATCGGGACTTTTCATGGGCGCGGCGGGCGACAAGGTTCATCGCAACGACCTGGCCATCGGCATGGTGCTCTCGATGGCCCTCGGTTTGGGCACGTTGTTTCTCAGTCTCTATTCCGGTTTTGCGGGACAGGCCAAGGCGATTCTCTTCGGCAATATCTTTGGCGTTTCCGGCGGCCAGATCATGGAGATGATCGTGTTGTCGCTGGTGAGCCTGGCCGCGCTGGCGATTTTCTCGCGACGCCTTCTTTTTGCCAGCACGCAGCCGCGACTGGCGGAAGCGCGGGGGCTGTCGCTGCCGGGGCTCTCGATGGCTTTCATGGCGGTGCTGGCCGTCTCGGTCACGCTGGCCAGCCAGATCGTCGGAATCCTGCTGGTGTTCACGCTGGTCATCGCTCCGGCGGGAATTGCGCTTCGGCTCTGCCGCTTCTTTTGGTCGGGGATTTTGCTCTCCGTGGCGCTGGGCGTGGTCGTGACGTGGATCGGCATTCTGCTCGATTGCGTCACGGGCTATCCGGCGACTTTTTGGATCACGGCGCTTTTCTTTATTCTCTACGCGCTGGTCGAAGCCTACGTCCGGTTTCTCACGAAATCGGATCGGTGAGCCCAGCGACCCTTCCAGAGAGCACTGCAAAACTCCTTAATTCCGTCATCTGAGTCAGGAGATCAAGGGCCCCCGTTCAATGATTGGCCTTCGCATTCGCCATCGTGAAACAGAGAATCGCCCAAGCCAGGATAAAGCTCAGGCGGGAGTTGATTTTTGCTGTTTTCGGGGTACAGGCCACAAAAAGTTTTTATCACGTCGGGTATCCACCAGCAAAAGTCGAGACCTCTGCGAAAACCGTTCTCTAAACAATCGTCATCCTGAGCCTGTCGAAGGATCAGTTCGGTGTGTACCGGCGGTCTGCTACCGCCAAAAACTATCGCTTCCTGTTCGCGCGAAAGGGCTCCGCGCGAACCCGGACAACGAGTTGGCCTGGCTACCCTGAAAAGGCAACTGAACTGATCCTTCGACAGGCTCAGGATGACAGAATCCTAAAAGAGAGACCTTTGCGGAATTCACAACGTAATCGAATCGATTCACGATGGTAGGAATCTGGCTGCGGTTACTGTAAAGTCCGAGTCGTCATGGCCGGCATTATTCCCCCCGAAATCGTCGAGCAGGTGCGCCATGCCAGCGACATCGTCGACGTGATCGGCAGTTATGTGCCGCTGAAGAAATCCGGCGCGAAGTTCAAGGCGCTGAGTCCGTTTAACAAGGAAAAGACGCCCTCGTTTTACGTCGATCCGGGGAAGCAGATTTTCAAGTGCTTCAGCAGCGGTCACGGCGGCGACGTTTTCAAGTTTCTGATGCTGATGGAGAACATGACGTTCCCGGAGGCAATCCGGCGTCTGGCCCAGCGCGGCGGGCATTGTGATTCCCGAAGCGAGCGGTAATTACGATCCAGCGGCCCGGGGCAGGCGCGAGGAGTTGCTGGCGCTCTATGCGGCCGTGGCGGGTTGGTGGCACAAGCTGCTCAAGACTGATCCGGCGGCCGAACCGGCGCGGGCCTATCTGAGGAGCCGTGATTTTCCCGATGCGCTGGCGGAGGAATTCGGCCTCGGCTACGCGCCGGACAGCTTTGACGCAACGATGAAGTGGGCGCGCAAGAATGGCTACAGCCAGGAGGCGCTGGAGACGGGCAAGCTGATTGCGACCTCGGAGAGAGGCACGACTTACGATTTCTTTCGCGGGCGGCTGATGATTCCGATTCACAACGACGCGGGTGAGGTCGTGGCTTTCAGCGGACGTCTGCTCGATCCCGAAGCGAAGGCGCAAAAGTACGTCAACTCGCCCGAAACGCCGATCTTCGTGAAAAGCCGGATTCTTTTTGGCCTGAACAAGACGAAGCGGCCGATCATCGAAGCGGGAACCGCGATTCTTTGCGAGGGGCAGATCGACCTGATGCGCTGCTGGCAGCACGGGATTCGCAACGTCGTCGCGCCGCAGGGGACGGCGTTTACCGAGCCGCATGCGCGTATTCTCAAGCGAATCGCGAAGGAGGTGGTGATCTGCTTCGACGCAGACCGGGCGGGTCAGGCCGCGGCGCAACGGACGATCGACGTGTTGCTGAAGGAAGACCTGCAGGTCCGCATCGCGCGCATTCCGGCGGGTGAAGATCCCGACAGCCTTTTGCGCAAGCAACCGGTGGAAGTCTTCGAAAATATTTTGCATGACGCGAAGGATTACACGCGACATTTGCTCGAGACGACGTGCGAGCAGGAGGACGTTGCCAGCCCGCGCGGAAGGGGCGTGGTCGCCGCGAAGATGGCGCAGGTCATCGCGAAGATTCCGAATGCGGTGCAACGCGAAGGATTTCTCCTCGATGTGGCGCGCCGACTGCAAGTTTCGCGCTCGGTTCTGGAGGAGGAAGTGCGCAAGGCGGAGGCGCAAATTCGCCGCGCGGAAACCCAGCAGCGCTCGTATCCCGGCGCACCGGCCACCGGCCAAAGCACCGCGGATTTCCCTGCCCCAGAGGTCGAGCTGCCAGAACCGATTCAGGCGACGCCGATTATTGAAGCGCTAATTTCGCTTCTTTTGACGAGCCCGGAAATCGCGCCGCAGGTCAGCCGCCGGCTCGATCATGCCTGGCTCGAAGGCCTGGGCGGGGCGGAAGTGCTGGTGCGGGTGCTCGACGCGCACGCGCATGACGCTTTCGAAAATGCGACGCAATTCATGGAGGAATGCGACGACCGGACGCGCGATTATCTCGCCGGGCTCCTTTTCGAACCGCCGCCCGTGCCGACGGAGACGACGGTGGAGGCATATGCCGACAAGCTGGTAAGCAATCTCGAAAAGCGCTGGAAGCAGCAGCGGCTGCAGATGCTGAATTTGGCCACGAAGTCGGATGAGCTTTCCGTGGACGAACGGTTGAAATATCTGATGGAGATTCAAGTCATCCGGAGGCAATTCCCCGATTTGGAGCCGTAACACGAGCCGCGATTATGGTCAGTTTGCGAGCGATTTGCGCATGCTCGCTGGACGCATGGCCTGACGCAAATTGTACCTTGACCGCGGGGCATCTGTGAAGCAGACTAATAAGTTCCACGTCTTTCACCGTTTCTCCCACGACCATGCCCAAATCGAGCCGATCCATCACGCCCAAAGCCACCTCTAAAAACCATCGTCAAAGTGCTCCCGCCCGAAAGGCATCGGCCTCGACTTCCAAGCCGGCGAAAAACGGACACGTCAAGAGCGAAAAGGTCGAGGTCAAGAATGGGCTGAAAAACGGTCATAAGAAGAACCACAAAACCGAGGGAACATCGTCGGTGGCCGCGCCTTCGAAATCGATTGCCGATTCGCATGCCAAGGACGCCAAGGGCGTGCAGGCCGTTTGGACCGGCCAGCCGGAACGGCAGGAACGCTTGCGCGATCTGGTCAAGCTGGCCAAGGACCAGGGTTACCTGACCTGGGACGACTTGAACGAGGCGATCCCGGAGAGTGTCAATAATCCTGAGGAGCTTGAGGCGATCATCATGTTCCTGCGCAACCTCGAAATCGACGTCATCGACGCGTCCGAGGTGGATCGTTACAAGCAAACCGCCGCGGGCACGGAAGAGGAGCTTTCCGACGAGGAGAAGACCGACGCGAAGCTCGATATTCTCGACGATCCGGTCCGGATGTACCTCAAGCAGATGGGCCAGGTGCCGCTGCTGACGCGCGAGCAGGAAGTCGAAATTTCCAAACGCATCGAAGACGCCGAGAGCATGGTGCAAAAACACCTGAACCGTTTCGGGTTCACCGCGCGCGAGTATCTCAATCTCGCCCGCAAACTGGAGCAGGGCCGCGAACGGTTCGACCGCGTCATCCAGGACAAGAAGATCGACAGCCGTGACAAATATCTTTCCACCTTGAAGGCGCTGGTGCGGAGCGTCGAATCGGCCAATCAAAAAGCCGACCAGGCCTATGCGAAAGTTGTCAAGGGCCGGGCCCATCCCAATTCGCTGGCCAAATTCGAAAAGGAATTCGCGAAGACCGACAGCGCGCTGCAAAAGCTTTTCGTCCGTTTCTATTACAAGCAGAAGGTGACCGAGGAATTCGTCGTGGTTTGCGAGCATCACCACCACGAACTGGTGGAAGCGGAGCGCTCGCTGGAAAAACTGCACAAGTCGCGCAGCAAAAGCCGCGAGCATGTGGCGCATGTCTCGGAACTCGAGCAGAAATTGCAGGACGTCGAGCAGCAGGTGCGCATGCCCCTGACGCGATTTCATGAGGACCATCATCAGCTTGTGGAATGGCTGCGCAAGGCACACAAGGCGAAGACCGAGATGGTCGAAGCGAATTTGCGGCTGGTCATTTCAATCGCGAAGAAATACACGAACCGCGGGCTGTCGTTCCTCGATTTGATCCAGGAAGGCAATATGGGTCTGATGAAGGCGGTGGAGAAATTCGAGTATCGCCGCGGCTACAAATTTTCGACTTATGCGACGTGGTGGATCCGGCAGGCGATCACGCGCAGCATCGCCGACCAGGCGCGCACGATTCGTATTCCGGTGCACATGATCGAGACGATCAACAAGCTGATGCGCGTGCAGAAGCAGTTGGTGCAGGAGTTCGGTCGCGAGCCCACGCCCGAGGAAGTGGCGGAGGAAATTTGTCTGCCGGTGGAACGCGTCCGCGCGGTCCTGCGCATGGCGCAGCAGCCGATTTCGCTCCAGGCCCAGGTGGGCGACAGCGACGACACGACTTTTGGTGATTTCATCGAGGACAAGTCGGCGGAGAATCCGTCCGAGATGACGGCCTACGCGCTGCTGAAGGAAAAGATTCGTGACGTGCTCGACACGCTAACCGAACGCGAACGCGCGGTGCTGGAACAGCGCTTCGGCCTGGTCGACGGCTATTCGCGCACGCTCGAGGAAGTGGGCCGCCAGTTCCGCGTCACGCGCGAACGCATCCGCCAGATCGAGGCGAAGGCGCTGCGCAAGATGCGGCATCCGACGCGCATCCGCCACCTGCACGGCTTCCTTGAAGCCGATCAGGATGCCGGGGTGGTTTAAGGAATAAGGAAATTCGTCAACTTGAGTCATCCTGAGCTTGTTGAAGGATCAGTTCGGATTCGGCACGCATGGGCGGGAGGCTGAACTGATCCTTCGACAAGCTCAGGATGACGGAGGCTGAGAAGATAAAATAGATAGATGGGATGACCAAGGACTCGGGCTTGCGTGAGATCGCAACGTTTGCCATGATCGCGGTTTGTCGCCACTAGCAATGACTCCCGAGCATAACGAGTTCGTTCTCTCCACCGCGTATCATTCCGGCTGGATCAATCTGGACCAGTACCACGCCGCGGTCGCCGCGCTGCAGGCGATGCCTCACCTTTCCGCAATCGATTTTCTGCTGGAGCAGACGATCATCAATCCCGCCCAGGCGGAGGGTTTGCGCCAGGCGTTGAACCCGGCGGCTTCGGCCGTGGAAAGCGCCGCCGTGCAAGCGGACGTTCCTCTGGAAAAAGCACCCTCCGCGACGGAGCCGCAGGTGACACCGGCCGCGAACGGCCAGAGCCACGGCAAGGTTGAGGTGACGAGCGAAAGCGGCCTGCCGGACGGCATGGGGATCACGGAACTGTTGCGACTGGGGTTCGAAGCGGACGCTTCCGACGTGCATCTCGGGGTGGGCGCGCCGGCGCTGATGCGGCGTCACGGCACGCTGCAACCGCTCTACCATGACGGCGTGATTTTGACCCCGACGCATACCGATGCGCTGGTGCGGACTTTTCTCGATGCGAACCAGCAGGAAGTGCTGGCGAAAAAGCAGGGCCTCGATTTCAGCTACCAAGTGCCGGGACTGGCCCGCTTTCGCGCCAACGTGGTACGGCAGCGAAAGGGCCACGACGCGGTGTTCCGGATCATCAACACCAATGTGCGGACGATGGACGAATTGGGGTTGCCCGAGCAGTTGAAGGTGCTGACCCAATATCACAACGGGCTGGTGCTGCTGACCGGGGCCGTCGGCTCGGGCAAATCGACCACGCTGGCGGCGATGGTGCAGGAAATCAACACGCACCGGAGCGATCACATCATCACGCTGGAGGACCCGATCGAGTACGTGTTCGTGCCCGCGGGCTGCCAGATCACGCAGCGCGAAGTGCATGCGCACACGCAGTCGTTCGGCGCGGCGCTGCGGGCGAGCCTGCGCGAAGATCCCGATGTCATCATCGTGGGAGAAATGCGCGACCTGGAGACGATCAGCCTGGCGATCACGGCGTCGGAAACGGGTCACTTGGTCATCGCGACGCTCCACACCAGCAACGCGGCGCGGACCCTCGATCGCGTGCTGGATGCGTTCCCGGTTGAGCAGCAGGGCCAGATCCGCACCATGGTGAGCGAATCACTGCGCGGCATCGTCAGCCAGCAACTCGTGCCCAAGGCCGACGGATCGGGGCGGGTCATCGCGCTGGAAATCATGGTCAACACGCCCGCGGTGGGAAATCTCATTCGCGAATCGAAGACATTCATGCTGCCCGGCATCATCCAGACCGGGAAAAAACTGGGCATGAAATTGATGGATGATTCGTTGCTGGAATTGGTGCAGCAGGGGACCATCACGCCGCACGAAGCCTACGACCGCGCAGAGCAAAAGAAGATTTTCGAGCCTCTGTTGAAGTAGATAGTGAATTAAAGTCCTGGTCGTACACGCAAGAGTTCCGCGACTGCGCGAGCAGGTTCGGCGCAAGCTGGAAGCTTGCCAGCACCGTAGCCGGTGGTAAGCGCACGGAGTGCGCGACACCACCGGGAAACGTTCCTCTTTAACTTTCACCCTGGAAGGGTGACACAAAATGCGACCCCTCCAGGGTCGGAAGTATGGGAATTAGGGACCGGTGGTGGCGCCTGCCAAGGCAGGTTTACCCACCGGCTAAAGTGCTGTCATCCCTTCGGGATAACTAAAGCAATCTTCTATGAACAATGGATTGAGATACTTTGAAATGCTCTAACTTCTCAGCTGTCTCACCACGATCCATCCGACGGCGAGGCAGATGAAGCTGTCGGCGACATTGAAGGTCGGCCAGTGGTAGCTGCCGATGTAGACGTCGAAGAAATCGACCACGGAACCGGTGCGGGCGCGATCGATCAGGTTGCCAAGCGCGCCGCCGCAGAGACAACCGCCGACCAGATTCGGCTCCCAGTTTGCCCAGTTGAGACCGCGCGTGTGGTAGATGGCGAGCAGGGCCAGGCCGACGACGAAGAGGGCGACGAGAAATCCCTCGCCCTGAAACATGCCGAACGCGATGCCGGTATTTCGTCCGTAGGCCAGGTTGAAAAAGCCGGGGATGAGGACTCGCGATTCGCCCCGCTGAAACGACGCCGCGACCCACATCTTGGTCAGTTGGTCGAGCGCGATGACCAGAAAAATCACCACGTAAAAGGAAGGCCGGGGCCAGCGCGAAAGCATATCACGCCGACTCTAGGCGTCCCGCGAAACAGGGCAAGGCCGCTTAACGGACGTTGATCGCTTCGCGGTTGATGGTGAAGAGGCAGGGACCGAGCTCGATGCGGTCGCCGTGCTCGAGATGCGCATCGCGGACGAGCATGCCGTTGACGTAGGTGCCGTTGGTCGAGTCGAGGTCGAGGATGAACATCCCGCGGGTTTGAATATCCAGGATGCAATGCCGCCAAGAGACGTCGGAATTGTCGATGACCAGGTCGGACGTTTGGTCACGACCCATGACCGTGGAAGTTTTGGTGAGGAAAATTTTCTCTGTCGGCTTGTCGTGTGGAACGAGGAAATATCTGTACTGGGATTCGTTTCCCTTTTTCTCGACGCCGGCCAGACGATTGGTCTGGATCATCTGCGGCTTGTCACCATCTTTGCCGGACGTGATTTCACGAATGCTCAAATGGAGATTCTTGCTCGACCCGGGGGGCTGAACGCCGCGCAGCCAGGTGAAGGAGGCATTGGGTAAATGCAGGGCGTGATCGACCGCACCTCTGCCCTCAGCGGCCGCACCGGAGGCACTGACGACAAAACCGTCGCGTACGAAGATATGAATCAGTTCGGCGTCTTTTGAAACGAGGAGACAGCCCTGTTCCTTATTCTGGCCGAGGCGGGAAAGCGCCTCTTCCACCGTGAAAAGCTGTTGATTGGCGACGGACACACCAGAAGTCTAGCTTGTAATCCTTGCTTCTCAAGCCTAGGCGGTGTGATTCTGCGACGACGAGAACTTCTGCAAAACCTCGCGCTGAGCTGGTCCGCAACCCTGATAAAAGGCAGATTGAACTGATCCTTCGACAAGCTCAGGATGACAAAATCTAAGGCGCTCTAAGTCTTCAGTGAGGGATCGACCAATTCGCAGATGACGTGGAGGATGAATTTATGCGCCTCCTGGATTCGCGCGGTGACCTGGCCGGGAACAACGAGGTCTACCGTCGCGAGCCCCTTGGCTGCGCCGCCATCCCGTCCGAGCAAGGCGATGCTTTGAAGGCCGATCTGTTTGGCTTCCTCCAAACTGCGAATAATGTTTTTGGAACGGCCACTGGTGGAAATAGCCAGCACGACGTCGCCCGGTTTGCCGAAGCCGCGCACTTGCCGCGCAAAGATCTCCTCAAAACCGTAGTCATTGCCGATCGCCGTCAGCAGGCTGCCATCGGCGGTGAGATTGATCGCGGGGAAAGGCCGGCGGTCGCCTAGGAAACGGCAGACATATTCAGTGGTGAAATCGGCGGCGTCGCCCGCGCTGCCGCCATTGCCGCAGACCAGCAGCTTGCCGCCGGCGCCAAGGCAGTCCCTCACCAGCACCGCGGCCTCGACGATGTCCTGCTCAAGCGGCCGTAACGATTCGAGGGTCGCGGTGGCCTGAGCGATGGCGGTCTGCACGTCTGTCATGAAATGCCAATCTAGAACTGGTACCGCGGGTGACAAGCAGATTAGATTGTCCCTATGGCCCGACTGCCCGACCGATTTGATCTCTGGGTGCGCAAGGCGAAGGAATGTCCTGATTATGCGCGACAGGCCGACCTTGTTTTGGGCGCGCTGGCGGCGCTGGACGAGTGGCATTTTCTCAATCTGGGCAGCGCGGAAAAGCCGCAGGCAGCCCGGACCCAGATCGACGGCGACGCCTATATCCTGGTCTATTCGGACACCGGGCGGATCGAGGATTTCCTGAAGGAACAGGGGCGTGCGTTGAAAGGCGCGCCCCTGCCGATCATTTCCGTTCCGACTGAAGCCGCGATGAAATGGTGCGTGGAATGCCGCACCGGTTTGCTGGTGAATCCGCCGGATGACGCGGTGATGATCCCGCTGGATCAGTTGGAAGCCTTCCAGTCCGAATGGAGTCGGCGGAGCGATCGGCAAGCCTCGGGCTTTTGGATTCCGAACATGACCAGCGAGGAGGAAGACTTCTGGCAAGAGCACGGGCTATAAGTTTGCCTGAGTTCATTTTCGCGATTCTTTTAAAATTTCGCTTGGTTTGACCAGCATTGCTGATATGCGTAACTTCTTTGTAGATGAGCGATTCCGAGGGTTCTTTATCGTCCGGCAAGGTGTCGATGCGCTCGATTCATCAGGCGTTCCCATCGCTTTCCCAAAAGCTTGATCTGACCCGGCATCTGGCGACGATCAAACCGGACCTGGACAAGATCGAGGAGCGGCTCCGGTTTCAGGTGCAGGAATTCGATCCGGGCATCTCCGGTTACATCAGCTACGCGCTCGACGGCAATGGCAAACGCATCCGCCCGGCGCTGGTGTTGCTCTCGGGCCATGCGACCGGGAAATCGACGCCACAGCATGTCGACCTCGCGGTGGTGGTGGAGCTGATCCACCTCGCCACGCTGGTGCATGACGACATCATGGATGGGGCTTCCAAACGGCGCGGCAAACCGACGGCCTTCGCCAAATGGGGCGCGGAACTTTCGGTCCTGCTGGGCGACTGTCTTTTTTGCCACGCGCTGAAGTTGAGCTCGAGTTTCTCCGACCAGTCGATCAGCCGCAGTATCGCCGATGCGGCGAATGAGGTTTGCAGCGGGGAAATCCTCCAGACCCAGCGCCGGTTCGATCTCAAGCTGAGCATTCCCGAGTATATCAAAATGATTTCGATGAAAACGGGTGCGCTTTTTCGCGTCAGCACGGAATTGGCCGCGGTGCTGAACGGATGCCGGCCGGACGAGGTTCTCGCCATGCGCAATTACGGCGACTACCTCGGCATCGCCTACCAGATTTATGATGATTGCCTCGACCTGGTTGGCACGGAAGGCATGACCGGAAAAACCGTGGGCACCGATTTGGCCAAGGGAAAGCTGACGCTGCCCCTGCTCCATGTATTGGCGCAGGCCAATGACGCGGAGCGGGAGAGGCTGCATACAATCATCCTCCACGGCACCGAGGAAAACCGGACGGAATTGCTCGCACAGGTGGTGGAGCGCGGCGGCCTGAAAAATGCCGTGCGACGCATCCAGAGTTACCTGGATCAGGCGGTGGCGTCGCTGCAGGTGCTGCCGAAATCGAGCTACCGCGAGACGCTCGAAGGCGTGCCCCGCGCCGTCGCCGAGCACGTGGCGACGTTGGGGTAGCTCACGCCAGCCTCCAAGCCTTGACCTTCAATCCCGCGCGACGGGCCAGTTTGGCTTGCCGTTGATCAAAGGTGACGAATTCGCGGGCGCCAAGCACGACGGCGGAGGCGACATGCAACAGATCGCCCGAACGGACGCCGGTTTCGGTGACATGCGCTTCGCCGAGGCGCTCCGCTTCGCGCAAAGCGTCGGACCAATTCAGCGGCGTGTGCTCAAAGATCCCGCTGGCAAGGAGTTCGTCGCAGATTCGAAAGGCCGAACGAAGATCGGCCTGGTTCAGGCTATTCCGAAACACGCGAACTCGAATTGCCGTCCTAAATTCCAACCGATGAAATGGGGTAAAGGCAAGCCCCTGTATCGCATTTGCCAAGTATACCTCTGCCTCTGGCGTATGTGGCTCCGGGGTGAAAATCGGGACAAGAAAACTGACGTCGGGATAGATCACCAGTCCTTTTCCTCTCGCATCGTCAAGATGATATTATCTTTGAAAACCTTGTTGCCATACACCTTCTTCATCCAAGCGCGGTGCTTTTCCAAATCAAACCGCTTTTGCGGCGCGTGCTTCCCATTCTTCGGCGGTTGTACCAGTGGCACCAGATTGGCCAGCGGAACCCCGCGCTTGGTGATCTCCACCTTCTCCCCGGCCTCGAGCCAGCGTGAAACTGTGGCGAAGTTATTGCGTAAATCGCGGACTGAAGCGGTTTTCATGGTGATACATAGCATAGTATCACAAAAATGGCGGGCAACCTTATTTCTCCTAAACTCCACGGCCACAATAATCACTTCTTTGGGCTACCAGCAGCTCTTCACGAAGCCATGCTGTCATTGCAGGAGCTTTCATGGATTTAACGTGGAAACGAAGTCCAGGTCTGCCTATGATTGGCAGGGAACTGATCTTTCATGACAACCACGCTTGCCGCTCTCTTTCCTTTCGATAAGGTGCAGGCGGAGAGGGGGAGCATGGAACCAGCGGCCAAGCCGGAGAGTCAGGAAATCACCGATCGCGTGCTGGTGGAGCGTGCCCAGGCGGGCGACCCGACGGCTTTTGACGAACTGGTGCGGCGCTATCAACCGCGGCTTCTTGGCATGCTCTACAACATGACCAATAACCAGACCGATGCCTGGGATTTGGCGATGGAGACGTTCGAGAAGGCCTACCGAAGCATTCATTCCTTTCGGCTCGACGCCGAGTTCTTCACCTGGCTTTACCGGATTGGTTTTAACCTGACGGTGAATTACATCAAAAGAAACAAGCATCGGAACAATCTGAGCATGGATGATGCTGACCTTGACCTGCAAAATCGCAGTGAATTCATCGATGCCAGCGCTTCCGGAGACGCAGAAAAGCAAGCCCGGTTGACGGACCTGAAAAAAAAATTGAACGAATCGATGATGAAACTGTCTGATGAACACAGGGCAGTAGTGACCTTTTTTGATATCCAAGGGCTCAGCCACGCGGAAATCAGCAAGATCATGAAGTGTAAGGAAGAGACGGTTCGGTCGCGTTTATTCTACGCGCACAAGCAGTTACAGAAGTACTTAAAAAACTATTTATAACATGAACCAAGACCAAGATTTCTCCGCCTTGCGTAACCTTCTGGCCCTGAAGAGGCTGGACACGCCTCAAGACACCCAGATCGACCAGTTTCTGGCCGAGTTCCACAATCGCCAGCGTGCCCAACTGCTTGCGCCACAGCCGATTTGGGTTCGGGCGATGTCTTGGATGAAGGAGCGTGTCGCCGGCTTTGAATTGGTTCCGTCCCTTTCTTATGGAGCCGCACTTGCCGCCGTGGCGATCACCGCTTTTGTTGGCCTTTCTCAGCAGGTGCAGGTCACGCAGGTTGATGGGCAGAGCAAGCTGACTTTCCGCATGCCCACCCACGACACCTCTTTTGCCCTGCTCCCCGGTTCGTTCACCCCGGCATCTACCGTTTCCCCCAAGTTATTGAGTGACAGCCCGAATTTCAGTTCCAGTCGGAACGGTTCGGCAACCCGCTATGTTTTAGCGAACAATTCACATGGGGCTTATGACGCAACCGTTGCGTTTTAGCTTCTTTCGGGCTTTCCGGGTAAACGGGGTGTCGGCTTGGGCGGCTTCGCTGTTTTTAATCGCGCCTCTTGTCATGTCCCCGACGCAGGTTCGCGGGGCTGACATCTTCCAGCTCTCGAGCGACGAAGCCAACGCCATGATCGACAAGGCGAAAGCCGCCGTGGTGCAGGTGCGCTCCGGCGACAAGGGCTTTATCCTGGCGGGCAGCGGCTTCTTCATCGACGACCAGGGCACGGTGCTCACGTCCTCGACCATCCTGGGCGACAACACCAGTGCCCGTGTGGTGCTCAATGGCGTGGAAATGGATGCCAAGGTTCTGGGCAACGATCCGCGAAGCGGGCTGGCCATGCTGCGAATCGGTTATGGGGCGAGCCCTTCGCTGCCCTTGGCTCCAGCCAGCGCGCTGCAGACCGGCGACGGCGTGGTGGCGATTGGATACCCGCTTAATCTACCGGTTGCCTCATCGCAGGGGCCCGTAAGTGGCTTTGACGCCTCATTTTTGAGCCACTTTGACGATACAGTACGCGAAAAGGGGTCTGTGGCGGCCGTAGAACGGTTCGCCACGACTCATATTCACGCGAATATCGCTATCAGTCCAGGCCAGGTCGGCGGACCGCTGCTGAATTCCCACGGCGAAGTGGTGGGGTTAGTGGCGACCAGTCCCGACGATGGACGGTCGATCTATGCACTGCCGGTGGAAGCGATGGCGAAGATCATGGCCGATTTTAACCAGTATGGTCACGCCCGACATGGCTGGGTTGGGGTCAACGTGATGGAAGCGCCCGATACCCTTCATGACGGGCGCACAGTGCGGGTCGTTCAGGTCGTGCCCGGGACACCGGCAAGCGAGAGCGGCATTCGCTCCGGTGATACGGTGATGCGGATCGACGCGCGCGAAATTTATCGTCCGTCAGATGTCCTGGACGCTTCATTTTTCAGTCAGGTGGGCGCCACGATGAACGTCGTAGTGCGGCGCGAAGACAAGCTCTACAACTACAGTTTTGCCGTGATCGAACGGCCGGAGAATCCGAACAGCGTTACGATCCCGGTGGCGGGCAGTCCGACGGTGAAGAATCACGTCGCGGCTAGCCCTCACTAAAGACCTTCCGAAGTCACTTTCGGATTCCGTCATCCTAAGCCTGTCGAAGGATGACGGGGGCATTAATTTTTTTGAGTTAGGCAGAAATTTCTGGAGCCGCTCAAAACTCCTCATGAGGACTGATCTCACCGGATGTAAAACGTCTGAGGCACCCAGCGTTTGTTCTTAAGCGTGACGCGCTGCCAGCCCGATTTGTCGTTCGTGGCGATCCAGCGGCGCTCTTCCTTGCGATAATGCCAGTCCTTGTCGACCTGGTAGTAAATCTGCCGGTCGCGGATTTCGAGGATGTTGCAGATCTCGTGGTTGTGGTGATTCTCCTGGTCGTAATCGGTCAGGATCGGGTTGGCCATGTGCGAGTAGAGGGCGTTGAGTTCGCGCAGGAGCGACGGCCTCGCGCGCGCCGAGATCGCGGACGCTGAGGCCGAGCTTGCGCGCCTCGCGCGCCGTGATCGGGTAGGAATGCGACGGATAAGTCGAGTTGAGCTGCCGGCTGATCCGCGCGGCGCGTTTGCCGGTCGGCATGTGGTAGCTGAGCAATTCCTGGCAGATGCGGATGGAGAGCGAACTGGACCGATCAAGCGCGCCGATGACCAGCGGATGCAGGTAGCGATAGACCTCGGGATAAGGGTTGCCCTTGACGCGCTGCTCTTTCCAGAGGCGCAGGATGCGGGAGACCTCGTCCTGGCTGACGGAGACGATTTCGTTGCGGCTGTCGACGGGCGAGAGCTGATGCTTGAGGCTGGTATCGACCGCGGTGAGATAGGAGGTCGGGCCCATGTGGATTTCGTTCGCGCCCAGGGCGACCATGGTGGCGGCGGAGGCGCACTCAAACGGCGCGTAGAGAATCGACGCGCTTGTACTTGCTGCGCAAAAGATGGACCAGGCGCAGAGCGGCCTCGGGATTGCCGCCGTCGGACTTGAGGAAGAGGCCCACCGCCTGGCCATGCTTGCGCGTGTCGAGCAACTGCGACATGGCCATGACGTCGTTCTGGCAAATCGAGCCGCCAGAGGAAGTCCAGTAGGCCAGCAGCGGCAGTCCGATTTCTTTCTCGAACCGGGCGAAAATCGCCTGCGTGTCCTTCGTCAGAACAGGCGCGCGCTTTTTCGGGGCGGTGCGCAACGTCACGCCGTTTTCGAGGGGGATTTTTGCCCGAAGCTTGGAACTCATATCAGACCCGCCATCATGCCACCGTGGCGAAATACAGTAAAGCTTGAGCCGGAAAAATCGGCGGCTCTGTATGGCGTACATGACAAAGAAATCATGTCAGAGATTCAATTTGCATCTCTCGGAGGAGAAGCTACACAAATAAATGGCTAATTCCCCCGTCTGCCGTCTTGTATTCGCTTTGTCCCGCTCCGTTTTCGCCCTGCCCGTTCTCCTGCTTGCCGGCGCGGTTTTCCTCTCAGGCTGTCATCCGGCGGCGGTGACGGATCCCAACGACCCGAAATTTGTCGTGGCGGAGAAGGGTGACTGGCAGATCACCGAGGGAGAGTTGGACACCGAGGTGGCCAACATTTTGAAGCAGCATCAGGCGACGGCCGAGCAGGTCGGGCCGGCCAAGATGCCGATCGTCAAAACGATGGCGTTGAAAAACATGGTATTGAAAAAACTGATTCTGGATAAGGCCGCCACGCTGCCCCTGAAAGATGTGGACAAGGAGGAAGCGGCGCAGCTCGACACGATCAAGGCGAGCGTCCCGCCCGGCCAGGACTTCGACACGCAATTGAAGGCGGCGGGCATCACGCTCGATGATTTGAAGAAACGCATCCACGAGCAGGTGCTTATTCACAAGGTGCTGGAGTCGGAGGCGTTCAAGAATGTCGAGCCGACCGACCAGGAGATCAATGACATCTACTTGAAGAACAAGAACAGCTTTAATATCCCGGAAAAGGTCCGCGTCAGCCGCGTCCTGATTTTGGTCGATGACAAGACCACGCCGACGGATAAGGCGGCGAAGAAAAAGGCCATCGACGCCGCGCGCGCGCGGGTGGTCAAGGGCGAGGATTTTTCGAAGGTGGCGATGGAAGTCTCGCAGGACCGCTACTCCGCGCCCAAGGGAGGCGACATCAATTTCTTTCAGCGCGGCGAGAACGAGCCCGGATTTGACGATGTTGCCTTCAACACCAAGGTGAACACGATCAGTCCGGTTTTCCTAACGCCCCTGGGTTACCAGTTCCTGAAAGTGACCGCGATTCAGCCGGCGGGAGTCGTTCCGGTCGCGGATGCCCGCGGTTACATTTCGTCCAAGCTGCGCGACGCGAAAATGGAGGAGCAGTCGCAAACATACGCCAAAAATCTGATCGCGAATTCCGGCGTGATCTATCATGTCACCCTCGTCGATCCCCCGGCCCAGATGGCGCCACCCAGCGGTCCCGGAGGACCCGACAATGCGCCGCCGCCTTCCTCTGTGCCCGATTCATCGGCCTCGACTCCTCCAACCGCAGGACCAGCGCCAACTGCACCGGCCACGACGAATCAGTAGAGGTTGTAGCCTCAGCGACCTTATTAAAGGATCGTCATCTGAGCAAGCCGAGGTTGTCTCGGCGCTGTCGAAGGATCTCTAACTATTTGCTCAGGCCACCTCGAATGAGGGAATGGTTAGAAATCCTTCGACAAGCTCAGGATGACGGGCCTTTTATAATTCAATGCGCAGGCGCGGGCGTGTAGTACATCGCCACGCCTTTATCGAAGTCGAAGGTGATGGAGCGGTTGCCCTCGAATTTTTCGAGCAGGAAACGTGGATCGATGTCCTTGAGCGGCTTTTCGATCTGCGCCACGAGCATCTGCGCGAAAGCCGTGATCTGCCGTTTCGAACATGGCGGCGATCGGGAAGACCAGCTTCTCCCGGTCGATCTCGGTCCAGACGGCGTCGCCCTGCTGGGAGCCGTCGAGCGCGTAGTCGCGGATGGAGGAAAGCAGCTGGACGCGCGGCTGCTGGTAAAACCATTGGGGCGCCTCGATGAGCGACGCCGAACTTTGCGCATTCCTCCTCGAGCTTGGCGATCTGCTTTTCCTTGAAGCCCTCGCCGAGGAAACGAAGCATCGATCTTGCCGCTTTTGATTTCCTCGATCTGCTTGTTGAGCTCGACGTAATTGCTTGAGCTGCTTGACGTCGGTCGAGCAGGCGCTTGAACGAGGCGCTCACGACGCCCTGCTTGACGACCTCGAGGTCGCGCGTGATGCCCAGCCGCTCCGCCAGCCGTTCCGGCGAATCGCCCAGCGCCAGCAATTCGCTCGCCCGGGCGAACGCCGCGTCCGCATCAAAGGTGGCCGTGATGATGTACATGCCGTTTCAAGCGCGCAGCCGGTAGAGCGAATCTAAAGCGCCGCGCCGTTTTACCATTGGAATGTATAGCGGCCCAGGCGGCGGCCGATTTCGGCCACGACGCGCGTTTCCTCCTCGGTGTCCTTCGCGGCGAAGGTCACGCTGAAGCGGACGTAGGCGCCGGCGTCGTCCCACGGCACGGTCGAGATGAGATTTTCCGTGATCATCCACTGGCTGAAGGCTTCCGCCGTGGCGAAACTCGATCGGTGCCGATCCGGAACTGTCCGTGGCGCTCTTCGGCGCGGCGACGTAGAGGAAGAACGAGCCCCTCGGTTTCTTGCGCCTTGAAGCCGAGCGTGCTTCAGACGTCTCGACCAGCAGATCCATCCGGCGCGAATACTTCTGCGCGATGCCGGTGGTGATTTCGGGATGATCGAAGGCGTAGGCGCTGGCGTGCTGGATGGCGAGGAACTGGCCGGAGTCGGTGTTGTCCTTCACGTCGCTGTAGGCCTTCACCAGCAGTTCGTTGCCGGCGACAAAGCCGCAGCGCCAGCCGGTCATGTTGAAATTCTTGCTGGTGGAATGAAGCTCGATGCCGACTTCCATCGCGCCCGGCGTGGCGAGAAAACTCAGCGGCATGCCCTCGAAGACGAGCGCGGCGTAGGCGAAATCGTGGATGACGACGATGTGGTTCTTCTTCGCGAACGCGACCACCTCGGCGAAGAATTCCTGCGTGGCGCTGGCGCCGGTCGGGTTGTTCGGATAATTGAGGACGAGCACCTTCGCCTTCGCCAGAACGTCGGCGGGAATGCTTTTCAGGTCGGGCAGGAAGTTGTTCTCCTCGCGCAACGGCAGGTTGTGCACCACGCCGCCGTAGTACTTCGCGTGCGTGCCGAAAACCGGATAGCCGGGCACGGTCATGAGCACGACATCGCCGGGATTGATCAGCGCCGCGGGCAGAATCGAGAGCGCCGCCTTGCTGCCGATGGAGTGGACGACCTGCGTCTCCGGATCGATCGGCACGCCGCAGACCTCGCGCATGTACTGCGCCGCCGCCTGCTTGAGCACCGCGTCGCCATTGTCGGCATAGCCGCGGTTCTCCGGCTTGCGGGCTTCCGGCGTAAAGCGTCTCGACGATGCCCGCATCGGCCATCGCGTCGGGCTCGCCCACGCCGAGATCGAAGAGCTCGCGTGTCGGGGTTCGCCTCCTTCGCGGCGCGCTTGGCCCGCTTGATCTTCTCAAACTTGTAGATGGCGGTGTCTTTGCCGTAACGCTTCCCGCCGATCCGCTCGGCGAATAAATCCTGAATGTAGCTTTCCTGCATATCCTTCACTTTAGCGCCGACCCCAATCGTCGCAATGCAGATATGCGTTTGTAACGAAAGACAGCGTTACGATTTCGCCAGAAAGAATCCGCGCTGCTTTTCGCTGATCGGCATTTCGAGCCGCTCCATGACCTTGAGCAAATCCTCCCAGACCTTGCGCTTCTCCGTGTTGCTCTGGTTGCGCAGCAGGTAGGAGGGATGATAGGTCGGCATGAGCGGCGTGCCGCGATACTCGAGGAATTTTCCGCGCAGCGAGCCGATGGTGCCGATCGGCCCGAGCAGCCCCTCCACCGCCGTCGCGCCGAGCGCCACCATCACGCGCCGGCTTGATCACGTCGATCTGCGCGCGCAGGTAGGGCACGCAGGTGTCCATCTCCTGCTTCGTCGGCTTGCGATTGCCCGGCACGCCCGGCGGCATGTCGGGCCGGCACTTCACGATGTTGGCGATGTAGACCTGCTCGCGCGTCAGGCCCATGGCGAGGATCATCTTGGTCAGCAACTGGCCGGCGCGGCCGACAAACGGCTCGCCCTGCAAGTCCTCTTCCTCGCCGGGCGCTTCGCCGACGAACATCAGTTTCGCCTCGGGATTGCCCACGCCGAAGACGACGGTGTGGCGGCGCGCGGCGAGATGCGGGCACTTCACGCAGACCGAGGCGCGCTCGGCGAGATGGCGCGAGTTGCTCGGCCTTGGTCGAGCCGGAGATTTCGATGCGGCGGTTCGTCGGCTGCGTGGGTAGCCGTCGCAGCTGCCGAGGCGGCGGTGCCGGCGACGCTGAGCGGCGGAGCTCCGGCGCTGATCGCCGGGCGACGGAGCGCCGTCGCCCGGCGGTCGACGGCTGCCGGCAGCGGCGGCTACCCTCGACGGCTGCCGACCAACTTCGCCAAGCCCTCGCCGCGCCGCGCGGGTCAGCTTGACCTGCGCGGACGCCTTCGCGCTCGTGCAGGAAATGCACGTAGCCGCGAAGCGCTTCCAGCGGTTCCGTCATTTCTGCAGCGCCGGCTCCGGTACAGACTTTCGTGTTGCCCTTGGCGCCGCAGCAATACTTGAACTTCTTGCCCGTGCCTTTCGGACACATCGCGTTGCGGGCCAGACGGGCCCGTCGTGGCGGATCGGCAAGTTGTCGTTCGGGCGCGGCCGCGGCGGGCTCGCCGTTGGCATCGTGCCGGCTCCATGCTCTCGAGCGGCATGGGCGGCCGGCTGCGCCGGATCGGGCGTGCTCATCGTCGGAGACGGCGGCGTCTCGTGAATCAGCTTTTGCGGCAGGTTGCGCAGGAACGACTCGAACGCCGTGATGCTCGCGCTGGTGCGGAAGAGGCTCGACGCGATCTCCAGTTTGATCCGGCCCATCAGGTCGGAGAACATCGTGAAGGCCTCGCGCTTGTATTCGATCAGCGGATCCTTCTGCCCGATCGTGCGCAGGTTGATGCTGTGGCGCAGCGAATCGATGGCGTAGAGATGCTCCTGCCAGAGCCGGTCGATGGCGCCGAGCAGCGTGTAGCGCTCGAGCGACTGCAGCGCGTTCGGGTCCTCGAACTTGATCTTGATGTCGTAGGCGTCGCGCACGTTTTGCAGCGCGGCTTTCTTCACCGCTTCGGGCCCGGCGCGTGAAATCGAAATCCTTCTCCTCCACGCCGACCGGGAACGTGCTGTTGAGCCACGTGACGAATTCGGCGGGACTCGGCCTCGGGGCCGGTCAGCCGCGCCTTCGGTCTCGCCCTCGATCACTTCCTGCACGACTTCGAAAATCTCCTCGCGCGGCGTCTCCGTGGTCAGGATGTCGTTGCGCCAGGCGTAGATCACCGTGCGCTGCTGGTTCATCACGTCGTCGTACTGCAGCGTGTATTTGCGCGAGACGTAATTGCGTTCCTCGACGCGGCGCTGCGCCGACTCGACGCTCTTGTTCAGCCACGGATGCTGCAACTCCTCGTCGTCCTTCATGCCGAGCTTGGTCATCATCCCGCTCAGGCGGCGCGAGTCGCCGAAGTTGCGCATCAGGTCGTCCTCGAACGAAACGAAAAACTTCGAGACGCCCGGGATCGCCCTGGCGCGCGCAACGGCCGCGCAACTGGCGGTCGATGCGGCGCGATTCGTGCCGCTCCGTGCCGATGACGTAAAGGCCGCTGGTGAAATGCTCGCCCGCCGCTTCGTCGATGGTCGTCTCCGGGCCGGCGATTTCGACCACGCGCTGCTTCGCGTTGGCGATGTAGAGGCCCTGGATCTTGTTCACGCCCGGCCCGAGTTTGATGTCGGTGCCGCGGCCCGCCATGTTCGTGGCGATGGTCACCGCGCCGCGCTGGCCCGGCGCCGGCGACAATCTCGGCCTCCTGCTGGACGAATTTCGCGTTGAGCACGTTGTGGACGATGCCCTCGCGCTTGAGCATGCGCGAAAGCAGCTCGCTCGACTCGACCGCGATGGTGCCGACCAGGACCGGCTGGCCCTTGGCGTGCGCGGCCTTGATCTCCTGGACGATGGCGTTGTATTTCTCGCGCCGCGTCTTGTAGATGATGTCGTCGAGATCGACGCGCGCGATGGGCCGGTTCGTCGGGATGACCACGACGTCGAGCTTGTAGATGTCGTGGAACTCGTTCGCCTCGGTCTCCGCCGTGCCGGTCATGCCGGAGAGCTTCTGGTAAAGCCGGAAATAATTCTGGATCGTGATCGTCGCCAGCGTCTGCGTCTCGCGGTCGATCTGCACGCCTTCCTTCGCCTCGATCGCCTGGTGCAGCCCGTCGCTCCAGCGGCGGCCCGGCATGGTGCGGCCGGTGTATCTCGTCGACGATGACCACCTTGTTGTCCTGACCACGACGTACTGGACGTCCTTCTCGTAAACGCAGTAGGCGCGCAGCAACTGGGAGATGTTGTGGATGCGCTCGCTGGCCTGGTCGTAATTGGCCTGCTCGTTCGCCTTGGCCCGCTGCTTTTCCTCCTTGCTCAGGTCGGGGTTGGCGTCGATGTCGTGGAAGCGCGTGATCAGGTCGGGCAGCACGAACATGTCCGGGTCGTTCGGGATTGAGGAAGGTGCGGCCGCGCTCGCTCAGGTCGGCTTCGTTCGTCTTCGGGTCGATGCTGAAATAGGCCTCTTCCTTCAGCGCGTAGAGCTCGGTCTTGCGCGGGTCCTGGTAAAGCGCCAGCTCCGCGTCGTCCATCGCGCGGCGAATCTCCGGTTCCTCGATCATCTTGAGCAGCTGCTTGTTCGTCGGCGTCGAGTTCTTGATCTTGAAGAGCAGGCGGCCCGCCTCCTCGATCTTGCCTTCCTCGATCTGCTTCTTGCGCGTCGGCGGCCCAGCGATTCGCCTCGAGGCTCTGCGCCTGGACGATCCGCTCGATCGCGCCCTTGAACTTGTCGTACTGGTGCGAGCTGACCGTCGCCGGGCCGGCGATGATGAGCGGCGTGCGCGCCTCGTCGATCAGGATGCTGTCGACCTCATCGACGATGGCGTAGGGATGGCCGCGCTGCACCTGCTCGGCCTTGGTCGTGGCCATGCCGTTGTCGCGCAGGTAATCGAAGCCCATCTCCGCAGTTCGTGCCGTAGATGATGTCGCAATTGTACTGCTGGCGGCGGATTTCGGGATTCTGGCCGTTCTGGATGCAGCCGACGGTCAGGTTGAGAAAGCGGTAGACCTCGCCCATCCACTCGCTGTCGCGCGCGGCGAGGTAATCGTTGACCGTGACGACATGCACGCCGCGGCCGGTCAGCGCGTTGAGATAGGCCGGGAAAAGTCGCCACCAGCGTCTTGCCTTCGCCCGTCGCCATTTCCGCGATGCGGCCGGAATGGAGCACCATGCCGCCGATCAACTGGACGTCGAAGGGAATCATTTCCCAGACGCACTTCCTGGCCGCGGACGAGGCTCTTGTGCTTGCGCTCGGTCAGGCGGCGGCAGGCGTTCTTCACCACGGCGAAGGCCTCGGGCAGAAGATCGTCGAGCGTTTCGCCCTTGCCGAAGCGCTCCTTGAACTGGGTCGTCTTGGCGATGAGCTGCTCGTCCATCAGGCCCTGGTACTCGACCTCGAGCTGCGTTGATTTTTTCCACCAGCGGCCACAGGCGCTTGACCTCGCGCTGGTTTTTCGAGCCGAGAACTTTTTTAACGAACCATTGAATCATAGAAAGGGAAAACAGGGGGAGCTTAGAAGTCTAGAGTCTAACGCTTAAATAGTCGAGGGCTGCCGGAAAGATTTTTGGCTGCAAAACCCAGGCTCAAGCCTGAGGCAACGATCCGGCCATTCGCGACGAGTCTTGTCCCCCATTGATTATCTGTGGGTAAAAGAAGTCAGGTCCTTTGACTCCGCGAATGCAGTGCATTCACTTCGCTCAGAATGACGGAATTTACTCAGACCAAATCGGGGAATGATTCGAATTGCACGAGAATGTCGCGGGTGAAGTCGTCGAATTGATAGTCCTTGTTGCCGCGCGCCTCCCAAATAATTTTGGTCGAGGGCAAATCCTCCCACGGCTGGGGGCTGAGCGTCGCGTTCCCACTATAGCCAATTCCGATCTGCTTGATGAGATGGTTCACCGAGACCAGCGCGTGAGGCAGCACGGCACGGCCCCCTATCCGGGCAGGGTCCTCATGACGGCCGATAGCCTCGACCAGAATGGCAGGGAATTCGTTGTCCTTGAGCCACTGTGCGCCGATTTCCGCGTGATTGAGGCCGAACATTTCCCGTTCGTAGGCGCTCAGCGAAATCGACTCGTGCAGGCAACGATTCATCGCGGTGAAATAGGCGAAGGGATAAAGCTCGGCGAGAATTATCTTGCCGATATCGTGGAAGGCCCCGGCGGCATACTCGAAACCGGTCCGCTTCAAATCGAGCGCGTCATAGAGAAAATCGAGCACGATACCGACCGAAACCTGGTGCCGCCAAAGCGGCGTCCAATCGAAGGTGGCGGATTTTGGGTTTTCGTAATTCAGGGCAAAAAAGGTGATGGCCAGGTTGCGGGCACGTTCCAAGCCGAGCGTCTCCAAGGCGTCAACGGCGCTCATTTTCTCCGCCGATTCGTCCTGTCCGGACGGGTTGATCATGAAATTGACCAGAAGCCGCACGGCGGGTTCGTAGCCGGGCACTTTATCCATCACCTCCGCCAGCGCGGCCGGTTCGTCGGCGCGCGGGTGGCATAAATCCCGGATGGTGTTGACGAGCATCAGGACCTGAAGGGGCTCGATCCGTTCCTTCATCGCGTCCTCCAGTTGTTTGCGAGAGAGCTTGAGTGACGATCCCGCCTTCGGCTCGCTGACGCTCCATTGCTGCTTGGTTTGGGCAAGCAAGCCATGCAGGGTCTGGTTATTGTAGCCTGTTCTGGGAATGGAAACGATCTTGGGCGGGACGGGTGCTTCCAGACGCGAGGTTTCATGGCGGAAATTTTGCACGTTTTCCAAGGCCTCACGCAACTGGCGATAGTCGGCAAAACGGTCCTCGGGAGCTCGCTCCATCATCTTTTTAATGAGATGAATCCAGCCGGTGGGGACGTTGGCTTCGCGGGCGACTTCGACCGGGAACGGTTTTTCCAGATGACCCCAGATGATGTCCTCCAGCGTGGCGCCGTTAAACGGCTGCTGGCCGGTCATCAGGTGAAAGAGCGTTGCACCGAGGGAATAAATATCGGTGCGTTGATCGGTCGGGCCGCGAGAAATCTGTTCCGGCGAAACGTAGGCGGGCGTCCCGAAGGCCTCACGTTCCCCTGCTTCCTCCGCATCCTTAACGATTTTCTGGGCCAGACCGAAATCGGTCAGCATGATGTTATTGGCGCGATCGACCAGGAAATTGGCCGGTTTGATGTCGAGATGGACGATATTGGCTTTGTGGGCGGAGTGAAGCGCGGCTACGGCGTGGCTGAGAAACCACTTCGCCTGCTCTTCGTTGAACCAGCGCTTGGTATCAATCCAGTTTTCGAAGGTCTCGCCTTCAATATAAGACATGCTAAAGAAAACGACATTGCCTTCCTGGCCGATGAAAAAAATCGGCATGATGTTCGGATGGCGCAGCGCGGCGACCGCCCGGGCCTCGTCTTGAAAGTACTGGACGTAATTGGGATTTGCAGCGTATTCGGGCCGAAGCACTTTGATCGCCACGTAGCGTTCCAAGGCTGGTTCCAACGCCTTGAAGACGGTTCCCATTCCACCTTGAGCGATTTTGTCGGTGATAACATAGTGGCCGAGGTGCGTTCCTGACACGAGATCTTCAAGTTGCAATGGTCGCGGCATAATTGATCTACTTGATGCGCATGCACATGGCGCGCGCATGGGATCGAATTTATCGACCTTTTTTTAGAAACAACAGGGAAAACCGCCGCCAAACCAAAGATAATTTGTCGGCGATCCCGCTCTAGTCGTGAGCCCTACTTGGCTTGTGGCGTTCCCGGCGCGCTGTTTGATCCAGACGCGATGACGGTCGCACCCGCGTAGGCTTTCACCAACCCTTGGGCGACACAGTCGGCATATTCGCGAAAAATGCTGCCATAAGGTTTGCCATCAAAAGTCCTGACTCCCTCGTAATCGCCAGCCAACAGGCGTTGATAAACCACCTTGTTGTTCATGAAATAGGGCTCGGTGCAGACGACAGGCCCATCGTACTCCCGATTGGCCGCCAGATTGCGGGCGACGACATAGGAATTGCCGGGGATCACGGCACGGGTCGTACTTGAATCGCCATACTCGACGGGACCCAAGCCGGTCCGTTGCTTAAAGACGCCGGCGATATCGGCGGCGACTTCGGATTCGATGTCGGAAGAGCCTTCGACCATTTTATAGACGCAACGGCGCTGCATTTCGGGGTCCTGCATCTCGGTACGGGTGTAACTGCCACCGACAAAAAAGATGTTGGCATTACCCGAGGTGAGCCGGCCGCGGCCGCTGCCCGGCGTGGCATCGATGTAGAGGGTGATGGTAATGTCGGGCACGAAATTGTTCCGAATGCGGTTGCCCCGTTCCACAATTTCCGAGCATCGGTAAAAGAGAAAGTCGGACAACTCCATCAGCCGCTGGCCAAAGAGAAGGTTAAGTTTGTCCGGGGGCAGCGCGCGCAGGTTGGTCGCATGCTTGGAATGTGCGATCAGCAGTTCACGGGCCTGCTCGATCATGTCGTCGGGACGGTAAGGCGTCACCGGCTCGGTTGAATCACGCACGACAAAAACGGAAGCGCCCATTGCGGTCAACTCCTGCTTGAGCAGGCGCCCGGTGATCAGGTTGAGATCGCCTTCCTGCACCGGCGCACTGCCATGATAGCGCGTGCTGCGTTCCTCCATCTGGGCCCAGGGACCGCCGATGTGGCCGGGGTCGATGGCGACGCGAACTCCGTTCAGCGGCTTGTCGAGCGGATGGGACATGGTGCGGATTTCCGCGGGCGTGCGGAACCAGCGCAACGGAGGGCGGGGTTGATTGGGCGGCGCAAAATGGAGCACGAATTGCGGAACTTGTCGTTCTTGCGGCGACGGGTAAACGACGACGCGGGAATCGTTGATATCGAGATAAGGCGAGAAGGCAGAAAACGGATCGTAAAGGCTATGCAGCTTTTGCTCGAATTGCTGGCGGGTGATGGTGCCCTGGTAGAGATCAATCGGAAACCACGGATTGGGCGTGGGCAAGCGGGGAGAGCCGGTGGCGGTCTTGAGGTGGCGCAGTTCGCTGATGCTTCGGGCGCTCCACGCCGTCCAAGGCGTTACGGGCGCATAGGCCACCAGGGGAAGATCGTTGAGGGTGGGTGTGATCGGCGGGGGTGCCGAACTTGGATGGGTGGGTTCACCCCCGGCGACAAGGCACAGCCATGCGCTCGCTCCGATCAGGGCAAAAAAAAGAAAAATGTTTAAATGAGACCGTCCGAAAACCATGGCCGCCTAAGCTGTCAGCGCCTCTTAAAAAACGCAAGGGCGCAATTCCATTAAGATACTGCGCAATTGGAGCTTGGCGAATGATTGAGATCAGCTAAGCGAGGTAAGGGATGATTGACTTCACTCGCGCCTTTGATTCGGCTTGGGAACGGATGATGGTCATCCTTTTTCGGCCCTTTGATCTCGGAAAATGGTTCGTGATCGGTTTCAGCGCCTTCCTGGCCGGCCTTCTCCAAGGGGGGAACGGCTTCACCAGTTATTACAACAACACCAGCCATAACTACAATTTTCAGCGGCACACATTCTGGCAGGCGAATCCGCACGGGGCATCTCACAACGTCGTGCATACCGCGATCAATCTCGCCGACCATTTGTGGAGCAAGACGGAGGCGATTAGTCTTCCGTTTGGCCAGACGGTGTCAAAGGTTACTCTTCCCCAGATCAACCTGAATGTTCTGAGCGGCCTGCCCGTCATGTTTTTCGTCCTGGGGGCTATTTTCGTTTTGGCCCTGGTTCTCGTGATCTATTGGCTGGGCGCGCGCGGCCAATTTATGTTGATCGACAACGTCGTGCGCAATCGCGGCGCGATCGCGTGGCCGTGGAGCGCCTATACGCGTCAGGCCAACAGCCTCTTTTTCTTCTATCTATTTTTTCTGCTGATCACGCTAGTGGTGCTGGTGCCGATTGCGGTCGTGGCCATCGTGATGGCGATTCCGCTGTACCGGCATTCGACCTGGCCGGAGGGCTGGGAGCTTGCGCTGTTTGTGATCCTTGGCCTGATCTACATGGCTGTGGCCGTTATTTTGACCGTCATCCTTTTCATTTTTCGCGAATGGGGCGTGCCGCTGATGTTTCGCAACGGGCTGATGGCCCGCCCCGCCTTTATGAAATCGATGCGGCTGATCGCGGACCATCCGGGCAGCGTTGCTCTTTTCGTCCTGCTGCGGATTGCAATTTTTATTGGCATGGTCGTTATCTCGCTGCTGGCCTGCTGCTTCACCTGCTGCCTGGAGGCTGTACCATACCTGGGAACTGTGATCCTCCTACCCGCGATTATTTTCGTGCGCTGCTTTTCGCTCGATTGCCTGGCGCAATTCGGGCCGGAATACGATGTCTGGACGGTCGACGTGCCGCCTGGAAGTGCAGGGCAAACGCTTCCCCTCACCCCCCCGCCACGACTCGGATAAACTCGACTCGGTCGCCATGCTGTAGTGTCCGCCCGGGCCACTCGTCTTTGAGAAGAGTTTGTTGGTTGAGTTCCACGAGCAGACGTCGGGAGTCGAGGCCGCAACTGACTGCGAGTTCGCCCAACGTCATCGTGCTGCTCACCTGTCGGGCGTGGCCGTTGACGAAAATGCTCAAGCGCTGCTGGACCGATTCGGACATGGAATAATTAGCCATAAAAATCGCGGGGAATGCAAATAAGACAATAAAACGTGCTAACGGCTGCCGCGGTTGTCATCCATCCCATCATCTTTTTCCCAATCCGTCATCCTGAGTGAGGCGAGCCGAAGAGAACTTTTTCTTGACGGTCGGCCGAGCCGAGTCGAAGGACCTTGGTGACAAAGCCAGGGCGCGAGATAGTAAAGTTAGATCTCATCAAAGGAGGCGACCATCCGGCCTTTAACAACGGGCTTTGTCCGCCATTGACTATCGGTGGATGTAACAAGCAGGTCCTTCGACTCGCGAATTCTGCGCATTCACTTCGCTCAGGATGACGGAATTAAAAAAAGATTTTCGCAGAGATCTTGGATGGGACGGGCGAGTTTTCTATGCGTACGCGGCGATAAAACACCGTGCTACTTTCAGTGTGTCGATGTGACACCTTAGGCCTTTTGAGCGGTGCTGGATCGGACGATGATTTCAACGGGTAGTTGGCGCGGCTTGACCGGGCCGCTCTTTTGCATTTCGAGGGCCAGGCGCAGCGCCGTCTCGCCCATCTCTTTCTGGGGCACGCGCACGGTGGTCAGAGGCACTTGAAAATTTTCCGCGAGCAGCCCGTCGCCAAAGCCGACGATGGAGACATCATTCGGAATGGAAAACCCCTGCTGAAGCAGAGTCTGGGCTGCGCCAATGGCCACGCTATCATTGTGGGCAACGACGGCACTGAAGGTCGACTTTTCCGAGAGCGCCTGGGCCATGGCTTTGCGCCCCGAGTCGATGTCCTTATCGGCCAGGAAGACGCGGGCGTCGTTGTACGGCACGGCCGCTGCTGCCAAGGCCCGTTGATAACCGCTGAACCGGCCGGCGCTCGAGGACGATCCGTTGGGGCCGGCCAGGAAAAGAATTTCACGATGGCCCAGCTCCAACAAATGTTCCGTGGCAAGCTGCCCACCGCGTCGGTCGTCGCAAACCACCCAACTCACGTGCTCGAAATTTTCCGCACCCGCAGGATAGGCGTCGAGCAGCACGGTGGGGATGGTGCTGGTGCGCAAAAATTCCAGGGTCGCCAGCCGATGCTGCCAGCGAACCGCCGGAACCAAAAGCAACGCCTCGACCTGCCGGGCAATCAGCTTTTGGACTTCGCGCATTTCCGCCTCGGCGCTGTCGAGCGAGGAAGCGAGCATCACCTGCAATCCGAGCGCCTCGGCCTGCCGCTCCACGCCCCAGACCAGATGCGAGTAGTACGTGTGATTGATTTGCGGAACGACCACGCCGACAAGTCCGCTCCGACGGAGGCGGAGATTTTGCGCGGCTCGATTCGGGATATAATTTCGCCGACGCGCTTCGGCCTGCACCCGCAGCTTGGTCGCCGCACTGATATCGGGCGCATCCCGGAGGGCCTTGGAAACGGCCATCACGGAAAGGTTGAGCGCCGCCGCCATTTCTTTCAGAGTCGACATTATGAAAAACTTGGTACAATTACCAAAGGAGAAGATCGGATGTCAGACATAGTCATTACTACTAACGAACTTATAATAATTTGCATGCGGATTTTATAGATTTGTTTTTAATCTTTTCTAGGCCAATCACGTCATTAATCGAACCATGGCATTCCTTTTAAAGAACGGCGCGGTTTTTCTTCACGTCCCAAAAACCGGTGGGACGTGGATCAAAGAGGTGCTGAAGCAACTGGACTTGATCCAGGCCCCCCTGGGTCATCAGCACTCAGACTGGGAGCGATCTTTTTGGCACGACAAGCTTCATACGGATTTAAAAGTGGTGCGTTATCTTTTTCGGCGAGCCGTTCGGTCCAAGCGAGCCCAGGCGAGGATCGACCCCGATTCCTTCAAGTTCTGCTTTGTCCGTGAACCTCTGCGTTGGTACGAATCGTATTGGCGATTCATGCAGGGTAAAAACTGGAATTGGAAGAATTGGGGCGATGAAAAGAACCCGTATAAGTGGCATCCGTGCGCCATGTTAAATGGACTGGAAAGTCCCGATTTCAACACGTTCATGCACCGGGTAAACAAGAAGCGGCCGGGCTTCGTCACGGAAATGTATGGATGGTATGTCCGGCCCGGCATTGGTTTCGTCGGGAAGATGGAGTCGTTGCGGAGCGACCTGATCAAGGTTTTCGCGCTGATGAATCTCGACGTCGATCCGGCTGAGATTTCGGTTGTGGAGGAGCAGAATGAAAGCCCCGCGAACATTCCCGTTCCGGAGTGGGATCCGGCGTTGAAGAAAGCGACGCTGCAGATGGAATATGCAGGCTACGTTCGATTCGGCTATCCGATTGACGGCATGCGGAAGGATTCCGTTCTGAAAAATGGGATGCGCCCGGAAATGTCACAGTTGGTCTAAAGGCCGTTCAAGCACAGCCAGAGCAGGCATTTCCACACGACCGCGTTGCCTTTTTTGGAAAGTTCGCCATGCTGGACGGCTCATGCAATCGCTGGCCGTTTTTTTGATCAAGGTTTATCGCGTTGTTTTTACGCCCTTGAAAGTGATGCTCGGCCTTCAGGGCTGCTGCCGTTACACGCCTACCTGTTCAAATTATGTCGAGCAGGCGATTTGTACGCACGGCGTCTGCCGCGGCCTTGGCTTGGGCCTGCGCCGGATATCACGCTGCCATCCGTGGGGCGGCGCGGGTTTTGATCCCGTACCTCCGGCTTGTGCTGCGGCGACGAAATAAGTCTTTGAGTTAATCTATGGATCGCACAAGTCGCATTGGCCTTTTCGTTTGTCTGGTACTTCTGATCGTCCTGGAGTTTCTTTTTCCCACGCCGCCACAGAAGCCGAAGCCCGCTGTTGCGGGGACCACCACTCCCACTTCGATTACGCCCGCCCCCGCGCACCTGACCGCGGCCAATCCTGCCACCGCAAACCCGAACGCGCCGCCTCCTGCAACTCCGGCGGTAATTGAAAAACTGACGGTGATCGAGAACGACGCGATGAAGGTGACGTTCACGTCCATCGGCGCGGCGATCACGGAAATCGAGCTCAAGCAGCATCACGCCGACAATGGCGGCAACATTATCCTTAACGAGCAATCACACTCCAACGTCCTTGCCCTCACCGGATGGCCGGGCGCGGACACGGCCAATTTCAGCGCACAAACCAATTCCAACGGCGCGACCTTCGATTGCGATCCTGCCCAACGGCGTAAAATGGGAGCGGACGTACAGTTTTGGCACGGGCCTCGGAAAAGGACACGGGAATGAGCGGCTACCTACGCGTGCTCTTCCACAAGATCGCCCGGCACTTGGGACAACCAGAAACGAAGCCCCTGGTTTATACGCTCGACGTCAACGACACGCTGACGAATACCGGCGCGACCGACGTGGCACTCCCCGCCTACAGTCTGAGCGTGGGGCGGGCAGAGCCCATTTTCGATCCCATCACCGAATGGTCCAAGGTGCGCACCGGCTCCTTGTTCAACCGGCAGTACCTCGGTTCCGGCTGGCTCGCAACCAAGTTCCATCTGACCACCCTCGGCGATTTCACTCCCGGATTTGTTCCGTTCCTGGGCATCAAGACGCGCGACGCGAAGGATTTTTTCACCAGCCAGGCGATCGACCCGGCGCCGCTGCACTGGCTCGGGCGTTGAAAATCAATTTTTTGCCGTGCTTCTGACTCCGGCGGCAGAGGACTGCGATTCAAACACGGCCAGTTCCGATGCTTCAACCAGTGGGACGTCCAGGGAAACCTCGTTCCGCGCGATGCCGATCCCGACATCGAGGCTGCCGCCAACTTTCCCGGGCATCAGTGTTCCGGCCGGACAAAGCGATCACGGTGAATTACGGCATTTACGCCGGGCCGAAGGATTTCAACCGGCTCGACGCCCTGGGCGCCAATCAGGGCGAATTGATGAACTACGGCTGGTTCGAGCTTCTGATCGTGCCGATGCTGACCGTGCTCCACTTCTGGTTCCTGATCTTCAAGAACTACGGCGTCGCCATCATCCTGCTCACGCTGATGATCAAGGCGATCACCTGGCCGCTGCAAAGCATCGCCAATCGCTCCGGCAAGCGCATGCAGGCTCTGGCGCCGAAGCTGAAGGAACTGCAGGCCAAGTACAAGGAACACGCCCGAGAAGCTGCAGACGGAAACGTTCGCGCTCTACAAGGAATATGGCGTCAACCCGTTCGGCGGCTGCCTGCCGGCGCTGATCCAGATGCCGGTTTTCTTCAGCCTTTATTTCATGCTCCAGAACGCGGTCGAATTGCGCGGGCAATCGTTCCTCTGGGTCCATGACCTGACCAAGCCGGACGCCGTCTGGACCGCGCCGTTCCTGTTCCTGGGCTTTCACCCGTCGCTGCATCCGCTGCCGATCATGGTCACGGCGCTGACGATGGTGATGATGCGCATGACGCCGCAGATCGGCGACCCGACCCAGGCAAAGGTCGCGCAGTTCATGCCGCTGGTCTTCCTCTTTATCTTCTACAACTTTGCCGCCGCGCTTTCGCTCTACTACGTCATCAACAACTGCGTTTCCATCGTGCAGATTTATCGCAACTTGCGGAAACCGTTGCCTGACCTGAAACGGGTTCCCAAGAAGAAAACTTAGAGCTTGCCAGGAAAATTTTCCTCGCTTAAATGCATTAAAATTTCAAATACGCTTTTCTGCTACCCCTATTGAAGACCAACAATAGGGGTAGCAGATGTTTTGGCCGACTGGGTTGGTTCTTCGGGTTGGGTTTGTTTACATTGAAGTGGTTGCCACTCATTCTTGTTTTCTCGCGTGACTTGAAGGCAAGAGATGCGTTCAATTTCCCATGCACATTTTCGTCACGGGAGGCGCCGGTTATATCGGCAGCATTTGTTCCGAGGAACTGATCAACGCCGGGCACCAGGTCACGATCTTCGATAATCTCACCGAGGGTCATCGCGCCGCGCTGGAGCCGCGAGCCAAATTCGTCGAGGGGGATCTCGCCGAACCGAGACGCTGATCATCAAGGCCGTCGGCCAAGCCAAGCCGGATGCGATCATGCACTTCGCCGCAAACGCACTGGTAGGCGAGTCGATGACCAATCCCTCCAAATATTTTCGCAACAACGTCTCTGCTGGAATCAATCTGCTCGATGCTGCCGTCGAAGCGAATGTTAAAAAATTCATCTTTTCCTCCACGTGCGCAACTTACGGCACGCCTGAAAAAGTTCCGATGGACGAGCGGCTGCCGCAAAAGCCGATCAATCCTTATGGGCAGTCGAAGCTCATGTTCGAGCAGGTGCTCCATTGGTACGACAAGATTCACGGGCTGGTTCACGTCAACCTTCGCTATTTCAACGCGGCCGGGGCCAGCGTCCAGTTTGGCGAGGACCACCGGATTGAAACTCACCTGATTCCGAATGTCCTGAAGGTCGCGCTTGGGCCAAAAGGAGAAGTGTGAAATCTACGGCGAAAAGTATTCCACGCCCGACGGCACTTGCATCCGAGACTTCATTCACATCCACGACCTGGCCGCGGCGCACATGCTCGCGCTGGGACGCGACACGAGCGTCAGTTATAATCTCGGTAGCGGCGAAGGATTTTCTGTGCGCCAGGTAATTGATATTGCGCGGAAGGTGACCGGACATCCCATCCCGGTCGTCGTCAAGGAGCCCCGGCCTGGCGATCCGCCCCGGCTGGTAGCCAGCTCGCACAAAATTACAAGCGAGCTGGGCTGGCGTCCGAAATATCCGCGCCTGCAACCGATCATCGAGAGCGCCTGGGCGTGGCATCAGAAACATCCGAACGGCTACGGCGATTGAGGTGAAAACCGTGGTCTGTTTTGGGGCGAGCCTCACAGCAGGCACGGTGAGTTTCAATTATCTCGATTTATTGGGCGCACGCCCGTCGTTGGCGGATTTCTGCTTCATCAATCATGGGGTGAACGGCGATCTTGCCTGGAACGGCCTGCAGCGGCTCGACCAGGTTATCGCGGAGCAACCGGACTTCGTTTCGATTCTGATCGGTACCAACGACGTCAATGCCACGATGAGCGACCGCAATTTGGTGCGTTATCGAGCGTTCAACCATCTGCCGACGGAGCCCACGCTGGCTTGGTACGAATCGACGCTTGGCACGATCGTGACGCGGCTCCAGCGGGAAACGAAAGCGCGTCTCGCGCTTCTCTCGCTGGCGGTGATTGGGGAAGACCTCGAGCATGAGGCCAACCGCAAGATTATGCTCTACAACGAAGCGATTCGCCGTGTCGCCCAGATGGAAAACGTTCACTATCTCCCGCTCCACGAACGTATGGTGGCTTATCTCCACGATCACGAGGGCGACCGGGCGCACCTTCCGCCGCGCTTGGAGTACCGCGACGGCCTCCATAACACCGGCAATGCGCTCGCCCTTCATTCGTCGGGTCTTTCGTGGGATGAAGTCTCCCGTCGCAACGGGCTGCTTGTTACGACAGACGGCCTTCATTTAAACAGCGTCGGAGCGGGCATGATCGCCGACTTGATTGAGGGGTGGCTTCTTGATCAAGTTTGACCAGAGCTAAATTCTGACAACGGTTGTAAAGGGTTCGACCTTGGGGCATCGTTAGCCATGCGCTTTTATATTCTGCCCACCGAGCAGGGCCAAACCACGTGCGTCAATTTCGAGCATGTCGCCTTCATTCGCCTGGGCCCGCAAACGATTGAGTTGCACTTCATCGGCGTGGAGGCGCCCATGGTCATTACGAAATCCGCAACGACGCTCGCCCTCGTGGCCAAGGGGATGGATCTTTCCGACGCCTCCAAGGATCTCGTCGGTACGCTTTAGTCCCGTTTCAGAATCTTGACAGACGCGCCCGCCTCCGCAAATCTTCGCTCCGCCTCGCAGCACTTTATGATTCATCACCTGATGCTACTGACCACCAAGCCGGAAGTAATCCCGACCAAGCTGGAGGAGATCATGGTGGAAACCCGGATCCGGTTGCTGAAAATTCCCGAGGTCAACAATCTGCGCGTGGGCAAGCGGGTGGACACCACGCAACAATCCGTACACCTGCTTCTTTTCCTTCGACGTGGAAAATATGGACAAGCTGGCCTATATCCTGGAAAACGCCGTCTATGTGCAGTTCGAAAAGCAAATCCTCGGTCCGTTTGTGACGGCCTCGAAGATCCTCGACTACGAGATGGAGCCCGGAAAAGACGTCCGTTATTCCTGATCGACGAGCCCCATCGAGGCTGAATCAGGCCGGTACAATTGTTGCTTTGCTGGGCGACGTGATTACCGGTCGCGCTGACTATCGACTTAGCTTCTCGCGCAAGAGAATTTGGTTTAGTTTGGCATTTTGTTAACTATGCGGCCCGCTTCCACCCAAGCCTTGACGCTCCGGTATGTGCTCGTCCTGATCCTCATTGCGCTTCTGGCCCTGGTCGCTTACCTGACGCTGGCCCAAGTCATTTCCCGGGGGCGCGAATTTATGCGCTTCGTTCGGATCAGCGACGACCAAAAAGCGTGCGCGCAACGGATGGCGTTTTTTAGCCTGCGGCTGAGCCAATCGGGATCACCGACCGAACACGACGTTTGCAGGACGCGGCTCAAAGAGGAAACGGAGGAATTCCTGGCCGACGAGGATAAGGAGACAGGGAAAGGAGGAGTCGTGGATCGTGTCGCCAGCATCACTCCGGGCTTGAAAGCTCTCTATTTCGATAAGCCCACCCTTCTGGATAAAGAGGTGCGTGATTATGGGGCCTTGGCGCAGAAGATCGCCGCGGTGCCCGATGGTGAAATCGCTTTTGATGATCCCGATGTGGCCCTGATCCAGGAGAAGAACGACAACGAACTGCTCGAAGGCCTCAATAAAGGCGTGGAGATGTTGCGCACGAGTTGGGAAAATCAGCGCACAGTGGCCATCATCGTGCAGTCGGGCATCTTTTTGGCTACGCTTTTGACCCTGGCGTTTGCCGGATTATTTATCTTTCGCCCGATGGTCAAATTGATCATCGAGGATAACCAACAATTGCTGGCCTCGGAGCGGCGACTGGTTGCGGTGTTGGACACCGTGGGCGAAGCCATATTTTCCGCAAATGAACAGGGAGAGATTCTTTCCGTCAACAATGAAGCCGCGAGGCTCTGGGAATATCAAATGAAGGACCTGGTGGGTCAAAGCGTGGACCATCTTTTTTCGCAGCCGGAGTTTTTTAAGGAGGCGCGCGAGCATGGCGTGGATCCCGATCAGGCCACGGTAACCTACGTCGAAGCCGAGGCCATCTCGCGCCAGGGACGTCGTTTTCCGGCGGAGGTATCCTTCGATCGGGCCGAGGTTGACGGCGTCACGATCTACACGCTGGCGGCGCGCGATATAACCGATCGACGGGAGTACGAAAGGCGCCTGCTCGAAGCCAAGGAAATGGCCGAAACGGCGAGCCGCACGAAGTCAGAATTTCTCGCCAACATGAGCCACGAAATTCGGACCCCTATGAATGGAGTGATCGGCATGGCTGGCCTGCTCAGGGAGACGGGACTGTCGCCGGTTCAACACGATTACGTCGAGACGCTTCGCACGAGCAGCGAGTCCCTGCTGGCCATCATTAATGACATCCTCGATTTCTCGAAAATAGAGGCGGGGCGATTGACCCTGAACGAGTCCCCCTTCGATCTGCGTTCCTGCATCGAGGAAGCTCTCGATCTGATGGCTCCCAAAGCCCGTGAAAAGCGCCTCGACATGATTCACATCGTCCATGAGGATTTGCCTGAGACATTGGTGGGAGACGAACAGCGGCTGCGACAGGTCATTCTTAATCTGGTGAGCAATGCCCTCAAATTCACCGACAAGGGACAGATCAGCATCGAGGTTACCGGTCAACCTCTTCCCGTCCTCGAACATGCCGGGTCGGAAAGTAGCGATTTATGGGAAATCAACTTTGCCGTTCGCGATACCGGCATCGGCATCCCGCACGAGAAAATGGATCTTCTCTTCAAGGTATTCAGCCAAATCGACGGGACCTCGACGCGCGCCCAAGGCGGGACCGGCCTCGGGCTCGTCATTTGCGAGCGACTCGTCCAACTCATGGGCGGATCGATCTCGGTGACGAGCGAGGTGGGACGCGGCTCAACATTCCTCTTTACCATTCGCGCGCCTTGCAGTGCTGCCCTGCCAAAACAGATCACCGAGCCAATCGACACTGCGCTGAAGGGCCGCCGGCTGCTTGTGGTGGACGCCAACGAAACCAACCGCTCCGTGCTCGCCCTTCATACTCAACGCTGGGGCATGGAGGTGGTGGCGTGCGCCTCGGCGGAGGAAGCCCTCGGTCACTTGCAAGGCAGCGAAGAATTCGACGCCGCAGTCATCGAGATGGTCATGCCCGACATGGACGGCCTTGTCCTCGCCGAGGCGCTTCGCGACATTCCGCAGGCAAGAAAATTGCCCGTGATTTTGCTGAGTTCCACTGGCTTGGACGAGATCGATCCGGCGCGACGCCAAATTGGTTATTTTAGCATCATTTTAAAGCCGTGGAAACCGTCCAAGCTTCGGCGCGAATTACTGCGGGTGATTGCCCCGAAAAATGTCCCGGCCATTCCGATAGCAACTCCCGCCAGTACGGCGGAATCGGAAGTTGTCAGTGAAATTCCCGCGGAAAACCCACCTGCCAGAGTTCTGGTGGTGGAAGACAATCCGGCCAACCGGCAAGTGGTGCTGACCGTTTTGCACGCGTTGGGATTTCAGCCGGATGTCGCCGAAAACGGGCAAACTGGAATCGAGATGGCCGAAGTCGGCGGGTACGACCTTATTCTCCTTGATGTCCAGCTGCCAGACATTGACGGCTGGACCGTGGCTCGCCACCTTCGCCAATACGTCAGGGACCGCAGGTTGACCATTGTCGCGATTACCGCCGGCGCTACACCCGACAACCGGCAACGCTGCTTTGACTCTGGCATGGATGAGTTCGTCACCAAGCCTTTCAAGATATCCACCCTCAAGGACGTGATCCTGAAATATACCCGTAATGCAAAACCGGAACAGGCCGGTTGAAAGCCAACTAGCGAAAGTCTCTGGTGCATTGGGAATACTTCCAACGGCAGCAGGCCAAGTGATAACGTCGTGCTCGGTAAAAGATTGATTCTCATTATCACGTGTGATTTACTTTTCTTCCTGCCATTTTTCCGGAGTAGCTCAGTGGTAGAGCGGTCGGCTGTTAAAGCCAAAGGGCCATTTTAGCCGAATTTTCCCGAATCCTCAAATGGCTGTTTTCAGAGGAGAAACGCAGCCTCGCTTGTCATCCCGAGCTTTCTGGAGTCTGCCCATTTTTATGGGGTCGGTTTACAAAATCAGGTTACAAAGGATTCTGTTTAGAAGAGCAATTTTGGGATGCCGAATTTGTCGGTGAGATCACGCGAATTTTTTTGTTCGTAACTGCAACGTAACGCACCACACTAATTTGTCAGTCTGTTATGTGGACCCTCAGTAAGTTGAGGAGAGCCCCGATGATTGACATCCACTCCAACCCTCAGACCGGAGACGACAATTTCCTTAACGATCGGCTAGAGCATTTTAAATAATAGTGTAGCCACATGAGGCAAACCAACCCTCGGCATCTTGGGCGGTAACGCGGGCGAGCGCCGCGCCAATGGCTGCCAGCAGGGCTTCGTCGGTTCGGGCCTTGGCACTGCGCAGCAGGGCCTTGACCTTGCTCCACATTTTTTCGATCGGGTTGAAGTCAGGACTGTAGGGCGGCAGGAAGCGCACCTCAGCTCCGGCTTGCTCGATCAGGGCCAGAGCTGCCTTGTCTTTGTGCGGCGAAAGGTTGTCGAGCACCACGACATCACCGGGCCGCAACGTGGGTGTCAGGATGTGCTCGACGTAAGCCCGGAACACTTCACTGGTGGTGGCCCCGTCAACGGTCATGGCGGCGGTGGAACCATCCCGGCGAATCGACGAGATCATGGTCGTGCTGCTCCAATGGCACAGGGGCGTGTCGTCGTGGACTCGCTGGCCCAGGGGAGATCGGCCCCGCAGCCGCGTCATATTGGTCTTGGCCCCGGCTTCGTCCATAAAGACCAGCCGCCCGCTGTCCCAATCGCCTTGGGCCGACTTCCACCACTCACGCCTGGCTTTGACGTCGTCGCGCTCTTGCTCGCTGGCGTGCAGCGTTTTTTTTATAGGTCAGGTTCATCTCCCGCAGGACGTAGTAAATGGCGGGAAGCGTGCACTGGAGCGCCAGAGCCTCGCGCATTTCCTCCAGCGTGATGTCGGGCTGGCGCTCGATGAGGCGATTCAACTGGCGACGATGGGCCAGAGTAAAGAGCGGTTTGCGACCGGCAAAGCGATGGCGTGGGGCGATGTCGCCGGTTCTTTTACGCTGGACCAACAGCTTCTTCACCATGCCGAGGGAAACGCGATACCGGTCGGCAATCTCCTGGCGATTGCCCAAGCCTTCGTCGTAACTGTTCAAAATGCGCTGCCGCAAATCCACGGAGAGGGTCTTCATGGAACGCCATCCTACACCATCCCAGTAAACGGATACAGTATTATTTAAAATGCTCTAGACGATCTGCTACGATTACTGAATCGACGATCTTCCCAATTTCGAATCACTATGCCTTCCGTTCTTCCCCCGGCACAGGTCCCTCCGTTGAAGTTGCTCAGCGTCGTCATCCCGGCCCAAAATGAGGAAGGCTGCATTTGCTCCACCGTGGAGCATCTCCATATCGAACTGCGCCTTCACCAGGTGCCTCACGAGATCATCGTGGTGGATGATGGCAGCACGGACCGGACGTGGCCGTTGCTTGTCGAATTGCAAAAGCACATGCCAGAGTTGCATCCTGTCCAAAACACGGGCGAGCATGGATTTGGCCGGGCCATTATTTTCGGTCTCGACCAGGTACAGGGAGACGCCGTCGTAATCATGATGTCGGATGAATCGGATGATTGCCGGGATGTCGTGGTCTATTGGAACATCCTAAACCAAGGCTACGATTGCGTTTTCGGCAGCCGGTTCTGCCGGGGTGGGGGACGATCGACTACCCGAGGTTTAAACTCTTGCTCAACCGGCTGGCGAACGCCTTTATCGCGGCGCTCTTTAACATCAAGCTCAATGACACAACCAACGCGTTTAAAGCCTATCGTAAAACGGTCATCGACGGCTGTCGGCCCCTGATCGCGCCGCATTTCAACCTGACCATCGAGATTCCCCTGAAAGCGGTGGTGCGTGGCTTTACATGGACGGTGGTGCCCATCACTTGGTGCAACCGGCGCACCGGCGTGGCCAAGCTCAAGATTCGCGAAATGGGTAGCCGCTACTTTTTCATCTGCATGTATATCTGGCTGGAAAAGTATTTCAGTCGGGGAGATTACAAAGCTCCCACCAAACGGCGGAATCAGGAGTCAAACCAGTCTCGATCACCCTCAAACGGGGCCTCCGTTGTCCCGTGACCGGTCGGAGCCGCCACAGAACCTAAGAGAAAGCCGTTGCAGCAAGTCAGCCCGAGCAACTGGTTTGTTGTACCCGAGTTCTGAACGGTCCAATTCATACCATTTAGAGAAGTCTTGATCGCTCGGCTATCGCAGTCAGGCGCAAGTGGGCCTCCGAGATCGGTCAAGGGTGGGAAACATCGCGCCGGTACAGTGTAAGGCGCTTGTAGGTCGTGCCCGGTTTCAGCGTCGCGGTCATCTTCGGCGTAGGGAAAACAGCAACTTTTTTCCAGCCTCCTCCTATGATTCCCAGACTGGAAATATCCTGGGTCAGGTTATCTGTGGTCAGGGCAACATCGATGCGGGAAGCTTCATCCGGAGGGATTGCGTTGGCATATTGAGGCATGGCTGTGAGTTTGACATAGTCCCGAAGCTCAAAATAGAACTCTTGATCCGCAATAACGGAATCGTCGGGTCGGATATATTGATGAACAAAGTCAAGCCTGTGCTTCGGGTTCCGGAAATCCCATTCTTTAACGGAAGTATAAAGCCGCGCCGGAAGTCCCCCCAGACAGGTCAGTCCCATCACGGCGGTCAGGATGCAGGCGAGGAGGCGTCCCGATTTCTCGGCTTGGGCATGTTGAATCAATTGAAGTATGACAAGGGATAATGGGATGATGACCATATAAAAGTACATCATAACAAAGGCCCCTCGTAGCGCCATGATGCACGGCATCAAGATAAGCACTGCCCAAGCCAGCGCCATCCATCGCGCGATCATTGGAGACGAATTTCGGCGGTAATAAAAAAGAGTTAACGTAGCAAGGACGCCGATCATAATAACGAGGGCGGAATCGTCAGCCGGATATAGAAGAAGCCCTTGGAGATTCCTGTAAAAGGGTCGATCCCCGAGTCCGGTATTGTGGTGTACCGCGGATAGAAACGCGTCCAAATTTCCGAAGCTCAGATAATAGAGCATCACTGCCGCCACTCCGCTGATCACTCCGATGACGGCGGTCAGCGCTTCTTTCCAAACTTGAAACCGGTCAAAAGAGTCGCGAGAGTCGCCATCAAAACAACATAGGGTCCCCCGACAAAGCCGCCCCAAGGTACCAGAAAGCACCCGGTGAAAATCACAGCGTTGCTTGCGAAAGCGATCCGCAATGAAGCGCCAGCCCAAGCCAGCGCGAGGCCCAGAAAAATCCAGATGTCGTACCGTTCGTTTCGTTGTATCCAGTTCATTCCATACTCGGTCGACAAAATGACGAGCCAGAGCAAGCGGTAGCCTGGGGTCAGAAGATTAAAGCGGAACGCTCCAAGCCAGAGTAGGAATACCGCAAGGGCACCCAAAAAGTAACAATACGCGCGCGTCGCGATCATGGATATTCCGAAGAGATGCACCCAAAGGTAAAGTCCGGCCGGATAGAGAGGTGAATTGACTGCCCAGAAATCATGGTCCGTTTGCCAAAGCCACGCTGAGGAAGTCCATCCCTTTCCGGTCGCCAAATTCAGAGCCGGATCGACAAAGACCACCTCGTCCATCCAGCCGCCGAGTGGCGAGCGCGCAGCGATCGAAAGATTAAGCAGGAAGAAGAGCCCGATCAGAAATGCGGCGATCAATTTCTCCCGGCGCTGAAAAAAGGATGGCATCTGAGATGATTGGCAAAGTGGAAAGGACCCAGTCGAGAGGTGCATAGAGGAGTAACAGTTTGCTAAGCCCTTATCAATAGTCGAAACAAGTGAGCGGTCGCAGCTACAGAACGTTATTGTCGAACAAGAACAGTCGAGTTTCGGGACGGCTACTGAAGAGTTTTATTGATGTCTGCATCACAGACTGACTAAGTGGCTAAGTTCTGCCCATCTGGCCCCGCAGCCGCCCCACATGATCGCGATGGTAACGCACCCCAAACTGGCGATGGATGAGTTTGGCCATGCGTTCAGTCGTCCATAAAGCCGTGGCGTTAGCCGCAAGCTACTCTGAGAGTCTCTTGAAATAAATCTCGTCGGCCACCCGAGGCGGGGGAAAAAGTAGGCCAAAGCGAATCCGAACCCCACAGCACCTAAGGAGATAATGGCTAGAGCGAGCATCATTCCCTTGCGCTACGCTACCAGCTTACACGCGCAGAGACAGCTTTCAATTGGAGAGACTATCGCGCCTCACGCCGCGCTCTTGATCGGGATCACATTATCAGGCTTCTCGGTGCTCATGAGCTTAGTCATGCGCAGTGAATGATCGAGCCGGACCTCATCAGCATAGGTCGCCAAAATCAGTTTTCCCCCATCCCGGTGGCCCTGCCATTGCGCCACGGTGGGAACGTCCACAATCTCGTCTCAATGCCTGGGTAATGAAATAACGACGCAGGGACCGAGGCTCAAAGTGTGGCAGCTTTAGCCGCTTGCAGACACCCTCCATGGCTTTCTTGCAACTGTCGAACGGTAAAAGTCGCGCCTCTGGATTCGGCGGTATAGCTGCCATCCTTTTTTCGACGATGGGGCGGGCCTGCGGGTAAATGGGGATCGTAAACGCTTGTTGGGTCTTCCGACGAAATACCTTCATCGTCCCCGCAGCCAAGTCGATGTGCTGGCGCTGGATCGCCGCTAACTCGGCCTGTCCCAACCCGAGCAAACCTGACAGGGCAATGTAATCGGCCGTTTCCGATGAGCCGTGACCATTGAACGGTTGTTTTCGGATGTCGGACACCATGGCCTCAAATTGCTCAGGAGTTGGCGTCCGGCGGGTCAGCTTGCCGCGGCGACGGTACTTGATCCCCGCCATGGGGGAATAAGCAATGACGCCATCATTAACCGCCATGCCGAAGAATTTCGAAGCGCACGTAATGTAGGCATTGATGGAACTCGGGGAAAGGTGGCCCAAAGATGCCAGCCATTGTTCGCAATCCCCTTTCCGAATCTTCGCAATGACCCTGGGCGAATTCTTAGGCCAGCCGGACAGGAGATCGTTGACGTACCGCTTTGCCTTTCCCAAGGTGCTGGCCGTACCTGAAAGGGTGGGCAGGAATCGCTCGGCTTGCGCTTCGAGGGTGCGATGGGCCAGCTCGGGGTCGGTCTTTTCCAGATCACGGCGCAATTCTGGGATTTTTCGGCGGGCTAGGGCGAGGTCGGTTGTCTCCAAAGTGCGGCGGATTTGCTTGCCCCTAAATTTTATCAAGGCATAGTAAACGCCACTCGGAACGTATCGGTAGAGACATGGACCAATTTTTTTCCACAAGAGGGAAATTCGGCCTCGGTTTCAACTCCATAAGTTCTTTGTGGATAGCAAGTTAATCCGGAGTAGCTCAGTGGTAGAGCGGTCGGCTGTTAACCGATTGGTCGTAGGTTCGAGCCCTACCTCCGGAGCCACCTTGTAACGTACTTAGGCTAAGTAAGTTGCGGATGGTAAAAATGGATTCTCTGGCAATTGCCAGAGGATTTGCCAGAGAGCTCGACGGCAACGGCGTAGGACAAAATAATCCACGCCGATCACGGCTTACTCGATGTCCACTCGCTCACGGGTGGAGGCGAGAAGCGGATAGCCTGTTTGTCTGAAAGGACAATCATGCAAGATCGTTACTGGCTCTATCAACGCGAGAATGGCGTCTTCTATCTCCAGGACAAACTCACGGGGAAACAGGAAAGCCTGAAGACCCGCAATGCCGTCGCCGCCAACCGGCTCTTGGCCGGCAAGAATCAGTCCGTCGAGCTGCCGATGCTCAACCGTTCGATGGCGAAGACCTATCTTGCGGCCAAGTCACCCGAACTGATGGAACGGACTTGGGCCGACGTGATCAGCCAATACGCGAATGCAGGCGTCGCCGAATCGCGGGACCGGAAGGAGCGGGCGTTTCGCAGTCAGCCGTTTCTGCGGCTGCTCAAGGTGAAGCTCCTCGACACGGAAGCCGATCATCTCTTCGCCGTCCTGGAGCATAAGAAGTCGGGCAATGCCGCGCACCATTATCTGCGCCGCATCCATAATTACGCGCTCCACTTGGGCTGGCTGCTCGCGCCGGTGATGGCCGATGCCGCGTGGCCTGCCATGCGCCGGAAGCATTTCGAGGCGATCCTGGAAGAGGAGCATCTGCGCATCCTGGAGAAGGAAGGGAATGACGAGCGGAAGCTCTACTACGAGATGCTCTGGGAAACGGGCGGCTCGCAATCGGACATCGCCAACCTCCATTGGGATCGGTTCGACAAGGAAACCAATACCATCGAGTTTGTCCGGCAAAAGCTCGAAGGCCGGCACGATGCGGGGTTGAGTTGCCTCTGCATCGGGTCGCGTCTCCAAGCCATCTTGGATCGCCTGCCGCAGGAGGGATTCTTCTTTCCCACAATCCGGCTCGAATTGCCGAAGCATCGCTCGGCCGAGTTCCGGCGTCGCTGCCGCACCCTGAAAATCACGGGGCGGGTGCTCCATTCCTACCGCTATGCCTGGGCGCAACGGGCGCGGACGGCTGGGATGCCGGAACGGGAGGCCATGAACCACCTGGGGCATAAATCGAAGGCGATCCATGGTACCAAAAAAGTTCAAGCAGATACCATTCTCCGCATAGGCCGCTGATAGGTTCGCGTTATTCGAACCAAACCTATCTCTGGAAAGCGGCGAAGCTACTGATTCGCTCGAAGCCTATTCTGATGACTTTGCCAAATCTCGAACTCAGAGGGCCGAAGGCCGTATCGCGCGAGCACTCCCTCATGTAGTCTCTTCAAATCATCCGTCACGTTCTCAGTGAAGCCGGCTCGGTGAGGTTCGGGGATGCGTGAAGTCGATCTCCTGCAAACCTTGAGCGCGAATGGCGAAATCGGTTTTACGATTGGTGTTGGCGGCACCGAGCCGAATGGCTGCGCATCGCCCAATCGACCCGATCCCGGCTGCCGTTGGCGGATTTGCTGGCATGTCTGAGTTCATTTTGTTGAGAGGTGATTTGGCGAGGTTTAGCGAAGAGAATACCTCTGGTCAGGTTTATAGCCAAGGTCCTCTCGGTGACCATTTCAGAGGGAGGTCCGCGTTCTGACTGGCTGCTCGCATGGGAAGTTGAACAAAGGTTGCGAGTTGCTGCGTCACGACCTCGAAGGATGTTTCGACGTCCTTCAAGCCAAGACGCTTAAGGAAACCAGTCCAGAGGCGCTGGCGGGCGGGATCGCGGGAAAATTCGGCGGTCAGCGGATAAATCTCTCCGACAGGAATGGCGGTTCCGCGTCCCGTAAACGTCGCGGCAATGGCTTGGCTCAAGATATTTCCATCGAAGGCGTAATGAAGAGAAAGAAAATGGATGTCATAAAAGTCCTTCATGCGACTGTTGGCTTCCCCCAGGGACACCATGGCTTCAAGCTTTTCGGCAATGACAGTCTCTTTGGGATAGGCGGACAGATGTGGTGTTTCCTGCCCAAGCAGAGAGGGAAAAATAATCCGTTCAGGTCCCGGTGTAATCTTATCGCCGAAGCCAATGTCGATTTGAAGCGGGATTCTGGCCTTTTCGAGAAGGGCCATAAGATTAACCCGCAGGCCGCCGTATCGATTGTCCTCACGGATTGGCTCGGCCTTGACGGATTTGGGTTCGAAGACCAGGCCATCGGGACTAACTTCCGTTTGCGCGATCTCGCGAAAAATCGTCTCCAGAATTTCGACCGAATTTTCTCCCCGCATCAGGAAGTCGATATCGCGGGTCGGGCGATAGGCTCCTGAGGTCGGATTCCAGACATAAAAGAGCATCGCTCCTTTGAGGACGAATTTTTTCGCGTAGGACGAGCGGCTGAGCCGAAAGACCAATCGTTCGAGTGCGTAGCGCGTGAGAACAAGCTGGAACTCTTGCTCTTCCTCGCGGGCGCGATTGAGCAGGCGGTAGCGAACGGAGGCCGCCATGTTCTTGGGATTTTCGGCGCTCACAGGAATGCCTCGCTTTCGAGGTAAGGCTGCATCACCTTGGCCACGCGGCAAATGCGGGCATAGCGCATGATCTCGTCCCGTGTAGCCCGGCGGGCTTTCAGGCCATCGCGGAGAGCTTCCATGGCGACGTCTAGGCCTATCTTGTAACGGAATTTGAACAGGTCGGCGATTGTCTTGGCTACGCTGTAGACGTGGAGTTTCACCCCTTCAACGAGATGCTCCTCGACGCCGGCCGTCAGGGCCTCGCCGGAAAAGCGGACGAGCCGTATGGACGGATAGGAAAGGCGCGGTGCCCAGGCCTTCTGGTCCACGGCCAGCCAAACCTTGGACGGATTTTGGGTGGTCAGCTTGTGAAAGCTCAGGGCCGAAAGCAGGCAGATAACTCCATGCGGGACGCGTTTGGCAACGACCGCATAGCTATGGTTTTCGGTGAGCTTGTGGTTAGCGGGGGCATACATGCCCCGCGCCACCATCTCGGCCAGACCTTGGCGCTTAAAATCGAGAAGGTAGCCGGGAGGAAGTCCTTTCCGCTCAAGATCGGCAGGGCGGAGCAGTCCCTGGGAACGAAGCAGGGACAGGGCTTGTTGACGTTTGGAAGCAAGGGTGGCCATATATCGGATAGCTTGGTAGAAATAAGCTTATACCTAGCCTTTCCAATATCAAGCATTTCCTCGGTACTTTGTTATATCTACCAAGGATACCAGATGGCTCGCCTGATGAGAAGGAAAGTCCATTTTTCAGGAAAAGAGGCTATTTCAGCCTTTGCTGAAATACCCCTCAAAAGTGCGAATATTGCCAGAGAAATTGCCAGAGAAAAGTACCCCAAAATAGGGAAAGAGTAGGACTTAAGTAAATGCGAATTAGCTTGCACTACAACGAGTTATCTTCTATAAATGCTTCTGATAAATGGGCTTTGTCCGGCGAGCCCTACCTCCGGAGCCACCTGCTAAGTCTTTTAGAGGCAAGTGGAACTGCTCCGGTAGGGCTCGTTTTTGGTCGCAATGCGACCAGAATTGCGACCATTTTAGCGACTCGGGGAGTATTCGGAAAACCCTTCCGAAACCCGCTAACCGTCGCAGTCGTGATCCTCCATGCTCAAGAGCATTGGAGATACGACCACGTAGGAAAGATACCGGATGTTCCGCCGCGCAAGCGGAATCCGGTTCCCAACAGCATCAAGTTCTTCTCTCGGGACGAACTCCTAGATTTGGCCAAAGACCGCGCGCGGGTGTCCAAGTTACCTCCGTCATCAATCAGCATTGGCAGAAGAAAACCAGCGTAAGAAGGCCGGTCACTAAAAGACTTCCACCCGTGCATTGATCGCCGCTGATCATGATGAATCATGAGCAATCACGGTGAACGATATAAACGCCCGGCTCTCCGCTCCCTAACCAAAATCTCCCTCGGGGTGACGTGTCGTTTTTTTCATACCCTAGTGTTCGCCCCTCTGGCTGCTTTGGAATGCTCATCCACATGAATCGAAAGGCCATAGCGCAATTGCTTTTCCACCAAGGGGCCCCACGCAGGCGACGAAGATGAAGATTTTTTAATTTGGCAAGCATCGCAATCTTCATTTTTTCGCCTTAAGGTTTCCATCGATATGCGGATCCTCCGTTTTTACCCTGGATGTTTACGGGGCATTCGATCCGCGGCGGTTGTGGCGTTCGCGTTGGCGACATTTTCCTGTGATCAAGCCCCGGTCAGTAATCAAGGGCATACCGACAATACCCCCGCACCCGCTCAAACAGTCGAGGTCACACCGGTTACACGCCAGGATTTGTCACACGGAGTGACTTTGACAGCGGAATTTAAGCCTTATCAGGAAGTTGAAATTCACGCGAAGGTCGCGGGATACGTGAAGCAAATCAATGTCGACGTGGGAGATCACTCCAAGGCTGGTGATGTTATTGCCACCCTGGAAATTCCTGAGATTGAGGACGAGCTTAAACAGGCTGACGCTGCAATTTTGACCGCGCAAGAGGAAGTAAAAAGCATGGACGCAACCTACGGTGAATCGAGCCTTCTCGCCACACGCTTGAGCGCCGCCGCGCAAGAAGCCAAGGGACTAATTGCACAACAGGATATCGATACCGCAAATGGAAAGAATCGTGCAGACGAGGCGAACCTCGCGGCGGCAAAACAAAAAGTGGCTGAAGCACAGGCAAATGCCGATCACCTTCGCGATATAGTGGCTTACTCAAAGATTACCGCTCCATTCGATGGCGTTGTCACCAGACGTTATGCCGACACGGGTGCTCTCGTTCAGGCGGGGACGGTTCAGGCGGGAACATCGGGGAATTCCAATTCCATGCCGCTGGTGAGCTTTGCACAACTGGATCGCCTGCGCCTCGATTTTCCGGTCCCCGAATCGGCAGTGCCTTATGTTCATGTGGGAAATCCTGTTGAGATCACAGTCGTGTCTTTGGGAAAGACCTTTCCAGGCACCGTCTCCAGGTTTGCTCAAAAAGTAGACACAGACACTCGCACCATGTTGACCGAGGCGGACGTGGACAATTCCGATTTCCTTTATACGCCCGGAATGTACGCCACGGTGCGCCTTGTCCTTTCCGAAAAGAAGGAGGCCCTAGCCGTTCCCATCCAGTGTGTCTCGATCGGCGATAAGTCCACCGTTCTTGTTCTGGATAAGGATCACAAAGTGAGGGAACAGGAGGTCAGCCTGGGACTGGAAACTCCGACCATGGCGGAAATTTTGAGTGGCTTAAACGAAGGTGACCTAGTCGTCGTTGGCAGTCGTAGTTCAGTTCAGATCGGTCAGTTTGCCGTAGCGAAGGAAACCACAGGAGACAACCCATGAACACGCGCCCCTCTGACAGTTCCGGCCTTCAACGCATTTTAAATGCCGACGAGTTTCGTGCGCTTAAAGCGCTCGACTCCTGCGCCGTCGCTAATGCCATCGAGCGTTTTCAAGTTCAGCTGCGCAACGAAGGCTATACGGAAGGATGGTCTGACCTGCCGTTTTCCCGAAATGCCGCCCGTCCTCGGATATGCCATGACGCTCAAAGTGCGTTCAGGGGCGCCGCCCACGCAAGGGAAAAGCCTTTCTGGAAAATACGGAATGGTGGAACGCTCTTCTGGCCGTTCCCGTCCCCCAGGATTCTTGTTATTCAGGACATGGATCGAATCCCGGGCGTGGGCGCACTGGTCGGCGAAGTGCATGCCGCCATTTTAAAATCGCTCGATTGCGTCGGCGTGGTGACCAACGGAGCTGTCCGCGATCTGCATCGCATTCAGCAGCTTGGCTTCCAGATGTTTTCCGGAAAGGTGAGCGTCTCCCACGCCTACAGTCACATCGTTCGAGTCGGCGGCCCCGTCCAGATCGGCGGGCTGGAAATCTCTCCGGGCGATCTGCTGCACGGCGATCGCCACGGGATCGTCCGCGTGCCGAAAGAGTTGGCAAGCCGGATTCCCGCCACAGCGACCGCGCTTGCGTCAAAAAGATGAAGAAATCATAGCGTATTGTCAGTCGGCAGACTTCACCATCGAAGGCCTGCGCGGTCTTCTTTCGGGCGAATAATCTTCCTCCGTATGCCGAAATTCGCCATCCGATTCCCTTATTTTGTCATCGTTCTCTGCCTGATGGTTTGCGTCTTGGGCATAACCAGCATCGCGCGGATGCCGGTCGATCTCTTTCCGGCGATCAAGATTCCCGTCGTCGTTGTGGCCACGTTTTTCAACGGCATGCCACCCGAGCAGGTCGAAAACGATATTACCGGACGATTCGAGCGCTTCTTCACCTTGGGCAGTGGCATCGAGCACATGGAATCGCGCTCCTTGCCAGGCGTCAGCATCATCAAGGTATTCTTCCAGCCCGGAACCAATCCCGATTCCGCCGTCACGACGATTTCCAATCTGGCCATGGCGAATCTCCGCCGCTTGCCACCCGGGACTTTGCCGCCGGTCGTCCTAAAAATGGAGGCCTCGGGCCTTCCGGTCTGCCTGGTGACGCTGAAGGGTCAAGGGCTTAACGAGTCGCAATTGCGCGACTACGGCCAGTTTGCCGTTCGAAATCAGATGTCGAGCGTTCCCGGCGCTTCGGTGCCTCCGCCCTTTGGCGGACGTTACCGGCAAATCATGGTTTACGTCGATCCCACCAAGCTGGAGGCCAACCAGCTCAGCGTCATGGATGTCGTGCGGACGGTCAATGAGTCGAATCTGATTCTGCCGGCGGGCGACGTGACGATCGGCCCGTTCGATTACAACATTTATACCAACAGCCAATTGAACGACGTGGAAGACATCAACCAGGTGCCGCTGAAAATGGTCAACAACGCCCCCGTTTTGGTGAAAGACGTGGGCTACGCCAAGGACGGATCGGCGATTCAATACAATATCGTCCGGGTCGACGGCCAGCCTTCGGTTTATCTGCCCGTCTTCAAGCAGGGCGGCGATGCGAATACCATTGCGATCGTCGAATGGCATCAAGAAGGCCACCAAGGACTTGCTCGATGTCCCCAAGTCGCTGGTCACCAATGTCGTCTTCGATCAATCCGTTTTCGTCAAAACGGCCATTGAGACGCTGCTCCATGAGGGGGCCATCGGACTGGTCCTGACCGGCCTGATGATCCTGATCTTTCTCGGCAATTTTCGCGCGACGCTTGCGGTTTTTCTTTCCATTCCGCTTTCGGCCCTGGCGGCTTTCATCGCGCTGGCTTTCGGAGGAGGCTCGATCAACTCGATGATTCTGGGAGGACTGGCCCTCGCCTTTTCGCGCTTGATCGATAACTCGGTCGTCGTTCTTGAAAATATCTTTCGCCACATGGAACTGGGCGAATCTCCCCGGGTCGCTGCGGAACGAGGCGGAACCGAAGTTTCCCTGCCCGTGCTGGCGGCCACCTTCACTACCGCCATTGTCTTTTTCCCGGTGACTTTCCTCTACGGCGTAAGCCAATTTCTCTTCACCGCCCTGGCCCTGGCCGTGGTGCTTTCGCTCTTCGCCTCGTATGTCGTGGCCATGACGGTTGTTCCGCTTTTTTGCGCCAATCTCATCACGGCTCACTCCGTTCAGCATGAAGATGTTTCGGCAGACGGAAACGATCACGAAAGAAAACCTCCCGGCTGGGGCAGACGTTTCAATACTCTGGTTCAACGCCCGCTTTACCAATTTTCTCGACGGTTACGAACGGGTACTTGGCTTCGCTTTGGTACGCCCGTTGCTGACGGTCGTCGTGTCTACTTGGTCTTTTCGTGGCCAGCCTCGCTCTTTCGCCGTGGGTGGGACTCGGCTTATTTCCCGCGCACCGATCCGGGGCAATTCGTGATCAACGTCAAGGCGGTGACAGGCACGCGGCTCGAGGACACCGAGGCAGAAGTCAAAAAACTGGAGGACTTGGTTCGCCGCGAAGTCGATCCGCATGACTTGCGACTAATCGTCTCCAATATCGGCACAACGCCCGGTTTTTCGTCGATCTACACCAGCAACTCAGCTTCGCATACCGCCTTCGTCCAGGTCGGTCTGAACGATGACCACAAGGTCGGCAGCTACGAGTACATGGACCGGGTTCGCGCCGCCGTTGCGACGCGAGATGCCGGAAATCAGCACTTATTTTCAGTCGGGCGGCCTGGTCGATGCGGTGCTTAATCTCGGTTTGCCCGCCCCGATCGACGTTCAAGTCAGCGGGACGAATCTGGAAGACGCCTACGCCGTGGCGCAAAAAATCGCCCAAGCAGGCGCAAAATCTTCCCGGTGTGAGCGACGTGTTGATTCCGCAGGACATCGATGCGCCTTCCCTTCAGCTCAATATCAATCGCATCCGGGCCAGCGAACTCGGTCTTTCTCAAAGAGAGGTGGTCAGCAACATCATCACAGCCCTGACCTCAAACGCCATGATTGCGCCGAGTTACTGGGTCGATCCGAAGACAGGCAATGATTACTTTCTGACGGTTCAATATCCCGAAGGAACGGTCAATAGCCTGAGTGACCTTAGCAGCATTCCGCTACGCGGCTCCAACCAGACCAGATCCCACCCGTCTGGACATGGTTGCCGATATTTCCAAGGTTCTGGCACCAACGGAGGTGGATCATTACCAAATACGCCGCGTTATCGACGTTTTCATCGCATCCAAGACGGAAAACCTGGCGACTGTCGCTCCAGCCGTGCAGAAAATTGCCGACCAAGTGACAAAGCCGAAGGGGATTCGAGTCACGTTGCGGGGAACGGTGCAGGCAATGTACGCTTCATTCAGCAGTTTTGGTTACGGCTTGATGCTTTCGGTGTTGCTGGTTTACCTCGTATTGGTCGCTCAATTCCGCTCTTTCGTGGATCCGTTCCTTATTCTGCTGGCTGTACCTCCCGGCTTGATGGGTGTGATTCTTACGTTAGTTCTGACGGGCACCACGCTGAATGTCATGTCGCTCATGGGCATTGTGATGATGGTGGGCATCGTTGTCTCAAATAGCATTTTGATCGTCGAGTTTACCCATCGCTTGATTGAAGACGAAGGCATGTCAATCCGCGACGCCGTGGCGCATGCCTGCCGGGTTCGTCTTCGCCCCATCTTAATGACATCGCTGGCCACCATCTTCGGGCTTGTTCCGATGGCGCTGAAACTAGGAACGGGATCGGAGGCCTACGCTCCGCTGGCGAGGGCCATTATTGGCGGCTTGAGTGTATCCGTTGTGCTGACTGTGTTCCTTGTTCCTGCCGCCTTTCTCATGGTCTACCGGCGGCGTGACGAAAGAAGCCAGGATCGAGATATTTCTCGCACCCCAAAAGATCAATCAGTTCGTGAAGTGGAGCAGGTCCCGTGAAGCTTCTTGGGGGCAAATCGGCCGCAATTCTGGCTCTTCTCTTGACGGCCCACGCTCATGCTGAAACCGTTGGTTCAGATAAGCAGCCGATCGGCCTACGGTTCACTCTTCCGGAAGCGGAGGCTTATGCGCTGCAAAATCACCCGCAAATCGCCTCGGCCCAATTGACCGCCGATGCGGTTCGTCAGCAGATTCGAGAAGCCCGCTCCGCATTCTTTCCACAAATTTACGGAGAATCGACTTCTGTCTACGCTCCTTACGATGCCCAAACGAGTTCCGCGACCCGATTGGCCGCGCTCGGTGGGTTAAATAATCCCACTGTTTATTCCCGGCAATCGGACGGCGTCGTCTTGAATCAACTGATCACGGATTTTGGCAGGACATATGACCTGACGGAAAATGCCAAATTCCGGGCAGATGCCGCCGACGACCGGGTCAATACGGCGCGCGCGATTATCCTTTTGCAAGTCGATCGCACCTACTTCGATGTTCTGCGCGCCCAAGCGGTTTTGAGGGTTGCGGAAGAAACCGTCAAGACACGACAGATTGCTTTTGACCAAGTATCCGTATTAGTCAAAAACCAACTCAAATCGACCCTCGATCAAAGCTTTGATCAGGTTGCGTTAAGCCAGGCTCAGCTTCTTCTCATACAAACACAAAGCGAAGTCCGGGAAGCTGGGGCGGCCCTCTCGACCGCACTGGGTTTTCAAGATGCCCAGCAATTCGTTCTAACCGAAGTGCCCTTGAATTTGGATTTACCGGATTCGGCGGATAATCTAGTGGAACTTGCCTTGAACGCGCGCCCCGAGCTTGCGGCGCTTCGCCATGATGTTGATGCAGCTCAACGATTCGCCCAAGGCCAACAAGCTGCGGAATATCCCAAGGTAACAGCGATGGCTGCAGCGGGATTAAGCCCTGTCGCTGATGACAAGCTGCTCAATCATAATTACTACGCGGCTGGAGTGAATGTTCAAATTCCCATTGCGACTGGCGGCAATCTGGACGCAAGAACCCAGGAAGCTCGCTTGCTGAAACGGGCTGCCGACGCGAATGTCATCGACGCCCAGAATTCGATTTCCCGAGACGTTCGAGTAGCTTGGCTGGAGCTTAGAACCGATAAAGAGCGCATCCGAGTTACGTCTCAGCTCGTCGCAAGCGCAGCTGAATCGCAACGTTTGGCGGGTGCCCGCTATCGCCTCGGTACCAGTTCCATTGTGGAGTTCACGCAGGCGGAATTGAGTTACACGGAAGCTCAATTGGAAGCGGCCAACGCCAAGTACGATTATCAGGCTGCTAGGGCATTACTCAACTTTGTTACTGGACATTCAATTTAATCTACCCAACGGACTAAACCTCAGCACCGAAGATAACTATCACCAAACAAATTTCAGGTTCAAGTTATTCTCTAGAATTAGCTTGGCCTTCTCAAAAGCCACCGTTAATTAGTTCTCACCTGATCTGACCTCAGCGCGGTTCCGCGTAATCCCCGGTAATCTTTAGGCATGTCCCTAAAAACGAATTTGGTCTTCATAAGTCCCTTTTCCATTTGTCTTTGTTGTATTCAGCGTGAGTCAATCGTCAAATCATCGATCCAAGGGCTGGCCTTGGGGGAGTTGACCACCTCGACCTATAATGCCTGCGGAGAACAAGGGGCCCCTAAAATCCTCCGAGTGTCGACTCATAAGTCCGATGGGGGGCGACAAGTGCTAGTGGTGTGGTGACCGGTTGGTTAGTTGGATGTTTTTCGTCGTGGTTGCTATTTTTGCCTCGGTTAATAAATCGCTTAAGCATTATGGGCTGGGCGGGTGCTTGCCCCGGCCTAATCAAACGTAGGTGCCAAGGGCTTGATGAATTCCTTCCACGGCCATACTTCCTTCGCCCACCGCGGCACCACAACGCTTGACGGAACCGGATCGGACGTCACCTGCGGCGAAAACGCCAGGACGGCTTATTTCCAAAGGCCCCGGAGCACGGCTATAGCCTTTCCAGGCGGGTGAATCGGCCACCGCCAGCCCTGTCTTAACAAAGTCCCTTTCGTCCCGATCGATTTCAGGCGGAAGCCAGCTCGTGCAGGGCTTGGCGCCGATCATCGAGAAAACAGCCGACAGCTTGACCACGCGATGCTCGCCGGTTTTCACATTCTCCAACTCAACAGCTTCCAGATACTCTCCACCGGTCATCTTGCGAATTTCGGTGTTACGAAGAATCTCAATATTTTCCTGCGTCTCCACACGCCTCGAAAGGTAGCTCGACATGCTTTTGGAAAGATTCTCGCCCCGAATCACCAGCAAGACTTTTTGCGCGCTCTCCGACAGGAACATCGCAGCCTGGCCGGCGGAATTGCCCCCGCCCGCCACGATCACGGTTGAACCCCGACAACGCCGGGCTTCCATGGCCGTGGCTGCATAATAAACGCCTAAACCCTCGAAGGTCTCGCGCCCTTCTGCTTCGATGCGATTGTATTCCGCCCCGGTGGCGATGAGCACACACTTCGCCCGTAACGTCGCCGGACACCCTTCGATATTCAGTTCGGCTCCATACGAGCCGTTGACGAATCCTAGTGACAGCACCTGAGAGGGGGTCGAAAATTTCGCGCCAAAGCGGAAGGCCTGGAGCTGCGCCCGGTTCGTCAGGTCACCGCCACTGATGCCTGTGGGAAAACCGAAAAAGTTCTCAATCAGCGAAGATGACCCCGCCTGGCCGCCGGGCGCGTAACTTTCCAGCACCACGGTTATCAGTCCTTCGGAAGCGGCATTGACCGCTGCCGCCAGTCCTGCCGGCCCCGCACCGACGACGGCAAGATCACAAAAAATTTCAGTCTCTCCTTGATGCGCCAGTGGACGCAGCAAACCCGCGACTCGCGCGACCTCTCGAAGCGACGGCCTGCGTAACGGGAAGCCGTTACTTTCAATCAGGACAGGCAAATCCCGCCGGTTAAGCTTTAAACGTTCGCCCAATCCGCGGCCGTCTTCGCTTTCAAATTCGATCAGCCGGTGCGGGACGTGGTTTTTGTCCAGGAAATCGTCGAGTTGATGTCCCTCTCGCGATCCCGCCAGCGCGACAATCCGGAGTCCCGAGAATTCACAATCCCGCTGCAGCCTCTCGCGACGCATCATGAACGCGCGCACAAGCGGCTCGCCCAGCCCATGCAACTCGGCCAGCGCCTTTCTCAACTCCGCAGCACCCACGATCAAAATCTCGGACTCTTCCGCCTTTCCGCGTGCGCTCGCCAGCGCGGAGGTCCCTGTAAGCATGGCAACGTCGCCGACAAAATCGCGCGGTCCGGGTGTGGCCAAAATTTGCTCGCGGCCGTCACGGGTTTCGAAGACCTCCAACCCACCGCTCAAAATGACCGTCATCCCAAAATCACGCTGCCCCGCCTTGAAGACGAGTTCCCCTTGTCGAAGGATTCGGCGTTGGCCCAGCGGTTCCAACAAAGCGAGTTGCCGATCATCCAGCTTGGGAAAGGCAATGCTCTCCGTATCGCGGTAAAATTGCTCATCCTTGTCGTTTTCGTTCATCCCGATTTTTCGTTTCCACCAATATATCAGCGTTTCTCTGCAACGAAAGACGGAGAGCCATATCTTTGTGACCCCTGGGTCGCCTTACCTTTCCGAATTACGAAGTTCCAATATTAATTCGGCGCATTTCCTGAGCTGTCCTTGGAAGGATCTCCATAGGAATGAAACCGGCCGGCGACCATGCCGTCGGAAGCGCCCTGCTGCTTCAATGCCGCAAGCGCATTCGTGTCGGCCTGCCGCGGATCGGCGGCACGCGCGACGTTGCTGACCAGCGTTCCGTCACCGTTGTGCCCTATCGCCACCGAAAAATAACCGGTCAAGTCGCTCTGGAAAATAAGCTTTGCGTTGGGGACGCTTTGCCTTTTCAAGTCGTCCATCAGCGCGGTGGCAGCGTCGGCTCCCGAGATATAGTTATGTCCCCCCTTGGGAGTCAGCGAGCTTTCTGAATGCGTGTAGGTTGAACCGTTCGGCCTGATCTCGATCGCCACCGCGCAGCCTGCCTTGGCAGAGATCGAACTCAACAACAGTGCGACAAGAATGGCTGGGCGCAGCATATCTGTAGACGGATTAAATCACGGCGCACGTGGCACAACAAGCATACAGCGACCGCTTCGTGGCTTACTCGCGAAAAGTGCAGCCAAGCTCGGCGATCAAGTTTCTTGCGGACGAGGTCGTGGGCGTCGTTGACTTCGCTTTCGGTAAGGGTGCGGTCGGGCGCGCGGTAGGTGAGCGCGTAGGCGAGCGATTTCTGGTCGGCGGGAATCTTTTCGCCCTTGGGATCGCGGAAGAGGTCGAAGAGGCGGACGCTTTCGAGATTGGGCGCCTTGGCGGCGCGGATGGTTGCCTCGACTTGGCCTGGGGCACGGATTTGGGCAGCACGACGGCAAGGTCGCGGCGGATCGGGCGGGAAGGCGGGCACGGGCTGGTAGCGTTCGGGCTGGGGATGGCGATCAAGCCAGGCATCGAGGGCGATTTCGGCATAGAAGACGGATGCCTTGATGCCGTGGATTTTGAGATCAGATGCGGGTAACTGGCCAGATTCCAGACATCTTTATCGTTAATGCTTCCGTTTTTTAGTAAAAACTCCAAGGCACCGCTTAAGTCGAAATAATCGCTCGGACGCTCGGGTTGGTACCAGGCAGCCTCCTGCGCGACTCCGGCAATGAGCAGGCCGAGGCGAAGCGGCTCGTGAGTCGTTTTGTCACGCTTTTCGTAGACGCGACCGACTTCAAAGAGGCGCAGCTGCGCGACGCCACGGGCGAGATTTTTGGCGGCGACTTGCAAGCAGCGAGGTCTTAAGCGAGGGGCGCAGATGGGTCTGGAGTTCGCTGAGCGGATTGGCCATTTCGATGGCAGTTTCCGTGGTGGCGAAGCGGCGCTCGATCAGCGCGTCGGTCACGCATTCGTCCCAGCCGCGGGCGGCAAGGGCGCGGCGCAGGCGCAGCAGGCGATCATGGGCGCGGTCGGCATCGGTCTCGGGATGCAGGCCGGTGACGACGCGGGCGGGAATGCCGTCGAGTCCGTGGAGCCGCGCGATTTCCTCGATGAGATCGACTTCGCGGGAGAGATCGTCGCGGAAGGTCGGCGGCTGCCAGACGGTTTCGTCGTCGTGCTGCGGCGGAGAGCTTTTCGCAGCCGAGCTCGCATCAGATTTTGCTCGACGGTGTCGAAGGGAATCTCGATGCCGAGCAGGCTCGTCGATCCGCTTGCGCGCGGAGCGTGATCGGGCCGCGCGCCGACGGGCGGCGCGCCGGCGACGGACGACGCGCGAGGAGATGGTCGCGCCGGTCAGTTCGATGAGCAGCGCAAGCGCGCGATCGCGCGCCGCGAGCAAGCGCGCCGGGATCGACGCGGCGCTCGTAGCGGTAGGAGGAATCGGAGATGAGGCCGAGGCGGCGGCTGGTGCGGCGCACGGTGGCGGGCAGAAACCAGGCGGCCTCGAGGACGATTTCGGTGGTCGATTCGGTGACGCCGGTCGGCTTGCCGCCCATGACGCCCGCGATGGCGACGGGCCCGCTGCTCGTCGGCGATGACGAGATCGTCGGGCAGCAGCTGCGTAGGTCTTGTCGTCGAGCGCCTCGAGCTTTTCGCCCGCGTGGGCGCGGCGCACTTCGATGATCGTGCCCGGCGAGCTTGCCGGCGTCGAAGGCGTGGAGCGGCTGGCCGGTCTCGAAGAGCACGTAGTTGGTGATGTCGACCACGTTGTTGATCGGGCGATGGCCGGTGGAGGCGATGGCCTCCTGCAGCCACGCGGGGCTCGGGCCGACTTTCACGTCGGTGAGATGCGTCGCGGTATAATAGGGGCCGAGATCGGGCGCGCTGAGCTGCGCGGTCCACGCGGGCGTCGTGCGCGGGAAATGCGATCGCTGGCGTCGGGCGGATCTTGAGCGTGCCCGCGCCGATGGCGGCGATTTCGCGCGCGATGCCGCGATAGGAAAGCAGGTCGGGGCGGTTGGAGGTGATCTCGACCTCGAAGATGCGTGTCGCCCGGCATGATACTCGGAGAAAATTTTCCCGACCGGCGCGTCGGCCGGCAGGATGAGCAGGCCCTCGGCGTCCTCGGCCAGCGCGAGTTCCTTGGCGGAGCAGAGCATGCCCTGCGAAAGCTCGCCGCGCAGCTTCGATTCCTTGATCGTGAAATCGCCGGGCAGCTTCGCGCCGGGCAGCGCGAGCGGCACCTTGTCGCCGACCTTGTAATTCTTCGCGCCGCAGACGATCTGGCGCGTGCCGGTGCCGTCGTTGACCTGGCAGACGCTGAGGCGGTCGGCGTTCGGGTGCTGGCGCGGAGGAGAGAATCTGCGCGACGACGACGTGGGGGCTGTCCACGCCGGTGACGGCGACGTGCTCGACCTCGGTGCCGGCCAGCGTGAGCCGGTCGAGCATCTGCGGCACGGGAACGGTGAGATCGAGGTAATGGCTGAGCCAGCGGAGCGAGAATTTCATGGGCGAAAAAGGGAGTGCGCAGTATGCGCGAATCTGCGCGGGAGTGGAGCCTAAATGTGCCGGGCGGCGCCCTGTACAAAGATCGATCTACCGACGTGAGCCTCGTGATAACCGCGGGAACTTTTGCTTGGCGTCTCTTCGCGCGATCGAGTAGCTTAAACGTTCGCGGTCAAAAGGCGGGGTAGCCAAGTGGTAAGGCGCGGCTCTGCAAAAGCTGTATGCGTCGGTTCGATTCCGACCCTCGCCTCACCTCTCAATTCGAGGGTGAGTGTAGCAAAAGGCAGCCCCTTTCTTGAAGTTCATCACTGGAAACCATTGAGCGATGGTGGCGAGGATACGGTTGAGAATGCAGGAGCACTTTGTCCTAACTGCCATCGTCAGGCGCACTTTGGATGAATCGAAACGCATGAATCTCCCACACCACCAGCGGCCTTATGTGCCCTGCAAAAGTTATGATGAGCGATTGGCCTTCGCGGTTGGAGCCATGGAAGCCATCTACCAACTTAACGGGCCGTTCGATCTCAAAAGAGAGTTGAGAGAGAAACTTTTTCGTTCGGTGGCGTGGATTTTAAGCGAGTGCGACGGGAAATACACAACGCGATACCGTTCCACTCTGGCCCTTCAAGCCCCGAATGGTGCGGTGCAACACGAGCACGTCTTTCCCATTACTCAACTCTACTTTTTGTCGCGGCATGGATTGTCGCTGAAGGACGCGCTCAGTCTCTGTTCTGCCTGCGTCGTTACGAAGGACGAGCACACACGACTATCAGCTTGTGACAGACTCCCGGACAAACCTCTGGGATGGAAGCGTTACGTTGCAGCCGGGATTCAGGTAATGGATATGTTGGAAAACAGACTGCTGACACCTGAAGAAATGGAGTCGAAAACCCAACTCTTTGAACAGGCGATGCATAATGCTCGGTTCGTTGGAGACGGTGAAGTGGATTTAGAACTAGAGAGACGGGAACAGGACTCGCAAGAATAGAAGTCACCATGAAACTTCAATATCTCGGTGATGCCAGAGATGCCTTCAAGTGGGATCTGCTACACTGGCTTTGCACGACTTCGTCTTTTTCCAAGCTAGTCTATGTTCCGTTGTTAACAGAAGACGATGAATCAAACGATGGTCAGACTCATCACCGTCGGTTTCCATGCCAAGACTTCCTTCGCTCTTTTCTCGACGAACTCAAGTTCAGGCGACTGCCGCCGTCACTAAAGCAAATCGCTTCTTTGGGAACAGTCCATCCGGTAAACAAATTTGAGGTTTCGGTGTTTGCCCCAGAACGAATTGTTGGCTCTGGAGAAATGCGGGGTGACTATTGGATCGATTTCAAACCTAGCACGCTGGGAAACACCGTTGTGTTCGTTGACCCTGACAATGGGTTTGAAACAATCACGCAGTACCAGAGAGGCAAACCACCCGGCCCAAAGTGGATCGGTCACGAGGAATTGAAGAGCATCTTTGCATTCCTTCCTGAAACTTCGGTGGTCGTGGTTTACCAGCACAGACCGATGCGAACTTGGGACGCTCTTTTTTCTGACCTTGGAAAAAATCTTGTCTACGTTCACAGCGCAGTAGCTGCTCACGAATCAAGCCTAGCTTTCGTGGCGATGGCTGGAAATCTTGTTGCAGGTAATAAGATTGCTTCTGCCTTGGATTCATACGCAGCACAGCACCCGACAGTTGACCTTACTCGAATAGCCATCACCAAGGATAAACTAACCCCGGTGTCAGATGGGTTCGACGATTTCTTCCGTTGCATCGCCACCCCAAAGGGGTGGGCATTCCAAGTAGGGAGTGTTCGTTGGTCTGGACACCAACCGAGGATTGAATGGACTACCTATCGGCGTTGGACGACAGCTCCTGAGTCAGCACAGCTTCAACAGGAGCGAGCAGAAGCGTTGAAACATTCTTCGTTCTTTCGCACCTGTACGCTTTGCCACGAACTTAAAAATGTTGGCCACATGGACGACAGCAAAATGTGCCAAGGGTGTGCTCAAATTAAATTCCCCATCGTTTACTGAGTTACAGCGACTCCCAAATCCCCTCAAGATCAGGATCGTCCAACGCATGCATCCGTACCCGCCCAGCGACGGCCGATGATTATTGGCGGTGAACGATGGCGAGCGGCGATGAGCGACGAAGATGGACGGTGATGGCCGACGATAGACGGCGATAGGTGACGATAACCGGCTACAGATGGCGATAGCTCCTGGCCTAAATTCTTAGGGGTAGCGTGTTGTTGCTTTTATTCATTGATATTCGATTATTCCGATGAGTCGGAAGATCATTTCGCGCATACTCCAATTTGAAATTATGATCAGGATACTTTTGATAATGAGCCTCCTTGCCTGTTGTGCGTGCTTCGATGTGAAGATTCTCCCACGAGTGACAATGCTCGGCTGCTCGCAGCCGTCCAAGCCGGACAGTTGGACACGGTGAAGGAGTTGCTCAAGAAGGGCGCGAATCCAAATGCCGAGTACGGGCATCAGTCTGCTTTCGATTGCGATCGGTGCTGGCAATCCGGAGATGTTGGAAGTCCTGCTTAAGGCTGGGACGAAGGTGGATGTTCCCGTGCCGGGACCACCCCCGCCGCTCTGGGAGGTGCTTACAGCGTGGGCTGGAAACAGTCCGGTGATACTGCGAACCTCGAAATGGTGCCGATGAAAGGAAACTTACCGGCCGGCACGACTCTTACAGGCACCGCGCGCATTACGACAGCAGGTAATTTGAAGCTGGAGTTCATGAAAACCGGCAGTCCTGTTTGGTCCGACGAGCTATCGCGAACGCGAAAATAGCTGTCAGTAGAAAACTGTCAGTAAACGGGTACTGAAATGCTGGTTTTGGGCTACTCGCCGATTCGTGCTCGCCTGCTCTGAAAAGCAGGGTTAGAATGGCTCGAAATTGAGGATGGCACCCCGTCGAGCCGAAATGCAAATAAAGTTTAGCTCGGCCATCCCTGAAAATTATTACCGGCAGTAAAAAGACACACGGTATTGCGCAGAAGAAGTAAAATGTGCGGCGAAGTTGCATGCTTTGCTCATTTCACCGTTAAGCTCATCTTCGCCCGTCGATCAGCTCCCAGAACTCGGGCACCTTTTGCAGCATCTCGTCCTCGGCCATGGGCAGCTTGGTGCGAAAAAGAAAATCCTTCAGCGTGTTCTTGTGCAGCACGCGATGGATGAGCAGGCCGGCGTCGGTGCGCTCGAAATAAATCCGGTATTCCTTCGTGCGGTAGCGATACAAATTCCGCTTCTCGCGATGGAGCTTGCCGAACTTGTCGGGATCGGCCTTGTCCAGGTCCTCGGGCAGGAAATTGAATTCGCTCAGGATTTGCAACTGCAGCAGCTTGGGCAATTGGGCAAGTTCTCCGGCGCTGCGATCGTTAAAAATAATTTGGAACACGATGAGAACCTATTTAGCCACAAAAGAACGTAGAGACCACAAAGATGTCGGATGATTTTTTCTTTCGGTCAAATGCCCTCCCCTTTGCGTTCTTTGCGATCTTTCTCGGCTACCTTCAGTTTCCCGTATCGCCCTTCGGCCGTTCGCCGTAGAGCAAATAGGGCCGGCGCGCCTCGCGAAACGCCGCCAAACCCCGTTGCCATGACTCGATAATCTCTTCCGGCGTCTTGCCCGATTGCAGCGCGGTCCGCAGTTCATCGCCGCCGGCAATGTGGTCGAACGCATCCGGCCCCGAATTGCCGTCGGCCGAGGTCCGGAACATCTTCGTGCCGGGTGCGTGATACATCCGGTAGAGAATCTGCACCGCGAGATTGCAAAGGTTGACCTTGTCGCGATCGGTATAAAAAATCTGCGCGCCGTTGATGAGCTGGTCCTTGAACACTCCGTAAAACGGCTTGAAGGTTACCGGCTCGAACATCACGCCGGGAATCTGCGCCTGATTGAACTCCTGCGTAAGGGCGAAGGAATCAAAGCTGGGATGCCCAAAGACCGCGAACGGCAGCGTGTACCCGATGCCGTGGCTGATCCCGCCCGCCTCACCGAGAAATCCGGTGGCCACGTAATTCAGGGCCGTCTCCGCCGTGGGAATATGCGGCGAGGTCGGAATCCACATCAGGCCGGTGTCCTCCCAGTACATCGACCGGTACCAGCCGATCATGGGCACGATGGTGAGCGCAGGAGTCTTGTCGATCCAGCCGCGTGACCGTTCAATCATGTAGGCGAGTTCGCCGGGCGTCAGGCCGTAGACGTAAGGGATGTTCCACTGGCACGTGAATGAACGAAAATTTGGATCGAGCATCATACCCTCGACCCGGTTGCCATTCAGCGGGTTGGGCCGGTCCAGCACGTAAAACTTGATGCCGGCCTGGCCCGCCGCTTCCATCGCCAGCCCCATTGTGCTGATAAAGGTGTAACTGCGACAGCCGATGTCCTGGATGTCGTAAACTAAAACGTCAATGCCCTTGAGCATTTCCGGCGTTGGCTTTTTGGTCGGACCGTAGAGCGAGTAGACCGGCAGGCCGGTGTGTGCGTCAGTACTGGAGGCCACATATTCTCCCGCCCAATCGGCGCCGTAGACGCCGTGCTCGGGTGCAAAAAGGGCCACCAGTTGCACGCCCGGCGCGTGGCGCAGGACATCCACCGTGCTGACGCCATGCGAATCGATGCCTGTCGCATTTGTAATGAGCCCGACCCGCTTTCCCTGCAGCTCCGCGAACTGATGATCCTCCAGCACATCGATCCCCACCTTCACGTTCGCCGCTTGCAACCCGCTGGCAGACAGCAGCCAGACGAGCAGGATGGCGGGGCGAAAAAGGATCATGCGTTCAATCCTTAATAGGAGAGCCATCAGGAACGGTCAAGGAGCGGCCATGCGCTGGGTTGCAAAAAGCGTGAAGCGGACGAGGTTTTGTAACGTCTTAAATGGAAAAGAAACTTATGAAAAAATTCTTACTGATCCTTGGTTTGTTGGCAGTATTGGGCATATCCAGCCAAGCCAACGCTGGAGTGCATGTTGGAATCGGCGTTGGAGTCGGCGGCCCCGGATATTACGGCGGCTATCCTGGCTATGGATATCCCTACGGTTACTATCCAGGGTATTACGGTTATTATCCCGGTTATGTGGGGGTCTACTACGGCCCGGGATATTATCCGTGGTATCATGGCTACTGGCACGGGGGCTACTACGGACATGGCGGCTATGGCTACCATGGCGCGTACAGCCACCACTAAGGGAGTCTTGGTTGGGGAAAAAGAAAATCCGGTTTGGACTTTCATCCAAACCGGATTTTAAATTTTGGGTCCAACAGTAGAATCAGAGGGAAAAGCTTCCCCAGTAATTCAGCTTGGGTTCTTTCGCCTTACGGCGACGCTTTTCGCTGGGCTTCTCGTAATTGCGACGCGTGCGCGCTTCGCGCAACGTGCCTTCACGATCCAATTTTTTCTTGAGACGTCGCAATGCCTTGTCGACGGACTCGCCTTTTTTTAGTCGTACTTCGCTCAACGTAATTCACCTCGATCCATTTTTGTTTGTCCGCGAGACCTAGAGTCTCCGGGCAGCTATTGTAATAAGCATACGCCCTATGTCAAAGAAATCAGTTAAGATTCTGTAATTCAATGACTTGTGACTTGGATGGGCCCATTTTAAGGCGGTGTTGCGCCCAATTCGTGGATTAAAAAACCCCAAATATCGGTCCCATAGGCGATCGTTTTGGAGACTTGATCGCCGCCGCCGTGGCCACTTTGCGTTTCGAGCCGCAGCAAAATGGGATTCGGGCTGGTCGTCGCGGCCTGCAAAGCGGCGGTCATTTTGAACGCATGCATCGGCGCGACCCGGTCATCGTTTTGCGGCGTGCAAAAGAGAACCGAGGGATAAGGACCCGGTTTGACGTGATGATAAGGCGAGTAAGCGTAGAGCGCCTTGAACTGCGCGGCATTTTCCGGCGAACCGTATTCCGGCATCCACGTCTTGCCACCGCCGTAAAGCGGGAAGCGGATCATGTCGAGCAGCGGAGCCTCGCACACCGCGGCGCGAAATAGATCAGGACGCTGCGTGATGACCGCTCCGACCAGCAACCCGCCGTTGGAACCGCCGCGCACCGCGAGCCGCTCCGGCTTGGTGTAACCCGCGCTGATCAAATACTCCGCCGCCGCGATGCAGTCGTCGAAGACATGCTGCTTCTTAGTCAGCATGCCATCTCGGTGCCACTGCTCGCCGAATTCCCCGCCGCCGCGGAGGTTTACAATCGCGAATCCGCCGCCCGCTTCCAGCCATGGATAATATCCGGCGCGAAAATCGGGCAGCAAGTTGATGTCGAAGCCACCGTAGCCGTAGAGCATAAAGGGCGTCCGCCCGTCGAGGACGAGGCCCTTGCGGTGTACGATGAACATCGGGATTTCCGTACCGTCCTTGGAGGCGAAAAACTTCTGCTCCACATCGTAAAGCGAGGGATCGACCGGGAAATTGATTTTGGCCCAAAGCGTCTGCGCCTCATTGGTCACGCTGGTCTGGAAAATCTCCGGCGGCTGGGTGAAGTTCTCAAATTCGTAGAAGAGCTCGTCGTGTTCCGGATTGCCGCCCGCCCCCGCCGTTCCGATGCCCGGCAGCTTCACTTCGCGCAGAAACTTGCCATCCAAGTCGAGGATCTCAACCCGGCTCATGATGTTTTCCAGCCCGTTCAGCACGAGACGGTCACCCACCACGCCGACATCGTCAATCACGAGCGTGGGCGATTCGGAAATGATCTCCTTCCACTTCGAACGACGCAGATCGTTCAAGCTCGCCTTGAAAAGCCGGTAATGAGGCGCGTCCTCGTTGGTCAGGATGTAACCCTGCCCCTTCCAAGCCTCGATCGAGTACGAAAAGTCCTTCCCCACCACGAGCGGTTTCCACGATCCGGCCAGCGCGGCCGTCGGCTGACCGTTCAGCGGCTGGTAATAAAGATCGTTGCGGCTGCCCCCGTTTTCCTGCTCAAAGAAGATCCACTTTCCGTCGCGCGACACATCAGCCCCAATGAACTTGGTCGGATCGCCCGTCTTGGCATGAATGATCGCGTCGGACTTCGGATCGGTCCCAAGCTTGTGAAAGCGGACCTCAGCCAAGCCCGGACGGTCCTCCAGATGCGCAGGGTCACCCGGTGGCAGGTAGGTGTAAACAAAGCCGGAACCGTCCGGCAACCAGGAGGGCTCCGCGTACTTCGCGCCTTGGATCACCTCACCGGGCAAATCCTGGCCTGTCTCGACATCCTTCACGTAAAGCGTCGCTTCGTCCGCGTTGTTCGGCCGCAGCGTGTAGGCGATCAGCTTGCCGTCGAGCGTGGCGGAAGTCGCCCCGAGTGAGGCGTTGTTCCTCGCGATGAACTGGTTCGGGTCAATCAGCACGTGTTCGGATGCCTGGGGATCGGTCGCCGACCGCCAGTAGAGGACTGCTTTTTCCTGGCTGGCCAGATGCCGCATGTAAAAGTAGCGGTCGCCCTCTCGGCTCGGCGCGCTGATGGTGTCGATGTGGAACAGCTCGCCAAACCGCTTGGCCAACGCGGCGCGGCCCGGAAGCGCATCGAGGTAGCTGCGCGCGAGATTATTTTGCGCCTTGAGCCACGCTTGTACTTCCGGCGACTGAGTGTCTTCCAGCCAACGGTACGGATCGGCGACCTTGACGCCGAAGTGAAGATCGGAAATGTCTTCGACCCGCGAGGGCGGATAGTTCAGCGGAAGATGCGGCATGGCCGGTTGGCTTGCTTCGGCAGCGGTGGCTGCAACAGCAACCCGGGCCTGAGAAGGCGCGGGTGGGCGGGATGTCAGTGTGACGGTGAAAATGAGCGCGCTCAGGATGAGAAACGCGGCTCCAAAAATAATTCCGCCGAGACTGGGACCGTGGCCCTCGGACTTCGTCTTTTCAGGATGCACCGGCGGAGGAATGAGGGTGGCCATAGTCTACGAAATTACGGCCTCGGAGTAAGGTCACAAGCTTTGACTTTCTCGCCACACCAGTACTGCGACAAAAATTCGTCATCCTTTTTTAATTCCGTCATCCTTTTTTAATTCCGTCATCCTTTTTTAATTCCGTCATCCTTTTTTAATTCCGTCATCCTTTTTTAATTCCGTCATCCTTTTTTAATTCCGTCATCCTGAGCGAAGTGAATGCGCAGCATTCGCGGAGTCGAAGGACCTGGCTTTTTCACGCACACAGATCATCAATGGCGAAACAAGGCCCGTCGCTAATGGCGGGATCGTCGCCTCCCTTGTACGGGATATAACTTTACTGTCTCGATCTCTGGCTCTGTCATTAAGGTCCTTCGACTCGGCTCGATCTACCGCAAGGGAAAAGTTCGTCCTCCGCTCGCCTCACTCAGGATGACGGATTTGGAAAGAGACTTCGCATAAGTCTCTGAAAGCAAATTCTCTCTTGGACTCGATTCAGCCCAATTGACTCGCTATCGACGCAGGGTAATTGCCCTAGCCATTCACTTCAAAGGCTTTTCGCTTCGCCTCGAGTTCCTCCCAGCGCGCGTAGCCAACCCGAATGCGTTCTTCCAGTGCTGCCAATTCTTCCTTGAGCAACGGCAGTTTCCCGGGCTCGTTTTTGTAGAGCGCCGGGTCCCACATCTTCTCATTCAGCGCGCTTACTTCCGCCTCCATTTTCTCGATTTGCGCGCGGAAGCTCCTCAAGCTCTCTCTGCTCGCGCTTTAAAAATTTCGCGCCCTTGTCGCGGATCACCGACGCAGGCTTCGGCTCCGGTTTGGGTTCGGCCAGAATTTCCCGGAAATGAACCGGCTTGGCGTCGCGCTGCCGAATCCAATCCTCGTAACCGCCCGTGTATTCGGTGACGCGCCCCTCGCCTTCAAAGACCAGCGTGCTCGTCACCACGTTATCGAGAAATGCGCGGTCGTGCGAAACCAGCAGCAGCGTGCCGGCATACTCCAGCAGCAATTCCTCGAGCAGTTCCAGCGTCTCGGCATCGAGATCGTTCGTCGGTTCATCCATCACCAGCACATTCGCCGGTTGCAGGAAAAGCCGCGCCAGTAGCAGCCGGTTGCGCTCGCCGCCCGAAAGCATCTTCGCCGGCATGCGGATGCGGTCGGCGCGAAAAAGAAAATCCTGCAGATAGCTGTGGATATGACGCGGACGCCCCTGAAAAGTGACCGTCTCCGCGTCGCCCGCGACGTTTTGCGCCACGGTCTTCGCATTGTCGATCTGCCCGCGCAATTGATCGAGATAAACCACCTGCAAATTCGTGCCGAGCTTCACCGTCGCCCGACTGCGGTTCGAGCTGGCCCAGCAAAAGTTTCAGCAGCGTGGTCTTGCCGCCGCCGTTCGGGCCGATGATGCCGATCTTGTCGCCGCGCCAGACCGTCGTCGTGAAGTTGCGCACGATCGGCGTGCCGCCGTAGCCGAAGCTGATGTCCTTCGCCTCGATCACTTTTTGGCCCGACATGCTGCCCGCCTGGATTTCGATCCGCGCCGTGCCCTCGCGCTGACGGCGTTCGCTCCGCTCGGCCCGCATCGTTTGCAACGCGCGCACGCGGCCCTCGTTTCGCGTCCGGCGCGCCTTCACGCCCTGCCGCAGCCACGCCTCTTCCTGCGCCAGTTTCTTGTCGAAAGCGGCCCACTGCTTTTCCTCGGCTTCGAGATTCGCCGCCTTGCGTTCGAGGTAAGTGTCGTAATCGCAGGCCCAGCTGGTCAGCTGCCCGCGATCAAGCTCGACGATGCGCGTGGCGAGTTTGCGCAGGAAGGTGCGGTCGTGCGTGACGAAGAAGAGCGTCATCTTCGACTCAAGCAAAAAGCGTTCCAGCCACAGGATCGAATCGAGATCGAGATGATTCGTCGGCTCATCGAGCAGCAAAATATCGGGCTGGCCGGCCAGCGCGCGGGCCAGCAGGACGCGTCGCTTCAACCCGCCCGACAAGCGCGGAAAATTCGTGGTGCGCGGGCAGTTGCATTTCGGCCGCGAGGTCTTCCAGCCGCACGTCGGTCTGCCATTCCTCCTCGTGCCGGTCGGCGCGCAGGCCGGAATGAAGCACCTCCATGACCGTGCCGGTGATGTCGTCCGGAATCTCCTGGATCAGCCGCGTCACCTTCGACTCGCGTCGGGGAGGATCAGCTCGCCTTCGTTCGGCGTTTCTTCGCCGGTGATGATCCGCATCAGGCTCGTCTTGCCCGCGCCGTTGCGCCCGAGCAGACAGATGCGCTCGCCCGCCTCGACCTGGAAATCGATTTGGTCCAGCAACGGCGCGGCGCTGTATTTAAGCGTGATCTGGCGAAGTTGAAGCAGGGGCATGGCAGGGAAGGGCCTGCGACTCTTACCTCATTTCCACGCGCTCTGTCTTCACTTTTGGAACGGGTCATGGCTAGCCGTCGCGTAAGCGACTCCTTAGAGGATTGTCATCCTGAGCTTGTCGAAGGACCTCTAACTATTTTTGCTTTTTCAGATAACTGCTGCAAATTCGGCGACAATCGGCGATCCCCGACCACTCCTGAGCGCTCGACAGCGGCCCGTCTCCAATGGAAAATTATACATGGTCAAAGGTCAAAAAGTCGTCTGCGTCGATGACGCGGTGGAACCGGAAATCCGGCGTCTCTACGATAAGTGGATCAGCAAGGGCACGACTTATGTCATCCGCGATGTCATGCTCGCGCAAAACCGCAAGGGCGAATGGGGCGAAGTCGGCCTGCTGCTGCAGGGCGTGGTCAATCCGTCGCAAACGATACCGCCCTTTCAGGAGCGCTCCTTCAACAGCGAGCGGTTCCGCCCCATCGAGGACAAAACCATCACCGAGTCGCTCGAGCAGGAACAATACGCCGAGATGGAAAAGTAGCCCACCATGCCCCGGCCCTTCCTCACCGCCGAATGGCGTTGGCTCGTCATGCTGAATTACGAGATCGATCCAGCCGTGCTTATGCCTTTCGTGCCGATGGGGACCGAGCTGGATCACTGGCAAGGCCGGAATTTCGTCACCATGGTCGGATTCATGTTCCTTAATACCCGTATCATGGGATTTCATGTGCCGTTCTATTCCGATTTCGAAGAGGTGAACCTGCGGTTTTATGTCAAACGGCGCGCCCCCGACGGCTGGCGTCGAGGCGTGGTCTTTATCAAGGAATTGGTTCCCCGGCACTTTATCGCGTGGACGGCCCGCGCGTTTTATAATGAGAATTACATCGCGCTTCCTATGAGTCATGCTTGGGAAACAGATTCTGCCGGAACGGTTCGTGGCGCGTCTTATCATTGGGACTTCAACCATAAAAAATGCCGCTTGGAAATTCGGGCACAGGGCGAAGGCACCGATGTGCACGCCGGTTCATGCGAGGAATTTATCACTGAACATTATTGGGGCTATGCCCGCCAGCGAGACGGAGGGACCGTTGAGTACCAGGTCGAACATCCGCGCTGGCGCGTTTGGCCCGCTTGCGAAGCAACGTTTAACTGCAATATCGAAGGCCTCTACGGCAAGACCTTCGCTGATTTTTTAAATCCACCACCAGCATCGGCTTTTCTAGTGGATGGTTCCCCCGTAACGGTTTTCATGGGAACGCAGTTGGCGCTACAATAGCCTATGGAACCTCAACCAGCATTTGGAATAGTACTGTAGGACGACAAATGTGGGTTTTGTCGACGCTGGGTGCCCTTGTGGGGCAAGACTTTGCGGAAACACGGCTTCTCTTTTGAACCCTTGCAAAGTCCTGGGGTGGCAAGTCGATTGCGTTTATCCGAAGATGAAACGATTCGGGATCTTCGACTAAGATTGCCGGACGGGGGTCAAGTGGTGGGAGCAAATGTTTATCGTTACGTGATGAAACGAATTTGGTGGGCATATCCGATTTATTTTCTTTCTGTTATGCCCGTGCTCCGCGAAATTTTTGATGGGAGTTACCGGACGTTCGCGAACAATCGCTACAGGATTTCGAGTCGATGCGGATTGCGAAGTCCTCGTGATTAAGCCGGTCGCTACCCCTCGACAAGCCTCGGATCGCCCGCTAATCTGAAAGGTCTTGATCCGTCCTTCCACCTCCCCCCGACCATGATGCCCACGAGCACCCTTTCCGCCTGGCCCGGCGTGCTGGAGCACTATCGCGCCCACATGGATTGGCTGGGCGATGAGACACCCATCGTCACGCTTCAGGAGGGCAACACGCCGCTCATTGCCGCACCCAGCCTGGCTGCCGAAGCGGGCGGCGGATTCGAGCTCTTTCTGAAATACGAGGCGCTCAACCCCACCTGCTCCTTCAAGGACCGCGGGATGACGGCGGCGATGACACAGGCGCTGGCCCGAAAATGCAAGGTGGTGATTTGCGCCAGTACCGGAAACACCTCGGCCTCGGCCGCGGCTTATGCGGGACGCGCCGGCCTGCGTTGCGTGGTTCTTCTGCCTCACGGCAAGATCGCCCTGGGCAAGCTGGCGCAGGCGCGCATGTACGGCGCGGAGATTGTTGCCTTGCGTGGCAACTTCGATGACGCGCTGCGCCTCGTGCGGGAACTCGGCTCCCAGCCCGGCGTCGAGGTGGTCAATTCAATCAACCCGGTCCGTATCGAGGGCCAAAAAACGGCTGCTTTCGAGATTTGCGACATTCTGGGCCGCGCGCCCGACTTCCATTTTCTCCCGGTCGGCAACGCCGGCAACATCACAGCCTACTGGAAGGGGTTCACCGAATATCACCGGCAGGGATTGATCGCGGCCCTGCCCCGGATGTGCGGCTTTCAGGCGGAGGGTGCGTCGCCCATTGTGCAGGGCAAGCCGGTGGCCGATCCCCAGACCATCGCCACCGCGATCCGCATCGGCAACCCCGCCAGCTGGGCGGGCGCGACCGAGGCGCTGACCGCCTCCAACGGCATCATTGAAAGCGTTACCGACGCCGAAATCCTGGCCGCCTATTCGCTGGTAGCGCGCCTCGAGGGTCTTTTCGCCGAACCGGCCAGCGCGGCGCCGCTCGCAGGGCTTATCCGCATGGGACTCAAGGGGCTTATTCCCAAGGGAAGCCTCGTCACGCTAACGCTGACCGGCCACGGATTGAAGGATCCCGACACCGCGATGGACCAAAGCCAGGTAACGGCGGCGGTGGTCGAGCCTCGCCTGGACGCTGTTCTTGAAACTCTCGCTTTTTCTTAGCCGCTTTTAGTGATAAGAATTGGTGAGCGGCCGCCGATATGTAATGGAAGACCCCCGCAGTTCCGAAATTATGGAGAATAACCCTGTCGCAATTGCGATCCGTGAAGTCCTGACGGCCATCCGTCAGCGCAAGCACGTGGAAGAAATTCTCGAGATGGTGCTCAGCTACTCCTCCGATCTGGGCAAGGCTGCGCACGGTTCCATCGTGACCATCGATCACAATGCACAAAAGCTGATCATCACCTCCGTGCGCGGGGAAGATTGGACCCTCGAAAAGCAGATGTGCCAGCTTGGACTCGGCGAAGGCCTGACCGGGCATGTCGCGCTGACCGGAAAGCCCTACCTTTGCCCCGACACGCGGGTCGACCCCAACTATTACGAGCTCTTCGAAAATATCCACTGCGAGCTCATTGTTCCCATCATCGTCGAGGAAAGGGTCTGGGGTCTGATCAACCTCGACGGATGGGAGCCCGAGTCGTTCGACGAATCGACCCTTTCCACCGTCACGCTGCTCGCCGAGCTCGCGTCCTTTGCAATCAAGCTGCGGCTCGACCTGACCGAGCAGGAACGGCTCCAGCGCCACCTGATCCAATCCGAAAAGCTCGCGTCCCTCGGCGAAACCATCGCCGGCATCGCCCACGAGATCAATAATCCGTTGACCTCGATCCTCAGCAACGCGCAACTGCTTGCCCTTCGTCGTGGCGGGCCGGCCGACGAAGCCTCCATCAACTCCATCGTCCTGGAAGCCAAACGGACCGCCGACCTGGTGAAGAATCTCCTGGCCTTCAGCCGCAAGGAATCGAAAAAGCGCGAGGTCATCGGCGTCAACGAACTGATCAAGCAGGCCGTCAATTTGAAGCGCTATCAGCTTCGCGTGAACAACATCCAGCTGATCTCCGAGCCATGCGAGATTTCGTATCCGGTCCTCGTCACCGCGCAGCAGATGCAGCAGGTGCTCCTTAACCTTCTCAACAACGCCGAGCAGGCCATTGCGAAAACCACGCACCCCGGCATCATTCGGGTGGAAGGCGGACGACGCGGCGACACCGTTTTCATCACCGTGACCGACAACGGCAACGGCATTCCGGCGCATGTCCTGCCGTTCATCTTCGACCCCTTCTTCACCACCAAAAACCTGGGCGAAGGCACGGGCCTCGGCCTTTCCATCGCCCACACACTGATCGAGAATCACGGCGGGACGATCTCCGCCAAGAGCGAACCGGGCAACACCGTTTTCACCATCGAGCTGCCCATGGCGCGCAGCCCCAAAATGCCCACCGATTCCAAGGAAACGCAGCCGCTGCCGTCTCCCCCGCCCCGGCGCAGTAAACGTCTCGGCCGCGTCCTCGTCGTCGATGACGAGACGGCCATCGTCGACGCGATCTGCGAATTTCTCGACCTGCAAAATATCACCACCGACAAGGCCAACGATGGCGGCGAAGCGCTCAAGCTCCTCGGCAGTCAACCGGTATGACGCGATCATCAGCGACATCCGCATGCCGGGAGTCGACGGTCCGCAACTTTACGAGAGGGCCATCGCGATGGATCCCGCCTACAGCAGCCGTTTTCTTTTCATGAGCGGCGATCTCGTGCGCGACAGCACCCAGGGCTTTGTTTCCTCGCTCAATTGTCCCTGCCTGGCCAAGCCGTTTGCGCTCCAGGTGCTCTACCAGAATCTGGAACCGCATCTCGATCAATATTCGAGCGGCCCGCTCGCCAAGACGGCGCCACTCGCTTCGTCCGGCACGCCTGGAACGGCGAGCCTTGCCAAGACCGCCATTCTCGCCCGGCCCAACGGGGCGCATCCCCACTAATCGACTCGTGGCCATTCCGCCAGCGACCTCTGCGAAAGTCGCTTTTCGAAATCCGTCATGCTGAGCTTGTCGAAGGATGACGAGCCGTTGATTTTTTTGAGTTTTGCAGAGACCTCCGCCCGGACAGCAGCCTTTAGGTGGTCACCTTCTTTACGGCTTGCTTGGCGCGACCGGTGAGGCTTGGACGAGCTTGGAACCGGAATCGTGCAGCAGCTTGGTGTAATCGCTCATGATATTGACCGCCTCGTCGAGCTGCGGATCGTCCGTGGGATTATTGATCGCCGAGTCGATATCGGCATCGGCATCCGAGTCGGAATCGGAATCGGCCGGATCGACCTTGGGTTTCTTCTCCACGGGAGGAGCGGCGGGTTGATTTTGCGCCACCATATCGAGGGTCAGGTCGAGCATCGTGTCCCGGCTCGATTTGCGGGCGGTCAGGTCCTTCTTACGCTGGGCCTTGAGCGCCTTCAGGTCGTCCTGCTCCTTGATGCGCGTCGCCTCGTTGAGCGAAACCGTGCTGTCCTGCACCTTCTTTTTGTAGAAGGCGATGTCCTGGCGAACATAATTGAAATCGGGCGAAGCCGCCACGCGCGCCGCGGAATTGGCCTTCAAGGTCGGCGATGTACGGAGAAGCCAGATCGAAGCTCTGGAACGTGGCTGCAGGCACCGTGTCGTAGGGGAGATAATAATGGCAGCGTCGTCTCGCCCAGTTCGAGCGCATCGAGCACCGACGGTAAAACAATGTCGGGCACGACGCCCTTTTGCTGGGTGGAACCGCCCGCGACGCGATAGAACTTCTGCACGGTGATCTTGAGATTGCCCGCGCCGGGGTCGCTCGGAAAACCAATCGGCATCTGCTGGTCGAGCGGAATGAGCGTCTGCACCGTGCCCTTGCCGTGCGTGCTCTGGTCGCCCACGATGACCGCCCGGCCGTAATCCTGCAGGGCCGCCGCCACAATTTCCGTGGCGGAGGCGCTCATCTTGTTGACCATGACGACGAGAGGGCCGTCATAAATCTGCCGGGTGTCCTCGGGGCTGAGTTGGTCGATATTCCCATCCGACTGCCGGATTTGCACCACCGGCTCGCCACGTGGAACTAAAAGGCCGGTCAAATCGACGGCCTGATCGAGCAAACCGCCGCCATTGTTGCGCAAGTCGAGAATGATCCCGGCAACGTTTTCCTTTTTCAGCCGCTGGATCAGGGCGGCAACATCACTGACGGCGGAGTGATGGTTTTCGGGGTTATTATAGAAGTCATGCAGATCAATCACGCCGATCTTTTCCGTGCCGCCCGGCAACGCGATGGTCGATAATATGCGCGCTGGCCAGGCTGTCCTTGATGCTGACTTCATCGCGCTTGATCACGATGTCCTTGTGGACGGACTCATCCTTGGCGCTCGCCGGGTGAACGATCAGAGATGGACGCAACTTCCCTTGGGCCCGCGGATCATGGCCACCACATGCTTCAAGCTTCATGTAAACGGCGTCCACCGGCTTGTCCGTGCCCTGGCCGACCGCGATAATCCGGTCGCCCGGCTTGGAGCCGCTTGTCGAGGTCGGCGGGCCCTCCGGGAATGACTTCCTCGATCGTGGCGTAGCCGTCGTCCGTCCGGAGAACGGCGCCGATGCCCTTCACGGAATGATTAATGGCCTGGATGTTGAAATCCTGAGCCTCCTCCGGGTGCCATGTAATCGGAGTGGGGATCGTAGGCGTTCGTAAGCGCGTTTAGATAAGCGGCCAAAACGTCCATGTCATCGTCCTCTTCGCCATCGCGCAAAAAGGAAACGTACCGCTTGGATAGCCGCTTGATCGTGTCGCCCGTCGACTTCTTGTCGAGGGCGCCGTTCAGCAGGTCGGACTTCACCTGTCCGCGCCAGATCGCATCCGAAGCGGCCTGGCATCGGCGATCCAGGGCGACTTCTTGCTCCGGATGGTGAAGGTCTCGTTCTTCGTGAAATCGAACTTGTCGTGCAACAACTTCTCGGCGAGAGAAACATCCTCCTGCACCCGCTGCATGTACCGGTCGAAAATCTCGAAAGCCGGCGCAACTCCGGCCTCGTCGCTGTCGCCGTGCAAAAGCAGATCGCCGAGATTATTGCCATACTTCGCGGTGAATTCGTCGATGTCGCTCTGGAGGAAGAAGAGATGCGTGGGATCGAGCGCCAGGAAATAATTTTTCAGCCAGCGCTGCGACATTTCCGGCGTGATCGGCGTTTGCAGGTAATGGTTTTGCTCAAGCAGTTCACCCACCATGTGCCCGATTTCGAAGTCGCGCTCGGCATGGATCGCGATCGGCTGGATGGGCGGCAATTGTACCGGCGCGTCATCAGACTCCTGCTCGGGCTGCGTCACGGTACCGCTCTGGAGTTTGGAAGTGGAGTCCGGTTCAAGTGCGCCTCCGCTTGCGGGCAAGGTTTTACCCGGCACGGTGGTCTGCGCGGGGTCGGGTGAAGCTGGCGGCGACACGACCGGACCGGCCGATGGCTGGGTGGTGGAATCACTCCAACCGGAAAGTGTCAGGGTTAAAAGCAGGCCCGCCAGGAGAAATGCGTGACGGAGGTGGAGGAACTTGGATCTGATCATAAATTAAAGCATTAAAGCCGTGTCACTCCTCCGAGATACGGCCGGAGCGGTTCGGGAACAAGCACATGTCCGTCGGCCTGCTGACAGGTCTCCAGCAGCGCAATAAAAAGCCTCGGAAGGGCGACGCCGGAGCCGTTGAGAGTGTGGCAGAAAATATTTTTTCCTTCGCTGTTCTTGTATCGCAGGTTCATCCGGCGCGCCTGAAAATCCTCAAAATTGCTGCACGAGGAAACTTCCAGCCAGCCGCCAACGCCCGGAGCCCAGACTTCGATATCGTAGCACTTCGCCGCGCCAAAGCCAATATCTCCCGTACAGAGCGAAACCACGCGATAATGGAGGCCAAGCTCGGTCAGCACGCGCTCGGCATGACCCACCAAGACTTCCAACGTGGCGTAAGACTCTTCCGGAGTCACGATGTGGACCAACTCCACCTTGTCGAATTGGTGTACCCGGATCATGCCCCGGGTATCCTTACCCGCACTACCCGCCTCGCGCCTAAAGCAGGGCGTGTAAGCCGCATATTGAATCGGCAGCCGGCCGGCGGTCAGGATTTCCTCGCGATGAAGATTCGTCACCGGGACCTCCGCGGTGGGCACGAGATAGAGCGGCGGTTCCTCCTCCACGCGATACATATCTTCGGCAAATTTGGGCAGTTGGCCCGTGCCGACCATGCTTTCACCGCGCACCAAAAAAGGCGGCGACACTTCGGTGTAGCCGTGTTGGGTCGTATGAAGATCGAGCAGGTAATTGATCAGCGCCCGCTCCAAACGCGCGCCTTGTCCCTTGAAAACGATGAAGCCGCTGCCCGAGATCTTTGTGGCCGCTTCAAGGTCGATCAGCCCAAGCTCGCGCGCCGATTTCCCAGTGAGGCTTCGGCTTGAAATCGAAGGAGGCCGGCTTCCCGATCACCCGCTCAACGCGATTGTCCTCCGCCGTTTTTCCGACCGGAACTGATTCATGATTCACGTTGGGGATGCGCAAAAGAAGGTCGCTTAACGCCGTCTCGATTTCCGCCTGGGTCGCGTCATTCTGACTGATGCGGTCCCCCAGTTTCTTCACTTGGGCGGAGGCTTCCGTGATGTCGAGCCCCTTGGCCTTCAACGCGCCGATTTCTTTGCTGGCACGATTGCGATCGCTTTTGAGGGCCTCATTTTCCTGGAGGCATTTACGCCGCTGCTCATCCAGCGCCAACACTTGGTCGAGAGACTTGTCGTCTCCGCCATTGCGGCAAGCGAGGCGTTCCCGGTAAAATTCGGGGTTTTCGCGGATTTTGCGGATGTCCAGCATGGCGGTCGGGCATGAATATCCTTTCATCCCCCCTTAAGCGCAAGCCTCCGTGCATTCTCTAACAAACATTTAATAGCGGTTGAAAAGATTCGGGCGACCTAACTACAGGCAAACCGTTCGCGCCTAATTGACCTTGGCGCTTTCTTCGGAAAGGCCGGCGCTATTGAGCGTTTCAGGGAAACGAAAGAATATGCCGGCGTTATCAGGCTCATCCATCTTGCAATCAACGTAATAGTAGTTCGGAGCGAGCTGAATCTTTAATTGGGCCAGTATGGCGTCGGTTATTTTCTCTTCCGGCCAGATCAGCACTGCCTCGATGTTGTTGCTGGCCAAAAAGCCAAGCGGATCGGCCATTCTTCCCTCATAGAATTGATCGGAGAGCTGGTCGCGGTAATAAGGTTCCTCGGCATTTCCAGCAAGTACCTCGGGATAAGACCAGCCGATATAGGACCGGTTTTCTGAGAATGTGGCTACTCCCGGCCCTTGAGTATAAGCCCAGCCCGGCCTGCCGGAAAGAACGGTCGCACCATGCAAACGTTGCATGGCCTGAATCATGCGCCTCTTTTGGGTGTCGTCATAGTAAGCCTGATCGCCCTGAAGTCGAAAAGCGCTCTGGCCCCAATCCACACCTTTGGTGCTCTCGATCCACCAGGCGTGAAGGCTGGCGAAGGTGACGCCCACCATAATTACGGTAAGTACGCGATAGGGCCATGCTCTCTGGACGTAAACCAGCGACAAGAAAGCCACCAGACCGATGCCATAAAGGTCGCTCCATATTTTCTCAAGCAATGGTTCGCGGTCGCCGATGGTGAAAAACTCGAAAAATATCAAGAGAATCGGAACTCCAGCATGCAACCAACGGGCCGGCGGGCTCAGCTTGTGCCAGATGAAACATAGGGCCAGCCACGGGATATAAACCGGCCACCATTGCTCGATAAACAGCCAGGGAAACGTATGTTCCTCTTTCAGCGTCCAACGAAAACCGACCGGATACGAGCCGTCCGTCAGCCGGGCGACCGACGGCCAGATCAAAACGATGGCGATGCCGGAAGTCAGCGCCACCCATCTCCAATTCCGGGGCCGCCGCGAAGTCGCCAGCGCGATGGCGACGCTGCCCGCGCAAAAAAAAAGCACAACCGGCAGGAACCACGTTTCGGTGATAATGACCGTGACCGGGAGTACGATCAAAAGAATCCAGGGCCAATTGCTGCGCTCTTCCTTCAGGACTTCCACACCGGCGAAAAGCGAGGCCAGCGTCAGGAAAGTCCCACCGAGATTCGCGTGGAACTCGGGCATGTAGATGTCGTTGCCCGGCGTGTAAAGCCGCGTCCTCTGCTCATACGGGTCGCTGGCTAAAAGCTTCCAAAAGGGATTGTGGTGCGCGTCGGCCCACCCATGATGCAGGTCGTACGCCAGCAGCATATCGAAGCCGTGGGAGCCAAAAAAGATCATGAAGATGCCGCCGCCGGTAAAGTTGGCCAGCACGACGAAAAGGATCGCCGCCGCAATCCACTTTTTGCCGGTCAGCGAAAACGCCACCGCTGCGGCCGCCATGCAGGTCAGGGCATTGAGCAAAGTCAGGCTCAGGTTGTAACCGGTGCCGATATCGAGATTAAAAAGCCGTTTCAGAATCGAGGCGCCGTAATGTTGAAACGTATAATAGCCGCCGTGATCATACGGAGGCAGCCAGCTGTCGGTTGGAGGCACTTTGTCGCCCAGACAAAAATCAAGCATCCGCGCGAGGTCGGACAGGCCCTCGGTCCAGCAGGCGATTTCAGGATGAAGCCCTTTGATGAGCAGAATGAAAGTGAAAGCAAAAACGAAAAGAGCACTGGGGAAGCGCAGGCCATCCCACAAAGCGCCCGCCCGCAGCATCACCAGAAGCAGCCCGCCCAGCGTGATGGGCAGGAGCCAGCCAAGGGACGGTAACGCGACAAAATGCTCCACAAAATTGAGCACGAACATCACGCCCAGCGTTGGCACAAAAAAGGCCAGCCAGGGCGAGTCCCGCGGAAAAAGCCGTCGAAAGAGAACCGCCGCGCCGATGACGTGAAGACAAACAAGAAACTCAAGCAGGGCGTCGCGAAGAAGCGTCATTTTCCGCGCTAGTCGAAACGGGCTGGAGAATTAAGTCAAGTTCCGGGGAAGTGGAAAAGATGCTTCCCTTCTTTCCTTTGTTCAGTCCGCTTTGTACATGTCACGACCCATGAAGTTAAAGAGGAGGCCTAAGTTTTTGACATCGCAAGTTGCGATGTCAAAAACAGAAAGCGGCGGGCGTCGTACTTGCCTTTGGGCTTTCATCGAGCATCACCATCATGCCACCTCTTCGGGCTTCGGTTTCTTTTTGCGGCGAAGGCGGAAGACGTTGTTCCAGGTCTTCTTCAGGGCGTTGGCCGGAGTGAGATAGCGCTGGCGCAAGGCGGGGCCTTTGCGGATGGCGTTCAGGACACCGGCGACGGAAAAGTCGTCGGCTTCCAGGATGCTGTAGGCGGTGCCGAGCGCGACGTGATCATGGGCGTCGCTGGCCGCGGTCATGGGCAGGCCGCGTTCCTGGGCGTAATTGAAGGCGTGCTTGTTGTAGCGCTTGAGCGTGGTGGCGGCGTTGAAGACTTCCAGCGCGTCGATGTCGAGCGTTTCCAGGACCGGCTCGCGGATGCCGGCGCGGAAAAAGTCGTAGGGATGCGGCGGAATGGCCAGGCCGCCGGCCTTATGAATGAGCGCCACGGCCTCAATGGCCGGGATGCCCTTCAGGTCGGGCAGGGTGATTCCGAGCGCGAGCAGATGGCCCTCCGCGGTGGTGATTTCCTGGCCGGGAATGATGAGCAGGCCGTCGACCGGCAGGCCCTCCTTGTTCATGAAGCCGTGCTGCAGGAAATAGTCGACGCAGGCGCAGGTATTGTGGTCGGTGATGGCAAAGCCGTGCAGGCCCTTGGCCCGGGCTTCCTTGATCAGGGCCTCGGGCTCGGCCACGCCATCGGCGGAGAAGCGGGAATGGCAGTGGAGATCGATGAAAAGTTGCATGGGAAGGGTCCAAGCAATTTAGGAGCGTGGAGACTTGGAAGTAAAGGCGGGTCGAGAAGCCAGGAACACTGCCACGTTCCAGCCACTCGGAGGGCTTCGTTCCTAAACCGCGTTCGCCAGCCGCTCGGCCAGGCGGGCGGGCAGCCCGGCATTCATGATCTTGGCCTGGGCCTTGGCCAGATCGTAGGGCAGACGCCGCAGCTCGATCGTGTTCGCGCCGGAATCGTAGATGACGTAGGCCGAGCGCCAGTCGCCATCGCGCGGCTGGCCCACGCTGCCGACGTTGACGAAATATTTCTTCTCCGGCTGGATGTCGATCTTCTTGTAGAAGAACTCGTGCACCTTGGTGTCGCGGATGAAAACGTGCGGCACGTGGGTGTGGCCGAAGAAACAGATGTTGGTCTTCTGGTACTGGAAGCTGCTTTCCGCCTCCAGACAGGAGAAGACGTAACCCCAGCGATTCGGCTGGTCGAGGGTGGAATGGACGACCGTGAAGGAGTTGACCGGCCGTTGCAGCGGCAGGGCGCGGAGAAATTCGCGCTGTTCCTTGGTCAGTTGCGCGCGCGTATAGCGAATGGCCGAGAGCGCCATGTCGTTGAAATGCTCGACCTCGCGCCCCTCGGAGGCTTCCTCGTCGTGGTTGCCCTTGACGATGGGGCAGCCGAGCGCGCGGACGATTTCCAGGCATTCGCGCGGGTTGGCGTTGTAGCCGACGATGTCGCCGATGCAGACCGTATGAGTGACAGCTTGGGCCTGCATATCCTCCAGCACGGCTTCGAGGGCCTCGAGGTTGCTGTGGATGTCTCCAAAAATGCCAAATCTCATTGCGAATCGTCCGACTTAATGCGTCAGGAACCTTAAACCCTAAAGAGACTACGCTAATTGGGAAAGACTCTTTTTTCCGGTGGGATGGAAAGTTTTTGCTCCAGCCGGCGAATCTCCGCTTCGATCCGGTCGCCTTCGTGCAGCCTGCATTTTTCGCTGCTCGGGCGTCAGCCGCTCCCACAGGGCCTTCCACTCGGCGTAAGCGGCCTGATCGTTATTGGCGTGGAACTTATCGTACATGATGGCCGGAAATCGTTCCAAATAAATCGGCGCATCGGGAAGTTCGCTGGCCTTCTGGTAGTAATAGGCGGCCGTTCGGATAATCCTTCAGCCGCTGCTCGTAAAGCAGGGCGGTGTCGTGCCAGAGCCGCCAGTATGTCGGGATTATTCTCGATGCCGCGCATGTAAATTTCGAGTCCCCGGTCGATCCAGAAGCGCGAGGCCTTGATGCGCCGCAGCTCATTGGGCTTGCGTTCGGGTCCTGCAGGCGGCGATGGAGGCGTTCCAGGCCAGGTGCCAGCCGCCCATGTCCCAGAAGACGGGCGCGCGCGGCTGCAGCGCCGTGCAGAGATTGATGTAGCCGCCCATCCGGAACCACTCCTGGTTCATCCAGGCGGTGGTGACATTGAGCCAGACGAAATCGGCCACCACGCTGCGCATGCCGCTCAGACGCCGATGGTCAGCCCCTGGCCGAGTTCATCGCGCAACTGGCGGGTCATCGGCGCGCCGCCGTAGCGCAGGAAGTCCTGCTCCTGCGCGATCTGCTGTTCCCAGACGATCTTGAACGGCGCCCACAAGCCCAGCAGGAGCGCGACCAGGATCGCGCGCCGCAGCCGCCAGGACAGCGGCAGGCGTCGTGCTCGTCGATGACGCAGGAATTTCCATGGTCTATATCTCGCGATAATCGAAGATGACGATGCTGACGCGCCAGCAGCACGATGAGATAGACATCCGCGTAAGCCGAGCAGGTTCAGCGCGTGCGGACCAGGGGACCTTGTTGCCCGCCAGGATCTCGTCGACGATGGTGAAGGAGTTCATGTCCGGAATGAGCAGCGAAATCAGCCCGACCAGGCCGCTCTGCCAGATGGACGTCTCGGCCCCGCGCGCCAGCCAGAACTCGCGCGCCGTGCTTTCCATGTGCCCGATCAGGTAGATCATGAAGGTCGTGACAATGGTGAAGATGGAGGAGGTGGCGAAGGTGGAGATGAGCAGCGCGATGCCCGTAGTCATGATCAGCTTGGCGAAGATCAGCAGGACCGCCTCGATCAGTTGCGGGTCGCGGACCTGCTGCACGATCTGCGGCGACGTCGTGGTTGTAGGCGTTGACGCACGACCGGGGTTGGTCTGCCAGTTCGGAGTTTGGCTCGTAGGTGGCGTCGGTCGCTGCGATGCCCTGCAGCTCCTGCCAGTAGAGCGTCGCCGCGAAGGCCAGCGACATCAGCGCCACGCAAAGCGCCAGGAGCAGGACGATGCCGAAAAATTTGCCGAGCAGAAATTCCGACGCGCCGGACCGGCTTGGCCAGGATGGTGTAGATGGTCCGGTTGTGCAGTTCCTGCGGGATCAGTTGCGCGGTGGAAAGCAGCGCGATGCAAAAGCCGAACAAGCCCGATCGCGCCGCAGCCGAAATCCTTCACGAACTTGATCTGCGCATCGAAGATGCCCGGCGGAATCGAGGCCGGGCGTGGCCAGTTGCGAAACGCAGACCGAGCTGCCGACCAGGACGAGGCTGAAAATCAGCAGCACGTTGAGCACTTTCTGGCGCACCGCTTCGGTCAGCGTGTTGCGGCCGATGGTGAGGATGCGAGAAAGCGAGGAGATCATTTGGTGGAGGAGTTTTTGGCCGCCAGGTCCGGCCTGCGCCTGGACGGTGCGCAGATAAAGCTGCTCGAGCGAAAGATGGGGGCGCGTGAAGCTGGATTTCCTCGTCCGTCAATCCCGGCCTGGCCGAGCGCCTGCGCGCAGGCGTTGCTGCTGTTCCGCGCTCAGCTCGGCGGGAATGTTGATCTGCGTGCTCTGGTTCTCGGTCAGCAGCGATTCGAGCGAGCCTTCGAGCACCTTTTTGCCGAGCGAAAAAATGGCGACGCGGTCGGCCACTTCCTGCACCTGCTCGAGCAGGTGCGAGGAGAAGATCACGGTCTTGCCCATCTTTTTCAAGCGCAGGATGAGGTCGCGAATCTGCGCCGAGCCGAGCGGATCGACGCCCGCGGTCGGTTCGTCGAGGAAGAGAAGATCGGGATCGTGGATCAGCGCCTGCGCCAGGCCGATGCGCTGGAGCATGCCCTTCGAGTAGGAGCGCAGGGGACGCTCGCGGCCGTTTTGCAGCCCGACGAGATCGATCAGTTCCTCGATGCGCTTGTCGAGCTTCGGGCCGGTGACGCCGCAAAGCTTGCCGTAAAAGCGGAGCGTTTCGTCGCCGTTGAGGAAGCCGTAAAAGTAGGGATTCTCCGGCAGGAAACCGACCCGCCGGCGCGCCTCGAGGCTCTCCGGCGGCAGGCCGAAAATGCGCGCTTCGCCCTCGCTCGGCACGATCAGGCCGAGCAGCAGCTTGAGCGTCGTGCTTTTGCCGGAGCCGTTGGGTCCGAGCAGCCCGAAGACTTCGCCCGGCTTGATTTGCAGATCGAGATGGTCGAGCGCCACCAGCACCTTGCGTTTCCAGGTCAGCGGATAACGCTTGGTGAGCCCGACCGTCTCAGCCGCAAAGGTTGTCGCCACGGGAACAGAAGAATCCATCATGTTAAGTTTGATCGATGGCGCCCGTCTTGCCAATGGGAAAATGCGTGTCGCGTAAGCGACTTATTAAAAGATTGTCATCCCGAGCTTGTCGAGGGACCTCTTACTATTTGCTCAGAAACGCTGGTTATGGACGAATAGTTAGAGATCCTTCGACAGGCTCAGGATGACAGATTCAAATTCATTCCATCTTCACTCCGTCGGCGATATCGAGCTGCGCGGCCTGCCGCGCGGGCCAGTAACCGGCGACGAGCGCGGCGGCGATGACGGCGACCGGCAGGCTGAGCAGAAACCGCCACGGCGTCGCCCACGAGATCGTCCAGCCGAAGAACGAGACGTTGATGACGAAGCTCAGGATCCAGGCCAGCGCCAGGCCGGCGACGATGCCGAGGAACGAGCCGAGCAGCCCGATGATGCCCGCCTCCCAAAGCACCATCGCCTCGATCTGGCCGCGCGACGCGCCGACCGCGCGCAGGATGCTGATCTCGCGCCGGCGCTCGGTGACGAGGATGGTGAGGCTGAGAAAAATCCCGAGCGCGGAGATGATGATGCCGATGGTTTGCAGGATGTAGGTGACCGAAAAAGTCTGGTCGAAGATGCGGAAGACCTGCTCGCGCAGTTCCTGGTTCGACTTGATCAGGTAATCGCCATAGGGCGCGATCTTCGGCCGCAGCTCGCGCCTGAAGTTGCGTCGGCGGTCAGGCCCGAGTTCTTGTCGATGTAGATGCCGATGCCGTTGATCGCATCGTCCTGCCAGATATTTGCGGTAGGTCTGCCAGTCGACGAGGATCACGCCGCCCTCGGTGGTGTAGTCGATGTAGACGCCGGCGATCTTGAAGTCGTGCCGGCCGGTCGGCGTGGCGAGGTTGATCGTGTCGCCGAGGCCGAGATGGAAGCGGCGAAAGAACGGCTGGCTGACCAGCACGGCGCCGTGGTCGATGGCGGCGTCGAAGGCCTGCGTGCGAATCGCCCTGCGCGAAAGTCGAGCTGCTCGATGTCGCGCGTGACGCGCGAGCCGCGACGGAGGCGAGCTTGACCGACTGGCCGTTGAGCTGGACGCGCAGTTCGCGGAAGGAGTCGTAGGTGACGTGCGGGCGTGGCGGCGACGATCTGCTCGACCTCGGGCCGGATCATTTCGCGGTTGCCGATGAGCAGATTGGCCGCGGGCGCGATGACGAGATCGGACTGGATCGAGCGGTTGAGCCACTCCTCGCACCGTGGTGCGAAAGCTGAAGATCATGGTCGAGATGCCGACGACCATGGCGAGCGCGACGACGAGCGACGCGATGGCCATCGAGGTGCGATGCAGCGATTGCGCGAAATGGCCGAAGGCGATCCGCGCCATGATCGCACGGCGGCTTGATCCAGCGCGGAAAAAAGAACGCTGAGGCGTCGGCACGAAAAACGCGAAGCCGAGCAGCGTGAAAAGCGCCGCGCCGAAGCTGAGCCACGCCGGGCCCGCAGGTAAGGCTGATGTGCGCGACGAGCGCGGCGAGGATGAGCAGGCCGATGCCGATCACCAGCCAGCGGCCGGTGCTGCGCGCGCTTTGTTCCTCGAGATGGCCGATGCTGAGCGCCTCGACCGGCGAGAGCAGCGCGGCTTCGCGCGCGGGAAACCAGGCGGCGAGCAGCGACCGCGCCGAGGCAGAGCACCATCGCGGCGACGACGGCCCAGCGGCGAGATGAAGAGGTTCTGGATGCTGGCGAGAATGTAGAGCGAGGTGATGGTCTGCGAAACCGCGCCGACGAGTTGGCCGGCCAGGACGACGCCGAGGACGAGCCCGAGCAGCGACCCGGCGATGCCGAGCACCAGCGCCTCGGCCATGAAAAGGCCCTGCACCTGCAGTCCGCTCAGGCCGAGCGCGCGCAGCACGCCGATCTCGTGCCGCCGCCGCACCACCGCCGTGGCCACGGTATTATAGATGAGGAACATGCCGACGAGCAGCGAGATGAGCGAGAGCGCGGTGAGGTTGAGCTGGAACGCGCCGATCATCCGCTCGATCTGGCGGTTGCGGCGGTCGGGCGCCTGCACGATGACGTTGGCGGGCAATTCGCGCGCGCAGGCCGGGCGCAGACCGCGTTGAAATCGGCGCCGGGCCGCAGCAGCGCGGAGATGCGGGTGAGCTTGCCGACGTGGCGGAAATTTTCCTGCACGTTGGCGATGTCCATGACGGAGAGATGCTCGTCGGCGCCGGGCGCGTCCTCGCCGAAATCGAGGATGTAGCCGATGTGGAAGGTCTCGGTGCCGGTCTGCGTTTCGACGCGGAGCGGATCGCCGATCTTGAGGCCGAGCCGCGTGGCTGAGCTTGCGGGTGAGGGCGATGACCTTGGGATCGCGCAGGAAGCCGACGACGTCGGGCTTCTGGTCCTGCGCGTCGTGCAGCTCGAAGGTGCGCAGCGGGCCGTTGGAGAAAATATCGATGCCGAGGAGCTGCAGGTATTCGCCGGGATAATCGGTCAGGCTGGCGACGTCCTCGACCGTGGGCGTGGCGGCGGCGATGTCGGGATCGTTGGCGACGATGGGATAGGCCATCTCGTCGAAGCGCAGGCCGTCGCCGATCACTTCCAGGTCGGCCTTGCCCGCGACGATATCGACCGAGGCGCGGAACGATTCGAGCGCGCTGTGGTTGATGATCTGGATGCTGAGGAAAACCGTCACGCCCAGCGCGATGCCCACGATGTTCAGCGCCGTCAGCGCCGGATGCCGCGCGAAGTAGCGCAGGCTGTGGGTGAGGAAGAGGCGAAGCATTTGTGGAGTTTGGCACAAACTCGAAAAGGACGGTAACGCTGGAGGTCTTAAATTGCCTGCGAATTTTTAAGGTGTGTGTGGCTGAGGGGAATATTTTTTAGGAAATTTAAGAGGAAGGCTTTATTACGAAAGCCGTCATCCTGAGCGAAGCGAATGCGAAGCATTCGCGCAGTCGAAGGGCCTGCTCTGCGTGCGAATTTTTAAGGCGCTGCCGCTCAGAGGAATAATTTTGGGGAAATTTAAAACATACCACCCTCTATACATGAGCCGTCATCCTGAGCGAAGCGAATGCGAAGCATTCGCGCAGTCGAAGGACCTGCTCTGCGGCGAATTTTTAAGGCGCTGCGGCTCACAGGAATAATTTTTGGGAAATTTAAAACATACCACCCTCTATACATGAGCCGTCATCCTGAGCGAAGCGAATGCGAAGCATTCGCGCAGTCGAAGGACCTGCTCTGCGTGCGAATTTTTAAGGCGCTGCGGCTCACAGGAATAATTTTTGGGAAATTTAAAACATACCACCCTCTATACATGAGCCGTCATCCTGAGCGAAGCGAATGCGAAGCATTCGCGCAGTCGAAGGACCTGCTCTGCGTGCGAATTTTTAAGGCGCTGCGGCTCACAGGAATAATTTTTGGGAAATTTAAAACATACCACCCTCTATACATGAGCCGTCATCCTGAGCGAAGCGAATGCGAAGCATTCGCGCAGTCGAAGGACCTGCGTTGCTTTGCCCTAGGATGATGCAAGGCAGAATGGGTGGTAGGCTCGAGGCCGTTTAATCGCCTTTCGCGAAATGCGTCGGGATGAAAGTCCAACGTTTCTTTAATTCAGCAAGGTCCTTCGCTTCACTCAGGATACGGAGTTTTTGAAATGTGGCCGTCGATGCGAACTCAGCGGTAGCCCGCGCTGGCTCAGCGCGGGCTACCGGAACGGAACTGATCCTTCGACAAGCTCAGGATGACGGAATTTTAAATAACCGGTAACGCGCTTTTCCGCGCGGACAGTGACGGCTACCACAGAAAGAACTCGCCAACGGTGGTGGGTCGTTTTGAATGGAGAGATGGCACCCAGGAAAAAATCGAATGCGCGCGTGGCGATCATCATGGGCAGCGTGTCGGACTGGAAAACGATGTCCGCGGCGGCGGCCGTGCTGGATGAATTCGGCGTGGCTTATGAAAAGAACGTCGTGTCGGCGCATCGCACGCCGCACTGGCTGGCCGAGTATGCAGACGGTGCGAAGGAGCGCGGCTTGCAGGTGATCATTGCGGGCGCGGGCGGCGCGGCGCATCTGCCCGGAATGGCGGCGTCGTTCACGACCTTGCCGGTGCTGGGCGTGCCGGTGGAGAGCAAGGCGCTGAAGGGTCTCGACTCGCTTTTGTCGATCGCGCAAATGCCCGCGGGCGTGCCGGTGGGAACGCTGGCCATTGGCGAACCGGGGGCAAAAAATGCCGCGCTGCTGGCAATTTCGATTCTCGCTTTGCAGGACGAAAAATTGCGGCGCGCGTGGGAATTGTTTCGCGCAAAACAAACGCAGACCGTGCGGAAACAGAAATTGCCGTGAAGGCCGGACAACGGTAACGGTTCGCTTTGAATTTAAATGGCTCGCGGCGCGAAATAAATAATGGCTGCTCCCACCAGGCAAACAGCCGATCCGACCATATCCCATCGATCAGGATTATATTTTTCCACCAGCCACATCCAGAGAAGCGAGGCGGCGATGTAAACACCTCCGTAGGCTGCGTAAATCCTCCCGGCGTTATCGGTGGGATGAAGCGTGAGAAGCCAGGCGAATAACGCGAGACTTGCCACGGAGACCCCGATCCACCACGCAGATTTATCGTGACGCAACCAGAGGAAGATCGAAAAGCATCCGAGGATTTCCGCAAAAGCCGTTACAAAGTAGAGTAGAAAAGTTTTCACTTGGAACTCTCCAGCACCAAACATGCCCGTTCAAAAGACTATTCCCGCGAGCACAAATCACCTCTTCCCTGTTTTATTCGGCACGATGTATGCGTGAAAGGAGAGGTATAGCGCGCTTCAAGGTTCTTGACCGACTGAACTGCTCCCTCGCAAGCTCGGACCGACACGCTTTTTTAAATAGCGATTCCAAAGACGATGAAAACGGACCCCATTTTACCCGGCTCGACCATCGGCTGCCTTGGCGGCGGCCAGCTAGGGCGCATGTTCGCCCTGGCGGCGCGCAAGATGGGTTATCGCGTGCACACGGTCGACCCGACGCCGGACAGTCCGACCGGCCAGATTTCCGACCGCGAATTCAACGTGCCCGTTCACCGATATCGCCACGCTGACCGAATTCGCCCGGGGCGTCGATGTGGTCACCTACGAGTTCGAGAACATCCCGGTCGAGGCGCTCGATGCGCTGGCGCCGCAGCGTCCTGCTGCGGCCCGGGCCGCGACGTGCTTTACACCACGCAAAATCGCCTGCGCGAAAAGCAATTTCTGCAGCGGAGCGGTTTTCCCGATCGCGCCTTTTCGCGTGGTGCAAAGCGAGGCGGAATTGCGCGAGGCGGTCGCAGGCGCTCGGCTGTCCCTGCGTGCTGAAGACGGCCGATTTCGGCTACGACGGCAAGGGCCAGCAGAAGATCGACTTACGAGACCGATCTCGCCGCGGTGTGGAAACGGCACGGCTGCCTACACCGGCGTGCTTGAGGCGTGGGTGCCGTTCGCCGCGGAGCTTTCCGTCGTGGTCGGCGCGCGGCCAGATGCTGATGGAGGACGAGGAGCACCAGGCGCTGGCTTTCCCGCCGACGGTGAACGAGCACGAGAATCACATCCTGGCCACTTCGGTCGCGCCGGCGCCGCTGGCGGACAGCATCCTGGCGCGCGCGCAATCGATCGCCTGCGCCGATCGCGAAGGAGCTCGACGTCATCGGGCTGCTCGCGGTCGAATTTTTCCTGACGAAGCGCGGCGACCTGCTCGTGAACGAACTCGCGCCGCGCCCCCACAACTCCGGCCATTACAGCTTCGATGCCTGCGTCACGAGCCAGTTCGAGCAGCAATTGCGCGCGGTCTGCGGCCTGCCGCTCGGCGACACGCGGCTGCTGTCGCCGGTGCTGATGCGCAATCTGCTCGGCGATGTCTGGGCCAACGGCACGCCGGACTGGAGCGGCCTGCTCGCGCTGCCCGGACTGCGGCTGCATCTCTACGGCAAAAGCGAGCCGCGCGCCGGCCGCAAGATGGGCCATTATTGCGTCGCTGAGCCCGAAGCTCGACCAGGCGCGGGAGATCGATGCCGAGGCGCAGCGGATTCTGTACGACGGTGAGACGGTGAAGCGCCTTGACGCCACCAGCGGTTGTGATAATGATACGCCTTACACCACCACAGGTAGATGCGTTGCCCCAAATGTCAGGCTCGTGATGATAAGGTGATCGATTCGCGCGCCATTAAAGATGAGACGGTTATCCGTCGGCGGCGGGAGTGTCTCGCCTGTGAACACCGGTTCACGACTTACGAGGAGATCGAGCGGGACGATCTGCGGGTTTTGAAGCGGGATGGGCGTTACGAGACGTTTGACCGCAAGAAATTGATCACAGGTATCGATAAAGCTTGCGAAAAACGCCCGGTCAGCCGGGAGGCGATCGAACGGACGGTGAACGAAATGATCGACGAACTGGTGAAGACCTACGGCGATGAAATTCCGACCAAGGCGATCGGCGACAAGATCATGCAGCATTTGCGGCGGCTCGACGAAGTGGCCTATGTCCGCTTCGCCTCGGTTTACCGGAAGTTCCGCGACATCAAGGAATTTGTGAACGAGGTCCAAAGCCTAACCCTGGAGGCGTAAGATATGATCGCTCTGCCCCAACGCCTGCCGCATGTGATCTGGAAGAACGACCGGCTGGTGCCGCTTTCCGAGGGCTGGCTGGCGGAGTCGATCGAGCATGCCGCGGCGGCGGCGGGCTATCATCGCTGGCATCTCGCGCCGGAAGTGGCGCGGGCCATCGCGGTTTACCTGGAGAACGACTGGGTCGCGCCGGCGCTGTCGCATCGATAACCTGCAGGAAATGGTGCGCCGCTCGCTGGAGGGCATCGGCTACGAGGACATCGCGCAGCAAAAGCCTGATCGTGCCGCCGCGCGTCTCCATTTCGCTGATGGAGCTGGCCATGCGCGCGCCCTACGAGATCGAGTTTTATCCGCTGCTGCGGGAGCGCCTCGCCGACGCGCTGGAGGTGCAGGTGGGCGGCGTGCGGCTGGAAGGGCTGCGCGATTGCACCAAGATGCTCGATGCGGCGGGGCGCTGGCGCGGAACCTGCGTGCGGATCAGCGACGAGATCATCTACTTTTGCCGTTCCTATCATGTGCCGGACGATGCCGCGCACGGTCGACTTGGTGATTCAGTAGGTCGGGCGGAATTCTAAATAGCTTGGTTAAACGTCACGTGATCGGGCTGGAAGTGGCTGGAAGGATTTGCGACGCTCGTTGATCGCCCGGCTTAATCCCTGCTTCAAAGACGTATGGAAACACTCAACACCACCACCATCACCCCGCACGAAAAAGCCGTCCAGATCAACCTGGACAAGCGCTTCTACGGCACCTTCGCCGAGATCGGCGCCGGGCAGGAAGTGGCGCGCTGGTTTTTCCGGGTCGGGCGGCGCGTCGGGCACGCTGGCCAAGACGATCTCGGCCTACGACATGGCTTTTTCCGACGCGATTTACGGCAAGGGCGAGCGCTACGTCAGCCAGCCGCGCCTGCAGAACATGCTCGATTACGAGTTCAAGCTGCTGATCGAGCGGCTGGGCGAAAAGCGCGGCGCGCAGACCTCCTTCTTCGTTTTTTCCGATACGGTTTCCGCCCGCAATTATCTCGGCACGAACGAATGCCACGGCTGGATGGGCATCAAGTTCCAGCTGCAGCCGCAGGCCGATCCGAGCGAGATCATCATCCACGTCAACATGCTCGATAAGGAAAACCTGCAGCAGCAGGAAGCGCTCGGCATCATCGGCGTCAACCTGACCTACGGCGCGTTTTACCTCCACAGCGAGCCGGAAAAGCTGATCGCCTCGCTGCTCGACGGCCTCTCCACCGCTGCGCATCGAAGTGGACATGATCAAGTTCCTCGGGCCCTATTTCAGCAACGTCGACAACCGGCTGATGGCGCTGCAACTGGTCGAGAAGGGCCTCTCCAACGCCGCGCTCATCGGCGCCAACGGCGACGTGCTCCAGCCCTCGGAGGTCCTGCACAAGAAGCCGATCCTGGTCGAGCGCGGCAGCTTCCGGCCCGTCACTTTCGTGAATCTCGACATGCTCGACGGCGCGCGCCAGCAATTTCTCACGCGACGCCGAGGTGAAGCAGGAGGAGATCGTCGAGCTGATGGAAATCACCATGAGCAATCTGCTCACCACCGGCACGATCGACCACCGCGACTTCCTCGCCCGCGCCGACACGATCAACGCCGTCGGCAAGATGGTGCTGATCTCCAACTACGCGGAGTACTACAAGCTCGCCGCCTATCTCCAGCGCTACACCAAGAGCCGGATCGGCATCGTGCTCGGCATCCCGAATCTCAAGGAACTCTTCGACGAGAAATATTACGAGCTGCTCGAGGGCGGCATCCTCGAATCATTCGGCCGCCTCTTCAAGAACGACCTCAAGCTCTACGTCTATCCGTTCCTCGATCCCGCCTATCCGGAGCTGACCACGGTCCAGAACATGGACGTGCCGGAGCATGTCACGCATCTTTTCAAGCACCTGATGCAGAGCGGCTACATCGAGCAGATCGAGAAGGTTCACCGCGAATACATGGGCATCTTCTCCCGCGCGATCCTGGCCAAGATCCGCAAGCACGATCATACCTGGGAAAAGATGGTCCCGCCCGAAGTGGCCAGCCGGATCAAGGAGAACCACTTTTTCGGATATACGACTTAGAGCATACTTGGAGGGCAGCCCCGAATAATTTGTATATCGGGCGGGCTAGGCGACAAGAGTCGCGCATTCAAATCCGTCATCCTGAGCGAAGGCGAGTCGCCGAAGGGATAAAAGCAATCCAGTCAAATCCGTCATCCTGAGCGAAGGCGAGCGTTTTGCGCGCGCTTTACCAGTCACGTGAGTCGAGCCGCAGTCGAAGGACCTTGCTGAGTCGAAATAAGCGTTAGATTTCACCCAGCAGTCTTGGTCGAGGAAGGCGACTGGATGTCCTGGAAATGCGATCCGCCCCGCTTTCACCGTCCCATACAAAGCGACACAGGTCCTACGACTCGCGAATGCTATGCATCCGCTTCGCTCAGGATGACGGAGAGGGGGCCTTGTGGCCTACTTCGACTGCAACGCATCGAGCAAAGGCTGCCGCCAAGCCTTCGCCTGCGGATCATACACGCCAAATCCGGAACAGAATTCCCAGTACGTCCAGGGGAAGTGATGCGATTCCGCCGTCTGGACGACAAACGCGGTCCAGCGTGCGCGGGAGGCCATATCGCAGTTGATGTAGCTGCCGAATTCTCCGAGGTAAATGGGGCGATTGTGGGCTTTTCCCCACGCGGCAGCCGTATCGAAGGCCTGTGTCACCGCCTGCTTTTCCTGGTCGGTGCCCTGCCAGCTATTTCCACGCCACTTGTCGCTGCCTTGGATCCAGCTCGCGCCCTGGTGCGTGAAGGTCATTGGATCGTAAAAGTGAACGGTCACCAGAAGATTACGATCGCTTTCGGACAGCACCAGTTTGTCTAGCGCTCTGATGCTATTCCACCGAACCGGCCCCACGACCACCATGCGGGAGGGATTCGTCAAGCGCACCACGGCCAGCGTCTTGGCGAGAAGAGCGTTCCACCTCGGCGCGTCGAGTTTCCCATTCGGCTCGTTGAGCAATTCAAAGAATATCGAAAACGGCGCGTTCTTGTAAGTGTTCGGCGATTTGCTTCCAGATGGCGACGAAACGGCCCGCGTTGGCCTCAGGCTCTTTCATCAAAGCGTCGTCGTTGTGATAATCAAGAATGGCGATAAAATTGTTTTGTTCCGCCTGGGCCACGACTGAATCGACGCGGCTCATGAATGCGGGATCGATGGTGTAATCGGGTGCGGGGCCGACGTGCGCCGACCAGCAGATCGGAATGCGGATGAGCGAAAAGCCCGCCTGCTTGATGAGCGGAAAATACTCGTCCTTGAGCGTCACTCCCCACGCCCCTTCGTGCGGCGCCTCGAGCATATTGCCGAGATTGACGCCGTGAAAATTACCGAGCGACGTTTCTCCGTAGCTCGCATAAGCGCTGTCGGGCTCGGAGGTGATCGACCTGTTCGTCGATTGTGCGGAAGCGATCCCCATAAAAATCGAGCCCGTCAAAATAACCGCGAGAGCAGTTCGCATTGGGTCACCAGGTTGAAAAGAAAACACCGGCCTGTCAATCGAGCGCTCCTATTCCGGCTATTGCTGCTCTGGCCGAACTCTGCGAGGCTTCGCCTGCCCGCACAAAGCCTTTATCATGAGACTTCCGGCTATCATTCTTGTCCTCGTTGCATTGGGTATCGGTTTTGCCGCCGGGAGCTATTTCAGCCCCGGGTCGATTTTTTCGCCGATCACGACCCGTTCCGCGAACACCGAAGCCCCTTCCCCCACCGTTGTTGGCAGCGACCCGCGCAGCGGAATTGTGCAAGAAGCAACAGCACCTCAGCCTGCGACGAAAGTGCCCACGCTGGATTCCCTGATGCACGATACAGGATCCGTCAATTCCATGCCTTCTTATCGACACGTGAAGGACGCCATTGCCTACGCCGACAGCCTCAGCCCTGGAGAAATCCCCAATGTGCTCGAAAAAATTGAGTCCATGCCCAATTCCCGGATGAAATTCACCGCCATTTATCTCCTGACGATGCGCTACGCCGACGCCGATCCGCAGGGCGCCCTTGCTTGGTCGCAGAAAAAGGGAGGCGGCGGACAATATGGATATTTTATGCGCCGTGAAATGGCCGATCTGGCCGTCGGCGCCATGGCGGAGAGCGATCCGGCAAGTGCGCTGACTCAGGCCCAGCAGATGCCAGCCGGCCCGAAACGCAATCAAGCCATCGCGGCCGTTGCGGGCAAAATGGTGGAGACCGATCCCGCTCAAGCGTTGAAGTTGATCCAGGATTTGCCCAACGGCTCGGGGACTTCGGAGGTCTTTTCAAGCTGGGCGGAGAAGGACCCTTCCGCCGCCACACAAGCGTTGCTGCAACTTCCGGCACAAAAACGCAGTCAAGCGGCCCAGGCGGTCGCCAGCAGTCTCATGGAGAAAGATCCGCAATCCGCCGTCGCATGGCTGAATCAACTGCCCGCCGGTCAGATGCATGATTCCGCGCAGCAATCGGTCGCCTCGTTGTGGGCACGGGACGATTCCCAGGCTGCGTTGGCGTGGGCGCAGGCCCTTCCTCCGTCTACTGCCAGGAACATGGCCATGGTGGGCATCGCGAGCGCGATTGGGGAAAGTGATCCTCAGGCCGGCCTTGGCCTCCTGCAAAACCTTCCGTCTGCGTCGACCCGCAATAACCAGCAACAGCAGATTGTCCAGCAATGGAGCCGCGACGACCCGCAGGCCGCGGCCGATTACGTCAGCAAACTGCCGAACAGCGCACAAAAGGACAATTTGATGCGCAACGCCATTAATCAACTGGCCCAGTCCGACACTCAAGCGGCTCTGGCGCTGGCGCAAACCATCACCTCGCCGCAAGCGAAAAACGAGGCCATGCAAAACGTCCTCGGGGCTTGGGCCGAGAACGATTCTCAGGCCGCTGAGAACTATGTTGAGTCGTTGCCAGACGGAAAGATGAAAAGCGACGCGATGCGCAACATCATTTCCCGGATGGCCGATTCCGACATCAACGGCGCGTTGACCATGATCAATCGGTTACCCGCGGGGAAGGCCCGCGATGATGCCCAGCAATCGATCGCTTCTCAGTGGGCAAGCACGGATCCCCAGGCGGCGATGGCGTATGGTCAGGCGCTTCCTTCTGGTCCGGGGCGCACGAGTTTCATCCAGAATATCGCCAGGCAAATGTTTACCGACGATCCGGCTTCCGCGGTCGATATGCTGAAAAAACTTCCCGATGACGATGCGAAGGACCAGATCATCTCCAGCGTCGCAGGCAATTGGGTGCAGAATGACATCGCCTCGGCGCAGACTTACGCGGCCTCCATGGCACCCGGCGCCGCCCAGGCCAGTCTCGTCAGTTCAGTGGCCAATCAACTGGCCAATGATGACCCGGCCAAGGCGCTCGATTGGACCACCCAACTGGAGGACAGCCCCGGCAAGAACCAGGCCGTGAGCAGCGTGATCGGGAAGTGGGCCTCCACCGATCCGGCGGCTGCCGCGCAATACCTCCAATCCATGCCATCGGGCCCGGCACAGCAGGCGGCCATTCCTACCGTCGCGAACACTTGGGCGAATAGCGATCCGGCGGCGGCGGCGCAATGGCTGACCAACCTGCCCGGCGGCACACCGAGTACCAGCGCCTATGCCAGCATCGCGGGGAAGTGGGCCGGCAGCGACCCGGTGCAAGCCTCCGCCTGGCTGACGCAATTGCCGTCGGGCAGCTCACGCGACGCGGCGGTCACTGCCTTTAGCTCGAAGATTTCGACGACCGATCCGGCGGGCGCCGACCAGTGGGCCGAATCGATTAGCGATCCAAAAACGAGGCAGGCTACGGTAACGAATCTCCTGCAGCAATGGATGCAGTCGGATCCAGCCAGTGCTTCTGTTGCCGTGCAAAAGTCTTCCCTGTCCGCCGACACCAAGGCACAACTCCTGCAAGCCAGGCAGTAAGCCTACGCTATGCAGGTAGCCGCCGCCGTGAGGCGGTGGAGATTACTTAAATTCGCCTGCAATAAAAATCAGTGTGGTCAAACCGAGGATCAACACCGGCCGCGGATCGAGGCGGAAGCGGCTCGAAAGTGTAGGTGAAAAGAGGCGCACGAGCAGCGCGCTCAGGACAAACCAGGCGACGTAGTTGATCGGCGGGATCGTTCCCTCCGTCCAAATCCAGTAATGTTTCACGCTGGTGGCGAACGGTTCCAAAATGAAATCGTAGAGCGTGCACAGAAGTCCCGCCAACCCCGCTTCGGCGAGCCGCGATACGTGCGGCGCCACGGCGCGAATCACGAACAGCGCGTTGGTCACGACGACATGCCAGGCCAGGGGAATGGTCAGCGGCACAACGCCAAGCACGGGACCGAACTGATCGGTGTAATGGTAATCGCCGAAGGGAAAACTGGTCATGGTCCCGAAGGTCTCGATGCCAAAAGCGCAGACCAAAACGATCAGGCCCCACCCGCGCGCGACGCCGGGAGTCCACTGCCGTGCGGCATGAAAGTGGGTGTTGATAAAGGCCAGAAGGATCAGAATCGGGTCGCCCGTTTGCAGACATCCATCGACAAACTGGCCGAGCCAGCCCGGAACCGGCCACTTCGAAACCACCTCCGGAGAAATTCGGCCGAGAATGAAAATAAGCCCCGCCGCGCTCCAGATGATGAAGGCGGCCAAGGCAATTTTTTCGACAATGTCCCAGCATTCGACTTTGCGCGAGGCGGGTTCGGCGACGGGGATGAAGTTTCTCATGCGGCCTCGCGTTGGATGAGATCGGCGACCATTTTTCCGCTGAGCAGCACCAGCGGAATTCCGCCGCCCGGATGGGTCGTACCGCCGGCGAAAAAAACATTTCGCGTCCCTGGTGCGCGCAGCGGAGGCCGCAAAAGCGAGGTGCGAATCGAGTGCGACGCCCAGCCGTAAAGAGCGCCATGATGCGCCAGGTCGCGCGTGGCGAAATCGCTCGGCGTGAAGATGCGCTCCGCCACGATTCGCTCTGACAATCCATCGAAGCCAAATCGTTCCAGTCGCTTGAGCACGAGATCACGATAGCCCCGTGCTTCCGCGGGAGTCCACGGTTGCTTCGGATCGCGCGCGGGCGCATTGACCAGAATAAAATAATTGTCGTGACCCGCGGGCGCGTGGCCGGAATCGGTGCGCGAACTGACCGAGATATAGATCGTCGGCTCGGTGGGACTGATTTTGTCGCGATGGATTTCGTCGAACTCGCGCGGATAATTATCCGAGAAAAAAATGTTGTGATGCCCGAGCCGCGCATCGCTCCCGCGCACGCCGAGAAACAAGATGAAGCCCGAGGTGGAAAGCGGTGGGGCGTGTAACTTTTTGCGTGTGCCTTGGTTCCAAATTAGGCCCTTAATTTTATTTGCCGCGCTGAGCACATCGGCATTGCAGACGAGATAATCGAACCAAGCGCTAAAATCATTCTCCGTAAATGCTTCGTTCCCATTATACATGACGGCAGTCGTATTGAATCGAAACGTGACTCCACACCGTTGCGCCAGGGCGGCCAGCTCTTCGGCAATTTTCACCATTCCGCCGCGTACGTACCAAGCGCCGAATTCCGCCTCGACGTAGGGGATGATGTTGAACGTTGCCGGCGTAAGATAAGGCGACGAGCCGTTGTAGGTCGCAAAGCGCATAAAAATCTGCCGCAGGTGCGGATCGGAAATGCGCCGGTCGACTTCAGCCGCCATCGTGCGCGTGGTCGCAACTTTGCCTAGATGCCTTAATTTGCGTAAATTGCGTAGAGTAAACGCCCGCCAGAAATCGCCCGGCGGATGGTTCAGGTAAGCCTCGCCGGAGAGCTCGTAAATGCCCCGCGCGCAATCGAGGAAGCGCGCTACCTCGGGCCGTGTCCAGACGGAAGCATCCTCATCAATCACCGTGCCATCGGTCCAAAAGTAGCGGCAGGCCGAATCGAGACGGACGAGATCGAGATGATCCTCCATGCGCTCTCCCGCTGCAGCGAAAAGCTCGCGCAAAACATGCGGCATGGTGAGGAGGGAAGGACCCATGCCCCAGCTGAAGTCATCGACGTGCAGTTCCTTGAGCTTGCCGCCCGCCTCGCCGTTTTTTTCCCAGATCTCGACGGCATAGCCGGCACGGGCGAGACGAATCGCCGCCGCAAGTCCACCGAGACCGGATCCAATGACGAGAATTTTCTTCACGCGTATATGCAGGTGTAGCGGCAGTGTATAAACGTCGCACTATAAAGTCTGTCATCCCGAGCTTGTCGAGGGATCAGTTTAGCCTGTCGCCGAATCGGCTAAATTTCACACACCGCTCGCTGATGAACTTTAACTCGATCCCTTCCGTTTTTGGCTCGCAACCGTTCTCGACAGTTATCGGCAAGCCCGGCCGAACTGATCCTTCGACAAGCTCAGGATGACTGCATTTAAATTAGCGATGGTCGTGGACTGCCGCTACACTATTCAGGAATGGACGATTTGTTTGCCTCTGGTTCGGCCGTCGCGGGAAATGTGGGCGGACCTGTTTCGCCGAACGCTCCCCTCGCCGCGCGCTTCCGGCCGCGCACGCTACAGGAATATATCGGGCAAAGCCACCTGCTCGCGCCAGGCAAGCCGTTGCGCCGTTTGATCGAGGCTGACCGGCTTACTTCGCTGATTCTTTTCGGACCGCCGGGCGTGGGCAAGACCTCGCTGGCCGAAGTCATCGCACACCGCACCGAAGCCCACTTCGACCGGCTCAATGGCGTGGAAGGAACGGTCGCCGATTTGCGCCGCGTGCTCGCCGCGGCCGTGATGCGCATGAAGGTCAACGGCCAGCGCACGGTGCTTTTCATTGACGAGATTCATCGCTTCAACAAGGCGCAGCAGGATGTGCTCCTGCCCGACGTCGAGGCCGGATCGGTCCGGCTGATCGGCGCGACAACGCATAATCCCTCGTTTTATATCAATGGCCCGCTCGTCTCGCGCTCGCAGATTTTCCAACTCGAACCGCTCAGCTCAGCCGAGCTTTCCCAGCTGATCGATTCCGCGCTGACGGATCCCGAGCGCGGCTTGGGGAAACTCAAGGTCGACCTGACACCCGAGGCACGCGCCCATCTCATCGCGACTTCCGAAGGCGACGCGCGGCGGGCGCTGAATGGACTCGAAATCGCCGCGCTCACCACGCATCCCGACGCCAAGGGCGTGGTTCGGATTGATGCCGCGACGATCGAGGAATGCGTGCAGAAAAAGCGCGTGCTCTATGACAAGGACGAGGACCAGCATTACGACACGATCTCGGCCTTCATCAAGTCGGTGCGCGGGAGCGATCCCGACTCGGCGCTTTATTGGCTGGCGAAGATGATCGAGGCGGGCGAGGACCCGCGCTTCATCGCGCGGCGGCTGATTATTTTGGCGAGCGAAGACATCGGGCTGGCCGATCCGCAAGGACTCGTCGTCGCGGTTGCGGCGCTACACGCAGTGGAGTTCATCGGCATGCCTGAAGGAAAAATTCCGCTAGCCGAAGCGACGCTTTATCTGGCCTGCGCGGCCAAGAGCAATTCGTCGGTGGCGGGAATCGGAAATGCGCTCGAGGCCGTGCAGAAGGGCGAACTCGTGCAGGTGCCGACTTATCTTCGCGATGCGCACTATCCCGGCGCGAAACGTCTCGGCCACGGCGAGGGTTACCAATACAGCCACGAATTTCCCGGCGCCATCGCCCCGCAAAATTATGGCATCGAGCCGGGCCGTTTTTTCCAGCCGACCGATCATGGCTACGAAGCCGAAGATCAAAGCGCGACTGGCCGAATGGGAAAAGTTGCGTGCGGATGCAACGAAGAAGAAGACCTGATTTCGCCGACGCGGATCACTCGACGAAAATCTTGCCCGCCCGGCGTCGCGCAAAACGGCCGGCGCTCAGGTTGACCTTGGCCGATTTCATATGGTCCAAAAGTGCGCGGAGCGCCTCGACATCGGCGAAAGAGATATTCTTCACACCGCGAATCTGCAACCAGCGCAGAAGCGTGCGCCGCTGTTGGGCCAGAGGCGTCGCTCGCAGGGTCTTGGCGGAAAGCTCGGGCGTCGAGGCTGCGGGCGCGCACAAAGCGTCAAGCCACACGCTCTCCGCGCGGGCGATCTCGGCGGCGCGGAATAGATTTTCCGTCACGGAAGCACCAAACTGCTTTTGCAGGTAGGGAAGGACCCGCCGCCGGATCAGGTTGCGACGATGTTGGAGGTCGGCATTGGTCGAGTCGTCGCGCCAGGCCAACTTGTGTCGCCGCGCATAAGCGACGATTTCTTTTTTCCAGACTCCCAGCCAGGGCCGACGTAGGACCAGCCCATCGCGCTTGGTGACCGGGTCCATGCCGCGACCGGCGACCCCGCTGCCGCGCAAAAGCTGCATCAAAAACGTCTCCACCTGGTCATCGGCCTGATGAGCGAGAACGAGGTCCGCAATGCCCAGTCGCCTCGCGGCTCGGGCAAAGAAAGCGTACCGGGCTTCGCGGGCATCGGCTTCACGATGTCCCCTCGCGCCGGTCACCGCCGTTGCGCGCATTTTTCCCGACATATATTTGAGCCCGAACCGTTTGGCCAACTTACCAACCCAGGCGGCATCCGCGCTGCTGTCGGAACGCCAGCCATGGTCGAAATGAAGCACTACCGGTTTGCGTCCGGTCGCCACCAAAGCATGCAGGAGCGCCACGGAATCGACGCCGCCGGACACCCCCACCAGCGGCGTCTCAGGCAGCAAAGTCAGCAGTGCCTCGCATCGATCGTCGGACAACGGCATGACTTCGGTTTACCGCGCGCACGGCATTGCGCAATCTTGCGTTGGTGCCGTGTACTTCAAAGCACAAACTCCCCCCACATCAATAAGCCTTCCGTCATCCTGAGCCGTAACCATGCAGTTGAAGTGATATTTTGGGCGGGAAGTTATGCATGGGGTTCAACTGCATCGCAGTTGGGGTTTGGTGAGGAGAGTGCGAGCCAAAGCTTTCGCCACCAAGGTCGTGCGGGGGGTGGGATGGCGAACTGGAGAGTGGTCTGGTTCTGACGTCGGCTCAAGATGGCGGCGCAGTGGAAGAGGCGGTACCGGGCGGTGGCGATGGTGGCGTGGCCCAGCAGGCCGACGTGCTGGCAGAAGAGTTGGTAGAGGTTGTAGGTGAGCACGGCCAAACTCAGGACGGCTTCGGTGGCGAAGAACTTCTGGCAGCAGAAGCCGGGCAGGCCGAAGCCGTGTTTGAGTTCCTTGATGACGTTTTCCATCCCGGCTCGCCCGTTATAGTCGCGCCAGATGTCGAGGGCCCCAACCTCGGCACCCAGGTTGGTGAGCAGCGCCTGGTATTGGTAGCCGGGGCAATCGATGAGCAGCTTGCCGCCGCCGCGGCCGGAGTCGATCTGGCGCCGCAGGATGATCATCCGGCGTGGACGCGAGGCGTGTTTGCTGTGGTAAATCTCGTCGGCCAGCTCCAAGCCCTCGACGGCGGTGGGCTGCCAGAGGGTTTGTTTGCGGATCACGCTTTTGACCCGCACGGAAAGATCGGCCACCACGATGTAGCGCAGGCCTTTTCGCTCCAGCAGCGAGAGCCAGGGGTCGTTCTGGAACCCGGCATCGGCCCGGACAAGGCGCAGACCGACGTGGGCCGGCAGGTTCGCCAAAAGCGTCTCGGTAAAGGCCAGGACATTGTTGGCGCAATGGGCGTCTCCGGGCCGCAACCAAAACTGGGCGCAGAGCCGCGCCTCGGCCAGCACGGCCAGAAGCGGATGCAGGCAGGGCTTGAGGCCCAGGCGGGTGTAGCCGACCCGCACGCCCTCCTGATGGCCATCCTCGTGCAGCAACGCGGTGGAGTCGAGATCGAGCGTGTAGCCCTCGCGCCGACGCGGCAGCCGTTCCAGCCCCCAACGCCAGAGCGGCTGAAAGCAGTTGAAGGTATGGCCCATCGTGCGAAAGCCGGCGAAGAAGCGCGACAAGGTCGATTGGCTCGGCAGCCGCCGCAATTCCAACACCTCCGGCAACACCGGATCGCCCCGCAGCCACGCCACGCGCGTGAGCTTGTCGGCCCCGGCTAATACCGCGGCCATGAACCCCAAGGCAATCTCCACCGGGACCAGGGCGTTCGGGCTGGTCGGCCGTTGCGGCAAAAGCCCGGCCAGCACCTCGCGCAACCCCAGCCGCGCCAAAAAAGCGGCGAAGCTCGCCTGGCCCGCATGCGCGCTGAGCTTGCGCTCGGTCGTCGTAATTTGGATCGTCCGGGAGACCAACTTGAGCTTCACTGGTTGCGTCACCGTTTGGGGAGTCGAAGCCTGTCCGCTTCGCGTCGTGTTAGTTTTCATCTACCAACAGCTTCCCAGCGGTGGCACCTTTGCCAACTGCATCGTTACGGCTGAGCTTGTCGAAGGATGACGAGACGTTGATATTTTTGAATTTTTGCGGAGCTCACCATAAGATGCTTAACACATTCGCGACCGGATTCCATTCATTCGTCCCTACGGGACAAGACCCTCGTTTGATTAGCGTCCCCAGCGATAAATCGCCGGGCTACTCTCGATTGTCCCCCTCGGGACAGCGCCAGGCCGGGTGATTCCCGGCTTTGTACTAGGCGCCTTCGATTTCCGCAATTTCCCCGGCTGAGAGACGAAAATCAGGAGCATTCATCGTTTCTTCCACCTGCTTCGCATTACGCGCACCGACGATTGCCCCTGTCACCGCCGGATGACGCAAGACCCAGGCAATTGCCACCTGCCCTGGTGTCCGCCCGTGCCTTGCGCCGATCTTCCGCAGCCGCTCCACGAGCTCAAGATTCTTGGACAGCTTGGGCTCCTGAAACTGATCGTTCTTGGCGCGCCAGTCATCCTTGGGAAGGTTCGCCGCCCGTTGACGGGTCATGGCCCCGGTCAACAACCCCGAGGCCATCGGCGAGTAGGCAATCACACCAATCTTTTCTTTCTGGCACAGCGGCAACAGGTCTTTTTCAACCTCGCGCCTGATCAACGAATAGGGCGGTTGTAGCGAGGTGACCGGCGCAATCGCCTGCACCCGCCGCAACTCCTCCGTGCTGCAGTTACTGACGCCGATCCAGCGGATTTTGCCTTCCTTCTGCAGCTGGGCCATTTCGTTCCAGCCCTCCACGGTTTCTTCGATAGCATCGGCCGGCCAATGGATCTGGTAGAGATCGATCATCTCGAGCTTCAGCCGGCGCAGGCTATTTTCGCATTCGCGACGAATCGAATCGGCCTTCAGGGAATAATCGACTTTGCCATCTTTGTCCCAGATCATTCCGCACTTCGTGAAGACGTAAGGCCGCTCGCCGCCCCAGCCAGCCAGCGCCTTCGCCACCACTTCCTCGGAATGGCCCAAGCCGTAAATCGCGGCCGTATCGATCCAGTTGATCCCCATTTCCAGCGCGCGATGGATCGCAGCGACCGAGTCGCCATCGTCCTGGGCACTCCAGCCAAATTGCCAGGGACCGCCGACCGCCCACGCACCAAAGCCGATGGACGTGAGGTGAAGATCCGAATTTCCAAGCTGTTTCGTTTCCAATTGATTCAATGTTGTCTTCATAATGATTCCCAATCGAGGTGTCGCAGAATATACCGCAACAATGGCCTTTCGTAAGTGGGCCGTTGCCAAAAAGCGACACGTTTTGTTATTGGCACCGTCGAGTGGCACTGCTACCACTTTGTCATTCGAGGATTGTGAGATTTACCCTGCTTTTTACTGCTTTTTGTGTAACTTCCACAATCGCGCCCTTGTGGGGAGAAGCTCCCAGTGTCTCCACCACCCCACCACAGAGCGCAGGTCCCGCGCCCGCCGTCTCCACCACCCCCCCCACCAGCAACGCCGGTGAAGCGCCCGTGACCATTCGGGCCGACGGGCAGAATACCTACGTCGGCGAAATCGCCACGGCCGACGACAACGTCGTGGTTCACTACAAGGACGACGTTCTTTTCGCCGACCACGTCGTCTTCGACCGCGCCACACGGGTCATGATCGCGACGGGCAACGCCCGGCTCTTTTCAGCAACGGCCGAATCTATCGCGGCGACAGCATCACCTACAATCTCGACACCAAGGCGATCACCTCGACCTCCTTCACCGGCGCTGATTATCCCCGGTTCATCGCGGGCCAGCAGGTCACCACGCCCGGGCTTCAATCATTACCGCCTGACCAACGCCATCGTTCACCACGAGCAACCGCGAGAACCCCAGCTTCCACTTGAGGCCAGCACGATCGAGTACCGCCCGAACGACGAGGTCGTGCTCAAGAACGTGGTGGCTCTACATCGGCGACGTGCCGGTGTTTTACTTTCCGATCTTCGTGCAATCGCTCACCGATTCGCGTCCGGCCTACCAGTTCCAGATCGGCGACAGCGGCCAGTTCGGCTACTTCATGGACAACAACTACAACTGGGTGGCCAGCGACAAGATGCGCGGCAGCGTCGAGTTCGACATTCGCGAAAAGCGCGGCTACGCCGGCGGCGTCGACGTCCAGTATTTCCCGACGCCTGACCAGCGACATTCTGCTCAAGACCTACTACGCGCAGGACAATCTCTACTCGCAGACCGACCCGAGCCTTCCCAACGCTCCGGCCCATGGCGACATCAGCCAATCACAATGTCTACGACGGCGTGCCCTTCGACAATCGCTACCGCGTCGCCTACCAGCAGTATCTTCAATTCGGCCCCGATTTCTCCTCCACCGCCGACTTGAATTTGTGGAGCGATCCGTGGATCACGCGCGATTATTTCCCGAGCGAATACCAGCAGGAAAATCAGCCGCCGAATTTCGTCAGCCTCAACCAGTACAACCCCAATTTCACCATCTCGCTGCTGGCCAGCCCGCAGGTCAATCCCTTCTTCGAGACGGTGGAGCGCCTGCCGGAATTCTCGGTCGAAACCAAGCAGCAGAAGATTTTCGGCTCGCCGATCGAATACACCAGCCAGAGCAGCGTCGTCAATTTCCAGCGCAAATACGCCGACACTGACCTACTTCCGCGACCCGGGCGACTATCCGTCTTCAATTCCTTCCCCAACAACTGCCGCAGACCACCGCCTATCAATTTCTATCATCCCAAGCCAGACTCCAGGCTACAACGCGGCCCAGCAGAACAACTACAGCGCCTACCGCTACGACACCTACCACGAGTTCGCCTACCCGCACCAGTACTTCAATTTCCTCTCGCTCACGCCGCGCATCGGCGGCCGCTTCACTTACTATTCCGACGACAACCACGAACATCACCGACACGACCAACAACAACGGCCTGAGCCAGCGACAAGATCACCAATCCCAAGGCGCGCTTCGCCGGCGACGTCGGGCTCGCCGGCGATTTCAAGATTTCGCGCACCTGGCTCGAACGTCTCCGATCCCAACCTCGGCATCAACGGCATCCGCCACGTGATCGAGCCTTTCTTCGATTCCAGTTTACGCGCCGTCGCCGACCGTCACGCCCGAATGAAATTCGCGGCTTCGACGACCGGCTCTACTCCACCCAGCTCCAGCCGCTCGATTGGACCGAGTACAATTCCATCGACTCGATCGACAAGCAGGCCGTCGTCCGCTTCGGCGTCTGGAACAAAATCCAGACCAAGCGCGACGGCGTCAACTACGATCTCGTCACCTTGCAAACCTACGCCGACGCCGACTTCGACCACAACTTCAGCGCCGCCACGCCCAACAGCACCTTCAGCAATCTCTTCAACAACCTCACGCTTCAATCCGACGCCGCAGCTTGCAGTTCCAGTCCCTCAGCCTCGCTGGCCGTCGACGGCAACAGCTATAACGAGATCGACAACAACATCATCTGGAGTCCCGATCCGTCCCTGCAATTCACCGTCGGCGACCACTACATCAACCACAGCCCGATCTTCGGCGACAGCAACCAGGCCGACGCTGCATCTCTTCTACCGCATCAACGAACACTGGCAATTCGAGGCCCAGGAACAGTTCGAAGCCGACGACGGGCCGACTTCAGCTCCAGCAATACACCATTTACCGCGACTTGGATGCCTGGCAGTTGGGCATGACCTATTCCGACAGCGAGCTCAACAACCAGAGCAGATCACGCCGTCTACTTCTCGCTCACGCTCAAGGCCTTTCCCAAGTACGAACATCCACTACCCCGCAGCTTGTAGAAATCAATCTCGAACAGATGTCTTGCCCTGCAGCCGCCGATATGGGCACAATCTCGCCTTTATGAATCTTGCCATTGTTGGATCGGGTTATGTCGGACTGGTCACCGGCGCCTGCTTTGCCGAAGTGGGCCACCGCGTGATCTGCGTCGATAACGATCTGAAGAAAGTCCACCAGCTCCAGGACGGCCACATCCCGATCTACGAGCCGGGCCTGGAAGAGCTGGTGAAGAAGAACGTCGCCGCCGGCCGGCTCTCCTTCACCGCCTCCATCGGCGACGCCGTCGACGGCCTCGAAGGTCATCTTCATCGCCGTGCCCACGCCGCCGCAGCCCGATGGCAGCGTCGACCTCAGCTTCGTCGAGGGCGTCGCGCGCGAAATCGCCGTCCACATCAAGGAATACCGCATCGTCGTCGACAAAAGCACCGTGCCGGTCAAGACCGGCGAAAAAGTCGCGCAGACCATCAGCCGCTACAATCCCGGCGCCGACATCGACGTGGTCAGCAATCCCGAGTTCCTGCGCGAAGGTTCCGCCGTGGAGGATTTGATGAAGCCGGACCGCATCGTCGTCGGCGTTTCCTCCGAGCGCGCCATCGCGCCCGATGACGCGAAATCTACGAGCCCTTCAACGCGCCGATCATGGTCACCGACCTCAACTCGGCCGAGCTGATCAAGCACGCCGCGAACAGCTTCCTCGCCCTCAAGATTTCCTACATCAACGCCGTCGCCGCCATCTGCGAGGCCTCCGGCGCCAACGTCGAGCGCGTCGCCGACGGCATGGGCGCGGACAAGCGCATCGGCCGCGCCTTCCTCAACGCCGGCATCGGCTACGGCGGCTCGTGCTTCCCGAAGGACATCTCCGCCTTCATCCGCATCTCGCGCGAACTCGGCTACGAATTCACGCTGCTGGAGGAAGTCGAGAAGATCAACGCCAACCAGAAGGAACGCTTCCTCAAGAAAATCCGCGAAGCGCTCTGGGTCCTGCGCCAGAAGAAAATCGGCGTGCTCGGCCTCGCCTTCAAGGGCAACACCGACGACGTCCGCAGCAGCGTGGCCATCGCCGTCGTGCAGCAGCTCATCGCCGAGGGCGCCGAAGTCCGCGCCTACGATCCCAAGGCGATGGAAAAGGCCGCGCCGCTCGTGCCCGGCGCGATCATGGTCGAGAAGCGCCGAAGACGTCGCCGAGGGCGCCGACGCCCTGCTCATCCTCACCGAGTGGAACGAATTCAAGTCGCTCCCCTACGCCGCGATGAAGAAGAGCATGCTCAGCCCGCTCCTCTTCGACGGCCGCAATCTCCTCGATCCGCAGGAAATGCGCGCCCTCGGCTTCACCTACACCGGCATCGGGCATTAAGCCCGGCCTGCCGGTTTCCACCCATTGCTTTTGTCATGAACACCATTCTCGTCGGCGCCCAATGGGGCGATGAAGGAAAAGGAAAGATCATCGACGTCCTCACCGAGGAGGCCGACATCGTCGTCCGCTCGCAGGGCGGCAACAACGCCGGCCACACCGTCGAGATCGGCAAGGAAAAATTCGTCCTGCACCTCATCCCCTCCGGCATCCTGCGCGCGGGAAAAAAATGCGTCATCGCCAACGGCGTCGTCATCGATCCGGTCGCGCTGGTCGGCGAAATCGAAGGCCTCGAAAAGCGCGGCATCAAGCTGGCCAGCCGCCTGCTCATCAGCGAAACGGCCCACCTCGTCCTGCCCTACCATCGCGCCCTCGACGAAGCCCGCGAACTGCGCAAGGGCCGCAACAAGATCGGCACGACCAAGCGCGGCATCGGCCCCGCCTACGGCGACAAGGCCGCGCGCACCGGCCTGCGCATGATCGATCTCATGCAGCCCGAAGAATTTCTCCGCCAAGCTCAAGAGCCGCATCGAGGAAAACAACGCCATCCTCGAATCGCTCGGCGGCGCAGCCGCTCTCCTTCACGCGAAGTCGAGAAGGCCTATCTCGAGGCGGGCCGGAAGCTCGCGCCCTTACATCACCAACACCGTCGTCTGGCTGCACGAGCAGCTGGAGAAGAAGAAGCGCATCCTTTTCGAGGGCGCGCAGGGCACCTTCCTCGACATCGATTTCGGCACCTATCCCGTTCGTCACCTCGTCGAACACCACCGCCGGCGGCTCCTGCACCGGCTCGGGCATCCCGCCGCATCGCATGGACCGCGTCGTCGGCGTGATGAAGGCCTACACCACCCGCGTCGGCGAAGGCCCGCTGCCCACCGAGTGCGCGGAGGTCTCCGACATGCTCCACGCCATGGGCCGCGAGTTCGGCGCCACCACGGGCCGCGCGCGCCGCTGCGGCTGGTTCGACGCCGTCGCCACCCGCTACGCGCGCATCGTCAACGGCATCGACGAACTCGCCATCACCAATCTCGACGGCCTCGACACGCTCAAGGAAATCCAGATTTGCGTCGCCTACGAATGCCGCGGCAAGCGCCTCGCCTTTCCGCCCAACGACGCCGAGGAGCTGCTCCACTGCCGCCCGATCTACCGCAAATTCGCCGGCTGGCAAAAGCCGACCAGCGACATCCGCGCATTTCAAGAAGCTGCCCGTCGCCGCGCAGAGATACCTCAAGGCCCTGGCCGAACTGACCGGCGCCCGCCTGCGCATCGTCTCCGTCGGCGCCCAGCGCGAGCAGACGTTTACGGTATGATAGTTGTAGCCGGCCGCGTCTGACGGCGGCCTGTGCATCAGTCAACCATGAGCCCCGCCACCCACCTACAAGTTCGGGAAGATTCCCAAGCACGTCGCCATCATCATGGACGGCAACGGGCGCTGGGCCAAGGCCAAGAACATGATCCGCGTGCAGGGCCATCGCGCCGGCGCGGAATCGGTGCGCGACGTGGTCAAGGCCGCCGGCGAGTTCGGCGTGAAGTACCTCACCCTTTACGCCTTCTCGGTCGAAAACTGGAAGCGGCCCAAGAGCGAGATCCACACGCTGATGGGCCTGCTCGAAAGTTTCCTGCGCGACGAGCTGCCCGAGCTGATCAAGAACAACGTCCGGCTCCAGGCCATCGGCCGCCTCTCCGATCTGCCCGAAAACGTCCGCGACCAGCTGCACCAATGCATCCAGGCCACGCGCGAAAACACCGGGCTCGATCCTCATCCTCGCGCTCAGCTACAGCGGCCGCGTCGAGATCATCGAGGCGGTCCACTCGATCATCCGCGAGATCAAGCTCGGCCATCTCGACAGCGCGCAGATCGACGAGCAGGTCTTCAATCATCACCTCTACACCCGCTACTATCCCGATCCCGATCTGCTCATCCGCACCAGCGGCGAAATGCGCCTGAGCAACTTCCTGCTCTGGCAGCTTTCCTACACCGAGATCTACATCACGCCCACGCTCTGGCCCGACTTCCGCCGCCAGCATTTCGCCGAGGCGCTCATCGACTACGGCAACCGCCAGCGTCGCTTCGGAACGTTGTAGGGCTGGGGGGTGGCCCGGTCATATCCGTTGGGCTTAAATAGCCTAATGGGCTTATAATAATAGGCTATTGACGCCATATAAGGTTTCTAGAGTTAACACCGTTGCCGGATTTGTGCCATTGTAGGGGCATGCAGACGTCCCATTTTGCCCCGCGCCAATTTCTTCCCGAAACGATCGACCTGACCGACACCGCGCAGCTCGCGCCGGTCTTCGACAAGCTCGACGCGCAGCTCGACGCCGGCGGCTTCGGTGGCCGACCTCGAGGCGTGGCTGCGCAACCACAGCGAAGTCTGCGCCGCGCTGGCCGAGTCGTCCTCGCTCGCCTACATCGCGATGACCTGCCAGACCGACGACGAGGCGAAGGAAAAGGCCTACATGCACATCGTCGAGGTGGTCGATCCGTGGCTCAAGCCGCGCCAGTTCGCGCTGATGCAGAAGCTGGCGCAGTCGCCGCTGTTTCACGCAAGCTGCCCGCCGTTCTACGAGGTCTTTCGCCGCAGCGTCGAGACGCAGGTGAAAATTTACCGCGAGGAAAACGTCGCGCGCGAAACGCAGGTCGCGAAGCTCGACGCAGCAGTACCAGAAAATCAGCGGCGCGATGACCGTGCAGTTCGACGGGCAGGAACAGACGCTCGCCCGCATGGGCCGCATCCAGGAGGAACCCGACCGCGCCGCGGCGCGAGGCCGCCTGGAAGACGGTGACGGAGCGCCGCCTGCAGGACGCCGACAAGCTGGAGGAGCTTTTCGACCAGCTGCTCGTCCTGCGCAACGAGATCGCGCACGCCGCCGGCTTCTCCGATTTCCGCGCCTACACCTTCGCCAATTACGAGCGCTTCGATTACACGCCGGAGGATTGCCTCCGCTTCCACGACGCGGTCGAGCATCACATCGTGCCGCTCGCGCGCGAATTGCAGGAGGAGCGCCGGCAAAAACTCGGCGCTCGACAAGCTGCGCCCGTGGGACCTCGCGCGTCGATCCCGACCACAATCCGCCGCTCCATCCCTTCACGGCATCGTCGGAGCTGCTGGAGAAATGCGCACGAGATTTTCTCCAAGCTCGATCCGCGCCTCGGCGATTATTATCAGCGTCCTGCGCAAGCAGGAACTGGTCGATCTCGACAACCGCAAGGGCAAGGCGCCGGGCGGCTACCAGAGCACGCTTTCCGAGGCGCGCGTGCCGTTCATTTTCATGAACGCGGTCGGCGTCGCATCGCGATGTCGAGACCATGCTGCACGAGGCCGGCCACGCCTTCCACGCCCTCGCCTCGCGCGAGCTGCCGCTGCACGCCTACCGCAGCGCGCCGATCGAGTTTTGCGAGGTCGCCTCGATGGGCATGGAACTGCTGGCCGCGCCGCATCTGCGCGCTTTTTATTCCGAGAAGGACGCGAAGCGCGCGCAGCGCGATCACCTCGAGGGCATCATCAAGTTCTTCCCGTGGATGGCCACGGTCGACGCCTTCCAGCACTGGATCTACACGCATCCCGGGCCACACCCGCGCCGAGCGCACGGCGTTCTGGCTCTCGCTCATGGACCGCTTCGGCGGCGTGGAGGACTGGAGCGGCTTCGAGCAGGCCCGCGCCAATGTCTGGCACCGGCAACTGCACATCTTCGAGATTCCGTTCTACTACGTCGAATACGGCATCGCGCAACTCGGCGCGCTCCAGCTCTGGCAGGCCTCGCGTCGCGACCTGCATGCGACGCTCGACCATTATCTGGAAGGCCTCAGCCTCGGCGGCTCGCGTCCGCTGCCGGAACTTTTCCAGGCGAGCGGCCTGGCGTTCGACTTCACCGACAAGACCATCGCGCCCCTCATGCGCAACGTGAAGGATGCGTTGGCCGAGCTGGGGAGTCCTGCGTCATAGAGCTTTCGCGAGTCTTTTGCCGGCGAACGGCACGGCACTTGCGGAATCCGGGCACCAACGCTAACCCTTAAATTCACATGAAACCAGTAGCTCTTATCATTCGGGACGGTTGGGGCATCAGCCCGAGAGGCGTGGCGGCCGCGAAACAGGAGGGGAACGCGCCGCTGCTGGCGAGCCTTCCTTTTCACGAGTACTTATATAAGAGGTTTCCGCAGAGCCGCCTGAGCGCTTCGGGCGAGGACGTGGGTCTTCCCGCCGGGCAGATGGGCAACAGCGAGGTTGGGCACCTAAACCTTGGGGCAGGCCGGATTGTTTACCAGGAATTGACGCGGATCAACAAGGCGATCAAAGACGGTACGCTGGCGACGAACCTGGAACTGGTGAAATTCCTGGCCGGGTTGAAGGCGAGCAACGGCGCGCTTCACCTGATGGGCCTGCTCTCCGACGGCGGCGTGCACTCGCATATCGAGCATCTTTACGCGCTGGTGAAGGTCGCGAAGGGCGCGGGAATTTCTCCAGACAAGATTTTTGTGCATGCGTTTCTTGACGGCCGCGATACGTCGCCGACGGGCGGTGCGGAATATCTGACGCAACTGGAAGCCCAGTTGAAGGCGATCGGCGCGGGCAAAATCGCGACGGTGATCGGACGTTACTACGCGATGGACCGGGACAATCGCTGGGAGCGGGTGGAGCTGGCCTGGAAGCTGATGTTCCTGGGTGAAGGGACTTACACCGACGACGTGGTGGCGGCGGTAAAGGGGGAATATACGGTGAAGAAAACGGACGAGTTCATGCCTGCGTTCGTGTGCGTGAAGGAACCGCGCCCGCTGATGGCCGATGGCGACGGGATTATCTGTTTTAATTTTCGCGGGGACCGCGCGCGGCAGATCAGCCAGGTGATTCTGCATGATGACTTTCACGGATTCGTCCGCACGTATCATCCGAAGGTGAGTTACCTGCAATTGACCCAGTACGATGCGACGTTCGCCGCGCCGGTGATGTTTCCCCCGCAATCGATGAGTCATCTCCTGGGAGACGTTGTGGCGGCGGCGGGGAAGCAACAGTTGCGCATGGCCGAGACGGAGAAATATCCTCACGTGACTTATTTTTTCAATGGCGGGGTGGAGAGTCCGAATCCGGGCGAGGAACGCGATATGGCGCCCTCACCCAAGGTGGCGACGTACGATTTGCAGCCGGAGATGAGCGCAATTCCGCTGACCGACAAGGTGATCGCGCACTTGGATACGGGCAAGTATGACCTGCTGATTTTGAATTACGCGAATCCCGACATGGTCGGTCACACCGGTGTGCTGGAAGCGGCGATCAAGGCGGTGGAAACAATCGATGCGTGTCTGAAGCGCGTGGTGGAGAAAATCCTGGCCATGGGCGGCGCGTGCCTGATCACGGCCGATCATGGAAATTGCGAGCGGGAGATCAACGACGATGGGACGCCGAACACGGCGCACACGACGAACCTGGTGCAGTTTATTTATGCCGGGCCGAATGCGGACAAGGCGGTGATGGAGGATGGGATTCTCGCCGATGTCGCGCCGACGCTGCTCTACTTGATGGGTGTTCCGAAGCCGGCGGAGATGACGGGGCATAGTTTGGTGAGGTTTAAGTAGCCTGGAGCGGTTTGGGCGAGGGCTGAAGAATAGTTAGAGATCGTTCGACAAGCTCACGATGACAGGCTTTTTAAAAGTCGCTTTCGCGACCCCGCACGGAGTGCGACGGCTACTTTTGGAGCCTCTTGGTAAGACGGTAAGGATCAAGGGGAACTGCTTCGGGTAACGTCGTTCTGGTGGCAAATGCGACCAGATTTGCGACCGGCTTGGTAACTCTGGCAGAAGTTGGCGGCTGCTCCGTTGAAACTTTGCCGGTGCTTTTCACGAAAATGAGAAGCGGTCTCTTTTTTACATCCGTCATCCTGAGCGAAGGCGAGCGGAACGTTTGTTTACCCAACCAGGTGGGCCGAGCCTGAGTCGAAGGACCCAGGTTGGAGAACGAGGGCGCAAGATCTTCCCAGCCACGGTTCAATTTCTCGATAAGCCCGATCTTCTTGGCCCGCGTCCAGCCCTTGAGTTGCTTCTCACGTGCGATGGCTGATTCGATGTCATGGAAGAATTCTTCATAGACGAGGTAATGCGTTTTATATTTTTTTGCTAAAGCTCTCGTAGACCCCGTTCTTATGCTCCCAAACGCGCCCGTGGAGATCGCTCGTCACGCCAATATAAAGGCAGCGCGAGTGGCTGCTCATGATGTAGACCCATCCGCCGTGCTCCCGCATGAGGTCATAGTAGCAAGGTCCTTCGACTCCGGCTCGGCGAAAATTCTTTGGGAAAAGGAGCCCTCCGCTCGCCCTCGCTCAGGATGACGGATTGTTAAAAAGCTATCCGTGATTCTCGCAACCTGAACGCTTGGAACTCGAACACGTGCTCCAGCGAGTTTTGCCGGCGTTGCCGGATGCTGGGGATAGAAGGACGCAGCCTGCACTCCTATCGTTACGCCTAAGCGCAGCGGCACGTGCGGCAGGCATGATGTAGACCCATCCGCCGTGCTCCCGCATGAGGTCATAGTAGCAAGGTCCTTCGACTCCGGCTCGGCGAAAATTCTTTGGGAAAAGGAGCCCTCCGCTCGCCCTCGCTCAGGATGACGGATTGTTAAAAAGCTATCCGTGATTCTCGCAACCTGAACGCTTGGAACTCGAACACGCGCTCCAGCGAGTTTTGCCGGCGTTGCCGGATGCTGGGGATGACTAGTTGCGTATGCAAGCCTCCGTAGAAATGCGACCAAATTTGCGATCACTGCGACCAGAATTGCGACCCAAAGAGTAATACGGAGTTAGACCTAATCCCGCAGGGTTACGCTTGATAGTTATGCTCTTAGCGGTAGCCTGAATTTCGTTCTAGAGTGTGCAGGTAGGCCGACGGCTACCTTCGGAGGGCCACACTCTCACGAGCGCGGCTACGACCGAAGTGCGACGGCTATCTTCCCCCCGCTAGGGACAGCGGCGGCTACCTAAATGGGTCAGGACAGAGTCTGACCCTCCAGAATCTGTTTTCTCTGTGTTCTTTTGCGGCTAAATTGACGGCTCATGCTTATCGATACCCACGCTCATCTTGATTACAGCGATTACGATCCGGATCGTGCGGAAGTGATTGCGCGGGCGACGGCTGCAGGCGTGACGGAGATTATTTCGATTGGAACGCGAATCGATTCGAGTACGTGCGCGTTGGAGCTGGCGGAGAATTTTCCGAACATCTGGGCGACGGTGGGGATTCATCCCTCCGAAACGGATGAGGCGCCAGATGACGCGGTGGAACGGCTGCGCGCTTTGGCGCAGAGTTCACGCGTGGTGGCGATTGGCGAGATTGGGCTTGATTACCATCGACTGCCGGACGATCCGGCTGCGGCAAAGGCGAACAAGCAGCGGCAGGCCGAGCTTTTTCGGCGGCAACTTGAATTGACGGCCGAGCTGGGACTGAACGCGGTGATTCATCAGCGCGATTCGTGGGACGACACGCTGAAAATTCTGTCGGATTTCACCGGCAAGGTGCGGGGGGTCTTTCATTGCTTCGGCGGGACGATCGAGCAGGCGCGGGAGGTGATTGCACTGGGGCATTTGGTTTCGTTCACGGGGATTGTGACGTTCAAGAATGCGCGGCAGGTGCAGGCGACGGCGAAGGATCTCGCGATGGATCAGTTCATGGTCGAGACCGATTGCCCGTATCTGGCGCCCGCGCCGGATCGCGGCAAGCGTTGCGAACCGGCACATACGCGGCGCGTGGCCGAGCAGGTCGCGCAGTTGCGCGGGGTGACGCTGGAGGAGATCGCGGTGCGGACGACCGAGACGGCGCGTGGTTTTTTTAGGTTTGGCAGAAAACCTCTCGAATCATTCTAACATTCACGGACGGCTTCTTGTGTCTTCGCTAAAGCGAAGCCACCCGGACAACAAGTTGTCCGGGCTACCGGAACTGATCCTTCGACAAGCTCAGGATGACTGAGCTTTTTAGAGCGATAATAAGTGCGCGCGGGTCCTAGACCGCCGCTACAACTGAACTGATCCTTCGACAAGCTCAGGATGACTGAGCTTTTTAGAGCGATAATAAGTGCGCGCGGGTCCTAGACCGCCGCTACAACTGAACTGATCCTTCGACAAGCTCAGGATGACTGAGCTTTTTAGAGCGATAATAAGTGCGCGCGGGTCATAGACCGCCGCTACAGGCTGAACTGATCCTTCGACAAGCTCAGGATGACTGAGCTTTTAGAGCGATAATAAGTGCGCGCGGGTCATAGACCGCCGCTACAACCGAATTGATCCTTCAACAAGCTCAGGATGACTGAGCTTTTAGAGCGATAATAAGTGCGCGCGGGTCCTAGACCGCCGCTACAACTGAACTGATCCTTCGACAAGCTCAGGATGACTGGCTTTTTTATAAAGTCGCTTTCGCGACCTGTCGCACGGAGTGCGACGGCTACCCACGGAGGGCCACGCTCTTACGAGCGCGGCTACGACTGGAGTGCGATGTCTAGTGGAACTGATCCCTCGACAAGTTCGGGATGACGGGCAATTTATGGAAATGAAAGCGCTCGAAGAGGGAAACGAATTGCAGCTCGATTTTACGAAGCTGCAAAAGGTGGCGAAGACGGGCCTGCCGGTTTTGCCGGTGGTGGTGCAGGATGCCGATTCGCGCGAGGTGCTGGTGGTGGCTTATTCGAATCAAGAGGCGCTGGAGCAGTCGTTTAAGACCGGCATCGCGACTTTCTGGAGCACGTCGCGGAATGAACTGTGGATCAAGGGCGCAACTTCAGGCGACACGCTGCAGATCGTGGATATACGGGTGAACTGCGAGCAGAATTCGCTGCTCTACCTGGTGCGGATGGTTGGCGGCGGGGTGTGCCATACGAAGGATGCGCAGGGAAAGACGCGCAAGACATGTTATTATCGTTCGCTGAAGGAGGGGAAGTTGAACTTCCTGAGCGATCAGACTTCGACGTGACGGTCGGGATTTTTTCGGCTGCTTCTTGTGGCCTGCGGCCACCCGGACAAACGAGTTGTCCGGGCTACCAAAGGAGAGCGACGGTTGTAGACCGCCGCTGCAACAGAGCGCTTCCTGTTCGCAAGGGCGGTATCCCTCGCGAACCCGGACAAACAAGTTGTCCGGGCCACCCGATCCTCGATCAGACGCTGAGGCCGCTTTCGCCGGTGGCTTCCTCTTCGTTTTCGGAGACGACGCGGGCGATGGCGGTGAGCTTATCGCCGGCGGTGAGGTTGATGAGCTTGACGCCCTGGGTGTTGCGGCCCGCTTCGCGGATGTCCTTGACCGGGGTGCGCACCATCTGGCCCTGTTGGGTGAGGAGCATGATCTCGTCCTTGTCGATGACGGTAAGGGCGCCGACGACGCGACCGGTTTTCTCGTTGGTCTTCATCGTGATGATGCCTTTGCCGCCGCGAGTCTGGAGGCGATATTCCTCGAAGGCGGTGCGTTTGCCGATGCCGTTTTCGCCGGCAACGAGGAGCGTGGCGGTGGAATCGACGACGGCAAGGGCGACGACATGGTCGTCCTTGTCGAGGTTGATGCCGCGCACGCCGGTGGCGGGCCGGCCCATGGAACGGACGTCCATTTCCTCGAAGCGGATGCTCATGCCCTCGCGGGTGATGAGAACGGCTTCGCTTGCGCCGCTGGTGAGACGCGCCTCGATGAGGTTGTCGTTGGGCTCGATGCCGATGGCGATGATGCCGCCCTTGCGGCAGTTGGCGAAATCCTCGAGCGAGGTTTTCTTGACCGTGCCGCGCTGTGTGGCGAAGAGAACAAAGCCGCCCGATTTCCAGGTGTTGTCGTTGCCTTGCGCGTCCCTTTTGGATTCGACGCGGATGAGCGCGGCGACTTTCTCGCCAGGTTTCATCTCGAGGAGATTGGCGATGGAACGGCCCTTGGAGGCGCGGCCCATGTCGGGAATTTCGTGGACGCGCTCGACGTAAACGCGGCCGCTGTTGGTGAAGAACATGAGGTAATCGTGGGTCGAGGCGGTGAAGAGATGCTCGACGAAATCGTCGTCCTCGGGGCGGTCGCCCTCGCGGGTGGTCATGCCGATGACGCCGCGTCCACCGCGCCGCTGTGCGCGGTAGCTGCTGATGTTCGTGCGCTTGATGAGCGAGTTGTGCGTAATGGTGATGATGACGCCTTCGTTGGCGATGAGGTCCTCGATGGCCAATTCGCCTTCATCGGGGACGATCTGGGTGCGGCGCTCGTTGCCGTGCTTGTCGCGGATGACGATGAGTTCTTTTTTGATGATGGTGAGAACGCGGATTTCCTTGGCAAGGATGTCCGATAGATCGGTGATCTTCTTCAGCAATTCCTGGTAATCACCGATGACTTTGTCGCGTTCCAGGCCGGTGAGTTGGTAGAGGCGCAGTTCGAGAATGGCGGTGACCTGCTCGGCGCTGATGAGGTAGCGGCCGTTGGTCAATCGCTTTTCGTCGTGGATGCGGATGCCGAATCGCTCGACCTGGACCTTGGTGAAATTATAGGCGGCGAGCTTGGCGCGGGCTTCCTCGCGGTCCGAGGCATTGCGAACGATCTTGATGATCTCGTCGAGATTCGCCAGCGCGATGAGGTAGCCTTCGAGCACTTCGGACTTGCGCTGGGCTTCGCGCAATTCGAAGCGGGTGCGGCGCATGACGACTTCGCGGCGATGCTCGATGTAGCAATTGATCAGCTCCTTGAGGTTGAGCGTCTTGGGCCGGCCGCCGTCGATGGCGAGCTGGTTGACGGCGAAGGAGGTTTCCAGCGCGGTCATCTTATAGAGCTTGTTGATGACGACCTTGGCGATGGCGTCGCGCTTGAGTTCGATGACGACGCGCGTGCTCTCGTCGGATTCATCGCGCACGTCGGTGACTTCGGTGAGCTCCTTTTCGTTGACCAGCGCGGCGATCCGGGAGACGAGCTCGGCGCGGTTCACGTTGAAGGGGATTTCGGTGACGATGATCTGCTCCTTGCCGCCCTTGGGCATTTCGGTGTGGAGCTTGGCGCGGACCTTGACGCTGCCGCGGCCGGTCTCGAAATAACTCTTGATGCCTTCGAGGCCGATCAGGGTGCAGCCGGTGGGGAAGTCGGGGCCTTTGACGATCCTGGCCAGCTCGGTAATGGTGATGTCGGGCTTGTCGATTTGCGCGCAGATTCCGTCGATGACTTCGGTGAGATTATGCGGCGCGAGATTGGTGGCCATGCCGACCGCGATGCCGGTGCCGCCGTTGACGAGGAGATTGGGAAAGGCGGCGGGGAGCACGACGGGCTCCATGTTCTTTTCGTCGTAGGTGGTCTGGAAATTGACGGTGTCCTTGTCGATGTCGTCCATCAAAATGGAGCCGAGATGGGTCAGGCGCGCCTCGGTGTAACGCATGGCGGCGGGGGCATCGCCTTCGACGGAGCCGAAGTTGCCCTTGCCCTCGATGAGCCGTTCGCGCATGGACCAGGGCTCGGCCATGTGGACGAGCGTGGGATAGATGGCCTGGTCGCCATGAGGGTGAAACTTCTTCATGGTTTCGCCGACGATACCGGCGCACTTCGAGGTGGCGCGACCGGGTAGGAGGCCGAGTTCGTGCATCGCGTAAAGTATGCGGCGTTGCGAGGGCTTGAGGCCGTCGCGGACATCGGGCAGGGCCCGCGAGATGATGACGGACATCGAATAATCGAGAAACGAGCGGCCAATTTCTTCAGCGACGTTGACGCGCTCGATGCGCTCACCAGGGGAAAACAAGTTATCAGGCATAGGTTGTAATTGCGGCGTTTCTCATCGCTACGCAGGAGCGGGTAAGGAGAAAAGCGTAAACGACTAAATTAGGAAGAGGGCGGGGGCGCGGCAAGAGAAAACCGGTCAGATCCGGGCGGCGCGGGCAACAGGCACGAGTGGAAATTATGATTTAAGCGGTTCCACAAACTAAGTTTATGCTTGTGACGCGAAATGGTTTCGTTTATTGCTCAGCGTTCAACACCTAACTATTCTTCTTCACTATCGCATAAATCCAACCTCATGAATCGAATTCAATTTTTTGTTATAACCGGACTTAGCAGTTTGGTTCTATTACTCTTACTTGGACACATTGTCCTGGTGCGCCAAGTCAGTATCGATCAGGGCATTTTGAACCAGGACCAGCAAAGGGTCAACCAGGCGCAGGTGTTTCAGGGCAACCTGAAACAGTTGGCCGTGCGTATTTTTCAGGACAGCCAGAAATCGGGCGACCAGGGTCTGAAGGATCTGCTCGCTCGCCAGCAAATCACGTACACTCCGGGCCCGCAAACCAATAACGCGCCCGACACCACGACGCCTCCCACTTCCACTCATTAATCCAACTTTTTCCACCTAAAATTATGTCCGACGAATTCGACCACAGCCACGACAACAATTATTCCTCTTTTTGGCCGCTGCTTATCCTGGTGGCCGGCTTGCTCATCTGGTTTGGCATTCAGGATTATCTGTTGAATGGACAGCGGGCCGCTTATGCCCGCCAGTTCAAGGATGCGCAGTTCCAGGCGACGCTGGTGCAGGCCGACAACATTTCCGGGCGTTATGTGGCGTTGATGAAGGATTTGGTGGAGACCAGCCAGAAGGACCCGGCGGCAGCCGATATCGTGAAGGCGGCCATGGCAGCGAACCTGATTCACGTTCAGCCGAACGCGACCAACGGCGCGGCGACGCCGGCCGAGCCTGCCGCGTCGAAATAGGCACGCTTCGGAGGGGTTTATTTCTCGTGAGTGCCTGCACGGAAACGAGTTAGTCACGACTAACAATCGTTATCCGCTTTACACATGTTCAGGGCTCCAATAAATTTTTGGCATGCCCAGGACCGCCCTGAAAACCCCCGTCCTCGCCAGTCTGACGCCCCCCGCAAACGCAGCGCCCATGATCGCGCCGGGGTGACCGAGAGCATGGAGGATTACCTCGAATGCATTTTCGATCTGGAAAGCACCAAGGGCTACGCCTGCGTCTCCGACGTGGCCGAGGCGCTGCGCCTGAACCGCGCCAGCACGTCGATCATGGTCAAGCGGCTCGGCAAGCTCGGGTTCCTTCGCTACGAGCCCTACCGCGGCTTCGCGCTGACGCCGGAGGGCAGCCGCGTGGCGGAAAAAATCCGCAAGCGTCACGCCATGCTGGCCGATCTCTTTCAGCTGATGGGGCTCGATCACCGCGATCATCTTTCCGACATCGAGGGCATCGAGCATCACTTGAGCGAGCGCGCCTTCCGCCGTTTTGCCGAGCTGGCCGCCCACTCTGCGGCAACATCCCTTTCCGCCGACCGACAGCCTCGACATCTCGTAACGCCTGACAATCATGCCGGCCAAATACGTACCGCTGACCGACGCGCTTTACGATTACGTCGTCGCGCAGCGCTCGAACGCGAACGATCCGATCCTGACGGCGCTGCAGCATGGAAACGGAAAAGCTGGGCGAAGTCAGCCAGATGGCGATCAGCCCGGACCAGGCGGGCTTGATCAGCCTGCTCGTGGCGCTGATCGGGGCGAAGTGGGCGGTGGAGGTCGGCACGTTCACCGGCACGAGTTCCATCAGCATCGCGCGCTACCTGGCGCCGGGCGGCAAGCTGGTTTGTTTCGACCAGGACTTCAAATACACCAGCATCGCCCGCCGCTATTGGATCGAGGCCGGCGTGCAGGACCGGATCGATCTGCGACTGGGCGACGCGCACCGCCTGCTGCCGCATTACCGGCCGCAGAACCTGCTCGATTTCGTTTTCATCGACGCCGACAAGGAGGGCTACGATTTCTATTACGAAACGCTGCTGCCGTACGTGCGCACGGGCGGGCTGATTCTTTTCGACAACATGCTGAGAGGCGGCCAGGTCATTCGATCCCGTGCAAAAAACCACGCCGGTGAACCGCGCCATCGATCAGCTCAACCGCAAGCTGGCCGCGGACCCCCGCGTCCAGTCGCGTCCTGGTCCCCATGGCCGACGGTATGACCGTTTGCCGCAAACTTTACTCCCCGAGCATGGAGACCCGGCGAATGACGGACTCGCGGCGGTTGTTGTAAGTGGGTGCTGGATCGGAGCAACCGATTCCTCGACAAGCTCGGAAGGACGCGTGTTAAGCTGCGGGCGTGCCGGAATCTCCCGCCTCGAAATCGCTCATCGTCTCGCTGCACGATGCCCATCCCGGCTCGCACGCGGCGATCGCGGAGCAGGTCGCGTTTCTGGCCGAGCGTACGGCATCACGCGCAGCAGCATCCTGGTCGTGCCGGAGTTTCATCACGCGCGGCTCGCTGCTGCAGGACGAGCGCTTTCTGCGACGCCGTTTCCGGCTGGCAGGAGCAGGGGCACGAAATCGTCCTGCACGGCTATTTTCACGACCGCGCGCGAATCGCCGCCGGAGAAGCTCTCCACGCTTTTCTGGACGCGCCTCTACACCAATCGCGAGGCCGAGTTTCTCGATCTGCCGCGCGAAGACCGCACGGCAGCGGCTGGAACAGGGCCGCGACGCTTTTCGAGTCGCTCGGCTGGCGCGCGACGCGGCTTCGTCGCCCCGGCGTGGCTGATGGCGGAGGGCCTGCCCAATCTTCTCGCCGAGATGGGCTTCGCCTACACCACGCGCGTCGGCGAAATCATTCCGCTCCTGCCCGGCGCTCAATCGCGCTCAAGTCCTCGCAGTCGCTTTGCTACAGCACGCGGGCCGGCTGGCGGCGTTTCGCCTCGGCGCGTCTGGAACAAGCATCTCTACGGCCGCCTGCGCGAGACGGATCTGATCCGGCTCAGCCTCCATCCGCGCGATCTTGAGTTTCCGCTGATGCGGCGGCAGATTGATCAAATCCTGCGCGCCTCGCTCAAGCGCGGCTTCCAACCCACCACCTACGGCGATTATGTTGCGCGTTGATCTCCAACTCCACTCCCGCTTCTCGGACCGCCCGAGCGAGTGGATCCTGCGCCGGCTCGGCATGCCGCAAAGTTACAGCGAGCCGGAGGCGCTCTACCGCAAGCTCGACGCGGCGGGCATGACCTTCAAGACGATCACCGACCACAACCGGCTCGACGGCTGCAAGGCGATCGCGCATTACCCCGACGTTTTTCTCAGCGAGGAAGTGACCACCTACTTTCCCGACGGCTGCAAAATCCATCTGCTCGTCTGGAACCTGAACGAGGCGCAGCACGAGGAAATCCAGAACCTGCGCCCGAACATCTACGAGCTCGCCGCCTATCTGCGCCAGCAGAAGCTGCCGCACGGCGTCGCGCATCCGCTGGTCAACATCAACAAGCTGCTCACCGTCGAGCACTTCGAGCGGCTCGTGCTGCTCTTCCGCTGCTTCGAGGCGCGCAACGGCAATCGCGAGCCGCTGGCGCAGGAAGTCGGCAACCGCTGCCTCGCCGCGCTCACGCCGGAAAAAATCAGCGAGCTGGCCAATCGCCACAACCTCGAGCCGACCCACGCCGACGCGCATCGCAAGGTTCTCTTCGCCTCGTCCGACGACCACAGCGGCCTGCATCCCGGCGCGACCTACACCGAGGTGCGAGCACGGCGCGACCGTGCACGATTTCTTCCGCGGCGCTGGAGCGAAGGCGCGGCGACGCTGCACGGGCCGATGGGCGATCCGCTCACGTTTTCCAGCAGCCTCTACACCACCGTCTTCAGCTTCGCGCGCGACAAGATCAAGCGCGGCGCGCCGGTCGGCGCCAGCCTGCTCGGCAAGATGGCGGAGCGCTTTCTCGCCGGGCAAAATCCGACCGCGTTTTCGTTCGCGGAACGCTTCGGCCACGTCACCGAGGCGATCCGCACCGGGCAGGCGCTCGATTTCGTCAAGCCGGGCGAAATCACCCTCGCGCGCGAAGTCGGCGCGTTCCTCTCCGATCCCAAGCTGAAGCAGGCGCTCGACCAGATCATCGCCGAGCGAACCGAACGCGCAGCGGCGCTCGTTCCGCATGGCGTCGCACATCACCAACGAGCTTTCCTACCGGCTCATCACGCAATTCCAGCAGCGCGTATCGCGAGGGCAATCTCATCGACGCGTTCCAGTCCGCTCACCGGCCTGCTGCCGGTCGGCGTCAGCGTCCTGCCCTACCTCGTCGCGTTCGGCCAGCAGGCGCCCGACCGCCCGCTGCTCACGCACGTCGCGCGCCGCTTCACCGGCACCGTGCCGCAGCCGCTGCGCAACGAAAAGCGCGCCTGGTTCACCGACACGCTCGAGGACGTCAACGGCGTCGCGCGCACCATCCGCGCCATGGTGCAGGCCGCGCGCCATGCCGGGCGCCGACCTCACCGTCGTCACCTCGCGCTCGAAGCTCTCGATCACCGACATCCCGATCAAGAATTTCCCGCCCGTGGGCGAATTCGAAATTCCCGAGTACGAGCTGCAGAAGCTCAGCTTCCCGCCGTTTCTCGACATGCTCGACTACATCCAGCGCGAGCGCTTCACCGAGCTGATCATCAGCACGCCGGGGCCGATCGGCCTCTGCGCGCTCGGCTGCGCGAAGCTGCTCGGCCTGCGCACCTCGGGCATCTACCACACCGATTTTCCGCAGTACGCGCGCTTCCTCAGCGACGACGCCTTCATGGAAACGATGGTCTGGAATTACATGCAGTGGTTCTACGGCCAGACCGATCTGGTCTACGTCAACTCGGAGTTCTACCGCCGCTGCTGGATCGACCGCGGCATCGTGCCGGACAAGCTGCGCATCTTCCCGCGCGGGCTCGACACGGAGCTCTTCAATCCCGCCCTGCGCGACCCGAAATTCTGGACGAAGCGCGGCGCGAAGGGGCCGGTGCTGCTTTACGTCGGCCGCGTCTCCAAGGAAAAGGACCTCAACCTCCTCGCCGAAATCATGCCCGCCCTGCGCGAAAAGGCCGGGCCGTTCACGCTCGCCATCGTCGGGCGAGGGGCCCTATCGCGCGGAACTGGAAAAGCTGCTGCCCGGACGCGATTTTCACCGGCATTCTCAGCGGGCGCGAACTCGGCGTGGCCTACGCCTCGGCCGATCTGTTCGTTTTCCCGAGCACGACCGACACCTACGGCAACGTCGTGGTCGAGGCGATGGCGGCCGGCCTGCCCGTCGCGGTCTCCGATATCGGCGGCCCGCGCGAACTGGTGAAGACGTCGCAGATGGGCCGCGTCCTGCCCGCGCGCGATGCCTCCGCCTGGATCGAGGGCCTGGCGCGAAATGCTGGCCAAGCCGCTTGACCACGGAAGCGAGCGCCGCAGCCTGGCGCGAGCAGGCCGGCAGCGAACGCCGATGGGACAGCGCCTTCGCCCGCTTCTGGGCGGACGGGCTCTAATGTTGAATACGATGCAGCGATTTCAAGCTGCGAAGGTAGGCCCGAAAGAAATGAGGCCGCAGTAACTGGGGATATATCATGAGGCAGGCCAGGAATTCGGGCAGACGGCGGGCGGCTTTTATTTCAAGGCAGGCATCGACCACGGTATTGAAGACGGCCTCGGGAGAAAACCAGCGTTGCCATTCTTCCCGCGCTTTAAGGCCCATGGCAACGGCCTCATTTTCGCGCCGCTCAAGAATGCGGGGCACATTCGGTGCTTCGGCTTCGGGAATGCGGATGCTGAATTGTTCCCAACGCGGACCTTCGGGCGGGATCCATGCGTCGGCGAGGATGACCGGGGCGCGGCCCATGCGCATCATTTCAAAAAGGCGAATGCTGGAGGTGCCCATGCCGCGCGGACAAAGCACGAATTTGCTGCGTCGGGCGATATCGGCATAGCGCTTAAAGAAAGCAGCTTTTTGTTCCGGGGTACCGGCGGAGAGAATGGGCAGGCTTTCGCTGGAGGTATCGATGAAGATACTCCGGGGATGTTGCAGTCTGGAAAGGGAAGCGCGAGTGGGCGAGGTGTTGGCCGAACCGATGAAGCTGTAAAGCAAATCCTGCCCGGTTGGCGCCGGATCGAAATTGGCGTATGGATTTTCCTGAATCGAAAGATAGCAGCCGGTGCGGACCCGACGGGGCGAGTACCATTTTTTTTCGATCGAGGCATAAACGCCCGGTACGAAGGGCAGAACATAATCGGCGATGCTAAAGGCAAAACATTTTTCGCGATACGATTTATAGTAAGGATGGCGCCGCACCTTGAAGGCGAAGATGAGATGCATCTCGGCGAAAAGAATGATGTCGGCGACGCCCGGATCATCGACTAATTCGTGGCGGGAGCGGCCGAGATTCGCGCTTTCCTTGAGTCGCGTGTAGGCGCCACGCAGATACGAGTTGTCCTCTGGCGTCTCCTCGGCCAGGGACAGAAGCAGAACCTTGGACATGGTTGTACCATGTCATGGAGGAGATTTGTGACGAGTTTATTTAGCGGCGCGTTTCGTCGGCAACCACAGGAAAGTGGATCAGCCGATTGGGGGAAACGCCGCGAAACGCGCAAGGTTGTACCAGTGCTGGATCAATTCCTGAAATTTTTCAATTTGGGCTGGCTTGATAAAGTAGGCGTTGGCTCCGAGTTGCGCGGACTGCTCGATGTCGGCGGCGCGGGTGGATGAGGTGAGAATATTCACATTCAATTTCCGCAAGGTGGCGTGTTGCCGGATGTAACGGAGAACTTCGAGGCCGCTTTTTTTCGGCATGTTGAGGTCGAGGAAAACCACGATGGGCAAAGGGTAAGCGGTTCGATCGGAAAACTTGCCGGTGCCTTCCAGATACTCGAGCGCCTGTTCGCCGTTATTGACCACTTGCAGTGGATTTTGGATGTTCGCCTTGCGAAAGACGCGCTGCATCATGAAAACTTCATCCTCGTTGTCCTCGACCAAAAGGACGGTTTGACCGACGAGCGAATGAGAAAAACGTTCCGAATTTTCCATATTCAAGAGATGACAGAAGCCTTCGCCAGTTCAATCCAAAAGACGCTTCCGACGCGCGGCTCTCCGGAGACAACGCCGACCCTGCCGCCCATGCGTTCGACGCCTTTGCGCACGATGGCGAGGCCGATGCCGGTGCCGGGGTTGCGCGAATGATCGAGGCGCTCAAAGACGCGAAAGATTTTATCGTGATACTCCGCCGGGATGCCGATGCCGTTGTCCTCCAGCGAAATTCGGACGGTGCCGTCGGCCTGATCCTGTGCCGTAAACCTGATGGTGGGAATGACCTTGGGCGCGACGAACTTTAAAGCGTTGCCGAGGAGATTGGCGAGGACCTGGGTCAGGATGGGCGCGTTGGCCTGGACGTATAGTCGTGGCGGTTCGGTAAGGATGACTGCGTTTTTTTCGAGGATTTCCTGCTCGAACTGCGCAAGGGCCATTTTCCAGGTGGATTCAAGGCTGACGCTTTCGAGAGTGACGTCGGCGCGCGCGGCTTTTCCGTAGGCGAGAAGATCGAGGACGAGGGCGTCCATGGTTTCCGCGGAACGAACGATGCGCCGGGCGTAATCCTCGGCCAGGGAATCGAGCTGGGGCGCGTAATCAACGAGGAGTATCCGGGCGAAGGCCTGCATAGAGCGCAGGGGCGCGCGCAGATCATGGGCGATGGAGTAGACGAGGGTCTCGAGTTGCTCGTTGATTTCGGTCAGCTCCGCGGTGCGTTCCTGCACGAGTTTTTCCAGCAGGGCCTGGGCTTCCTTGCGCTCGGTGACGTCGGTATTGGTGCCGAACCATCGCAGAATCAATCCCTGTTTGTCGCGGATGGGAAAGGCCTGCGAGTGGAACCAGTGGTACTCACCCTTGCGGCCAAGAATTGGAAACGTATTTTCCCAGTTGTGGCCCGCGGCAAAACAGGCGTGAAATTCCTCGGCGACCTTGGCCGCGTAATCGGGGTGGACCAAGGTCAACCAGCCGCTGCCGAGCATGGCTTCCTCCGTGGCGCCGGTATAGTCGAACCAGCGGCGGTTCAGCCAAACCATTCCGCCCTCGGCATTGGTCATCCAGGCGAGTTGGGCGATGTTGTCGACCATCGAACGAAAGCGCTCTTCGTTGGCGCGCACTTCGGAGAGAAGATTGCGCACCTGGTATTGCCGCTGCCTGGCCCGGAGCGCCACCTCGACCATGCTGAGAAGCGTGCCGCGGCGGAAGGGCCGTTCGAGGAGGCCGACGTTGCCACGGGGCCCGATCGAATCAAGGATTCGCAACCGCTCGTGGTTCGCCTCGCCTCCGCTGGTGATAACCGAGATGGGGATGTCGGACCAGGGAGGCTGGTGCAAAAGCATTTCCTTCAAGAGCCGAACGGACATCGGATTGAGGGTTTCCTCGGCGAGGATGATCAGGTCGCAGTGCTCCTGCGCTCGCGAGCAAAGCTCGGGCATATCTTTGCATATGTGCACCGTTTTGTTGAACTCGCCGAGAAAGTTGGCGGTCAATTGCGCGTCGCGTCCCGTCGGAGCGAAGAGGAGGATCGTCTGGCGCTGGGCATTGAAGTCCGGGGGGACGGGTGAGACCCCACCAACGGCCCGCCTGAATTCGACCGCGTTCATTGCCCTGGGCGAGGAGCGGGGGAACTCAAGTGGCCGTTGACCACGGATGGAATGCCGGTGAGCACGCCGTGAAGATTGGTGAGCGTTTCACCCACCTTGATGCCGTCCCGGCCGACACTCAATTCGCGAATGGTACGTTCGTGATTGCCGCTCCTTTTTTTAATGACGGAGATCGCCTGTCTGACGGCCCCTTCGATCTCAAAATAACGGAGCAGGACGACCGTGTCGGCGAGGTACGTCAGGTCCACGGTCGATTGCATCGTGCCGACGATTCCCTGCTGGGCCAGGACCATGATTGTGATCACGCCCTGCTGATTCAGGAAGGAAAGGAGTTCATGCAATTGGAGCGTGAGATAATTCTCCTGCGGCATGGCGTTCATGTAACCGTTGATGCTGTCGATGATGACCATCCGAGTTTCGTCCTGAAGGACGGAGTTGCGGATGTTATGGGCGAGTTCGCCGGGCGAAATTTCCGCCGGATTGATCTGCCTGACGGTGATTTTCCCGCTCCGGATATGGGAAGTGATATCCATGCCGAGTTGGGTCGCGCGCGAGGTCAGCGTATGCAGCGTCTCATCGAAATTAAACAGGAGGACTTTCTCCCCGCGTTCGGCCGCGTTGACCGCAAATTTGGTCGCCAGGGTCGATTTTCCCGTTCCCGGCGGGCCCATAAACATGTTGCTGGTCCCGCGATCGAGGCCGCCGCCCAGGAGGGCATCCAATTGAGCGATGCCGCTGGAAAAATGTTCCTGGCTAAACTCGGTCAGGTGCCGGGCCGCCTCCAAACGAGGGAAAATGACCATGCCGCCTTTTTCCAGAATGAGATCGTGATTTCCCTCGTGGAATTTCACGCCTCGAATTTTTTGGATGTTGATCTGACGGCGCGAGATTCCGTAAGCGGGGTAGGAACAGGTGAGGGTGAAGACGCCATGGGCGATGCTTTCAATCTGCAGGTCCTTCAAGCCCGAGGTGCAGTCGTCCAGCATCAGGACGGTGCATTTACGCCCGGCAAAAAATTGCTTGAGGGAAAGGATTTGACGACGGTAGCGCAAGGGCGTTTCGGCGAGCATCCGCATCTCGGAAAGCGAATCGAAGACGACGCGAGAGGCGCCGACTCGTTCGACCTCTTCGACTAGCGCCTTGGTGGTGAGGTCGAGCTCAATTTCGGAGGGATGGAAGAAGGTGTTGCTGGTGCTGTCCTTCAGTCGCTCTTCGACGGCCGAGAGCTCGAAAAGGGCGATATTGTCGAGGCTCCAGTCGTGCGACGCGGCTATGCTTTCGAGTTCCTCCTTCGTCTCCGACAGGGTGATGTAGAGGCCCTTTTCGCCGGACCGCGCGCCTTCCTGCAGAAATTGAATGGCAAGAGTGGTCTTGCCGACGCCGGGCTGTCCCTGAACGAGGTAGAGACGGTTGCGGGGCAAGCCCCCGGCGGTAATACTGTCGAGACCCTTAAGCCCTGTAAGACATCGTTCGTTGTTGGTCATTCGGATTCAAATCGTAAGGAAACCTTACGTTAGAAGCCTTTTTCCGAAAAACAAGTTATGGGTCCCCGGTCCCACAGGACAGAAAGGGCGGCGAGTCACGCCCGCCACCCTTCTGCGAGATTATTTCCTGAAGCTGAAGGCGTCGTCGGCTTCGAGATAATCGAAGAGGGTGGAGGCTTCGGGCTTAATGCCGCTCTTGGCGCATTCGCCGACGAACCACTCTCGCTTTTCGGGATTGTCGTAGGGTCGGGCAGCCTCAAGCCCGCTGGCCCAGGCTTTGATTTCTTCAGATGTTTTTGCGGGGCCGTGGCTGTTGAACCAGGCGAGGACCTGGTCGTCGGTCGCGCCGGAAGCAATGAGCTTTTTGGCTTCATCGCCGGTGATGCCTTTGAACCCGAGGAGCATTTGGTCGAGCGGACAGGCGTAGTGGTATTCGCCGACGGTGCCGTTAAGGTCGGCCCGGCATTTATCGATCATGCGGGCCATGATGACGTAATCGCCGAGACGAGTGCGGGGACTGCGGGGAGGTTCTTTGGTGAGGTCTTTGAGGGTATTCATAATTTTTAGCGTTGTTCGTCGATTGATGTTAATACTACTACTGTTGTTAATACATCATTAGACGAATAGCTTGTCAAATGATACTTTAAATCATGACCTGCGATCCCCAACGAATGGACCCGCGCATTCGGCGCACGCGGCAGATGCTTTACCAGGCGTTCCGGGATTTGCTGGCCGAAAAGACGTTTGATGTGATCTCCGTGCAAGACATCGCGGAGCGGTCGACGCTTAATCGCGCCACGTTTTATGACCACTTCACCGACAAATTCGCGCTGCTGGAGGCGATGATCGGCGAGCGTTTCAGCACGTTGATAGCCGAGCGCATGGCCGGAAACGAAGCAACATGCGAGACCAGCCTGCGGCAATTGATCCTGGCCGCGTGCGATTTTCTGTCGGAGGTTTCATCGGGATGTCAAAAGCATCAGCGTCAATTTGAGCCGATCGTGGAATCGCGGGTGAAGGCGATTTTGCGGGAGTTTTTGCTGGAAGGCTTACGGAGTCACCAGGCGAAAAATCCGGAATTGAAAGCGACGATGGTGAGTTGGGCGATTGCGGGCGCGGCGCTGGAATGGAGCCGGGAAAAGAAAACGCCGCCGAATGCGCTGGCCGACGCGATTCTGCCGACCGTGCATACGGCGTTGCAGGCGGGAGAATAATGATGCAAATCGGAATCGACAGCTTTATTGCCACGCTGGCTGATCCGGTGACCGGAGCGCTGATGGACCCGGTGGAGCGGCTGGGGAACCTGCTTGAGGAAGTCGAACGGGCGGACCAGGTGGGCCTGGATGTCTTTGCCATCGGCGAACATCATCGGGAGGAATTTCTCGATTCCGCACCGGTGGTGATTCTGGCGGCGGCGGCGGCGCGGACCAAACGGATCCGGCTGACGAGTGCGGTGACGGTCCTAAGTGCGGCCGATCCGGTGCGGGTCTTTCAGGAATTCGCCACGCTGGATTTGATTTCGCAAGGCCGCGCGGAAATTGTCGCGGGGCGGGGCTCGTTCGTGGAAGCGTATCCACTTTTTGGCCTGGAATTGAGCGACTACGACTCGCTCTTTTCCGAGAAGCTCGATTTGCTTCTGAGGATTCGCGAAGACCTGCACGTGCATTGGTCGGGCAAGCATCGCCCCGCGCTGACGGGGCAGGCGGTGTATCCACGACCGATGCAGAATCCCCTCCCCGTTTGGATTGGAGTGGGAGGCACGCCGCAATCGTTCGCCCGCGCCGGCGCGCTCGGCCTGCCCTTGATGGTGGCGATCATCGGCGGTGAACCGCATCGGTTTCGCCCGCTGATTGATCTTTACCGGGAGACAGGACGCCGGGCGGGGCATCCACCAGAGAGCCTGAAAGTCGGAGTGCACGCGCTGGGTTACGTCGCTGAGACCAATGCGCAAGCGGCGGATGATTATTTTCCCGGCTATGCCCGCATGTTTACGCAGATCGGCAAGGAGCGGGGCTGGCCGCCGGTCCGGCGCACGCATTACGAGGCGCTGCTGGGCCCGAAAGGCGCGCTGGTTATTGGCGACGCGAAAACGGTCGCGGAGAAAATCCTGCACTTCAACGAGGTGCTGGGTGGCATTTCGCGCTTCAGCATGCAGATGAGTCCGGGAACATTGCCACACGCCAAAGCGCTGCATGGGATAGAATTGCTGGGCAAAGAAGTTGCGCCCCTCGTCAGAAAGCAATTGCCTGACATGGCGTGAGCGCCGGGAAATATCCAGCTCGAGGCCGGGAAGAACTAGGCCTGACTGCGTAATTGCCGCAGCAGTAAGCGCGCGTTTTTGATGGCAAATCCATTCCGGTCATTATTGAAGTAGGCCCAGATTCGTTTCGCGCCGCTGGCTGGAATTCTATCGACCCATACCGCCAATTGCGCGGGCGTGTAGTCGTGACGATACCACTGCTTGAGGCCGTGAAAGCGGATATAAATATCATCCGCCGTGGTGACCAATTCGTCGGGCAACCGGGGACCGCTGCAGGAGCAAAAAATAATTCCGGATGCACGAAAGGCCTCGAAGACGCGGTCATTCCACCAGCTACGATGCCGGAATTCCACGACGTTCCGGCGCCTGGGGTCGAGTTGGGCAACGATGCGGTCGAGGCGTGCGCGCGAGTAATGGAAGCTGGGGGGCAATTGGAAAAGAAAACAACCCATGCGCGGCCCCAAAAGGTCGGCAATGTGACCGAAGTCGCGGATCAAGGTCCTGGTGTGGGAGAACCGTTTGATGTGCGTGATGAGTTCCGACGCTTTGACGGTGTAGACAAATTTGCGCCGCCCGGCCTGCCGAATCCACGCCTGCACGGCGCCGACGGTCGGCCAGGAATAAAAGGGTGCGTTGAGTTCCACGGTCTGGAAGCGCCGGGCGTAATGCGGAAACCACTGATTGGTTGGCAGAGCCGCCGGGTAAAAGATTTCGCGCCAATGCCAGTAGAACCAGCCGGAACAGCCGACATGGACTTCCGGTGCGCTGGAATTGGGGGTGGAAGGCAAGATGACGCCGGGATGCTGATGCTCCCAAGCCAGCCGGGCTGCGTGCATTTTTGCAGCGCGGCCGACGTTCTCCTGCCTTTGCTTTTGCCGCCGCGCTTCGCGTTTTGCCTGACGTTCCGTCCGGGTCGAGTGTGGGTCCTTCTTCATGGCGAGAATAACAAGCTGTCAAAATAAGCTAACCCAAAACGGATGGCCGTGCGAAAGGCAACCGAAACGCAGGTGGACACCGAACACCATGTCGAGATTTATGAACACCTCTGGAAAGTGACTGAGGTGACTCCTGGCCGGAAGATCGCCTATAGTTGGAAGTACAACCGTTATCAGGGGAATTCTGTCGTCACTTGGGATCTATTTGCGGAGGGAGAAAGGACGCGGCTGTGCCTGACCCATACCGGTCTCGATAGCTTTGAGGCCACGACATATCCGGACTTCGCGCGCAGCAACTTTTTCGGCGGCTGGACATTCTTTGCGGGAAAGCTGGGCGATATGTCGGGAAGGCAAGTCGCGGATAATTTAGGTAAAGTGCCGTGGGCATTGTGCAAGTGGCAGCAATTAACCAGTTGGCAGAAAGCGTGAGGGTAGTGAGATTCAGTCGCTCTTTGCTCTCGCAAAGCAGGCCAAGCCGTTCATGGCACGGCGACTGCCAAAACAATTTGTGAGCTGCGTTCTGAAAATGGTTCTGCGGTTTTTAGCGTTGATCCTGGCCAAGGGATTTGCGGGCTTGCTCAAGCTTGGCAGCTAATTCCAGGCGCCGGAATGGTTTCGAATCTACGTCGTCATGATGTGGACCATGATGGGCGGTGGCCAATCTGTTTTTGCACCGTCGCACATGGCGGCGTATGCGCCGAAATTATGGGTAACCACAAGTAAAAACATGGAACGGTCCAATGTCAGACGACTGCAGGTCGGAGCGGTAGCCGGAAGGCAACGAGGCGAGTGAAAGCGGTACCATCGCTTCGCTTTTTTGGTCCAGAATCCAAACACGTTTCCCGTTTTGGATGGCGCGGAGTAGTTCTTTGGGACCGAAGGAGCGCAGTCCAAATTTTTCGAAGATGAACGACTGCTCGAAATCACGGGGTTGTGTCTCGGTGGGTACCTGAGGCAGAAAAAGAAGGCGCGGAATCGCAGCGGGCATGTAGTGAATGAAGCAAGCGAGCGAAGCCGACTGGGTCAAGACGATGGCATCGGCTTGCGAAAGTTGCCCCTGCTGTAGTTCCACAAGTTTACGCCAATTGTCCTTGGCGAAGCCGGAGGGAAATAGCTGGCTGGCAAGTCCAGTTGCCAACATGAGGACCATGAGGATGAGAATCGGCAAGCGCCCGGTGGACGAGTGGACCAGGATGTGCGCAAGGAGAAGGGCCATTGGAATCCATATCCACAGAAGAACGCGGGTGACGAGGATGGGTTTGTAGAAACAAAACAAAATAGCCAGGACGCCAAAAACGGCGGGAACAAGGAGCAGAATAAGGGCAGCCCGCCGATCCAGTTTCAGCGTCCGGAACACGACAAATGCCAAGCCAAGAAGAGCCAGGAGCGAATACTGAAGGTCTTGCATTCCTCCCGGGGCCATACCCCCGGTCAACTCTCTGATCATCCTTAGGAAATAAATCGTCGTAAGAGGCGGTATCCATTGGATATTGGACGAGCCGATCTGGCCGGTTGTTGTCAGCAGAAGGGGAATGCTTAGCACGAAAACAAAGGCATTGGCCGCTACCCAGCCAAGCCGTTTGCGCGCATTGATCGAGCGAGTACCGCAGAGGACGGTCACATTGCAGGCAATAAAAAAAAGGAGGGCCGTGTCATGGCAATAATTGGCGAGAGTCGCTCCGACGACGAAAGCAATGAGGCTGGCCCACGAACCGGAGTCCGACAGAAAACGGGCCATTCCGAGCAGGGCGATGCCGATGAAAACCTGCAGCAGGGCGAAAGTGCGAGCCTCCTGGGCGTACCAGATTTCGGTGGGCGCCAGGGCCACAATGAGTGCCCCGATCAAGCCGAGTGCCGAACTTTCAATTTCCAGGCCCAGAGCATAGACAAGGACGATGACGAGCAGAGACATAATCACCGAAAAGGAGCGCAACGCGCTTTCACTGGATCCAAAGAAAAGGATCCAAAAGTGCATGACGGTGTAATAGAGCGGAGGATTGGTTTCCAAACGGAAGCCTGTGGTCCACAGGTAGGACAATGAGCTGGCGGAATAGAGCGAAGTGAAGGCTTCATCCGACCAGAGCGAGAGCGAATCGAGATGATAAATCCGCAGCCCCAATCCCATCATGAGAATGAGGAACAGGAGAAGGAAAGGGCGGTTCTCAGCTGCGATTTTCAATCAAAAGAGTGAAGCAATCCGCCGGGTGTCCGTCACGACGGGAATTCGCAACGTAACGTAGGTTTCGGATACGCCAATTTCACATTGCACTTGTTTGGCGACTAAAACTGTCGATGGCGGTATCTCCAGTTTCTAGTAAAATAAAATCTCCCTCCTAACAACCCGAAAGGAGTCCCATGAGCGCCCCTGATACGAACAAACAGCAACTTCAAAGAATGAGAGCAGAGCCGGGTTTTGTCGCGGCTCTTGACCAAAGCGGAGGGAGCACCCCGAAGGCTTTGGCTGCCTACGGCATTAAAGACGGTTGGACCACCGAAGAAGAGATGTATGCGCTGGTGCATCAGATGCGCACGCGGATCATCACCAGCCCGAGCTTTACCGGAGAAAGAATTCTCGGAGCCATCCTGTTTGAAAATACAATGGATCGGGACATCGAAGGACGGCCGACGGCGGATTATCTCTGGCAGGTGAAGCGGGTCGTCCCGTTCCTTAAAGTGGACAGCGGTCTTGCCGAGGAGAAAAAAGGAGTCCAGTTGATGAAGCCGATGCCGCAGCTTTCGGCACTGCTCGATAAGGCCAGGGGAAAACACATTTTCGGGACAAAGATGCGCTCGCTCATCAAACAGGCCGACCCGGATGGCATCCAGGAAATCGTGGACCAGCAATTCGAGGTGGCCCTGCAAATCCTCGCGGCGGGCCTGGTGCCCATCGTGGAGCCGGAGGTGGATATCCACTGTCCCGAAAAAACCAAAGCAGAGGGACTGCTCAAAAATGCCTTGCTCACGAAACTTGAGGCCCTTCCGGACGGACAAGTGGTCTTTCTCAAGCTGACTTTGCCGGAGCAGGACGATTTTTACTTCGATTGCGTGAAGCACCCTGCGGTGGCACGAGTGCTCGCTCTTTCAGGAGGCTATTCGCGACAGGAAGGCAACAATCGCCTGCGCAGAAATCATGGAGTCATTGCCAGTTTCTCGCGCGCATTACTTGAGGGTTTGACGGCGCAACAGTCAGATTCCGAGTTCGACGCCCAGTTAAATGCGGCGATCCAGAGCATCTTCGAAGCCTCTGTAGTAAAGATTGCCGCGACGAAGTAGTGAATGATTCGCGGCCACGGCCGGATGTGGGTCCAGTAGTCGAAGACCTGGTCGTAATGCTTTTCGAGGTTCTGTCCGCGCGATTTCATCTCGATGAGAACACGCTCGGGCCAGAGGAGGTCGGCGAATTTCTTGCCACCTTTCGGTTTGGCGTCCTCGCCCTGGATCAGTTCCAATTGGGCCGAGCCGGGCTTTTTGGCGATGCGGAATTCGTAGGTCGCCCCGGCTTCGATCACACCGTCATGACCAAGGGCGCGGAAGAAGTGGTCGAGGAAGCTTTGGGCTTCGCTTTTCTCGTCTCCCTTGAGCTTTCCAGCGAAGGAAACGAATTTGGCGAGAGATTCCCGCAGTTGTGCTGAGGCCACGACGGAAGACTGGCCAATGGCGACGAAACCCGCAAGACCAACTACTGGAGCCATGAGGGTGGAACCCTCATCAATGCAAAAGCTCGGAGCCGCTCGTCCCTCCGATAAATTTTGAGAAATAGACAGGCTCTCGATTCGCGACAATCGCCCGCCTCTTTAAAAGCAATGCAGTTGCAGTTTTTTTAAGACACGGCTCGGGTCAGCACCATAGGCCCGCATCATAACAACGAATTCCACGACATCGATGCGGCGCTCTACGCATTCTATCTTGGAAATAAAGGTCTGACGGCAGCCCAGCTTCTTTGCGGCCTCTACTTGGGTCAATCCAGCGTTCTGCCTTGTCTCGCGAAGGGCTTTCACAAGATCGTCGTTGATCTTGCTGAAAACTGTTTTGGAGAAGCGGTAGGTCTGGGCCACGCCTCATTTCTTAACCCCTTTTTAGAATACCCCAAAAACGAGTATTGGCTTGCAGCCCGATCTTTATGCGAGGACAGTCAATCTTGTGGCGACCTTGCCAGTTCAAGCGGCGGTGAGCATTCCAATAAATCAGGCTGTGCTCCATGACCTCCTCTTCTACGGTCTAGCCATGGGAGCTTTAACGGTTCTCTTTCAAGGTCCTCAAATCGATTCTTTGGGAGAAGAAACGCAAGGAACGAAAGCAATATTATAACGAAAAATATTTGCAGTCAGATGACTGGAAGCGAAAGCGGTACGTCGTGCTGAAGCGAGACAACTGGACCTGCGTCCGTTGCGGCCAACGTGCCACCCAAGTGCATCATAAGCAATACGCGCGGCGCAATATCGGCAAGGAGCCAATCGAGTGGCTGGTTTCTGTCTGTAAGGAGTGCCACGAAAATGAGCACCGGTGAGCCGGGATTGCCTATAAGGATTCTGAGGGACGGCAGGCGGACTTCCATGCTTTGAGACACACAACGTCAACACATCTGGGTAAGACGGCGACGGCTCCAAGGGCGCACATGGGGATGATGCGCCATGCCAACCCTCAACTCACCTTCGCCCGCTACACTGACGAAACTCAGGTCGGACTGCGGGCTGCTGTGGAGACGCTGCCAGACCTTTGGACTCATGTAGGGACTCATGGAACAGACGTTTCGGGTCAAGAGCAGTCGACTCCTGTCGCGAGCGCTATCGGTGATAGCAATTGGAAGCGACTAAAACACAATGGAATAGACGCGTTCAGTCGCGCTCTGTTGCATGGGGTCGAAACCGCCCAAAAGCTGCCGCGCTAGGACTCGAAGCTATCAGGAAATAGTGGAGCAGCAGGCACTTACAAAAGCTGACTCACAGATAGACTCACAAGCTTTGCGTGACCCCGATTTGGCAAGGATTGTCGCTGCTTGGCCTGCCCTGTCCGAAGAGCGGAAGAAGATTATCAGTTCACTGCTCAACTTGCTCTGACAGCACCGATTTATTGGGCTAGTCCTCTGCGAGGTGAACTTTGAACGGGGATTCGATGTGCCGATGCTTTGGTGATAGCCCATCTCTCCGCCTATTCGCCGATGTTGCTTCGCCGTGCTTGAGGGAGGGTCAACAATCCTTTCGAGTGTCTTCGAAAAGATTTCCATTTCCATAAGGTTTCGGTAAGGGCCGAAGTGGTAAACAGAGAGACGTTGAAGGAAATCAACACCAACCAAACCCAAAATCAAAGGACTCATAAAAATGAAAACTATTCACTTCACCTCGGCCCTGCTCGTCATGTCGATCTTCATCTGCAAAGCGGATGAAGACCAAAAGATCACCTTGGACCAAGCCCCGTCGGCGGTGCAAAAGTCGGCGAAGGATCATGCCGGAACGAGCGAGATTGTACGGGTGGAGAAGGCAAATGAAGGTGGCCAAATCCAATACGAAGTGCTGACGAAAAAGGCCGATGGCAGTAAGATCGAATACATCCTGATGCCGGATGGCTCGCTCGATTCGACCGAGGAAAAACTGGGTAAGGATGCTTTACCCGACGCTATCGCCGGCACGGTTAAAACAGCCGTCGGCGATGGACAGATCAAAGGAGTGGAGAAGGTCACCAAAGGGGATGCCGTGACTTACGAGGTTGGTTATAAAAACTCCAAAGGTGCGGAAATGGAAGCCGTGGTCTCCTCCGAAGGCAAGCTGATCAAGAACGGCGTCGACGCGGATTAGCCCTTGGCCAGTTAGAACGCCGCGTGGAGAATTCGTGATTCGCGCGGCGTTTCGGTTTAGGGTGTCTTTTAAGCGACCTAGGACATAGGGCTCTTGCGCCGCTGAAAGACACCATGACTTCGGCTAAAGCCCCAAACTTCTCCATTCCATGCATTTGTTACTGGTAGAAGACTCGTCACGACTGCGCTGGTCGCTGGTCATGGGGCTCAAGAAGGCGGGGTATACCGTAGACGAGAGCGGCGACGGGATGGAGGGACTTTGGAAGGCCGAGACTGGTCAGTACGATCTGCTGATTCTCGACATCATGTTGCCGGGGCTCGACGGCTTGGAAATCCTCGCCAGGCTGAGAGCCAAGGGCATTCAAACCCATGTCCTCTTCTTGACGGCCCGCGATGCCGTTGAGGACCGGGTGAAGGGACTGGGCGCTGGAGCCGACGATTATCTGGTAAAACCCTTTGCGCTAACCGAACTTCTCGCGCGAGTGCAAGCGCTATGCCGCCGCAGCTACGTTCGCAAATCTCCGCAGTTGGAGACGGGCAATATGAAGATCGAGTTAAACACATTTCTGGTAACTGTTTCCGGGCAAGCGGTGGATTTATTGCCCCGTGAATTTCGCATCCTGCAACTTCTGATGCTTCGCCAAGGTGAGGTAATTTCTAGGTCCGAAATTGAGCGACATATTTACGAGGATACTCAGGAGCTCATGAGCAATACCGTGGAGTCGGCTGTTTCCCAGTTGAGGAAGAAATTGGCACAGGCGGGGAGCAACGCCAAAATCCTAACCAAACGCGGATTTGGTTATCTCCTGGCAGCTTGATTGTTGTTTCCGAATCGCACATTTGTACCTGACCACGGAAAATCCTTTCCATCGTAAGGTTCCCGTAAGGCTGGCTGCCGTAATATCAACCTGCCGCGAGAACACGAGTCGCACGACTATGAATCCTTTTGATACGACTCTCATTCCAACTATTTTGGAGGTCGTTCTTTTAGTGGCCGTCTTGATCTATATGTTTTGGAGTTCTAAAAAATAGCAGCGCGCTTGGCCCTGTGAATTTTTCTTAGTGGAAGATGTCGGAGGTAAGGTTCCCGTAAGGATAACTTAGCTAAAGATGCCAAGCTTAAATAACGTTCCGCCATGCTTTTTACTTTATGAGTTCCATTCGGTTTCGACTTGCTTCGACTCTCTTCGTGGGATTCCTCGTGTTGTTAAGTTGCGCCTCTGTTTTGATATTTTTCCTTTTGAAGGGCATCCTCGAAACTGATTTCAACTCGCGGTTATTTGCCAAAGCGCAGGCTGTTTTAGCGTCTGTTTCCCAACAGGGTAATCAAGTGGATATCGATTGGGCCGAACTGCCCCAAGAGGTGAATCCTCGCAAGCACGCTCGTGATGCAATTCAGATTTTTGACAATGACGGCAATGCGGTTTTCAAAAATTCTGTCTTAACCGAAAAACCGGCTGCTGTTTCGAATGCGCCTAGCTATCAGGACATCGCTTTGCCCGCGGGGCAGTTTCGCACATTGACTTTTTCATTTTTACCTCGTGTTGAGGAAGAAGATGGCGCGGCGGCTCCCGCCGTGACGCGTAAGAGTTACGTGCTTTTACTAGCGACAGACCGGAAGTCCCTGGACCATTCCCTGCGAAAGCTTGCTGTGATCCTTGTGATCATGACCGCAACCACGTCGCTCCTCAGTTTCGGACTGGTGATGGTTGTCGTTCGCGGCGGTTTGCGCCCTCTGCAAAGAGTGGGCGACGCCGTCGCCAACATAAGGCCGGATTCCTTGGGGCAGGCCATTCCTATCGACGATTTGCCACAGGAGCTTGCGCCCATCGCGGTCAAGCTTAACGACCTGCTTCAACGTCTGGATGTCTCGTTTGCCCGGGAGCGTCGATTCAGCGCGGATGTGTCTCATGAATTGCGAACTCCGGTTGCCGAGTTAAGGACTATATCGGAAGTCATGCTCCAGGAGTCGAGCCATACGCCAGAATTCCAACAGGCGTTTAAACATACCCTGGGTATCGCTCGCCAAATGGAAGCGCTGGTTACTGTTCTTCTGGAAATGGTCCGGCACGAGGAGGCGCGCAACCCGCTGTCCGTGACCCCTGTCGATATGATGTCGATTATTCGGACGACACGGCAGAAATACCAAATCAAGGCATCTGAAAAGGGAGTTCATTTTAATGATCTCCCCGAAGCGCTGGAATTCAGTGTCCCCTCTGATCCATGGTTACTGGCGATCATTTTTTCCAATCTTTTCGATAATGCCGTCGAATACTCTCCGTTGGGCTCACAGGTTGATGTCGAACTTCACCCGGATAAGAAAGCACCCAGCGTCACGATCACGAATATGGCGGTGGATCTGGCACCATCGGATCTTCCTCATATTTTTGAAAGATTTTGGCGCAAGGACAAATCGCGTGGCGAATCGAACCACTTCGGGATCGGGTTGTCGTTAACACGCATACTTTGTCAACGGCTCGGCATTCATTTAACCGTTTCCATGGAAAAAGGCAGCCTGGTTCGATTCACACTTTATTTGCCAACAGGAGGGACGAGCAGTGAAAATTAGCGCTGCCATTTTGTGGGTTATCCTGCTCGTCGGCGCCCACGCTGAGGATTCTACCGCGCTTCAATCGCGGACGCTCGACGCCCTGGTCGGGGAAGTCCTCGCGCACAACGCCGAGCTTAAAGGTGTTGAGGCGGACCTGACCGCCGCCAAAGGAGCGCGGCTGCAAGCCGGTTTATGGAAAAATCCAGATGTTTCTGGCTTCTATGCATTGCGGCAGGTGCGTAGTCCCGGCGCCAACAACAATGGCTTTTCGGATCAGCTCTCCATTACCCAAACATTTGAATTTCCCGGCAAGGCCACTTTGCGCAAGGCAATTGCAGATCAAGACGTGGCGCTGGGACAAATTGGGCTGACTCAATTTCGCATGGCGCTGGCGGGGCGGGTCAAGCTGCTAGCCTATCAATATGGCTTGGCGGAGCAGAATCGCGAAGCGGCCGATTTAATCATCGCCCGGTCTCGCGCCCTCATCGCGCTTTTGGATAAACGGCCCAAAGCCGGGCTTCAGTCGATGTTCGATACTGGGATCCTCGAAGGAAATCTCGAGGAGCTTGCTGTAACGCAACACGATCTCGCTCTCGAAGCGGTCACGGCGCTTTCCGAGTTGAACAGCTTGCGCGGCTGGCCGACGCAGACGCCATTCCACGTCATTCTACCGGCGAACCTGCCCCCCCTTCCTCCCGACTTGAACCGTCTCTTGGTCACCAGCCTCAGTACGAGCCCCATTCTCCAGATGAAAGAGATGGATTTGAAAAAAGCGCAACTTCAGGTCAAGGCCAGTAAACTCGATGTCGCGCCCGATTTTCTCATCGGTCCTTTTTATAGCCTCGATAAAGCGGGGGATCACGACCAGAAGGTCGGTGCTTCGCTCACCGTCACCTTGCCCATCTGGAATCAAAACCAGGGGAACATCGCCACCAGCAAGGCTGCGCTGGTCAAAACCGAAGCGACCGAGGAACAGGCCCGGCGAGATCTCGAACTTTCCATAACGAAAATTTATCAAAGCCGGCAATTGATCGACGCGCAGATCAGTCAGACCAAACCGGAGCTCTTGAAAAATTTGGCGCAACTGGCCGACATGGCCGACCGCCAGTATCGTCTCGGCGCCATTAATCTCACCACGTTCCTGGAAGTGCAGCGGCAATTTCTCAGCACCACGAAGAGCGTCCATCAGACAACGCTTGATGCCAATTCGCTCGACCTCGATTTGCAACTGCTGACCGGCACGATGGCGGAAGGGAACGGGAAGCCATGAGTTGTCGCGCGTTCCTCTACTTGGGCGGATTGATCTCCATTGGTTTTTTGACCGGTTGTGGACCAAAGGCTCCTGTTTCCAACGCTACTCCCCCAGCAACCGGTGTCTCCACCCCAGCCGAAGTGCAAGCCGGAACCAAGGATGACGTCCCTTCGTTCGATCCGGACAAGGGCATCTATTTGCCGGAGGATACGAAGCAGAGCATGGGAATTACGACCGCTTCGGCGCAACGGAAGACATTCCAAGCCGCTCGGACGATGAAGTTCCAGGTCTTTCGCGAAGCAAATGAAGCACCACTTCCGGGCATGTCCTATCGTGCCGGTTATGCCTACGCCTCCACGATTTTGACGGACCCAACTTCGGGACTTCAGCTCGGGCAAACAGGCGAAGTTACGGGCAAGCCTGATTCTACGCACGCAACAACAGTCAAGCTTTTCCAGCTCAATACCCTTCCCAATTCAAATCAGACCGAAATGGTCATCGAGATCGCCGACTCCCAGCATCAATTTTCGCTCGCCGATTTTTGTGCCGTGCGCTGGCAGATGGCCTCGGTCGATGCGCCTGTTGCCGTGCCTGATTCGGCGCTACTAAAAACGACTGAGGGAGTTTTTGTCTACTTGGTGAAAGAGAATCGCTTTGTCCGTACCGAGGTCAAGACGGGCGCGATGGGAGAAGGATTCACTGAGGTGAATGAGGGTGCAGCCGCGGGAGATATCGTGGTCACCAATCCGGTACAGACGCTCTGGCTGACGGAACTGAAACTGAAAGCCGGAGGGAGTGAATAATGATTCTTCGTTTGGTCCACTTCTGCATTCGTCACCGATTCTGGCCGGTCGCAGCGGCACTGGTGCTCATCACGGTGGGAGTTTACTCCGCTTACCAGCTCCCGATGGATGCCGTGCCAGATATCACGTCGTTGCAAATGGAAGTGAATACTCCGGTCGAAGCGCTTGCTCCTGAAGAAGTCGAAAAGCAAATCACGGTGCCCCTGGAGCGGGAATTGGCCGGGTTGCCGGGCTTGGACAAAATGCGATCCACGTCGAAGTATGGACTGTCACAGATTTCTCTCTTCTTCAACGATTCCGCACCCGACGTTTACAAACTGCGGCAAATCCTGACCGAGCGCATTCAAGGTGCGATTGATCTGCTGCCTGCGGGTGTCCAGCCCACCGTGCCACCGGTCAGCTCTGGTCTGGGAGAAATCTATTACTACCAAGTCGCCTACAAGCCCGACGCAAAGAACAAGCCGGCGAGTAAAACCGAGGAGCTTTCCCAACTCAAAATCCTCCAGGACTATACGATTGCCTCTTGGTTCATGGCCATCCCCGGCGTGGCCGAGGTCAGCACGTCAGGCGGTTTCGTGAATGAAATCGTCATCGAACCGGATCCGGTCAAGCTGGCCGCCGCAGGGCTGAGCTTCGATGACATCGCCACGGTCGTGAAGCAGAATGTCTCCAACAGTGGCGGGGGGATCGTGCAGCGGGCCGGTCAGCAAGTTCTGGTTCGCGCCATCAGCCGGGTGCAGACCGTCGACGAAATCCAGAACCTGGCCATCCGCTATGGCGGCTCAACTCATCCGATCCTCATTCGCGAAGTGGCGGAAGTGAAGGAGACGCCCCGGCCACGCAGCGGCGCTGCGCTCGTGAATGGGGAAGAGGCGGTCATCGCTTCCGTTATCATGTTGCGCGGAGAGAACACCCGCGCGGTGGCGCAGCGAGTGAATGACAAGCTGACGGAGGTGCAGGACCGCCTTCCCGAAGGCATCCAACTGATTCCTCTTTACGACCGGAGCATGCTCATTTCCAGCACCGTGGGCACGATCAAGCACAATATGTTTGCCGGGGCGATTCTTGTAGCGACCGTGCTCTTCCTCTTTCTGGGCAACTGGCGAGCGGCCCTGATTGTCGCCTCGGCCATTCCGCTTTCGCTGCTCGTTGCGCTCACAGGTATGATCCAATTCCGGATTACGGGAAATCTCATCAGCTTGGGAGCCATTGATTTCGGGCTCCTCGTCGATGGCTCGGTCGTCATGGTGGAAAATATCCTGCGCCATCTCGCCATCAAGCAACACGCCTTGGGCCGGAATCTGTCCCAGGCCGAACGTCTGGCCTGTATCGAGGAAGCCAGCGCCGAGGTGGCGCCTTCCATGGTTTTTGGCGTCGGCATTATCACGCTCGTTTACGTCCCCATTTTTGCCCTGACCGGCGTTGAAGGCAAAATGTTCGAGCCTCTCGCGGCTACCGTGACGATGGCCTTGGCGGGCGCGCTTATCCTCGCCCTGACTCTCATTCCCACTCTTTGCGTCATGGCGCTTTCCGGACGCGTCCATGAGCGCGACAATTTTCTCGTTGGTTTCCTCAAGCGAAATTACGAACGCATTCTCCGTTTTGTACTGCCTCGCCATGCGGTTCTTTCGATCTTCGCGGTGCTGCTATTCGCGTTTTCGATTTTTGTCTTTTCGCAGTTGGGCTCGGAATATATTCCGCACCTCGACGAAGGCACCACGCTCATTGCGGTAACGCGCGCCGATAGCATCAACCTCGATGCCTCTCTGGGCTTTCAAAAGACCACCGAGCAACTGATTCGGCAAAGGTTCCCACAAATCAAAACGACTTTTTCGCGCATCGGGGCTGACGACAAAGCGGTTGATCCCGTCGGCGTGAATCAATCGGACACCTACCTGCTTTACGACCCGACGCAACGGGGAAGCATTCATAAAGACGAACTGGAAAGCGAGATGAGCGATGCCCTACAAACGGCGGTTCCCGGTCAAAGCGTTGATTTCGTGCAACCCATCGAGGACCGTTTCAACGATTTCCTCCAGGGAGCCCGCGCCGATATTTCTGTCAAAATTTACGGCGACGATTTCACTATTCTGGAGAAGTTGGGCAATCAGGTTCAGGACATCTTGAACCACGTCAGCGGCTCGGCGGATGTCGCCTTCAACGGATTTCAAAAGACCCCGATTGAGGAAATCCAACCCAACCGCATCGCGCTCGCTCAGTACGGATTGCAGGCCGATGACGTCAACAATGCGATAACGGTTGCCCTTGCAGGCCAAAAGCTGGGTAGCGTGCAAAACGGAGATCGCCTGACTGAAATCGTGCTCCGCTACCCCGAGCAAGTCCGCCTTGATGCCGATCAGTTGAACCGCTTCCAGGTCAAGCTGGCCGATGGCGGGATGATCTCGCTCGATAAACTGGCCACCGTCCATTTCGGCGACAGCGTCAGCGAAATCCAGCGCGAGGAAGGGCGCCGTCTGGCCGATGTCTCGTCCAACGTGCGGGGCCGTGACGTCGGCACCTTTGTCCAGGAATTGCGGACCAAACTCAACGGCGAGGTCAAAGTCCCGGACGGCTACCGTATCGATTTACTCGGCCAATTCAAAAATCTCGAATCAGCAACAGCCCGGCTGCGAATCATCGTCCCCATGGTGCTCCTCGCCATCTTCGCTCTCATTTACGCGGCCTTTCGTGACTTGCGGCAGGTGTTTCTCGTCTACACCGGTATTCCCCTGGCCACAACCGGCGGCATCTTTTCGCTATGGCTCCGCCAGCTTCCTTTCAGTCTACCCGCCGCCATTGGCTTCATCGCCCTGACCGGCATCGCTGTTCTCAACGGTATCGTTCTCATCAGCTATTTCAATCGCCTCCGGCATGAAGGAAAGCCCTTGCTAGAGGCCGTCGTGACTGGCTCTATTACCCGACTGCGCCCGGTGCTGATGACCGCCCTGGTCGCAAGCTTCGGACTCATCCCCATGGCCATCGCCACCGGCCCCGGCGCTGAAGTGCAGCGACCATTGGCCACGGTGGTCATCGGCGGCGTGCTTACCTCCACGTTCCTGACTCTTCTGCTCCTTCCTTCCCTTTACGCCCGGTACGCAAAGAAATAATCCACAAAAATCATGAAACTAAAACTGATCCCCACCCTCCTCTATTGTTCCACCGTCGCCTTTGTCCTGCCCTTGCTCGCGGATGACACGCTCACCCCCAACCCTCCCGTGGAGGTGACCGGAACGCATGGCAGATTTGATTTCATCAAATTCGATTCGGGTAATCATCGGCTCCTAGCTTGCCACACAGAAAACGGTTCTTTGGATGTGATCGATGCCGCCACGTCAAAGTTGATCAAGAGTATTCCCACGGGTAATGCCCAGGGCGTAGCGGTCGATGACAAGAACGGTCGCTATTTCGTAAGCTGTAGCAAGCCGCCGAAACTCGTCATTATCGATTCGACCAAACTGGAAGTCACCGGTGAAGTAGCCCTTCCTGGTCCGGCAGATGTCATGGCTTATGACTCGACTTCGGACCGGGCGTTTGTCTGCAACGATGAAAAGCCGGAGTTGTGGGTGATCGATCCCGCCGCAAAAACGATCCTTACCACCCTGACCATGCCGGGGGCGGGAATGGAAGACCTGGGAGTCGATAAGAAAAGCGCCTATCTCTATCAATGCCTGAAAGACAGCAATGAACTTGTTCAAGTAGAACTCAAGGGACTCAAGATAGTCACGAATTGGCCTACAGCACCCGTCGTAAAGCCGCACGGTCTGGCGATGGTTCCCGGTTCCGATACGGTTTTGGTGGTTGGAGGCAACGGCAAGCTGGGCCTCATGAGCCTGACATCGGGCCAGGTCCTGTCTTCGGCCGATGTTGCGCCCAAGGTCGATGAGATTGCTTACGACCCCGGTCTCAAGCGCGTCTATTGTGCCAGCGGAACGGGCACAATCTCGGTAGTTTCCGTGGACGGCGCCAAGCTCACGACGCTATCTCCCATAACCAGCTCGCCCGGAGCCCATAGTATTGCGGTTGATCCCAATACACACACTGTATGGATCGCGTTCGCAAAGGATGGGAAAGCATACGTCCAGGCTTTCGCCGGCAAATAACTCCCATGCTTATGCGCTTACTCCAATAGCGGAAGGAGTTAGGGCCAGGCCATCGTTACTTCGCCCGCTTGCGGAGGCTTCATTCCTCGCGCCCAAGGAAGTGAAGTTAAAGAAGCGCAAGCCAAAGCTGTTGGAGGGCTTTCGCGTACTCCAAGCCGATGCGTGCGGTGTTGCGTTTCAGTCGCCCGTGGAATTAACGTTAGCGGGACAAACGGTGCGCGGCGCTGAGAATACTGTGAAGCTGCGGGTAGCCTCAATTGCAGACTTCATTGTCATGAAGGCCCATGCGATTGGAGGACGCGACAAGCCCAAAGACACCTATGATTTGTGCTACTGTCTGGAACATTTTCCCGGTGGAATGGAATCGCTAGCAGGCATCTGGCAACATCGTGCCAAGGAAAAACATGTGGCCCGAGCCATCGAAATCTTGCACGAAAAATTCGCGAGCCTGAATGCGTTTGGTCCTCAACAGTTGGTTGAGTTTCACAACGCACCTGACAAAGACACCCAGGAAATGCAAGCCCGTCGCGCATTCGAGCTGGTACAGGCTTTTTTGAAGCTGACCACTAAATCGCAAAATGACGGTTAAGGTGATTGCCTCGTGGATTCCAAAGGCGTCAGAAAGTCATCGCGGATTTTGAACGCCGCCGAAGAACCGGCTTCCACCATCGCGTCGAGTATCGACATCGCCTTGTCGCGCAGACTTGAGTTTCGACGGATTTCAACCGTACCCGCGTAAACCAAGTCTCCGATAGCGGACTCCAGTTGAGAGAGTGCAAATCGTCCAAAGAGAATGTTACCAGATGCCCCTTGAATTTTGTCCGCTAATAGCGGGAGCGACAGAAGTAAAAGCTCAGAACTGAATCGATTTATCAGCGGGGCGAAAGTTGAGACTGCTCCAAAGGAGGGGGGCAATCGATGAAATAAATCCCGTAGATGGTGCCCGTGCCCCGTGAGCGATCGCCAAGCATGGGTGTCGGCATTCCATTCGATGTTCAGGAACAGTGCACGAAGGAAATCGAGGTTCTCGCTGTGGTCTTCGAGTCGAGAGCCTAAATCATGCTGAAGAAATGTGTCGGCAAACAGCTTCCAGATTTTCCAAAACCGATCAGGCTGAAAAGTTTGATCCTCCGCAACAATTAGGCATTTGATGAAGCTGCCGGCTTCTTTGGGACAAGTGTGCGCGGCTGTCACTAAGGGTGCAATTATTCGTAAGGCCGCGCTCTCCTCAGTAAGTAAGGCAAAGCGCGCGATAAGTTGGTGGAGATGATATTGTTTTTGGTAGCTAAAATGGTCCGTATCCTCATCCTCAAATTGTCCGCTCCTATGATGCGATTCTGCTGCCCAGGACACTGCAAGCAGTTCCGCGATTCGTCCGTAAAAGCGTTTCGAAAGTGGGTCTAGGGGTTGCTCGCCAAAGGCGCCAAGCAATGGCATTGCGACGATAATGAAAGGGTAACGGCTGTAGTCGCCGGCCATCAAGACCGTCTCGTTAAGGGAATTTTCTGATTCAACAGCAGATACTGTTTGCTCAAGAAGCGCGGCATTGAAAGCGTCTTCATTGTCTCTTTGATTCCATGGTCGTCCGCGCTGCCTTAAATGGAATGCACCTAGTTGTTGCGCGCGCATGACCATAGCAGCGAAAAGAGAAAGTGTTAGTGGACGATTGGTGGGAAAAAGAAAACGACCGATGCCTAACGCATCCCATTGGGCGACAGTCTCCTCTGGATTGGTGATCGCTATAGTAAGGCAGCGCAAGATTCTCGCCCGGCTAGCGATAGCCTGATTGTGCTCCGCAATCATTGGCACGACGAAACAACATGGGCCGGTGCTATCCATCAAACTCGCGCCCGTGCGCGCAAACTGGTTCAAACCGGGCAATTTCTCAATCTCCGAACAGACCCTATCGATGCACCATCGGCGTTCGTCATCTGAGAGTTCGTCCCAATGGTCGCGAAGACATACAGCCGCAATGTGGGGAGCGCCCGAATCACGAAGGGCCGCCAATTGATCTTCTGGCTCCGGAGTCAGGGAACGTACGGCCGCAAGTTTTTCGCGCCATTCTGAAGCTAGATATGTAGTCGGCTTTTCATGCTTGAAAACGCTGAGCCCCCACATAAACAGTCCCACGCGCCTTTCTCGATCTTCGTGTGCAGGCACGATGCTTTGCCTCATCTGCTCCAATTCGCCGGGAAAGGGGCCTGCCTGCCAAAGTACTCCTTGAGCCATTCGAGTACCGACAAAATTTCGGACATCCATCCTGTGCAACTTGATTCGCCAAAGACGATCATACTCGTCCTGGCTAGAGGCAGGCGGAAGCGAAGATTGATAGTCATCTAGGAGCGCCCACACCTTCTCCCGGGCGTCGGTTAGCTGCAACCGAATGCATAAATGCTCCAAATTTTGTGTACGATGAACCTTCTTTCGAGATTCCCCTCGCTCGAACTCTAAGATCATGGCGTCTCCGGTACTTGGAAACATCGATTCCAATGCACCGGCACCGTTGGTTTGATCCTGAAAGCTCCGGTCGAAATCCCAATCAAAAAGAATCGGATCTGTGAGCAGCGGAAGAGCCTCTTCTCCAAAAAATACTGGATGTGCGATAGCCGTACTTGCGACAACTGCGGTTATCGCCACATTATTGGATTCTCTCAGGAGATGAGAGCAGACGGAGACCGTATCGCCATCACCGCTCTCTGCCTTTTTTAAGAGCCAATCCTCCAGAGCCATCAGCGCACTTTCCAAAACATGGGGCATGACGCTTTGCCCCCGGTAGGCCCCCCAAAGCCGACCATTACCCCATTGCTCCACAACAGTTTCGTCGTCGAGAGTAAGTTCGACAGGGATCGGCTCTTCGATCAAATCCTGTTCAAAGTTACCATAGGAGGCACAAGCCCGATTGAGAAGCCGAAGAATTAGATCCAGCCCGCGTTCCGGATGATATGTGAGAAGATTTAGAAAGGGCCCCTGCCAGGCGCTTGCGGGATAGCCATCCATGGATGAACTACCTTCGAAACCGAATATATCGTCCACCTCGAGGTGATAGGAAAAAGCATGTCCTCCTCTGGAATGCACTTCGTCTTCTGGGCGGGGAACAAGAGCTAACCGTCGTTCCGCCACCCTCATAGTGATGTCCGGAAATTCACGGCAGATGGTTTCACCCCAAAAGCGATTCCAGATCAGGTCCGGCAAGGTGTTATGTTGTCGTCCTCTTCCGTCATTTGAGAGCGCTGCTTCAAGCAATGTGCGCAAATCGCTTTCCATCTCCCTCGGTATCGAGAGCATAATCTTAAGAATGCGTTCTTCAAATGACCCGCGATAGGTGTATCTAATATTTTCGAGGCATGCCAACAAATGCCTGACAATAACGGCAATCCCCGCTTCGGAGGAAGGTGCTTTGTCGACGCGACTGACACAGGCTTCCAAAAAACGTAGAAGCCATTGAAAATCGGCCATGGTAAGACGATGAAGCGAAGCTGCCACGACCGAAGGCATCGTATCCCAAGCCGGACCACTCGGTACGAGCAGCGTCGCCGCGATTCTGGAAGTATGGGAGATGCCTGGCGGCGTCTTACAACAGGCGACTTGAAGCAAATGGACGGCTCGGCGTAAGAGAGCAACATCGTTGCCAAGAAACCGCTCGCCACTTCGGGCGAGAAAGGCACTGCTCTCCGAAGACTGGAGAACGGCCACGAGAGCATCATCTTTCCAATGCTGATCGATCGAGTCATCGTTTAGAATTTCTGCCATTCTGCGATCTGCCTCACTCGGCTCGTATTCGAGAAGCTCCGTTAGCCACCGGCGAAAAGCGCGCCGCATGGCCGGGTGTGTTTCCACATGGATAAAGAAGGAACGATTGAGTGCTCCTTCCTGCTCGAATAAACGGCTCAGCCAGAGAAGAAGTGACCAATCCTCATAAACATCATGCGCAGGCGCAAAGCGGCCTCCATCCGTAGGATCGGAAATAATCAAACTATCGCGGCGTAGTGCTTGCATCGCCGATGCGGCCAAACCATCGACATGAACAAATGGAGTCAAGGCGCGTGCCCTACGGACTGCGATTTCGATCATGGCGCGTTCGCGTTCCAAGGGCATGCCGTCTGTGGCTTCATCTTCCCGGCAGATTACTTGCCGCCATGCTTGTTGCCGGAAGGCACGCAGGTTTGTGGGGAGTGGTGTGGAGGAACTCCAATTTAGGCGCGCCTCGAAATCAAGGTAGAACGGGTTGCGGGCAAGCTTGCGCAGGACGGGTTGGGATAGAGGCAGAGCCAGTTTTGGAATTTGTTGCTGCACATCGTCAAGTTCAGCGTCGTTGAGAGCGGGAACGGCAACAACTTCACTCTTAACTCCAGCCCTTTCCAAAAACGTCGATTGAAATGTCCCCACGCTGTAATCACGACAGGTGATCAATAGCTTCCAACCCGGCGTTTGAGTGAAAAGCCGGAGAAGGTCACCAAACGCAGCGCGTTGATTGGCGTCCTTTTCCAAAAGACGTTCAGCACTTTCTATCCACAAAACTTTTCGTGGATGCAAAGAAAACAGGCGCAAGACATCTTTCAGGTTTCCGCCGATGCCAACAAAGCTTGTCGCTATGTGGGGCTCGGCGAGAGTTTCGGAGCGGAATGCAATCGACAAGCACCCCGCTCGGATCGCATCAAATGCATTTCGGGCCACCACGGATTTACCACTTCCTGCTTCACCCGTGATGATCACCGATTGATTCTCGGAAAGTGCGTCCAAAACGGAGCCGACGACATCGGCCCGAGACAGCGAAGCGACTCCGCCGATTTTGCTACCTGCGCCGGCTCGGATAATATCAGTGTAGGCCTCTAGATTTGTTAGGCCGCCGCGCTCCGCGCCAGAGGCCCTGGAATGTCGTTCACGAAGCTCAGAGGGTAAATCAGTCAAATGGATTTCACGAGACAGAGGAGCCGCCTCGGCGGCGAGGTTAAGCAAGGAATTCCACGTATCTATACTTGTGCCTGATGCGTTAGTGCGCGTTCCGGCCAGCAGGCTCTTTATTAATGTTTCGGCCGAACTCGAAGAAGTCTCAAAATCAAGGACTGCAAAATCAAGAATACAAAGAAATCGCCAAATAAGCTCATCGGATACTATCGCCTCCTGATCCTCGGTTAGTATTTCCTTTAGAGTGGTAAGAGCTTCCCGCGCATCGCTCGACACATATCTCGGAAGAATAAGTCGGCCATTGAAATCCTGAGCATCGCGTGCGGCTCGCGCCATGTCGACCAAGCACCGTACCCCTTTACTAAATTTTTGATTGGTCTGACCGACGATTATTCCAATGCGATCAAACTGCGGATCGAAGAGTCCTGTATTTCGAAAATCACTCCATGCGCAGACGATTGTTTGAACGCAATCCTCATCGCTCTTCCTCCAATAAAAAGTGCTTTTTATCTGCAGGGCAACACGCCTCTGTTGGCCTGCTTGCGTAGAGCCAACCAGAAGTAAATCATCGGTCTGCCAGCCTAAACGTCTTGTCTGGAAAAAGACGGCAGAAAGCTCCGCATCCGGAACCAATAATGACATGCCTCCCGTTAGTAACGTGGTTAAACAAGCTGCTCCGACGTGCCGCTCATAAGTGCCACCTGCGTCACCCGTCGCTTGAGCACTGGCTACAGATAAAACCGGAGCTGGCATGACCTATATTGTCCATTTCCAATGCGAAGGTCAACGGGCGCCAATGCGTCATTCGCACGGCCTCATTTTAAGTTCTCAGTCCGGCATCGGATATTTCGTAGAATCGAAATGAGGAAAATCGGTTTTGGCCCAGTCGCTTCCCATTTGAAATATGACTACTAATGGTTGTTGTTCATTTTCATCGCCGCGAACTGGGATGATGATCGATGGAGCACTCGGAGAACGTATTCTTTATTTTGAACCCCTTCAGGGTAGTAGGCATGAAAAAACTCTACTTTTAGCAAACCTCGACCGGTTTTGAGAGGTTCTACGGCCTTCAAGAAAATAGGACTAACATGTGGATTCGTGGGCGCTCCACTTGCGCCGAAGATTTCCATTGCGTACCACGCATGGGGAACGAGCTGAAGCATCTGATCGGAACTCATAGCGCGACGTAACGACCTTCCGCGAGGGCGCGAGCTTGGCCGAGGCTGGCAAGGGTTTCCAGGATGTCTTCGAGGCGATCGGTCTTGGTGCCCTTGAAATTTTTTGCCAAGGTCGCGACATCGACAGGACCGGCGGCGGCGACCAGTGCGGCGCGCACAGCTTGAGCTTGTTCGGCGAGGGTCTTGGGCCAGGGGAGCTTTCCGACAACCTTCGCCTTGGCGGGCGCGGCGGTTTCAATTTCGGCGGTGCCCATGGTCGCCTGGGTCGTTGTCGCTTCGGGATGTTGGAAGGAGGGACGAAGCCAGCGAATGAGGCCGGAACGCTCTTCGGCGGCGCGTTCCGCGTTCAGCTTGCAGAGGAACGTGAGAATTTCCTCGTCGGTTGCCGTGACCGGCAGGCCGTAGGCAGCGGCGACGGCAGCATCCAAGTCATCGTGGAGTTGTCGCATAACTGAAACCAGCCCCTCCTCGTGCGTGACCTGTTCCTTGGCGGTGAGTACGGTGCCCGCCCGGAGTTTTTCGAGGACATTGTACATGTCCGTGAGGGTCATGTCGGGGTGCTGGGCTTGTTGCCGTTTGCGATGGGCGTCGAGGGCTTCGGCCAGTTTGCGAATGCGTGTTTGCTGCGCTTCAGTTGCGGTGGGGAATGGGAATGGCACGAAACATAGCGATTGGTTGTATCGGGGGCGATCTTCTAGCGTTCCGCCGGACGCAAGCGCCCATACCACGTGGATGTGGCTCGATAGAACTCCGAGAATGTGTGCGTCATCCGTGGCAATCGAAACTAATGCGTCATCGGGAAGAATGTCTCCGTTGACAAAAACAAATGCGCGATGCTTTGCCGTCGCTGGAGTCACTATGTAACGCGGCAAACCTAGAAGCATTGTGCGAAGCTTCGGATTGGGTTCGCCAAATATCCACCAGTTGACACGCCGACCTTTGCGTTGGTTCTGATCGCGCTCTGGTTTCACCCGCTCAAAGACCCACTGATATATCTCGGGGAACCGAGATCGCACCTCTTCCGCACTTAGCCCAAACAAGTCGATCACCAGTACATTTCGGGAAGACCCTGTGATGTCCCGACCATTTCGATACGGCCGGATGACAGACTCGACCCCTGGAACGCGACCGAAGCCAAGTTTTGCTGCGTCGTCACGTTCAACGATGAAGCCGGACCCAAACAGCATGACGCCGCGATTGCTAAGATTCTCATTTGCGGAGAGCGGAAACGCGCGCGCAACCGCAACTCCGACCTTAAGGTCTACGCCTATGACTCCATTCTGGTCTGCGAGATCGACCGCGATTTCACCCGAATCCTGGGGCAACTCACGGGTAACGCGCTTCAACACGCCTTCGTGCTGGCCTTCCCGCACGACCGTCATAGCGATCCGCACCGCAGCTCCGTCGGTGCTGTCCACCCAAGGATGATCAGGGATGGCGAAGTGAAGGCTGAGTTTTCCCGCGCCAATATGTTGCTCGACGACACGGCGGTTGAAAGCCTGCCTGAGGCTATTCGTGGTGATGAAGCCAAAGCGCACGGCCTTTCCTCCATGCACGAGGAGCGCGGCCTTGTGCCACCAATACATAACGAAGTCGGCAGACTCCGGCACGTCGGGATACGTTGTCCGTATTGCCTCCGCATAACCGTCACCAAGTGAATCACGAATATACTTCGCGCCAATGAACGGCGGGTTGCCGACGATAAAATCAGCCTGCGGCCATTCGGCTGGCCGCGGATTCACATAATTCAGGACTGGGACACGTACGATTTCGTCGGGCACATCTTCGCCCGTAACGGGATGCCTTTTCATGGTGCGGCCATCCCAGCGCGTGACAGGTTTTCCCTGATCGTCGAGCACGGGTTCGGTGCGATCCCAGGCGAGAACGGCATCGCGGCACTCGATATTATGGAAGTTTTTGATGATCGGTTCCGGCGGCGTGACCCGGCCACGGGTGCGGAAATGCCACTGGAGATAGCCGATCCACAGGACCAGTTCGGCGATGGCGGCGGCACGCGGATTTACCTCCAGGCCGAGGAGCTGGTGCGGATCAACGGTGAAGCCCGTCATTTCGAGTGCGGCCTGCTTATGGCCGAGCTGATCGAGAGCGTTGAGCACTTCACCTTCGAGCCGCTTGAGATGTTCGAGGGTGACGTAGAGGAAATTCCCGGAACCGCAGGCGGGATCGAGCACGCGGATTTCGCATAGGCGGCGGTGGAACCGTTGGACTTCGGCAGCGGCCTCCTTTTGTTTGCCCTGGCGGTCGAGGGTGACGGCGGCGGCTTTTACGGCATCCCACTCGGCGCGGAGCGGCTCAACAATGGTGGGAACAACCAGGCGCTCGACATACGCGCGTGGGGTATAGTGAGCGCCGAGCTTGTGCCGTTCGATGGGATCGAGGGCGCGTTCCAGCAGGGTGCCAAAGATGGCAGGTTCAACATCGCGCCAGTCGGCTTTCGAGGCTTCGATCAGCAGGTCAAATTGGTCTTCGGTCAGGGGTAGCGCGGTCGCGTTCTCGAAAAGCCCGCCGTTGAATCGCACGATCTTCTCGCGGAGCACCGTGGAGAATCCACCCGTCTTCATGCGGCCCCAAAGCTCTTCGACCATCGGGACGAATTGCTGGGTGTGACCGAGAAGGCTTTTCAGAAGATTGATAAAGCTGTCTTTGGGCAACAGTTCGACGTCCTCCGCAAACATGGTGAACAGCGCGCGCATGAGGAAGGTGGCGACGGCCTCGGCGGTATGGCCCGATTTTTCCAAGGACTGAGCCAGGCGTCCGAGTTTCTCCGCGATCTCGCGGGTAACACGGGCGGTGCGCCGCGCGGGGTCGAGTGCCTTGGGGTCGATCCAAGCGAGGCGCAGGGTTTCGCGCACCTCCGGGTCGTTGAGCCGGTCAATCGACAGGCGATGGCTGCGCGGATCGGGAAACGGGACATACGTGCCGCCGGTGCAGGTAAATTCCGAATAGAGTTCGATGCTGTGGCCGACATCGACCACGATGAGCAGCGGGGGACGGCCTTCACTGGCGGGAAGCGCACGGGCGTATTGCTCGGCCTGGCCCTGGGCCTTGAGCATGGCTTCGTCCCAAAGGGCGCTGCCGCGTGTGGCAGTGCCTTTTTTTGCGGCCTTCGCTTTGGCTTTACCAGTTTCGGAAAGAGCTTCCTCCTGCTCGCGCTTCTCGACACCCTGTTTGGCTTCGAGGACAAAGTGCCCGCGCTTGTACAGGTCGATACGGCCCGTGCTCGTGGAGCCGTCCGCGTGGTGGAAGGTCACCGACCGCTCGAAGACATAAGCGTTTTCGTCGTCATCGGGCTTGGTGGGATCGGGCCTCGGGACGCCGAGCACGTCGCACAACTCCGAGAGGAAAAGCTGGTAGTTGGCACGCTCTGCCGCACCGGAGTTTTTCCAGCGGTCAATGAACGTCTTGGGGTCAGGGTGTTCCACCGATGCAGATAATAACAGCGAAGTTATGTCTATGGTAGAAGCCTAAACTCTTTAAGTTGTAAGCGCTTCGACATCCTCGAACAGAATGTCCCGAATGCGCGGCTCGTCTGGTTTAGCCATTTTATCCGCAGCGCAATTGATCGATCCAAGCTCTTGACTGCGTATCATGGTGAAAATCTGGCCGAGGCGTTCACCTCGGATTCGTACAACGCCAAAACTATAGTGAATAATGATTTCCTCAGCCGTAACGATGCAGTTGGCAAAGGTGCCACCGCTGGGAAGCTGTTGGTAGATGAAAACTAACACGACGCGAAGCGGACAGGCTTCGACTCCCCAAACGGTGACGCAACCAGTGAAGCTCAAGTTGGTCTCCCGGACGATCCAAATTACGACGACCGAGCGCAAGCTCAGCGCGCATGCGGGCCAGGCGAGCTTCGCCGCTTTTTTGGCGCGGCTGGGGTTGCGCGAGGTGCTGGCCGGGCTTTTGCCGCAACGGCCGACCAGCCCGAACGCCCTGGTCCCGGTGGAGATTGCCTTGGGGTTCATGGCCGCGGTATTAGCCGGGGCCGACAAGCTCACGCGCGTGGCGTGGCTGCGGGGCGATCCGGTGTTGCCGGAGGTGTTGGAATTGCGGCGGCTGCCGAGCCAATCGACCTTGTCGCGCTTCTTCGCCGGCTTTCGCACGATGGGCCATACCTTCAACTGCTTTCAGCCGCTCTGGCGTTGGGGGCTGGAACGGCTGCCGCGTCGGCGCGAGGGCTACACGCTCGATCTCGACTCCACCGCGTTGCTGCACGAGGACGGCCATCAGGAGGGCGTGCGGGTCGGCTACACCCGCCTGGGCCTCAAGCCCTGCCTGCATCCGCTTCTGGCCGTGCTGGCCGAGGCGCGGCTCTGCGCCCAGTTTTGGTTGCGGCCCGGAGACGCCCATTGCGCCAACAATGTCCTGGCCTTTACCGAGACGCTTTTGGCGAACCTGCCGGCCCACGTCGGTCTGCGCCTTGTCCGGGCCGATGCCGGGTTCCAGAACGACCCCTGGCTCTCGCTGCTGGAGCGAAAAGGCCTGCGCTACATCGTGGTGGCCGATCTTTCCGTGCGGGTCAAAAGCGTGATCCGCAAACAAACCCTCTGGCAGCCCACCGCCGTCGAGGGCTTGGAGCTGGCCGACGAGATTTACCACAGCAAACACGCCTCGCGTCCACGCCGGATGATCATCCTGCGGCGCCAGATCGACTCCGGCCGCGGCGGCGGCAAGCTGCTCATCGATTGCCCCGGCTACCAATACCAGGCGCTGCTCACCAACCTGGGTGCCGAGGTTGGGGCCCTCGACATCTGGCGCGACTATAACGGGCGAGCCGGGATGGAAAACGTCATCAAGGAACTCAAACACGGCTTCGGCCTGCCCGGCTTCTGCTGCCAGAAGTTCTTCGCCACCGAAGCCGTCCTGAGTTTGGCCGTGCTCACCTACAACCTCTACCAACTCTTCTGCCAGCACGTCGGCCTGCTGGGCCACGCCACCATCGCCACCGCCCGGTACCGCCTCTTCCACTGCGCCGCCATCTTGAGCCGACGTCAGAACCAGACCACTCTCCAGTTCGCCATCCCACCCCCCGCACGACCTTGGTGGCGAAAGCTTTGGCTCGCACTCTCCTCACCAAACCCCAACTGCGATGCAGTTGAACCCCATGCATAACTTCCCGCCCAAAATATCACTTCAACTGCATGGTTACGGCTCAGGATGGCGTAGGGCATGAGATAAAAATGAGTAGGGCGCGAAGAGCGCGGTTCCATCTTTTAATTCAAAGTTGATTCCGGCCGGGTGAGTGTCCCGCTCATAATTGGCGGGCTTGGAGTCGAATGTTCCGTCTTTAGTTTTGAGAGCCATAAATTTTCTTTCTGGATTGAGTTTAAATGCCGATCCCGTTTCTTTGGGATTGGACGGGGCTGAAGTCGTAATGGGGGCGCTCTGATTCCGCAGGTGTATGTCTTGGCCCGGACATGGATTCTGTAATGGACGCTCTTTGGCGGTGCTGGTCATGTCGCCTGACCATCTGACGCATTTGCTGCGTCCGGCGATTCACCGCCGCACGGATGCGTCGGATTTGCTCGGTGATCTCGCGGTATGCAGTCGAACGAAGGTCCGCGGTCAGGTTCTTTGGGGGATTGGTGGCCAGAACATCGAGAGCCGCTTTGCGATTTCCTTCCGGTAAATGGGACATGAGCGCCGCCTTGTCCGGCGTATGCACCGAGCACAATTCCCGGCCCCGCGAGCAGGCGACATAAGATGACTTGGCATCCAGCCGTGCGGCGGCCACGACCACCCGCTCGCAGGTCCGGCCCTGCGCCTTATGCGAAGTGACGACGTAGCCGTGCGTCCACTGTTTGAACGTCGCGGGCACTGAAATGCCCTCCCGGGTATGGAGCGAGCCGTCAGGTTCGATTTTCCCGACCGTGAGCACTTGGCCGTTGATCAGACCAAGCGGCCTCGCATTGGCCCGGATCAGGATTTTATCACCGGGACACACGCCGATGGGACGAGGAATCGCCACATCAAATGAGCCTGCCGATTTCAAGGGGAGCGCCCGCTCCTGGTCACCCGATACCACGACTACTTTGCCGCTCTCGGCCCGAGCCACCGTTGCCGATTCGCCCGCCTTCCAGCCGCCAACCGATTTCGTCAGTGTCACCACTTGGCCAGGCTGATAGTTGCGCCAATTGGCCCGCTGCTGGACGGTCCAGCGAAGGGACTCATGCACCGTGCAGGGCGTTTCTTCTTTGGGCAGTAAATCCCGCTCTTTCAAGCCCGAGCGGATTTCATGGGTCAAATGGCGGTTCTCCTCCCAAGTTGGGACTGACCGCCAAACAGCGATCCAGGTTTTTGCCGTCATCAGTCGACTGGAAATAGGCCGCCGCCGCATCCTTGAGGTAGTTCGCCTGTCCCTCATGCACCCAGCCGAGCTTGTCCAATGCCGCGAGGCCATCACGGGCGGCACCGGAGGAAAGCATACCTACAGCCTCTTTGTACCCGGCATGTTGCTGGCGCTGGATTTCCGTGACTTCGCAGTGGCTTAACTGGCTGTGGGTTTCAAGCACACGCAGAAAATCGCCCGCCTCGACGGAAACATGCTGCCGGACATCGCCCACGAAAATCACCCGCATGTCGTGTTTCTGAGCAAGGCGCAGCAATTCTTCGCCCTGCCGGTTCGATTGCAGGCCCGCCTCGTCGCAAATGATTACGGCACCACGCAGATCAAACTTGGAAGGACCATTCTGGAGGAAATCGGCCACCGTAGTCGCGTCCTTGAACCCTTCCAATTGCAACGTCTTTGCCGCCGAAGCCGTGGGTGCAATGGCAATCACTCGATGCCCAGCCTCATCCAAGCCGCGCCGCACTTCCCGTTGCGTAGTGGTTTTCCCAGCTCCCGCCACGCCCCGCGTGGCGCAACATTGATCCTTGGTGTTTAGGATATGCTTCACGGCGTCACGCTGTTCCGGCGAAAGTTTTCCCTGCTGGCTCGAATCTGGGATTGAGCGCAGGAAACGCACCTTTTGTCTTATTCACGAAATTGACCGACCAAAGTTCACTTTTCAGCCCGTCGCGCGTGGCATGTTCCGACCGAAGCGGCTGGACGGGGTCATCGGCCAGACGGATCAACCCGGCTTTTCCGGCCTCCACCTGGGCAGTCAGTTTGGTCAGATCGAGAGAACCAAGGTTTTGATTGAGCGCCTCTGCCAAAATCTGATGCCTCGGAAGAACGCTCTGCCGCTCGAAAAGATGCTCGACCGCCGCTTTGAGCGCGGCCTTTTCTGTCACCCGCCGGAGCCGTCATCCCCTGTTTCACGCGCTGCCTTGCCTCCGCATGGACTTTCTGCAATTGGTTCCATTCTTCGGCATTCAATTGCCAAACTGGAGTTTTCGAACCTCAGCGGTCGAAATTTCCTTCAATTCGGAGGGGCGCGTCTGCCGGGTGATGGCATTGACCTCGGCACGCGTCGGTTCACGGCCCTCCTTCTTTTCAAATTTGTCGATCTCTCGTTCGATCTCCTCCCGGCGTTTGGCGAATCGTTCGCACAATTCCTGAGACACGCCCTTGATCTCAAATCCCGTGATTTCGCCTTTTTCCCGCACCTCCCGGACTTCATAGCCCAGCGCCTTCACCTCGCGGGCCAGCTCGTTCTGATAGACCTTCCCCGCGTACCGCACCGCCTCCAGCATCCCGTTTTCATGGAGGGCGAACCATTTCCCTGAATTCGTCTGTGTGGCGTTTGCTAGGACGAAATGGGTGTGAAGCTGGGGATCGAGGGCACGGCTGGCGTCATGGGTGAAAGCCGCCCCGCAAAGGTTCCCGGTCAATTCACTCCCGCGCGTCGTGGCGGTGTTGGTCTGACGTGCAGCAAACTTTTCCAGTTCTTTTAATCCCACCCGCGAAGCCCTTTCATGGGCATCCCGCAACCTGTCGTCCCCGGCCAGCACACCCATGATCGAAACAGATTTTTGGGCTGAGCACTGAAAATCGTAAAACGCCACCCGATTCGGTTGAGGTCCCATCTTCAACCGGTGAGCTTCAACTTCCGTTTCACTCCCTAGCCGATGATGTTTTTTACGAAAGTCCTCCCCGGCTTCACGAGTCGAAGCCACCCGCGTCTCCTTGGTGCGAGGAGTCAGTTGTTCCCCGCTTAAGGGATGATGATTGGAACGAAGGGCTTCAAATTGCTCAGGAGTCACCTCTCCGTTCAGGCCCAGCTTTTCCGCTCCAATCCCGACCCATTCACCAGAGACTCGCTCGCCCTTGGAATAGTAGTCGTTAGCCCGGAGATGATTCTTCAGGTAAGTGCCACCGTTATTAATCTTGGCTCTCGTGAACATGGATTCTTTTGACAGGATACGATAAGATGTATAGTATGTAAAGCTGCTAAACATGAATCACAAGAAATCCAGCATTCAAACCTGAGACCTGAGCCATGAACCGTTACATCACGACAAAACGAAGATCAATGAGTGAGGAAGACAGACGCAATAGGTCTAAGCCCCGCTTAGAATTTCAAGACCTTGGGACAAGCTTGGGATGGCGTCTCAACTTCATCCCAAACCATCCCAAGAGTGTCGGGCATTCGCCCGAAAAAACTTGGGATGTCTTGGGATCAGTTGGAAAGCGATTTGGGATGACTTCGCATCTCTTGGGAGAGAGCACGTAATGCCCGGACGCCCCTTTCAATCGAAGCTGGAGCCGCATCTCGACTTCATCCGCGAATGCCGACGCAAGCGGTGGAGCTATGGCCGGATCGCCCGGGCCATCCACGATCAGTTCGGCATGAAGGTATCTCCCAACGCCGTTTTTTCCTTTGTGAAGGTCCGCTCGAAGCCTCTTCGGATGTACGAGTTGCCCTCCACACCAATGCCGCCAGTCGAAAGCAAACAATCAACCAGTGGGTTCTTTGAACCCGCGCCAACGCAGAAAACCAATGAAATTAGAAAACCAAAATGGAACATCAGTCCGTCAGATTAAACACCGCCTGGTCCTTCCCATCCAGACACGCGGGAGCCTCGGAAAATCGCTTGAGGCGATCCTCCGGGGCGAATGGATGCGGCAGTACGGCATCCCTTGGAAAGGTTACGACCTTGATGTTTACAACCACACGCTTAGCGACACCTACCGCGACGAAGTGACCCTCGTGCAACCGAGTCGGGAGGCGGTCGCCGACATCATCAAAATCATGCGGAAGGTGAATCAGGTCGCAGTGACCGTGATCGACCCGCAGGCCCACATGAACAAAATCATTCTTTCCGCCATTGCCCAAGTCGATTTTCCGAAGTTCGCAGCACAGGCACAGGCCCGCGCCACCGTCCTTATCTTCCCGATTGATGAGATTTCCGACATGGAAGACATCAGCGAGACGGTCGATACTCTTGGCGATACCGTCGATTGGGTCATTGTCAAAAACAAGGAGCGCATTCCTACGACCAAGTTCTTCGACGGGAGCGACCTCGAAAGACAGCTTCAAGGTTACAAGGCCGCTTACCTCGAGCTGCCGCCCCTGCTGACTGATACGCGAAATCATCTCCGGGGAAGCCAATTGAAGCTGGGCCGCACCCTGTCGCCCGCGGAGGCGATCAGCAACCCGATGCTGGAGATTGATGCGGTACACCGCATTCTTTTCCAAAAATGGGTGGCGGACATGTTCCGGCGCTTCGACGCGATCAAGTCGTATCTGGTGCCGGATGAATATGCCGAGACGATTCAAGCTCAGCCTGATGCGAAGGCGGGCAAGACCCGCCGGGCCGGTGCTGGCATAAACCTCGAAAATATCCTATGAGCACAGCCCTTACCTTTGATCCTCTCGGCTCGAACATGGAGGAGGTGATTGCCGCGCTGCCCACGCAGCAGGAGCGGGATGAATTCACCCAGTTTATCGAGGAGCATCTCAAGCGTGGCACGGGCGCGGGCATTTTGCGGGGGATCTTCCTGCTCCTGAAAGCCAATCGCTGCTATCTGGAAAAGTTGCCAGGGCAGTTCAATCGCGAGTTGGTTCAACCGATTCGAGATCATGCGCTGCGCATGGAGAAAAGCTCAGCCGTACAGATCGAGGCGCAAAAACAGATTGCAATTCAAAACGAGCGCACGACGACACGCGCTGTTGTAGTCATGGATCGGATGGAAAGCATTGTCCCCCAAGTCGAAAATGTGGTTCAGCGGTCCGTCGACAAGGTCGATACCAAGGCACTGACTCAGCAAATCTCGGCGACTCTATTGGAATCGACCGTAGAGCCGGTGAGAAAGACGAACCAGGAATTGCTCAAGATGGCCGGCCATCTGAATGAGCTGATCGAAAAGGCCAAGCAGGCGCTCGAAATCTTGCTCGCAATCACTTGGAAGAAAATGTTTCTGAGCAGTCTGGGAATATCGTTCTTCATTTGGGCGGTCGTCTTCTTTTTCGCTTACCATGGGATGCAACAATCCTTTAATTCCTCATTGCAGAGCGTCCGCGCGGAACAAAATCAAAAACTCGACGATTTATCAGCCTGGGTCGGCAAGACGATCGGCACCGGCGAGGATAATCGAAATGTCGGGGAGAGACTCTCCCATTTGCAGGTAACGACTGACGTGAAGCCTCTTTCGGACGGTACAGACCACTATGCGTTCAGCATCACCAATGCTTACGACGCCAAGGTTTTGCCCGATGGAACAGGCATCATCTATTTTCAGGGGCCGGATTTGAGTCGATTGATTGAGCAGGAAATCGAAGAGAACAAGAAACTCATCCATCATTAAGGAGAAATTATGTTTATCCAGGAATTCATTACCCCGGCCATCGCGTGCAGCGGGATCAACATCGGGTCGTACGTCCGCAAAGGCAACATCCTGTTGTGCGAGTCAGACTACGTGGGCGTCGAGCGACTTTTGATTGAATTTGACGATGAAGAGACCGCCCAACATTTTGAACTGGCGCTGGTGGACGATGTCGCCTGCGTTATTATCGACGAGGATACGTCCCTGGATGCGGCTCCCGAGGACTTAAGGGACGAGTTCCTCCTGTGCGAAGCAGCCGGGAACAAAAACCGTCTGGAGGAAATTCTCGATGAGCTTTGGGAAGACTACGGCATCAAACCGTACAATACTGAGCCACGCGAAACCTCCGGCATCAAGCGGATAGCCGTGATGCACGATGATGGCGTGTCCGCCTACGGTTTCAAGGGCATGGAATCGGAGTTGCGAGAATGGATGCGATCCCATGGTTTTCCTGACAACGATTGGAATCTCAACATCGCTTGATCGTTCCTAGCCATCCGCTCCGCGCCATCCTGTTCATGATGCGACCGTGGCGGGCCGTCGCGCCCCCTTTCCCCCGCGCCGCCCGCCACCGTCGTATCTTGTGCTACATCGTGTCAACTTGGCTTTATCGGAAACTTCAAAATGTTTTCGTCTTAGACTGATAAGGTACAGGTCATAAAATACTCGTTCATTGGTAAGGAAACGTCAGCAATGGAAGTCCATTCGTTTCAGCGGACAATTGCTTCCCCGCTTCTTGTGGCCGAAGTGAATTGCCGTCCGCGCCACAGAACGTAGAGCACCGGATAGAGCAGCAACCCCAAGATTGCCGAGGTGACCACGCCGCCGATCATGGGTGCGGCGATGCGCTTCATGACTTCGGAGCCGGAGCCGGTGCTCCACATGATGGGCAAGCAGGCCGAAGAGGATCGCGGCCATGGTCATCATCTTGGGGCGAATGCGCTGCACGGCGCCTTCCTTCACGGCGGCGATCAGGTCGTTGAAATTGTTCATGGCGCCTCGCGCCACGCGGTCATCGTAGGCTTGATCGAGATAGATCAGCATCACCACGCCGGTTTCCGCGTCGATACCCGCCAGCGCGATCAAGCCCACGGCCACGGCCACGCTGAATTGATAGCCGCAGAGGTAAAGGAGCCAGAAAGCGCCGACGAGCGAGAACGGCACGGCCAGAAGCACGATGCAGGTTTTCACGAACGAACGCGTGTTCACGTAGATCAGCAGGATGATGATAAGCAGCGTGAACGGAATGATGACGAGCAAGCGGGCTTTCGACCTGCTGCAATTGCTCGAACGATCCGGCCCATTCCCAATAGACACCGGGCGGAGCGTGGACCATTTGATGCAGCCGCTCTCCTGCCCGCTGCACGTAGCCGCCGAAGTCGCCGGCGATGCGTGTCGACCGAAACGTAGGTCACCAATTGGCCATTTTCGCTGCGCACTTCGGGCGGTCCGCTCGAATATTCGATGGAAGCCAGTTCCGATAAGAGGCACCTGCGCGCCTCCCGGAACGGCCACGGGAATTTGCCGGATGGCGGAAATGCTGTCCCGAAAATCTCGCTGTAACCGAACGCTGATGGGATAGCGTTCGCGCCCTTCGACCGTATAGCCAATGGTGTTGCCGCCAATGGCCATTTCCACCACCTGGTTGATGTCGTCGACGGACAGATTGTAGCGGGCAAGGGCTTCCCGATCGGGAACGATATCGAGATAGCGTCCGCCCTCGGAACGCTCGGCAAAAACGCTGCGTGTATCCGGGAAATCCTTGAGCGCCTGCTCGATTTGTTCTCCGGCAGTCGGCGATGTCGTGCAGGCTGCGGCCATAAACCCGCAGCCCAAGATTGGAACGGAATCCGGTGGTCAGCATTTCGGTCCGCGTCTGGATCGGCATCCAGATGATGTCGGCCATGCCGGGCGTCTGGACATGATCTTGGATTTCCCGCTGGAGGCCTTCCCACGTCATGCCGGGCCGCCATTGATCCGGCGGCTTGACCTGGATCGTCGTCTCAAACATCGACATCGGCGCGGGATCGGTCGCCGTTTCCGCCGCGCCCGCCTTGCCGAAGACGGTCATGAATTCCGGGATTTGTTTCAGGCGGACATTTTGCTCATGCAAAATCCGGGAGGCTTCCTGCGTGCCGAGGCCATCGGGCGCGGTCGGCATGAAAAGAAAATCGCCTTCGTTGAGCGGCGGCATGAATTCGCTGCCCAGACGCAAAATGGGAATGACGGTAAGGGCGAGCAGGCCAAGCGAGAGAATCACCACCAGCCAGCGTGCCCGCAGCACCCAATCGACGACGGGATGATAGAGCGCGATGAGAATGCGGTTGATCGGGTTGCGCGCCTCGGGAGTGATGCGCCCCCGAATAAGCGTCACCATCAGGACCGGAACCAGCGTGACGGAGAGCAGCGCGGCGAAGAACATGGCGAAGGTCTTGGTGAAGGCCAGCGGCTGAAAAAGCCGTCCCGCCTGTCCTTCCAGCGTGAAGACCGGAACGAAGGAAACCGTGATGACCAGCAGCGAAAAGAAGAGCGGGCGGCCCATCTTCCGGGCGGCGTGCAGGATGGCTTCGATTCGTTCCTGATTGGTCAGGTCTCGATTTTTGGCCGATCGGGCGTGCTCCAGCTCCTTGTGGGCATTTTCGATCATGATGATCGCCGCATCGACCATGGCGCCGATGGCAATGGCAATGCCGCCCAGCGACATGATGTTTGCGGTCAGGTGCATCGCGGCAAACGGGATGAACGAAAGCAGAACCGCCGTCGGCAGCATGATGATCGCGACCAGCGCGCTGCGCAGATGCCAGAGAAAGACGAACGCAGACCAGACTGACGATGATGCTTTCCTCGATCAGCTTCTCCCGGAGCGTGTCGATGGAGCGAAGGATCAATTGCGAGCGGTCATAAACCGGCACGATCCGAACTCCCGGCGGAAGCGAGTCCTTCAGTTGCTCGATCTTCTTTTTGACGCCTTCGATGACCGAAAGCGCATTTTCGCCGTAGCGCATGACCACGATGCCGCCGACGGCCTCACCCTGGCCGTTGAACTCGGCCAAGCCTTCCCGCAGGTCCGGCCCCAATTCCACCGTGGCTACCTGGTCGACGGTCAGCGGAGTGCCATCGGAAGCCTTGAGCGGAATCTGCCGCAAGTCGTCCAGCGAATGGATGTAGCCCCGGCCCCGGATGAAATACTGCGTCGTCGAAACCTCCAGCGATTTGCCGCCCACATCGCTGTTGCTTTTGCGAACCGCATCGACCACATCGTTCAAGCTGACGCCGTGATTGATGAGCTTGTTCGGATCGACGTTGACCTGGTACTGCTTCACGAAGCCGCCGATGCTGGCCACCTCGGCCACGCCTTTGACCGAACCGAGCGCATATTTGAGCGTCCAATCCTGCAAGCTGCGCAGTTGGGCGAGATTGTTCTGCCCGGTGTCATCCACCAGGGCGTACTCATAAACCCAGCCGACACCGGTGGCATCCGGCCCCAGAGTGGGCGTGACGCCGGGGGGCAGAGATTCGCGCACGCTGTTGAGGTATTCGAGCACCCGCGACCGCGCCCAATAAATATCCGTGCCATCCTCGAAGATCACGTAGACAAAAGACCGTCCGAACATCGACAGTCCGCGCACGGCTTTCACTTTGGGCGCGCCAAGAAATCGGCTGGTGATCGGATAGGTGATCTGGTCTTCGATCAAGCGAGGGGCTGCGGCCTTCCCAATTCGTGTAGACGATGACCTGCACGTCGGACAGATCGGGCACCGCATCCAGCGAGATATTTGCCAGGGCATAAAATCCGACGCAGACGGCGATCAGGGTAAGCAGTCCGATGAGGAACGGATTGCGTCCGCTCGCGTCGGTGATCTTCTCGATAAGGCCGTTCGGTCCTTCTGACGAAGAGACATGCTTCATGGACGATCTCCCCACGTCTTCAGCACGCCTTGAATGCGGCTTTCCGCGTCGATGAGGAAGTTGGCGCTGGAAACGACCCGATCCCCTTCGTTCAAGCCGGAAATCACCTCGTAATAATCGCCGGAATGAAGGCCGACTTCGACCTCGCGTGGTTCCAGTTTGCCGCCGCCGTGATCGACGAAGACGATGTACTTGCTGCCGGTAGGTACGACCGCGCCGGTGGAGATCGTGAGACTTTCACCCAGCGGTATTTCGCCGGAAACCTCGGCGAAAAGACCGGGATGAAACATGTGGCCTTCGTCCGAGATGACGATGCGGGCCATGATTCGGCGTTGCTGATCGTCCACATGCGGGTCGATAAAGCTGATTTCTCCCTGGACCTTGTGCTGAGGCATCGACGGGAAAGTCACCGTCATTTTTTGTCCGACGTTGACATACATCGCCTGATCTTCCGGAAACTGCGCCACGATCCAGACCTGGCTATGATCGGCCAGTTCCAGCAGCGACTGCCCGGCTTCAAAGCGCATGCCCTCGACCGCTTTCTTCATGTGGACGTAGCCATCGAAGGGAGCGAGGACATCGAAGCTGCCGGAAAGACCATGACCTGTTCTCAGATCAATCTCATTGGTGCTGAGAGCGAATTTTTCCAGATCATGAATCTGGTCATCCGACAAATCCCACACCCGAATGCGCGCCCGCATCAGTTCCAGTTTGTTGTCCAAGGCAAAGCTGTTGTTAGGTGACATCAGAGGCGTTCGCTTCCAATCACGATAGGCCTTGATGTAGTCGATCTGGGTTTGCAGCCAGCCTTCGCACAGCACGGTCATCAGCGGTTGGCCCTTTTTGAAAGACATACCTTCATAGCTGGCATAGAGCTTCGTGATGTAACCGGCGCCGGCTTTGACATTGATGTCGCGCAAGCCTGATTCGTCGATTTCCGCGCGGGCGGGTGCGCGTAGTGTCCGAGTCAAATTTCGCTTGGTGACAATTTCCGTAGTTACTCCGATTTCCTGCATCCTCTCCGGAGTGATGTTGACCATGCCGCTGCTATCCACCGAGCTTGTTGCCATTGCAGGAGCGGCGTTGGTAGCCGTGTCTGAACCAGAGTTGGAGGGTGTCGAAGATTTCAACACCGGCACCAAGTCCATGCCGCAAATCGGGCATTTCCCCTTCGGATCTTGCGACCGCACAAAGGGGTGCATCGTGCAGGTGTAATAAGCGACTGTGCTTTCGGCGGCTTTGGTTTCTTGAGCCGACCGAGAGCAGGCTGTAAGTGTGAGAAGAGAAAGGCCCAGAAGCGCCCGGCGGCGACTCAATGGGTTATTCCCTGTGATGTTTTGAAATTGCTGAATGAAAGACATAGTCCATCTCCTGAAAAATTTGGCGTGATCGCCGACACTCACGATGAGTGCGGCGGGTGGAGGAGCGGACCAGGACTACAGAATCCAGACGCGAAGCTTGGCCTGCGGAGGAGTGCCGACAATCAATGGCGGCGGCCTTGCGTTTTCCATGGCTAGCTTGACCAACTTCGTGGAAAAGGTTTCTCGCTTGAAACTCAACGAGTAAAGTAATACCGGAGCACGATAGGAAATCTCCGGTTGAGCCTGACTAACCAAACGTTCCCCCGTTGACGAAGGAACAGCGGCGCATATTTTCCCCGTCGGGCACGGGCAAGAAGGCCCGCAGCATGACATGTCGGGTTGTGAAATTTTAACAACAGGACACGAAATGACGCTGGAGGGCGTCGCTAGCAGCGAAACCATCATCAAAAGCTGGATGAGTTGAGCTACCCGCTTTGTCATGCAAGGGGAGAATACCCTTAAAGCCTAATTAGGCAACCATCAGAATGGTCTCTTTCCCCGCTCTTATGAAGATAGTGAAGGCTGAGCAGCCACCGCGCCGCGTGCTCGCGTCACGGCGGCTGCCCTTTCTGAAATTGGTGTGCCGCGTCTTGTTCCCGGCCCGAGGAGGCGGGGGCCGGGAAACAAAACGCGGGGGATGACGGCTCCCGTTGGTCGCCGCCAGCGCGCGGTCGGCGTCTGGTGTGGGTGGCTCGGGTGAGCGGACACTTTCCGCAAGCAATGAAGAACGCTTGCTTCGTTTTCCCCATAAAATGGAATATCGTTGCCCATGAGCCAGATCAGGGATGTCGCATTAAGCGTACTTCAAAAAACGTATGGCTACCGCAGCTTCCGGGGCGAGCAGGCGGAGATTATCGAGCATGTCATTTCCGGCAAAAATGCGTTTGTCCTGATGCCCACGGGCGGAGGAAAATCGCTCTGCTACCAGATCCCCGCCTTGTGCCGTCCAGGCATCGGGATTGTGATCTCACCTTTGATTGCGCTCATGCAGGATCAGGTCGATGCCTTGACGCAGCTTGGGATCAAAGCAGCCGCGATCAATTCGAGCATGTCGGGCGCGGCCATCGAGCGGACGAAGAGCCGGATTCGCGCCGGTGAATTCGATCTGGTTTACGTGGCACCGGAACGGTTGCTGATGGATGATTTTCTGGCGCTGCTGCACGAGTCGTCCATCGCGCTATTTGCCATCGACGAGGCGCATTGCGTTTCGCAGTGGGGACACGATTTCCGGCCCCATTATACGCAACTCGCTGTATTGGCGGAACAGTTCCCCGGCGTGCCGCGCCTGGCGCTCACTGCCACGGCAGACAAACCGACCCGAAAAGACATTCTGGATCGCCTGCATCTGACCGATGGACGCACCTTCGTCGCCGGCTTCGACCGTCCGAATATCCATTACAGCATCCTGTTAAAAGAAAATCCGCAAAAGCAGATTTTGCAGTTCATCAAGGGAACGCATCCGCACGACAGCGGGATTGTCTATTGCTTGTCGCGCAAGATGGTGGACGAAACCGCAGCCTGGCTGGGGACGCAGGGATTCAAGGCGCTGCCCTATCACGCGGGGATGGACGCGGAGGACCGCTCCCGCAACCAGGAGCGGTTTTTGCGGGAAGACAACATCATCATGGTCGCCACCATCGCCTTTGGCATGGGCATCGACAAGCCCGACGTCCGTTTTGTGGCCCACATGAATATCCCTAAAAATATCGAAGCCTATTATCAGGAAACGGGCCGGGCGGGACGCGACGGACTGCCCGCGAACGCCCTGATGCTCTACGGCATGGCGGACGCGGGCATGCAGCGCAAGTTCATCGACGAATCGACGCTCCCGAGAGCCAAAAGCGGATCGAACACAGGAAGCTGAATGCCTTGCTCGGTTTATGCGAAGCCGCCTCGTGTCGGAGAAAAATCATCCTCGAATATTTCGGCGACAGCTCGGAGCCGTGCCACAATTGCGATACCTGCCTCTCGCCACCGGTGACATTCGACGGGACCATTGCCGCCCAGAAGGCCCTCTCCTGTTCCTACCGCACCGGGCAACGGTTTGGCGTGGGCTATTTGATCGACGTATTGTTGGGAAAAAGCGACGAGCGGATGCTGCGCTTTGGTCATAATAAAATCAGCACATTCGGCATCGGCTCCGACCATACGAAGAGCGAATGGCAAAGTATTTTTCGGCAACTCGTGGCGCTGCATTTGTTGACCGCCGATGGCAGCGAATTCGGCGGCCTTAAAATAACTCCAAAAGGCCAGGCGTTTCTTAAAGAAAAGGAAGTTCTGCGATTGCGCAAATTTACCGGCAAGGCAAAGGTGGCCGTGTCCAACCAGGCCAAATCGCCCATGATCTTTGAAGATGCATCCGACCGGAAACTGTTTGCGGCGCTGAAAGCCACTCGGATCGAACTGGCGAGGTCGCAAAATGTTCCTCCCTACGTCATTTTCCACGACAGAACCTTGCGCGAGTTGGCGATTCACCGCCCCCATTCCCTTACTGCTCTGTCCAACATCAGCGGAGTGGGACAAAGAAAGATGGAACGCTACGGCGATATTTTCCTGGAGGTCATTTCCCACTATGGAGCCCGCTGATCGCTCTCCTTCCGCCCAGCACACCCCAAGCTTTGGCTTTTATGGGGTGTGCAGGTCTGAAGGTTCGCTTTTTTTCCGCGTTTTGCCGTGGCGCACGCCGGAACCTGGCCGCACGATGGCGTTGGTAATTAGGCCGTCGGCGGTATGAGAACGAGATTGCAGGGCCTGACGGGGCAGGCTCCGGCAGGACAAACTATGCTATGTAAAGATGATTTTACTTGCTTTACGCATTTATAAGCGCTAGGCTTTCTACCATGCAAAAAGAATCCAAACCCAAGCGGGTCTCAATGGCCCTGCGCAATGATTTGAACGAACGCGTCTTTCAAAAAGCCAAAGAACTCGAACAGAATCCAAACTTCTTTGTGAACCAGATTATCGAGGGCGTCCTCGACGCGATGGATCGCGATGATGTCAGCGAAGATATCCCCATCCTGAAACTTAATCGGCTCATGAAGGACAAGCCTTTGCTTGATTCCCGAGTGGTCAATTCCCTTGTTTCGCTTTTTGTTCCCAGTCATGAGGAGATTTCGGTCTGGCATCGGCGCTTCTTTGCCCGGCTGGTCAACAAGCACGAGGGCAAGTTGACCAAGGAATTGGTCGAGGCTTACTGGAAGCAAGCTGCCGATATGAATCGCCAGCGCATCGAAGGCGAGAAGGAAATCGCCAAGCTCCAGAAAACCAAAAGCAGCGGAAAGTGAACCCCTTATGCCAACTACCATTTCCCCACCCCAACAAGAAGAAGACCGGCTGATGGACTTGGAAGAGGTCGCCGAGATGCTCGGCAATATCTCCACTCGCTCCGTTCGCCGCTTGATTGCCCGAGGCGATCTGCCCAAGCCGGTGAAGGTCCTAAGTTCGCCGCGCCTCTATCATTCCGACATTCTGGCATACTTCGAGCGGCTGAAAGCGAAGCGTGCTGTCCAGAGCAACCATTAACCGAAAAAATTATGATCTGCACTGTTTTTCGCCCCAAGAGAACCAAGAACGGCCACGCTGAAATCGCGCGTCTTTACCGTGGCCGCTACCGGCTCGAAGGTGAAACGAAGATTACCGATGTTCCTCTGCACACGACCGACAAACGCGTTGCCCAGCAAAAGCTGGAGGAGATTGTCCGGCAGAAGCAACTGGAGGGTGTAGGCCTGTTGCCGCCTGCGGCACAGCGGATTGCTCAGCAGACGCCGTTGCTTGACCATCTGAAAGACTACCTCGCTGATCTGTCCGCAATGGGCCGCGACTCCGAATACATTTACATCGTCGATAAGCAGATTCGGAAACTTCTCCAGGAATGCCGCTGGACCGCGTTGTCGAGTGTGACCTCCGATTCGTTCCTGTGCTGGCGCAGCCGGCAACGGGGCAAGGCTCCCAAGACTCTTAACGACTACCTGGCCTCGTTATCCGGTCTTCTTCGTTGGATGGAACGGAACGAACGGCTGGAGAAAAATCCGCTCCGGCTCGTCCAGAAAGTTCAAACGAATGGACGGCAGGTTCGTCACCGCCGCGCCTTCACCCACGAGGAAATGCAGCGGTTGCTGGCCATTGCTGGTACTCGCAAGGTCGTTTACCTTGCCGCCGTTTACACAGGGTCTGCGCCGGGGCGAACTTTCCAAGCTACTTAAGACCGATTTGCACTTGGACGCCAGCCAGCCCTTTATGAACGTGCGTGCTTCGACCACGAAGAACCACAAGCAGGCCACCATCGCCATTCACCCTGATCTCTTGCCCGAGCTGCGGGAGTTGCTGTCGAAACTTCCAGCCCGCGAATCCCGTGTCTTTGCTGATTTGCTTCCCACGATGGACACCTTTCGTGCGGACCTGAAAGCGGCCGGCATTGAGTTTGTCGATGCACAGGGGCGCCGTGCCGACTTCCACGCTCTGCGCCACACGCTGGCAACGAACCTTATGCTGGCCGGAACGTCGCCGCGCATCGCTATGGAGATCATGCGCCACAGCGACATCAAGCTCACGACCAAGACCTATACCGACGCGGGTCTTCTTCCTTTGGCGGAAACCGTAATCAATCTGCCGAGCCTCACAAAGTCAGCAAAACCTAGCGAGGCAGACTCACAAATAGACTCACAAAGATTGTTCCGGGCTGGTGCTGACCTGTCCGGCAAGGTCACTGATTCGACCCAAGAGCACTACTTGGAACTACCTAGTATTGAGGGGGATAGTCACGAAAATTCCGAGCTAGTCACGACCTGTCCGGAAAATGAAGAAAGCTGCCGCGCTAGGACTCGAACCTAGAACACCCAGATCCAGAATCTGGTGTGCTACCAATTGCACCACGCGGCATTTATAAGAGGTAAAACGATTACCGGGACCGGTAGAATAAATTTTCGTGAGGAAGATGCAAGGTCAATGATTCTTCCTACGGGAAGAGGAGAAGAATAAAAAGCAGGCGTGGGCGAGAAACTCGATCTCGAGATCGACGCCTCAAACTAGCCTCAACCAGCACCAGCCTGATGAGAACTTAATGTTTCCTGACGGCCGCGAGCGCGATTGTTGCCAACATTCCAGCGATAATAACGCCCGCGGTTATCATGGTCACCGTTTGCATGGATCAAGTGTACATTCTGTCGTCCATTTGTCACGCCGCCATCGCTCTTATTTTTGTTCAGGCGTGGGCTTCATTTGTTTGAGCAAATCCTCCCGGAGGCTGGGGACTTTATGGTGCAGCGCGTGGAAAGCGTGGGGAAGATCGGGTCGAGTGGTGCGATGCCGGCGAGGGTGAGGATGCGCTGCTCGAAGCGCTCGACGGCGCGCCAGGTGACATCTGTTTCGCAGAGGTAAGCGAGCGCTTTGGCGAAGAGGTCGAATTCCTGCGGGATTGGCGTGGCCGGTTCGGTGACTGTCTCGATGAGGGCGGCAAAATATTGCGCGGCGAGCAGATTGGCGTAGGAGCGACGCAGGCCGAGATGGGCCTCGACGAGTTTGACTTCGCGCAGGGTGTGCATTTCGCGCGCTGCGGCTGGGCTGATAAAGGAAATCGGCGAGATAAAAGAGGTCGAGCAGGCCGGCGAAGGGGCTTTTGGGGCGTGCGGCTCCCTTGGCCATGAAGGTGAGACGTCCCGCCTCGCGGCTGAGGCAGCGCAGGATGAGGCTGGTGTTGCCAAAGGGCATGCGTCCAACGATGAAGCCGCGGACGGTTCGAGGTTCACTCATCTTGACGACGACGTTCGCACGAAAACAAAAAAGGCATGACCCGCGAGAACGAGTCATGCCTTCTTAAAGAGCCAAGCTTAGGCTACGGCGGCAACCGGTTCATCGGCGGCTTGCAGGGCCTTGGTCCAGCTTCCGAAGAAGCGGGCCTTGCAGGCGGCGGCGAAGAGCGCCGGGATGCTGGTGGCGGATTTCTCCGCTGCGCAGATCGGCACCGGCGGCTGCGCAGCTCGCGGATTTCCTGCAGGACCAGCTCGCGCGTCCAGCGGCGGCGGCGGCGGATGGCGCTGTAGTCGATCCCGGCGCGTTCGACGGCGGCACCCCAGTTGCCGAAACGGCGGCGGGCGGTGGCGATGAGCGGGTTGGCGGTCTCGTCCATCTTCTTGGAGCTGAGATCGGCGCCTTCGTCCTTGAGGCGGCGGATTTCGGAGATGATCGAATCGTCGTCCCAGGAGCGGTAACGGTAGATTTCCTCGGGGGCCAGAGCCGGCGGCGGTCAGGGCGTCCTTCCACGAGCCGAAGTGGTTCGGGCGGATCGAGGCGTAGACCATCGGCGCGTACTTGCTGAGCATCATGGAGCGGAAGGAGAGATCGACGCCGTCTTTTTCCAGGCGCTGGATGGTCTCGATGATCCGTTCCTTGGACCAATCGCGGTATTTGCGGACGGAATCGTAGGGGATGCCGGCGGCCTCGATGGCGGCGCGCCAGGTGCCGAAGTAGCGGATGCCAGCGGCCAGGAGTTCCTGGTAGTTCTGGCGCATGTAGTGGGAATAAAGCGGTTTGCCCAGCTTCCTGCCAGGCGCGGATCTCCTCGGTCACGAGTTGCTCGTTCCAGTTTTTGTTGCGTTGTAGGTTCATAGGTATTATTAGTTTTATTACTAAGTAGGCGATTTCCATGCCAAACGCAAGAATTTAACGCGAAACGACGCCGTTACAGTCGTGCAACGATTAATTTTTCTAATCGTAAAAGATGCGATATTTTCATGCGTAGAACGTTGCTATTATTATCCTTTATGACGCAATGGACAGTAATGCCGTTCGAATCTTTTGCGGCGTAAGCAGACTCATGCATTCCACCGGAGTATCGCGCCAGCAGGTCCGTTTTAGACAGGGGGAGCAAAAGAGCGCATGGGTCTGGACCAGGACGTGGGCGCCCGAGGGCTTGGTCTTGCGCCAGTCGGTGGCGCCGAAAAGCACCAGCGTGGGCCGGCCCAGCGCCCCGGCGATATGGGCCGGGCCCGGAATCGGTGCTGAGGACGGCCTGGGCGCGGTCGAGGACGGTGACGAGCGCGCCGATGGTGAGCTTGCCGCGCAGGTCGACGAGCCGCCCGGGCGCTTCGAGCGGAAACCACGGGCCTTCGCCGACGACGACGAACTTGCGCTCCGGCATGGAATCGACCAATTCCTGATAATAGCGCCAGGGCCAGAGCTTCGTCCGCCAGCGCGAATAGGGATGGAGCGCGATGTAGGGGCCGAAATCGTGCAGCGCATCGGGCAGCGGCGCGCGGGCGGTGAGCTGGAAATCGAGCGGCTGGACCGGGAATGTCGAGGTGCTCGAGGCAGGTGAGGTAACGCTCGGCGGCGGAGATGGCGGTGTCGGCGATGTACTCGTTGTAGACGGCCCGGGAGCCCTCGCGGGCGGAGAGCAGGCCGAGGCGGCGCGGGCTGTTGGCGGCCCAAGTCATCAGCGCGCTGCGGAGAAGGCCCTGCAGGTCGATGGTGATGTCGTACTTCTCGGCGCGCAGCATTTTGCCCCAGCGCCAGATTTCCGGGAATGCGGGCCGGCGAGGTCCAGCGCTTGCGCGGGTAGAGGATGGTCTTGCGCAGGCACGGATGGCCCTCGAGGATTTCGCGCAGGCGTGTCGTTCACGATCCAGTCGATCTGCGCCGCGGGCCAGCGGCGCTTCAGGCCGGTGAGCACGGGCAGCGCCTGGACGATGTCGCCCAGCGCGCTCGGTTTGATGATGAGGATCTTCACGGGCGGTTATAGGCGGAAAAGATGGCGGCTGAAGGCTCGCAGAATGGATACCTTTAACAGAATATCAGAAAAGAATACCACGGAATTTCAAGTAAAGCGCCCCGGAGCAAGCTCTGAGGCATTTGGGGTGGCCCGGACTACTTCGTGTCCGTGTCGCCTGCGCGCTTCGCGCGTCCGGGCAACAAGTAGCCCGGACCACCCGAGAAACAAGCCGAGCCGACTTTGAGGAATTAGACCCAAGATGTTAAAATCAGTGCGGCAGTCTGGTGAGGTGGCCTGAAGCGCAAGCGGCGCGATTTGAGTGCGGCTACTTTTTCTCGGTGGCTTTCCAATCGCGGTAGACGGCGAGCGACTTTTCGATGACGGGCACGGCATCGAGGGCGGGGAGGATGTCGTCGACCACGACCGCTTGTTTTCGAGCGTCTTGTAGTCCTCGAAGAAGCGCCGGATGACGGCCAGGCGATGCTGCGGCAGTTCGTGGACGTCGTGGTAGGTGTTGTACTCGGGATCGGTGATGCCGACGGCGATGACTTTATAATCGAGCTCGTCCTGGTCCATCATGGTCATCAAGCCGATGGGGCGCGCGGTGAGGAGCGTCATGCGGATAGACCGGGTCGGAACTGAGGATGAGCACGTCGAGCGGATCGCCGTCGTCGGCCAGGGTTTGCGGGATGAAGCCGTAATTGGCCGGATAATGGACGGCGGAATGGAGCACGCGGTCGAGCTTCAGCAGGCCGGAAGCCTTGTCGAGTTCGTACTTGTTGGAGCTGCCCAGCGGGATTTCCACCACGGCGGTGAAGGCCGACGGCGTGCCCGGATCGACGTCGTGCCAGGCGTGAAAGGGCAGGTTGCGGCTGAACGGTGGGAGCGGTTTCATAGGAAAATCTTCTGGCAAGGTGTCATGCGACGGAAAAAGTACAAGCCCTATCAGGCCGTTATGGCGTGCTTTGCGCCGCAAGCTTACTTATATATGCGAGTGAAATCCCATGAATTCCGGTCTCGATGAGTTTCAAAAACGCCTCGGCCATACCTTTGCCGACGCCGATATTCTGCGCCAAGCGCTGACGCACGCGTCGTTCGGCCACGAGAAGCGGCAGCGCTTGCCGGACAATCAGCGGCTCGAGTTTCTGGGCGATGCTGTGCTGCAATTGGCGGTGACGGCGGAGCTTTATCATCGTTTTCCCGAGTTGCCCGAAGGCCGGCTGACTGTATTGCGCGCGCGGCTGGTGAACCGGCATCATCTCCAAGCGCTGGCGCAGGAACTGGGCCTGGGGGAACATCTGATTCTGGGGCGCGGCGAGGAGAACAGCCAGGGGCGGCAGCGGGGTTCCATTTTGGCCGATGCGATGGAGGCGGTTATCGGGGCGGTTTATTTGGAAGCGGGTTGGGACGGCGCGCGCGCCTATCGTCCTGCGCCTGCTCGAACCGTCGCTGGCGGCAATTGAGCAGCGAAGGCGACCGCGCCCGAGGCCAATCCCAAAGGGACGCTGCAGGAAAAGCTTCAGGCCGATGGGGAGCATCCGCCGGTTTACCGATGCGTTTCGGAAACGGGTCCGGCCCACGCGCGGCTTTACGAGGTCGTGGTGGAATGGCAGGGCCGCGAACTGGGCCGCGGCCAGGGCGCCAGCAAAAAGGAGGCTGAGACGCGCGCGGCCGAAGCGGCGCTGGATGCGCTCTGAGTCCTAAGCATTTTCCACGATGTCTTGCAGATACTGGTTGGCGTCCCAGTAACCGATCAGGAGCGCGGCGATGAGCGCGATGTACATCAGGGCCATGCTGAGCCGGTTGGAAATGTGGGTATTATAGTAGGCCTGCATTTCCGGCGTGGCCTGCCCGAAAAGCGTCTGTTTGATGCGGGGAAACGCCACGACGAGCACGAGAACGATGATGACGATCGAATTCCAGGCGTGGAAATAAACCACCGATGCGCCGAGCAATAAAAGTCCGATGATCCAAAACCAGGGCGAAACGGCGGCGCAGATCCGGCCACCATCGAGCGGCGGCACGGGAATCATGTTGAAGAGATTGATGAGAAAACTGACGGCGGCGACGGCCATGATCCACCGCTCCTGCAGTTGAAGCGCAATCGCCCAGCAAATCCACGAACCGATGCAGCCGGCGAGCGGTCCGCCATACGCCATCAGCGCTTCCGTCCAGGCATCACGCGGACTTTGCTTCATGATAATGGAGGCGCCGATAAAGGGTATGAAGATCGGCGCGCTGACCGGCATGCCGAGCCATTTTGCGGCGATGACATGTCCCATTTCATGGACGAAAATGAGAAAGACCAGACCCGCCGCAAAGCGCCAGCCGAAAGCCAGGGAATAAACCCAGATCATCAGCAGCATCGACAGGCTGGTTTTGAGCGCGCCGAAAATCAGGAACTTGAATTTGGCAATGGCGACGAAGATGCCGACGATCCACGCGCCGATGTTTTGCAGAAACGATTTCTGCGGACGCGGCGGTCCCGGCGGAAGCACTTCGAATCGGGGTGTCGTTTCCATGAGGGTGGGACGCGAGTCCCTTTGCGTCCCCTAACATATAGACAACGGACTCGCATTCTACATAAAAAATAGATGTCCGCTGCCTTTCCTCAGAAAATACGGAACCGATCCTTCGACAAGCTCAGGATGACGGATAGCCAGGGACTCGCGTCGCAACCAAGATCTCGGCGCGATGATGCGACCAAAGCAGACGCAAGGCACCCGCCACATCGTTAGGAGATTCGATGATGAGGCGATCGAGTTCTTCGGGAGTAATCCAGCGGCCCTCCATGATTTCCTCGGGATGGAGATCAAACGGGCCGGAAAGCGGACCGACTAAAAAGATTTGGATGAACTCGTGGCCGGTGGCGGGTGAGGCCGGCAGTTTAAGCAAAGGCCGTAAGGGTAGTGCCTTATCATCGTAGCCAAGTTCCTCGCCCAACTCGCGATGCGCGGCAACGGGATAATCCTCGCCGGCGTCGACATGGCCACTGCACGATGAATCCCAACAGCCGGGAAACGTGTCCTTGCTCAGATTGCGGCGTTGCAGGAAAAGACGTCCCTCAGCGTTATGCACCAGCACATGAATGGCGCGATGAAGCAGATGACGCGCATGGACTTCGCGCCGCGACGCCTGGCCAACGACCTGGTCATCGAGATCGACCACATCGAAGAGCTCATCGGGGTTGGCCGCTTTGCGGATGTTGCGCATGCCGGGTCGCGTTAGTGAGATGCGCCGGGAGAGGCGAGCTGAACGACTTGAATCTCGACGGGAACAACGCCCGCCTTTTTCATCTTCAGCACATCGGCCGCGGCGGAGGAGAGATCGATGATGCGGTCGCCGTGGCCCCAAGGTCCGCGGTCGTTGATGCGGACGTCGACGCTCAAACCATTCGATTCGTTGGTCACACGCACGATGGTGCCGAAAGGAAGATGACGATGCGCCGCGGTCAGCTTACTTGGGTCGAATCTTTCGCCGCTGGAGGTTGCATGGCCCTGCTCAAGGCCATACGACGAGGCCATGCCGCGCTGCGTCTCGCCGACGTGGTAACGTTTGGGTCCCATCGCGAAGGTCTGATGGGGGCAAACAAGAAGACCGGCGAACACGGCCACAACGATCAGGAAGTGAGAGCGCATCATATGCCGAACTTTGGCGGGCGCTCTAACGGGAGGCAAGCGCAACCCGTATCTAGGTTAATCACCTAGCAGCCGCAAAAACGTTTCGTACACCACGCCGCGATGCTCGGCGAAATCACAGCGGAAACGCACAAGCCCGCATCATCGAAAAAGTATTCTTACGCTCGGCCGGTTGAGAAGCATCAAGGAATAGACGCCGATGGCGGTTCCCCAAGGAATGAAGACACACTCGATCGCGCTGATAACCATGACGAACATCCGATGCCGACGATTCCGCAAACAACGGCCTGCGTAAATTTGCAACGCACCAAAAGTCCAGCCCAGCAATATGATAACTCCGATAATGACGGCGAAGGCGAGAAAAAGGCCGGCTGGAGGCGGCTCAACATGCTGCCCGTGCGCTGAGTTGGCAAACATCTGAGGATTAAGTCCAAAAAACAAAAACATGGCAAAGTGGATTAGGAAAAGACAAGAAAAGAGCGCGGTCATGCCTCCCGAGATGTAGAAAATGATTTCAAGCAAGCGAAGATTATCCTCGTCCACGGCTGCTTGAATGATCGGATCGCGCGGGGGCCAAAGATTTGGGTTTGCCGGTGGAAGATCAGGGGCATTCATTGCTATATCTCTTTGCTCAATCCCCTCGAACAGCTTCCAGGGCATTCCCTAATTCAACTCTTCATCGGTCAGCGCGTTGACGAGCTTGAATTCCTCGAAGTGGAACTTGGCGTTGACGCGGAAGCTGAGCCGGCCCTGGAATTTGCGTTCGAGATCGATCAGGATTTCCTCGTCCTCTTTCTTCAGGCGGTCGAGCACGTCGGCGTTGAGCACCACGCGCACTTCGCGCACGCCGGGATGCAGCTTCATCACGCGGGTGAGCGCGCGCTGGATTTCCACGCTCATGGTTTCGGGGCTCTTGATGATCCCCTTGCCCTTGCACGACGGGCATTCCATGTAGACCGCGCGGCTGATGCTTTCCTGCACGCGCTGGCGGGTCATTTCCATCAGGCCGAGTTGCGAGATGGGCAGCACGTGGGTGCGGGCCTTGTCGCGCTTGATGTGCTCCTTGAAATAGATTGAGGACCTGCTTTCTGGTCGCGCTGGTTGCGCATGTCGATCAAGTCGAGCACGATCAGGCCGCCGATATTGCGCAGGCGAAGCTGGCGCGCGATTTCCTCGACCGCCTCCATATTGGTTTGCAGGATCGTCTTGTCCTGGTCCTTGCCGCCCTTGTTGCGACCGGTGTTGACGTCGATGGCGACGAGCGCCTCGGTTTCGTCGATCACGAGATAACCGCCGCACGGCAGCCAGACCTGGCGGCGCAACGCGGCATCGATCTGCTTGTCGACATTGAACCGCTCGAAGATGGGTACCGCTTCGGTGTAGTGCTTGATCTTGCGCTGCGACCGTTTCGAGATGACGCCGACGAGCTCCTTCATCCGGTTGGCGGCATCGATGTCGTCCACGACGATGCGGTCGACTTCGTCGGTGAGGAAATCGCGCACGGTACGCTCGATCAGGTTGGGCTCGGCCAGCAGCAGCTTGGGCGCGCGGGCGGTTTCGAGATCGCCGGAAATGCTGCGCCATTGCTCGAGCAGGACGTGAAGATCGCGCACGAAGAAACGCGCCTTTTGTCCTTCGCCGACGGTGCGGATGATCACGGCCATGCCCTCGGGCAGGTCGAGATCGGTAAGGATGCGGCGCAGGCGCTGGCGTTCCTTGGGGTCCTCGATCTTGCGTGAAATTCCGCTCTGATCGGAAAAGGGCATGAGGACGAGATAGCGGCCCGCGAGACTGATGTTGGTCGTGATGCGCGGGCCCTTGGTGCCGATGGGGCCCTTGGTCACCTGCACGATGATGTCGGAGCCGGGCGGATAAATTTTGGGAATATCATTGGCCGTGATTCGCTTTTGCGATTTCTTGTGGTTGCCCCGCTCAATTGTTTCGACTCCGGCATCGACGGACGGGAATGGCGTCCCAGTAATGTAGAAAGGCGTTTTTATCGAGGCCGATATCGACGAACATGGCCTTAAGGCCCGGCTCGAGGTTCTTGACCTTGCCCTTGTAAATGCTGCCGGAAATCTGCCGGTCGCTTTCGCGCTCGATGGAGAATTCCTCCAGGCGCCCGCCTTCAAGCACGGCCACGCGCCTTTCGAGGCGTTCGCAGGAGATGACGATTTCTTTTTCTTCGCCCTTTTTCTTAAGACCGAGAAAGCCGCGTATTTTGTCTAAAATCATATGTCTTTGGCTTCCGCGCTTGGGGGCGGAAGGAGGAAGTGGCCGGGGGAAAGAGGAATGTCTTCATATCCGGTCGAAGTTTTTGCGGTGGACCCAAACACTCTGCACCAGGCCCATGGCCGCCAGACACGCGACCAGGAAGGTGCCGCCGTAACTGACGAACGGCAGCGGAATTCCGGTGATCGGCACCAATTGGATGGTCATGCCGATGTTCACAAAAATATGCGTGAACAGCATCGTCATTACCCCCACGGCAACCAGGGCCCCAATTTTGTCTCGCGCGCGACTTGCCACCCACACGCACCATAGCAGAACGATCCCTTCGAATATGATGAGAAGAGCACCGCCGCGAAACCCGAAATCTTCCCCGACCACGGGGAAAATCAAATCGTTATAACTCGTATTCTTGGGCAGGTAGCCGAGCTCCGTCTCAATGCCCTGCCGCCAGCCTTTGCCATCCATGCCGCCGGAACCAATGGCGATCATCGCCTGGTCGGCCTGCCAGCCCTTGTCCTTGGTATCGAGGCTGGGATCGAAAAAGCTTTTGATGCGATCGACCTGGAATGTTTTCAAAAACGGCACCGGCCGGTCCCAGACGTGCACCCAATAATAGGCCATCACCACCGCCAGCACCGCCGGCGCGAGCAGCAGCAAGAGATAATGGACGCGCGTCCCGGCGGCGAAGAGCATCGCAAAGCAAATCGGAAAGAAAACGGAAGCGGAGCCGAGGGCGGGTTGTTTCAAAATCAGCGCGAAGGGAATCAGGGTGATGATCAGCGCCATGAACACGGTGGAAAACCGCTGGATTTTGTTTTCGCGGATGTGGAGGAACCACGCCAACCCCAGAATATAGGCGATCTTGGCGAATTCGGCCGGCTCAAATCCCAACGGCCCAATCCTCACCCAACTGTACGCGCCGAAGGTTTTCTTGCCGATGTGGGGAATGAAGCAGGCAAGCAGGAGACAGACTCCGACGGCATAGAGCATCGGCGAAATGCGCACCAGCGTCTGGTAGGGAGTAAGGGCCACCACGAGGTAAATCAGAAAGCCGGCAAGGATATACCAGAACTGCGAGGCGGGCGCATTTTTGAGTGCGTCATTACCATAAGTCGCGCTGGTGATGGCGAAGATGCTGGCGATACATAGCGCCAACAGGGTCAGGATGATCGGGAAGGACCAACCGACTTGACCCAGTTTACTAAACAACGTGCGCATGGTTACAACGAGAGAGCAAAAAGTAAGCCTATCGTGTTCCAGCAAAACCTTCAACCTCCGTTAGTAAATCATTCTGATATGGCGAACATACCGGTCAGTGACGTGACTTGGCGCTCGGATGCAGCGTGTTGACCCGCCCGAAGGACACCTCTGCGAAAGGCACACTTTAGGATTTCGTCCTCCTGAGCTTGTCGAAGGATCAGTACGGCCACTCTGAGAAAGGCAGACTAAGCTGATCCTTCGACAAGCTCAGGAGGACAGATTGTTTAAAGAATCTATTTCACAGAGATCTCTTGAGTGACGCTAGAGTACACCCGGATTACGCTGATACGAAAACTTGGCGCGGAGCGGAAAAGGCGTACCATGTGGCCATGTCGTTGCCGAGCGGACACACCACTCACCGCCTTCCCTCGGTGGTGAAGGGGCTTGAGCCGGACGTAACTCCCGAGGCGACTGCGCTGCCAGGACCTTTCCGGCCGGACGAGACGTTTTTCTGGGGCGTGGCCACGTCGGGTTATCAGGCCGAGGGCGGTTTCAACGGGCCGGGGGAGCCGCTGAACAACTGGGCCTGGGCCGAGGCGAACGGCGACGTCGTGCCTTCGGGCCGGACCTCAGATTTCTGGACGCTGGCGCATGAAGACTTTGGCCGATGCCGCGACATGGGGTTGAACTCTTTTCGGATGAGCCTGGAATGGTCGCGCATTCAACCGGGAACGGTGCTGGGTCCGACGGAAGGATTGGCCGGCGGCGCGCCAACGCCTCCCTTCGATGAGCGGGCGCTCTACAGTTACGCGCAGCGGATCGCCGATTGTCGCGCGCACGGGCTGGAGCCGATCATCACGCTGCATCATTTTGTTTATCCGGCCTGGCTGGGTCTCGATGCGTGGTTGGTGCCCGAGACCATCGAGCGCTTTCTGGCTTTTGTCGAACACACCCTGACCTACCTGCTTCGGGCGCTGCCGGAGGATTTTGGCTGCGCGCCACCGCGCTGGTTTATAACGCTTAACGAACCGAATCTCCAGGCCTTCAACCATTATCTCTACCGGATTTTTCCCAGCGGAAGCCCGATCGGCATGAAGCCTACGGTGCAATGTCTGGCTCATCTGGTCGAGGCGCATGTACGGGCCTACCGGCTGATTCATAAGCTCTACGCGGGGTCGAAGATCAAGCCGATGGTCAGCTTCAATAACTATGCCAGCGATCTTTACTGGAGCGACACGGCCATGGTCGATCTGCTGTTTGCCCCGTCGCGCAAAGTGTCGCGCGAGATGGTGCGTGAGGACCTGATGGAGCGCGCCCACGCCTTCGATGCCCGCTTCAACGCGGCCCGGCTTTTTCCGATGCACGGACCCCGTTACTTTCTCGGACAATGGCTGAAGCATGTTCATCATCTTCTGGCGCATCGCGCTTTTCGCCTGCCGGCGTGGGAACGGGTGCTGAGTTTGCTTTACGAGAGCGACGAAGTTCCGCTCGACTACATCGCGTTTGATTACTACGACCCGTTCATCGCCCACGCGCTGCGGTGGCCGACATGGCATGATTTTGATTCCCGAAAGCGGTCCTTCCGCGATTGGGTGCTGGAAAGCGTTGCCAGCAAATGGTGGGACTGGCGAATGTTGCCGGAGGGCCTGGCGTTTTTCGTCAAGCATCTGGGCCGTTATGGGTTGCCGCTTTTGATTGCGGAGAATGGGATGGCGTTGCGGAGATTGCCCAACAACAGCCCGTTCCAACGCCGAGACAACCTGGCGCGCAGCCAGTATTTGCGGGAACATTTGCGGGTGATCAACCGGCTGGTGGAACGCGGGCAGCCGCTGATCGGATACCTGCACTGGTCGCTTTTCGACAACTACGAGTGGGGCTCTTTTGCCCCACGCTTTGGGCTGTTCTCGCTCGATTACACGGTCTATCCGACCCGGCATGCGGTCGACGCGACGGGCGACAATCCGTCCGCGACGTATGCGCAGGAAATTCGCGAAGCGCGCTTGCAGTTTGCGGCGGCCGCGCGACGGGCGGGAAGGAAGCCAGCAGCGTCAGAGGAGGCCCCAGCTTCCGGCGCGAGTTCTGCTGCACACATTACAGAAAGTATCAAATCGAACACTTCATAACCGAATAGCGTCCAATAGATATGATTTCACCGCGCGTCTTTACCGGAGGCGACTTGGCAACCAATGGTTACCTTCTTGAGGGAAAAGAGGGAGTCCTCTGTTTCGATGCACCGGAAGGCATGGCGCGGGAGCTGATGCGGACGAGCCTTAAGCCGGTGGCGCTTTTGCTGACTCACGGTCATTTCGATCACATGTGGGACTCGGTGTTGATCCAGGAAGATTACCATTGCCCGGTTTACGTGCACCATGCGGACCAGGAGATGGTGCTCGATACGTCCTACGTGAAGATGTTCGGCGTCGTGCCGCCCATCCGCGCGCCCTCACGGGTGAAGAATTATGAAATCGTCGAGCAGGGCTCAGCGAAGTTCGTTTGTGCGGGCGAGGAATTCCAGATCTTCCATATTCCGGGTCATTCGCCGGGGAGCGTGGCTTTTTATCATCCCGGCTGGGGTGTTTTGATTAGCGGTGACACGCTTTTCTGCGGCGGCGTGGGTCGCTGGGATTTGCCAGGAGGTTCACGCTCCGCGCTATTGCAAGGATTGCGCAAACATCTTCTGCCGCTTCCGTCCGAGACGCGTGTTTATGCCGGCCATGGACCGAGTACGACTATCGGCCACGAGCGCGAGACCAATCCGTACTTGTATACCATTTAGCGGATCGGGGCTCGCTGGCGGGGAAAATCGCCTTTGCCGGAGCTCTCGGATTGTGAGAAAATACTAGTCTTGAATGCTCGAGACCCAATCCGCTGGCGGTACTCTGTCGGAATTTTGTCGATTTGTTTCCTGTTGGCGTTTGGTTCATTGCGCGTCCACGCCGATCCGAGTGATGAGGAAAAGAAGGAGTTGCAGGCGGCGGAGCAATCATTCAAGGACGGGGCATTTGATTTGTGCAATGAGCGGGTGCTCGCGCTGCTAAAAAAATATCCGAAAACCGAACTGGGCCCGGAGGCGGAGCTTCTGCAGGCGCGCGCGCTTTATCAACTCGGGCGCGATGACGCGGCGCTTGCCGCGCTACAAACGCCAGGCGGCACAGTCTCCAAAGCCATGGAAGCGGACATCTTTTTCTGGCAGGCCGAGCTTTTGCTCGATGCCGGAAAATGGCCGCAGGCGGAACAAAAATATCGCGCGCTGCTGGCGCTGATGGATATGAACGGTCACCTTAACGAGGCCAATCTAGGTTTGGCGTGGGCGCTTTTCAAGGAAGGCAAGGAAGTGGACGCGCTGCCGCTGATCCAAGCGCTGATCAAGGACAAGAGCGGCAGCCCGGCGGGTCAGCAGGCGCAATTGCTTCTGGCGAAGATCGAGTTGGCAAAAAGCCAGTTCAAGGAGGCGATCGCCGGGCTGCAAGCATTGCTCGCAGCAGAACCGGAAAAGGGCGTGGCACTGGAAACCGATTATTGGCTCGGAGAAGCCTATGTCGCCAACGGCCAGCCGGACAAAGCGGTCGGGGCGTACCAAAGCATCACAAACGATCCGCAGGCTTTTCCGAGACCGCTGGTGGCCCAGGCATGGCTGGGTTTGGGACGGGCCCAACACGCGCTGCAGCAAAACGACCAGGCGATGCTGGCCTATGAACAAACCTACCATTTGACCGAAGATGAAAAGACCCGGCTGGATGCGTTCCAGTCTTATCTGGAATGTGCGCGCTCGAGCGGTCAATTGCCGGAGGCGGTGACGAAGCTCCAGGAATTTGCGAAGACGTCCGATCTTTCCGCACCGGCGGCACTTTTCGCGATCGGCGCGGTGCTGGCGGAAGATCACGAGGACGACCGGGCCATCGGCATTTTGGAATCACTGCTGGTGGCTTACGGGAGCAGTCCCTGGGTGCCGGCGGCCAACAATCAACTGGGGGAGCTCTATGCGCGCACGGGGAAGCCGGACCAGGCGATCAAGGCGTTTCAAAATTGCATCAGTAACAGTACGGATCCGGCGCTGGTGCGCGCGGCACATTTCCAACTTGGTTATGTCCTGCTTCAACAAACGAAGGATTACGCGGGAGCGGCGGCGCAATTTGCCCTGGTTTCCGAGGGCACGGACGCGACGGCGGAAAATGCCGCTTACAATTTTCTAGTAGCGCAGGCGGACCTGAACAAAAGCGATGTTTTTACGAAGGCTGAAGCTGATTTCAAGAAGCGCTTTCCGAAGAGTGTCCATCTGAAGGCGATTGCGCTGGCGGAGGGTCAGCTGCTGGCCGGCGCGGGAAAAACCGACGATGCGAAATCGGTCTATCAAAAGGCGATTGCAACAGGCGGAACGGGCGCTGACCAGGAGGCTCTGCTTAAGGCGCTGGACGATCTCCAATATCAAACGAACGACCTGGAAGGGACTCTGGCGACTTGTAAGATGCTCGCCGACCAATTTCCCGGCGATGCGCTGGCGGCGCAACAACGTGGCGTGCTGGTTTCGTACGAGTTGAAAAAAATCAGCGAGGACCAGGCGGAGCAACTGCTCGTGCAACTGGCGGACAAATACAAGAATGTGCCCGGTGCGCCGGAGGCTTATTTTGTACTCGGCGAATTTTATTTCGATCATCAGGACTATGTGCGGGCGCAGGACGCGTTTCAGCAATTAACGACGAATTATCCGAACAGCAGCGATGCCGACCACGCCTATTTTTATGCGGGTCAGGCGGCCTTCGCGCATCAGGATTACGCCGCCGCGCAAACGTTGCTGGAGAAGGTTCCGGACACGTCGGAGCTCAAGCCCGACGCGCGACTATGGGAGGGACATGTTTACCAGCAGCAATTGAATTTCGACCAGGCAATCACGGCTTACGATTCAGTGCTGGCGACGGAAAAAACGGGCCTGCTTTTTGTGCAGGCCAGTCTGCTCAAGGGACAGTGTCTTTTTGAACTCGGCGGCACAAAGGACCCAGCCGACTACGCACTGGCCTTCGATGTGTTCGATCAAATTATCAAGAGCAAGGACGGGACGATTGCCGACCGGAACCAAGCCGACGTGAGCGCGGCGAAATGCCTGGAAAAGATGGGGCGGACCGACGACGCGATGGCGCGTTATCTCGACGTGCTCTACGGACGGGTCGCGGGAGACGATTCGAGTTCGCCGACGACGCCGGAGTTTTCCTGGCAGATTAAGGCGGGCTGGGAAGCGGGGCGGATTCGTGAATCGCAAAAGGACTGGCGCGGGGCGATCGAAATTTACAAGCGGCTGGAGCAGATCGGGGGTGCGCATGCGCAGGATTTCCACGACCTGATCAACAAGCTGCGTCGCGATAACTACATTTACGAATAGGCGCTGGCGATAGCATCAGGCCGCCTCGGCTTGGGACTCGGGCTCGGGGTCCGGCCCCGTGGGCGCTTCCCTGGGAACATATTTCTCGATCAAGGTTTGAAGCGAACCACCGGGGGTGACTTCGATGCGCGCGGCGCGGACGACAGGCGACGTGAGCGCACCGCCGCTGAGGACCACGACTTTTTCGGCGGTAAGCGATGTGCCGAGTTTCACGTCGCCTTCGATGGTGATTTCATCGCAGGTAATCGAATCGAACTGGGCCTTGACTCCAGTCTCGACTCTTAATTTCGATTCAGGTATCTGCAGGCGTCCGGAAAAAACCGCACCGTCGCTGAGGACAATTTCCGAGGCGGTAAGTGTACCGGTGATTTCCACCGTGCCGCTGACGAGCAACCGAGCGCAGGTCAGTTCCTGGACCTTGACGACGGCGCCGCGCTCGACCCGAACGGTGAGCGCGTGGAGTTCTCCGGAGATTTGGGAGCCTTCGATCGCGATGATTTCTTCGGTCGCACGCAACTTGCTGAAAACTTTTCCGCGCACTTCAATGCGGCGTCCGGTGGCTTCCATGCCCTTGAAGAAACAGCCTTCGGCGAAAAGGACATCATCGTAGGCGTAGAGCTTGCCGGTCTGGACGCCGCGGACGACTTTATCGCCGAGCTCGAGATAGTGGGAGCAACGGATGCACTGGGTGGAGAGGGCCGCGGTCGCGACGAGGTTGGGGGCGCCGCACTTGACGCAGAAAACCTCGCGGGTGGTTTTGGGCGCGCGGACGGTGCGCGACTCTGCTTTGGACTGCAACTTGAAATAGGTTCCGCACGAGCGGCAGTTGGTGGAGATGGCGCCAAGAGGCTCGTTCTGCACGGCTTGGCAAGAGGGGCAGGTAACTTCCTGGAGAGTCGGTTTTTTCATTGCGGAACCAAATTATTTGCGACCGAATGCAAATTCCTTGAGCTTTTCCAAGCGGCCTTTCCATGAAATTGCCTGAGCACTCCCGACTTCGGCTTGGGGCCGGGTCGGCGTCTTGGGGGTCGGTCTTATTTTGACGCGGGCCTGCACGAGGTTGCCGGGTTCGAGGACGAGGGCACCGGCATCGATTGTGCCGGTGACAACGCCGCCGGACGCGACGGTGAGACAGCCGAGGGTTTGCAGCTCGCCCTCGAATTTGCCGGTCAGGATGACGTCCTTGACCATGCTCAACTGGCCACTCAAGACAATTCCAGAATGGATTTCGAGAACGGTGGGGGTGGGCGGGGACATGAAGAAGTCTCGTTGCGAAAAACTATTCTACCATAGCCACGCGGGTCGCGAGAACAAGCAACAGTCGCGCGGCAAGCGGGTGAATCTGGCAATCAACCGACGATGACCGCGCTGGCCGCGCCGTATTCGGCGGTGTGGGAAAGGCTGATGTGGATGGCATGGACCTCGCGGGACTTGGCGTAGAGGTCAGCACGTCCGTGGAGTTGGACGCGGGGAGCGCCGCTGGCTTCGCGGATGATTTCGAGATCGCGCCAGCCGAGTTGGCGGCCAATTCCGGTGCCGAAAGCTTTGCTGATCGCCTCCTTGGCAGCGAAGCGCGCGGCGAGATGGAGATGCGGAAATTTCATGCTGCGGGCATAGGCGACTTCGTCTTCGAGGAAGACGCGATGGAGGAAGCGGTCGCCGAAGCGATCAATCGATTCAGCGATGCGCTTGGTCTCGACGATATCCATGCCGATGCCGAGGATGGTCATGAGGCAACCGGCTCCGGCGCGGGGGATGGCTGCTGCGCCAAGCGCTGACAGGCGCGGATGTCGAGCTTGCCGGTGGCCAGGATGGGAATGGCGGGGACCCGCTTCACGATCTTGGGAATCCAGAGGTTGGGCAGACCGAGGTCGACGAGACGCTTGCGCAACTCCGCCTGTACGACCGGCACGGTGACGAGGGCGACGAGACTCTCGCCGCGTTTGTCGTCGGGCACGCCCATGACAGCCACGGCGGGTCCCTCCCCCTCGGCGGGATGGAGGTTAAGCGCCTCGATGATTTTTTGCTCGATGGTGAGATGCGGCACCATTTCTCCGGCGATCTTGGAGAAGCGGCTCATGCGTCCCTCGATGAAAAGAAAGCCGTCTTCATCGATGCGGCCAACGTCGCCCGTTTTGTACCAGCCGTTCTGGAGGACGGCGGTGGTCTGGTCGGTGTCCTTGAAGTACCCCTCGAATACGTTGGCGCCACGGAGCCAGAGCATGCCGGACTGGAACAGATCGAGGTCCTCGCCGGTCTCGGCATCGCGGATTCGCGCGGTGAGGCCGGGGACCATGCGCCCCACGCTGCCGATGCGGCGTCCGAGCACGCCATCGGGGTTCATGCTGGAGGGAGGCTCGTCGAAGAGGTTGACGGCGACGACGGGCGAGGCCTCGGTCATGCCGTAACCTTCGCTGACCTGGAGGCCGAACTTGGCTTCGAACTCGCGGAGGAGATCGAGCGGCAATTTTTCCGCGCCGGTGACGACCATCTTCAGCGAGCGGAGCTGCTCCGGCTTGGCCTTGCGCAGGAAAGCGCGGAGGAAGGTCGGCGTGGTGATGAGGAGCTGGAGTTTGTGGCGCTCGATGGTCTCGATCAATTTTTGGGTATCGAGCGGGATTGGGATAGGTGACGACGCGCGGTCCGCCGAGCAGCGGCCACCAGAAAGTGACGGTGAAGCCGAAGCTGTGGAAAACCGGGAGCGAGCCGAGGATCGATTCGAGATGGATGCGGCCGAGGACGGCGCCGATCTGCGCGGTGTTGGCGAGGATATTGCGATGGGTCAGGACGACGGCCTTGGGCTCGCCCGGCGCTGCCGCTGGTGAAAAGGAGGGCGGCTTCCTCGCGGTCGCCGGTTTTGGGAACACCGAGCCAGCGGCGCAGAACCGGAAGTGGCGCGAGCCAGGCCATCAAGCCCCAGGCGCTTGAGGGTGACCGGGGAGAAGCTTTTGACAGAGCTCGGCGATATCGATGCGGTTGTCGAGCCAGGGAAAATCCTTGACCTGATCGACGACGGCGGGCGCGGTGATGAGGCGCTGAATGCCGGCGCGGGCGATGGCGGCTTCGTTCGCGGCGCGACCGGCGGTGAAGTTGAGGTTGACGGGAATTTTGCCGGAAAGCAGCGACGCCGAGATTGGCGACGGTCGCGCCGAGGCCGGTGGGCAGAACGATGCCGACGCGCTTTTCCGGGACGTTTTTGCGGAGCCAGAACGCGACGGCGATGCCGATGGCGAGGAGTTCGCCGCCGGTGAGCGAGCGATTACCGGCGTAGGCGTCGGTGATGACGGTGGTGAAGAACCTTTTGCGCAGACCGCGCAGGCTTTCGTAGCCGACATGGGAGAGCAGTTCGGGCCGCGCCTGAAAGGCGTTCTCGGATAGATCGTAGATGGCGCGGCGGACGACCGCCGGCGTGGCCTCGGCGGCGGGAATGGGCGCGCCGAAATAGAGCCAGACGCGCAGCGGGACGACGCCGGGGCAACTTCCAGAAAAACTGGCCGCCGTAATAGGAGAAGATGGAGCCCCAGACATTCTCGAGCCAGACGGGCATGACCGGCACGTGGGCCTTGCGGGCGATAAGTTCGTAGCCGCGATTGAGCTTTTGCAGCGTCGCGGTGCGGGTGAGCGCGCCTTCGGGAAAGAGGCAGACGACCTCGCCGCGGGCCAGCGCGTTGACGGCGGTTTCGATGGCGGTGCGGGCGATCTTCGGGACTGATCGGAATGGCGCCGAGCAGGCGCAGGCCCCAGTGGAGAAAGCGCGCCCGGTAAATCTGGTCGTAGACGAGGAAACGGATCGGGCGCGGACAGGCCAGTTGCAGGATGACGGCGTCGATGTAGGAGATGTGATTCGGCAGGAGGAGAACGCCGCCGGTGGCGGGCAAGCGCATCGAGGCCGACGGGCGTGACGCGATAAAAGGTGCGGCCCAACAAGCCCAAGCGCGAGACGCAGCAGGCCCTCGGGGGTGAGGAAAATGATGTAGGCGGTGAGGAGCGCCGTCGGGATCGCGTAGAGGAGAAGCTGATGGCGGGGCGTGACGCCGAACTCGGCCGAGACGATGTACTGGATCAAGACCGCGATGATGCCGAAAAGATTCACGAAGAGATTGTTGGCGCTGAGGATTCGACCGCGGCGTTCAGGCTCGACCTGCTCCTGCAAATGGGCGTTGAGCGGCACGACGAAAAGCGCCCCGGCGAGGCCCATGGCGAAAAGAGCGCCGAGGAAGATGGCGCTTTTGGGATTGGCTTCGCCGGCGAGCAGGGCGCTGCAGATCAAGCCGCCGGAGCCGATGGGGATGAGGCCGATTTCGACCTGGTGCGTGGTCATGCGCGTGACGAGAAAACTGCCGCAGATGATGCCGAGGCCGAGCGTGGCGGCGTAGACGCCGGTGTGGGACGCGGTGCCGACCTGGTTGGCGTGGAGCGACGCGGAAACCTCGAACAGGGTCAGGTAGAGCGCCCCGGCCAGGCCGTAAAAATAACTGATGCCGAGCACGCACAGGCGGATCGGCTGTTCGCGCCAGACGTCGCGCAGCTGCCCGAAATGTTCCCAAAGCAAAGCGGTGCGGAAGGGCTGGTTGGTGTGCGCCGGAGTCGGCTGGATCTGGTACCCGGCGATCAGCGAGAGGAGGGCGAGGCAGGTCAAGACGCCCATCGTTGCCTCGGCCGCGTGCCAGGGATTAGCCAGTGTGCTGAGGCAGAAATCGTAGAGCGCGCCGCCAGCCAGGCCGCCGATAAGCATGCTCGCAATGGCGGTGACTTCGACGACGCCGACCGCGGAGCTGATTTTTGCCGACCGTGACGATTTCCTTGATGATGCCCTGCTTGGCCGGGGAAAAGAAGGCGCATTGGACGCCGAGCAGAAACAGGCCGAAGATCGCGACCGGCAGGCTGTGAAAAAAAAGCGCCGATGCCGATCATGCCCATGATGGCGAACTGGCGCCCAAAGGCTGGTGACGATCACGCTGCGTTTGGAAAAACGATCCGAGACCCAGCCTGCGGTGGGAGCGAAAAGGATGAAGGGTAGGATGATGATCGCCGCGAGGATCGTTTTGGTTTGCTTGGCGAGGATCACCGCGTACTCGGGATGGTCCAGGAAAAGCTTGTGGGGCAGGAGCTCAGGCGACACCGCCGCACCGAGCGTGATGAGCATGAGCTTGGCTGCGTTGTCATTCAGCAGGACCTGAATTTGCACGGCCACGAGGGACCAAAACGAACGCTTCATGTAGAAGAACTCGATTTTGGAGCGGCTGCACCTCGATTCCAAGCTTCGATTTGGAGGGCTACCGAGGAGGCGGAAACCGATCAGGCGCCGTTCGCGTCGAAAATATCCTCGATCTTGAGCCGGAATTGCCGGGCGATCTTGAAAGCGAGAGGCAGGCTCGGATCGTAGCGGCCGGTCTCGATGGCATTGATGGTCTGGCGGGAGACTTCGAGGCGGTCGGCAAGGATGGCCTGGCTCCAGCCACGCTCGGTGCGGAGCTCGCGCAGGGAATTTTTCATCGGACGGCGATTCGGCGGAAAATGAAAAGGACAGCGCTGACTGTGCCCATCAGCGGCATGATCGTGCACATGCTAAGTCGCGGGAGGCCCAGGCTCTCGAAGAAGCTGTAGATAAAGGTCACCACGCCGGTGATGGCGGCAGTGAGGGCCAAGTTCTCGAGGATGGCTTGTCGCAGGTATTCATCGGTGCGCCAATAGTAATGCACGACCACCGCAATCATGAGAAAGAACGGAAGCATAGGACTGAAGATCACGAGCGTTCGCGTGAGGCCCGGCGGCATGGGATATTTTCCTTGGAAGTTATCGGTCGGCGATTAGCCGGAGGATGGCGACGACAGCCCAAACGGAACCCATGAAGGTCCAGACCATGAACATGCTGAGCCGCGGATAACCGGCATTTTCTAAAAAGCCGTAGGTGAACGTACAGCCGGCGGTAATGCCAAAGGTGATGGCGATAGTCTCGAGCACCTGTAATCGACCATACTCATCGAGACGCCGTATTCCGCGCATGATGACCCAGATGGTCAAAAGGACCGGTATCATCGGACTTACGAGCACCAACGTTTTCAAAGTACCCTTCGGCATGGGAAATCCATACCGATGAACGGCCACCAACACGACGAAGTAGAAGAGAAAAGCTACCGACATTTCGGCGAAATAGCGGATAAAGATTTTTTTGGTGTGCATGATGAGGTAGCTCCAGATGTAAAGGTTACTTGACAGCATCCATGAGCCCTCAAAGCATGTCAAGCGTGCTTTACATCAAGTACTGTTGATGTCGCGCAAAATTGTGGCCTAAACCTCGTCGGTTGGATGGACGTAACACGGACGAGCATGTTATGGTACCCGGCTTGAGCAAACCCGACTCCACCCAAAAAACAGAACAAATCCAAGTCCGGATGGTCTGGCGACTGGTGCTGTGTCTTTTCGGTCACCTGACGCTGCTCTTCATTCTGGCGATTTACCTGGCTTCGTCGCTGAACAGTGTCCGGCTTTACACGCCGCTGGCCCATGCCGAAGAATTGGAGTTGGAAAGCCTGAACACGCTGCCGGCGCTGCTGAGTGCGATGGACGCGGAACGACGCGCTTTTCAGAAAAGTGGGGACGCGCGCGACATGGATCTCTACGCCCAGATTCGCCAGTCGGTTTATAACAATCTGGCGTCGCTGGAACCACCGTTGGTACTGCCGAGCGATGCCGAGAAGCAGCGTCGCGCGCTGATCCGCTCTTGGATTTCGGATATCGGTGATTTTGCGATGACGCCACTCAAGGGAAAGGACGCCAGTCTTGAGGTGCTGAACAAGTCGAGCAGAGATTTGCTCGATCAAATCCGCGTCGTGACGGAGAAAGTCCGGACCGAAATGCAGACCCAATTGGGCAACCTGCAGGCGCAGGAGGCAAGCGAGGCCAACGGGCGGGTGACGCTGATGTGGATCCTCGTTTTTTCGGTGAGCGTTTTCACACTGCTGATTCAATTGGCGATGGCCAACTCGATCATCCGCCCGATCCAGGTTTTGACCGGGGTGGTGCGACGGTTGCAAAGCGGCGATTATTCCGCGCGCGCGCATCTGAAATCCGGCGACGAGATTCAAAGCCTGGGCGAGACCTTTAACGCGATGGCCGAAAATATCCTGGTCACGCAACAGGAACTTCGGGAGAAAAACGAGCGTCTCTCGCAACAACAGGAGGCCTTGCGCTATGCCAATGCGGGGCTGGAGGAGCGGGTCGATTTGAAGACGAAGGAACTCGAGGACAAGAACCAGAAATTAAGCGAGGCGGCCCGGCTTAAGGATGAATTTTTAGCGACGCTGAGCCATGAGTTTCGGACCCCGCTGACGCCGATCATTTCCTGCGCGCATTTGCTCAACACCGATTTCAAGCTGGGATCGGACGAATTGAAGAGCGTGCAGGTGATCGACCGGAACGCACGCGCGTTGTCGCGGATGTTCGATGAACTGCTCGACCTGTCGAGCGTGACGAACCGCAAGTTGCGGCTGTTCCGCGAGCGGACCGAGATGAACGAATGGGCGCGTGCAACGCTGGAAGCGATTCGGCCTGATTGGGAGAAAAAGGAACTGTCGCTCGAATTTGTCCCCAACGATAAGCCGGTGGAACTGGAGATCGACCCGACACGGTTGGCGCAAGTGCTCACGAATCTGATCACGAACGCGATCAAATACACGGAGTCGGGCGGGAAAATCACGGTGCGGTTGACTTCGCAGGAGGATGGAGTGCGTATCGCGGTGACGGACACGGGGGCCGGGTTGAGCCGGCAGGAGATCGGGCGGATTTTCGAGATGTTCCATCAATCGCGCACGCCCCACACGCAGAGTATCGGCGGGCTGGGCGTGGGCCTTACCGTGGCGCGCTCGCTGGCAGAACTTCACGGAGGCGGTTTGATGGCTGAGAGTCCCGGCGTGGGCAAAGGCGCGACGTTTACGCTCTGGCTGCCGCGATTGATTGACTCCAAGGCCGTCGATTTTTCGGTGCCGAGCCTGACTCCCCTGCCCGATGTGGTGGACCGAAGGCTGCTGCGGGGACGGCGCATTTTGTTGGTGGAAGATTCCGCCGATACGCGCGAAGCGTTGGAGCGCATTTTCAAGCGACGCTCCTGCGAAGTGACGACGGCCGCGAGTGGCGAGGAAGCGTTGGAGCTGGTCCATCGGACGCCACCGGAGATCATCATTTCCGACCTCGGCCTGCCGGGCATGTCGGGATTCGAGTTCATAATCAAGGTGCGCGAGCACCCGGAATGGCGCGATGTCGTGGCCGTGGCGTTGAGCGGATTGGGCCGGGAAAAGGACATCAAAACCGCGACGGAAGCGGGATTCGATGCGCATCTGTTAAAGCCGGTGGATATGAGCGTGCTCGATCAAACTTTGGCGGATGCCCTGCAAAAAAGGAGCAACGGGAAGCACCCCTAAGCGCCTGAAATCGATCGATTACGGTTGAAGGCGGTTCTTTTGCGCAACGTCCAAATAAGGAAGCATTCGTGGATCGATGTCATAAGATGGTTTCTGTCGTAGATTAGATATTGATGCGGATGACCTGACTCGGCATCTTCCTTCCTTCGTCGTACCTGTGAAAACATCCAAACAAGTTGTCTCGACCTGGCCCGCCGCGGCTCTCGTGGTCTCCAACATGATCGGGACCGGCGTTTTCATGTCGCTCGGCTTTCAGGTGGCGGGGTTCAATCGACCGGATGGAAGTTCGCTTCTGACCGGGAGCGTCTTTCCGCTGATCATGCTTTGGGTGGTGGGCGGGACGCTGGCGCTGTGCGGTGCTCTTTGTTATGCGGAGCTGGCGACGGCGCTGCCGCGTTCCGGCGGCGAATATAATTTTCTCTCACGGATTTATCATCCGATGGTCGGATTCTGCACCGGATTATGCTCGGCCACGATCGGATTCGCCGCACCCATTGCCGCGAGCGCACAGGTCTTCGGGCAATATCTTTGCCGGGCCTTCCCTGGAATTGCGCATCTGGTGCCGAACAATACGGAACATACGGCGGCATTCCTGCTGGTATTCCTGGTGACGGCCGCTCACCTGCGCAGCCTGCGCTTTACGGGCGCTTTTCAAGCGGCGGCGACAGGCATGACGGTGCTGCTGATCATGGCCTTCGTCATTTTTGGATTCAGCACGACGCCCGCGCAGCCCATCACGTTTCTACCGCACAAGTCGGACTGGGTCCTGTTGCTGGGCAGCGCGTTTTTTCCCTCGCTGATCTGGGTGATGTATTCGTATTCCGGCTGGAATGCGGCCGCCTATATTGTCGAGGAGGTGCGCAATCCGGCGAAGGCGTTGCCGCGCGCGTTGATCCTGGGCACGGCGTTCGTGATCATGCTGTATGTCGCCGTCAATGCAGTGTTTCTTTATACCACGCCACTGGCGTCCCTGAACGGCCGGCTGGAAGTGGCGCATGTCGCCGGCGCGCAAATTTTTGGACATCTGGGAGCGCGGATCACGAGCGGCCTGATCTGCGTGGGATTGGTGGCGAATGTCAGCGGGATGATGTGGGTGGGGTCGCGGGTCAGCGAAGCGATCGGCCAGACGTATCCGGCGCTGGGGCTGCTTGGTCGGACCAGCCAAACGCGCGTGCCTTACGTCGCTTTGCTTTATCAATTCGCCGTTATTTTCGTGCTGCTTTTTTTCAAGCCGGATAGCATCGTGAATTATGTCGGGTCGGTGCTGTTATTCTGGTCGCTGCTGGCGGTGTTGGGGGTGATTGTCCTGCGTTTCCGCGAGCCGGACCTGCCGCGTCCGTATCGCACCTGGGGTTATCCGGTGACGCCCATTATTTTTGCGCTGATCACGCTGGTGTGCCTGGTGCAGAATTCGCAAAATCATTTTCGCGAAACGGTGATTGGCGCGGCCACGGTCTTGATTGGCATACCGATTTATCTTTGGGCGAGTCGCAATGTGCCGGTGGAACAACTGCGCGGCGAAACGTTACCGGAAAGTTCGACGTAAGCCTGCGCCCTTTTTATGACCGCCTTTCCTTCCAGCCGACACCTGCGCCGTAGTCTCGTTCAAGCCGGAGCAGTTCTCTCGCTTCTGCTGGCGCCCGGTTTATCGGCATGGAGCGACGAGCCGGCCCTTCCGCCGGCGGATTCGGCGCAAGCCTCCATTCTGTTGCCGCCGACAGCGCTTTCCTCGGAGGACTTTGACCGGCTCAATGCGTCGGCCCGCGGGCTGGCGGGGGAAAAGGCTTCGGGCGGCGATCCGACTTGGGAATCGACCAAGGAATGGAGCGACTATGCGGAGAGCCTGGATGGCAGTTGGAATTATCTGAGCCGCGTCCGGCTCGCCGCGATGCGCGCGTGGGGCAACTCGGAGCTGGGTGGATCGCGGGCGGAGACCGGCACGGTTTTTTATCCATTCAGCGGCCCGGATGATCTTTATGCCGACACGCTTTTTCCCGATTCGAAAGTATTGCTCATGGCTGGACTGGAGCCGGTAGGGACGATGCCCGATTTGGAAAAACTTCAGCAGGATGGCAAGCTTGGGCCCTACCTTGCCCAGGTGAAGACATCACTCTTCACGATTCTGGCGGCGAGCTTTTTCAAGACGAAGGACATGAAAACCGACTTCAATAACCAGTTGGTGGACGGGCTGATGCCGGCGATGATCGTCTTTCTGGCCCGCGAAGGTTATCCCATCAATGGCATTCAATATATCGTGCTGGCACACGATGGAACACTGCACCTGCGGGGCGAGGGTCACGGTGTGCCCGGCGTGCAGATCACCTACGGCGATGGCCGGACACTGCTCTATTTTCAAGCTGATCTCGGCAACGACGGGCTGAAGGACAACCCCGGTTTTGTGCGGCTGATGCAACGGCTGGCGCCGGGAATAACCTATCTGAAAGCCGCGTCGTACCTGCTTTACGAAGGGTATTTTTCGACGATCCGGGACGCCATTCTCGACGACAGCATTGCGGTGGTGGAGGACGATTCCGGCATTCCGCTGAAGGATTTCAACCCGACGCGATGGCAAGTGATTCCCTACGGCAATTACACCGGCCCGATCAACCTTTTCAAGGATAAGAACCAACCCGACTTGACGGCCTTTTACGCGAGCACGCCGCACCAACCCTTGTCGTTCGGCAGCGGATATAAATTCACGGCTTCCGTTTCTTCGCTGCTCGTGGCGAAGAAGAAGTAACGTTCAGGCGTATTCGCGCCTACATGCTCCGTCTTAAGTTCGACGGAAGCAGGCCGAGCTCGGAGCGGTACTTGGCGACGGTGCGGCGGGCCAGCGGAATGCCGCGTTCGCTGAGGATCTTGACGATTTCCTGGTCGGAGAGCGGCTTGGTCGAGCTTTCGCGCGCGATCAAATCCTGGATCGCGTCCTTCACGCTGGTGTTGGACATCACCTCGCCCGAGGCGGTCTGGTAGCCGGGCGTGAAGAAATATTTCAGGTCGAAAAGTCCGTAGGGCGTCTGCACATATTTGTTGGCGATGGCGCGGCTGACCGTCGTCTCGTGCACGCCGACGACTTCCGCGACCTGGTTCATCGTCAGCGGTTTGAGATGCGCCACGCCCTGATCGAAAAAGGCGCGCTGCCGTTTCACGATCTCCGTCGCGATATTGAAAATGGTCGTCTGCCGCTGGTGCAGGCACTTGATCAGGAATTTGCCGGCGCGGATTTTTTCCTTCAGGTATTCGCGCAGGCTGGCGTCGTGGCCGTTGTTGACCAGCAGGTCCTTGTAGGTGTCGCTGATGCGCAGGCGCGGAACGGGATCGTCGTTCATGACCACGACCCAGTCGTCGCCCGATCTTCTGCACGCTGAGCTCGGCCTGGACGATGTTCTGCTTGTCGTCGGAACTGAAACTGGAGCCGGGGCGGGGCTGGAGCGTGGCGATGAACTGCGCGGCGGCCTGGACGCGTTCCAGCGGCACCTTCAGCGCGCGGGCGATGTCCTGATACTTTTTGCGGCCCAGCTCGGCCAGGCATTGTCCGACGATCTGCGCCTCGAGTTCGTCGGCCTTGCCGAGGCGGTTGATCTGGATGAGCAGGCATTCCCGCAAATCGCGCGCGGCGACGCCGACGGGATCGAAGGTCTGGATCAAATCGAGCGTGGCCTGCGCGACCGGGTAATCGACCCGGGCCGATTGCGCGACCTCGACCAGCGGCACTTTCAGGAAACCGGCATCGTCGATATTGCCGATGATTTCCTCGCCGACCCGGAGCATCTCGGGGTTGCTGGTGGCAAGGGTCAACTGCCGCGAGCAGATGGTCGGAGAGATGGGGCGCCTCGACCTGCGAATCGAAAAGGAACTGGCGACGCTCGGCGGCCTCGGGATTGTAGGTGGCGGCGGGCGTGTTGCTCTGGGAGAAATATTCGCGCCATTCCTCGTCCTTCTGGCGCAGTTCCTCGAGCTGCTTGTCCCAATCCTCGGCATCGGCCTCGGGCTTCGGCTCGTCGGGCGATTCCTCCAGCACCGGGTTGATCTCGATCTCCTGCTGGACGAGCGATTGCAGCTCCATCGCGGGCGCCTGCAGGAACTGCAGCGATTGCTGCATCTGGGGCGAGAGCGTCTGCCCGAGCGAAAGATTTTGATGTAGTCCTATGTCCAGCCACAGGGCCACACTACGCAGGCAACAATCAAAAATCAAGCAATCTTCATGCCATTTTTAATTTGACAATTGGAGCGGCGTGGTACCGCGCGAGCGGATAGAAGGCAAAGAAGGCTGAACAACACGAGCGACCATGAGGATGGTTCGGGAGTTACCACTACTTGAATATCGTTGGAGTCGTATTCGAAGGTGTAATTGGTGCCGTTCTGCAAGATGCCACTATAAGCGCCGCTTTGATCGAAGGAAAAGAGCGTATAGGTTCCATCCGCCGCGCCGGAAAGAATATTGAGGCTAACTTGGTTGTTGTTGAAGACGACTTGCGAGACGTTTTGGGTCAGCCCGGTGAAGGCCAATTCGCTGCTGGCCCCGGCGGGACCGAGATCGAACACGAAGCTTGATCCGGTCTGGAACGTGGCGGTGTTGGTTGAGGCCAAATGGAGGGTCAGGGTGTTGGTCAAGGAAGCAGGCGCATAGCTCGGATCGAAAGCGCTCAAATCGACTTTGCCGCCCGATTGCACGACCACGTTGTTGGTTCCGGTCGGCGCGATGATGCCCGTGCCGCCAAGGGAGCCGCCCGACATCACCGTAACCGCTCCAGTGCCCGTGGCCGAGCCCGAGGTATTTGTGACGAGAAGCGTGCCTTGCTGGACCGTTGTGCCTGCCACATAGGTATTGCTATTACCGGCGAGCGTGAAGATGTCCGTTCCCGTTTTGATGATTGATCCACCTGCTCCGGGATCAGTGAGGGGCTTCGTCACGAAAGCATTACCATCTGCAATTTCCCCTGCGAAGTAGCCGCTATTCACCGTCAAAATCGCGGGCGACACTGTAAAAGTTGTCCCATTTCCCGATGCAACCCCTAAGTAAATCTGAGTCGTCGCATCGGTACTTTTAAGTTGACCCAGGGTCTGTGTTGCCAAGCCAAACCTATTAATGGGCGAGCCACCCAGATCAAAACTTCCTCCGCTGGAAAGCGTAACATTCGTTCCAGGCTGAAGCATCCCACCTGAAACCCCGACATCACCGAAAAGACCGCCGTTTGTCACGTTGATGCCCGCAGCGCTGATTAAATAGCTTGTCTGGCCAGCCAGCCCAGCATAGACGGTCGTATTGCTGATATTGAGCGAGCCCGTGATCGACACCGCACCTTCAAAGTTGATGCCATGAAACTGATTCGTGGAATTCAAGCCATAACCCTGCAACAGCAAACCACCCATTCCCGAGATTGAAGCGAGTGAAGACCCAGCCGATTGGACACCCCCGTTTTGCGCATCGATTTGCCGCGTCGCCGTCGGGTCTGACCCCAAATTGAGATTGTTTTCGAAAGTAAATGAGCCATCCAGAACCAACGCGCTGCCCAACGGAACAAATCCGCCCTGGCCCCACGTCAGTGTTAGCGGAGTCGCTTGACCACCAATATTGATGTTATATGGATTGGCGAAAGAAGTCGGGCTGAGATAAAAACCTCCACTGCCCGTCCACTGCACCTGGTTCGCGCCCGTTCCGAGACCATCCGTAAAATCCCCGGACAGATTTAACAGGGCAGCACCGGTATCGATATTTCCGCTCGTGCCCGAATTGCTATTGGTCAACGTCCCGTCGAGATTGATATTTTGTCCAACCTCTGAAGTATCATTGACGGTCTGTCCGGTACCGATGGTGGTGGCGGACGCATGGCCTGCCAGTACGGTTAGGAGCAGCGCACCTGTCAAAAGTTTCAGAGGTTTAATCATTACCTGTAAAGAGTTAGGGCTCCTAAGGACTTCGAATGCCATCCAAGCCGGTTGCCCACTCGTTAGCAACCGATTTAATGTTACGTCTTCGCATTCCCGTATTCGAAAGATTATGCGCCTCGAGGATTATTATCCCCTCGCCCAGTCGGTCGGGAAGGCGTGCGGCTCAATGGAGCGGAGCGCTTCCGCGCCATCGAGACGCGCCCGAGTGTAGAGCGCCCATTGGCGGGCGAAGACCTTGTCCCATGAAAAGCGGGCATGGACCATCCGCGAGGCTTCCATGCCAAGGGCGGCCAGGTCCTGATGCTCGTAGCGCTCGATGGCATCGGCGATGGCATTGGGTTCGTTTCGCGTGGCCCAGAGATCGAGGCCGACCATGATGTTGGCGTCCATGAAACTTCCGCGCACGCCGACGCAGGGCAGGCCGCAGGCTTGCGCTTCAAGCACGACCAAGCCGAATGTCTCGCAAACCCCGGGATGGATGAACAAATCGGCGGCGTGATAATAATCGGCCAGCCTGGCATTGTCCTGGATATAGGAACGCCAGGTCAGGGCGCCAGTGCGGTGACGCGTGGCGGGCAGCACGCGGCGCAACGGGCCGTCGCCGACAATGACGAGATGGTAGGTGTTGGGATGACGGGCATGAAGCGCCTCGAAAGCGGCCAGCAGCATCTCGATGTTTTTTTCGGGCGAGAGGCGGCCGACATAAAGAAGCACCTTTTTGTCGGGCGGCAGTTCGAGTTCCTGGCGCAGATTGGGTGGGCGCGGGAGCGGACGAAAGGCCTTGGTGTCGACCCCGAGATTGAGCGTGACGGTGTTGGTCACACCCCAGCCGTGGAGAATTTGGCGCAGGTGCTCGGATGGAACGAGCGTCGCGGTAAACTGGCTGTAGAGCTTGACGATATAATCCTCCGCGTAATTGAGCACGGCATCGCGAAACCAAGCGCCGCCATACTTGGCCGCGGTCCGTAAATAGGCCTCGGGAAAGTGGGAATGATAGAAGCCGAAAACAGGTGCGTGGAGTTGCGCGCCGGCGCGAAGCGCAGTCCAGGCGAGATGATAGGGATCGCCCGACTCGATGATGTCGGGGCGGATATCGTCGAGGAGATCGAGGACAAGGCGGGTGTTCAGAATGAGCCGATAACGGGAGGGATAGCGCGAAAAGAAATCGAGCCGCGGCGAGCGAATGGTATGAAGATGGAGCCGGCCGTCGCGTTCGTAGCGGTTTTCGCCACCGGGGATGATCAGGTGATGCTCATCGCGCGTATGCTCGACGACATGGAGGCGCTTTTCCGAGATGTAGCGCTTCACGCCTCCACTGATCGGCGAATAAAATTGGGTGACGTCGCAAATCTTCACGGAAAAAAATTACTGCGGTGCGCAGAATGATTCCGCCATCCCAGGCGTCAACCCAGCTGATTGCCCTTGGTGCCTTTTCCGTTGATGTCAAAAAGGGAAGAGACCGACTCGCCGCCGTTGATGCGCTTGATTGCCTCGCCAAGCAGGCCGGCCACGCTCAGGACGGTCAACTTGAATCCGGGAATGGGCCGGACAATCGTGCTGTTGGTGGTGATGACCTCGTCGATGGCCGAATCCTGCAGCCGTTTGATCGCGATGTCGGTGAGGAGACAATGCGAGACCGCGGCCAGGATGCGGCGCGCGCCGTGGGCCTTGACCAGCTTGGCCGCCGCGCTGAGCGTCCCGGCCGTCTCGGTCAAATCGTCGACCATCAGGACGTCCTTGCCCTGGACATCGCCGACGAGGTATTGCGACTCCACCGACGTGGCGCTGGTCCGGCGTTTGGCGACAATGGCCAGTTCGGTGTGGAGCAATTGCGAGTAGGCGGACGCCATTTTCATCCCGCCGACATCGGGCGAGACGACTACGAGATTGTCGAGCTTGAGCGAGGCAAGGTACCGATAGAGCACCGGCGCGGCGTAGAGATGATCGACCGGAATATCGAAGAAGCCCTGGATTTGCTGCGCGTGAAGATCCATGCAAAGAATGCGGTTCGCGCCGCTGGCTACGAGGAGATTGGCGACGAGCTTGGCGGTGATCGGTACGCGCGGCTGGTCCTTGCGGTCCTGCCGGGCATAGCCGTAAAAGGGCATGACCGCGGTGATCCGCATCGCGCTCGCCCGGCGGGCGGCGTCGATCATGATCAGCAGCTCCATCAAATTCTGGTTGGTCGGCGGGGCCGAGGGCTGGACGATATACATGTCGCGGCCCCGGATGTTCTCGTTGATTTTAACGAAGGTCTCGCCGTTCGGAAATGAGGTGACCGTCGCCTCCCCGAGCGGTACGCCGACGTAATCGGCGATTTCCTTGGCCAGTGCCGGGTTTGCGTTGCCAGTGAAAACTTGGGGGCCCGTATTATCCATAGCCCTTTAACTGTCGCGTCGTACGGGGGCGGCGGCAAGTAAGAACCGACACCAAATTGCAACAAATCCTGATCAGCCGCCTTGGGGACAGTCGAAAGGCGTTAGAGCACTTAATAACTTGCTTTTCTACAAATTCATCTAAGAATTTTTTGGCTTGAAGTCAATTTTTCTTCCCCTTATTGCCGATGAACATCAAAGCCTTTCAGGAAAATTGGAATGCGCTCGGCAGGGCAGATCCGATGTGGGCCGTGCTCACGGATCCGACCAAGAAAAATAATCGCTGGGATCGGAACGAGTTTTTTGCCAATGGCGTGGCCGAGATCGAATGGATGTGGCAAGGACTGCAGAAATTAAATATCGAGATTCGCCCCGGAACGGCAATTGATTTCGGTTGCGGACTTGGACGGCTCACCCAAGCGCTTTGCCAGCGCTTCGAAAAATATATCGGCATCGACATCTCGGACACGATGATCGATACAGCGCGCGAATATAATCAGTTTCCGGACAAATGCAGCTACTTGGTCAATGCCGCCGCGGATCTTGGCCAACTTTCGGACGCCAGCGCTGATTTTATCCTTTCGCGAATCGCACTGGAGCACACCGCGACCGCTTTTCAGAAACAATATATAAGCGACTTCCTCCGCATCCTCAAGCCGGGCGGGGTCGCTTGCTTCCAGGTTGTGCAGCCTTCGTTCGTACGAAGTCTATTGCCCGACTTTATAATTGAACATTACCGGCGGTGGAAACATGGCGTCGCGCCATTCATCGGCATGTACGGATTACAGGAATCGGAAGTCAGGAAGATCGTGGCTGCCCACGGCGCGAAGGTTATCGATTGCAATTTCGACCGCTACACGGGCAACGAGAATCGCTGGGTCAATTATAATTGGTGCGTGCAGAAATGAAAGGTGCCCTGATCGAAGGACGCTTAATTTTAACGTGCCGAAGCGGTGACTGATGACAGGCTGTTGCTATATTGCGGTGATGGCTTAAAGAGATAGGTCGTCTTAAGCACATGTCGCCCGCCATTTACGTTCACAAGCTAACCAAGGTCTACCGCACTTACCAAAAGGAAGCCGGTTTCTGGGGAGCGCTTAAGGGGCTGGGGCACCGCCGCTTCAAGGAGACGGCAGCGGCGAAGGAGGTCAGTTTCTCGGTCAATGAAGGCGAGTTGGTCGGGTTCCTGGGCCCGAACGGCGCGGGCAAAACGACGGTCCTGAAAATGCTTTCGGGTCTGCTCTATCCCACGAATGGCGAAGCCAGCGTGCTGGGCTTTACACCGTGGCGTCGCCAGAACGATTTCAAGCGGCAGTTCGCTTTAATCCTCGGCCAAAAAAACCAGTTGTGGTGGGACCTGCCGGCGGCCGAATCGCTGGAGTTGAACCGGGTGATTTATGGCATCGACCGCACTGCGGCGCAGCGGACGATCGATGAGCTTACTGAGCTGCTTGACGTGCGCGAAAAGCTCGCCGTGATGGTACGCGAGCTTTCCCTCGGTGAGCGGATGAAGATGGAACTGATCGCGGCATTGCTGCACCGGCCCAAGGTGCTTTTCCTCGATGAACCGACGATCGGACTCGATGTGGTTTCGCAAAAGAAGGTGCGCGAATTTCTGCGCGAGTACACCGCACGCAATCGGATCACGACGCTGCTGACGTCGCACTATATGCAGGACATCGAAGAACTGTGCGACCGGGTAATCATCATCGACAAGGGGCAGGTTTTCTTCGACGGCGCGTTGCAGGATATCATCGATCGGCTGGCGACGCACAAGATGATGACGCTGACGCGGCGCAAGGGATTTTCGCAGACCGATTTCAGCACATATGGCGAGGTGCTGGAAAGGAACGAGAGCGAGGTTCGGCTGAAGATTCCCCGGGCGCGGATCGTCGCGGTGAGCCAGGATTTGATCTCGGCGCTGAAGGTGGATGACTTCACGGTGGAGGATGTGCCGATCGAGGAGATTATTCGGGAGGTTTTCTCGAACCGGCAAGTGCGGTCGCAGAACGCTGTAACCCCTCCGGGGTAAGCTCCAGGGAATCTTTCCGGTGGTGTGGCGTACTCGTGCGCTCAACCACCGGCTAAGGTGCTGGCTTATTCGAAGCGCCCGCATCTTGAAGGCAGGCAGAACTGATCCTTCGACAGGCTCAGGATGACAAAGAGCCGCTACAGCGCTTCGATAACGAGGGCGGTGGTGTTATCGCGACCGGCGCGGGCGAGCGAAGCATCAACCAAACGATGGGCGGGCCTGAGGGCGGCTTCGGTGGCATCGGGACGGCGCAGAAGATCAAAAAGCTGGGTGTCGTAGAGGCCCTCGGTCAGGCCGTCGGTGCCGAGTAGAAAGATGTCGCCGGGTTCGTAAGCCACGGCACCAACCTGGGGATCGACGAACTGGTTGCCACCGCCGAGGGCTTTCTGGAGCGCGGTTCGTTGCGGATGGTTGTGGGCCTCCCATTCGCTGATCTGGCCGGTGCGCTGGAGCCAGCCAACGTAGGTGTCATCATGGCTGAGCTGTTTGATTTCGCGGCCGGCCGCAGGGAGATAATAGATGCGGCTGTCGCCGATGTGGCCATAGTACATCCAGCCGGGCGTGAACCAGCAGAGGCTCAAGGTCGCCTGCATGCCGGCGGTGTCCTCGTCGCTTTCGCCCACGAAGGTCAGGGCGCGGTGGATTTGCTCGAAGAGCTCGTCGAAGATGTCCTCGAAATCGGTCTGCATTCCCAAGACCGACTGTTTGAAAGACCGGGGCAGGAGGTGCGCGATTTTATCCACCGCAATCCGGCTGGCGAGTTCGCCGGCCTTTGCGCCGCCCATGCCGTCGCTCACGGCGAAAACGAAATCGACGTTCTCGGTGACGGCCTCCCCAATCTTGCCGAGATACTGGATTTCGCGGGCGTCGAATTGGAGCGCGAGAAAAGAATCCTCATTCCGGGGCCGGACATGTCCCGGGTTGGTTTCCCCGAACCATTGGAGGCGGTGAGCAGTTGGCACGTTAGTTGGATTGTCCGGGGAGGATGGTGGCGAATTCAAAGTCGATCAGGCAGAAACGACCATCGGTTTGTCGATAGGTAACGTTGCGCATTTCGGGGTCTCCGTGACGGACGCCGAAAGGCTCCAGTTCGGCGTAGAGTTCACGCTGGCGATCGGCGTCGAGATGGTCGATCCGGTTGCCGCAATTGGTGGTGACGATGCGCAACTGGCTGGAATCGGCCTCGAGCAGCCGGGGGACAAAGTTACAGCCTCGGACTTCCAGATGACGCAGCACCCGGACCTCGTTGTCGAATCGCTCCTGCGCCTGGGGTCCCCTGAAGGTTTTGTAGACGCGTCCATCCCAGCCGATGCGGACGAGAGCCCTGAGGGTGTCTTTGACCTGATCCATCCGAGCCCGACTATGCCCATGCTTTTGGCGAAAAGCGCGCGACTTTTTGTGGTAAATGGCGCGTTTTATCCTCTTAAAATGGCTGGCATGGGGCGTGCTTTATGGTACATTACCCCTCCAAAAAAGAGGATCCCCCTCACTCAACCAACCCACTACTAAATACACTCACATGGCGAAGTATCTATTGGAATATATCTGGCTGGACGGTTACACGCCCGTCCCCAATCTCCGCGGCAAAACGCTGGTCAAGGAATTCAGCAAGTTCCCGAAGCTGGAGGAACTCCCCAACTGGGGCTTTGATGGCAGCTCAACCCGTCAGGCCGAGGGTCACAGTTCGGATTGCGTGCTGAAGCCCGTTGCAGTCTACCCTGACTCAACGAAAAGGAATGGCGCGATTGTGATGAACGAAGTGCTGCATGCGGACCTCACTCCGCACTCGACCAACGCGCGCGCGACGATTCTGGATGATCCCGGTACATGGTTCGGTTTTGAGCAGGAATATTTCCTTTATAAGGATGGACGGCCCCTGGGCTTCCCGGCCAGCGGCTATCCCGCGCCTCAGGGCCCCTACTACACGGGCGTCGGCTACGAAAACGTGGGTGATATCGCCCGTGAGATCGTCGACAAGCACCTCGATCTTTGTATCGATGCCGGCATCAACCACGAAGGCATCAACGCTGAAGTGGCCAAGGGGCAGTGGGAATTCCAGATCTTCGGCAAGGGCTCCAAGAAGGCCGCCGACGAGATGTGGGTCGCCCGCTATCTCCTGATGCGCCTCTGTGAAAAGTATTGCGTGGACATTAATTTCCATTGCAAGCCCCTCGGCGCGACGGATTGGAACGGATCGGGCATGCACTCGAACTTCTCCACGGAATATATGCGCACGGTGGGCGGCAAGGAGTACTTCGAGAAGCTCATGGCTGCGTTCGATAAGTACAAAAATGAACACATAGCCGTCTACGGCCCGGACAACCATATGCGTTTGACCGGCCTGCATGAGACGCAGTCGATCGATAAGTTTAACTACGGCCTGGCCAATCGTGGCGCGTCGATTCGTATCCCGCATAGTTTCGTGAACAACGGCTATAAGGGTTACCTGGAAGATCGCCGTCCGAATTCCCAAGGTGATCCCTATAAGATCGCGAGCCGCATTCTGCAGACGATTGCGACCGTCCCGACCAAGTAATTACTGTCGGAGGAGAGATGAAACGCCGTCCTGTTCACGCAGGGCGGCGTTTTCGTTTAGCGACCGTGCGCGTAAGAGAAGCGCCTACGTCGCGGCCTCATTGAAGCACCCATCTACCAAAGCTATTTTAAACCATGTCCCTCGATGCCCTGGTGATGATGCTGGCAGGAAATTTCTTCATCATCATCGTGTGTTTGATCGGCCTGCAAGCGGCCTATTTTCGAGGGCGCTGGAAATGGTTTTGGTTGATGCTGGCCTGCGTTCTGGTCAGCGCGTCATGCATGGGGATCGAACTGATGCAATGGCTGACGCCCGCTTCGCGCGATATACAGGTTTTCGTCCGGCAACCGACGACGCCGCTTTGAGAAGTGGTGCAACCCAGTCAGCCGTGATTCGCTAAAAGCGCAGGCTGTGCACTCTCAAGGGATGGCGTCACCTCCGACTGCCACGTGTCCCAATAACGGCGCATGCGCCGGATAAAATTCTTCGGCTTGTCGGCATAGACGCGGCAACCGATGGCCTGCGCTTCGGCCTGCAATTCGAAAACCCTGCGGTCAAGCAGACCGAAGAAGGAATGAAGCAGGTCCTTGGTTTCTTTATCATCGCTATGCTTGGGCATGCTCTCGCGCATGATGACGAGATCGTGCTCATCACCAAGGAGGTCGCCTAATTTGTGCAGCTCCTTGCCCAACTGCTTCAAGATGGGCGGCCAGATGTCGCGCAACATTTCGACCTGATAGTTCAAGTCCTTCACGCGTTTGCGCCACTGATGGAAAGTGGTCTCTTCGTCCTGAGCGTAAGCGGCAGCCATGGCGCGCCGGCCCCGTCGGTAGCTGCGCAACAGACCCTCCCCAATCAATTCAAAATCGTGACCGGAGGGCAAACGAACTTGAATCATCCGCTTCTGCGCCGCTGTTGCGGTCTCAACCAGAGACCGAACTTCAGCTGCACGGTCACCTGACTCTTCGGATTCGGATTGAAGGAACGCTCGAAGCGGCATGAGACATTGCCCTCCAAATTTTTCACGCTTCACCAAGTCTTTGAAAGATTCAGCGAGCGCATCCACATCTCGCAACGATGAGAGTGAGCGGGCCATGTCCCGAAAGGCCGGGTTTTCCCGCTGATAAAGATCCTCGGCAAGCGGCCTGACCAGGCGAAGAATCGCGCGCAGGCGTTTGCACCTTTTGCGGGCTTCGTGGATCGCCTCCTTGACATCTTTTCTTTGAAGGTCGTCGATAAGCCTCTGTGCCTGCACCAATAGAATCCGGCGAATTTCCTGCTCGATCCTGACGCCCTTCTCGATACGAAAGCTCATGACGTTAAAGAGTTTTGGCATTTGATGTGCCAAGAAACCATTGCGCATAGTTTCTTTCGGGCTGAAGTACTTGTAGGAATTTTCCAGGCCACCGTTTCGCGAAGTGCGGCGACTCGGCTTAGTCACGTTTTGCAAGTTGCGACTTATGGATCGATCATGGGCGTTCACGGGGCGTAATCCAAAGATGGACCAGCTGGTGCTTGCGCAAGACGGTCAGGCGAGATTTATGGTTGGGCTCGCGCAAAACCAGGAGACGATGCAGTTCGTGGACCGAGCGCAATTCCTCATGGTCGAGCCAGATCAGGACATCGTTGACCTCGACCCCCGCCTCAGCTGCGGCCGATTCGCTTTCTACAGTCTGAACCAGAATGCCCGACCGCTGGCGCAATTGGTGGAAGCGCGCGACCCGCTCGTGGATGGAAACATCCTGACCCGCAACGCCAATATAGCTGCGGCGAATGCGTCCTTCCTTGATCAACCAACTGGCGACAAATTCGGCAGTCTTGCTGCCGATGGCAAAGGAGATTCCCCGGGCCGCCGGAATGATGGCCGTGTTGACGCCGATCACGCGCCCCCTCGTATCGAGTAAAGGACCGCCGGAGTTGCCCGGATTCAGGGCTGCATCGGTTTGCAGAATATTGTCGATCAATCGACCCGTCCGGGCCGGGAAAGTACGGCCGAGGGCGCTGACGATGCCAGCGGTTACGGTATTGTCGAGGCCAAGGGGATTTCCAATGGCGATGGCAATCTGGCCGACGGAAATCTTCTCCGAATCGGCGAAATGGAGATGGGGCAAATCGGGCAGATCGATCCTCAAGACGGCCAGGTCGGTGTCGGGATCGTCGCCGATGAGGTCCGCCCGTGATTCGCGGCCATCCGGCGTCTGGGCACGAAGTTGAGCGGCGCCATGAACGACATGGCTGTTGGTCACCAAGAGCCCGTCGGGCGAAATCAAAAACCCAGACCCCGACCCGCCACGGGTTTTGTTATCGGAGAGCGCCTGGATGTGGACGACGGCCGGGCCGGTCTCGCGAACGGTCGACGCGACGGCCTGCGAATAAGCGTCGAGGAGAGCGAGGTCCGAGGGGCGAGCTTTTGGCTCGAAGGAGGCGTCGCTCGGAGAGTCGTTGTTTAACTGAGTCTTCATGAGTTAGACTACATTCATGCAAGTTATTTGCAACATCGCATCTGATGCAATGGTTACGCCACATCGTGAAGAACAAAGGGGTTGCGGGGGCAGGATTTGAACCTGCGGCCTTCAGGTTATGAGGCTAAATTCTCCTCTCAAAAGGCTTGTTTTCTGACTAATTTCTTACTAATATCGGGTTATGGCTACGAACCTGAAAAAGAAGCCCGTCGCGGGACTCCCTAGCGGGGTCGGAATTGGTAAGATTGTTATCAAAGAAGTGCCCTATTGGCGAGTTCGTTTGGGCAAACGGTTCACGGGAGGTGATGTTCAGATCAAACATTTTTCCGATCTCGCCGATGCCCGCAAATGGATTTTCGGTGATGATGCCGATTCCAAGAAATCTCCGTTGGCTTTGCCCAAACTTGGCGTACTCAATCTGAAGAGGAATCTCGGGTACGGGAGCATTCACACTTAGCCACCAACAACTGGCACAGGCACAAGATGCGTTTCGCCGTCTTCCCACCGATGTCTCTCTCACGCAAGTTATCGAAGATTGGCTGCAGCGCCGTGCACCCGCTGGAGGAGTCAAAACTCTCCAGGAGGTCGCCAAGGAATTCATCGTCTCGCGCCGCAGCATGGGTGTTCGCCCCAGAACTCTTGTTCAATACGAATCGTATCTTCGCTCGATCAACGAGGAGTTTGGTGAAACACCCGTAGCAGACATCGAGCGAGCCAACATTGAGGATTGGCTTTCGGAAAGCGATTGGGCACCGCGCAGCCGCCGGAACTACCTAGTAACGCTGACCACCTTGCTCAACTTCGCGCTGGACCGCGAATATTGCTCCGGCAACCCGGCGTCACGAATCGAAAGGCCAATTCTGGACGACAGTGCTCCAGGCATTCTCACCGTTAAGGAAGCTGAGGCGTTGCTTCAAACGGCGCTTAATGGAGTGCCGGATAAACTCGATCCAAAACCGCAGATGGTCGCCGGCATCGCCATCGGATTGTTCGCCGGTTTACGGCGCAGCGAAATCTGCACATTGGACTGGTCGGAGGTCAGCCTGGACGACCGCTACATTGAAATCAAAGCTGCCAAGGCGAAGACCCGCCAGCGCCGCCTCGTCACGATCAGCGACAATCTTGCGGCGTGGCTTAAGCCTTACGTGAAGGTTGAGGGTCGTGTTGCACCGTCAGCTAATCAAGATGTCTTCGGGGAACATCTGAAGGACATCGCCCAAGCTTCTGGAATCACTGAATGGCCCCACAACGCGATGCGCCACTCATTTGGATCTTATTTCTATGCGAAAACTAAGGAGGAGAATCGCACCGCCGCCGAGATGGGGAATTCTCCTGCCGTAGTCTTCAAACATTATCGCGCCATTGTCCGAAATGGCGATGAGCACAAATACTGGAAGTTAAATCCGTAAGCACCAGACGCCTTTGCTTCCTGTAGACCATTTGTGCACCAAGCTGGTGCACAATTACGGAGTTCCTTTCACTGACGAGTCGATGCCTACCTCCAGGCGAGTAATCCAGGGTGTCACCTGATTCATCTCAGCTGGGCAAGCGCGGATGAGTTTGAGCCGCCCTTCGTCAAGCGCGTCGATGAGTTTGCCCAGGCCGCGACCCTGGAGCTTTACCACCTGTTTGCCGAAGTGGATTTCCAACTCCTCATCCTCGCCGGTCTTACGGCACATCCAGCGGGAAAGGCTGCTGTAGGCGAAGGCGTGCGTTTCTTGCTTCCCGTTTTGGGCGGGCAATTCGATCCTGAGCATGGAGAGGGACTTCACGTCCGGAACAACGCTGCCCCATAAGCCGGACCATGGATCACGCAGCGGCGATTCACCATCGAGGGAAGGACGGGTCTTGAGCATTGTAATTAGACCTTGATACCGGTGCGTTGACCGGGCGCTTGTTGGAACCAGAGATTTATTTCCGGGTCCTCCGCCACGACAGGCGCAATTTTCTCGGGTTTGACGGCTGGCAGTTCCATTGCGAGCATTCGCTCCGCCGGAGTGGCCATTGCGGTAAAGGCGGCTTTTTTATCGGTAGTAAAAATCGTCTGACTCAGCCGAAAGCGGGAATTGCTCACATAGGCCTGCCTCAGATTGGCGGCCTTCATGCCCTCGTCTCCGAGGATCAGGAAGCCATGATCGACCGTCTTGCCCTGAGTCGCGTGCGACGTGCTGGCGTAGCCGTAGGTGAATTGGCGGAAATAGGCGGGCAGTTGCCGTCCATCCTGCAATTTAATGGCACCTGTTTCATCCCAGGAGACAACTTCCACGATGTCGCCATTCTTCACCTTGGCCTCTTTGCAGTTGGCCTGGATGAGGAGGCGCTCGCCGACCATCAGCGTCATTTCGCGGGACACGCCGACATCAAAGCTGGTGCTCGATCTTGGGTCGAAGACGACGGGCGAGCCATCGGCGCGTTGGACGGAAAGCATCTTCCCGTCTTTGGAGATCACCTTGACAGCCTCATGCTTGGCGAAAGGCCCCGCGGCCCGGTGGAACACGAGAACGTCACCCGCTTGATAGGTTTCGACCTGGCTGCGCGATTCCCGCGTAAGTTGAAGCGAGGAAAGCGTGGTACAGGAAACTTCCTCACCGTGCAGAGCGTTGGTTTCCTTTAGGCGCTGGCGTACCTCTCGCGTGAAAGCATGAACTTCCGACCAGACCGGAGAAATGGCGATGCACGATTTACCCGCCACGACCTGCGCGGTATAGGCATCCGCAGCTTTTTCCAGCAGTGCGCGGAAATCCTTTTCTTCGCGGACGGCTCCGAGCCGATCCAGTTGGCCGAAGGCCTGATAAGCCTCGCCTTGAGCCAAAAGCGCGACGGCCTTGCGATACTCGGGATCTTGCTGGCGACGAATTTGTTTCAGGCCGACCACGGGCACTTGGGCGAACTTTTGCAGCGCACGGAGCGCATCCCCGGCCTCGACCGAGGCGTGTTGTTTGATGTCACCCACCAGGAGCACGCGACAGCCCTGTTGTTGAGCAACGACGCATAAATCGTGCATCTGGCGTGTGGAGATCAGCCCGGCCTCATCGACGATCAGGACGCGACCTTTGAGACGTTGCTGAAGATCGACGTTCACCAAGAGCTGTTGAAGCGTCTCCGCTTGAGCGGTCAATTCCTGGCGCAGGACATCGGTTGCGCCCGAGGATGGAGCACAGGCGAAGACAAGGGAACCTTGCGCCTCGATTCCCTTGATGATGGCCCGCAAGGAGGTCGTTTTGCCCGTTCCGGCATCACCTTGGAGGATAGCCAGGCGGTCCTTCGAGGCTAAGATGGCTTGGACGGCGGCCCGCTGGTCATCACCTAGAGATGTTTCGAGTTTGGAAGCGTTCCCCAGTGCCGCGAATTGGTCGCGGCCCTGTAAAGCCCAGGTGACGTAGGCCATTTCCATGTCTTTCGCCTGTTTCGAGGTAACTTGATTTTCGTGGCGCAACAGGCTGCCGGTTTCTACTTTCCGGTTCACCTCCTTGCGTAATTTTTCCAAAGAAACGCGGCCCCGACCGGCGATCAACGCTTCCCGCAGCAGGAGGTGTTCGTCCACCACCGACTTTCGCTCGAAGTGATGCTCTGCGGCAGATGCCACGGCCTCGCCTTCCGATATAGGCTCCATTCTCCTGACACCGGCAGCTTGCGCGATCACCTTTTGTACGGTTGGCAGGTGCTCCCGGCTCTCCTCACGCCAGGTAGTTTTGAGCGTGTCAGGGTCAACCTGCTTTTTGGCTGCGCGGGTGCGAACGGCAATCGACTGAAGGCGGTCTTGATTCCGGGTCTTTTCCACCGCCGCAACGCGTTCGATCTCCTCGCGGCGTTTGCTGAACATTTCGCGGCATTCGGGCGGAAAACCCTGGATGTTGAACCCGATGGAGCGGCTCCGTTCCAGGACATAACCGGCCTCAATCATTCTTTCAGCCAGTTTGTTGTAACTGACTTCACGGAAGAACGATTCGTAACGGTAATAGCCGGAGGGCTGAATGCCCTTCCATCGTTTCTCCACCTCGTCATAGGTCACGTTCATGATGCAGACATGGGTGTGAAGCTGGGGATCAAGTGCGCGGCTGGTATCATGTGTGACCACACCCGCGATGATATTGGAGGTCGTCCGGTCAACCTGAGCGCCACGCTTCCGAACCCGCGTTGCCGTAACCTGCTCAATTTCGGTGAGCGTTTCTTGAACGGCATCTTTCCACCAACCTTCAATCCGCTTGTCCCCGCCCACCAGAAGCGCGACAGAGATATCTTTAGGCGCGGAGATTTGCCCGAAGTAGCAAACCCGGCGTTTGGAACCTTTGTCGCGCATCGTGAGCTTTTCATTGGTGAGTGGATTCTTCCCGACGCAGAGGCGAGCAAAATGGATTTCATCGACAACACCGGAAAGGCCGAGCCTTTTGGCCCCTTCGCCGTACCAAGTCATTTCAACCTTCCCCTTTTCGGTCAGGTAATCCTGCTTGGCCATGTGGACCGAGAAATACTGCAACGCCCCGGAAACTCGGAGGCATGGCTTATCGAAACGCACCATGTTCACTAAGACACGAGCCAGAGCATTTTCGTCTTAGGCTACTTTGTAGCCATTTTGTTGGCATTGCTCCCCTATGCAGTTATAACAAAACTTTCCTAATAAACGAGACCCACCCAATTTAGGCGAGCAATATCCCTATTCCAAAAGAAATTCGATTAGCCAAATTCAGATAAAAACAGGATAGCGAGAGACTATGCAAGAGGGGATCGTCAAAACGCTTACAGATAGAGGCTTTGGCTTCATCGCCTCCGAGTCCGATAAGCGCGACTACTTTTTCCACTCAAACGAGTTGCGGGGTATAGCCTTTGACGATTTGCGATGCGGTGACGCGGTGACGTTTGAGTTAGAAACGTCGAAACGGGGCCCAAAGACTATTTGCATCGAGCGATCGGGCGCGTCTGTCGAACTAACTAGCCTAGAATTACTAGCGAAGCCGCCAGCTGTTATTGTATCGGCACTGCAGGAGTGCACCACCGAGCTTGTGGAGCACCTCCAAAAGCATCCCGATGTCTTGCGAAATCTTCATCCCGGAACATTCGAGAACCTAGTGGCAGAGATATTTCGCCACGAAGGTTTCAATACCGAGCGCATCTCGGGATGGAATGAGCCCGATGGAGGCGTTGACCTAATTGCCGTTCGACACCTCGCCTCCGGTGTCGACATTAGACTCGCCATTCAGTGCAAGAGATGGGCTCAATCACGCAAGCTTAGTGCTGAACCAATACGAGCTTTGGCGGGGGTTCTGGATCGGTTTCGAGCCCATGCCGGTGTTGTTGCAACGACGGGATCCTTCTCAAAAGATACAGAAGAAGAGATGACAAGTTATCTATGGCGCATCTCGTTGCGGGACTACAACGATATCCTGACGAGCCTAAACTCGTTGAGATTGAATGAAAAAGGGACATGAGACATGTCAGATCAAAGTATTAATGACAGGACACGCTACCCCTAAAGTTTTTAGGCAGAAAGTGGCACTCACTGACCTAAAATGACATTCGGTGGCATCCGCGCCCGCACGCATACCCGCGTTAGCGACAAGTCTTGTTCAGGCGTAACGGGCATTACGAACATACGACAGGTTGTGTCCATGCCTCAGAAGTTGTGACCGCACGCCAACGCGTCTTTTAAGTTGTGGCCGTTCTCGGCAAAAATGAGCCATTACCGTCGAGTCAGTATATCCGCCGACCACCCCAGTCCAAGTTTGGCGACGTTAAACCGATTATGACGGTTTCTGGCCAGTTGTGAAAATGGCTACAAAGTAGCCTAAGACGGAAACGACTTATGACGTGTCATACAGACATGAGTCAAAGTCTGACAAGTTCTGACCGCCAGCTTGAGCACACGCTCAGTCAGGCAATGGAGCAGTTTCAGCCGGCTGGCAAACAAACCGCCGTGTTGGAGCGTTTCAAAGCCATCGTGCTCGGATTGAAGGCGAAAGGCGCGACGTGTCTGGAAATTAAAACCTTCCTCGATCAGCACGAGGTGCATGTCGCCGAAAGCGCGATTTTTCGTTTCTGTCGCAAGTACCAGGTCGAAGTCGCCCGCATGCGCAACGACGGAACCGCCGAAGCCGCACCCTCATCCGAGCCGTCCGTCGTGCCCGGTTCCAGCAGTACATCCGTTTCAACCGATCCAAAACCATCGACCTCGCAGCCGCCCAAAATGCGGACTTTGCGCAGGTCCTATTAACCTATGCAAAACCTCGACACATCCCCTCAAAACAAACGAATCGTCTTTGTCACCGGCGACAAAGGCGGCGTTGGCAAGAGTTTTACCTCTCGCGCCATCGTTCAATATTACCTCGACCTCAAACAGCCGTTTCGGGGCTTCGACATCGACCCGGTGAATCCCAACTTGGAGCAGTTCTATCCCGAGTCCACCACCCAGCTCGATATTCAGGAGCCGGGAGCCTTGGACCAAATCCGCAACGAGATCGAAACGCAGCCGCTTTTGCTCGTCGATTGCGCGGCCCGCTCCCTATGGGAACTGGACGCATGGTTCAAAGACCTTGGCTTGATCCAAGAACGAGGACAACTGCATCTTTCTTTCACCTTCGTCTTCGTCATCACCCCGGATAAGAGCTGTACGGCAATTATGAGCGACGCCGTGCAACGATTCGGCAAGGAGGCTGAGTACCTCGTGGTCAAAAACTACGGCAAGGGAAAGAACTTCTCCATCTACGAGGCTTCCAAGCTTCGCGTGTCCCTGTTGAAAGAATACCAAGGACAAGAGATCACGCTGCCGTCGTTGCTGGAACGAACGGTAGTCCACCTCGATGACCATGACATCGGCTTCGGCGATGCCATGAAGCATCCCGACGTGACCGTGGCCGACCGTTCCCGTGTACGCGGATTCTTGGAACAGAGCTACGCGCAATTCAAGACCGTGAAAACCCTTTTACTTCCTTAATCTTATGCCCGAACAAATCGAACTTCGTCCGCCCGAGGAAGTATTCAACGGCGACAACCTGCCCACCGACCTGAAATGGTTGATGACTTCCTTCAATCTGCCGAAAAACGATCCTGCCGTTGTCCTCATGGCCTGGCATTGGAAACGAGTGGCCGACATGAAGGATATCATCAAGACCGGCCAGATGGAGCTTAACGCCGCTCTGGAAAGTCGGATCGACAAGGCCAAGGCTTCGCCACTACGATTCAGCAGATCGATGCCAACCTTGGCAAAGTGGCCGAGGCGCTGACGCTGACTCACTTAAATCTTAAAGCCAAGATCGAGACCGAACTAAAACAGCCTATCGCGGACAGTCTTGAAAAGGCGGCTCTTTTGGGCACTTCGCTCGAAAAGCTCCTGCAAACAATTCAGACGAGGGCGACCGAATATAACCGCAAACGGTGGAGGGCAGCCTATTGGTCAGGTTGGGCTTCCGGCGTTCTTATCATGGGGTGCCTATGCTGGCTTTTATTTGCGCATTAGGCTGCGGGCACTGCACGGTCGCGGCAACTTGGTTCACCCATTCGATCAACCCGGCCACGATCCTCTTTGGGCTGGGTACAGGATGGTTCGTTTATCGAGGGCTTTTGCCCGAGGAAAAGAAAGCTGGATTACGTGCTGGAACTCGGCGGAGTCCGCTGGAATGAGGAGGACTTTTGCCGTGGATGGGAAATCGATGGCCGCACCGGTTCCGGCAAAACAGCCAGCGCTGTCGTGCCGATCATCCATGCCTTGAAAAAGAAACCGGCCCGAAATCGGGATTCTGGCCTTGGATACGAAGGGAGATTTGAGCGAACCGCTCGCGGCCATCGCAAAAGACCTCCAATGCGAAAGGGACTTGGTCCAGATCGAAGTCAGGCCGGACAACGCGCCGCCCGATTGGAAGCCGCCGTTCACCATGAATTTTCTGGCCGACGGATCTATTCCGTTTTCCACCTACGCCAAAATCCTTGTCGATGTCGCGACGGCGGCAGGCCAAAAGGGAGGACAGGCTTTTTTCAAGAATGCGGCCCAGTCCGCCATTCAGAACGGCTTCACCGCCTTACAAGATTTTGAGACATGGCGTCACCATCGACAATTGCTGCAACATCATCAATGACCTCACCCAGCTTAAAACCATTACCCAGCAATTGGTCGAATTGGCGAAGAGCTCAGCCCCAGCACCAGGAGTTGACCGATTACTTTGTGGAGTTGCAAAAGCAACCGCCCGAACAGTTGAGCGGTATTCGCTCCACCGTTTTCAATTACCTCCAGCCATTTACCGCGCCGGACATTGCGGAGGTCTTTTGTCCGATGGACCCGACATTTACCCTGAGTGAGATCGATCAGGGTAAATTGATCAGCGTTAAAATCCCGCAGAAATATCAGGTTGAAAAGAAGTACGTTAGCCTGCTCTTGAAGGTCTTGTTTTACCTTCATGCGCTCCGGCGATACGACCTCACTGCGAATGATCGTCGAAAGAAGAACCTCATCGTGATGGTACTCGATGAAGCCCAAGAAACCGTCCTCGTCAGCGAAGACGGTATTTCCGATTTCAATGTGGTGGATAAAATTCGTGGAGCGCGGGCGACGACGATCAATTCCACGCAATCCCCCACTTCCTACATTCCGCCCATGGGAAGCCGGGAGCGGACGGAAGTGTTTCTGCTTAATCTTGGGAACAAGATTTATTTTACCGCAGCCGACAAACAAGCTTCCGACATGATCGCCGACGCGATCGGTAAAAAAACCATCAAAAAACGCACCTACGGGCGATCAGCTGGGCAAAAGTAACATGAGTTGGACAGATCACGACGAATACTGGATCAAACCGCACGAGCTACGGGCGCTGCCCAAGCATTGCGCTATTGTAAAACACTGTGAGCGACGTTTTCGGAAAACCTTGCTTCGACCGTCGTATTTTACTCTCGCAAATTCCTGTAATAAGGATGCAGGTGAAGAATGCTCTGCAAATCTGATCGAAAAGTGATTTTTTCCTGAATTATCTCCTTTGTTGTTTAAACAAGAAATTTTCCTAGCGATTCACCGCATAGCCGACAAATCTTAAGCTCGAATTTTATTTCAGCATTTAGTGCTTTGCTCCCTGGCAAGCTCTGCTTGTGGATTACAGTTTGGGTGTTGCTGGCAGATTTCAAGGATTGTGATAAAGCTACGAGTGATTTCGCGTTGCGGAAGCAACTTAGCCTGCTTCACAAACATCTCTATGAAAGATTCTGTAATAACTTTGTCGGAAGACCAGTCGTATGCAATCTCGTGCATGGTGCGAATCATGCGCAAAATCTTACAATTGTCATTCTGACCAATAGGTTTCAGCTTTAAAAGTGTTACGTCCTCGGCTGACCATCTTTTAGCAAATCTGTTGCCTTCTGGATAACCATAGTCTGCGCAGTCGCGAGAATCGATCCGAACTTTGATCCCGAAATCAACTGTCGAGGCGAAGACGAATAGGGAGTGCGGAAATCGGTGAACATCGATGAAAGAGTTGATGAGTTCGTAAGAAAGCAGTCGCGACTTAACGTTGGCTAAAAGAGTTGCCACGGATTCCACTTCATCAAAAAGGAAGACAGTTCCTTTTAGGCTAGCAGCACGGCATAGAGCGGTGGTCGCAGCCAAACGCTCGATAACTTCAAGAAAGTGAGGTCTACCGCTTTTGTGCTGGATGTCCCTGCCTTCAAGCCGACTTCGATGCCAATCTTTAAAGCTATCTTCCTCCTCGTGAGCACCCATGTCAATTAGAGGGCCGCGGAAGGCTATCGGAGCCTGACTGCTTGCCCACTTGAGAATGTTCTCCCTTTCGCTGTTTCTAAGCCAGTAGTAGCAAGCTTCGGCTAGGCCGCACCTGTGTAGATTAGGAACTCGCAGATTTTCTAGCAAAGCATGCAGGTAACGGGAAGGGTGATTAAAAGCATGAGCGTAGTTATCGGTTGTTACCCAGGAAACAGCAAATCCGCATTTTAGTGCAATTGCCTCTATTAGTTTCAGCATATGGGACTTGCCATACCCGTAGCTCGCTTCCAGGAAGAAGTGTCGGTTGCCTCCTTGCTCTACGTCCCCTAGGGCGGAATTGACGGCAACACATTCATTTTCGCGTCCAGCAGTAAACAGGTCAATGTCGTCGTGAGGAAAAACACCACGCTTCAAATTGCGAACTATACGCCGAGCACTGCTTTGGGTCACATTCATGTGGACTCCTAATCCCTTCAATCCCATTTTCCCGGTTCCGAATGTTTCAAAAGTGTTTGAGCGGACTCAGAAATGGTTGTCTCGATGGAAAGTGCTGGATCTTGACTTGGATTTTGCTCCGCAGAATCAAGAAGCTTTGCTATTACTGAGGCAACCATGCGGGGCTTTGAAACCAGTGACGCTCCCTTGTCGATTTTTTTTATAATATCATGCAAAATTGGATCACCAATCCGCTTTGCGGCATCCCATTGGCGAGCTACGGAGTGAATGTCGCGCACTTTTTTGGCTAACTCGACGAGGAGGTCTAGTTGAAGCGGGGTTCTGGTCAAGTCAATTACTACGTCACGATAATCGATAAATTGTTTTGTCGTAAAGTTTAGCGCCGGGAGGAGTCGGGATCGCAGGGCTTCGTATTCTGCAAATCCCTCCTTTGCGGTGAACATTTCTGGGGTGGCAGCAATGTATATAATAGATGCTCGCATACCTGCCTGAGGATCGGCATTGTCAAGTAGGTCGCGAAGAACTGAATAAGATTTCACTCGAACTGATTTGCTTTGGGCCATGATCAACTCTGCTTCATCCAATAGAACCAGTGTTCCGCGAATACCGGAGTATTGGGCTATTTGCGTTAAGCATCGTAATACATCCCTAGCAATTCTTTGATCAATTCGTCTGCTGATTCCTTGGTCCTTGAATTTAACATCATTACCCTGAAGCCATGAAACCATGTCATGCATCCCTTGTGCTTCTTGGGCTAACGCAGCCTTTGTAAAATTCATATGCGCATGGCTCACAAAATCGTGAAATCCGTTGGAGGAACAAAAAGTGGCGACACGCAGCTTTACTTCGTGGCGAATGGATATTCGAGTGATCCCGCGTTCATCTGAAGCGCCATACACCTCTAAATAGATTTTAGAAAAGAAAGCTGTTAAGAGTGCTAACGCGCCTCTCGGATTGGGCTCTGTGAGCCACGCTACGAGATGGACGTCCGGCGGGAGCGTGATTGCCTGGACGATCTCCGCATACACTATCTCGAATTTGTGTAACTTAGTTCTCTCGGCAGTGACGTAGCTTACGCTCCAGCCTTGCTTAAACGCGAGGGAGCGGAGCATTCCTAAAAAGTGAGTTTTGCCGTCACCATAATAGCCGCGAACGAAACGGACGAGGGAGTCCCCATCTTGAGTGAGGTCGTCAAAGAGCTCGACTGCGGCTTTGTACCACGCTTCGTTTCCCACGTTTAAGAAATCAGCGCAATCGATGGGAGATGTCCCTGCCTTCAGGTGGAAAATGAGGCGTTTGGCTTGTTTTTGATCAAGAGTGCTCATTGCTATGTTTCTTCGATGAACGCTATGCGGCCTATGTATCGATATGCACCATGAATCATTACGGGGATACCGTCCGAAGAATTGGCGATGGGTGTGGTTAGTAAACGCTTGCCGTCAGTAACGCAAAAACGGTCTTCCTTTAGGATGCGGGCTAAATCGCGCGCAAACTCTTTCAAACTGTAATCGACAAAAGTACTTTTCAGTGGCGATTTCAAAAATACGGGTGATTGCTTGACAAAGGCTAGCTCTGGAAGAACCTGCTTCGCAAGAATAGGCTCCCCTAGTGGAATGCCTACATTTATCGCGGCACGCTGGTAAGCTTTGTATAAGTCCTCAAGGAATCGTACCTGGTCGAATTTCCGAGCGGCATCCAGCTTGATCGTTTCGATAATCGTCGATGCCAATGTTGGAAGAAAGAGCGTTTTGAAGTTTTTGTCGGCAATTCGACAAACTGGCTGCTTATCATCGACTCTAATTTCAAGAAATCCACCGAGAACAAAGCGGGGAAATCCACCTTCAAATTGGAATTTCTGTGCGGAGCAGAAGTTCCGAAGAGCACTCTCGAATTCTGACAATTCTCGTCTACACTCTTTATTTGCCCAGTCAGCAAGATCAAAAAGCTCTTTATCGCGCGAGACGTTGTTGATTTGAAACAATGACTGAAGATTCGGCAGTAGAAGTAATACTTTGAAGGGATCAAGATTCGCCTTTGGAGGAGCTCCGTGAGAAATAAAACAATCCTCAATATGTTTCCCTAGTAAGGACCATGCCCTCGACCGTTCGCAAACAATCGAAGCTACCTCTCCAATAGGGCTATTTGTGACATCACTCCAAGTTGGCATTTTTGAACGCATAGTCTGTTGGACCTCAATAGTTGGGAATTCCTAATTGCTTAAGCAATCTGTGATCGATTGATATCAAATAGTCTCCAATTTGGGCGCTTCCACCCGAATAACGCAGAAACTCCGAGTACTTGCGAGAGTAGTCCCGACCTACCTGATACATCTCGTCTATTTCAATCAAAATAGACTTATTCTGCGCCAGTAGACAGCCAAGCACGCAGATGCTCATTGCTGGGGTATTGCCCATCTCCCGTTTTACGAGAACGTAGGCTTGCAGGAAATAGCGAAAGACTTCTTCCTGGTCAGCAGCGAGGCGAAGTGCCTTCTGGTATATCAAACCCGCTAGCTTAAAAGCATGCTTTCGCACGAAATCCTGAGTATCTAAGCCTCCTTGAAGAAAAACATTCTGAATGTAGTCGCAGTAAACCTCTGTTGTATGCGTAAACAAATAAGAGTACTGCGTTGGTGGAACTTGAGAGGATAATATCCCTAGCTGCTTTAGAAACTCAAGACGAGGAGTTGCCTGATGTCTGAAGCGAGCGTATTGCCGCATACCAGGGTGAGTCCGTCTTTTGCGAGGATCCCCAAGGAAATAGCTATCCAAATCTTTAGCATTCCGAATTTCCCCAAAAAGTCTCGGTTTGGCGCTACATATCAGATCTTCGTAAACGACTGTCAGCATGTTCTCTTGAAAACTATCATTTGGCTGATCCTCCCAGTCTACGTAGCGATGAAAGGCAGTGCGATTCTGTTTGCGGAGGGCAAGAGGGAGTAGCGTAAAGGCAATGTCATTGCTCAATAGACGGATTAAGAAAAAAGTTTTTTCACTAACATTATTTGTACCATAATCTAAGATCATGGGGTTGTAGGTTTCGGGCTGCGAAGATTCTCGCATCAAATCCCAGGAGCTTTCAGGAATTAGCCGAACGAGAGGCATTGCGCTTTCGAGCATCACTACACGTTCATCGACTAATCCAAGTGCCCTGGATAGGCTGAAGATTTCTTTCGATTCATTTCCGAAACTGCGCAGACTTATCGTTGTATCGGCAACCTCTAAAGTGCGATGGAGCTGAAGATGTGATCGGGTTAACTTAGCTTGAATCGATTTGCCCAATAGCTGCCCAAGATAAGTGCTTTTCCCATCTTGTGTAGACTTAAAGAGTATGTGATCTAATTGTCTTAGTATCTGTTCTGGTTGGGAGGCGGCCCGCTTAGAAACAGCTAAAATCAGTTTACAGTAACCAAGGCGTTGCTGAAACTCTGTGTACGAGGTAATCAGAGGAATTATCACGATGCATCTCCACCGTGAATTCTGACACGGGGCCGAGTATCCATGACAAACACCCGACGAATTCCATTGGCAGTTTCCATGGATTTTGCAGCTACGATAGACTGACCTGTCTTCAGGGACCTAAGTAAGCTGTAAAAATCCAGTGTTTGACGGCCATCTGAAACGCTTTCAGGAAACGATGTTACCAAGTTATTGTATACGGTTGATATGTTCCCTTGTGAGCCAAGGCTATGGATGTACCACGTGTCGGCCTGGCTAGCGACCTTGGCGCTCAGTGCGTTCGACTCGGGGCGCTGAGTTGCGAGGATCATCGAAAGACCAAAGCCTCGACCGCGCAGGCAGTAGTCTTCGAGTGCTGCACGCTCGTCTCCGCCGGCGTCACCGAGCAGCTCCTGAGCTTCGTCAATGGCCAGAATGGTTCTAGGGATGAGACCTGAGACTTTTGATCGCAAATCTGCTCGAAGCTCCTCTGACGTTTCCTCGAAATCCAGGCGCTGTTGAAGCTTTGTTGCCTCTCGTCGCTGTTGCATCATCTTATTTATAATAACTTTGGCCAAAACTGACCGCATCCCACGACCAATTTCGTAAGGCAACATCAAGATACTAAATACACCAGGCCTTATAAGCGACGTGAGCGGAGTTCCTGCGTTTGCGAATAGAGGTCGCCTTGAAAGCGAGACCAATTCCTTTTTCAAAGAGGAAATTGTATTAGTTTGATACCCTGCTGCTCCGGTATTAATGTCGGAGTCGTTAATCAAACAGTTAATTAAAGCTGTAATGTCTACTCGTGCTCCGGGGGCAATATGCCGCGAGCCATCATGCCAACCCGAAACTTGAAGTTTATAATAAGTGTCAGAAAGTAGCTGACCAGGCGCGTCCTGCGTAGTGTCGAGATCTAATATCTGCGCCCAATCTTCACAGGTAAAATCCGACGTATCGAAGAAGTATTCTTGAACGCATGCATGGTCTGTGACAGAACGACAACCCGCTGGCGTCCACACTTGTATGGCTACGTCCTCTATATTAAGATGCCAACTCGTAACAGCGGAATACTGTCTTTTTAGTCTTGGGTGCTCGCCATTTCGGACAGGCATAGCACTAGTCCAGAAGTTGGCGTTGGGATCCAGAAGTAGCACGCCGCGATCGTCCTGCCGCTTTCCGATGGATGACTCTTTGTTGACAGTACAAAGGCTTTCGAGCTGTGCGCCGAGGCTGAAGCTCTTTCCACTGCCCCGTTGGCCTATGATGATACTTACGAACTCTTTAGATACGTCTTGATAGACGTTCCGGATTGCACCTGTCTCGGCAAGTCGACCCACGAACACGATATTCGTTCGATCGCCTTCGCCCAAAGTGACATCTCCATTGATATTTGGTTCAACGATGTATTTGCTCATGACAGTGTTACTCGTAGAAGCACGTTTGGCCATCGGGTCCTGCTGTATTCAGAAAATCACGGTCGATGACTCGTTTTTCCGCTCGAACAGCTGCGTGAGTAACCTTTTGAAGATTTTTTAAAATTTCAGATGGTTTTGCATTCTGCTGATTGTGGTGAAGATATTTTGCGTACCCTTTAATAGATTCCTGTGTAAAGGGAAAAGTGTTTCGATCATAATCGGGATAAGCAACAAACGTATTAGCTGTTTCAGCCAAAAGAAGTTTGTCCTGGTCTATGAACGCATGCAGCAGTCCGAGCAAAAAATTCTCTATTTCTGACACTTGGAGTGCTTGGAGTCCGACGATATAATCCTCGCCGACGCGTCGCCAGACCTCCTGTGCCTGCAGGATCTCGGGCAAGTACTGCTGCTTCTCCGCAGCTATGGCAAAGATAAAACCAACTCTGAGATCAAGACATTTGCGCAGAGAATGCACCCATTTCTTCTGAGCATCTGCGTTGGTTACACCAGCCAGGCCTTCGGACTCATCTATTAGGTAGAGGAGCATTTTATTTTCCTGTAGATGAATTACCTCTGCGATAATACCAATAACGGCGGCAAATTCTTCTCCTTCTGTAAGTTGCTTTTTTGTCACACCGATGCCTCCTGCATCATCGACTTTAATGCCAGCTAGAAAGCGCCATGCTTCGGGCGCTTTGAGCGGATTGCTACTCATTGTAACAAAAGCCTGTTTAATGTCTTGTGGTACGACCAGCTGCTCAAGCCAACTATCATTTGCGTGACAATGAGCAACAAGCAGCTGGCGAAAAAAAGATAGCCAACTTCAGTGACAAGCTTTTGTTGCAGCTCGTTAAAGACACTCTTACTTGTAACCTCTGGCAAATCAAAGCGAACAACCTTAAAGGGCATCACATCGTCGACAGTTTGTTCGGTGTAATGCAAGTGGTGGGTCTTGCCACAACCGAACTGCCCCCACCAAAAACTCTTTGGTGGCGTACCACTAATCATGGCGTCGTCTAGCATGGAGTCCACTAGGTTTTTTAGTTTGGTATAACCGAAAACTAATTTGGCATCGCGTCGAACATCTAACTCGAAGTTGACGCGATTGTTTTTAAGATAATAAAAGTTAGTGAATTTACTCATATAATTAATTTTCGTTGTAGTTTGATTTATTCTGTACTGAGGGTGAATTATTCCATTTGTTCTATTAATAGCGCGCGGATTGGTTTGCACGTTGGTATTTTGGTTACCTTGGCGCACCGACTTATAACTTCATCAGCTTGCTGCTTAATTTGATTAAAAACATTGCAAGTCTCAGGAAATGCCGGTGATGCCTTCAAAGCTATAACTAGCTCTGTATTTCGGGATAGGGCGGCGTCCGTAAAATTAGCGGAGCCGACAAATGCGATGTGAGCTCCTACTTTTGAAACGGCATAGCCACATTTGGAATGCAGTTTAGGGCAAAGGCCTAGAAACCCTTTGAAAAGCGGTTCACCTGTAAGAAAATCCAAAAATGAGGAAGCGCGAAAGGGCGTGAGGTCTGAAACAATGTCTAGAGTGACTCCTCTGCGAGCTAGCGTGGAGGCGAGGTGCCGCAGCCTTTTTGCCATCCGAGAATTCGCTCCAAGATTCATAAACGGCGAAATGAGGACCGTATGCTTATATGATTGGGGATGCGCTTCCAGTTCACTGAGAAAATCATCGAGCAAATTATGATTCCAAACTGTTATTCCAGGATTTAGCATAAGATAACCAATCATGGGCTTTTCTCATGCCAAAGATGTTTCAGTAATGTCTTAAATTGTATATTGTTACCATCCAACAGCTTGTAATTTCAGATTTGAATTTTCTAGACAGCATGATTGCTGATTTAGGCAATTTCATTGCCGGAAATGGCAACGCCCGTCCTTTTTCGCTTGGAAACCCATTCCCTTGTACTTTTAAGCTCCTGCTCCGAGGGATTCTCCATCACCCGGCCAAGCGTCTCGATGCTCTTCGTATAGCCAAGCGAAATCAAGAGTTCTGCCAACTGACGCTGGGCTGCGTGTGTAAGCTTTTTAACTTCTGCAGATAGGGACGTAATTTTGTCGCCTTCTTCTGCCTTTGCAATGCGGTTATTGAAATGGGCATGCAGACCACTGACAAGTGGATCTTTCTCCTCCACCCCTTCAACTTCCTCATAAAGGATCGAACTCCTGAAAACCGTCTCTTCCAGTGTCACGCTTGGATCCCATCTTTGGGAGGCGAGCCAGTTCCGAAGAGCGGCCTCCAGCTCTCGAATATTTCCTGGCCATCGGTGAATCTTGGCAAATGCTAAATCCTCAGCTGTGACAGTAAGGCTTTTCCTTGGATCCAAATGGGGCAATTTGTTTTGCAACCCAGTCAAAACGGATTTTAGAATGTCTTCTAATTCTTCGATTCGCTCACGAAGTGGGAGCAATTCAATGATGCCGCCGTTTAGCAAACGATAGAAAAAATCAATTTGAAGTGATCCGTCCAGCACCATTCGTTCGATGCGACGGTTTGTTGCGAAGACAAGACGTGCCGAGCAACAAATTTTCTCTCGCCCACTCATCCGGGTAAATGTCTTCTCTTGAAGCACCTCAAGCAATTTCTGTTGAGTAGAAATTCGGGCATTGCCAATCTCGTCAATGAGAAAGTCAAAGAGAAACTTTTTTTCAAGTCTTCCATTTTTTTGTTGCTTCGCATCAGTGAAAGCACCTTTTTCATATCCAAAAAGCTCTGATTCAAAAAAAGTTCCCTCAATATTACTGATACTTAGTGAATCCCACGGATCTCCGAAGTCTTTGAGAATACGTTCGAATCCGAACTCCAGCCATTTTTTGCGGTAGATATCAGCTTCCTCCTCTTTAATATGCTCGCCTTTTAGCTGCCGGCTTTTTTGAAAAGCTACCCAGCATCGGTGCGCGGTAATAATCTTCGCCAACCGACTTTTGCCCGCTCCTGTGGGGCCCAGGATTAAAATACTTTCAATTAATTCAATATCATTATTGCAGGTAAATATTATATGCTTAATCTTACGTATTTTTTCCATCGAACCAGGCAAATGCCTGTCCAAAAAAGAATCCGACTGGTAAGATTTAGGCACAACTCGCTCCTTTAGTCAGCTTTTGGGATTCCCAGTGTTTTGCATTTTCTACAAATGATGCGTATCGCAGGCGAGATGCCCCAGGATTCGAATAGTTTCGCCTGACAGCTTGAGCATCTGTAGGTAATCTTGGGTAGTAAGTTTAAACTATCTACAGGAACTTTAATCGTGGATGTGCTCGGTCCCTCGTCCACCAATTGTTTTAGTCGAAGCGTTAGCCAAGCAGTAGCTGGCTCTTGGCTAGTACTATCAATCCTAATAATTTCGGGATGACCGAAAGATTTTGTAAGAGAAACAGTGTAGGACGCTCGACCCTCCAGTTGAATCTCAGCTTTTATGGTCGTAACAGAAATCCCTGATTTCTCGATGACAACTTCTATTTTTGCTATTATTTGTGGCATAAAAAAGCCCAGCTCCCTTGGGGTAACTGGGCTTCTGGAGCCTCTACTGCTTTTCGCTGGAAATTTATAAGTTACATTTTTTGCGATAATTGGAAGTGCGTTTTATTCCGTTTGAATATGTGGACTTCTAAAGTTTTCTGGAGTTCGCCAATGTTTTCGTATCTAAGAAACTCCTTGGAAGTCTGCTCTTTAGGGGTTTTGGGTAACATTAACCCGCGGCCGTATGCTTTTAGCGCCTGCTTGGCAACATGACGATACGCGCGCGTCGTTACGTAAGCGACGATCATCTTGTAGTGTGGGCCAAAGCGATTCAGATAATCCGTTAAACGGTCGATAACCGCTTGACATTGCTCTTTTGCTTCCGGTGAGAGAATGTAATCATATTGAAGAATCTCTGGTTCTTCCTCCAATTCCTCGGGCACCGGCCCGTATAGCCCGGAAATAGTCACGAAATGAATGCGGGAATCCTTGTTCAATGCGCTACGAATAGCGAGATTTGAACGAGCTGCTTTATAGGGCTTATCTTTGGTGCACGGTAGAAGAACCAGCACGTCCTTGTCTGCTGGCGGCCGGTAAGTGTCGCTTACAGCAAAGGATTCACGGGTTAGTTCGAGCGAGACTTTTCTGCCGGGGGCTCGCGCGACGATTTCTCCAGTGGCAGCCTCGTAGGCGCGGAGCAATACCCCACGATGATTAGCCCTTTCGGCGTAGGCGCGAACATACTCGGGAAGCGTGTTTTTTTGGATCTCAGATTTGACAGCCTCAATTTCGCGATACTCAATTTCCAAATTGTGGAGGGCCAAGAAGGCGTAGACCTCGGACTTGATAAAATTGCGCCCGTGGAGCTTTTTAAAATCGTGTTGCTGATCTCGCTCCATCCGACACAGCTTCTTAAATGTTTCGAGGTAATTGGAGTAGCGGGAACAAGCGCGACAACCGCAAGCCCGAAGAGTATCCACAGAGATCTCATCGATCGAACGAGTTTCTCGAAGTGAAAGCGATACCCCACGAGGCGGCAAGATGTATCGAAGATTTTTGGCTCCTTGAACAAATGCGTTGGTGTCAAAAGTATCTACTCCTAACATGGAAAGTGTTGGGATGAGGTCTCCTGACATACCGAAGGCGTGGACAGGCTTTTCACTGTAGTATCCATTTCGGTGCTCACGGATGGCGTCAATGACCCCCTTAACAATACTGGTGACTAGCGCGCGATTAATGCGTCGAGGAACCAAAGAGCCGATGGCAAATCCAAAAGAGGTATGTTTGAACTTGCGAACATCCAACTTACGCAGTAGACGATCGGTGTAATCGTGAGCGGACTCGTAGTCCACGCCATGAATTGCCAAGTAGGCAAGAGGCTTATCCTCAGTTGGTTTTCGCGAGGAGAGTTTTTCAAGTAGCCAGAGTGCGTTGTGAAGGCTCTTATTCTGCAATTGAACAAGAGCCCTTTGATCGTATTCGACCGGGGCAAGCGGGTAATCCAAAGAGGCAATAATATCGCCTCTCATTAGCGTCTGTAATTCGAGAATGCTATTGGGATTGGTCTCGTAGCCATATTTTTGAATACTAAAATCACTATTGGAAAGTAACTTATAGCCACCCGAATCGAGGAAAAAGCATGCTTCATAGGGCGAACCAGCAGGTTTGTAGTCGAAATCTTCGTCGGGAACGCCTTGATCCTCAAGGGTTCGATTTCCACCTCGCATCATCTCGTCCATCCAGAGTTGGAAAGGCTTCTGTAGCCACTCTGCAAGGGACTTCTTTGTGCCCATATAGTCTGTGAAATGCAGAATTTCCGTCAGGAAGTGGTTATGCCTCCACTCGCGGCACATAATCCTTTTGATATACTTGTAATGAGATCCCTGGCGTCCAAATCCAGGTGGCCCAGTCATTATGCAAATGGCCGGAAAGAGAGTTGGTGTCTGAACCTTGCCACTCTTGCCGAAGTGAATAGTGCCCAGGCGTCCACCGTTACTGGCCTGTTTTTGCAGTGAAAAAGAAGTGTGAACAGGTCTATCCATGAGCTTCCTTCAACGATACGGGGATTTCGCTCTGAAGGTCTCGGCGAAATTTGAGCGGCGAGATTGACTCATCAGAATAGGCGGCAGAGAGGCAGGCTTCAGCTAAGAGTATCTCATGCAGTTCAGCCTCTAAAAGCTCGTCCAGTAGCTTGTTGCGGATGTAGCGAATTTGCGCGCTGAACTGGGCGGGCAAATTTTTGATCCAGCCATGTCTTTCGGAAAACTCACGCAAGCGAGATTGGCCGCCGAGCAAGCAAAGATGCTGAAGCAAAACGTAAGCACATTCTCGCTTGGTGAGTTGAGGCCGCGGGGACGGTTGAGAACGTGCTGGCGGTTGCTGGAGTGCTTTCAAAAGTAGTTTTTTCTTTAATTCGTCAGTTTTGTGATTGCGTAATTCCAAACGCGCCGCGCGTAGGCTCAATACATTGAGCCGAGTCTTGTAACATTGGTCACTTGGGCAAGAACATGCAGCATGAATCTTTGGAGGCAGAGGAATTCCTGCTTCCTCCAAGGCAGATTCCTCAATCATCCACTTGCAGGCACGACATGATTTACCCTCATGGTCCAGCCACATCATTGAGCCAGAGTCCTGATCAGAAATGTGGCGTTTAACTTTGAGAGCCCGTAAAGCTGCAAGTTTTTGCTGCTTCGCTTGGACTTTCTGGACATAACATGAGCCGCATTTATCGGCACAAAATTCCGCCCAACCCGGCTTTTGATGGGGAATCTTGTATTGCTGCTTCTCATCCCAACTGACGCGAAAATAGTGCGGACAGTTGGTGTCACAATAAGGAAGGCCTCGCACCTGAAATTCAACTTCAGTCCGATCAAGGGGCTGTCTAACAAAAGTTCCCTTGTCGAGCATTGCGCGAATCTGTTTGTCCCGGGCTACCGCTGTAGCCAGCTTTTTGATGTCCGCCAACTCGCCAGATTCGATGCGGTGGAAGAACCATTTACGAACCGTTTCAGCCTCAAGTGTCGCCAGTTCGATTGCCTCAGAATATGAAATGGAGTTAGCTGTGAAGGCGGCGAGCACGTCGCTGAATTTGGTGAGGAGGTAGCGCTTTCGAATGAAGCCCGCCCCAGCGCCGAGGTTTCGTGAAACTCGTGCTACCGACCAGTTGTGTTCTTCGATCAACAGGCGGATAGCAGAAGACTCGCTCACGACATCCACATCTTTACGCTGGAGATTCTCGATAAGCATCATCGAAAGAATCTTCGGGTCTTCCGGTGCAATGGGATGAACGATCGCAGGGACTTTGGGAAGGCCCGCCTGGCGAGCAGCTCGAAGTCGGCGCTCTCCACAAATCAAAATGAAAAACGAAGCGCTTTCGTAAACAATCAGCGGTTGCAGAAGCCCATGTGTTGAAAGACTCGCAGCGAGGTCATCGAGACCTTGCTGATCGAAGATCTTTCGAGGGTTGCAGGGATTAGCCTTGATCCTCTCGGTCGGGAGGTGTGTGAAGTATGTGGTAGAGTTGTTTCTGGGTCTCATGGGACCTCTGGGGTATTTTGGTTGAGATGCTAAGGAGAAGGCTAGCGTTGTAAAGCAATGGCTTTTCGATTTGGTGAAGCGGTTGCAGATGGCTCTGACTGTACAACTGCAAAAGCCGAATGGTTGTGAATGCTCTCATGGTTTACCGCGCGAACCTCAAACCATACAATCCGGGAATCGGCTTTGAGTTGGGCGGCAGCATTGCGCACAACGTCCTCAACGAAGACCGGGTTATCGTAAGCCTGCATGGTAACGTGACGTTCATCCGTGCGCTTTAGAAGAGGGTAGATCGGCGCGGACGCAGATCTTTCAGCAATTTCGACTAGCTCTTCGATCCAGAGGAAGTCCCATGACCCACCATCAAGCAGCCGGGTCCTGACCGTAATGGTGACATATCCACGCTGGTTGTGGGCTCCATAGTCGCTGATTTCTTTGGAACACGGGCAGAGGGTTGCGACCGGCACCCGTACACGCAGGAGAAAATCATCGTTCTTACCATTCGACTGGCCAATGAAGGTACACCGGTAATCCATCGGGGCGCTCAATCCAGACACCGGGGCTTTCCGTTGTAAAAAATAAGGAAATTCTACCTCAATTTGAGCCGATTCGGCATCGAGTCGTTTCTTGAGATCGTGGAGGATTGCAGGAACTGTGCGCATCGTGAATTCCCCCTGATGTTCAGCCAAAACTACCAGGAACCGACTCATATGGGTTCCCTTAAAATGATGCGGTAGGCTGACTGAAAGCGAAATCAACGCGGCACATTGCTGCCGTTGGTTCTCGCGATCCAGAACGGTAATTGGGTAGGTCAAATCACAGACACCGACCTGTTCGATGTCGATCCCTCGCGTATCCGGAGTGTTTTGAACGTCTTTCATGCGACTTCGTATTCTGCCCAAGACGAGCTTGTCTCCCAAACTCGCACCCGAAGAAGTCGGACACTTGAGCGCAATTTGTAGCGGGTGTCAGGCCGAGCAGCGTACTCAGCCAAGCGGGTTCCAATGGCGTCGAAGAATGTCTTCGCCAGAATCTCGGTGGTGGGTTCGATATCCGTGAATGCAATTACTCGGTCCCCATAGGCATTTTTCAGGGTGGAAAACATCGGATCCTGAGTGTTGACGCAGAGCGCGTGATCAAAGGTATCGAGGTAGGTGCCGACCGCATCCTTGACGATCTTGAAATCGCACACCATCCCATTCGCATCTAGTTCATCCGCCTGGATTACAATTTCTACTTTCCGAGTGTGCCCGTGCGGGAACCGACATTTATCCGGGTGATGGGTGAGCATGTGCCCGTTTTCGATTTCAAGGGTTTTACAGATGCGGTAAGCCATAGGTCAAGTCCCTCGCGTATTTCCGAAAAGATGAACGTGAAGACGATCACAGTAGCGGTAACCCTTATCGCGACAAATGGCGAGCAACTTTCCACGCCGAGATTCAAGCGCTTCATCTGTTGTCCCTTCGGGCATGAGTTGGACTTTCCATGAAGGAATTGGAGTCCCTATTAAGGAAACCGCTTCTTCAATCTCTGGTAAATCACTAACGGCCGAAAAAACGAACTTCAGTTGATAGTTGTAACCATTCACCCACTCGCGAAGAATATCGGGTTGCCGTCGAGTTCGTTCATGACGCTCAATCCATGCGGAGTCGATTGCATCCGTGACAGGGGTCGAATTCGAGAGCTTTGGACTCAGGGAGGCAAGATCACAAATAATTCCCTCGGGGGGGATGGTTGCGGCTGTTTCGATTGTGACATGCTTACCCATTTCGTTCAGTTTTCTTGCCAAGTTGTGAATGTCTTTAGCAATCATTGGTTCGCCACCAGTCAAAACAACGAAACGGGTAGGATATTTATCAACCTCATCGACGATTTGACTGATGCTCATTTCATCGCCCTCGGGCTTCCATGATGCGTAAGGGGTGTCACACCACGCACACCGCAGATTGCAACCAGAAGTGCGAATGAAAACGGAGGGCACCCCCGTTAATTCACCTTCTCCTTGAATAGAGTAAAATATTTCGGCAATACGCATTCCAGGCTTATGCAGGTTTTGCGGGTAATGGCGTAGTCTGCGAATAAGATGTCGGGTCTTCTAAGCCTGCTAGCTGAAAGGCTTCTCTCCGTTCCACGCAGGTTCCACAAACTCCACAGTGAAGGTCTTCTCCTTTGTAGCAAGACCAAGTCTTGGAGAAATCCACGCCGAGTTCATGCCCGTGCTTGGCAATTTCTGCCTTTGTGTTGCGGATAAAGGGACGCAACAGTTCCACCCTGGCATAAGTGCCAAATTTGAGAGCGTCTCCCATTGCCTGCATAAATTCTTCACGGCAGTCAGGGTAAATGGCGTGGTCGCCTGCATGTGCGGCAATAACTAATCCCTCAGCCTCGTGGGATTCCGCAAAACCGCCAGAGACTGCCAGCATGATCCCGTTCCGAAACGGCACGACAGTTTGCTTCATACTGAGTTCTTCGTAATGGCCCTCAGGAATATCTCCTCCTGATTGAAGAAGAGCGGATTTGAAGAGCCTGTTGATAAAATCTAGCCGTATCGTGACATGAGGAATTCCCAGCTTTGAGCAGTGATATTCAGCCATCGGAATTTCCTTATGATTATGTTTGGAACCATAATCAAAACTCAATGCCCCGATTACTTCGTAATCGGTGTTAGCTAAGTAAAGTGCCGCAACGGAATCCATTCCTCCGCTGACCAATACCACAACCTTTTTTTTCATCTTTTGGACCCTTTCTCATACTCAGCCTCTATTGTTAATTGTATTCCTCCCCGAGAGGCGAATACTCCTGTGACTTTTGCCCATTGGGGCGAACATCCCCGAACAAAATCCGTCAGGATCCGATTAACCACCCCTTCGCAAAAGCTCTTTTCATTGCGAAAAGAGGCTAAATAGAATTTGAGCGATTTACTTTCTACGCAATTTTTCGCGGGGCGATAATCGATTCGAATATTTCCAAAGTCAGGTTGGCCGGTTACGGGGCATAACGAGGTAAATTCCTCGCACGCGAAGTGCACTAAATAACTGGCGCCAGGATTGGGATTCGGGAATACCTCGAGAGAAGCTTTATCAGGCGATGGCGGGAGCTCCATTTCGGACTTTCCCAGAAGGGTCATTTCTCTCGTTTGACGTGGCTTTTGCATAAACTGACAAGATTATGGACGCTGCTCGATTACCAAGCAAGCCTACCAAAACAATCAAAGCAAGTATCCTAAGCACCTAACTGACAGTTACCTGCATCTAAGGATCTCTCAATTTTGACCGAAAAGCGAAGCTTCGGCCAAACGGCATTTCGACGTTCCTCCAGATGAACACGCTGGACGTAAGCTAATGGTAGCGACTATAAAAAGAACCTCTTTGCGGCGGGAAATGAGGCCATGAACTTATTTGGATTTAAAAGAAAGGCCGTGAGCAAAATGGATCCCAACGAACTAGATAAGCATTTTTCTAAAACTCCAGGCGGAAAGGCACTGGGATGGATAGCAGATGCTCCTATGTTTATCGACGGCGATCAAGTCACGGCGCTATACAACGCTGTTGCCAAGCCAGAACACGAAACAGAGAAAATAACATTAAGCCTGAAGGACACCAAAGAGTTTCACTTGGAAGGCAAGGCCTCGCTTGGAGGAGAGCTTGGTCTGGCCGATTGGCTGAAGACGGTTTTTCCATTTTTGGATGCAAAAGTGAAAGCTGACGTTGAGGCGAAGAGTGGAGGAAAATTGGAAAAGGAGAAAGGAAATGAAATTGAACTCCGCCCTATCGATACGCCACAACGGCAACTCGTTCAACTAGCCTTACATTACTTAGTCAATCTGCCTCATCGCACGAGAATAGTAGAATTCCCAGTTTCCGCACAAACTGTAGAAAAACCGGAAAAGCAAAAGGAAAGCGAAAAAGTTGCCGAGCCAGACTGGCTTAGCAAGGAGTTCTATACCGCGTTGCCTCGGGGATTAGTATTTCTCGATTTTCCAGCCGGCACGAAATTCATCCCAATGGCTACCGAATTAGAAGGTGGATCCATTCATCTTATTTACAGCGATTTAGCGAAGTCATTCGTCGGCCCCCAAGCGAAGATCCCCGATTACCCCGACCCGACATTAATGCTTCCTGAGGACAAAATGAAGGAGCTACGAGCGGCTTACTGGGATTTTTTTTCTTTAAACTTTAACGCAACGTTGGCCATGGAAGCCATAGAGAGGAAAGTATCTCACGGAGGGAAACCGGTTCGTTGGATTGACTATCGGGTTCCTCTGGGAAAAACCTCACCCTGCGTGCATTTCAGCATATCAGCACGAGGTCTTTACGACACTGGAATTTTTGCCTATCGGCTTGTCAAGCGTGGGTATAATCATGGTCTTCGTGTCGTTGGCACGATCAAGTCCGCACCTGCTATCAATGTTCTTGCGATCTTTGAGCAATAACTTTGAAAATAGCTACCGTGCTAACAATTTTGACAAACACATTTTCTCATAGGCGAGTCCAATTAGGCATGCGGTCTATTTTTCTAACTCCTACGCGTTGAGATTCTCTCAAATTCCTCTGCTAAATAACTGAGCAAGAATTTACCACTATCCCAATCTGTAAATCGTAAAGGGCAAATTACCGAGTTGTTCCAGGGCCGGATAACCAGTACCGGAATGAAATCGACGTTCTCGAAGTTGTGGGGAGCATCATCGACTAGGACATCTAAACCAAGACCAGATTTATTTTTTGCGAAAAGAACCGAATCTGCCAAAGCGGGAAAATGCTTCTTTAGCCAACTAATTTTAGCACGAACAAAATCATTGGAATCGCGACTTGGATTCGTCGTCACGCAGGCCAGCTTTATGAGGGGATTGCTCGCCAAGTCCCGGACCGCCTCGACCGCACCTTCATAAGGCATTACCGTTTGGTACAAATCCGGCGTGAATATCTCAAAAAATATCTTCCGCTCGTGATCTTTTAAAAAACTGAGATTCCAGTCCGTCCAATGATCTGGATGGTAATTCGTTTGGCAAGCCTCGTTCAGGCGAGTCAGCCATGGACCGTCAATTTTGGCGATCGTACTATCCAGATCGATACCGATTTTTATTTGGCCCCGCAAACGTTCACGGGTGGCCGAACGGAAGTGGTTTTCAATTACAAGTTCAATCGTTTGCTTGAAATCCATTTGCGCTAATTGTATCCGAGTATCAGTGTTTCTTTCGCCCCATCCACCTTTATTCTCCCATAAAGCGGAGGAAAGTGAAGCCCTTAGGGGTTCTCCTCCCCTAAAATTGAGACTTTCCTCTCAGCCGTTACATTAGATCTTACGCGGCAGGCTATTTTGGAGAACAAAAGCAATCATTCGTACTGAAGATCGCATTCCGTTCACCGATCACTGCTGAACAAGAACCGGCGTGACAACGAGTTCTTGTAAATACCGATCCACCGTGTTGCGCATGGGACGGGCACCCAAAGTTCGATGGTAGCCTTCCCGGACGAGCTTTTCGATGGTGGCAGCGTCAACTTCGATGGCGAAGCCCAGTGTACTGAGCCGCGTTCTTTCGCGCTCGATCATCAGTTCGCAAATTTCGCGCTGAATGGCGTAGGGCAGGCGGTTGAAGACCAGCTTTTCGTTGATGCGGGCGACCAGTTCGGGGCGTAGCACCTGATCCACGCGCCGCAGAACGGTGCGCTCGATGGTGGCGAAGGCCGAGCTTTCCATCCGCATCGCTTCCGCCGCGCCGATGTTCGAGGTGAAGACGATGTAGTAGTTGTTCAGGTTCCGCGTTTCGCCGTTGGCCAGGGTGATCCGGCCCGCGTCGAGGATTTGCAGGAACAAATCCAGCACCAGCGGATGCGCCTTTTCCATTTCATCGAAAAGGAGCGTGCCGCGATCATTCTTGTCCAAGGCGCGCCCCAGCATTCCCGTTTCGGTCGAGGAATTGCCCAGGAGCAGACCCACCGAGGATTGATTCTGGAACTCCGACATATCGAAACGGTGGAGATGATCCGCGCCGCAGAGATAGTCGGTGAAGGCAGATGGTGATTTCGGTTTTGCCGACGCCGGTTGGACCGACGAAGAGGAACGAACCTTTCGGGCGACTCGGGATGAGCCAGGTTCAATTCTCCTCGCTGGAGCACGGAGCAGATGCGGGGAAGAACATGGTCCTGTCCCTTGATGTTGGCTTTAAGGTGAGGCTCCAGATGACGGAGCTTGGTGAGAAAATCTGACGAAAAAGTATTCATAATGGGCGGACTGTACGGCGCAAAAAGGCCCGTTTCCAAAGCCTAAAATCGTACTCTCTCACTTTCCCTGATTATCGAACTGTAACTCTCCGTACCGCTCCTTAACGGAGAAATCCTTCGAGTCATGGCTTAATCATGCCATGACAAATTTCACTTCCTTCACTGGTTGCCCTCACGGGCAAATCACTCGTCGGTTTAACTCCCATCCTCGCCCAGGCCACGGGCGGGACTCCACCAGCCAATTGCAGCAGGGTTTCAGCACGGCCCTCGGAATCCTCTTCATGTTCGGATTCTTTTGGGGCGTCATCAAAATCTGGTCCGGCGCGAACGCCATCAGCAAAGGCGACGCGGACGGCAAGATGGGCATCGTCGCCGGCATCATCATCGCCGGGGCCGCCGCCATCATGGGCGCTCTCTTCGCCATCTTCAATTTGAGCGGGGCGACTCTCACGCCCTCGTTCTAGACCCATCCGGCACCGTCCTGAGCCAGCCTGCCATATCCATGAACGAACTACGACTCACAGACACCAACGCCGCGGATGATTCCGCCGGATCGGTTTGGGGCCTCGACGGCAACCTATTCATGCCCGTCGTCGCCTCAGCCGCTCTCTCCATCGGGGTGATTCTGATTCTGTTCAGTTTCTTTCATGTCGCATGGTGGTTGAGCTTCCCGCTCGGGGCGGTGCCCTTCGTCGGCAACCCTCACTTACGTCCTGCTTTTCAAGCAGGGCAAACCACCCGGTTACGACCGGGACCTTTTTGAACTCTGGATCACCGGCCACGGCTTCGCCTTCAACGCCGGGGATCAACTCACCGCGAGAAAACGGAAATGAAACGACACGACAAAGCACCCAACGGCCACTTCGCCGAAGGACTCATCCTTTACGGCAATCTCGAAACCGGAGCGATGGCCAGCCAGGGCTTCCTCCTTGAACCGCCCGATTTGCAACACGCCTCCATCGGCGTGCAGAACGATTTTCAGGACAAGCTCCGCATCTTTCTGTCCACGCTTGGCCCGAAACAGCGGGCGCAACTCCAATGGACCTGCAATTCCGACTACCAGAAGGAACTGATCCGGTATCACCAGCAAACCGGCAAGGTCACGGATGAATATGTCCGCGACGCACCGCGAGGAACGGTTTTCCCGCTACTGGCAGCGGATGGTGGACCGGACGCTTCGCCGCGAGCAGCTCGTTCTCTTCATTTCCCAGGACATCGAAACCCCCGCGAGCCTCGTCCAAAGCAAAGTCGGCTTGCTCGACTACTACTACAAGACGCTTCAGCCAGCTTCGTTCCGGCTTCGACGAGACTCGGCACCACGCTCACGACCATCTTTGGCGCAGGCACGACCGTTCGCCCGATGACCGACTTGGAGCACTTCGCCTACTACAAGCGGTTCCTCAATCCCTCTCTGGCCGACCGGCTCGAAGTCGATTTTGACAGCCTTTACCGCGAGGAGCTTTCCATTCAGGAATTGTGCTGGGACAGCGATGGCGTCGGCTTGGAGGACAAGGCCGGATTCTACCTCGACGGCCATTACCACTCCCTTTTCACGATCAAGCGTTGGCCGCAGAAGACCTATCCCGGCATCGTCCACCGGCTGACGGCGCTCCCGTTCCTCGATTATCAAATCACGGTCAATCTCGAGCCGATTCCCGGTTCGCGAGGAAATCACCCGCGAGGAAAAGGCCATCGACCGCTTGCGCGGCGACTACGAGGAAGAGGGCAAATACTCCATGTCGGTCGCCCTGAAAAAGAAGGAACGGAAAATCGATTCCCTCGCCCAGGGCTTTTCCTTCCCGTTCTACGTCGAGTATTTCATCCGCGTTTGGGACCGGACCGAAACCGGCCTTCACGCCAAATGCGCCGCGATCAAGAACGCGGTGAACCAGATGAACGGGGCGCAGGTTTATGAAACCGCGCTCCCGACCACCGCCAAGAAGCTCTTCTTCTCCACTTGGCCCGGCTGGACCGGCAGCAGCTACCGGCACCGGGATCTTTACGCGGAGGACCGCTACTTGGCCGATCTGCTTCCGTTCTCCTCCACCTTCACGGCTCATCTGGCCGAGGCCGAGGCGATCTATGACGGCACCAACGGCAACCTTGCCGGGGTGCGGACGTTCATCGGCGGCACGCCGCAACATGCCGTGCTCATCGGCATGACCGGCGCGGGCAAGTCGTTCGCGATGGACGACCTCCTGACCCAAACCCAGGCCGGTTACGACTACACCGTCATCATCGAGGAAGGACTTTCCTACAAGAAGTTCACCGAGAGTTTGGGCGGCACGGCCGATCCTGATTCATCCCGATGGCGAATTGACCATCAATTACCTCGATACCCAGGGCTTGCCGCTCAACCAGCTCCAAATCGCCAGCGCCGTTGCCCTCGTCTCGAAAATGATCGGCGAGTCGCCCGACCCCGAGAAGCAGCAGCTTCGCCAGGCGCAAATCGGCCAATACATCCACCAGCTCTATTCCGACACCTTCACGGAATGGGCGGGCAAACATCAGGACCGGATTCCCGGCCTGCAACGGCTGGCGTGCGCCGTCCACAAATGGCGGCAGCAGAAGATGGGGCTTGGTTCCACCTTCCTTGAAGCGTTCGCGGAATTGCGCGACCGGATGGAAGCGACCGATGCGGAAGCCCTCGACTTCCACGGCTCCATTTCCGAAGGCGAGATCACCCAATTCTTGAAGGAGCCGCAAACCGAGCGGTTCCTGATGCAGACCGCCTACAGCGCGTTCACGCCCGAGGAATACCCGACCCATTCGGCCCTGCTGGATTTGATGTTCTTTTCCCGGTTGCCCGAGCACCGCAAGGAGGAGATCGACCAGATTGCCACCCTGCTCACGGCGTGGACCGCCGCCGGCCAGTACGGAAAACTCTTCGACGGCACGACCAACATTTCCCTGACCGGGAAGATCGCTCACTTCGAGCTGGGCTACATCCCCGAGCAGGCCGTCGAATTGAAGACGGCGGCGGGCTTGCTGATTTCGGGTTTCACCCGGCAGCACATCATCACCCTTCCGCGCCACCTCTGGAAACGGATCATCTTCGAGGAAGCCGCCCGGTTCCTCGATGTCCCAGGCGGCGAGAAGATCATGGGCGAAGGTTACGCCCAGCTTCGCAAATTCAATTGCTGGATTATTTCCATCGTTCAGCAGTACAGCAAATTCAAGAGCACCCGCATTCGGCCCGTCATCATGGGGAACTCGAAGCAGTTCTTCCTCATGCGGCAATTCGACCGCTCCGACCTGGAAGACATCTCCAAGGACATCCAGTTGCCCGAAGTGATGATCGACGCGGTTCAGCACTACCCGCTGCCCGAGCAGCAGGCCGCCAATCAGAAGTTTTCTTCCCTCTGTTACTACTCGCCCACGGTGCAGCCGCCCCTCTGCGGAACCCTGCGCCATATCGCGGGCCCCAACCCTCAACCCACTCCCACCCTATGAAAATCCGATTCTATCTCCTTCTTTTGTCACCGCTGGTTTTGGCGCATTGCGCCTCGACCTCCAACCCGCCCGGCCCCGAAGGGACCGGCGATCACAAGACCGGTTACTACCTCGGCCGCAGCGATGCCGTGAAGCAGCAATACTGGATGGTTCAAAACCTCCAGAAGCAGCCCAAGGCCCCGCAGCCAAAGGTGACGGACCTCCCGATCACCATCCCCGGCCAAACCACCAACGGCGTCACCACCGTTCCCCACACCGAAACCGTTCGCATCGAACAGTAAACCCTCCACCCAACAATTATATGAAAACCACATTTCTTTTATTCCTCATTCTCCTCGTCGGCTTCGCGCCGCTGGCCCGCGCGCAATATCCGGTCTCCGTCGTGGCCGATCCCATCGCGGTCCAAAACGAAGTCGAGCAGATCGCCAAATGGACCGAATCCATCGGCGTGCTCAACCAGCAGTTGCAGCAGTTGCAGCAATACGTTGCAGGTGGCCCAGACCGTGAAGGGCTACATCGGCGATCCGGCCGCCGCGGCCCAGGCGATGGGACTTCAGTTGCTTGGCTCGACCCAACTGAGTCAATCCGTCGGACAGCTCACCTCAGCCCTCAACCAGACCGTCGACGGCGCGAAGGCGCTGGAAAACAGCGGCTCGCAATTGTTCAGCCCGATCGACTTCAAAACGCCGAGCGGGTTGACGATGAACTTCGATCCGTCGCAGTTCAAGCCCTTCGCCGCGATCCAGAACCAGAACGCCAATGTGACCAATGTCGTGCAGGACACCGTTTCCCGCATCGCCGCCTTGCAGCAGCAGAAGGCGACGACGCTGGCGCAAATCCAATCGGCTCCCGACCAGAGCACGGTGCAAAAGCTGACCGCCCAGGCCGCTGCCATCGACGGCCAGATTGCCGCGCTTGGGCCAGCAGCAGCAGACCGCCACCGACCAGATCGTCACCCAGAACATCTCCAACCAGAACGACCAGCAGATGAAGGCCCAGGCCGCCAATCAGGCCGCCGACCACGAACTGAATGTTTCCCTCCAGAACTTCATGCAGTGGGAAGGCCAGATCAGCAGCGACCGGACGGAGTTCAAATGAACCCCATGCCATCATCTCTATCTCCAATCATGCACTCCGTACTCCGAGCTCATCGCCGACGCGTGCAGGAATCCGGCTGTCCGACCTGGTCGAACACCAGATGACGCGGGACCGGGAACGGTTCAGCTTACGAGAAGCAAAAGCTCGTTCTTCTGATCCTCATCGCTGTCTTGAGCCTTTGGATCATGTTTTTCCTCCTGTCGGGAACAGCTCGATGACCTTTGCGCCCGCCAACGACGTCGCCCGCCGTGGACGCAACCCGACGTCACCGATCTGATCACGCTCCCAGGCCAGCCGTGCGAGGAACCTACCGCCATTCACTACGTCGTATGACCATCAGCGATCTCGTTCCCAACCTTCAGCCGATGGTCGAAGACCTGAGCCAGCAATTGCGGTTCATCTGCTTTTTCGTCCTCACGGCGGCCATCGTCGTGAGGACCGGCAGGGGCAGCACGAGCATCGGCCAGTTGGTCCGGCCCATCGTCACCAACATCATCCTCTGCGGGATCATCGCCACGCTGCCGATGTGGTTCAACCTCATCCGCGACGAGTTTTGGAACATCGCCGTTTCCATCCGCAAGGAATTTACCGGCAGCGTCGATGGCACCGGCGCGGCGCTCATGCAGTTGATCCAGCCGCCCGACACCGGGATCGACTGGCTCGATGTCGGCAATTCGTTGATGAAGGCCGTTCAGTACGCCCTCGGTTGGCTCATCGTCTGGATCGGCGGCCTGATCCAGTTGCCCATGATGATCGTGCAGTTCGTCATGGAATGCCTCTGCTACCTGTTCCTGCCCATCGCGCATTTCGCCTCTTCGCCTTCGAAAGCACGAAGGGACTGGCCATCCGGTACATTCAGCAAACCCTGGCGATCCTGGCATGGCCCATCGGCTTCGCCGTCGTCGATCTCGTCGGCTATTCGCTCCTGACCAGCGGGACTTCCGTGGTCAGCGCCGGCGCGCTGGCCGCGGGACTGGCGACCGGATTCACCCCGGCCAAGCTGGTCATCGGCGGCATCGTCGCCGTCTGGCTGATTCTGGGAAGTCTCGTGACGCCCATCGTCATGCAGATGCTCTTTTGCTCGGGAACGCCCATGTCATCGGCAGTCGGCCAGGCCATTCAAATGGGGCTTGGTTTTGCCGGCGCCAGCCGCTTCCTGCAAAACAGGCGGTGGAGGTGGAGAGGGCGCACCTGCGCCCGGCTCATCCACCGCGCTCGAATGGCTTCGGCTCCTTCGAGTCCGCCTCCGAGTGCTCCGCCGAGTCCGGCGCTTCCCTATTCGCCTACGCGGTCCGCTTGCTCCGTCTTCCGGTTCGGTCGCTGCCTTTGTCGCCGCTTCCGAGCGGTTCCAATGGTCTGATGCAGACTCCGCGCGGTTCGTTGGCCGTTGGTCAAGTCGCCGACCGGATTTCTCCGCAGCAGGCTCAGAGCTTTGCCAATCAAACCGGCACGCCTTTTACCCAGGCGTTTTCCAACGGCTCGGTCGTTACTCATCAGCCCGCCGTTTCCCGTGTGCCCGCTGCTTCCACTTTTATCGCTCCCTTAACCCCTAACCCCATACCTGTATGACTGCTCTTAAACGAAACTCCTGTCCCTCTTTCTTCTGAAATAAAACGACCCCAGGCTGCTCCTACGGTGCTCCGTCTGTTCGCCGATCACGGCTGGGCGGCCCGCGTTTGGTTCCTCATCGCGGCACTTGCCGTGGCTGCCGCCTTCATTCAGCCGTTTTTCATCATCAGCGCCTTCCGCACCCAGGAGCGCGTTGTCATCCTCGATGAAACCGGCACCTACCACATTTCGCCGCTCCTCAATTTCGAGGACGCGACGAAATTGCAAACCTCGCAAACGCTGCTCGCCTGCCTCGCGCTTCTGGAAAAGAACCCCAACGGGTTCGATTATCCCGACTTGCTGGAAAAGATGTATCTGCCCGAGGCCCTCAATCAGGCCAAGGCGATGCAGAGCCAGCAGGCCGACGAGCTGAAGGCCAAGCAGATTCACCAGAAGGTCGAAGTCTTCCGGCTCGATGTGCTCCAGACCCGCAGCGACCAGGTCTTGGTCGAGGCCACCGGGCAATTGATCCGCGTCGGCCTCTTCAACGGCGAACCGTTCACCGAAGCCGAAAAGTTTCGGGCGCAGTTCACCCTCCTCCGCAACCCCAACCTGACCGCCAACGGTCGCTTCCCCCTCGCTGTGTGGAAATTCCAATTCGTTCAACTCTAATGACCCTCGTTGTCGTCGTGCTCGGCCTCACCGCCGCGCACGCCCAGGCCATCAAGACGTTTCCGCTCGATGACCAGACGGTTTACCACCTGAAAGTCGGCACCGATAAAGTGACGACCCTCGTTTTCCCGCAGCCGATCACGGCGCTGGAAGGCAGCGGCATCACCGCCGATCCGAAGACCCCGGCGAAGATGTTGCTCAGTTATCACGCGGGCGACCGCTTCTTTTCGGTCCGCGCCTTGGCTGATCCGGCCACGGCGACCTTGAACGTCATCATCAACCGGAAGGTTTATGTCCTCGAATTGGCGACGGACAAGGAGCCGTTCCAATCGGTGACGTTTTATCCCGCCGACGAGCCACCCGCGCAATCGGCGGGCCAGCCCAATGTCGGCCCATCCCGGTTGCTTGGTTTGCTCGACAAGGCGAAAGCCTATCCGCTCCTGGCCGAGCAATACCCCGAGATGGTTTCCCAAATCGACAAGGCCGAGCCGTTCACCCAAACGCTCTACGAGGGATTCCACGTCATTCTCACCAAGGTCTTTCGCTTCGATGCCGAGGACGCCCTGATTTTTCAGGTCGAGTTCGTCAACGAGACCGACAAGCCGATTTACTACGTTCCGCAATCGCTCGCGGTGCGCGTCGGCTCCGGCGTCTATTGGAGCGCGTTGTCCGATGCCTCGGGAATCATCACCGCAGGCGAGAAAGACCCGAAGACCGGGAAAATCACTCCCGGCCACAGCGACGGCTACTTCGTCATTTGCGGCACGCCGCACGGCGGCCGGAACCATCTTTCCGTCCAGAACGCCTTCAACGTCCTCGTCTTTCGCCAGGAGAACTCATGAACCCACGCAAATTCGTTTCCTTCTTCAAAACCAAGACCGGCCAGGTCACGGCCTTTGGCATCCTCTTCTTCGTTGGAGCCTGCCTGCTGACCGGAGTGCTCTATTTCCGGCACAGCGGCACGACGACCACGCACGGTCACCACGCCGAACCTGGAGAAAGTCACGGATCAAGCCGCAGAAGCCCTCCACTTGGCTTTCCGACAAACCCGATGCCGGTTTCGCCAACAAGCATCCCGTTCCGCCGACCGATAACACTTCGCCCGATCAAAGCTCCGCGCCGCCCGCCGCGTCTGCCGATCTCGCTTTATCACGGCAACGACCAGGAAACGGAGGTATCCGACACCTACGCGCCCTACGGACGGATGATTCCGTGCGAAACGGTCATCACCATTGATTCGGCCAAGATCGAAACGCCGATCATCGGTTTCGTCACCGAGGACGTTTGGCACGACGGCAAGCTCATTATTCCGGCAGGCGCGGAAGTCCACGGCAAAGCCCAGGTTGATCCGTCCCGCGAGCGCATCGCCAGCGACAACAATTGGATTCTCGTCTGGCGCACCACCGACCGGATGAACGGGGCCGAGCTGCCCCTGCACGGCGTTGCGCTCGACATGGAGCGCAACGAGACGACCGGCACTTGGCAGCTCACGGACGGCTCTGCCGGTCTGAAAGGCGACATCCTCAAAACGGACAATTGGGCCGAAATCAAACTGTTCGCCGCCACGTTCCTGAGCGCCGCCACGACCGGCTTGGAGAGACACCACAACGTCCTCCAATGCGTTGACCGGCGCAGACCACGCAAACCCCGCTCAGCCACGCCGAAGAACGCCGCGCTCGCAGGGAACGAGCGCCGTGCTCAACCAGTACGCGCAGCAAATCCTCGATTCGATCAAGCGCGACGGCTTCTACGTCCGCGTTCCGGCCGGAAAACAGTTTTACCTCTACGTCACCCAAACCATCGACCTCGACAACGCCAAACGCGGCCAATCGCTGGTCGATCTCAAACCTGAAAATCAAAAACCATGAAACTCCATTATCTATTCCCCGCGCTTCTGCTCGTCGGTTGCGCTTCCTCCAATCCTCCCACCGTCGATGTCGGCCCAGGACCGTTGCCGCAAAAGCATGACGTGCCCGACCCGGCCAGCGTCCGCACGCCGGAACAGCTGAAAGCCTATCCGGTAGGCCGGTACGAAGATCCCAACGACCCCGATGTCATGCACGAGGGCCACACGGTCTATCGCGCCGAAACGTCGCCCGAATGGGACACCGATCCCAATGAGCCGACTTCCCTGCCGTTGGGACCGGGCGAAATGGCGACCGCCGATCCCGTCCCAGCAGCACACCGCACTGACCGCGGAACTCGAACAACGCCTCAAGCAGGAGGACCAACTTCTTCAAACCACCTATGAGCAAAACGAAAGGCTCGCGCAGGAAATCAAGGCGCTCCAAGCCCAGCAGCAGCATGTGCTCCTGCCCGTCCCCCCAGCCGAACCTCCCGTGGCGGCATCCCAACCGAAGCCGCAGACCGATGCACCCTCTCAGCCATCGCCAGTGACCCCGACTCCCCAACCACGAAGTCCTGGTGGTCACTGGCTCTGGTCCAAACTCCAACCCAACCAACCAACCCGAAAAACAAATAACTATGATGCATATCACTGTCGCGCTGCCCGATGAAGTGGCGCAGGAATACTACACCGCCTCCGAAAAGCTCGCCGATGCTCTTGCAGGTCGGCACGCCGCCCGACGCCCAAACGCTCATGCGTTTCATGCTCGCGGGCTTCACCGCCGACGACATCGCCGCGCATTTCGACCGCGCCTTGCGCAACATCACCGGCGCTCCCATGCCCGACGAAACCGACACCTGGGTCTTCAGCCCCGGGTTCGAGAACGCACCCTAACCCCCAACCAGAAAGGAAAATCATTATGGCTCTTAAAACCAAAAATCCTCCTCCCTTCACGGAGCAATCCACCGCGCTCAGTTCTCCGAAGAGCGCATGCTGCGGGTCAATCCCGAGGTCGACCGCCGCCTCGACGGCTTCATGCAGGCCAATACCAAGCTGACCGATTACTACACCAACTCTGGTCAAAGGAACATCCCGAACGCGCCGATCCGCGCGTTCATGCTCGACCAAGATGTTCAAGCACGAGGCCGAATTGCGCGTCAGACCGCGCGGCAGGCTCCCCAGGCCAAGGAATGGCTCGACCAGCAGGCACCCGAGCGTGAAACAGCGCGATCATGCGAACGGCTCGAAAAAATCAATCCGTTCTACCGCGAGAAGGCGCTCGTGCGCGTCATCGCCCACGAGAAGGCCAGACTCGACTTCACCCCAAAGCCGTCCTCGGCCAAGGGATGTCGGTCTAAGATGGCCCGGCGCGAAGGGCGGGCCCGGCGGGAAAAGTCGCCCGCCGTCCCGCCCCTCGCGCTCGGGTTGGCTGCGTGCCCAGAGAAGGCGGACTGCGCCGCCTTCCTCGGCAATCACCGAAATCTATTTCATGGAAACCGTTCCCCCTCTCAATGTCCGCTTTGATCCAGAGTCACGGGCTTGGATAAAACAGCTCGCTCACCTCTTGAATTGGTCGGAGAACAAGGTCGTTCGTGAGTGCATCGACTACACGCGGATGAGGATCGAAAATCCTGATTCTATTGCGGCACCCCGCATCATCCAGTTGTCAAAAGACCTCGTTTTAAACAAACCAAAGACGCCGTAGAGACACGCTTTCCACCTAGAGAAGCGGGGAACCATTACCGACTCGTTGCCCCTTTATCCAATCTGTTCTTGGAAATCGACATGCGGTGATTCATAGCCTTATCACAAGCCTCCACGTTAAACCGGATGCACCGTTGATTAATGCGGACAACGGGTAAGACTTTAGCTCGCACCCATTTAAGCACTGTTTTGGGGTGGGCACTGTAACGCGCCGCGATCTCCTTTGTGCTCACGAATAAGATTTGCATTCCATTGCATACGAAGCTTCTCGCTTTCGCTCAATAAATTTTTGTTCCTGACAATGTGGAACTTACAGCTCAATTCAAATCCGAAGATTGACCTATTTATACTACAGTATAACTTGATTCAAACGACGTAAACGGCAGCTCTCGTCCCTTAAGGGCGAGCGCCCTTACCGGGAGAAAGGCACCGTCGCTCTACTTCAGGAGCCTGCCCGTGCCTAGCCCAGTTCGTTACTTGGCCCGTCTTCCATTTCCTCGTTTAACGTGCCTGCTGTTGGCCGCAATCCAACTCATGCCGTTGCCCGAAGAACCGGAAGCATCGGTCTGTCCGATCGCTCTCGGCATCGTCTCGGTCGGTCCTGATCCGTGGTCCGAACGACCACCCTTGGAAGGAGGGATTAGTATGCAGCATGATGAAAAGCAGCTTCACCAAATCGCCCAGGATTACCCTTGGTATATGTTCACCGTCGAAGAAATCGCAATCCTTTGCAATGTCTCGCGGGATGTTGTCAGCAAAGTTAGAGCATCGCGCAGACAGCCCGTTTTTCCTCAACAAATGCCGACCGGAATGGTTTGCCGAATGGATGCGGGCGCATCCTGATTTCCAACTGACAAAGGAAATGTCGGCTCGGGTTAAAAATCTCGTCGAACGGCATCATGCGAAGATTGGCGGAAAGCGCAAACGTGAAAATGACAAGGAGGCTTATGTTTAGAAGATTTGGCAGATCTCCTAGCTCCCACCGAATTATTCATTATTATTCCCCAATGAAATGCCGGCTTTGCCAAAAGGATGGAGAACTCCGAGCATCGCACATCATCCCTGACTTTTTTGGAAGAGGTGGAGGCGAATACTATCCCACCGGCCAAAATGGGCAATTGCAGCCGTTCACTCAACCTCTTCACACAACTCTAGGCATGAGGTTTGAGCGGAAGCAGAAAGGGCACTATGAGAGGAAGCATGGTCAGGTTGAACATTTGCTTTGCCACAATTGTGAGCAGATTTTCAGCGCTTTGGAGCATTACGTTAAGACGTTCTTTTATGGGAACAGCCATCCCATCCGTTTGCAGTTGCCGCTTCTCGATGACCCTTTTTTTAATGCCGATTACACCAAGCTGAAACTTTTCCAACTCTCTGTTCTCTGGCGCGCAAGCGAAGCAAAAGGCAGTTTCTTCTCCACGGTGAAATTGTGTGATAAACATCGCGAGGAGTTGAGACAGATGTTGTTGAAAGGCGATCCTCGCGGTGAGGATCATTACCCTTGCGGCCTTACTCGACTTACCCTTTCGCCTCAAATGAGTGCCCTGATGGTCCAACACAACGCCACGTTGGAAGCTATGCAGTTTGCCCCTGTCGCTCACAAGAACGGTGATCGCGCTTGCTATCTTTTTACAATGGGAGGGCTTACATGGTTATTTTGTGTATCTGATTCCGGAATTCCCGAAGAAATGAGGAACACTTACATCAAAAAGAATGGTCGGTTTTACTTATCGGCTTTTCCAGCGGATAACTTTTTGATCGAGTTCAGCCATAAGGCAATTCTGGCTGGAAATCTAACGCTCGCTGATGTCGAGGCCAATCGGAAGGCCAAGGCGGCTTACAAAAAATAAGGAAAAATATGGATTACGAACAAACAGTGGCATTCCTGACGAAGCAATGGGGAACCAAGACCTTAAATTCTTTTCGAGAAGAAGCGAAACTTGAGAAAATCGGAACGGCCTTCGAGTCGTTGAGAGGTGAGGGAGGCCAGCGATTGATGGTGGTGATGTGCCTGACGGCTGCAGATCAAATCGCGATTATCGAGAAAGTAATGGATCTAAGCGAAGAGGCTCCTCCCGCTGATTGGAATAGCCTAACGCTTGCCGAAATGGCGATACGCACGTCGAAATCACAGGGACTAAGTTATGAGGATTTGTTCGACGCCTCCGGTAAAAGAATCTCAATTACACTTTGCGCAACAGCGCCCGAATCTATGGGTATCCTTCAACGCTTATTTAGTTTTCCCTAACATTCCTCACATTTAAAAACTAATGGCCGCAAAAGTGAGCCTTCCAAAACTACTGCCATCATCGAATTGGGATTTTTCTAAAATTCCCGACAAAGAACTCAGGGCATGCCTAATCTGGGAATACGCTCGGGAGTCAATTTCATTTATAAGCGCGCGCCTGGCATTGGATCTAACAGCTCGCACACAGCCTTCAAGATATGACTTTACGCTCCACAAAAGGGTTCGATGTACACGCAAGGAACGAAAAGATGCCCTGGAAAACCTTAAGTTAATGGAACTCGAGTCTTTTGATTCCGAATCGTTTCATGGGCGTTATTGGAAATGCGATTACGCCTACAACGAATGGTACGATTTTGTCCGCCAGCACGGAGGTTGGGGAAGTCGCCCATGGCAGGATTTCGAGCCCAAAGCTCGAGATTGGGCAGTTCAGAAACTACTCGAACGAGATATTACCACGCCAATCGAAAATTCACTTGTAGGGGACTTGGAAAGGCTTTGGCAGTCAGCGTCTAAGGAGCTCGCGGAAATTCGCGCACTGCCCGAATCTCAAAAGTACGATGACTCAGAAGACTGTGCTCTTTTCCAATCATCAGTTCCGGTTCGTTATGATGATCCTGATAACGCGGGAGAGAGAAGGCTAACGGCAGCGCTTACCATGGATTTTAAGCGCTATTCCGACAAGGAGATCGTGAAAGCTTTTGCAATTTGGTTGAAGCAAAATCGCCCAAAAGAATGGCCTCAAAAGACCAAACGTGGAAAGAAGAAAAACGATCTGCGGGTGGCGTTAGAGGCATTGGGAATTATGCGAGTACTCCATCATGTTAGATTTCGCGATCCTCGATTTCCCAGTATGTACAAACGATTGGGTGAATCCCGTTGCTACAAGGCCAGAAAATTGGCCGCTACTCATTTTAGAGCGTGGTTTCCATTTTTGCCTGAAGATGAATTACCAGCCTCGTGGAATACTGGAACTGGTCAATTCATCATGCCTTAAAATGGAGTCTAATTTTCAGGCACTAGAAAAGTCTGCGTCGGGAGCCTACCTATTGCTTTACACCCCGAGCAGCTCGATGGATCGAGCGTATCTCTAGCGTTCCGAAAGGTACGAGATAAGATGCAGGTTCGAATCCTGCCTCGGGTTACAAATCTTCGCCTACTTAGCATAAAAATATGAACCTTGAAATTAGAACGACCAAACTTGGAAACGATAAGACCTACAGTGAATTCGCCAGAATCGAGTTGCCGGAAGCAGGACACCGCACCAAAGCCGTTCTGCTAAATGGAACGTGGTTTGAGCAGGTTTGCTTGAAAGACGCCCAAGAACTTCAGGCCATTTGGGAGACAATGCAGCCTAGTTCTCGCAAGTAGTCATCCACAATTCTCATGCTAAGATTCGAACAAGATCGGCACAAATATACATTAAATTGTTAGCAATGAATCTATTTGCCCTTGAATTTGTTCAATTCCGAGACCGCATGAAGAAGCCCCATGGCTTCGATGTTTTGCCCGAGACTGAATGCCTCCTCGCCCGGATAAACAACGATCCGGCGCGTAGCCTTAAGATCAGCGCAACCCGTGTGGAATCCTCTTGAAACACTCGGAGTTGAACCTCGTTTGATTTCGACCGCCCAACGCTCCTTTTTTCCCATTTCCAGTACCAAATCAATTTCCGCTCCTGCTGCGGTGCGATAAAAACAGGGTTCGGTTCCGCTGGACACGGCAGCGAGAAGATTTTCGATGGCGAAGCCCTCCCAACTGGCTCCGGCCACCGGATGACCGAGGACATCATCCGCCGACCTTAATCCCAAGAGGGCGTGCACGATGCCAGAGTCACGAACATAGACCTTGGGACTGCGAATTTGACGTTTGAGGGTGTTGCCACTCCACGGCTGCAGACGGCGCACCAAGAGTAGATCGACGAGGAGGTCTAAGTACCGGGTGATCGTTTGTCCGCTGATACCGAGCGAGCTTGCCAAAGTTGAATGGTTCAACAAGGTGCCTTGCGCGTGACTGAGCATGGTCCAAAAACGGCGCAAAGTTTCTGCGGGCACACGCGGCCCCAGGGTCGGAATATCGCGCTCCAAATACGTTCTGATAAACGCGAGACGCCATTGGTAACTGGCGTCGTCTCCCCGCGCCAGAAAACTATCCGGGAACCCGCCTCGTATCCAAAGCGGGTCTACCGCCCGGCCTGCGGCCTTTACCTCTTCGGCCAGAAGCGGGGTTAATTCTAAGGAAGCCAACCTTCCGGCCAAGCTCTCGGAGGACTGTTTCAGTAAATCGAGCGAAGCTGATCCCAAGAGAAGAAATTGTCCTGCAAGTTTCCCCTTTCTCTTTTGCGCGTCGATAACACCCCGCAGGATCGGAAATAAATCGGGTTTCCTTTGAATTTCGTCCAGGACAAGCAAATGTCCCTGATGCCGGGAAAAATAGTCTTCCGCATCGCTGAGTTTGGCCAGGTCAGATGGTAACTCCAAATCGAGGTATGTGGCCTTTCGGTTGCCCTCGATAAGATCAAGTGCGAGGGTCGTTTTGCCCACCTGTCGAGGTCCCAGCAAGGCGACGGCCGGGAACCGGGTGAGCATCTCGGCTAATTTAGGCTGAAAAAGTCTTGGAATCACAACCTTGCAATTCTTCCACGCTACGGAAGAAAAGCAAGGCAGCTTTGCCCTCCAATTGGCGGCACCCTCTAGAAGCAAGGTCTGTATCGAACTTGTAAGTAACGCTTACAAGTTACCGCCCAAGCCTGACTGGAAGTCCTGCATCGAAGCTGAGCAGCAGCCGCGCCGCGTGCTCGCGTCACGTCGTCTGCTTTTCGGAAGTTGGTGTGTCGCGTCTTGATCCCGGCCCCAGAAGGAAGAGGGGGCCGGGCTTCAAAACGCGGTTAGGAGGGCAGCTTCCGTTGGTCGCTGCTCAAACCCGGCGATACGTCGGTTTGTCGTGTACCTGTCAAAATAATTCGCTCGGCGCTCATCGGCAAATATCGGCGCTGGTCGGCACCGGTCGGCGTCTATCGGCGCGGAGAAATTCGCAAAAAATGGACCCGTGTTGGACTTGGCCCATGAAAACCAAAACATCCAAACATCAGAGTCAAATCCCTCCACTTGGTTGAACGCGGTTTCGCGATTCATCAGCAACTCACTCGTCCTCAATGAGGAGTTTAAGAAGATCAAAGAACGGCTGAAAGACGAGGCTGCCGCTCGCCCCGCCGAACACCTTCCGCTTTTGGAAAAGGACAGCGAGGGAACACAATGGATCGTCCTGGGCGATGGCTGCGAATGCCGGATTGTCTTTCCCGAGGCCAAGATCAAAACCGATTTCGATCCCGGCGAATCGGACTTCCTCACCATTCGGTCTCTGGCCGGCGATCATTTCAAATCGCTGTTTCGCAAGGTCACGCTTTACCGGCCCATCGAAAAGAAGACCTTTCGCGGCCAGGTGAACAACTCTCCTTGCCGCCGAAGGCTGCCGGGCAGTTGCTTGAACTCTGCTCCAGCGAAACCGAACCGAAGATCATTTTCAAGGCACGCCCCTCGACAAGGAAGACCGTAGATGAACGCGGATAAACTTGCCTTCTTCACCTACCGGGTCTTGCCAGCACGCCTTACCGTGATTGAGGCAGGATGGCTACTCGGTTTTGGACCGAAGGATATTACGGTTCTGGTTTCTCGCGGGTTGCTCAAACCCGTTGGACAGCCCACCCCGAACGCCACCAAGTACTTTTGCTCCATCGAACTTGAAGCGCTTCGAAAGGATCCCAAATGGATCAACCGCGCTTCCGCTCTGCTTTATCGCTACTGGAGGACGATGAATGCTCAAAGGGAGAGCAAAGAAGACAGTCCCCTCCCAGCAAGCCCGAGCCTGCCCAGGAGTACCGTCAAAAGTCGCCACCCAATGATTCGACTCAAGGCCGCATGAAAAACTCCGCGACTGTTCAAATCAAGCCGTTTACGGTTCGACCCGAAACGGCTGCTGCCTTGTTCGAGGCACCTCATCTCCTCCAGGACATGGTCAAGGCAGGCTGGGTTAAACCCTGCTATAAGACGAATCGCTGCACCCTTTATCTCGTCAGTGATCTTGAAAAATGCGCCGAGCGCCTGGCGCAAGGCGATCAGCCTATGTCGTCCTGATCTATCCATTCAGCTTGTGCGACTAATCTTTCAGAATAGCTTCGGCATCGTTCCATCGCTTCTCCCATCCAACATAATCGAATTCGAGATGATGAGCAGAAGCTAAGTAACTCACCGTGGTCACCATCATGTGGCTTAGCTCCTTTGCTACGCTTGCCGCAATAATGGGCCGCCACATTGAACCGTGTGTGCCCAGTGGCATAATTACAGCTCTTTTGACCTCGTAGAGTTTGGCCGCAATGTCTGCATAAAACCCTTCCGGGGTCAGTTCTGCGAATGACCCTGATTGATCCCAAGGGGAGAGAGTATGAGCCAAAATTGTTTTATAAAGGTCGCTGAGACAGTAGAACGACTGCGCTTGTCCGTTCGTAGAATGCCTTCCTGGCTTCTCGCTAATCGCCTGACAGGCACGCGCTTTTATTTCAGGGAGCATTTGCAGCAGGGTGAATAGACTTTCAGGGCTCGGCGGCGCTTTGAGCATGAGGACAGGCTTCCCAAGCGCTCGAACGCGAGCTTCCCTGCGCCGTTCTTCCATTTCTGCTCCCCACTCGAATTTGTACTTTCGGATTAGGTCAGGAGAGAGATGTCGTCCAAAGCCTCCCTTCAATTGCGTTTGGTTATGGCATTCGAGGCAGAGAACCACCAGGTTCTGCGGCGCATTATCCGAAGGGTCTTCGTTGATGTGGTGGATTTGTACGGCTTTGCCAGGTTCCGTGCAAACGCAACACGTCCGATCGGACTGATACATTATCTCAGTACCTACAGATGACGGAATTGGCACCCTTGTTTTTGTCATTTTTTCGATGGCCTTATCTCTTCGGATTATGGGCGGGTCTCGATCAAAAAAACCAGAGAGAGTGCATCGCGAAACCATATCGCTCGTCCTTGCTACCACAAAATAGTAGGAAAGTAGTAAGCGAGGAAATCCCCTCAGGTCTCAACCCTGACGGAAAATTTGGCAATTTCTTCGGCCTTTTCTTACCAATTCTCTTACTACTTACTTACTAAATTAAGCCCCTAAGCATGGCCAAATATGGCTAAACATGGGGAAAGCGGCTAGAATTGCGCGCTTCAGAGGTAAGTCGCTTAAAATAAGGCCCTTAAGTGGATATAAAGGGGTTGCGGGGGCAGGATTTGAACCTGCGGCCTTCAGGTTATGAGCCTGACGAGCTACCGGGCTGCTCCACCCCGCGATTGAGGTTGGCGCAACTTCCTGAACCGTGGGCTTTCATCTCGCCCGAAGTTGCGCGAAGACGTCACTATCCACCATCCGCCGGTAATGGCAAGGGGTTTCGCGAAATCCTTTGCGCGTGCGCGCCGTTCTGGACTGTTCTCGCGCGCGGCGATGAGGTAGAAGCCTTTATGTCTTCTTCCCGAGTCCAAGTCCGCGTGCCGGCCAGCACTTCCAATCTCGGGCCCGGGTTTCGATTGCCTCGGGCCTGGCGCTGCAGCTTTACAACACGATCACGATCACCCGCGTCCGACGAGCGCGCAAGCTTCCGCACGGCATGATCGGCGAAACGGCCGCGGCTTTTTTCCAGCGCGCGACGGGCGGAAAGATCGCGCCGTTCGGATTCGAGGCGCGGATCGAGGGCGACATTCCCGATTTCGCGCGGGCTGGGCAGCAGCGTGACGGTGCGGCTCGGCGTGCTGATGGGGCTGGCGGAACTGGTGCAGCGAATCGTTTCCCGTTACGCGCGAGCAAATTCTTGACGCTGCTGATCGAGCTGGAGGGTCATCCCGACAACGCGGTGCCTTCTTTCCTCGGCGGATTCGCGGTGTGCGCCCACGCCACGGACGATCCGGCGGATGGCTTTGTCTACACGCGCGTGCCGGTGAAGCCGGAGCTTTCGTTCGTCACGCTGGTGCCGGAGTTGCGGCTTTCGACCGAGACGGCGCGCGGGCTTTTGCCGAAGGAAGTTCCGTTCCGCCACGCGGTGGAAAACGCGCAGCGCACGGCGCGGATCGCGGCGGCCTTTTGCACCGGCGATTACGCCGCGCTGCGCGGGATGTTTGTCGATCACCTGCACCAGCCTTATCGCCAGGTGCTGATTCCCGGCTTCGCGGCGATTCTCGGCGCGGCGCGGGAAGCGGGCGCGCTCGGGAGTTTTCTCAGCGGCGCCGGGTCGTGCCTGATGGCCCTGACGCTGGACAATGTGGAGGCGATTTCCGCCGCGATGCTGGACGGCGGCGAAGAAGCATGATCTGCCCGCGCGCGTGCTCGTGCTGAAGGCGGACAACGAGGGTGCGCAGATTTTGGCTCGCGATTAGATTTTGATTTTCAATCCGCGACGGCGGAAGGTCGGCTGGTCGAGGTTTTCGCCGCGATACATGGTCTCGTGCGTTTTCTCGAAGCGGCCGCGCGGAGCGGACCCTCGAATGACATTTCCTCCTGCTTGGCTTCGAAGCGTCGCGGGGTTGCGTGGCGCCGATTGCGACCGGGCAGCGGATGTGGAGGTTCGGTTCGATCGACGGGAGCGGCATCGGTTCTTCTTCGGTGACGCGTGTGCGTTTCGACCGGTGACCGGAACGGCGGAGGCGTGGGCGGGTTTGGGCGACGCCTTGGTCTTTTTCATCGGAACTGGCGCGAGCGGGCGGCTCGGGCTTCGCTTGGCTTCATGTTGGGCAACGGCACGGTCTCGGCTTGCGGACGCGGTTTCTTGGCGGGGCTGGATGTTCGAGAGCCGCCGTAATTTCGGGCACGCTCATGCGCGCCGGGGCGGTCATGGCGAGCAGGACGGTCATGCGCACTTTCTCGTGGCTTTCCTCGTCGAGGCTGGCGCTGGTGGCGATCGGGATGTTGACGGGCAGCCGTTCCTTGAAGGCGCTGACCATTTCCTGCACGTCGGAAAGGCCGAGATCGCGCGTGCCGCTGACCGCGACGATGGCGTGATCGACCTGTTTCCAGATCGATTCGTCGGTCAGCAGCGGGGCTGGCGAGCAGTTCGCGCGACAAGATCCTCGGTGCGATCGTGGATGTCGCCCTCGACATGCGCGGCCCAGCAATTTTCCAGCACTTCGGAGCCGGCGTAGCGGCCGTAGAGGCTGCGCACATCGGCGAAGGAAAGCTGGATCAGCCCGCGCTTGCAGACGACCTGCGCCAGCGCCTGCGCGGTCTGCGCCATGAGCTGGTGCATGAGATGAAAGCCGTGGCGGATATTTTTCGACCGTGGCCGGATTTTCCGCGATGCGGTCGTGCGCGAGGACGAGGACGCTGTCGGCTTCCGCGCGCAGCTCGGCGATGGCCTGCGATGGATCGTTCGCGGCGCGGCGCAGCCTTCGAAGGCGAAGGGCTGCACGCCGACCACGATGACCTTCGCGCCGGCTTCGTGGCCCAGTTCGATGAAGCGTTCCGCCAGGGCCACGCCGGTCGCGCCGGCCAGGCCGAGGACGAGAATGAGGAAATCGCAGCCGCGCGACGACAGGCGCAAGCCGGCTCTCTTCCAGCGCGACGATTTCGCGCGCGAGGTCGAGGTCGCCGCTGCAACCGAGGCCGTGCACCAGGCTGCGCCCGAGCAGATGACGGTTCGGCACGACCGAGCCTTCGATCGTCAGCTGGTCGGAATCGAAGACCCAGAGATCCTGCGCCGGCCGGCCATGGAGCACGAGTTGATCGCACACCGCCGCGCCGGTCTGGCCGAGGCCGATGACGCGCACGCGGTCCGGGAAAAAGCTGGTCGGCCTTTTCGGAAAACGGTCCGTCTGGAGTGAATTCGATCATGGTATTCAGTTCTCCTTGTGTTTAGATGAGTCTCATGCTGGCCAGGGCTCGCCGCAGCGACTGGCCGACGCGGGCAAAGCCCGCGGCGGAGGGAAGTTCCAGCTCCGCCTGCCGCGCGTACTGCAGCAGGCCGAGCAGCGTGCTGAGGTCGGGCCGGCGCCCGTAATTCTGGTCGCCATCGAAGGGCGACTGGTGCGCGAGCTCGACCGGGCAGGGAAAGACCTGCGAGGCGAGTTCGACCAGTCCCTTGACCTGCGAGGCGCCGCCGGTGATGTAAACCGTGCCGGCGAAATCCGGCCAGAACGGCGCGTTCTGCAGATCCTCGAGGATGATCTCGAAAATCTCCGCCTGCCGCGCCTGCATGATCGTGTTGAGCGAGGCGCGATGGATCGTGCCGCTCCTCGAAATTGTAGGCGCCGGGCAGCGTGATGCGTTCGCTCGCTCTCGGCGGGATCGAGGATGACGGAGCCCTCGGTCTTCTTCAGCAGCTCGGCCTTGGCGTAGGGAATCTTCAGGCCGGAAACGATGTCGTTGGTCAGGTGATCGCCGCCCACGCCGAGCACGCCGGTGTGAACGACCGCGCCTTTTTGATAGGCGATGTAATCGGAGACGCCGCCGCCGAGATTGATCACGACCGCGCCGAGCTGCTTCTGGTTGCGGCTGAGCACGGCCTGCGCCGTGGCGTAGGAACTGAGCGCGTAATTTTTCACGTCGATGCTGAGTTCCTTCACGCAGCGGATCGTCGTCTGCAAGCCGCGTGGCCAGGCCGTAGACCTGGTGGAAATGGGCGGTGAGCTGCTTCGAGGCGAGGCCGATCGGGTTGTCCGTGGTCGAGCCGTCATCGAGCACATAATGCTGCAGCAGATGATGGACGATCGCGTGGTCGGCCGGCAGCGGCTGCGCGGTCGCCATGTCGTGCAGTTCCTGCAAATTTTCGTGCGTGATCTCGTCGCCGTCGTTGGAGATCAGCGTGGTGACGCGCGTGTTGGTGGAGCGGACATGCGCGCCGGAAATGGCGAGGTAAACCTCGGCGATCACGACGTCGGTTTTCTGTTCCGCCTCGGCCAGCGCATCGCGCACGCAACCCTGCGCGACTTCGAAATCGACGATCTCGCATTTGCGGACCTGGCCCGAGGCGGCCTCGCCGATGCCCGAGCAGGGCGAGCGTGCCGTCCGGCCGGATTTCCCCGACGGCGGCGGCGACTTTGGTGCTGCCGACTTCAAGTGCGACGACGATATTGCGTGATTTTCCCCAGAACATAGTGATGTGTTGATTGGTTGGCTGAGTTATTGGTATTTGGCAGAAGGTGACCGGCACGTTGCTGTCGGGCGTGAGATCGACGGTGTGAAGCGTGGCGCTGCTGAAAATCGGCGATAGTTCGAAGATCTGCATGCAGGCGCTGCAGTTGCTGGTCGATGTAGTCGAGCCGGAAGGTGATGGTCATGTCGCTGCGTGGTCGACCATGGTGATGGAGAGCGGATCGCTCAGGTCGATCGTGCGGATGTCGATCGACGGTGTGCAGCGTCGGCTGTGGTCGATCGCGTCGAGAATTTCCAGCGCGCGCGTCAGGCTCGGCTGGTCGAGCTTCATGCCCGGCTCGAGCTCGGCATCGGTCAGGCCGATGATCTCCGGCAGCAGCGGCGACGTCTTCGTCCTCGCGCGGCTTGAGCACGACGCAGTCGCGGTCGAGGTAAAAGGTCTCGCGCGTGCCGAGATCGATGTTGAGGCCGACGATCTTCACCACCGGCACGCGCTCGGTGATATGGATGGTGATCTTGTCCGGGAAATGGCGCTCGACCTTGCGCGCTGGAAACGTAGGGCAGCTTTTCCAGGTCGTGCGTGATCTGGCGGCAGGTTCAGCGTCCAGAGATTCTGCGCCCGGCTCGAGACCGGCCGCCTGGCGGATCAGGCGCTCGGAGAAATGGCCGCGCGGCTCGATCTCGATTTTGTTCAGGACGTAGCGCGGATTGTTGTAGAGCACGCTGGTCGAGCAGCGAACTCGATGCCGAAATGAAGGCCGACGCCGACCGCCGACGATCATGGCCAGCACGAGCGCCGCACCAGACCGCCGATCTGCACGACCTGCTTGCGCGAATGCCGCTTGCGCGTGGTCGTGTGCAGGATGTTGATCTGCTTCTGGCGGGTGCGCGTGCGCGTGCGGCGGTTCATGCGGCCCTCTCTTTCTGCCGGGCGGCCCACGAAAGCTCGACGATGCGGCGGCACAATTGCGGGAAAGTGATGCCCACCGCGGCGGCGGCCTTGGGCAGCAGGCTGGTCGCGGTCATGCCGGGAATGGTGTTGATCTCGAGGCAATACGGGCGGTCGTCCTCTCGAGCAGAAAATCGATGCGCGAATAGACCGTGTTGCCCACCGCGCGATGCGCCGTCAGCGCGTATTTCTGGATCTGCGCGGTGACGTTCGTCCGGCAAGCTGCGCCGGGCAAAAATATTCCGTGCGGCCCTTGGTGTACTTGTTCGTGTAATCGTAAAAGCCGTCGAGCGGATGAATCTCGACGATGGGCAGCACCTGGTCGCCGAGCACGCCGACGGTCAGTTCGCGCCCGTTGATGAATTGCTCGACCAGCACGGCCGAATCGAATTTCAGCGCGTCGGTCACGGCCGGCGGCAAGTTCCTCGCGGCGTCGTGGCCGCGCGCGAACCGACGCTCGAACCCTGGCTGTTCGGCTTGATGAAAACCGGCAGCGGCAGCGTGATTTCCTCCAGCCGCGCGCACGAGTTGCCCCTCGCGGCGTCGGCACGCCGTGCTGCGCGAAATTTTTCCTTCGTCTTTTCCTTGTCGATGGTGATGCGGCTCGTCTCCGCGTCGGCGCCGGTGAAGGGAATGCCGCGCGCGTCGAGAATGTCCTGCACCTGGCCGTCCTCGCCGAAAGTTCCGTGCAGCGCGAGAAAGGCGAGATCGGTGCCGTCCGGCACGACGAAATTCTCGTCCTCGACGACGACTTCGGTGACCTCGTAGCCGGCTTCGCGCAGGGCGTCCGCCGCGGCCGCGCCGGAGCGCAGCGAGACTTCGCGCTCGGCGGAAGGTCCGCCCATCAGCACGGCGATACGATGGGGCTTGTCGCTCATTTTAATTTTCCTCTCCCGAGCACGATGACTTCGGTGTTGCAGATCGATCTGGCGCGATTCGCGCGCGCGGCTTTGGATCAGCGCGATCAGTTGCAGCACGTCCTCCGCCGTCGCGCCGCCGTCGTTGACGATGAAATTGCCGTGCACTTCCGAGACGCGCGCCGGAGCCGACGGAAAGATTCTTCAGGCCCAGCTCGTCGATCAGCTTGCCCGCCGGAATCGGCCCGGGATTCTTGAAGATGCAACCGGCGCTCGGCGCGGCGGGCTGCGAGGTCCAGCGCTTGCTCGAGTAGGCCTTCAGCTTTTCGTTGATCTCTTCCTTGGAACTCGGCTTGCCCTTGCAGCCGCGCGGAGACCGCGATGTGCGTCTGGAAATGCGGCACGCTGCGATAATGGATTTCCATGTCGGCCTTCTTCACCTCGTGGACGTGGCCGAGCAGATCGATGCTGCGCACGCTCTCGACCACTTCCATCGTCCAGCCCTGCATCGCGCCGGCGTTCATGCGCAGCGCGCCGCCCATGTTGCCGGGAATGCCTTCCATGAATTCGAAGCCGCCGAGGTCGTGCTTGCGCGCCTCGGCCACGATCTGCTTGAGCCGCGCGCCCGCGCCGACCGTGACGTATTCGCCGTCGACTTCGATGCGGCTGAAATAAGGCCGGCCGAGATGAACGCAAAGGCCGAGGATGCCGCCGTCGCGCACGAGCAGATTGCTGCCGCGTCCGATGAACGTGACCGGGATGCCGCGATCATGCGCGAAGCGCAGGCCGAGCTTGAGATCCTCCTCGTCGATCGGCTCGAACCAAAGCTGCGCCGGGCCGCCGATGCGCATCGTGGTGTGCTTGTGCAGCGGCTCGTCGCGCTTGAGAATGCTGTCCGGCTTGAGCTGCGCCGCTCAGTTCGGCGTACCAGGTCAGGCCCTGCGCGAGATGCTGCGCGACGCGGTGAATATCGCCCGCGCCGAGCGTGATGACGAGATCGCCCGGCTGCGAGCACCGCGTTCACCGCCGCGCGCAACCGGCCCAGCGTCGGCTCGTAGTGGACCTGCGCGTGGCCATCCGCGCGCACCGCCTCGGCCACCGACTTCGCCGGTGACGCCCGCCATGGCCGCTTCGCTCGCGGCGTAAATCTCGGTGATGAAAACCTCGGTCGCATCGTGGAACGCGCCGGCGAATTCGCCGAGCAGCGCCTTGGTGCGCGAATAGCGGTGCGGCTGAAAAAGCGCGAGCACCCGCTTCCATCCGCTGTTCTTCGCCGCGGCCAGCGTCGCCTTGATCTCGGTCGGGATGATGCGCGTAATCGTCGACCACCATGTAATCGGCGGAGCGATACTTCACTTCGAAGCGCCGCGACGCGCCGCGAAATTCCGCCAGCGCGCTGACGATCTGGTTCCAGGCGATGCCGAGTTCCGTCGCCAGCGCGACCACGCCGAGCGCGTTGCTGACGTTCTGCGCGCCGGGAACTTCCAGCGCGACTTCGCCGAGCAACTGGCCGTGGCGCAGCACGGTGAAGCGCGAGGAAAAATTTTCCAGCCGCACGTCGAGCGCGCGATAGGTCGCCAGCTCGGACAGGCCGTAGCTCACCGCCTGCTGCGCGTGCGAGCAGAGCAGCATCGCGTTCTTGTCGTCGGCGCAATAAATGATCGGGCCGCTGCGTCCGCTCGCACAGCGTGGCGAAGACCTGCACGATCTCCTCGATGTCGTGATAAAAATCGAGATGCTCCTCCTCGATGTTGAGGATGAGGCTCGCCTGCGGCGCGAAGAGCGCCAGCGTGCCGTCGCTTTCGTCGGCCTCGACCACGAACGGCTTGCCCTCGGTCCACGCCGCGTTCGCGCCGAGCAGCGGCACCTGCGCGCCGATGTAGTGCGAGGGATTCTGGTCGGCCTGGCGCAGGACGTGGGTGAGCATCGACGAGGTGGTCGTCTTGCCGTGGCTGCCCGCGACGACGTAGGCGCTCTTGGCATCGGCGAGAACGACGAGGCATTCCGCGCGGCGCACGCAAAGGATGTCCGTGCTCCGCCGCCGCGACGCGCTCCGGATTTTCCGCCGCGATGGCGGAGGAGAAAACGACCAGCGCCGCGCCGTCGACGTTCGACGCGGCGTGGCCCTCGAAATAGCGGACGCCCGTCCGGCATATAATCGGCGGCATCGCGCCGCCGGAACCAGATCGGAACCGGAAACGCTCGTGGCCCTGCGCGAGAAGCAGGCGGGCCAGGCCGCTCATGCCGCTGCCGCAGACGCCGATGAGATGGATCCTTTGCGGACCGCTCTTCAGCAATTGCTCGAGGCGTTGTTTTATTTCCGGTTGCATGAAGCTTCAATTTCCTCGGCCACGCGTTTCGCCGCATCGTCGCCGGCCAGGCTGCGCGCCGCCTCGGCCATGCGCTGGCGCATCGGCGCGTTCGCCAAAATTTCCGCGACGACCTGGTGCAAAGTTCCTCCGGCGTGGTCTTGCTTTCGACCAGGATGCGCGCCGCGCCGGCCTGCTCGAAAATCCGCGCGTTGAAGGTCTGGTGATCGTCCGCCGCCGCCGGATAGGGAACGAGCACCGAGGGCAGTCCGTAGTGACTCAATTCCGTAAGCGAGGCGGCTCCTGAGCGGCTGATAACCACGTCGGCGAGACTATAGAAATGTTCCATCTCCGTCGAGAACGCTTGCACGACGGCGGTGAGTCGTTGGCGGCGATAATTGATCTCCGCGATGTTGGCGTCGGCCTGGCCGGCGAGATGGATGAACTGCACTTCCTCGCGGTCGCCGTGCCACATCGGCAGCGTCTTGAGCACGAGCTGGTTGATGCCGTGCGCGCCCTGGCTGCCGCCCATGATGAGGACGATGGGCAGCGCGGGATTCAGCCCGAATTTTTCCGCCGCGACCGCGCGATCGATCCGCGCCAGGCCGCGGCGCACCGGCGTGCCGGTGACGACGCAATGGGCCCGGCGCAGATAATTCGCGCAGCCCTCGAAACCGAGCAGCGTCTTGTTCACCCACGGCGCGATCATCCGCGTGACGCGGCCGGGAATGGCGTTCGATTCGTGAATCAGCGTCGGCAGATGGAGATGGCGTCCGAGCAGCAGCGGAATCGCGCTGGTGAAGCCGCCCATGCCGACCACGGCGGTCGGCTGGAAATCGCGATAGACCTGCGCCGCACTCGCGCCAACTGCTCGAGCAGGCTCAGCCCGAACTTGAAGACGCGCGGCGAAAGAAAGCCGGGCCAGCCGATGCCCGGCAGCGCGTGCGACTGCTGCTCCTTCGCGCCCTCCAGCGCGATGGCGTCGATCTGCTTCGGCGAAACGAGCAGCAGCGTGTCGTGCCCGCGCTGGCGCAGTTCCTCCGCGACGGCCAATCCCGGAAAGAGATGGCCGCCCGTCCCGCCGCAAGCAATGGCAATTTTCATCGGGTGTTTTCAGTGGATTACATTCGCACACTGTACGACTTCGGCGTCAGCGCCGGCGCGGTCTGCGCCTGGTAAATGCCCTGCCGGTGCATGTTGAAAAGAATGCCGATCGCGGCGAGGCATGTCAGCAAATTCGAGCCGCCGTAGCTGATGAACGGAAGCGGAATGCCCTTGCACGGCATGAGCGAAGTGACGACGGCGAGATTCATCAGCGCCTGCAGCGCGATCATCAGCGTGATGCCCGTGCCGAGAAGCACGCCGGTCGGATCGGGCGCGTGGATCGTGATCCAGCCGCTGCAGAGCATCAGGATCAGAAAAGCGAGCACGACGGCCAGCGTCACCCACATGCCGAGTTCCTCGCCGATGATCGGGAAAAACAAAATCGGTGTTCACCTCGGGCAGCTAGTACATTTTCTGGCGGCTGTTGCCGAGGCCGAGACCCGCACAGGCCGCCCGAGCCGAGCGCGATGAGCGCCTGCAACTGCTGCCAGCTCTTGCCGCCATCGCGCGACGTGGTCGGGATGCGGATGCAAGAACGCCAGCCAGCGCGCCCAGGCGTTCCGGCGTTGAAAGAGCGAGATGACCACGATGCCGGCCAAGCCCGACGATCGGCACCGGCAGGAGATAGATCAGCCGCGTGCCCGGCGCAGAACAGAATCGCCACCAGGATCGCCAGCATGATCGCCGTCGTGCCGAGATCCTGCTGCTTGACCATCAGCAGAAGATCGGCGCGATGCAGAGGATCGGCCAGAAGAAGCCCTTCATGAACTCGCCGGCATGGCGCTGATTTTTCCCCATCCACCACGAAAGGAAAAGAATCAGCGCCAGCTTGGCGAATTCCGAAGGCTGATAGGTCCAGCCCGCCAACCGCAGCCAGCGCGGCGAACCGTTGACCCTGACGCCGATATGCGGAATCAGGCACAAGAACCAGCAGGACGCAGGCGACGCCGACCATCCACGGCGCGCAGCGCAGCAGCTTTTGGTAATCGTAGCGCGAGAGAAAAACGCAGGCGATTCCGCCAAGCGCCGAGCCAGACGCACTTGCTTGCGCAGGTTGCTGTAGACGCCGGTCATGTCCATGCGGCGCAAGCACGGCGCTGGTGCTGGAGAGCATCACCAGGCCCAGGGCGATGAGCCCGAGCATGACGATGAGCAGCAGGTAAGCGACGTTTCGTTGCATGAACATGGTAGGATCTTCCTGTCAGTTCGTTACGGGACGAAGTTGGCCAACTGCGCGCTCGGAGCATGTCTTTGCTTCGCCTGCGACCTGTGCCGGCGGCGGCGTTGAAGCGGGCGCGCCGTTCCGCGCGCTGCGCGATTCCTCGGACGGAATCTTCAGCTTCTTTGCCGATGGTCAGCTTGGTCGGATCGGTGATGTTGTTCGCGGTCATGATGGCCGAGGGCGTCGTCTTGAACTTGTGCGCGATCTCGGATCAGCGTGTCGCCCTTCACCACGGTGTAGAGATGACGATGCGAAGACGTAATCGATCTCGGTCGCGGGAGCAGATGCGAGGGATCGCAGTCGACGCCGCGGCCGGCTCATCGAAGACGGTCGTGGCGGCGGTTGTCGATGGCCGAGGGAATCGCCGAATCTTGCGCGACCAGCGTTTTGCCCGACGGAATGATCAGCTTCTGGCCGGTGTGCAGCATGTCGCCCTTGATGTGATTGGCTTCCTTCAACTGCGCCACGGTGATGTGGTGCACGTGCGCGATCTTCTTGTACGAATCGGTGATCTTCACCGTGTAGATTTGCTGATGCGCCGGCGCGGGTGCCGATTCGTGAAGCAGGCGGCATGTGCACCGGTCCGGCGGCTATTGGCGCGGACGGAGCTGGTCATCGGAGCGGAACCAGTATCCGCGTGGCGGAGCCAGCGTCGGAGAGAATCGGACCGGTGCGGAGCGTTGCTGCATTCTGCGTCGAGCGTCAGCTGCCGGAGCCGGGGGCGTCGGCTTGGGCACGGTCAGGCGTCAACGCGGGCGCGGGCGCAGGAGCAGGAGTCGGCGTACGGCGCGGGAGGCGGTCACGGTCGGCGTCCGGCGTCGGAGGATTCGCCGGGATGGTCGCGACTTCCGTGGGAGGCAGTCGGCGACGTCGGTCGTGCTCTTGTCGTCCGGATTTGCGTCGGCGTGCGTTGTCGGCGGTGACCGTGGAGTCACGACGCTCTTCGCGTCTTTGTGGGTTTTATCCGTGGCGTCAGGTCCGCATCGGCGCTGCCGCCGCTCATCAGGTGATAGACGGTGAAGCCGCCGATGACCACGACGTGCAGCGCCAGCACGGCGATGAAGACCGTCATCAGTTTTAAGCCGCCGGTCTGTTGCGACTTGATGTTACTGTCGTTGTTGTCCATGGGTTTTTCTCTCTTTCGTTGTGGTGGTGGATGTGTTGGGTCTTGAAATTAGATTTGCTTGGCGTGGGCCTGGACCAGCGCGCGGAATTGGTCGCCGCGGTCCTCGAAATCCTTGAACATGTCGAAGCTCGAGCAGCCGGGCGAAAAGAGGACGACGTCGCCCGGCTTCGCGAGTTGCTGCGCCTGCTCGACGGCATCGGCCAGCGTGGTCGGCCTTGACGCACGGCACGGCGGAATTCCAGGCGGCGAAAAGTTTCTCGGTCATCTGGCCGATCAGGACGACCGCCTTCACCTTTTCGCGCAGCAGCGGGCGCAGGCCGGAGAAATCGAGGCCCTTGTCCTTGCCGCCCGCGATCAGCACGACCGGCGAGCGCATGGCGAGGAGCGCCTTTTCCAGCGCGTCGATATTCGTCGCCTTCGAGTCGTTGAGGAAGGTGACGCCGTCGATCTCGCCGACTTTTTCGCAGCGGTGCGGCAGCGGCTTGTAGTCGCACAGCGCCTGAATCGCCGCCTCGCGCGGGACTGTCGTAGAGATCGGCCACGGCCAGGGCCGCGAGCATGTTCTCGGCATTGTGCGGCCCGATCAGGTTCGTGCGGCTTTGCTCCAGCACCTGCTCGCCGCGCGCCACGAGCCAGCCGTCGATCAATTGGTAATCGGCCGGCAGCGCCCGGTCGACGCTGAACGTGATTTTCTGCGCCTTCATTTCCGGCAGGCGGAGGTTGGTGTTGACGATCGCGTAGTCGTCCGCGGTCTGGTTGCGGAAGATCTGCCACTTCGCCGCTTCGTATTCCTCCATCGACTTGTAGCGGTCGAGATGGTCGGGCGTGAGGTTGAGATGCACGCTGATGCGCGGGACGAAAATCGACGATGTGCTCGAGTTGAAACGAGCTGACCTCCAGCACCATGACGTCGAGATTCGCGCTGTCGCGCACCGCGGCGGAAAAGGCCGTGCCGATGTTGCCGGAAGCCTTCGTCCGCTTGCCGCCCGCGGCCAGGACGCGCGTTGACCAATTCGGTCGTGGTCGTCTTGCCGTTCGTGCCGGTGATGGCGACGATCGGGCATTCGCAAAAGCGATAGGCGAGTTCGAGTTCGCCGAACATCGGCAGTCCCGCCTGGCGCAAGCGTCTGCGACCAGCGGCGCGTTCGGGATTGATGCCCGGGCTGAGCACGCAAAAATCGAAGCGCGGCATGGCGGCAATCGTCTCGCCCAGCTCAACGCTGATGCCGAGTTGGCGCAGCGCTTCGGCGCGCTGGTTCACCGTGGCGTTGGCCGCCGCGTTGTCCCGCACGGTCACGTGCGCGCCCTGATCTTGGAGAAGTTTTGCCGCTTCCATGCCGCTAATTCCCAGTCCCAGCACCACGACCTGTTTTCCGTTGACGTCCATAAATTTTCATTGCTACCTCAGTTTCAGCGTCGCCAGCGCCGCCATCGCGCCGATCAGGCTCATGATCCAAAACCGCACCGTCACGGTCGATTCGTCCCAGCCCTTGAGTTCGAAATGGTGATGCAGCGGCGACATGGCGAAGATCCGCTTGCCGGTCAGCTTGAACGACGCGACCTGGAGCATGCACCGAGCCGGCCTCGAGCACGAAGACGCCGCCCGCGATGATCAGCAGCAGTTCCTGGTGCACGCAAATCGCGATCACGCCGAGCACGCCGCCGAGCGCCAGCGAACCGGTGTCGCCCATGAAAACGCGCGCCGGATGGCAGTTGAACCAGAGGAAGCCGAGGCCGCGCGCCGACCAGCGCCGCGCAAAAAACCGCCAGTTCGCCCGCGCCGCTGACCAGCGGCAAGAATGAGGTAGGTCGCCAGCTTCGCGTTGCCCGCGACGTAGCAAAAAATCGCGTAGGTCAGCGCCACGCTGATCGAGCAGCCGATGGCGAGGCCGTCCAGGCCGTCGGTCAGGTTCACCGCGTTGGACGTGCCCATGATGACGAGCCCGAAGAAGACCACGGTCAGGACGCCCATGTCGACCACCACCGCCGATCTTGAGAAACGGAATGTAGAGCCGGTTCCATTCGCCCGGATAATTCGAGGTATAGCTCAGGTAGAGGAAGACGAAAATCGCGAGCAGCGCCTGCGCGGCCATTTTCTGCCAGCCGCGAATGCCCTTGGAATTTTTCTTCGCGACCTTCTCGTAATCGTCGGCAAAACCGATGAACCCGAGGTAGAGCATCGAACCGAGCACGAGCCAGAAGAGCTGGTTCGCCGGGTCGCACCAGAGGAGCGAGCTGATCGTCACCGTGAACAGAATGAGAATGCCGCCCATGGTCGGCGTTCCCTTTTTGGCGCTGTGAAGATCGGCCAGTTCGCGCACTTCCGATTTCAGGCGCAGCGGCTGCCCCAGCTTCAGGCGCGTCAGCAGGATGATGGTCTTCGGCCCCATCGCCAGCGAGAGCATCAGCGCGGTCAACGCCGCGGCCATGGCGCGAAACGTCTCGTAGCGAAACACGTTCAGCGGTCCCCAATGGGCCGAGAAAGAGATACAGATAATAGAGCATTAGCGTGCATCCTTCCGCGGTCATGGCGGCCACGAGGCGCTCGAGACCCATGAAGTGCGAGCCCTTGACCAGAACCGCGTCGCCTTCGCGCAAAAGCGGCCGCAACGCGACGGTCGCTTCCTCGGCATCGAGCGCCGCCACGATCTGGTTGTGACTCAGCCCCGCCGCCATCGCGCCCCTCGCGTAGGCTTCGGCGTGCGGGCCCACCGCGATGAGAAAGGCGAGGTCCTGCTGCGCGGCAAATTCACCGATCTCGCGGTGCAACTCGGTCGCATGCTGGCCCAGTTCGCCCATCGATCCGAGCACGGCCAGACGCCGGGTCGCGCCGGGAAATTCACTCAAGCGCCATCAGCGCCGCCTTCATCGAATCGGGATTCGCATTGTAGGCGTCGTTGATGATCCACGCGCCGTGAGCTTTCACGACCTGCATCCGCGCGCCGGGAAGCTGCACCGACTCCAGCCCGCGCGCGATTTCGTCCATGGTCAGGCCGCATTCGCGACCGACCGCAGCGGCGAGCAGCGCATTGGAAACCATCACGCGATTGACCACCGGCAGCCGGACCGTCGCCGCGCTGCCGTTGTGCCGCGAGCGAAACGAAAGGCCGTCCGGCGGCGACCTGCACGTCCTCCGCGCGCCAGGTCGAATCGGCACCGTTGCCGACCCAGACGACGCGCGCGTGCGTGCGGTCGGCGATGCGTCGGCTCCATTCGTCGTCGCCATTCAGCACCGCCAGGCCCTCGGGCGGCAGCGCCGCGATCAACTCCGCTTTCTCCGCCGCGATGGCGGCCTGGTCCGCGAAAAATTCGATGTGCGCCGGCCCGATGCTGCTGATCACGCCGATCTCGGGCGCGGTCATTTTCACCAGCGGCGCGATTTCGCCGGGATGATTCATCCCCATTTCCACCACGCCGATATTCGTCGTCCTCATCGAGCCGGATCAGCGTCAGCGGCACGCCGATGTGATTGTTGAGATTGCCCTCCGTCGCCTTCGTCTTGAAACGCGTGCGCAGGACCGACGGCGATCAGTTCCTTCGTGCTCGTCTTGCCGCTGCTGCCGGTCACGCCGATGGTCCGCACGGAAAGCAACTGCCGGTAATTCGCGGCGAAACGCTGCAGCGCCTCGAGCGTGTTCGGGCACTTCGACCAGACCGAGATCGTCGGGCAGATCGGCAGCAAGTGAGCGCGATGGGAGACCAGCGCCGCGACCGCGCCGTGACTCCTCACCTGCGGAACGAAGGTGTGGCCGTCGAAGCGATCGCCCTGCAGCGCGACGAAACAATCGCCCGCCAGCGAGCGTGCGCGTATCGGTGTGGAGACGATCGACCGGCAGCGCGGGATCGCCCTTGATCAGGCGGCCACCGCTAAACCGCGCGACTTCCTCCAGGGTGCAGCGGCGCATCACGCGGCCCTCCTTTGCAGGAATTCCTGCACGACGAGCCGGTCATCGAAGGGATGAAATTGCCCGGCGATTTCCTGCGTCGTCTCGTGGCCCTTGCCCGCCACGCAGACGACGTCGCCCGGTTGCGCCAGCGCCAGCGCATGCGCGATGGCCTGGCGGCGGTCCGGCATCCGCTCGTACTGGCTCTGGAAATATTTTCCGGCGACGCCCGCCTCCATGTGATCGAGAATCGACTCGACGCTTTCCTGGCGCGGATTGTCCGCGGTGAAGATCGAGTAGTCGGCGCACTCGACGGCAGCGCGCGCCATCAACGGACGCTTCACCGCATCGCGATTTCCGCCGCAGCCGAGCACGGCGATGAGCCGGCCCTTGGTGATGCCGCGCAGCACGGTCAGCGCCTTGCGCACGGCATCGTCGGTGTGGGCGTAATCGACCACGGCGGTCACGCCATCGGCCGAGACGAATTTTTCCAGCCGGCCCGGCACTTGCGGCGTGTCGCGCAGCCGCTCGACGATGACCCGCGGCGCAATGCCCAGCGCCAGCGCAGCCGCCCGCCGCCGCCAGCGCGTTGGCCACGTTGAAGGAGCCGATCAGCGGAAGCGCAAAATGGAAAAGTTTCGGCGCCGATGCGCAGCGTGCCCGTCGTTCCCTCGGCGGTGGAGACGACATCGCGTCGCCTCGATCTCCGCACCGGCGATCGCCCTGCAAGCGTATAGGCGATCACGCGCACGCGACCCTGCAGCAGCTGGATCAGCCTCTTGCCGTAAGGATCGTCGGCATTGATCACCGCGACGCCGGGATTCTCCGCGCGATCGAGATTCGCGAAGAGCAGCACCTTCGCGGCGAAATAATTCTCCATCGTCTGGTGATAATCGAGATGGTCCTGCGTCAGGTTCGTGAAGACGCCGACTTGAAATTCGATCGGCGCCACCCGGCCCTGCTCCAGCGCGTGGGACGAAACCTCCATCACCGCCGCGCGGCAACCGGCCGACCTTCATCTGCGCGAGCAAGCCGTGCAGGTCGAGCGATTCGGGCGTCGTGCGCGAGGCGGGCAGGATGCGCTCGCCGATTTCGTAGCGCACCGTGCCGATCAGGCCGACGGGCACTTTCGGCTCGGTGAGCAGATGCTTGAGAATGAAGGTGGTCGTCGTCTTGCCGTTGGTTCCGGTCACGCCGACGATCTTCAGCGCGCGGTCCGGCCGGCCGAAAAAGTTGGCCGACATGTCGGCCATCGTGCGCCGCGCGTTTTTCACCTCGATGAAAGTCGGTCCGCGATGATCGCCCATGAAATTGGGATTCTCCAGCACCACCGCCGCCGCGCCCTTGTCGCAGACCTCGGCGATGTATTGGTGGCCGTCGGTCTTCGCGCCTTTCCAGGCGAAGAAGACATCGTTCGCCTCGACGCGGCGCGAATCGTAGCGCAGCGCATGAATCGTGCGGTCGACCGGCCCCTGGATGGACGTGGTCTCGACATCCTTGAGAATGTCGGAAAGTTTCACAGTGTCGTTGGGTTGGAGTTGGACGTTAAGACAGGAGCCGTCGGAGCCGGCGCGGGTAAGTCCGGTCGGGATGTTCATGATCTGCGCGACCTGCTTCGCGATCGTGGCGAAGACCGGCGCGGAAACCTCCGCGCCGTAATCCTTGCGCGGCGCCGTCTTCGGATCGTCGACCATGACCAGCGCAACGAAGGCCGGATCCTCCGCCGGCATGAATCCGATGAACGAGGAGACGTGGTGATCGTGCGAATACTCGCCGTTGATCCACTTTTGCGCCGTGCCGGTCTTTCCCGCATAGGACCAACCCGCTCCGGTCGCATCCTGGATCTTTACTTTCGCCGCGTGCCATCGATGGTCACCTGCTCCAGCGCCTTCGCCACATCGCGCGCCGCGTCGGCGCTGATCACCTGGCGCACGACTTTGCGGCTGATAAACCTTCACCACGCTGCCCGTTCTCATCGGTCACCTGCTTGGCCAGGTGCGGCACGACCAGTCGTCCGCCGTTGGCGATCACGCTCATCGCCGTGACCAGCTGGATCGGCGTCGCCAGCAACTTCCTGGCCCATCGGAATGCGCGTGATCGAAAGCGCGCTCCACTTGTTGACCGGGCGCAGCAGGCCCGGCGATTCGCCCTGCTGATCGAAAAGGCCCGTGCGCTGGCCGATGCCGAACGCGGTCGCGTACTTGATAGAGCTTTTCCTCGTGGAGATAATCGAGCGCGATCTTGGCGAAGCCGATGTTGCTCGATTGCGCCATCACTTCCTTCACCGGCAGCCAGCGCATGATGCTCGTCGTCATCGTGCAGCTCCCTGCCGCCGTAATAGAATGCGCCGTTCTCGCAAAAAATCGGCGTGTCCAGATTGACCAGGCCTTCGTTGAGCGCGCCGGCCAGCGTGATGATCTTGAAGATCGAACCCGGCTCGACCGGCGTCGGTGATGCAGCGGTTCCGCACATTGTCCGGCTTGAAAGTCGTCGCGGTCATTCGGATCGTAATTCGGCCGCGAACCCATGGCCAGGATCTCCCCGGTCTGCGGGTCCATCACGATGATGTAGGCGGCGTTCGGCTGATAGGTCTGCACGATCTGGTCGAGCTGGTCCTCCACCACATGCTGAATCGCCATTTTGATCGTCAGTGTTACATCGTCGCCGTCGACCGCGGGCGTTTCGCGCATCTGATAAGCCGCGATGTCGTGCTTCTTCGCGTCGCGCTCGACCACGCGTTCGCCCGGCACGCCGCACAGCAACTTGTCCATCTCCTTTTCCATGCCCGCCATGCCGTGGCCGTTATCGTCGACGAAGCCGAGGACGTGCGCGGCGAGCTCGTTGTTCGGATAAAAACGCCGGTCGTGCTCCTTGAAAATCAGGCTGTCGAGCTTGAGCGCGCGCAACTTCGCGACCGATCGCGTCTTCCTGGCTCGTGCGCGAGAAGCTGGTCGCGGTTGCGCGGATTGAACGCATCGACGATGGCTGCCGCGCGGAACCTGCAGTGCCTCGGCGATCTTCGGCAGGTTGATTTCGGGATGTTCCGCGCTCATCAACTGCCCATCGAGGCGGATGTCGTAGACGCGCTGCGTCTGCGCCAGGATATTGCCGTCGCTGTCGAAGAATCGAGCCGCGCTTCGGCGGAATCACCTCCGGATGCGTATGATTCTCGATCGCCATCCGCCAGAAACTTGTCGTGCTGGACCAGCTGAATCTGGATCAGATTGAACGAAATGACCGTGAACCCGCAGGCCAGGAAAACCAGAATCCAGATGGCGCGGGTACGGTGTTGCATGGCTTAGTGGACCGGTTGGGGCGCAGCCGCATCGGCCGCCATCACCGAGGAATCGAGATTGAGCGTCGGCTTCGGCGTGCGTGCCCATCCGGGCCAGCACGCGCGCGGGTATTTTGATCGAGGCGCACCCAGCTCGCGCGCGCGTCGCCCCAGCGGAACGAGCGTGGAATGCATCTGCGACCAGCCGGCGCTCCAGCAGCTTCGGCGACTTCATGCTCTGCAGATCGGCGGTCAGTTCCGCGTTGCGCGCCTCGATGGCATCGAGCTGCTTCTGCACGCGGTGCGTCTCCTCGGCCAGGTGCAGGTTCTGGTTCTTGCAGAGCATGTAGCAGAGGCCCAGCCCGGCGAGCAGGCCGGCGATCAGGATCCATTTCACCACTCCCATCCAGTGCAGCGACTGGCTGTTCTTCATGCGATTGCGGCTCATGGGATGATCTCCTCGTTGCGGATGGCGACGCGCAGGCGGGCGCTGCGGGCGCGCGGGTTTTTTTCGAATTTCCTCTTCGGTGGGCAGATAGCGTTTCACGTCGCGCAAATGGTGCTGCGGATTCGGCACGGTGTTGGGATGTCGCGGCGTGTCGAGCCACTCGGAGCCGCGCTCGCGCAGGAATTGCTTCACCACGCGGTCCTCGCCGGAGTGAAAACTGATCACGGCCAGCACGGCTCCGGGTTGCATGATTTCCACCGCCTGCGGCAGGGCCGCTAGGAGCGCCTCCTCTTCTCGGTTGACGGCGATTCGTAGAGCTTGGAAAACCTTCGTTGCCGGATGTATTCCCCCAGCTCGTCGGTGCGGAAGCGCCTCGGCCACCACCGACGCCAGATCGGTCGTGGTGCGGAAGGGCGCGCGTCGGCGCCGTGCCGCCAGGGCCCGGACCACCCGCCTTGCTTCTCGTTCTCCGCCTTGTTCATAAAAAAGTTTCGTCAGTTCCTCTTCAGAAAGTTCGTTCACCAAGTCGGCCGCCGTCGGCCCGCTGCGCCGGTCCATGCGCATGTCGAGCGGCCCCTCCGCGCGAAAACTGAAGCCCCGCTCCGCGGTCTCCAGCTGCGGCGACGACACTCCGAGATCCAGAAGGACTCCGTCGACCTTGTCCCAGCCCGTGTTCTTTGCAGCATGTTTTCAATTCCTTGAAATTCCGTTGTTTCCATCTGAAATTCTCCGGCCATCGGGCCTCCAGCGCCCGCGCCGCCTCCGCCGCCTCCCTGTCCTGGTCCAGCCCGAGGACCAGCGCCCCTTTTTCCAGCAGCGCGCGCGAATGACCGCCGCGCCCAAACGTCCCGTCAATCCATCGCTGCCCCGGCTGCACCTTTGCCGCCGCCAGCACCTCCGCCAGGAGGACGGGAACGTGCTCCTCCCGGACCGTTCCCCTTCCTCCAAACTCTTTGCCATCTCAACCCATCTTCCAGCGCCAGGCGGGAGCCAGCGCCGGCCGCTTCAATCCCACCAGTTCAAAGGCATTGCGCCGGGCCAGCTTGACCACCGAGGAGCCGACGATCTCGCCCTCGCCGTCTTTTTCCGCCTCGAATCCGTAAACCAATTGCCTGCGCACAAGACCTTTGATTTTGATTTCCATATCCTCGTTTTGCCTTCTGGGTTGGACGCCGGACGAGCCGCCGTCGATGCCGTTTGGGGTTAACGAGGAATAGGGCATCGCTACATCCTCGTTCGTTCTTGGACCGTTCCGGCATCCGCCGGGCGGTCCCTCCAAAATTCGTGCGGGACAATCATAGGCCAATCGCGCTGAGCGCCTCCTCCACCGTCATCGTCGCGCGTGCTCTTCTTTCTCCCACACGGCCTTGTCCCAAATTTGAAAATGATCGAGCCGCCCCACCAGCACGGCGTCCTTCTTCAAGCCCGCGCCTTCGCGCAGTTTTTCCTTCACCATGATCCGGCCCTGCGTGTCGAACGTGGCGCTCTGCGCTGTTGCTGGCCAGGATTCTCCACGCCATGGCGCATCGGATCGGCCGCCTTCAGCTGCGAGACTTTCTCCTGCAAGCGCGCCCAGCCACGAGGCCGGATAAACCTTCAGGCACTTGTCGGAGGAGGGCAGGACGAAGAGGCTGGCCTCGAACGACGGCTGGCGCCACTCCGAGGGCACGGTGATCCGGCCCTTGGCATCAAAGGCATGCCCAAAGGAATCCGTATAGGATGCGCGCACCTCGGTTGACATAATTTTCATCCACTATCTGTTCTAATTCTGCCACAACACCCCACTTTCCTACACCACGACCCCCAAAGGGCAATCTTAATTTTCTCGGGACAGCAAATCCGAGGAATACAGATTCCCGATTGAGCAAACGGCTGATTCGCGGCCGCTTGACGATTTCCGAAGAATCAGCCGAGCGGGCTAATGTGGACCGGCAGGATCCGGAAGCTTCTGGCATTCGTGCAGGCGCTGCCATGGCTTGCGCCTTCATCTCGGAAAGATGCTGGTCGATCTTGGCAAAGATCGGCCCGAGCGTCGGATCTTCCTTCAACATCGCCTGGCGAAGTTTTTGCCGATGGGAATTCATCTTTTCTCACAAACGCCTGCGTTTCCGGCCGTGCCGCTGGCCATGACCGTCTGGCCTTGTTCCAGCAACTGCTCGCCCTCCGCTCTTCGAGGTCGGGATTATCCGCCAGCGCCTTCGCACGGGCCTTGGCATACTGATCCTGCTCCCGGCTCAGGAAGGAAAGCATCCGGCTCTCGCGACGCGACTTGGCGGCGGCGGCACCGTGCGTTGCGTTGGTCTGCGCTGCCGCGAAGGAAGTTCCGGCGACGGAGACAAGAAACAGGACATCCCAGCAAAGAATGACCTTCATGTCTCAGCGTAGCCGTTTCAGACTGAAAGGTGCAAATAAGTCGGTCTGCGACGCCGTTAAATTCTCACGCGACCTGCGCGGCTTTTCTCGATAGCGTGCGAGCATGGCCAAGCATCTCGCCACCATCACGCTCATCGGCCACGACAAGGCGGGCGTCATCGCGCGGATCACGCAGCTGCTTTTCCAGCTCGGCGCCAACATCGAGGCGATGGAGGAGCAGGTCACGCGCGGCCAGTTCAGCATGACGCTGCAGGCCTCGTGGACGCCGGCCCGCTTCGACCGCGCCGACGATCCAGCAGCGCATCGCGCGAAGCCGGCCGCGATTTGAAGATGGAGGCGAAGATCCATTTCGCGCCGGTCGGTCCGCAGCGGCTCGCCATTCTCGTCACGAAGGAGCCGCACGTCCTCGAAGGCCTGCTCGCGAAATCGTCCGCGGCGCTCGGCGCGAAGCCGGTCGTCGTCATCGGCAACCGGCCCGATCTCGGAGCAATCGCGCGCAAGCACAAGCTGCCGTTTTATCACGTGCCGTTCAACAACCGCGCCACGGCCGAGGAGCAAGTGCTGCAAGCTGCTGGAAAAACACGAGGTCGATTTCATCGTGCTCGCGCGCTTCATGAAAATCCTTTCGCCCAATTTCGTCTGGCGCTGGAAAAACAAGATCATCAACATCCATCCCTCGCTCCTGCCCGCCTTTCCCGGCGCGAACGCCTATCGCCAGGCCTACGAGCGCGGCGTGAAGGTCGTCGGCGTCACCGCCCATTTCGTCACGCCCAACCTCGACGAAGGCCCGATCATCGCGCAGGAAGTGCTCGAGGTCCGCAGCAACGAAGCGCTCGCCAGCATCGTCAAGCGCGGCCAGGCGCTGGAAACCAAATGCGTGCTCCGCGCCGTCCGCGCCTACGTCACCAAGCGCCTCGATGTGCACTGGGGCCGGGTTTATTCTTAAATGTTAACAAAATATATATTTCTAAAGATGTCACCTTCTGGTCTATTGCCGCGTTGATTCTCGGATACGTGCTTTTTGGACTTGGATCGGGGAGTATTAATATCATTATCGGCCTATGGTGGCTGATGGTTAGTCGTCAACTAAACCAAAAATAGGCGGTTGACCGATGACAGGAGAGCTCGGCTTGCTCAGGATGACAGTCTTAAAGAATAACCTTCAGCAACGCCTGCGTATCCGACAAATCCTTGAAACGTGTGCGTCGGATTCAGCGCGGCCAATTGCTCCACGCTGAAGGAGCCCGTCGCCACCGCGATCGTCTTCGCGCCGATGGCCTTGCCGCAGGCGATGTCGTGCGGCGTGTCGCCGATGATCCAGACGCGCTCGGGCGGAAAATCGATGCCGAGCTTTTCCTTCGCGCGGGCCAGCGCGAACGGCCCGAGCTCGTTGCGGATATGGCTGTCGTCGGCGAAAGCGCCGAACTCGAAATAATGCCAGATGCCGAGGTGCGACAGCTTCAGCCGCGCGCCTTCCGATGATTGCCGGTGAGCAGCCCCTGGTGAATTTCCGGGTGCGCATGGACCGCGTCCAGCGCTTCCCGAATTCCGGGATGCAGCCTCGCATTGCCCGCCGGCAGCGTCTTCGGCAAGAGCGCGAGATAGGCGTCGCGAAATCGCATTTCCTCCTCCGGCGTCGCCGGAACGCCGAGACAGCGAGCAGGTCGCGCGCGATGGACGTGTCGGTGCGCCCCTGCAAGATCGACCGGCAGCTTGTCGCCCAGATCGCGCCCGTAAAGTTCGTGGATCAGGATCAGCAGCGCGCGCTCGCCCGCGCGGTCCGTGCAGACCAGCGTCCCGTCGATGTCCCAAAGAAGAAGTGAATCGCGCATAGCTCATAAACGAGGCGCTCCATCGGAGCGCCCAAAACTGCCGACCGCAGGTCACATCGCCATCGACGGAATAACCGGAATCGACATACAGCGTCTGGCCGGTGATCGCGGCCGCGCCGTCGGTGGCGAGGAAAAGTCCGGTCGCGCCCAGCTCCTCCAGCTCGACATTGCGATGCAGCGGCGCGCGCGCCTCGTAATGCTCGAGCATCTTCGAGAAGCCGCCAATGCCGCGCGCCGCCAGCGTGTTCATCGGCCCGGCGCTGATGGCGTTCACGCGAATTTTTCGCGAGCCGAGATCATTCGCCAGATAGCGGACCGAAGCTTCGAGCGAAGCCTTGGCCACGCCCATGACATTATAACCGGGCACGACCCGCGCCGCGCCGAGGTACGACATGGCGACGATGCTGCCGCCGTTCGTCTCCATGAAAGGCAGCGCGGCGCGGGTCAGCCCGACGAGCGAGTAGGCGCTGATGTCATGCGCGATGGAAAACGCCTGGCGGCTGGTCGCGACGAACTCGCCGGTCAGCGTCTCGCGCGGCGCGAAGGCCACGCTGTGCAGCAGCAGGTCGATCCGGTCGGTGCGCTTCTTGACCTCGGCGAAAAAGCTGTCGATCTGTTCATCGGAGCCGACGTCGCAGGGGAAAATCGGCGTTTCCGCGCCGAAGGTCCCGGCCAGTTCCTCGACGTTGTCCTTCAGCCGCTCGCCTTGGTAATTGAAAATCAGCTTGGCGCCCGCCTGGTGCCACGCCTGCGCGATCGCCCACGCGATGCTGCGCTTGTTGGCGACGCCGAAAATAACACCGGTCTTGCCGGCCAAAGGAAGATGACTCATAGCCGACCATGATGCCAAGGCCGCGAATCGAGGAAAGAGGAATTATTGGAAAACGCAGGCAGGGATGCGGGTCCCTTCGCGTCCCACGAAATCAACGAATGGGACGGCAGAAGACTGCCGCCCTATCCATTAAAACGAATAACCAAACGAGAGCTTCGGTCCGAGCTCGTCAATCGGATGATTGGGGTTCGTCGGTTCCGAAAGGCCGGCATTGGAGACATGCTGGTATTCGACACCAAGGCGCACGTAGAAATCGTCGCAGATGTTATATTTGGCTCCCGCGCCCGCTTCGAAGGTGAAGTTGAAGTCCTGCCCAAGACCGCCCCTGTCGGGATCGGAATCGGCGAAACCGAGACCGACGCCGCCTTCCACGTAAGGGAACGATCTTCCAGCCGGGCTGCACAAAATTATAGCGGGGCCCGACCATGATGCCCTCGTAGTGGTTTTCCGGCCCATGCACGATCTGTTCGTAATCGCCGCGGAAGAAAAATTCCGAATAGCCGCGCAGCCAGCCGCCGAGGAAATTGTCCAGGCTCACGTCATCCAATTTCAAGCTGGCCGTGAGGCTGATCGGGCACAATGGTGTAGGCTTGGTTGGGTTGGCCGCTGCGAACATTGGACCAGGACACGCCTGCGCCGAGTTCGAGCGTCCAGTCCTTCTCCATGCAGCAACTGGTACAGGCTGGCGGCGTGATTTCCTTCATCTCCGTCCCGGCCGTGGCGCGCGTGAGAGAGAACGCCAGGATGGCCAGACAGGTTAGCGATAATTTCAAGCTCCCAGCTTTAGCCCTGGGCAGCATGGTGGCTTCATTCATTTTCCTCATGGGTGATAAACTAAGCATGCTTCAGGTTTTGGCAAATGGTTTTTCTGTTGGAATTTCACCTTTCCCGTTAATCAGGAATGCCTTAAGGGTTTTTCCTAAGCGGTTTCGTTACCATTTGTTCATCTCGCCCCTGGAACGCGCAAATCCATTGTCTTTTCCGCCCTCATCTCTAGGATTACAAGACGCTTCCCCACGTTTTGTCCGTTGCCGCTCTATGAAACAGTTTTTCATCACGTTTTTCGCGAATCTCGCCGCTCTGCTCTTCGTTTTCGGCGGTCCCCTGCTGCTTCTCTTCATTCTCATCGTCGCCTCCATTTCCGCCGGTTCGAAAGGCAAAGCACCTGGTCACCATCGAGCGCGGGTCGATCCTCGTCTTCGACATGTCGGTGAACGTGACCGATTCGCCCGAACACGCCACCTCGACCGATCCACTGACCAATGCCCTGAGCAACGACAATACCAAGAGCGTCGCGCTTCATCGCCTTCTGACCGCCGCTAAAAAAGGCGGCCAAGGATGACCGCATCAAGGGCATGCTACTCACTGGTTCCTTCGAGCCGGCCGATTTCGGCACCGGCTACGCCTGCCTGAAGGAGTTGCGCGAGGCGATCCTCGATTTCAAGAAGAGCGGCAAACAGGTCTACGCCTACCTCGAAGCCCCCACCACCCGCGATTACTACGTCGCCTCGGCCGCGTCGACCATCTACATGAATCCCTACGGCGAAATGGAAATGCCCGGCCTCGCCGTGGTGAAGACCTATTACAAGCAGGCGCTTCGATAAATACGGCATCAACGTGCAGGTCACCCGCGTCGGCAAGTACAAGTCGGCGGTCGAGCCCTTCATCCTGACCAAGATGAGCGACGCCGACCGCGAGGAGACGCAGAAGCTCATCGACGATCTCTGGGGCGATTTCGTCACGGCGGTGTCGCGCAGCCGGCCGATCGATCCGGCCGCGTTTCAGCAGCTCGTCGATACCGACGGCTACATCCTGCCCGCAGCACGCGCTCGACGCCCATCTCGTCGACAAGCTCGCCTACTTCGGCGACGTGCTCAACGACCTCGGCAAGATCGCGCCCGTCCAGCGATTACGCCCGCATCCCGCTTCCCTTCAAGCAGGTCGCCATCGGCGATTACATCAACGCCGAGCCGCACGCCGCGCCTGCTCGGCGAACGGGGCAGCGACAACGTCGTGGCGGTGCTTTATCTCGAGGGCGAAATCGTCGATGGCTGGGGCGAACTGACCAACATCGGCGGCGACCGCTTCGCCGCGGAACTGCGCGACCTGCGCAAGGACGACGACGTGAAGGCCGTCGTGCTGCGCGTCAACAGCCCCGGCGGCAGCGCCTACGCCTCCGAGGTCATCCAGCGCGAAATCATCGACTTGAAAGCGAAGAAGCCGGTGATCGTTTCGATGGGCAACTACGCCGCTTCGGGCGGCTACTGGGTCTCGACCTACGGCGACCGGATCTTCGCCGAGCCGAATACGCTGACCGGCTCCATCGGCGTCTTCGGCATGTTCCTCGACATCCAGAAGCTGGCGCAATGATTATCTTGGCGTCACCTTCGACACGGCCAAGACCGGCACCTACGCCGATTTCGAAACCATCTCCCGACCCAAGACCGACCAGGAACTGGCCCTGGCGCAGGCCCGCGTGGATGATCTTTACAGCAAGTTCCTCGACAAGGTTTCCGACCAGCCGCAATATCCCGCTGGCGACTCTGCAGGAACATCGCCCAGGGACGCGTCTGGACCGGCAGCGAGGCGCTGAATCTGAAGCTGGTCGATGAAATCGGCGGCCTCGAAGACGCGATCAAGTACGCGGCGGCGAAGGCCAAACTCGGCACCAAAATTGGCGATTACCGGGTCAAGGAATATCCGGAGGAAGTCACCTTCGCCGAGTCACTGGCGCTGCTCTTCAACAACCAGCAAGAACCGGTGAGCCGGGCCAAGATCGATCCGCTCACGCAGGAATTTTTGAAGATCAAAAGCGATCTCAAATCGCTCCAGGAATTCAACGATCCGATGGGTGCGTACGCCCGCATGCCGCTGGGCTGGGATATTAAGTAAGGCGAAAACGTCGTTTCGGAAATCCCTGCAAGGTTGCCCTTGCCCAAATCCGTCATCCTGAGCTTGTCGAAGGATCAGTTCAGTGCGCTTCCTGCGCGCTATCGCGCGCCCGGACAACAAGTAGTCCGAACCACCCTATTTCCCGACCTTCTCCACAAACTTGAGAAATCCGTCCGCCTGCTTTTCGAGGCGCTCGATGATCTCCGGTGTTTTCAGGCGGTCCGATTCGTTGAGATGACCATGTATCGCCGGAATACTGACCGTCACGGGATAGACCACGCCGCGCAAGTAAGCCACCAGCGTTGAGAACTGTTCGATGGGCCGCACCGCGCCGCCCATGCCCGCCGAAAGACCCACGAACGCGAACGGTTTGCCGGTGAATGTCTCAGGAAACTTGAGCATGTCGACGAAGTATTTGAACATGCCGGGAAAACCGCCGTTGTATTCGGGTGTCACGATGACGATGCCTTTAGCTTGGGACATGGCCTCCTGGAACGGCGTGAAACTCGCCGGCTTTTCCGCATAACTGGACGGTGCGAAAATCTCCGGCGGCAATTTGTGCAGATCAACCACGTGGAGCGGGCTTCCCTTGGCTGCATAAATCTCGGCGACATGCGCGGCTACTTTGGCGGTATTGCTGCCAGGACGGTTCGTGGCGATGAGTAGCGCGATCATGAAGCGAAATTGCCGCGCGTAGAGCGTTTGGCAAGCCGCGATCTGGCATTAGTATTGCTAATTCTGCCGAAATCGCTAACCCGTTTTGCATCGTGACCACTCCTACCTCCAGTTCCCCTGATGTCGTCCTGGTCGGCGCCGGCATCATGAGCGCGACCCTCGGCGTCCTGCTCAAGGAATTGCAGCCCGATCTGACCATCGAGATTTTCGAAAGCCTCGACGGCGTCGCGACGGAAAGCTCCGACGCCTGGAACAATGCCGGCACCGGCCACGCCGCGCTGTGCGAACTGAACTACACGCCGCAAAAAGCGGACGGCTCGATCGACGTGTCGAAGGCGCTCCAGATCAACGAGGCTTTCAAGATCTCCAAGCAATTCTGGTCGTATCTGGTGGAGCAAAATCACATCCCCTCGCCGGAGACGTTCATCCAGCGCATCCCGCACCTCAGCTTCGTTCACGGCGCGAAGAACGTCGACTACCTGCGCAAGCGCCACGAGGCCCTTGCCGCGCATCATCTTTTTGAGGAGCATGCGATTCTCGACCGAGCCTGCGCGAACTGGCCGAGTGGATGCCGCTCGTCATGGAGGGCCGGGACCAGGTGCAAGCCGGTCGCGGCGACGCGCGTGGCGCTGGGCACCGACGTGAATTTCGGCGCGCTCACGCGCAGCCTGATCGCTTATCTCAAAAGCCTCGGCGGCGTTTCGGTGCATCTGCGGCATGAAGTGCTCAACCTGCATCGCGACGCCGATTCCACCTGGCGCCTCTACGTCAACGACAAGGCGGCCGACCAAAAGCGGACGGTCAATGCGAAGTTCGTTTTCCTCGGCGCGGGCGGCGGCGCGCTGCCGCTGCTGCAAAAATCGGGCATTCCCGAAGGACGCGGCTTCGGCGGCTTTCCCGTCAGCGGCCAATGGCTGCGCTGCGAGAATCCGGCCCTGATCGAGCGCCACTACGCCAAGGTCTACGGCAAGGCTCCGGTCGGCGCGCCGCCGATGTCGGTGCCGCATCTCGACACGCGCATGATCGACGGCAAAAAGGGCCTGCTCTTCGGCCCGTTCGCCGGCTTCACCACCAAGTACCTGAAGAACGGCTCGCTCCTCGATTTCCCGCTGGCCATCCAGCCGAATAATTTCGTGCCCATGACCGCGGCGGCTTTCCAGAATATCCCCCTTACCCGCTATCTCATCGGCCAGGTCCTGCAATCGCCCAAGGACCGGCTCGCTGCCCTGCGCGAATTTGTGCCCCAGGCCAAAATGGAGGATTGGAAACTGGCCATCGCCGGCCAACGCGTGCAGGTCATCAAGAAGGACCCGAAACGCGGTCGGCATCCTCCAGTTCGGCACGGAAGTGGTCTTCGCCGCGCGACGGCTCCATCGCGGCGCTGCTCGGCGCGTCGCCCGGCGCGTCGACCGCCGTTTCGATCATGCTCGAACTGATCGCGGATTGTTTTGGCGACAAGCTGAAGTAGCCTGCCCTGGCAGGCCAAGCTCAAGGAAATGATCCCGTCCCACGGCGAGTCGCTCATCACCAACGCCCCACTCCACGACCGGATCAATTCCTGGACGCGCGACGTTCTCGGCCTGCGCGAAGAGGAAGCGGTGCTGAGTTAGATTGAGGGCACCTGTCATTTTCAACTCTCCCCGGCTATGCAAAGGCGAATTGCATTTGATCGCCAGCGGACTTTCTTTATCCTATTGGCATGAGCGTCGCTGAAATCGTCAAAGAAGTACCCAACCTCTCACTTGATGAGATGAAGGAGGTGGCCGCGCGCCTTGCGCGAAGCGATGGAGGATGCGGATGATTTATCGGACGTGCTGGCCGTGCTGGAAAATCCGGGCAAGCCTATTCCCATGTCGGAGATCAGGAAGAAATATAGCCTGTGAAGTGGCAGGTTTTCTTTGATCCAGCAGCGGAAAAACAGTTCTAAAAACTCGGAAAATCGGCACAGCGCGATATTGAAAAGTACATCGCCAAACATTTGGAACTGGAAGACGATCCGCGCCGTTTTGGCAAGCCATACCTCTCGCATTAAGGGAGCATGGCGTTACCGCGTGAACGACTACCAGTTGGTATGTCTGATTCAAAATGAGAAGTTGAATGTGCTAGTTATTAAAGTCGGTCATCGGCGCGACGTGTACGATTAATATCAGCAATCAAACATCTTGCCGGGGTTGAGGATCAGGTTGGGGTCGAAGAGGCGCTTGAGGTTGCGCATGATTTCAACGTTAAGACCGCCGACGGATTCGGGCAGGAATTTCTTTTTGGCGAGGCCGACGCCATGCTCGCCGGTGATGGTTCCGCCGCGGCGCACGGTTTCGGTGACGATTTCCTGAAAGGCGAGTTCGACGCGATGCATTTCGTCGAGGTTTTTCTCGTTGGTGAGAAAGGTGGGATGGAGATTGCCGTCGCCCATGTGGCCGAAGACGCCGATGCGCAGGTCGTGCTTCTTCGCGAGCACCTGGATGAATGCGACCATGCCGGCGAGTTCGCTACGGGGCACGGTGACATCCTCGAGAATCGTGGTGGGGGCGACGCGGGCGAGCGCGGCGAAGGCAGAGCGGCGCGCGGTGGCAAGACGCAGCGATTCCTCGGCGGTCTCGGCCACGCGAACGTCGAGCGCACCGTGCTCGCGGGCGAGGCGCGCCATGATTTCGGCGTCCTCGGCCACGACGGCGGGATGGCCATCGGTCTCCATCAACAAAACCGCATCGGCCTCACGCGGCAGGCCGACTTTCGCATAATCCTCCACGCACTGTATCGTAGTGCGGTCCAGGAACTCGAGCGTGCAGGGAATAATCGGGTGCGCAATAATGGCCGAGACGGTTTCGGCCGCGTCCTCCATTCGGGCATAGACGCCGAGCAACGTCTTCTTCGCGGCTGGCTTGGGCAGGAGGCGGAGCAGGATTTTGGTGAAGATGCCCAGCGTGCCTTCCGAACCGATGAAGACCTCGCGCAGGGAATAACCTGCCACGTCCTTGACGCATTTATTGCCGATCCAGACCACCTCACCGCTGGGCAGGACGATTTCGAAGCCCATGACGTAATCCTTGGTCACGCCATATTTCAGTCCGCGCAAGCCGCCGGAGTTGCACGAGACGTTGCCGCCGATGGTAGAGACTTTCATCGAGCCCGGGTCGGGCGGATAGAGAAGCCCCGCGCCGTCCGCGAGATCGAAAATCGTCTGGGTGGTGACACCCGGCTCGACCAGAAGCGTGAGGTTCCGCCGGTCGAGCTCGAGGACCTTGTCGAAGCGACTCAGGCAAAGGACGACGGAGCCAGCCGTGGGCACGCTTCCTCCCGCCAGACCCGTGCCGCTGCCGCGGGCAATGATCGGCGTGCGTGTTTCGTTGGCCCATTGCAGAATGCGCGAGATTTCCTGGGTGGCTATTCCGAGAACCACGGCTGCTGGTAGCTGCTTGATGGCAGCAGTTCCGTCGAACGAATAGGGAATCAGATTCTCGGCGCCCGTCAGGATGCGATCGGAAGGGATGATGTCGGCAAGTTGCCGGGTAATTTTTGTAAGATCCGACACGAATAAGGAGATTACAACTTAACGCACAGGCGGGGAGCGAAAAAAACACCCCTCGGTATAAGATTTGCTCATGCCTGTCGCCACATCACTATGCTTGCTAAATCCAACCGACTTCGCTTGAGTCCCGCTACTTACTTTATGACCCGACCCACCCTGTCGACGTTGCTTTTGGGATTGGCGCTTATGGCGCTTACGGTTTCCCCGGCGAATGCGGCGCCCCTGACGGAGAATCAGTTGCTAAAATTGCCTTCCGGACGAATGGCAAAAATCTTAAGCGTGTCGAAAATCGAATACTCCAAGGGCGTGATGGCGCTGATGGTGCGCTACCAAACAACGCTCTCGGTCGACGAACGCAACGCGGTGAGCCAGGAAGTCGATGAGGTCTGGAAATTTGCCGAGAAGGATGTGGAGCACTACGGCTTTCAAGAGGCGATCATCAGTTCCAACGAGATACCCAAAGGAATCTTCATTACGACCAACCGCATGGTGAATTTCATTTATGAAAAGGGCGCCGATGGAAAATGGGCCCGGCTGAATCGCGCCGATTTCATGGCCGCGCAATAGGTCGAATAGACAAATAGGACTTGTCCATCGGGACGCATCTGTCCTATTCGTCCACCTTGCACTTCTTCGCTTATTTCATTGAGCAGCCGCATCCGTTCCTCTGGCGGTTCGGGCATTTCGGGGGCAATGAGTGGGGCATCCGATTTTACAGTCTGGCCTACCTGACCGGGTTTTACATCCTTTTTGTCGGGCTGCGCTGGCAGGCGAAAAAGGGCTGGAGCCTGCTGAGCGGCGATGCCATTTCTGATTACGCCGTCTGGGTGGGGATGGCTGGCGTCATCCTTGGTGGCAGGCTCGGTTACTGCCTTTTGTATGAACCGCGCCTGACCTTCACCGACCCCACCTATTTCTTTACCATCTGGAAAGGCGGCATGGCCAGTCACGGTGGTATCGTGGGCGTAATTCTCGTGATGATCTTTTACGCGCGGGCGAAGAAAATCCCTTTTTATAACATCGCCGATGCGACGGCTCTTTTCACGCCGATCTGCCTGGGATTGGGACGTTGTGCGAACTTTCTGAACGGCGAACTATGGGGCCGGCCGACGGACTCGTGGTGGGGCGTGATCTTTCCCGGCGCACCGTGGATCAACGGCATGCCGGCGCCACGCTATCCGTCACAACTGATCGAGGCGTTGCTGGAGGGCGTGCTCCTGCAAATCGTGCTGATCGCGGTGCGTTTCTCCACCAGACGAGAGGGCGCGGTGGCTCTCACTTTCATGGCGGGTTATGCCGTGCTGCGCATTGTGGGCGAACAATTCCGACAGCCGGATGAAGATATCGGGTTTTGGTTCGGCACGATTACGCAGGGTCAGTTGCTGTCGGGACTCATGCTGGCCATCACCGCAGTTCTGGCTTATCTTCAGTTTTTCTCGCGACGCGAGGACCGGTCGGGGTTAGGCTCGGCCACCAAATTATGAGCGCACCTGTTTTTGCTCCGGCCGATTATCTGGATCTCCAGCAGACGGAGCATGCGGCCATTTTTGAGGGCGTGACCCATGCGTGGGAAATCCTGCCGAAGCTGGCGCACTATCTCAAGGAGCACCTTGTTCCCGCCAATTTTGGGCAAATGATTGGCGAACCGGTGATCGGCGAACAGGTTTTCATCGGCCGCGACACGGTGGTCGAGCCGGGTGCGTATATCAAAGGGCCGGCGTGGATTGGGCCGAACTGCCATATCCGGCACGGCGCGTACATTCGCGAAAATGTCATCATCGGGGGCGGCTCGGTGATCGGGAATTCGTCGGAGATCAAGAACAGCTTTCTCTGCAACGGCTGCCAGGTTCCACACTTCAATTATGTCGGTGATTCGGTCCTCGGTGCGAAGGTGCATCTTGGGGCCGGCGTCATCGTCTCCAATCTCAAGCTCGACGGCGATTTCATCATCCTGCGGATGGAGCACGCGATCCTGACCACGGGCCTGCGCAAGTTTGGCGCCCTGATTGGCGACGGAGTTGAGGTCGGCTGCAACACGGTGATTAATCCCGGCTCGATTTTGGGACGGCGCTCGTTGATTTATCCGGGTATTTCGTGGCGCGGAATCCTGCCCGCTAACTCGATTGCGAGAAGCGTCGATAGTGTTCGGGAACGCCGCATCGCGCCGGCGATTAAAATTCCCGGGTTGACCAGTTCGGGAATGTGAGCCTCGAACCGCGAGGACTTTCCCATTGCTTCCATGCGATTCGTCCCCTACTCTCAACCTTCCCGGAATCAACCATGTCCGGCTCTTCTATGATCGTCGTTTTAAAGCCCAATCTTGAACTGGCCGAAGTCGAAAAAGTCATCGCCGAAGTGGCGAAGCTCGGCTACGAGCCGCGCCCCATCCACGGCAACGTCCAGACCGTCATCGCCGCGATCGGAGACGAGAACACCCACCAGTCGCTCGAGACGCTTGCCTCCTGGCCGCAGGTCGAGCACGTCCACCGCGTGCAGAAGCGCTACAAGCTGGTCAGCCGCGAGGTGAAAAAGGGCGCAGACAAGGACACCATCGTCAAAGTCCACGGCCAGGAAATCGGCGCGGGCAAAAAGTTTTGTTTCATGGCCGGGCCCTGCTCGGTCGAAAGCGAAGAGCAGCTCATGGCCACGGCCAAGGCGGTGAAGGCGCAGGGCGCGACCTTCCTGCGCGGCGGCGCCTACAAGCCCCGCACCTCGCCCTACGAATTTCAGGGCCTGGCCAAGGAAGGCCTGCGGCTTCTCTCCCAGGCGGCGAAGGAATACGACCTCGGCATCGTCACCGAAGTGCTTTCCGAGCGCGACGTGGAACTCGTCGCGGCACATTCCGACATCCTGCAGATCGGCGCGCGCAACGCGCAGAATTTCTCCCTCATCACCGAGGCGGCCCGCAGCGGCAAGACCGATCCTGCTCAAGCGCGGCATGAGCATGAAGATCGAGGAATGGCTGCTCGCGGCCGAGTACGTCCTGGCCCACGGCAATCCCAACGTCCTGCTCTGCGAGCGCGGCATCCGCACCTTCGAGACCTACACGCGCAACACGCTCGACCTCGGCGCCGTCGCCGTCGATCAAGAAGGAATCGCACCTGCCGGTCATCATCGACCCGAGCCAGGGCTGCGGTCGCGCCGACATGGTCCTCGAATTGTGCAAGGCGGCGGTCGCGCTCAATGCCGACGGCCTCCTCATCGAGGTCCACCCCAACCCGGCCGAAGCCTGGAGCGACGGCCAGCAGCAGGTCGATTTCAATCTCTACGCCAAACTGGTCGCGGAACTAAAACCATTTGTTACCGCGGTGGGTCGTCCGCTATAATTCACTCACCTATGAGCTCCGGCGCACGCGGCTCCGCCTCCTCGCGCCAGCGGCATCCCCCGCCGCCGATGGAACGCGTCCCGACTCTCCGGCGAGACGCGGCAGACCGTCCTCATCATCGACGACGAGAAGGACGTCCACTATTCCTTCCGCCGCCTGCTGGAAAAGGAGCCGCTCGAAATCCTCAGCGCCGAGTCGGGCGACGAGGGCATCCGCATGGCGCGCAAGCATCATCCCGACCTCATCGTGATGGACATCCGCATGGGCCAGCAGAGCGGACTCGACACGCTGAAGGAACTGCGCCAGATGAATCCCGAAGCAGGTCGTCATCATGATGACCGCCTACGGCACGTCGCAGACCGCCATCGAGGCGATGAAGCGCGGCGCGTACGATTACGTCCTCAAGCCCTTCGACATTCCGCAGCTCAAGGACCTGCTTTTCGAGGCGCTCGCCGCCGCCCGCGCGATGAAGCAGATCGTCGCCTTCCCCACCAAGCTCAACGCCGAGGAAAGCGGCCAGACCATCGTCGGCAATTCGCCGGCGATGCAGCAGGTCTACAAGCTCATCGGCCAGGTCGCGCCGACCAGCACGACCATTCTCATCACCGGCGAAAGCGGCACCGGCAAGGAACTCGTCGCGCGCGCGATTTACCAGAACGGCTCCCGCGTGAACAAGCCGTTCATCGCCATCAACTGCGCCGCCATTCCGGAAAACCTCCTCGAAAGCGAGCTCTTCGGCCACGAAAAAGGCGCGTTCACCGGCGCGCTCGCGCAGCGCATCGGCAAGTTCGAGCAATGCGACGGCGGCACGCTTTTCCTCGACGAAATCGGCGACATGCCGATGACCACGCAGACGAAAATCCTGCGCGTGCTGCAGGAAGGCGAAATTTCCCGCGTCGGCAACAACCAGTCGATCAAGACCGACGTGCGCATCATCGCCGCCACGAACAAGGACCTGTGGCAGGCGGTGCAGCGGAAGGAATTTCGCGAGGACCTTTTCTACCGCCTCAACGTCGTGCGCGTCAACCTGCCGCCGCTGCGCGAACGCTCGACCGACATCCCGCTGCTCGTCGCCTATTTCATCAACAAATTCCGCCTCAAGCAGCCGACCGGCCCGAGCCAGATCGCCGACGAGGCGCTCGCCGCCATCCAGCGCTCGACCTGGCCCGGCAACGTGCGCGAATTGGAGAACTGCATCCAGCGCGCCATGGTCCTCGCCTCCGGCAACACCATCACGCTGGCCAATCTGCCCGAGGAAATCTCGCGCGGTTATCGTCCCGGCGCACCCGGCTGCCGGCGAACCGGCCGATCCGGTTTTCTCCGCCGCCGTGCCGGCCGCTCCGCGCCGGAGACGGCGACGCCGCCCCGGAACCGAGGCAGGCAAAGCCGCGCTGGCCCACGCGATCGAAACGCTTTTCAACTTCGCCCGCAGCGACAAGCAGTTCAAACTCCTGCCCGCCGCCGAGCGCGAACTGATCGTCCGCGCGCTGGCCGAAACCTCCGGCAACCAGGTCCAGGCCGCCAAGCTTCTCGGCGTCACCCGCGCCACCCTCCGCAAGCGCGTCGACAAATTCGGCATCCAAAAGCGGATGGCGATCGATTAGAAGCTCTGCTAAGCCTCGAAAGTTTCGTGCGGCGTCCCTTTGAGGACAGTCATCACTACAGTGGCACCCTTTTGATCCACAAGTTGAAGCACGGCGGATTGAGGCAACTCCTCCCCAAGACAGGCAAGCCGGGTTTTGTGATAGTTTTCTTCTCCCGTAAAATCGTCGGAAGAATCATCTTCAAAAATAATCGTCGCCATTTTTGACTCGGAATAAAAACGGAATTCCTTCACGACTCGCGGGCTGGCGGGAGTAGCTTCCATACCAAATACCTAACCATTATTTCGCTGGATTGCATCCGAATAAGTTGATTTTCGGCAGCGGGAGCGACGCTGGTATTTGAATCAGCCGCCTTTCCCAATCCGGTTAATCATGTTTATCCTGTCCCCAAATTTTTCGAATGCCCCTGCCTGCCGCCATCACTGCCTGTCTTGCCCCCGATGAAGAAGTTCTTTGGCAGGCGCAACCACGGCCCCATGTGTTCATGCTGCGCGGCCTGACATCTATTTTTTACGGCCTGACCTGGTCAATTCTTGGAGCCTATTGGTATCACGGCGCGATCTTGGCGCCTTGGGAAGGCTGGTGGAAAGTAGTCCCCAATCTCAGTCTTCCGTTCATCGCGGCGGGTTGGAGTTTCTTTTTTTACCCGATTAATCTTGGCGTACGCGCACGTCACACCTGGTATGTCGTCACTAATCGCCGGGTCTTTATCGCCCGGGTGCATGCGAAAAAGCCGGTCGAGTTGCGGGTATTCACCCGCGAGGAAATGGGGCCTCCGCATGTCGTGAAACGCCTCGATGGCCTTTACGAAGTTGTCCTGACCCGAAGAGCACAGGGAAAACCTTACCTGATGCCACCGCTGGATTCGGGTTTTTTCGGACTCACCGATGGCGAAGTGGTCGCCCGCGCGATCACCTCGGCGATGTATCCGTGATCTGCTTGACCCGTGTTATCCTATGGCGCGACGGGTGTCGGCTTGGGCGGTGTGGGCAACTGTGGAAGCTTATCAGGTAAGTTGTGGGATGGCGCAGGAGTGGGCTGGCTGTTCCCGTCCGTATCAACCGGCGCGAGTGACTCAGGCGTCAGGGTCGGGAAAACCGCGAAACGTTTAGCATCCACCGGCTCGAGTTGTCGCAAGGCAGACAATTCGGCGAGGGCGTTGGTCTCCTGGCCATGATCGCTGTAGTATTGGGCGAGTTTCAAACCGACCCGGATGTGATCGACAGGAAGAGTCTCCTGTGCCAAAGCTTTTTTGTAGGCTTGGATGACGGAGGGCGCCATTGCGGAGGGATTCAGTTTTTGCAGAAGATCGCCCAGTCCTTCTTCAGCGACCGGACCGGCACCCGGCACGTCGAGCGCTCGAACAAGACTTTCAGCGTCAACTTTGATTTGACTGGCCTTGATTTCGCGATGCACCTTTTGCAAGAGAAGCCAATCGTCATGGTCCGTGTGAGGAATGGCGGCTTGAGCCAGAGCGGAATCGAGGGAGACGTGAAACGGTCGATATAGGGGATCGCCCACAACGGTCACCATCCAGGAGAGTCCTCTTTGTGAGGCATAGGCGGCCTCGGCAAAGTAGTCGCCCTGCAGGAGCCGACGGGTGAAAATATCCTCGTGGGGAGTGAGAGCGAGATAGGGTTCGTAGACCATGCCCATGGTGGCATCTGCTCCGTGGGCGATAAGCGGACCGACCCAACAGTCGGTAGCGCTGCGCACGGTGGAGGCGCTGAAGGAGTGGAGATGGTAGGCGATGGCGCCGGGGACAAATCGGTCGGGCGGGGTGACCCAGGGCCCCATCGCATGATCCGTGTACCAACCGAGGTAAAGCGCGACATGGTTGCACGGATCAGTGGCAGGAAGCACATCGGGCTTGTCGTCGAATTCAACATTCCAGCCATCCTTAACCAACAGGTCCCGCGCGTTGCGCAGCCAAATATCGCCCGATGTATAGCCGTTCCCAGGATCGGTGAAACCGCGTGTATCGACCACCGCAAGACCGGCCAGCCGGTTATTCTCAGCGTAGATGGAATTATCGATCATGCGGCGAACGTCCCCCGGCGTGGGACCGTCAAGCCTTGTGACCAGGACCATGTTGCGGGCCAGTTCGGGTCCGACCCGTTTGATGCCGGCGACCTGGTTATCGAAAAAAATGTTGGGAACGAAGCCTCCCTTGGGCAGGCCGAAGATGGGCAGGAGCGCGAGTTCACTGTCGACGGCGGCAGCATTGGTTTGCAGCGCCGGGATGTATTCCATGCTGTCTTCGTCGCTCGGATCGGGCGCAATTTTGAGAGGAACGCCACGCATGAGCACGATGGCCCAGATGTCGTTGCGCGTGGCGACGAGCAGGTCAAAATAACGGTCTCCTACGCGCACCCGCTGGGGTACACGCGCCATCCAATCTTTCTGACAGAGATAGGCGACGACGGGGGCACGGATCGTATCTTCGAACTGCGCGCGCGTGATTTCCTCCGTGATCGGGCTGGAAATCGCAAGGACGCGCTCCGCCGGAATTCCGCGCTTACTGGCATAATACTGCGCCAATCCCTGACTATCGGGGTCGTTGGTGTTGTAAACGACGAGCAGATGAGCGGCGAGGTCATTGGCCATCGGAAAGACTTCATGGAAGGTATCGGGAAAAATTTCAGAGCTGGAGGGATTCACTTCGGGCGCGGCATTGGTCGACCCGGTTTCTGGGTGCAACGAGAGGCTCGGCTGATCGGCCGGAGAGGGCTGGGCGAGCTCGGGGTGGTTTTCCAGAAAAGTGGCGGGCGCCTCAGAATTGGTCGAGAGAATGGGCGGGACAACCGGGCTCGGATTCGTGGATTCGACCGGAGGCGTCTGCGCATGCGCAATGACGCTCATCCCAAGCGACAGCACGGCAACGAGAATACTAGTTCCCCAACGCATCGACCCGGCTGCGGTCATACGGATTTCTTCGGGTTGCAGAATGGCTTCGAACGACTTTGAGATTTTCAAACTTAACCGAGCACCAGAGAATTACGATTCCGATTTCGTTGGATGAAACCTATGTAATTAATTCTTTTCGCGACGTCGTGAAAAAGATCGAGTCAGGCAGGTCGCATGGAGTGTGACGCTATCCTTCAAATTCTACTGTTGCCGTTACTGTTTCCATTCCCATTGAAAAGACGTGGCGAGGTGTCCTCGGCGAAGACGAGCGATTCGGCGCGGGCGCGGCGGCGCTCGAAGACCAGCTTGTCGAGCTCGGGATTCACCGCGACGGGATACTTCTGGTTGAAGCAGGCCATGCAGAACTTGTTTTCGCCGCGGCCGGTGGCGCGGACCATGCCCGCCTCGTCGAGGTAGCCGAGCGAATCGGCCTGGAGATACTTGGTGATTTCCTGGAGCGAAAGCTGGTTGGCGATGAGGTCCTTGGGATCGGGAAAATCGATGCCGTAATGGCAGGGGAAGCGGTGCGGCGGACAACTGATGCGGATGTGGACTTCCTTCGCGCCGGCGTTGCGCAGGTTCATCACGCGCGAGCGGGCGGTGGTGCCGCGCACGATGGAGTCATCGACGACGACGACGCGCTTGCCCGTCGACGCGCTCCTTGATGATGTTGAGCTTCACCTTCACGCCGAATTCGCGCGCAAGCTGCGAGGGATTGAGGAAGGTGCGCCCGACATAGTGGTTGCGGACGAAGGCGGCGTCGTAGGGAATGCCCGATTCCTCGCTGAAGCCGAGCGCGGCGTAGTTGCCGGAGTCGGGCACGGGGATGACGAGGTCGGCCTCGACGGGATGAAGGCGCGCGAGTTCGCGGCCCATGTTGGTGCGCACGGCGCTGACGTTGACGCCCTCGAGCGTGCTGTCGGGCCGCGCGAAGTAGACGTACTCGAAGATGCAGAAGCCGAGGTGGTCCTTCGGCACGAAGGGCTTGATCGAGCGCAGGCCGTTTTCGTCGATGACGACGATTTCGCCCGGCTCGACATCGCGGATGAATTTCGCGCCGGGGATGATGTCGAAGGCGCAGCTTTCGCTGGAGAGCAGCCACGCGTCGTCGACCTTGCCGATGCAGAGCGGGCGGAAGCCGAGCGAATCGCGCACGCCGATGATCTCGCGCTCGCTCAAAAGCACGAGCGAGAAGGCGCCCTTCACCTTGCAGAGCGCCTGGACGAGGCTGCTGTCGCCGAGGCTGTTCGGCGGCTGGGCCATGAGGTGAAGGATGACCTCGCTGTCGACCGTGGTCTTGAAGATGGCGCCCTCGGCCTCGAGTTCGTCGCGCAGGATGGTTGGCGTTGACGAGATTGCCGTTATGGCCGACGGCGATCTGGCCGCGCGAACAATCGACGACGATCGGCTGCGCGTTTTCGAGCGTGCTCGAGCCGGTGGTGGAATAGCGGACGTGGCCGATGGCGCGCGTGCCGGGCAGCTTGGCCAGTTCGTGCTCGTTGAAGACCTGCGAGACGAGCCCCATGCCGTGATGGCTCTTGAATTTGCGCTCCTTGTCGCCATGGGCGACGATGCCCGCGCTTTCCTGCCCGCGATGTTGCAGGGCGTAGAGCCCGAAGAAGGTGATTTCCGCCGCCTGGGGATGACCGAATACGGCGAAAACGCCACACTCATCCTTGGGACGGTGTTGAAAAACGGCTCGCGCCGCAGATGAATGGTTCATGCCCTTTCTATTTATACACCATCTGCCAAGAAGGAAAAGCGTTTCGGCTTTTTAATGTTTGTGTGCATTGATTCAGGAGAGACGACCTCCCGGTCGTCCGAGCATCGCTTTGCCAAGCGCGCACGGCAAGAAGCAGCGCAGGGAATGCTTGGTCCGCATGCTAATCATGCCAATCAAACGGATGTGCTTCGCCTTGGTATGGCCAATCGTCGGGATTCTTGACTAATCCATGCCTCACCGGATTAAACCGTGCGTACTCCCACCGGGTGGCATAATGTTCACCATGTCGCATTTGCGTATCCCAGAAATCGCGCTGCCACAGTTGACCCTCACCATTTGGCAGGCGGCGAGTTGCGAGAGATTTCCAATAGCGGACCCACGGTTCCATATAATCTGGACCAGGGTTAATCGGTGCGCAAAAGAGATGGATGTGATTCGGCATAATGACGTAGCGTCCAACGATAAATGAATCGGCCGCCAACCAGGCTTAACGAAGGATTTGATGCACCTGTTCGGATGCCAATAAGGCACGGCGATCTTTCGTGCAAATGGTAACAAAATGGATGACAGCTTGGTTATGACGGTCGATTCCAGAAAAATGCGGGAGCCGTTTGCGTTTTGGCAATCGATTTTCCATTGATGGTCTAATAGACATGGAAAAGAATGGGGACAAGATCGTTGGAAATCTGTTTACTCTGCGAACGCACGGACGACCGGGAGGTCGTCCCTCCAAAACAGGCCCCTCCTTGAAACCTGAGACGATTCTCTCCCTGCCCGCGCAGCCGGTGCCCTATGCGGTGGTGGGAAGTCCGGTCAACCACTCGCTGTCGCCGGTGATGCAGCAGGCGGCTTTCGATCACGCGGGATTGGCGGCACGCTATTATCGCATTGAAGTGGATGATACCTCTCTCGAAAAAGCCGTCGCCCGGATGCGGCAGGTGCCTTTTGGCGGATGGAACTGCACGATTCCGAACAAGGTAAAGATGTACGAGCTGTGCGATCACCGGTCCGAATCGGCGGAGCAGTTCCGGGCGGTCAATACCGTGATCAATGCGGGAGGCGTTTTGACGGGACATAATACGGATGGCGTGGGCTGGAGCCGGGCGTTGCGGGAGGCATTTGGTCGCAGTCCGGGCGACTTGCGCATTCTCTTGCTGGGCACCGGCGGAGCGGGACGGGCCGTGGCGACGCAGGCGCTGCTGGAGAAATGTCCGGAGTTAATTGTGGCCAATCGCAACGGCCGGCGCGCGCAGGAATTACTCAGCCACTTAAACGCGCAATTCTCGACCGGCGAACTTGCCCGCACGTCGCAAAATCTCCGGGCCATTTCCTGGAACGAAGCTGATCTGACCTTGGCGCTGGGTCAGGTTGACCTGGTCGTAAACGCAACTTCAGCGGGATTCGATCCGAAAGCGCCGCCCATCCTTACGGCTCAAATGCTGCCGGTGAGTATTATGGTTTTTGATACGGTTTATGGCGCCGGGTGCGAGAAACTGCGGCGAGAAGTCGGGGCGGCCGGAGCGAAATGGAGCGATGGATTGGGCATGTTGTTGCATCAGGGCGCGGCGGCCTGGACGCTGTGGACGGGTCAGGATGCGCCCGTGGAAATCATGCGGCAGGCGCTGCAAAGATCGTGCGTCGCCTCTTGATTTTTCCTGAATAATACCGTGTGCAGCAGGCGTGCTTTGAGATAAATTCCTCGCTTCTTTCATGGATCCATTGACCCATCGCATTTTGGACGCCGTATTTTCTTTCGTCGTCGGGGCCTGCATCGGCTCGTTTTTGAACGTGTGCGTTTACCGGATTCCGCTGAATCGGTCGGTGGTCAGTCCCGGCTCGCACTGCTCGGCCTGCGGCGCACCGATTCCCTGGTATAACAATCTGCCGATCATGAGTTGGGCTATGCTGCGCGGCCGCGCGGCTTGCTGCGGAACGCGCATCGATATCCGCTACTGGCTGGTGGAAATCGGCATGGCGTTTTTGTTCATGGCGATCTGGCTGAGGTTCGGCGCGACCGATCCGGTGGGAGCGGTCATCTATGCGATTATGATCAGCGGCCTGACCGCCGCCTGCCTGATCGATCTCGATCACTATATTATTCCGGACCGCTTCAGCCTCGGCGGGTGCGTGGCAGGTTTCGTCGCCTGTGCGATTCATCCCTCGTTGATGGGACAGAAGACCGCGCTTCAAGGTTTTTCGTGGAGCCTCGCTAGTGCGATCGCCGGAGCACTTTTTCTCCTGGGCGTAGCTTGGCTCGGGACCATGCTGTTTAAAAAGGAAGCGATGGGCATGGGCGACGTGAAATTGCTCGCGGCGCTCTGCTCCTTCCTCGGAATCACCTCGATCAGCTGGATTCTGCCGATCTCTTCGGCGGTCGGCGCCATTCTCGGCGTCACTCTGATCATGTGGCAACGAGGCGCTTGGGGTACCCGGATTCCTTATGGGCCATTCCTTGGGCTGGCCGCCATTTTGTGGATCTTCGGCGGCTCGGAGCTAACCAACGCCTACTGGCAAACGACGGCCCATAATTGGAATCTGTCGATGGCTCCGGCGGTCGACGAGAGAATGGCGAATCCCGGACGCTAGTTCACGTCGGATGGTTTGCTTTTTTCCGACCCGGAGTGGGACCGCTACCTGCTATTCTCGCAAATTCAAATCTTGCGCTTTAGCTCCGGTAAATAGAACTTAACCCGTGCTCCGACGGTTTTTTACATCACTGCTGCTCTTGTTGTTCGTCATTCTGGCGGGCGCTGTGGCCTATGTTTACTGGCAGGATCGGCAACCGAAGGAAAGTATCTACGATCCGCAAATCGTCAGTATCGCCCGCGCCTCCGGGCTTGACCCGTTCCTCGTTCGCGCGCTGATCTGGCGCGAGAGCCGGTTCGATCCCCTCACCCATGGCGACGCAGACGAGCACGGCCTGATGCAGGTGACCCCGGAGGTCGGGGAGATGTGGGCCAAGGCGAACAAGATCGATGATTTCAAGGACGACGATCTCTATGATCCGGAAACCAATATCCGCGCCGGCACCTGGTATCTCAACCGTGCGATCAAGCGGTGGAGTAACACTGATGATCCAATAACCTTCGCGCTGGCCGAATATAACGCGGGCCGTAGCAACGCGCTCAAGTGGGTCGACCCAATTGCCCCGCTCGATCATACGGCCTTTCTTGATCGCATTACGTTTCCTTCCACGCGCAAATACGTGGAGGTGATCCTCGCCAAGCGGGACCAATACAGGATGGTGTTCGCGAAGAACCGCTGGTATAAAGATGATTCGACGGCCAACGGTTCGGTCAGCCAGTCGCAGTAGCGGAGCGGAGTCACCACCCGGTAGAGCTTTGCGCAGCGCGCGGAAGGAGTACGTTAAAGTATGCCTGATACCATTCCGTTTACGCTGATCGGTTTCATTGTGGTTGTTCTATTCCTGCTTTCGGGAATTCGCATCGCCCAGCAGTACCAGCGTGGCGTCGTTTTTCGGCTCGGTTGGTTTACCGGGATTCGCGGACCGGGCCTCTATTATCTGATACCGGTTATCGAATGGCAGCGCCTGATCGATATCCGCACGGTGACGGTGGCCGTCGAGCAGCAGGAGACCATCACCCGCGACAGCGTGACGGTGAAGGTAAACGCCGTGCTTTGGTTTCGCGTGCTGGATCCAGCCAAGGCCGTGCTTTCGGTGGAGAACTATAATATGGCCATCTATCAGGTGGCCCTGACCGGTTTGCGCAACATTATCGGCCAGCATGATCTGGATGAAGTTTTGAAGGACCGCGACAAGATCAACGGCATTCTCAAGGATAGCCTCAACGAGCTTTCCTCGCCGTGGGGCACTACGGTGGAGATTGTGGAAATGAAGGACGTGGAAATTCCGTTGAACATGCAGCGTGTGATGGCCATGGAAGCCGAGGCGATTCGCGAGAAACGGGCGCGGATCATCAAGGCGAGCGCGGAACTCGAGGCCTCCGAAAAACTGGCGCAGGCGGCCGAGCGCATGATGGACACGCCCGCCTCGCTCGAACTACGGCGCATGCAGATGATTTCGGAGGTTGGCACGGAAAACAACTCGACCGTGGTTGTTATGATCCCGGCCGAATTTCAGGCATTGGCGCGCAATTTGAACACTCAGGTGGAGCGTCAGAACAAGCGGGAGCGGGAAAATCAACCGCCGGCCTGACGCACTGTCTTGGTCGGGAAAAACTAGTAATCGGTGCCCCAGCCTGGACGTTCCGCATCGGACAGCACTTTGGTCTGAAGCGGCTGCGTGGCGCGCGGTCCGCGATGAGCGGTAATAAAATCACTCGGCCCCAGCCAGCCCGAAGCGCCCGCCTGAAAACCAGGCCCCAAGCCCATGCCGACCGTCTGGCGCACTTCCCAATGCAAGTGGGCGGGGAACGTTCCGTCGCCATGACCGACCGTGCCGATTTGCTGGCCGCGCTTGACCAACTGGCCCGGCTTTACTTCGATGGAATTGAGCATCGCATACATCACTTCCACGAAGGGAGGCCATCGTCCTTCCGGCAGCCGGTAACAAATGAAGACGACTTTGCCGAAGGGATTTTGGAAATCCTGGGCCACGGAAACCCAGCCGTCGGCCACACTGTAAACCGGTTCGCCCAGGGCAGCATCGCCTTTCGCGGTCGCCCAGTCCTCGCCGAGATGTCCCGCCTTTTGAAAAGGAAAGGTAACAACCGCTCCGGTGCCGTCGGGAGGACGCAAAGGCGTGTCAAATTCATCGGCGACCGGCAGGCTCGGCAAAATGTTTGCCGCAAAGAATTCGGGCCAGTCGAGCTGCGTGGTCGGAACCGCAACGGGTGGCGCTTTTTGTCGTGCCGCGAAATCGAGGCCCCACCACAAAGCCGCGATCCAGACGGCGAGGGCGATGAGGTAGGTAATTCGCGAGACCATGAGGGATCAGCTTAGTGCGATATCCAAAATTAAAAAGCCTGTCATCCTGAGCAAGCCGGGCGGTCTCGGCGCCGTCGAAGGATCTCTAACTATTTTACTGATGCGACCCTATTGAAGGAATAATTAGAGATCCTTCGACAAGCTCAGGATGACGGATTTTATAAAAGCGATTTCGCGCTGGGGAACCTCACGTGTTGGCTACCTCCCAAACAATTTTTTCAAGCCCTCTTCACTGGGGGCGCAGACACCTTTCTCCGTGATGAGTGCCGTCACGAGTCGCGCTGGGGTGACGTCAAAGCCGTAATTGCAGGCGGCCGAGCCATCGGGAGTCACCTGGATTTCCGCCAGCGTGCCGTCGGAAGTTTTGCCGCGCAGATGAGTGACTTCGTTCGCGCTACGTTGCTCGATCGGAATTTCCGCGAGGCCGTCGTTGATAGTCCAGTCGATGGTGGAACTTGGCAGCGCAACATAAAACGGAACTCCATTGTCTTTCGCGGCGACGGCCTTGAGATAAGTGCCGATCTTGTTGGCGACATCGCCCTGCGCTGTGGTGCGGTCGGTGCCAACGATGCAGAGATCGACGAGTCCGTGCTGCATGAGATGGCCGCCGGCGTTGTCAACGATCACGGTATGCGGCACGCCATGCTGGTTAAGCTCCCACGCGGTGAGCGATGCGCCCTGGTTGCGCGGCCGCGTTTCGTCGACCCAGACATGGATGGGCAATCCAGCATCGTGCGCCATAAAGATTGGCGCAAGCGCGGTGCCCCAATCGACGCACGCCAGCCAGCCCGCATTGCAATGAGTGAGAACATTCAGCTTCGAACCGTCCGGTTTCTTGGCGAATATTTCGCGAAAGATTTCGAGGCCATGACGACCGATAGCTTCGCATACTTCGACGTCCTCGTCGCATAATTCGGCTGCGCGCGCGTAGGCAGCGGAGAGCCGTTTGGCCGGGGGCAACTGCACAACGCTGGCCTGCATTTGGTCCAACGCCCATTTGAGATTAATCGCCGTGGGCCGCGTTTCGTGGAGCGCGGCATAAGCGGTTGAAAGCGCCGCATCGCGGGGGTCGTCGCGGATGGCGAGACACATCCCGTAAGCCGCCGTGGCTCCGATGAGCGGCGCACCACGGACGGTCATGTTGCGAATCGCCTCGGCACAATTCGACATCGTGCGCAAAGTCAGCGTCTTGAACTCGTGCGGCAGGAAGCGTTGATCGATCACGCCGATGGAACCAGACGGATCATCGTCGTTGCGCCAAATGGTGCGCCAGCGTTTACCCTGGTAGTTCATGTCAAAAACTATAGCCGTAAAAGAACAGGGAGAACGCAAAAAAGCAACCGTCGATTTCCAAAGGAAATTTCTGTCCGGCTATTTTAATTTCATCAACTCGTTGCCGATTTTCTGGCCGAGCGCGGAAGTGGGAGCGAGCTTGTAACCGCGCAGCCACGCGTCTTTCGCCTGTGGATATTCGGAGAGCTGGTAGAAGCTTTTGCCGGCATAAAGATAGATTGCCTGCCGGGTTTCGACATTCAGCACGTAAGGAGTTTTGGTTTCGCCATCGATTTGTTTGAGCAGGATTTGAAAATCATCGCGGGCGGTCTTGCCCTTGCCAAAAAAGAAGGGGAGCTCGTAATAATCGATGGCGCGGATGAAACGCACAGCCGGGTTGTCAGGAGCGGAGGCAACCGCGCCGTCCAGCCATCTCCCACCGTTGCGGAGATAGGTAAGCTTGCCGGGGCCTGGCCAGGCGTCGCGACTATCAAGCGTGTAAACGCTGCCTAGGTAGGCCTGCAAAAGATAATTCGTCGGTTGTTCCTGGGTCCATTTTTCCAGGTCGGCCGTAAGCGCCTTCGTCTCTTTAGCGTCGCCGTTCACGGCTTTTTCATGCCGGACCTCGACTTGCTTAATTAAGGGGTCATCGAAGGGGTCAGTTTGCGCGGGAGCGGCAGGTGATACGGCTGCGTTCGTTGCCGGGGGTGACACGATCACGGCGGAATTAGTTTGCGCAAATGTTCGGGGAGAAGCCGTGAAGACAAGAAAAACCACGATAGCGGCAACACAGATATGAACGCCCGCTAGGTTAAAAAGCAATTTTGCCACCGGTCTGAAGTTATAACCGATACCCGGCGGAAAAGCGAGGGATCGCTTATCGGCCCAGCGAAGTTCCCGGCGGCGGTGGCGGTTGGATAGGACCAGGCACAGGCGGCGGTCTCGGTGGCTTGCAACCGGTCAACGCCAATGAAAAGAGAAGCGCGATCAATCCAGCCCTTGCCAATGGTCGGGTCACCAAACAACTAAAGCTGGAATAACGACGGTGTCCAGCCGGGAGCCATCAAAAGTCATCCGATGACCGCAAGCGCTGGCTTCAGCAATTCCCACTGCCAAGCGCACCAGCGATGTTCAGCAATGAGCCGCTCGGCGGCGGTATCGGGGTTGCGGGCAATTTCCTGTAGCGTCGATTTCGGCGCGATGACGGTCGGGTCAATGGCGAGATCGACGGCGACGGCATCGCGGTGGAGACGGAGTTTTTCCATGCGGACTTCGGCGTCCTTGTCGCGCGGCGGGCGTTCTCCGCGAGGCGGACGCGGAACCGGTGGCGCCTGGCGTCCGCGCTCGATGGCGTCAATGAGCCGCTCGGCCCGCGCCGGAGAACTGCGCTGAGGCCAACGCGGCGCACCCATTGGCGGGATACGCGGATTGGCCGCGCACCACTCGGCGAGATCGAGGAGCAGTTCGTTATGAAGCACCTTAAAGACGGGAAGATCGACCGCCTCGGCCTCCTTTTCGCGCCAATGCCAAAGTTCTCGAACGATGGCCAGCGCCTGCGGCGACATGAGCGCGGAACCGCTGATGCGCCAGTCGTTTTCGGGATCCTCTTCCCGCACGGACTGGCTGGCGGCGACGACCCGCGCGCACGATTGCTCATGCCACGCGCGGCGGCCTTTCTCGTCGAGCTGCGTGCCCAGGATTTCCGCCACCGGTTCGAGATACTCGGTATCCTGGACGGCGTAGTCGATCATGGTTTGCGAAAGCGGGCGGCGGGACCAGTCGGCTTTCTGGCTGCCTTTGTCGAGCGTGACGCCGCAAAACTGCTGCACCAGCGCCCCGTAACCAAAGGCCTTCAGGCCGAGCAATTGCGCGGCAAGCATGGTATCAAAAACGGCTTGAGGCTCGGGTGCCCCAGCGCGACGAAGCATCCGCAGGTCGAAATCCGCGCCGTGAAGGATCCAGGTATGGCGGCTGGTCGGCGGCCAAAGTTCCTCAAGCGGAAAACTCCCGAGCGGATCGATGAGAAAGTGGCGGCTGTCGTGCGTGACCTGGATCAGGCAGACGCTCTCGCGATAGTGGTGGAGGCTGTCGGCCTCGGTATCGAGCGCGATGGGAAAATAGCCCCGGAGATTGGAGATGAAAGTGTCGAGGGCCTGAGGCGTATTGACCCAAAGGAACTCGACTTTGCGTTGTGACATAAAGACGAAGGAATCATGCGGCTTTCGACGCGTGGCTGCCAGTGGAATTATGACGGGATAGGTGTCGCAGGGCTATGCCGCCGCGCACTGACCAGACTTGCGAACACCCTTTTTGGCTCCATAATGGATAGCTCATGAGTTTCATTCCCCGCATCAACAAGGTCTACAAGGACGTGACCTTTACCAATGAAGAGATTCGCCGTTACGGGCGCCATCTCATCATGCCGGAGGTGACGCTGGAGGGTCAGCAAAAGCTGAAAGCGGCGCGCGTGATTGTGATCGGTACGGGCGGCCTGGGCGCGCCGATTTTGGCCTATCTCGCGGCGGCCGGCGTCGGGCGCATTGGGGTGGTCGATTTCGACACGGTCGATCTCTCCAACCTGCACCGGCAGATCATTCACAAAACCGGCAATGTGGGCAAAGCGAAGACACTCTCCGCGGTGGAGATGATGAAGGACATCAATCCGTCGATCGAGATCAAGACCTACGAGACGTCGCTGAGATCGGACAACGCGCTTGAGCTGTTGAAAGATTACGACATCGTGATCGATGGGACGGACAACTTCCCGACACGGTACCTGGTGAACGATGCATGCGCCCTGCTCGACAAGCCGAACGTGTACGGCTCGATCTTTCGCTTCGAGGGCCAGGCGACCGTCTTTTGGGCGTCGCAGGGACCGTGCTATCGCTGCCTCTATCCGGAACCGCCGGAGCCAGGAACGGTACCGAGTTGCGCGGAGGGCGGCGTGCTGGGAGTGTTGCCGGGCGTGGTCGGGACGATCCAGGCGACCGAGGCGGTGAAGCTAATCATCGGCCAGGGTGACCCCCTGATCGGACGGCTGCTCCTTTTCGACGCGCTGAAGATGAAGTTCCGTGAGCTTAAGCTGCGCAAGGACCCGAAATGTCCGCTTTGCGGCACGAACAAGACGGTCACCGAGCTGATCGATTACGAATTTTTCTGCGGAACAACGCCGGCGCAACAGCAGAAGTCGGTGCACGTTGAGGAAGTCGATGTCGAAGACGTCGAAGCGGCAATTCAGGCGGGAAAAATCCCGGCGGAAATCGACCTGCTCGACATTCGCGAGCCGTTCGAGGCCCAGATTGCGCAGGTTCCTCATTCGCGCCAAATTTCGCTGGCGGAATTCAGCAAGCGGATGCATGAACTCGATAGCGCGCGGGAAATTTGGCTTTATTGTAAGGACGGCGCGCGCAGCGGGAAGGCGTGGAAATTGCTTTACGATGCCGGATTTAGAAAAATCAAGAATGTCGCAGGTGGAATCGATGCGTGGAGCGAAGATATTGACCCCAATACGCCGAGGTATTGATGCGGGGGACGGACGTCTCTTGCCATCCCTGATTCTCGACGGACGCGATGCGATTGGCAGCATAACGAGGGCCGCCGCCAAGCCGGACACGGAAACGCGGCCCGATATCGACGTCGAGGAAAAGCTGAAGGAGGCGTTCTCGCGCGGCTGGTCGGTCATCGTCTGGAACGATCCGGTCAACCTGATGGATTACGTCGTTTATGTTTTCAAGACTGTGCTCAAGATGAACGAGAAGGACGCGTCGCGCCACATGTGGGAAGTCCACCAAAACGGCAAGAGCATGGTCGCGCGCGAGACGCGGGAAAAGTCGGAATTGATCGTTCATCGCTTGCGCGGGTTTGGTTTGAACGCCACTCTGGAGCAGGCATGACGTGCGAACAGATCGATTCCGGCAACTGGCGGCTGAGTTTTACTGAGCCTGAGGCTGGTTTTCTCGTCAACGTCCTGGCACGGCTGGGTAATCATTATCAGCGAGATGTTGCCGAATTGCCGCCCACCCAGCGCGCCTACTGGCAGGGCTCGATCACACGAGGCAAGATCACCAGCGCGGACGACCTAAAGGAATCGCAGGAAGTCCTGGCCGAGGCACGAGGCGAACTCCGCGCGGAACGGCTGGCATTGGTGGAAAACTGGCTGCGCGATTTTGAATTGGCGGAGGACCGCAATCCGTGGCGAGTTGAGGTTTCCAGTGCGGAGCGCGATGAATTTGTCGCAATGCTGAACGATCGTCGCATGCTCCTGGCGCTGGAGATGGGAGTCACCGAGCAGGAGATGCTGGCCAACCCGGCCGAGATTCGAAAAGAAGAGCGTCGCGTAGGTATTTTGGAAATAGACGTGCTCGGCCATTTCATTTTGGTCATGCTGGGGCCGCAGATTTATCGGCCATGATTGGCCCGGAATCTGATAGTAACTCCACTATGATCACGTTCGACCCAACGAAATACGACGGCTTTATTTTTGACTGCGACGGCACGCTCGCCGACACGATGCCGCTTCATTACCAGGCATGGAGCGAGACGCTGACGGCGAAGTTGGGCCGGACCTCCGATTTCACCGAGAAGATGTTTTACCACTTTGGCGGAATGCCGGCGCGGGAGATTGTAGCGCGGCTCAATCACGATTACGGCTACAATCTCCCGCCGGAGCAGACGGCCCATGAAAAGGAAGCACGCTTCGTGGAGCTGCTGCCGGGTATCGGACCGGTGCCGGAAGTGATCGATGTCTTGAATCGGCTTCCAGCCTACGCGAAGGTCGCGGTGGCATCAGGCGGACTGACCGAAATTGTCCGCAAGACGCTGCTATTTTTGGGACTCTCGGTTGGGCCCAAGGAGAAGATCAAGTTTCTGGTCGGTTCAGACCAGGTCAAGCACGGCAAGCCCAGCCCGGAGTTGTTTCTTCATACTGCGGAGCTCCTTGGAGTGGAACCATCGCGATGCCTCGTTTTTGAGGATGCCGAGCCCGGTTTCATTGCCGCCAAAGCAGCGGGGATGGACTACATCGATGTGCGGCCCTTTAGGTCGAATATGGCGGCGGCGGCGAGATATTGACGATTGTCTAGTAGACCGGAACGGACGGCAGGTTCCAGATTTCGCGGGCGTATTCGTGGATGGTGCGGTCGCTGGAGAACTTGCCCATGCGCGCGGTGTTGAGGATCGCCATCTTCGCCCAACGCGCCTTGTCGCGATAGGCGGCATCGACAAGATGCTGCGCGTCGCTGTAGGAACGGAAGTCGGCCAGGCAGAGGTAGGGGTCGCCACCCTCGAGGAAAGTACGTTTGAGCGGCGCCAGCACGCCGGGTTCGTCCTGAGTGAAATAGTTGGAACCGACCCAGTCGACAACGGCGCGCAGTTCGTCGTCCGCAGCATAATAATCGTGCGGATTATAGCCTTTGTGCCAGAGCGCCTCGACCTCATCGACGGTGAGCCCGAAGATGAAGATGTTGTCGGGCCCGACTTCCTCGAGGATTTCGACATTGGCGCCGTCGAGCGTGCCGATGGTAAGCGCGCCGTTGAGGGCCAGTTTCATGTTGCCGGTGCCGGAGGCCTCCTTGCCTGCGGTGGAAATCTGCTCGGAGAGATCGGCCGCGGGGATGATCCGTGAGGCGAGCGAGACACGGTAATTGGGAAGGAACACGACCTTGAGTTTGTCGCCCACGCGCGGATCGCTGTTGATCTTGTTGCCGACGGCGTTGATCGCCTTGATGATGCATTTGGCGAGGTCGTAGCCTGGGGCGGCCTTCGCGGCAAAAATGAAAACGCGCGGCTGCACTTCGAGCGTCGGATTTTGGAGAATGCGGCGATAAAGCGCGAGGATGTGGAGCAAATTGAGATGCTGGCGCTTGTATTCGTGCAGGCGCTTGATTTGAACGTCGAACAAAGCGGACGGGCTCACGACCACGTTACATTCCTTGAGAATGATGGCGGCGAGATCGACTTTGTTGGCGTGCTTCACCGCCATGAAATCGTTTTGAAACGCGGGATCGTCGGCCCATTGTTCGAGCTTGCGGATGTCGTCCAGGTTCTTGACCCAGCTGTCGCCGATCTTGGAATTGATCAAGGCGGAGAGGCGCGGATTGGAGGCTTGCAACCAGCGGCGGGGCGTGATGCCGTTCGTTTTATTGTTGAACTTGCCGGGATAGAAAGCGTTGAAGTCGGCAAAGAGATGTTTCTTCAGCAATTCGGTATGAAGGGCCGCGACGCCGTTAACCGAGTGGCTGCCGACCACGGCGAGATGCGCCATGCGAATCATCTGCACGCCGCCTTCCTCGACCAGCGACATGACCTGTTTCTTGTGCGCGTCGCCGGGATATGCGGCCTCGACCGACTCGAGCAGTCGCTTGTTGATCTCGAAAATCAATTGCAGATGGCGCGGAAGAACTTTTTGAAAGAGTGGCACGCTCCACTTCTCGAGCGCTTCGGGCAACAAAGTGTGGTTGGTGTAGGCAAAAGTTTTGGTGACAATGGCCCACGCATCGTTCCAGGGCATTTCGTTTTCGTCATGCAGGATGCGCATCAGTTCCACCACGGCGATGGCGGGATGGGTATCGTTGAGCTGCATCGCGACCTTGCTGGGAATCTCGCTCAGCGGATGACCTGAGCGCAGGAATCGGCGGATGATGTCGCGCAACGAGCATGAGACGAAAAAGTATTGCTGGATCAGGCGCAGCTCTTTACCGGCTTCCGTTTTATCATTCGGATAGAGGACTTTTGAAACGGTCTCGCTCTGTGTCTTCGCGGCAAGCGCCTCGCTGTAACCGCCACGGTTGAACGCCTCGAGATTGATTTTCTCCGACGGGCGCGATTCCCACAAGCGGAGGAAATTCACCGTGTTCGTGCCATAGCCCGGAATGGGGATATCGTAGGGAACGCCGATGATCGTGGTCGTATTGTTCCAACGCGACACGTAGTTGCCCTTGTCATCGAAAACGTTTTCGACAAAGCCGTACAACTTCACTGTCTGCGTATATTCGGGACGAACGATTTCCCATGGCGTACCGAACCGCATCCAGTCGTCCGGCAATTCGATCTGGTGGCCGTGACTGAATTCCTGGCGAAACAGCCCGAACTCGTAATGAATGCCATAGCCCACCGCCGGATAATCGAGCGTGGCGAGCGAGTCGAGGAAACAGGCGGCGAGACGGCCAAGGCCGCCGTTGCCCAGTCCCATGTCGTATTCCTCGCCTCGTAATTCCGTCATATCCAGACCCAGTTCCTTGAGTGCGATCTGGGTTTCCTCATGAATGTCGGAGTTATAAAGGCCGTTGGAAAAGAGCCGGCCCATGAGAAATTCAAGCGACAGATAATAGACCCGACGAACGTCGAGGTAATTGTGGACCGCCTGCGTGGCGATCATCCGCTCGATGATACGCTCCTGTACTGCCTTCGACGTGGCCAGCCACCAGTCGCGCTTCGTAGCCGAGTGCACGTCTTTGGCCAGACTGAACTTCAACTGATGGAGGATCGACTCCTTCATCGATTCGGCCGATTTTTCGAAGGAACTGGTAAATTTGGAGTCAGTGGTCATGGATCAGAGGGAAAGTTTTGAATAGATAAGAGACAATTGGCCGGTAACCGCAGCCGAGTCGAGATTAAGTTGGAAAACCATAGAAAACGTAACGATTCGAGCAGGAAGTCTGCCACGGGAGGGCCATGCTAAGGAAGTAAATGTTGTCCCTTCGCGGTGTGGCTCGGACGGTCATGAAAAGACTTGAACGCTTGTGGTGGCTCCGGTAGTTTTCCTTTCTTCCGGCACGCGGGTGTAACTCAGTTGGTAGAGTGCAACCTTGCCAAGGTTGATGTCGCGAGTTCGAGTCTCGTCACCCGCTCACTTCTTATCCGGCCGCGACCATGGCTGACCTCGCCGGTTTGGCCGGCGCAGTGGGAGGCGTCACTAATTCCAGAACGCCTGCCAACCGGAACCGGGCAAGGTTGCGCACGACTTCGACCGCGCTCATGTTCACCCGTTCCGCGATTTCGCGCACGGTGCGATGACCATCCGCCAAAATGAGCAATCCGAGATCGGCCGGAGTCACCTCAATGGAGCCCAAGCCCTCCCCGCCGACATAACATACAATGGAATCGAGAGAGGGAATGGCCTCGTGGAGCAGCGTCAACTCATCCACTTTGAAGGAAACGCCCGTGATTAAAACCTCGGGATCGTAGACCGCGAGATCGCGCGTTAAATCGGCCGGCATGGGACGCTCGTGGAATTCGAACTGGGCCTCGCGCCAGCCGACAAACTGGAAGAGCGCGTGCAAACCGGTATCGGTGCCGGCGCGGGCGTGGAGGATAATTCCGGTTTCAATTGCGATGGAACCCTCCAATTGGCCCTCCTTTATCTTGAGAATGCCCGTCTGTCTGGCATTCACGATGATCTTCAAAACCTCGGTTAAATTTGACGTCGAAAACGATCCAGCTAGCTGAGGCATAAGGCAATTAGGTGACTGATGAAGTGACAAAAAGTTGTGGCTAGAACGCTTAAGCACGTTATATGCCACGGCGTCCCATACCGATTGGGGTGAAATCTTAGCCAATTCAAAGCCATCATCCGTCGCGTTGATGGGGCAAAAAAGCGTGTCTTGTTTTTGGAAGAATTCACGCTACTCTGACTTACGGAATGAGTTCCGATACCGATGCATTGGCCTGATATTTTCTTTAAGGCAAAGAAACCCCAGCCTCAGACGGAGTTGCCTCCTGCTCCGGACCTGCCTCCGCCTTTCGAGCCTGCGGAGGAGAATGCGAATCCGCTTCCCCCGGCGCCTCGTCCGCCAACGATAAAGCCGGTGCCGGTCTCGGCCGCACCTCAGGCGACAATGCAAATTTCAACGCTCGCCGCGCGAAAGAAAACCGAACCGGTGCAAATCGCGCCAGTCGGGACGGGAACGCGCACGTTGCCCGCGATGCATGGCGTCGTCTTGCGCCCGCCAACGCGTGTAGGTACGGCGCCAGTTGGTCAACCGACTGCGGCGCCTCCGCGTCCTCCGGAGCCGTTAAAAAATATTGAGCAATTGATGGCCGAGGCTGACCCGGTGCGCACGCTCGGCCAGACAGGCAGCGTCCGGATGCTCAAACGAACAGGGCCAGATGGTGACCCCATCTCTCCCGCGCCAAGCGAAGGGACGCCAGCCAAGCCGCTGCCGTTAAAAGATCCCTCGGTTTTGGCCCCAACCTCCGTGCCTATGGAAGCTTCCGCGTCCACGCCGCCGCCCTTCCCTTCTTTCCAACCCGCCGCCCAGACATCGCCGCCACTCCAAATCAAAAGGGTCGAGCCTAATCTGGCTACCCCCATTCCCGTTTCGTCCGGCAAGCTGGTGCCGGCCCCGACCGATGATGATTCTCCCTTCATCCTGAAACCCGCCGCCAGTGCCACCAATGCGCCGCGGGTCCTTCCACCCACGCCGCCATCGCTGGATTCTTTGGGCTCGATCTTCCGGCGAAAAGCAAAATTGGCCGATGTCGCCCGGATTGTTCTGCCTCCAAAACGTGAGGAATCGGAACCTGCGCCCGCCCGCCCTGAATCATCGCCCACCGTCGTACCGCCCGCTTTTCCTGTGGCGGCCATGACCGCTCGCGTGGGTAGACCAGGCGACAACGCGATGGGCTCAAGCAAGGCGTCAACCGACCGGGCCGCAGAAAGTGCCCTGACGGAAAGCATCGACGAAATTCCGGCGCCAAAGGACGTGAGACGGATCGATCCGGAAACGCCCGTCGTGACCGAAACGACCCGTCCCTCCATTGAACCGATGCCTTTGGCCGAGGAAAAAACCGCGGCCGCTATGTCTGATCTGCCCGAGGCACCCAAGAATGATTTCAAACCCGAGGGATCAATAGAATCGGGGAACAATCCGGTGCAAACGTCCCCGACTCCAGCCATCGAGGAAAAGCCCGCGGAGAATGTTCCGCCCTTAATCGAGACGCCCAAAGTGGATCCCGAGGCCCACAGACCGGAGCCTTCCGTTTCGACGCTACCTAAGGTTGATCCCGAAGCGCATCGCCCGCCGCCGGTCCCTGCGCCTCCGATGCCGTCGACCGAGCTGAGCCCTCCAGCGGCGAAGGTGCAGCAGGAAAAGCGTGAATTTCATCTGGCCAACGGCGAACGCGTCGCGGGCGTTGTTCTTTCCGAAACGCCCGAGGCCGTTTATATCGATCACGGCACGCTCGGCGTGATCACGATCCCACGGGCACAGATCGCCAAGCGGCTGGTCGAGATCATCCTGATCAACGGCGACCGCATCGTAGGCGACATCATGGCGGAAACGGCCGATACGCTGTACGTGCGGCACGCCAGCCTCGGCATGCTGACCGTGCCGCGCGCGCAACGCAGCACGCGCGTGGTGGAGGCGATCCTCAAGGACGGCGACCGCATTCTGGGCGAAGTGCTGACCGAGACCGACAGCTTCACCGTCATTCGCAGCGCCACGCTCGGGACGGTGACCGTGCCGCATAGCAAAGTGGCCATGCTCAATCGCAAGATCGAGCAGATCGAACTTAAGTCGCTGCCTCCTCCCGCGCCAGAGCTTAAGGACAAGCCGTCGGGCTAAACGACTGCCGGGGAGGTTAGCTTTCTTCGAGGTTCCACGCGGGAAAGGGATCGGGCAAATGGCCCCAATCCGAGAGAGGCCCCATATATTCCTCATCGGTGAGGAGGCAAGCCTCAAGCCCTTGGCGCATGGTCGTGGAAAGTTGCCGGGCGTCACCGATCAAAATCAGTTCCTGGCGACGGTCACCGTAAGGTTCGCGCCAGGTTTCCTGCATCCGCGTCAACGCGGCCGGATCTTCCGGCCATTCCTCCCTGGGCAACGCCGCCCACCAAATGCCCGCCGCGCCGCAGGAGTTTTGCCAGCGCGTGCGCGAGATGCCGCCGACGAGAAGGTTCCGCGTCGCCAGCCAGATGAGACCTTTCACGCGCAGCAGGCCGGGGTGCTCCGCGTTGAACCAATCCCAGAAACGTCCGGGATGAAACGGACGGTAAACGCGATAGAGAGCCGCCGCCAATTCAGGCTCGGCGGTATTGACACCTTGGTGCTGCTTGGATCGTTCAACGGCAAGCCCGAGTTCTTGCGGTGTCGCGCGGCTCGACCAGATTTCCGGCGGAACTTCGCCGTAGGCTGTCTCGATAATTTGCGCATGCGGATTTTTTATTCGAGCGGCTTTCAAGCAGACTTGGCGTTCGGTTTCCCCGATCAGATCGCATTTGTTGAGAACGATCAGACTCGCCCTCGCGATTTGCTCGTTTTGAAAATCCGCTAAAATTGCGTCAGCCCGGACTTGCCGCTCGGCGTGTAAAAAATCAAGCGCATCACCACACAAACGATTTGCAGCAGCTCAGCCCACGGACAAAAAGTTTCCGGCTGGCCGGGCAAAAGTCCGAAGTGCTTTCCGAGCGTGATGGGGTTCGTCAAACCGCCCACTTCGATCAAAACGCGTTCATATCGGCCGGCGAGGGAGAACTCGCGCAGGCGCGCGGCGATCCATTCGATTTGATCCGAGCTCTCCGCGTTGGGAATTTCGAGGATGGTATCGTTGGTACGCCGCATCGCACCGCACAGACCGCGAAGCGCCTTGGCGTCGAGATTCAGAGCGCCCGGATTTTCCACCAGCACGGCCAGATGCCCGCCGCGATGCTCGCTGATGAAATGATGCAGAAGAGAAGTTTTGCCGGCGCCAAGAAAACCCCCGACCAATGTGACGGGCAGCCGGCTGTTCATTCAAGACCACCCGGTCGCGCGAAACGCAGGCCGTCGAGCTTTGCCGGAGCCTCCTTCGCCTGGAGCAACGCAAAGAAATTAATGCCGAGATGCTCGGGATGAGTCAGCGTATTCCATGCGCCCAGATTTTCCTGAATCCGTACCATAGGTCCACCCGCTCCGCTGAGTTCGTCGTGCGCCACGCCCAGCAGGAACCGCTGCTGATCAAGAAAACCGAGCGTGACAAGGCCCGCTTTTTCACCGGCTTGGGCGAGCGCAGTGAAATCGACGTGCGCGGTGATGTCCCGCGCGCCCGGCTCAGCCAGGACATCGTCGACGGCGTGATGCTTGACGAAGGCCGTCAGCGTGCCGTGGTCTCGAAAATCCGCATAATAAAGCGAGGCAGGATAACCGTAATCGATGGTCAAAACATAGCCCCGGTGCAACGCGCCGCCGACCTCGCGCATCCAGTGACGCGCACGCAAATTGATCTCGGTGGTATAGCCCTCGACGGCAGGCAGCGGTAACGCCGCCACGACGTGGGCCAATTCCGCATCCTCAATGGCCCCATCGAACCAGCAGAATCCTTCATGCTCGATGTCAATATGCTGTTCGAGCCACCGACCCGACCGATAGGTAATGGAGCGCACGGGAAAGGCATCGACCAGTTCATTGGAAAAAAAGACCCCGGTCGGCTTTTCCGCAGCCAGTTCCGCCAGGTTCTCGAACCAGGTGATGTGCGAAATGAGCTCCGGTTCAGGCGCGCATCTTTGAAGGATGCTGGCCGCCCCGGACGACTGCACGATGGCATACCGGATGACGTTGAAAAAATCAGGCGTCGCCGCTCGAGACCATTCGAGAATGTCGCAGGCGAGCTGGCCGTCGTGCGCGCCCTGTTCGATCATCCAGAATGGATTCGGACAATCAAGCAACTGCCACATCTGAAAAAACTGCCGTGCTAAAAGTTGGCCGAAAAGAGGCCCGGCGCTGACGCTGGTGAAAAAATCACCGCTCCGCCCGATGGGCGACGGACCATCGACTTTCGCGTAATAGCCAAGGCCGGGATAATAAAGCGCCACGTCCATGAACCGGTCAAAGCGCATCGGCCCGTCCGAGCGGATTTCAGCGCGAATGATTTCCTCAAGCGTGGTCATGAGCGCAAATATACGGTGAATTCCAGTGTTTCACCCAATGAATTTTGTTCTACAGTTTCGACTGTGACCACCGACGCCGCGCATGGAAAACCCGCAGAGAGCCTTCGTCCCCAGGAGGGTCTGGGCGCACTTCATCTTTTTTATCGCATCGATTTGACGGCTTGGCGCGCCAAGAGCAACGAGGCGCGCGTGCTGGCCCTTGATCACCTGGAGGCGCTCATCGCCACGGCGCGACAGCAACCGCAAACCCAGATCGTTACCGTCTCCATGCTGGCGCGTGCGGACATCGGTTTCATGATTCTCACGCCGGACTTGCATCAGCTGAATGTGCTGGAGAAAAATATCGGCGCATCGCTCGGTCCCGACGTGCTGGTGCCCGAATTCACCTATCTTTCCCTGACGGAAAAATCGGAGTACACGCAGAAGGACGAGGAGTACGCGCTGGAGCTGGAGAAAGCCGAGGGCATCGCGCGCGGCAGTGCGGAATCCGAGGCGAAGCTGATCACCTTCCGCGAACGCATCCAGCATTACACGCATGACCGGCTCTATCCGGTGCTGCCCGAGTGGGAATATTTTTGCTTCTACCCGATGAGCAAGCGGCGCGAACCGGACCAAAATTGGTACGCGCTCGATTTCCAGAAACGGCGCGAATTGATGGGCGGCCACATGCGCGTGGGTCGCACTTACGCCGGCCGCGTCCGGCAACTGGTCACGGGCTCGACCGGTCTCGACGACTGGGAATGGGGCGTGACGCTCTTCGCGCATAATCCATCCGACATCAAGGCGATCGTCTACGAAATGCGCTTCGACGAAGTAACGCACACCTACGGCGAATTCGGTCCTTTTTACAACGGCCTTCCGTTGCCGCTGCGGGAAATTTATCGGCGCGTGTTATTGGTTTAAACCAAGCCGGCAATGATGTTGACGAACATGGCGAGGATCGCCGTATTGAAGGCGAACGAGATCAACCCGTGCGCGAGCGCATGCCGGCGCATTCGAGGCGAAGCGACCTGCACATCGGAGACCTGGCAGGTCATTCCGACCACGAAGGAAAAGTAGGCGAAGTCGAGATAGTCGGGGCTGCCATGGCCGGGGAAAATGAGGTCGCCGGAGATGGCATGGCGTTCGACTTTGCGCGCATCCCAGTAATAGAGATGAGCGTAGCGAAGGGCGAAAATCGTGTGGACCAGAGTCCATGACAAAAAGACGGCTGTAACCGACAGAGTGATTTGCCAGCCCAACCCGGTCGGCGTCAGATGCTTCGCGGAGAGCAGCAACAATCCGACGGCCAACAGGCTTGCCAGGGCGGCGAAAATAACCAGCACAAAAAGAAAAGTCGCGCTGGCATCCTGCAGCCGTGCGTTGCGCCGCACTTCGTAGGGATCCCTCGTCGAAAGGACGATCCAGGCGAGAACGATGGTCGTCAGGGCGAAAGCATTCCATGCCATGACCAGTTGCGTGGGAAGAGTGACTCGGTGGTACAAGGCGAGAAATGTGAGCGCGCCGACGCCACAACTAATCAAGGTGCGATGGTGCGCATCGAGGATTTGCCGCGAGGGCGGGGTCGTACCAGGTGTCGAAGGGGTATTCATGGAGACTATAGGTAGGCGAAACTATCGGAATGACGCAGAACTCGCAGCGATAAACGGCGGGCAAAACTTCTGCCCCCGGCTAAAGAGTCAAAAGCAGGTCCTTATCAAATCGGACCAACAGATAACCCACGATATTCATACCGAGCTGATCACAGGCCAGACAACTCGGCAGCTCATAATTACGAAAAAAAACTCCTCTATTTGCCAGGAAAACAAGAGTGGTAACGAGAGGCGATTTTCCGTCCAGATCGGGTGTGGCTCCGTGCATCGTGGCATCGCCGGGCATGATTCGCATGGTAAACATATCGCTGTAGTCATTCGGCGTGTAAAAAATCGCGAGCTTGCCGTCGATGTCGAGGTGCTCCGGCGGCTCGGCATAATAATTCATCCCGGGCGGGACGTTGGAGATCGGAAACCAGCTCTTGGTAAAGACATCATCGGTAAGCAGTACTGGCTCAAAATTCTTATCGAGATCAGGAACGACACGTTTCATTTCGCGACGAAAAGCGACGTCGAAACGGGAACCTTTCCCCGGCAGGCTGTTATCGCCCCAGATGCATCCTCCAATCTGAAGATAATCCCGCAGGTTCTGCAGCTCCTGGTCCGTCAGCACGAAGTCCTTATGCCCGGTAAAAAAGATAAACGGCGGCTTTTTTTCAAGCAGGTCGGGGCCGCCAATATCCAAGGGGGTGGGAACAACGTCCCCGGTGATGTTCCCACGACTCCACTCGTTGATTTTGGCGACGAGATTGGGAAGGCTTCCCGCATCGATCTTTCCGCTATGGAAAATCACATTGCAACCCCAGTCGCCGTTGGCGTAAGCGGCCAGATAGACGGGGAAGTGTGGCCGTGACATTTTTGGGATCGCCACCGGAATTCAAGGATATTGTTTTTGTCGCGGCTCCACGCTTGTTCGGTCTCCATGATTTTGGCCAATCTCTCTGTCGAAAGAGTGGTCGGTTTGGACACGATCTGCTGGGTCATGTTTTCGTGGACATCGATCGGACTGGTCGCCGGCGTGAGGTCCGGCAGGGGGACGCTGAAGGTCGGAGTCGCCGTGGGCGCGGTAATGACCGTAGTCGGAGTTGAAACTACATGGGTCGGCACCTCCACCGTGGGCTGGCTCGGCCGAGGCGGGGGCGGGGGTGGCGATGCAGGCGGCAGATACGTTTTTGTAAAATCGTCCGTGGGAGGATGGAAGGCCGGAAAAATCACCCAGGTTCCGACCATGACGAAAAGAATCAGGTGGAGAAGGACGGCGCCAAAGAAATAGCCGGAACGAGTAATTTTTTCCGTGCAAGGCCTTTCGTTCCGCACCATGGTTTCAGCCATATGATCCCTAATCGCTCGGTGTGCCAAAAGCGAGATTTTTAACATTGGCCGCGGCGCAGGCATTGAGCACATCGACCACTCGCTGTTGGCGCGTGCTTCGAGTTGGCGTAACGACGATCGGCTGCGTCGCGTTGGCGGCGACGATGCCCTTGAGACGATCGACCAGCGCCGGCAAGGCGGGATCGGTTGGCGAATCGATCGGTGCGCCGGACACATTCACCTGGCCATCGGCATCGATGCCAACCTGCACCGGCACATCGCCGCCCGGTTTTCCGCCCGGCAATTGCGTGGTCAGCGACGCCTCGTGCTTCTGCGCCCCGGCCGAAACCATGAAAAAGAGCAGCAGCACGAATAGAATGTCGAGCATCGGTGCGATCTGAAATCCGAATTCGCCGTCGCTTCCGCCTCCGCCAGCCATAATTTTAGTTGGAAGCCGTGCCGCCGTGGAAGCGGCAGGAGCTTGCTTGTTGTTGCCGCCGCCAATCAGGACGGCGAAGGTTACTGTGCTGATGCCCGCGTTCGCGCAGGCATTCATCAAATCGGAAATGTTACTATACTCTGTATTCTTGTCCGCGCGAATCACAACATAGGCCGCCGGATTTTGCTGATGTTGCGCGGATAAAACGCCCTGCATCGAATCGGCGGTGGGATAGGCAACGCCGTCCAGGGAAAATTGGGCCACGCTATTGATGCCGTCCCATTCGACGTTGACCACTATTTCGTTTTTGTGGGTCTTGCTTTCGGCCGGCTTGGCATTTTTGGCGTCGGCCAGCTGGAGATTCTTGTCCTTCTTCAGCACTTCGGTCGAGGTGATGGCCATGAAGAACAACATCAGCACGAGCAGCACGTCGACCATCGGCGCGACCTGGAATTCCGGGTCGCCGTCCGTATCGATGCGCCGGCGCTTGCGCTGACGTTTGACGCTGGGAGAAGCCATGGCCGAGGGTATGGGAAATCAGGTGCCCCAGTCGAGCACCGTGTCACAATTCGGGCACGGCGTGGTGCCGACGGTGATGGGCGCGTTGCAGGAGGGGCAATTGGTGGTGACGTTGCGCGAGACTTTTTGCGAGACACCCGAGCGGATGCCGTGATTTGGCCGACTGCGTCGGTGCCAAAGTTCTCGCCGATGCGGACGCCCGGAAAGCTGGTCGTAGGGAATGTCGTCGAGCAGGCGGTAGACCTGGGACTCGGCGTGAAGGATCGCGCTCTGCGCCCGCGCGCGCAGGATGTAGAAGAAGATGAAGGCCGGGACCGCGACGACCAGGCCCGACATCGTGGCGACGAGCACCTCGCCGATCTTGCCGGCCAGCAGCGACGGATTGGAAATGCCGTTGTCGCCGAGAGTCTTGAAGGCGCCGATCATGCCCCAGACCGTGCCGGTCAGCCCGATCATGGGCGAGACGACGCCGATGACGGAAAGATAGGTCGTGTTGGTCTTCAGATCGTTGGCTTCGCGCAGGGCCGTTTCCTCGACGATGAATTCGACCGCGTCCTTGTTGCGGCCGACGCGTTCCAGGCCGTTGCCGAGCACGTTGCTGAGGAAGCAGCGGTTGGCCTTGCAGATGTTCCAGGCTTCCTGGTAATTTCCGGCCTTGAACGCTTCGCGGAGGCGGGCGATCAGGGCGGGCGGCGCGAGCTTCTTGGCGCGCAGGATCACGAAGCCCTCCGCCGTAAACCAGACCAGGCAGACCGACGCAGCAGCGAGAATATACATGACAAAACCGCCCTGCGACAACATGTCGGACAGGTGGTGTCCTTGGGAGCTGCGGCTGGGGCGGCGCCGTTGGCAGCATTCGCATCGCCGCCGCCCGCAGGCGCGGCCGTGGCGTCCCCGCCGGCAGCCGGTGCCGTAGTGGCTTGGGCGGAAAGCGGATTGAGTCAAAGAGTGTGGCAACCCAGAAGAAGAAGGGCGAGGGAGACCGTTTTCAAAAGAGTGGATCGAATGGTGGGCATAAGGAATAATGGAATCTGGGGCGCTATATGAGTTGAGGAAAGAGTTATTCGACTCCCAAGTCCGGGATTTTGATCGCGCAAGGCCTTGGCGCAGTTGCTCGGCCTGGTCAACGAGGACAGGGTTTTGGTAAAACATGGTTTTGACGGTGAGATAGGCTTCGAGGGCCTGCTGTGGTTTCTTTTGCGCTTCCAGCACCTGCCCATAAACTAAAAAAGCATTGGCGTAAAGCGCCCCGTCCGACGGCGAGGGCGCGATATCCTTGTTGGCCTGGTCGAGAATCGGCTGCACCGCGGCAAGCGCTTCATCGATCTTCCCCGCCTTGAGACTTAAAGTGGCCCTTCCTGCCTTGGCCACGTTTTCATAAGCGCTGCCGGGATATAACTGGCTGATCTGATTATAAACCGCGACGGATTTATCCACCTGCCCGGCTTGAGCGTAAGCTTCGGCGAGTTGCGCCATCGCGCCCACCACCCAATCGGCGGGCACACCCGCAAATTTTTGACCTCGGGCTCCAACGCGGCAATCACGGCTGCCGTTGAGACACCCTGACCCTGGACATTGGTCACTTCCGGAGGTGTTGCCATCTTGATTGATTTAATGTCCGAAATCGTGATCGGAAATTTCGCAAAGCCTCCACTGGCGGTGTGACTCTCCACCATCACCTGTCCATTCGACGCACCAACAATCTGACCTGAGACGACATTGCCGTCGGTTTTGATAATCTGATCGTCCGCAACCGAACGAGCCGCCAGCACAATCGAAATTAATGCAAGCAACACGACGTCCCGGACACATCGGCGGAAAAACAAAGAACCAATCACCATCAAGGCAGTTTAGCACTAATCTGCGATGTTTCGTCAACGGAAACGCCAAGTTATTCACAAAAAAGTTGGCCCGTTCCATGACCTTAAGTGGAAAATAGTCAGATGACGGAATAGATTACGGAACCTTTCAGCGTGACCACTGGCATTTTTTCGCTCACGCTGAATTCTTCTGCGGTTGGGACGCGGAGCGCTCTATGATCCTAGTTACTGGCGGAACCGGATTCGTTGGGAAGGAAGTTGTCCGGGAACTTCTGGCTCTCGGCTGCCAGGTCCGGGTCGTGGTCCGCCACCCGGAACGGGCGCCCTTTTTCGCCGACAAACGAGGCCTCGAGCTAGTCAAAGGAGACGCGCTTCAGCCCGATACACTCGCCGCAGCGCTGAACGGCGTGCAGGCGGTCATTCACTTGATCGGCATTATCGCGGAGACATCGCACATGACCTACGAGGAGGCCCATATCGAAACAACGCGCAATGTTCTCGTGGCCGCCAAGGGAGCTGGCGTCACGCGCTGGGTGCAGATGAGCGCCATCGGGACGCGACCCTTCGCGCGGTCGCGTTACCACCGCACCAAATGGGAGGCGGAGGAATTGGTCCGGCAAAGCGGGCTCGATTGGACCATTTTCCGGCCCTCTCTTATTTACGGCTATGATGAACGCGACCGGCTGCTGAATCTGCTGCGAAGCGCCCTTTCTTGGCCCCTCACCGTCGTCCAGCTTTACTCGCTGCCCCTGCTCGACGGCGGTGAACCGCTCATCCAGCCGGTCAGCGTGCGCGAAGTCGCCCGTTGTTTCGCACTCGCCTCGGCCAAAGAATCGGCCATTGGCAAGACGTTTGACCTGGTCGGACCTGTCGCCTTCACCTGGCGCGAACTGGTCTTCAAAATCATGGCGGCGTTGGGCATCGAAGGCATTTATGAGGATCTTCCCCTTCTCCTAATTTTGCGCAAGCTGCTTTGGCTTGCCTCGCTGCTGCTCCCCGTTCTGATCGTCATCGGCCTGGCGACGCATCACCTCGGCCTTGCCGCAGCTGAAGTAGGCGCCGCGCTTTGGTTAGCGCTTTTCCTCCTGGCCTATCGCTGGCGGAAAGTCATCGTCTACTCGCTGCCCGGCGAACCGCTCATTGTGGCCACCGAGGTCCTGAACGCTGTCGCACCGCGGGAACTGCGCCTCAGCGAGGTGCTCAAAATGGCGGTCGAAGATAATGTGGGCGATCCTCGGCCAGCCTCGCAAACGTTTGCGTACGTTCCCGAAAGTTTCGAGCAGGGAATGGCGAGGATTTATTCGACAAAGTGACGGCGTAACGTTTCCGGCAGTTGTCGCTAACAGCTTTATTTTCCTGCGGATTCAGGCATGCTGGCGCCTTTCGCACCCCTATGTCTTTTCGCGGCCTTAGCTTCGTTTTTGTCTGCCTGACTCTGTCCGGCCTGGCGATGATTTCGCGCGCCGGAATGACTTCCGACACCCCTTTCACCGAGCAGGGCAAAGCCGATTTCGACACCATTCTGCAAATCCTCAATCCCTACGGCACGTGGTCGAAGATCGGCGGGAAATGGGCCTTTACTCCCCGCGATCATGAGGCTCCTTATACCAACGGCCGGTGGATCTACACGGAGTACGGCTGGTACTGGAAAGGCAATCTGCCGCATAGCTGGGCGACGGAACACTACGGCTACTGGAAGCTCAGCGTGGACAAAGTCTGGTCATGGTACCCGGGGCCTTTTTGGCTGCCGGAAATCGTCGAGATTCGCGAAACCCCGACGCATATCGGCTGGCATTCCGCCGAAGTGGATGACGATGGAAATTTCGTTGAAGCGCCAATTGATCGCTTCAGCAAATCAGTGGAGTGGACGTTCATAACCACGAACCAATTCGCCAATCCGATCACGCCGGATATGGTTGCCCCTCCCGACGTCGTCAAAAACGAGCTCGATGATTCCACCGACTCTCATCACACCTACCTGACCTATCGCGAAATCGATCGGCCCGGTCCGCATCCCGCCGACGTGGCGAAATTTTGTCAGGACGGCAAAATGCTCGCTCCAAAAACGTATCGCGACGAATTGGCCGATGAGTCCACGCTCCATAGCCCTGCTCTTGCCACGAATCTGTCCGCGACCAAAGCAGCCGCCGCACCTCCGCCCGAGCTGGAGGGAACAGATGTGCCTATCGACACCCGCAGGGTCAAATACTGGATTACCATGAGCCTGCCGACCTATTGGACCTCGCCGCCCTCCGACGCCAAGCCGGATGAAATCTATCTTTACCGGCCGAATCTCTATCAGGACCAGGACGGCATCGAGCGGCGCATCACGCTATGGTTCAATCCGAAGGCCCGCGCGACCTTAACGGACCTGCTCGGCCAACAAAGTGTCGACGTGAAAAAAACAGTCGCAAGTGCTCCCAACACGCCGGACACACCGGCCGTGCCGGCTGCCCCGGAAGATAACCCGTTTCGTAGTCCGTTGGACGAAAATTTTCAACCCGGTAGCGCGCCGCATCCGAACAATACCTCGAGCAAAACTCCCGCGTCTTCCCCAACCAATACCGCCCCCAGCGGAGCAATCAATCCAGGCCTGGCTCATTAAAGAAACAGTGATTATCTTCCTCACTCACTTCGTGAGAAAGCTGGAGGTTTCTCACGGACGCGCTAAGTTTTGACTCTCCATGAAAGTTTCCGATCTGCGCGGCATCCTGACCTACATTCCCGGTTTCCGGGAAAAGACGTTCGTGATCGCTCTCGACGGCGCAATCATCGCCGACGACAACCTGCCCAACATCATGCTCGACTTGGCGGTGCTCCGCTCGCTCAGCATTCGGCTGGTCATCGTGCACGGCGCCGCTCACCAGATCGAGGAACTCGCCCGGCAATCGAAAATCCGGATCAGCAATGCCGACGGCACCGGCATTACCGACGAGGAAACACTCAAGCTCGCCCTCACCGCGGCCAACCGGATCACCCACGAGGTGCTCGAAGGTTTGGCGTCCAATGACCTGCGGGCCGCGTACACGAATGCGGTCATCGCTCATCCCTTCGGCATTGTTGGCGGCGTCGACAGCCTCTACACCGGCCGCGTGGAAAAGGTTGACGTCGAATTCTTGACCCAGTTGTTGGACAAGGGCGTGGTCCCGGTCATTGCGCCGCTTGGCTTCGATGGCGACGGACGCACCTTTCGGGTCAACTCCGACGGCGTGGCGATCGAAGTGGCCGAGGCGTTGAAAGCGGCGAAACTCATTTTTGTCACCGATCGGAACGGCTTCACTAAAAACGGCGATAAGGCCCACCAGATGTCGGTCGCCGAGGCCGACGAATTTTTTAAGAAGCACAAGGCGGAGATCCCCGAAAACATGGCCTCGAAATTCGAGCACAGCATTCGCGCGTGCCGCAATGGCGTCAGCCGGGTTCATCTCATTGATGGCCGGATCGACGAAGCCCTGCTGACCGAGGTTTTCTCCAACGAAGGCATCGGCACGATGATCTACGCCAACGAATACCAGGCCGTCCGGCGGGCACTGAAGAAGGACGTGCGGTCGATTCGCAACCTGATCCGCGAGTCGGTCGAGCAGGAGGAACTGGTCAAGCGTAGCCGGCTCGACATCATCTCGCACTTACATGACTACTACGTGTTCCAGATCGACGGCAACATCGTTGGCTGCGTCGCGCTCCATGTCCAACCCGGCGGCGAGACCGCCGAACTGGCCTGTCTTTCCGTCAGCGGCGCGCACGAAAATATGGGCATCGGGCAAAAGTTAATGACCTTTGCCGAGGAGGCCGCCAAGCAGAAGGGCGTGAAAACGATTTTCCTGCTCTCCACGCGCGCGTTCAATTACTTCCAACAAAAAGGTGGCTATAAGGAAGGCTCTCCCAACGACTTACCTGTCGCGCGTAGGGATAAATATGAGATCAGTGGTCGGAATTCTAAGGTGCTGGTGAAGCAACTCGCATAGGCGCAGCGACTCGCCCAAGGGCTGGATTGCAACCCTAAGTCCCACTCTCGCAAGGCCGCGCTTAAAATCTATTTCTGTCGATTTTTCGTTTTCCGCTTGCAATCTCCTGCCCATCTGGCGCAATAGCACTGGTTTATGCCTAATTTAACCAAACGCGATCTGGTCGTACGTATCAGCAACGAGACCGGCATGGTGCAGCAGGATGTCCTCAACGTCATCCAGCGCACCCTCGATCATCTCACCGAAAGCCTCGCGCACGGTCAGGCTGTCGAGCTGCGCAACTTCGGCGTCTTCGAGGTCAAGCTCCGCAAGGCGCGCGTGGGCCGCAATCCGAATCGCCCCGAACACGACGTGCCGATTCCTCCCCGCGCCGTGGTCAAGTTCAAGGCCGGCAAGGAAATGAAAGCCAAGGTCATGAAGCTGTCACAGACCATTTCCGCCGACGGCGCCGCGCCCACGACCGATAGTCCCAAGCCCACGGCTTAAGCCTTCCGTCATCCCGAGCTTGTCGAGGGATCAGTTCATCCAACTTTGCATTTGGCGCGCCGTAGCCGCGCTCGTAAGAGCGTGGCCCACGCCTTATGGCGGCGGCTACAAGTCACCAAGAATCAAAATCTGTTTCCGTCCTTTCCACCTTTACCTTTTCCCCTTTACCCTTCTCTCTCCATGGCCCTCCCCGGTTTCCGCGATTTCTATCCTGACGACTGCGCATTTCGCAATGCCATCTTCGCTAAATGGCGCGATGTGGCCCACCGCTACGGCTTCGTCGAATACGACGGGCCTCCACTTGAACCGCTCGATCTTTTCACTAAAAAGTCGGGCGACGAAATCGTCAACCAGCTCTACCACTTCAAGGACAAAGGCGACCGCGAGGTCGCGCTTCGGCCTGAAATGACACCCACGCTCGCGCGCCTCGTCACCGCGCGGCACAAAGATTTCAAGAAGCCGCTCAAATGGTTCTCCATTCCGCAGGTCTTCCGTTACGAGCGCCAGCAAAAGGGCCGTCTGCGCGAACATTACCAACTCAATTGCGACATCATCGGCGAGGCCAGCCTGGAAGCCGATATTGAATTGATCGCGTTGGTCATCGACGTGCTGCGCGCCTTTGGCCTGACCGAAAAGGATTTCGTCGTGCGCCTGAGCGACCGCCAGTTCTGGACCGATTTCATGGACGCCAAGGCTGTGCCCGAAGACCAGCGGTATGCCTTCATCCAAGCCATCGACAAAAGCGAACGCGAGCCGCGCGAGAAGACCGCCGAGAAGCTCGGCCAGCTCGCGGAGGAAGTCTTCGTCATTCTCGCCGACGCCCGCAGCACGAAAAGCGAGCGCCTCGATACCATCGAGACCGGCTTGCGCCATCGCGGCTTGCAGGATTATGTGAAGCGCGACTATACCGTCGTGCGCGGCCTCGCCTACTACACCGGCGTCGTCTTCGAGGTCTTCGACCGCAGCGGCGAATTCCGCGCCATCGCCGGCGGCGGCCGTTACGACACCCTCCTCAAAAATCTTGGCGGCGTCGATCTCCCCGCCCTCGGCTTCGGCATCGGCGATGTCGTGCTCGGAGAAATTTTGAAGAAAAGTCTAAAGGAATATACCGAAATCCGCTGCCTTGATTTTTACGTTGCCATTGAAGATGAGCAGTACAGGCCACAAGCTATGGCTTTGGTTCAAAAGTTACGTGATCATAACGACTGGGTCGATTATCCGATCAAATCCATGAAGCTGGGCAAACAGCTTGAAGCCGCCACCGAACGAATCGCCAGCTTTATTTGCATCGTTGGCGCGGAAAGTACCGAAGGAAAGATTCAATTAAGGAAAACGCGAACACGGGAAACAAAAATTGTCCCCGTCGAGCGCATTTTCGAGTTTCTCGCGATAGAAAATTGGACATCAACGGAAGCTGATCCCTCGACAAGCTCGGGGTGACAGAACTTTTTATAGCTAATTCCGATTAAACGAAGCCTAACAGCTCATCCGAGCGCAGCGAGCCAACCAATATCCAAATAACAATCCGTCATCCTGAGCGAAGGCGAGCGTTACGTTTTGTCTCGTCACAAAGCTCGATCGAGATGGAGTCGAAGGACCTGTCCGTTTTCCCCAATATGCGCCGGTTGCGAAGAGATGTATTGATGTAAAAGAGGTCAAACGCTCGTCTCACTCCACTCGCTGACCGTCCTTCCTCGGCAGAATTAATCGCGTCCATGAATACGCCGAAGTGATGTCAGCCAGGTCCTTCGACTACGTCCCGCCGTGGCGGAACTCCGCTCAGGATGACGGAATTGTTATGCGCTAAGTTATTGTTTCATCAACCCCGCCTTTCTCTGCAGTGGCTCTTCGGCCCTCCGTGCGAAACATCGGCCTTCCCAATTTAGCAATTTGGTTAATTTGGAAATTTGGTCGCGCTTCCCTGCCCTCCCTCCGCGCGAACCCTCAGCCTCTCCTCCCCAATTCGGTAATTTGGTTAATTTCGTAATTTGGTCATGCTTTCCTGCCTTCCCTCCGCGCGAACTTCAGCCTGTTAATTCCGTCAATTCCGTCTAAAAATTCCCCTCCCATGTCCGCCAATCCGTACCGCTCCCACACCTGCAACGACCTGCGCGCCTCGCACGCCGGGCAGACCGTCCGCCTCGCGGGCTGGATCCACAACAAGCGCGATCTCGGCGGCGTCCTCTTCATCGACCTGCGCGACCATTACGGCATCACGCAGATCGTCATCCCGCCCACCGCCGCGTTTCAGGACACGCTTTCGCATCTGCCCAAGGAGACCGTCATCAGCGTCCACGGCAACGTGCGGCCCCGCCCCGAAGGCACCGTCAACCCGAACATCCCCACCGGCGAAGTGGAACTCGACGTCGCCGGCTACGACAAGCTCGGCGCGTGCGAATCGCTGCCGATGAACGTCTTTCCCGAGGACCACACGCCCGAGGAAACGCGCCTCAAATACCGCTTCCTCGACCTGCGCCGCTCGCAAGCTGCACAAGACCGTCATGCTCCGCGCCAAGGTCATTTCCAGCATCCGCCGCCGCATGATCGAGCTCGGCTTCCAGGAATTCCAGACGCCGATCCTCACCTCGTCCTCGCCCGAAGGCGCGCGCGACTTCCTCGTGCCCTCGCGCCTCTATCCCGGCGAATTCTACGCGCTGCCGCAGGCGCCGCAGCAGTTCAAGCAGCTCCTCATGGTCAGCGGCTTCGACCGCTATTTCCAGATCGCGCCCTGCTTCCGCGACGAGGACGGCCGCGCCGACCGCACGCCCGGCGAGTTCTACCAGCTCGATGTCGAGATGAGCTTCGTCACGCAGGACGACGTCTTCGCCGCGATGGAAAAACTTTTCGTGCCGCTCTTCCAGGAATTCAAATCCGAGTGGCCCACCAACGCGAAACTCGACGGCACCTTCCAGCGCATTGCCTATAAGGAATCGATGCTCCGCTTCGGCACCGACAAGCCGGACCTGCGCATTCCGTTTGAGATCAAGGATCTCACGCCGCTTTTCGCCAAGAGCGAGTTCAAGGCCTTTGCTGGAAAGACCGTCCGCGCCTTCGCTGTGCCGCAAGCCTTCGATCAGCCGCGCTCCTGGTTCGATAATTTGCAGGAAGAAGCGAAGAAGCTCGGCGCGCCGGGTTTGGCGTATGTGAAAGTTGAATATAAGCAGAAGGATGACGGTGCATTTGAATATATTATGACCGGCCCGATCGCCAAATTTTTAAGCGGATCGAATATTCACAACGCGCTATTTGATTCAAAAGAAAATCGCGTCATCTTCTTCTCCGCCGATCCCAACGAAACCAAGGCCGCGAAGGTCCTCGGCGCGATGCGCGTCAAGATCGCCGAGCAGCTCAACCTCATCGAAAAGGACGTCTTCAAGTTCGCCTGGATCGTCGATTATCCGATGTACGAGATGAACGAGGAGACCAAGGCCATCGAGTTCTCGCACAATCCGTTTTCCATGCCGCAGGGCGGACTCGAAGCGCTCGAAAAGCAGGACCCGCTCACCATCTTCGCCTACCAGTACGACCTCGTCTGCAACGGCTACGAAATCGCCTCCGGCGCGATCCGCAACCACATTCCCGAGATCATGTACAAGGCCTTCGCGCTCGCCGGCCACGGCAAGGAAGTCGTCGACACCGAATTCGCCGGCATGATCAACGCCTTCAAGTACGGCGCGCCGCCCCACGGCGGCATCGCGCCCGGCATCGACCGCATCGTCATGCTCCTCGCCAACGAAACGAGCATCCGCGAAGTCATCGCCTTCCCCATGGCGCAAAACGGCCGCGACCTGCTCATGAACGCGCCCTCGCCCGTCAGCGAGAAACAACTGCGCGACGTTCACCTCAGTATTCGGAAACCCACGCCGAAGGCCTAGCCTACATCGAAGGTCTAGTTCACGTCACAACTTATGCCCCATCTTCGTCCGCTTGGTGCGAAGATAAGCTTTGTTGTGGCTGTTTGCCTCGATGCGAATCGGCACCGTCTCCACGATCTTTAAACCGTAACCGGCGAGGCCGACGACCTTCTTCGGATTGTTCGTCAACAAGCCGCAATTGGCGCACGCCGAGATCGAAAAGAATCTGCGCGCCGAGGCCGTACTCGCGCAGGTCGGAGGGGAAGCCTAGTTTTAAATTCGCCTGCACGGTATCGAAGCCTTCCTCCTGCAATTTGTAGGCGTGGATTTTCGCGGCGAGGCCGATGCCGCGTCCCTCCTGCCGCATGTAGAGAAGAATGCCGCGCCCCTCGAGCTCGATCTGCTTCAGCGCCGTGTGGAGCTGGCTCCCGCAATCGCAGCGGCGCGAACCGAAGACGTCGCCCGTGAGACATTCGCTGTGCACGCGCACCAGCACCGGCTTGCCGTCGGCCACATCGCCCTTCACCAGCGCGAGATGATGCTCCTGGTTCATCGTCGCGCGATAAAGCAGCAGATCGAACGTACCGTAATCGGTCGGCAGCTTCACCCGCTGCTCGAGCTCGATCAGCTTTTCGCGGCGGCGGCGATATTCGATCAGGTCGAGAATCGTGCAGAGCTTGAGCTTGTGCTTTTTCTTGAATTGCATCAGGTCGGGCAGCCGCGCCATCGTGCCGTCGTCCTTGACGATCTCGCAAAGCACGCCCGAGGCGATCGAGGCCGGCCAACCGCGCCAGATCGACCGCGGCTTCAGTATGACCGCTCCGCTGCAACACGCCGCCGGCCTTGGCTCGCAACGGAAAAATATGGCCCGGCTGCACCAGGTCGCCCGGCTGGGATTTCGGATTGGCCAGCAGGCGGATGGTCTTCGCGCGATCCTCGGCGCTGATGCCGGTGGTGATGTCATGCGTGGCATCGACCGAAACGGTGAAGTCGGTTTTAAAACTTTCACGGTTATCGAGCACCATCCGGTTTAACCCGAGTCGCGCGGCACGGTCGTTGGTGATCGGCGCGCAAATCAGTCCGCGGCCAAACCGCATCATGAAGTTGACGCTCTCCGGCGTCGCCTTTTCCGCGGCGAGGATCAGGTCGCCCTCGTTCTCGCGCTCGGCGTCATCGACCACGATCACCGGCTTGCCCGCGCGGACGTCGCGCAGCACGGAATCGATCGAGTCGATGCCGGCGACAATTTTTCTCGGCGCGGGTTTCTTGGCGGTTACTTTCATGGATTTAAGATTAGCACGAATGGGGCCCGGCGCAAAAACGCTCGGACGATAAGTATTCTAGCCGCTCAGAATTTCCTCCGCTTTCGCCAATGCAGCGGCGACGCCTTCGGGATTCGTTCCGCCGCCTTGCGCCAATTCGGGTCGGCCGCCGCCCTTTCCGCCGACGAGCGGCGCGATGGCCTGGATGATTTTTCCGGCCTGCACTTTTTTCGTGTAGGCGGGAGAAACCGCGGCGAGCAGAGCAACCTTGCCTTGGTCAACGGCGGTGAGAACGACCACGCCCTGCCAGCGCGTCTTGAGGACGTCGGCCAGAATAGGCAAGTATGCCGCGGAGGCATCGACCATATTGTGCGCGAGAAAAGGAATCTCGTTTACGCTGCGCGCGAAGGCGATCAGCACCGGCGCATCGGCGGCCGCCCGCTTTTGGAATGCGGCCTCCTGTTGCTTGGCGGAATCTTTTTCGTGCTGCGCGACCTCTGCTGCGGCCTGGCGCAGGAAAGCCTCGCGCGCTTCCCAATGTTGCCAAAAAGCATGCGGCGTTTTGTCGCCGGAAAAAGAGTTGAGCATGCCGAGATCGAGTTTGCGCTGGCGCAGGATCGAGTGCTGTTCCTCCTGCTTGGGAAGCTGATCGTGCACGTGCTCGATCAAGGCCGTGCCGCTCGCCGCCTCGATACGTCGAATGCCCGCGGCAATCGCGGCCTCGTGAAGAATCTTGAAATAGCCGACCTTGCCCGATTGCCGGACATGCGTGCCGCCGCAAAGCTCCTTCGAGAAATCGCCGATGGAAACGACGCGGACCGTGTCGCCGTATTTGTCTCCAAAAAATTGCAGGATGCTCGGATCGCCCTTCACCTCGGCATAGGACCGTTCTTCCCATTTCACCGGCATGTCCGCTTCGATTTTTTCGTTCACAAGTTTTTCGACTTCGGCCAGCTCGGCGGGTGTCATGGCCGCACTGTGAGAAAAATCAAAGCGCAGGCGGTCCGGCCCGACGTAGGAACCTTTTTGCGTGATGGTGTTGCCCAAAACTTTCCGCAATGCCCAGTTCAGCAAGTGCGTGCCGGAGTGATGGGCTTCGATCCGAGCTCGGCGGGGTTCGTTGACGTAGAGGGTGACGCGTTCTCCGGGTTTGACTTCGATTGGCTCAGCAAGTTTGTGAAAATAAACTTTGCCGGAGGGGGACTTGATCGTGTTAATGACAGCGATTTTCTTGCCTGCAACTTCGATCTCGCCGGCGTCACCGACTTGGCCGCCCATTTCGGCATAGAAAGGCGTTTCCGTCACGGCGACTGCGCCATTTTCGTTGGCGACGATAAGGCCCGTGCTTTGGAGTTCGTCGTATCCGTAAAAAACAGTGGGCGGAAGTTTTTCCAGGTCAACGCCGCCCTCAACGGTGATTACTTCTTTCTTTTGCGCGGCTTTGCCCTTGGCTTTTTGCTCGTCCATCAGTCGATTAAACTCGGCGACATCGACAGTCATACCACGCTCGCGTGCCATGAGTTCAGTGAGATCGAGAGGAAAGCCATAGGTGTCGTAGAGCTTGAAAGCCTCGGAACCAGGAAAATTTTTACTCTTAACAGATCTGTCATCCTGAGCCTGTCGAAGGATCAGCTCCCGTTCAGCGGACATTCCTGTTTTGAAGGAGGGAGACTGAACTGATCCTTCGACAGGCTCAGGATGACGGAGGCTTTCTGGAGATGTGGAAATTGAAAGTGAACCGTGGGGGTTCTCCGGGGGCTGAGCCTTCGACAAGCTCAAAATGACGGATTTTTTTGATGAGGACTTTTCGTTAAGAGTTGTGATAACAGATTCGAAAAGTTCAATCCCACGCTCCAACGTACGAAAAAAACTTTCTTCTTCGTTGGTAAGGGTTTTGCGGACGAGGTCAGCTTTGGTGACAACTTCGGGGAAGATGTGGCCCATGGTCGCGCCGAGAACTGCGACGAGTTTGCCGAGGAACGGCTCGCGCAAACCAAGGTTGCGACCGTAGCGGACGGCGCGGCGCAAGATGCGGCGCAGAACGTAACCGCGACCTTCGTTGCTCGGCTGGATGCCGTCGGCGATGGAAAAGCTGAGCGTGCGGATGTGGTCGGCGATGACCCGGAAGGCGACATCCACTTTTTCTTGCTCGGATTCGTTTTGCGCGGACCTTGGCAGCGTTGATCCATATTTCTTGCCGGTCAGTTTTTCGAGTTCGTCGAAGATGGGGCGGAAGACATCAGTCTCATAGTTGGAGATTTTGGCGTTCTCGCTGAAATCGGTAAAACCCTTGGTGCCCTGGATCATCGAGGTGACGCGCTCGAAGCCCATGCCGGTGTCGACATGCCTGGCGGGCAGGTCCACGAAGGTGCCGTCGGGATTGGCGTTGAACTGGATGAAGACGAGGTTCCAGATTTCGATGCAGCGGGCGTCGCCCTGGTTGACGAGGTTGCGGCCGGCGATCTGGCGTGGGATGTCGAGGTCGCGCGGGCCGGGCGTGAGGTCGACGTGAAGCTCGCTGCACGGGCCACAGGGGCCGGTGTCGCCCATCATCCAGAAGTTGTCCTTTTTGTTGCCGTGGACGACATGGAGGCGGGGTCGAGGCCGGCGGCAATGAAGATTTCCGACCAGTGTTCATGGGCTTCGCGGTCGAGGCTGGCGGGGTCGCCGGGGCCGGGCGAGTAGATGGTCGCGTAGATGCGCGAGGCGGGGAAATGCCAGCGGCCGACGACGAGTTCCCAGGCCCATGCGATGGCTTCCTTCTTGAAGTAATCGCCGAAGGACCAGTTGCCCAGCATCTCGAAAAAGGTGTGGTGGTAGGTGTCGAAGCCGACGTCCTCGAGGTCGTTGTGCTTGCCGCCGGCGCGGATGCATTTCTGGGTGTCGGCTGCGCGCGGAGGGCTGTAAGGGCACGGGGCCTGGCCGAGAAAAATGGGCACGAACTGGTTCATGCCGGCATTGGTGAAGAGCAGATTGGGCGCGTCGGGCAGCAGCGAGCTGGAGGGGACGATGGTGTGCGACGGGGAAATTCCGCGAAGAAGTCGAGGAAGGATGGCGCGTATTTCGGAGGAGGTCATGGAAGGGAGGGAAGCATTACCAAATTTCCCAAATTAACGAAATTTTTGAGGAGGAAAAGGCAAGGAGACAGGTTCACACGGATGGCTGAAGAGGAGGAAAAAGATTGGAGAATTTTGACGGAATTAACGCAATTTACCAAATTATCGGAATTGGAGACAGGAGGAACATGAGGGCAAGTTTTTATGATTCGGCGAATCTACCCCATTATTGAAAAAGGCGGTATCGCTAGAAAGCTTGTTTAGCTTAAAATCTTTTTGTGCCCTCTGAAAAAAATTGTTGTTTTTAGCAGGAAGGTGGCGGAAGACATGTTTTACCACTGGCGGTTCCGCCAACTAGGGCTCAGGATGACGGGCCGTTTCTGAAGTCGCTGATACGATGGTCGGCTACCGCCAGGCAGCCACGGGCATGGCCACAATTGTTTCGTTGGGGGGAAGAGTTTGCTTGGCGCGACGACGCTGTGCGATGTCCCCGTCTACCAATGAACAAAGTTCCGCGTAGACCTTGTTCTCGTCTTTCCCATGGCAGACTCCGCCGATGAAGAGGTCAGGACAATAGCCCACATAGATTTTATCCTGTTCGCTCCAGCGAACAAATTTAAGATAGTCGATTTTCATTTCTGTACTTCGCGGATGGCCTGCTTTACCTGCTTTTCCTGATAATTTGTGCATCGGAGCCCGGCTGTCCGCTCAAAATCAGCTTACGCCTGGAACGGACATGCCAGAATTTCCGATGGCTGCCCTTGCCGCCGTCACTCAGTATCCATCCGGCCTTTTCCAGTTCGGCAACCAGCTGTCCAGATCTTGCGTGGCATGCGCCGCTACAGTTAAGAAGCAGCGACGGGGACAGGCGCGTCGAACCACTTGCCGTTTTCCTTGATGAGATCGACGAGGCGGTCGACGGCTTCGCCTTCGGGGATGTTGAATTTGACGGGGGTCTTGCCGATGTAGAGGTTGACCTTGCCGGGCGCGCCGCCGACGTAGCCGAAATCGGCGTCGGCCATTTCGCCGGGGCCGTTGACGATGCAACCCATGATGGCGATTTTGACGCCCTTGAGGTGGTTGGTCGATTCGCGGATTTTCGCCGTGGTGGTCTGGAGATTGAAGAGCGTGCGGCCGCAGGAGGGACACGCGACGTAGTCGGTCTTGAAGATGCGGTTGCCGACCGATTGCAGGATGTTGAAGGCGAGCCGGACGCTGGCGCCGGGGCCCGGTTCGCCGCGGACGAGGATGGCGTCGCCGATGCCGTCGCAAAGCAGCGCGCCGATGTTGGACGCGGCGCTGAGCATGGTGTCGAGCACGTCGGGCTTCGCGCCGGGCGCGGGCGGGTGAAACGTGTCCTTGAGCAGGATCGGGATGCTTCGCCGGAATCTGCGCGGCGAGATAGCGGTACGCGACGATGGGCGAGAGCGTGCAGCCGTCGGCGATGGTGACGACGTGCGGCGTCGGGCGCGTTGGCGAGGAAATCGAGCGCCTTGCCGTCGCGCGGATCGACCTCGATGATCGATTCCTTTTCGAGCACGAAATCGGGGAAGAGATCGCCGAGCTGCACGCGCTTGTGCTCGATGGCCTGAGAAGGTGTCAAGCGTGGCGCCGACGCGGGTGGAGACGCTGGCGCCGCCGACGGCGCTTTCGCCGAGCGGCGAGCGGCTCGGAGGCGCGGCGGTTGAAGACGAAGGGATCGAAGCTGAGCGGCGGTTGCTGCGGCGGGAGCTCGTCCTTGGCGTGCTGGCCGGCCAGCGCGACCAGCGCGCGCGCGACGGGGATTTCGTGCACGCTGTCCTCGGTGAGCGAGACGCGGATGGTGTCGCCGATGCCGTCGGCCAGCAGCGCGCCGATGCCGATGGCGCTCTTGATCCGGCCGTCCTCGCCGTCGCCCGCCTCGGTGACGCCGAGGTGGAGCGGGTAATTCCAGTCGGGGCCGAGCTCGAGCAGGCGCGCGGCGAGCAGCCGGTAGGCGTTGATCATGACCTTGGGGTTGCTCGACTTCATGGAGAAAACGAAATCGTGGTAGCCGTACTTGCGGGCGATGCGCGCGAACTCGACCGCGCTCTCGACCATGCCGGCGGGCGTGTCGCCGAAGCGGTTCATGATGCGGTCGGAAAGCGAGCCGTGGTTGGTGCCGATGCGCATGGCGATGCCGCGCTGCCTTGCACAGATCGACCAGCGGCTTGAAGGTCTCGTCGATGCGCGCGAGCTCCTCCTCGTACTGGTCGTCGGTGTACTCGCGGATGGCGAATTTCTTTTTGTCGGCGAAGTTGCCGGGATTGACGCGCACCTTCTCGACCCACTGCGCGGCTTCCATGGCGGCGTCGGGCTTGAAATGGATGTCGGCGACGATGGGCACGTCGCAACCGGCGGCGATCAGCTCGGCCTTGATGTTCTTGAGATTGGCGGCGTCCTTGACCGTCGGCGCGGTGATGCGGACGATCTCGCAGCCGACCTTGACGAGGTCGAGCGTCTGCTTGACGCATTCGCGCGTGTCCATGGTGTCGCAGGTGAGCATCGACTGGACGCGGATCGGGATTGGCGCCGCCCATGCCGACCTTGCCGACCTTGACCTCGCGGGAAAGGCGGCGCTGATAGTGGTACGGGATTATGGCAGTAAGGGACGGGCGACATGGCTCAAGCAGTCTAGAATGGAAGGGATGGGAGGGCAAGCTCGGGAGGAGGGCATTAGGTAACCCGCGATCTCCGAGCGCGGGGACAGCGGGGCGTAAGCCCCTTTATAAAAAGATCGTCATCCTGAGCTTGTTGAAGGATCTCTATTTATTCTGCCAGCACCGACGGCTTAAAAAATAGTCGGAGGTCCTTCGACAGCGCCGAGAAAAGTTCGGCAAGTCATGACGAATCCAGGATGAAGGGATGGGAGGGCAAGCTTGGACGGTAAGGTGTCGTCCTAATTGGGGGGGTCGGGAGGCAGGAAAACCGGTTAGCCACCACCACATCCATTTGCCAAGAACAACCGCAATCGGAAGACCCAACCCTGCACCAATCAAGAGAGATCGCTTGAAGATCACAAAGAACGTTTGCCTGGTCCGGACGCGGAATATGAATCCGACGACAAAAGACACGAGAAATATCGGGAAAAAAACATAGATGGCCAGGGCGCTCGCGATGAAAAACCATAGCTCCATATCATTCCCTTGCTTCTCGATGGACGGAGCAATCCGAATTATGGCGAGCTCTGCTTGGGCGCGAACTTGATTTCGCCGCTGCCGGAGAAGGCCATCTTGCCGGAATCCTGGACGTCAAAGAAGGTGATGAAGCCCATGTAGCCGATGAGCGCGAGCGCGCAGGCGGTCTGCAGCGGCTCGAGAATGCTCATGCTCAGCGGGCGGCGACGAATCCACTCGATGATGGAAAGCGCGATGTGACCGCCGTCGAGCACGGGCAGCGGAAAGAGATTGAGCATGGCGAGATTGACGTTGATGACGACGGCAAACCAGAGCGCGACGCGCCAGCCGTTGTCGCTGCTGAGGACCGAGAACAGGATGTTCATGATGCCGATCGGTCCGCTGAGTTGCGTGGCGCTGACCTTGGAGTTGTGGGTGAAGAGCGCGGCCAAAGTCCCGCGGACGAGGTCGATCGATTCATGGACCTGGTTCCACGGCGTCGGGTGATCGATGACCACATCGACGTTGTCATCGAGGAGAAACCCAGGATCGGTCTGCGGCTCGTCCTTCGGAATATCCTTGGGCTCGATCGGCTTGACCGGCTGGATCGTCATTGGAATCGTCCGCGAACCACGTTGGATGGTGAGATTCAGGGGCGCGTTGGGAGACTCCTTCAGATGCTCGTATACCGCGTAGTAACCGAGCAGCGGAACGCCATCAAGCGCCAGCAGGCGGTCACCTTTCTTGAGACCGGCCGTTTCGGCGGGACTGTCCGGATAAATCTTGCCGACGATGAGGTCCTTCTCGGCCGGCGCGATTTGAATTTTCGGCGGCGCACTGCGGTCCCACCAATGATGCGTGACGGTCGGATCGACCTCGGGAACGATCTGGAAAGTCTGGGTCTGCCCCGCGCGGTCGACCACCATGGTGAGTGGCGAGACGGTGCTGGTGATGATGTTCCAGGTCACGCCGTTATCGACCCCCATCCAGCGCGAGACCTTGTGGCCATTGATGCTCTGGATGACATCGCCCGCGCGAACGCCCGCCTTGTCGGCCGGGCCCCCGGGAAAAACGTAACCGATTGTGGTGGTTTTTTCCGTGGCGGTGCTGGGCTTGCCAACGATCCAGACAACGGTGGCGAAGAGCAGCGCGAGCCCGAAACTGAAAAGCGGGCCCGCAAACGCGACAATGATTTTTTGCCAGGGCGATGCGGGCGGTAGTTCCTCGCGGGGCGTTTGGGTCTTGCCCTCGATGGCTTCCATCGGCGCCATTTGCGGCAGCGCGACGTAACCGCCGGCGGGAATCGAGCCTAGGATGTATTCGACCCCGTCAACTTTTTTTGACCAGAGCGGCTTGCCGAACCAGATGGCGAATTTATCGATTTGCAGTCCGCACCATTTTGCGGCGAGAAAATGCCCAAGCTCGTGGACGATAATGAGGATATTGAAAAGAAGGACGACCTCGAGAAAAGTAATGAGCGAAAAGAAGAGCGACCCGAAGCCGTGGTAATAGCCGTAGGGAATAATGATAAGCAAAAAGAAACCCAAAAAGCCGAGAGACCGAAAATTTCGAAACGACGAGGGACTTTGGGGATCTTTGGCCCCTTTCGCCTCGTCGTAGAGGGTCACGTCGTTGCGGTCGTTGGGCGGAATGTGGTTAGTCATGACATCGGTGGACGAAAAACGCCCATAATACGCAAACTATAACCGAAATTTTCCTGCCGTCGTAGTTAAAAGATTGCAAGAGAAGTCGCACTCTCTTTTGCACCAACCACAACACAACTACGGGCATTCAATTGCCCGCGCTGCGACCTCCTCGACGGCGGCGGCGCGGGCCCAGGCATCGGCCTTGAGGATTTGTTCAAGATTTGGATGCTCGACGTTCTGATGCCGCTGCATGACCGCCTCGACGGTGTGCCAGATGGTCGGGAATAGGATCTGGCCGTCGAGGAACGCGGGCACGGCAATTTCGTTGGCGGCATTAAGCACGGCGGGAAGCGTTCCACCGGCCGTTCCTGCCTCACGGGCGAGTCGAAGCGCGGGAAATTTCCCGGGGTCGGGCGCTTCGAAAGTGAGTGAGCCCATGGTCGCAAGGCACAGTGGCTTGAGGCGGTTCGGCAGACGGTCCGGATAAGTGACCGCGTACTGGATCGGAAAGCACATGTCCGAGTGGCTCAGTTGCGCAAGCTGCGATCCATCGACGAATTCGACCAGCGAATGGACGATGCTTTGCGGATGAACGACGACATCGACCTGGCTCATCGGCACGCCGAACAGCCAGCGCGCTTCGATCATTTCGAGGCCCTTGTTAAATAGCGTGGCGGAATCGATCGTGATCTTGCGGCCCATGTTCCACGTCGGATGCTTCAACGCCTGCGCGGGCGTGACCTTCGCCAATTCCGATGCGGGCGTTTGACGGAAAGGGCCGCCCGACGCGGTGAGAATCAGCCGGCGGATATGCCGCGTGGGCTCGCCGACCAGGCACTGAAAAATCGCGTTGTGCTCGCTGTCGACCGGCAGGATGGCGACGTTATGCTTCGCGGCTTCGCGGGTGACTTCTTCGCCGGCCATGACCAGGATTTCCTTGCTCGCAACAGCGATGTCCTTGCCCGCGCGGATTGCCGCCAGTGCAGGAGCCAGGCCGGCCGTGCCCACGATGGAAATCAGCACCATATCGGCTTCCGGCAAGGTCGCCAGTTCGATCAAGCCTTCCGGTCCGCCATGACATGCCGTGCCTGACGGCAAATGACCGCGAATCGTGTCCAGCTCCGCCGTATCGTAAAGCGCCACGGCGCGCGGTTTGAACTCGGCGGCCTGGGCAAGGAGCGCCTGCGCCGAGCGTCCGGCGGCCAGCCCGATCACCTCCATACGTTCGGGAATATCGCGGGCGACCTTCAGGGCGCTTTCGCCAATCGAGCCGGTGGAACCGAGAATGACAACGCGCTTTTTCGTCCTCATGGAGTAGCGGATAAATCTTTGGGAGAGTGGGATTTCACTGGGCCTTCTCTTTGGAGAAAATGATTTCCGGCGTCAATTTTTCCAGGGCCTTCCCGGGCACGCCCGTGTCGGAAACCCCGAGAACGACCGGCGTCGCCCCGTCGTGGCTGAGAAAGACCACGCTTTGAGTGCTCGCCTCGCCCGGCGCGAGATCAGGGAACGAAACCCACGACCCATATTGAGAGAGAGGATCATCATCGGGCAGGATACTTAGTGTCGAGTTGCCCACGTCCTCGTCGCCCAGCCTCATTCCGCGATAGGGTCGCACGTGGATTTGTACGCCGACCGCCTTGGCAGTGCCGACATTTTTCAGGGTCACGTGAACAGTAAAACTGCCGTTTTCCGGCACATTATTTTCCACGGTATATTTAATCTGTCGTACGTCGGGTCCTTCCGGTTGCGCGGCCGAAGGTGTCGCCGCGGGTGGGCCAGTGTAATGGAGAAAAACATTATTCCCCTGCGTGGAATTGTCCTTCGCCGCCTGGGTCAGCCCGGCGTCATAGGAGTAAAATTGCCAGCCCAGCATGATCACGATGAAAATCCAGAAGGCGATGATCAACTGGCGCGTCCGGGTCATGTTTCCTATTTAGCTGGCCCCGGCATCACGGGCAAGCTCCGCACGAGCTTGCTTCACCCGGCGCATCAGGCAACTTGATAGACCGTCCGTTTCGTCATGAGTTCCCGTTTTGAGAAAATCTTTCAGCGCTGGATGAATTCCAATGCGCTGATTGAGATTGCCCAGGCATCCGGGCCGATTTCGCTGGCACACCTTCCCGCCTCCGCGCAGGCCTTTGTCCTTGCCGCGTTGACTCGACTTGAGCCGGCGCAAACATTTCTGGCGCTGGCGCCGGGCGTGAAGGCGCAGGAAGAACTGGCCAATGACCTGGAAGCGTGGGAAGCGGTCCATCTTTTCTTTCCGCAGATCGAGGCGCCGACGGCCGAGACGCTGCCTGATCCTGAAGTCTCAGCGGAGCGTCTCTCCGCGCTCAACCGGCTGGCGGTCGGATTTTCGGGAGTGGTGCTGACCACCCCACGCGCGGTCGAACAAACGCTGCCTCAGCCCGACACGCTGAAGCGCCAACGGCTCAAGCTGGTCAAGAATACACACTTGGATCGCGAAGCGATTTTACGGCAACTGCAAGAGGCCGGTTATACGCGTGAAGCCCAGGTGCAGGGGCGAGGTCAATTCAGCGTACGGGGTGCAGTGGTGGACATCTTTTCGTGGGATGCGGCACGCCCGCTGCGAACGGAATGGGAAGACGAAGAGCTGATTTCGTTGCGCGAATTCGATGTCGATGCGCAACGCTCGGTGCAACCGCTAAAGACGGCGGAAGTGAGTCTGGCCGGTCCAACCAGCGGTAATTCCGGAGACGACGCCACCTTGCGTGATTATCTGCCGAAGAGTTTTGTCGCGATGAATTTGGAGGAAGAGGCGGGTGCGGAAGAGGAAGACATCGAGGGTCATCGATCGTTACCACACGCGGACCTGACATTTTTCGCGCACGATTTTCTCCATGCGGCGCGCGGCGATTTTATTCTCCAGGAAAACCGGCGGGACCTCTTTCTGGATCATCTCCGCGACTGGCTGGCCGAGGGTTGGGAAGTCGCGATTTTCTGCAACAACGAGGGCGAGCAAAAACGGCTTCAGGAAATTCTGGAAGAGGCTCGGATCGATGGGGGCGCGATCACCTTTCTCCAGCGGCCGCTCCTGCGCGGATTCGTCTGGCCCGCGGGAAAGCTGGTGGTATTGAGCGATGCCGAAATTTTCGGCCGGTATCAGACCATGCGCGCGCTGCGCCAACAGGAACGGCTGGTGGGTTTGCGCAGCCAGCATCAAGCGCTCGATTTCACCGAAATCGCGGACGGTGACTACGTGGTCCATCTTCATCATGGCATCGCGCTTTATAAAGGTGTGACCACCCTGCCGGGGGAGGCGCAAGAAGGGGCGGGTTCGGAAGTCCTGGTGCTTGAATTCGGGGAGAAAAGCAAACTTTACGTGCCGGTCGAGCAATCGTATCTGGTCACGAAATATGTGGGCGTGGGCCGGCGGCATCCACCGTTGGACACGCTGGGCGGATCGCGTTGGGAGCGTGCCAAGGTTTCGGCGCAAAAAGCGGTGATGGATTACGCCGCGCAACTGCTCAGCGTTCAAGCCGAGCGCAATGCGCTGCCTGGTCACGCCTACCCGCCCGACACCGATTGGCAGCGCGAGTTCGAGGATGCCTTCATCTACGACGAGACCGAGGACCAGGCGCGCTCGATCCTCGAAACGAAGCGCGACATGGAAAGCACGCGTCCGATGGACCGGCTCATTTGCGGCGACGTCGGTTTCGGCAAAACGGAGGTGGCGATTCGGGCCATTTTTAAAGCCGTCCAGGAAGGCAAGCAGGCGGCGTTTCTGGTGCCGACGACGATTTTGGCCGAGCAGCACTGGAAGAACCTGAGCGAGCGTTTCGCCTCCTATCCGATCCGGGTCGATTGCATGAGCCGGCTGCAAACGGCACGCGGCCAGCGCAAAACCATCGAGGGTTTGAAAGACGGTTCGGTCGACGTGGTCATCGGAACGCATCGGATTCTTTCCAAGGACATCAAATTCAAAGATCTCGGCCTGGTCGTGGTCGACGAGGAGCAGCGCTTCGGCGTGAAGCAAAAGGAAAAATTCAAGCAGCTCTTCCGGCTGGTCGACGTGCTCACGCTTTCGGCCACGCCGATTCCGCGCACGCTTTATCTCTCACTCACCGGCGCGCGGGACATGAGCACGATCGAAACGCCACCGCCGAACCGGCATCCGGTCGAGACGATCGTGGCGCCTTATGACGAGCGCGTCATTCGTGAAGCCATCGAGCGGGAAATGGCGCGCAACGGACAGGTTTATTTTCTCCATAACCGGATCCATTCCATTCAGGACGTGGCGCAAAAACTCAAGCTGCTCGTGCCCCAGGCGCAGATCGAGATTGGCCACGGGCAAATGGACGCGAACGAACTCGAGGACGTGATGGCGCGTTTTGTCGCAGGCGAAACCGACGTGCTCCTCTCGACCACCATCATCGAGAGCGGCCTCGATATTCCCAACGCGAACACCATCATCATCGACCGCGCCGACCGCTTCGGCCTCGCCGATCTCTACCAGTTGCGCGGTCGCGTGGGCCGCGCGCAGCACAAAGCCTACGCCTATCTTTTCCTGCCACGCCACTTGATGACCGTTGGCGATGCGAAGAAGCGCGTCTCCGCCATCAAACAGTACTCGCAACTCGGCGCTGGATTTAAAATCGCCATGCGCGACCTGGAAATTCGAGGTGCGGGGAACCTGCTCGGCACGGCACAAAGCGGACACATCACCGCCGTCGGCTTCGATCTCTACTGCCAATTGCTGAAAACCGCGGTGGCGCGGATGAAGGGCGAAAAGCCGGGGCGTCTGGTCGAAACCAAACTGCAGTTCGATTTCCTCGTCTGGCAGGAAAACGATGCGGACGAAAAGGCGGGCAAGCCGGGCGCGTTTCTTCCCCGCGCCTACCTGCCGGAAAGCCGTTGGCGCATGGACGGCTACCGGCGCATCGCGGAAGCGAACACCGCACGGAGGACCTGGAAAAACTACGACTCGAATGGCGCGACCGGCACGGACCGTGGCCGCTGCCGGTCGAGCGCCTGCTGCTGGCGACCGAGATCAAAATCGCGGCGGCGGAAGCGCGGATTCGCGTGGTCGAGACGCAGGAGGACAAGCTGATGCTGCAGCAGGGTCAGGATTACATCATGGTAAGCGGGAAGTTTCCCCGCTTGACCGCCCGTGACGCAATTTCTAGGCTGAAAGAAATAATTTCATGGGTTGTTTCCTTGAAAAGTTCGCCGTAGTGCGGCGCCCTTATCACCTTCGGTCACTCGTTTCCGTCTCACCTTCTTGTTGTGGGCAGCGTTGGCGTGTGCCCTGACGCCGACGGCGCGCGGTCAGATTCTCGCCGATGGCATCGCTGCCGTGGTTAACGACAAGGTCATCACCTACGTTCAGATCAATCAGCAGGTTGCGGAAACGGAAAAATTGCTGCGAGCAAAATTACCAGGGCGAAGATCTTTTCGAGCGGGTGAAGGAAGCCAAGCTGAACGTGTTAAAGGCGTTGATCGACCGCGAGCTGATCATCCAGGACTTCAAGACCAAGGGCGGTTTTATCCCGGAGACCTACACCACCGAGCGCATCAACGACATCATCCGCAACGAATATGGCGGCGATCGCGTCGCGTTCATCAAGACGATTTATGAGCGGGGCGTGACGATGCAAAAGTAGAGGGACGAGATCCAGGACAACGCAATTGTCGGCTACATGCGCAACAAGAACGTCACGCAGACGGTGCTGGTTTCGCCTTACCAGATCGAGCAGTATTACCAGCAAAACCTGCGGCTTTTTCAACAGGACGAGCAAATCAAGGTAAGCACGATCGTGCTGCGCAAGTCGCTGTTTCCCTCCCAAAAAACCGGTGGATGGCAAGCAGGTGACCTACGATCCGCAGGAGGAAATCGCCAAGGAAATTCTTTACAAACTCGACACCGGCGCCGATTTCGCCGACCTGGCCAAGGCCTACTCCGAAGGCGCAGAACAAGGACGACGGCGGCGAGCTGGGCTGGGTGACGCAGAATGGCAAGACGGCGATCCGCAGCGATCTCTGGGATGCCATCTCCAAGCTGCAACCGGGTCAGCACACCGACGTAATCACGACCTCCGACGGCTTCTATTACATCGTGCAGGTCGAGGACCGGAAGAAGTCGGCCATGACGCCGCTGGAAGATGTTCGCGCGCAGATCGAGCAGACGGTGATCAGCGAGGAGAGCCAGGTACGGCAGCAGGAATGGCTCGACAGCCTGCGCGCGAAGGCGTTCATCAAGATGTTCCTCTAAACCTGAGGGTCGACGACAGACATGTCTGCCGGCCTGACCCATTCAGATGCCACGCGCTCCAAAAATCCTACCGGTCATCGCGATTACTTTGGGCGATCCCTCGGGCATCGGGCCTGAAATCGTGGCCAAGACTCTGCGCGATCCCCGCCTGCCGAAAGGCTTCCGCTTCGAGGTGATCGGATCGGAAAGCGGCCGTGGAATTCGTGCGGGCAAAGTTTCCCGCACCTCGGCTCGCTCGGCTCTAAGCGCTCTCGAAGAAGCGGCGCAAGGCTGCATCGGCGGAAAATACGCCGCGATGGTAACGGGCCCTGTCCATAAAGAATCGCTGGCGCAAATCCGTCCCGATTTTGTGGGCCAGACGGAGTTTCTCGCGCGGGCCTGCGGACTGAGCGACGACACGGCGGTGATGGTCCTGACCGATCCGAAATTGACTGTCGCGCTGTGCACGAATCACTGCTCGCTGAAGCAGGCGCTTGCCCGCCTCACGCCAAAACGAATTGTCTACGTGACAAAAGTCACCCGAGACTTCTTGAAGCAAAGTGGGATCGCGAAGCCGCGCCTCGCGTTCGCTGGAATCAATCCGCACCTCGGCGAAGGGACTCTTTTCGGCGATGAGGATCTTCGTATCGTGGCACCGGCGTGCGAAAAATTAACCGGCGAAGGGATCGCGCTTGTCCCCGGACCGGCCGACACGATTTTTTATTTCGCCGTCCAGAAGAAGGCGTTCGACGCGGTGATCTGCGCTTATCACGACCAGGCGTTGATCCCCTTCAAGCTGGTGGCGTTTCGGACCGGCGTGAATGTCACGCTTGGCTTGCCGATCATTCGCACCTCGCCCGATCATGGCACGGCGCACGAAATCGCTGGCCAAGGCAAGGCCGATCACCGCAGCATGTTGGCCGCCGTGCGACTCGCCTGCCGCCTCGTCCAAACAAAAAGCAAAAATTGAAACGAACCGACGTATGAAAATTGGACGCATCACCCTGATCGATCCGGCCTCCGCTGACGCCAAACAAGATAAGCTCGGCGCCGAGGTGGAACGGATGATCGCCTCCATTTTCAAGGAGCCGTCCGAGTTTGTCCCCGTGCTCGTGCCGAACAACACCAAGGAACTTCGCGCTGCGCTCATTCGCTTGTGCGACGAGGAAAAATGCCCGCTGGTTCTCACTCTTGGCGGCGCGGGGCCGGGGCCGAACGACATCACGCCGGATGTCACCTTGGAAGTGGTCGACCGCAAGCTGCCGGGCTTCGGCGAAATCATGCGCTACTATTCGTACGAACGATTCAAGGTTTCCGTTTTATCCCGCGCGGAGGCGGGCGTGCGCGGTCGGAGCCTTATCATCAATCTTCCGGCAAAACCGAAGCCGATTAAATTTTGTTTGAGGCTGCTCCAGGAAGGCATTGTTGAGGCATTGGAACAGATCGCGGGAATCAAACCGACGCTGCGTGGCGATGAGATCGTGGTTCCGGTCGACAAATATCTTCCTTTTCTCAAAAAGTTAAGGCCCAAGGCAGATCCCGACGGTGAGAAGCATCCCTATATTCAATAGGCGACGCACTACGGCGGCGGCGCACCTACCAATTCACTGTCACTTTTTCACGGCGCTGCGTCTTCTTGCTGAAGTAAAAAACGCAGCCATATTGATTTCCAAACTCGTGCACCAGGCGCGTGGCCTTCACGTCGTAGCAGCAATATTCGGCGATGCTGCTCAGCTTGCCCTCCTTCCACCACTTGAGCGATTCCATGCCATCGGAGGTTTTGCCGCAGCCGAGCGTCTGCTCGCTGATCGCGTCCAGCCCAACGCGCAATCCTATGTTTGTCTCGACATCGCGCATGAGATCAAGCACGGGCACCTGGCTTAAATCGAAAACTGCATAGGGCGCGAGCACCTCGAAATCAAAGTCGAGTACGTTATAGCCGATCACGCGGTCCGCGCGCTGAAGTTCCTGCAGCAGGGCATAAACGTCGTCTTCGCGATAAATCTCATACGTGCCCCGCTGGGTGCTGTAGGTCACGCCCAGGGCGATTTTCATCGCGCGCTTGTTATGCCAGCCGCCGACTTCCGCCGCGCTCTTTTGGGTTTCCAGATCGAAGTAAACGAGATTGGGGCCGGACATGTTAACTCAAATCATGACCAAGTTTTGGCATGCATAAACCCTTTTGTGGAACTAACCGCAACCAGCAACGCGCTAATCGGTCCTGGGTGGCGAGGCCATCGTCGTCGACGGCGTGGTCGTCATGAGCGCCGGGCCGCGACCTTCATCGGAAGTGATCACGCGCGCGCCCTGGCGGCGGGTGAAGAAGGCCCAGACCCAGCGGATCACCACCGTGAGCTTGTTGGTAAAGCCGACGAGGAAGAGGATGTGCACGCCGAGCCAGGCCAGCCAGGCGAGGAAGCCGCTGAACTTCAGGCCGGCCGATCATGGCCACGGCGCGGGAATGGCCGATCGTCGCCATGGTGCCCTTGTCCCAATACTTGAACGGGCTCGCGCTGGTCGGGGCGCAGGTGGGGATCGGCCAAGTCGGCCTCGATCGTCCTTGGCCACGTACTGCCCCATCTGGATCGCGGCGGGCGAAACGCCCGGGACCGGGCGTGCCGTCCTTGTTGAGGATGAAGGCGATGTCGCCGATGGCGAAGGCCTCGGGATAACCGGGAATGCTCAGGTCGGGATTGACCTTGATGCGGCCGGCGCGGTCGATATCGACGCCGAGCGTGCGCGTGATCGGGTTGGCGCCGACGCCGGCGGCCCAGACGATCGAGGCGGCCTCGATGGTCTCCAGCACGTCCGGCTTTTCCTTGCGCCGAGACGACGACGGTATGTTCCTTGATGTCCTTGACCATCGTGTTGAGGCGAACCTCGACGCCGATGTCCTCGAGCTGGCGCTGGGCGCTGGCGGAAAGATCGCGCGGCAGGTGCATCAGGATGCGGTCGGCCGCCTCGATGAGGATGACGCGGACCTTGGTCGGGTCGATCTTGCGGAAATCGTGGCGCATGACGAAACGGCCCAGTTCCTTGCAGGCGCCGGCGAGCTCCACGCCGGTCGGTCCGCCGCCGACGATGACGATGGTCATCAGCTTCTTCAGCTCTTCGGGATCGTTGGTCAGCTCGGCCTTTTCGAAGGCGATAAAGAATTTCGCGGCGAATGCGCAGCGCGTCGTTGATCGACTTCAAGCCCGGCGCGTACTCGGCCCATTCGGGATGGCCGAAGTAGCTGGTCACGCCGCCCATGGCGATGACGAGATAATCGTAGCTGATGCTATGGTGATGCATGATCACCGTGCGGGTTTTGAGATCGATCGCCTGGACGTCGCCCAGCTCGACGCTGGATGTTTTCCTGCTCGCTGAGGATCGAGCGCAACGGCTTGGCGATCTCCACCGAGGAGAGCGTCGCGGTCGCCACCTGATAAAGCAGCGGCTGGAAGAGGTGATGATTCTGCCGGTCGATCAGCGTGATCCGCGCGTTCGTGTTGCGCAGCGACTTGGCCAGGTTCAGGCCGCCAAAACCTCCGCCCAGAATGACGATGTGCGGATTCTTCTTGTTGATCGGCTTCAGTGCCGCCGTTTCGCTGGCGGCGGGAGTGGGGGGCGGAGCGGTTTGGGTCGCGGACATTGGGCGAAACTATACACAGCGGATTGGCGATGGCAAACGTATCGATGCGCTCAAGGTCGCTCTCATCGCCTCGAAAAGAGCAATCGCATCGCTGGCCTCGAATTACTTTTCCAGCACTTTTTTCAGGAACCGTCCGGTGTGGCTTTCCGGCTGCGCCGCGACGAATTCCGGCGTGCCCTTGGCCACGATTCTGCCGCCGCCCTCGCCGCCCTCGGGCCCGAGATCGATGACGTAGTCGGCGCATTTGATCACGTCGAGCTGGTGCTCGATGATGACGAGCGTGTTGCCGGCGTTGCGCAGCTTGAAGAGGACCTGCAGCAGCTGCTCGATGTCGGCGAAGTGGAGGCCGCTCGTCGGCTCGTCCATGATGTACATCGTGCGGCCGGTGGCGCGCTTCGCCAGTTCCGCCGCGAGCTTGACCCGCTGCGCTTCGCCGCCCGAAAGCGTCGTCGCCTGCTGGCCGAGATGGAGATAGCCGAGCCCGACCGCGGCCAGCGCCTCGAGCTTGTCGGCGGCGGCGGGCACGTTGCGGAAAAAATTGAGGCCGTCGTCGACCGTCATCTCGAGCACGTCGGCGATGTTGAGGCCCTTGTAGGTGATCTCCAGCGTCTCGCGGTTGAAGCGGCGGCCGCCGCAGGCCTCGCAGGTCACGTAGACCGGCGGCAGAAAATTCATCTCGATCTTGCTCACGCCGTCGCCCTCGCAATGCTCGCAGCGCCCGCCCTTCACGTTGAAGCTGAACCGGCCCGGCCCGTAACCGCGCACGCGCGACGAGGGCAGTTGCGCGAAGAGATCGCGGATGGCGTTGAACGCGCCGGTGTAGGTGAGCGGATTGGAGCGCGGCGTGCGGCCGATCGGCGTCTGGTCGATGACGATCGCCTTGTCGATCAGGTCGAGGCCGTCGATGCCGTCGTGCGCGCCGGGCGCTTCCTTCGAGTGATAGAAATGGCGGAACAGCGCGCGGCAGAGCACGTCGTTCACCAGCGTGCTCTTGCCCGAGCCGCTCACGCCCGTGACGCAGGTCATCAGGCCGACGGGAAAGCCGACCGTGACGTTCGCAGATTATTTTCCCGCGCGTTGATCACGCGCACCCAGCCGTTGCTGCGGCTGCAGGCGCGACCTTCGGCACGCGGATCGATTGCGCGCCGTTGAGGAATTGGCCGGTGAGCGATTTCGGATTGGCCAGCACTTCCGCGACCGTGCCCGCCGCCACGATCTGCCCGCCGCGCAACGCCGGCGTGAGGGCCGAGATCGACGAGATAATCGGCGGCGCGAATGGTGTCCTCGTCGTGCTCGACCACGATCACCGTGTTGCCGAGGTCGCGCAGTTCGCGCAGCGTCTCGAGCAGCCGCTCGTTGTCGCGCTGGTGCAGGCCGATGCTCGGCTCGTCGAGGATGTAGAGGACGCCGGTGAGCTTCGAGCCGATCTGCGTCGCGAGCCGGATGCGCTGCGCCTCGCCGCCGGAAAGCGTGCCGCTTTCGCGGTCGAGCGTGAGGTAGCCGAGGCCGACCTGGTTGAGAAAGCCGAGCCGCTGCAGGATTTCGCGCCGCACCTCGCCGCCGATTTTTTCCTCCTGCGCCGTCAAGCGTCCACGCCTCCAGCCAGCGTTGCGCGGCGACGATGGAGAGATGGCTGAACTGCGCGATGTTAGCCCGGTGCCGGGCGGCCCGCCCAGCGTCACGGCCAGCACCTCGGGCCGCAGCCGCGCGCCGTCGCAGGTCGCGGCAGGTGATGCGCGTCATGTACTGGTGCAGCCGGTGGCGCGTCAGCTCGCTTTTGCTCTCGTCGTGCAGGCGGGTGAGCTGCGCGATCAGGCCCTCGAAGGGCCGCTCGGTCGTGACCGTCTTGCCGCCGCGCGTGCGTGGTGAAGCTGATCTTCTCCTCGCCCGTGCCATCGATGAGCGCGTGCTGGAACGCATCGCCGCATTCGCGATAGGGCCGCGACATCGGCTCGTTGAAGGCGGCGGCCAGCGCGGCCAGCTGGCCCTTGATAAAGCTTGGCCAGCGCGGGCGACGCCGCGCCGCCACGGCGCGACCGGCATGTCCTCCAGCGGCACCGTGCCGTCGGGAATCAGCAGCGCCGGATCGAAGACCGATTCGGTGCCGAGTCCGTCGCAGACCGGGCACGCGCCCTGCGGGCTGTTGAAGGAAAAATGGCGCGGCGTGATTTCGGCGTAGCGATAGCCGGTCTCGGGATCGAAGTTCTGGTTGCTCAGCGTCAGCTCCTCGGTGATCGGCGTCGGGCGGGCCGAAGAGAACGGTGACCACGCCGCCGCCGGTCTTGAGCGCGAGCTCGAGCGAATCGGTCAGGCGCGTCTTGATCGCATCGCTGATCTTGAGCCGGTCGATCACCGCCTCGATGGTGTGGGCGCGCGATTTGTCGAGCCGCGGCGGCTGCTCCAGCTCGACAATCTTGCCGTCGAAGCGCGCGCGGACGAATCCCTCGCGGCGCAGCTTCTCCACCACGTCGCGGAACTCGCCCTTCTGCTTCTGGATGACCGGCGCGAGAATCTGCACCGGCGTGCCTTCCTTCGCGGCGAGCACGCGGTCGACCATCTGCTGCACCGACCAGCGCCGCAGCGGCTTGCCGGTTTTGGGATGATGCGGCTGGCCGAGGTGCGCGAAGAGCAGCCGCAGGAAATCGTGGATCTCCGTCGTGGTGGCGATGGTCGAGCGCGGGATTGCCGCCGGCGGTGCGCTGCTCGATCGCGATGGCGGGCGAAAGGCCCTCGATGAAATCGACGTCGGGCTTTTCCATCTGCTCGAGGTACTGCCGCGCGTAGGTGGAGAGGCTCTCGACGTAGCGCCGCTGGCCCTCGGCGTAGAGCGTGTCGAAGGCGAGCGACGACTTGCCCGAGCCGCTGACGCCGGTCAGCACGACGAGCTTGTTGCGCGGCAGCGTCAGCGACACGTTCTTCAGGTTGTGCTGGCGGGCACCCCCAATCCGGATTTCCTCCATGGCCATAACCGAACAATCTATCACGACCAGCCGAATTTGCCAAAAAGGGGAAAGGACTTTAACGCTGGTGGCCGACTGTCTCGGCATGGGTCCCGACGACCTCGGTATACAGAGAATCGATGATGGCGCCCGTCCTGCGCAACGTGAATTCCTCACGCACCCGGAGGCGTGCCTTCACCGACATTTCCGCCAGCAACTGCCGGTCCTGGTCGATCCGGGTCAGAAAGGCGGCCATGGCTTGCACCGCTTCTTCCGGATCGGAAACGGGGGCGACGAATCCTGTCTCGGATGTCACCTGCATCGCGGGCCCACCGACATCGAGACAAACGACCGGGCGACCGGAGGCCATCGCTTCAATGACAGACCGCGCCGAAGGCTTCGTGCAGCGCCGGGTGCAGGAGGACGTGCGCCTGAGCGAGTTTTGCCATGGCCTCGACGTGGGAAACGTGGCCAAAAAAACGCACGCGCTCGGCCATGCCGGTGTCCGCCGCGGTCTTTTCGAGTTTTTCCCGGAAAGGCCCGCTCCCGACGATCCACAATTCGGCGTCCGGATTTTTCCGGGCAAAAACGGCGAAGGCGCGGATCGCCAGGTAAAACCCTTTCCAATGGATCAACCGGCCGAGACACATGATATGCAAAGGACCCGGCGGTGGGGGTGGCACTTTATCGAGATCGGTTAATTCCTCATCGGTGAGGGACAAGGGCATTTGTTCAACGCGCCGGGCGCCCAGGCTGCGGAGAGCATTGCACGATTCCCGGGTGATCCCCAATGCGACTGTGGCGGCCCTGGCCGTGGCGCGCAAGGCCGGATCGATTTGGGCAAGGTTTCGCACGCCATCCCGGACGGCTTCGAGGACCCTGTTACGCAGAGGCAGCTCAGGAAGAAAGGCCCGAGGACTCGACTCGGCCGCCCCCACTGGTCCCCAAATAAAGGGAATACCGAGATCACGAACGCCGCTGGGCGACCAGTACCGGGCGAGTGTGACGTGGTGTGCCAGATCGAAACCGATTTGTTGATGGAGCTCGCTTGGCGACAGTCAAAAGCTGATGCTGCCACAAATGATAGTGGATGCCTGAAATAATCCCCCATTTCCGAATTTCGGAAAGCGGCGCCGGAAGTTTGAAGAACACCGGGTGAAACCGGGGATTGGGATGCTGGGCGAAATGCTCCAACAGAGCCGGGCCACAATGGCCCTCCGAGATCATCCAGACTTCGTGCCCCGCATCGAGGATGTAATTCAAAACTTTCCAGGCCGCACCCTGTTCGGAAGTCAGCGTGACCCCGCAAGAGAAGGCGGAAAGGAGAATCTTCATTTTAAATTTGTGAACAGACTAGGCAAAAAGACTATCACTTGCAATAGGCCCTATGGAACGGCCTCGTCGCAAACCATGGCCGTTGCGTGCGGCCGGCGTTGAGCCTAACCTTCGTACATGCTCGATCTTGCGACGCTCGCGGTCCTGCACGAGAAATATCGCGGGCAGGCCGCGCTGCCTGTCGCCGATTTCGCGCTCGGTCGGCATCGGTTCGATTTTGCGAGCGACGCCATACCTCATGGGCGTGGTGAATCTGTCCGCCGATTCGTGGTATCGCGAAAGCGTGGTGCTGAACGCGGAGGCGGCGATCCGGCGCGGGCGCGTGTTGCATGAGCAGGGCGCGGCGATCATCGACGTCGGCGCGGAATCGACGCTGGCCCATGCGGCGCAAGTCGATCGAGGCGGCGCAATCGAGCGCGCTGGTGCCGGTCGTGCGCGAGCTGGCCGCGGCGCGGGCATTTGCGTCTCGGTGGAGACGTATCATCCGAGCGTGACCACGGCGTGCCTGAAGGCGGGCGCGAAAGTGCTGAACCTGACCGGCACGGCGGGATGCGAGGAGATTTTCCGCGAGGTGGCCGACTTCGACGCGGGCGTGATCATCTGCTTCGTGCAGGGCGACAACGTGCGCGAGGTGGGCGATCTCGACCTCGGCGCGGATCCCGATCGCCACGCTCTACGAATTTTTTGCGCGGCAAATCGAGGCGGCAACCAACGCCGGCGTGTCGCGCATCTGGATCGATCCCGGACTCGGCTTTTACTACCGCAAATTTGCAGGACAGCGGCGCGCGCATCCGGCACCAGATGCAGATTTTCCTGAACAGCTTTCGCCTGCGCGCCCTCGGCTGGCCGGTGTGCCAGGCGCTGCCGCACGCCTTCGAGTGCTTCGAGGAGGAAGTGCGCGCGGCGGAACCTTTCTTCGCGGTGCTGGCGCTGCTGGGCCAGGCGAGCCTTCTGCGCACGCATGAAATCGCCAAGGTGCGCGGCGTCTTGCGCGCGATGGGACTGGTCCGCACTCCAGGCGACATCGTTTGAGACTTTGCCTTGAATTCGCGCATTCCAAATCCGTCATCCTGAGCTTGTCGAATCTTGACTGTCGGGAACGGTCAACGATTCGACAAGCTCACGGACTGACGAGCCGGCGGCTTACCGTGTTTCCAGCCACCACTCGTAGGTGGAGCGAATCCGTCCTCGAAGGGGATGGCCGCTTTCCAGCCGAGCTGATTCAAGCTTGGAGACATCGAGCAGTTTGCGCGGCGTGCCGTCGGGCTTGGTCGTGTCCCACTCGATCTTGCCGGAGAAGCCGACGACGCGCCCGACCAGTTCGGCCAGTTCGCGGATCGTGATGTCCGTGCCGCAGCCGACGTTGATCAGCTCGGGCGAATCGTAGCTTTTCCATGAGGAAAAGGCAGGCCTCGGCGAGGTCGTCGACATGGAGGAATTCGCGATAGGCGCTGCCGGTGCCCCAGAGCGTGACGCTCGGTTGCGCCCTTTTCCTTGGCGAGATGAAATTTGTGGATCAGCGCGGGCAGGACGTGCGAGGTCTCGAGATCGAAGTTGTCCTCCGGCCCGTAGAGATTGGTCGGCATGGCCGAGATGAAGTTCGCGCCGTACTGCTTGGCGTAGGCCTGGCAGAGCTTGATGCCGCAGATTTTCGCCAGGGCGTAGGCCTCGTTGGTCGGCTCGAGGCTGCCGGTCAGCAGGCAGTCCTCGTTCATCGGCTGCGGCGCGAGCTTGGGATAGATGCAGGAGCTGCCGAGGAAAAGAAGCTTCTTCACCTTGACCGCGTAGCGCGCCGTTGATGAGGTTGAGCTCGATCTGCAGATTCTCGCTGAGAAATTCGACCGGCTGGGTGGCGTTGGCCCAGATGCCGCCGACCTTGCGCCGCCGCGACGAAGACATAATCGGGCCGGTACTTCTCGTAGAAGGCGCGCACCGCCGCGCGTGTCGCAGAGATCGAGTTCCGCGCGGGTGCGCAGCAGCAGATTCGTGAAGCCGCGCGCGCGCAGCAGCCGCACCAGCGCCGAGCCGACCATCCCGCGATGCCCGGCGACGAAAATGGCGTCGCTCGGTTTCATGCCGCGGATATGCTTGCCGCTGAGTTGCCGGGCCAAGCAGGTCGATCGTCGGCCTGGACCATGATCCGCACCAGTTCCGCGAAGGTCGTCTTCGGCTGCCAGCCGAGGATCTTTTTCGCCTTGGAGGCATCGCCGATGAGCAGGTCGACTTCCGCCGGACGGTAATAGCGCGGATCGATCTTCACGTATTCGCTTCCAGTCGAGATTCGCGCAGCCGAAGGCCTCCTCGAGAAATTCCGGACCGAATGGGTCTCGCCCGTGGCGACGACATAATCGTCGCCCTGGTCCTGCTGCAGCATGAGCCACATCGCCTCGACATATTCGGGCGCATAGCCCCAGTCGCGCTTGGCGTCGAGGTTGCCGAGGTAGAGTTCCTTCTGCAGGCCGGCCTTGATCCGCGCCAGCGCGCGCGTGATCTTGCGCGTGACGAACGTCTCGCCGCGCCGGGGCGATTCGTGGTTGAAGAGAATGCCGTTGCTGGCGTGCATCTTGTAGCTCTCGCGGTAATTGACCGTCATCCAGTAGGCGTAAACCTTCGCCGCGCCGTAGGGGCTGCGCGGATAAAACGGCGTGTCCTCGCGCTGCGGCACGGCCTGGACCAGGCCGTACATCTCGCTGCTCGAGGCCTGGTAGAAGCGCGCCTTCGGGCGCCGTCTCGCGGATCGCCTCGAGCAGGCGCGTCGTGCCGAGGCCGGTGACGTCGCCGGTATATTCCGGCACGTCGAAGCTGACGCGGACGTGGCTCTGCGCGCCGAGATGATAGACCTCGTCGGGCTGCAGATCGTGCAGCAAGCGCATCAGCGAGGCCGAGTCGCTCAGGTCGCCGTAGTGCAGGAAAAGCTTCACGCCGTGGACGTGCGGGTCCATGGTAGAGATGGTCGATGCGCTCGGTGTTGAACGAGCTGGAGCGGCGGATGATGCCGTGCACCTCGTAGCCCTTGGAGAGCAGCAATTCCGCGAGATAGGAACCGTCCTGGCCGGTGATTCCGGTAATGAGGGCTTTTTTACTCATGATATTTCCGGTTACGTTTGGCTCGGCGCGCCGGCCGAGCTTCGCAGCGCCAAGCGTGATTTGCTTGAGGCGCGCGGTGCCTTCTTCGCTTTGGGTGGCGATTTCCGGATCCTCGGCGAAGGCCTGGTGGACAAGACGGCGGTCGAAGGAATTCATCGGCGCCAGCACGAGCGGCTGGCCGGTGCGGCGCACCTGGTCGGCGAGTTCGCGGATGCGGCCGAGAAAATCCTGCTTCTCCTTCTGGCGATAGCCTTCGACATCGACGATGACATTGGCCGCGCTCTCCTCGCTGCGGTTCAGAATGCGGTTGAGCAGATATTGCAAATCCTCCAGCACCTGGCCGTCGCGGCCGATCAGCCGGCCGGCTTCGCGCGAGTGGATGTTGAGCACATGGCGGCCCGGCTGGCTCCATCTCCTCGACCTCAAAAACGAGGCCGAGATGGCCCAGCATCAACTCCAGGGTTTCACGCGCGCGCTGCAACGACATCGCCGCCAGCTATAAAAGAATGCCGCAGCACGCCAAACCTTTTCGCTGCTGAGCGAACGCATTCCGGCGACAGCTTACCGGTTCAAGGCATACTCGCCGCAGGAGCGGTTGCCGACTTGGCGTCCGTTGACCAGAAGCAGGCTCGGCTCGTCGCGCGACTGCACGACCCGGCGGTAGGGGTCGATCTCGCGTCCGCCGTCGCCGGCTCGTGCGGAAAGGCGACCAGGTCCGCCACGCTGCCCGGCGAAATCTGGCCGAGCTTGCCCGCCTGCCCCAGCGCCCGCGCGCCGTTGAGCAGCGACCATCTCCAGCACCTCGCGGTCGCCCAGGCCGTGCAGCGCCTGCGCCTCGCGCATCTCCGCGCGCATATCGAGCGAGTTGTTGCTGGCCAGGCTGTCGGTGCCGAGGCAGATGTTGACGCCGTACTCGCGCAGCGCCTTCAGCGGAAACGGCGCGTGGCCAAAATAGGTGTGGCACTTCGGGCAATGGACGACCGACGCGCCCGAGCGCGCGACCAGTTCGTAATCGTAATCCTGCAGATAATTGAGATGCGCGATGATGCAGTTGCGGCCCGATGACGCCATGCTCGACCAGGTGCGACAGCGCCGAGCCCTGCCCGCAATCGGAGTTGTCCCGGCCCAGGCTCGCCGAGGAAATCGTAAAGCGGCCCGCGCGCGTGGGAAAACATCTCGTGCTCCTCCACCGACTCGGCGATGTGGGTGGTGGAAAGCATGCCGTACTTCTCGCCGCAGGTGCGCGCCAGCCGGTAGAGATCGACCGACGCCGTGTAGGGCGCGTGCGGCGAAAGGCCGAAGCCGCCGAGCCATTCCGGATGCTTCTCGAAAAAGCTCAGCGCGCCGAGCAGCGTCTCGTCCTCGTTGATCCGCGAGCGGACATCGATCAGCTCCAGGAACCACCACGTGCGCAGCGGCGGCACCGGCAGATGCGGCAGCAGTTCCGGGAAACGCCTCGATATTGGCCACCGGTCGTGACGCCGCCCTCGGCCAGCAGCTCGAAGCCCTCCGCGATCGAGTCGATGTAATCCCGCGTGGTGAACGAGCGCCGCAGCGCGTTGATCGTTCTTGATCCATTCCGTGAAGCTCTGCCGCGCGCTGATCGCGCCCTTGAACCGCGTGAAATCGAGATGGCAATGGGCGTTGATCAGGCCGGGCAGAAGCGTGCTCGCGCCCAGATCGACCACCGCCTCGCCCGGCTGCGGCGATCAGCTCGGACGCCGGGCCCCACGGCGACGATTTCCGATCCTTCCACCCGCACCGCGCCGTGGGCAAGCGGAGGGGAAGACATCGGCAGGACAAAATCGGCAAGATACAACATGACTAAACGCTAAAATAGCGACTCATGCATTATCGGCGACGAAAAGAATAAATTAAATGTTTGCCACGTCTTGATGAAGCCCAACAGCAGGATCAAGACCGATCCACACCGGGCGGGCGTTCTTTTCATCCCCACCCGGCCATGATAGCTTCCGGCCGATGAAAATCCTGATGATGACCCTGCTCCTGGCCCTTCCTCTCGACGCAGCCACCATCGTCGCCGAGCCTTTTCCACCCGCACGCTTCACCAGCCTCTATATCGAGCGGGACGAGAAGGGCTCCTCCATCGTGGTGCAATCCTCAGGCGACGCCGTCAGGTATAAGATAACTCTGGGCAACAAAATCCTGGTCGATTTGACGGTGAATCCTTCCGGTGACGACTGGTTTAAGTTTATTCAGGGCCTGAACGATGCGAAGGTCTACAAGTGGGTGCCGGAATATGAATACCCGGGCCAGGGTGAAACCTGGGTGATTGATCTGACCATGGACGACCGCACATTCAAGAGCGAGGGCACCAACGAATTTCCAAAAAATGGCGACGAATCGCAGCCCGCCGCCGATCCCAAAGCCGGGCCGAGCATTCCGTTCCAACTCTTCTGGCAGGCCGTCCTCGGGTTGGTGGGCAAGGTTCCGCCGCCACCGCCGCCGAAATAAATCAGTCATCCTGAGCTTGTCGAAGATCAGTTCGGCCCTTCGGAGGGGTGGCATCAAACCACATACATCATCGTCGAGGCGCCAGTGTTTAGAATTAAGGCACCAATCCTGAACCGATCCTTCGACAAGCTCAGGATGACTGAGGGAAAGAAGGTAAAATAATTCCCTTGCTTTAGAGAGCGGGATGGGCAATCTTGCGGCGTGCACAGCCCCCGTCGGGGTAGTGCGGTTCTCCGTTTTCTCTCATGTCAGATTCATCGCCCGTAGCGGGCATTCTCGAAATTCACGATAAAGGTTACGGCTTTTTGCGCAGACCCGAGCGGGGCAGCGCACCTACGCCGCAGGACGTCTTTGTCCCTCCGGACATGATCAAGCGCAACGCCTTACGCGATGGCGTACAGCTCTCCGGGATCAGCGTTTCCAACGGCCGTGGGCCCCAGCTCATCGAACTGCAACAGGTGAACGAGCGCGCGATCGATCTCTACCGCGATCAGCTTCCTTTTGAGGAATTAACCACCATCAATCCCAACCGCTGGATCAAGCTCGAGAACGGCGCGGACAAACTTTCAACCCGCGTGCTCGACTTGATGACGCCAATTGGCCACGGCCAGCGCGGCCTGATTGTTGCGTCGCCACGGTCGGGAAAAACCATGCTGATGCAGGCCATCGCGGACGGTGTCCTGATGAATTCTCCCGACACATTTGTCATGATCGTTCTGATCGATGAGCGCCCCGAGGAAGTCACCGATTTCCGGCAATTTCTGGCCGGTCGCGGCGAAATCTGGTCGTCTTCAAATGATCAGGAAAATGCCAGCCACGTCCGTCTGGCCAAGCTCGTCATCGAGCGCGCCAAGCGGCTGGTCGAAAGCGGCCGCGATGTTTTCATCCTGCTCGATTCCATCACGCGACTCGGTCGCGCTTTCAACGTCGGGTCCAAGGGCAACACCATGAGCGGCGGCATTTCTTCCCGCGCCTTGGAAATCCCACGCAAGATTTTTGCGGCGGCGCGGCAGACCGAGGAAGCCGGCGCGCTGACCATCGTGGCCACGGCGTTGATCGATACCGGCTCGCGCATGGACGAAGTGATTTTCCAGGAGTTCAAGGGCACCGGCAACATGGAGATCGTGCTCGATCGCCGCCTGGCCGAAGCGCGCGTCTATCCCTCAATCGACATCGAGAAATCGGGTACGCGCCGCGAGGAACTGCTCTTGCCCAAGGGCATTTTGGATAAGGTGACGACGATTCGGCGCGGCCTGCACGGCCTGCCCGTCCAGGCGCAGATGGAACGCCTGCTCATGATTCTCAAAAAGTTCCCCGACAACAAATCCGCCCTCGAACAACTCCCCGCGCGCCCCGCCACCTAATCCTCATGTCTTTTCAAAATCTCGGTTTGTCTGAGGATGTCGTTCATGGCGTGCAATCGATGGGCTACCTCGACCCGACGCCGATCCAGTTGCAGGCGTTTCCCCTTGTCCTCGGCGGACGCGATCTCATCGGCGCCTCCCAAACCGGCACGGGCAAGACGGGCGCGTTCATGCTGCCTCTGCTTTCACTCCTGAAGGAGCACTCTCCCAAAGGTCCGCGCATCCTCATCCTCGAGCCAACGCGCGAGCTCGCCGCGCAAGTCGATGTCGCCTCGCGCGATTACTCCCGTTTCGGCAACATCCGCACCACGGTGGTCTATGGCGGAGTCGGTTACGGCGGCCAGGAAGCGCAGCTCAAACGCGGGACCGATATTCTCGTGGCCACACCCGGCCGGCTGCTCGATTATCTCGAACAGGGCACCATCTGTCTCGACACCATCAAGCATCTCGTCCTCGACGAAGCCGACCGGATGCTCGACATGGGCTTCATGCCCGATGTGCGCCGCATCATCGAGAAATGTCCGAAGGACCGGCAGACCCTGCTCTTTTCCGCCACGATGCCGCCGGAGATCGCGAAGCTCACCGAGTGGGCGCTACGCAATCCGGAGAAGATCGAAATCGGCGGGCGGCGCTCTCCGGCCGAAACCGTCACGCACGCGCTTTATCCCGTCGCCACCTCGCAGAAATTCGATCTGCTCCTGGAAATTCTGGAACGGACCCATTACCACTCGGTGCTGATTTTCGCCCGCACCAAGGTCAACGCCGACCGCATCTCCGCGCGGCTTGAATCGGCCGGCCATACCGTCGCGGTCATGCATTCGGATCGCTCGCAGGGTGAACGGACCGAGGCGCTGGAAGGTTTTCGCACCGGCAAGTACGAGGTCATGGTCGCGACCGACATCGCCTCGCGCGGCATCGACATCTCCACCATCAGCCACGTCATCAACTACGACGTGCCCCAGCATCCCGACGATTACGTCCACCGTATCGGCCGCACCGGGCGCGCCCAGGCCGAAGGCGACGCCTTCACCTTGATGACCGCCGAGGAAGGCCCGGATGTCTCCGCCATCGAGCGCTTCATCGGCCAGGAGATTCCCCGCAAGAAACTCGATAATTTCAAGTACGTCTACTCCCTCGCGCTCGACGACAAGGCAAAGCACGTCGTCGGCAAGGCCGGCAACATCCGCGGTGGACGCGCCGGCAAAGGCTACAGCTTCGGCGTAAGACGGCGGTAGTCCAGGGTACGACCCGCGGGAAGAACTCATGCCCGATCTTCCCTTGTCTCCCAAACATTTTTCGGGCACCCGCGTGGATCTGGTGTTGCTGAGCATGGCTGCCGGGGGCGCCGACGCCGCGGGCTACCTGGGTCTGGGCAAGGTTTTCACGGCCAATATGACCGGCAATGTTGTGTTGCTTGGAATCGCGCTGAGCGAAGGACACAGTGCCGCTACGTGGCGCACCCTGTTCTCTCTTCTCTCGTTCATTGCCGGAACGTGTGCGGGAGGATGGCTCTGCCGGGGCGTCACAAAGAAAGAACATTGGACCGCTCAAATCACCCGGGTCGTGTCCTACGAAGCCGCGCTTCTCCTGGCTTACGCTTTCTTTTCCGCCTTCCTCTACCGCGAGCAAAGCGCGGCCTTTGTTTTTCCACGCATCGCCCTGCTCGGACTTTCCATGGGCTTGCAAGGCGCGGCCGCGTCGCACCTCGGAATACCCGGGGTTGTTACCACCGTCGTGACCGGAACATTGACCAGCCTCTTCACAGGAATCATGAAAGCTCTCCAGATGGGTCCCAACGTCGCGTCCGAAAACCTGAAGGCGGGACCGCCCTTGAGCTTACAGGCTATTGTTGTCGTCGTGTATTGCGGAGGCGCGGCGGTCAGTGGTCTGCTCATGCTCCATGCCCAAGCCTGGGCCGGATTTTTCCCTGCCGGAATTCTAACGTTGGTCGTGGCGACCCGTTTGGGACGACGCTGATAGGCGGAAAAACTTATCGTCCGCTCTCGGCTTTGGTCAGTGTGGCGATGAATTCATCCACGTCGGCGGCACCGATAAGACGCTCGCGCGTGGAAGCATCCTTGAGCAGACGAGCCAGTCCGCCGACCACGCTGAGATAATCGGTGACCATCCGCTTGGGCGTGCCAATGACAAAAATCAGTTTGACCGACTGGCCGCAATTTTCAAACCAGACGCCCTGCGTGCTCCGGCCGATGGCGAGGACCATGCCTTTCAGCGAATCGGTGCGCGCGTGCGGAAAAGCGATTTCATTTCCCAGGCAGGTCGACTCGATCCGTTCGCGCGCCAGGAGTTCCTCGTAAAAACCGGCAAAATTGGTGACGTTCGGATTCGATTGCAAAAGTTGCGCCACCTCGTTGATCGCATTACATCGCTTCTGCTGCGTCAGCTCCATCTTGATTTGTTCCGGCTTCAACAGGCTGCTTATTTGCATAGAGACGTCCCCTTCACAGTTCGCCGCGTAACGCTAAAATGCAAGTCGAAATCTCCGCGGAAGCATTACACCTCAGGTATGGAGCGCCTTAGACGAATTCAAGCTCGACGGGCGCGGGGATCAGGCCGGCGTGGTGGGCCCGATCGAGGAATTCGCGCACGCCCTTTTTGCCGCGCTCACCGTAGTCGAGCGTGAGTTCGTTGACGTACATGCCGATAAATTTGTCGGCCAGCGCGCTGTCCAGACCGCGTCCGAGCGGCAGCGCGTGCTCGACTCCGGCTGCACGATGATCCAGGCCGTACTTGATGCTGGCGTAAAGAATATCGGAGAGTTCGGCGATGACTTTTTCGCCCAGCGATTTCTTCACCGCGTTACCTCCGAGGGGCAGCGGCAGGCCGCCGGTTTCGGCAAACCACCATTGACCAAGATCGGCGCTCAAAACCAGCCCCTCGCCGGCGTAGGTCAACTGACCCTCGTGAATGATCAGTCCGGCTTCGGCCTCGCCCCGCGCGATGGCTTCGAAAATCTGGTCGAAGGGCACCACGACGAAGTTGAGTTTCTCCTTCGGCAGGCCCAGAAAAAGTTGCAGGGCGAGAAACGCGCTGGTCATCAGGCCCGGCACGGCGATCTTGACCGAGCGCAGTTCCTCGCGCGTAAAGCTGCGCTGGCCGACGATCATCGGTCCGTAATTATCGCCCATGCTCGCGCCGCTGCGCAGCAATGCGTAGTCCTTCAGGACGTAGGCATAGGCATGAATCGAGATCGCGGTAATGTCGAGTTCCGCGCGGGTGGCGCGTTCGTTCAACGTCTGGATGTCCTGGAGAATATGCTCGAACTCGAAGCCGGGCGTGGGAAGCAGATGCTTGGCCAGCGCGTAAAACATGAAGGCGTCGTCCGGATCGGGCGAGTGGCCCAGCGTCAGTTTCATATCGGCTTTTTCTCGCGCAATTTTTTCACGAATTCGGTCAGAGCCACTGTTTTGGTGTGCGATTCGTCGGGTGCGAGTGTCTCACGAATGGTCTTCAAATACGCCGAGCACTCCTGCACATATTGCTGAAGCCGGGCGCCGTCAGCCGGGGGTCCGGCCTGCTCGGCCAGATCTGTTGCCTCCAGCGCGATGCTGTTGAGCCTGTTGCGGATCTCATGGGTCAGGGAGACGATAAATTGCTCGAATTCCTCCCGGGGAACCGCGCTGGGACCGCGCAAAACCGGTTCTTGATAAAAGTCGCTCATAGTGATCATCCAACTGACGGTGCAAGACTTGGGCCATGATTGACCGCAGCCACTCATCATAAGCGCGCTCGTTCTTATTTCCCAATAGATTTTGATTTAACCATTCACAAAAATATTAGCACATAGGTAGCCCTCGCATTTCTGCGACGGGTGCAGCCGATTCATACCCATTACAAATTGATTTTGGTCTAAACGATCCGTCATCCTGAGCTTGTCGAAGGATCAGTTCGGAGTGTTTTACCGAGAGAGAACTGATCCCTCGACAAGCTCGGGATGACAGAGGCTAAAGACCAATTGGATTGAGAAATGGTATTACTTCGCCCTTCCGTCACGGAGTGCGACGCCTACTACCTGGCTTCAAGAAAAATTACACTTCCAGCAGCACCGCCGCCGGATTTTCCACCACTTCCTTGATCGTCGCGAGGAACGTGACCGCCTCCTTGCCGTCGACGAGTCGATGATCGTAGGTCAGCGCGAGATACATCATGGGGCGAATTTCGACGCGACCGGAGATCGCCACCGGGCGTTCCTGGATGGTGTGCATGCCGAGGATGCCGCACTGGGGCGGATTAAGAATCGGAGTGGAAAGGAGCGAGCCGAAGACGCCGCCGTTGGTGATGGTGAACACGCCACCTTCCATGTCGGGCAGCGTGATCTTGCCGTCGCGCGCTTTTTTCGCGTAGGCCCCAATGGCTTTTTCCACCCCGGCGAACGAGAGCTGGTCGGCATCGCGGATGACCGGCACGAAGAGGCCCTTGTCGGTCGAGATGGCGCAGCCGATGTCGTAGAAATTGTTTTGGATGACTTCCTCGCCATCGAGGCGCGAATTGATCGCGGCCACGACATGCAGCGCATGGACCACGGCCTTCACAAAGAACGACATGAAGCCGAGCTTGATCTCGTGCTTCTTCACGAAGCGGTCCTGGAACTTGGTCCGCAGCGCCATGATGCTGGAAAGATCGACTTCGTTGAAGGTCGTGAGGTGCGCCGTTTCCTGCTGGGCGGCGAGCAGACGCGCGGCGATTTTCTGGCGCAGCGGCGACATTTTCTTGCGCGTGGTCCGTCTCCGCCTGTGGGCTTCTTGGAAGGAATCGGAATTTCGCCGCCGTCGCGCAGGTTTCTGCGCCGAAGCGGCCAGCACATCGCCCTTGAGGACGCGTCCGTCTTTACCGGTGCCCTGAATCGAGGCGGGATTGATGCCTTTTTCCTCGGATTGGTAGCGCACCGCGGGCGAAAGATCATCCGCATTTTTGCCCCGCGCTCCTGCGGAGGGCGCACCGGCAGCAACAGGTGCAGCGGCTTCCAGGCGTGAGGGCTTCTCTTTTGCGCCATTGCCTGCTTCAGCCTTGGCAACGGGCGCCGTTTCGACGGGAGCCGGAGCCTTATCGTCGATGCTGGCCACGACCTGGCCGATTTGCACGGTGTCGCCCGCCTTGACCAGATGCTTCAGCTTGCCTGCGCTTTCAGCGACGATTTCCGAGGTGACCTTGTCCGTCTCGATTTCAAAAATCGGTTCGCCCGATTTGACGTAGGCGCCGTCCGGCTTGTTCCAGACGCCGAGGACGCCGGACGTGATCGATTCGCCAACAGAGGGAACTTTGATTTCGATGGGCATAAGGGAAAACTTAGAAGTCAGAGCGTAGAGCGTGGAGTCTGAAATCAAGCATCATACTTCTACGTTCCAAGTTCTGGTTAGAGCGAGAAACGCCTGTTCGACGAGCTGGCGCTGCTCGAGTTCGTGGATGGCGTGGGAGCCGGTGGCCGTGCTGGCCGAGGCGTCGCGTCCGGCGTAGGGGATGTCGCGTCCGAAAAGTTTCCGCAGGCGCGGCTCTATGAAGTTCCACGCGCCCATGTTCGCCGATTCTTCCTGGCACCAGACGATCTTTTCCGCCTGTGGCGTGGGCCGCGACGGCGGCCTGGAGTTTCTTTTCATGCAGCGGATAAAGCTGCTCGATGCGGATGATTGCCGTGTCGTCGATCTTCTCCGCCGGCGGTAGTCGACGAGATCGAAATAGACTTTGCCGCTGCAAAGAATGACCCGCTTGGCGTTCTTCGGCGCGGCGGGATCGGGCAGGATTTCCTCGAAATGGCCGCTGCGCCAATTCGCGCGATGGACGAGGTGCAGCGCGGATCGCGCAACATGCCTTTCGGGGTCATCAAAATGAGCGGCTTCTTGATTTGCCGGATCGCCTGCCGACGGAGGATGTGGAAATAACTGGCGGGCGTGGACGGATTGGCAACCTGGATATTGTCCTCGGCGCAGGCCTGCAAATACCGCTCAAGCCGCGCACTGGAATGCTCCGGGCCCTGGCCGTGATAGCCGTGAGGAAGAAGCAGGACGATGCTGGAGGTCTCGCCCCATTTCGTTTCCGAGCAAACGATGTATTGGTCGATGATGATCTGCGCGCCGTTGGCGAAATCGCCGAATTGCGCCTCCCACAACACGAGCATGTCGGGGAAATCGAGGCCGTAACCGTAATCGAATCCCAGCACGGCGTATTCCGAAAGCGGGCTGTTGTAGACGCAAAACTTGGCCTGGCCCGGCTTGATATTATTGAGCGGCGTATAGCGCTCGCGCGTGTTCACGTCGTAAAGCACGGAATGGCGCTGGGTAAACGTCCCGCGGCGGCTGTCCTGGCCGGAAAGTCGCACGGGACAGCCCGATTCGAGCAGGCTGCCGAAGGCAAGCGCCTCGGCGGTGCTCCAATCGAGCGGAGACTTGCCCTCGATCATATCGCTGCGATTTTGAAGCCAGCGCTTGATCTTGGGATTAAGATCGATCGTTGCGGGATCCTTGGTGATGGCCGCGCCGATTTCGCGCAGCTTCTCCATCGGCACCGCGGTGTCGACCGGATCGAGCAGTTCCGGGACACGCCATCGATTTGCGAATGGCCGGCACGATGGTCTTGGTGGCGACCTTCGATTTCTGCAACGCGTTGTTGAGCCTTTCCTCGAACGTCGCCCGGAAGGCCCGAACCTCGTCCGGCGTGATGTCGCCGAACTTGACCAGGTGTCCGAAGAAGATGTCGCTGATCGGCGGGTGGTCCTCGATGGCCGAGTACATCAGCGGCTGGGTGAAGCGCGGTTCGTCGCCCTCGTTATGCCCGTGGCGGCGGTAGCAATACATGTCGACCACGACATCCTTCTTGAACTGCTGCCGGAATTCAAAGGCGAGCTGGATGGTCGTGACGGCCGCGATCGGGTCGTCTCCGTTGACGTGGAAAATGGGCGCGCCCACCATCTTGGCGACCGAGGTACAATACTGGCTGGAGGAGCCGTCGATCGGCGAGGTCGTGAAGCCAATCTGGTTGTTAATGATGATGTGGATCGTCCCGCCGGTGCGGTAACCTTCGAGCTGCGAAAGATTGAGCGTCTCGGCGACCACGCCCTGGCCGGCAAACGAGGCGTCGCCATGAATCAGGACCGGCAGCACCTTTTTGCGCTCGGCGGTATCGTTCAATCGGCGCTGCCAGGCGCGCGCCTTGCCTTCGACCACCGGGCAGACCGCCTCGAGATGGCTCGGATTCGGCGCCAGGCTGATGCCGACCTTGGTTCCCGCGCTGGTGCTCACCATCGCCTCGTAACCCAGGTGGTACTTCACATCGCCATCGCCCAGCTCGGAGTTGGGAACGTAGTTATCGGCAAACTCGTTGAAAACGAACTCGTAATCCTTGCCCAGGATGTTGGCCAGGACATTGAGGCGTCCGCGATGCGCCATGCCCATCACGATTTGTTCCACGCCGTGGCGGGGACATTCCTCGACAATCTTGTCGAGCATCGGGAATGACCGTCTCGCCGCCCTCGAGCGAAAACCGCTTCTGGCCCACATACCGCGTATGGAGGAATTTCTCGAAAAGTTCGCCTTCCAGCAGGTGGGTCAGGACACGCTTTTTCTCGGCATTGGACAGCGTGTCTTTGCGCAAGCGGCCCTCCTCGATCCGGTCGCGCAACCAGCGCCGGATGGTGTAATTCTCGATGTGCATGTACTCGATGCCGACGTGGCCGCAATAAGTCTCATGCAGCAGGTCGATCATCGTATGCAGGGGCATCGTGACCCGCTGCCCCGCCCAATAGATCTCAAAATCGTTGTCGAGATCGGCCTCGCTCAGCTTCATGTAATCGAAACTAAGCTCGGGGGTACGGCGCTTGACCAGATTGAGCGGATCAAGCTTGGCCTGCTGGTGTCCAAGCCGGCGATAGGCGCTGACCAGGGCATCGACGCGCGATTGATGCAGCCGGCCCTTGTCCCGTTCGACCGAGCAGGTCCGCGCCGTTGGTGGACTCGGTGCGCGCTTCGCGACCCGCGCTTCGGCGGCTGCTGGCAACCTAGTTCAAACCCGGCGAAAAAGGCCTGCCATTGGGCGTCGACTGCCGCCGGATCGCGTTTCCACTGCTGGTAGAGCGCTTCGAGTTGCGGGCCATTCTCCGCGGAGGCCGCGTCGGTCCGCGAAACGCCATTGTTATCCGGGGTCAGGTTCACCCCGCTGGGCATAACGGTCATAGGACTTGTTACGGTAGGCGATTTGTTGCCTCGTGGCAATGGCAATGGCGGGGTAGTAGGATGGATTGAAAATTAAGCGCGCCTTGATAAGTTGGGGTTATGCATCTGTCTCATATGCGGGAGTACGCCCATCTGCACCCGACAACTGTCATCCTCGCCTTATTTTATCTCTGGCTGAGTTTGTCGCTGATTGTGCGCCTCTGGCTGGTGCATCGGTATGATCCTTTTCACAAGCGGGTTCTGTGGTCGCTGGTGCTGTGCGTGCCTTTCTTTGGCTGGCTGGCCTACGGCGCATTTTATACGCCGCTAACCGAAAATGATGTAAGGGCACCGGTCAACCGTGACGCCTTTTACGGGCATTGAACCGGCTATCGGAGGAGCGTCTTAGGCCATGGACCGTCCAAATCCCGGATTCATCATCCTGAGCTTGTCGAAGGATCAGTTCAGTCTGTCCTTCGCTCAGACCTAGGCGCCGAACTGACTATCGAAAGGTTCAGGATGACCGAGGGGGCACGACACGGAAGAAGCGCAGGGCGTCGATACGGCTGGCCAAATTTTTCAGCGGATAAACGCCCGCGGTGGGACTTTGTGCCGGGTCCTGCACGAGATAATTCCAGCCGTCCTTGCCAACGAGCACGACGAAATGGGTGGTGCCGTTGTGGAGGGTGAGCCGCACGATGACGGGGTTACCGGCCTCCAGGTTCTGGTCGATCAGCGAGTAGGATGGGAGGTCTTCGTAAGCTTTTTCGACTTGGCCGCCGGGTGCGATGGCAGCGGCTTTTTCCCAGTAGACCCAGCCATCCTCGGTGTAGCCGGCGTGGGTCATCAGGTAATGGTTCAGCCGAGACGGATCCGTATCGACGCCATACGCCGAAAGCACCATCGCAGCCGAAGTGACAGCGCATCCGGACTGGCCGAGCGTTTCGAAAGTGGGTCCGAGCAGTTCGAAGGTCCAACGCGGATCGTTTTGCGTGAAGACCGGCACGGGAAGGACGACTCGGTTGACAAAGTAGTGCCCGCCACTCGACGAAATCACGTGCTTCCAGGCGAAGAACGCCGGTACACCGAAATATAACGCGGCGGCGATGACAAGCCCAGTCAGCCAAATGCCGATCCGGCGCATCGCCAGCTCGTGACCATCCCGGTGGAGATCGCTCCGGGTATGGACCAAGCTCAGCTTCGCCAAGGGTACCAGTCGAACGGGCATGGCATCACTTTATCGTGTTGCGGTCAGGACACAAGATCGCCCGGACAAATGCGTCCGAATTCCGATGCTAAATAGCGTTTTTACTTTCGTCGAAATGACGACACCCTTGAGGCGATGAGCAAAAAGCCCCCTTCCGATCCCTTTCTCCGCGTCATCGCCATTTTCAAGCTGGCGAAAGCGACCCTGTTCTTTTGCGCGGGTGTGGGATTGCTTCACTTTCTGAACCAGGACATCGAAAGCCGCCTGCATCATCTGATGGACAGCCTGCACGTCGACTCGGACAATCATATCCCCCGGTGGTGCCTGCACCAGGCGGGGCTGTTGACCAAGGACAAGGTCGCCGCCCTGAGCGCGATCGCGTTTTTCTACGCCGCCCTGTTCGCCACCGAGGGCACCGGGCTATATCTCCGGAAAAGATGGGCCGAATGGTTCGTCGTCATTGTCACCGCTTCAGCCCTGCCGCTGGAAGCTTATGAAATCTGGCACAAACTAACCTTGGCCAAGGTCCTTCTCACCATGGGAAATCTGATGATTCTGGGCTACCTGATTTACGTCGTTCGAAGGAAGCAGGAGGACTGATGGCCTGGGGTTGAAGTGTAGTTTCGCCTGTGGCCACATCAATCATCCAGGGTTTGGGTTTGGGAAGAATCAAATTGCCCTCTCCGATGACGAGCGGCATCCAGAGATAACGGGAATCCCATTGGGTTTTGGGTTTCCAAACGTCGCCCATAAAAATAACGCTGCTGGTCTTACTACCGGCAACCTTGAGAAGCATCGTCGACTGTGAGCCATACGTGTTCGTTTCGGGTGGGGCTATATCCTTGAATTCGGACCAGGGTCCTTCCAGATGGGACGCCGTGGCATACTTATTTGGATTGGGCCGCCAACTGGTCATTTGCGAGCCAACGACGTAATAGAGTCCATTGTAATGGACCAGGGCGCCGCTCTCCAAATTGCCGCCCTGTTCCTTGGGGAAGAGATGGATGCATTTTTCGACGGTCAGGTAGTCATCGGAAAGCTTCGCGATGCGAAAGCCGAACGGCCGATCCTCGAAGATCAGGTACGCAGTACCATCGTCATCGATGAATTGGCCAATGTCGCGACTTTCATGTCCCAGGGGACGAAAGCTTTTCAGATACCGGTAATCGCCATCCACGGTATCGCACGTCGCCACTCCAACCCGCGCGAGGCGATAGTCACCCCGGCCATTGAGCGGACCGTCGATGTGCATATACATCACATATTTTTGGGTTTTCTGGTTATAGAAAACCTTCGGCCGCTCCAGCACCCATTTGGGGCCAAAGTTTTCCGGGTCGGCCAATTGGATGACGCGGTGCCGAAAAGTCCAATGCGCCAGGTCGGTGGATGAATAGCAACTGACGTAGCGTTTGGCAGGATCAAGTCCCCGAGAACGGTCCTCTCCAAACCAAAAGTAGGTGTCACCCAGTTTAATAATGCCACCCCCGTGCGCATTGATAGGGATGCCACGGTCATCCGGCCAGATTGCGACTGGATTAATTGTTTGCGGTGCACCCGATGCAGAGAGACGTCCTAGGCTCAACAAACAGGGCAAAATTATTACAAAAAGACGCAACGTTGGGCACGATCCTAACTGAAAATTCATCGTGCCATTTAGACTGTCGATACCCGGGAATGTCGCGGTATAACTGAAACTTCACTACCTGTTACGCGCTTAACATCCGCCCATCCACGGCGAGCGCGGCTTCCTTCACCGCTTCGGACATGGTCGGATGCGCATGAATCGTACGCGCGAGGTCCTCGGAACTCCCGCTGTATTCCATCAGCAACACCGTCTCGGCAATGAGCTCCGACGCGTTGCTGGCCACGATGTGCGCGCCAAGCACGCGGTCGGTTTTTGCATCGGCGATGATCTTCACGAAGCCGTCGGTGGTGTCCGCGGCGATGGCCCGCCCATTGGCCGTAAAGGAAAATTTGCCCACGCGCACCTCGATCTTTTTCTCCTTCGCCTCGTCCTCGGTAATTCCAACGCTGGCAGCTTCGGGCGCGGTGTAAATGATGCCGGGGATGATGCCGTAATTGACGTGGCCCGGCTTGCCCGCGATGTGCTCCGCGACGGCCACGCCTTCCTCATGCGCCTTGTGCGCAAGCATCGGGCCGTCGATGACGTCGCCGATGGAATAGATGCTCGGGACGCTCGTCTGCCAGTGGTCCTTGACCGCGATGCGGCCCCGGTCGGTCAACGTCACCCCCACCTTGTCGAGGTCGAGCCCGGTCGTAAAAGGCTTGCGCCCCACCGCGACGAGAACGATGTCGGCCTGGTAAGAAACCTTGGCGTCGCCCTTCACGCCCTGCAATTCGACTCCCTTGTCGGTCACTTTGGCCGATTCAATTTTGGTGCTGAGCTCGAACTTCATGCCGAGCTTTTCCAGATTGCGCTGGAGGATTTTGGACGTCTCCGCGTCAAAACCGATGGCGGCGATGCGGGGCAGAAATTCGACGACGGTGACGTCCGCGCCCAGCCGCGCCCAGACCGATCCGAGTTCCAACCCGATCGCGCCCGCCCCGATCACGAGCATGGTCTTGGGTACTTTTTCCAGCGCGATGCCCTGGTCGCTGTTGATTACCCGCTTGCCGTCATACTTCAAAAAAGGCAGCTCGATCGGCACGCTGCCGGTGGCGAGAAGAATGTTTTGCGTCTTGAGCATCCGCTTGGCACCGTCCTCGCCGGTGACTTCCACCGTGTTGCCATCGACCGGTTTGCCCAGGCCCTTCACCACCTCGATTTTATTTTTCTTCATCAGGTAGGCGACGCCGCCGGTGAGTTTGCCCACGACTTCACTCTTACGCTTCATCATCGTTCCGAGATCGACCTTGATCTCACCGGCAATGATGCCATGAGCGGCGAACCGTTCCTGGGCAAAGTGGAGATATTCGGTCGAGGCCAGCAGCGCCTTGCTTGGAATGCAGCCGACGTTCAGGCACGTGCCGCCCAGCGTTTTGTCCTTCTCCACGATGGCGGTTTTAAGTCCCAGTTGTGATGCGCGAATCGCCGCAATATAACCGCCCGGGCCGCTACCGATGACGACAAGTTGATAATCAAAGTCAGGCATGAAAAAAGTCTAGCTCAGGCTTAAGTGTTTCGCCATACCTATGTGCCCTGAAGCCGACGGATTTATACATGATTTATTTATAAAATAGGGCCTCCGGACAAGCTGCCCAGTCCCGCGAGCGAATGATGAAACGAAACTATAACCTTCAGATTTCCCGACACTCGGTTGATGATCTGCAAAGCCTTCTCGATCGTGAGCAACCGCATGCTTGGCCCTGGGCACTTCGGATTCATGCCAGACTTCTGCGAGACATGGCGGAACTAAAGGAGTATCCGCGATTGGATCGCCATGCCCTGATTTGAAGGCTTGCGTAGCCGGGTAAGCGGACCTTTCCGCATCTTTTACGAAGTCGACGATCAGGCCGGATTAATCAAGATCCACCGATTTTGGTCCACGCTCCCGGGACAATTCCTCCTGGGATGGCTTGCTAGATTAACGCGCGGATCGAGGACTCTCGATTTCGGTTTGGCGTCTTTGAAGATAGCTGCTCATTTCTTTGAGAAATTGCTCTTCGGTAAGGTGACGCCCCTTGGCAAAGTCAGCCATGCCCGCTTTTACCGCGGCCATTTCATCAGGACTCATTTGAGTGCCTTCATTCTGGGATCGGGTTGCCACAACACATTTATAGTTTTGAACAAGTTAACGCGCAAGCGTGTCTCATTCCCCCGGCTCGCGTTTTCGCCGGGTTCGATTCCTGCTGGGAACCACCGTCGCCATCGGCGGGTTCGTTCTCGGTTTGCGCAGCGGCGAATGAATGCGCGAGGGTGAATTCGACTCAGCCCCTTCCTCCTTTTCGGCCTCTTTCATTTCGGCACGGAATTTCTGGAAGGCGGCCTCGTCGCGGTGGGCGCGCAGCTTCGGAACCAGCCAGAGTCCCAGATAAAGCATCCAAAGTCCCAGGCAAAAAAAGAGCACCGGAACGCAAAGCGCCAAATCGCCCATGACCCGCGGATCGGACCAATTGTCGAGCTGCTGCAAACCTTCGGCACCCCACAGAATTCCGGCCAGGGCGCCTATCAGCACGACATAAACGCCATAACCCACCAGGCGCACACCGGCGTTCGCCCGCCGTTCCGCGCGAATATTCAGCCACCCCAATTCCTTTTCCCATTCCAAATTGGGGAAGAGATAATGAATGATTTGGTCGGTACGTCGGATCAGGCACCAGATGGCTCCCAGAACCAAAATCGGTGCGGCCCATGAGATGAAATGCTCGGCGTCTGGAAAAACAAGTTCGGCCAGGACCTGGGAAGACGACGGCCCGTGCATGCCCTTTACTCTAACCGAATGCGGCGGTTCCTCAAAGTCCGCGTTTGGGCATGCGCCTGGAACCAATAGGACGGCCCATGCCGGTCGGAACTACTCCATCCAGCCGAGGACGTTGAAATTCGTCACCACCAGAATGATCAGGACAACCACGATGGCAAAACCGGCCGTGATCGCTCCCAGCACAGCGGCAACCAGGAGGTAATAGGGAACAAAAAAGGGCTTGATGTGCTCCTTGATCCGCTCAACCGGAGATACTTTTTTGGGAGGTTGCCCAGAGGCTGGCGCATTTGAAGAAGGCGGGGACATCGCCGTTAGTTCTAATGGAGCGTCGCATCCGGGGCAAGCGCGTCCTACCGGATGGCTGATTTTTTCTTTCCAGCGATTCTTCGATCAGAAGCGACAATTTTATCGTCTTAATGACGACTTCCACTGGCAAACGTCCAAAACTCCGCTTACTTAGTCATAATTTCTATGTCGACCCAATCGCTACCATCGTCGCCCAACCGGCTGGCGCGCGAAAAATCGCCCTACCTCCTTCAGCACGCGCACAATCCGGTCGACTGGTTTCCCGTGGGGCGAGGAGGCCTTCGCCAAGGCGCGCACGGAGGACAAGCCGATCTTCCTCTCGGTCGGCTACTCGACCTGCCACTGGTGCCACGTCATGGAGCACGAATCGTTCGAGTCGGCGGCCATCGCCGCGTTTCCTCAACGAGCATTTTGTCAGCATCAAGGTCGACCGCGAGGAGCGGCCCGATGTCGACCAGGTCTACATGACCTTCGTCCAGGCGACGACCGGCCACGGCGGCTGGCCGATGAGCGTCTGGCTGACGCCGGAGTTGCGGCCCTTCACCGGCGGCACTTATTTTCCGCCCACCGATGTGCCGGGCCGGCCCGGATTCATCACCGTGCTGCGCCGCATCGCCGAGTTGTGGAAAACGGACCGCGCAGCAGATCGAGGACAAGGCCCACTCGCTGCTCGACCGCCCTGCGCGAGGCGGAAACCGAAGTCGTCGCGCCGAATCCGACGAAGATGGGACGCCCGACAAGACGGTGCAGCTCGGACTCTCCCAATACACCCGGATGTTCGACCCGCAGCGAGGGCGGCTTCGGCGGCGCGCCGAAATTTCCGCGCCCGGTCAATCTCGAGTTCCTCCTTCACGTCGCCGCGCGACAAGGAGTCCGACGCCGCAGGACGCCGACACCGCGCGCGGCATGGCGCTCTACACCCTGCGCAAGATGGCGGCAGGCGGCATGCACGATCACCTCGGCGGCGGCTTTCATCGCTACTCGGTCGATGCGCGAGTGGCACGTGCCCGCACTTCGAGAAAATGCTCTACGATCAGGCGCAGCTCGCGCAGGTCTATCTGACCGCGCACCAGATTTCAGGCGACGACCGCTTTTCGCCGAAGTCGCCCGCAACATCCTGCAAGTACGTCGGGCACGACCTGACCAGCCCCGACGGCGGCTTTTACTCCGCGGAGGACGCCGACAGCCTGCCCAAAAAGGATTCGCCGCGAAAAAGACCGAGGGCGCGTTCTATGTCTGGACGCACGACGAAATTCGCGAAGTCCTGGGCGAGGATCGCGCTCGAGGAATTTCGCGCCACCTACGGCGTCGAAGCCGAACGGCAATGTCTCCGCCGACTTCCGATCCGCACGGCGAGCTGGAAGGCCTGAATGTCCTCATCCAGCGGCTGACTCTGCCCGAGGCCGCGGCCCGTTTTCAACGCCCGCTCGAGGAACATGGAGCACCGGCTCAACGACGACCGCTCGGCTCTGCTGGCCCGCCGCGGCCTGCGTCCGCGCCCGCATCTCGACGACAAAATTCTCACCGCCTGGAACGGCCTGATGATCGGCGCCTTCGCCCGCGCCGCGCAGGTGCTCGGCGACGAATCGTATCTCACGCCGCCCAGCGCGCGGCCGACTTTATCAAGCGCGAATCTTTTCGATGCCGCCACGGGCGAACTCCTGCGCAGCTATCGCGAAGGCCCGTCCGCCATTCGACGGCTTCGCCGCCGATTACGCTTTTCTCATCAGCGGCCTGCTCGATCTCTACGAGGCCGATTTCGATCTCGGCTGGCTCCGCTGGGCGCGCCAGCTTGCAGGACACGCTCGACCTCCATTTCTGGGACCAGGATCGCGGCGGCTATTTTTCCACCTCGGACCGCGACCCGGCCATCCTGCTGCGCCTGAAGGAGGACTACGACGGCGCGGAGCCGACGCCCAATTCGGTCGCGGTGATGAATCTCTGGCGCTTCGGCCAGATCTTACCACAACGACGTTCTGCTCGAGTCACGCGCGCCATGCCGTGTCGGCGCTCGCCTCGCGGCTCGAGGCGCAGCCATTCGCCATGCCGCTGCTGCTCGTCGGCGCCTCGCTGCTGGAAACGCCGCCGATCCATCTCATCCTGCACAGCCCGAGCCCGACGCATCCGGGCCTCGCGCCGTTGCTGGCCGAAGCGCGCCGCCGTTATCTGCCGCAGATGGTCGTCATCCTGATCGCCGACAAGGCCTCCCGCGATTACTTCGCGCCGCGCCATACCGTCATCGAAAATCTTCCGGACCAAGCCGCCGAGCCGACCGCCTACCTCTGCGAAAATTTCACCTGCCAGTTGCCCGTGACGAACCCCGAGGCTCTGCGGGAAATCATTTCCCAGCTCTAGGCCCGTCTGCCGAGACTTTGGACGGTGGCCTCGACTATTCGCGCGACAGACCCTAATCTTTCCGTTCCCGATGGACTACAAGAACACGCTGCTCCTGCCCAAGACCGATTTCCCGATGCGCGCCGAATTGCCGAAGCGCGAGCCGGCCTTTCTCGCCAAGTGGCGCGAGGAGAAAATCTACGACCAGATCATGGCCGCGCGGCAAAGACGCGACGCGACACACGTTCATCCTCCACGACGGCCCGCCCTTCGCCAACGGCGACGCCCACATGGGCCACGCGCTCAACATGGTGCTCAAGGACATCGTCCTGAAATACCAGAACATGAGCGGCCACTACGCGCCGTTCGTGCCCGGCTGGGATTGCCACGGCCTGCCCATCGAGCACAAGGTGATGAAGGAACTCGGCGCGGCGGAGACCGACCCGATCAAGATCCGCGAAAAGTGCGAGGCGACCGCGCGCCATTTCGTCGGCGTGCAGAGCGAGCAGTTCCAGCGGCTCGGCGTCTTCGGCGATTGGGCACAATCCCTACCTCACGCTCGATCCCGCCTACGAGGCCGAAACGCTGCGCGTCTTCGCCACGCTCGTCGGCAAAGAATCTCGTCTACCAGGGCCTGCGCCCCGTCCTCTGGAGCACCGGCTGCCAGACCGCGCTCGCCGAGGCCGAAATCGAGTACAAGGAGAAGGTCGATCCGGCGATCTACGTGAAGTTTCCGCTGACGGCGGAAGCCGCGCAGAAATTCCCTGAGCTGAAAGACGCGTCGCTTATTAATCTGGACGACGACGCCGTGGACGCTGCCGGCCAATCTGGCCGTGGCCGTCGCGCCGAATCTGGATTACGCCCTCTATGAAATCGGCGGCCAGCAAGCTTCTCTTCCATACGAATCTGCTTCCGAAGGTAGCCGCCGCTGTCCCTAGCGGCGGTCAATCGCCCAAGGAAAGCACCGCCGCTAGGGACAGCGGCGGCAACCTTAACGACGCCAACCTTGATCGCCGGCCCCTGGAAAGGCTCCGACCTCGTCGGCCTCACCTACCAGCATCCTTTCCTCAACGACGGCCGCACCCGCCAAATCTTCGCCGCCGACTTCGTCACCGCCGACGCGGGCACCGGCCTCGTCCACATCGCGCCCGGCCACGGCCAGGACGATTACCAACTCGGCAAGCAACACGGCCTGCAATCCTCGCGCCGGTCGATGATCGCGGCTGCCTCACCGCCGAAGCAGGCGTGCCGGAACTCACCGGCCAGTACGTCTTCAAGGCCAACCCGCTCATCATCCAAATCCTCAAGGACAAGGGCCACCTCTTCGCCGAGGAGGAATATCGCCACGATTACCCCACTGCTGGCGCTCGAAGACGCCCATCGTTTTCCGCGCGGTGAAGCAGTGGTTCATCAAGGTCGACGCCTTCCGCGCCGACGCGCTCGCGGCCATCGACGGCGTGAAGTGGATTCCCGAGAACGGCCGCAACCGCATCCGCGGCGCGGTCGAAACCCGGCCCGACTGGTGCATCTCGCGCCAGCGCACCTGGGGCATTCCCCTGCCCGTTTTCTATGGCGAGGGCGAGCAGCCGCTCCTGAGCGAAAAGGTCGTGCGCACATTCGCCGACCTCGTCGAGAAGGAAGGCGCGGGCATCTGGTTCTCGCGCATCTGCCGACGAACTCGCCGCCGCGCTCGACCTGCCGCTCGGCCTGAAGAAAGGCCGCGACACGCTCGACGTCTGGATCGATTCCGGCACGAGCTGGGCCGCCGTCGTCGCAAAAGCGCCCCGAGCTTGCACTTCCCCGCCGATCTCTATCTCGAAGGCAGCGACCAGCATCGCGGCTGGTTCCAGTCGTCGCTGCTCACCTCCGTCGCCGCCACCGGCCAGGCGCCCTACAGGGCCGTCCTCACCAACGGCTTCGTCGTCGACATCGAGGCGCAAGAAACTCTCCAAGTCGGGCACCGGCTACCAGAAGCCGGTCGATCTCATGACGCTCGTCAACGAGCACGGCGCCGACGTCCTGCGCCTCTGGGTCGCCAGCCAGGATTACCAGGACGACATCCCCTTCTCGCACGACATCTTCGCCCGCGTCGCCGACACCTACCGCTCCATCCGCAACACCCTGCGCATCCTCCTCGGCAACCTCGCTGACTTTGATCCGGAGAAGGACTCGGTGCCTCGAGAACAATGGACCGACTTAGACCTACGATTTTTCGATCGCTATCTTGGCACTTGTCGCCGAGTGTCATGAGCTATTACCGGCAATATCAATTTTCCCAGGTCTATCAGACCATCAATCGCTTTTGCTCGGTCGAACTTTCTTCTCTCTACATCGATGTTTTGAAAGATCGGCTGTATTGCAATGCGCCAAAACGATCCGACACGTCGCGCCGCACAGACGGTCATGAGCGCAATATTCCGTGGCCTTGTTCAAGATTGCTGGCTCCGATCATCCCGTTTACAGCCGAAGAAGCGTGGCAGTCTGTCGGCGAACAAGAGTTCTATCCACACAACATTCTTTCCGGACTGCAAGAAATCTACGGACAGTCTAGATATCGACGCCACCTAACATTTAACAGAGTTGAAAACGGATCTTGCTTACTGCGCTCGCGCGTAAATGAAAAACTCGAAGAAGCTCGCCGCGAAAAAAAAATCGGCAAGAGCCTCGAGGCGTATGTGGAGATTAACAACAGCGCAATTCTGAAGACTAGCGCAGATCGACGCTGCCCTGCTCGAAGAACTCTTCATCGTCTCCAAAGTCGTCATCAAGCCAACCGAAGGCGAAGAAACCATCACCGTCACGCGCGCGGAAGACCACGGCATGAAGAAATGCGTCCGCTGCTGGAAATACTAGGACCACGTCGGCAGCCACGCCGGATCATCCCGAATTATGCGACCGCTGCACCAAAGTTGTCCTCGACTGGAAGCCGCAGTAGGTAGCCGCCGCTGTCCCTAGCGGCGGTGCCTTTTGAGTCATGATCCCCCGCAAACATCTTAATCACGAAACACCTCACTGGGTGACGCCGGACGCCGATTATTTCGTTACTCTTTGCGCAGAACCAAGAAAGCAAAATCACTTCTGCAAAGATACCGTTGGTCCGGCAATTCTCGATTCCATTCGATTCTATGACGAAAACCAAATTTGGTTCTGTCATCTCGCCTTGCTGATGCCAGATCACATCCATCTTTTGGTTTGTTTTCCGCCGGACAAAATCCTTTCCCAAGTCGTGGGCCTTTGGAAACGCGCACTGGCACGAAATCACTCCGTCTCATGGCAGCGGAATTTTTTCGAACACCGTTTGCGAAACGAAGAAAACATTCAGCAAGAAGGCTGAGTATATTCTGGAAAATCCAGTGCGTGCCGGGCTCGTTAACCAACCACACGCTTGGCCTTACATTTGGATGCCAAATTCCTGATCAACCGCCGCTAGGGACAGCGGCGGCTACCCATGCTATGATTCCCCCGCCATGATCATCGGCGTCCCCAAGGAAATCAAAACGCAGGAGCATCGCGTCGGGCTGCTCCCTTCCGGCGTTTACCAACTCGTCAAGCACGGCCACCAAGTCCTCGTCGAGCGCGGCGCGGGCGCGGACGCCGGTTATCCCGACGACGACTACGCCGCCGCCGGCGCGAAGCTGGTCGACTCCCACGAGGAGGCCTTTCGCGGCCGATCTCATCGTCAAGGTCAAGGAGCCGGTTGCCGAGCGAATATCCGCTTTCTGCGCCAAGGCCAAATTCTTTTCACCTATCTGCACCTCGCCGCGAGCCGTCGAGCTCACCGACGCGCTGCTGAAATCGGGCGTCACCGCCATCGCCTACGAAACGGTCACGCGCAACCATCGCCTGCCGCTGCTCGAGCCGATGAGCGAAATCGCGGGGCGCATGTCGGTCATCGTCGGCGGCCATTTTCTGGCCAAGCCGCACGGCGGCAAAGGCGTGCTGCTCGGCGGCGTGCCGGGCGTGCTGCCGGGCAAGGTCGTCGTGCTCGGCGGCGGCACCTCGGGCGTCAACGCCGCGCGCATGGCCACCGGCCTCGGCGCGGACGTCACCATCCTCGAAGTCGACGTCGAGCGCATGCGCTTCCTCGACATCACCATGAGCGCGACGCACACGCTCTATTCCAGCGAGGCGCATCTCGCTCGAACTGCTGCCCACGGTCGATCTGCTCATCGGCGCGGTGCTCGTGCCGGGCGCGAAGGCGCCGAAGCTGATTTCGCGCGCGATGCTGCGCTCGATGAAGCCGGGCAGCGTCTTCGTCGACATCGCCATCGACCAGGGCGGCTGCGCGGAGACCTCGCGCCCCACCACGCACGACGATCCCGTTTTCGTCGAGGAAGGCGTGCTCCATTATTGCGTCACCAACATGCCCGGCGCCTACGCCCGCACCGCGACGCAGGCGCTGACCAATGTGACTTATCCCTACATCGAGGCGCTGGCCGAACTCGGTCTGGCCGAGGCATGCCGAAAATTCGACGGCCTCGCCCAAGGCGTCAATGTGCACGACGGGCAGCTGACTTGCCAGGCCGTGGCCAACGCGCATGGGTTGCCTTACGCCGCTTCAAAGCGTAGTAGCCGATGTCCCTGCGCGGTCCCATCGACAGAATTAAAGTGCGACGGCATAGACCGCCGCTACACTGGGAAATGACCACCGACACCATCGTCGCCCTCAGCACGCCGCCCGGCGTCGCGGCGCTCGCGGTCATTCGCCTGAGCGGCCCGGACAGCCGCGCCATCATCGATCGACTCGTCACGACGCCAAGGTCGACGGACAACCGGGCCACGCCGTCTACCGCACGCTCGCGCACCAGGGCAAAACGCTCGACGACGTCGTGCTCACCTTCTGGCGCGCGCCGCATTCCTACACCGGCGAGGACACGGTGGAAATTTCCTGCCACGGCAATCCGCACATCGTGGAGAACATCGTGCGCGCCTGCCTGGCGCTCGGCGCGCGCACGGCCCGGCCGGGCGAATTCACCCAGCGCGCTTTTCTCAACGACAAGCTTTCGCTCACCCAGGCGGAGGGCCTGCTCGATCTCCTCTACGCGCCGACGGAACGCGCGCTGGCCAGCGCCCGCGCGATGAAGGAGGGCCGGCTCGGCCACGCGCTCGAGACCGTGCGCGCCGAGCTGGTCGACCTGCTCAGCCATCTCGAGGCCAGCCTCGATTTCGCGGAGGAAGGAATCGAGCCGCGCGTCGGCGCCGGAATTTCCCGCGCGCGTCGAAGAATGTCCGCGAGCAAATCGAGCAGCTCCTCCGCACCGCGCCGCTCGGCCGCATCCTGCAGGAAGGCGCGCTGGCCGTGATCGTCGGCGAGCCGAACGTCGGCAAATCGAGCCTGCTCAATGCGCTGCTGCGCGAGGACCGCGCCATCGTCGCGCCCACGCCCGGCACGACGCGCGACTTGATCGAGGCGCACGTGCAACGTGCGCGGCCTGCCGCTGCGCCTGATCGACACCGCCGGCCAGCGCGATTCGACCGATCCGGTCGAAATCGAAGGCAACCGCCGCGCCCGCGCGCTGCTGCCCAAGGCGCAGCTTCTCCTCCACGTCGTCGAGGCGCATCAGCCCTACGCGCCGGCGAAAATCGAGCTGCCCGAAAATATTCCGCAGCCTGCTCATCGCCAATAAATCCGATCTGGGACGGCATGCCTTCGCTTCCGGCCGACGCAATTTTTCTCAGCGCGATGACCGGCGAAGGCCTCGACCGATCTTGAGGCGAAAATCGAAGCCGCGTTGCTGGCCGACGTCACCGACGAAACCGAAACCGTCCTCACGATCAACGCGCGCCAGAACGCGACACTGCAACGCGCCGCGCAGTCGCTCGATCGCGCGCTGGCAGCATTGCGCCAACTCGGTCGGCCTCGAAATCGTCAGCGTCGAACTGCGCGATGCGCTGCACGATCTCGCCGAGGTGATCGGCGAGACCGACAACGAGGATATTCTCACGCGCCTCTTCCAGAATTTCTGCATCGGAAAGTGATGTAGCCGCCGTCCGTGACCGTCGCTGCCTCTCCGTCGCGAAAGCGACTCTATAAAAAGCCTGTCATCCTGAGCTTGTCGAAGGATCTCTAACTATTCCTTCAGACTGTAGCGGCGGTCTATGACCGTCGCTGAATGGATACGGAAGAATGCGACGGTCATAGATGGATGCTATCCCGCCGTCCCCTTCCCTAAGTTTTCCTAGTATAACGCTTTTCTACAGGATCTCCAAGTCTGACTGTGCGCTTTCGAGTAAGGAAATGGAAACCTTTGTTATGCGTAGCGTATCCACCGGCAACATAAGGCGGACGCAACAGGTTAATAAGGTCGCAAGGCCAATGGCCGAAAATAGGGCAGCCAAAGAATGGCGTCTTACGTGCCTAAGTCAGAGAGTTCAATTACTATTATTTCAAGGAAACCGTTATTGGATCGCCATTATAAGTGATCTCGCGGTCTGCATCGGCCGTTTCGTCAGCTCCCACGCCATGGGCAGGGCGGACAAGCACGATGTGGAAGGCGCGCGATTGGATCATCCCGGGATAATTGCCACGCCGGCGGTCGATGGTAAGGCTCTGCTCCCGCTGGTTCCACATGATCGGGATCACGGCATAAACGCCCTTCTCATAATTGTAGTTATCCCCCTCGTCCTCGTAGAGATTGAAGGCGCCGTCCGAGCCGGGATAGACGCGCAATTCTATGGGGCCGGCGGGATGTTCGCCCGCATAGTCGCATGCGGGACCGAGCGGCAGTATTGAGCCGGCGCGCACATGAAGCGGAATCCGGTCAATGGGCGCATCGGCCAGAACGGTCTGGCCGCCGGCTAACGACTTACCTGTCCAGAAATCAATCCAGCCGGCGCCGGAGGGGAGATAAACAGGCCGCTGCTGCACCCCCTGCCCGGCCGGAGCCGGAGTGGCTGGCGTTTCATGAGGCTGGGTGACGGGACTCACTAGCAACGCCGGGCCGGACATGAACTCGTCATCGATTGTTGCCGCTTTGCCATCGGCGGGAAAATCGAACGGCAGCGCGCGCATGGGCGTGTAACCACCGCTCGTGGTCATCCATGCCACCGAGTAATTGTAAGGCAGCATGCGGTAGCGCAGGGCGTCAAAAAACTTGAGCGTCTTCTCCGCCATCGGCCACTTCCACATCTCGGTCGCGGTGTCGCCGCCATGGATGCGGAGAATGGGGCAAAAGGTGCTCCAGGCAAACCAGCGCTGCAGCAGCTCATTGTAGTCGGGGCTGCTGAACTGGTCCTTCGGTCGGAAAAATCCGCCGGTATCGGTGGTCCAATAGGGAATGCCGCACAGCGAAAAGCTCAGGCCATTGGTGACCTGAGCGCGAAAGGTCTGCCAGTCGCCGAAAATATCGCCCGACCAGCAACCGGTGCCGTAGCGCTGAATACCGGGAAACGCCGAACGCGTCAGGATGACCACACGCTTGGAGGGATCCTGACTGCGCTGACCCTCATAGGTCGATTGGCTGGCGAATAGCGCGTAGGCATTGCGCACTCGATTGCTGGATCCGCTGAAAAACTGACGGTCTTCCATGATGTCGGACCAGTCATTCGGCTCCGTGCAGTCCTGCCACCAGCCGTCGGTGCCAATGCTAAAGAATGCCTTTTGGACATACTCCCAGCGCATCGCGCGCGCGGCGGGATTCGTCAGCTCGATGTAGTCGTGGCCGTTCTCGATCTGCAGATGCGCGGCGGCGAGCGCGTCGCCGGCCACACCCCGCGGATTGCTCCACGTGGAGATCATGAAATGGATATGCTCGTCATGGAGCGTCCGGATCATCCCGCTCGGGCTCCGGATACCGGCTCAGGTCCCATTGGTAAGCGTTCCAAAGTTTCGGAGGCCAATACTGCCAATCCTGGATGATGAGATCGATGGGGATATGGCGGTCGCGGAATCCCTTTGCGGCGTCCAGGAGTTGCTGTTGCGAACTGTAGTGCTCGCGGCACTGCCAGAAGCCGTAGGCCCAAAGCGGCCACATCTCCGCCGCGCCGGTGGCTTGACGATAGCTGGCGATGACATCGTCGAGGGCCGGCCCATAGAAGAAGCTATAATCGATCACATCGCCGACCTGGGAGCGGAAGGCGGTATGATTCGAGAGCGGCGCAGCCTGAAGCTTGGTGTTTCGACCGCCGCCGACCACCTCCAATTGGACGGTCTGATGCGCCTCGAGATGAGTCGCGGCGCTGAGAGTGTAGGGGACGAAGTAATTCACGATGTGCGCCAGGAATTTTCCGTCGAGCTTGATGCCTAGCTCGCGACGGGCATCACTCTCGCGAATATTGAACACATAATCGCCGCCTGCGCCCGCGGTGAAGCTTGCAGTCTTAGTTTTCGGATCAAGCTCAAGATCGCCATCGATAGGGTTAAAATCGGTCAGCGAAGCATTGTCCCAGAGGATCCCATAGCCACGGCTGGAAACGAACACCGGTAGCGAAATGTCGGCATCGAGCTGGCGCAATTGATACGGCATTCCGCGCCAGTTCCAGGTACCCTGGGGGTGTTGGCCCAATCCCCAGAGCGATTCGCCGGCGGGCGAAAGGAACGTCTGCGCAGGCGCAAATGCGGCCTCGTGATTCACAGTCACCGCGGGCATGGATTTTCCGCCGCCGGCCGGTTCCTCAAGCAACATCCTGCCGAAAGAATCGAGGAAATGGAGCGCGCCATCGGCCTTGTCCACGCGCACCGTCAGCTTGCCCGTGGAGAGGGTGACGACGCGCGCATCCTGCCGAATATCGAACGGCACAGGCTTCCACTTCGCGACGACGGCGAAATTCTCCAGTGCCGGCAGCGTCTCGCCGGGACAGTAAATCACGCGAATCACGCGATCCGTGCATACCTGCAGACGCATCAAGCCGGGTTGCATCTTCAGCGTCACCCCATCGGAATCGCGCTGAACGGAGGCAACCGGAATCGGAGCCGCAAAAGCGAGCGCCGGAAGGAGCGCAAAGAGGATGCCAAGGAGTCCAGGTATCCGTGATAGGTGAATATTCATGAGAATTCGATTCTGCCGGTGGTTTGGTTTATACATCGAGACCAAATGATTCTGGTTTTGCCGGTGGAGCTCATGTCCATCTGTTTGTTATGCGTTTAGGAGTGTGGTTGTTATGCAGCGATAACTGGCTCAGGGGAGGCTGGACTGAAAGGTGTATTCGCCGGAGCCCACGGAGAAGATCGCCGTGGACGCATCCAGGTGCAGGAATTTGACGCTGGGGGCCTGTTTCGCGGGCGGTCTTTAGCCCCTCTAATCCTGTTTGAATGCAGTTATCGCCATGGTTGGTTTTCCGTCTTTCCCCCAGCAACTAAGATTGTAACCACTCCAGCTTTGTTCCCCCTCCGGCTCCCAGTAAATGACGCCAAGCCCCTGACCGTTTGGAACCGCCCTTACCTTTTCCTGAACGGCCATCAGCATGTCATAGGTATCTTGTGCTTTGTTGGATTCTCCCCCGACTTCGACCACCATGACTTCCTTGCCATATCTGGAAGCCACATCTTTTAGATTAGCTCCCAGATTATCAATCGTTGCGGTATAGGGTTTGTGTTCCCAGTATGGATAGTAAGACATTCCGATGACATCCCATTTACCGCCATTGTTTTGGAAGTTATCAAAGAATTTTCTGAATTTGCCGTTCTTTTCGCCGTGATCCAGATGGATTACCACTTTAATAGACCTGTCTACCGCCTTTACTGCATCGTAGCCTTTATTCAGCAATTCGGCCAGTTGCGGCCAATGGGAGGTGCGGCCTTCCGGCCATAATAACCCCTGTGGAATTTCATTGCCCACCTGCACCCATTCAGGAGTAACGCCGGCGGCTTTCAAGGTATTGAGTACGTCATAGGTATGATCGTAAACGTCTGCAAGCAGTTGGGAAAAATTATGGTCAGACCACGCTGCCGGCTTCCTTTGTTGTCTGGGATCGGCCCACGAGTCGCTATAGTGGAAATCAATCATGATTCTGAATCCCATGTTTTTGGCACGAATGGCCATTTGCACCACTTCATTCTTGCTGCAATGACCATTCCTTCTGTCTGATAAGGGATTGACGAATACCCGGAGCCGAATGGTGTTGATTCCATTTTCTTTCAAGATTTGAAGACACTTTTTTTGGATCCCATTAGCGTCGTAAAACCTATAGTTCGTCGCTTCCATTTGTGACAGCCATCCCACGTCAGCCCCTTTTACGAACGCATCAGATAGAACGGGTGACTGCGCCAGGAACAGACACGTTAGCACAGATAAGATATATCTTAGTTCACTCATAAGGATAAGGCTGTATCTGGCTCAAGGGAGACTGGACTCAAAGGCGTATTCGCTCATAGACCGCCGCTACAACTGAACTATGGCTTCACGACCAGCGTCAGATCGACGAAACGTAGCTTGGCCGCGTTCCAGCCACGGGCTTCGAATGTTTTCCAGGAGGGATTCTTCCCGGCGCTGATTTTCTGCCAGACAGAAGTCGAAAGCACCACCGCTCGTGAACCGGGCATATTGAGAAAAGGAACAGCGTCAACTTCCGAGATCGATTTTCCATAATCCTTAACCACCCGCCGCATTTCCCAAATCGCATTCGGTTCTTGAAAATCGACGAGTGCGAAATCGGTTCCCGGCGCGAGCACGCCATGCGCATCACGAGCCAGTTCACCCACCGGTGAAGGTGTGCCGTGGTAGGCCATGGCGAGGGGAACGAGCACGGCAGTCAACAAGGCAAAGACAAAGCCAGAAATCCAGCCGAGTTGAACTGGAGTGCACGCGGATAGACCGACTGCGAACCACCGCCGACCAAAAAGAAGAGCGAGAAACGGAAACGCCGGCAGCGTGTAGTGCGGAAGCTTGGTCACCATGAGCGAGAAAACGAGAAAGATGAGTCCGGCATTGAGCAGCAAATAGAGGTCAGTGAGGTCCATCTGCCACGCGTCGAAAAGTTTTTTGTGATGAATCACCAAGAGCGGCGACCACGGGAGCGCACTCAGCCAGAAGAGCACGAGATAAAACGGCAGGGTCAGCAGATACCAGATGAAGGTCGAGGCTCCGTGGCCCTGAAAACCCGTGACCATGCGCGCGCCGACATCCTGGCCCAGCCCGACGCGCCAGTAATCGCCGTGCGTCTCGATGTAAGCCGGAATCGCCCAGAGTAAAACCATGGCGACTCCGACGACAAAGCTCACGACCACTTTCGTTACGACTCCGCGACCCGCAGTGCGAGCGCACCACAGAAGCGGAAAAATCGGCAGCAACGCCTCCGGCCCCTTCGCCAAAAAACCGCCGGCGAAACCCAGCGCGAGCACGACAAAACAAACACCGCGAATCCGTCCCGGCTCTTTTGGCCGCAGCATTTGCCAGCCAGCGAAGGCCGTCAGCGTCATGAAGAAAATCAGCAGCGCATCCGCCGTGGCGACGCGACCCTGCTGGACGGTTTGCAAACAGAACGCGTATGACAGCGCCGCGGCGATTCCCATTTGCTCGCTTCCCAAACGGACACCCCACGTCAGCAAAAGCGTCGCCGTCGCTGCCGTGGCCACCAGCGAAGGCAGGCGCGCGGCGAAAGCGTTTTCGCCGAAAACCTCAAAGCAGATCGCCTGGCACCAGTAGATCAGCGGAGGCTTGGCGTAGCGGGGTGCGCCGTTGAAAGTCGGCACGATAAAGTTGCCGCTTTGCAGCATCTCGCGGCTGGCCTCGGCGAAACGCGGCTCGTCGCGGTCGAGCAGCGGCAGCAGCGCGGCCTGCGGTAGGGAAAGCGCGAGCATCGCCAGGAAAACGAACAGTCCCGTGCGCCAGTTGATCGGCGCGCAAGTTTCGGTTGGATTCGCGTTCAAGTCCGAGATGCTAACGAATTCGCGCCGTGTTTAAAGCTTCGTCGTTTGCAGCTCCACCTGATTGCGACACCTGCGATCAGCCATGCCGCGAGCATGATGCCGTCACTGAAATTATTCACGACAACGGCAGCCAGCCTGACCCCGGCGATATGGTCATGCGCGATATAATGCAGACTCACGGTCGAGTGCCCCGGCGGAATCTCCACGGCGCGCAGGATATAATCGGCACGCAGCAATTCGGCATTCAAGCCATTCACCTGCACCTGCCAATCGGGATCGTACTGGTCATCGATCAAAACGTATCCGCCCTGCGCGGACTGGGCCTCAATTTCGATTTCCGTCGGCGTGTAAGTCTCGAGGCTGACTTGGTCTGGCCCGGAAATTTTTTCGCTGGAACTACCTCGACTGGCGGCTGGCTGCGTTTTTGTTTTTCCGTCGATGAATCCATCAGCACACTCGCCCTCGGATTCCATGCCGAATCTTTAAGTCGCTGGAGCAGCGCTTTGCCCGTCGTAAAAAATTCGGCGTGCGGCACCAGGGTCGCCTTGGCCAGGAAATCCTTCATGGTCACGAGCGCGTGCGAGGGCAAGTCCGGCGAACCGGTCGGCTGGAGCGTGTACCCATAAACATGATCGATGTTGGCCGCGACGCCCGGATCCTGCCTCATTTGTGCGAGCGATTGCTCCGGCACCACCACATTTTTCACCCCGGCTAAAAACCAAAGCCGCGCCTGGTCGTTGGTCAAAAGTTTGGAAAAAAGTGTTGAGATCATCCGGGATGCGCGACGCCGCGGAAATATCGAGGCAGGAGATCTTCATGGCCGCGAATTGGTTTTGCAGCAGGCTGTTGAGCACGGGATCCTCCGTCGCCACGCTGACGCGGACCCGGTTGCCCTCGCTGCGCAGTGCTTCCAGCAGCGGATTGGTCTCGGTCAAATCCGCCAGCGGCAATGGGCTCGATGAATTGTCGCGCCACCCAGCCCAGTTGCATGGCGGCCAGCGCGGCCAGCGCCAGCGCCAGGGTCAACGGCAAATGCTCGTGGCCGAAGCATCGCCTGCCACGCGCGGTGCAGCCAGGGATTCACCAGGGTCAACCGGCGCAACGCCTCCGGACGCCACAGCGCGTGCAGAATCACGGCGGCGAGCGCGGCGATAAAAAGTGCCACGAGCAGCGACGTGTGCATCGTCGCCATCATCCCGGCGACGGCATTCGGATCGGCGCCCTCCGCGTGAAACCGCGCCTCAAGAAGAATGGCCAGCGGATAACTCGCCGCCCATCCGAGCCCGAGCAGGATGACCAGCAGGTTCGTAAACCAGACCAGGCGGCGGCGCACCATTTTTGTCACGGGCACATCCCCATCCAACGAACCCATGAGATGCTGCACGCCTATCGCGCTCAGGACGACCAGCGCAAAATTCGTCATCTCCAGCCACTTCAGCGGATTGCGCCATTTGTCCATCAGTGGCAGGGCGAACAGCGGCCGGTAAAATGGCGTGTGCCAGCCCCACGACAAAACCAGCGTCACGGCGCCAAGGCCGAGCAGGACACGCCCATAAAAGCGTTGCCGCTCCGTCAGCCGCGCCGGCCCGAGCAGCTCTCCCGGCACGAGCAGGCAGATGCCGATCATGGCCAGCACGGTGGCAACCGTCCCCGTCGTGCTGATGGCGAGGTTGAGATTGCCCGTGCCCTGATGATTGGTCGGCCAGTCGGGCCATTCGCCGATCCAACCCCAATAAGGCCCGTCGGGATGATTGGAGTGCCAGCCAAAAAAACCGGGCACGAGATAGGTCAGCGTCTCCGCCGGGCCAAGGCTGTATTGCGTGACCAGCTTGTAGGTTTGCTCGCGATCCGCGGTGCCGGCGAGTTTAACTCCAACGATGTAGCTTTGAAACAGCGCAAGCAAAGGAGCCAGCGCAATCAAAGCGGCCACGCCGATGCAGAGCGCCAGTTGACGCAGGTCGGCCAGATACTCCACCAGCTTGCGTCCGGGGTTGGCACGTTTGATCACCGGCGCGAGATAAAGCGCGGCGACAAGCAGACTCGCGATGGCCCCCCGGTCGGCATTCGTCAGTAGACCGACCATGATTCCGCACGACGCGCCGCTGATCACGGAATAGGCCCAGAAGCCGGTGCGCTCCGCCCGCAACGCGCCCCAGGCCGCAATCGCGAAAAACGGCCACGACGTGATATAGCCGTAATGGCCCGGATAAACGAACGGCAAAAGATCGCCCTGCCACGCATAGATCACTCCGCCGAAAATCGCCGCGGGCCGGGACAGCTCCAGCTCGCGCAGAAAAGCGGCCATGGCGAGCAGCGCACATGTGGAGATCACCGGCACGTAAGCGGTGAAGAACAGCCACGCCGAGACGTTGGCCACGGCCAGGCTTAACGGATTCAGCGCCTGCGCTGTATAGGGAACACCGAGCCAGTTCAGCACTTGAAACGTGCCTTCCGGCGGAAAATGATAGGCGAATTTCCAGAGGTTCGACGGGTTGACATCAATCGAAACGGGCACGCGTTCGCCGAAGGAAAAAAACTGGCAGAGCCAAAGCTGGGCCAGTAGCGACAGCAGCGCTACGACCCACAGCGATGTCCAGCGTTCCTCGCCCGCAAAAGCGCGGCTGTCCGGTGATTCCATCTTCATTTGATAGCGGGCTCGCGCCACTTCGTGAAGTGCGATTCAATCGTCACGGTTAGTGCGGCAAAAGTTTGTCGCCAAGCATCTGTCATCCTGAGCTTGTCGAAGGATCCGTTCAGCCTTCGCGTCAGCGAATCTTTAAAAGTCTGTCATCCTGAGCAAGCCAGGCTTTTGGCCTGGCGCCGTCGAAGGACCTCTAACTATTCCACCGTTCCGGTCAATCCCCTTGTTTTTTTCCTTTTTTGCATCGAAAAACAGCTTTTTGCGCTACGTTAATATGCAAAAGACTTCAACATCTTGATCGGCGTCGTTTTAACCGTTCGACTTCGAAATTAACCCAACCCAGACAATCTTCTTGTGCCTAAAAAAGCCGTCGCCATCTTCTTTCTGCTCGCGTTCCTGGGAGCCGCACTTTTCGTTTATCTCACCTTCCCGCGGACCAGGGACGAAATTCCCACGAGCAACAACCAGCGGCCCTTCCCGGCCGTGCCTGCGCCGAGCCCCAACGCTCCGAACGGCGTGCCCGTTCCCGAAACCGTGCCGCATCCCAACACGCCGAAAGTCCCCCCCGGTCCGACAATTCGCGTCATGGCCTGGGCTTCCGGAAGCGAGGCGCAGCAGCTCGAAGCGGAAGCCGATGCCTTTGCCGCCGCCACGGGACGTCGCGCTTCGTTGACCATCGACGGCGACGTCGCCAGTTATCGCCGCGATCTCGCTCAGGCCCTCGTGTCGGACGCGCCGCCCGATGTCTGCCTGGTTGCCGCGCGCGACTTTTCCGGCCTCGATCCCGACCGCGACCTCATCGACGTGACCCCACCTGCCGATACCGCTCCACGCAGCATCGCAGCCTTCACCGTCGATGCTCATATCAAGGCCATGCCCGCTGAATTTTCCGTCGATGTGCTTTTCTATAACTCGTCCTACTTCGATCAGGCCGGCATCGGCTACCCCGACCATCACTGGAACTGGGACATCCTCGAAGCCGACGCGCGCGCCCTCGAATCCCTCAAACTGAAGGACTCCTCCGGCCAGCCCGTTTACCCGCTCGAACTCCCGGCCGATTTCGATTTCTGGAACGTCCTCTGCACGCAGGCCGGCCATCCCGCGCTCGACCAGGCCACGTGGCACCTCGCCGATGCCAACACCAAGGAATCGCAAATGCGCGCGCTCGAATTCATCCACGAAATTTTTCAGGGCCTCACCGTCACCGCCCCTGTGCCCAAGGCCGGCCGGCCAACAGGGCAACTTTTCGCCAAAGGCCGCGCCATGCTTTTGATCGCGCCCTCCGATCTCGTCGCATCGCTGCCGTCCCTCCCCTATGCCTTCACGCTTTTGCCGCAGGACATGGAACGCGCCAGCCTCGCCCGCGTCAACGGTTGGGCCGTCACCGCCCGCTCGTCTGATCCCGAAGCGGCCCGCGACCTCGCCGGCTACCTCGCCTTTCAATCGATCCACGCCGGCTGGAGCTCCGTCCGAAAACCCGCCGATGACAACTCATCCGCCGCGCTCTGTTACGAAGCGCTCGGCCAGGCGCTCGTTCCCCGCATCGAGCCGAAAAATACGCGCATGGCCCGGTTTCTCGACCAGCAAATCAATCTGCTCGCGCGCAATTCGCAACAAAACACCGACGACGTTTACGACCGCATCCAATCCGAGTATCGCGGGAAAACTTCGCCGCCTTCCATCTCTGGCGACTATCCCGAAGCCGTCGATCCCAAGCCGATCATGAAGATCGAAGCCACGCCGCAAATCCGCGGCATGTGACTGAGGTCAGTTCAGCCTGTAGCGGCGGTCTATGACCCGCGCGCACTTATTATCGCTCTAAAAGCTCAGTCATCCTGAGCTTGTCGAAGGTTCAGTTCAGTTGTAGCGGCGGTCTAGGACCCGCGCGCACTTATTATCGCTCTAAAAAGCTCAGTCATCCTGAGCTTGTCGAAGGATCATATTATCGCTCTAAAAGCTCAGTCATCCTGAGCTTGTCGAAGGATCAGTTCAGTTGTAGCGGCGGTCTAGGACCCGCGCGCACTTATTATCGCTCAAAAAGCTCAGTCATCCTGAGCTTGTCGAAGGATCAGTTCGGTTGTAGCGGCGGTCTAGCACCCGCGCGCACTTATTATCGCTCTAAAAGCTCAGTCATCCTGAGCTTGTCGAAGGATCAGTTCAGTTATAGCGGCGGTCTAGGACCCGCGCGCACTTATTATCGCTCTAAAAAGCTCAGTCATCCTGAGCTTGTTGAAGGATCATATTATCGCTCTAAAAGCTCAGTCATCCTGAGCTTGTCGAAAGATCAGTTCAGTTGTAGCGGCGGTCTAGGACCGCCGGGTAGCTGTCGCACTCCGTACGACAGATTGGCTTCAGCCTTCATCCAGCCCTCTTCGCAACAGCTAATCCGCCCGTGGCGCAAACTCGTGAGAGCCCAGCAGCTCGCGCATTTCACGCACCGCCTGTTCCAGCCCGGCAAAAATCGCCCGCGAAATAATCGCGTGCCCAATGTTCAGCGTGTGGAGATGCGGCACGTCCTCAATATATTCCCGCACATTGCTGTAATGCAGGCCGTGACCCGCGTTGACCCGCAAGCCGATGTCATGCGCGTGGGCCGCCGCGCGACCGTGCCGGGCCAGTTCCTTGCTGCGCTCCGAATGGGTCGTGGCGTTGGCATATCCGCCGGTGTGTAACTCCACCGTCTGCGCGCCCGACCGATGCGCCGCATCCACCTGCTTCAGGTCCGCGTCAATGAAAGCGCTGACTTCGATTTTCCCCACGTGCAGCTTCGCGATGATCTCCTTCAGCCGCTTCACATCGGCAAGGACATCGAGCCCACCCTCGGTCGTGATTTCCTCGCGGCTCTCCGGCACGAGGCAAACTTCCTCCGGCTTGAAACGCAGCGCCTGGCGCACCATCTCGGGCGTCGCCGCCATTTCCAGGTTGAGCGGAATTTGAATCGCGCGCGACAACTCCCGCACATCCGCTTCCTGAATGTGCCGCCGGTCCTCCCGCAGGTGCACCGTGATCGAATCAGCGCCCGCATGCTCGGCCACCCGCGCCGCGGCCAGGACGTTGGGTTCCGGCGGCAATCCCGCCTTCCATCCGCGATAACGCGCCTCGCGCAGCGTCGCCACGTGATCGATATTCAATCCAAGTTCCGGCATCGTCCCACATTAGGGCCTTGCCGCAAACGAGAGCAATACTGCGGTAGTGCGTCAGTTTGAATCGCGCAGCCGTCGGACTAGGGACACGGAAGACCATAAAAACAGGTAAAAAACAATTCCCCAAGAAACGGCCAAAAGAATAAGCGCCTCTATGCCGCTTAGCAGATGCGGTGGAATCCACATAAAGGGATATGCCATTCCGTCGGAGATCAAACCGCAGAAACGCTCGAATCCCGTGAAGCCCGCCTCTGTTCGCGGTGCGTCGTCAGATCTATTAATGGCGGAAGCCGCGCCCTTCCTCCCCCGCGTCTCCCGCCACCGTCGCTCTTCGCATTCAGAAATTATTATCGAACACTGCATAAACGACTGACTTTATAAAATATCGTTTGTGGGCAGCAACGGCTGAGAAGTCGTGAGCTATCGAATTAACTGAAGTGGCGCGGATCGAAGCTCGCCCCGCCAGAGGCCGGGGAGTAATTGATCGTAAACTGTGGTGTAATCGAAAATTATTCGCTGGCCGGACAAATCATGATCTGGAAAGGCCTCGTCCAGATTTATCTCTTCGTGATATTCCTGGCCTGGGCCAAGGGACATGATGCCATAATGAACTGCCCGATCTGGAAGTTTCTTGAGATCATCATCTGTTATATAGCGTTGAGACATAACCCTCACAACTTCCCTTGGCCACGATGGCTTAAGTTCCTTACGGTCGATCGTGATGACGGAAAGCGGATTATTCGCCCCCTGACTGAGCTGTGCGATTTCGTCTTTGAAGGCAGTTCCTATCGATTTTCCAGGCAACTCTAACCAAAGCCTTACAGGCCGTGCACCGTGATTGGCAATGGTGATGCGAAGATTCTCACGATCTTTGAGTTCCGCCGTCAGGGATAAATCGTTAAGAATGTAGGGTCGTTCAGTTCCGTAGTTGGCTCGGTTTTCGGCCCAAAACTTTTTCCAAGCATCGACATAAGGTATCCGGGCATCGTCTGCCAAGTCCCACCAACCTTGCCCGCGAAACACAAGTCCAATCCCAAAGATTCTCTCGAGAACGATGTTGATATCGTTGCGGATACTGGAGTCGACATGATTCAACTCTGGTAAAATGCTGTCAATTTCTTCGCGGGTAAAACTAATATGGTTCTCGGCCAACTTCCTAAGCTCGTCGGCTCCGTCCATGTTAGCATTCCCAGGAATACTGTTGCTGGCAATCCAAGAAGGGTACTCAGGGATCGGGCGACACAGTTTTGCGATAGCTTGGAGGATCGCCTCGTTTGATTTTGGACTCGTCGCCCGTGCAGTGAACGCCTCGGCTCCGAGCGTCTGGTAGTCCACCGAATGGTATCATTGGCGCGAACTCCCAACCACAAAGTCGGTGCAAGACTGAGCAAGAGAAGAGTCTTCATTGTTATAGTTATCCGTGAAGCGCGACAACGTTGCTTGGGAATGACTGATGGTGCAGCCGTGGGGCATGTGATGCAATAGTAGGCGAGCGCAATTGTTTCAATTAATTATGGGACTAAAGGCAATCCCAGCAGAAACACATGCGATTAAACAAGCAATCACCGAACAGGCGATTATACCTGCAAAGTGAACTGCGTAATTCTTTGCCCAAGACACGCAATATGCTGAACCGATTCAGTCCAATAGCGCAATCATTCTTCCAAGCTCCAAACGTGATCTGCGACGGCCGGATAGGATTCAACGAGAGAAAAGCCCTGAAGGGGTGTTCTAAAAGTTAGAGCGCCATTTTAGGCGTCAAAAACGAGACGCTACTGCCGCCGCGCGGTTCACCCCAAAACCGCGCGGCAAATAATCACCGACGCGATCGGTCCGATGATATCCGCGACCAATCCGGCGGGAATGGCATGACGCGTTTTGCGAATTCCAACCGAACCGAAATAAACCGCGATCACGTAAAACGTCGTCTCCGAGCAACCGTAAAACGTCGCCGCGGTCAGCGTGAGCAGGCTATCGGGGCCGTTCGTCTTCACCAGCTCGGTCAGCAGCGCCAGCGACGCCGTACCGCTGAAGGGCCGGATCACCGCCAGCGGCACCAGCTCCGGGGGAAAATGCAGCGGCGTCGTGATCGGACTCAACAGCCACGTGACCAGTTGCATTCCGCCCGCCGCGTTGAACATCCCGACCGCGACCAGCATCCCCACGATATAGGGAAAGATGCGCAGGATGATTTCGAATCCTTCCTTGCCGCCCGCCACAAATTCCTCGTAGACCGGAATGCGCCGCAACGCAGCATAAAGCGGGAAGAAAAGTATCAGCCACGGGATGGCCAGCAGCGACAGCGCATCGACCATCCGCCACAGAAAGAAGCGCGAGGCGACCTCGGGCGGAACGGCTTGGCTCGTCGCGGCCGGGTTGGCAAAAACGGGAAATATCCCGTCGAACCCCAACGCCAACGCGCGCGCCAGCTCCGGAAAGGCGAGGCCCAGCATCAGTCCGGCGAAAAGACCCGCGACCGCCGCGAGAATCCAGCGCGATCCCGGCACCCACGGCAGCGAAGCGTCCGCCTGCTCCGCCTGCTCGACGACGCGACGCCCTTCCGCGACCGACTTGGCACTCGCGATGGAAGCCTCGCGAACCACACCGGGGGCTGCTTCGAGTTGCCGGATCGACCAGCGCGTTTTCTCCAGCAGCTTGCACGTGCCGATCGCAAACGCATGCGCAATTGCCGTCGCGGCCAGCGAGGTGCCTATAATCACGGTCGGATTTTTTCCGTGGTAAAGCGTCAGCAGCGCGATCACCGTCACCGGAATCAGCGTGATCGAACTCGTGTTGATCGCCAGCAGCATGCACATCGCGTTCGTCGCGATGCCGGGCCGCGAATTAAGCGATTCCAATTCGTTCATGGCGCGCAAACCGAGCGGCGTCGCCGCGTTGTTCAGTCCCAAAATATTCGCGGCCACGTTCATGATGATCGCCCCCATCGCCGGATGATTCGGCGGCACTTCGGGAAAAAGCCAGACCATGATCGGCTTCAGCGCCAGCCCCAGCCGGTTGACCAGTCCTGCTTTCTCGGCCAGCCGCATCAGCCCCAGCCATAGCGTGGTGATCGCCACCAAAATCGTGGCGATCTTCACCGCCAGGTTCGCGCCGTCGATCCCGGCCTGCCCGACGTCGCCGATGTTGCCTCGGAAACTGCCCATGATCACCGCCAGGGCGATCAATCCGAGCCAGATGTAATTCAGCATGACCCGTTCATTTAAAAGCCGGTCATCCCGGGCTTGTCGAGGGAACTCTGACTATTTTGCGCGACCCGTTCTCCCGGGGGAAGAGGCGCAAATAAAAAGAAGACCGCGCTCAGTGTGAAAAGCGCTGTCGGCAAATTGATCAACCACGCCTGCTCCGGCGCAAAAGCATAGACCGCCCAACCGAGCGGCAACGCGACCGCAAAGGGCCACGCCGGCCAGGGAAATTTCGGTGCCACGACAAACCCCAAAAGCACCACGTCGAGAATGAGCACGTCGTTATAGCTGTCGCGATAAGCAGGCAGGAAAAAGTCCGCCAGGAAAAACCACGCGGCCAGTCCCGACAACAACCGCGCGATCGGTTCGCTCCGCGAAAACCAAAGCCACAATCCATACGGCACGGCGACCGCCGGCAGCAGAGGCAGGGCGGGAAACGGCGCAAAACCGAGCCAGCGCAAAAGCGCATGCAGCGAAAAATCGGCGTAGGGAATCGCCACGTAATTTCCCAGCGTATCCGTCGGAATTCCCTCGATGGTCGGAGGATAACTTTGCGGGCCGGGGCGCGGATCGAAGCCGTTTCGATAAAGCTCGGAGTGGGTTTGCATCGCCGAAAAGTAATCGCTCCAACTGGCCGGGTTCATCAGCAAGGGCAATGCGAATCCAAGCAGCAATCCCACCGCCGCACCTCCCAGTTGCCCGCGCCGATGCAAAACCAGAAACGGCGCCAGCAACAAAAAGGGCGGACGCAACGCCGCCAGAAATCCCGCGAGGCATCCGGCCAGAAAACCGTTGCCGCGCTTCGGGTCCAGCGTCGCCACGAGCCAGCCCGCGAAAAGAAATGCGAGCAGCACATAGGCCTGTCCGCGCTCCGCATGCAATCGCCAGGCCGCCGTGTAAGTGAATCCGGTCAGCGCCAGCGCCACCAGCCACCGCTGCCGCGAAGTCGTGCAGGTGCGCAGCCACAACCAGCCCGTTCCCAGCAATAAGATCCATTGCGCAAAAAACCAAAGAAACTGCGCCGGTCGGTAGGGCAGTGCGGCCAGCGGCAGATGAAGCATCAACAGCGCAGGCGTCGCCGTCGTCTTGCTCGCCGGCAACTTCGGGTTGTTATAGACGTCGGCAAATTCTTCCGGCTCGCCATCGCGCCACTTGTAGCGATAGGCATCGATCCCATGTTTCAGCAGCCGCACGCCGGTGATGCGATTGCGCAAATCAATCGCCCCGCCCTGCGCGGTGTTGGCGAAATCGACGCCGAAACTCACCAGCAGCGCGAGCCCCACCGCCAGCCAGCCCAACATCATCCCTTTCATCAGGGCGTAAGATAAAGCCCCTCGCCGCGAACTTGTCGAGGCTCTGTTATTTGCTATCGTCCAAGCAACGGCAGCCCGCGACGTTAATATGATCAACTCGACCCCCGCGCTTTTCACCGCCCTGTCATCCATTCCGGTTTTAACCGGCGTCAGTCCGGCCGCGCTGACCCTGATCGCACATGAAGGCGTCGTGCGCGACTTCACCGAGGGCGTATGGATCGTCCGCGAAGGCGAAGAAGGCCACTCGTTCTTCATCATCGCCGAAGGCGATGTCGAAATCATCAAGCGCGCCGACACGCCCGACGCCACGCTCCTCGCCAATCTCCATCGCGGCGCCTTCTTTGGCGAAATGTGCATCATCGAACCCATGGTGCGTTCCGCCTCGGTTCGGGCGCTCGGGCCGGTCCGACTCATCGAAATCAAGGCCGCCACGCTTCACCATCTATTCAAAAAAATGCCCGACGACTATGCCATCGTGCTCTTCAACCTGGCGCGCGACATGGCCCGGCGCCTCCGCTCGCTCGACGAAGCCTTTGCCGCCCGCGCGTATTAGGGCCGCTCGCGACTACCACACCAACGGAATCAGCATTTTCGTCCTCGCCACGTAGGCCGGATAAACGCTCGGAAATTGCTCCGTCATCAGCTTCTCCTCCGTCTTCGCGCTATAAACAAAGTAGATGGCGAAGATGAGAAAAATCAGAAAACAAAACGTCCCCTCCACCAGCGACGACCCAAACAGCGCCAATAAAATGCCCGTGTAGATTGGATGCCGCACCCACGCGTAGGGCCCATTCGTGACCAGCTCGTGTTCTTCCTGCAGCGACATCGGCATTCCCCAATTTCGGCCCAAAGTCCGGCGCGCCCAGACGGCAAAAGTCATGCCCGAAGCGCACATGATTATCCCCGCGATCGCAATCCCGGGATACCACGGGGCAAACGAAAAAAAGAGATTACGTGAAAATTCCCGGAATACCGGAACGTGCCGCAGCTCGAATGCCGCAAGAACGAGGAGCACGCGTACTCCCACCCCGCGCCGCCCCGAAACACCCCCGGCCCTCCGTTTCGCCCGAAAGGCCAACCCAATCCAATACGCAACCAGCACGACCCACAGGACGAAAATGATTCGGTGAAAGATCATCGCCAGGGCTTTTCACGCCACAAAAACTCGCGCATCCCACGTCTAATGAAACGACTTCAACTGCGCGATCAGGCCGCTCCGAAAAGCTTCGATTTCAACTCTCCGAGCGCACCTTCCACTTCGCCCGCGCCTTGAGCCGGCACAGTGCCGTTGGGCGTTAGATGATTGATGACCAGGGGTAAGATTTTCGAAATGCCCTCGGCCACCTGCGGCTCGGTCAACCCGATCCTGGATGCGATTTCGGTAATTTTGTCCTGACCCAGCACCTGCATAATCTGGTCTCCGGTAATTGCCGGATTCGCACCCGTGCCCACCCAGCCGGAAACAACGCCTTCGAGCCCATTCTGCTGAAACTTTTGGACAATGCCGCTCACGCCACCAGCCTCGGTCACCAGTTTCGAAACTTCTTCAAATAGAGCCGCCTGCTGGCCGCCCTTCGTTTCCAGTCCACCCAAGACTTCGTCAAATAATCCCATAGCGTCTCCTTTTTCGGTTTCCCTGAAATCAATATGACTTCGCAAACACCACGCGCTGCTCGCTCTTTTCGCCGGTGAAAATGCACTTGCCCGCCTGCGGCATTTCCTCGAACGGAATGCAACGAATCGTAACCTTCAGGTCTTCCTTGATCTTCGCTTCAACCTCAGCCGAGCCGTTCCAATGCGCCACCGCAAACCCGCCGTGAATTTCGGGCTTGTCCGCGTTCTTCGGCGTGAAAAAGGCGTAGAACTCCTCCTTCGTCTCGACCACCTTTGTATTCTCGCGGCGGAAGGCCAGTGCGCGCTCGTAAATGCCGTCCTGGATCGATTGCAGCAGCGCCGGGACCTGGCAGGCGAATCCTTCCTTCGGGTACGACTGCTTTTCCTTCGGGGCCTTGTCGCGGCGACCTACAAAAACCGTGCCCGCTTCCAGATCGCGCGGCCCGATCTCGACCCGAATCGGCACGCCCTTCTTGATCCATTCCCAGCTCTTCGTCCCGCCCTGGATATCGCGCTGGTCGACCTCGACCCGAACGCCTTCCTTGTGAAATTGTTCCGCCTCGATCTGCTGCGCCAGGGCCCCGCACGCCCGCAGGATTTCCTTGTGCTGCTCTTCCTTCGGAATGATCGGAATGATCACCACCTGCGTCGGCGCGATCCGTGGCGGCAAAACCAGCCCGTCGTCGTCCGCGTGCGCCATGATCAGCGTACCGATCAACCGCGTGCTCACGCCCCAGCTCGTCGTCCACGCATGCTCCTTTTTGCCGTCGCGCGAGAGATATTGGATGCCCGAAGCCTTGGCGAAATTCTGCCCGAGGAAATGCGACGTCCCCGCCTGCACCGCCTTGCGGTCCTGCACCATCGCCTCGATGCACAGCGTGTCGACCGCGCCTGGAAAACGCTCGCTGACGCTCTTGCGCCCGGTCATCACCGGAATGGCCAGATGGTCGCGCGCGAACGTCTCGTAGACGTCGAGCATCCGGCGCGTTTCATGAATCGCCTCGGCCTCCGTCTCGTGCGCGGTGTGCCCTTCCTGCCAGAGAAATTCCGTCGTGCGCAAAAAGATGCGCGGGCGCATTTCCCACCGCACCACGTTGGCCCACTGGTTGAGCAAAAGCGGCAGGTCGCGATACGATTGCACCCACTTCGCGTAAGTCGCGCCGATAATCGTCTCCGAAGTCGGGCGCACCACCAGCGGCTCCGTCAGCTTGCCGGTCGGCACCAGCTTGCCCTCGGCGTTCACCTCGAGGCGATGATGCGTCACCACCGCGCATTCCTTCGCGAACCCCGCCACGTGCTCGGCTTCCTTTTCGAGATAGCTCAGCGGGATGAAAAGCGGGAAGTAGGCGTTCTTGTGGCCGGTCGCCTTGAACATCTTGTCGAGCTGCGCCTGCATCAATTCCCAGATGCCGTAGCCCCACGGCTTGATCACCATGCAGCCGCGTACATCGGAATTCTCCGCCATGTCCGCCGCGGTGACCACGGCCTGGTACCACTCGGGAAAATCAACCGCGCGCGCCGGCGAGATCGCGTTTTGGGCCGGCTTGAATTTTGGGGCGTTCTGGGGATTGGGATTTGTTTCGGCCATAAAAAAATTGTCTCGGTTGGGAGCCACGAAACTTAACAGAAAAACATGAAGGAAAGACAGGACGGTCTATGACTATATAGCCAATTTTTTAACCCTCCCCATCAGTTCATGTTTTCATGATTTCATGTTTTCCTGTCAAAAATCATTGGACAATGAAAAAGCTGGTCAGCTCTAAGATTCGCTTTTGCGGCTCGCGAGAAATTCCTTCGTCACGCCGATGATCACCGGCAACATCGAAACCAGCGCGATGCCGAGCACAATATAGTGCAGATTTTTCTGCGCGCGCTCGCCCAGAATATAGCCCGACAAAACCACCAGGCAGATCCAGCCCGCGACCGCCAGCGAATCGATCGAAAGATATTTACGATACGGCATCTCGCCCACCCCGGCCATGAACGGCACGAACGTCCGCAACACCGGCGCAAACTTCGCCAGCACCACCGCCCAGACGCCATACTTCAAATAAAAGGCGTGCGCCTTCTCCGCATGCTTGCGCTTGAAAAAGAAACCCTCCTCGCGAATGAAAATCGCATGGCCCGTTTTGTTGCCGAGAAAGTATCCAAGCTGATCGCCGATGATCGCCGCGGCAATCAGCGAGGGAACAAGCACGCTGATGTTCAGCCACGTCTGCCCTGAAGGCCCCACCGATGCCGCCGCCACTCCGGCAACAAAAAGCATCGTGTCGCCCGGCAAAAAGAAACCGACCAGCAGCCCCGTCTCCGCAAAAACAATCGCCGCAATCAGCGGAACCCCGCCCGAATGAATCAGCCCCTGCATGTACGCCGGGTCGTACAGGTTCTTGATAAGCTGGAGAATATGGTGCATGGAATACGCCCCGGAAAGCAACCTGAAGCGAGGGGTGAAAGTCGCAAAAACCACCCCACGCCGCAAGTGACAAATGGCGCACACCGACCCGTGAATTGCAATGGCCAAGAAATCGCGGGCAGGCTATATAAGCTCCATGGAAGCCCAGCCTGCTCAAGTCGAACAAGTCGTTACCACCACAGGAACTTTCTACCAGTGGGTGGATACACCCACCACGGTTGCCCTGGTATTCGGTTTGGCCGGCGCAATCTTCCTCGGCATCTACTTTATTCGAAGGATCCGCAGCAAAAGCCCTAAGAAAGAGCTTTAACATTTTTGCTTTCAGCGCGGGTGAAAGCAAAAGAACTCTCGCCCCAAGCGGCAAATGGCAGGCTCCGGCTGAGGACCGAATTGATCGAGCCAAAACGGGCATTGAAAAGGCTTTCGCCTCAGCGGGAAAAACGATCGATACCACCGGCAACTACACGCTCGATAAATTGGCTGCAGCCCTAGCTGAATTCGCAGTCGATAGCAAACCCGGAACGTACACGGTCAGCGCTACATTCAAAGATCCCAAAACAGGCGTCAGTTACACCTCGAATAATGCTGAATTCGAAATTGTCTATCAGGACTATCCGCCACAGTCGCCCAAATCGAAATAGCTGGTCCGTAGACACGCTCGGGCTAAATACCGCAGCCTTTGAATCACTCACTTCTCTTTCTGCCTTTCTCTTCAATCCTCTTCAGCTCTCCGTGCGAAACTCAGTCCCCTCAGTTTGTCTTCACATCTCCGCTCCACGTTCTAAGCTCTTGGCTTCATGATCCCCCGCTATTCCCGGCCCGAGATGGCCGCGCTTTGGAGCGAAGAAGCCAAGCTCGCCCACTGGCTCGAAATCGAAATCCTCGCTTGCGAAGGCATGGCCGCCATCGGCGACATTCCCGCCGAGGACGCCCAAATCATCCGCGCCAAGGCCGCCTACGACATCGAAAAAGTGCGCGAAAACGAGAAGCGCACCAACCACGACGTCATCGCCTTCCTGGAGGAAGTCGCCACCCACGTCGGCGGACCCGGCCGGTTCATCCATCGCGGCCTCACCTCCTCCGACCTGCTCGACACCACCCTGGCCCTGCAATGTGTCGCCAGCGCCAATCTGCTGCTGGAAGACCTGGGGAAACTCCGCGTCGCCATCGCTGTCCGCGCCAAAGAACACAAATTCACGCCCATGATGGGCCGCTCTCACGGCATCCACGCCGAGCCGATCACCTACGGCCTCAAGCTCGCGCTCATGTACGACGAATTCGGCCGCGCCGAAAAGCGGCTGATCGAAGCGCGCGAACAAATCGCCGTCGGCAAACTCTCCGGCGCCGTCGGCACCCACGCGCATCTCGATCCGCGCGTCGAGGAATACGTCTGCGCCAGGCTCGGCCTCAAGCCCGCCGCTGCTCTCGACCCAGATCATCCAGCGCGACCGCCACGCGCATTTCATGAACACGCTCGCGCTCATCGCCAGCAGCATCGACCAATGGGCCACCGAATTCCGCCATCTCCAGCGCACCGAAGTCCTCGAGGTCGAGGAATATTTCGCCGCCGGCCAAAAGGGCAGCAGCGCCATGCCGCACAAGCGCAATCCCATCACCGGCGAAAAACTTAGCGGCCTCGCGCGCGTTATTCGCGGCAATGCGGTCGCGGCGCTCGAAAACGTGGCGCTCTGGCACGAGCGCGACATCTCCCACTCCTCCGTCGAGCGGATCATCTTTCCCGATAGCTGCGAGCTGCTCAGTTACATGCTCAAGCTCACCACCGACCTCGTCGCGCGCCAGATCGTCTATCCCGAGAACATGAAGGCCAACCTCGACAAATCGAAGGGCCTCATCTTTTCGCAAAGCGTCCTGCTCGCATTGGCCGACAAGGGCCTTCCCCGCCAGACCGCCTACGAAGCCGTCCAGTCCGCCTCCATGGCCTGCTGGCGCGGCACCGAACCGCTGCAATATCACCTCAAGAAATCCGGCGGAGATTCGCTCCGTCCTCAGCGAAAAGGAAATCGACGAACTCTGCTCCCCCGAACGCCATTTCCAGCACATCGACGCCACATTCAAGAAGCTGGGATTGGGCTAAAAAAACTCCGTCATCCTGAGCGAACCCTGAGACGGCTATGGACTTCCTCGGTTGGCCCGGACACGCCAGGCATGCCTGTGTTGTCCGCATGCGCGAGCGCGGCACCGCGAGCGCACAGGAAGCTGCCTTTTAGTAGCCAAACCACTTGTTCCCGCACTCCGTCATACTGAGCGAAGACGAGGAACGAACTTCCTCCTGGCAAAAAGCGTCCGACCGGGTCGCAGCCGAAAGTAATTATCCCTTGACGACAAGTACGAATCGTTGTACCATGCAGTTATGAAGTACACGATCAAGGATTTCAACAAGCAATTCTCCAACGATTCGGACTGCTTGGAATACATCTACAAACAGCGTTTTCCAGAGGGAGCGACGTGCGAGAAGTGCGGGGTTAAGGATCATTTTTATCCGGTGGTCGTGAAGAATGTAACACGCCGGTCTTACGCCTGCCAATGCGGATTTCAGCTTTATCCGACCGAAGGCACGATCTATCACAAATCACCTACGCCGCTCAAAACGTGGTTCTTTGCCATGTTCCTGATGATCTCCAGCAAGAACGGTATTTCGGCTATGGAACTGCAACGTCAGATTGGGGTGACGTACAAATGCGCGTGGAGGATCAACCATCAAATTCGCCAGCTTATGAAGGAAGACGGCCTGACGGTCGAAGGGATCGTGGAAGCCGATGAAACCTACATTGGCGGTCGTCGCATGGGCAACCATCATAAGGGTGGCGCGGGCAAGACTCCAGTTATCGGCGTGCTTGAACGTGGCGGCCCAGTGATTGCAACTGTTGCAAAAGACGTGACGATGTACACGCTGGTTCCTTACGTCAAAGACAAGGTACTTGGTGGCAGCACGGTGATGACTGATGAGCTACGCGCCTACGGTGCGGTTCCAAAGCCACGTGACGCACCATAGCGTCAAGCATTCGGCGAAGGAGTATGTTCGCGGTATGTGCCACACGAACTCACTGGAGGGCTTCTGGAGTCAATTGAAGCGGTCAATCAATGGGACGTTCCATTCCGTTTCGCGGAAGCATCTCCAGAAGTACGTGAATGAGTTTTCTTACCGTTACAATCGGCGGAAGACTGGGACGCCGATGTTTTTGCACTTGGTTGCGGACGTGGCTGCGCAGCACGATTCAGCAGTTTGAAAAAACCACTATAGTCCGTCTCCTTCATTATTTTGAAATTGTTGCAAACTCTTCAGGGGACAGGCGAATTTTTCGCGTGCAAACCCATTGTCCCGATCCCGAAATCGGTCTAATGGGAAGAGTTTCTTGTATTTCTTTAGAGGAGTCGGGATTTACTTGCCTGAGACGAGAGAGCCAAGAACGCTTAAACGCCTTTAGAGCTGCTTGCTCGCTTTCGCCTGAACCGCCGATACCAAGTTTTTTCGATAGAGCAGTCCACCATCCATTTTGATGAACGAGGAGGACATTAATACTCGAAGTTTGATGGGGCATAGGGCTGATGTTTTAGGAGACTGAACTCGGAAAATCCAATAGAATTATAAGCTCCGACTAAAAAAGCTTCTGGAAGCAAATGTTTCACTGAAGCCATCAGTGCAGGAAATATACCACTTGTTTCCGAAAAGCCAATCTCAAAGATTTCCGTGTTTGGAGGGCATTCTTCCATGTCCTCAATCATCCAAGTGTGAGTAATCGAGCAACCTGCTACTGAAGCCATTGTCTCAAGCAGCTTTTCAAATTTATCATTGTTGGAGTCGGGAATGGCAAGTAGGGCAAACCGAGCTTTACCGGCAATCTCATTCGGTAATTCGCGCGCGATCTTCCCAAACAGCGTTATATTGGGTTCGCTTTGAACCGAGCTAACTAACTTTGGAATGCCGTGAGCCTGGCAATCGTTTGATCCCAGAGCGGCGGCTCCAGGACGCCGATCTTTTAATGCGACTACCGCCGCCGTGGTGCTCGTTGTGGGTATCCTTCGGGCTTTAGGTAAGTAATGCTCAAGCCATTCCTTGCATTGAGCAAGGGCGGCATCTTTTGATGAAACCTCAATAATGGACTCAATTGAATCCTCGAACGAGAAAAGGTGCTGTTCGATATGGTGAGGAACAAACTCAATAACGACAAGTTGCCCAGCCAAGGAAAAAAGTTCCCTATGAATTTCCTTGATGCTCCCAGAGTTGGAATTTTCCAACGGAACAAGCGCAAAATCTGAGTCCCGATGTCTGACGGCCTCCAGAACCTCGGGCAATGTTTTACAAAAATAGGGCGAGTATTGTGGGTATTTTAGATTGGCGCACTGGTGACTAAAGGTTCCGGCTGGCCCCAATACAGCAACAGCGCCGAGACTCTTCGGCTCTGGTGGAATCTCGCTTATAGGTTTTTCGGTATGAGTTGGCATCATGTCCTCGCTAAATTTGCTTCGATTTGGCAAACCTATTGCAGTTAAAAATTATGACCATCGCAAAACTTGAAAAAGGCACCATTATCAAGATCAGAGGCATCCCCATGGTCCTCCACGAGGATGCCCTGATCGAAACGACTGATGAAAATCAGGCGTTACTGTGCAGCCAATTCAGCGCGGTTTCGGAGAAACCGAAACTCGCCCAATGCGCCGGAACGGTTTCAATCACAAGCAACTTATCATTGCTGTGAATGTGTGGCAGAAGGTAATCCCGGATTTCAATGGACGTTGAGTTTGATCTCACGAGCCATGTCGAATCCAGATTCCACCACCATGTTCCAATCTTTTTAATGGCATGGATCAGGGTAGTGTAGTCCTGACCTTCTTTCAGGTCATATCCAACAATGTACGTTTTCATACTGAGGTTTACTGTCATTTTTCCGTGCAACACGTTTGACACGCCTCAGAAAATGAGAGTAAGCTCTCTTTGGATTGATTCTTTGGTTGGTGCCTTCCACCCCATTGCGGAGGGCAGAAATTATTTAGAAACGGCCCGGTTGAGACGCCAATCTCTTCCGGGTCTTTTTTCCGTAAATTAACTTTATGCCAAAGAACGATGGCGAAAAAAATGTCGCCAGCCCTAGAAATCCTGTAACAGGTTGCTGGGCCTTGCGGCGTCAGCGTGCTGGCGACGAAATCAAGCTCTACTCGTTACCCGTTTTCTAGACGGACGGCATCAGATGCCACCCGCCATAGTGCAGTAAGCGCGAATTAGGGCAAGAACTTTTCCACAATTAGCGGTAGGTTCAGGCGTATAATACCCCAACTAATTGTGGTTTTCCTGACTTATATTAGTTTTCACGTAACAAACCGCGCAAGTCGATATTCTCGTCAGACATTATTCTAATCTTACCTCAGTAACACGCGGTTAAAGTCCTCAATCTCAGTAAGTTACTTATTACTTGTCGCTAAGGGATACTTACTCAGCCGAAGGACCTGGTCGCTCTTGTATGCAGTACGCCACGAGAGGGCCCCGCCCGAATTCAGTTGTGCCGCCCCCAGAGGTGACGTAACGTTCCATAGCAAGGAAATTCATCATGCAGCATCCTCTTTTCGCTATTGGCCTTCCCCACGGTTCGGAATGGCTGATCATCCTCGTCCTCGCCGTCCTCTTTTTTGGCGCGGACAAATTACCCAAGCTCGCCCGCGGTCTCGGCAAGAGCCTCGGCGAATTCAAGAAGGCCAAGGAAGATTTTGAGAAGGAAGTCCACGCCGCAGCCGCCGAGCCCGATGCTCAAGTGGGCGACAAAGCCCCGCACATCAGCGGCAACCTTCCCGGGCCTGTCACGCCTACTCCGGTAAATACGGCGACTTCGGTCGACGAGTTGACCAAAAAGAGCTGAGCGTCGACGCGTTCATCAACGCCAGCACCGCGGCAATCCCAACCGCTGCGAATCCGATATATTCGATCAGGTTCGACGGCCCCACGCTGGCCAGAAGCGATCCATTCAGATTCACCGCCAGCCCAAGCAGAAAGCTCGTCGTGGTGCAAAGATTGCGCAGCGCAAAAAGACGGCCCCGTCGTGCGTCGTCGACATCATTTTGCAGTCGTGCCTCGATCGGAATCACGATGAACGCCGAAAGCACACCCATGAACGCGGCGCCAAGCAACCGCTGGCCAGTATTCCTGCAGCCGCGAAAAACCGACCAGCGCACATCCCAGCAATGCCAGCGCGAGGTAGGGCAGCGCCTTGCTTCGGCTGCGCCGTTTCGAAGCGCCGCAGATCGCCACTCCCACACCCAGCCCCAGCCCGATCGCCGCCATCAGCAATCCAAACGCCAGCGTCCTGATCTCGAAGACCGGCGGCTTCGGCGCAATCATGCTGATGAATTTCGTCAGCGTGTTGACCAGCATATGGACCGAGGTCAGGTCCACCTTCTGCACGACCTGCTGCAGGATCGTGATCAGCACCATCGCGCTGATAAACGAAAAAGCCGAGTTGACCAGCACCAGCGCGCCGAGTTCCCGCTGCTCGCGCAACACCCGCCAGCCGGCCAGCGCGCCGCGCCACGTCCCGACCTTGTCCTGGTGCGAAGCCTCGACGTTGGCATGGTCCGGCGCCAGGTCGGACTTGATGTGGTAGATGCACCAGGCCGAGGCGAGGAATCCAAGCGAGTTAAAAAGAAAGCTGCTCCGCGCGCCGAAAATCGAAACCACGAGGCTCGCGATCGGAATGCCGATGAAATTCGCGATGACGCCGATCAGCGAAATCAGCGAATTCGCCGTGATCAGTTGCCGCGCCGACACGATCTGCGGAAGCGCCGCCTGCCGCGCCGGAATGAAGAGTCCGTTGCAAGCGCCCATCAAAAAAACGACGCCGAAAACCGCGGCCAGATTGTGCGCAGTAGAACCACAGATCAAGAATCGTCAGCGTCAACGCCGCCCGCGCCAAGTCCGCGTAAAACATCACCCAGCGGCGCGGGAACCGGTCGACGATCCACCCGTAAAGCGGTGCCAAGAGCAGCCCCGGCAGCATCGCGCAAAACGTCACGCGCGCGCTGTCCTTGCCCGCGTCCATCCCCTGCTTGATGCCGAGAATCACATAGAGCAGCGCGAACTGGTAAAAGCGGTCGCCAAAGCTGCTGATGATCTGCCCGTACCAAAGCCGCGCGAAATTTCTTTCGCCCAGAATGCTCCGGAAAGAAGTGGGCGCGGGCTCTGACATGCGGGCCGCTAATCATGCATAACCGTCGGGCCGACGGCAGCTATTTTCGACCGGATGCTCTCTTGGTGCCTCGGGAATGGGCTAGCTCAGCTTCATTTTTAACAATGAAAAATCATCCTCGAATTCCTCCGCTCCATGCTGTTGCTGCATCCGCTTAACGATCATTTCAATCGGCGGCCGGTCCTCCTGCAGGAAGTGGGCAAACTCCTCCCACGATTGCCAACTGCCATCGGGGCGGGCGATCTCATAAACGCCGTCACTAAAGAGATACATCTCAGCCGCCGCGGGGACCTCGATCCGTGCTGAGGGAAATTTGATCTCCGGCATCACGCCGACACCCGGCCCACGCGTTTGCAGACGCAGCCCCATGCCCCGGTCATCGACCAGCACTGCGGCGTGATGCCCTCCGCTGGCATACGTCAGCGTCCTCTCTGGCTGATGATACACCCCGTACCAGATGGTGAAGTATTTGCCGTTGTTCCGGTCCATCGGAAAAGCGCGGTTGAGGCCCTCCAGCACCGCGCTTGGATCGTGAAAATCAGTCTGCGCCAGCAACTGCGTCCGCAGGATATTCAAAACCGAGATGGAAAGCAGCGCCGAACCGACCCCATGCCCGGAAACATCCATCAGATAAATGGCGAGCGTCTCAGGATCGAGCCAATGATAACCGAATCCATCCCCTCCCAGTTGCGAGCAGGGCAGATAGCACCACTGAGTTTCGATTGCCCCCGTCAGCGGTTCGGGCAGCAGGCTGCGAACGTAGCTGGCTGCCTCGGACAATTCGTTTTCCAGGCGATTTTGTGTCCGCTCCAGCGCTTCCAGCATCTGTTGCAGCTTTTCACGGGACTGCTTCAGCTCGGTGACATCATCCACCGTGCCCTCATAGTAGAGGAAGTTCCCCGCTTCATCGATGACCGACCGCACATTCTCCGAAATCCATAAAGTCTTCCCGTCCCGCCGCCGCACCTCGGACTCAAAGTGGAGCACCTGCCCCCGTTCCCGAATGAGTCGTACAAACTCGGCCCGCCGACGCGGATCCACATAAAGCTGGGTGGCAATGTTGGCGACGTTTTCGACTAATTCCTCGAAAGAATCATAGCCATACATTTTAATCAGCGCGGGATTGGCCGCGATGTATTTGCCCTCCCTTGAAGTCTGAAAGATCCCTTCCAGCGCGTGTTCGAAAATGCTCTGGTACCTGTTCTCCGCCTCTCGCAACGCGTGGTCGGCCTGTTGCCGCTTCTGAATCTCATTTTGAAGAACGCGGTGCAGGCGAATCGGCACGGGACCGGCCCCGCCCTCCTCGGGCGTCCTTCTGCGTGCCAGCTCGATTTTATTGGGAGACGCGCCCATAGCCTTAAAGGCCAGAGCTTATCCCATGCCTACTCAGCTTAGGCAGCCAACGGCAACGGTACCCTTCGCCGCCAGTCACAACAGCGGCTATATCCGCGCCGCGGTCACCCTATTGCCGTCCGCTAGGACCTGCCGTCCGCTAGGACCTGCCGTCCGCTAGGACCTGCCATCCGCAGAACCTGCCGTCCGCTAGGACTTCCGACGCGCCGTGATCAGCAGAATCTGCTGCGTGGGCGGACCATCGCCCGGCCCCGCCAACGCCTCCATCTTGTCGAGCACATCCATCCCCTTCACGATCTTGCCAAACACCGCGTATCCGTCGGGACTGAATCCGCCCGGATCCAATTTCCCCGTGCTGTTGTCGACAAAATTCAGGAAAAATTGCGACGTCGCGCTGTCCGGATCGCTCGTGCGCGCCATCGAAATCGTCCCCCGCACATTATGCAATCCGTTCGCCGCCTCGTTCTTGATCGGCGGGTTCGTCGCCTTTTGCGTGCCGTCCGCCGTGAATCCGCCGCCCTGCGCCACGAATCCCCGCACGACGCGATGAAAAACCGTGCCGTCATAGAACTTCGAATCCACATAGGCCAGGAAATTCGCCGTGCTGATCGGCGCATCCTTGGGATCGAGCTGGATATCGATTTCACCCAGGCTCGTCTTGAGCACCACCACAGGATCCGCCGCCCTCAAAGCCTGGCTCCAGGCGAAGGGCAAAACAGCAATCAGCGCAACGACAACGAAGAGAAATTTAGATCGGTTCACCCTGCCATTTTGATTCGCGCTTCAACGAAGTCACGCGGAAAAATTCGCAAACTTCCGCGCGTGCTTACAACGCCTCGGTCGGCGCGCCCACCATCTCCACCGCCGGCCGTTGCGGCTGCCAATCGATCCTTCGCCGCAGAAAAGCCAGCCATCCAAACACCGCGCCCATCTGCCGCATGATCTGAAAAACAAACGGCTCCGACAGCGTCGCTCCCACCGATTGCATCCACAGCTTGCGCGACAAAGGAATGCCCAGCCACCTCTGATAAAGCACTATCGAATAGGCATGCAGCACCAAATCAAAAATCAGCTTCGCCACAATGATCTTCACGATAAAAGCGTTCAGCCCGTGCCGCACCGCCAGCAAGACAATCAATACCACCACGGCCGCCAGCGCATAGATCGGCAACAGCAAATCGAGCGTTTTCAGGCAAAGCATGTAGCGCCCGATCCGCCCGTACTTCGCGTTGCCGACCATGCCGTGGTACTTGAAATGTGTCGCGATAAACCCCGCGAACCAGCGCCGCCGTTGATTCAGAAACGTCTTGATGCTCGCCGGGGCATCGGTCGTCGCCCGCGCGCCGGAAATGATCTTGATCGCGACCGGCTTGCCCGCCTCAAAGCTATCCCGATAGACTCGATGCGTCAGTTCGTAATCCTCCACCCAGCTCGTCGGATCGAACCCGCCCGAAGCCACCAGCACATCGCGCCGGTAGGCCGCGAAAGCCCCCGATATCAGCAGCAGCATATCGTACTGCATGAACGTCAGCCGCCAAAGAAAACCGCGCGCATACTCGAAAGTCTGGAAGAACTGGAAAAATCCGGCACCCGGTTTTCGCTGACACACCGGCAGCAGCACACCCCCCGCAATCGCCAGGTTCGCATCCTCCGCGAAGCCATCACGCGTCGCCCCCAGCGCCTCTGGTTCGAGATAAGTATCCGCATCGAGCGTCACCACAATTTCCCCCCGCGCCATCTTCCAGCCCTCGTTCAGCGAATCCGCTTTCCCCGTGTTCGGTTTGCGCCAGACCCGCAACGCCGGCCACAGCGTCGAGCAACCCAACGCACTCGTCCCCATCGCCTCAAACGTCACGCCAAATTCGCTCGTCAACCAATCGACCATGCTGTCCGTCGACCCATCATCCAGCACCATGATCTCATCCGCCGGCTCCGTCTGACCCGCCAGGGCGCGCAGACACTCCGGCAGCACCAGCCGCTCATTGCGCGCGCAAATAACCACCGTCAGTGTCGGCCGTTTGCCGTCGGCCCTCGCACCCCGCAAAATTGGCTCCTCATTCCTTTTCTGCTCCTGCCGCTCCACCGCCATCTTACTGGAGACCACCATGAAACCCAGCAGGAGCGAATCGTAGGAAATATAAATCAGCCCGATCGTCCACGCCGCCACGCCTGTAAAAATGAACGAGGCGTAAAGCGAGAAAATGAGCAGCCCCAAGACCGAGCAAAAAAGAAGGGGCCAGCGGATCGATTGCACAGGAACGTTCAGGATAGCACAAATTCCCGCCCCGACGAATCCATTCGAAGGTTGCCCTCAGTCCCCTGCCTTCTTCATTCGCTTCCTGCCTTCCCCTCCCTAATTCAAAAATTCCGTTATTCGTTATTCCGTTATTTCGTCCTTCATCCTTCCCCTCTTCGGTCCTCTTCGGTCCTCCGTGCGAAACTGGGTCCCCTCCCCTCGTTCCCAAACTCCATTTAGGAACGCACTTGTCCCCCCAACTCCGTTGCTTCTCTGCCATCCAAATTTCCCCTCCCAATTCGTCAATTTGGAAAATTTAGCAATTTGGTCCTGCTTCCCTCCGTCCCCCTGTCCCCAAAAAAAATTCCCCCCATTGGAAAATCCGTCATTCCGTCCTTCCCTCCCTCTTCAGCCCTCCGTGCGAAAACTCCCCTCCCTACTTCGCAATCCCCAACCCCAGCTCCTCCAGCAAACTCCGATCCGCATCCACTCCCGGATTCGCCGCCGTCAGCAACTTGTCCCCATAGAAAATCGAATTCGCCCCCGCGAAGAAACACAGCGCCTGACCCTCCCGCGTCAATCGCGTCCGCCCCGCCGAAAGCCGCACCCGCGCCTTCGGCAACGCCAGCCGCGTCGTCGCGATCAGCCGCACCAGCGCAAAAATATCCACCGCCGGCTGACCATCCAGCGGCGTCCCGGCCATCGGCATCAGGCAATTGATCGGCACGCTCTCCGGCGCCGGATCGAACCCGCACAGCACCTCCAGCATCTTCAGCCGATCCAGCTCCGTCTCCCCCATCCCGATGATCCCCCCGCAGCACACCGACATCCCCGCCGCCTGCACCGACCGGATCGTCGCCAGCCGGTCCTCGAACGTGTGCGTCGTCACGATCTTCGGGTAAAACTCCGGACTCGTATCCAGGTTATGATTGTACGCCGTCACCCCCGCCGCCCGAAGCTGCCGCGCCGCCTCCGGCGTCAACTGCCCCAGCGTCACGCACACCTCCATCCCCAGCTTCGCCACCTCCCGCACCGTCTCCAGCACCGACGCAAACTTCGCGTCATGCTCCGTCACGCCCTTCCACGCCGCGCCCATGCAAAATCGCGTGCTCCCGTTCGCCCGCGCCCGCTCCGCCGTCTCCAGGATCCGCGGCAGCGGCGCCAACGCCTCCCGCGCCAGACCCGTATCGTAATGCGCGCTCTGCGCACAGTACGCGCAATCCTCGCTGCACCCGCCCGTCTTGATACTCATCAGCGTGCAAAGCTGCACCTCATGCTCCGGCCAATGCTCGCGATACGCCTCCCGCGCCCGCGCAATCAGATCGAAAAACGGAAGCTCATAGAGCAAGCGAAGAGAACTCAAGTCATGTCGCGCCATAAAGCCCCACCCTACCGCGAAAGCCCTACCCTCCGCAAGCGGTAGCCAAACCGATGGAATTCAGACCTCAGGAAAACGCGAACTATAACTTTGGAGATCCGCAGGGGTAATTGTATCCGAAGGAACGAGTTGGTAGTGCTTCTCATCGACAATCTTAATCTCATCACCTGCGGCAATGAGTTCGAACAAGGCAATTCGATCATCCGCCATAAACTGAGCGGAAATGGGGCGACAGATCAGTTGGGGGTACTTTTCTCGGCAGCATGCAATGTCTTGATGAGTTTGGACTATTCCATGCTTATCGGTCCCTCCCTTAGCCTGAACAGGCACCACGAACTGACGACCATGTTTATCAACTCCAACATAAACCTCGTCGATTTCTATCTGGCCTATGCTTTTGACGGTGGTCCGAAGATGATTCTGCAGCGAATAGGCGGTAACGCTTAAAAAGATATCGACTAATCGATTATAGCGAACCTTAGCGAGCAGCGCTTGCTCGTCGCTCTGCGCATATGCAGAAATGATTTCTGGAGTTGCGTCCGGCAATTTTATCGTCAACAACTCCTCACGAGGAACTATACGCCCTATCCGCACCTGCTTGAATTCGTAAAGACCTCGTCCCTTTCCGGTAATAATCCACTCGAAATCCTTTTTTGCCGTAACCCGAATCTGTTCAGGGAGATCGTTGCGATAACGAAATGCGTAAATTACGTCGCCTATGTTCTTCGGAAGCTTGATTTTGAGAGATCGGGCAATGGAAACGAATTCGTCACGAGAAAATTCGACATTCGTAACCCCCTCCGCAAAGTGTCTTTTAAAAACATCGGCGATGATGGCTTGGTAACGATTTAGCCGTTGAATTTCCGGTCTCATGGAAAAAGCCATAAGGCTCCGTTATCGGAAGTCCTTTCGCGAGCATGAGACTTGCGCAAGCGTTGTGCAATCACGTCGGATCGAACTCCGAAGTATTTCGACGCGGAATGCATATCGAATTCTAATAACTCGAGTTGGCCGAATCCGCAGACCTTCGCTGGTTTCTTGGGACGCTTACCCAAACTTCTGACAATTTCGGCGGCCACGGCCCGACCCAACCGAGGAGGAACACTGTTGCCAATCTGACGAAACCCATGCCATTTAGTTGTGTGAAAGCGAAACCAGTCAGGATACGAGTGAAGCCGAGCCGCCTCCCTAACTGTAATCACCCTCGGCAAGAAAGGATGAATTGGCCGCGGAGATGTAAACGCTCCCCGAGCACTATCGGTTCCTGCTCGCAAGGTATTGCAAATACCGTTGGGATCGAGCTTATGAAACCGGCTGATTGGTTCGGTGTCCCCCTGCATCGTGTTTAAAAAGCGCGCCTTCGATTCTTCCGTGTGATTGGTACGACGACTGGAAGAAAGGATATTTCGATTAAAGTCACGATGGTATCCGAAATTCCTGGGATCGACCTGTATGTTGCGAAGCTGCCTCGCGTAAACACTCGAAGAGGCCCACTTAATCGACACCCAATCTTTGTCGGTTAGAAGATCGAATTTATCTGCATCGGGAAGGTCGCCGATAGCCTCCCAGACAGTGGCTTCAAACCGGTCGGGCTCTGGGTACGAGGGCAAATTCATGTCTGTCCGAGCCGCCATTAGAAATAGGCGTCGCCGATCCTGAGGAACACCGTAGTTCGCGGCGTTCAGTACACGATAAGGCAAAACAACTTTAAAATCGGCGTCTTGTAGTTCTGCAATCAGCTCATCCAAGAATTTCGAATGAAGCCCCAAGGTCAATCCCTTGACGTTCTCGAATACGCAGTACTTGGGCTGCAATTCCCGAATAAGCCGAACGTAATGAAAAACCAAGCTATTTCGGGGATCGTCTAACGTGCGTTTACCAATCATCGAAAATCCTTGGCAGGGGAGGCCCGCCGAAGACGACGTCGATATCTTTTCCCTGCAATCCGGCCCGCCTTCGAATTTCGCCTCCGGTTACATCAACAACGCTGGCGCAAATAGTGGTAGAATTGGGGAAATTATACTCATGAACGGCGCAATGGACAGGATCGATCTCAACCGCCGCCGCCACGTCAAAACCAGCTTGCTCGAATCCCAGGGACAGTCCTCCGGCTCCGGCAAAAAGATCGATGCCGATCGGGCGAGCGTTAGTCTTTGCCCAAGAAATCATTGAGCTTCCTCATCAGTTTGTCCGGTTGCTTCAGTTCGCATTGCCAAACTACCAAGCTTTTCCATCCATTTGTCCTCAATTTCCGAAGAACTCTTCGGTCCCGTGCCCTGTTGAGGATTATCTTCATCCTCCAGAAATCTACCCTGCTCTTCGGGAGGTTGCCATAATGGCACCCAGAATGACCATGCCAAAAACATCCATGTACGAAAATCGCCTTCTGCAGCCGCGCGAAAACTAAGTCGGGCTTACCCGGTAGCTTGACAACATGTAGACGATATCGGTAGCCCAATCCGAAGACGATGCGGCGTACTCCTAGCTCCGGTTGGGTATTTCTTCCCTTAATTTGGCTCATTAGCCAGCTTCGCCGTTTGGGAGTCAGGCGATCCATTCTTAATAATACTCCGAGCTTCTTATCCGCAACGAGCAAAAGAGCAACATCCCAGGACGCTTTTACATTCGACGGTTTGCCGCCTGTGCCTAGATTCTGGGAAAGAACCCTGAGCTTTCCGCATCAACCGAAGACCTGACATGAAAATGCTATTTAACATCACGATACCCAATGCGTCCTTCAACGCCGCCGTCAAGGACGGCACCGTGGGACCCAAGCTGGAGCGTATCCTGAAGGCGACGAAGCCGAAGCAGATCTATTTCACCGAGCAAGATGGCCTGCGCGGCGCGGTCGCGCTTATGGAGGTGCCCGATGCGTCCAAGATTCCGGCGCTGAGCGAGCCCTGGTTCCTGGCCTTCGACGCCAAAGTCGAAGTGCGCATCGCCATGACTCCGGAAGATCTGAAGAAGTCGACGCTCCATTCCATGGGCAAGAAGTGGCTCTGATCGGCCCTCCCCATTCCGTCAATTCCGTTAATTCCGTCCAAAATTCTTCCTGACCTAGCCTTTACCTCCCAATTTCGTAATTTGAAAATTGTGTAATTTGGTCCCGCCTCCCTCTCAATTCCCCTCGTTCCCAAACTCCATTTGGGAACGCACTTGTCCCCGCAACTCCGTTGCTTCCTGTCCTCCCAAATTCCCCTCCCATTTCGTAATTTGGAAAATTTGGTAATTTGGGTCTTCTCCTCCCCAATTCCGTCAAAAATTCAGGAAAATCTTCAGAGCAGAAAAAACTTTTTTAAGCCCTCCTGTCCATTTAAGACCTCCAGCGATACCGCCCTTTCCCCGATTCGTGCATGATCAACTCATGCCAGTCCTGACTCCGCCAAAACCCACCGCCCCTCCCGCCCCGCGTTGCCTCGCATTCCCGGCCCACGCGCTCCCCGCCCCAGCCCGCGCCGCCCTAAATGGCGTAAATGGCCTATCCCTTGTCCCAAAAAGCCTTCGCCCACGCATCCCGATGCGTGGATACAACCAAGCCATCCACCGGTTGCACCAACCCGCAATCGGGGCGAAGTTATCGCGGGTTATCAACGAAAGGATTTCCATGACACTTCGCAGTTGGACAGGACGGATGATGGAGCTTATTAGCGTGCTCGCGGTCGCGGGCCTTGGCATGAGTTCACCAGCGTGGGCGCAGGTGCACGGCGCGCCCACCACGGCATCGCCGCCCGGCCAGTCCACCATTGCTCCGCCCGGACCGGCCGGATTGCCTGCGACCACTTCACCTGGCGCCAACTCATCCGCCGCCATCAACCCGGCAACCTCCATCACTCCCGGCCAGCCCTCGCTCAATGCGACCAACAACGTGACCGTCGCGCCCGGCGCCGCCAATGCCTCCGGCGTTCCCCTCAACACCAACCCGGACGGCACCTTGTCTCCGACCACCGCCCCTGCGGGCGCCAGCTCAACCACCACCACGACGCCTCAGTCGACCACGCCGGTCAATGCCGTCAACATGCCGACCGCGCGGTCGCCCTACACTCCCGCCGCTCCGGGACAAGCCGCACCTACGAGCGCGCAAAGTCAAAGCCAGTCCACCGGGAGATAAGCAGCAATGACACTTCGCCGAAGACAAATACTAGGGTTGGCCCTGACGCTCGCCTGCGTGCAGATCGCGCTCTGTTCACAGGCTTGGAGCCAGGTCAACGGCGCGCCGAGAACGCCCGGCCCTCCCGGCATGTCAACCACGCCACCGCCCAATGCACCCGGCCCCGCTCGAGTATCCGGGATGGACAAAGACCCTGTCCCGCTTCAGCGCGGCCCGGACCACTGGTCAAGGTGATTTTATTGTGTTTCATAGGCACTCTCCGACTCAGGCCTGAGGCACGGTTCATGAGGATAAGCATGCTGGCGCCGTCAGGATAAAAGGACCTGATGTGAGGCAGCACACAAAAGATCCTCGAAATCGCTGCTTCTATTCCTTGTTTTTGCCCGGCCAGAACTTGACCGTATAGAAAATTCCCAGCACGAGCATGATGGCGCCCCACCAGATGGCAGGATGGAGGTTGCCGAGGACAGTCTGATGTTCGGGCGGTGGCGGAACAAAATAGCCATAAATGCCCGCACCTGAAATGAGCACGCCGAAGATGGCCAGTTGCAGGCCGATGAGAAACCAGATGGAGACATGATGTTCTTTCATAGGTTTTACCAGAAGATGATGTTGAGGATGATGCAAACGACGCCGACGATGGTAGCCCAGAATACGGGCCGATGGATAAGCGGATAATCTCCTTCAGGCGGAATATCCGTGCACGACTTGACCAGGCCGACGAGTTCCCGGTCGGGTCGGGCTTGAGTTAGCAGGCTGACGACGACGGTGACGACCACGCAAATGAGTCCCGCCCAAAGCGCCGAGTACATGTTCTCGGCCATGCCCGAGGCATTCGCCGAGAGCGCGACATATTGGATGGCGGTGTCGTGGTCGAACTTGACCCAGGTGAACATGCCGATGGAGGAAAGGACGCCGGCAAGCAGGCCGAGGAATCCACCGTAGCCGGTGGCCCGTTTCCACAACATGCCGAGCAGGACGGTGCCAAAGAGCGGCGCGATGAAGAAGCTGAAGAGCGCCTGGACGTAATCCATGATGCTCGGGAATCGCGGCACGATATAGGCCGTGGCGATGCTGATGACGATGCCGACGATCGTGCTCCAGCGGCCGATGGCGACGTAGTGGGCATCGGTCGCGTTGGGCTTGAACGGGCGATAGATGTCGTAGGTCCAGACGGTGGAAAAGGCGGTGACGTTGCCGGCCATGCCGGACATGAAGCCGGCCATCAGCGCGGTGATGCCGAGGCCAAGCAGGCCCGGTCCGCAATAGCGCGCGAGCATCAGCGGCAGCACTTCGTTGTAGCTGTGGCCGCCGGGATGGAGATGGCCCGGCCCGACGTGATTCTCGGGATAAAGCGGAAATTTGCAGCAGCGCCAGGCCGAGCAATCCGGGCAGGATGACGATGAACGGCACGAACATCTTGAAGGCCGCGCCGATGATCGGGGCCATTTTCGCCGCGCGCAGATCCTTGGCGGTGAGCACGCGCTGCACGACGAGAAAGTCGGTCGTCCAGTAGCCCATGGCCAGGACCGCGCCCAGGCCGAAGACGATGCCGGTCCAATGCATGCCCATGGCGTTGTCGTTGGCGTTGCCCATCACGCGCCACATGTGGGTGTAATCGAGATTGGGATTGTCCGGGTGAGTCATCGGGCAGGTTGGCCTTGATGCGATCGACCATGCCCTGCCAGCCGCCGGTCTCGATCAGGCCGAGGAACGGGATGAGAAACGCGCCGAACCAGATGAGCATGAACTGGAGCACTTCGTTGAAGATGGCGGAGAGCAAGTCCGCCCAATCCGACATAAAGCCCGACGGTGATCGCCGACATCCAGATGCTGAAATCGAAGTTCCAGCCGAGCACGACCTCCATGACCTTGGCCATGGAAAACATGTTGATGCCGCTCATCAGCACGGTCATGAAGGCGAAAGTGACCGCGGAAAGCGAGCGCGCTGCCGGGCCGAAACGAAGCAGCAGATAGCCCGGCACCGAATGCGTTTTGCTGATGTAGTAAAACGGCATCATGACGAGGCCGAGGAAGATCATCGCGGGAATGGCGCCGATCCAATACCAGTGCGCGGCCATGATGCCGTACTCGTAGGTATTGCCGGCCCAGCCGAGCAATTCCAGCGCGCCGAGGTTGGCCGAAATGAACGCAAGCCCGGCGATCCAGGCGGTCATTTCGCGACCGGCCAGGAAGAATTCCTCGCCCGTATTGGCGAAATGTTTAAGGTAAAAGCCGATGCCCAGGACGAAGGCGAAATAAACGCCGATGACGAGATAATCGACCGTCCCAAGCGAGACGAGGCCCGACGGCGTTGCGTCGGCAAACATGTGGATAGAGAACATAAGGATGGGATTTTTCAGGCTTGATTATTTGACCGTGTCGAAGGCGTAAATATCCGTGGCGTGGTAGGTTTGGCCCGGCTTCAGCTCGGTGGAGGGGAACTTCGGCTGGTTGGGGGAATCGGGGAAGTGCTGCGGCTCGAGGCAAAGCGCATCGTATTGCTGATAGACCGCCCCGTTCTTGCCGGTGATGGTGCCATCGAGAAAATTGCCGGAGTAAAACTGTACGCCGGGTTGGTCCGAATAAACCTTCATCACGCGCCCGCTTTTCGGGTCTTCTACCGTGGCGATCCACCGGATGCCATTGCCGGAATCCTTCAGCACGAAGTTGTGATCATAGCCGACCGGCTTGCCGCCGACCTGCTGGATGCGATCGCCAATGGCGGTCGGCTTGCGAAAATCCATCGGTGTGCCTTCGACGCTTTTGATTTCGCCGGTGGGAATGAGCGTGCTGTCGACCGGGGTGTAGGCGTCGGCATTGATGGTGAGTAATTCGTCGAGAATTGTCCCTTCACCCGACAGGTTAAAGTATCCGTGATGGGTCAGGTTCACCACCGTCGGCTTGTCCGTTGTCGCCGTGAAGACCATCTTAATTTCGTTCTTGTCGGTCAGCGTGAAGCGAACGGAGGCCTTCAACGTACCCGGGAAACCTTCCTCGCCATCGGGGCTGATTCGGCTGAAGAGGATCGACGGCGGACTTGTCGATATGATCTTCGCTTTCCACATGCGGCGGTCAAAACCAAGCAGGCCGCCATGCAGGGTGTTGACGTTGTTGTCATTCAAAGGGAGTTGATACGTTTTCCCCTCGAGCGTGAGTTGCCCCTTGGCGATTCGGTTTCCATAACGGCCAATGGTGGCGCCGAAGAAGGGATTCTTCGCATTCTCCGGGGCCTCATAACCGGTCACATTATCGAATCCGAGAACAACATCCGCCTTCTTGCCATCACGATCCGGAACGACCAGATTCACCACGCGCGCTCCCCAATTCATGATGCTGACGCTCATTCCATGCGAGTTCGTCATCGTGTAAAGCGTGATGGGCTCATTTTTTCCAGTAACACCAAACGGTTTGCTGGTAATGGAATTCGAATTATTATCGGCTAAGGCCAAGCCCGGCAAAATGATGCCGATAACAAAGACAAGTCGGCAAGCGAACCAAATCGCGAGATCAGATTTGGGCTGAAAATAGATAGAGTTATTCTTTGGCATCATATTATTAAGTTAGGGCTTGAACAGTGAGTGGGGTGATCGCGGCTACCAAGAAGACATCTGCTTACGCTGTTAAATTCGATTAATCACGTAAAATCTTCAAGCGTGGCATTCGATTGGAAAATCAGCATGCGAGGAGTTGGCGAAGTGTGGCGGCGTCTTTCAAAAATTGTTGGGGGGAATCTCCGACCACAAATTCAAGCAGCAGGTCAACCGGCCTGGCCGCTGTTCGGATGATGTCGATATAGGCGCGCCAACGAGCCTCCCCTTCCGCGAGCGGGTGCCTGGTCGCGAACGTGGGCCACCAATGGAAGACGTGCACATTACGCAAACGCGGCAGCACCTCGAGCAGGCGCCCCGTACAGTCCTCGACCGATTCCCCATGCGAGGGTTGCCAGAGAAATTCGATGTTCGGATGTTCCAACTCCTTGAGCAATCCACGCACAGATGCCCGGGTATCCATCAATGTATCGTCATGATACTCCAGGCTGATGGTGATGCTCGACTTGGCCGCCATGTCCGCCACGCACAAGGCATCGTCAATAACCGCCTTCACTTCCTCAGGACTGCATTTGGCAGAGCTCTTACTCCCCGCCCAGACACGAATGGTCGGCGCATTCAGGCCCACTGCGGATTCCAGAACTGCCTCAAACGGGACTGGAGCTTTTTCGCCCTGCCCCAACCGGTAGTAGGAACCATAGGCCGAGACCCCAAGACCCGCTTCCCGGGTCAGACGGCCCACATCGCGCGCAATGTTCGTGTTTCCCGGAGGAACGTGAACGTCCCCGCCCCATTCGATTGTCTTGAGTCCGCCTTGAAGCACCAGCTTGATAACCTCCTCGGGGGAAAGCGAACGAAACGTGATCGAAACGAGGCCGGGAGTAAGTATCACGGACATAACAAGGAATATCACGCTAATCACATGGCAGGAAATTGGCGAGCACATCGGTTCAAACCGGTTTGGTCGACTGCCCGTAATAGGCCCCGGCTCCATGTTTGCGGAAGAAATGCTTGTCGATCAGGCTTTGCTGCAGGGGCTGGCTTTGCGGATTAAGTTGCAGGGTCTTCATCGCCATCTCAGCGACGATTTCGAGCGCCAAGGCATTTTCCACCGCCTTGACTCCGCTTGGCCCCCAGACGAAAGGACCGTGGCCATTGACCAGCACGGCCGGCATCTGCTCCGGGTCAAGTTCCTTGAAGCGCTCGACGATGACGTTGCCTGTTTCCCATTCATAGGCGCTGGAGATTTCCTCCGGCGTCATCGGTCGGGTGACCGGCACTTCGCCGTAAAAATAATCGGCATGCGTCGTGCCGAGGCACGGAATTGCCTCTCCCCGCCTGGGCAAAGGAGACCGCGTGGCGCGAATGGGTGTGGACGACGGCGCTGATGCCGCCGAAGGCCTGGAACAGACGTCGATGCGTCGCCGTGTCGGACGACGGGCGCAAGCTTGCCCTCGACCTGTTCGCCCTCCAGATCCAGGACGACGATGTCGGCCGGCGGAGAGGTGCTCGTAATCGACGCCGCTCGGCTTGATGGCAAAAACGCCGCGCGCCCGGTCGATCACGCTGACGTTGCCGAAGGTCAGGTCGACGAGGCCGAATTTCGGCAGCGCGAGATTCGCCTCGTAGCATTCCTCCTTCAGATCGCGATAAGCAGCTCATGGTAGTAAAATCAGATCCGTCCCAGGCCGGGCGCGAGATGATAGTAGATCTCGTCGTTGCGCAATTGCTGGCGGAATGCACGCAGATTCGTTTCGGCATCGATGACCGCGAGTTCGATACCCGCGATCTCCGCGAAATCCTCGAGATGCTCCGTCTTCACCGCGTAGCTGAACCCGGTATGATGCGCGCCGCCGGCATAAATCCACGCCGCGCAGGCCGTCTTGAAATCGGGGCGGCATTCCCACACCGCGCGCGCGACCGGCAGCTTCGGCAGCGGCTGCGGCGGCGCGACGACATCGACTTCGTTGACGAGGAGACGAAAGCGATTGCCCAGATCGATAATGCGAGGCGTTGAGCGCCGCGACCGGCGAGGCGCATCGAAGACCAGGCGAACCGGATCTTCCTTGCCGCCGATGCCGAGCGGATGAACTTCGAGCGAAGGCTTGTCCGCCGCGATCGATTCGCAAACTTCCAGCATGTGCGAGCCGAGGACTTGATGCCCGCTCCGGCTGCAGATGATAGGTGTAATCTTCCATGAACGAAGTGCCGCCCGGCAAGCCGTCGGCCATCACCTTCATCGCGCGAAGCAGGGCGCAGGTTTTCCAATCGCCTTCCGCGCCGAAGCCGTAACCATCGGCCATCAACCGCTGCACCGCCAAGCCGGGCAATTGCTTCAGGCCGTGCAGATTCTCAAACGTCGTGGTGAAGCCCTTGAAATTGCCCTCCTCGAGAAACGACCGCAGGCCCAGCTCGATCCGCGCGCCATCGCGCAAGCGACGCATGCCGGTCGCCGCCTTTGCGCAGCGGCTTGGCGACGTTGTAGCGCTGCTCGTACTCGCCGCAAAGCGCATTGACGGCCGTTGTCGCTCGCGTCGTCGACGTGCTTCACCAGATCGCCCACGCCGTAGCCGTTGACCGAAAAGCCGAAGCCGCGCTTCCGCCGCGACCTTGTCGCCATCGGTGACGGCGACCTGCCGCATGTTGTCGCCGAAGCGCGCGAACTTGGCGCCCTGCCAGTCGTGCCATGCGCGGGCGGCGCGCATCCAGGCGTCGATCCGGTCCTGCACTTCCTTGTCCGACCAGTGGCCCACGACCACCTTGCGGTTGAGCCGCAACCGCGTGTGGATGTAACCGGCTTCGCGATCGCCATGCGCGGCCTGGTTGAGATTCATGAAATCCATGTCGATCTCGCCCCACGGCAGATCGCGATTGAACTGCGTGTGCAGATGCAGGAACGGCTTGCGCAGCAGCGACAAGCCCGCCGATCCACATCTTCGACGGCGAAAAAGTGTGCATCCATAAGATCAGACCGGCGCATTTGGGACTGCCGTTGGCTTCGAGGCAAAGCGGCGGAATTTCTTCGGGCGTCGTCAGCACCGGCTTGAAGACGAGCGGGAGCGGCAGATCGCGCTCGTTGCTCGAGGGCCTGGACGATGTTCGCGAATTGGCCGCGACTTGCTTGAGCGTTTCTTCGCCGTAGAGATGCTGACTGCCGGTGACGTACCAAATTTCGAAGGGTTCGAGATTTTTCATAAATAATTGTGCTCCGTAATCTAAGCCGCCGGCTTTTGTTCTTCTTTGATCCGGATGAGGTCCTTCATGACGTGGCCGAGATTCGGCCTTGGTTCGCGACCGCCAAAGGCATCGTGGAGTTCGCGATAAAACGCGTAGAGTCTGGTCGTAGATTTTCTGCCGCGCGGGATCGGGCTGGTAGGAGATGTCCTTGAGCGACGTCATCTTCGCCTGCGCTTCCGGGAACGAGTCGTAGCCGCCACTTGGCTTTTCCCGCCAGCACGGTCGCCGCGACGGCCGAGCCGAGCGCGCACGCCTGGCTCGAACCTGCGACCTGCATCGTCCGGCCCGTGACGTCCGCATAAATCTGCATGAGCAGCGTGTTCTTTTCCGCGATGCCGCCGCAGCAGACGACGCGCGAGATCGGCACGCCGTATTCCTCGATCCGCTCGATGATCGCGCGCGCGCCGAAAGCGGTCGCCTCGATCAGCGCGCGATAAATTTCCGCCGGAGTCGTGTAAAGCGTCTGGCCCACGAGCAGGCCGGTCAGCAGCGGATCGACCAGGACGGTCCGGTTGCCGTTGTTCCAGTCGAGCGCGAGCAGTCCGCTCTGGCCCGGCAGCAGCGCCGCGGCTTCGCGGGAAAATTGCGCATGGAGCGCGCCATCGCCTTTGCAGACGACCTCGACGCACCACTTGAAAATATCGCCCACCGCCGATTGGCCCGCCTCGATGCCGTAAAAGCCGGGCAGAATCGCGCCCTTGACGATGCCGCAGATGCCGGGGATGTCGGCGATCTTCTTGTCCGCGTCGAAACCACGCGCGCAATCGCACGTGGACGTGCCGATGGCCTTGACCAGCACGCCCTCCTCGATTCCGCTGCCGATCGCGCCGTAATGGACATCGAATTCGCCAATCGCAATCGGGATGCCCTCCGGCAGGCCGAGCTTCGCCGCCCACTCCGCGCAGAGGTTGCCGGCCGGCACGGTCGCATCATAGGCGCGTGTCGTAAAGCCGGTCGCGCAGTGCGGCAAGTTTCGGGTCAAGCAGCGCGAGAAATTCCTTGTCGGGCAGGCCGTCCCATTCGTCGCAGTAGAGCGCCTTGTGGCCCGCCGCGCAGATGCCGCGCTTGATCTGCGCGCGGATCCTTCACGCCCGCCAGCACGGACGGAATGTAGTCGCTCAACTCGACCCAGCTATAGGCCGCGTCAAAAACATCCGGCGCGACTTTGAGGCAACGCCAGATCTTCGACCAGAACCATTCCGAGGAATAGGTGTTGCCGCACTTCGCGATATAGTTGGGCCGATGCTGCGCGGCGAGCCGGGTGATTTCCGCCGCTTCCTGATGGCTGGTGTGGTCCTTCCACAGCCAGCATTGCGCGGCGAGATTTTTGCGTCCATTTGGGATCGAGGGCCAGGGGGACATTGGTCGCATCGACCGGAAGCGGACTCGAGCCGGTGGTATCGACGCCGATGCCGATGACCTGGGCCGTGGAGAAGCCCGGTTTGCCCGACGCCTGCTGCAAGCGCCGCCACCACGCTTTTTTCCAAGCCGTAGAGATAGTCGGCCGGGTTTTGCCGCGCCAGATGATGGTCGTTTTTGTCGAGCAGAACGCCCTGGTGTCCGCTGGGATAATCGACCACGGCACTGCCCAGTTCCGCGCCCGTGGCGCAATCGACAATCAGCGCCCGAACCGAATTCGTACCGTAATCAACACCTAAAGCTGAGAACATGGCGATTAGAGTAATCTGAATTCGAGGATTGCACAGGCGCCATTTACTTGACAGTAATGTGATATGTCCGCCTCCCCGCCAACCATGACCGACATCGCCAGGCGCGCCGGCGTGTCGAAAAACTCGGTGTCCCTCGCCTTGCGCGGCAGCCCGCAAATCCCTGAGAAAACCCGCCGGCGCATCGAGCGGATTGCGCGCGCGCTGAAATACAAAAAAAATCCGACCGTCGCGCACTTGATGGCGGAACTGCGGAAGGCCCGCAAACCCACGTTTCAATCGACCCTCGCACTGCTCAATGCCAACGTCGATCCTTCCGCCTTCATCCGACATCCCACCATTCCCACCTACGTCGCGGGTTGTCGTCGGCGCGCAAACCAATTAGGGTACAATCTCGACGAGTTTTGGCTGCACGATCCTGAGCTCAACGGCAAAAGGCTCAATAAAATCCTGCACGCCCGCGGCATCCGTGGCGTCATCATCGTCGGATTGATGAAGGAAAACCGCCTGCCGCCCTGCTTCCTTCCCACCTGGAAAGAATTTCACTCGGTCGTTACCGGCGTCCGCACCAGCAATCCCACGCTTTCGTTTGCCTGCACGGACCACCATGCCCTGGCGCTCAAGGCCTTCGAACATGCCTTGCGACTCGGCTACAAAAAACCCGCATTGGTCCTCGATCACGAGATCGACCGTTTGGTGGATGGCCGATTTTCCTCCGGCGCCCGAATCGCCCAGGCGCAGCTGCCGAAGGCCCGCCAAATCGAGCCGTTCTACCTGGTGACCGAAGCGCGTAAAAATCCGAAATTGTTTTACGACTGGTTCGACCAGAAAAAGCCCGACTTGATTCTCACGCTTTATAACGTGGTGAGAGAATGGCTGGCAGAAATGAGGCTGAACGTCCCGCGCGACGTCGGATTAATTCAGCTCGAATGGCGGCGGGACAATCCCGAGTGGGCCGGCATGGACCAGCACAACGACATGGTTGGCAAGGCCGCGGTGGAGATGGTCATCAACATGATTCATAATCACACGCCTGGATTGCCCGAGTTTCCCATCGCCACCCTGGTCGGAAGCTCCTGGGTACCCGGGTCAACAGCGACGCGCGTTTAGTCGCCCTGTCATTTGGGGGAATTGTGGCCATCCACGACGACGCTCCCGCCACCCACCACGGCATGACGCCGCCTCCCCGGAAGTAATCGGACGTGTTTTTGCTTTTTCGCGAAAAGACGATTCCCCGTAATAAAGACGATATAAAACGCGATATTCAGGTAGTCGTAGAGGGAGATCAAACTCGCGTCAGATCAGAACGGTGCGGACGACTAAAAGTGTGCAGGGCATAAAGCGAAAAAATGCACCGTAATTGAGGTTATTTCTATTTTCGCCTGGACCAGGTGCCGCCTTGTTTACATAGGTAACCTGAAATGGATTTGGGTTAAAAAACGGAATTGGAATGGTCCCCAAAGTTACCTATGTAAACTAAGCCCGATGCCGTAAGATAGGCGATAAATCCTAACACTGGAAACTAAGTCATTACTATTTTTCCTTCCAAACGCCTAGCCCGATGACGATCCTACAACCTTCCACTGTTCAGCTCGGAGATATGACGCTCCGCTTTCCATGGGATTCCGCCACAGGCCGGCTTGGGCTGGAGATTTTTCCCACAGCCTTGGCTGATAAGCTTGTTGTTCGCCGCAAAAGTTTGCGGGGATTGCCTTATATCGATGCCATCCCCGATGCCGGCGAAGCGCCCGCTTTTGTCATCGATTCGCTCGCGCAGGTCAAGATGGCGGGAGACCCCTACCCCGGCGCCTTCGCGCAAGGCCACACGATGCGAAACTCGCCCAGCGTCGATGCGTTTCGTTTTATCGATCAAACGATCTCCAGCGAAAATCGGCAAACGATTATTCTTACGAAGTTGGAAAATTCCCGTCGTCATCTCATGGAGCACCGCATTTGCTGGCGTGAAGACGATTCAGCCTTTGTGGTAACCACCACTTTTTTTAACGAGTCAGACAGCCCCGTTACGTTGGAAATGCTCAGCAGTTTTTCGCTCGGGGGTATAACGCCTTTTCATCCGGCGGATGCTCCTGGTCGCTTGCGCGTGCACCGCTTTCGCTCCGTTTGGAGTGCGGAGGGGCGGCTCGAAACCCAGAGCATCGAGCAGCTTCACCTCGAACGCTCATGGAGCGGTGCCGGCGCATTCAGCGAACGCTTCGGCCAGGTCGGGTCGATGCCCGTGCGTCGCTGGTTTCCGTTCGTTGCCGTCGAAGATACCGGAGCGGGCGTCGTCTGGGGCGCGCAACTCGCGTGGGCCGGATCGTGGCAAATGGAAATCTTTCGGCAGCATGACGACGTCTGCATCTCAGGCGGATTGGCCGACCGCGAATTCGGTCATTGGCATAAGACGTTGAATCCGGGTGAATCGCTGGAAACTCCTCCCGCGCTTCTCAGTTGCGTCCAGGGAGGGCTGGATGAGCTTTGCGATCGATTGACGGCCATGCAACGACATGCGGTCGAGCGACAGCCGGAAATTGAACAAAGCCTTCCCATTATTTTCAATGAGTGGTGCACCACCTGGGGCGATCCCAGCCAGGAAAAGGTCACGGCGATAGCGCGGCGGCTCCAAGGTTCCGACACCACCTTCCTGGTCATCGACGCCGGTTGGTACAAGAGCGGCGATACGGACTGGAGCAGCGGCCACGGCGACTGGGTCCCGAGCGCCAAGCTTTTTCCCGAGGGATTGGCCAGGACCGCCGCTTTGATTCGCGAACAGGGCCTCATCCCCGGCCTTTGGTTCGAGATGGAAACCGTCGGGTCGCAATCCGTCGCTTTTTCGCTCGTCGATCATTTGCTCAAGCGCGATGGCATTCCAGTCACGGTCCGTCAGCGTCGGTTCTGGGACCTCAACGACCCGTTCGCCGTTGATTACCTGACCGGGAAGGTGATCGACCTCCTGGAAAGCTGCGGGTTTGGTTATCTTAAGGTCGATTACAACGAAACCATCGGCCTCGGTTGCGAAAACGGCGGTGCTGAATCACTCGGCGAAGGGCTCCGTCGGCAAACGCTCGCCAGTTATCGTTTCTTTGAAAAAATCCGGGAGCGCCTGCCTGACCTCGTCATCGAAAACTGCTCGTCCGGCGGCCATCGGCTGGAGCCGTCGATGCTTGGCCTGACCGCCATGTCATCCTTTTCCGATGCGCATGAGCTGCCTGAAATCCCGATCATCGCGGCGAACTTGCATCGGCTGATGTTGCCCCGCCAAAACCAAATCTGGGCTGTGCTGCACCAGGCTGACAGCGACCAGCGGCTCCGCTACAGCCTCGCCGCCACTTTTCTCGGGCGCATGTGTCTGTCCGGCGAAATCGATCGACTGAATGATGCGCAGTTGAACATCGTGCATGCCGCGCAACGGCTTTATCGCCACGCCGCGCCCATCATCAAAAACGGCACGAGCCGGAGACATGGCGTCATAGGTGAAAGCTGGCGGTATCCGCAAGGCTGGCAAGGTGTTGTTCGCGTTTACGAGGATGGCAAATCGGCCCTGGTCGTCTTCCACGTCTTTAGCAACCAGCAACAAGGTGCGAAGGTTCCCCTGCCTGGCGAAAACGGCTGGCGCGTTCAGGAAAAAATGATCGATACCGGCGCCGAATGCCGTCTTATCGACGACTTCCTTGTCTTCAATCCCCAGGCTGATTTCAGCGCGGCCGTGGTCCTCTTGTCTCGAGATTAACGTCTTTATGAAAACGATCTGCAATCCGGTTCTGCGGGGCTTCAATCCCGATCCAAGTTTCCTCCGTGTTGGTGACGATTACTACATCGCGACCAGCACCTTTGAGTGGTTTCCGGGCGTTCAGATTCATCATTCCCGCGACCTGATCCACTGGCGGTTGATTGGCCACGCTCTGTGCGACAGAAAACTCCTCGATTTGAGAGGCATAACCGATTCCGGCGGCGTTTGGGCGCCCTCGCTGAGTTGGAATGAGGGACAGTTCTTTCTTATCTACACCAACGTCCGCACCTGTGGATTTCAGCGTCCATTCAAGGACACACCGGTTTATCTCACCACTGCCGAAAACATTCTCGGGCCTTGGACGGACCCCGTCCATCTCAGCTCCAGCGGATTTGATCCTTCGCTTTTTCATGATGATGATGGCCGCAAATGGCTGGTGAACATGTCGTGGGATTTCCGCAAGGACCACTCACGCTTTGCCGGCATCACGGTGCAAGAGTATGACCACAAGACGCGCCGGATGATCGGTCCAGTCACCAACATTCTCCGGAAAAAGGAACTGATCGAAGGCCCGAATATCTACAAGCGCAACGGCATTTATTATCTGATGCTGGCCGAGGGCGGCACCGGCTGGAATCACGGCATTTCCATGGCGCGGGCGAAGTCCATTGCCGGTCCTTATGAGCTTGATCCTCAAGGTTCGGTGTTGACCTCACGCAATGATGAAAAGCTGGAACTGCAAAAGGCGGGCCATGGCGAATTGGTCGAGACGCCCGGAGGTCATTGGTACCTGGCCCATCTTTGCAGCCGCCCGATTCGGGCGGGCGTAAACCGGCGCTGCATTCTCGGTCGCGAGACAGCGATTCAAAAAGTCGTCTGGTCGGCGGATGGCTGGCTACGGCTGGCTTCCGGTGGTTCCGCTCCTCACGTTGAAGTTCCTGCGCCCGATGAATTGCCGGAAACTCCCTGGCCTGCGTTTCCCACTCGCGATGATTTCAACGGCACCTCCCTGGACGTCAATTGGGCGTCCCTGCGCGCGCCGGTCGATGAATCGTGGCTGACCCTGAGCGAACGTCCCGGCTGGTTGCGGTTGCGCGGACGCGATTCCCTCTTCTCCCTTTTCGAGCAGAGCCTCGTTGCCCGCAGGTTGCAGGCCTTTCACGTCATCGCCGAAACCTGCCTCGAATTTAATCCAGCGTCCTTCCATCAAATGGCCGGGCTTATCTGCTGGTATGATACCAAGACCTTTTATTATTTGCGTGTCACCCAAGACGAAACTCAGGGCACCATACTCGGAATTATCCTGTCCGACGACGGCGCGTATGACGAGTTAACCGAGAGTCAGATTTTTATCGGCGATTGGAAACTCTGTTATTTGCGCGCTGAAATCAACCGCGAAGACCTGCAATTTTCCGCCTCATCCGACAGAGTGAATTGGAGGAATATCGGCCCGGTTCTCGACGCCTCGAAACTCTCGGATGACTACGGCAAAAACGTGCTCCATTTTACCGGCGCCTTCGTCGGCCTTTGTGCGCAGGATTTGTCCGGCACAAAAGCCGCATCCGACTTCGACTACTTCGAAATGCGCGCCCTGTGATTTGTTGTTCTATCGTTGCCGGATTAATGAGTATCGATTTGCAGCACATTGATCGAATAGGGCGCGAAAGTCTGGGTAAACGTGTTTCCAAGTCCGGTCGCCTTTGAAGTGACCGGCACGATTTTCGTCGGTTCGGTGATCGTGTTGGTGTCGTCCGGCTTGCTCGAACTCAACGTGACGAGCGTACCTTCGGGCGCGATGTTTGCCGCACCGGTAATATTGATTTGCACGGCCTGCGGCGTGGCTCGCCGTATTCACAACCTTCAGGTAAATCGCGCCGCTCTTGCTGTCCTTGGTGGCAACGTAGAAAAGCGTGGGAACCTGCTGCGGCGCGGGCGGTGTCGCGGGTGGTTCGCCCGGCTTGGCTTTCTGCGCGGGCGGTTGCCAGGTCTGCGTCGGGAATATTTTCTGATGTGACGGAAATCACGCTGTCGCCCAGGTACGTATTGAACATCTTCTGCGCGTAATAGGAGGGCGAACCGTAACTGGTGAGGGTGTCGTAGCCAATCAGATCGGAGGCCCACTGCATGCCGCCGGGGTTGACGTTGACAAAAAGCGGCGCGTAACTGGCCATGATCACGATGTCGGAATTGCGCTCCATGCCCGTCATCCAGGCGGCGTCGCCCAGGGCGGCATTCATGTTGGTGGTCGGCTGTCCCTCGCGCGTGGCCCATTCGCCCACGAAGATCTTCGGCCCTTTGCGATCATAGTTGTCGTAATGGGCCGCATCGTCCTCCATTGCACCTGCGATGCGGTAATAGTGCTCATCGATCACGTCCGGGCGTGCGTTCCGGTTTTGCCGTAAAATGGTCCCAATATTTCGGCCCGCAGGTGTCGATGCATTGCAGGTTCGGATACTTCGCCTTGATCGCATCATAGAACTGCGCGAACCGGCCTCTGGTAGCTGTGCGATTTGTCCGCGCCGTCCTCGTTGCCGATCTCGACATAGGTCAGCGGGAACGGCGCGGGATGGCCATCCTTCACGCGTTCAGCGCCCCACTTGGTGCTGGCGTCGCCGGTGACATATTCGATTTCGTCCAGCGCATCATCCACGAACGGCTGCAAGGCCGGGCCGGCATCGACATGCTGGCCGTTGAGCGCAGTAACCGGCATAGACGGCGAGCACGGGCTGGATGTGCAGGTCCTCGCACCATTCCATGAATTCGAGCAGGCCCATGCCGTCATTGGCGCCGTAACGCCAGCAACCGTGATGGCCGGGGCGTTGTTCGAGCGGGCCGATGGTTTTCTTCCACGGAAAGCGGTCCGCGATGGTGTGCTCCCTCGAGAAAATTGCCGCCCGGCAGGCGCAGGAAGGTCGGCTTCATGTCGGAAAGAAGCTGCATGATGTCGATCCGGTTGCCGTTGGGCCGGTCGTTGTAAGTCGGCGGAAAGAGCGAGACGAGATTGAACCAGAGCGTGCCCGGCTTTTCCGTCGAGATGACGAATCGCGTCGCCGCGGTTGGCGTCACGTCGTCGCCGGTCGTCAGCGTTGCCGTATATTTCTGCCATTGGTCGGTGATCTGCGGCACCTGTGCCGTCGCAAAGACTTTCGTGCCGTCGTTGCTCTCGATGCTCGCCGTGAGCGGGCCGTTGCCGGAACCGTCCGACTTCGCATAGAACGAGAGACGGTAAGTCGTCTTCGGCTTCACCGGTATGCCCCAATAGCCGTCATTGGCGATGCCGACGCGATGGCCGGTCGACGCCTGGCTAGCATCGAGCTTCAGCGCTCTCGTCAGAACGGTCCCCTCGATCGGCTGGCTTTCGTCGAGCGAGATCGTGCCCGTCCCGCCGCTGTCCTGCACCACCGACCAATGTTTCGGCTCCGTGGCGTCGTCCCTGAAAATACGGTTTTGGATCAACTCCCCGTAGAGTCCGCCCTCGTAGGAATAGTTGATCTCCTCGGTCATCAACCCGTAGAGCGTCGGGCTGACTTGGGCGGTTACTTTTGAGGCGTCAATCTGGAAGGTTGGGTCAGCTCGAAGTGCCTGCGTCGATCCGAGGCAAAGAACAAGCGAGAGGATGCGCAGAAGGGAATTAGTGGAGAATGTCATATAGTTTTGCGCATTAGAAAAACGGATAGGGATAGGCGGAGACATCATGGTTATTGGTCTCTATCGAAAGAAAACGAAAATCTGGCATAAAAATATTCAGAGTCAGAAGTTTGCTCTTCCAGGGTATGGATCGTCGCGGGCGCATCAAACGAAACTTTCGCGATTCATGGTATTGCGATTACCAAGAAAAACCTCAAGGGAGTGGCAGGTTACATTGGAAACACAGCCGCCCTTCGTATCGTCGTGCTACAAGGCTCCTGCTGTAGCCGCTGAAAAAGTCAGCGCACTAGGGGGCTGGATTTCCACGTTTTGTTGATTGCAGAAACTGATAATGGTGAAAAGCCTTACGATTATGTTCACGAACCAGCTTTTCAGCATGGTCGGCGTCTCCTTTGCTCAAGGCCTTTAGGATCGCGTGGTGCTCCTTTTGGGCCTCGGCAAATCGATGCATGTTACCTTCGCGAAAAAAGTGGCGGCGAATCCGGTCCCAGTTACTCAAGACGCGTCCGGTGATTTCGTGCAGCCACGGCATGCCGGTAGCCGCGCTCATGGCCAGATGAAATTCCATGTTGAGGGCTGACCATTTTTCAAGGTCGTGCCGCCTTTCGGCCCGATCCATCTGCGTGATCAAAGTTTCCAGCCTGGCCGTCAGCCCGGGAGGACGGATCCTGGCAATGCGCCGGGCCGTCACGGCTTCCACCCCTTCAAGGATGGTAAAAACCTCCTCGATATTTTCAGGCGTGATGGGCGAGACAATCGCGCCCGCATGGGGCCGAATCTCCACCAACCGTTCGGATTGAAGTAATTGCAGCGCCTCCCGAACCGGAATGATGCTCAGGCCCATTTCAGCTGCGATCTCATCGATGATCAAACGTTGCCCGGCGGGCAGCTTGCCTTCCAGGATGCGGTTTTTCAAATGCTGATAGATGGCCTGTTGTTTGGTGAGAGTCAGAACCATGAAAAGAAAATAAAGCTTGCGCGGCAGCTTGGCGATATCATATATGATATATGATAAGGTCGGCAATCATCAACTGAAACCCGGAGCAACCCATGTCATCTTCCACTCCCTTCAAACTCGTTCGTGTTCCCTCCCTCAAAACCGTGGCCGATTTCCGCGCCCATCTCCAAAGCCTCGGCCTCGACCTCGGTATGGACGACGAAATCGTGCAGGGCGAAACCTCGCCCCTGCTGAAAAAAGCGACCTGGCGCGGACGCACCATCGGCAATCGCTGGGCGATTCATCCGATGGAAGGCTGGGACGGCACCACCAGCGGCGGGGTGACAGAACCGATGCTCCGGCGCTGGAAGCGATTTGGAGAAAGCGGCGCCAAGCTGATCTGGGGCGGCGAAGCCATGGCGGTCCGTCCGGATGGCCGCGCCAACATGAACCAGCTTATCATCAACGAGGAGAACAAGGCAGGCATCGCCCGGTTACGCGAAACGCTTCTTTCTGCTCATCGTGAGAAATATGGCACGACCGACGACCTCGTCATCGGCTTTCAACTCACTCATTCCGGCCGGTTCTGCCGTCCGAACGACAAGAAGCGCTGGGAATCCCGCATCGCCTACCGCCATCCGATTCTCGATGCCAAATTCAACGTCACCAGCGACGAGCAAATTCTGACCGACGATGACCTCAAGCGTCTCGTGGAGGGCTATGTCGCGGCAGCGAAAATCGCGGCTGAAATCGGCGCCGATTTCGTCGACATCAAGCATTGTCACGGTTACCTCCTGCACGAATTCCTGAGCGCCCACACGCGGCCCGGACCCTACGGGGGATCGTTCGAAAATCGTACGCGCCTGATTCGCGAAATCGTTGCCGCCATTCGTGCGGTCGCACCCGATCTCGGTCTCGGGGTACGCCTGAGCGCGTTCGACCTCGTTCCTTTCAAGCCGAATCCGGAACTCTCCCAGCCGGCCAAGCCCGGTCCCGGCATGCCTGAAGATTACTCACACCTGCTTCCCTACAAGTACGCCTTCGGAGTCAATGAGCAGAATCCACTCGAATACGATTTGACTGAACCCAAGCAGTTCCTGCAATTGCTGAGCGAATTGGGAGTTGAGCTGGTCAATCTTTCCGCCGGCAGTCCTTACTACAACCCGCACATTCAGCGGCCCGCTGCCTATCCTCCCTCGGACGGCTACCAGCCGCACGAAGATCCGCTCATTTCCGTCGTCCGCCAGATCAAGGTGGTCCAGGAACTTAAAGCCTCCTTCCCCCATCTCCTTCTCGTCGGCTCAGGCTATTCCTACTTGCAGGAATATATCCCTCACGTCGCCCAACACTATCTGCGCAACGGTCATGTCGATTTCGTCGGTTTGGGGCGAATGGTTCTTTCCTATCCGCACATGCTGGCGGACGCCACTTCCGCCGGGAAGCTTCTGGAGCCGAAATTGATTTGCCGCACCTTCAGTGATTGCACCACCGCACCGCGCAATGGGCTTCGCTCCGGTTGCTATCCGCTGGACGACTATTATAAAACGTTTGAAGATGCGCCGCGCTTGAAGGAAATCAAAAGCGGTAAGGTCTAAGAAAATGTCCGCTGTACCTCCAGTCGTTCTCGTCACCGGCTCATCGCGTGGACTCGGGCGCGGCGTCGCCGAAGTTTTGGCCCAGGCCGGTTTCTCGGTGGCGATCCATTATGCCAGCAACAAGGACGCCGCCCAAGCGACGGCCGAGGCATGCGCGAAGCTCGCTCCCTTAAAGGACCAGCAATTTATCCCCGTCGGCGGCAACATCGGTCTGGCGACTGACCGGCAGCGGCTCTTCGACGAGGTTCTGGCCGCCTACGGTCATCTCGACGCCCTGATCAATAACGCCGGCATCGCACCCCGCATCCGCGCCGATCTTACCGAAGCCACGGAAGAAATTTTCGATGAAGTAATCGGCATCAATCTCAAGGGACCTTATTTTCTTTCGCAGTTGGCGGCCCGATACTGGCTGGCGAATCCGGGCAAGTGCCGGCTCAACGGCGGCTACAAGCTCCTCTTTGTCACGTCGCTCTCGGCCAATACCGCCTCGATCAATCGCGGCGAGTACTGCGTCTCCAAAGCCGGCCTCGCGATGGCCGCCCAGCTCTGGGCCGTCCGGCTCGCCGACGCGGGCGTCCAGGTGCTTGAACTCCGTCCCGGCATCATGGCCACCGACATGACGGCCGGCGTCAAAGACAAGTACGACAAACTTCTGGCCGAGGGCATTGTGCCGCAAAAGCGCTGGGGCTCGCCCGCCGATGTCGGCCTGGCGACCAAGGCGATTCTCGAAGGCCATTTCCCGTTTTCAACCGGCGACGTGATCAACCTCGACGGCGGCTTTCATTTGCGCCGCCTCTAATTTATTTTCCTATGATTCAGATCGATTCCAGGGTCACCCCCGCCTCGCTTCTCCCCGCGATCAACCGGCTTTTCCAATTGTCCGGCGAGAAAATTCACCGGTTGCAAAAACGCTGGAATCCGGAACGCGGCACGCCTGTCTTCACCATCAAGGGGGAATACACGTCGCGCGGCTGGACGGAATGGACGCAAGGTTTTCAATTCGGCGCGGCGATCTACCAGTTCGAGATCACCGGGGACGAAGCCTTTCTCGAGATTGGCCGCCGGAACACGGTCGATTGGATGGCCTCCCACATCACCCACATGGGCGTCCACGATCATGGCTTCAATAACGTCAGCACCTACGGCAATTTGCTGCGCCTGATGAGTTCGGGCCGCATCCCATTCAACGCGTGGGAAAGGAATTTTTATGAGTTGGCGCTGAAGGCAAGCGGTGCCATTCAGGCCGCGCGCTGGACGGAAATAGCCCCTGATCAGGGTTACATTTATTCATTCAACGGACCTCACTCGCTCTTCGCCGACACCATTCGTTCCCTTCGCGCGCTGGCGGTCAGCCACCAACTGGGCCACAAGCTCATGGGCGAAATGGATCGGCCCATCTCGCTGCTGGCCCGTCTGCTCCAGCACGCCGAGACCGCGGCACGCTATGCCGTTTACTACGGCGAAGGCCGCGACGCCTACGATGTGCGCGGGCGCACGGCCCACGAGTCGATCTTCAACATCAACGACGGCGCCTATCGCTGCCCCAACAGCCAGCAAGGCTATTCGCCTTTCTCCACCTGGACCCGTGGTTTGGCGTGGATTCTCTGCGGCTATCCGGAGCAGATCGAATTCCTGGAAACTCTCTCCGAGGCAGAACTGGCTCCCTTCGGCGGCAAGGAAAAGACACTCGCGCGCTTCGTTGGCGTGGCGGAGGCCGTGGCCGATTTTTACCTTCAGTACACGCCGATCGATGGCATTCCTTACTGGGATACCGGTGCTCCCGGCCTGGCTTATCTCGGGGACTATCTGGAGCGTCCCGCCGAACCTTTCAACCAACACGAACCGGTCGACAGCAGCGCCGCCGCCATCGCCGCCCAGGGCCTTCTTCGTCTCGGCAGCTACCTCAAGCGCGCCGGTCAAATCGACAAGGGAAATCGCTACTATCAAGCCGGCTTGACGGTGGCGCAAACGCTGTTTCAGGAGCCCTATCTCTCCACGGATGAAAATCACGAGGGTCTCGTGCTTCATTCCGTTTATCACCGCCCCAACGGTTGGGATTATATTCCGCCGGGACAAAAAGTGCCGTGCGGCGAAGCTTCCATGTGGGGCGATTATCACGCCCGCGAGCTGGCCGTACAACTTTACCGGACCGCCCAAGGACTATCTGAGCTCCGCTTCTGCGATATTAATCAAAAGTTTTAATGCCGTCTCGGGATTTTCGACCACAAGCCGCGCGTAATATCGGTCATTCCAAACGCAAAGATCTCAAATGGGCTGGCGACGACCATCAAAGACCCTTTGGAATTTGCCAGCGCTCCTGCTACGGTACCGATCCTCTCATGGATATGATAAGTAGCTCATGTAGCTCATCATCTTTATCGCCCGAGTGATGGAATGGCAGACATACGGGACTTAAAATCCCGAGGGGAGAAATCCCCGTGCGGGTTCGACTCCCGCCTCGGGCACTGACTGGAATCTCTATACGACCGCAGCGAGACGAAGCTCTATAATTTTAGCCTTCCGGCATTTTCACGCTGGCACAATCGTTGAATTGTCCTGCGGTATGGCTTTCAAGGTTTCCTCACTGATCCGCAAGTGATCCATCACCAATTGCGCGGGGACATGCGTCACCCAGGTTGACAGAGAGAGGTCCTGAAAACGGCTCGCTTTGAACATCTCGATGAAGATGAGGTCCGTGTCGCCGGTGTTCTCGATATAGTGGCCGAAGGTCTGGGGTATATAACCGATGTCGCCGGCATTGAAGTCCATCGTTCGCGCCTTGGCGGCGGTAAAGAAAACCGTCATCCGCCTGCCGTCAGGCGCATATTGACGCCGGCGATGTCCTTGGAAATTGGGAAATCCTCCAAGCGCTTGATGGGAGGGCCTTCTTGACGATGGCCGGCTAAATAAAAGTCACTCGAATTGGCCGGGCCGCAACTCCCTTTTTAACGAATTCGCCAGCCATCGTCATCCTGAGCTTGTCGAAGGATCAGTTCAGTTCCGCCTTTTCTCAGAGGGGCGGAATTGATCCTTCGACAAGCTCAGGATAATAGAATCACGACCTACCCTAATGATCTGGGGAAGCCTTGGGCGGACGGACCAGAAAGGGCAGCAGCGCCGATACCAGGAGGATGCCGGCCAGGACATGAAGGCCACTGGCATAGGTACCGCTGGCCTGCCGCATATAGGCGATCATCAGCGGCCCGAAGGCGCTCGCAAAACCCCAGGCGGTCAGCATCAGGCCATAAATAGGGCCCACGAAACGCGGCCCAAAGTAATCAGCCGCGAATGCCGGCATGGTACCGAAGCCGCCTCCATAACACATCAGGACAATAAATGTGACGACAGTCAGTGGAACCGTGGTGGTGATGCTCGGGAGCAGCCAGAACAGCACCACCTGCAAAAGAAACATGACCAGGAAAGTATAGCGGCGGCTCAGGTAGTCCGAAACAAACGCCCAGAAAATTCGCCCGAACGCGTTGCCGATGCTCGCAATCCCAACCATGCCCGCCGCCACAATCGCGGAAACGCCGGCCAGCTCCTGAAACAGCGGCGCTTCCTGAGAGATAACCGAGATGCCGGCGGTGGTATTGAGGAACAGCAGCAGCCAAAGCGCGTACCACTGCCAGCTTTTCAGGGCCTCGCCAAAGGTAAAGTCACGCGCAACCCTGTTGGACTTCTGCGAAACGCTGGGGGTCCATCCCTCGGGAACCCAATCTGCGGGCGGATTCTGCATAAAGTAGCCGGCCATCACGCAAACCACCAGGTAGCCCACCCCAAGATAAGCGAACGTGGACATCACCCCGACCGTCTGGATCAGATGGGTGGCGAGCGGTGCGGTGACCAGTGCTCCGACTCCAAATCCGCCTACGGCAACTCCGGTCATCAGGCCGCGCTTGTCCGGAAACCACTTGAGCAAAACGGCCACAGGAATGATGTAGGCGAATCCGATGCCAATGCCCCCGATAACACCGTAGCTGAGATACAGCCACCAGAGATGGCCGTTGGTAAAACTGGCCAGAAAAGTACCCAAGCCATAAAGCAAACCACCCGTCATGGCGACGACACGCGGGCCGCTGCGAACATTCCAGAGCCCGCCAAAGAAAGCGGCGAAGCCAAGGACGAAAATGCAAATCGTAAAGGTCAGTGTGACCTGCGGAATGCTCCAGTTAAACTGCGCCGCCAACGGCTTTCGGAATACGCTCCAGGCGTACACAGCTCCCAAGGCAACCTGTAATAGAACGCCGGCCGCGGCTATGCCCCATCGTTTCGAGTTCATGGATAATGTCGCTGCCCCTTCTGCCCAATGTGGGCTGTTTGCCTCATCGTCTGAAGGAGTGGAATTCTGGCGAAGCGTCGTTGCCATTGGGACCTCCGGTTGCTTTATTAATTATCATACCTTGAATTGCAACATTGGCAAAATTCAAGAGACAGATTTCACTTCATTCTAGAATCGATCATCCGGTTAATGCCCAGAGCGCCAGTCTATGGCGCATGTTACTGATCTCTGCATAACCGACTGACCCATATCGCCACCAGTTTGGACCTTGGAAGAGGTCATTGTTTTGTTAGGCTGACGGCGTGAAAAAGTTCTTGGGCGCACTTGGTTGCCTCTTCGCAAGTTGCATCGTTGGCACGATTGTTTTGTGTCTAGGGCAGGATTTGAGGCCCACTTTGCGCCAAGAGTGGTACAGCTCGGAGAACCTACCTTATTTTCCTTGTTATTTACGGAGAGACGGTAGTTGGTGCCGCTCCATTTTGGCTTTTGACGTTCCTTCCGCTTTACCTTGCCCTACCACCTCAATCTTTTCTCTGGCGACGTAGCATAGCTCCCATTATCGGCCTATTTATTGGCGTGGTGGGTTCCTTGCTTGTTTTTGGCATACAAGATTATTACGTTCCGCGCGATTTAGCCTTTCCTGCCGCAATAGGTTTCACCGTCTTTCTTTTGGGTGCCCTTCTTAAGAATCGCTCTAAGGCCTCCTCCTTGGCCTGATGCGTGAAACGCCGAGACTACGTTGTGATGGATCGAGGCCGGCTCCGTTACCTCAATTCCATCGAAAAACTGAACTGCGTTTATTGCGAGTACGTGAATGGCGTGATCGCCTACATCCAGGAGATCGCAGGGAGGACGGAGCAGTATTGGTGCCCCATCAAGCATGCCATGCGGATGAAAACCATGCACAGTCGTTACCGTTACTTTTTCGATTACGGTGACGCGGAGGAGTATCGCCACCGCCTCGACGAAGTGCGGAAGGCCTTCGAAGACTTAAAGAAGAAATGACCGATCTTTATCACTCCTTTTGCCTGCTTGGAGAACGGCGCGACCAAGACATCCAGATCGAAGCTTAAGCGCCGTTGCTATCGATTTATCTGTGCGATCCGCGCCCGCTTGGATTATATAGACGGAATCCACCGTTCTATGTTCGTCTGCCGCACTTTCGTCATCATCCCCATCCGCCTAATCCGTTCCACTTTCTTCAGCCTCATTTTTTGCTCGCTCGCTCTGCTCCCCGTCGTGGCACAGGACACTTCAGGGCTTGATGTTTACAAGGACTCCAGCCAGCCGGTTGAAGCCCGCATCACCGACCTTCTTTCGCGCCTGACGCCGGACGAGAAGCTCAGCCTGCTCCGCGGCGTTAATTTTGGCGATACCCATGCCATCCCTCGTCTGGGCATTCCCGCATTCAGGATGACGGACGGCCCGGTCGGCGTGCGTGATGGAAAGCCGTCTCGCGTCTACGCCGGCGGCCTCTCCCTCGTCTCATCGTTTGATGTCGATATGGCGAAAAAGGTCGGCGTGGCTCTCGGACGCGACTGCCGTGCGCGTGGCTATAATATTTTGCTCGGTCCGGCCATGAACTTCATGCGGTCGCCCTTGAACGGACGAAATTTCGAATATTTTGGGGAAGATCCCCTCCTCAATGGCTTGGTCGCCTGCAGTTATGTCCAGGGATTGCAGTCCCAGGGCGTGGCGGCGACGATAAAACATTTCGTTTGCAACGACCAGGAGTTCGATCGCGATCATATCAGTTCCGATGTCGATGAGCGAACCCTCCGCGAACTGTACCTCAAGCCGTTTGAAATGGCGGTCAAGCAGGGCGGCGCCTGGTGTGTGATGGATTCCTATAATCCCGTCAACGATCTTCACATGACCGAGAATGATCTTCTCAACAACAAGGTCCTGAAGGGGGAATGGGGCTTCAAAGGATTCACCATGTCCGACTGGTGGGCCCTGGGCAGCACCCTCGGCGAGGCCAACGGCGGACTCGATCTCGAGATGCCCGGACAGGACGCGCCCACGAAGGGCCATCCCAAAAATATGACCGCCGCGTTGCTCCAACCGCTGATCGACGGAGGGCAGGTCACCCAGGCGACCATCGATGACAAGATCAGCCGTATTTTCCGCGTCGTCTTCACCATGGGCTGGATGGACCGCCCGCAACTCGACAGCTCGATTCCGCTGGACGATGCGCAGAACGACCAGGTGGCCCTCGATGGCGCCCGCGAGGGGATCGTTCTGCTGAAGAACAAGGACAACCTCCTCCCCCTCGATCCGAACAAGGTCAAAAAAATCGTGATCATCGGCCATAACGCCGAAATCGCCATGGCAGCGGCCGGCGGCAGCGGTCATGCCGAATACATGCACGGCGTCTCCCTCCTCCAGGCGCTTACGGATGTCGGCGGTTCCGGTGTTCAAGTAATCGAAGTCCCTTGGAAGGGCGGCAAAGAGCAGGGTAATAAGCCCTACGGGAGCAGCGACAACCCCGATCTGCCAGACGCCTCCACCGACGACATTAAATCGGCCGATGCGGTCATTGCCTGCGTCGGTTACAACGACTACGGCGTCAATTACTGGAACACCTACAAAAGCCGGCAAAACGCCGAGGGCGAAGGGATGGACCGCATCTATGACCTGCCCGACGGCCAGGCCAAGGTGATCCAGGCGCTGGCCGCACTCAATCCCAAAACCATCGTCGTTCTCAATGCCGGCGGCGGCGTGGAATCCGCGTCCTGGATCGACAGCGCCCAGTCGCTGATCGACGCTTTTTACCCCGGCCAGTCGGAAGGCACGGCGGTCGCCGAAATCATCTTCGGCAAAACCAATCCCTCAGCGAAGCTTCCCTTCTCCTGGGAGAAAAAGTGGGAGGACAGCCCCGCCTACGGCAATTTCCCGACACAAGACACGCCCACTGAAAACACCTACAAGGAGGGCGTGCTGCTCGGCTACCGCTGGTTCGACACCAAGGGCATCGAGCCGCTTTTTCCGTTCGGCTTCGGCCTCAGTTACACCACTTTTGCCTACTCGAATCTCGCCTTGAAAGCCGCGGACAACGGCGATTTCACGGCCACCTTCGCCATCCAGAATACCGGGAAAACCGCGGGCGCCGAAGTCGCCGAGCTTTATGTCGCGCCGCCGACCGCCCAGGTCGAACGACCCGTGCACGAATTGAAGGGCTTTACCCGCGTGACGCTCGATCCGGGCCAGAGCAAGACCGTCTCCATTCCCGTGACTCGGCAGGACCTCGCCTACTGGGATCCCGATGCGAAAAACTGGACCGTCACCGCCGGCAAATACACCGTGCAGGTCGGTGGCTCCTCCCGCGATCTCGGCCTCCAGGCCGACTTGACCGAAGCCGCCAGCGCGAAGTGACCGGAGGAGGTCGCGCCACAACCGGGGATTGCATCGCCCTGAATTCTTGTCACGCTTCCTGCTAGCCCTCTTGAGCCATGCACCTGACTCCCCGCGAACAGGAAAAGCTGCTGATCGTCACCGCGGCCGATCTGGCCCGGCGCCGGCAGAAGCGCGGGCTCAAGCTCAATTATCCCGAGTCGGTCGCCATCATCACCTACGAGATCATCGAGGGCGCGCGCGATGGCCGCAGCGTCGCGGACCTGATGAGCTACGGCACCACCCTGCTCAAGCGCGACGACGTCATGGAAGGCGTGCCCGAAATGATCCACGACGTGCAGGTCGAGGCCACCTTTCCCGACGGCACCAAACTCGTCACCGTTCACCATCCCATCCGATGATCCCCGGCGAAATTCGCACTCCGGCCGGCGCCGCCCCGCTGCAAGCCAATGTCGGGCTGGCGGAAATTCGTCTCGCCGTCGCCAACACCGGCGACCGGCCCATCCAGGTCGGCAGCCATTTTCATTTCTTCGAGGTCAACAGCGCGCTCTCATTCGATCGCGAAAAGGCGCGCGGCTTCCGCCTGAATATCCCCGCCGGCAACGCCGTCCGCTTCGAGCCGGGCGACACCAAGGAAGTGCCGCTCGTCGCGCTGGCCGGCAAGCGCGAGGTTTACGGCCTGAACAACGCAGTGAACGGTCGCCTGCCTTAAGCCTTCACGAACTTATGCCTCTCGAAATTTCACGCCGCGCCTATGCCGAGATGTTCGGTCCCACCACCGGCGACCAGGTGCGCCTCGCCGACACCGATTTGTGGATCGAGGTCGAGCGCGACCTGATCGCCGAAAACGGCGGCTACGGCAACGAGGTGAAGTTCGGCGGCGGCAAAGTCATCCGCGACGGCATGGGCCAGTCGCCCCTCGCGCTCGCCGCCGAATCGCTCGATCTCGTCATCACCAACGCGCTGATCCTCGACGCCGTGCCGGCATCATCAAGGCCGACGTCGGCATCAAGAACGGACGCATCGCGGGCATCGGCCACGCGGGCAATCCGCTCATCCAGAACGGCATCACCATGATCATCGGCGCGGCCACCGAAGTGATCGCGGGCGAGGGCTGCATCCTCACCGCCGGCGGGATCGACAGCCACATCCATTTCATCTGCCCGCAGCAAATCACCGAGGCGATCTCCAGCGGCATCACCACCATGATCGGCGGCGGCACCGGCCCGGCCACCGGCACCAACGCGACCACCTGCACGCCCGGCCCCTGGAACATGCACCGCATGCTCGAGGCGGCGGAGGAATACCCGATGAACCTCGGCTTCCTCGGCAAGGGCAATGCCTCGAGCCCCGAGCCGCTGCGCGAGCAGGTGCGCGCCGGCGCCATCGGCCTGAAGCTGCACGAGGATTGGGGCACCACGCCCGCCGCCATCGACACCTGCCTCGGCGTCGCCGACGAACTCGACGTGCAGGTCGCCATCCACACCGACACGCTCAACGAATCCGGCTTCGTCGAGGACTCGATCGCGCGCCATGAAGGGCCGCACCATCCACACCTACCATTCCGAAGGCGCGGGCGGCGGCCACGCGCCCGACATCATCAAGGTCTGCGGCGAGGCCAACGTGCTGCCCTCCTCGACCAACCCGACGCGGCCCTTCACGGTCAACACCATCGACGAGCATCTCGACATGCTCATGGTCTGCCATCATCTCGACTCCAAAATTCCCGAGGACGTCGCCTTCGCCGAATCGCGCATCCGGCCCGAGACCATCGCGGCGGAGGATCTGCTCCACGATCTCGGCGCGTTCTCCATGCTCTCCAGCGACAGCCAGGCCATGGGCCGCGTCGGCGAGGTCATCATCCGCACCTGGCAGACCGCGCACAAGATGAAGACGCAGTTCGGCAAGCTCGAGCCCGATGCCGCGCCCGGTGCTTCATCGCACCACGCCGCCGGATAATTTCCGCGCCCTGCGCTACATCGCCAAGTACACGATCAACCCCGCCATCACCCACGGCATCGCGCACGAAGTCGGCTCGATCGAGACAGGCAAATTCGCCGATCTCGTCCTCTGGAAGCCGGCCTTCTTCGGCGTGAAACCGGAGCTGATCCTCAAGGGCGGCCTCATCGCCTACGCCAACATGGGCGACCCCAACGCCTCCATCCCCACGCCGCAGCCGACGCTCTACCGCCCGCAATTCGCCGCGCATGGCCGCGCCAAGTTCAAGACCTCGCTCACCTTCGTCAGCCAGGCCGCGCTGGAACTGGGCTCGCTGAACGAACTCCAGCTGCAGAAGCATCTCGTCGCCGTGCTCAACACGCGCAAGATCACCAAGCGCGACCTGGTCTGGAACGACGCGCTGCCCAAAATCGAAGTCGATCCCGAGACCTACACCGTCAAGGCCGATGGCCGCGAACTCCGCTGCGAGCCGGCCAAGGTGCTGCCCATGGCCCAGCGCTATTTTCTTTTCTAGTTCCGACCCTGGTAGCCGCCGCTGTCCCTAGCGGCGGTGCTTTCTCTTCCTCTCCGTCATCCTGAGCGCAGGCGAGTTAAAGTGTGCATCTCCTCCCAGCGCTTACCCGAGCCGCAGCCGAAGGACCTTCTCCGCAAATCTAACGGCAGTCCACGATGCCCTCGGGTAGCCCGGACACGCCAGGCGTGCCTGTGTTGTCCGGTGCGCGAGCGAGGCATCGCGAGCGCACAGAAAGCCGCCCGTTATCATGTAGCCGCCTCCGTGGGTAGCCGTCGCACCGTGCCACGGTCGCTTAAGCAACTCCAATAAAAGTACGTCATCCTGAGCGCAGGCGAGTCAAAGCGTGCGTCTCCTCCCAGCGCTTACCCGAGCCGCAGCCGAAGGACCTCGCCTGCTTCAAGAAAATCCGTAAATTGCGCCAAAGCACTCCTCTTTGCATCGCGCGTTCCCGCTTTCCACCCTGAGGCTTTAAAACCCAATATCATCCGGATATGATCTAATTTTCCAACACCCATGCCCGAACTCACCCTCATCCAAAATAATCCCCACCCTCACGGAGTTTACGGACACCACACCCACATTCCGTTGCGCGTTGATCGCGTCACCCTCGCGAAACGGCGCTGGCGTGGCGTGGCGGAGGACGGAAAGGAATTCGGCTTTGACCTCGACCAGCCCATCAATCATGGCGCCCACTTTTTTGCCGTGGGTGAAAACCATTACGTCATCGACCAAATGCCGGAAGAAGTCCTGGAAATTCCGGTCACCACCATCGAACAAGCCGCTCGCATCGCCTGGAATCTCGGCAACCTCCACTTCTCCGTCGAAGTATCACCGAACGCGGTTCGCGTCACCGCGGATCCCGCCGTGCTCCAATTCCTCTCCCGCGAAAATATCGCCTTCAAAAAAGTGACCGCCGTTTTTCTGCCGTTGACCGCTACCTCTCATCATCACCACGATCATCATCATGGATGACCACGCCGCGCTCGAATTTCCCTGGCTCGCGCGACTCTTGCAAGTCAACGATTCGGCCTTTCCCACCGGCGGTTACGCCCATTCCTACGGCTTTGAGCAAATCGTGCAGTTCGGCCTGGTGCACGATGCGGAATCGATGACGCATTATCTCCAGCAACACCTTTGGCCCATGCTGATCCACTTCGAATTGCCGGTCGTCCGCTTCGCCCAGGAAGCGGCTCGGAACGATGACGATGACGCCCTGATCGCGCTCGATGCCTGCGTCGATGCCACCAAAACCGCGCGGGAATTGCGCGAAGCCAGCCGCGCCACCGGCCGTCGCAGGCTGCACGCTTTTTGCGATGCGAGCCCTTCCGCCATCCTGACCCGATTCGCCCAGGCCGTGGAACGAAGAACGCAGTCACGCCCATCACGCCGTCGTCTACGGCCTCGGTCTGGCGGCGCTTCCGCACATGCGCGTTGCTGACCTCGTGGGCTTTTCAAAGCCTCAGCGCCGTTTGTCTTTCCGCCCCCAAACTTTTGCGCATCGGACAGGATGCCGCCCAGCGCGTGCTGACCACAGCGCTTGTGCGCAATGGAAGAAAACGTCGCGCGCTCGCTGACGGTCTCCCGCGACGAACTCGGCTGGTTCGATCCGCTGGTCGAAATCGCCTCCATGCAACACGAAATCGCCTATGAGCGCCTCTTCATCTCCTGATTCCAAAACATTCTCCCGTCGCATTGTTCGCCTCGGCATCGGCGGCCCGGTCGGCTCCGGCAAAACCATGCTCGTTCTCCGCCTGTGCGAATGGCTGCGCGACGAACTCAGCATCGGCGTCATCACCAACGACATCTACACTCGCGAGGACGCCGAGTTTCTCGTGCGCAACCAGGCGCTGCCCGCCGACCGCGTCCTCGGCGTCGAGACGGGCGGCTGTCCCCACACCGCCATTCGCGACGACACCAGCATGAACATGGCCGCGGTCCATGAACTTGAAGCGCTTCATCCCGATCTCGAAATCATCCTGATCGAAAGCGGCGGCGATAATCTCTCCGCCACGTTTTCTCCCGAGCTGGTCGACGCCTTCATCTATGTCATCGACGTCGCGGAGGGCGACAAAATTCCGCGCAAGGGCGGCCCCGCCATTCGCCATAGCGATCTGCTCCTCATCAACAAAATCACCCTCGCGCCTCATGTCGGCGCCGATCTCGAAGTCATGCGGCGCGATTCCCTGCTCATGCGCGACAAGCGTCCCTTCCTTTTCGCCGACTTGAAATCGGGCGTGGGCCGCGACGAAATTCTGCACTGGCTCAAACGGGAGTATCTCTTTGTCTGATCCGATTCCCGTTGGACTGAGCGGCAACCTTCACCTCGTCTGCGCGGCCCACCCCGAGCGCGGCACCTTCCTCGCCGAGCAATCGTTTTCCGCCCCCATCCATCTCAGCAAGTCGTATTGGGACGGCGACACGCTCCTCGTCAATGTCGTCAACCAGACCGCCGGCATCTTCGGCGGCGACCGCATCACCACGCACGTTGTGGTCGAGCCGGGCGCGCGCGTGCTTTTGTCCAGCCCCTCCGCCGCCCGCTTTCATCCTTCCCACGGACGCGAAGCGCGCCTCGAACAAACCTTCGACATTCGCGCTGGCGGCAGCCTCGACGTCTTCCCGGAAATTTCCATTCCCCAGCGCGATTCGCGCTCGTTTCAAAAAACCACGATTCATCTCGAACCGGGCGGCGAGCTTCTCTATCTGGAAACCCTCGCTCCTGGACGCGTCGCTTCCGGCGAAGCCTTTGCGTTCGACCGTTACACCTGGTGGACCGATATCACCGTCGCGGATCGCCTCGTGCACCGCGAGCGCGCCTCTATCAGTCCGCATGATTCCAGCATCGACGGACTTCGCGCCCTTTTCCCCGCCAGCTATTACGCCAGCCTCGTCCTGATTTCGCCCGCTTCGGAAAATTGGAAAATCGATTTTTCCCATTCGGTTTCGAAACTGGCTGAAAATCTCCCGCTGAAAATCGCAGCGTCTCAACTCAGCGCGCACGGCTGGTCAATTCGTCTCCTTGCCGCCGACAGTCTCGCGCTGCGCCAGGGTATCCAACAACTTCGCGAAATGATCTATCAACGCCTCAACCTGAAAGTTCCCGATCCGCGACGTACGGGTTGAGCGCAGCGCACGCTTTGCTTGTATCTCGGGGTGCCGGTGGAGGGACTTGAACCCCCACTTACTTGCGTAAAACAGATTTTGAGTCTGTCGCGTCTGCCATTTCGCCACACCGGCGGCGCAACAACAATTATGCGCAGACCCTCTCGCGCGTCGCAAGAAAAAGTCCGCTCCCGGCGGGCGTCTTACTTTCTCGCGATCGCGACCTTCCCCGTCCGGGTCAGATCGAGGATGCCGAAGGTTTCCATCAGCAGGATAAACTTCGTCACCTTCGATTCGTTGCCGGTGATCTCAATGGAAAGATTTTTCGGCTGCACATCGACGATCTTCGCGCGGAAGATATCGCAAATTTGCATCACCTCGGCGCGCGTCTTCGCATCCACCTTGATCTTCAGCAGCACCAATTCGCGGTCGACATATTCGCCCTCGTGAAAATCCTTCACCTCGATCACATCCACCAGCTTGTTCAGTTGGCGCGTGACCTGGTCCAGCACGCGGTCGTCTCCCACCACAACGATGGTCATGCGCGACGTGTCGGGCCGATGGGTCGGGCCGACATTGAGCGTCTCGATATTGAATCCGCGCCCGCTGAAAAGACCGGCGATGCGCGTCAAAACGCCGAAACGGTTCTCGACCAGGACGGTGATGGTGTGACGCATAGCCCTTCATCAAAGGAAAACGAGGCGGCGTGGTCAATGCCCGAGTTTAAGTATCTGCACGGACGCGGCGTTTCACTCCACCAATCCGCGACACAACACGTCCGGCCCGACCGCGCGATAACTCACCTCCCGCAATCGGATCGGGGCCGCCAACTTATTCAGCGCGCGCGGCAACGTTCCCATCACCGACGGCGCGATAAAAAAAGCGACCTCGTTCACCAGGCCTTTGCCGAACGCCTCCGTCAACACTTCCGCCCCTCCCTCGATCAGCACATGCGACACCCCCCACGCCCCCAGCGCCGCGATTACTTCCTCCAGCGGCCGGTTCCGAAAAACCAGCGTCCGGTCGCGATGCCGGTCCGAAAACAGATGCAGTTCATGTGGCAATTTCCCCGAGCGCGTCACCACAATTCGCCACGGCTGTATCTTCCCTCTTTTTCCAGGCAACCGCACCGTCAGCCGTGGATTGTCCTGCCGCGCCGTTTCCGCCCCCACCAAAATCGCATCCGATTCCCACCGCAACTCATGCGCAACCTCTCGTGCCGCCGGCGAAGTCAGCCAGCGATCGCCACGCTCGCGCGCGCCTTCCGGCGTCACGATCCGTCCATCCAGCGACAACGCAATTTTTCCCACCACCCACGGTCGCCGCTGTACCACCCACCAATTGAAATCCCGGTTCAGCTTCGTCGCCTCCTCGGCCAACAAACCCGACGAAACCTCCACGCCCGCCGCCCGCAACAACCGTGTTGCCGCACCCGCATGGGCCGGATTTGGATCGGTCGCGGCAAACACCACCCGCGCGATCTTCTCGCGAAGAATCAACTCCGTGCACGGCGGCGTGCGCCCCTGCGTCGAGCACGGCTCCAGCGTCACATAAAGCGTCGCGCCTGCCACACGATGCCCACGCTCGCTCGCATCCGCCACCGCATTCACTTCCGCATGCGGCCCGCCCGCGCGTCGGTGATATCCCTCGCCAATCATTTTTCCTCCGCGCACCAACACCGCACCCACCCGCGGATTCGGCAACGTCAGCCCCACGCCGAACTTCGCCAGCTCCAGCGCGCGCCCCAGAAAACGCGCATCCGTAGTGTTCGATTTTTTCCGCGACAGCATCCGCTCACTGTAGCGGCGGTCTATGCCCCTCGCACTTCTTATCGCTATCAAGGACATCGTTTGCCCTCACACTCTGCGCGATGGGTTGCAGCCGCGACTCAAAATAACAGCCACCGTCACCCTGAGCGAAACCGAGGAACAGCATCCGTCCAGACCGCGAAAACATCTCTATATAAGAGTCCGTCATCCTGAGCGACCCTGGGCTTGTCCAGGCACCTTCTCCTCAGTGGCCTTTCTCGGGTAGCCCGGACTACTTGTTGTCCGGGTGCGCGAGCGCGGCATTGCGAGCGCACAGGAAGCCGCCTTTTGGTTGCCGTCGCATTCCGGGCCTCCGCAACCTATACAAAGCTTCCGTTTATCCTGAGCGAGCCGAGCGAAACCGCCTCCGCTCCTATCCACGAAACCATCTTTATACAGAAGCCCGTCATCCTGAGCGAACCCTGAGGTTGTCGAAGGGGAGTCGAAGGACCTTCTACTCGAATGTAACGGCAGTCCACGGGCAGTATTCCCGTTCCGGAATGGTATATGAGAATTTCCTTACTCTCCTCAACTCCCTTGCCCCTCACTCCGCTGCCTTCCTCCACCTCACTCAGTCCCCTGCCTTCTTCATGTATTTCATGCTTTCATGTCTTCCTGTTAAATCCGCCTTCTCGATAATCGGGGTCGTTCCCCAAAAATTCCGTTTCATTCCGTTATTCCGTCAAAATTCCCCTCCCTAATTTCGTTAATTTGGAAAATTCGTAATGCTTTCCTTTCTTCACTCCCCAAAAAATCCCTCCACAAATTCCGCCGCGTTGAACCGCTTCAAATCCTCCGGCTTCTCTCCGCGCCCTAAATAATAAGTCGGCAGCCCCACCTCCGCCCGCACCGCCGCGACCATCCCCCCGCGCGCCGAGCCATCCAGCTTCGTCACGATCAGCCCGGTCAGCCCGATCGCCTCGTGAAATTCCTTCGCCTGCGACAGCACCCCCGTACCCGTCGTGCCGTCCGCCACCAGCCATGTATGATGCGGCACCGTCTCCACTTTTTTCTGCAGGCTCCGTTTGATCTTCCCCAGCTCCAGCAGCAGGTTCCGCTTGTTCGCCTGCCGTCCCGCCGTATCGATGATCAGCAAATCCGCTTTCGTTTCCTGCGCGGACAGCAGCGACCGCACCGCCACGCTCGCCGGATCGGTCCCCGGCGCCGCGCTTGTCACCGGAATCTCCAGCCGCGCGCCCCACGCCTCCAGTTGCTCCGCCGCCGCCGCGCGAAACGTATCCGCCGCGCCCAGATGCACCGTGCGTCTCTCCTGCCGCGCCCGCGCACCCAGCTTCGCCGCCGTCGTCGTCTTGCCGCTGCCGTTCACGCCAATCAGCAGAATCACTTCTGGCTTTTCCCGGATCGGCAATGGCGGCGGAATCCGCACCAGCTTCACCATCTTCTCGCGCAGAAACGCCTCCGCTTTTTCCGGCGCGCGCGCCATCCCGCGCTCCTTGATCTCCTCCACCCATTCCGTCGCCAGCTTTACCCCCAGGTCCGCCTCGATCAGCAGCGCTTCCCAATCGATCTCCTCGCCTTCGCCCCCGCGAAAACGATCCACCAGTTGGTTCCAAAAACTCATGGCGACTTGTTAAGCCTGCGGCTGCGGTTTGACCAGAATCACGCGCAACGGAAAGTGCAGCTTCAATTCGCCATCGAGCAAAATCTCCACATGATGCGCCCCCGCTTCCTTGAACTGCAGCCCGCCGAAAATGTTCACGTTCGTCGTGTGACTCTCCTCGTTCTCGAGGTGAAACACCCTTGACGCCGAGACCAGAACCGTCTCCTCATCCGGCGCGATCAGCCGCGTCACCTGCTCGAACTCGCCCACGCCCGAAGACCAGCGCGTCCACACGCAAAGCTTGATCACTTGAATCGGCAACGTCGGCGCGCCGATAAAATTCACAATGCCCACAATCGTGTGGGCGCCGCTCGCTTCCACGCGCACATCTTCGCAAACAAACGAGGCCTGCAAGTCGGGAATCATACGGTCAAGGGGCATAATGGTTCTTCTTAAATAACTTGGTCATCCTGTGGCTGGTTGAATGCTCTAACTATTCCGAGAATAAGGCTTCTCTGAAACAAAATAGTCCCTTCCCTTCAAAATATTCCGTTCATTCCGTTCATTCCGTAAAAAATTTCCCTCCCAAATTCCGTTAATTTGGAAATTTGTCCTGCCTTCCCCTGCCTCCTCCGTCCCCTGCCTTCTTCATGTATTTCATGCTTTCATGTCTTCCTGTTAACCTGCCTTTCTTAGTTTCATCCTCCTCCGTCAAAATTCCCTTCCCCAATTACGTTAATTTGGAAAATTTGGTAATTTGGTCCTGCCTCCTTCCCTGGTATAAATTTATTTCCGTACCCGCGGATCAAGCGCGTCCCGCAATCCGTCACCCAGAAAATTCAACGCCAGCAGCGTCAGTGTCATAAACCCGGCCGGAAAAAGCAGCATCCACCAGTAAAGCCGGATCGGATTGATCAACGAGGCCGCATCCGATACCAGCGTGCCCCAGCTCGCGAGCGGCGCAGGCACGCCCACGCCCAGAAAACTCATGAACGACTCATCGAGCATGATCGCCGGCATCGTCAGCGTCAGATAAACCACGATGATTCCGAGCAGGTTCGGGAAAAGATGGTGCCACAAAATCCGCACATGCGATTGACCCAGTGCGAGCGACGCCTGCACGAACGCCTGCTCCTTCAGCACCAGCACCTGCCCGCGGATAATCCGCGCCATCGTCAGCCACTCGGTCAGCCCCAGAAAAATCACGATTAGCACCAGCCGCGGCGGAAATTGCGTCAAGCCCGCGCTTCTCAGCAACGCCGCCACCGGTGCATCCAGCGTGGTCACCAGCACAATGACCAGCACCAGCGTCGGCAGCGAGTAAATGATCTCCACCACGCGCATCATCAGATTATCCACCCGCCCGCCGGCGTAGCCACTGACCATCCCGTACGTCACGCCGACCGTCAGGCTCACTAGAGTTCCCGTCGCCGCGACAAATAACGAAATCTGCGCGCCAAAAAGCGTCCGCGTCAGCAGGTCATGACCGTTCACATCGGTACCAAACCAGTGCGCGCGCGATGGCTTCAGCAGCGACGCATCCGAAATCTGATCGTAGGTATAGCCCGTAAAATGAATGCCCACAAACGCCAGCGCCACCACCAAGAAAATAAACGAGCCACAAACCACCAGGAATGGATCGCGCCTCACCACGCTGTAAAAATTAGCCAGCGTTCTCATTCTAATTCACGATCCGCAGGAAGTGCACTGGGTGGCCCGGGCTACTTGTTGCCCGGGTTCGCGCGAACCATTTCGCGCGAACAGGAAGCTGCCGCCTTCCCTATAAGTCCCCTCCGTCCTATAGGTCCCATTTCCATGTGTTAACGCCTTCATTCCAGTTTCACCCTCCGGTCCACCACGAAATAAAGAATGTCCGCAACCAGGTTGAACAAAATCAGAAACGAGCTGAAAACCAGCACCACGCCCGACGTCACGAACGGATCAAAATTCAGCGCGCTATTCACAAAAAAGGGCCCTATCCCCGGAATCCCAAACAGCGTCTCGATCACAATCGATCCCGTTAAAATTCCCGCCGCCGCCGGCCCGCTGTAACCGATCACCGGCAGGATCGCCACCTTCAACGCGTGCCGAAAAAGCACCGCATCCTCCGACAAACCCTTCGCCCGCGCCGTGCGAATAAAATCGAGCTTCAAGACCTCCAGCAAACTGCCCCGCGTCAACCGCGCAATCGTCGCCGCGAACGGAATCGAAAGACAAATCGCGGGCAGGATGATTTGGTCCGGCGAACCCCAGCCCGCGACCGGAAGCACATTAAGATAGATCGCAAAAATCATCACCATCACCGGCGCCAGCACAAACGTCGGAATCGAAATCCCCAGCAGCGCCACGATCATCAACGCGCGATCTCCCGCCTGATTATGCCGGATTGCGGCCCAACCTCCGCACGTGATCCCAAACAGCAGCGCCAGAAAATAGGCGATCGACCCCAGCGTCATCGAAACCGGCAGCGTCTGTGCAATGATCTCGTTCACCGTCCTATTCCGGTATTGCGTCGAAATGCTCAGGTTCCCGTGCGCCACTTTCCACATGTACTGCTCGTACTGATGCCAGATCGTCCCGTGCAAATCATACTGCTTCTCCAGCTCCTCCATGATCTCCTTCGGAATTTTCTTCTCCGTCGAAAACGGATTTCCCGGAGCACTCCGCACCAGCAAAAAAGTCAGCGTGACCACGATAAACAAAACCGGAATCGCCTGCAGCAACCGCCGCACAATCAGCGCCGTCATTTTTCCCCCGCTCCGTCATCCTGAGCCTGTCCAAGGATCAGTTCCGATTCTTCCTCGTTTCCATACTCCATTTGGAAACGTCTGGCCCCGCAAAATCCTCCGTCATCCTGAGCTTGCTCTTTCCAAACTCCGTCATCCTGAGCGAAGGCGAACAAAAAATGTCTGTCCCCAGCTCGTGCTACTGAGCCGAAGCCGAAGGACCTCGCCGACAACCAAAGGGCATCCTGCGTAAACAAAAGATAACCAATCCTCCAAACGGCCGATTGGTTTTTCTCGACGAAAATCTGTTCCTTGCCCTCTCTCCACAACCTGCCCGCACCAGAAGATGCCGCATTAAAACCTCCGTCATCCTGAGCTTGCTCTTTCCAAACTCCGTCATCCTGAGCGAAGGCGAACAAAAAATGTCTGTCCCCAGCTCGTGCTACTGAGCCGAAGCCGAAGGACCTCGCCGGCAACCCCGAAGCATCCTGCGTAAACGAAAAACACCCAACCCCCCCACCGGCCGATCGGTTTTTCTCGGCAGGAATCGGTTCCCCGTCTTCTCCCCAGGCTCCGTCCTCCCTCCCCAGCCTTCTCCCCCCTCCCAAATTTGGCAATTTGGCAAATTTGAAAATTTGGTAATGCTTCCCTTCCCTCATTTTGTTTTCCCCGGAATAAAAAACTCTCCCCACCGATGGTCGTCGACAAAATTCGGTTCAAACCCGGCCACCTTGTCCGGATAATAAAGCGACATCCCAACCCAAAAATAAATCGGCACGATCGGCACTCCGTCCACAACGAGAATTTTTTCCATCCCGCTCAGAATTTGCATCCGCTTCACCGGATCCGCCGTATTCTCTGACGTCTCCAACATCTGGTCATACTGCGGATCGCCCCAATTCGTATCATTATTGCCGCCGCCGGTGACAAACATATCGATGAACGTCTGGGGATCATTGTAATCGCCGATCCAGGCCGATAGACACAAATCAAAATCGATCTCCTGCTGCGTATTGAGATAAACCTTCCATTCCTGCGCGCGCAAATGAATCGACGTAATACCCAGGTCGCGCTTCCAAAGCGCCTGCATTTCCGTCGCCACCGGGCTGCCCGTGCCACGGCTCGCATAGAGCAGATTCACATCGGGAAAACCCTGCCCATTCGGATAGCCCGCCTCGGCCAGCAAGCGCCGCGCCTCCGTCACATTATAGGCCATCCCCTCCGGCGGGATGTAGCCCGCATTCCCCGGCGGCACCAGCGTTTTCGCCACCTGCTCGCCGCAACGCGTGATCTTCGTCACGATGTCCTCCTTGTCCAACGCCAGCGCCAGCGCCTTGCGCACCCGTACATCGTCGAACGGCTTCCGCTTCACATTAAATCGAAGAAACGACGTCGCCCCGAACGGATTCGCATGAAAATAGGGCTGGTCCTTGATGTCCCCCACCAGCGTCGACGGAATGCTCCGCGTATCCAATATCAAATCCGTCTTGTGCGAATAAAAAAGATTAAAGCACGCCGTCGGCGTTGTTCGTCGGCAGCACCTTGATCCGATGCACCGACACCGGCCGCCAGTAATAGGGATTCGCCTCGACTAAAATGTAATCGTTCAGCCGCCATTCCTTCAGCACGTACGGCCCGTTGCTCACTATCTTGCCCGGCTTCGTCCAATCATTGCCGTACTTCTTCACCGTCGGCAAATGCACCGGGCAAAGCGTCTGGAACGAGGTCAGTTCCAGAAAATAGGCCGTCGGATGCGTCAGCGTCACCACCAGCGTGTGATCATCCGGCGCCTTCACCCCCACCTGCGAAAAATCGGTCAGCTTTCCCGTCCCATACGCCTCGCCATTCACCAGATAATAGAGCTGGTACGAATACTCCGACGCCGTTGCCGGATTCAGCGCCCGCTCCCACGAATTCAAAAAATCGTACGCCGTCACCGGATCGCCGTTGCTCCACTTGATTCCCGGCCGCAAATGAAACGTATAGGTCAACCCATCCGGCGAAGCGCTCCCAACTTTGCGCCATGCCGGGAATGACATCCCCCTTCGCGTTGCGCGTCGTCAGCCCCTCGAACAGCGCCAGGCAGATGCGTCCTTCAAGCTGCCCCGTCACTATCGCCGGATCGAGCGTCTGCGGCTCATCCCCATTGCACAACGTCAAATCCGCCGGCGCGCTCAACGTCCATCCCCCAAACAAATAGAAAAATCCAAAGAACAGAACCAACCCGCCCACCAAAATCGCCGGCACCATCAGCGTCCGCGCAATCCGTGATGTACCAGGTCGTCCCATTCGCCCAGACCCTAGCTAATTTTCTCTCTCGTTCCCAAACTCTTATTTGGGAACGCCTCTTGTCCCCGCAACTCTGTTGCCCCCTTCCCCTGCCCTCTCCTCCATCTGCCTTCCTCCTTCATGTATTTCCTGCTTTCATGTTTTCCTGTTAAACCTTCCCTCCACTATTTAGGAATTTGGAACATTTGGTAATTTGGTCCTGCTCCCTCCCCTTCCATTCCGTTCCTTCGTTATTCCGTCAATTTTCCCGCCTTTTTACTGCCGTCCGCAGGACCCCGCAAAAAGTTCGTTGCCCCGCGCCCGTCGCGCTTTATAAAGAAGGGCTGACCTTAACGCCTCACCTGCAGGCCCAACAGAGCCGCACCATGCCCAAACGCACCGACCTCAAATCCATCCTCCTCATCGGCTCCGGCCCCATCATCATCGGCCAGGCCTGCGAATTCGATTACTCCGGCGTCCAGGCCTGCAAGGCCCTGCGCGAGGAGGGCTACCGCGTCATCCTGATCAACTCCAACCCGGCCACGATCATGACCGACCCGGAGTTCGCCGACCGCACCTACATCGAGCCGATCACGCCCGAGATCGTCGAGAAGATCATCATCCGCGAAAAGCCCGACGCGCTGCTGCCCACCCTCGGCGGCCAGACCGCGCTCAACACCGCCATGGCGCTCTTCGAATCGCGGCGTGCTCAAGAAGCACAACGTCCAGATGATCGGCGCCAACGCCGACGCGATCAAGAAGGGCGAGGACCGCCAGCTCTTCAAGGAGGCGATGGAGAAGATCGGCCTCGACATGCCCATCTCCGGCACGGCCCACACCATCGAGGAGGCGCGCGCAGGTCGCCGAGAAGATCGGCACCTTCCCGCTCATCATCCGCCCCGCCTTCACCATGGGCGGCACCGGCGGCGGCATCGGCTACAACCGCGAGGAATTCGAGGAGATCGTCAAGCGCGGCCTCGATCTCTCGCCCGTCAGCGAAGTGCTGATCGAGGAATCGCTCCTCGGCTGGAAAGAGTACGAGATGGAAGTCATGCGCGACCGCGCCGACAACTGCGTCATCATCTGCTCCATCGAGAATTTCGACCCCATGGGCGTCCACACCGGCGACTCCATCACCGTCGCGCCCGCGCAGACGCTCACCGACAAGGAATACCAGATCATGCGCGACGCCTCCTTCGCCGTCATCCGCGAGATCGGCGTCGAGACCGGCGGCTCCAACATCCAGTTCTCCGTCGATCCCGAAGACGGGCCGCATGATCGTCATCGAGATGAACCCGCGCGTCTCGCGCTCCTCCGCGCTCGCCTCGAAGGCCACCGGCTTCCCCATCGCCAAGATCGCGGCCAAGCTCGCCGTCGGCTACACGCTCGACGAAATCAAGAACGACATCACGCGCGAAACCCCCGCCAGCTTCGAGCCGACCATCGACTACGTCGTCACCAAGGTCCCCCGCTTCACCTTCGAGAAATTCCCGCAGACCGATCCCACGCTGACCACGCAGATGAAAAGCGTCGGCGAAGCCATGGCCATCGGCCGCACCTTCAAGGAATCGCTGCAAAAAGCGCTCCGCTCGCTCGAAGTCGGCGCCTGGGGCTTCGGCGGCGGCTACGCCGAGTACAACGCCCGCACCGCCTCGGCAGCTCGCCGCCGCTGGCCCGTCCGCAGGCAGCTTCCGCGGTCGCCCAGGTCGCCTCGCAACTCGTTAAATCGGGTCACCGAGTCGCGAAATCTCTACAATCCTGCCCCGCCCCTCGCTCCCCGCGACGTCATCCAGCAAAAGCTCGTCACGCCCAACGCCGAGCGCATTTTCTATCATCCGCCACGCCTTCCGCGCCGGCTTCACCGCCGAGGAAATCCACAACCTCACCAAGATCGATCCGTGGTTCCTCGCGCAGCTCAAGGAACTCGTCGATGAGGAAGAGGCGCTTTATTCATTCGGCGACAGACATTCGAACATGAGCAGGCAGAGCTGATCGAACGTCGACAAGCCGATGACCTTATGCTCAAGAGGAATCTGCGCGAGCTCTTGCGCTCGTTGGCAAATACTCTGCAGAGCAAAATCCCTTGGCTTCTCCGATCGGCAAATCGCCGCTGCTTGGAGATCGACAGAAAAAGAAATCCGCGAGATTCGCGACGAGCTCAACCTCCACCCCTCCTACCGCCTCGTCGACACCTGCGCCGCCGAATTCGAAGCCTACACGCCCTACTACTACTCGACCTACGACAACCAGCTCGACGAAGTCCGCGACAGCGACAAGAAGAAGATCATGATTCTCGGCGGCGGCCCCAACCGCATCGGCCAGGGCATCGAGTTCGACTACTGTTGCGTCCACGCCGCCTTCGCGCTGAGCGAAATCGGGTACGAGACCATCATGGTCAACTCGAACCCCGAGACCGTCTCCACCGACTACGACACCAGCGACAAACTTTTCTTCGAGCCGCTCACGCTCGAGGACGTCCTCAACATCTGCCATCACGAAAAGCCCGACGGCGTCATCGTCCAGTTCGGCGGCCAGACCCCGCTCAATCTCGCCGCCGGACTCAAGGCCAACGGCGTCCCCATCATCGGCACCAGCGTCGAATCGATCGAGCGCGCCGAGGACCGCAAACTTTTCCAGCAGATGCTCCACAAGCTCGGCCTCAACCAGCCGCCCAACGGCACCGCCACCAACGAGGACGAAGCCGTCGACGCCGCCGCGAAGGTCGGCTATCCCGTCCTCGTCCGCCCCAGCTTCGTCCTCGGCGGACGCGCCATGCAGATCGTCTACAGCGACGACGAACTCCGCTACTACATGCGCAACGCCGTCGCCGCCTCGCCCGAGCGCCCCGTCCTCGTCGACCGCTTCCTCGACGACGCCACCGAAGTCGACGTCGACTGCATCGCCGACGGCGACACCGCCGTCATCGGCGCGATCATGGAGCACATCGAGCAGGCCGGCGTCCACTCGCGGCGACCGCGCCTGCGTCATTCCCGCGCCCACGCTCTCCGAAAAAGTGAAGGACGAAATCCGCGACGCCACGGTCAAGATGGCCAAGGCCCTCGACGTCCGCGGCCTGATGAACGTCCAGTTCGCCGTCAAGGACGAAGTCGTCTACGTCCTCGAAGTCAACCCGCGCGCCTCCCGCACCGTGCCCTTCGTCAGCAAGGCCATCGGCGTCCCGCTCGCCAAGCTCGCCGCGAAAATCATGACCGGCATGAAGCTCACCGACCTCGGCTTCACCAAGGAAATCATCCCCACCCATTACTCGCTCAAGGAAGCCGTCTTCCCCTTCGCCAAATTCCGCGGCACCGACATCCTCCTCGGCCCCGAAATGAAATCGACCGGCGAAGTCATGGGCATCGACGACGACTTCGGCCTCGCCTACGCCAAATCGCAAATGGCCGCCATGCCGCCGCTGCCGCTTTCCGGCAACGTCTTCATCAGCGTCCGCGACGCCGACAAGCCCGCCATCCTCGAACTCGCGCGCGGCCTCCAGGCCCTCGGCTTCTGGGTCTACAGCACCTCCGGCACCGCCACCGCGCTCGAAGCCGCCGGCGTCCCCGTCGAGCGCCTCTTCAAGCTCACCGAAGGCCGCCCCAACGTCCTCGACATGCTCAAGAACGGCGAAATCGCGCCTCATCATCAACACGCCCGCCGGCCCCGTCGCGCGCCAGGACGAAGTCCAGCATCCGCACCACCGCCCTCTACCAGCGCGTCCCGGTCATGACCACGCTCGCCGCCGCCCAGGCCACCCTCCGCGCCCTGCGCTCGCTCAAGACCAAAACCCTCGGCGTCAAATCGCTCCAGGAATACCACGCCGGGTAATGGTAGACAGCCGCCGCTGTCCCGGGCAGCGGTTCGGACTGTAGCGGTGGTCCCCCTCGTTCCCAAACTCTATTTGGGAACGCAATTGTCCCCGCAACTCCGTTGCTGTCTTTGTAACCCTCAGCCTGCCTTTCTTCTTCGGTCCTCTGCAGTCCTCCATGCAAAACGGTTCCCCGCAGTTCGTTTCTCCCTTTTAGCCGCCCTCGGAGCACAACCGCGAAAGCGCCTCTATAAGAAGCCCGTCATCCTGAGCTTGTCGAAGGATCAGTTCAGTTGTAGCGGCGGTCTATGACCGTAGCTAGAATATTCGAACTACAGTTACTTGCGTGAGTGACTGGTTCTAGCATAACGGAATGCGTAGCAAACGCAGTTTGGTTGACATCCCGCCATACAGTGTATGGCGACAGAAATCTCAAATGGCAGTCAGACAGTCAAACTCTATCAGTCGGTCAATCGCGGCAAAGCGATGTACCAGCTTGCCTATTACATGGGAGGCAGGCGGGTTCAGAAAAACTTTGCCGACAAAGCGGAAGCCAAGCGCGTAGCCAAACAGATTCTCGGTGGGTTGACAAATGATGCGGAAGCGGTCGAAGCCCTGGCTACGCCCGAACTGGAAAGCCTCGTCGCCGCGCGGCGGGTACTCGCGCCGAATTACGCCCTGCATGTGGCCGTCGAGGAACATGCTCAAGCGGTGGGAAAGCTTGGGGAGATTTCTCTCCGGGAAGCGGTCGAGTTCTTCCTGCGGCATAACCGGGCCGATGTGCCCCGGCTGACGCTGGCTGAAATCGCGGAGCAATTCGCCAAGTCACGCGAGCAATCGGGCCTCTCGGCTCATTACGTCAGCCAGTGCCGCAAGACGGTGAATGATCTGGCGAAAGCGTTTCCCGGCAAGACGCTCCCTGATCTGAGAACGGCGGAACTGGATGCCTGGCTCGGTGGTCTCACGTTTGGAGCCAAGACCAAGAACGGGATGCGGATTATTCTCGTGGCCTGCGGCAATTGGGCTGAGGGCCGGGGTTATCTGATCAAGGGCGGAAGTCCTTTCCCTGCCATGGTGCGGTACAAGGAGACGAAAACCGCTGTCTCCATCTTCACGCCGGAGAATATCGCCTCCCTGTTGACGAAGGCGGATAAGACGCTGCGGCCGTTCCTCGCCCTGGGTGCCTTCGCGGGCCTGCGGACGGCCGAATTGCAGCGGCTCGATTGGAAGGAAATCGATCTGGATCGCGGCTTCATCACCGTCGACGCCAACAAGGCCAAGACTCGGCAACGCCGATTGGTCCCGATCTCGGATAACCTCAAGCTCTGGCTTACGCCGTGCAAGCAAACCTCGGGGCCGGTTTGCCTGCATCAACGTCCGCAAATCGCGGCGGCACGCCTCTGCGAGGGCTTCGTATGGCAGGAGAATGGCCTGCGCCATTCGTTCATCTCGTACCGGCTGGCCGTCCTGCATGACACCGCGCGGGTGGCGCTGGAAGCGGGCAACTCGCCGGAAGTGATTTTCGGCCATTACCGGGAATTGGTCACGCCGGAAGCGGCAGCCAGCATGGTTTTCCGTGAAGCCCGCATAGGGCTTCACGTTCAGTCTTCAAACTCAACAAAGAAACAAATAACAGAAAGGACACTTAATTTATGACTTCACCTCAACCCGCCCGTGACCTGGGCCACCTGATTCTTACCCTGCGCGGTCAGCGCGTCCTGCTTGATTCCGATCTGGCGGCACTTTACGGGGTTTCCACCGGCAACCTCAACAAGGCCGTCCGGCGCAATCTCGACCGTTTCCCGGAGGACTTCATGTTCCAATTGCACATCCGAGGAGGATGGAGGCTTTGAGATTCCAATCTGGAACCTCAAACAAAGGCCGTGGCGGTCGCCGCTACCTCCCCTATGCCTTCACCCAGGAAGGCGTCGCCATGCTCTCCAGCGTTTTAAGCAGTCCCAGCGCCGTTCAGGTCAACATCGCCATCATGCGCGCTTTTATCCGTCTGCGGCAGATGGTTCTTTCCGTCGATGAGCTTTCCCGCAAAGTCGCGGACTTGGAACGGGGCTATAAGCAACATGGCCAGCAATTCGATGTTGTCTTCAAAGCCATTCGCCAGTTGATGGCTCCGCCACCAGAACCGCCGCGCAAGAAGATAGGTTTTTGAAATTGCAAACTGCGATCTCAAGCAGCGAACCACGGAAACGCTCACAAAAGCCGACACCCGACGCCGCCAGTGCAAGTAGCGACCAACGGGAGCCTCATCGCCCGCGTTTTGAACCCCGGCCCCTCTTCCTCTTGGGCCGGGGATCGAAACGCGGCAAACCAGACGCAGAAAAAAAGCAGCCGACGTGACGCGAGCACGCGGCGCGGCGGCTGCTCGGCCTTCACAGCCACAACAAAGTCCGGGACAGATATTGCCCGCCGAAGGATCAAATACTGTTGCTTGCGGGAGATTTGCTTACAGGCAAGGCGGAATGGTTTTTCAAGAACAAATTCCCCTACTCAGCTTAATTGGAAGCGACACTGACCGAGAGGCCAAAGCTTTCCTTCTCCATAAATCCGGTCCAGCAAGTTGAAACGGCCAGCGGGAGGGTGCAGTGCTATCGGTTCGACTTGAGCGGGATAATCATGGAAACAACGAATATAACTTACAAACGGACAGGCCCGGTAATGACCGTCATTTTTAGGTTGGAGGGATTTTCTTTCTGACGTAACGAACGCCAGCTTCCGCGATGTTGAACGGTCCAATCGAGCAAGGCTTTCTCAAAGCCGATATCATGCCCTACCTTTTCACTTTCAATCCATTTATGGCGAAGAATTTCCGAACGCTCGGCCAAAAATTCCTGATATAGAAGTGATTTCTCAAATGTCTTATCGTCTGCCTGTGCAGATAAATCGGACGTGGCGACACCGATGTTTTGCATAATTGTTCAGTGAGCAAGTCACTGCAGAATGGTTTTTGACCAACACAATGTACCAAAAAAGCATCCTTTTGTCTAATCCAACTCCTTAGATATGACTAAGCTATTCGCTTAGCTTACACTCCTGAGTTGTCTCACTGCAGCGTGATCTTGGGCCGTAGAAAAGTTGCGCAAAGGCGCTCGATTTTCGCGATGATTGCCAGCGTGCCGATGAGCCGTGCGAGGATCGCAGATCGCGGAAAAAACCTTTTGAGCAGCAGCAGCGACAACCGCGACAATACTGCCCTGCCGGTGCACAGGAACAAATCGTTTCGACATATCCTCCATTGCGACCAACATATAACTCATGAAAAGAGCGCGAGTTTTGAGAGTATCTCCCAAGGTCAGTGACCCAAGGCACGTCAAAAATTCCAAGAGTCTTAAAAAAACTGACCCGGTTGCGCCATCCGACACTTTTCCCATCGTGGCAATTGGCGCCTCAGCCGGTGGTTTGGAAGCTCTCACGCTATTCGTCGAGCATCTTACCCCAGACATGGGGATGGCGTATGTCGTGGTCGAGCATTTGGACCCCAACCACAAAAGCATGTTGGCAGAGCTTTTATCACGAAAAACCAATGTTCCTGTAGAGGAAGTCCAGCGAAGAACGAAGGTCGCAAAGGACAGGATTTATGTTATTCCGCCAAATCGAAATATGTCTTTGGAGCGGGACGAACTTTGTCTGTACTCGCGCGGCTCCTCTGCGGCCAAGAACATGCCGATTGATTTTCTCTTCCGCACTGTGGCGGTTGAACGTGCCGGTAATTGCGTGGGCGTGGTGCTTTCGGGAACAGGAAGCGACGGCTCCCTTGGTATCGAGGAGATCAAGTCCGCAGGTGGCATCACATTTGCCCAAGACCAGGATTCGGCCAAACACGACGGCATGCCGCGTTCAGCCATCGCCACCGGGCATGTCGATTATGTTCTAGCTCCTGACGCCATCGCGATAGAACTCAGACGTATTGCCCGCCATCCCTATACGGACAGGCGTAAGATGGCCGGATTGAGCGAAGAGGCCCAACTCGAACGTATTTTTGTCATGTTGAGGAATCGAACCTCGGTTGATTTCAAGCATTACAAGCAGAACACTGTCAAACGCCGCATCTTTCGGCGTATGGCGCTTTTGAAAGTCAAAACCGTCGATGAATACATCAAGGTGCTGGCCGATAGTCAAAAAGAGATCGATGCCCTGTATCAGGACATGCTGATCAAGGTAACCTGTTTCTTTCGAGAGCCAGAGTCATTCAAGGTTCTCCAGGAATCGGTCTTCCCCGCCGTCATGCGGAACCGGATGAAGAAGGAACCCATTCGACTTTGGGTTCCCGGCTGCTCTAGCGGAGAAGAAGTCTATTCGCTCGCGATTGCTTTGCTCGAATACCTGGGCGATAACGCTGGCAACACCTCTATCCAAATTTTCGGAACGGACGTAAGCGACACCGCACTGGAAAAAGCGCGTGGCGGAATTTACATTGAGAATATTGCGCTCGATGTTTCTCCAGAACGTTTGCGGCGATGGTTTGTCCGAGTGGATCGCGGCTATCAAATCTCCAAAGACATTCGGGAAATGTGCGTTTTCGCGAAGCAAAACGTCACGACCGATCCGCCTTTTTCGAAAATCGATCTGATCAGCTGCCGCAATCTGTTGATCTATCTTGATACAGTTTTACAAGCGCGGGTAATGCCCATTTTCCATTACGCGCTTAAAACTAACGGCTTCCTGATGCTCGGTAATTCCGAATCGGTTGGTCCAAACTTAGATTTCTTCCACTCCGTAAACAAGAGGGTCAAAATTTATACGAAAAAACAAACAAGCCAAACTCCGGGTGCTTCATTCAGTCGACAGCTTAATGAGAATTACGGGGAAGCACGAACGCCCATAACGGAATATCGTCGGACACCTGATATCGAAGAGGCCGTAGACCGCTTTATCGTATCGCGCTTCGCACCCGTTGGAGTCGTGATCAATAATGATTTTATAATCGTCCAATTTCGAGGAGCCACGGGTGAATATCTCGAGCATGCTCCAGGCCGCGTCAGTCTGCATTTGTTGAAAATGGCCCGCGCCAATCTCGGATTGGAACTGCGGTCATTGGTCCAGCAGGCAAGATCATCCGGGCACCCCGTTCGCAAGGAAGGGGTTCGTTTCAAGGCCAAACAGAGCGTGCGCGACATCACGATCGAGGTTGCTCCTGTGCGGGAAGAGGCTGCTTCCGACTACCATTTCCTGGTGCTCTTCGAAGAGTCGAACCTTCCGCATCCTCCTTCAGAGTTCGTTGCTAAGCCAAGCCGTGAAAAACAAAATGCTGAGGTGACAGAATTGAGAAAGGATTTGGCTGCCGCCACCAGCCACCTCCAGTCAACGATTGAAGAAACCGAGGCGACAACCGAGGAGCTCAAATCAGCTAACGAAGAAATCATGTCGAGCAACGAAGAGTTGCAAAGCACGAATGAAGAACTTGAAACTGCCAAAGAGGAGCTGCAGTCGGCCAACGAGGAATTAACGACCGTTAACGACGAAGTACAGTCACGCAATGACGAATTAAGTCTGCTCAACAACGATCTCAATAACTTCCTCAGCAGCGTCAATGTGCCGGTAGTCATGCTTGGAACCGATCTCAAAATCCGAAGGTTCACGCCAATGACCCAGCGGGTCTTCAATCTCATTCCGACCGACATTGGGCGTCCCTTTGGCGACATCAAGCCGAAGGTCCACGTTTCTCATCTTGACCGGCAAATCACCCGGGTCATCGATACTGTCACGGTTCATGAGCAGGAAGTGGTCGATGACAAAGGCTGCTATTACCACATGTCGATCCGCCCGTACCGTACGCCGGAAAACAAAATCGATGGTGCCGTATTGGTTTTCAGCGATATCGATTCGATTAAGCGGGCCAGCCTCCAACTTGACGATGCGAGGACTTACGCTGAAGCCATTATCGAGGCTGTCTTCGATCCTCTTCTGGTGCTCGACTCCGATTTTATAATCCAGCGAGCCAACTCGGCTTATTATCAGCTATTCAAAACTGACGCCAGGCAAACGGAAAACCGTTCTCTTTTTGCTTTGGATAAAAGCCAGTGGGATCTCCCTGAAATCCGGCAGTTATTAAAGGCGACGTTTAAAAAAGAGAAAATATCTCCCCACGTCGAAGTCACTGAACACTTTTTTCGAATTGGGAAACGGTCTCTCCTCGTCAATGCACGGCCCCTTGCCCGTAAAGGCGGAGAGTCTCCTCTGATTTTGCTGACCATGGCTGACACCACGGCGCAGAAGCGCGCAGAGGAAGAGAAAGCAAGCTTGAGCCAGCAACTGGACAAGCAACGCATTCTTTTCGAGTCCGTCCTTCGACAAATGGGAACGGGAGTGGCCATCTTCGAGGCTCCCAGCTGGCAAGCTTCTTCTGGCGAATGAAAACCTTGAAACCATCCTGAAACGAAAACTGCCCGCCTCGGCAGACGTCGCCTCTTTCAGAAAGATTCCTGCGCTTCACGCCTCTGATGGCGTTTATCAAGGTTCGGATTGGCCGATGGAGCGTTCTTTACGGAAGGCTGAAATTATCCCGTACGAAGAGATTATCCTAAAACGAGCTGGCTCAAACCGGACGATTCTTCAAGTCAGTTCCAGTCCCGTGTATGACGTTCAGAAACGAATGATCGCGGTGGTCGCCCTTTTCTTGGACATCACGGAGCGCAAACGTATCAAGGAACAAATCGTCGATATTAGTGGACGGGAACAACGACGGATTGCCCATGATTTACATGACGGGTTGGGTCAGGAGCTAGCCGCCATCGGCTATCGGATCGGGGCCCTGGAGTCGCGCTTAAGACGGGGGAATGCGACGGAAGCCAAGGAAGCGGGAGAGATTGTAACAATGGCACAGGCCGCGTTGGCGCGCACCCGCGATTTGGTTAAATTCGTTCAGCCGGTGGCGATGGACGCGCAAGGCTTGAAGCAAAGTCTGAAGGACCTGGCTCAGTCATCTTCTCGACTTTATAACATCGATTGTCGTTTTAAGTGTCCACGGTCCATTGCCATGGCAAATCCCGATGTCTCGCTTCACGTCTATCGGATCGCCCAGGAGGCCGTTCACAATGCGGTGCGACATGGAAAAGCAACTCGCATCCAGATCGGATTGCATGCACGGAAAAAGTTGGCTGAATTGGTTATCTCCAATAACGGCGCCGACTTTAATCCTCCACGAAGTGACCGCAACCGGGGTCTTGGCCTCCACATTATGAGTTATCGTGCTAATGTTCTTCATGGAGAGTTAACCATCCAACGTCAACTTCCCAAAGGGACCGTGGTTAGGTGCCTCTTCAAGCCAAACGCCAATTTATGAGGACCAAGACAATTAAGGCAGCGGGAAGCAAACGACAAATATTCCTTGTCGACGATCATCCCGTCCTGCGGGACGGTTTGCGCCGCCTCTTGGATGCCGAACCTGACTTGCAGGTATGTGGCGAGGCTGAAAATGCCAGAAAGGCGTATGAAGGAATAAAAGCGGCATCACCGGAACTCGCTCTCGTCGATATTTCGCTCCCCGGCCCTAGCGGGATCGAGTTGATTAAGGGGCTCAAGGCGCGCTTTCCCGCTCTCAGGTTGCTCATGCTCTCAATGCATGATGAAGTTCTTTACGCTGAAAGAGCTCTTCGTGCGGGAGCAAAAGGTTATGTCATGAAGCAGGCTCCCACCGACCAGCTTCTCACGGCTATTCGGCGCGTTCTAAAGGGGGAAATCTACCTTAGCCAATCCGTTTCTGGTCAATTATTGGGGGCGTTTGTTTCCCAAAAGCCGTCGCCTGGTCCGCTTCTGAAAAAACTCAGTGATCGAGAGTTTGAAATAGTTCGACTGCTCGGCAACGGATTTACAACCAGTGAAATCGCTCAACAGCTAGGGATTAGCACCAAGACGGTAGAGACTCACCGTGGAAATCTTCGACGAAAGCTAAACCTGCGAAGCGGCTCGGAGCTGACTAGATTTGCGATGTCGTATTCAGACGTTCGAGTTTAGCCCTCCATCCCGGTATAAGCTTTTGGCTTAGCGTTTTCCAAGCGATCGACCGAAATAAAAACGGTCATAGGACCGATTGCTAATAATGTGGGGAAACTTAAGCTGAGAAGAATGAGTTCGCGGCTATTTCACAATAAGACGCCGACTCTCCTTTACGCTGAGGATGAGGGGGATACAGCATTTCTGTTTTGCTCCGAATTTCAAAAAATCGCCCCTCGTTGGCGGATTCTTTGTGCGCGAAATGGCGTGGAGGCCACACAGTTGTTTTCACAATCCCCGGTGCCTGATGCACTAGTAACTGATCTTAAAATGCCCGCCATGGACGGCATGGAATTAATCGAATGGCTAAAGGCACAACCGCGATTTCGCCTTCTTCCTGTTGTGGTGTGTTCCAATTCCGGCGACCCCTCGGATCGTCACCGGTGTGCCGCGCTTGGCGTTAACAGTTATCTCGAAAAAGCAGCATCACTAAAAGAATCTCGAGACCAAATTCGCTTTATCGTGAAGCTCTTTGAAGAGTTCGAACCTTCAATTTCATCGGAAGGATCATCGGCATGAGTACTTATTTTCGCATTAGGGGATAACGAACACTGGCTTGGGAATCGAAGCCGAAATAACAAGAGGCCTTTTATGAAACCCCGTCGCCACTTCAGTCAGCGTAAATCTCCACGTCGAAAAACAACTCCTGACAGGAATGGGGATGCGAATCCAAAGATACTCGAGTTAGTTAGCTTGCGTGTCGCCCAAATCCATAAGTGTTCGGCTTCAATTGAAATCCACAAAGAGAACCTCAAATTCCTTGGGGAAACAGACCGGCAGATCGCAGAACTGGAAACTTGGACAACGTCCAAACTTTTCAGTGGCCAAGACAAAGTTGCTTTGAATTTGTGCGAAGAGATCACGCTGAACAGGGAGAAATCACCCTCTGCTGCCTCGGTCCAGAAAATGTACCAGCATTTTACCAAAGAAGCCATTATCAGCCTTACGATGGCGATCTTGGCCGTGAATGACTGGACTTACTTCGATGGTTCTCAACCATTCCTACGCTGATGCAATAAGTACCGTAATAAAGGACACCGTGAAATCTCCCACTCGAATACTCATTATTGAAGACAACCTTGACGACGAAGTGTTGCTGATGCGTCAGGTGAAGAAAGCTCAACTCGAAGAGCATGTTAAGGTGATTCGCGACGGCGGCGAGGCATTAGATCGTCTGACGGCAGGGGGTTTCAAAGTTGAAGAGTTGTCCGCTATATTTCTGGACCTGGACCTTCCCACGATGGACGGTTTGACATTTCTCGAAGCACTACGAAAGGAAGATCGATTTCAGAATTTACCAGTTATTGTGATGACCTCTTCGAACTCGCCCGAATCAGTGGAAAGATGCCGGGAGCTAGGGGTGGCGGGTTATGTTTCAAAGCCCCTGACTTTCTCGGCATTCGCGAAGGCATTTGCCGATTGTTTTCATTCCAAGCGCAATGCACAAACTTCCCGCCTCACGGTTCACGCGGAATAGATCGAGCTTTCGGGAAAGAGGCATGGAACCCTGCTAATGGGGTATTTACCCCATAGACCTAACCTGTCCTGCGTAGCAGAGTCATTCGATGGTCATCCAGACCCGCACCGGCGGCGGCGCTTTATCCACGAAACGAATCACGGTTCTGCTGGCTGACGACAACCGGCTTTTGCGCACAGAATTTAGAAAAATAGTGGAACGGCAGGTCGATCTTGAAGTGGTCGGGGAAGCGAAAAACGGCCTTGAGGCGGTCGCGATGGTCAAAAAACTTCGTCCCGCAGTAGTTCTAATGGACGTTGCCATGCCATTACTGAATGGGTTGAAATCCACTTGCCAAATTCTCAAGATCGCTCCCAAAACAAAAATCCTCGTGCTTTCGGCTCACAATGATGAGGCCTACGTCATAGAGGCAGTCAAATCCGGCGCGGTGGGCTATTTGCTCAAACAAAGCGCTGCCGACAACGTATGCTCTTCGATCCGCAAAGTTCACGAAGGGGAAAAGATGTTTTAGTCCATCGATTCCTCGCCGTCTTCATAAACAAAGGTGAAGCTACAAGTCGTACAAAAAGAACACACGTGTCGGATTTCCGATGGCGACAGAGAAGTGATCTTAAGGCAAGTCGACGGCACCTGGAGACAGCGGACAGTGTTTGAGCCATTATCAGCTTAATCCGATTTGCCATCGAAGCGGGCATTCCACGGGTAACGCGAGACGCCTTGAACCGAGCCAATGACGGCAGTCAAAGCGCTCAAGGCTCCCCACCACGGTAACTGTGAGAGCACCGCGGCAAGAATCAGTCCTGCCAAGAGACCGATTGTAATCCAATCGGCGCGCGCCTCATTGGTCAGCTTTTTGAAGCGGGAGTGGTCTTCGCGCCGCATGGCCTTAATGGCCTCCACCCCTTCGACAATCTTCGTCGCGGAGTCTGCGTGAACCTTCAAATCTCCTTTGAGTTCTTGGTAATCCTGCGCCATTCGTTGTGCCGAGGTGACAACCGGCTTTAAGCCTTCGGTTATGGCGTGAGCCTTCTCTTCCAAGCGCAGGGCCCGCGTGATGGTTTCATTCCACGTCGTCACAGCGCGAGACATCTCATCTTTCACCGCGCTTACTACGGTCGCATTTTCCCGATTTACCCTATCAATAAGTCCCTTTTCAAGTGCTCGAGCTTCGGCCACAACCTTTTGAAATTCAGCCGTGCCGTTCTTCAATCGCTCGGGAACCTGCGCGAGCTTACGCATGCAGGCGGTGAGAAGCACGGCGACGCCTACAGGCTCACTGTTGGGATCTCCGGTGGCGTAGCCATAAAAGGCGCGGGTCACGGCGTCTCGTTCTCGGCCAACGAGATCATCGGTCAAAAAATCAAGGAGGCCGTCGTCGTTATTCATGGATGTCGAGGGGTTTAAATTCATCAACGGGTTTGCGGGCCAGCCGGTCTGCGGGCCGACTGACCTTGTTTTTGATCAGGGCGGGTTCAGGCACAAGTACGCTCGCCGCATCCTCGCATTGGGTGAAGACCCGGTTAAGGAAATGCTCGATCTCAAACCGGCACATTTGGTGCAGATCCGAAATTTTAACCGCTTCGGTGAACGTCAGGTGCTTTTTTCGGGCCGCGCTGGCGTCCGCAATTTTCTCAAGCGTGGTCGAAGTGATGGCAGGCAACTCGAGAGTGGGCACCTTGTTCTTTCGAAACAATTCGGCCAAGGCCGAGTCGTCAAATGCGTGGCTGCGGAAGCGGGCCGGATTTTTCACGAGGAGATAGTCCACCCGTTCCCCCAGGGCGCGATAAGTCTTGGCCAAACTCGCGGTCGCGGTGGGGTCATCAGCGGCAAAGACGAGGATGGTCATTCGCGTCTCACGAGCCTCGAGGGCGTCGAGTACACGCAATGAGTCCATGGCACTGAGGAGGAAGTCGGTGGCCTGCGCCGGGAAATCGGCCACACCCAGCGGTGTATCGGGCAATTCCATGATGAGTTGTAAAAACTCGTCATTGGATCGGGTGGCATCGACAAAGGCAGCCTCGGGGAATCGCTTGCTCAGGGTCAGGTGCTCGGCGTCACAATCGACGGCGGCAACAGGAACTCCGGCAAACCTCGCCCAGGCGAGAATACCTTCAAACGCTGTGGACTTGCCGATGCGCCCGCTGGATTGAAAACAGGTGACTAAACGATGATTTATTTTTTTAAGGTCAGACATAACTAATTTTGGATTGGGGTTAGGATGTTCCATTTCTTCTTAATGCTCCGTGTCAACGGGTCGGGGCCGAACTCGCTCTCTGGCGGGAGAGATTCGGTCAATTCTGGCAAATCGAGGGATGGCGTTTGAGGAACGAAACGCCGGGCCTTTGGCGTTTCCATCTCCGGTTCCATCCCCATCGGCGCAGGCCGGCGACGATGACGTTTGAAAAACGCGCAGACGCTTCCCTTGTCGCTCGTGATGCCGAGCGTCTTGAGATGATTAACGATCTCCTGCCAGCTCTGCCGCTTCCGGCGCATCTCCGTGATGAACTCGAAGTGGGGCGTGAGTTTCGATTGAAAAGGTTTTCCGGCCATGATGCCGGAACGTAGGTTGAGTTGTGACTGGTAGCAACTCGTTGGCACTTGTTGTGACTTCAGGCCGTTTTCGCGATATAGACTTGCAACAAGTGACTACGTTTTCCGCCTGAAACCCTGCCTCAAGCCACGCTTAGGGACATGTGTGGATACTCCTTTCCCTGATCTGCTTATGCGTCTTGTTCTGCATGGAAATTGGTCGTGTTTGGTGATGGAGTTTGAATCCTGATAAAATTACAACTTCGTCATTATAGAGGTAAGGAGATGCTCGTATTTATGATCTCTATAAGTAGGAATAGGTAAATAGATCGAGCTGGCTCAAAAAAGTGCATTTTTTGAGTTAAAGTAGGCCATGGTTTCAAAGGCAGTATGTACTTCGGCTCAAGGCGCGATTGATTATTTCAAGAATCATCTCAATGCCGCTGACTACTTCGTGACCAGTGAAAAAGTGGATCGGGGGGAGTTCATCGGCAAGGTAGCGGAACAATTGGACCTCTCGGAAAAAGCGCATCACGCGGGATGAGTTTGTCGCTTTCGTGAACTGCGACATGAAAGCATTGGGAGCGGAGTCATCAAGGCCCACGAGTTTCGGAAATCAAGTATATCGAATTCACCTACAGTCCTCCCAAAGCGGTCAGTGTGGTTGCGGCGGTGGATGATCGGGTCAAGGGCGAACTTTACGCTGCGGTAAAGGAGGAACTGAAATGGTTCGAGCAGCAGGTCGATGTCCGTGACCGGCGCGGAAATCTGGCCAACGAAGAGATGACCAAGCCAACGGGAAAGATGCTGGCCGCCTTGTTTCAGCATGAAACCAGCCGCACCAATGATCCCGATTTCCATGTCCATGCGCTGATCGGCAATGTGACCTGGAATGACGGAACGGAAAAGTATCTGGCGGTTCATTACGGCCAAATGCTGGAACTGCGCACGACACTGGACGCGCGGATTCACAACAATCTGGCGGCGCGTATGGGCCATCTCGGCTATAAGGTCGAAACGGCTCCCGCTGGCTTTGGCTTGAAGGAAGTCCCGCCTTCCGCCGTGGCCATGTTCAGCGAACGGGGCAATCAGGTCAAAACGGTGAAGTCGCTGCTCCAGCGTGGCTATACCGCCAAACAAATCACGAAATCCTGAAGGGATGCACCGGAGAATGAAAAACGACAATTACTGGCCAAGCCTGAACTGCTGAAAGAAAGATTCGGCAGGCCGGAGGGCAAACCCCTTCTGGTTGTCAATCATAAAATCGACCAAGCGGCGGTCAAATTGACGCGCCCGAAAAAAGTTCGCATCACCAGCAAGACGCTGCGGGAAGATGTCGCCAAGCGATTGCAGCAGGCGGGCCTGTAGTTGAAAAGCCCGTCTCCATTTCCGGTGAAAGCCAAGCTCAATCTGAATGCAGGCCGTCCAGCAGGGAACACAGATCGCCTTTGAAAAGGAAAGCGTGGTCCGGCTCGATAAGCTGCTGGGTGAAATCGTCCGACTGGCTCCGGGGCCGATCGCCAATGACGAATTGGCGAAAGATTTGCGCGATGATCGTCGGTTCCTGATCCGGCGAATGGACAGGGATGAGGTGGTCACGACCCGGCAAATCCTTGGGGAAGAAAAGACACTGCTTACCTCCGTCATCATGGGGATGGGCCAACGGGAACCGCTCCAGAAGGATTACGTGACTCCCGCCGCCTTGGTCGCCACGCCTGCAGCGCATTGACGAGATGGTCGAACAGGCTCGCGCTCGTGGGGAACAACTGACGCCCGCTCAGGCCGAGAAATGGCTGAACCAGTTCGCGGCCATCCATCGGTACGTCTGCACCTCGAAGGATCAATTTTTGAACATCCGTGGCGGGGCGGGTACGGGTAAAACCTTCTGCCTCGAACAACTGGTGGGCCAGAGCCAGCAAGCGGGGCGTCCGGTCTTCATCTGTGCGCCTTATGGCGAACAGGCCCGCGTCACCCTGCGGAATGAAGCTCCCCGGCTGGAAGCTTCCGGCCAGAATGAAGTCGCCCGTGTCTTCGCACAGGCCAATACGGTCGATGCTTTGCTGGCACAGGCCCGACATGATCCCCTGCCGCTTCGCGGGGCCGACATTTACGTCGATGAGGCGGGGCTGCTCGATACCCCCAAAGCCCTCGCCCTGGTGCGGGAGGCGGAACGGGTCGATGCGCGGGTGATTTTTCAGGGCGACACCGAGCAAATGGCGGCGGTGGGCCGGGGCCAGCCGATCAAGCTCTTGCAGGATGAGCTTGGGCTTGGGATGCACGTTCCCCGCGCCTCGATCTCGCGGCGGCAACTGACCGTGGCCGACAAGCAGCTTGCGGCCGATCTGTCGTCCGGCAATGAGGAGAAGTTTGCCAGTGCCGTAGCAAAGATGATCGACCGGGGCATGATCCGTGAAACCTCGCCCGATGTGGCCATGGAAAAGGTGGCCAAGGAAATCGTCGAGGCTCGCGCCACTGGCAAGGAAGTGGTGGCCGTTTCGTCCGTCCATCGGATCAGCGAAGCCCTGGCGGATCGCGTCCATGATTTGCATGTCGAGAAAGTTCGGGCCGCGAGGGTCAAACGCTCCTCGATGTCCATGTGAAGCGCGATTTGCAGCCCGCCGAATTGCGCTCGTCTCAATTTTACCGGGTGGGCGATGTGGTCGAGTACAAGCAGGACGATGCCGTTGTCCGCGCGCCGGTCGTGTCTGTTCTGCCGGATGCCCTCGTGGTCGAGCGCGACGGTGAGTCCACCTCTTGCCTTGCGGCAGGTGCGGGCCGTTTTCGACCGCTCCCGCATGGAACGTGGTCCCGGTGAAAAGCTCCTCCTGCAAGAAAAGATCAAGCAGGGTGACCGCACCTTTGAAAAAGGATCACGGCAGACCATTTCCCATGTCAGCGGCGGGACGGTTCATTTTGAGAGCGGCCTGAGGCTTCGCGCCAACGATGGCCGGGTGAGGCAGGGCGATTGCCTGACCGATTACAAGGCGCAAGGAATCAAGGGCGTTCAGGTGCGCGGCATCGAGGACAACGGCTCTGCGATGGCGATGGCCAACAAGGAAGCTTTCCACGTCAAAGGCACGCGCCATGTCCAAAACCTGATTTTGCACGTCGAAAACAAGAGCCTTTATGTCGAGGCGATCCAGCGCAGCAACGTGAAATTTTCCGCGCTCCAACTGGAACGGTTGCCGGTTTCCCTCGCTCCCGTTCCGGTTCCTCCGCTCGCCGTGGACAAGGGCAGGCTGCTCATGCAGGTGCGTGCCTGGGGCCGGGAATTTCTTGCCCGCATGGGCGGTCAAAAGATGGCGGAACAGGTTCGCCAGCAGCTTTCCCGGTTTGAGGCCCTGCGCCCGCAGACCCAGGAAGCGGTGACGGAAAAGTTGACATCTGCCCCACAGGAAACCACTCGGCAGACACCGGGTGAAAGGTTGACACCCTCCGTAGAGGAAATGGCTCAAAAGCTCCGGCAACGGCGGGATGAAATCACCGCTCAGAAACAAAAGACCGCTCCCCGTCCTCGGGTGCAGCAAAAAGTATCTGACTGGTTCCACCCTCCACCGCCTGCACAAAAGCAGGGGCCAGGCATGAGCATATAACCTTAACCCTAATTATTTTATGTTATCCAAACTCAAGGGCGCTTCGCCCATCGAAGATCGCTGTTTCGATTCCGAAATGGTGGGAACGCGCCTCGGCATCACGTTCCATCTTCCCTCCCGTCGCCGCTTCATTCCCTACTCGTGGCTGCTCTATATCGAGGTGAACGAGGCCGGAACCGAACTCTATCTCCATTACACGCATTCGGTCGTCACCATCACAGGCACTCATCTCGAAGAGTTGCATGAAGCCATGAAGAATTTCCGACTACATGCGGTGCGTGAAATGCCGCCTTCGCCTTCCGGGCGGACATCCAGCATAGCCAGGATTGAAATTGCCGAAAATGCCTCTGCTTAGGCAAGCGGAGCCGAGCATTCGGCGACTCGTGGGCTCATTTGAGCCCAAGTGAAAATGGCTACAAAGTAGGCTAAACAAAAGCATTGGCCGTGTCTAAAGACATGAGCGAAATTTTACCCGTTTTGATGAACAATTCGGCTACCCTCCGCACTTTCCCCGACTTTAGGCGTTAATGCTCCCACTACATCTTAACGGTTTTTAGAAAAATCCTTCACAATCAGAATATGAATTTACCAGAAAACAGCGGCATTCATGACATTCTCACGATCGTCAAACCTGCGCGAGTCAAGCGCGAGGTGGTAGTACTTTTGAACTACAAAAAACTACCAATGGGTGTCGGCCAAATTCAATAGAATGGTGTCTATTAAACGCGAGCCGACGGAACTATTCGCCAAAACAAAATCGAACTCTCCGAATGCTCTTTAACGCAAATCAAAAAAATCCTTCAAAATCTATTTTATGAACACTTTAGAAAATACCAGCGCCCTCGTGAATCCTCGGTTGACGGGACGCGAAAACTCAGAATCCTCCAGAATCTGATGACGGGCTATGGACGACCGAACAGGTCGCGCAAGTATCTCCATGTCAGTCTCAAGACCGTCTTCAATCTTCGGAAGAAAGGCTTGCCCTATGTCCAGTTGGGCGGAGCCGTCCGCTTTGTCCCGCAGGAGATCAAAGACTATCTCGTAACCAATCGAGGCCTGTCGGCGCACCGTTTGCGGCAAGTTGTGCGGAAAGGAACCGTCGCATGATTGGGCCGCGGCATACGCCGCCCGGTGCTTACTTCGATGACCCGGCAGAGAAGCTCGACCGTCCGGCCAATGAACAACTCTCGCCATTTACCATCGCGGGCCATGGGATGACTCGCATCAAGGAATGGGCGGCGCGGGGCAAGGCCAAGCAACGGGCTTTGCGCCACGATCTCGTCACCTTGTCCATCTGCCCTCAAATGCTGCCCTGCAAGCATCCCTCGGCGGCTTGGTGCGCGAGGGAACATGGTGTTTCCCGCCAATGGGCCTCGCGTCTCCAGCAAGAATTTGCCCGTGAATTTGGCGATCATATCCAATTTCGGGGTCAGCGTTTTCTCAACCAAGCCAATGCGTCTCAATAGCGACGGGGTCGGGTGCGGCGGGGAGCACAGGGGCCGCAGCCCGGCCCGGTCGCAGGCGCATAGCCCACACCTAAACCGCCGCGGTGCCGCAGGCACGGCGGCACTATCTGACAAAATTGCCACCCGCCGATGCAAACTTCCGCTCGAAAATGTCGAGGCTCCATCGGAGTGGTATTCCGCCCAGACCGCCACCATTGGCACGAAGTTGTCGTTCGATTCAACTTTTTCGAGATATTCCATTTTTCAAAGAGCGTATTCGAAATTTTTAGTTTGGATTCTCCAGTTGGGAGATTTGCTAAGTGCGCACGGACGCGGGTTGGCTCGAATCGTAAGTGTTTTTGGGCCGTGATGCTGCCCTTTTCAAAACCCAATCTTGACGCCCGCCTGGACGGACTGGCCGAAGTAGTTGGACTGGCCGGCTTGGACGGTGTAATCGGCGAAGACGGTCAAGGTCGTTGTCGATCTGCGCGTCGAGGCCGAGATCGACCAGCGCGGAATCGCGGCTCGGGTCTGGGGTCTTCACGACGAACGAGCCGGCGCCGATGCCGTCGAACTGGCTGGTGATGCCGCGGCTCTGGTCGAGGAACTCGTGCTGCCAACTGGCGCTGAGATGCGGCGTGAAGATCATGCCCGCCATCCTGAATGGCGTAGCTCATGCGTCCGCCAAGGCGGCTGCGCAGCGAATCGCTCTCGTTCTGGTTGACGCACAGGTCGGCGCCGGGCAGCCGGTTTCCGTGAAGCCGTTGACGTCGAGGTGCACGTATTGCGACGCCGAGCGGTGGGCCCGAAGGTCCAAGGCCCCGCAATGGAAATCGTAGCCGCCGTCGAGATCGCCCACGATCTGGTCGCCGCCGGGTGAACGCTGTGGGCCGTGCCGTTGAACGCGCCGATGGCGACGTTGCGATTCTGCGTGTAGTTGGAAAACCGTAGCTGCCGAGCGCGTTGGCGTACCAGCCGCCGTCGCTGTAGCTGGCGTAGACGCCGGGCGAGTAGGTATCGACCGAGGCGGTGCTGCCGAGTGTGTCGAGCGTGGCGTCGGTGTGGCCGTAGCCGAACATCGCGCCGACGAGGAAGTGGGGAGTAACGCGATAATCGGCGCCGAGCTGCACCGCGCCGGTCGTTTCGGAGGCATGGGAAAGCCCGGCCGACGCGTCGGAGAAATCCTGCGCCAGCACGACGTTGCCGGAAACAAACACGTTCCAGAGATTATCTGGTTCTCGACTGACAATCATCTTGCTGTCCTTCATGTCGACGCCGCCGAGGACGGGGTTGGCACGTCGCTGAGAAGTCCCGTGCTCGGCGCGGGGTTCCAGGCGAGCAACCGGCTATGGACCATCTGCAACCCGCTGATCCACATCGGGATCGTTCACGGTCAGGCCCGAGGAATCGATGCCGCCGTTGCTGCGCGACGAACGTGCCGTCGGCCCCGCGATGGTTGGCGAGATAATCATCGAACTGCTGCGTGAAGAAGCTCGTGTTGTTGAAGGCGGTCGAGCGAGGCGAAGTACTCAAACTTCAGCGGCGTGAGCTGGTCGAAAGCACCACCCAGCGCAGACGGATCGACGCTGACGCCGTCAAGGGCTTGCAACAGCTGGAGAACCGGGCCGGAGGAAACGCGTGCCATCAAATCGGTCGAGGTAGGAGGCTACGCTCTGTTGATTCGGCGTGAGGTTCGTTCCGGCCAACGCAGTGAATGCCGTTTGAATTCCCGTCAATGTCACGTCGAAATCGTCTCCATTGACCGCACCCGTAATCGAAATGCGCAGCGCGCCTGCCTGCAAAGCGGGAGGTTGATAACCGGCGACATTAACATTGTTGATTCCTCCCGTCGTCGTGATGACGGTGTAGGTTTCGGACTGGGACGGCGCGAGGGCCCCAGCGGCGTAGTTGATTTTGAGGTTGCCGTTCAGAGTGGCTGCTCCCGAGACGTTGACCTGATCGTTGCTCGCTGCGCCCGGTACACTATTGAGATTGAGGACAAGCAGGCCGCCGGTTTGATTGAAGCCATTACTCATCACGATAACGTGGTTAATGTTGTCGGTTTCCAGCGTGCCTCCACTTTGATTCACTGCACCCGTGGACAAGGCACTCGCGTTGGCCGCCACCAAGGTTCCCGCATTCACGCTGGTGATGCCGCCGTAAGTGTTCGCGCCGGAGAGAGCGGTTATGCCGGTTCCTGTCGTGGTCAATCCGCCGCTACCTGAGATATTTCCGGAGAAGGTCAACTGCTGGCCTGAGGCCACGTTGACGTTGGTACTGGTCGTAAGGCTGACCGGCGCACTGATTGTGTGCGTACCCGCCAGGTCCGTCACCGTGGCCGATCCGGCTCCGCCATTGAGGCTAATGCTACCGCCGGTGCCTTGCGTGAGGTTGTAGCTGGCCGCGCTGTCGTTGAACGTGATGGCGTTGAGGCTGGGGTTGTCTCCATCGAGCCTCACGTTGGCCGTGCCGCCGGTGAGAATGCCGCCGAAGGTGGCCGAATCAGTTGAGGTGAAGTTGCCGTCCAGTCCCGGCGTACCGCCGTTGGCCGTCCAATTCACGGGCGTCGCCGAGACCGCGCCCCAGATACCTCCGCCGTTGGTGTTCCAGATGCCCTGGCCGGTGTAGACGAAGGAAGTGTAGGCAACGCCGACATTGCTATAGGCACCTTCACCGGTCAGACCTTCGCCCGTGACCCCGAGGTTGAACGTGCCCGCCGTGGTACCGCCGCTGGCGTTGGCGATGGTGCCAGCCAAGTTGCGCGTGTCCGATGAGGTCGTGCCATTGAAGGACGTGGGGCCGCCGCTGATCGTTATGCCATTGATCGTGCCGCTGCCCGCCGCGACGGTGACGTCGGTCGTCGTATCATGATTTCCGCTGGTAGTGAAGGCGGTGGAAGTGGTGTTGACGGTCGCGCCGTTGTGCAGCGTTCCCAAGACGGACGACTCCGTTGGTGATGACCCGTTTGGTCACCGGATCAACGGTGAAGCCTATGCCAACCGTGTTGACGGTTTCTCCGGTCAGACCTTCACCCGTAGGAGTGATGACCGCCGTACCGCTTTGTGTACCTGCGGTGGTAAAGGAACCAGTTACCCCGCGTGTGGTCGAATTCGTTGCGTCATTCGCGCCACCGAACTGATGAGATGCTGCCACTGGCCAACGCAACGGTACCATTGGTTACTCCCGTCGCAATTTGTGATGCGGCGGCCAGCGTCGTGCGAGTCAACGTACTGTCTTGACCTGTCACCGACGAGATGGTCGTTGTTTGACTGCCCGTGGTTTGACCGACGATCACGCGGCCCAAAGCCACAGACGTCGCGCTTTCCGTGCGATTATTAACTGCATCGGCGGTGTAGGCCACCGTCACCGGATTGACCAACTCACCGGCGAGGCCCTCACCTGTCAGCGTGTAGCTAGCACTGCCGCTTTGATTGCCCGCCGCTATGAAGTTACCACTGATCGCGGCCGTGGTTGAATTGACCGCATCATGGGCACCGCCAAAGGTATAGGACGTGCCGTTGTTAAGCGTGACGCTACCATTGGCGACCGATGTGGATTGCGTGCCAGCAGCCAGCGTTGTGCGAGTCAGCGTACTGTCCTGACCCGTTGCCGAAGAAACCGTGGTTGTCTGGCTAGTGGTCGTTTGGCCGACCATCACGCGGCCCAAGGCCACAGACGTGGCGCTCTCTGAGCGGTTAGCGACCACATCAACTGTAGCCGCCGTCGTCGTACCCAAAGCGGCGCTGCCACCGAGAGTCGCATTGGTTGCCGTACCCACGGTTGGAATGATGGTGCGGTTACCCGTGATGACACCAACCGCCAGCGTGGCCGTACCGGAGTCCGTGCCATTATTGTTGGCAACCGGACCACCTGATTTCGGAAGGGTGCCCCCGGAAAGGGAGCCATTGGTCGTGAGACCTGTGTAGTTCAAACTATCTCCCAACAAACCCGTTCCGGTGTTGGTAATCGTCGCGGTGACGGTCGTCGATCCGCCGCTGATGACGCGGGGGTCTGCGACTGAAGCTCCAAGATTATAGGTCGTGCCAGTCAAGGTGTTGGACACGGTGAGGATGAGTTCACCAGAAGTTCCTGTCGACAGACTCAGCGTCTTTGTATCAAGCGAGGTCGTCGCCAAATTAAAATCGCTGAATAAACCGGTAGCCGTACCGGTGTAGGTGAGCAACGTATAATTGCCGTTAGTGAGAGTCTGCCCCGTCCCACCAAGGTTGCCGATATGTTATGGTGGTGGAACCGCCGCCGATGGTCAGCGCTCCGTCGCGATATTGTCAATCTGTGTGGTGCCTCCGGTTCCGATCTGAAAGGTCAAAGTTCCCGCAGTCGTCGAGAAACTCCCCAGCGTCAATGTGCCGATCACGCCGTCCGTCAAATTAATTGCGCCGGTACTCGCCACCGTGACCGAACCGCCCAAGCTGCCCGTGCCGCCCAAGGTTGCGCCGCCAGCGACTGAGACCGGCCCGGTGGCTCCGCTGCCGTTACCCGTAATCAGTAATGTACCAAGGTTGATGGCGGTGGCCCCATTGTACGTGTTAACGCCGGAGAGAACGGTTATGCCGGTGCCTGTCGTGGTCAATCCGCCGCTACCCGAGATATTTCCCGAGAAGATCAACTGCTGGCCCTGCGGCCACATTGACACTTGGTATCGGTCGCGAGGCTCACCGGCGCACTGATCGTATGCGTACCAGCCAAGTCCGTTACCGTCGCCGATCCGATCCCGCCGTTGAGGATGATGTTTCCGCCAGAGCCTTGCGTTAGATTGTAGCTGGCGACGCTGTCGTTGAACGTGATCGCGTTGAGACTCGGGTTGTCTCCATTGAGGGCTCACGTTGGCCGTGCCGCTAGTAAGTACGCCGCCGAAGGTGGCCGAATCGGTTGAGGTGAAGTTGCCGTCCAATCCCGGCGTGCCGCCGTTGGCCGTCCAGTTCGCGGGCGTGGCCGAGACGGCGCCCCAGATACCGCTCGCCGTTGGTGTTCCAGACGCCCTGGCCGGTGTAGACGAAGGAGGTGTAAGCAACGCCGACATTGCTATAGACACCTTCACCGGCGAGACCTTCGCCCGTGACGCCGAGGCCGAAGGTGCCCGCCGTGGTACCGCCACTGGCGTTTGCTGATGGTGCCAGCCAAGTTGCGCATGTCCGATGAGATCGTGCCATTGAAGAGCGTGGGGCCGCCGCTGATCGTGATGCCATTGATCGTGCCGCTGCCCGCCGCAACGGTGACGTCGGTCGTCGTGTCGTGGCTTCCGCTGGTGGTGAAAGCGCTGGAGGTAGTGTTGACAGCCGCGCCGTTGTGCAGCGTTCCCAGGTCGACGGCGGCTCCGTTGGTGATGACACGTTTGGTCACCGGATCAACTGTGTAGGCGATGCCAACCGTGTTGACGGATTCTCCGGTCAGACCTTCACCCGTCGGAGTGATGACCGCCGTACCACTTTGCGTACCTTCGGTGGTAAAGGAACCAGTTACCCCACGTGTGGTCGAATTCGTGGCGTCATTCGCGCCACCGAACTGATAAGCGCTGCCGCTGGCCAACGTGACTATACCATTGGCTACTCCCGTAGCGGTTTGTGATCCAGCGGCCAGTGTCGTGCGAGTCAACGTGCTATCCTGACCCGCCACCGACGAGATGGTCGTCGTTTGGCTGCCTGTAGTTTGACCGACGATCACGCGGCCCAAAGCCACAGAGGTGGCACTTTCCGTGCGGTTATTGACCGCATCGGCGGTGTAGGCCACCGTCACCGGATTGACCGATTCACCGGCGAGGCCCTCACCCATCAGCGTGTAGCTACCACTGCCGCTTTGATTGCCCGCCGCTATGAAGTTACCAGTGATGCCAGCCATGGTTGAATTGACCGCATCATTGGCCCCACCAAAGGTGTAGGACGTCCCGTTGCTGAGCGTGACCGTACCATTGGCGACCAATGCGGCTTGCGTGCCTGCAGCCAGCGTCGTGCGAGTCAGCGTGCTGTCCTGAACTGTCGCCGAAGAGATCGTGGTCGTCTGGCTAGTACTCGTTTGACCGACCATCACGCGCCCCAAGGACACGGACGTTGCGCTTTCCGTGCGGTTATCGACCGCATCGGCGGTATAGGCCACCGTCACCGGATTGACCGATTCACCGGCGAGACCTTCACCGCTGAGTGTATAACTTGCACTGCCGCTTTGATTGCCAGCCGTCGTAAAAGAACCAGTCACGCCGCGCGTCGTGGAGTTGGTCGCGTCATTGGCCCCGCCAAACTGATAGGCCAGGCCGCTGCCCAGCGTGATCGTGCCATTCGTGACTGTGGTTGCTTGCGTACCTGTGCCCAGCGTCGTGCGAGTCAGCGTGCCGTCCTGCCCCGTCACCGACGAGATTGTCGTCGTTTGGCTGGCGGTGGTTTGACCGACCATCACTCGGCCCAGTGCCACAGACGTGGCGCTCTCTGAGCGGTTAGCGACCACATCAAATGAAGCCGCCGTCGTCGTACCCAAGGTCGCGCTGCCGCCGAGGGTCGCATTGGTTGCCGTGCTGACCGTTGGCGTGATGGTAGTGTTGCCCGTGGTGCTGCCGACCGCCAGAGTGGCCGTGCCGGAATCCGTCCCATTATTGTCGGCAACGGGACCACCCGATTTCGGAAGCGTGCCTCCGGAAAGGGAGCCACTGGTCGTGAGACCCGTGTAGTTCAAGCTGTCCGCCAATAAACCACTTCCGGTGTTGGTAATCGTCGCGGTAACCGTGGTCGATCCGCCAGTGATGACACGGGCATTCCCCACAGAAGCTCCGAGATTATAGGTCGTGCCGATCAAACTATCGGCCACGGTGAGGATGAGTTCACCGGAAGTTCCTGTCGACAGACTCAACGTCTTGGTATCAAGCGAGGTCGTCGCCAAATTAAAATCGCTCAATAAACCGGTAGCCATACCGGTGTAGGTGAGCAACGTATAGTTGCCATTGGTGAGAGTCTGCCCCGTCCCGCCAAGGTTGCCGATGGTTATGGTGGTGGAACCGCCGCCGATGGTCAGCGCTCCCGTGACGATGTTGTCAATTTGTGTGGTGCCTCCGGTACCGATCTCAAAGGTCAGAGTTCCCGCCGTCGTCGAGAGACTCCCCAGCGTCAAAGTGCCGATCACTCCATCCGTCAAGTTGATCGCGCCGGTACTCGCCACCGTGACAGCGCCACCCAAACTACCCGTACCGCCCAGGGTGGCTCCGCCGGCGACCGAGACAGCGCCAGTGGCTCCACTACTGTTACCCGTGATCAGTAGTGTCCCTGCATTAATGGCCGTAGCCCCACCATAAGTGTTCGCGCCAGAGAGAATGAGGGTGGTGGCGGAATTGTTCAGAGTCACCGTACTACCTGCTCCCGTAATCTCGCCTCCGAAGGTGCTGCCGGTGCCACTGGTATAATTGACCTTGCCGGTGATCGTGCCTGTGCCGTCCGAACTTAAGATGGAACCGCCGGTGACATTTAACCCGGTGGTCGCGGTCAGGTTTGCGCCCGAGCCGATGTTGAAGGTGCCGCTACTCGAAGTCACCTGACCGCTCACCGTTCCCGCCCCATTCCAGTTGCCGCCGGTGATATCCAACGTGCCAACGATGTTGCCAGGGTTGGTGAGGTTGATGATTCCATTTCCTGATAGAGTCGCGTTGCCATTCACCGTGCCAGCGCCGGATAAAGTGCCCGCAGTGCCCACGCCCACCGTGCTGCCGGAGGCAATCGAGCCGTCGAGTTGCAGGGTGCCCGCCATAATCGTTGTCGCTCCGGTGTAGGCGTTAGCATGGGTGAGAATAACCGTGCCATTGTCGTTACCCGTGTTGTCCCCGATTGTTAGTCCCCCCGGACCAGAAATCAGACCGGTATACGTTCCCACGGTGGCGGATAGAGCAGCCAGCGTGTTATTTCCTGACGCCGCAATCAGGGTTACGCTCCGTCCTGTGCTGAAAGCCGCGCCAGTGGTGAGCAATTCTCCGCCAGCAAGCGTGATACCGCCCGAGACAGCGCCGAAGTTATCGTCTGCCGAAACTTGCAAAATTCCATCATTAATCATCCATGGAGTGACCGCCGAGGTCGTATTGGTCAGCGACCACGTACTGGAACCGGTTTTGAGATAAGTATCAAAGCCCTGGTACTGGACGCCAATCGCGGAGACATCGAAACTGCTGTTAGTTGTTCCGCCGAGGGCCAGCGTATTATTGCTTCCGACCCCGCCAACCACGACATTCCCGGTAATGGCCGAGCCAGACTGAAGCTCTAATTCATTGGTGCTGCCTGTGAAATCAATTACGTCCGACTGGGCACCCGTGCCGCCATTGGCGTTGCCACCGATAATGGCACCACTATTGATAACCATCCCAGAACCAACGGTAAAATTGATCGCTTGGGCACCCAGGCCGACAATGCCAGCCGCGCCAAGAATGCCCCCGGTGCCTCCGATAGCGGAACCACCGTTGCCCCCGGAAATTGTTGCGCTATTGGTCAAGGTGAACCCGCTACCCGAAATGGTAATCCCTGTCTGGCCCGTTCCGCCGGTGCCCGCAGCGCCTCCGGTCCCGCCGATGCCACCCGCTCCTCCGGTAATGCTGCCTGCGTTCGCGTTGCCCCCAGCCGCGGAACCGCCGCTGCCACCTGAAATCGTTGCGCTATTGATCAAAGTGACCGAGTTGCCCGAAATAATGATTGCCGTTTGACCTACGCCGCCTGTGCCTCCTGCGCCGCCCGTGCCGCCGTTGGCCCCGTTGCCGCCGACAACCGTGCCGGCGTTGGCGTCGCCGCCTGCGGCAGACCCGCCGTTGCCTCCAGAGATTGCGGCGCTATTCGTCACCGTGATCGAGTTACCCGAAATCGCCATTCCCGTTGCGCCAGCGCCGCCGGTTCCCCCAGCGCCACCAGTTCCACCGTTGCCTCCGTTTCCCGTTGTGACGTTACCTCCGTTGGCGGAACCGCCCGTAGCAGAACCACCATTGCCGCCAGAGAGTGATGTACTATTGAATGTGAGCGCTCCTCCAGAAATCGTCATTCCTGTTTGCCCCCCCCCGCCGGTGCCGCCTGCGCCTCCGGTCGCGCCGTTGCCTCCGCTGGCACCGATAAGGTTAACGCCGTTCGCAGATAGACCAGCGCCAGAAAGTCCAAATCCGCTTTGGAGCGTCAGGTTGTTAAAAATAATATTGCCGTTACCCACGCTGAAGAGCGGGTTTGCACCGCTGCCACTGACGATGTTCCCCGTGCCGCCATTGATCGTCACACCGACCGTGGCAGAAAGCGTGGAGGTGAGCGCGATGGTGCCAAGATTGTTGGCAAACTGGATCGTCGAGCCGGGATCGGCGTTTGCCTGCGTCAGGCAATAAAGTAAATCACCCGAGGTTCCTGAACCTGCTCCAGTATCGGTATTGCTAGTAACGGTATAAACCGTCGCAAATGCTGGTGCAGTCCAGCTAAGAAACAGCCCCAAAATGGGGACAAAAATGAGGAAAGGATTTCCGCGCGTTCCACATAACATTCGCCTGTTGTGATTGTCGAGAAAGCCCGGTTTAGACTCAGTGCGGTCTTGTCCGCGTGGTCTTGATCGAAGTTTTATCTTCCACGCGACAATTGCTTCATAACCGCCGCGCAGAGCCTTGGGAGTCATTTTCAAATAATCTATGGACAATACTAATTAATTCTATGGGGTGTTCACCCCATAGGCCTGCCCGGGAATCGGCTTATGCTCAATGCATGCCTGACGATCCTCTCCAGCAACAGGAGCCAGTCGAAACTGTGGCTGCTTCAAGCCGAACAACTACCGCGCCTCCCGAGATAATGGAACGCGGCGAAAGCGTTGAGCAGTTCCAGGAACTCATGAAACATCTCAAGCAGGTGTTTTGGATAAAAAACGCTCTGGCAAAAGGGGTGCTTTACGTCAGCCCCGCCTATGAAACAGTTTGGGGCCGCACCCGCCAGAGCCTGTACGATAATTTTCAAAGTCTTCAGGACTCGATCCACCCAGAAGACCGCCAGCGCATGGATGGAGCAATGGATGGGGATCGAGACGTCACCGGACATGAAACGGAGTTTCGCATTCTGCGGCCTGATGGAGAAATACGGTGGATACGAAGTCGGAGGTACCCGGTTCGAAACAAGCAGGGTGAGATTCAGCGCCACGCAGGCCTCGACGAGGACATCACCGAACTAAAGGCGTCCGAAAAAGAACGATCCCGCTTGGTTGCAATTGTCGAATACTCGGACGACGTCATGGTGAGCACGTCCATGGACGGCATCATCATCAACTGGAACCATGGCGCGGAGCGTCAATATGGTTATAGCGCCGAAGAAATAATCGGACGCTCGTTTTCCCTTTTATTTCCGCCCGACCATTATCGGGAATACCTCGATGTCATGAAAAAGATCAGGCTGGGCGAGCCGATGCCGACTTATGATACGGTGCGCCTGCGAAAGGATGGAACTCTCGTTAATATGTCGGTGAGTATCGCTCCGATCGAGAATCATAGCGGGGAACTGGTCGGAGCATCGAAAATCTGCCATGATATTACCCAGATAAAGAAGCTCGAGGCACAATTTATCGAAGCCCAAAAAATGGAGGTGGTCGGCCAGCTTGCGGCGGGCGTGGCGCATGATTTCAATAACGTGCTGGGCGTCATCATGGGTTACAGCGAATTGATTGGTGAGGATCTCGGCCCTGACCATCCGCTGCAAAAGTACGCGGAGGAAATTCGGCTCGCGACGATTCGCGCGACCGGACTAACTCAGCAGCTACTCATCTTTAGTCGCAAACAAACCGTTCAGGCCGTGGCGCTCGATCTCAACGAAGAGGTTAAGGGTATGGATAAAATGTTGCGGCGGCTGATTGATGAAAATGTCGAAATGACGATGGTTTACGGAGACCAAATCGGCCAGATCAAGGCCGACTCCGGGTATATTTGGCAGGTGCTGATGAACATGGTCGTCAACGCCCGCGACGCTATGCCCGAAGGCGGCAAACTCTGCATTGAAACGAAAAAAGTCACTCTAGACGAAGCCTATAAGCAGGCGCATCCGGGAACGTCTTCAGGCAATTACGTCCTGCTCAGTATTAGCGACACGGGCAGCGGGATGACCGAGGAGGTCAAAGCACGCTTGTTCCAAGCCTTTTTCACAACGAAACCCGCGGGCAAGGGGACCGGGCTCGGTCTCGTGACTTGCCTGACCATTGTTCAGCAAGCGGGCGGACACATCGACGTTTCCAGCGAAATTGGCCGAGGCACAACTTTCAACATTTACTTCCCAAGTACCGACCAACCGCTGCATCTTGCGACGCGTTCTCTGCCAAAAATAGAGCCCCTGAGGCGAGGGACCGAAACGATTTTGGTCGTGGAAGATGAACCGTCCGTGCGCCTTCTCGCCGTGAAGGGCCTCCAAGCCCAAGGTTACAACGTACTCACAGCCTTCAACGGTCAGGACGCCCTGCGCGTGGTGGGCGAACATAAAGGCGAGACAATCGCGCTGGTCGTCACCGACGTCATCATGCCGCAAATGGGTGGTAAAGTGATGGCTGAGTGGCTGAAAACAACCTATCCCAATCTTAAAATTCTTTTCACCTCTGGATACACAGACGACGCCATCGTACATGGCGGGACACTTGATTCGGGCATCGCTTTCATTGCCAAGCCCTACACGCCTGCCAATCTCGCCCGCAAAGTGCGCGAGATGGTGGACACTTAGATCGGCGACAATCGACTATCCCGAATCTCAAAATGAATCCCGGTTCACCGCCAAACGAAGAAGAGCGATTGATGGCCCTGCGCCGCTACGAGGTTCTTGACACTCCGCCTGAAAAGGAATTCGATGATCTGGTATTACTCGCTTCCCAGATCTGTGGGACACCAATTGCGATGATCAGTTTGCTCGATGAAAATCGCCAATGGTTTAAGTCAAAAATCGGCGTGGCGACGAGCGAGACCTCCCGAGATATCGCGTTTTGTGCCCACGGAATTCTGCAAGCAAAGGTGTTCGTCGTCAAAGACGCGCAACTCGATGAGCGCTTTGCGACGAATCCGCTGGTCACGGGCAATTCCAAAATCCGGTTCTACGCCGGAGCTCCCCTCATCGCGCCTGATGGTCACGCACTCGGTATGATTTGCGTGAACGACCAGGTGCCTCGGGAATTAAGCTCAGAGCAAATGGCAGCATTACAGGCCTTGAGTCGGCAGGTTGTTGCCCAACTTGAGTTGCGACGGTCCTCAAACGTACTCCGGGAAACTGTCACTAATTTGGAGAAAACACAGGAAGAACTACGCCGGAAGGCGGCATTTCTCGAGGAAAGCGAAGAGAAGTTCCGACAAATGGCGGAAAATATCACCGATATGTTTTGGATGACTTCGCCCGATATGCAACAGGTGCTCTATGTCAGTCCAGCCTATGAATCGATTTGGGGACACTCCCCGGAAAGCCTCTATGCCCATCCGAGCCAATGGACTGAAGCGATTCCGCCGGAGGACCGTGAAAGGGTGTTCACCATTTTTTCCAGCCTCGGGACGGGCAATTCCATTGCGAGCACCGAGTTTCAAATCGCGCGGCCCGATGGTGAGTTGCGATGGGTCTATGGTCGCGGATTTCCTGTCCGGGATGCCGCGGGCAGCGTGATTCGCCTCACGGGTATCGCCACCGACATCACCGAGCGCAAACTGGCCGAGGAGGCCTCGGCGCAATTGGCGGCAATTGTGAATTCCTCCAACGACGCCATCATCGGAAAAGACCTCAACAGCATCGTCACCAGTTGGAACATCGGTGCGGAAAAGCTTTTCGGATATTCCTCGAACGAGATGATGGGCAGCTCGATCACTCGGCTCATTCCCGCTGACCGTCAGCATGAGGAACTGGAAATCATCGACCGGGTCAAAAAAGGCGACGGCGTCGAGCATTTCGAGACCGTGCGAATGGCGAAGGATGGACGACTGCTCGACCTCTCGGTGACAGTGTCGCCCATCAAGGACAAAACGGGCACAATCGTGGGAGCATCGAAAGTGGCGCGCGACATCACCGAGCGCAGACAAGCGGCAGCGGCCCGCGACCGCCTGGCTGCAATCCTCGAAGCCACCCCCGATTACGTTGGGATCAGTGATTCCAAGGGGCGCCGTCTTTACCTCAACCCCGCCGGTCGCAATCTGCTCGGCATAGACCTTCATGAAGATATCACCAAAACTGTCATCGCCGACTCCCTCCCCAACCCCAACAGTCATCCCATTTTGACCGAAGGACTTCCCACAGCTATACGCCAGGGCATCTGGAGCGGCGAGACGGTCTTGTTAAGCCGTAGCGGCAAGGAAATTCTCGTCTCCCTAATCGTCCTCGCCCACAAAAACCCCAAAGGAGAGGTTGAATTCTTATCCACCATCATGCGCGACATCACCGAGCGCAAACAAAACGAAGCCCGCATGCTCCAGTCTCAGAAAATGGAAACGGTGGGCAAGCTCGCCGGCGGGGTGGCACACGAGTTTAACAGCATTCTGACCGCCATTATTGGCCAGAGTGAACTGATGCTCAGCGATCTTTCACCGACAGACCCACTGGGTAAAAACGTGCGCGAAATCCGCCAAGCCGCTGACCGGGCCGCGACCCTGGCGCGGCAGCTTTTGGCTTACGGACGGAAACAAATTCTGCAGCCCGAAATTCTGGATTTGAACCGGCTTCTCACCGACATGACCGGCACTTTGCAGCATTTGATGGGCAGTGACGTGGATATGCGGATTATTCCCGCCGTCGGACTGAAAACGGTAAAAATTGATCCCGGACAATTGGAGCAAGTCCTCGTGAACATAGCAATGAACGCCGCCGCCGCCATGCCCAACGGAGGCAAATTCACGCTCGAAACGGCTAATGTGACGCTGGATGAGGAGTTTGTCCGCCCGTTCCCCGAACTAAAGCCGGGAGATTACGTGACGCTGGCGATGACTGACACGGGAACCGGGATGAGCGAGGAGGTGAAAACGCGGGCGTTCGATCCATTTTTTTCCACGAAAGGCGTTGGCGAAGGAACAGGTTTGGGCCTAGCCACCTGTTACGGCATCCTCAAGCAGAGCAACGGTCACATGAGTTTGTATAGCGAAGAGGCCCGTGGCACGACCTTCAAAATTTATTTACCCCAAGTGGATCAACCGACGACGACTCCACTCGTCCAATCCAAGGCGAGTGATTCACCGCGTGGAACTGAAACCATTCTGTTGACGGAGGACGATCCTTTCCTGCTTAAGATGTCAGCAGCGTTTCTAGGACAGCAGGGTTACACCGTTATAACAGCGATCAACGGCGTTGAAGCGTTGAGCCTCAAGAATAAACCAGGCGTAGGACATATCGACCTGCTGCTTACCGACGTTGTGATGCCACACATGAGTGGTAAAGAATTGGCGGACCGTATCCGGGCGACCTATCCACACACCAAGATTCTCTACACCTCGGCCTATACGGAAAATGCCATCGTCCATCAGGGCGTTTTGAACGACGGCGTGAAATTTCTGCAAAAGCCTTTTACACCTACAGCCCTAGCAAACAAAGTACGCGAAGTTCTCGATCAATCGCCTTCCTAAATCGCTGTGGCATTTTAGCGGTCAACCACGAGGGAAAGGGCCTATCGGTTACTTACACATAACAGTTCCCCTCTCACATGCATAACAAGTCGTTACTTTTTCCTACCAAGTCTTACAGAAAATCTCTTGTCACATCGGTAGGAAGTCGCTACAATACAAAAACTTAGGGAAGGGGACGGCGGGATAGCTTCCATCTATGACCGTCGTCAGCCTTCAGAGGCAGCCGCCGCTGTCTCTAGCGGCGTGCTTTCTCCGTGGTAACCGTGGTCGTAGGTAGCCGTCGCACTCCGTGCGACGGGTCGCGCCTCTACAAAAGCCCGTCATCCTGAGCGAAGGCGAGCCCCAGCGTATACTCTACCCCTTTTGGCTTTTCGAGCCGCAGCCGAAGGACCCTCCCCTCTTCTCAACCGATTTATCATCCACCGATTACCCTCTCTTCGCCAAGCCAACCCGTCGGATATTCCTCCAAAAAAACTTTCCTTGGCCCTTGTCCCTTAACTCGGTTGCTCCCCCATTTGGAAATTTGGAAAATTTAGCAATTTGGTCCTGCCTTCCTCACCCCTGCCTCCTTCATGTATTTCCTGCTTTCATGTTTTCCTGTTAAACCCTTCCCTTCCTCCAATTCCGTTAATCCCGAAAATTTGGTAATTCCGTCATTGTTCCCCCCAAATTTCCCTCCGTTTTTTGACCTCCGTCTTATTTAGCCTACATAGCTTATTTTTTTAGGCTATATACGCCATATAAGGTTTCCAGAGATACCGCACCTTCCCTTTTTCATGCGAGAAAGAGGGCATGTCGAACATCTTATTGATTTTATCCTATGTCGCGAAAGCAGCGGGCTTCATAGCAACGCTCAACGCGATCCCCTACGTCACGCCCTCCTCCGGCGTCATCATTTTCTTCGTCGCATCGCTGCTTAAGGACACGGTCGACCGCATTGGCGACTTCCTCGACAACGGCAAGTCGGACTGGCGTGTGTAAAGCAAACCCGGCTACTGACTGCGCGCTGATCTGTCCGAGGCAACTTCCGAGCCCTGACCAACCCATCATACCCTCCCGATGCCCTCGCCCGCGTTCATGAGCCAGCCCTGCCCAACGAAGAATCCCGCGGCCGTCGCGCGGGGAATCCCGCCACTGGAAATTCCAGGACGTCATTCCTCCACGACACGTCCCCAAGCGCACCTCGCGCGACGGCTCTGCGATTCCCCCCCAGGCGCGAAAGCGCCTTCAAAAAACCGCTGTCACCCTGAGCTTGTCGCGCAGGCGATCCCGCAGGGCGAAGGCTCGCGGGAGCAAGCCGAGTCAACACCCCTAACTATTCCTCCCCTGCTTTTGCCCAAAACCATGATCACCGAAATTGCCGAAGCCAGCAGCCAACTCATCCACCTCATCGATGACCTTCTCCACCAAACCCAAACCCGGCGCCTCGACGCCGCCACCGCCCAAGCTTCCGACGATGTGCAAAACTTTAAGGACGATCTCCTGGCTCGCCGCCTTGAGTCTGTCAATCTCCGCCTGGCCGGGCTGCAGCACGGCATCCTTGTCCACCTTACCGACGCCGAAAGTGAGCAGCTTCGCGCCGTCACGCCCAACCTCGACGGCTCTGCCCTCCTCGGCCTCTACGCCCGCGCCCGCGCAGCCGACCTTGCCGCCGACTGCGGTGAAATCCTTCGCGACACCGCCAGCACCACCACCGGAAGCGCCGCCTAACCAAACCCAGCCATGATTTATTCTTTCCGCGACGTCTTCGCCTTGCTGCTCATGCCGGTCCTCGCGCAGGAAATTCCCTCGCCCGATCCCGAGCATCTTTCCTCGTGGCTGATCGATGCCGCCGCGCTCGCCGCCATCCTTCTCGTCTTCCTTAAAGTCATCGACCACTTCAAACGCCGGCCCTCGCTCGAACAGGAACTCGAAAAATTGCTTCGCCAGCTCCGCACCGAACTCAACCAGGTGCGTCACGAGCAGACGGAGCATCTCTCCGAAGTGCGCGGCCGGGTCGAGGGCGCGCATCAGCGTGTCGATCTCCTCACCCACGACCTCAACAACAAGCTCCAACGCCTGCCCGGCGAGATCGTCGATCTCCTCCACAAAACCGGCGTGCTCACGTCGCCGAGATAAAGACGGGAACCATGACGAAATTACCAAATTATCCAAATTCACGGAATTTTTTAAGGAAAAGACAGCAATGGAATGGCGCGGACAATTGCGTTCCCAAATGGAGTTTGGGAACGAGGAAGAAACAACCGAACTGATCCTTCGACAAGCTCAGGATGACTAATATGAACCCCACCCCCGAAACCGAAGCTCCCTACACCGATCCCGAAGCCTGCTGCAGGCCCGCGTCCTGAAAATCCTCAAGCCATGCCTCAGCTACTGGCTCGATGAACAAACGCTCTACCTCACGCTGAATCTTTCCCGGCCGGCCGTCACGCGCGCGCGGCTCGAAAACGCCCTGCGCGAATTGCGCGACAAAGCCTACCTCGATTTCCGGGTCGATCCGCTTTCGCGCCTCACCGAATGGCGCCTCACTCCCTCAGGCCATGCCCTGGCCCAGCCGTTATGAAAGAAACAGTGGTAAACGAAAAGGGCAGGAAGGCACCGCCGCCAGGGACAGCGGCGGCTACCACCGAGACCCACGTCGTAGGAAAGGCATTGCCGCGGCATCCGAAGAAGAGCGAGGCGAATCGAGAGAGATGGCGAAAAATCAAGGCAGGGCTTTTGCCGAATCCGGACAAAGTCGTGAAAACTACGAGGCGCTCGAACAATCCGCTCTTCGATCTGCCGGAGGAGCAACGGGCGAAGCTTTTCGCGTGGCTGCGTGAGTGTCCCTACGACGACGCGGTCCGGCATATGTTTCGCGACGAGGGAATCCCGGAAGTGTCGAAGGCGCAATTGAACGACTTTTTCCAATTCGAGGCAGAGCAGCATTGGGAGCAACGGATTGAACGGGCGGCGCAGGAAGCGAACGCGCTGGTGCGTCTGGTGGAGAAAAGTCCGGTGCAATTTTCTGCCGGGATTCTGGCCGCACTGGGACAGGAGGTGTTTCGTCAGATTTCGAGCGGCCAGGTCGAACCGGCGGCGATGGGGCGACTGGCGACGCTTTTCCTAAAAGCGCGGAGCGATGAGCGCGCGGACCAGATGCAGGAGTTGAAGCGCGAAAAACTGCGGCATGAGTTGCAGGAACAGATCGATCAAGCACTGGATAAACTGGCGGAGGAAGTGGAACGACATCCCGAGGCGAAAGAAGCGTTCGACGCTCTGAAGAAAGAGCTGGCGACAAGTATGGAGGAAGCGATATGAAGACACCGCCGACAAAGGCGAACGCACTGGAGGATTCGGTGATTATGCGGGTGGCGCGGAAGCTGGAGCGGAGACGGGCCCAGAAAGAACCTCCGCGCATCGACTCGTTCGCGGATTTTCTGGCTCATCACGCGCGGGTCAAAAGCGGTTCCGGTTACATCCCTTATCACTTCACCGGACGCGAGGCGCTGCGCCCGATCGTCGAGCGGCTGGACCAGATTCTGGCCTCCGGCGCGACCGATGCCTCCCTCGCGATTTGCGGCGGCGCGCAATTCGGCAAGACGGTGCTGATGCTCAATCTGCTCGCTTATCTCGTGGCGGTTCGCTTCCGCAACGTCGGTTATTATCTGCCGGACGACGATCTGGTTTCCGGCCTGGTCGACGGCAAGTTGCGGCCCGACGTGCTCGACCAGATTCCGTGGCTGGCGCGGCTGATCGCGGTGGGCAAGACGCTTATCGCCCTCGGGCCGCGCGGTGAATCGCAAGGGCGCGTTTCTTTGCACCGACGGCACGCGTACCGCGCTGGCCTTCATGCGCGGGCTGGGAAAAATCCCGACTTCGTTCTCGATGGACGTGGTGGTGCAGGACGAAAAGGACGATCTGCCCGAGGAGCACGCGCGCTTTCTGGCCGGACGCATGACGGCTTCGAATTTGCGGCTGTCGCTGCTGATCGGCACGCAGCGTTATCACGGCGCGGGGCAGAATCTCGCCTTCACGGAAGGGACGCAGCACATCGGGCTGCTGACGCTGTCCCGGCTGCGGCGCAGCGGCATAATCCGGAGACGTTGTGGCCGGGGATTTGCCGGTTGGAGATGCCGGAGCTGCCCGTGAAGGAGTGGCCGAGGCTGACGGTGGAGGGGCATTTTGCATTCGTTAACCGTTGCACGACGCACCTCCTTCGCGGTAGGCCGCGCTGGCTCACGGGGAAGTCACCCTGGCGCGAAGCGCCATAAAATCGGTCATCCGAGCTTGCGACGGATCTACGTTCTGCTCCCTTCCCTCAGTCCTTCCCATCCCCTTCACTCCCGGCCAAAGGTACGTGCTGGCTTGTCCCGATTGCGGGGCGGCGCTGGACCGCGAGCATCCGCAATGGCACGCGCTGGCGCCGGAGCGGGAGGCGCAGCGGCGCTGGAGTTATCGCATTTCGCAGTTGCTGATTCCCGGCATCGACCTGGCGCAGATCGTGGCGGCGTGGCAGCTGGCGATCCGCGATCCGGAGCACATGACCGTCTTTTGCACGGACCGGCTGGCGCTGCCGAAATCGACGACGCAGACGCTGACGCCGCATGATTTGCAGGCGGCGCGGGGGGAGTATCGTTTAAGTTTTACACTTCGGTCAACGAGCTTGTCGAAGGATCAGAAGTCGCTGGAAGTGCAACACCGGCGGAATTGACCCTGCGACTTCGCTACGTTCCACTCAGGATTTCACGCGCTTAAGTCTCTTCGTGATAACTTTGTCTGCTTCGGCGGCCTCGACATGGGCGACCAATGCTGGTTCGTGGCGCGGGCGGTGGAAGCGAAACCGCCGCACCAGGCGCGGCTGCTGTGGGTCGAGCCGATTGCGGCCGAGCGGGTGCGGACGCGCGTGCCGGAACTTTTTCGGCACTGGGGCTGAGCGTGCTTTGCGTCGATGCGGGGCCGTTGCGCGATCTGGCGCGCGATCTGGTGTTTCATGCTGAACGGGCTGGATGAGGATGCGGTGCCGTCGTCGAACGATCCGGCGCGGAATATTTATTTTCGCAGGGCGACGGCGAACGGGACTCGCCGTCCGGCTACCCTGACACTGGCACGCGGCCTCGGAGAAATGGCGGAACGTGCGCTGCGCGGCGGTGGAGTTCACGCAGCGCGAGGGCCAGGGTCTGCGGCACAAGCTGGCGCGGACGCAGGACGGCCGGCTCTATCCGCTGCTGGCGGCGCATCGCGACGAGACGATCCAGCGCGTGGTGCAGGAATTACTGCCGCCGGACGGAGCGCATCCGCGTTTGCTGGAGCGGGCCGACGGCACGGCGGGCAGGTTCCGACGCCAGCGTTTTCTTTTGCCCACGCCGACCGACGAGACGCGCGCGCGTGCTCGATCTTTACGAGCGGCATCTTGCTGGCCGGCGCGCGGCAGGAGCGGAGCGCCGATGGCCGGACGCTGCGCTATCTCGACAAGTGCGAGAACCATTTTCTTCTGGCGACGGCCTATGCGGCGCTGGCGGAGTTGCTGGCGCCGACGCGCGCCGGAACGCAGACGTGGTGCCGGCGTTTCGGGCGCTGCCTCGCTGCGGGCACGGGCGCGGCGGGAACGGAGCGTGATCGGATGAACACCGATAAATTTAACGGAATGAAAGACGCGGATTTTAAAGGAAAACATGAAATCACGAAAACATGAGGGAGGCAGGCAAGGCAGCAATGGAATTGCGCCGACATCACCGCCGTCCGCAGGACCGTTCCCAATGGAGTTTACGGAACGAGGAACGAAGGCAGCAGAACCGATCCTTCGACAGGCTCAGGATGACGGACTCCTGATGAATTCGGTTAATTCCATTATTCCGTCAAAAACAAAATCTAAATGAAACCTTCGACTTATCTCAAAAATCTTCAGCTCTCCACGAATTGGCGGGCGCAGTACAATCCGCTGCGCGGCCTGACCATCGCGCAGCTGGTGGCGATGCTGGAAGCGGGCGAGCGCGGCAATTACGCGCGGCTGCAATGGCTCTACCGCTTCGTGGAAAAGCGGAATTCGACCCTGCGCGCGGTGCTGCAGCGGCGGCAGGCGTCGATGACCCGGCTCGACTGGGACATCCGTCTGCGAAGTGCAACCGCGACGGCAAATCCGCGCACGCTGGCCGCGCGGCAGGCGGCGGTTCTGCGCGATGCCTATGAGCGGATCGAGAATCTGCGCGAGGCGGTGACGTTTCTCGCGCTGGCGGAATTTCGCGGTTACGCGCACCTGGAGCGGCACTTCGACCCGCGCGGGCGAACGGTGCGGCTGCAGCCGGTGCCGCAATGGTTCTGGGCGCGGCTCGGGCCCGATGCGCCGTGGCAATACAACGCGCAGGCGCGGCCGGGCCTGCCGATGCCGGGCGATCCGGTGCTGGATCCGGCGCGGTTTATTTATCGCGAGAACGATTCGCCGATCGACGAGATCGCGGTGATCGCGCATGTGCGGCAGAGCCTGAGCCAGAAGGATTGGGACGGCTTCGTCGAGACGTACGGGTTGCCGCCGCTCTTCCTGGAATTGCCGCCGGATATTCCCGCCGAGCGCGAGGCCGAGTACCAGGCGCAGGCCGAGGCGATCATCGGCGATGCGCGCGGCACGGTGCCGAACGGGACGCAGATCCACACGGTCGATTCCGGCGCGCGCGGGCAGAATCCGTTCGCGGAACATCTGCGATACCAGGACGAGCTGATCGTGCTGGCGGCGACGGGCGGGAAGCTGACGGCGCTGACGGAATCGGGCTCCGGCACGCTGGCGGGCGGCGCGCATCAGCAGGCGTTCGACGATATCACGGAGGCGGAGGCGGCGCTGATCTCGGAGATTTTCCAGCAGCAATTCGACCGGCCGCTGCTGGCGCAAACTTTTCCGGGCCAGCCGCAGCTCGCCTATTTCGAGCTGGCGGCGACGCGCTCGCTCGATCCGGCGGATGTGATCGGCCAGGCGCTGACGCTGGCGCAAGGCCGGCTACGAGATCGATCCGGCGGAGCTTTCCGAGAAGACGGGTTACCGGCTGAAGCTGCGCGATTACGCGCTGCTGCCGCTTGCCCAAGCCGCCCGTGCCGGAGCCCGAAACGGAGACCGGAGCCGGTGGAGGAGGAGATTTGAATTTTTAACCATGAACCAACCAACTACTTTTCAACCGGCGCCCGACGGCTGGTTTCACATCGCGCCGCACGGCACTTTTCCGCACCCGAACGGTGCGCTGCAGGTGATCGATGCGGAGGCGTGCGAGGCCATGCTCGCGGACGTTCAACGAGGAGGCGCGGCAGCCGAATTTTCCGGGGCTGCTCGTCGACTTCGATCACTCCTCGCACGATCCCGCGCAGCCGACGACGGCCGCGGGCTGGATCGGCGCGCTGGAGCATCGCGGCGACGGGCTCTATGCGCAGATCCGCTGGTCGGATCTCGGCCACCAGGCGCTGACGGGCGGGCGTTACCGGCTGGCGTCGCCGGTCTGGAACCGCGCCGATTGCGATCAGTGGACCGCGCCCGCGTCCGATGGCCGCGACGTGGTGCATCTGCGTCCGCGCCGGCTGGATCGGCTGGCGCTGACGAATGATCCGAATTTGCCGGGGCTGGTGCCGCTGATCGTAATCGACAGGCGGAACCGAGCTGGTCGAAGGATCAGCTCCGATCGACTACCGACCGTCCGACTTTCGCCTTCAACTCGACCATACAACCATGAACCTACGAAACGAAATTCTCCAACGACTTCACCTGCCCGGCACGGCGACGGATGCCGAGATCGCCGAGGCGCTGCGAGCGCACATCGGCGGAGCTGGAAACCTTGCGCAATCGCTGCCAGCGCCTCACCGAGACGCAGGCCGAGAGCGACCTGGAACGCTTCGCCGACGTGATCACGAATCGCGATGTCGTGCGCGCGCAACTGCTGGCGAATCGCGACGGCACGCTGGCGCTGCTCAATGCGCTGCGCCAGCCGGAACCGCCCGCGCCGCTGCATCAGCCGCGCCTGCATCGGCCGAATCTGCACTTGCTGAGTCCGCTCGCGCCGGAGCCCGATTCGGCGCGCGGCGCGGCGCGTGGCGAATCGCGCGCGGCAACTGCAGAGCCAGTTGAAGATCGGCCATCACGCCGCTTTTCGCATGGCCGAGGGCGAGGCCGCGGAGACCGGAGGTCGCTTAAACCTAATCAACCATCCGACATCAAACATCGCAACTCAATAAATATGAGTCAATCCAATACCCATGAAGGCGATCTTCTGCTCACCGCGGGCGAAGATCTTTCCACTTACGCCGACGTTCTCGTCGCGCCTTACAACAGCTCCGGCCAGCTGGTCGTGACGCGGCCTGCGGCCAACAACGACTACGCGCTTTACGTGCTGGTTTACGGCGCGCCGTCCGGCGGCAAGGCGACGGTGCGTCCGCTGAGCCCGAACCGCACGGTGCGCGTGACGGCGAAGGGCACGGGCAATCCGGGCGACCTGCTGGTCCTGGCCGACGGCGTCACCACCGCCGCCGACAAGGGCAAGGTGCGCTCAAGGCTGCCCGACCACCGGCTCGGCACGTACCGGCTCGTCGGCATCGCCGAGGAGGCGTTCGTCGACGGCCAGCTCGTGCGCATGCGCCCGACGTTCGGGAGCGTGACGGTCTAAGTTCGGAACACAATACAGAAACTCAAAGAAAAATATTATGCCTAGTTTATCCGCAATTACTTCCAGCCCGATGCTGCGGGAATTCGCCCAGGGCGCGGCGCAGTCCGCCGTGCAGCCCGTGGCCGATTTCCTCGCGCCGACGGTGGAAGTCCCCACCAGCATCGGCCGCTACAAAATCTACACGGAGAAGAACCGTTTCGCCCCGCCGGACACGTCCCGCGCGATTGGCGGACGCGCGACCGTGCTGAGTTTCGACGCGACCGACGCGACCTATAACTGCCAGCCGAACGCGCTCGACTTCCCGATCGATTATCTCGAGCAGATCGAGGAAGCCGCGCTGACCAACGCGCTGATGGAAGGCGCGACCATCGTGGCCGAGGTGGCCGCGCTTGTGCCACGAGCAGAGCGTGATCAACACCGCGATCGCCGCGACGACCGGCCGGCGCGCTGGCCAAGACGTGGTCCGGCGGCAGCGGCAGCGATCCGATCGACGACATCGACGCGCAGATCCTCAACGTCATCAAGGCCGCGCGTTACGGTTCGCTCATGGGTGTCGGCGTGCTTTTCGGCGCCGGGGCCTGGAGACTCTTCAAGAATGCGCCCAATGTGCGCAGCCGATTCGTCGCGGCGGGGGATTACGCGATTCCCGAACGTGACGCCGGCCGAGGCGACGAAGCTTTTCGTGGGCAATCCCGAAGTGCGGACGTCGTACATGGTGGTCGACACGACGAAGGAAGGCCTGGCGCCCGAGCATCAGCTTCCTGCTCGACACGTCGGTGCTGATTTTCGCGCGGCTGCAGAATCCGACGCGGCGCGATCCGTCGTTCATGAAGACGTTCCGGCTGATGGGCAACTATATGGTGCCCGGCTCGTACCTGCGCGACGACGGCCGCGTGGAGGTGGCGAAGTTCGACTGGAGCGAGGCCGTGGCGATCACGAATAGCACCGCCGCGCAACTCCTGACCGTTTCCTAATACACTCCGTCATCCTGAGCGAAGTCGCAGGATCAGTCCGATCCGGATCCGCCGATGCCAGAGATCCGTCGACTCATGGGACGACAGACCTTTGAAATAACTGTGAACTCGAAATATTATGGCATGGATTATTCCTGCTGAGTCGGATGTGCTGACGGTGCTTTCGGAGACGGAACTGGCGACGTATCGCGCGGCGGCGACGGCGAGCGGGCAGGCCGATCCGGTGGCGCCGACGCTGGCGCAGGTGGTCGATCTGGTGCGCGGTTATGTGGGCGCTTATAAGCCGAATACGCTCGGGTTGCCGGGCACGATTCCGCAAAAGCTGCTCGCGCCGGCGCTTGATCTGGTGGCGGTGCGGTTGCCGCAACGCGTGGGCGTGTCGCCGAAGGATGTGCGGCAGATGGCGGCCGGATCAGCGCGGTGCGTCTGCTCGAACAGGTGGCGGCGGGGACCTTCAATATCGAGGAGCCGGACAGTCCGACGCTCGAGACGACGGAAGCGCCGAGGCCGAGCATTGTCGGGCGTCGGCGGCATTTCACGCAGACGGAGCGAGGAGGGCGTATGAACGCGAGCAATGGAATTGCGCCGACAATTGCGTTCCCAAATAGAGTTTGGGAACGAGGAGCACTAACTTATGTCCGAGCATTCTAACTGTCGATTCAACAGGAGGTGGCCGATTGCCTGCTGGCCGATCCGTTCTTCGCGGCGATTCCGATCCTGGTCGAGCAGCCGCGCGATGTTGTCGTACGAGTTGCAGACGAGCGTGGCGGCGGCGGGGACGTATGGCGTGGTGCTGGTGCCGCAGGCGCTGGTGAGCGCGCCGACTGCGCCGGGGCCGATTTTCGATCCGGTGGAGATCGCGGTGCGCTTTCGCGAGAATGTGCCGGTGTCGAGCGGGCCGCACGCGCTGGAGGTGGCGGAGACGGCGCTGGCGTTGCTGCATCTTTACCGGCCCACGACGATCAACGAGGTGATCACCGCCGCGCCGAAGGCGCTGGGGCGGTGAACGAGCCGAACGTGGTGGCCTATGAGATCCGGGTGCGGACGCAGGCGGGCGCGAGTTACGCGGTGCCGCAACTGGATGCGCCGACGATATCGAGCGCGGGAGTTGGATTCGCCGCAGACGGTGACGCTTTCGAGCGACCAGGCGGGCGCGGCGATTTTCTATACGCTGGATGGTTCGCAGCCGGCGCCGCGCGGGCCGACTTCCATTCTCTATACCGCGCCGTTTGTGGTGAGCTGCGCCTTCTCTCTTAAGAACGCGGGCGTGGCTGGCGGGGTTTGTGGCGAGTGCGGAGGCGCGGGCGAGTTATGGGTGACCGAAGGGAATTATGACCAAATTCCCAAATTTGCCAAATTAACGAAATTTATGAGTCAAGAAGGCAATGGAATTGCGCCGACAATTGCGTTCCCAAATAGAGTTTGGGAACGAGGATTATGAGAAAGGCAGACGAAAGGCGCACTGACAAATAGTTATCGGGAGCGAATCGCTTCCTGTTCGTGCGGCAATCGATTCCGTTAATTCCGTCAACAAGTAGTCCAGGCCGACCCCATGAGATGAAACTATATGCCAGTAACACGAACAACTTTACTTAGCGGGCCGGCGGCGGCGACGTTTAACGGCCATACGTATTTCGCGCAAAGACGGGATTCTGGTGACGCCGGCGCTGGAGTTGGAGGCGGTCGATTCGGATGCGCAGGGCGTGCTCGATGCGACGGTGACCGGCGCGCCGGTGACGATCAAGTTTACGCCGAGCGCGCCGTTCGCGGATCTGCTCGCGCTTTATCCCTATACGATGGGACGCCGGGGACGTCGCTTTTCGGATCGGCGGATACGCCGCTGGTGTTGATGGCGGCGAACGGCGTGCGGCTGACGTTTTCCGCGGTGGCGATCACGCAGATGCCGGATCTGACGCTGGACGCGCGCGGTTCGGTGGCGGGAGCGGTGACGTTCCTGGCGCTGGGCGCGCGGTCGTTGCCGATCACGGCGGCGAATCGGCTGGTGACGATCGATACGGCGTCGAGTCCCGTGTTTTCCGTCGTGCGCCGCCGCAACTGGCGGATGATTTCGAGATTACCTGGGGCGGTGCGCCCTGGCTGAATCTGCGGGCGCGGGATGGCGTGAAGGTGCGGTTCGCGATGAAGACGTCGCCGGTGATTTCGGCGGCGAATGCGCTGCTCGATCTGACGCTGGATTCGCTGGCGGTGGAAGTGCGGTTTGTGCCCGGCAACTTCGCGGAGGGCCGGTGCGAGACGGACGTGTTCGCAGGCGCTGCAGGTGCAGGGCGCGTTGCCGGGGCGATTGCTTTCGATGGGACGCGCAAACGCTGGATATCGCGGGTGAACATCTGTGGCTGCGGTTGCCGCTGGCGCAACTGACGGCGGGGACCGTTGAGCTTCGATGCGGTGCATTCGCGCGTCGGGGAATTGGTGTTTACGGCGGGGCGGGCGCTGCTGGGAATCGATGACGAGGCGGAGGCGTTGGTGGGTTTGAGCGAGGGAGAACCTGTACGAGCGAATCAATTTAACAGGAAAACATGAAATACATGAGAAAGGCAGGCAATGGAGTTGCGCCGACAATCGCATTCCCAAATAGAGTTTGGGAACGAGGGCAAGGCTGCGGAACTGATCCTTCGACAAGTTCAGGATGACGGACCTTTATTATCCATATTAAAAAATCTATATGCGAATTTCTCTAAATAATATCTGGCTGACGAACGATGGCGTGACCGATCTGCAGAGCTGGACGGACGCGCACGATGTGCAGCTGAACGGCAAGCAGATGGTGCAGGATGCGCAGTTTTTGCGCGCGGTGGCGGCGCAGCCGCTGGCGCGCGGGCAATGAGGTGAATCTGCTGCAGTTCACGGTGACGCGCCAGCATGTGAGCGTGGCCGAGGCGGCGGCGTATGTGCTGACGGCGTTCAGTTCGCTGCCGGGAAGCGGGACGGCGACGATTATTTGCGGCGCGAGCGGCGAGAACCGCTGACGTGCACGTTTTCCGCGGTGCTGGAGGAGATGCCGAAGAGCACGTTTTCTCGGGACGCGGACGGACACGACGTTTGTGCTGCGCGGCGGGCTGATCACGATGGGCGCGCCGCTGGCCGCGAACGGCGTGGACGGCGATGCGTTCGCGACGGTCTACGGCTATCCGCAGGGCGGGACGGTCGATGGCGGAAATCTGGCGGATGCGCTTTCCCCAGCGGCGCTGAATCTCGATGGAGGGGCGTTTGCGTGAGCCTAAGGAAGGCTGACCAAATTACTAAATTTTCCGAATTAACGAAATTACTGGGTAGCCGTCGCACTCCGTGCGACGGAGACAATCAAGACTCCGTCGCTACGGAGTGCGACGCTACCTAAACTACTATGTCTCAAAAAATTCAAATTCGGCGCGGGGTTGAGGCTCAACGCGCGCTGATTACCCCGGATGTCGGCGAGCCGCTTTTCACGACGGACAACAAGCAGCTTTTCATCGGCGACGGCGCGACGGCGGGCGGTCTGTTCGTGGGCGGCGGGTCGGCGAGCGGTTATGTGCAGAAAATTCGCGGGACGCAGGCGATCGCGTCGGGCGCGGATTCGGTGACGGTGAGCGGACTGGGGCTGGCCGTCGGCGCCGGCCCAGGTGCTGGTGACGGTGCGCAAGGTGACGGGCGGGCTGAATCTTTTCGCGACGGTGCGGAGTGATTCGATCACGACGGGCGGCTTCACGGTCGATCTTTCCGGCGGCGACGGATGCGGCGACGTACACAACTCGATTATCCTGGCGCATGCTGGTATGAGTCTCCGGTCTGGACGCATATGCGATGACGACGCGAACGGCGTGGAGAAATCGGTGGCCGACTGGGGTCTGTGCGGACTGACGCGGGAGCGGATCAACCAGATGCCGGACATGGTGACGTTTCGCGCGGAGGCGACGCCGAGCGATGCGGACCCGATTTTCGCGCACGGCTCGACGGTGCGGCTTTTCCAGAACGGGACGCCGTGGTTTTACGGGCGGGTGGTGCAGGTGCCGGGCCGCGCGTCGGCGAAGGCGGAGGAGCAGCTTTATCGCCTGGCGGGGCCGTGGTGGTACCTGGAGAACCTGGTTTTCCAACAGACCTGGCAGACGACGAACGGCACGGACATCGACGCTGGTCCCGACGAACAAGAGCCGGCTGATCCTGGGCCAGAAATCGGACGGGACGAAGCTGGCGACGGGCGCGGCGATCCTGGAGGTGCTGGCCTACGCGACGGCGCGGGGCGTGCCGATCACGGTGGGCGACGATGACGCCGAACGCGATCGCGCCTTACGCGGAGGCGCTGGACCGGTCGTGCGCGGAGGTGATCCGGAATTTTCTGCGCTGGACGCCGGACGCGATGGCGGCTTTCGATTACACGACGACGCCCTACCCGACGCTGTCGATTCATCGCCGGGCGGATGCGCGCGACGGTGACGTTGCCCGCGTATGGCGCGCCGATTTCGGGCCTCGACCTGACGCCGCGTTACGATTTGCAGGCGCCGGCGGTGGTGCTGAAGTTCGAGCAGACGAACGATATCGACAACGACACGTTCACGTCGCTGATCGTGCAGCCGGCGCCGTCCGACGGCGACGGGCGACGAGCTGGGCGCGATGGTGATGACGCTCGATTTGGCGGGCGCGCGGGCGACTTATCAGAAGCAGCCGGTGCGGACGGCGTGATTCCGGCGAGCGATACGTCGTCGGGCGTGATCGATTGGTGGAAGGGGAAATTTCCGTGGCTGAATGATTTCGACGATGCGGATTTGATGGTGGTCTCGGGAACGCAAACGCTGACGATTGAGAATCCGTCGAATTATCCGGGCATCACGCTGTCGGATGTGCCGAACGAGTTGCTGGAGGGATCGGTCGCGGCGTGGATGAATCTGAATGCCGCGCCGTTGCTGGTGAGCGCGACGTTGCAATACACGGGCGCGGCGACGGATGAGTCGAGCGCGGTTTTTGGCGCGACGAACCAGCGCGTGGTTTACACGCGGGTGATCGGGACGAATGCGGAGACGCAGACCTACAGCCGGCTGACTTCGGAGACGGAAGCGGAGCCGGTGCCGACGGGACTGGCGCAGGCGCTTTACGATGCGGTGAGCGTGCTGCAATACGACGGCGTGCTGGAGTTGACGGAGCAGGAATGCTCGGGCGTGGGCGCGCCGGGTTCGCTGCTGAATCTGACCGGCGGACGCGCGGAGTGGGCGACGATGGCGGCGCAGATTCAGCGGGTCGAGGAGAAGATCGATCTCGGGCAGACGAAGATCACGGTGGGGCCGGCGAAGCATCTGGGGCATGCGGAGCTGACGACGTTGCTGCGCGTGAACCGGAACCGGCGCATTTCGTATCGGCTGAGCGAGCGGACGACGGGCTCGGGCAGCGGCAACGCGGCGAAGGTGCAGGGCGGCGAGCAGTCGCCGCGCTCGGATTCGGTTTTCCGGCCCTCGGCGGGCGGCGCGCCGGCGACTGAACAAGCCGTTTCGAGATTCTCGATGCGTCGGACACGACGGGGCTGAAGGTGACGGTGAACGCGAATTCGTTTCTGCAGCAATCGCTGACGCCGAACGATACGGTGGCGATCACGGGCTTGGGCGACGGCGATGGCGGTGTCGGTGGGAACGCAGATCTGGCTGGAAATCGATTTAGCGATTACGCGGTGACGGCGGCGGAAATCGGTTCCGGCAGCGGTGGATGGAGCGGATTTCCGGCGCCGTTTGTCTATACCGGCACGGCACCGGACCAGGAGCTGACGACGACCTTTTTGTTGATCGGTTACCTGGCGGCGGCGGCATTCGGCGCTGGACGGAACGGTGATCACGGGCGGGCCGACGCGATGCGCCGGTGACGCGCGAAGATCATCCAGTGCGTGTCGCAGGATGTGCTGCTGCAGAACGTGGTGTTTAACGGGTTGCCCGCGGTGTTTCCGTTCCCGCATCACGCTCCTTCGGTTTGATATGAAACTGACTTATTTATCGAATACATTTTTTCCGTTTCTCGTCCCGCAAATGGACTCGACCTTTGCGTCGAGCGTGGGACGCGCAGACGGTTTACCCGGCGGGCTTCAGCCTGGATGAGGCGCTGCAGATTTATTGGCGCGCGCAGAATTACCAGTTGGTGGCGGCGGGTAATGGCGTGCTGGGCCCGGTGACGCAGGCGCTGAGCGTGAACGGACTTTTGCCGCCGCGCAACGCGGGCGTCGGGACGAATAACTACTATGAGATCGACGGGCTGACGCCGGTCGGACCGGGAGATCTCGTGATTGGAGTGGGCATGCGGACGGTGGTCCCCGGAACGGGTACGATCACGGCGAGCGGCCCCGGGATCAGCGGGACGAATTCGAGCGCGCTGTTCAATTTCCAGGTGAATCTTTTTTACCCGGAGATTTTCGCGCCCGACCCGGTGATTCAGTACGACGGGAAATGGTGGCCGGCGATGAGCGTGTCATGCTCGGTGACGAATACGGTGGCGCTCGCATCGGGCGGCTCGCTCGCGATCGAATATCGACTGCACGACGTTCGATCCGGCCAGCACGACGGAGATCGGCTCGTTTTCGTTTTTCGGAGTTTCGGTGCCGGTTTTTTGCGCCGGGTTGGCTCCTCCCAGCGGTCCGTATCCGGCTGAGACGCGGACGTTTTCCGGGGCGCTGACCGTGGCCAATGAATGGCCCTGAGGAGCATCTGCCCCCGCGCAAGAAAGTTGCGGAAATAACATACACCGTGCACAGAGTGCGACGGCTACTTCGGATTTAATCTATATGACTATCTTTTCTATATCAAACCGGCGCGGCACGACGCTCGCCGGAGTATTTAGTGTGGCGCTTGGTTGCGTGCTGTTGCTATGCGGTGCGGGACCGGCGTTCATCGAGAACTTTAGGCCGCAGGGCCCGATGCAGGCGGACCTGAATGCGGGCGGTCACAATCTGACCAATGCGGCGACGGTGAGTGCGGCGAACGTCATCGTGAGCGGAAGCCTGACCGCGCCGGCCTTGGGAAGTTTGGCGGCGTTATCGCCAACGGGAACCGCGAGCAGTTCGACTTACCTGCGCGGTGATGATTCCTGGGCGCTGGTTCCGGGCGGTTATACGCTGCCTGCGGCGACGACGACGACGCTGGGCGGAATCATTGTGCCTGCATCGGGCGGCCTTACGGTGGACGGAGCGGGCCACGTTTCGATTTCTGTGGTGCCATGGGCAACGATTTCGGGAGCGCCGGCTTTCATTACTTCAAGTGGAGCTCCGGTGCAATCGGTCGCGGGACGGACGGGAGCGATCACGCTTTCGGCTTCGGATATTTCCGGGCTTGCCGCCTCAGCGACGACCGATACGACGAACGCGAGCAACATCACCAGCGGTACGATTGCGGCGGCACGTGTCGCTACGTTGAACCAAAATACAACCGGCAATGCGGCGACGGCCACGACGGCGAGCGCCGTGCCACTTTCGGGAATCACTGGTCTGGGAACGGGAGTGCAGACGGCATTGGGAAACGTGACGAATGCGGCAAGCGGCCCGCTAACGTATAATGCCTCGAGCATTTTACCTGAGCCGTTGCAAACCGGGCCGACGCCGAACAGCGTGGTCATTATTCTCGGGGAAAGTCTGGCGGTGGGTTATCCCATCGTTACCGAAGGCTCGAACCAACAAGCGGCCAGCTATATCGGGCCGGGCAAGTGTTGGGCGCAATGGCTTTCGGCCCTTCCCGGATGGACGACGACGCCGGTCTACGACTACGGGATCTCGTCATCATATAGTAACGCAGGCGGCTCGATTCTTTCGACGGCCACCTACGGCTGCACCGAGTATCTTAATGGCTCGGTGGTTGGGGGCTATAGCGGGACGGCGCACGTTCCCTCTTATTTTGTTCCTTCGGTCGGCTCGGGCGGCACCGCCTACTTCATCAACACCTACGATGGTTGGAACGATTGGTACAACGGCAACTCGGTCTCCACTTACGGAAGCAACATGGCGTCGCTATGGGCAACCGAGCGCGGCTACGGCAGCAACGTGAAGATTGTTGGCATCACCAGCCAGTTCCGAATCAACTCCAGTTCAGGCGGCACCAACGCAATCAACAATGTCGCGCCGTACAACTCGTGGACGCGGTCGCAACTTGGTCTATCGACGGGTATTGATTACCTGGCGGACATGACGCCGAGTTTTATCGATGCAAGCGACACGAATTTTTATTATTCGGACGGGATTCACTTGATCAGTGCCGGGTGTCTGATTTACGCCACCAAAATCTCCAACGCCATTTTGAACAAGAGCGAGGTGGGAGCGAACACGTCGCAGTTATGGGTGCTGGATCAGCAAAACTATCCAACACAGGCCATTGACTGGCTGGGGAATGCGGGCCGGATCAATCTCTATAACAACTACACCCAGCAAATGGGTTTTTATCCGGCCGGCGGGTATAACCTTAATATCTATACGGCGTCGAATGGCACAATTTCCTGGGGCCAGCAGATTGGGAATGGGTCGAATGGGTCGAGCGGGACTTTTACGAGTTGGGCTTCGCTGACCTCGAGTATTTTCAACACGACGGTCCCCATTGCCTACACCACTACAGCGAACTGCGTCACCGGATCGGGGTCGGCGGCGCTCGGATCAAATTGCCCCGCGACCACGGCCACCACTCCATACCGGTGGCTGAAAATGAAAACCGACGACGGAAGCGTCGTCTACGTGCCCGCCTGGAAATAAGAAGTTTCCTCAAGCAACGGAAAGACAATCTTCGGCGGGATATTAATTTTTTAACAGCCAAATAACCATGACAAACAAAATGAAATATATATTCCAGGCAGGTCTGAGCTGCCTGATTCTTAGCCTGACCGCTTGCGGGACGACCGGTTCGAGCGCCTCCACGACAGGGACGGACGCGACGACCTCGACCTCAAGCACAATGGCATCGGCCGTGATCGAGGCGGCCTTGCCGCTGATTCGCACGGGCGCATCGGTGGCAACGGGCGCAGTGCTCGATTTTGCGGTGAAGCAAAGCAGCACACGGACGCGGCTGGCAAACGAAATGTATGCGGCGGCGAACGCGGTTTATTCGCTTTCTGGCGGCGCGTTTCCGGCCCCGGCGCAATTCCAGTCGAACATTCTTGCGTTCGGCGGCTCGCAGACAGACGCGGGCTACGCGCAATTTTCGTCGGCCATTGCGGGTCTTTACGCGGCCTATTATCCGAAATTGATGACAGGCGACACCAAAACGGCGGCCGATTTGCTGAATGCGATCGCGGGCGGGATCGAAGACGCAACAGAATCGTATGTGACCACGCCAGCCACGCCAACGAGCGTGGCGACGAACACCCTGATGAGTTTTTGATCGATGAGCGCGATTATTTTTCTCGGTTCGGGAAAGATGGGCACGTTCGGCGGTCCGTCGGACGAAGGCGTCGGGCCGCACGAGGGCTTGGCGCTGATCGGGCCAAGCGATCTTGGCATCTGGTGGTATTCGTGCTTGTTTTTGTCGGTGCAACCGCCGGGGACATCCGGCTTGGCGCGACGGCTGAATCCACGGGCGTTTTATTTGGCGATGCGTTGGGATTATGGACTTTACCCGAAGCAGGTTTTGCGCAACGCCATGGTGAAACTGACTAATCCTGCCAACTCGCTCTTCGTGTTCGCTCGTCCTGTGGATTTCGGTCCGGGCGACGGGAGCGTAGTCGATGGAGAGCCAACGCCGGACACGGGCCGGATCGCCGATTTATCGCCTGGTGCAGCCACGGCGTTGTATTTGCAAACGGATGATACCGTGGCGTGTGAGTTGGTGGAGTAAGAAGGCTCTAAGTTACCTATCCGATGATACCGGTTCAAAACGAATTGCGCGATTGACGGTTAATACCAATCGCATAGTATCGCACCTTTATGCATTGGGACTTGCAAGGCGCCATACTCGGTGGAATCATAATTTCCACTTTGGACCATCTTCATCAGGGAAGGCATCTCTTTAATCCGTTTTTCAAAGGAAAAATCAGCAAAGTGTCTAAAGGTTTCTGGAAAAAAGTGACTTGCTGCGTACTTGGCGGGGCGGTTGCTTATGCCTTTATTTTATTGTTTATGTACGAGCCCTCCACCTCCGTTCGAGCTTTAGCAATTGTAGCATTTGCTCTTGTACCCGTTGTACACGATGGTAGGATTAGCAAACTGGTGGAAGCTATGGATAGAAAGCCGTAATGGGAGGTTTCCTATGACCGGGAAGTTATTGTTCATCCGAGCGCACATGATCGCCTTTGCGAGCTACGGCTTTTTGACCGCAGTTGCGCTCAACGGACTGCACGTCTTTTCATCCACTGATTTGGTGGTTTTCATTGGGGTTTGTGTATTGGTGGCGGCAGTTGGCGCAGGCGACGAATCAAGGCGGGTATGGTCCGGGATTCGTCGTGGAGACTTGACTCGCTACGGCACCGTTCTCGGGTTTTGCAGTTATCCCCGTCCAGGAACGTCACTCTTGAAGGCTCTTGATCGTTATGCAGGCGTTCAACCGGGCGATATTGAAGAGGTCAAGATGCAAACCTGCGGTTTCTCCAATCCTTATCTCAAAAGCTTGAGCACTCATTTTTCGGAAAGTGGCGTGCCATCTGACATTCCGATAGAAGTCATGGGGGTTGGAGAAGTAGATGATCTCAAGGAAGTTGCGGCAAAATTTCCTTATTTAACGATAACCCATTCTCAGCATAAGTTAAGAACACACTTCAATCTCGTAAAGGCTAAGGGACACTACTACTTATGGTTCGAACCTGACCATAATGACTCTACGCAGAGCTATATTCCTTCCAAGGGAGCATTCCTTGTACGTATCGAAGACGATACTGAGGCCTTGGCGCGTTTTGAACAGGATCGCGATCTAAATCGTTTTTTGAGCACGTCGCTTGTGGCTTCCGAATAGTGGAACTTTCAGCCCAGCTTTTATTAAAGCACAGACTGGCGGTGCACGTCCTCGGTTAAGTACGGAATGGCGAACCAATCTACATCGCCTATAAATCCTGTCTTCCTCGTCGGGGCGACGGGGACGGGGAAGAGCGCGGCGGCGATGGAGGTCGCACGCGACTTTGCGCGGGCTCAACCTGGGCGACGGCGATTCTGGCGATGGATGCGATGCAGGTTTATCGCGGGGCGGATATCGGGACGAGCAAGCCGACGGCGGCGGAGCGGGCGGAGATTCCGCATGGGGGGCTGGATCTGGTGGAGTTCGGGCGCGAGTTTCGATGTGGCGCAGTATCTGAAGCATGCGGCGGCATTTTTGCGGGAGCAGCGCGAGGCGGGGCGGCGGGTGATTATCGTGGGCGGGACGGGACTTTATTTTCGGGCGCTGACGCGGGGGTTGTGCGAGGCGCCGCAGGGACCGGATGAATTGCGGGCGGAGCTTGCGTCGCTTTCGGTGGCGGACTTGCGGGCGCGGTTGAAGGCGGTGGATCCGGCGATGCTGGAGCGGATCGATGCGGCGAATCCGCGGCGGCTGGCGCGGGCGATCGAGGTGATGGAGGCGACGGGGCGTTCGTTGCGGGAGTGGCAGGAGGAGACGCCGGAGCCGTTGGTGAAGGAGTTCACGGCGTTTTGGATTCAGCGCGAGAAGGCGGAGTTGGAAGCGCGGATCGCGGCGCGGGTGGAGGCGATGTTTGCCGCAGGGGTGGGTGGAGGAGGTGCGGGGGTTGGTGGAGCGCCATGGCCTGGAGGCGGTGTCGGGGTTTCCGGGGATTGGGTATCGGGAGATTGCTGAGGCGTTGAGGGGAACGATTGCGCCGAAATGCGTTCCAATGGAGTTCGGGACAGGAGTGACTGATCCTCGACAGCTCAGGATGACAGCGGGGAAAGGAAATGATCGTCCTGCGCGCAAGCGCGGGCAACGGTCCGGGCACAGGCTTGAAACGTGACATTCTGGTGGCGACGCGGCAGTACGCGAAGCGTCAGTTGACTTGGTTCGCGCGCGAGCCTAATTTGCAGAAAGTGATGCTCACCGGCAATCAGTCCCTTTCCGCGGCGCTGCCCGTCCTTGTTTTGAAAGCGTCCCACCTGACCTCACCTCCGCCGGGAAACGAGCGCGCCCTTTTGGTGGGTCTGGAGCGGCCGGACGACAGCAAGTGGGACCACGCGGAGTCGTTGCAGGAACTGGGCGAACTGGTGAAGAGCGCCGGCGGCGAGGTGGTGGATACGGCGATCCAGCGGCGGCCCGCGCCGACGGCGGCCTATTACATCGGGCCGGGCAAGGCGAGCGAATTGGCGGAGCTTTGCAAGAAGGAGAACGTCGGCACGGTGATTTTCAACGATGAGTTGAGTCCCGCGCAGAGCCGCAATCTGGAGAAGGTTTTCGAGCGGAAGATTCTGGATCGGACGCAGCTGATTCTCGATATTTTTGCGCAGCGCGCGAAGTCGAAGGACGGCAAGCTGCAGATCGAGCTGGCGCAGTTGCAATATCTGCTGCCGCGGCTGACCGGCATGTGGACGCACTTGTCGCGGCAGAGCGGCGGCATCGGCATGCGGGGTCCGGGTGAAACGCAGCTGGAAGTCGACCGCCGCCGCGTGACGGAAAAGATCGCGCGGCTGTCGCGGGAACTGGACGAAGTGCGGCAAGCAGCGGAGCACGCAGCGCGCGGGGCGGCTGCGGCAGCACTGGCCGATCGCTTCGTTTGTCGGCTACACGAACGCGGGGAAATCGACGCTGCTGAACAAGATGACGCACTCGGAGGTCTACGCGGCGGACCAGCTTTTCGCGACGCTGGATCCGACGACGCGGCAGTTCATTTTGCCGAACAAGCAGAAGCTGCTGCTGACCGATACGGTCGGATTTCTGAAACAATTGCCGCACCATTTGATCGAGTCGTTCAAGGCGACGCTGGAGGAAGTGGCGGAGGCGGATCTGCTGCTGCACGTGGTCGATTTGAGTCATCCGCTTTACGAGCAGCAGATGGCGGCGGTGCAGGTGGTGCTGGAGGAATTGAACGCGTGGGGCAAGCAGATGATCGTGGTGTTCAACAAAATCGACCGGGTGACGAATCCGGCGCTGATCGAGCATGCGCTGCACAAGCATCCGCACAGCGTGGCGATTTCGGCGGTGACGGGCGAGGGGATGGACGAGCTTTTCGAGGAGATCGAGCACCAGGTGAAGTCGTGGCGGCTGCGGGTGAAGCTGGTGATTCCGAATCACCTGACGGCGCTGGTGGCGGAGCTGCACCGGGTGGGGCGCGTGCTGGATATCAGCTACCAGGGGGACAAGATCGCGCTGACGGCGCACGTGCCGCCGCAGTTGCAGGGGAAGATCAAGCCGTATATGGTGGCGGACGATGACGGCGATTTCGATGCGCGAACTTCCGCCGGCGGAACGGCCGAGGGAGCGGTTGCTGAACCAGGGGGCGAACGCGCTGAAGACAGCCGAGCTCCTCGCCATCCTCTTGCGCACCGGAACAAGCGGGCGGCCCGTTCTGGATCTCGCTGATTTTTTGCTGACCCATTTTGGATCGCTGGAGGCGCTGAGCCGCGCGCCGGTGGGCGAGCTGGCGAAGATCAAGGGCGTCGGGCAGGCGAAGGCGATCGGGCTGAAGGCGGCGTTTGCGCTTGGCGGCGCGGCTGGCCCGGAGCGAGGCGGAGGCGCGGGCGATTGAGACGGCGGAGGATGTGGCGCGGTTGCTGGGCGAGGAGATGCGGCTGCTCGATTACGAGAGCGTGCGGGTGATTTGCCTGAACACGAAGCACATGGTGCTGGCGGTGGAGGAGGTGACGCGCGGGACGCTGAACGAGAGTCTGTTTCATCCGCGCGAGGCGTTTCGCCCGGCGCTGGCGCGGCAGGCGCATGCGGTGATTTTGGTGCACAATCATCCGTCGGGAAATCCGCAGCCGTCGGATGCGGATCTGCAGGTGACGCGGACGGATGAAGGAGGCGGGGGCGCTGCTGCAGATCGAGTTGCTGGACCATGTGATTCTGGGCGCGCCGCGCGCGAGGGGATGAGAAGAGTTTTTTTAGCTTTAAGGATGAGGGGCTGTTGTGAGGTGGAAGCATGACGGAATTAACGGAATTTACCAAATTAACGGAATTCTTGAGGGGTTGAATGCAATGAAATTGCGCGACAATGGCATTTCCAAATGATTTGGAACAGAATATTGAATCCTTGACAAGCTCAGGATGACGGACTTTATAAATAATGAGCACGCAAATTCATCCCACCGCGATTGTCGATTCGGCGGTCGATCTGGGCGCGGAGGTGCGCATCGGGCCTTACGCGATCATCGAGGCGGGCTGCGTGATCGGCGATTACTGCGAGGTGCGGGCGCATGCGGTGATCATGCAGGGGGACGCTGATGGGGCCGCACAACCAGATCGGCTACGGCGCGGTCATCGGCGGCGGAGCCGCAGGATTACGGCTACAAGGGCGGGCGCTCGTGGGTGGAGATCGGCTCGGGCAACAAGATCCGCGAATACGTGACGATCCATCGCGCGTCGCAGGAGGGGACGGCGACTTCGATCGGCAACGACAATTTTCTGATGGGCGGCGTGCACGTCGGCCACGACGTGCGAGATCGGCAATCGCGCGATCCTGGCCAACAACACGCTGCTGAGCGGCTACGTGAAGGTGGAGGACGGCGCGTTCCTGGGCGGGCGCGACGATCGTGCATCAGCATACGCGGATCGGGAGGCTGGCGATCACGCGGGGCGGGACGCGGCTGGGCAAGGATGTGCCGCCGTTTTTCATGGCGACGGACACGAACGAGGTGAGCGGGATCAACCGCGATCGGGCTGCGGCGGGCCGGGTTTTCGCACGAGACGCGGCGCGCGATCCAGGCGGCGTTCGAGATGATTTATCGCTCGAACCTGAACGTGACCCAGGCGCTGGAGGAGCTGGGGCATAAATTTCACCTGCCGGAGATCGCGCATCTGATGGAATTTATCCGGGCGTCGAAGCGGGGGATTTGTCGTGGGGACCACAAGGCCCGGTCGGAAGAAGGGGAATAGTCGTTTGAGCGTGTCCATCCCACGATTAAGCCTGAGATGGCTGAACTGATCCTTCGACAAGCTCAGGATGACAGACTATTTAAATAAGATATGGCGCTCAGTCCCGACATCGAGGCAAGAGGACTGAAGGCGTATGAGCAGGCGCGGGCGTTCGAGCGGCTCAGGTCGTGGCGCTTGCCGCTGACTTACGCCGCGTTTGTCGTGGCTCCAACGCTGAGCGGCACCTTGATGTGGGTGATTGGGCATACGACGCTGGCCGGGTTCAATTTTTTCGTGGCGATCATCCTGGCGTGGATGGGACGCTTTCAGTGGAAGCAACTGGAGGCGCGTCACGCGAAAAATTTGCGTCTCCTAGAGGACTTGATGGCGGAATATGGCGAGGCGCTCCCGTGGATCCAGGTGGAGAGACATTTGGCGGAGTTGGAGCTGGTGCAGAGGGAAGATACAGACGAACTATGAGTCGAAAAGACCGCGGACTTAAATGATCGGGGTGGCGAGATAGCGGATCAGGTCCCAGATCCAGCGGCCGGCGTGGAGCAGGTGCGAGCCAAAGACGTACATGGCGAACAGGGCCACCGAGACGAGAACCGAAATGATGGTCCAAGCCTGGATGTAGAGTTGGTTGTAGGGACGGGGCTCGTCGGACATGGGCAAAAGTTAAAAGGAAAAGGGTAAAAGGTAAAGGGGGGAAAGAGACGGCATTTCCCGTTTCCCATAAGAAAGACAGACTGAACTGATCCTTCGACAAGCTCAGGATGACTGAGCTTTTAGAGCGATAATAAGTGCGCGCGGGTCATAGACCGCCGCTACAACTGAACTGATCCTTCGACAAGCTCAGGATGACGGGCTGCGCACCTTTCGATTTCAAACAATTTCTAAGCGACCTGGACTTGGGGAAAAATGCTCTGGCGCGCGGCCATGGCGGTGAAGAGGCCGCTCTGGGCGAGGAGCTGGTCGAAGCTGCCCTGCTCGACGATGCGGCCCTTTTCGAGGACGAGGATGCGGTCCATGGAGCGGAGGGTGGAGAGGCGGTGGGCGACGCAGATGACGGTGCGGTTTTCGGCGAGGTGGTCGATGGCTTTCTGGACTTCGGCCTCGGACTGGGAATCGAGCGAGGCGGTGGCTTCGTCGAGGACGAGGATGGGCGCGTTGCGGACGAAGGCGCGGGCGATGGCGATGCGCTGGCGCTGGCCGCCGGAGAGGCGCTGGCCGCGTTCGCCGAGCGGGGTGTCGTAGCCTTGCGGCAGGGCGGCGATGAAGTCGTGCGCGTGGGCTTCGCGGGCGGCGGCGATGATTTCCTCGCGGGTGGCGCCGATTTTTCCGAAGCCGATGTTTTCCGCGACGGTGGCGTTGAAGAGGAGGATGTCCTGGCTGACGAGCGCGAGGTGAAAGCGAAGGTCGGCGAGGCGGAGGGTTTCGAGCGGGATGCCGTCGATCTCGATCTGGCCGGCGGTGGGATCGTAAAAGCGAAAGAGGAGGTTGAGGAGCGAGCTTTTGCCGGAGCCGCTTTCGCCGGCGAGTCCGAGCCGCTGGCCGCGCCGCAGGAGTGAAGCTGATGCGGTCGAGCACGGGAGCATCGCCGTAGGAAAAGGCGACGTTGCGGAATTCCAAGCTGCGCTTGAAATCGCCCAAGGCAACGGGATGCTCGGCCTCGCGCACGCTGGGCTGGAGTTTGAAGAGGGCCATAAGCCGTTCGAGCGCGACGGAAAGTTGGGTGATGTAGACGCCAATGCCGTTGAGCTTTTTGAAGGGCGTGTAGAAGGCCATCAAAGCAACGATGAAAATGGTGAGGTTGGCAAAGGAGCAATGGATCCAAAATGCGTAAAGGAGCAGGGCGCTGATGCCCATGGCATTGAGGGTTTGGACGATGGGGTTGAGCATTTCCTTGCTCTGGATGCTCTTAACCGTGAAGTAGCCGGAGCGCTCGCCCGACTTGAAGAAGGCGTGCGCGTGCACATCCTCCAGGGAATAAGCCTTGGTGATGCGGACGTTCTGGAACGATTCCATGGTGACGCTGGCCTGGCCGACGTTGGCGGCAAAATCGCGTCGGGAGAGTTCCTTGATTTTTTTGGCGACCTGACGGGTTGGCAAAATGCAGAGGGGTGCGAAGGCCAGGGAGATGACGGTGAATTTCCAGTCGATGAGGAGCATAAAGCCAAGACTGAAAAAAATAGTGCTCGGTTCCTTGACCAAATCCGACATGCCGAGCTTGAGGAAGTTGTTCAGGGCCGCGCCGTCGCTTTCGATCCGGGCGATGAGCTCGCTGGTGGTGGTTTTTTGGAAGAAATCGAGCGAGAGCGAACTGACCTTGCGGAAGGCATCGTTTTTGACCGCGTTGGTGATGCGCTGGCCGCTCCAGGCCATGAGATAGCTGCTGCCGTAACCGAGAAGTCCGCGCAGGATGACCGCGAGGGGTATGAACAGAAAACCGCCGACGCACCGCTTCCAGTCGAGCGGCTGGTTCTTGATCGGCAGCCAGGGGTCGACCAGGACGTACAGTTCCTCTTTGACGGCGGTGGCCTCAGCCTTCAACCCGTGGACGATGACGTTTTCCCCCTCCACTTTTTTGGCTTCGGCCTCGCGGCCCTTTTCGGTGACCTCCTGGATGTGTGCGGGGTCGTCGAGCCGATTTAGAATCAGGTAGATGCTGCCCAACGCCAGACTGTTTGAGGCGCCAAAAAGGATGCCGAGGAAGATGCCGAGGACAAAGCGGGGCCAGTAGCGGGCGAGATAGGGCCGGGAAAACTGCGCGGTCTCCAGTAGCGTATGCATGAAAGGGAAAGACGGAGGTTAGAGCGTCCAGCCACGGGGGGCAAGCTCACGGGAGGTGACGCAGAACATGGTCTTTAAGTCATCCTGAGCTGTCGAGGATCAGTTTTGTATCCCTGAGAAGGCAAGCTGAACTGATCCTTCGACAAGCTCAGGATGACGGAGGCTGAGGAAGGCATAATTAATAGAGGTCCTTCGACAGGCCCAGGATGACAGAATTCTATAGAGTCGCTAACGCGACAGTGAACTGAAGAGAATCCAAAAATACGGGAAAGTTCTCGATTTGGCGGGCGATGCTTTGGCACAATGAACGTTCCTCGATTTCCAACATGTCCGACACCCCCTCCTCCGTTCCGCCGCGAAAAATTCTGGTCACCGGGGCCGCGGGCTTCATTGCCTCAAGGGTTTGCGCTCTTTTGCACGAACAGGGCCGGCAGGTGGTTGGCCTCGATAATTTTAATGACGCCTACGACGTGCGCCTGAAAGTCTGGCGTTGGGTGCAGCTCGAAAATCTGCCCGGTCTGGAGTTGCATCGGCTGGATCTGACCGACACGAGCGCGCTGGAGCGGCTTTTCGAAAAGCATGCGCGGACGGTGCCGGAGGGCGCGGCGCCGTTCGATGCGGTGATCAACCTGGCGGCGCGCGCGGGGGTGCGGCCCTCGGTGGAGAATCCGCGGGTCTACGTGGAGGCGAACGTGATGGGGGCTTTGAACGTGCTGGAGATGTGCCGGAAGTTCGGCGTGAAAAAGTTCGTCCTGGCGTCAACCTCGAGCCTTTACGGCAAAGACCATGCGACGCCGTATCGCGAGGAGATGAACACCGACCGCCAGCTTTCGCCCTACGCGGCGACGAAGAAAGCGGCGGAAGCGATGGCCTACACGTATCATTTTTTGCACGGAATCGACGTCAGCGTGCTGCGCTATTTCACGGTTTACGGACCCGCCGGGCGACCCGACATGACGCCGTTGCGGTTCGTGCAACGGATCCGCGAGGGCCGGGTGATTACGATTTTCGGAGATGGAACGCAGTCGCGCGATTTTACTTATGTGGACGACATCGCCAACGGGACCATCGCGGCGCTGCGTCCGGTGGGACACGACGCATTCAACCTGGGTTCGGACCAGCCCTTAAAATTGAATCTCCTGATTCAGTTGATCGAGGAGCTGACGGGACACCAGGCGAAGATTGAATACCGCCCGTGGCATCCTGCGGACATGGCGGAGACTTGGGCCGATATTTCGAAGGCGCAAAAGGTACTCGGGTGGTCGCCGCAAACGACGATTCGCGACGGCATGAAAAGCCTGGTCGCGTGGTATAAAGAAAATCGCGATTGGGCGAAAGATATTGATACGGATTGAGGAAGGGCGAGGAAGGCAGAATAGTTAGAGGTCGTTGACTCGGTTCACTCCTGCGAACCCTCGCCGGGGGGATCGCCTCCGGCGATTCCATCTTGACCGCTCCCAGCGGTCAAGATTTGACAGCGCCGAGGCAAGCTCGGCTTGCCCAGGATGACAGGCTTTTTAAAGTCGCTGACGCGACGGATGCTCCGACAAGTGTAGCGTGCCAGTTTAATGGAACCGGAAGCCGAAGAAGAAGCGCGGGACGACAACGACCGGTGGTGGCGGTCCGTAATAGACCGGAGGCGGAGGGCCGTAATAATAAGGCTCGCCCACGTAACCCGCGGGGGGCGGGACCCAGTAGGTGAAGGGGCAGTTTTCGATTTCACTGAACTGATCGGCACGTCCCGCGACGGAGGAGATCGCGAACAAAACCAGCGCTGTGAGGAGGAGAGCCAAGGTGCTTTTCATCTCACTAGTATTGACGCTCCACGAACGAGCTTGTTTCAAAAAAAGTGCCCGATAGGGGCTACCGAAGTTCCGGAGGGTTAACTTTTCAGGCGGACTTCTTCGAGGTCGAGTTCGTGCTCGATTTTGTGCAGCACATCGTCGCCAATCAGCCCATTCCTTCGCATGGCGACCAGCGCGCGGCGCTGCGCGGCAATCATGAGACGGCGCAAACGGCGCACGCTCAAAACGTGGTGGCGCTGGTCGCTCCAGCCGAGTTGCTCGGCCAGATCGTCATGCAAAAGAAGGGCCCTCTCGCGATAGGAATTTTCGACTGTGTCGAGGGCGGAGGCGGGAAATTTTTTTTCGGTGCGGACCTCGGTGAGCTTGGCAAAGGCGGCATCGGAAATGCGTTGGCGCGCCTCTGTTTCCTCGCGGGCCGAAGTGCCGTCGTCGCCCACGCCGAGGAAGCGGATGAGTATGGGCAGGGTCAGGCCCTGGAAAACCAGGGTGGTAAGGATGACGCTGAAGGCGAGGAATTGCACGAGATGCGGTCGGGGGAAATTGGGGATGCCCTCGAGCGCCAAGGCCGCCGCGAGGGAGACAATGCCGCGCATGCCCGCCCAGCCGACGATGGAAACCTGCCGCCAGTCGGGTTCCGGTTCGGTTTCGCGGATACGTTTGCTGAGCAGGCGGGGGATATGGGCGCCGGCAAAAACCCAGACGATGCGCACGACGATGCAAAGCACATTGATGGCGACGGCATAAAGAAAAGGGCGCGGCCACCAATATTCCTGCATGTTGCGCAGGATACCAGGCAGTTGCAGGCCGATGAGGACGAAGACGATGCCGTTGAGAAGATAGATGATCATTTCCCAAAACGCCTGCGCCTGGAGCCGGACGTGAGAGGTCGTGGTTTCGGGCGCCTGCCATCCCAGATAAAGGCCGGTGGCAACGACGGAGAGCACGCCGGAAACGTGGCAAATCTGGTCGGCGAGAAGGTAGCTCAGGTAGGGCGTGAGCAGCGAAATGGTGAGGGCGATTTGCGGGCCGTCATCGGTGACGCGCTTGCGAAGCCATCCAATCAGCCGGCCAACCACGAGACCGACGGCAACGCCGCCGACCGAGACGTACATAAATTCGCCCGGGATCCAGATGCGCCCGATGAAGGAGGCGGTCACACCGATGGCGGCCAACGCCACCTTGAAGATGACGAGGCTGGTGGCGTCGTTGACCAGGCTTTCGCCCTCAAGAATAGTGATGATGCGACGGGGAAGTCCGAGGCGTTGGGCGATGGCGGAAGCGGCAATGGCGTCCGGCGGAGAGACGATGGCGCCGAGGACAAATGCGGCGGAAAGGGGCAGACCGGGAATCAGCCAATGCGCGACGTAGGCGACCGTGACGGTGGTGACGATGACCAGACCGATGGCCAGAAGAAGAATGGGCCGAAGGTAAAAGCGAAAGTCGCGCCACGAGGTGTAGAACGCCTGGATGTAGAGCAGCGGCGGCAGGAAGAGGAAGAAAATGAGGTCGGGCTCGAGGGTGAGCTGCGCAGGCAGGATCGGGATGAAGCCGATGCAAAGCCCACCCATGACGAAGAGGATCGGATAGGGAATCGAGAGGCGGCGCGCGAGGAGTCCCAGTCCGAAGACGAAGGTCAGGAGCAGAATGAAGATGAGCGCGATCTGCATGGGGGAAAGATCACTCTGTCATCCCGAGCTTGTCGAGGGATCAGTTCAGCCTATTGGCAATCAGTACCGCAACCGAACTGATCTTCGACGAGCTCAGGATGACGGATGCTGTCGTTTAATGCGCTTCGAGCCAATTGGCGCCGATGCCGGTCTCGACGACGATGGGCACACGGAGATCGGGCAGCGCGTGCTTCATGCGGTCCCGCACGACTTCGATGACGCGTTCTTTTTCCGGCAGGTAGAGATCGAAGACGAGTTCGTCGTGGACCTGGAGCAGCAATTTCGTGCGCCAGTTTTCGTCGCCGGCGGTGCGCGCGATCCGGACCATGGCAATCTTGATCAGGTCGGCGGAGGAACCCTGGATGGGCATGTTGATGGCGTTGCGCTCTGCGGCGGCGCGGACGGTGGCATTGGCGGACCGCAAGTCGGGCAGATAGCGGCGGCGGCCGGTGATGGTCTCGACATAACCGCGTTCGCGCGCGTGGGTGACGGTGTCGGTCATGTACTTTTTGATGCCGGGATATTGCGCGAAATAGCCGTCGATGAGCGCCTTCGCTTCGGCGCGCCCGATGCCAAGCCGTTGCGCCAGCCCAAACGCGGAGATACCATAGCTAATGCCGTAGTTGACCATCTTCGCCTGGTTGCGCTGCTCCTTGGTGACGGCATCGAGGGGCAAACCGAAGACGCGCGCGGCGGTGGCGCGATGGATGTCCTCGCCGCTGGTGAGCGCCTCGAGCAGGCCGGGGTCCTGTGTGAGCGCGGCGAGAATGCGCAGCTCGATCTGCGAGTAGTCGGCGGAGAGCAGGGTGTAATCGCCCTCGCGCGGGACGAAGGCGCGGCGGATCTCGCGGCCCTGCGCGGTGCGAATCGGGATGTTCTGCAAATTGGGGTCCTGCGAGTTGAGCCGGCCTGTGCTGGTGGCGAGTTGGTAAAAAGTGGTGTGGATGCGGCCGTCGGCGGGCGAGATGGCTGCGGGCAGCGCGCCGATGTAGGTGGAAAGCAGCTTGCTGGCCTCGCGATGCTCGAGCACTTCCTCGATGATGGGGTGCAGCGGCGCGAGGGCGGCCAAGGTTTGCTCGTCGGTGGAATACTGGCCGGTCTTGGTTTTCTTCGCTTCTTTGACCAGGGCGAGTTTGCCGAAGAGGACTTCGCCGAGTTGCTTGGGCGAACCGATGTTGAACGGACCGCCGGCATGCTGATGGATGGAAGTTTCGAGGCGCGCGAGATCGAGGCGGAGTTTTTTACCGACGTCCTCGAGCGCAACCGGGTCGAGGCGGATGCCTTCGTTTTCCATGGCGGCGAGCACGGGCAGCAGCGGCGATTCGATTTCGGTGAAGACGCGTTCCTGGCCCGATTCCTTGAGCAATGGCGCGAGCTTGGCGTGAAGTTGCAGGGCGAGATCGGCGCGTTCCATGGTGCGGCGAGCACGGAGTTGGTTCGCGTCGGGGGCGTCCATGGCAGCGAGGAAATCCTGTTGGCCGGAAACTTTTTCTTCCGGGATGGGCGTGTAGTTGAGGAGCGATTCAGCGACGAATTCGAGCGTGTGGCGCAGGTCGGGGAAGATGACGGCGTGGGCGAGGGCGGTGTCGAAGATGCTGCGCACTGCAGTTAACGGCAGCGCGCGGATGCCGCGTTTGAGATCGTGACCGATTAGGGTGCGTCCTTCTAATCCGGTCGGAAACAGAACCTGGGATCCCATTGGAAAATAGAATGCATGGCCGACTTCGATGCTGATCGCGGCACCCAGGATTTGGCCCTTGCCGTGGAGGTCGTAGGCAATCGCAAGGTGGGCTTGATCGGTTCTCAGGGAGGAGGCCAGTACTTTTTCTATTTCGCCAATATCGCGGAGGATTCGGTAATCGGGCTTCACGTCGTCGATGGTGCGAAGGGCAACGGGGACGGGCGGAAGGGGGGGATTTTGTGGTGTGGTTATGTCCGTCGTTGTGCTGGAGGGCGAAGCAGAAATAGTTAGAGGTCCTTCGACGGGCTCAGGATGACCGATTTTTTTAGAGTCGCTTTCGCGACCTTGGGAACCTCCCCTACCCGCCTTAAACGTATCGCCGAAGAGGCGGCGGCCGAGGGTGTTGAATTCGAATTCGGCGAAGAGAGCGCGCAAGGCGGGTTCGTCGCGCGGGCCGATACGCAGCACTTCCGGCTCGAAGGGAAGCGGTACGTTGACGTCGATGGTGGCGAGGCGCTTGGAAAGCAGCGCCTGATCGCGGAACTTCTCCAGCGATTCCTTGAGCTTTCCTTTTTGCTCGGCGGCGTGATCGAGCGTGTTTTCGAGAGAGTCGTATTGGGCGATGAGCTTCTGCGCGGTTTTCTCGCCGATGCCGGGAATGCCGGGAATATTGTCGGAGGTGTCGCCCCAAAGGCCGAGGATGTCGCGTACCTGGTCGCAACGTTGCACACCCCATTTCGCCAGCACTTCGGGCACGCCGAGGACTTCCGCGCCGTCGCCCATGCGCCCGGGCCGGTAAATCCTTACGCACTCATTGACCAACTGGCCGAAATCCTTATCGGGTGTGACCATGAAGGTGACGAATCCGGCGTCGCAGGCCTCGCGCGCGAGGGTGCCGATGATGTCGTCGGCTTCGTAGCCATCGAGTTCGAGCACGGGCAAATTGAAGCCGCGGATGAGCCGCTTGACGTCGGGAATGGCGGCGCTGAGTTCTTCGGGCATCTCCTGGCGCTGGGCCTTGTAGGCGGCAAATTCGGTGTGACGCGCGGTCGGCGCGGCAGTGTCGAAAACAACGGCGAGATGCGTCGGCGCCTGTTTGGTGATGAGTTCAAGCAGCGTGTTGGTGAAGCCGTAAATGGCAGAGGTGTTGCGACCGGCCGAAGTGCGGATGGGGTTGGTCGCAAAGGCGAAGTGGGCGCGATAAACCAGCGCCATGCCGTCGAGGAGAAAGAGGGTATGTTCGCGGTCGGGCATAGCGCTCCTGCGGTAGACTTCGTTAACTTACACCAAAACTGGCGCCGCTCTCCGGGAACGCAATGCGGGAAAGATGGTAGGCGATCTTGGTGGCGATGGCCTCCGGCGTAAATTCAGGGCCGAGACTTTGGCCGAGATGCCTGGCATTTTCGGCGAAGGGCACGATGGGACTTAAAACGACATCGATGGCGCGGGCCAGGGCGTCAGAATCGTTGGGCGGAATGACAATGCCGCACTGGTGTTCGGTGACAAGCGGCGAAGCCCCAACCTGGTTGGTGGTGATGACCGGGCGACCGAGGATTAGCGCCTCGACCAAGCCGCGGGAGAACGAGTCAAAAAGAGCGGGAATGACGACCACGCGCGCCAGCTTGATCTGCCGAATGACTTCGAAGGCGCTGACCCGGCCGAGGTATTCCATCCGCGCGCCATGAATTTGGACCCGCGCGGTTTCCTTGGTTTTTTCCCAGAGAGTAAAGACACGCCGATTGTATTCGGGGAAATCTCCGATGACGGCAAAGGTGGCGTTTCTTTTGGAGGCCTCCGTTTTGGGCACCGCCTTCATGAAGACGAAGGCGCCCTTGTGCTGGCTGATATTGCCGATGAAAAGAACGCGGTCGGCCATGGGCGAGGCCGGAGTGGCGTTTTCCTGGGCATCGCGGAAAAACGCGCGCTGGAGATTGGGGTAAACCACACGGACTTTGGCCTGGAGATCCTCGGCGCTGTGGCCCGGCCCGGCATAACGGTGAATAAGGCCCGCGACCATTTCGGAATCGGCGATGATGCGCGAGGCCTGGCGAAAGGCCATGTCCATGGACCGCTTCTCGTTGAAAACCGGCACGCCTTTTTCAAAGCGGCAGGGCAGGCTTTGACATTGCACCAGGACCGGCGGAAGCTTCGCGCCCAATCGGGTGGCCATCGCAGCGACCAGGCCGTCGGGCGAAGCGGCGTGCGCCCACAATACGTCAAAGGGGCCGCGCTTGGCGAGGAACTCACGCAGGGCGAGCGCATCGGAATAGACCTGGGGATGAGAATATTTTTTCTTCGCCGAGCGATCCCGCAGTGCGTTGATAATATCGCGATGTTTCTCGCGCGGCGAAACCCAGGTTTCCAGCGAGCCGATGGGACTCTGTTTGAGCTTTCGCACCTCCGGGCTCTGGGTCAACACGACCACTTCGTGTCCCAGCGCGGCGACCGCCTCAGCCAGTTGCCGGCTGGCTCCTCCTTCTTCGGTGTCGTGGAAGTGGCTCTCGAGCCAGTACCACCGGGAAAGGAGGGCGATTTTCAAAGGACGCATAGTTAATTCGAACCAATATACACGAAGAGCCTAGCAGAGATTTGCGGGAAGTCTTGTTGATCCGCGAGGTGTTACATCACATCGAGCTCGCGCACGCCAAACCGTTGCCGGAGCGCCATGACTTCCTGGCGCAATCGCTCGCGCAATTCGATGGCGCCGGGAACGCCGGTCAGGACGATGCGGGGATGGCGTTCGTCACCGCTAATGACCGTAATGGTGCCGAGACCGAAAAGGCGAAGAAAGAACGATTGATGCGCCATGGTGTCCTTGACCCGGAAGAGCTCGATTTCCTGGATGTCCTTGCTGAAGATGCCCGAGATGACGCGGACGCGCTGCGTGGTGACGACGTATTCGATGGCGCGAAGATGAAAGTATGCCGCCGCGATGTTGATCAGGGCGATGACGGCAACGGTTCCGAAAATGATGAGGCTCCAAAAGATGTCGGGGTAAACGAGCCAGATGACGACAGCCAGCGTGACGATGAGCACCGCCGCCCAAAAGAGATAGATGCTGTAGTTGAGCACCTGGGAAGGATGGCCCTGCCACAACTCCTCTTCCGTCCCCGAGCCGGGCATGGAGGTTGGCGCCGAAACGGGCTGGCCGGGCTTGGTGGCAGAAAATCCGGGGACGTCTTTGAGATGGACCCAGTCCGTCGCGTCATCAGGCCATGCCCAATCGGTGGTGTCTAGATGGCCGGAGAGCACAAGCGTACGCGCTTCCTCCAAGCTGTAGGGCCCGAGTTGCTTTCCTTCCTTATTGATTAGCAGAGACATCGAGAAGACCTCGCCAAACGATGGGCGGAAGATCGGATATAATCCATCCGAAAATTTAGAGAAACCCTGAAATCAATTCTCTTAATTGCTCAAAATAAGAGTCGATGATTTTAAGACCACCTATTCTAATGAAACTACCCTCGTTGTTATTAATGCCCGTTCTCGGTGTCATGCTGGTGACAGCCTGCGCTCATATTGACAGCCAGCAGGCGGCGGAATTTAATGAAACTGTGTCAAGTGCGGGGACTAATTTTGCCACGGCCATCAATAATGTCCAAGAGGTGCAAGTTGATAGCCTGCTCGATACTGTGGCCGGGCAGCCGACCTCGCCCGAACCCGATCCGAACGACCTCAAGCCCTACCTGACCGATGCGATCAAAAGTCATCTGCTTTCCCGCTTCAATCTTCTGGTTCAATACGCGGCGGATTTGTCCAAGCTGAGCGGAAGCCAGACCTCATTTGCGACAAGCGTATCGGGTCTGAATGGCGCCCTCAGCAAAGACCTGACCGACACCAACGACCTGACCAGCTCACTCGGCAAGGGGGGTGCGATACTCTCGGCGAAGCAGGCAAAGAGCATGCAGGCCGACATGGGCACGTTCTCTGGCATTGTGGCGAGCTTGGGGCAATTCATCATCAACGAGTATGCTCAAACAAAAGCGTATAAGGTGGCTGCCAACTACGATGGTGCCGTGGCGACCTACTGTAGGGATCTGCAACTCATCATCGCTACGGATCCAGACCATCCGAATGAGCGGGGACTTTGCGCAGCTTCCTACTGGGCTTACCACGACCGCGAAGTTACTTTGTGGAAGCTTCTCCGCTTTACCCATCCCGACCTCCCCGAGCATGTTGTTCAACGGCGCGCCTGGCTGGCTGAATACAATTCGCTGAGCTCGAACGAAGCCAAGGACCATGCGATGCTGATCTCACTGCGGGCGGCCTTGGGAAAGATCGCACAAGCTCACCATGCACTGGTAACGAGGCAGGATAGTTCTTTCTTCACTGAAATCCGCGATGCGTACGCCACCCTCAACGGATTTGTGACCGATTATAAAACCGGTTCGACCGTAAAATCGGGCACCTCATCGACCACCAAACCGACCGGGTCTTCTTCCGCTACCGCCACCGCGGCGTCCACTTCCACGCCAGTCACTTCAAACTAAAGGAGATCCCCATGGGCCAGAATAACCAGCCAGTACACGCAGCTGCTGTGGAAACCCCAAACGCTCTCGAGATTTTAATTCAACAACTCGAGGCTCTGCTCACGCAATTAAAGCAGCTCATGAACAGCACCAACGATGATCAGTCGTTTAACGCTGCTTACAACGAATATCAGCTGACTTCCGCCCGATTACAGGTAGCGCTCAGCCTTGATATCGACGAACAAACGGAAGCGATGGCTGCGGCCGGTGCCGCGCTGACCAAGGCCAAACTGCAGCTGGATACAGCGTTGAAAACTGTGGCTACGGCGACCGACATCGTGAACGCCTGCACGAAGTATCTCGGCTATGCCGATGCTGTGCTTAACCTGGCCAAGCTGGCAGTAGCAGCTTAGGTATTAGCCAGGATACGGTACTCAAACCCGCTGAACAGACGTGAGCTGAAACCCTGAACCTTGCGATGAGTAAAGCCAGTTTTTTGCACTCTACACCTCTGAAGATCAAATCGTCTTTTTACCCAAACAAGCCAGAATCTTGCAGCGTGTCCGGACGACAAGGATCATTATTGCGGCCTGACCCGATTAGGAACCGGTTTTGGGTTTTCTCAGTCCGCAATAGACCCGGACCCCAACGTAAAACCTGGCCTGCTTAATTCGATCCGCCCTCATGCTTTTTTCGAGCCGCGCCAGCGCGATGACGGCTGCCTTCGAGGCACTGACGAATTCCTTGTACGCCTTCTTTGTCGCCCTGGATGAACCTTGGATAACCATCCTCCCAAGATAGGGAGGTCACCCAAGTTCGGTCAGAACCGCATAGATGTCCTCGATGAGGGGTGTCTTTTGCTTTTTGCCGGCATTAGCGATAGCCCTTTTTCCCCACAACTCTACGGCAGGCGCTTTCTGAAGGTACCAGGCCGCCACGTCCCTCGTTCCCTTGGAGATTGCAACTTCGGAGGCAACCAGGGCACAGACCTTCATGGCGGGGATAGCCCGCCCGTAGGGAATCTCGCTAGCGCTGCAATCCCGCCACCACTCTTCCCCCGCCGAACTGCCCATTAGAAGGAATCGCTTCCGGATACCTCGCGTCGAAGCATCTTCGTTTAAGAGCCGGTTGGCGCTGATCTCCACCAGCGGGGCGTCGCCAAGATCAAAGGTCCTCTTCGTCCTGGGCACGAAGACGGCAATGTCCGGCCAAATCATGACCCGGTATTTGACCCGGTAGGTCCCGCCATCCGTTAAGTACAGCCAGACATCTTCTGTACTCGATGGTTCGTCTAAAATCATCAGTGCGCATAACTTCGTGACCACCTCAAGCCAGCGAAGGTAGTTGGGAGAGAATCGCGCGATGGCTTGGCCGAGAAATCTCAATGCCAGCTTCCGCACTGCGGGAATCTCCGTCTCATAGGGCTCCAGTGACCACAAAATCAGTCTGCGTAGCTGCCAGAACTTATAATCTACTTGGGCAAGAATTCGATCCTTATTACCTTCTGCCAGCAGGACGGCACCACCTTCCTTCCATCGCTCGAAGCGAAATGCCGGTAGGCGTTGGAGCTGCGAGATATTCAAGCCACCACGGCAACAGATGGCGGGCTTGAGGTCAAATCTTTCGGCAGTTATTCCTCGGCAGGAAAGAAGCGATGGCGCAGGTGCGGCGTTGCGTCGTACTTCGCCTCCGCATTGCGCTTGAGCCGCAGGCACGCATCATGAAGACTCCAGACCTTACGCTCATTGTTGGCTAGCGCGGCCTTCGCGTGCCGTCGGGCCGCAATGAGGCCAGCCCTGGCCTTCTTGATCTCGGAGCGTGTGAATTCCATTGGCAGAAGATAGAGCCCGTCAGAACTCGAAATACTCGCCATTGAGGCGCTTGGAGGCTTCAGCCAGCAAACCCTCAAAGTAGTCCCCACTGCGGCATTGCAGCGCTCGTTGGGCCGCACTCTTTGTCAGCGGAACTCCCTCGCTTTCCGCCCATTGGGATAACTGGATCAAGAGGGTGATTTTCTTCTCCCTGGCCTTCGCCAGGTCTTTACGGCGATCCGAACTCAGGCCCTTGGCTGTACGGGGCAGTTGCCTGCGAATCCGGGTGGTGCAAACCCCCATCTCTGCGGCCAGGCGACGGACGCTCAGTTTCTTTCCTTTCCGCTTCTTTGCCACCGCAAAGGCTTTGTCTCGCAATTCCTGTTTGGTCACACGAGGCTTCGATTCGCCGGGCTCAGCCGGTCGCAGATGCGGTTTGATCTGGGCAATGTCTTTCAGCAGCAAGTCGGATAATGACACTCGCAGCATCCAGGACATTTGCGCCCAGTGTTTGAGTTTGAGCCTCTGGGTGTAGCCGGTTTGGTAGATCAGGGCCTCAGTCAGTCCCAAATGTCGTGCCGCCTCCACCTTGGTTTCAAACAGCGGGAAGACCAGCCGGTCCCAGACTTCCTTCAGCCGATCTGGATGAGCGCTCCGGCCTTGATAAGCGTCAACGATCAACCGCCCCATGTTTGCGGCCACGTAAAGTTCCTTTTCGGTGGGAAGGCTATCCAGAGGCTGGCAAAGGTCACCCGGGCAGACATGGCAACGGGCCTGGACATTGCGGGTGGTGTCGCGAGCCGGTTTGGACCCACAAGCCGGGCAGACTTCCCGAAGCTCGGCCCGGTGGTAAGGGCATGCCTTAACGCATCCAATATTCCAGAGCAGGTGCTCGTGGGTCCCCTTGCGTCGGTCTTCCCTGACACAATGCGGGCACCATCGCATCGTGCGATAATACAGACCCTCTGAGGCGATGACGTTCTCCCATGGCAGCATGGTGAGCTTGTCCAGGTCGGTGCGCATGGTCAGCTCGTTCAAGCCGGCACTGAGAGCCTTCTTCATCGAATACCAGGAAGGGACCAATTTCGCCAAATCATCCTGCCTCTTGAGGGGAGGTACTAATTCGGAAAGGAGTCTGGTGGTGGACAGATTGTGCTTGTCGCTAAGGCGCACGGCGTAGCTGCGCAGGGATTCTAGCTTTGGGGTTCCCGCGCCGCTCGGCTCCAAGTGGAAGCAAATGCTGCGGGGAGGAAAGGGCAGGTCATTGCCAAGCAGTCGATCAATGTCGATCATACCAGTCCCCGCTGAGGATTTTTCAACCCATCCCGGGTGGGGTTACGATTTCCCGGTTTGCGCCCGGTATATTTGGGTGGGCGCGGGACAACCGTCGCACTGCCTTCAGGAGCGGGCTTTTCCCCGAAAAGGATGGCGCCACTGAGGATGTCGAACCGCATCGCCTCCAAGACTCCCTCCAGCAGGGCGCCTTTGACCAAATGCTCGATTCGCAACTGCCGGGCACGGGCCTTATAGGCATGAATCAGTCCCGATTTGAGAAGACCTTTGAGCAGGCCGACACAGCGCAGTGACTTATCCAGGATGAACTGGGAATGCTCCTCCAGGAAGTCAGGGGCAACCGGAAGCGGAATCTGGTCCAGAAACTCCTGTGCGATCTTGAGAAAGACCAGCGTTTCCGCCTCCGAGGTTCCGTAGGGCCGAAGATGGATAAACGTGGTCCGCCGCGCCATCTGGGTGTCCTCCAGAACGGCTTGGTAAAAGGGATACGGGGCATAGATGATGCAAGGCAGCCTGGTCGTGTTGAGAAAGCTCTTCAGGACGCTGCATTGATATTCTCCACGGCCCGCGACGAGTGCTTGGCCTTCATCGACCTGGAGTAGCTTCACCCCTCTATTTTTGGCGATACTTTGGGCTGCCTTGCGCAAGGCCAGCGCGGTCTGCCTCTGGCTCTGCTGGATGAAGGCGGACACATTGGTGTTTGCCTGCTTTTTGGCGCTCAACGGCTCGACTTCTTCGATGATGCCCATGTACATGCTCCGCCACGCGCTCCTGGGATCTTCCGGATGAAAAAGGGAGGTGGTAATCGCCGGAATGAACCCGGGTTTTACCTCCATCTCCGCCCGGTAATACTCGTTGACGCAACGATGCGCCATGAGGGAAGCGGTTGATTTGCCGACACCCGTCCCGCCCACCACCGCGATGATTCTCCCATCCTGGGCGCAAAGGGCCTCGTGAACGGATTGGGAAAGGACGGCCTTGATCGTCTCATGCACATTAACGTACCGGGCGAATGCCTCGATCTTCTCTCTGTGCTCGGGAGAAGGAATATCAATCAAGTCGGAAAGTGGGGTTAGCATGTAGTTTCTCCAGTTTTTGGGCCAGGGTTGGTTCGGGAGCTTTCGGCGCGGCCTCCGCCTTGGGCTTTTCGGCTTTCGGGACAGTGTCGGGCAAGACCTCGGCTGTAGGCAGGTCAGGTACGGAAATCTGGGCCGTGGCTTCCACGGGTGCTTCCACGTAATCGAAGGCTAATCGCTTCAGCATCGGGACAAGGTTCTGGTCCGTTAGGCGCTGGCGGATCAGGGCCGGATGATTGGCCGCATGTAGCAGTTTTACGATCTCGTCGTATTTGATCGTCTGGTTCTTTTCAGCCTCGGAGCGCCTCTTGCGCAGGATTTCCGTGGCCAGGTAGAGTTCGCAGACCGAGCGGCCTTTCAAAACCTGAAGCATGGGGCACTTGCATTCGATCCACTGGCCACCGACGTAGGCGTAGACATGGGAGATGTCGAATGGATCGTAGCGAACGGGAACATCCTTTTTCCGACATTTAGCAAACTCCGGCGCGTCGTATCGGAAATAATGGACGGTGACGCCCTTGGGAGTGACGTAGGACGTGCCCTTGCCGACGCTCGGGCAGAAGAGGATTCCCATGATGCGGTCGTAGTCGCAAAGCATGTGCAGGCGCTCACCGTGCAATTCGATGCTTTGCGCCCTCTTCTGGATGGGCGTCATTAGAAGTGACCGATGCTCGGTGTTGGCGTGGATCTCGTAGAAGTAGACCTCCAGCATGGCCGAGAGCAGGGGCAGGTCGTACTGGACTAGGTTGTCCGGATCGACCTCGGGCCGGATCGCCCTGACGTTCTTCCGAATCACGGTATTGCCTTGGAGATTATGGAACATCAGGACATTGGTTGAGCCGAAGAGGGATTCGATGATGGCGCCAAAGCGGGGCTTCTTCCCGGGCCGGTAGCAGAGTTCGACGCCCAGGAAGGCCACGATGGTCTGAATCTCGGTGGACTTGAATTCCTTGCCACCGTCCAGTACCAGCCGGCGAGGGATGCGATTCCAAGTCTTCATGCACTGCCGCAAAACCTGAAGTACGGACACACTGCTGGGCGGGTCAAAGCTCAGCCAGAAGGCCAATATCTCGCGATTATGGCCGGCTACCAGGACGGTCAGCCAAGGGCGGCCCAGGGGTTTGCCGGTGTCGGCGCATTTCACCTCAAGATCGACCTGGGTGTGATCGATGTAGCCCACCGCCATGAAGTAGTCGCCATGGGTCGGAGTGGCGTCATCCAAGTACACCGCCAATGCCGCGGAAGCCTGGTAGGCAACCCCGGTACCATAGCGCTTAGCGGTGTCGGCTAGCTGGTCCCTTTTCTTGATCTCAAGATAAAACCAATTTTCGGAGGGCGGTTTGTAACCCTCCGCTTGGCACAGCCGCTTTAACTCAGCTCGGCAGATCTTCGGGTTCGGTGCTCCGGCAATCACGTAATTGTTGACCATCACCTGCTCGAAAAGCTCCAGGACCCGTGGAGAGATCTTCCGTTTGGTGACGGCTCGCCGGGGCTGTTTCAAGAGCCCGACGAAGCCGTTGTTGAACAGCACCTCCCCCTCTTTGTACAACTTCAGCCAATAGTACCGCGTGCGCTCAGGCACCTTGATGAGGCCCTTGATAGCATTGTGGCGTTTCAACGCTTGCTCGATTTCCTTGGGCTTAGCTTCAGCCATACGTCGTTTTGCCTCCACAATCCGGGGATCGTCGGCGACCTCGCCGTGGCTCTTGATCTGATTGGCGTTGGCCAGAACCCAGAATTCCCGGCATGTCAGTTTCGTCTCGTTTTGGTTTTCACCCACGAAGTAGACATATTCTGGGGTGATGTAGGAAATACGGTTCACCTTACCGCAAAGGGTGAAAACCGAACCCGTGGTAAACGGTATCGGCACCCCTGATTTGTCCTGGCAATCCTCGAATCCGAATCGCCGGGAAATTTCCTCGTGGTGCTGGCTTTGCCAGACATGCACGAGCGAGCGCTTTTCCAGCGGCTCCCGGTTCAGGTCGATATAGATCGTTCCTGCTACGACCATGGCGTAAATCTGGCTGATGGAGACGCCGGATTTGTTGAGGAGTTCCGCGAGAGTCGTGGGAGCCATGTTACTGGCTGCCAGGACCGATTGCACCGCCGCGCGCACCTCGGGGGGAGGTGCGGGACTTTCCTTCAGGTAGAAGTCGGAGAGGAGGTCGTAATTGCGGCCAAAGACCTGATGCTCCTCCGCGATGAAGATGGTGTAGCCGATGCCAAATTCCTTGGCGGCAGCTTCAGCCGGGGGGCAAGTCCAGCGACCATCGGCGGTCTTCACCCACTTGTTGGGTTGCTCCTTGGCCAGATTCTCCAGCGTGGACGCAAATTTGCATTCAAAGAAGACCGGTCCGTCCTTCATGAGGGCCAGAGTGTCAGGGGTGCATTGAGTTGGAACGGTGCCACCCTTGAGGTTGATGTAGGAAATGGGAAGCACCGCTGCCTGAGCAAAGAAACGAAGGCAATCACCCTCGCACTCCAAGACGGAATACATTACCCGCTCCCCCCCGAGGCTTTCGTAATCGACGGTTGTCCCATTCTTCCTGCTGATGAACCTGCCGGACACGGCTCGGCCACCACCACCTACGGCGCGCACCGGTGGGCTGGAAACTGCCCTTCGGATAAATTTCGCGGTGATCTCCGAAAGGCCGAGATTGACCATCCAAGCGTCAATGTCAGCCAGGCTAAGGGAGGGGGCCTTGCGATTTAGGGGAAAACACGGCATGATGGTAGTGGAGCAAGATTGTAATCCTAGGACTACACGCACATTGTAAATAATACACTACACGCCCGATGTCAAACAGAACCCTTACTGAGCCCGCGTTTGCGGTGGATGCCTACTATCGTGAGGTCGGGAAGAATATCGCCAAGGCCCGTGGCGCAGTTGGCATGACTCAGGCCGAACTGGCCCAGGCCATGAAGTTGAATCGCGTATCGGTGGCCAAGATCGAAACGGGTACCCAACGTCATCTATCGCATTCGCTTACGCAATTTGCTCTTGTGCTGGGAATAAAGACAGACGCCTTGCTTCCTATCGAATACAGGAGCGACTCGAAGGTAAAGGTAAGGGCCAAGCCGGAAAGTCCTGTTACGAAGGAACTAAGCGAGGTCAACAGTTTGCTAGACTCAGCCCACGCCAAGCTCAAGCGGATCGCCCGCAAGAAGAACGCCACGACAGCACGCGCGTGACAGGCAGATCGTCAATAAGCCTAACTCAGCAAGGTCAACTCTCTGCGGTCTCTGGCGGCAGCTTCAAAGCTCGATTTCAAGGATTATGCCGACAGAATTAGAATTAGGCGCCCGGACAGTTTCAAAGGACCCGGCGTCGATTTGACCGAAGCGATGCTAGTTGCTTTGCCAACTCGTCACGAGACCGTCCTCGTTTACATAGACGTACTGAGAATCGTAGACCAACTGTTTCGATGTACCAAAAGAGGTCGTCGTAGAGTTCACATGGTCGGGTTCGCCCCATGAGAGTTTCAAAGCTTTTTCCGGCATACCGATGCAGATTTTGTGAGTGTTCACACACGAAATCACATGGTCGATTACCTCATCTTTAAAATTCGCGGAAACCATCTTGTAAACGATGGATTTGAGTTCGGGATTGTCACCGCATTCAGTATCGTATTTTTTGATGTTGTCGGCCTGTACGACCTGTGATTCATGGGCTTCTTTTTGACTCGATTGATCGAGCGAGACTCCAATGGCTCCCATGACGAAAAGGAAAACGAAAAAGCACGCAATTACCGTGAAGACGACTTTTAGGGCACTCGTTTTCGGTTTCTCTCTTACTGGAGCTTGAACAGGAGGCCGAAAGGGAGGTGGGACAACCAACGGCGGGGGTGCGGGAGGAGGAGGCTGCGACGACAGCCAATCGACTAAAGCCGGTAAGGCGCACCAGTCTTGGGTTTCCGTGTTAAACCACAGGTCAGTTTCCTTCAATGCTCCGCTGACGTACATGGAGACGACTTGATCCGAGGAGTAAGAACCTAAAATCACCTCCCCCCGGCCTATCGAGTAATCCATTGAGGTTGTCTAACAGACGCCAATAATTGCTCAAGATATTTGAATGTGTCCCTCTCTCGGAAAAGAATGCAAGAAAGGGCTTATTGGCTGCCTAAAATTTTGTCCCCATATTGTGTTGGCGGGCGACCCGATCGTGTCCTGATCTTAATTGGAAGTATCCGCGTCTGCCCCCGTGGCAGCGGAGTAGATGATGATTGCGATGATGAGGATTATGAAAGCGAGGAGTATCAAGCACCCGCAGGTGCAGCCTGTCTTGGCATCTTTATCGCGCTTGGCCTTGGCTTCGGGATCCTTGTTCTCTTCATGAATATTGTGGGCCATGCCAATGAGGGTGCCGATGATCCACCACACATAGTACCTTGGTTAATGTTTGAGAATCAGCCACGTGACGACACCGGCCTGAGCCACTAAAACCAAACAGGCTGCCACCAGCCATTTCTGAAGGAGACCGATCTTCCTATGGTGCTCCTGCGTTAATTCGATCAGGCGTTCGTTATCCTCGGCGAGCGCGTTTAGCGCTTCCCGCAACTGCTCCATATCCGCTTTCCCACCCTTCAGCGAATCGAGCCAGTCCAGAGCGGCCCTCGTTCCTTTGTAGCCGTATTTTAGCCCATAAAAGGCTGACACTGGATCGATCATTGATTATACCCGTTTCGCTTGAAATACGAGACGAGTTCACCCCTACCGTCAAGTACCGACTCCGATTCAACTCGATTAAAAGCTGTCTCTCACTGCACGACAACCTAATGTCGAAGACATGAGACTCGTGCAAATATTTTGGATTATCTCAATGGTATTTGCAGCCTCATCACTCGAATCTTTTTCGGGTGTACCCGACGACTTCAAGGACATTCAGGTGACGCTTCCAGCCAACATGAAAGGCTGGTCTGGAGAACGCCCCACCTCTGGCTCCACGGTTGTCTACCATCTCAAGGGAATCTCATTCATGAGTAACAACGCTGGTCAAATTGCCTCCAACTATTTGTGGAACTTCTCCTCTCCGCCGAAACTCAGCGAGGCCCTTTCTGACCCCTTCAAACTCATCCAGTACGAACTGTATCTGACGAAGGAGGGAAGACATGCCGACGTGATGAAGTTGGTCGATCCCTCTACAAGCCTGGAGACGCTTGCTACGCTTAATCGTCCGGATGTTGTCAAGGAGACCCACGATAACTTTTCCGACAGAACTGGAGGAGGCATGCTACTAGCCTACGAAGACAAAGGGACGATCCTGATAATTTATTATCTTCAGAGTGGGACCAAACGACTTCCAGGAGAGGATCGGGTTCGGCTCGTCAACAACTCCTATGTCCTGGTTCCCGACAACCCATCGGCAAATGACAATCGACCAACTAATTTCTTCACTGCGTTTTACGACACATTTGCCGGGTTCTCGAACGACATCGAAGTCACGCCTTAGTTTTGGAACCTAAATCCCCGGTTGGTCTGTTAGACAGTTAGCCGGAACGCCTATGACGATCGAAGATATTTGGCGGACGCACAACGATCAGTTTCAATCTTGCCTCTCACGCGACCGTAATGAAAATGCTATTGAAAGCTCTCCGGTATGTGCTCGTGCTTCCCATTGTCCTTGTCGTTGGGCCTCCTTTTCTTGCCATCGGAGGATTGCTGATCGTCTACTCGTATGTTCCCGCAGTCACAGGCGCATGGCGGTTGCGACGAAAGATGGCCAGAACTCGACGCTTGATTCGCGAAAGTTGCCTACGGGAAAAGGTCCGCGCGGAGCCGCAGCCCGGGACGCTCATCTGCGAGAGCTATACACTCGGCTGGCCCTTCGCAAGGATTTGGTGGACGCCCGAATCACTGACCATTCCAGATTTATCTCAGACCGAAGCCGAGGGAGACGACCCCATAGACAAGGCCAGTGGTCCCTATCAACAGTGGGTGTTAGACACTTATGCCGACGTTGAGAGAGGGAAGGCTCTATTAGTTAGGGCTTGGATATCGAAGAGGACATTTACGGAGTTGGAGAAGTTATTTCCCAAAGTCCCGATATTCAATCTCTGGAGCGGGGCAATTTTCATGAGGCGCCGCATGGATGCAAAGCAGGCTGGAAGCGATTCTTCGACAAAGCCCGCTGGTTAGTGGGCAATGGCCGCACATTTACAATCGTCGTCCCGATCAGGTTCTAGGGCCGCTGCGAACAGGCGCCAGGCAGGCAAGGGTCAATATTGCAGGGAGGCGATCAAGGGTGATTGTTGCGGAGACTGCAACAATTACCCTTCTAGCTCAAGACGTATCAAGGGTAGCCCTACGCCGTGCGCATCGGCATGATGACGTAGAGGAAAGGACGCTTGTATTTGATGACGCCGGGGCTGAGTTCGTCGATGAAGTCGAAGAAGATTTCGTCGGAATCGAGGTTCTTGAGCGGGTCCATGAGGAACTCCGGGTTGAACGCGATGTTGAAATCCTTGCCCTTGTAGCTAATGGCGATCGATTCCTTGGCCTCGCCGACCTCGGGGGTATTGGCGGTGATATCGAGGTTGTTTTTGGAGAAGATGAGCTTTACCGAGTTCGATTTTTCACTCGAGAGGAGTGCGACGCGCCGGACGGCGTTGAGGAAAAGTTCGCGTTCGAGGATGATCCGTTCCTTGGCCTCAGCCGGGACGACCTGCTTGTAATTCGGATAATTTCCCTCGATGAGTTTCGAATAAAGGAAGGTGCTGCCGAGGTCGAAGGAGACCTGGTTTTCCGCGAAGCTGATGGTGAGCGGTTCTTCATCGCGAAGAATTCGCTGTAATTCCTGCACCGCTTTGGTCGGAAGAATCGCTTCGACTTCGCTGCCCTTTGGGAATTCGATATCCTGTTCGACCAGAGCGAGGCGTCGTCCGTCGGTGGCAACCAGGGAAAGTTTGTTTTCCTTGAAGCTAAGCAGGACGCCATTGAGAACATAGCGGCTTTCGTCGGTGGAGATGGCGTAGGCGGTGCGCTTGAGCATGTCACGGAAAACGCCCTGGCTGAGTTTGAAGGTCTTGGCGCCGTCACCCTTCGGAAAGGGCGGGAAATCCTCTTCAGGCAGGCCCATGATGCGAAAGAAGGAGGAACCGGAAGTGATGGTCGCGACCTGCTTGGAATCGACTTCCAAGGTGAGTTCAGCGGCGGGCAATTCGCGGATGATGCTGAAGAGCCGGCGCGCGGGCAAGGTGGTGGCCCCGCCCTTGATTACCTCGGCATCGACAGAGGCGCGAATGCCGGTGTCGAGGTCGGTGGTAGAGATGATAAGCTTGCCGTCAGCGGCCTGCACGAGGGCATTGCCGAGAATGGGAAGGGTGGTACGAGTGCTGACCACGTTTTGGACAATTTGAAGACCGGAGAGAAGCGCTTCCCGCGAGATGACACATTTCATAGCCAGACGGTATTAAGAAGGTTTGGAGAAAAAAAACAATGGTTTATTCTCCGTCTTATAGCTGTGAACAGGAACGAGGTTCTCCCAAAGTAACGTGACTGTAACGAAATGCAGCAAAAGTCGGGTGCGAACAGGTTGCGAGTAAGTAAAGCCCTAGTCCGGAGAAGTCGAAGTTATCCGGGTTGTTGGTCCGAAGCCAAAAGTTGTTCACAGACTATTGAGATGAGCGAAAATCGCTTGAATCAAATCAACCAGCCTTCTCGCAATTGATCATCCAAGGAATGCCAAACTGGTCGTTGAACATGGCAAAACGCTGCGCCCAAAACGTTTCCTGGATTGGCATGTGGATATGGCCGTTTTCCGAAAGAGCGGCGTAGACACGCTCGGCTTCCGCAGGAGTTTCGATATTGAGCGAAATGGAAAACCCCTTCGGTTCCTCAAAACGCTCCGGCGGAGAATCGGAACCCATCAGGACCGTGCCGGCTACCTCGAAGCGCGCATGAAGAATTTGGTTCTGCCGTTCCAGAGGAGTGTTCTTTGCCATGGGCGATTCGCCGTTGGTGATTTTGAACGCGATTTTGCCGCCGAGACATTTTTCATAAAACTTGAAGGCCTCGTCGCAGCGGCCGTTGAAGATGATATAGGGATTCAATTTCATAAGAGGTGCGGATTTGGGTTCGAGCTAAAGGTCCAATGTGACCTGGGAAAGTCAAACGCGGGCGTCGCAGCGGAGGATGCTTTACCGGGAATCCTTGCCTTCGTGGTGTGACTCATGCGCGGTCCGCCGGAGCAGGACGTAGCCGATGCCGAGGGTGATCATGGCGAGCACGAAAAAAGTCAGGACACGGTACCCGCTGGGCAGGCCCCAGAGGTCGTAGCAGAGCAGGCGCAGAACGGCGGCTACCACAATGCCAAGTCCGCACCAGCCGAGCCGGCGTTCGCGGACGAGCGCGCCGAAAGCGAAAAGAAAAAGGGCGAAGAGCGCCCAGCCCATGGTGAGATAACTGGGGCTGAGGCGGGTCCAGACCCACTCGGAGACGAAGACCAGGCTTGTGCCCACTGAAACGAAGATGAGGCCCCAGCTTTCCGCCGGCGTGACCAGTGCTTTGCCTTCGTGACGCAGGAGGGCGGGCTGCGCCAGGAAGAGCAGCATGGCCAGGGCGTTGAGGAATGTTGCCATGGCGCGGGGTTCGTCCTGAAAGCCGCCGAGATAAAGCCCGGCGCCGATCAAACTGAGGACGAAGCTGCAACGCACGCCGAACGAGCTGGGATCGCGAACATTGCTGGAGAGAATCAGCGTGCCGAGGAAAAGGAAGGCGGCGATCTGATCGGCGGCCGGAGTTACGCCGAATACCCAGCGCACCAGCGCGGCGAGGGCGACGAGCTGATAAACGTAAGCGAGCTGGCGAAGCGGCGATTGCCATTCTTGGGGGATATTATTAAAAAGCCGGAGCCATTCATGCGCGGCACGGGCCGTGGTAAAGACGACCATGATCGGCAGAGCCGCCGCCCACCAAGTCCACGGAAAAACGGCGCTATTGGGCGGGAAAAGTAGATGATAGACGGCAAGGGCGAGGAAAATCTGCCCCACGGCGGCGACGGACCAGACGCGTGCGAAGGCGCCGTAGATCAGGAAGACGACCGAGAGCAGACTCGCGCCGATGATCCAGCCTTGAGCATCGAGATACGGGCGCACGGTTTGGTGGGCAAGCCCGGCCAGAGCCAGGGCATAGACGAAGGTCAGCACGCGGGTCCATGCGCCGGTGCGGGTGACGCGTTGGCGCGACCACCAGGTGACCAAAATCAGCGTGGTGGCTGCGACCGACGCCGTGCTCCACCAGGGAAGTTCTTCGCCCGTCTCGGCCGGAAAGAGGACGAGAAATTGTGCCGCGAGCAGGAGCGTCTGGGCGATGGGCGGCAATTCGTAGATCGTGAAATAATAGATGGCAAACGTAAGCACCAGTGCGGCGATCGACAGGCCGCAGGGCAGTGCGCTATCGCTCAGGGCGGTGGAAAGCGTGGTGAAGATGAGGCCGGTCGCCAGCACGCAATAACATGAAGTGGAGATGACGATACTGCTGCGCGACGTGGGGCTGTAGCGAATCTCGCCCCGGCACGACCAGGCGTTGATGAGCATGACGGCCGCTCCGCAAAATCCGAGCAGCCACGGATGGTGCGCGCCGACGGCAATTTCCCAGATCAAAAACATGGTGGCGAAAAACGCCGAGACATAGGTGGCGACGGTCAGGATGCGGTCGCCGGCGAAGGTGCCGGCCACGCCGAGCAAAAAGGTTTCGATCAGCAGCAGCACGCCGCGAGTGATTCCGGTGAAGACGACCATGACGCCGGCCGTAACCAGCGCGAGCCCTTGCGCGGCGTAGGCGCCCATGACGTCGACCGGCTCGATTTCGGCAAATCCGGCGAAGCGCGAGGCGACCAGGAAGACCAATCCGGCATTGAGCAGCGTCCAGCCGATGGCGCTGGCGCCGTAGCCGGCGATGTAGGCGGTGAGTGCGAGAAGTCCGGCCAGGGCGGCATTGTTCAAGCTGAGAAAGGCGAGCCGCTTGCCGCCCCGGAAGGTGGAGGCCTTGGTGAGGATGACCGCCGTGGTGAAGATGAGCCAAGCGCCGATGAGATAAATGGCGTGGGGCCAAAACGGAAGCGTGCGGCTGGTGTCGAGGACGATTTCGCCGTTTTCATCGACCACGAGCCGACGCAAAAGGGCGAGGTAAGTGCCAACCAGGCTGAAGGTGGGGACGGCGGTCCAACCATTACGAAAGAGGAAGGTCACTGCCGTGGCGGCGAGAATGAGGTCGGCGGCCATGGTGAACGCCCCGACCGGATTAATCGCGGTGCTGACGTAAGCGAGCGTGATGGCGAACAGGGCCAGGAATTGCGATTTCTTGCGCTCGGCTAAAAGCAGGACGTAAATCGACCAGAGAATCAGGAGAAAACCGGCCACGAGCGGGCTGCCGATGACGCGCAGCGGCTCGTAAAAATAAGCGGCGTAGGCGGTGAGATAGAGCCACGCAAGCGCCATGGCCATGAGGGTGCGGCCAAAGACAAGCGACGCGGCGCCCTTGCGCTCGAGGCGGTCGCCCACGATGACAACGACGATGCTGGCGGCGGCGCTCAGCGCGAGCAGTCCAGCGTGACCGAGGAGGGCCTGGACTTTCGGCAGCATGAGGATCAAGGCCAGGCCGACCACGCCCAGAAGCGCGCCGATGCGGGTCAGCCAGCGACCGAATTGAAATTCAAACGAGGGCTGCGGCACGGATGGTAAAGATGCCGGACTGGGTGCCTGAGAAACGGATGCCGTCGGGATGGGCGGAAGTGGCATTCCGGGCGTGGAAGAAGTTTCCGCTGCGAAAGGAGGCGGCACGGGAGGCAGCGAGGCTTCCACCGGCAGCGGCGGGAGGGAGGCTGGACTTTCCGCGGCCGGGTTCGCGCTCGCCCGGTTTTCCAGCGCGCCCAATTCGGATTCGAGCCTCTCGAGCGCCTGCTGCAGGTCGGCCTGCCGGCGACGGAGCGAGAGAAGGAGGTCGCGATCTTCGGGGCTCATGTTCCCGGTTACTATGTCGCCTCCTGTGGCCGGCACAAGTGCGGAGGGGCGAAAAGCATTTCTGATTTGGACTCGGCCCTGCGCGCAGGTTAGGCTAGGCTCCCCTATGGCCGCACCCCAGAAATCCGTATCGACGATGTCCCCTTCCCCCGACCGGCTTTGGGCCGAGCAACTGGCCATGGGGTTGGGCCTGCTCACGGCGATCCTGATTTTCATGGCGATTTTTCACGCGCCCATGCTGTCGTCGGGCGCCGCGGTGCTGGGCCCGAACGACATGGATGCCTACGGCTGGGTTTCGGTGCTCGGCATTTTTCTGCAAGTGGTGGTTCATGAACTGGGGACGATCGTGGTCGCGTGGCGGTTGAAACTGCCGCTCCACTTTCGCTTTTTTGGCTTCGGAGCGCATGCCACCGCCATCCTGGAATATCTGCCACGAAACGTCTGGACGGATGCCGTCGTCGGTCTGGCCGGGCCGCTGACCGGCACCGCACTGTCGGTGGCCTTTGCCCTCACTTATAACTATACGCAGAATCCGCTGTTTCTCGGCATGGCCTGCGTCGGCTATTTTTATAATCTCTTCACGCTGATTCCCATTTTAGACTTGGAAGGCGGCTGGATCGCGCCGGCCATCGCGCCGCAGGCCTGGCTGCCGGGCTTGATCGCCATCGGCGTGGAACTGACCAATGTCTTCAACTTGGTCTTGCTCTGCGTCTTTGCCTTTGCGGTGCCGCGATTTATTTTACTGCTTCGGGCGCGGGCGCCGCGGACCGATCTCGGCTGCACGACGCTTCAGCGCGTGATTGTCGCCGTCGTCTACTTTGCTTTGGTGACCGGTCTCGCCTGGTTCGGCAGCACGACCTTCGACGAACTTCCGCGTTTGGTGCGCGAGTCGATGGGCGATTAGTGTTGTGGACTACAATATTGAAGAATCCGTCCTCCTGAGCTTGTCGAAGGATCAGTTCAGCCCGCAGGTGCTGGGAGGTAACGGAACTGATCCTTCGACAAGCTCAGGAGGACGAGGCGTTGATTTTGAGTTTTGCAGAGAGCTCCGGAGGGATGGCAGCACCTTAGCCGGTGGTAGCCTGCTCAGGCAGGCGCCTCCACCGGTTCCCGATCCGAATCGCACCGACCCTGAAAGGGTCGCAGAGATGCTGTCACCCCTCACGGGGTGAGGCTAAAAGGGAACGTTTTCCGGTGGTATCGTCCGCTGGCGCGGACTCGACCACCGGCTACGGTGCTGGCAAGCCTTCGGCTTGCGCCAAACCTGGCATTCCATCATTGAAGCCTTTGAGGGATGACAACGGTTTGATTACCAAACCTTCCACGGGGCGTGGCCGTCGTTCCAGAGCTTGTTCAACATTTCCATCTCGCGCGGATTGTCCATGCATTGCCAAAAATCGTCGTGGCGGAAGGCGTGGAGTTTTCCGACATCGGCCACTTTGGGCAGCGCGTCGAATTCGAAAATGGTGCTGTCGTCGGTGAGATAAGCACCGATCTTTTTGTTCACGACGAAGAACCCGCCGTTGATGTAGCCGGCCTCACCGTCGGGTTTTTCGCGGAAGCTGGTGATGGCGTCGCCGGAAAGACTCAGCTCGCCAAAGCGTCCGCTGGGGCGCACGGCGGTCAGGGTCGCCAGGCCTCCCTGTTGGCGATGAAATTTAATCAGAGCCGGCACGGGCACGTTGCAAAGTCCGTCGCCATAGGTCAGGAGAAATTCGTCATCCGGAATGTGAGCCAAAGCCCGGCGCACACGCCCGCCCGTCTGCGTGGTCAGCCCGGTATCGAGCAGCGTGACCTGCCAGTCCTCCTCGGGATGTTGAGTGTGATAGGTGATTTCCGGCGTGGGCCCGAGGCGCAGAGTCACGTCGCTGCAATGCCATTGATAATGGAAGAAATATTCCTTGATCATCTCGGACTTGTAGCCAAGGCAGAGAATGAATTCCTTGAACCCGAAGTGGGCGTAAAATTTCATGATGTGCCAAAGAATCGGCCGATTGCCGATCGGCACCATCGGCTTGGGGCGGAATTCAGTTTCCTCGCGCAAACGTGTCCCAAGCCCGCCGCAAAGTATGACAACTTTCATGATATAATAGGGCCGCTGGTTAATCGAAATTGATCCGTTCCAATTCGACCACGTGAGGCCGTCGTTGGACCTGGGTGTGAATGGCGCCGATATACTCGCCGAGAATGCCGATGAAGAACAGCTGCACGGAGCCAAAAAAGAAAAGGCCGATTTCCAGCGGCGCCAACCCCAGCTGGAAGCTGTCCCAATAAAGGAGCTTGAAGATCAGGTAACCCATCGCGACGCACAGGCTCAAAAAAGAGACGGCGAATCCGAGCATCGTTGCCAGCCGCAGCGGCACCTTGGAGTGGTTGGTGATGCCGAGCATCGCCATGTCGTAGAGGCGATAAAAGTTGTTGCTGGTGATGCCCCGTTTCCGCACCGGCTGGTGGTAGGGAATCTTCGCTACCGGAAAGCCAATCTCGGAAACGAGTCCGCGAAAATAAGGATAGGGATCGTCGAGCTCCTTCAGGATGTCGACGAAGCGGCGATCGTAGAGACCGAATCCGGTCGAGTTTTTGTTCAGCTCGATCTCGGCGAGCCGGCTGACCATTTCGTAGTAAAGCTTTCGGATGGCAAAGAGCAGCGGCGATTCCTCGCTGTCGGCCTTGACCGCGATGACGACGAGAAATCCTTCCTCCCATTTCCTGATGAATTCCTTGATCAGCTCGGGCGGATCCTGCAAATCCGAGACGACGCTGATGACGGCGTCGCCGCGGGCGTGAATCATGGCGTGGTGCGGCGAGCGAATATGGCCGAAGTTGCGCGCGTTGATGATGACCTTGACGTTCGGGTCCTTCGCGGCGATCTGCCGCAGGATGGCCACGGTGCCGTCTCTCGAGGCGTTATCGATGAAGATATGCTCGTAGCGATAGCGTCCGATTTCCTGGAAAACCTTTTTGACCTGCTCGTAGCATTCGCGGACGTTTTCCTCCTCGTTGTAGCAACCGCTGATGACGCTGATGAGCTTTTCGCCCGCGGGTTTGGCCGGCAGAGACGAAGGAGCGATACAGGCGGAGAGACGTTCCAATGTGTGATCCTTAAACGTAACGTCCTAGTCCTAGCAAATAGACTTCCAAACCGCAACGACGACGCTGGCGATTCTCTTAATCGCTCGGCGCGGGATATTCCTTGGAGATTCTTTTGGGCACAAAGGGAGTCAGATCGATGGTCGGTCCGTCGCGCGAACTTAAGGTGATCTTGAGCGGGTGCAGGCTTTCGAGTGTGATGAATGCAAGGTCGGGCCGCTCTGCCATCAGCGCGGGCTTTTGTCTGGGATGATACGCGCCGAAGGGATAATAGGCGTAGGTCCGAGTGTAAACCTGGTCTCGCGGAACCGTCGGCGAGTAACCCCAGGCATTCACCACTCCGCCCAAAACGGCGTAATCGTAGGTGCCCAAAAGCGAGTAGGGTTCCTCAAAACGATTATTGTCGTAGATATTTCTTGGGATCAGCACGGCAATGCGGTCGGTGGGTTTCAGCAGCGGACGGACCTGCGCCCAGTAGCGTTCCGTCCCGCCGGTCAGAATGAGTTCACGGTCCCATGTCATCGAGTTGAAGGTGGGTGGCAGGGAATAGGTGACCAGGGGAAAAACCAGCAGGCAGGTTCCGATGACGGCGCAGGCGCGTCGCATGGGTGCGGTGAATCCGGGAGGCCGCACCAGCAGGAAGAGATGCATGAAGAACTGGAATTGGACAAATTCACGAAACGGCCAGCGCATCGAGCGGAAAAGCGGCAGATGCATCATGACTTCTGTGATCCAGATCGGACGGCAGATCAGGACGCCGCCAATAATCATCATGACGAGTGCAACAGTATCGATGCCATTCAACTTTTGGCGGGACGGTGGCAAGACCTCCCTTTGTCCCTGCGCCGGTGCCAGGGATCCGGTGGGATGGAACAGGTGGGAAAGGAAATTGCCGAAATGCGTGAGGCGCTGTGCCACCACGGGCGTCAGCGCCGGCATTAGGCACCAGGCTGCGGCGCTCGAGCCCAGTGAGAGCGTGTAGGTGACGAAGGGCTGTTCGTGCGGATGGGTCCACCAAAGCGCCATGCCGACAAAAAGGGAGGTGGGAAAATATTTAGCCGGGATGTTGTTGGCCTGCATGTCCTCCAGCGTCACGCCCTGCGAACGGAAGCTGGTGAAAAAGCCTTCCAGGGTTGGAATCAGTAATGGAGTCAGGATGACGACGGCCACCGCATAGCCGATCAGCCAATTGCCCAGCGGGAGCCACGACCGGCGAACGACGCTGATGCCGAGTGCGAAAAAGGAGAGGAAGATGCTGTTGGAAATGGTCGGCGCCAAATGTCCGCCCAACGTCTGATGCAGGACGAAAAGCGCGACGAGCCCGACGCCGCGCCGCCATGTGGTCTGTAGAATTCCGAGCACCAGCCACGGCAGGGCGCTCTGGTCGCCGAGAAAGTTGATCCAGCTGGCGCCGGTGGCCAGCGCGATCATGGTGTAAGTGAAACTCAGCGCATAAAACATGATCCAGCCGTCGCTGATCGTCAGCGTCATTTCCCGGCGGAGATAACAACCGAGGGTCACAAAGCCCGCCGTGGCCAGCATGAAAAACGCGAACGCGTCCACGTCGATGATTGCGTAACGGAAGGGCGTGCCGGCCAGGAGCGAGGTGAGGAAGTAAAGCGGATGCCAGGCAAAACAGCTCGGGTCGCGCAGGAAATCGTAGCCTCCGCCGAAGAGATGCTCGGAGATAAACGGGGAGCGTCCGCCGAGCAGGTTTTGGCCGACCTCGATGAAGAACGGCAGTGCGCCGTCGAGATTATCGTCGGTGAGAAAAAAATAGGGCCGCCAGAATTCGAGCCCCGCAAAAATCAGGGCCGACATCAGGAGGCTGTTGCGCAACAAAACCCAATAGCTGGTTTGCTTATTGATTCCCGGTGCCGGTTCTGGCGCAATCACTCGGGATATAAAACACGCCCGCGCGCCGTGAGCAAACCACAAAACATTCTCTTCGGCCTGCCACGGGCCGACCTCGTTCACATCCTTAACGAGTCGCACCGGGAACTGGAAGAGCTGCGCGGCAAGAGCATTTTCATCACCGGGGGGACCGGCTTTTTCGGCAAGTGGCTGCTCGCGGGACTTCTGTGCGCGGATGCGGAGCTGGGATTAGGACTGCGTCTCACGGTGCTTTCTCGCGATCCAGCATCCTTTTTGCAGCGTCACCCGGAGATCGCGAATGTGCCGGGGCTACGGTTTGTGAAAGGACACGTCGTTGACTTTCCCCTCGACGATTATCGGGCGGACCATGTGATTCATACCGCCGCCGATACCACGGCTTTCACCACCGACGCGGATGAACGCGAGCGCTCGCGCACCATCGTTGAAGGAACGCGGCGCATGCTCGATCTCACCCGAAAAAGCGGTGCGCAACGGATACTTAATATCAGCTCCGGCGCGATTTACGGCACGTTTGCCGCCCAGCCTGCCGGAGCAAAAGAAGAGGATGAGGCCTCGGCCCACCCGCTGACTCCCTACGGCCAGTCGAAGCGGGCCGCCGAGCGGCTTTGTGTCGAATCAGGCCTCGATTTCGTCACAGCCCGCGCCTTTGCTTTTCTTGGCCCCTATCTTCCCCTCGACGCCCACTTTGCAGCCGGAAATTTTTTGCGCGATGCCCTTCGCGGCGGCCCGATTTTGGTGCGCGGAGACGGAACTGCGCTTCGCTCGTATCTCCATCCCGCCGATCTCGTCGTTTGGCTCTTGCGCATTCTGCTTCGCGGCCAAAGCGCACGCGCCTACAACGTCGGTTCGGATGAGGTGGTCAGCACGGCGGAACTCGCCCGACATATTGCCAACGCGGTCCAGCCGAAGTGCGAAGTCGTCATCCAAGCCGTCCAGCCGCAAGGCCCGCAAAATATTTACCTGCCCGACATCCATCGCGCACGTGCCGAATTGAATCTCGACGTCGGCATTTCGCTCTCGGACGCCATTGCGCGGACGCTGGTTTTTCTCACTGCGCCTGGTTAGTCGCCCTCACCGTTTTGTTTGTAGGTCAGAACTTCAATTACTCTTCCTGGAATCATGAAAATCATCATCCATATTTTGGCTCAAAAGGAATTCGAGCGACAGATCCTTTGGCTCAAGAATATGGGTATCTGATAAACTCCGCCGAGATTTTCTACCATGAAATTCAAATCGCGCTGGATGAATTACGCCAACGGACTCATCACCGGGAGATTCTCGACGCGCGTGGATATTATCGCGCCGGCCCCACTTCAACTTTTTCCTTCTCGCTGATTTACAAAATCGTGGACAACCAAATCCACTTGGTGGCCATTGCCGCGCCGCAACGTTCTCCCGGTTACTGGAAACGTCGAAAGATTTAGAGAAGCCGCCGTGCGGAGGACATCATTTCTTCGGGTGATACTCCTTGAACCCTGCCGGAAAGAAGATCATCCGAACGCCGATCCAATTCCTCTTTGGTCAAAAGCTCCTGCTCCGCTTCCAACGCATGGAGAAGCTTGTCAAAAAGATAGGACTGTTCTCGTGGCTCCAAGCGCATGATTGCGGCTTCGAGTTCATGAACGCTCATAAGACAAAAGTCCTCTAAAACTGGTAGGGGTCAAGACGGAACAGAGCTCACCTCGTTCAGCAAAGACTCGCAGGCGGCCAAAACGTCGGTCGCCTCGATTTCATCCATGGTGCGCTTTTTCACGCGGGCATAACGTTCCGCCGTATTAGCCAGCGGCTTGTAACCGGGACTCGTGACGATTCGGTAGGGCACTTGCCACGGGTACCAGAAATCCTCGATCGAGGGTCCGAACAGCGCGACAACGGGGCATCGGCACGCCGCCGCCAAATGCATCGCCGCGGTATTCGGTCCGACGTAAAGCCGCGCTCCGTAAAGCAGCCACGCCATTTCCGGCCAGGTGGTCCGTCCTTCGGTAATAATGGCGCGAAGACCCAGGTTCCGCTGCAACCATGCGGCTTCCTCCTGCTCCGGCGCCACCGGCCCGCACGAAATCACAACATTCTCGAATCGCTTGAGCATGGCGCGGCAAACTTTCATCCAGCCTTCGCGGTCCCAACGGTTGAATCCCTGCCGCGACCCGATGTGGACGACGCAATAATCCATCAGCGCTTTTCCCGGCTGCCATCGTTGTGCCAGCCTTTGCTCAAAGCGCAACGGCGGGATCGGGCCGGGGAGTGGAAGAAATTCGCTCACCGAATAAAAATCCTTTTCCACTCGATGGCAGGTTTCCCAATCAAAGATCGAAATTTTACATCCCGCCTTCTCCGCGCCCAGCCGGCCCCCGGCGTCGGCCGGCTTGACCGAATAGCGATGCTTCGGGGAAGTCAGGCGCACGAGGTTTCGACCACGGCTGCCGTCGCCCAACTCAAAGGCATAATCAAACTTCGTCGTGTAGATTTCAAAAATCGTTTGCAATTCTTTCCACAAACCACCGGGGCGCCGATCACGCTTCTCGACCGCGGCGACCGTCAGGATGCGCGCAATGCCCAGGCAGCCGGCGAGAATTCCCTCGCAACCACGACGCACCACGACCCAGATTTCGGCTTGTGGATAAGCCCTTTTTATCGCCGTAATTGTAGGCGTTAGAATCAGCGAATCGCCGATTTGTTTCGGCTTGATCAAGAGAATGCGCATGGAACAGCTCTCGTCCGCAGTTATCGAACGAGTCTTAACTTTGCACATTAAGACATGAATTAAGCCGAATAGTCAATCCCTCAACAAGCTAGAGGATTTAGAATATTTAGGCTTTGACCAGAGTTCCGATTTTCTCACCCAATACCACCGACCGCAGATTGCCGGGCTTGAACATGTCGAACACCACAATGGGTACTTCATTGTCCATGCAAAGGGCGAAGGCTGTGGAATCCATCACCTGCAACCGTTTTTCAAGCGCTTCCGAATAACTAACCTCTTCGAAGCGCTTTGCTTTCGGGTTCTTCCGCGGATCGCTATCATACACGCCGTCGACCTTCGTCGCTTTCAACAGGATCTCCGCGCCCAATTCGCTGGCGCGCAACGCCGCCGCCGTGTCGGTCGAGAAAAAGGGATTGCCGGTGCCGGCGACAAAAATCACCACGCGGCCTTTTTCCAGATGCCGGACGGCGCGCCGCCGGATGAAGGGCTCGGCTACATTCTTCACTTCGATGGCGGTCTGCACGCGCGTGTTGACGCCGACTTTTTCCAGCGCTTCCTGCAACGCCATGCCGTTGATGATCGTTGCCAGCATGCCCATATAATCGGCCGTGCTGCGGTCCATGCCGCGATTGGCCGAGGTGATGCCGCGCCAGATGTTGCCGCCGCCGATGACGATCGCGACCTGCACGCCCATGGCATGGATTTCCGCCACCTCTTGCGCGATCTTGCCGGCGACGATGGCATCGATGACCTCTTCCTCGCCTTTCAACACTTCACCGCTCAATTTAAGAATGATCCGTTTATAAACGGGCTTGTCGACGGCACGACGCGTGGCCAGGCGGTTGGACATAAGGTTGGAAAACTGTAGCGACTGACTGTCCCTTGTCGATAGAGACGTGTTTTCTTATCCGGGCTTGCTGTCCGGCCCATTCGCCCCTTTCCTTTCTTCCATGGTCCCGGGGCGCCTCCTTATTTCCCAAACCCAAATCCAGGCCCGCGTGCGGCAATTGGGACGCACCTTGACCAAACGCTATGCCGGCGAGCGGCCGCTTTTTCTGGGCATCATGAATGGCGCGCTTTGCTTCCTGGCCGATCTCCTGCGCGCGGTCGATCTCGACAGCGAAATTTCGTGCGTCCGGCTGGCCAGCTATTCGGGCACCGAAAGCACGCACAAGCTCCGCGGGCTGGAGGCCATGGGCGATTCGTTCAAGGACCGGCACGTCATCATCGTCGATGACATTTTCGACACCGGCCATACCCTCGCCGCCGTGATCCAGCGCCTGCGCGAGCTCGGCGCCGCCGACGTGAAGGTGTGCGTCCTCCTGCAAAAGAAGAAGGCACAGATTCCGGTCAAGGTCGATTGGGTCGGCTTCAAGATTCCGGACGAGTTCGTCGTCGGTTACGGCCTTGATTACAATGGCCGGTATCGCGGCCTGAAGCAGATTCGAGTGCTGGAAAAGCAGGCGGATTGAGGATCAACTGGTTGCCTTCTCCCTTCTGCTTGGCCCAACGCCGAACTTGACTCCGCCGCCCCTCTCGCGGTTACTAGAGGCATGTCCGACGCCTCCCTGCCCCCTGTTGCCAATGCCGTGCCCAAAAAGCGCATGAATCTTCGCACCCCGGAGGTCATGAAGCTCGTGCAGGAAAAGGTCGAAACCCACTACCGCAGCCCCGTGGTCGAATACCTGCGCCACACCAAATCGTATCTCTCGGCCAACGGCCTCACGGTCAAGCTGGCGAAGGTCTTCGGCTTTTGTTACGGCGTCGAACGCGCCATCAATCTCGCCTATGCGTCGGCCAAGGTCTACGCCGGACACAACATTTATCTGCTCGGCGAAATCATCCACAACCCCGAGGTGAACGACCAACTCCAGGACATGGGCATCAAGCAGCTCAAGGAAACGCGCGGCGTCTACGATCTCGACGGCCTGACCGAGGAAGACGTGGTCATCGTGCCGGCCTTCGGCGCGGAGGTCAAAGTGCTCCAGCGCCTCAAGGAAATCGGCTGCTACCAGGTCGACACCACGTGCGGCGACGTCATGAGTGTCTGGAAACGTGTGCGCCAATACCGCGATCGCGGCACCACCTCGATCATTCACGGCAAGGCGTGGCACGAGGAAACCAAGGCGACCGTCTCGCAGGCGATCAGCGAAAAGGGCGGCACGCATTACCTCGTCGTGTTTACGCTCGATGAGACCGATTACGTCTGCCAGTACATTCGCAACGGCGGCAACAAGGACGAGTTTTTGAAGAAGTTCGAAGGCGCCTACTCGCCCGGCTTCGATCCCGACCAGCATTTGGTTTCCGTTGGCGTGGCGAACCAGACCACGATGATGAAGGGCGAGACGGAGGAAGTGCAGCGCCGCTTCGAGCAGGCCATGGTCGACCGCTACGGGCGTGAGGCCCTCGACAGTCATTTCCGCAAGGCCGACACTATTTGCGGCGCGACCCAGGAACGGCAGGACGCGCTCTCCGAAATGCTCGGGGTGGAAAAGATGAACTTGTTGCTCGTCGTCGGCGGTTACAACAGCAGCAACACGTCGCACCTCGCTGAAATGGGCGAGGCCGTGTTGCCGACCTTTTTCATCAAGAATTCGGACAAGCTGATCTCGGCCAAGGAAATCTCCCATTACGACCAGCACAAACAGCAGGAAGTGGTCAGCCACGACTGGCTGCCCGAAGGCAATGTCGTTGTGGGCATCACCGCTGGCGCATCATGCCCGAACAATCTGCTCGAGGAGACCATCCAGCGCCTTTACGAGTTTCGCGGCATCAATGTTGAGACACTCCTGCCCCGCGATTACCGCGAAATCGTCGGCCTCATCCCGCCGACGGACACGACTGCGGCGCATCATTGATTCGGCCTGCGCTGCTTCCTTGTCCGGTGCACCAGGCACAGGAAGCGATCTTATATCAATTCTCAACAAAATTGGTCTTTAGCCTTCAGTCATCCCGAGCGTGTCGAGGGATCAGTTCCGTCACGGTAAAACCCTCCGAACGGATCCTTCGACAAGCTCAGGATGACGGATCGTTTAGACCAAATCATTCGTAACAGGTATTCGACTTGGATTGCTCATTCATCTCGCTTCCTGTCGCCCCGCTGAAGCGGGACGACCCGGGCAACAAGTAGCTCGGGCCACTTCACCGAACTGATCCCTCGACAAGCTCGGGATGACCGATTTTAATGCGTGACCCTCTAGAACTATGGCCACCCTCAAACTCGACGTTCGCACTTCCCCGGTCGGTTCGCCCGATCTTATCACCTTTTTCGTCAAGGGAAGTCCCCTCCCCGCCGGCGTCCCCGCCTCCGAATTTGACGGCGCGCCGAGCAGCACGGTCCTCCTGCGCGATAAGAACCAGCGCACCATGGTCGTCGGCCTGGGCGACAGGGATAAAGTCGAATCCGACACGCTTCGCCGTGCGGCCGGCGCCGCGATGAAGCAGTTGCTCAAGCTCGGTGGCACCGACGTCGCGCTCGATTTGACCGCCTTTGCCGATCATGTCGGCCCTGCCGTCGAAGGCGCCATGCTCGCCAGCTATAAGTTCGAGGGTTTCGGCAAGGACCCGGAGAAAAAATCGCGCGGCGTGCTCTCCCGGCTGCAAGTTTTGGTCAAGGAAAACGAGCTTCTTGCCTCCCGCGTGAAAGCTCGCGAAGCGGAGATTATCACGACCACGGTCAACACCATTCGCGACATCGGCAATCTTCCCGGCAACATGCTCACGCCCGCGATTCTGGCCGAGAAAGCGCAGGAACTCGCGCACGGACGCGCGCTGACGGTCAAGGTCTGGAACGAGCGCCATCTCAAGCGCGACGGCTTCGGCGGCATCCTCGCGGTGGGCAGCGGCTCGGTCAATCCGCCGCGCCTGATCGTGCTCGAATATCGCGGCGCGCCGAAGAAGGAGACGCCCATCGCGCTCGTCGGCAAGGCGGTCACGTTCGATACCGGCGGCATCTCGATCAAGCCCGGTGCGGCGATGGACGAAATGAAATGGGACAAGATGGGCGGGCTCGCCGTCCTCGGCATCATGCTCGCCGCGGCCGAACTCAAGCTTCCACTCAATCTCATTGGCCTCATCCCCTCCGCCGAAAATATGCCCGGGCCTGAGGCGTATCGGCCGGGCGACATCATCACCACGCGCGATGGCAAAACCATCGAGGTTCTCAACACCGACGCCGAAGGCCGCATCATCCTCGCCGACGCCATCGCCCATGCGCGCCTTACTTACAAGCCTTCCGCGATCATCGAGTACTCGACGCTCACCGGCGCGGTCATCATGGCGCTTGGGCATCATCGCGCCGGTATGTTTACCTCGGAAGAGAAACTGAAATCGGCTTTCATCGCCGCCGGACGGGAAACCGGCGAGCTCGTTTGGTCCATGCCCGTCGACGACGAATACAAGGAGGGCGTCCAGTCGGAAATCGCCACGGTGAAGAACATCGGGCCGCGTGAGGGCAGCGCCTGCGTCAGCGCGAGCTTCGTGAAAACCTGGGCCGAGGAAACCCCGTTCGTCCATTTCGACATCGCCGGCACGGCCTGGACGACCAAGCCGCCCGCGCACCTCGAAGGCGGCGCGACCGGCTTCGGCCTGCGCCTCACGCTGCAGGCTCTCCGAAATGGGTTGCCGGTAGGATGATTTCCAGCGACTAAATGCCTACGGTTACGCCGCCGACCCAGGGGACCTCCTATGCTTGCTATTGCACACGTTCGCCGCCGTCATTTGTACTGGATTAGCCGAAGAATCCACGGGTCTTAACTCAAAGCTAAATTCAAGCCACCCAAAGCTCAGGCTTTGATGTGTCGAACCCGGCGGCGCGATATTCCCGAAGTTTATTGCGCAAAGTTCGCAGGCTGATGCCCAGTTTTTCCGCCGCCCGCGTCTTGTTATGGCCGGTTTGCAGAAGCATGCTGCCGATCAAACGGCGCTCCATTTCATCGACCGTGGGCAGCGTGTCGGCGACATTCAGCCCGTTGAAACGCGCGGCGATGCTCTTTTCCTCCAGGCCCAATTCCGGCACTTCAACCGGCCCATCCTGCGCCGCCATGATGACCGCGCGCTCGAGCGTATTTTGCAACTCGCGCACGTTTCCGGGCCAGCGATAACCACGCAGCCGCTCCATCGCGCGAGGCGTCACGCCGCCGATTTCCTTGCCGTGTTTGCGGGCGAAATGGGCGACATAAAACTGCGACCAGATCTTGCAGGTCATCGCCGCGGAGGCGCAGAGGCGGCAGATTGATCGGCACCACGTTCAGCCGGTAAAAAAGATCCTCGCGGAAACGGCCTTGCCGCACCTCCTCCTGCAAGTCGCGGTTGGTGCTGGCGATCAGGCGCACGTCGACTCGGATGGTCTTGTTGCCGCCGACGCGCTCGAATTCCCGCTCCTGCAGAACGCGCAGCAATTTCACCTGCAGGCTCAAGCGGAATTTCGGCGATTTCATCCAGCAGCAGCGTGCCGCCGTTGGCCGTCTCGAATCGGCCCTCGCGCCTCTGGACGGCGCCGGTGAAGGCGCCCTTTTCGTGGCCGAAAAATTCGCTTTCCAGCAGCGTCTCCGGCACCGCCGCGCAGTTCACCTTGATGAACGGCATGTTGCGCCCGCGTGCTGTTTTGCACGATGGCGTGCGCGACGACTTCCTTGCCCGTGCCGCTTTCGCCCTGGATCAAAACCGTCGCGTGCGTCTGCGCGACCTTCTTCACCATTTCGAGGATGTCCTGCATCAGGCCGCTGCGTGCCCCAGACGACGCCGCTGCCCTCCCCGTCGGCTTGGACCTGCTGGCGGAGATAGGAGTTCTCGCTTTGCAACTGCTTGATCGATTCCAGCCGTTGCAGCACCAGGTCAAGCTGCGCCGGCAGGATCGGTTTGATCATGTAATCGAAGAGACCGATTCGAATCGCCTCCACCGCCGTTTCCATGGTCGCGTAGCCAGTCATCAAGATGCCGTAGGTGCGCGGCGCGAGCTGCTTCAGTTGCTTCAATAAATTAAGGCCGCTTCCATCCTCCAGACGCAGATCGGCGATAACCAAATCGAATGTGTCGGTCTTCAACACTTCCTCACCTTGCTGCACAGAACGGACCCCCAAAGCGGTGTATCCCTCCGTGGTCAGATAATCAACCAGCATGCGCCGCAGGGCGTCATCATCATCAACAATCAAAATTCGATCAGCTCTCATAGGTATAGGTAAAATTGTCCGTCGTGGGGTAGATATTGCTCTACTATTTATTCCTTTTAGGCAGATTCTTCCAACAAGGCAAGAAGTAACCTACTTTCTATTTATTTTAGGTAAAAACTGCTTGCCTAGTCCATTTGCTAGAACATGGGCTTCTCTAAAGGAAATGCTTGGAATACTTCCCTAATCGTCCTTAGGTGGCTTTGTGGCGCCTCTCTTAGCCCGGCATCATCCGGAATGTTATCCGTCGGAATCGGAGGAAGCTCTCGCGTTCTTCCGGGACGCCCTCACCGCTTACCCACCTGTCGAGCCGGTGACTTCAAATGAAAAAGGCTGGCTCCTTGGAGTGGTCACGCCCCACATCGATTTTCGCGTCAGCCTGCGCGCCTACGCCGCTGCTTTCTGGCCGCTTTTGCAAACGCCGCTCGCCGAGACCTACCTTATTCTTGGCGTCGGGCATCGTTCGCATCTCGAATGGAATTTTGACCGGCGCGATTACACCACGCCTCTGGGGCACGCCATCTGCGCCACCGAGCTGGTCGATCTGCTGGTTCGGGACGCCGATCCGGCGCATCACTTTTTCTCCGAAGCCCACGATGGTGAACATTCCATTGAATTCGCCCTGGCGTGGCTTCAGGCCCTGCATCGGCTTCATCCATCGAAGGCGGGGAAAACCAAACCGGTCCGGTTCATTCCCATTCTTTGCGGCGGCATGCACGACTATATCGAAGGCGCGTCGGAATGGGAGGAGCTCACTAACTTTCACCGGCTGAGCAGCGCCTTGGGAAAACTCTTCCGGAAATTTCCACCGGGAGAACATTTACGCATTATTGTCAGCATCGATGGCTGCCATCTCGGACCGCGCTTTCAGCATCCGTTTCGGGTCACACCGGCCCTGCTGAAGACGACCGAAGGCTGGGAAAAAATGCTTTGGGCGTGCGCGGCGAAAGGAGACGCCCGCGCTTTTCTCGATTGGTTTCGCAACGAGGGCAACGACCGCTATTTCGACGGTGTCGGCGCGCTTGCATTATTGCTCGCCGCCGGAACCCACGCTGGAAACCGATTCACGATTCAACGCACCTTCTACGAGCAATGGTTCAGTGAGCGCGATGCCAGCGCCGTGACCTTTTCCAGCGGCCGGATTCTCGGGGGGGGGGGGAGCCCATCTAAGTGAAGACATCATCGGCTTTTAAGTGATCCCCAATGTGAGCTGCTGCCCACTCGGTTTCGCGAAAATGTTTGGTGGTTAATTCATGGGTCCGTACGCCGAAGCCGAGCCGCTCGCGGAAGACGTGGAACATCTGGCCGATCTGGTCGGCGTAAGGCCCCTCGCCGCGCATCCGCGAACCGAACGCACTCGAGTTCAATTTGCCGCCGCGCACGTCGCGGATTGTGCCCAAAACGCGGTCGACCTTTTCCGGAAAATGGAGCTTCAACCACTCCGAGAAAACGTCCTTCACGCCGTAAGGTAACCGCAGCACGGTGTAACCGGCATCGCTCGCTCCGGCCGCCTTCGCCGCTTCCAACACGGCCGGGATTTCTCGGTCGTTCAATCCCGGAATAATCGGCGCGACGTTGACGCCGACCGGCACGCCCGCCTTCGCCAGCATTTCGATCGCGCGCAACCGATGCGTGGGACTGCTCGCGCGCGGTTCCATTTTTGCCGCGAGTTCGGTGTTCAGCGTCGTGATTGAAATCGTGGCATGCACGGCATCGAAGGCCGCGAGTTCCTTCAGCACATCGAGGTCACGCGTAATAAGAAAATTCTTGGTGATGATCGAAACGGGATTGCGAAATTCGGCGAGAACTTCCAGGCATGAGCGCGTGATGCGGAACTGCCGCTCGGCCGGTTGATAGCAATCGGTCACGCCGCTCATCGCGAGAACCTGAGGCTGGTACTTCGGGCGCGAAAGCTCCCGGCGCAGCAACTCCGCGGCGCGACGCTTGACCATGATCTTCGTTTCGAACTCGATTCCGGCCGAAAAGCCGAGGTACTCATGGTAGGGTCGCGCATAGCAATACGAGCAGCCATGTTCGCAGCCACGATAAGGATTAATTCCCGCACTGAAGCCAATATCGGGGCTGTCGTTCTTGGCGATAATCGAGTCACTTTGATCGTCCAAAAAAACTGTCTTTGGATTACGGGGCGCTTCCGCCTGCTCGCTTGGATTCTCCTGGACAACGTCGGGGTCGAGGTCCAGCGCCAGCTTTTCAAAGCGATTGGGCAAATCCCGGACGGCGCCCCGGCCGGTGCGGGCCTTGGTATCGAGATGCTTTCCCATTACGCTACTATACGGACATATAACAAATTGTCAAGGGGACTGCGCCCGGTTGAACTCGACATTTTCAGCCCCGCCTGTTAGGCTTCAGAAGCGCTCAAGAGTATGAAATTCCATACGATCCACGCTTTGATTTTTGGCGCGGGTTTCGTGGCCGCTTTGCCGGTGATGCGGGCAGAAGATTGGAAGACCACCGACGGCAAGGTTTATCAGGAGGTCAAGGTAGTCAGTCTAACTCCGGATTCCGTGACCATTCTTCATCAGGACGGCGGCGCCTCAGTCTCGCTGGCGAATCTACCTCCCGATCTCCAGAAGCGTTTCAATTATGATCCGACGAAAGCCAAGGCCAAAGCCGACGCCCGCGCCGCGGCTATTGCCGCCAATGCCCAAGCGTTGCAAGCGGAAATGAATCAGGCGTCTGAGATGCGCCAGGCCGGTTCACTGCCGCAAGACGCCGGGACGCGAGCTGACGATGGGAAAACGGCGAAGTCCACTGCCGCCGCCGCGCCTAAAGATGCGAACCATCACTCGATTGACGAAGCGGTCACGGCAGCTCATTCGCTCGGCAGCGATCCGACGGACACCAGCCACCATACTATATACGATCTCTCGCTCTCGGCCCAGGCGATGAGGCCGAATCTCGCTGATCCCACTTACCATACGATGTCCCATATGGCGCTGACCATGCATACCCTCGCCCCGGATCCAAACGATTCGACCCATCACTCGATGGACGACGCCACGGCTGGCCATTGATTCAACCTCTTACCCGAGTCCCCTCGCCTCCAAGTCATCCTCGTCCCAGCCCAAGTGGTGCCCCAGTTCGTGCAGGTAGGTGAGCCGCACCTCTGCGGCAAAGCTGTCTCCTTCCTCGGCGCACAACTCATCAATTGTGCCGAGGAAAAGGATAATCGGACCGTTGGCCTCGCCGACTTCATTCGGCGTAAAATGGCTGTAAGTGCCGAGGATTTCCGGGTCTTCACCACAATGTTCCTCGTAAAGAACGGGAACTTTTTGCGCTTCGTCTCTGACTTCGGACGGTAACTCGGACAGGGTCTGGCCCACGACTTCTTCCGCCCATGACTTAAGCGACTCCCAGCGGGCCGCATTCATTTCGCCAGCGCCGCAGCCGCTTTGCCTCGCTTGGTGTGGACTTGCAGCAGAGCGACATCGGTCGGATTGATGCCGGAAATCCGCGAGGCCTGACCGAAAGTCCGGGGCTGAATCTTTTTGAGCTTAAGCCGCGCCTCCGCCTTAAGTCCTGGCACAGCATCGAAATCGATCCACTCGGGAATCGTGCGCTCCTCATCGGCGCGATTTCGATCGATGTGCGCCTGCTCACGCAGTAGATAGCCCTCGTACTTGATTTCAGTCTCCAGTTGCGATGAAACATCCAAATCGACTCCTTGAAACGGCGAGGGGAGATTGCTCCATGTAACATCCGTTCGCTTAAGGAGATGCAGCCACGGTTGGCCCGCCGATTTGACCGTCTGGAGCAGCTGCCGAGTCTCGGCAATGGCAGCCTGTTTTGCCCGAAGCAACTCGACCCTTTCCTTCGAGGCCAAACCCACTTCTGCGCCGATTTCGGTCAGTCGCAAATCGGCGTTGTCATGGCGAAGTGAAAGCCGATGTTCCGCGCGCGAGGTAAACATCCGGTAAGGCTCCTCGGTTCCCTTGGTGATCAGGTCGTCGATCAACACGCCGATATAAGCCTGGTCGCGGCGCAAAATCAGCTGTTGCCTGCCCTGCACCCGACGGGCGGCATTAATCCCGGCGACGAGTCCCTGCCCGGCCGCTTCCTCATATCCGGAAGTTCCATTAAGCTGGCCGGCAAAATAGAGACCGGCGACCTTTTTCGTTTCCAAGGAGGGCTGGAGTTGGGTGGGCGGGCTGAAATCGTATTCGACCGCGTACCCTGCCCGCATGATCTCCGCTTTTTCCAAGCCCGGAATGGAGCGAATAAAGGCGAGCTGGACCTCAAAAGGCAGGCTGGTCGAGCAGCCGTTGATATAATACTCGTCGGTGTGGCGACCCTCCGGTTCGAGGAAAAGCTGATGCCGTTCCTTGTCGGCGAACCGGACGACCTTGTCTTCGAGGGAAGGACAGTAACGGGGACCGATGCCTTCGATGCGTCCGCAATAAAGAGGAGATTGGTCGAGATTTCTGCGCACGATCTCGTGGGTCTGGGCCGTAGTGTAGGTGATGGCGCAGGCCAATTGTTCCACGTGGAACATTCCGTCCCTCCATTCGTTCAGCGTAAAAATATCATCCCGGCCCTTGCGCAGCGTTGCCGCCAAAAAACTGAATGGCTTCGGGGGCCGGTCACCCTCCTGCATATCCATCCGGCTAAAATCGATGCTCTTTTTCAGTAGGCGTGGGGGTGTGCCCGTCTTTAACCGCTTGAGTTCGAAACCGAGTTTCAACAGCGACGCCGATAGCCCGCTGGCCGCATCGCCCATCCGACCGCCCGGAGTGTTCCGCAGACCAACGTGCATCAGCCCTTGTAGAAACGTGCCCGTTGTGACCACCACGGTCCGTCCCAGATATGTCACGCCCAGTTGGGTACTCACTCCTGCAACTTCTTCTCCATCAACGAGTATCTCAGCAATATGCCCCTGTTTGACGTCCAAGCGATCCTGCCTCTCGCAGGTCGCTTTGAGCCGAAATTGGTAGGCCTTTTTGTCGCATTGGGCGCGTGGCCCCCGTACGCTGGCGCCTTTGGAGGCATTCAGCACGCGAAACTGTATTCCCGTTGCGTCGGTGTTCAGCCCCATTTCCCCGCCGAGCGCGTCGATCTCCCGCACGATCTGCCCCTTGGCCAATCCGCCGATGGCCGGATTGCACGACATCTGGCCGATCGAATCGAGATTCATCGTAAGCAGGAGCGTCTCACATCCCATCCGTGCGGCAGCCAGCGCCGCCTCGACGCCCGCATGACCGGCGCCGATGACAATGACGTCATATGTTTTGGGATAAACAAACATGAAAGCGTGAGAATACAGCACAGCGGCGAAACCGACAAGGGGTGAGGGGACCACGTCCACTCACATGCAACTTACTTGCATAATCATTTCGCCGTCATTCTCTCTTGAGTATGCTAGTGTGAACTCTTGATCCTTCGCACTCTCGTTCGTCTCCTTCTCGCCGCGCTCTTTCTTGTCGCCGGTGTGATCCACTTGCGCGATCCGAATCTGTTTCTTCCCGCGATGCCGCCTTGGATTCCATTCCCCATGCGGTGCATCCAAATCAGCGGCGTCTTCGAGTTGCTCGGAGGAGTCGGTTTGCTCGTCCCCGCACGCCGGTTTCAAGTGCTTGCCGGCTGTGGCCTGGCGCTCCTGCTGGTCGCGGTTTTTCCCGCGAACATTTACATGGCCACGTCCCAAGTGCAGATCCACGGCTTTCCGGCGCATCCGTGGATGGCGTGGGCGCGCCTGCCCCTCCAGCCTCTTTTGATTCTCGCGGTAGTATGGGTAACGCAAGGTTGGCCTGGAAAGTGCAAATCTGGTGGGAACCAGCCTAATCCCTCCACCCCATAATCCCCCAATGAGTAAGATAAAAGCCCTCTTCAGCCACCGGCCTCCCACCTCTGGAATTCACCTCTTAGCCGACCCATTTCCCGAGCGGCTAAACGGAGCCACCTCCCTCTTCACTCGGGCGGAAAATCTTTCCGCTCAGCGGGAAATTATTGCCGCTCCCCGGTTTCAGACGCAGGCGTTGCCGAAAAAATAATTGAGTCCCCCTACTTCTCGTAGGGTAGGGGGATGTCAACCGCTCAAATGTCGGGTTGAGCCGCGCTCATGTGATAAGTTTGCCATTCGCGGCGAAGTAAGGGATTCTTCGCTCCGGGTCGCAACATCATGAAGCCTTACCTCGGCGTTTGCCTGGTCCTGATCACGGTCGCGGCGCTGGGCATTTTCATTCTGCACAGCTGCACCTCCGCCGTCGACCAAACCATCGACCACGTGTGCGACGCCTTCAGCCGGGTGTTGCAGGTCCGCCCCCAGGTTACCATGAATCAGCGCGTCATCCTCACGCAAACCGCGCCGATTGCCGAACTGGCAGTGGTCACCAAGGAGGAACTCGTCACCATCGGCCTGAACGAGCATCTTGAAGTCCTGTCGTTCCAGATTCCGTTGACCCAAAAATCGCTTACCGCCGAGGCGACCTTTCGACTCAAGGCCGGTTTCGATTTAAGGAAGCCGTTTACGGTCGTGATCGATCCCGTGACGCACGAGGTGCGCGCCTCCTTGCCGCACGCCGAAATCCTCTCCATGGAGCAGGTCGGCAATATTGCTTATCACGGTGAAGACGCGGTGCTTAATCGCATCAATGACGACGAACGGACCGAAATTCTGGGCGACCTCAACGCGGCCGCGCACGATGCCGCCGAAAAATCGAATTTGAAAGAGGATGCCGAACGGCAAGTCGCGCAGCGGCTCAAGGAAATCATGCACCACAATGGACAGGCCTTCCAAATTGATTGGAGCGATTCGGCATCTTCGACACCGCCCTCTTAATGCCGCCAAAACGTTGCATAAAATCCATGCAAATTCCGCTAAATATCTACAAATGGACGGAATTTTATATATATAAGGTTGTGCTCTGACCGCCTTTTGGATACAATTGTCTAACCAAGTTCGCCCCAGTTTCAGAAAAAAGGCATATCTCCTGCCTATTAAATCGTGAATTAGCCAACACCTATGACGAAACCTACTGTTCTCTTTCATCCTTCTTTGGAAAGCACCGTTTCGAACGGCACGGCTGCACCCGCGCGTCACTCCTTGTTCGATACCAAGGATGATTTCATCGAGAGAATAGCTCCGGTGGGAGTTGCGGCGTTTTATTTCGGTGGTTTCTCGCTCTCGCCCCAGGATGTTCCTCTTTCGCTCCAGGCGTTGTTCAAGCTTTCTTTTCTGAATCGACATTTCCTCCAGGCCGGTGGTTTACGCATCGTCGTTAATGGTCAGACCGCGGTTCTTTCCGGTACGGTGGCCGCGCGTTCGCTCGTCACCCTGGCTGAGATTCTCGCTCTGCAAATAGAGGGCATCCGCAACGTTCAGGATCAGACGGTCTCCGCCTCGGCCAACGGGGCCTCGGCTTTTCCCTCCGCCAGCCCGAACGACAAGGAAGCGATTCGGGAATCGGTCCAATTCCTGTTCGCCACCGACCAGACTTTGCGTTCCGGCGTGCAGGTCAGCCTTTCGGAGGGGTATCTTCTCCTCCAGGGCGAAGTCAGTTCCGTTGCCCAGAAAAATTGGGCCGAGCATTTGGCGGAAGCAGCTGGTGCCGACGTTCAGTCCCGCCTCAACATCAGCGAGGCCATTACGTTTGCTGCGACGAACCCGGGTGAACACGCGTTGCTCGACGACGAATCGCAACAGGCACTCGTGCTCTTTCGCCTGCGCCTGGTCCGGGAAACGGAACATTTGCTGGTGCGAGTCAAGGCCAGCCGCGGCATCGTCACCTTGCAGGGAAAAGTGCGGACCGAGGCCCTACGCCAGCGCGTCGAAAATATCGCGCGTTCCACGCTCGGCCTGCGCGAATTGCGCAGCTCCCTTTCGATCGCGGCGTAATTCGCCGCGGTTACTTTTTCAGCGCTGCCAAGGCCGCGTGAAAAACATCGTTCACCGACAAGTCCTTCAGCGCCAGATTTCCTCTGAGCACGTGTACGCCTTGTCGCGGCGGAGCCCAGACCCTCGGGTCGCTCGCACCGAACAGCGCGACGACCGGCAGGTCCCGTCGCGAAGCCGCGGCCAAATGGGTGATCCCCGAATCGTGCCCCAGAAAGAGCGATGCCTCGCTCAGCAATGCCGCCAGGATGGGTAGCGGGAGCCAGCGCGCCCGCAGATGCGGCAGATCTTTCCATGCTTCGAGAACGAATTGCACCGGATCGGCATCGGCCTCGCCCTCGATCAAAAGCAGGACGGCTTCGGGCAACGCGGCGCAGATTCGTCGGCCCAGTTCGGCCCAAGATTCGCGCGGCCAGTTCTTCGACTCGCTGCCGCTTCCGGGATGAATTGCCACCAGCCGCGTCGACGGTTTCAGTCCATTCAGAAACGCATGCGCGGCGTCGCGATCTTCAGGGGAGGGGAACAGGTCGCTGGCAACATCATCGGCCAGCGCAAGGCCAAGCGGTTCGACAATTCCGGCAAAGTGCCGCGCGGCCGGGCGTCCGAATTCATCAGGGACGCGTGGCGAGTGGGTCAAAATCTGGCCCGGCTGGCAGCGCTCGAGGTTAAGCAGGAAGAGGCCGTCAGGATCGTAGAAATAAGAGAGAACTAAATCGAAGCCGCCAATGTAATCCATCCATGCCGGATCGAGCACGGCGCGCGGCGTAAAAAAGGCGCTCAATGGCCCATGATTCACCGAACGGATCGCGTCGAGGTAGTAACGATGCAATGCGATCTCGCCAATGCGGGAATGTCCGAGGAGCTCGATCTGCGCGTCCGGCCAGCGTTGCCGCAAAAGACGCAGGGTTGGCAGCGTCACGACGAAATCGCCCAATGCTCCTCCGCGAATAAATAAGATCTTCATGGAAAAAGTACGCGCAGGAATACGCGGCCTCGCTCCCGCATCCTCTGGACAGGTGTCGGCATGATGACTATTATTCGAGGATGCGGGTCTATGAAGTCGTTATGCGCAGTGGCTCTAAAAATGAGGTCATGGCTGAGGTTATGCATGATGATCCCACGATAGATGATAAAATTTATTTTTATCGCGATAAGAGTTTGAAGCAACTCGTAGCCTATTTTATTCGTGACCAGGTGGCAGGCGTCATTCTCGGGCCTGACAATGCCAGCGGGGCACCACGGTACAAGTAAGCGCTCCTTGGCCTTAGCATTTGCAGACCGTGGGCCGGGTTGTGAAGCGTGATCGCTCTTGCTTTTGGGAGGGGATTCGCGATGCTGTTGGTGTATTTAATTTTCACGGACCGAAAACCTTAGCACATTCATGGGCCCTTTTTTAATCGGCGTCCTTCTTCTTCTCGGAATAGTAGTCCTCGTCGTGCTGGTCCTGGGTGGCATGGGCGTCGGCATTTATAACCGGCTGGTTGCGCTCCGCAACGACTTCAAGAATCAGTTCGCGCAGATCGATGTCCAGCTCAAGCGACGGCACGATCTCATTCCCAACCTGGTCGAGACGGCGAAGGGTTACATGGCGCACGAACGCGGCACGCTGGACGAGGTCGTCGCGGCGCGCAACGGTGCCGTGGCTGCCCGGCAACAGGCGGCGACCGATCCGTCCGATCCCAATGCGGTACAGAAAGTAGCAGCCGCGGAAGGCGCCCTCACGCAGTCGCTCGGGAAGCTCTTTGCCGTGGTGGAGGCATACCCGAATTTGAAGGCCAACGAAACGATGCTGCAGCTCCAGAACCAGCTGACCGAAACCGAAAACACGATTTCCCTGGCACGGCAGGCCTACAACGAGTCGGTGCGGGTCTACAATATCCAGCGCGAAATTTTCCCCAATTCCCTCCTCGCCGGCATCTTTAATTTCGGTCCGGCCAGCCTCTACGAAATCACCGACGCGGGTGATCGCGAAGTTCCCAAGGTTTCTTTTACGTGAGCGCGGAATGGCGAAGTCTCTCTTCCAAAAAAAAATCCGGGAAGACCCATCGCTGGATCCCTACGAACTGATCGAGCCCGAGATCGTTCATCTTCAAAAGGGTTACTCGATTCGCCACGGGCCCAAGGGTGCTCCCAAGGCGCCTTCCTGGCTGCTCATCATTCTGTTCTGTTGCCTCGCCTGGGTCTATCTCATGGATCCCCTTCTCCACGCCTGGTACAAGGGCGAGGCGGTCCGCTCTTATCTTTACCTGCGCGATTTTGGTTCGGGAAATCTCGTGCGGGACCTGGCGGCGACCGGGATTTTTTCGCCGGATGAGGTCGAAACTTTGAACCATCGCCACGGTTCCTTTCGGGAGTACTATGGCTCCCCCCAGGCGGCTACTCAGGAGGCCACGACGATCATCGATTACATGACGAACGTCCGTCTTCTCCATGAGGGCAAGTACCAGCATCTCGATCCGATCGGTCGGCTGCGCTATTTGCTCTTCATCAGGACCGGACTTTATTTGCCCACGGATTGGACTTTTCTCGATCCGGGCGTCGGGGAGTAGCCCGATCAAAGGCCTGTCATCCTGAGCTTGTCGAAGGATCAGTTCGGTCTGCCCTTTCTCAGATGTCCAGAACTGATCGCTCAGGATGACCAAATCCCAAAGTGCGTATCAGGAGGATAAGAATTCGGCGATCACCGCGCACGCCTGTCCGATATGGTCCGCCGGAATCTCGGGATAAATCGGCAGGCTCAAGACTTCACCCGCCAGACGATGCGCCCAGGGAAAGTCCTCCGGTTTGGCCCCGAGCTGCGCGAAGCAGGCCTGTTCATGCAAGGGCAGGGGATAGTAGATTTCCGAACCGATTCCCCGGCTGGTCAGATGGGCGCGCAAAGCATCGCGTGGGCCCGCACCGATCACGCGCAGCGTGTACTGGTTCCAGATGGGGCCGTTATGGGGATAAGCCACCGGCAGAACGACGCGTGCGCTCGTCGTGGAATCGCACGCTTTCGCGCATCCGCAATCTTCAGCCCGCGCCAGTTCCACACCCGGAAGTTTCGCCAACCGCTCCGTGTAAAGTGCGGCATTGCGTCGCCGCGCGTCAGTGTATCCATTGAAATGCGGCAGCTTCACGGAAAGAAACGCCGCCTGTAGCGCATCGAGCCGGAAATTGCCCCCGACCACCTGATGATAATATTTGGGATTCATCCCGTGCATGCGGAGAATTTTTGCGCGCTCAAACAAAGCCGCATCGTTGGTCAGCAGCGCGCCGGCATCGCCCAGGGCGCCAAGATTTTTCGTCGGGAAAAAACTGACCGTGCCGAAATCGCCCAGCGTTCCGACCTGCCGGCCGCGATAGGTCGCGCCCATCGCCTGCGCCGCATCTTCGATCACCCGCAAGTCGTGTTGCCGGGCCAGTTCAAGCACGCCGTCCATCTCCGCCGCCTGGCCAAAAAGATGCACGGGTATAATCGCCTTCGTGCTCGGTGTGATGCGCCGGGCCGCGTCGCGCACATCGAGATTGAAACAAACCGGGCATGAATCGACAAAAACGGGTGTCGCTCCCACCCGCGCCACACAACCGGCCGTGGCGAAAAACGTGAAACTCGGACACAGCACTTCATCGCCGGGACCGATTCCCAGCGCCATCAGCGCTAAGAGAATTGCGTCCGTTCCGGAACTGATGCCGAGGGCGTATTTCGCGCCGGTGAACTCCGCCAGCGCGCGCTCAAATCGCTCCACTTCCGGCCCCAGGATGAAGTGACCGGAATGAAGCACGCGCAGAAACGCCTCCTGCAATTCCGGCTCCAGCGCGTTGTTCTGCGCCTTCAGATCGAGCAGATTCACGTTCATTCCGTCACCATGCTCGAAAATGCGCGCAGCATCAAAGTTAATTGCGGGGTAGCCGTCGGCCTACCTACACCCTCTAGAACGCCGCGACTATCCCGTTTAAACGACTCACAATCAAGCTGAACTCGCGAAAACTCGATCTAACTCGCGACTGCTCATTTAGTCGCATTTCTGGTCGCAGTGGTCGCAAACTCGGTCGCATTTTAGACTATCGTTTAGCTGATCAGACTCCTTTTAATCGCTCGACCGACGGAAAGCGTGAGCTGCCCGAAGGTCCCATGGGCAATCGGAGGTCATGAACGTCATTATCCTTAACCGAAACGACAAACTTCGACCCTGTGGTGAGGTTTCTAATTTCCTGAGGAACGTTGAGACGCTCTAGATCCATTTCTATCATGTCCGAGAGCGATAGACTTTTTTCAGGAGGTTTGAACGTTATGAGAATATCGTTATCAGTCCGAGCCGAGCAGGTAGGAAGTGACCAATTAATCAGAACAATCTTTGCGCGCGTCATCGTGATTCCTCTTATTTAACCTCGAATTCCTCCCGACCAGTCTACCAGCTTTCATAAGGCCAGACCTACGGAGTTAAAAGCATCTCACAATGGTCCACTATCTCCGTCAGAATTTCATCTGAGCAATTTGGGTCGTTAACAAAAAACCAGTAGTCTCCGAATTGGTCGTTTACAGCAAAGGTCTGCCCCTGAAAGGTGAAATCTATCCAAGCCTCTGTGATCCCATCTGTCATGAAGTTCGTGATCACCGCACCCTTTAAGGCTCGCAAATGATCGCGCAATTCGTGCCAAAGCTTCGTCTGGGGCAACTCTGCAAATTTGCGTGATCCATCTTTCGCCAGAAAATTGGTCAATTTGGTTTTCATAAGACATCGAAGCCTACAAACAAATGTCTAGCTGACCCATCACAAGAAGTCAGGGTGCATTATTTAGGACCAGTGTAGTGAAAGCAGAACACGCCACCTCTTAGGTCTAAGAGACGCGAGCAGCCACATTAGTCGTGACGAGTCATCACAGTCGGCGCAGTCGCTTTGCGTCACCATCGTCAGCAGCGTACGCCAACGACGATGATGACGCTTTTGACGACGATCACGATGCTCACGCTTCTCACGGCAACCACGGGCGCCACGCCGAGCACGGCACCCACGCAAGGTGAAGGCGCGGGTCATCGGCCATGGAGGCAACGCTCGCTTCCAAACCGCCCCCGGCGGTGGCCTTTATGGGGCGGTTTGGCTTCGAAGCGCTGGGTTGTCTTGCGTGCGGTTCTAGGCCGCGGTCGTGAACTGCACCACGTTTTGCGCTTTCTGTGCTTCGTAGAACTCCAGCGGCAGCGTCGCGACCGTGACACCGCCAGCGTAGGCAGCATGGATCGCTCTGGACTCATGCCCAAGATGGTTCATGGCCTCGCGTTCCGGCATGCCCGCCGCACGCGCCCGCTGTGCCCAGGCGTAACGATAGGAGTGCAGGCTGCGTCCTTCTATCCCCAGCATTCGGCAACGCCGACAAAACTCGCTGGAACGCGTATTCGAGTTCCACGCGTTCACATTTGGGGGTGGCTGGGCAAGCGGCAATCTAGGAGCTTGAAAGCGAGTTCTCTCTCAAAGTTCCGTCATCCTGAGCGAAGGCGAGCAGTGAAGTCCTTTTTCCCAGCAACTTTCGCCGAGCCGCAGCCGAAGGACCTTGCTACGATATTCAAAATGATTGAGCGTGGCGGATGGACTTACATCATGAGCAGCCACTCGCGCTGCCTTTATGATGCGTGACGAGCGATCTCCACGGGCGCGTTTGGGAGCATAAGAACGGTGTCTACGAGAGGAAATACATAACACACAACCTTGTCTATGAGGAATTTTTCGATGACATCGAATCAGCCATCGCGAGAGAGAAGCAACTGCAGGGCTGGACGCGGGCCAAGAAGATCGGACTTATCGAGAAGATGAACCCGGGTTGGGAGGGCCTCATGCCTTCGTTCTCCAACCCAGGTCCTTCGACTCCGACTCGGCCTAGCTGATCGGGTAAACAGACGTTCCGCTCGCCTTCGCTCAGGATGACGGAGTTGGAGAGAGCGCTTTCTCGTTTCGCGGAGCTCTGGGAGAGTTTCAGCGGAGCGGCCGCCGACTTCTGCCAGAGCAGCCCAAGCAAATCTGGTCGCATTTGCCACCAGAACGACGTTAGCCGGAGCAGTTCCTTTTGATCTTCATCGTCTTACCAAAAGGCTCCGAAGGTAGCCGTCGCACTCCGTGCGACGGGGCGGTCTACGGCAGCACCCCGCCAGGCGTAAGTTGGCGATACGTCCTGCCGTCCGACTTGAATTCCGGTGAAATGAAATTCGCAACGGTGACATTGGAACCACCAGAGGATCCCCGCTTCATAAATTTGGACATATTGTTTTTGTACTCAACCACGATTCCGCCAAATTCAGCCCAATGAATTGTGTGCCGTCCCAAAAACCAATCGACGAACGTTTGGTCGGGGTCATCCGACCCAAAACGCGGGAAAGGCTTGACCAAAGGGACGGCTGCCGCGCCAGGAGCATAACTGATCTTATACCCAGTTAGAAAAACGAGTGGAAGCTCGTCTGGCGACGTTGAATCTGCGGGGACCGTCAAATCCCAACAAACATTTTCCGGCTTGAGCTTTACACCGCGAACCGGCTTTATTTTTCCGGCCATCGCAACGTAAAAAATGGTTGGATCGCTTACGTAGCCTTCATCCAAGAGCTTCTGAAAAACTTCCGTGGAGCTTTTGCCGTCGGGATAGTTTCCTTGATTATCATTTGCATAGGAATACAAACATAACCCCAGCGTATGGGCTATTTGTATCGCTGCTGTCATCTCGTCGCGCTTAATTCCACCGGGCATCGGTCCAAGACCTATTCCGAACAGAAATAGCAAGAGGATTACAACGGTGAGAAGGGTACAGCCGTCAAAAAAACGACTACCTTTGCCTTGGCCAGCGCTTAAACCAGTATCACTCACCTGGACAAAATACGCGCGTCATCCCGAGCTTGTCGAGGCATCAACCTCCAAGGAGGTTACCTCCGGAAGACTTGCCGTCTCCATATGCCCAAATCTGCTTCTGCGTGAAATTGATCATGGAAGAGGCGGCATCTTTTTGCAGATAGCTCCGATACCAGGAAACGGTCTGCTCGATCGTCGTCGCAAAATTCCAGCGCGGCTGCCAGCCGAGAATTTCCTTGGCCTTATTAATATCGAGACTGAGCAATGGCGCTTCTTTCAGATGCTTTTCCTGCGGAATCTGCTGCCATGATCCGGGCCAATGCCGCAATACCTCGTCGACAAGATCCCGCACGGTCCGGTTCGCATCCGCCTCGGGCCCGAAGTTGAAGGGCTGCGCAAAGCGCGCAATTTCCTCCGCTGATTTTCTCTGCCGCGCTTGCTCCAGCCGCGCTCCGAGCAAAAGATAGCCGCTGAGCGGTTCCAGGACATGCTGCCAGGGCCGCGTGAAATCGGGATTGCGCACAGGAATCGGTTTGCCCGCGCCAAGCGCGCGAATGCAGTCGGGCACGATCCGGTCCTCCGCCCAGTCGCCGCCGCCGACCACGTTCCCCGCGCGCGCCGAGGCGAGCGCGACATCCGTCCCGTGCGCAAAAAACGAATCGCGATACGAGGCCGTCACGATCTCCGCCGCCGCCTTGCTCGCGCTATACGGATCGTGACCGCCGAGCGCATCGGTCTCCTTGAAGCTGCGCGGGGTGCCATCGTTCCGATAGCATTTGTCGGTGGTGACCACGACGATGCTGCATGCGAGATTCGCCGTGCGCACCGCATCGAGCAGGTTCGCCGTGCCGAGCGCATTGGTCGTGAAAGTCGCCACCGGTTCGCGGTAGGAAACGCGCACCAGCGCCTGCGCGGCGAGATGAAAAATAAAGTCGGGCCTGATCTCGCGCACGGCATGTTCCAGCTCGTGCGCATTACGAATATCCTGGATGTAGTGCTTCATGCGCCGCTCGAGTTCCAGCGCAAAGAAAAGCGACGGCTTGGCCGCCGGCAGTGAAAGCCCATGCACCTGCGCGCCCAATCCCAGCAGCCACTCGCAAAGCCACGCGCCCTTGAAACCGGTGTGACCCGTCACCAGCACGCGCTTGCCGGAATAAATGGTGAATGAGTCCCGCGCCAGGCAGTTCATTCGAAAAGTGTATCTGTGGTCAACGTCTGCCGCACTTCTTATCTGACGAGCTCTCAATAGCGGGCGTAGTTCGAAAGTCTAGTGGCTACTACTTGCCGACGCGAGCTGACTTGTGATCGTCGTGAAAACACTTTTGACCTGAGCGCCAAGCCGCATTAGGACCGATATCGTAAGCAGCGAAATAAACGCCAATATCAACGCATACTCCACCAGCGTTTGCCCCCTTTTGCCTCGTCTTTGTTCGCCGCGTAACTTTTCCATTTTATCGCACACGGAACGATTTTACCTTTTCTCCAAAGGTTGTCTGCTGGGCGGCGGATGAAACTCTTGTAAGGCGACGCCTCACACGCGGATTCCGATTTTCAGGCGGTTTTTCCAAGCCTCTTTTGCATCGCAAGAGCATGAGGGCATGCGATAATTCCTACGCCCCATGAATCCTTCCGAAGCCAACGCCGCGCAACTTCGCGAGGAAATCCTGCACCTCGTTTCGCGCTACCATGAAATCGCCCATGCGCCCCAGCCATTCATCCCCGGCGAAAGCAAAGTTCCTTATGCCGGCCGCGTCTATGACGACGAGGAAATGCGTCTCGGCGTCGAAAGCATCCTGCAATTCTGGCTGACCGCGGGTCCCTTCGCGCAACAGTTCGAGAAGCAAATGCGTGATTACTTCGGCAGCCAGGCCGCCTACTTGGTCAACTCCGGTTCGTCGGCAAACCTGCTCATGATCGCCACGCTGCTCAGCCCGCAAGTCAAGGACGGCTTGCGACGCGGCGACGAGGTCATCACGCCGGCGGTGACGTTTCCCACCACGCTCACGCCGCTCGTGCAAAACGGACTCGTCCCCGTCTTCGTCGATTGCCAGCCCGGCATTTACGACATCGACGTTGCGCAAATCGAGGCGGCCATCGGACCCAAAACGCGCGCCATTTTTGTTCCGCACACCGTCGGCATTCCCTGCGATCTCGACACGCTCACCGCGATAGCCGCGAAGCACAACCTGTGGCTGCTCGAAGACGGTTGCGACGCCCTCGGCTCGACTTGGAACGGCAAGCTCGTGGGTACGTTCGGCGCGATGTCATCCATCTCGTTTTATCCCGCGCATCACATGACCCTCGGCGAGGGCGGCATGGTCGTCGTCAACCAGGGCGGCCTGCGCAAGACCTGCCTTTCCGTGCGCGATTGGGGCCGCGACTGCTGGTGCGAGCCCGGCGTGAGCAACACCTGCGGCAAGCGGTTCGACTGGCAGCTCGGCTCGCTTCCGCACGGCTACGACCACAAATATATTTATTCCAACCTGGGCTATAATCTCAAGGTCAGCGACATGCAGGCGGCCATCGGCTGCGCGCAATTCAAGAAGCTTCCCGCCTTCATCGCCGCACGCCGCCGCAACGCCGCGTTTTATCTCGAACGTCTCCGGCAGTGGGAGGAGCACCTCATCATGCCGGTCGTGCATCCCAAGGCCGATCCGTCCTGGTTCTGTTTTCCGATCACGCTCAAGCCGCACATCAACCGGCGCGAGTTCATCACCTTCCTCGAGGAAGCGAAAATCGAAACGCGCCTTGTCTTCGCCGGCAATGTGCTCAAGCAGCCTGGATTCGAAAACATCCCGCGCCGCGTTCATGGCGAGTTGACCGGCACCGACACGATCATGAACCAGACGCTTTTTATTGGCGTCTATCCAGGTTTGACCCCGGAAATGCTCGAGTTTGTCGCCGACCGGATTGCGCAGTTCTTTAAGACGAAAGTGTGACCACTATGAATCGAATCATTCTATTCCTACCGCTAATCGGGCTGATATTAAGCCTTGGGTCATTGGAGGCGGACAGCACAAATACGACTTCGGTTCCCGCTGCTCCTGACAATGCTCTGACTTCCGTTCTGGAAGTTGCATGTGAGCAAGCGAACCTTAACCAGGTTCAGGCCTTGCTTGACCAGGGCGCTCCAATCAATGGTAAGGCTGGAAGTTATAGTGCGGCGCCCTTGCATTTCGCGGTCAAGCACGACATCAAAGTGCTTAAGTTTCTAATTGCCCGCGGAGCTCAGGTTGACATAACGGATCGTAACGGCAGTACACCCCTTAGTTATGCCTGCTACTACAATAACAACGAGGCGGCCCAAGCCCTGCTTGACGCCGGTGCGAATCCGAATGTGGCAAGAACCGACGGAATAACTCCGTTGATATACGCTGTTCGCAACGGCAACGACATTCTGGCGTCGCTTTTGATCAGTCACAACGCCGATGTAAACGTTCACGATCCCAGCGACCCGGCCCTTTTTTATGCGGTTTCCAAAGACCGTCTCTCGACCGTAAAGCTGCTTCTTGACGCGGGTGCGAATCCCAATCTTTTTTCAATGAAACAGATCGATCTTCACAAGCCCCGGTTCGCCATTCTTTCTTGGGCGGCCAGAACCAACGATCTCCCACTCATTGACCTGCTGCTCGCCCATGGCGCGGATCTGAACGGAAAATCTGAAGATGGCACCACCCCGCTAATGAGGGCCGCGACTTCAGCGACACCCACCACGTTCGAATATCTGCTCGGCAAGGGAGCCGACGTCAACCTTCAAGATAATCTGGGGGAAACCGCGCTGATGTACTCGATTTTGTACGACCACATACCAACGTGGCAGCAAATGATACAACGCGGCGCCAAATTGGAATTGCAGGATAACAAGGGACTGACTGTTTTGATGCACGCCTGCCGCAATGATTACGCACCTGCCGTTCGCTTTCTGGTGGATCAAGGTGCTGACGTGCATTCGAAGGACCTAATGGGTAATTCAGCACTCACCTATCTGGCCAACCACGGCGATCTCGATACGGAGCAGTTGTTGCAGGCGAAAGGAGCCGATTCCGGTGATATTCATATCCTTATTCGTCCGAATCCGGTCCCGCCTTTACCGCAGGCAAAATCATGGGCTCTCGCCGTCGGCGCAATCTACGCGCAAACCGACGGAATTAATCCACAGGTGCTTGGATATGAGGATCCGCGGCCTTTGGATGAAGTCAAACGCAGGATGAAAGACGATTGGGATATTGTGGACAGGCCAACTTTTCTCAAGGAGATGGAAGATTTGGCGACAGTTGGACATCGTACTTTTTACCAAAAAGCAGGCGCAAAACTCGCCGCGATGAAGGATGACCAATTCAATGCCTTCTTGATCGTGAATGCGATTGTTCAGGCTCCGGACGGCTGGGGAGAGGCTGCGACCCCGAATGCGGTTCGGCAAAGCTATCTTACATGGGGAGGACGGACCGGCGTTGCATGGGACCTATGCCGGTATGCGAACATGATTAACCAAGGCTATGACGCAGGATATATTAGTGAAGAGGAAGCGTGGAACCTGCTCATAGCCAATGCTCGACAAGTTCAGTCCAATTTCAGCTCTTGGCAGGAGATGAGCAATAACTTCCTCGACTCCCGACAAGTGTGGGCCGGGGTACGTGATTATAAGTTCGATGCATGTGCTGTGATGCTTCTCAATCCCAAGGACCCGAACAGCCCGTGGAACCAGCTTCCGTGGAAGACGGATCTTTCGCAGAATTGAGCGACGAATTAGGTTAATGAATCGTCTCTGTTAAGCTTTGGCAACGACTCATTTTACGGGTTGTTTCGCGCTGCCACGGTGCTAAAGTACACTTCTATGAAGATTTTTATCGATAGCGGCGACACCAAGGAAATCAGGGAAGCCCACGACATGGGCCTCATCGACGGCGTGACCACCAACCCGACGCTCGCCTCCAAGAGCGGCAAGCCGTTCAAGCAACTGATCATGGAGATCACCGAGATCGTCGACGGCCCGATCAGCGCCGAGGTCGTCAGCATCACCGCGCCGGAAATGATCAAGGAGGGCGAGGGCCTCGCCGCGTGGCACAAGAACATCGTCGTCAAGGTCCCGCTCATTCCGCGAGGGCCTCAAGGCGGTGAAGCATTTCACCTCCAAGGGCATCAAGACCAACGTCACGCTTTGCTTCACCGGCTCGCAGGCGCTGCTCGCGGCCAAGGCCGGCGCGACCTACATCAGCCCGTTCGTCGGGCGGCTCGACGACATCAGCACCGAGGGCATGCAGGTCATCCGCGACATCCGCACCATCTACGACAACTACGGCTACGAGACGCAAATCCTCACCGCCAGCGCCCGCTCGCCCATGCATTTCCTCGAGGCGGCGCAAGATCGGCAGCGACGTCATCACCGCGCCGTTTTCCGTGCTCAAGCAATTGCTGAAGCATCCGCTCACCGACAGCGGCCTGAAGCAATTCCTCGCCGACTGGGAGAAAGCCAAGAAATGACGCATGGAGCGGCGTCAGCCACGCGACCAGCCCTGACGCCGCTCTTTCGCTGCAAGGTTCTCAAGCCGCCCCGTTATCGTTGTTCCTCCGCAGGAACGCGTCGTGACTCACCCGCCCATCGATGTCGTGGCCGGCGTCATCCGCCGCGACGACGGGCAGGCTGCTCATCACGCAGCGGCTGGCGGACGACACGCTCGGCGGCTACTGGGAATTTCCCGGCGGCAAGGTCGATCCGGGCGAGGAGTTGAAGGCCGCGCTGCATCGCGAGCTGATGGAGGAACTCGGCGTGGAAACCGAGATCGGCGCGGAGATTCACCACATCGTCCACGCCTATCCCGATCGCGATGTGCGGCTCTATTTCTATCGAGGCGCGCATCCTCTCCGGCGAACCGCAGAAGCTCGAAGTCGCCGACCTTCGCTGGGTCACCCTCGACGAGCTGATGGACTACCAATTTCCCGAAGCGGACCTCCCGCTGCTCAAGCAGCTTCGAGACGCGCGGTAGCCTGCAAGGTAGCCGCCGCTGTCCTTAGCGGCGGTCAATGGCCCCTCCGTCGGTAGCCGTCGCACTCCGCGACGCGGCCCACAAAAAGATTCCCTCGACAAGCCGTGCCTCTGCTTGTCTCCTTGAATCGCCATGAAGCGCATTTCTTCTGGGTGGCCCGGACTACTTGTTGTCCGGGTGACCTCGCCGCGCGAGGTCACAGGAAGCAGCTTCCCAGATTGTTGCCGAAGCAGGCGGACCGCATGAAACGATTTCTAACCAAAGTCATCCGCTTCCTTTGGTCCTGGGGCTTCCTCAAATTCATCCTCGCGATGATCGCTCTCGTCATCCTCCTTTACGTTGAGGAAGACTGGCGCGGTGCCCACGCCTGGGCCGCCACCAAAGCGAAATGGGAAGCTCGGGGGGAATCGTTCGACTACAACAAATTCATCCCGCGGCCCGTCCCCGACGACCAGAATCTCGCCGCGCTTCCGCTCTTCAAGCTGGAATCTGAAAAAGGCCTCGACGGCACTTCTTACATGGGTGTGGGCCCATTAAACCGAGCCATGCGCAGCGATCTTCCCACACTCGATTCTCCGCCCCTGGGTAATTGGATGCGGGGTGAATTACCCGACATGACGAAAGTTCAAAAAGTCATCGCCGCCGACTATCAACTCGCTTTTCCCGGCGCCAAATCCTCCGGCGACACGCTGGCACAATTCAACGCCATCTACCCGTTCTTCGCCGATTTTATGGCCGCATCAGGCACGCGGCCTCTTTGCCGTTTCAATTTGGATTATACCATTTCTCCTCCTGTGATGCGCCCCCTGGGACCTATCACTGCTCCAATCAAGCTGTCAAAAATCATCACCCTCCACGCCGTTCTCGCGCTCGACCATCATCAGCCCGATCTGGCATTGGCGGATATCAAGACAAATTACAAACTGCTTTCGGGCACGAGCGCTGATCCCAGCCTGGTTGGCGGACTCGTCGCCATAGGAGTTGCCGCCATCGACGGTGCGGCAATCTATGACGGCTTGGCCCGGCATGCCTGGAATGATGCTCAGCTTGTGGAGCTGCAAGATCAACTGGCAAAAGCCGACTTTCTCTCCAAGTACCAATTCACCATGCGCGGGGAAATCATCACGGAAACTATCCCTAATTATGATTGGATCAAGTTGCTTCAAACCAAAAAACGTGATGTCGCTCCAATGTATGGTTTCTATCCCGCCGGATGGCTCGAGCAAGATAAAACAAAAATGGTCAATTTCCTTTTTCGAGAGTTAAAGAGCATTGATCCGCAATCGCGCCGGGCGTTTCCGGATATTAACCGACAGGTTGAGATCGAAACCGAGCAAGCAGAGTCATTGCCCTGGCGACTGGCGCCTTGGAATCTCTTCTTCGTGGTATCGGCGCCGACCTTCACCAATATATCTATCAAGTTTGCTGTAGCCCAAGTCTGGATCGACGAAGCGCGGATCGCGTGCGCGCTGGAGCGGTATCATCTCGCAAAGGGCGTTTATCCGAATTCGCTCGATGCGCTGGCACCCGCCGACATCGCCGCCGTTCCGCACGACATCATGAACGGCCAGCCTTATCATTATCAGCTTCGACCCGACGGGACCTTTGCGCTTTATTCCGTGGGCTGGAACCAAATCGATGACGGCGGCAAGGTTGTTTACAAAACCGATTCCCCATCGCAGGTCGATTATGAGCAGGGCGATTGGGTCTGGCCCACGCCGCAGATCGTGTCAACGACTCATTAAAAAAAAGCCGTCATCCTGAGCAAGCCGAGCTTGTCTCGGCGCTGTCGAAGGACCTCTAACCATTCCCTCGTTCGACCTGACTTGATCAAAATAGTCAGAGATCCTTCGACAAGCTCAGGATGACAGCTTGAAGGATGTCGCTGAAGTGCCTTCCGCCGCACTGAATAGCGCGGGCTACCAATTTTCATCCTCAGCCATTCCGTCAATTCCGTCAAAATTCAGCCTCGGTTTTTCCTCAGCTTCATGAACCGCGGATAACTCGGACACAAATCCTTGATCTCGCAGTTCGGGCAATCGGGCTTTATCGCCTTGCATCGGCGCCGTCCGTGAAAAATCAGCCAATGCGAAAAGAGCGTCCAGTCCTTTTGTGGAACCAGCTTCATCAGCACCGGCTCGATTTTTTTCGGGTCGGTCTGGCGCGTCAGACCCAGCCGACCGGAGAGCCGTGCCACGTGGGTATCGACCACCACGCCCATGTTTTTGCCGAAGGCATTGCCGAGAACCACGTTTGCCGTTTTGCGCCCCACGCCCGGAAGCTCCACCAACGCCTCCATCGTGTCCGGCACTTTTCCGCCGTGCTTGTGGACCAGCAACCGGCAACAGGCGCGGATATTTCTCGCCTTCGCGCGATACAAGCCAATCGCCCGCAAATCCTTCTCGAGTTCGGCGGGATCAGCCTCGGCGTAGTCGCGCGCCGTCCGATATTTTTTAAAAAGTGCCGGCGTGACCTTGTTCACCTGCACGTCGGTGCATTGCGCGGAAAGAACCGTCGCGATCAACAGCTCCAACGGATTCGAGAAATCGAGTTCGCAATGCGCGGTGGGATAAACCCGTGGCAGGGCGACACAAAGTGCTTTTGCGCGTTCAGTAAGCGTCATGTTGACTACTCTATATCCACCCCAAAATCCTGTCATCCTGAGCTTGTCGAAGGATCAGCTCCGGGAAAACTCACACGTAATTGGATAAGTCCATACTTCGTCAAACAGCGATAAGATGGCAGCCACATCTTCCTGACGCTGATCCTTCGACAAGCTCAGGATGACAGATCGAGAGTGAATCCTAAGTTGGTTGCCGTACTACTGCGCCTCGGCCGCCTGCGCCTTGGCCGCCCAATCGGGCGCCGTGGTGGCGTAGGCTTTCAGCAGGGAATCGTACTGCTTCTTCGCATTCGCCTTGTCGCCCGCTTTGTCGTACGCCTGACCGGCATCGTAGAGACCTTCCGCACTTTGCTCGGGCACCGCCGGACCAAAAAGCAGATGCGGCTCCTGATAATAGTGAACCGCGTATTCGTTCGGTCCCGCCGCGGTCGGCTTGATGGCATTTCCCGATTTTTCCAGAAGATGGCCATAACCAATCATCGCCTTAGCCTGCAACACCACACCGCCTTGGGGCGATTGCATCAGCTGCGAATAGGTTTGGCGTGCTTCATCGAGATCGGATGCCTGGTCCGACTGTTCATCAGCCAGCGCAATGCCGTAATTTGCCTCGAGAATGTGCGGATGCCACAAGCCGCCGCCGGGTAGCGCCTTCAGCTTAAGGAAGTACTCCTTCGCCTGCGCCACATTTCCCTGCGCCAGGCTGGTCGCGCCCAACCCATAATAGGCATCGCCGAGCGCAACTTGATTTGTCGCGGCCGCGTTGTTCAGGAGATCCGTGTAAACCTTCGATGCCGCCGGATAATCCTTCGCCGCGAGAAGCAGTTCGCCGTACTGGTTCGTCTCCTGCCGGGTCAAGCGCAGGCCTGGATTGGCCGCGATCACCCTTTTGAAACGGCCGATCGCATCCGCGTAGTGCTGGCTGCCATCCTTCGTGACAAAAACCAGACCCGCCTTCGCAAGTTCAAGCCGGGCCTGCATTTCGGGCGTGGTCAGATCGGATCCGATTTTGGTGAGATAGCCCTCCATCCCGGCATCGTCGAGCAACCCCCACGAACGCCGTTGCTTCGCCGTCGAGACGAGGCCGTCCAGCGCGTCACCGACGGCGTCCAGTTGGTCCGGAAAATTTTTGAGCGTGGTCACGTAAGCCTGCTCGGCTGCGGCCAGCCGTTTGTCGGCCTCGGCGCGCGTGACCAGCGGCATCGATTGGTAGTAACCCAGCGCGTGCGCCGCCGCGAGCCAGATGCTTCCGATTTTGTTGCGCGCCGCCGCGGCCACATCCGGCTTGGGCGCATCGGCCAGCGGTTGATAGAGTGCGATGGCATCGTCGAATTTTTTCTGCTTGAGAAGCACAGTGCTGACTGCATCCGCCGCCTGGGCGAGAAGTTGATAAGCATCGGGAAACGCCGTGCGCAGATCAGTCGCCGCTTGAATCATGCCGGGCAGGTTGTTCGCGCGCTGGTAGATATTGAGCACATAGAACAGCGCGAATGGCGCCGCCTCGTCCTTCGGATATTGCTTTGCGACACTCTGCAGTGCAGGGACCGCCGCCGGATCATGCTTCTGGTCCATCGCCATGGCGCCGAACAGCAGTACGCTGGGAAGCGCCTTGACGTTCGTCGGATATTTCGTCGCAAAGGCTTTCGCCTCCGTGATGACTTCATCGAACCTCTTCAGTGCGCTAAGCGTCTGGATATATCCGGCATCCGCCGCCGCCTGCAGATCCGGACTGGCCGAGGCATTGTTCTTCACGGTTTGATAATCGGCCAGCGCCGCGTTAAGGTCTCCCTGGCCCGTCTCGTTCTGCGCCCGGGTCAGCAGCAGCGTGTTGGCCTTCGGATTGGTCGGATCGGCCTTTAAAAAATCTTCCACGATTTGCTCCGACTCCTTGATCCGTCCGAGCTTCGTCAGCGCCTGCGCCTCCAGACCGATGGCGTCGGCGGCATACTTGCCCTTGCCTGGCGGAAAATCCCTCAAGCTTCGCTGGGCCTGCGACAACGCTCCGGCGTAGTCACCACGGGTCAGCAACGCCGCCGCAATTTGGTAGCTGATGCTGTCGGCCTGCGGATCGCCGGCATGCTTGCTGAGATAATTATCGAGCGCCTTGTTGGCCTGGTCGGTCTGGCCGCCGAGCACATAGGAATAGAGAATTTGGAAATCGACTTCCTGCTGCTGGTCCGGCGTCAGCGTGGCGTGCGCGATCAGCCGGTGCAGAATCGTCCGCGCCTCGTCCGGCTGCTTCATCGAAACGTAGCATTCCGCCATGCGGATGAGCGCCTGGATGATCGGGTCGGGGCCGTCCTGCAAATCCTTCAGCCGGTTTTCCTCGCGCGCGATCAGCAGGCTCGAGTCGTTGGAAAATGACGCCATCGAATTTTGCGCCGCCTGCAAATTCGCCGCCTGCGAGTTTTGGCGCAACTGGTCGAGCCGTGTCTGCTGCATGGGAATCATGTCTTGCCTTGCGCCGCACCTGCCGGAAGGCGTCGAGCGCCTTTTCGTAACCGGCGGTCGTGGTATCGAGCTGGGCGATCAGGAATAAAATCTTCGCCTTGCTCATGTTCGCTTCGTTGGCCTGGACCAGCGCATTCGGATCCGTGCTGACCTGATCGAATGCGGCCAGTGCCTTGTCGGCCAGCGCCGAATGACTTCCGCCGGCTTCTTGGCCGTCACCGCCTGGTTGGTTTCGACCGCGTAGACGCTGCCGAGCCGCAAAAGATAATCAGGCCGGCTCAGGCTCGCCGTGAATTGCGGAGACTGAACCAGGTTCAGCAGGTCCTTTTCCGCCCGCCGTAGTCGTCCTGCAAAAATTCGGCCAGCGCGCGATAATAAATCGACTGCTCCAGATAGCCCTTGTTGTCCGGCGTCGGCGCGTCGTGCAGAGGTCGATCAACGTCGTCAGCGTCTTGGCCGAGTCCGCAAATGCACTGGTCGCCTGGCTCTTGTCGGTGCTCTTTTGCCCCTCTGTGAATTGCGCCAGCGCGGTGAAATAGAGCGCGGTCGCGCGAAACTGCGGCTTGTTCGTCGCATTCGCTTCCGTCGCCAAGTCGATCGATCGCCTCGGGCATAGTTCCCCGCGTAGAAATAGGCAATAACCGGCCCGAATGCGCACGTCGTCGATGTTCGGACTCGTCGGATAGCCAGTGATGATGCTGTCGAAAATCTTGCGCCGCGTCGGCGTATTTTTCGTTCTGCAACGCGCTGATGCCTTGATTGTAGAGATCGCCCGCCGCATCTCCTGGACCCAGGTCGCTGAGCAAAACAAACAAACGAAACCGATTAAAAACCATTTCACAATTTTCACTCTGTTGGCATTTCCCTGCGTTTTAAAGGAAATTTATAGGAAAATTCGTAACTTTTCCGCATTGCATCGATTTATCGGCGCAAAAACCAAGCCAGCAGCGTCAGGACCACGCTGACAAGAATGCAGGTCGTCACCGGGAAATAGAACCGGAAATCGCCGTTCTGGTAGCGAATATCGCCCGGCAAACGGCCCAGCCAGCCGAGGCCGCGTCCCGACCAAAGCCATCCGCCCACCAGCGCGATAACGATGCCAGGCCGACGACGAAGAGAAATTTTCCCAAATCCTGCATGACTCAATCTATCGCGCCGTGACGCGAACCTTCAATCTCAATCGACGCTGCTTGGTTTAGACTCCGGCCGGCCCCAGCGCTCCTGGGCGCTCTGGGGAAGTTCTTCGGGCCGGATGTCGTAGTCCCGTTTCATCGCCTCGAATAAGCTCGCGCCAGGCCGCCGCGATCCGGTCGCGCAATTCCTCGCGCGACGCATCCTTGTCCGGCGGCAGCGTCTTGCCCACCCGGACAAAAATCGCGGCCGTCGAAAATAATTCTTCCAGTCGTACATCTGGTCCGAGCCGATGATCACCATCGGAATCACCGGCACATCCATCATCTTCCACAGCGACGCCGTGCCGATCGGCAACTCCGCCCCGCCGAGCACCGAGGTCTTGCCGTGCCGGATTCCTTTCTCCGGAAAGATGCCACCACGATTGCCCGCCTCCAGCCGCGCCATCGCCGTGCGAAGCGCCCCGCGATCGCTCTTCGTCCGGTCGATCGGGAACACGTGGCCCCACTCCAGCATCTTGCCCAAGATCGGAATTTCCAGCAGCGGCTTGTCGGCCATGAAATGGACCATGCGCGGAAATTTCGCCATCATGAAGGGCGGATCGAAATGGCTGATGTGGTTGCGAGATCAGCAGCGCCGGGCCCGGTCTTCGGCACCAAATCCATCCCGTCGTAATGCGCCGCGAGCCGAGCCGCGGCAACGCGCCGTCAGTTCACGGCAGAAGATAATAGAAAAAATTGCTCATGAAAAGTTGAAGCAGACCGAATGCTTTTGCAAGCAATCCGCGCCGGAGCAAAACTTTTTCCAGCGCTTCCGTCGGCAGCCCGATGACGTTGCGCGCGCGAACCCTCCACGCGCTCGACGATCCATTCGCCCGCGCTCCTGCAAGGCGTAACCGCCCGCCTTGTCGAGCACGTGCACTTCGCCGAGGTAGCGGCCGATTATCACGTGCGACAGCGTCTGCAAACGTCACGCGGGAAATATCGTGAAAAATTTCCATCTCCCCGTCTGGCGCAATCAACGCGCAACCCGTGATGACCTCGTGCGTCTGTCCGCTCAACGTCCGCAAAAAATCCCTCGCTTGGTCGATCGAAGCTGGTTTGCCCATGATTTTCTTGTCCAGCGCGACCACTGTGTCCGCGCCCAGGATCCACCGCCCTGGGCGTAAGGCCGCCACCGCTTTCGCCTTTCGCCGCGCATTTTCCCAGGCCAATTCGACCGGCAACAAATGCGGCGATGTTATGCCGTCCAATTCACGGACGCGGGCCGTCACTACTTCAAACCGAACACCCATTCCACTCAACAATTCGCGCCGTCGCGGCGAAGCGCTCGCCAGAATGAGTTGCTCTTTCGTCACCGCTTGATTTAACCGGAAACAAACGCGATGCGCATAAAAAAATTAAGTATCACGCCTGCTACGACCAGGCGCGTCAGTGCTTCTACAAAAAGTCCGTCATCGTGAGCTTGTCGAACGATCTCTAACTATTCTTCACCCTCGTTTCCAAGTTGCCCTTGGGAACGAGGAAGCGTTTGTGATACGATTCCTTATATGCCTTCCGCCCGTAAAGAAATGCTCCGCTTCAGTATACCGCTTGCCGTGCTCGCATTCCTATTGGTTTTCGTGGTTCCGGTAGTCCTACCGGCAACGTGGCTGGCAGCGAAAATAACCATTGGGTTAGTGGGACTGCTCGTCGCCTTGCTGGCTTTATTCGTTTGCTACTTCTTCCGCGATCCCGAACGCGCCGTTCCCGCCGATGAAGCCATCATCGTCTCCGCCGCCGACGGCCTCGTCGTCGGCGTCGAGGAGATCGAGGAGCCCGATTTTCATCTCGGCCCGATGATCCGCATCGCCGTCTTCCTTTCCGTCTTCGATGTCCACGTCAACCGCTCGCCCGTCGACGGCATGGTGAAGAGCACGATCTACAAGGCGGGTCAATTTCTCGACGTCCGCCATCCCGATTCCAGCACGCGCAACGAATGCCGCTCCTGGTGGCTCGAAACGACGCACGGCCCGGTCGCTGTGCGCCAGATCGCCGGCCTCGTCGCGCGGCGCATCGTCGCCTGGTCCGGCGAGGGCTCCGTCTTGACCGCGGGCCAGCGCTTCGGCATGATCCGCTTCGGCTCGCGCACGGAAGTCTTCCTCCCGCTCGGCATGCACCGTGCTGGTCAAGCCCGGCGACCGCGTGGCCGGCGCCGCCACCCCCATCGCCCGCTGGCCCGAAACAGCTAAGCTAGACTGTTCCATTCATCCATGAGCCCGCCTCCTCAACGCACTACCGAATCCGGCCAAGATCTTTCTGCTGCCGAACCTGATGACGGCGGGCAACCTCATCTTCGGCTTCCTCGCCGTGCTCAAGATCTTCGAGGGCTCCATCCAGCGCGAAACCGGCGGCGCCGAACTGGGCCCACTCCTATCTCGTCAGCATCTACTGCATCCTCGCCGCCTGCGTCTTCGATCTGCTCGACGGCCGCCTCGCCCGCCTCGGCGGCAAGGAAAGCCCCTTCGGCCGCGAGTTCGATTCCCTGGCCGACATCGTCAGCTTCGGCGTCGCGCCCGCGCTGCTCGTTTTCAAGATCGTGCTCTACGACATCCCGCACCAGATCGGCTGGCTCATCGCCGGCTTCTATCTGCTCTGCGGCGCGCTCCGGCTGGCGCGGTTCAACATCGCCGCCACCTACAATCTCGGCACCGGCACGCGCAACTTCACCGGCTTTCCCATTCCCGCCGCCGCCGGGCTCATCTCCTCCATCACGCTGCTCATCATCTCCAACTACCAGAACGAAGACGGAACTCGCCGCCGGCTACGCCGGCATCGGCCTGGCCGCGCTGATGGTCTTTCTCTCCTTCATGATGTTCAGCAAATTCGAGTATCCCGAGCTTCAAGGGCTTCAACTGGCGCACCCAATTCTCGCTGCCCAAATTCCTCGGCGCCGTCGTCGCTGCTTCTGCTTACACATCATCTATTACTGGTGGATGCCGGCCGTCATGTTCGTCTCCTATCTGCTCTACGGCTTTCTGCGGCCCTTCATCTCCCGCGCCTGGCGCCGCGAAATCGAGGAGGACGACGACGAATCCTCGATGGAACAACCGCCGCCGCTCCCACCGGAAGAGGGATGACTGTAGCGCGGTCTATGACCGTCGCTGTTTCTCCTCAGTTACTCGCGTACTTCACCGAGCACCATAAGGCCGCGCTGTCGGCGTCGTCACCGGCTGGCCCGCCATCGCTTCATCGAGCGCCGCAGTCACATAATTTGTCGCGCCGGCAATATCGGCTGGATCGGTCGAGGGCTTGATTATCGATGCCACCCGCATAAATCAGCACGCCTTTGGGATCGATCACGAACATATGGGGCGTCGTGCGCGCGCCGTACATATGGCCCACCTTGCCGTCGGATCGAGCAGGGTTTGCGTCGCGGCCACGCCGTTATCCTTCGCGTAGGACGCCAGATCGGACGGCGTCTGGTAGCCGTCGTGGCCAGGCGCGCAGGAATTGATCCGCAGCCAAACCACGCCCTTTGCCCGTTTCGTCCTTCTGCAGCTTTTGCATTGTCCCGGAATCGTAAAATTTGTGCACAAAGGGACAGTTCGGATTCGTCCATTCCAGGACCACGAACTTGCCGGCGTAATCGGACAGCGAATGGGTTTTGCCGTCGGCGCCAGTCAGCGTGAAATTCGGCGCGGCCTGGCCCACGGTCGCCATCCCGGCGGTCGCATCCGGACTGGTAACCGCGACGCCGAGCGCCGCACCGAGACAAAGGGCCGCAAAAATAAAAGTTCGCATATAAGCTCAGACGTCAGGGGTTGGGTTAAGTTACGTAAAAGTTCCGCGTGAAGAAGGTGTAATGTAGCTCATAAGTCGAGTCTGTCGCGTATCGATCCGCAAGCCGGAAGCTTGGCAGCACCGTAGCCGGTGGTAAGCCCGCTTTGCCGTGCGCAGCACCGGGCGCCACCACCGGTAACTTTCCCGCAAAAAACGCACCCCGGAGGGGTGCAAGAATTTGAAGTGTTCTCATAATTTATTCAGCGCATCCAAAACGATGCCCGGCGTCAGCACCTCGGGCAGAACTTGCGGCGTGTCTTTGTTCTTCGGCGAATAGAGCAGATAGAGCGGCACGCCGTCGCGGTTGAAATTTCTGCAGCGTCTTCGAGATGGCGGGATCGGAATGGGTCCAGTCGGCGCGGAAAAGCGCGACGTTCTTCTGGGCGAAAGCCTGCTTCACCGCGTCGGTGTCGAGCGCCACGGGCTCGTTCACCTTGCAGCTCAGGCACCACGCCGCCGTGAAATCGACGAAGACCGGACGCCCTTGCGCCAGCGCCGCATCGACCGCGGCCTGCGACCACGGTTGCCAGCCGTTCGTGCTGCGGCTATGACCGTCGTCAGCGCTGCCGATGGCCGCCGATGTCCCTATCGGCGGTGCAGCCTTCGCCAACGTCACGCCCCAATTGATCGCATAGCCAAGAAGACCCAGCGCGATAACGCAAGCCGCGAAACGAACGCGCCCGACTGCGCAGCGGCGTCGCCCAGCGTCCATAAATCCACGCCGCGAATCCCGCCAGCAGCAGCACGAAAAGGAGCCACGGCACCTGCTCCTCGCCCACCAGCGCGCCGAAAACATAGATCGAGAAAAATCACCGTGGCCATGAGGAGGAAGCCCATGAACTGCTTGAACGCTTCCATCCACGCGCCCGGCTTCGGCACGAAACGCAGCGCGCCCGGAAAAATCGTCAGCAGCAGATAAGGCGTCGCCATGCCGAGCGCGAGGAAGGTGAAGATCAGCAGCGAAATAAACGCCGGTTGCTGCGCGGCGAATCCGAGCGCCGAGCCCATGAACGGCGCGGTGCAGGGCGTCGCGGCCAGCGTGGCCAGCGCGCCGTTGCCGAAGGAGGAGGCGAGTCCGCCGAGATGGCCCGTCGCCTTGGCATCGAGTCCGACCAGCGACGGCCCGAGCTCGAACACGCCAAAAAGATTCAGCGCCGAGCAGAAAGAAGAGAAAGATCAGCGCCAAGGACGAATCCGGGCGACTGCATCTGGAATCCCCAGCCGAGATGATTTCCCGCCGCGCGCAACGTCGAGCAGCAATCCCGCCAGCACCCAGAACGAAAGCACCACGCCCGCCGTGAACGCCGACGCCCTGAATCCACGCGGCTTTCGGATTTTCGCCCGCGTGCTTCATCAGCGAAAAAACTTTCAGCGAAAGCACCGGCAGCACGCACGGCATCAAATTCAGAATCAGTCCGCCGATGAAGGCCAAGCCGAGGAATCCGATGGTAGCCGCCGCTGTCCCTAGCCGCGGTGCAGCGTTTCCCTCCGAGGTAGCCGTCGCACTCCGTGCGACGGAATCGTTGCCTGCGGGGGCGGGAGGCACCGTCGCACGGAGGGCGACGGTTACCGGCGGAGTTGCACCGCCGCTAGGGACAGGCGCGCCTGTCGCGGCGGCTGCACCAGAAGCTACCGGAAATTCCGAGATGTAAACGGCCTTGGCGTTGCCGATCAGCGGCTGATCCGAGACCAGCACGCCGCTGAGCTCGGCCGGCTTGTCGCCGTTTTGTTGGAGCGGTATCGCCAGATAAAAGGCCGCAAGCACGTCATCAGGCCGCGGTTCGACCACAGTCCAATCGGTACTCAATACATTTGGTTGCTCGGGAAAGAAATAGATATTTCCGATGGAAGAATTGGCACTCGTTTGAGGTTCGAACCGAATCCCCAACAATTGTCGTGGAGGATTAAGCTGGATACCTTCGTTGTCTTCGTAATTGGCCATCAACTTCCACCTTGTATTCTCCACCGGCAACCGCTCCCTCGCCTGAGTCGAAAAAATCTTTGTTATCGACGGGCAGGCGCAGGTTCAGCAGACCCGAATCGAGCGGCAACGTCAGTTCGGCTTTGCCGGGAATGCATTCCTCCTGGCAGACGAGCCAGCGCGCCTCGGCCTTGAGGTCGAAGTGTTGCGGCAGATCGCCTTTCGGCGGCGTGATCGTGGTCAGCAGATAAACATCGCCCGCGTAGCCGTAGGTCATGAGCGGTCCCATGCTGATGCTTTTCCGGCGTCGGCCATTGGATCGGTCCGGCGGTGAAGCCGGGCGGCAGCGTCCAATTGATCGTCGTGGCCAGACCCGCGTCGCCGGGATTGATCCAGTAGGTGTGCCAGCCCGGGTCCATATGCAGATGCAGCGCGACGTCGAAAGGCTGGCCGGACTGAACCGTGGTCGTCTCGGGAATCAGCTCCGCCGTGACATGCGGCTGCGTGATCGTTGCGCTTGCGCCTTGGGCGGGCGCGGCAATCGGCTCCGAGGCGCGCGCTGCAAGGCTTCCCACAATCAGAAAAAAGAAGGCGAGGTTTCGGAGCATAATCGTGAATTGCATCATTACGATGCGCGGGGCAGGCCGCTTCTTCCCGTTAATGTTTTGTAATCGCGCCGTCACTTTCATGGACCAACTATCGCACAGAAAAGTATAAGGCGGTAACTCTGGAGGGCTTAGATCGCCTAACTGGTCTAAAAAGATAAGCCATTTAGGTCCTCCAAGCTGGAGGCGAATTCGAAGGCCATTTTGCCGTTGCTCCTGATCGCAGGTTCCCTAAGTTTGGGGGATTTCCTACCCTATCACATGGATGTTTATCACCCTCAAAAACTGGCGCTGACCGGCGCCACCGGCGCCCTTGGATTTGCTTTTCTACGGCACCATTTGGCGCGCGATCCGAAGCTGCAGGTGAGTTTGTTGGTGCGTACGAGTTCCTCGGCGTTTCAGTCGAAGACGTTTCAGGATTGGTTGGGCGAAAATAAGAGCCGCGTGACACTGGTTGAGGGCGACGTGCGCCAGTTGGAAAAGAAGCAACTCGAGGCGCTATTGCCGTGCGATGGGGGGCTATGGCACTTCGCGGCGATGACTTCGCTGACGGCAGAGAGCGAGGAAGTCACACGGCAGATCCACGAGGTGAACGTGGAGGGCACGCAACGGCTGGCCGAGGCATGGATGCAGGGCCGCGCGGCGGGTCCGTTTTATCATGTCAGCACGGCGTACGTGGTGGGCGAGCGGCATGGCACGGCGCTGGAAGCGGAGAGCGCGATGGGGCAGACGTTTCGCAATCCTTACGAGGCCTCGAAGCTGGCGGCTGAGACCCGCGTGCTGCGGGATTTTGACGCGGGGTTGGCGGGAGCGATTTTTCGTCCCAGCGTGGTGGTGGACGATATGGGCGGTACGGGCGGTTTCAAGATGGTCGATGCGTGCGCCTACGCGGTGGCGCTGGCGGTGAAGCGGGGCGAGCCGTTCGTCTTCCGGTTGCGCCCGACGGCGAACCTGAATTTGATCCACAGCGACTGGGTGATTGCGGCGATGTCGGATCTGGCGCGGATGCCTTCGGGCACGGGCCGGACGTATCATTTGACCGCGCCACGCGACACCTATCTGCGCGATATCGCGGCGATTCTGGAAAAGCTGGTGCCGGATTTGAAGATCGGCTTCGAGCCGGACGTGAAACGCGCCGAGTTGCCAACCGCCTCGAAGATTTTTGACAAGGCGATCACGGAGTTGCGGGCTTATTTCGATGCGGAGATTCACTTCGACCGGACGAATACGGACCGCGATTTATCTCCGGGCGTGAAAGAGTCGCCGCTGGATCTGGCGCCGTTCGTGGAGAGCCGGTTGCGGGCGGAGTTGGAGCGGATTGCGCATAGAAAGTAGCTGTGTCACCCCTGCCGGGGTGAGGTCTTTGGAGGCGTGTTCCGGTGGTGATGCCTGCTGCGCAGGCTTACCACCGGCTAGGGTGCTGGCAAGCCTCCGGCTTGCTGGGTTCGCTCAGGATGACGGACGTTTTTATGGGTTGCGAAACGCGACCATCGCATGGAGTGCACCAAAAGGCGGCTTCGTGTGCGCTCGCGATGCGGCGCTCGCGCACCCGGACAACACAGGCGCGCCTGTCGTCTCCGGGCTACCCGAAGGAAAGCACCGCCGTTAGGGACAACGTCGGCTACCACTGAGGTTGCCTACGCCGTGCAGAAATTGCGGAAGCGTTGCGCGTCGACGGCGTACTGCGGGAAGAGCTTGGGCATCGCCGATCATGGGCACGTTGAAGTGGCGGCGCGCAGATTTCGCCGAAGACGTCGCGGAAATCGGTGGTGATGGCGAGGTCGCGATTCTGGAAGAGCTTGTCGGGCGCGAGCGTGGGCCAGTCGCCGTAGACTTTGCCGCCCTTGATCGAGCCGCCCATGGTGAAGAAGCAGGTGCCGTGGCCGTGATCGGTGCCGCGATTGCCGTTCTGGTGCACGGCGCGGCCGAACTCGCTCATGGTGACGACGACGACATCGGCCATGCGGTCGCCGAGGTCCTGATGCAGCGCGGCCAGCGCTTGCGCGAAGCCGCCGAGCCGGGTGGCGAGCTGGCCCTTGGCGTTGCCCTGGTTGGCGTGGGTGTCCCAGCCGTCGACCTCGGCGAAGGCGACCTGCACGCCGACGTTGGCCTTGATCAGTTGCGCGATCTGCTTGAGGTTGCGGCCGAAGGTGCCTTGCGGATAAACGGCGCCGTTGGCCGGGCTGGTAGTTGGCGGTCTGCGGCCTGCTTGAGCAGATCGAGCGCGTCGAACGATTCGCGCGCGGTGCCGTGCAGGACGGTGTCGACCGCGGCGCCGTACATGCTTTCAAAGCCGTTGGTCGTGCCGCTCGGGCCGGACAGCGTGACGGAGGTGTCGCCGGCGAGGCCGAAGGTGTCGAGGTCGCGGATGGCGAGGGAATCCTGCTCGCCCTGGAGGCTGCGCGGGATGGTGGCGCGTCATGGAGACGGCGCGGAAGGCGGTCTTCTTGGCGGCGTCCTCCGGGCAGCAGCCGAGCAGGCGGTTGAGCCAGCCGTCCTGCACGCTGCGGTCTTCGTCGACGCCCGATTCCATCAGGTCCTGCGAATCGAAATGGGAGCGCGAGGCGTTGGGCGAGCCGCAGGCCTGGATGGCCGCGAGATGGCCCTGCTTGTAAGAGCGGCAGGAGCGGGGCGAGCGCCGGGTTGAGGCCGAAGTAGCCGTCGAGATCGAGCGCGCCGTTGGCGCCGGCGCGCCTGCGAGGGCGGCGCGAATGGCTGATGTCGGTGCGGTTCTGGTAGTAGTAGGGATCGCCGTAGGGCACGACCATGGAAAGGCCGTCGACCGCGCCGCGCTGGAAGATGCAGATGAGGATTTTGTTGTCGGTGGAGGAGCCGAGATCGGCGGCGAAGGCGGTTTGGCGCAGGAAGTGCGGCCCCCAGAACGGGCCCGTGCCCATGCAGACGAAGGCGAGGGCGCCCTGTTTGAGAAAGATCCGGCGATTGACGTTCATCATATTTTATTTCCTTTGGAATTCGGGTGAGCCGATGATGAGGGCGATGAGTTTGGAGGGATTGACCGTCTTGCTTTCGCCCGGCGCGGGCAGGGCGGTTTGTTCGAGGACCTTGCGGGTCGTTCGGTGATGTTGTTCTGGAGCAGGACGGCGACGCACTGGTTGAGCACGGCTTCGGGTTGATCGAGATCGATGCCGGCGAGAATGGTCTGCGGCATCGAACCGGACGTCGCTGACCTTTTGCTCGGTGAGCGCCATGGCGAAGTTGAGCCGCTCGATCAGCGCGCCGGGGCTGACCCAGAACTTGGAGACCTCCTTGTAGCCGGTCGGCGGCGTGCAGGCGAAGAGCGGCTCGCCCAGTTCGAGATGTGCCAGTTGAGCGATTGGCGCGGGCGCTTGGCGATGCGGTCGGCGGCCTGCGCCGCGGCCGAGGACGCCGGCGCCTTCGATGGTCGGGCACGATCTTGTCGAAGGGCGGCGGTTGCTGCGGCGATGATGGTCGATTCCGAGGCGCGCACGGCGGAGACGGCGAACTCGAGCGGCGACTTGATCTTGTTGTTGTAATTGGCGGGCGAAAGGAATTCGGGGCTGGTCGAGGATCGCCTCGGTGACCTGCGCGCAGATCGCCGCCGGTCTGGGTGAAGACGCCGGCGATGCGGTCGACGAGCGTCGGCGGGCGGGTCGTCACTGACGAAGCGCTGGCACATTTCGAGGGCGATGTGATGCGCGCGTGGCGGGGCTGGAGCAGAGGATATCGAGCACGGTTTCGCCATCCTGCATGCCGCCGCCGGCGGGAATTTGGTGGCCGAGAACGACCTTCGCGCCGTTGTCATGCTGCGCGGGATGGAAGGCGAATTCGCCGGTCTGTTGGTTGATGCGTCCAGCCGGTGAAGCAGCGCGCGACTTCCTGCACGTCCTGCTGGGTGTAGCCGCCGTCGACGCCGAGGGTGTGGAGCTCCATGATTTCGCGGGCGTAGTTTTCGTTGATGCCGCCTTTCTTCTGGCCAACGACGGGAACGGCCGGGCGCGAGGGCGCCGTTGCCGTTTTGCATCATCTGGTCGTGAATGCGCTGGGTGAACATGACTTCGCCTCGAGCGTGACGGTGCGGGCGACGGTGTTGCCGGCGTTATCGAGGTAGAAAAGCATGGCGGGGCTTTTGGCGGAGGCTTCGAGCAGGTCGCGGAAACTGCCCCAGATGTGGGGGCGGATGACATCGCGGTCATCGACGACCTTGAGGATGCGGTCGGGCCCTTTCTTCATGTCGATGTTGAAGTGGTTGCTCCAGAAATCGACGAGAACTTCCTGAAGCTGGCGTTGCGAGTCGACCGCGCGGACAAGCTTGGCCTGCTCGAGCTGGCCGATGGCGGCGACGGAGCGATAGGCATTGGTCTGCTCCAGAAGCTTGGCCACTTTCTCCTGGGGTGAAGTTTGCATGGCCGGGGGTTCGACCTGGGTGGCGGCGGAATTTTGATTCACGTCCTGCATGGGTGCCGGATTGGGCGCGGCGGGCGCGGGCTGGGCTTGTTGGCCGTTGGCGGAGGCGGCTTCGGCGAGCTTCTTTTGTTTTTTCAGTGCGTTTTTGCGCTCAGCGTCGAAAAGCTGGGTCAGTTGCTGAGGGGACATCTGCAGGAGTTCAAAGCCGGCGAGGTCGCGGTCCACCGCGGAGTCATCGATGGTCTCGGGGTGGAGCTGCTGCTGGATGTAATTATTCAGGCCCATTTTCTCGACGGCCTCGACGTCGCCGGGACGCGGGCCGAAGGTGATGCGGTTGAGGACGTGGACGATTTCGTCGCGGTCGGCGGGCATCTCCTGAGCACAGCTAGGGCCGGTCGAAAGGGCGAAGAGACTGGCGATCAACGGCAAAATCGGTCGGACGAGGGAAAAACCGGGAAGAGCCATACGAAGGATTAGACTCAAATAATCGGCAAAGGTTACATTCGATCGGGAAATGTCGCTACTGGCCGGCCACCGAGGAGATTTTTTTCAGGAGAACGCTGCCGTAGAAATGAAAAGGGGCGGGATCGATGACTTTGATGATCGTGATGCTGAGATGATAGCCGTCCTTCATCAATTGAAGCGTGCAGGTGCCCTCGTTCTTGAAGCTGTCGGTAAAGTCGAAGGAAAGAACTCCGTCGGAGACGCGTCCCTTGCCTTCGGCGTCCGGTGCCGCGCCGGAGCCGTCGGCCATGGCGGCCGAGAAAGAAACGGCGGCCCTTGAGTTGGTCTGCCTGACATCGAGCGAAAAACTTCGAGTCGCCTTGGCCTTGGCGTCAGCCAGTTCATAGTGGCCGGTGAAAGTCGACGTCGGAGAGGAGGCGTGGCCCGGGATGTTTGCGCAAATGATGAGCATGAGACCCAATGACGGCACGGCCACGGGGCGAAGGAGCGCGGTGAGGAAGTTCATGGCTCGTGATTATTCTAGATGACGCACGGAGGGCTGGCGAGGTTACGTTGATGCCGGGGGCATTTCGAAGAAGCGACGAGTGCGACCTTGCGCAATTTTGGCGACGGTCTTTATTATGAGGCGTGGAGCTCATTGATAGTTTGTGTTGTCTGGCCGGCAAGCAAGGGGCTTCCGATTTGTTTCTCCACACGGACCAGCCGCCGCAATTTCGGATCAACGGCGAGCTGGTGACGATTGACGTTGCGCCGATCTCGGCCGAAGAGATGGAATCGCTTTGGGGGCAGTGCGGGGCTGCGGCCGAGACGCTCGACTACGACGGAAGTTATATCGCGTCTGACGGAAACCGCTTTCGGGTGAATCTTTTTCGCTCGCTCTTTCGGCGCGGTGCGGTCTTGCGGCCGATCAAGACGCAGGTGCCGGCGCTGGAGACGCTGGGCGTGCCGATGGAACTTTTGGCTTCGTGGGTCACGCGTCCGGCTGGAATCGTTTTAGTGACCGGCCCGACCGGCGCGGGCAAATCGACGACGATTGCGGCATGCCTGGATTGGCTGAATCAAAACTATCATCGGCATATCGTGACGATCGAGGACCCGATCGAATATCTCTTTACGCCAAAGCACTGCCTCTTTACGCAGCGGGAAGTTTTTTCGGATACGGCGACATTTGCGGAGGGATTGCGGCGGTCGTTGCGGCAGAGTCCCGATGTTATTTTGTTGGGTGAAATACGCGACAGCGCATCGGCAATCACGGCGTTACAGGCGGCGGAAACGGGGCATCTGGTTTTGGCGACGCTGCACAGTTCCAACGTGCTCGACTCGCTGGAGCGGTTGTCGCGCCTGTTTGATATCGCCGAGCGGGAGGGCGTGCTGCAACTGCTCTCGCAGCAACTGGTGGGGATTCTTTGTCAAAAGCTGGTGCCGGCGCTGCCCGAGGGCCGCACATTGGTGGTGGAGCACTTTGAGAATAAGGCGGTCACGCGGAAGTGGATTGCGGAGGGGAAGTTTCGTGAGCTGGCTGATTTTCTCGGCAAAGGCGACAACCCGGCGAACGTGACTTTTCTTCAGTCGCTGGTGACGATGATCCAGTCCGACCGAATCACGGAGGCGACGGGAGTCCAGACGGCGAGCAATCCGCGTGAATTGCAGCGACGGCTGCGCGGGATCGATTCGAGCAGCATGCTGACATAGGCATTTTTATGGAGCACCTTATTTTACTCTTTTCTAGTTGGGGAGCCGTGGTCTGCCTACCAAAGGGCGGCTTCCTGTGCGCTCGCGATGCCGCGCTCGCGCACCCGGACAAACAAGTAGTCCGGGCTACCCCTGAGACCACCGCCGTCTCACGACGGCCGCTGCCCGGGAAAATAGTTAGAGGTCCTTCGACAAGCTCAGGATGACGGAACTTGTAGAGATTTATGGAAAACGAACCGGACATTATTGAATTTCTCAAGCTCACGGTGGAGCGGGGCGGGTCCGATTTGCATTTGTGCGCCAATTCGCAGCCGATGATCCGGCTGCACGGCGATCTGGTTCCGGCCTCGGAGACGGTGCTGGACGCGGAGACTTGCCGGGAATTGATTTACAGCATTTTCACGGAAAATCAGCGCGCGCGTTTTGAGGAGACGTGGGAGCTGGATTTCGCCCTGATGGTGAAGGGGCTGGGGCGGTTTCGCTCGAATGCGCATTACAGCCGCGGCACGGTGGAGGCGACGTTCCGGCACATTCCGGACACGGTTCCGTCGATGGACGACTTAGGTTTGCCGCCGGTGGTGAAGCGGCTTTGCACGCTGGAGCAGGGGCTGGTTCTGGTCACCGGCATCACCGGATCGGGGAAGACGACGACGCTGGCCGCGATGGTGGAGGAGATCAATACAACGCGTTCCGGCGTGATTATTTCGATCGAGGACCCGATCGAGTATGTCTTTACGCACAAGCTTTGCCGGGTGAAGCAGCGCGAAATCGGCACGGATACGAAGTCGTTTCCCGACGCGCTTCGGCACGTCCTGCGCCAGGACCCGGACGTGATTCTCATCAGCGAAATGCGCGACCTGGAAACGATTTCCGCGGCGATCACGGCGGCGGAAACGGGCCATCTCGTCCTGGCAACGCTGCACACCATCGACGCGCCGAAGGCGATCGACCGGATCGTGGATGCCTATCCCGCCGATCAGCAGAGCCAGATCATCGCGCAACTGGCCAATGCGCTGCAGGCAATCATCGCGCAGCGGCTTTTGCCGAAGGCGGACGGGACGGGGCGCGTGGTCTGCACGGAAGTCATGATCATGAATGATGGGATTCGCGCGCTGTTGCGGGACCGGCGGTTCCAGCAGGTCCTGAGCATGATCGAGATCGGCTCGAAGGATGGGATGATGACGTTCGATGAGAGCGTGTCGAATCTTTACGAGGCGGGGATTATTTCGCGGGATGAGGCGCTTTTGAATGCGCGGGATCCGAGCCGGATTGCCCGGAGCGTGCCGAGAACCCAGACGACGCTGGCGGCGGTGCCGCGGAAAGGTTTTTTCGGGTAAAAGTTCCAGCGTCGTGGACTGCTGTTAGAGTTGAGGAGAAGGTCCTTCGACTCCCCTTCGGCAAGCTCAGGGTTCGCTCAGGATGACGGAGCTTTGGAGAGAAAGTGGTTCAGCTACCAAAAGGCAGCTTCCTATGCGCTCGCGATGCCGCGCTCGCGCACTCGGACAACACAGGTACGCCTGGCATATCCGGGCTACCCGAAGGAGGTATCGTAGACTACTGTTAGAGTAAACGAGAAGGTCCTTCGACTCCCCTTCGGCAAGCTCAGGGTTCGCTCAGGATGACGGAGCTTTGGAGAGAAAGTGGTTCAGCTACCAAAAGGCAGCTTCCTATGCGCTCGCGATGCCGCGCTCGCGCACTCGGACAACACAGGCACGCCTGGCATATCCGGGCTACCCGAAGGAGGTATCGTAGACTACTGTTAGAGTAAACGAGAAGGTCCTTCGACTCCCCTTCGGCAAGCTCAGGGGTCGCTCAGGATGACGGACTTTCTAATAGAGTCGTTGACGCGACGGAAAGAACCGCCGTCTCGCGACAGCGGCGGCTACCCCGTGGCAAAAAAAAGCCGCCTCGTGCCGGGTTTGAGCCCGGCGCCAAGGCGGCGATTTCGACTAACCTAAGTTAGTAACGGTTACGACCGCCGCCGCCGCCGGAGCGACCACCACCGGAGGATTCGCGACGGGGACCGCGCGCTTCCATCGGCTTGGCTTCGTTGACCGTGAGGTCACGGCCGTCATGGTTCTGGCCATGGAGGGCGTCGATGGCCTTCTGGCCTTCGTCGGCGCTGCTCATGGTGACGAAGCCGAAGCCGCGGGGGCGGTTGGTTTCACGATCCATGATGAGGTTGGTTTCGGAGACCGTGCCGTACTTGGAGAAAAGGGCGTTGAGGTCCTGTTCGGTGGTTTGGAAGGAAAGATTTCCCACGTACAATTTCATACTATTTTGTTTTCTGGTTTTGAGGTTGCGACCTCACGCCGACTGTTGAAGAGCGTGCATAGCACGCATTGGGATACCGTTGGGAGCGATCAGGAGAAAACCTGAGACACTACTACTTGGCTTCAGAGGGAAGCGATTGATCGATTGGCCATGAGAGTCGCAGTATTCGGGAAAGAGTCAAGGGATAGTTATGCACGAAGGAATTGGGAGGACGGAATTTTCGCACGGAGGACTGCAGAGGGCCGAAGGAGAAGTGGCTCAGGATGACGGGAGTTGAGGAGCAGTGGTCTGGCTACCAAAGGGCAGCTTCCTGTTTGCTCGCGCAACCCGGACAACACAGGCACGACGGCGGCTGCGGCATGCGATGAATGCCGTTCGAGTTGAGAAGAAGGTCCTTCGCCTGCCCTTCGACGCGCCCAGGATGACGGATTTTATTGAGTCACTAACGCGACGGGAATACAGCAACGGCTCCCGCTGAGGATATTAAGCGAAACCGTCGACGGGACGCATGGCGGCGAGCACGTCGGCCAGCGGGATCGTGGCGAAGGAGCTGGCGGAGTCGGACATGGCGTAGGGAAGAATCAGGATGCCGTTGTGGACGAGCGCGCCGCAACTGTAGACGACGTTGGGGACGTAGCCTTCGCGTTCGGTTTCGTCGGGGCTGAGCAGCGGATGCGGCAGGCGGCCGATGACGCGCGAGGGATCGTCGAGATCGAGCAGGAACGCGCCGATGGAATATTTGCGCATGGGGCCGACGCCGTGGCTGAGGACGAGCCAGCCGTCTTCGGTTTCGATGGGCGAGCCGCAGTTGCCGATCTGCACGAATTCCCACGCGATAGGTCGGCTTCAGCAGGGGCTGCCGCGGTGTGCCAGAAATGGAGATCGTCGGAATACATCAGGTAGAGGTTCTCGCCGTCCTGGCGCGAGATCATGGCGTACTTGCCGTCGATCCGGCGCGGGAAAAGCGCCATGCCCTTGCCCTGAACTTCGCGGCCGTTGAGCGTGCTGATCTTGAAGTGGAGGAAATCGGGCGTCTCCAGAAGTTGCGGAATGGTGACGCGGCCATCGTAGGCGGTGTAGGTGGCGATGTAGACTGACGGTGCCGTCGTCCTCGATGAAACGGACGAAGCGGGCGTCCTCGATGCCGTTGGATTCGTTGGGCGAGCCGGGAAAAATGACGCGCTCGGTCAGGGGCTGGTCGGCCGAATAGATGAATTCGTAGTTGGACTTGGCGAGGTTGAGCAGGCGGCTGGCGGTGCGCTCGAACTCGATGTTGCGATGCTGCGCGTGATGGCGCAGGTAATCGATTTCCTCGGTCAGTTGCTCGACGGTGAAGTGGGCGGCGAGGTCGCGGACGATTCGTTCGGCGACGGTGTCGGCAACGCCGAGTTCGTGCACCTTGCGCCAGAAGATCGCCTTGTCGTAGGAGACGGGCGGGATGTGCTCCGGCGTGGTGACGAAGCGGGTGGGCGTATCGACGGTGATCTTGCCCTGGCCATCGATCGGTGCCGGTGCGAAAGGTGATGGAGGAAATGTGGCCCTCGCCGGTGGCGCGCAGGCTGAGAACGAAGCGCATGGTGCCGTCGGGCAGGCCCGGTTTGGTCGGGATGCGGGACGATGGAGGGATTGAAGAGCGCGGCGGCCTCGAGCGAATATTCGTGGGTGAAGTAGGCGCCGATGAGAAGCTTGCGCTCGTCGGAAAGCGGCTGGTCGGTGGGGATGAGATCCTGCACGGATGGCGAAGCGTTGCAGAAAATAATCGCGGACGCGCTGGTGGCGGGTGCCGAATTCGTCGAGGACCTCGCTTGAGCATGGCGACGACTTCCGCTTCCGGCAGCGCCAGCACGCGGGCGAGGATGCGCAGCGGGCGTTCGTCGCCGACAGAATTTGAAGGGGCGGAAGAGGACGCGGCTGGCATTGGACCGAAGAACGATTCCGGTTCGGGTGACGTTCATAGGTTCGGTTTCTCGTTGAAGCTTGGCCGGATTGCTTTCGCCTCCGAGGTCGTCGATGTTGGACAGTTCGAGCTGGCTCGGCTTCTGAAAGGACTTGAGATCGTGCTCGAGCAATTCCATTTCGCTCAGGGCGATCAGATAGGCGAGGGTCGATTCGGCGCCCTGGTTGAGATTGACGCGGTCGACGTGCAGGCCGTCGCAACAGCCGCCGGTCGTCGGATTATAGAGCGAAAGGCCGAGATCGTTGCGGCCAAGGAACCACTCGAAGGCGAGGCGGGCTTCCTCGTGCCAGACTGGCGTCGTTGGTGGAGCGATAGGCCTCGAGGCAGGCGGAGACGGTGCAGTGGGCCTCGATCGGTTGCTGGTCGAATTCGGCCGGCTTGCCGCCGCGCGTGATAAAATCCGTTCGAGCCGATGGGCCGGAAATGACCCGCGCGGCGATTTCTGCACCGAGACGAGCCAGCGCAGCGACTTGAGGCCGATCTCGAAGGCGCGCGCGTTGTCGGCCCAGCGCCCGCTGAGAATCAGGACGTGGGGCAGGCGCGGCATTGGCGTAGGTGACGATATCCTCGAACCAGGGCCAGTCGTCGGATCGCGTTCGTCTCGAAGAGATCGATCAGCCGCTTGGTCAGGGTATCGCGGACCTGCGCGGCGACGCGGTCGCCGTTGAAGCGGCGGAAATATTCGTAGATGCCGAGGAGCGCGTAGGCCCAGGTGCGCGGCGATGTGGTGTCGAGAACGGAGGGAAGCGCGCGCTCGAACAGTTGCGGCGGCCCAGGCCTGGAGGTCGCGGTGCTTGGAGCGGCCCGACGCAGGTGCCGAGCGCCCAAAGCGCGCGGCCCTGGCTGTCTTCCGAGCCGACGCGGCTCCAGCCAGCGGCGGTCGAAGCCCATGAAATTGCGGAAGCGTTTCGAGGTCGGGATTGAAGGCGTACTGCAGATAGCTGGCGTAGATTTCGCTCAGCCGGTGCAGTTCGCGGCGCCTCGAGTTCGAGGTCCTCCAGCAGAACGGTGAGGATCAGCGCGCGGGCGTTGTCGTCGGTGCAATAGCCGTGGTGAAAATCGGGCAACGAATAGATGGCGTGCTGGATAGATGCCGGTGGAGTCGGACATGCCGCATGAGATGATCGAGGCGAAACGGCGGGAAGTTCCAGACTTTCCTCTTCCAGCGTGCGGACTTCGAGGCGGCGGATGGAGAGGCTGGTCGGGCTGCGGCGCGCGTTTTCGAACGACGGCCATGTAATGCTCGCGCCGCCTTGCTCCAGATCATGTCGCGGCCCGACGAGGTAGGCGCGCTTGCGCATGGCGTGGCGGCGCTTGTCGTCCTCGAGCAGATCGATGATCGGCCTGCGCCATCGCCTTGGAGTCGTTGAAGGGAACGAGGACGCCGCGGTCGTCGTCGAGCAATTCCTGCGCGTGCCAGTAGGGCGTGGAGATCACCGCCTTGCCGCTGCCGAAGGCATAGGCCAGCGTGCCGGAGGTGCTCTGCGCCGCATTAAGATACGGCGTGATGTAGATGTCGGCGACGCCGAGGAATGCCTTCAGTTCCTCGAGCTCGACGAAGCGATTGTAGAAGCTGACGTGGCGCTTGATGCCGAGATCCTGCGCCAGGCGCTCGAGGCTGAGGCGGTAGGCTTCGCCGTGTTCGCGCACGAGATTGGGATGGGTCGCGCCGAGAATGATATAGATCAGATTGGGAAATTTTTTGACGACCTCGGGCAGCGCGCGCAGGACATTCTCGATTCCCTTGTTGGGCGAAAGAAGGCCGAAGGTGAGCAGGACGTGCTTGCCCTCCACGCCGAACTGGTCCTTGTAGAAATTCGAATCGACGAAGGGCAAGATCGGGAATGCCGTGGGGGATGAGATCGATCTTGTCGGCGGGGACGCCGTAAATCTCGCTGCAGCATCTTGCGGCCGCGCTCGCTCATGACCACGAGCCGCGAGGAAAGCAGGCTCAATTCCTGCAGCACGCGGCGCTGGTGCGCGTCGGGTTCCTCCAGGACGGTGTGGAGCGTGGTGACGACCGGAATGCGCAGATCGCGCAGCAGCGCGAGGATGAAGCTGCCCGCCGGGCCGCCATAAATTCCGTATTCGTGCTGGAGGCAGACGACGTCGGCGTTGCTGAAGTTCAGGTAGTCGGCCGTGCGCCGGTAGGAATCGAGATCGTTTTCGCCGAACTCGAACCGCACTTCGTCGGGATATTCGTAGCCTTCGGGCAGATCGTTGACGGGAGCGACAAAACTTTCGACGTCGGGATACTGCTCGGCCACGGCGTTGCGCAGATCGCTGGTGAACGTGGCGATGCCGCACTTGCGCGGAAGATAATCGCCGAGGAAGGCGATCTTTTTAATTTCAGTGATCTGGTCCGCCATAACTGTATCGACTAGGCTAACTCGTAATTTTCCGAGCCGCAATGCAGACAAGCGGATCGACGCTCAGACAAAAGAAACGAAAGCATCGAGCAATTGAACGAGATTCAAGTTCCATTGACCGAGGCGAGATTATGGACGTAAGCAACCCAAAGCACGGCGGCAACGACAATGAGGAACAGCACGACGAGGAAAATGACGAGGACCATGTCGCGCTGGCGTTGACGGGCGAGGTCTCGCTTACGGGCGGGGATGGAATCGGCGGGGCGCGGATGGGAAGCGTCTTCTTCCATCCGCCAGACGGGAGGTTCGGCGGGCTTGCTCCGAACGACGCCGGGTTGTTGTAACTGTTCGGTCAGTCGTTTTCTTTGCTCGGCGAGCTGGCGTTCCTGGTCGGCCAGCGATCGCCGCCGGGCTTCCAGCGGATCGGGTTCGGGACGATTCCACGAGCATGTGCGCAGGCTATCGCAAACCCACGCGCGGGTCGCGCCTAAAGTCCGCGGTCAAAGCGAAGAAAACTCTGGCGACTTAAGCTGTACCGATTCGTCAGCCTTCAATGCGAATGCATGACGATATAGGCGAGGAGAAGAAAAATGCTGATGAGTCCCAGCGGAACGAAGGAGTAGAAGAAGCCTTCGCGCATCATGGCCCCGATCGATTTTTCGAGAAGAAGATCCCGATTCGGGCATGAGGTCGGCTGGCAGGTCTTCGGCTCCCTGACCCTCTTCGGCCTGGCGCAGGGCGACAAGGCGTGCGCGCGACTGGCTGTAGATGGCCTTGGCCTGATCGACACGGGCGAGGGCCTTGGTCAGTTCGGTGGGCAGTTCTTCACTGGACCACTCGGCGGGATTCAGATTTTCGGTCTGGCCGAGATGTTCGGCGAAGCTGTCGCGGACGATCTTGATTTGTTCCAGTTCGCGTTTGACTTCGAATTCCTCGCGCTCGAGCAGGACGAGGCCGCGGGTGAGTTTCTCGACGATTTCGCGGCGGCCCTCGATCGAATTCGCGCTGCTTGCGGCTGAGTTCATCGAGCTCCTTTTTCTGCCGCTCGATTTCCTCCTGCTGCCGTTTCAGGTCGAGGAGCTGTTCCTCGGCGCGCTGGACCTTGATGTTGATTTCGTTGACCGTGGAGGTGGGATCGGTCGGCGATGAGGCGGGAGGAAGCAGTTCCTGCTCTTCGGAGTAGATTTCTTCGGGAGGTGCGGTGGGGGGAGATTTGCGGGCCATGCGGAGGGGAGGGGGTTATTGGGGAATGACGAGGACCTGGCCGATTTTCAGGGGCTTGCCGCCGATGGCGTCCTTGTTGGCTTCCTGGATTTTGTCGACGCCGTTCTTGGTGTCGCCGGGATACATTTTGTGGGCAATTTTCCAGAGGCTGTCGCCCTTGACGACGGTATAGGTCTTGCTCGGACCGGCGTCCGTGCCGGGCGCGGCGGGGGTGGCCACCGCGTTGGTGGCATCCAGCGGCAGGGCTTTTTGCGGGCCGGTGGAAGCGGCGCTGGTGTCGGTGGTGGACGCAAGATCATTGCGGTTGTGAACGCCGGCCTTGGCCAGTTCGGCCTGGAGCTGGGAAATGGTTTGAGCGGCGTCGGCGGCCTGTTTCTTGAGCGCGGCGTTTTCGGCCTTGAGCTTGATGACCTCGTCCTGGTTCGCGGCAGGCGCGTTGGTGTCGCTGGGACTCGGATCGGGGGCGGGTGTGCTGTTGTCCTGGGCGTTGGCCAGTTGATGCGCGAATAGGGCAAGCGAAGCGGTAAGGACGAGACTGATTCTCCGTAACATGACTCTAAAGTAACAAGCACACTCCATCGTGCAAGATCAATGCCCAGGAGCTTGCTCAATTCGCTCAATCCCTAAATGGAAGAAATGTTTATCAGGTTGCATACGCCGAAATCAGGTGAAAATTATCCCATGAAAACAAATTTCTCGTGGGCGATAGGGATTCTCGGTGCCCTGCTGGTATCCGGGACGGCTTGGGCGCAAACTTCGGGGACGGTCAACGATGCTTTTCAGACCGCGCGGCAGGCGGTGAGTTCCGGTTCGCAAAACAAAGTGGTATCCGTGTATGGCATTGGAACGCCGAGCGCAATCCAGAAATGGTATATCATTTTCTACGATCCCACGGTGCCTTCGCATGGCCGGGCGGTGCTGGTGGAAAATAACCAGGTGACTAAAAGCTACCCGGCCAATGGTGGAATAACCTATTCCGGGCGCGCTGGCTTTCGATCCCTCGCGCATCAGCAGTGAAGGTCCGGCGCTGAGCGCGGCGCAAAATTATGCGGCCAAGCACGCGATCGCCTACGATTCAGTGACGGCGTTGCTGCATCAAACGAGCGTGAACAAGCCGTTTCGCTGGAAGATCGGATTGCTCAACGATGGCAAAAAGAAAGGCTACGTCTACGTGAACGCTTTGGATGACACGGTGGCGTTTTACTCGAGTGAGTCCTCGGAAAAAGCGTCTTCGTCGTCCTCGAGTTCATCCGATAGTTCCGCGGAGGGATTTGGCAACGACGTGAAGAATACGTTCCTGGGTATCGGAGGCGATTTACAAGAATTTTTTACGGGTGAACGGACGGTGGATAAATAACTGTTTATATCATTTCTAAATCATCTGTCATCCCGAGCTAGTCGAGGGATCAGTTCCGCCTCGGTAAAACACTCCGAACTGATCCTTCGACAAGCTCAGGATGACGGATCGTTTAGACCAAAATCGATTGGTGGTTGGTATTACCCGCAAAACGAAAAAGCCGCCGATCCTGGGGATCGGCGGCTTTTCAGTTAAGATAGACGGTCGTTATTGAGCGGCCGGAGTGGAAGTCGTGGTAGAAGTCGAAGCAGCCGGGGTCGGGGTCGTTTTGGACGACGTCTTCGAGGCTTTTTTATGGATCGAGCAGGCCGTCATTGCGCCAGTGGAATCCTTGCTGTAGGAACCGGTGACTTTATCGCCCACTGCAAAATCGGCGAGGGTGGCGGTCTTTCCATCCTTCTTGAAGGTGGTCGAAGGTGCGATGGCCAGGGTCAGCGTCTTCTTGCCGTCGACCGTTACGGAAGAGGCGTCGATCGCTGTGATGGAGCCGCTGTAGGGCGTCTTGGCGGCCTTTTTGTCCTTGGTAGGGGTCGGAGCCGTGGCAGACGAGGTGTTGGTGGTTTGAGCCTGAGCAGTCAAGGGAGCGCCGGCAAAAGCGAGACCCAGAATGGCCACGAGGGCCGTGATGAGAAGATTAATTTTCATATGGATTAAGTATTGTGGCTCTTTCGACGTCCTGTGCCAATCAAAGCTTCAAAATATTTTCTGGGACGGTCGCCTTGAATAGTGCTTTCGCAACAGCCATTGACGCTAGGAATTGGCTTCTTTAGGCTGAAGGTATGAAAATCACGGTTGTCGGAGCCGGTTTTGTCGGGGCCACCACGGCCCAGCGTCTGGCCGAAAAGGAACTGGGCGACGTCGTCCTGCACGACATCGTCGAGGGCATGCCGCAGGGCAAGGCGCTCGACATGCTGCAGTCGGCCTGCCTGGAGAACTTCGACAGCGACGTCAAGGGCACGAACGATCCCGCCGATTACGCCGGTTCGGATATCGTCGTCATCACCAGCGGCCTGGCGCGCCAGCCGGGCATGAGCCGCGACGATCTTGCTGCTCAAGAACGCGGAGATCGTCGGCGGCGTGGCCGACAACGTGAAGAAGTACGCGCCGGATGCGATCGTCATCGTGGTGAGCAATCCGCTCGACGTCATGACCTATCTGGTCGGCGCGAAGACCGGCTTTCCGAAGCAGCGCGTGATGGGCATGGCCGGGCGTGCTCGACTCGGCGCGGTTCCGCTGCTTCATCGCGATGGAGCTGGGCGTTTCGTATCAAGCGACGTGGAGGCGATGGTGCTCGGCGGCCACGGCGACGACATGGTGCCGCTGGCGCGCTACTCCACCGTCTCCGGCATCGGCATCGAGGCGCTGATTGCCGAAGGAAAAGATCGACGCGATGATCACCCGCACGCGCAACGGCGGCGCGGAAATCGTCAAGCTACTGCAAAAGGGCAGCGCCTACTACGCGCCCTCCGCCGCGGTCGCGCAGATGGTCCAGAGCATCGTGCGCGACGAGAAGCGCATCCTGCCCGTGGCGGCCTGGTGCTCCGGAGCAATACGGCATCAAGGGCCAGTTCGTCGGCGTGCCGGTGCAACTCGGGCGCAAGGGCGTGGAAAAGATCATCGAGCTGAAGCTGACCGACGACGAGCTAGGCCAGCTCCAGGCCAGCGCAAGCCACGTCGCGGAGAGCGTGGGTAAGCTGAAATTGTAGGACACAGCGCATGAGACGATTCTCAAAAATTCTTTCCGGTTTTGGTGCGATCGAGTTGATGTGTTCGGTCGCTGCCCTCTACATTTACGAGCACGTGCCTTTCCCTTGGGGCGCCGGAACATTGGCTATGGGGATGAGCGATGTAGGAGATGATTGGTTCGACAGAGCCATGACGTGGCAGTTTCATGTGGTGGCAGGCATTTTTGGAGCAGGTTTAATGGGCGCACTTTTCCTGCTTATCGGAGGAGCGGCCTACCTGATCTCCAAGGGGAGAACCGCGCCTTGACGAATGCTATCATGATGATAGCATTTTGATAGCATGGCACAATTGATCGTTCGCAAACTTGAGGACAAGGTCGTCCGCAAGCTCAAGGAACGCGCGGCTGAATATGGCGTCTCGATGGAGGAGGCGCATCGACGGTTATTGCGGGAAGTCCTCGTGCCCGGGAAAAAGCCGAAACCGAAGATGAGCTTGCTGGATTTTCTCTGTACGATGCCCAACGTCGGCGAGGACTCTGACTTTCAAATGCCCCGTAACGACAAGCCTCGCCCGGTTGACCTTAGCGACTAAGGTTCATGGCGTTCTTCGATACCAATGTGGTGTCCGAATTGCGGAAGGAAGGCCGCTGTCATCCTCACGTCAAAACTTGGCGGCAGGCCGTGGCACACGAAGAAATTTTCCTTAGCGTATTGATCTTCGGCGAACTTCGACGTGGCATCGACCGTCTTCGGGTCAGGGATATTTCCACCGTTCGAGTTTTGGAGCGGTGGCTGCACGATTTGAAGCTTACCTACGCTGAGCGAATTTTGCCGGTAAACATGGAAATTTGTGATCAATGGGGAAGGCTTTCGATTCACCAGCCAATGCCAGCCGCGAACGGGCTTCTGGCGGCGACGGCATTATACTATGAGCTGACTGTCGTCACTCGGAACGTAAAGGATTTCCAGCGCTGCGGCGTCGACTATGTAAATCCGTTCGAGGCATAGCATGGCCAAATACAATTCAGTCAGCGAGGGATTCGAGGCCGCCCGTGTTGGCCAAGCTGGTCGGCATTTATTTTTATGTCTCGGGCCGGATTGTGCGACCATGGAGGAAGGGCTCGCGACGTGGGATTATTTGAAGCGCCGGTGTGCCGAATTGAATCTGCCGGTGATGCGAACGAAGGCCGGTTGCTTCCGCGTTTGCGTCGGCGGCCCGTGGTTGCTGATTTATCCGGAGGGCGCCTGGTATGGCGCAGTCACGCCGCAGCGCTGTGAACGCATTTTGCAGGAGCACGTCCTCCTAAACCAACCGGTTCAGGATTGGGTGGAGCGAACGCAGCCGCTCTGCCGAAAGCAGAATTAGCCGGAATAAAACAAATTTCGGGCTAACGATCAACGGCGCTTGCTGCGGAAGCATTCGGCGGCGTGATCATCGACCATGCCGACGGCCTGCATGAAGGCATAGCAAATGGTGGGGCCGACGAAGCGAAAGCCGCGCTTTTTCAGGTCGCGGCTCATCGCCTCGGCCTCGGGAGTTTGCGCGGGCAGTCGGCTCGCCTTTTTTACGGTGATTGCGCTTCGGTTTGCCGCCGACAAAAGACCAGATATAGCGATCAAAGGTGCCGTGCTCCTTTTGCACCTGAAGAAACGCCTGCGCATTGGCGACCGTGGCCGCGATTTTCAGGCGGTTGCGGATGATGCCGGGGTTCTTCATCAAGGCGGATGTCTTTCGTTTATCGTAGCGCGCGATCTTTTTGGCATCGAAATGGTCGAAGGCCTCGCGGTAACCTTCGCGGCGTTTCAGGATGGTGAGCCAGCTCAAGCCCGCCTGCGCGCCCTCGAGGATCAGCATCTCGAAAAGCTTGCGATCGTCATGGACCGGCACGCCCCACTCCTCGTCGTGGTAGTGGATATAGAGCGGATTATCGGGCGGGCACCAGGCACAGCGAGTCTTCATGAGCTATTTTTTTGCAGCAGACCGGCGATGACAACGCCCAAAATTCCTTCTGTGCGCACCACGCGGAAGCACGCTAAAAGCAGAACGTGACGGAAACAGTCATTATCGCTTCAAGGACCGCTGGTCGTGCGCAGTCCCAACTGGCTGGGCGATGCGGTCATGGCGCTGCCCGCCGTGCGCAATCTCAAGACGATGCTCGGCGACGATCCGCTCGACCGTCGCCGCGCCGGAGAAGCTGGCCGCGTTGTGGCAGAAATGCCCGTTCGTCGATCAAGTCATCGCGCTGGACAAGCCGCAGAATCTCCACGCCACGGCGCGACAATTGCGCGCCGGGAAATTCGGCTCGGCGGTGCTGCTGCCGAATTCGCTGCGCTCCGCCGCCGAGGCGTGGCGGGCCGGCATTCCGCAGCGCTATCGGCTATGCGCGGGGCGGACGCGGCCTGCTTTTGACGCATCCGATTCCCGCGCCGGCGCGCAATCCGGCGCGGCTGCACCAGCGCTTTTATTACCTCGACCTGGTCACGGCGCTTGGCGGCCCGAGCGATCCCTCGCTGCCGAAATTGCGCAAGGATCCGACGACGGTGGCAGGTTCGCGCGGCCTGGTCCTGGCGATTTGTCCCGGCGCGGAGTACGGCCCGGCGAAGCGCTGGCCGGTGGAAAATTTCGTCGCCGTGGCGCGGCATTTCATCGACGACGCGCAAGGCGAAGATCGTCGCTGCTCGGCGCGCCGGTCGACGTGCCCAGTCGCGGAGGAATTCGTCGCGGCAGTTGCCCGGAGGTCGAAAATCGCGTGGGGAAAACATCGCTGGCCGAATTCATGGCGGCGCTCGTCTCGGCTCGCGGCTCGTCGTCTGCAACGACAGCGGCGCGATGCACTGGCCTCCGCGCTGGGCGTGCCGACCCTGGCCATCTTCGGCTCGACCGAGCCGCAGCTGACCGGGCCGATGGGCGCGCGCAGCCGGGTGCTGCGGCATCACGTGCCGTGCAGCCCCTGCTTTCCTGCGCGAATGCCCGCTCGATTTCGCCTGCATGAAAAGCATCACGCCGGAGATGGCCATCGCGGCGGCGGAAACGATGCTGCGATGAAAATTTCCGCCTGCCTCATCACGCTCAACGAGGAGCGCAACCTGCCGCGCTGTCTTAAGAGCGTCGCGCCGCTGGTGGATGAAATTGTCGTGGTCGATTCCGGCAGCACCGACGCGACCGTGGACATCGCGCGGAAATTCGGCGCGCGCGTGATGCGATCAGGATTGGCTCGGCTATGTCGGCCAGAAAAATTTCGCGCTCGCGCAGGCGACGCATCCCTGGGTGCTGAGCATCGATGCCGACGAGGAGATTTCGCCGGAACTCGCGGCCGCCATCACGCGACTCAAGGCCGATCGCCGCGACGCGAATACGCCGCGGCGCGCCGAACGGCTACGAGGTCTCGCGCATCGTCTTTTATCGCGGCCGCTGGATTCGCCACGGCGACTGGTATCCCGACCGGCTGGTGCGGCTTTTTCGCCGGACCGAGGCGCGCTTCACCGGCGGCCGCGTGCACGAGAAGCTTGAACTTCGCGGAGAGCATCCCATTCTGCCGGGGCATCTGCATCATTTCACCTATGAAAACGCCGCCGACCGCGCCGACCGCTGCGCCCACTATGCCGCGCTCTGGGCGCAATCGGCCCACGAGCAGCACCGGCGCGCGCAGCCGTGGAGCGGGCCCGTCCACGCGCTGGCGCGATTCGCAAAGGGCTACGTGCTCAAGCGCGGATTTCTCGATGGCGCGATCGGCTGGGACATCGCGGCGGGCAACGCGCGCGAGGTCTGGCTCAAGTATCAACTGCTGAGGAAACTGAACCGTGAGCGCGCAAGAAAAATAAACCGGACGACGAAATTCCTGAGCAGGGAATGTTCGATCTCGACGCGCCCGCTGCCGAAGCAGTCCGCTGGCCTCGCAAGGCGACCAGCCGCCGCCCGAGGAACCGGCCGTGCCCGAGGAAGCCATTCCGATCTTGAGCGCGCCCAGGAGCCGAGCAATCCGGAGATGAGCGATCCCGCAGCCGGTGAGCCAGGTCCGCCGCCGGTCCGAAGAAAAGCGGAGCTCGAAACGATCGGCCGTCGTGGTCGGCGCTTCCGTCATGGGCTCGCGCCTGATGGGCGTGGTGCGCGAGCAGATTTTCGCCTTCATGTTCGGCGCGACGATGTTCGCCGACGCCTTCATCGCGGCGTTCCGCATTCCCAACCTGCTGCGCGATCTCTTCGCCGAGGGCGCGCTCTCCACCGCCTTCACCACCACCTTCACCAAGACGTGGGAAAAGGAAGGCGAGGCTTCCGCGTGGCATCTGGCGCGGCTGGTTCTCTCCACGCTGACCTTCATCCTCGGCGTCATCTGCGTCGCTCGGCATTATTTTCGCGCCGCAGGTCGTCTATCTCGATCAGCGGCGGCTTCGAAGATGTGCCGGGCAAATTCGAGCTGACCGTGCGCATGACGCAGTTGCTCTTTCCCGTTCATCCTCTTCGTTTCGCTCGCCGCCGCGGTGATGGGCATGCTCAACGCGCGGCATATCTTCGGCATTCCGGCCAGCGCCAGCACGGTCTTCAACATCGTCTCGGTCATCAGCGGCGTGATCCTCGCCTGCTCTGTTCGAGCCGCAGACAGCGATTGGCTGCATCCCCATTTCGGCGAGCGGGCGATCTTCGGCTGGTGCTTCGGCGTGCTGCTCGGCGGCCTGGCGCAACTGGCCATCCAGTTGCCCTCGCTTTGGCAGCGTCGGCTTCAACTTCACCGGGAAACTCAATTTCCGCGATTCCGGCCTGCGCACGGTCATGATCCTCATGGTGCCGAGCGCCATCGCCGGCTCGGCCGTGCAGGTCAACGTCATGGTCAACGGCCAGTTCGCCTCGCACATTCCCGGCGCGATGTCGTGGCTCTACTACGCCTTCCGGCTCGTGCAATTGCCCATCGGCATTTTCGGCGTGGCCATCGCGACGGTCACGCTGCCCGCCGTCGCGCGCCAGCATGCGCTCGACGACCTGAAGGCTTTCGGCAAGACGGTGGAGGAGGCGCTGCGCTTCGGCTTTTACCTGACGCTGCCCGCGTCGGTCGGGCTGGCCGTCGATCGCGCAACCGGTCATCCAGCTCATTTACGAGCACGGCACCTTCACCGCGGCCAGCACGGCGCAAACCGCGCTGGCGTTGCAGGCCTACACCATCGGCCTCGCCGGTTATTCGGGCATCAAGATTCTCGTGCCCTGCTTCTATGCCATGCAGCCGCCGCGCTTCGAGCAGCGGGCCGACGCGGGCTTCTGGAATTCCTTCTCCCATTTCGTGATGAACGTCGTCCTCTTCACGCCCGGCGCGGGTCAGCCTCATCGGCATCGCGCTGAACCTCGGTCCTTTGTTTCGTGCTCTACTATTACCTCGGGCTCGGCCACGTCGGGCTGGCGCTGACCACCGGCTTTGTCGCCGTCCTCAATTTCCTGCAGCTGGTCTACGCGATCCAGAAAAAGATCGATCTCGGCACTCCGGGCGACTGGCTTTCCTTCTTCGCGCGCGTGACGGTGGCGACGCTGGCCTGCGGTTGCATCGTGCTGGTTGGCGACTCAGTTTCTTCTCGCACATCGCACGACCCATTCCCTTGCTCGGCGCGGCCATTCTTTTCCTGAATATCGCCGTGGCGGGCGCGGTTTACTTCGGGCTGACGCTGCTGTTTGCGCGTGCCGGAATCGGTTGAGATGGTGTCGTTTATCAAACGCAAGTTCGGCGGAGCTAACTTCCGCGCGTTAAGTATTTTCAGCTACAGGATTACACTGCCTTGGCGCAGGCGATGCTTAATTCCTGATTAGGAGGCATTTAGCCTCAGAAAGAAGGACATTATGAAACCGATAGTTTTCTTGCATTGGCTGCTTCCGTTGTTGCTCACCGGATGTGCCGGAGCGGATATTACACGGACGTCGGCGGCTATTACGGGCCGGGTTATCCCGGCTATTACGATGGATACGATTATGGCGGTCCGGCGATTACGTCGGAGTTTATGGCTATGACCGCGGTTATTATCACCACGACTACCACCACTACGACAGCGGCGCATCGCGGGGCTCGGTGGCTTTTCACGGCGCCTCGCACACGGGATCAACTCACTTCGCGAGCGCGAGTCACACGGGTGGCTTTCACAGCAGCGGTGTGTCGCATGGCTCGTCTGTCTCTGCCGGACACGTTGGTGGATTTAGCGGCGGTGGCCACAGTGGTGGCGGACGTCACTAAAGGGATCTACTCGCCCTTGGCCTTGCCGCGATAGTGAAGGACTTTCACCTTCTCCATCGTGACAAGGCCGCCGGTGATCATGCCGTCGAGCACGGGCAGAAAAGCATTGATGTTCTGCCTCGCTGTCGACGATCTCGATGACGAGCGGGAAGGTCGGTGGAAAGATTGAGGATCTTCGCGGTGTGCAAACGGCTGGTTTTGCCGTAAGCCCATCGGCCCGCGCAGGACCGTCGCGCCGCCGAGATGCAGTTCGCGCGCCTTGAGCACGATCGCCTCGTAAAGCGGCTTGTGCTCCCAGCGGTCGCTTTCGCCGATGAAGATGCGGAGCAGAACGGCGTCTTCGGGAATTTGCATATCGTTACCTCAACTGATTGATCCAGCCGGCCAGCATCGCGCCGAGCCAGACTCCCACCAAACATAGCACAACCGAAAGCAGCACGTTGGCCGCTGCGCCCCACCATTGGCCGTCCTGCGCCAGCAGAAAGCGTCTGCAGGCTGAAGGAGGAGAATGTGGTGTAGCCGCCAAGGATGCCGATCATGATGAAATTGCGGGTGAGCGGGCGAGAGCATCAACCGGCCTTCCGACGCGGAAATCGTGAAGACGAAGCCGATGACAAAGCAGCCGGTGATGTTTACCACGATGGTGCCCCAGGGGAAGATCTGGCCGGTTTTCTGGACGTTCGTATCGATCAGGCCGCCGAGGCCGAAGCGCAACATGCTGCCGAGCGCGCCGCCCAGGCCGATGACAAGATATTGGGTGAGAAGCTGCATCCGATGCGTCGTTTTTAAGAGCGGATTGCTTCCTTGTCGATACTTGCTGTATACTAGACGGCTCCATGAATTCGTATCGCATTGCGGTCGTCGGCGCCACCGGCGCGGTGGGGCAGGAGATTCTGCGCACGCTGGAGCAGCGGAAATTTCCGGTCAGCCACCTGAAGCCGCTCGCCTCGTCGCGCTCGCTGGGCAAGACGGTCGAGTTCGCGGGCAAGAAGCTGCCGATCGAGGAACTGCGCGCGTCGGCGTTTGCGGATGTCGACTACGCGCTCTTCAGCGCCGGGGCGACCCGCTCGCGCGAATTCGCCGAGGCCTGCAAGAAGGCGGGCGCGGTGATGATCGACAACTCGTCCGCGTTCCGCATGAAGCCCGACGTGCCGCTGGTCGTGCCGGAAATCAACGCGGGCGACCTCAAGAACCATCACGGCATCATCGCGGTGCCGAACTGCTCGGCGATCATCCTGGGCGTGCCGCTCTGGCCGCTGCACCAGGCCGCGCACATCGAGCGGATCATCGTCTCCACCTACCAGAGCGCGAGCGGCGCGGGCGCGCAGGCCATGGCGGAACTCGAGGCGCAGTCGCGCGCGCTACGCGACGGGCGAGCCGCTGAAGCGCGAGATTTTCCCGCACCAGATCGCGTTCAACGTTTTCTCCCACAACACGGCCATCGCGGAAAACGGCTACAACGAGGAGGAGAACAAGGTCATCGAGGAGACGCGGAAGATTTTCCACGAGCCGAACCTGCCCATCGTCGCGACCTGCATCCGCGTGCCCGTGCTGCGCGCGCACAGCGAATCGATCGTGATCGAGACGAAGCGCAAGCTTTCGCCCGAGGAAGCGCGCGAGATTCTGTCCAAGGCGCCGGGCGTGAAGGTGGTCGACAGCCGCGAGAAGAATCATTTCCCGATGCCGCTCGAAGCCAGCGGCCAGTACGACGTGCTCGTCGGCCGCATCCGCCGGGATCTATCGCATCCGCACGGCCTCGCGCTTTTCGTCAGCGGCGACCAGTTGCTCAAGGGCGCGGCCTGGAACGCGGTGCAGATTCTGGAGTGTCTGACGGGGAAGAGTTGAAGCCAGACGGATCATATACCGCCGCTACAGGCTGAACTGATTCCTCCGACGAGCTCATGGATGACGGCAGATTACTCCAGCACCAAGCCCACCGGCAGATTAAACCCGCGCGCGAATTCCGCGGCGTGCATCCGCTTCTTGCCCTCGAGCTGCACTTCGCGCAGGAGCAGGCCGCCGACTTTCGCCGCGACGAGGATGCCGTGCTTGTCCACGCGCAGGACCTCGCCCGGCTTGCCCTTGGCGCGGCGCGAGATGATGGTGGTGAAAATCTTGAGCATCTTGTGGTCGTTCTCCTGCGGAATCCAGGCGTAGGCGGAGGGCCACGGCGTCATCGCGCGGATGTGCGCGTCGATCTCGCGCTGCGGGCGGTCCCAATTGATGTGGCCGTCTTCCTTCTTCAGCTTCTTCGTCAGCGTCGCCTTCGCCTTGTCCTGCTTGATGCGCGGCGCGTTGCCGGTCTCGACCAGCGGCAATCGCCTTCAGCAGCGCGTCGGCGCCGATCTTCGCCAGGCGATCGTGCAGCGTCTCGGCCGTCTCGTGGCGGCGCAGCGTCACCGCTTCCTGCAGAAGGATGTCGCCGGTGTCGAGCCCCTCGTCCATCCACATGATCGTCACGCCCGACTGCTTTTCGCCCGCGGCGATCGCGGCGTGGATCGGCGAAGCGCCGCGATATTTCGGCAGCAGCGAGGCGTGGATATTCAGGCAGCCGTACTTCGGCAGGTTGAGAATTTCCTTGGTCAAAATCTGGCCGTAGGCCGCGACGACGATCAGATCGGGCTTGAGATATTTCAGCTGCGCGACGGAGGTGGCGCTGCCGATTTTTTCCGGCTGATAAATTTTGAGGTGCAGCTTGAACGCCGCTTCCTTGATCGGGCTGGCCGCGAGCTTGAGCTGCCGGCCCACGGGCCGGTCCGGCTGCGTCACCACGCGCGAGCACGTGATGCTCGGGCGACTTGGTCAGCGCGTGAAGCGCGGGCAGGCCGATCTCGCCGGTTCCGATGAAAATGATGCGCATAGGATTCCTAATCGACTTCCGAGCGCGTGATAACTTTAGCGGCACCGGATGCGTGCGCGGAGCATGCAGGGCGGCCTGCCGTTTCTCCGCCAGCGAGACTTCGCGCTCGCCCAGCGAGTCGCCGCAACCGGTGCAAAGATATTCATAGAGGTCCTTGTCGGGCAGGATCAGCAGCAAACGTTCCCGCACCGGCATCGACTTGGCGCACTTGCGGCAATAGAGTCGGGAGGCCTTGAAGGATTCAAACTGTTCCATGTCAACCCTCGTATGAAACCCGACCCGACCCGCGGGGCGCAAGCCAATAACATCGTCGCGCCCTCGCCGGAGGCGATTTCGCGCGCGGTGGAGCTGCTGCGCGAGGGCCAGGTCGTCGGCATTGCCGACGGAAACGGTCTACGGCCTCGCCGGCGACGGGCTCAACCCCGACCGCGCTGGCGCGCATCTTCGAGGTCAAGCAGCGCCCGCTTTTCGATCCGCTCATCCTGCATTTCGCCGATGCCGCGGGCGCGTTCGCGCTGGCCGGAACAGATTCCCACCGCCGCGCGCGAACTGGCGCAACAATTCTGGCCGGGCCCGCTGACGCTCGTGCTGCGAAAAAAGGAAATCGTGCCCGATCTGGCCACGAGCGGCCTGCCGAACGTGGCCCTGCGCGTGCCGGCGCATCCCGTGGCGCAGGCGCTGCTTGCGCGCGTTTGGCGGTCCGCTCGCCGCGCCGAGCGCGAACCGCTTCGGCCGCATCAGCCCCACCGACGCGCAAGCCGTGCGCGCCGAACTGGGCGAAGCCGTGCCGCTGATTCTCGACGGCGGACCTTGCGCGGTCGGCCTGGAATCGACCGTGCTTTTTCTTTCCGAACATCAGCCCGTGTTGCTGCGCGCGGGCGGAATTTCGCTGCGAGGAAATCGAGGCGATGATCGGCCCGATTCGACACGCCACGCCGGTCGAGGAACGGCCGCTGGCGCCGGGCCAGCTCAAGCATCACTACGCGCCGCGCAAGCCGCTGCGGCTGGTGCGCGATGATCGCGGCAGATTCCGTCGCGAGCGGATATCGGCTGGCTGGCTTTTGGAAAATCTTCCACCCATGAGTCGTTTGCGGGCGTGATGGAGAATCTTTCACCTGCGGGCGATTTACGCGAGGCCGCCGCGAATTTTTTCCGGGCGCTGCGACGGCTCGATGAAGATCGAACGGGTCGCGACAATCTATGCGATGCCGCTGCCAGCGAAGGGCCTCGGTTTGGCCATCAACGAACGGCTCGAACGCGCGGTGAGCCTTAATCCACACCGGGATCGCTCAGGATCGGACGGCTATCGCGCGACGATGCGCCGCTCGGACGATGTTCGATCCGATCGGGCGGGCCCACTTTGATGTCAAGCGGCGCCGCGGGGCCGATCACCTCGATAGCCTTGGAGAACGAAGACGGGCAATTGCTCGTCGAGGCGCGGATCGTAAGCCTTGTAGGAAGCAAATCGGCCCCAGAATTTGTATTCCCAGTTCAGGTCCATGTCGTGCTTGACCAGTTTGCGATGCGGCGCCACGGCGAGCCCGGGCGTTTCCTGCAGCGCGATCCATTTCGCGGAATTCCAGCCGTCGCCGCTTCTTTTTCACCCAGCCCCAGCCCTGGCCGCCCATCGGATCGATCAGGCGATGCGCGATCCAGTGAGCGTCGCCCTGGTATTGCCTTCGCGATAGCCGACAGCGGGCGCGTCGAACTTCGGGTCGTTGGCGAGATGGTCCAGCGGCGAGCCTTTTTTCAGCGGAGGCGCGACGGGCGGCGCCTGGCCGGCGGGCGCCTGATAAACCGCTTCCTGCGCGGAAAGCGGGCCGGTGGAGAAGAAGCAGCGATCCGAAAAGGAGCGCGCAAAATAAGATGAGGCGCATGGAAATCACTCGGCCCACTTGCCGTCCGAGTTGGAAAGCTGCGGCAGGCCGCCGTGGGCGAAATCGGTCTTGCCGATCGCGCCGATCATGGCGACATCGAAATGGTTCTTCCACCACTGGCTGTACATCTCGCCGGAGTGGCAGCCCCAGCTTTTGCAGGTGGCGTCGCGCGCGAAAATGTCGCTGTCGATCTTGCCGCAGGTCCTTCACGTGCAGCCAGGCGATCGACATGGTGTCGATGGTGTTGCTGTAGTCGAAAAGGAAGCAGGCCTTGTTGGAGTGGCCGAAATAATCGAAGTCGGCGATCTTGATCTTGTCCCGGTCGAGGCCCTTGTTGAGGTAGGCGATCAGCTCTTCCTTGCTGTTGAACCAGACGAGGCGCACGCCGAGCGTTCTTCGCCTTTTCCTGAAGTTGCGCGAGCAGATCCAGGCCCATTTCCTGGCTGCGCGCCGCGTAGGCCGGGCGATAAATCAGCCAGGTGACGAGTTCGTCCGGCTTGGCCTGGTCCTTCAATTCCTTGAGCCGGATGACGCTGGCATCGACGAAATTGAACCAGTAGACGTCGTGCGAGACGTCGCCCTTGCCGTGCTCCATGAAGCGCAGCGCCGGTCCGCCGGTGAGGACGATGTCCTCGCGGCTTTGGGCCGAGGCGGTCAGCGTGCCGAGAAGGATCAGCGAAAGGAGGGCGATAGAAAAGCGCATGGCGGAAGAGGAAAGTTGCCAGAAGGCGGCGCAGGTGAAAAAGGAAAAAACTTCGAGGCAGGTGGACTGAACTGATCCTTCGACAAGCTCAGGATGACGGAAGTCTAAAAATTATTTTGGCTGCAACGTGCTGACCTGCGGCGCGTCGCTCCACAGATCTTCCAGGGCGTAAACGCCGCGCTTTTGCTCGTGGAAAATGTGGAACATCACGTCGCCGTAATCGATGACGATCCACTGGCTGGTGGGAAAGCCGTCGACCGCGAGCGGATGGCGGCCGAAGGTCTTCCTTCAGCGCCTGCTCGACGCCGTTGGCGATGGCCTTGATCTGCGGCTCCGATTGCGCCGAGCAGATGACCAGGTAATCGGTGATGGTGGAGATGTCGCGCAGGTCGAGGATGATCGGGTCGAGCGCCTTTTTGTCCTGGGCGGCCCAGACGCAGTGCCGGGCGAGATCGAGGCTGCTCGAGCTCGGGCGAGGTTTTGGCGGGCGGCATGGTTGGCGAGAGAGGATGCTAGGAACGATAAAGCCCGTGGCGCTTGATATAGGCCGCGATCGGAGCGGGAACGAGATGATCGATCGGCAGACGGGATTTCACGCGGTGACGAATTTCAGTGGCAGATATATCGACTCGGCGGGGCTGCGGCAAGCTTAGAACGGTCGCTGGCGTGGCGTTTGGCCGGTCGGTTTCTCCTCGCGGCAGCAGGACGAAAGTGACCAGGCGGCGCAGGTCGTCGGCGCGGTGCCATTGGTCCAGCGCGGCCAGTTGGTCGGCGCCGATCAGCCAGAAAAGCTCCGCGCGCGGGAAGGCTTCGCGGATTTCCAGCGCGGTGTCGTAGGCGTAGGAGGGCGCGGGGCGGTCGAGCTCGCAGCGGGTGAGCCAGAAGTGGGGTTGGCTTTTCAGCGCCAGCCGCAGCATGGCCAGGCGCTGGGCATCGGTCGCGTGGGGTTTGCGGTTTTTGAGGGGAGATTGGCCGCAGGGCACGAAGAGGACGGCATCGAGATGGAGTTGTTCCAGGGCGTCGCGGGCGAGCAGCAGATGGCCGTGGTGCACGGGATCGAACGTGCCGCCGTAAATGCCGAGCCGCAGTCGTCTCGAGTCCGGGCGGGAACTGAGTTTTGGTTTTCATGCTTCGACCACGTAGGTCCCGGCAACCAAATCGTGCAGGGCGCGCCGTTGCGGATTGAAGAATGCGAAGGCAAAGGGGAGGAAAAAGAGGCTCATGGAGAAAATCAGCACGACGGAGCGAAAAAAGGCGTTGAGCAGGGAAGGCTTCGACACCGTTCTCATCCACCACTCGCACGCGCATGATGGACTTGCCCGGGGTGCGGCCGTGGGCGGCAATAAAGCCGGTGAGGTAAAGCGCCAGCCCGGCGTTGCTGAGCAACTGAAAAGCCAAAAGCTGGCGAAGCATTTCCGGGGGGAGTTGTTGGACGCCAAAGGGATTCATCGCCGCCTGGGTGATGGCGTCCATGGGCATGAAAACACCCAATAAATCGACGATGGGAATGAAGAGAATGGAAACGAGAATCAGGTCGGCGATCAGGGCTGCGATCCTGCGCCAGATCGGCGCGATGACCAGTCCGGGCGCCAGGGTCGGCACGGGACTGCTGGCATGGGCCTCAGCCAGCAACGCGACCAATTCAGGATAATTCTCAAACGGGTTCCATGCCGCACCGGGATCATCGCGGCGGACTTCGGTGCCCAACCCGGCGCGGTTTTCCCGCACCCACTCGCGCAACTCCCTCAAGTCGACGGGCCCGTACTCCTGGCCGTCATCTCCGCGGATGAGAAAGGAACGATTTTCCGGCAGCATAAGGCGTTCTAGCAGGTTTGCGCCGGAACCGACAGGGAGAATCAAACCGCCGCCGCTTCGCGCGTCATCGTGCCCTTGTAATTGGGCGTCTCGCCCTCGATGCCGAAATTATTCGCGGCCAGTTCGGCGACGCGGGCGAGTTCGTCCGCGGTCAGCGCGGGCGATTCCGGGCGCGGCGGCGAATTCTCGCAGCTGCGCCTCGTCGTAGATGTTCGGCAGGCAGCAGGCGACGCGCGTGATCGGCCAGCAGCCACTGCAGCGCGGCCTGGCCGAGCGTGCGGTCCGGGCCCGACGAGAAACTGCAGCGTCTCGATTTTCTTGAGGCCGTTGATCAGCCACGATTTCGGGCGGTGGCTGCGATGATCGGTCGGCGGGAAAACGGTGTCCTTCGTGTACTTGCCCTCGAGCATGCCGCTGGAATGGGTGACGCGGATGAGGTAGCGCGTGCGCGGCGGACTTTCGCCGCGTCGACGGCGCCTCGCCCTCGTCCATGATCTGCCGGCCGGGATGCGGCTCCAGCACATTATAGATGTGCTGCAGGATGTGCGGGCGGCGCCGCTGGACGCAATCGACGCCCTCGTAAAGCCAGCCGATGGCCGGCCCGAGCGCGGCGCCGTAGGAGCGGATTTTGCCCTCCTGCACGAGCTTCTCCATCAGCGTCCCAGAGCGCGTCGTCCTCGACCTGCGGCATGCGGATGTTGTGCAGTTGCAGGATGTCGATGCGGTCGGTGTTGAGCCGCTGTGAGCGCCTTCTCCACCGCCTCGCGAATGAACGGCACGGAAAAATCCTGCGGGATTTCGCGCTGGCCGCTGCGCTCGTTGCCGTGGTCGTAGAAATTGTAGCCGACCTTCGTCGCGATCACGATCTGGTCGCGCTGCTTCGGGAAAGCGCTTGCGCGATCAGCTCCTCGCTGTAGCCGTTGCCGTAGGTATCGGCGGCATCGAAGAGCGTGATGCCGAGGTCGAGCGCCTTGTGCATCAGGGCGATCGCCTCGCCCTCGGTGAAGTTGCCCCACCAGCCGGTCGAGATGGTCCAGAGGCCAAAACCGATTTCCGAGACGCGGATGTCCGTCTCCGGCAGCGTGCGAAATTTCATGGCATCAGCTTAGACGCGAGGCCGGCCATCCGGGCAAGAGCCGCGGCCGCTCGTGTGGCGTGCGTTCCGGCGCTGCATCATGCCAGGACAAAAGCATTGCCATCGCCGTCCGGAAAACCTAGATTATCCGACTCCGCCCGAAAGAGCGGGCAATTTCAGGAGCCATAGCTCAATTGGTTAGAGCGCCTCCCTGTCACGGAGGAGGTTGCGGGTTCGAGCCCCGTTGGCTCCGCTCTGTTCTGTGGATTGAATGATTAGCGGATCATTGCTGCTGCGGAGGGCGACAATCTTGTCCACCAGCGTAGATTCATGTTCAGGTTCCCACTCGTGGTAGACTCTTATCGAGCTATCGCCTAAAAATAGATCATTATGAGAAGTAGTCCCATAATTACTTGTGCAGATAGGTCTGCTCGCTTTGGAAAGGATTCCGTTTTAACGAATCGATTTGAAACTCATATTTCGCTTCATCCAGATGCCCCTGCAGTAACGCTCGATGGTGCAAGCTTGACCTATGGAACCCTTAATGCGCGCGCCAATCAATTGGCTGCTTATCTTCGGACGGTTGGTGTCGGTCCAGAGTTCCTCGTAGGTATTCATTTGGACCGTTCCTTCGACTTGATCGTTGGAATCCTCGCCATACTCAAGGCTGGCGGTGCCTATCTGCCCCTTGATCTGGCCTGCCCCGAAGACCGGCTGACTTTTATGCTCGAGGATTCCGGGACGAAAGTTTTGCTCACAGATTCCAGTCTCGCTCATCGCTTTGCAAATTACCGGGGCAAAGTCATTTGCCTCAACGAAGAAACTCTCCTGATCGCAAGTCACTCTGCGGAGGATGTCCCATGCACCGCCCAGCCCCAAAATCTAGCCTACGTTATTTACACATCCGGTTCGACCGGTACACCCAAGGGCTGTCTTGTGACCCACGAAAATGTAGGAAGGCTTTTCACAGCTACGGAGCCTTGGTTCCATTTTGGTTCCAGCGACGTCTGGACTCTTTTTCACTCCAGCGCCTTCGACTTTTCGGTCTGGGAAATTTTCGGCGCGCTCCTTTATGGGGGACGACTGGTCATCGTGCCGTACATGGTGAGCCGCTCGGCTTCCGTTTTCCGCAAGCTGCTCATCCGCGAACGCGTGACGGTGCTGAACCAGACGCCTTCCGCTTTTCGGCAACTGGTCGGAGCCGACGCTGCTTTGCCTGCGGCGGACTTCGCGTTGCGCTACGTGATCTTTGGGGGTGAGGCGCTCGAATTTCAAAGCCTGCGCCCCTGGTTTGAGAGGTATGGCGACAAGTGCCCACAATGCGTAAACATGTATGGCATCACGGAAACGACGGTGCATGTGACCTATCGTCGGGTCACCCGGGAAGATCTTGCGAATCGTTCAGGGAGCAAGATAGGCGTCCCCATTCCTGATCTCCAAGTTTACGTTGTCGATGAGCAAGGGCGTCGCATGAGTCCTGGGCAGACGGGAGAAATGCTCATAGGCGGACTTGGATTGGCACGCGGCTATTTGAATCGTCCGGATTTGACGCGAGAGCGTTTCATCGCCAACCCGTTTGATCCTGAGACGAGCCCGCTTCTTTACCGCAGCGGCGACCTGGCCTGTCTCCTTGATTCCGGAGAGCTCGAATACATCGGGCGAATCGATCATCAGGTCAAGATTCGCGGCTTCCGCATCGAGTTAAAGGAGATTGAATCGGTGCTGGCCCTGGCGCCCGGAGTCAAGGAATGTGCCGCGATGGTCCGAGCGGACGCCGGTTCGGAGCCGCGTCTGGTTGCCTATATCGTTACCGGCGAAGATTCCTCTCTCAATGTTGAAAGCCTGCGATCTTTTCTTTCTTTGAAACTGCCCGAATACATGGTTCCTTCCGCGTTTGTTTTCCTCGACGGCTTTCCCCTGACGATCAACGGCAAACTCGACCGTGAAGCGCTTCCCTCCCCCGGTTCGGATCGGCCCCGCCTGGCAGCCGAATTTATCGCACCCGAGAGCGCTTTGGAAAAGAGACTGGCGACAATCTGGCAAGCCGAATTGCATCTGAACCGGGTAAGTGTGAATGACAATATTTTTGACCTGGGCGCCGACTCTTTGATTTTAACCAATCTGCACAGGGAGTTAGGGCGTGAGCTGAAGTGTAACGTGGCCCTCCTGGAGCTTTTTCAATTCCCGACCATTCGCCGATTTGCCCGGCACTTGGACCTGGGTCCCGAAGGTGGCGGTCCGGTCTCCCAGCCTTCCCTCTGGACTTGTCAGCGGCCCGGATCGGGCAAGCCATTTTTCTTTGCCCATGGCGACTTTTTTTTCGGAGGAGTTTACTGTCAGGGGATTATCCGACACTTGGATGCCGATCAACCATTTTATGCGCTCGCACCGCAGGGCGCATTCGGCGGGGATTTGCCTTCCAGTTATCAGCAAATAGCCGCCAGCTATGTTGATTTGATCCGGTCCATCGCGCCAAGGGGACCTTATTTCCTGGGTGGTTTCTGCAATGGCGCGCTGGCCATGTATGAAGTAGCCCAGCAATTGATGCGCGCCGGAGAGACTGTTTCGGCGCTCGTTCTTCTGGATCCTCCCGACCTTCACTTTTTCAACTTGCGCCGAAAAATTACCTTCTGGGGGACGCGTCTCGGATTGCCTGAACGCCAGAGTCGATATGCCTACCACCGAATCGCTGAGGGTATCGAGACGTGGTATTATTACGGACCCCTGAGCCTGATAAAGGAGTTTTCGAGCAGGGCGTTTCAGTGGACGCTCAAAATTTTTAAACGTCTCTTAAAATTCCAAAAAAATGCGGCGGTCCCTTCCAGTCCAAATCTGAATTACGTTTATTATGAACTTATCGCGGATTATGAACCCGAGGCTGATTTGGGGTCGCAAGCGGTATGGATCATTTTAAGACAGGGAGAAGTCGATCGGCATCGTCGGCAAATCAGCTACTGGAGTCGATTCATACCCGACGCGCGCTTTGAAATTGTCCTGGGAAATCATTTGGAGTTGAACAAGAACATCGGGGATATTGCCAATATCATCAGGGCCTCTTTAAGGACGTAGGACTGAGCCCCGTTGGCGCCGCTTAGACGGTCCAAGGTTTGTCTTGCGGCGGGCCGGATGGTTACCTATGGGTGTTACGCATGGAACTTAGCATCGTCATGCCCTGCCTGAACGAAGCGGAGACGCTGGCGGCCTGCATCGACAAGGCCAAGAAGTTTATTGCCGCTTCAGGGGTCGAAGCGGAAGTCCTGATTGGCGATAACGGCTCGACCGATGGTTCCCAGAAGATCGCGCGGGACCTCGGCGCGCGGGTGGTGGATGTGCCGGTGCGCGGCTATGGCGCGGCTCTTTACGCGAGTTGCCTGCAAGCCCGGGGCACGTACATCATCATGGGCGATTCTGATGACAGCTATGATTTTTCGCGGCTGGAATCCTTTGTTGAGCGGCTGCGGGCGGGCGACGATCTGGTGATGGGAAATCGCTTCTCGGGCGAAATCAAACCCGGGGCGATGCCGTGGAAGAATCGCTATATCGGCAATCCGGCACTCTCAGGCATCGGGAAGACCCTGTTTTCGACGCCCATCCGGGATTTCCATTGCGGTTTGCGTGGGTTTTCGAAGTCAGCCTTTGAGCGAATGGAGTTGAAGACGCTGGGGATGGAGTTTGCCTCCGAGATGGTAATCAAAGCGACGCTTCTTCAGATGCGCGTAACTGAGGTGCCGACGACGCTGTCGCCGGACGGCCGCTCGCGCCCACCCCACTTGCGGCCATGGCGGGATGGCTGGCGGCATTTGCGATTCATGCTGCTTTTCAGCCCGAACTGGCTCTTTCTTTATCCAGGCTTGCTGACGATGGCCATCGGAATCGGATTGGTGGTGGCGTTGTCGCTGGGGCCGCTCAATGTCGCCGGCGTAACGCTCGACGTGGATACTTTGATCTACGCCGCCTTCGCTTCGATCATCGGATTTCAAGCGGTGCTTTTTTCGATTCTCTCGAGGGTTTACGCGGTGCAAAACCGGCTCTATCCGGACACGAAGAATTTTATAAAGGCTTTCCAATGGTTCACGCTGGAGCGGGGGCTGCTGCTCGGTTTTTGCGTGACGCTGGGTGGCTTTGGTGGAGCCGTTTTTTCCTTTTTGGAATGGAAGCATGAGAACTTCGGAAATTTGGATCTCGGAATTGTATCCCGGCACGTTATTCCGTCCGCGATGGCGATGAGTCTTGGCGTGGAAACCATTCTATTCAGCTTTTTCCAGAGCTGCCTGTCGCTGGGCATCCAGCAAAATCCGCTTCTGGTCGAGCCGGCAAAAAATCACGGATGATGGCGGCGGTTCACTTTTTGTGGGCCTTGGTTTGGTGCACCCTTTTGGTGATCGCATTTGCGGGATGGGGGCATTTGTTACTGAGGCTGCTTCTGGCACGCGCACCATCATTTGGTTTGGCTGCCTGCGTGGGACTTTCTTTGAGTGTTTTGCTGGGCGGAATTTTTAATCTGGTGCATCTCATTATGGGCTGGGTTTTGATTTGCTACACGCTGATAGGCCTGGCGCTGGCGCTCGGACAGTTTTTTCAACCAAAGCGGGAAGCGATTATGCCGGAAGCAACCGTGATCGAACCGTCCTGGGGATTAAGTTTGATCTTCCAGCGTGTGGTGTTGATCGGCTTTCTCTCTCTCTTGATTTTTCGTATCGCGAGCACGCCGCGCGTGGAGAGTTACAATCCGGAGGACGACAGCATGTTTTATCTGCCCGTCGTGCAGAAAATGACCGCCATGCATCACCTGGCGGCGGATCCGTATAGTGCGCGCCGGATCGAGAGTTCGCTGGGTGGAGGCTATTTCCTGCAGGGCCTGGTGCTGGCCTGCCTGCCGCTGGATAACATCCAGATGGCTGATCGATACATTGGTTTGATCCTGATGGTGCTGGTCGCGGTGCGGCTGGCTCGAAACTTCGCGCTTTCACGAACCGAGACTTTCCTTTTTCTGCTCTTTCTCATTTCGATTCCGGCAATGGGTCTCAACCTGACGTTCAACGTCCTGCCGACCGCCTTGATTCTGGCCATGATTCTGGCCGCGACCGAACGGGCCTATTTTTTGGAGCGACCGGGCCTGCAGGCGCTGCTGATCGGTTTGATGGCCGGAACGATATGCTGTCTGAAATCGACTTATTTGCCTCACGCGGTCGTGTTTTGCGTGGCGCTTTATTTCCTGCGCGGATTGGAAAAGGGATGGAGGTACACCCTGAACGGCTGGGCATTTGTCGCGATAGGAGCGGTGCTGGTGCTGGCGCCTTGGATGATCGCGATGCGCATGGATTCGGGAACGTTTTTTTATCCCATTTTTGGTCCGGGCTATGACTTTGCCGCCTACCATCAGTTTCCGACTCCAAACCAAGTCAAGCCGGCGGATATTTTTCGATTGGGCGCCATCTATTTTCTTCCGCTGGGTGGATATATCTTTACGCAAGCTGTCTTGCTGCGTCGCGGCGAGGGGAAGTCGGCCTTTCTGGCGCTTGCCCTGGCTGGTTTGTTGGGCACCCTCGCGACGGCGTTGGCGACAGGCGGCGACTCGGTCCAACGCTACAGCTTCCCGATAGTGTTTCCCGCGTTAGTGCTGAGTTATCTCCAGTTTGCATCAGAGGTGCGTTTGCGACCTGGATGGAGGGCCGGATATTTGTTGCAGGGATGCGGCATCGTACTTCTGGTGATGTGGACCAAGTCCCATTTCGATCACCTGGAGTATGCCCACATGTTGCACGATGTCCGGGCCAGCATGGCCGACCAGCCGCTGGATCGTCCCGAAACGACTGAAGAATACGCCCGTCTCAATGACGCGATGCCGAAAGACGGCGTCGTGCTGGCGACGCTGCAACATCCCTACCTGCTGCATTTAGATGAGCACATCTTGTTGGCGGATTGGCCGGGGTGCGCCAGCCTGCCTCCCGGGTGGCCGATCAAGCAGGATGGCGAGGCGCTGGCCAAATATCTCCAAGGGCATTCGATTCGGTACATAGCTTATAACTATGAGGACAATCAGATCATCTATGATTATCTGCACCCCGAAAAATTCCCGTTCCTGAGTCTTTGGCAGCAGGTTCAGCAAAGAAGTTTCATGCTGGCGGCAGGACAGTATCTGGAGCTTAAGCAATCGCGCCGCATGGTGTATGACGACGGCAAAGTTTTTGTGCTCGATCTGTCGCAGCGAATCGCAGGACGTTAGCCGTAGGCAGTAGTGTTTGGCATCCCTTCCGGAGTGCGATCTCCAAAAAATAGTTTCCAGTGGTGTCCCCTCGTGCGTTGCTCCTTTACGCGCAGCTCATGGACATACGCGGATATTATTCGTACGTATAATTTTAAGGCTCATCTTTCTGTTTGTAACGACAGTCAATCCAACGAAGCGAAGTTGGCAAAAAACGTGACTAGCCCAGATGACCAGGAATAGACTTACCTATGACTTTCCTTGAACGCCTCTTTTCCACTGACGGATTCATGCCGCATGGCATGTGCTACGAGTGGAATCCGGCGGTCATCTGGTTGCATGTGGTGTCGGATGCCATCATTACGCTGGCCTACTATTCCATTCCGATCACGCTCGTTTATTTTGTTTATAAGCGCAAGGATCTGGTTTTTGATTGGATGTTCGTTTGTTTCGCCACCTTCATCATCGCGTGTGGCACGACGCATCTGATGGAAATCCTCAATATCTGGCACCCGACGTATTGGCTGTCGGGAATGATCAAGGCGATAACCGCCGCGACTTCGATTGTTACCGCCATCTTGTTGGTTCGTCTGGTACCGCAGGCGTTGGCGCTGCCGAGCCCGGAGCAACTGCGCAAAAGCAACGCGGCCCTGCAATCGGAGATTCGGGAGCGGACGCAGGCTGCCGACAAGATCCATATGCTCAATGAGCAGCTGCTTCTGCAAACCGCCAAAATGGAGGCCGCTAATCGGGAATTGGAGGCATTCGGCTACTCTGTTTCGCACGACCTGCGCGCGCCTCTCCGGCACATCGACGGATATGTAAGTTTGCTGCGCGAAAAATCTGCCGTGCTGGGAGAAGACGGCGAGCACTACATGAAAGTGATCTCGAAGTCTGCCACCCAGATGGGCGTGCTCATCGACAATCTTCTGGAATTTTCGCGCATGGGAAGATCGGCCATGAACCTGACATGGGTCGATACGGAAGCGCTGGTCACACAGGTAAGACAGGAACTGGCGCCGGATATGCAGGGGCGCAATATCGAATGGAAAGTCGAGGCCGTGCCTAAAGTATATGCCGACCCCACGCTGCTCAAGCAGGTGTGGATAAATCTGCTTAGCAATGCAATCAAGTACACCCGGAAACGGGATGACGCGAAAATCACAATCGGCTGCACCGAACGAGCGAATGAATTCGAGTTCTACATCAAGGACAATGGCGCCGGTTTCGACATGCAATATATGGACAAGCTCTTCGGTATTTTCCAGCGGCTTCATCTCCAGGAAGAGTTTGAAGGAACGGGGATTGGCCTCGCCAACGTGCAGCGGATCATCTCCCGCCACGGCGGACGGGTTTGGGCGCAGGCGGAATTGAATAAGGGAGCGGTTTTCTATTTCACTCTGCCCAAGGTCGATTCCGACAAGCAAGAGAGTGCTGTGCTCACGACTGCTCAAGAGTCAGGTGGATGATTTCCGCAGGAGCGTTAATGCGAAGAGGAAACCAGTTTCCCACGCCGTTGGAGACGATAAGGTGGCTGATGCCACGCCGATAAACGCCGCTCCAGTAGCGATAAAACCATGGCCCGAAACCAATACTCGAGGTCAGCATTAATTGACCTCCATGAGTGTGGCCGGCAAGAGTCAGGGGAATTCCGGCCTCCGCGACCGCCTCGAAGACATGGGGATGGTGCGCCAGCAGGATAGCGAAGTCTTCGGGATTGCGCTGGGCGAGCAAGCCAGGAAGGGCCTTGAGCGGCTCTTCCCAGCGAAGCCCAAGAATGCGCACGACAAAGCCCCTGGCGGCGATAACAGCGCTCTCGTTGAACAAAAAGGAGATTCCGGATGCCTTGGCGGCGGATTCAAATTCGAGGACGCCTTCCATCAAATCGTGATTCCCCTCACAGATGAATAAACCGTGGCGGGATTTCATCCGGCGGAGCAGGGTCACCGCCTGCGGGAAGTCTTCCATGGAGGAATTGATCAAATCCCCCGTGAAGAGGATGATGTCCGCGTTCAGCCGATTGGTCGCGGCAATGATTTCGTCGAGGACTTTTCCGCGGGTCAGCTTGCCGAGATGCAGATCGCTCAGGTGAGCAATGGTGAAACCGTGCAACGCGGCGGGAAGATTGGGAATCGAGAGAGTCAACTTGCGAATGCGAAATTGTGTCAGTTGCCAAATCGCGATAGCAGTGGCGAAAAAAGCCGTGGCAAAAGGTAGGCCGGCGGAAACCAGCCCAAAGATTCTCCAGCCGCCGTCGGGGTCTGTGCTCCCGTGGCCTGGATCCACCAGCCACCACGCAAGGGCCCAGATCGACGAAGCGACTGCCGTGGGCAAGACCAGGAGCAAATTCCAGATCATGAGCAGGGAGAGAAGCGGCCGGCCCATCCCCGTTCCAATTTGATAACCCAAAGCACGCATTCCGATCATTCCCACCATTCCGGCCACCTGAAGAAGCAGAAACAGCGCGACCGACCAGCGGAAGACCTCAGGCGCATGGAGCCGAGTCAGAATGGAGTTCAGGGCGAACCAAGAAACGCAATTCGCGAGAAGGATGAGTCCGAAGACGAACAGAATAAATCGGCGCATCGAGAGAAGCTAGAGGCTGTCCGAAAAGTCAGCGAGGGTCACGCCGAAAGGACTTTTTCGCTGCACCGGGGATGGATTAATGAAGATAGCCCAGATGTTCGTTGACGAACTCTCGGTCTTCCTCGGTGAGTTTGTCCCGGTTGATCTTCAACCACCGGCTCGCTTCCGCACGGCGATCCTGTCGCTCCACCGGCCCGGGAGCCTCCTCGATGAGACGGGCCAACAGGACCAGTTCGTTCGAGCGCGCGGCGGTGTCATCCACTAAGGCCAGGATCAAATTGGACCACGATTCCGGCGGATTCATCAGGCGATTCAACGCGCCCTCGTGCAACGCAAAGTTGAGATTTTCAACTCCAAGTTCGCGCAGCTTGGCCACCAGAGGAAAATTGAGAATGGCAAAAACCCCCATGACGAGAAGCGGTGCGGTGTGCTCATTGATCAGGAGGATGTTGGCGAAGGCAAAAATTACCCCAGCGATGAGAAGTTCGGCGGCCAAGCCGAAGATGACGGTGTTGATTACCATCAGTACCATCCATCCGGCCAGACAGATGCGTTCGAAAAAACCGCGCAACGGCTGAAGAAAAGACGGGCGAAACATCGTAAACCTTTCCCTAGGCTAGCATGGGTTTAGAGAGAATCTAGGGCTGGTCGAAAATTAGGTGAATATTACTTTCTAGGGATTATTACTTTCCAGGGATGGCGGGGGGGCACGCCGCCTATAACTGACAAAATGCGGAATGGGTTGCAGCCTTTTTAAGCAAATTGCGGGACATCCCGGTTACATTTGTCGGCTGGAAGCCAACCCCGCCTCTGGCATCCGCGCGGGTTTGGCCCACGCACAGTTGGCACACGTTTTGCCAATAAATCCTTATCATGAATATCTTTCATCTTGGAAAAGGCAAAATCACAACGCTTCATGAGCTTTTTATTGAGCAGCTTCGCGATCTTTATAGCGCGGAAATCCAACTCATTTCCGCTTTGCCCGAGATGGCGGATGCGGCCAATGACCCGACTTTGAAGCAGGGTTTTGAAACCCATCTTGAGGAGACCCGGGGACACGCGCAAAGGCTGGAGCAAATCTTCAATGCGCTAGGCGAAAAGCCGACGGGCAAGACCTGTCGCGCGATGGAAGGATTGATCAAAGAGGGCAAGGAGACGATCAACGAGAATGCCACGCCGGAGGTCAAGGATGCGGCGCTGATTGCGGCTGCACAACGGGTTGAGCATTACGAAATCGCTGGATACGGGTCGGTTCGTACCTATGCCAATCTGCTCGGCAAGGACGGTTTCGCATCACTGCTTCAAAACACTCTGGACGAGGAAGGGGCGACCGATCAAAAGCTGACCGCGGCCGCGGAGAAATTGAATGTCCGTGTTCCGCTGGGTCGAGATGGTGCTGAAAAGCGCCAAACGGCGGGCGTATCTTGAAACGGGTAAAGGGGGCGATTGAGAACGGCTGCCCTTTCGCCTCCTGACCCATGGAAAATCCGACAACGACGTCTCCTCACGAGCCACCTGCCACGATACGGCGATGGAAAGGTTATTCCTATCCATTGGGTGCGACTTGGATGGGCACGGGCGTCAATTTCGCGCTCTATTCGCTGAATGCGACTACCGTGGATTTGTGCCTGTTCGACGAGGTGCACGGCGAGCAAACCGAGGTGATTCCCCTTACGGAAAAGGACGACGAAGTCTGGCATATTTTTCTGCCAGATGTCCGGCCCGGCCAGCTCTACGGTTATCGCGTCCACGGTCCGTGGGATCCGTTAAACGGAAAGCGCTTCAATCCGGCGAAGGTGCTGATGGACCCCTATGCCAAGGCCACGATGGGCGAGGTAAAGTGGGGGCCGGAAATGTTCAGTCATACCATCGAAAACCCGGATAAGGATCTTGTGAGGGATGAGCGCGACAATTCCCAATGCATCCCGAAGTGCGTGGTCGTCGATCCCACCTTCAATTGGGACAATGACCGGTCGCCTCGGCATCCGCTGCCGGAATCGGTAATTTATGAGGTGCATGTTCGCGGCTTTTCCAAGCTGTGGGAAGTTCTGCCGGAAGATCAACGCGGGACCTATTCAGGAATTGGAAGCAGCGAGGCGATCAAGTATTTCAAGAAGCTCGGCATCACTGCGGTTGAACTTCTGCCCGTGCACAATTTTATCGACGACCAGCATCTCTCCGACCAGGGCCTGAAAAATTATTGGGGCTACAATACGATTTCCTTTTTGGCGCCCCAGGGGAATTACGCCAGTTGGGACAAGAAGGGCCAGCAGGTCGCCGAGTTCAAGCAGATGGTGAAAAATCTGCACACGCGCCGGGATCGAGGTGATTCTCGACGTCGTTTACAACCATACCGCCGAAGGAAATCAACTCGGGCCGACTTTCTCTTTTCGCGGCATCGACAACGAGGCCTACTACCGGTTGGTCACGGACAATCCGCGGTACTATTTCGACTACACGGGCACGGGCAATACATTGAACGTGCCGCATCCCCGCGTGCTGCAGTTGATCATGGATTCCCTGAGATATTGGGTCACAGAAATGCATGTCGACGGCTTCCGTTTCGACCTGGCCGCCGCTCTGGCGCGGGAGCTTCATGAGGTCAGCCGCCTCTCCTCCTTTTTCGATGTCATTCACCAGGACCCGATCATCTCACAGGTGAAGCTAATCGCTGAACCGTGGGACGTCGGCGAAGGCGGTTACCAGGTGGGAAACTTTCCCGTTCTATGGTGCGAATGGAATGGAGAGTATCGCGATACCGTGCGCCGCTTTTGGAAGGGCGACAAAGGCTTTATCAGCGATTTCGCCAATCGATTGACCGGCAGCTCCGACCTTTACGAAAATACCAGCAAAAGTCCCACGGCCAGCATTAACTTTATCACGGCACATGATGGCTTCACGCTGCGCGATCTCGTTTGCTATAACGAAAAACATAATGAGGCCAACCTTGAGGAGAATCGCGACGGCGCGAACGATAATAATTCCTGGAACTGTGGAGCCGAGGGGGAAACCGATAGATCCGGAAATCAACAAGCGGAGACGAAAGCAGCAGCGCAATTTTCTCGACCACTCTATTTTTTCCCAGGGTGTGCCGATGCTTTGCGGCGGTGACGAATATGGCCGGACACAAAAGGGAAATAACAACGCGTATTGCCAGGATAACGAAATCAGCTGGCTGCACTGGGATCGAAACGAGGAGCAGGAAGCGCAATTCGAATTTACCTGCCGTCTCATTGCCTTTCGAAACGAGCATCCGATTTTCCACCGCGCGAAGTTCTTCCAGGGAAAGCCGATTCTGGGCAACACCCTCAAGGACATCAATTGGCTCCGTGCCGACGGGAAGGAAATGCAGGATGCCGATTGGCAGGACTACGTTTTATCGCTGGGCGTCCTTCTCTGCGGCGACGATATCGGGCTGGAAACTTTCGAGGGCCAATCGGTGACCGACGACACGTTCTACCTCTGTTTTAACGCTTATCACGAAGGGGTGATTTTTCGTCTGCCCGGAGACGAGATTGTCTCATGGCAGCGCGTGCTCGATACCTCGGATGAAAAGGGATTCATCGAAGGCGCGGAACTGCTCAAGGCCGGCAAAGAGATGATCGTGCCGGGCCGCTGCATCATCGTTCTCAAGCAAACCGAAGGTTCCGATACCAACGCAAAGAAGCTTTCGACTGTCCCGGCGGATTTGACGGCAACTTAGGCGCTGGTTAGCTGCGAGCGCTGGTCCGCCGGCCCCGGCCTGGGCGAAAGATTCCGTGCCGAATTGATCAGGCTGATGTGCGAAAACGCCTGCGGAAAATTACCGATCAAGCGCTTGGCGGCGGTATCGTATTCTTCGGATAAGAGTCCCAGTGGCGTGCGAATTTTCAATAACCGCTGGAACATTTTTTTGGCGTCTTCTTCGCGTCCGATCAAGTGCAGGCAATCAACCAGCCAGAATGAACAGGGCAGAAAAGCGCCTTCGCCGGGAGGAAGGCCATCGACGTCCTGGGATTTTTCAGGGTGGTATCGCTGCACATAACCGTCGGACATCAATTCCCTTTCGATGAGTTCGACGGTGGAACGCACGCGGGGATCGCTGGCGGGAAGAAAACCCACAAGCGGAATCATCAGCACGCTGGCATCGAGTTTATCCGAGCCGTAAAACTGCGTGAACCCGTCGCGCTCGGGACGATATCCCCGGTCGCAAACCTCGTCGTGAATTTCCGTGCGTAATTTTCGCCAACGCTCCACGTCGCCATCGAGGCCGAACTCCTCCACCGCCCGCACGGCGCGATCGATGGCCACCCACGCCATGACTTTGGAGTGGGTAAAGTGGCGCCGCGGCCCGCGGATTTCCCAAATGCCCTCGTCCGGCTTCATCCAGTTCTCGGCGACGAATTCCACCAGGTGCCGTTCCAAGTGCCAATGCGCCGGGTCGGTATCGATGTTCATCTTGCGGGCCAGATACATCGCGTCCATGACCTCGCCATAAACATCAAGTTGAAATTGCTCGGAGGCCGCGTTGCCGATCCGGACCGGAGATGAATTTTCGTAGCCGGGAAGGTGATGCAGAAGCACCTCGGTCAGGCGCCGCTCGCCGGCCGCGCCATACATGATTTGCAATTGTGAGGGATCGCCAGCCACGGCGCGAAGCAGCCAGTTACTCCAGGCTGCTGCTTCCTCGGTGTAGCCGGAATGCATGAACGAATAGAGCGTGAAGGTCGCGTCGCGGAGCCAGCAAAACCGGTAATCCCAGTTGCGAATGCCGCCTAATTTTTCCGGAAGTGACGTGGTCAAAGCGGCCATGATTCCTCCGGTCGGCGCGTAGGTCAGGCCCTTGAGCGTGATCAGCGAGCGGACAACATCATCCCTCCACTCGCCCCGGTAGGTGCAGCGTTCGGTCCAGTCATTCCAATAGTGTTGTGTTTCAACCAGCGAGTGCCACGCATCGATCGGTTCCGGCGGAGCAAGATGCGCGGGATGCCACGTCAGAACGAACGATTCTCTATCTCCTTCGGTGATTCGAAAATGAGCGGCGGTGGAAAGGCCCTCGCCGACCGTCCGTACGTTGGTGCGCAGAACCAGCGCATTAGGACCAGCGCCGCCCGTCAGACCCTCGGACGTTCTTTTCACCCACGGAACGGTCAGTCCGTAATCGAAACGGACAATCAACCTCATGTCCATGTCCACAAAACCGCGCACGCCTTCCACGATGCGAATGACGTCCCGAAAGCGGCCTCGCGGAGGCATGAAATCGATCAGCCGGACTTCCCCGGTATCGGTGACAAAGTGCGTCTCTAGAATCAGCGTGTCCGCCTGGTAGGCCTGTCGACCCGATCCCGCAAAGCCATGCGGACTAATTCGCCAACAGCCATTTTGCTCGCTTCCCAAAAGCGAAGCAAAGCAAGCGTCCGAATCAAAACGCGGCAGGCAAAGCCAATCGATTGACCCATCGGCCCCGACCAAAGCCCCGCTATGCGTGTCCCCTATGAAACCGTACTCTTCCAATCTCATTCAATGACAATAGAACGAAAATCACCGGAGGAACATCACCAGAAGCAAAATGATCAAGATCAGTCCCACTCCGCCGCTGGGATAGTATCCCCAAGAGGAGCTATAGGGAAAGACTGGCAACGCTCCGAGTAGGAGAAGTACAAGAATAATCCAGAGAATAGTTGGCATGTGATAGCTTTCGCATAGCACATGCCATCCCCGGGCCGTGCGTAAGTCTCTGATTATTAGCGGGAGTTAAAAAGACCGAGCACAAGCGGGGGCAATTTTCAATTTTCCTCGCGATCAAGTCATGCGAGTTGCAAGGGCGGGTTCGGGTTCACGCGGCTTAATCCCAATGCTCACGATTGCGACCGGTCCCACTTCCGAATCACCGCCGAAGCGTTCGTCGGTCGAGCGAAGCACGATTTCGCGCTGCGAGATGAAATTGTCCAGGCCGTCACGTGACAGCCACAATGCAATCTCCAGCGGTTGTTCCGGCAGGCTATATTTCAGAAGAACAAGATTGGGGCCGGTCTCGACTTTCCAACAATCGCGGCTGGGATTCCCATCACCGAAGCATTTACGGCGCAGTTTTAAACTCTCGCGATAGAGTGCGAGTATTCCGGCATGAGGCGCTTTGTTCAATTCGCTCCAGATGAGTTTCGAATCACGGAACGTCGATTCGGCCTGGCAATCGGGAATCGGTCGATGATGTTCCTGGGCCTCGAATTGAAATTCGCGCCTGCGTCCTTCAGAAACCAGCGGTCCGAAATGGCCCGGATGATCGGTAAAGAAAAGAAAAGGGGAACTCGCGGACCACTCCTGGCCCATGAAGAGCAGTGGCGTGTAGGGAACAAAGCAAAAGAAAAGTGACAGCGCCCGATACGCCTCCGACGAAATTGAGTGGTGGAACCGTTCGCCGAAGGGACGGTTGCCGACCTGGTCGTGGTTGGAAATGCAATCGATGAAACGCTCCGGCGGAAGGTGGTCGCAAGGGGTGCCGCGGGGTCCGCTCAGCTTCGGATGGGACTGGCCGCGGAAATACCAACCGTGGCGGAGCGTCTCGGCGATTTCCTCCACTGACCCGTTGAAGCGTCCCAGGTACGAATGATTTTCCCGGGTTTGCGAGACACGCAGCGTGTGATGGAAATCGTCGGCCCACACGGCATCGAGTTGCCATCCGCCATCCGCGAGCGGCTTGAGAAGCTGGGCAGAATTACGGTCGTCCTCGGCCGTCACGAATGCACCATAGGCGTGAATCAATTCCGAAGCGAGGACGAGCAGATGCTTTTCGGATTCGTCCTTGATGGCGTGGGTCGCGTCGAGGCGAAACCCGTCCACGCGAAATTCCGACAGCCAGTAATCGATGTTCTGCAGGAGCAGGTGGCGCACGGGAGCTGAATTTTCACCGTCGAGATTGAAACTTTTCCCCCAGGCGCCGGTGTTTTCCGGATGAGAAAGATATTTCGAGTAAGCGTCCGTGGGATCACCGATCGCGCCGATATGATTGTAGACCGCATCGAGCATGACCGCGACACCGCGAGCATGGCACGCGTCGACAAAAGCCCGCATGTCGTCGGGCGCACCGTACACGTGATAGGGCGCGAAAAGCAGCGTGCCGTCATAACCCCAGTTGCGTTCGCCCGGGCATTCGGCCACGGGCATCACTTCGATTACCGTAATGCCGAGCTCGGCCAGATATTCGATGCGCTCAATGGCGGCGCGGAAAGTCCCTTTCTCCGTAAAAGTGCCCACGTGCAATTCGTAGATGACGTGTCCGCGCCATTCGGGGCTGCGCCAATCGTGAGTCCGCCATTGGTAGGCGAGCGGGTCGATGACCATGGAGGGGCCGGAAACGCCTTTGGGTTGGTAACGCGAGGCGAGGTCTGGCAAGCCCTCGCGTCCGTCGACGGTAAACGTGTAGCGGTCGCCGGCGCGACCCTTTGTATCGAGGCCCATGAAGTAGCCGCCTTCGCTTTTCTCAAGCACAAGCGTGCGCGCTTCGGCTGATTCGGAGGCATGGATTACTACCTGGACGTTCGCGCGCTCCGGCGCCCAAGCAATATAGTTCACGCCTTCGGGTCCGATTTCGGCGCCCAGGTTTCGGGTCAACGATCCGGTGATTGCGGTTAAAAATGAATTTTTCATCTCGAAATTAAAACGGCCACCGGCCAGGTTCGGAATAAAGTTTCGATGCCAACCTTTCCACCGGTCGCGGAAATCGGTTCGCCGGTCAAAAGATTTTTCCACTGGCGCGTTTCGTCAAGTGGTAGGCGGATACCGTTCCACGCTAAACCGATGAAGGGCTGATCTTTTGGACCGAGCCGCCGCGGTGTCACGATAAGAACTTCGGTCCCGTTGTATTTGCGAAGAAATGCGATGACATATTCGGCGTGCTCCCCTTCCGGTTGCACGATCTTGTAATCACCTTCAGCGAAAAGCTCGGGAAATTCGCGTCGAGCCTGCAAAAGTTTTTTGGTCACGGCCATTTTCAGTCCGCCATCCTCCCGTTGTTCGAACAATTCTTCCGGAGAGCGTTCATCGAGTTTATCCAACAAAGCCACCCGAGCCTCGAAGTCAACGGATCGGCGGTTGTCAGGATCGACCAGACTGAAATCCCAGATTTCGGTGCCTTGATAAAAATCGGGCACGCCGGGTGAAGTCAGTTTGAGCACTGTCTGCGCCAGCGAGAAGATCATGCCCCGCTCGGCGATGCGTCGGGCGAAGGGCACGAAGTCCGCAAGGAATTTCGGCGAGGCCAGGATCGCATCGATAAACTTCTCGCCCGCTGACTGCCAGTCGACGTGAGGATAGGTCCACGATGTGTTCAGCTTCGCTTCGGCCTGGGCCTTGCGAAAATAATCTTTCATCCGATTGCGGAAAACTTCGTCGGGAGTGGTCAGGTTCAATGGCCACGCGGCGAGCAATGCCTGATAGAAAAGATATTCTTCGCGGGAATCGGGCGCCTGGCGACCTTCGATCTCCTGCCGCGCGGGCTGATTCATTTTGTGCCATGCGCTCAGTCGCGCCCGCCATTCGTCGGGGAGCTCGGCCAGGGCAACAAGTCGCGCCCGGGCATCTTCACTCCATTTCGTATCATGCGTGGAAGTGGCAAGCTGGCAAAAGGGCTCATGTTTCAGACGCCATAAATTCGCCTCGTGAAAGGCCGCGACCGGTTCGCCGAAACGCGACGGATGATTGCCCACCTCATTGGCGCCGACCATGCGCACGTAGCGATAAAAATGAGTATCTTCAACCGACTTGGCCATCACGGCGCCCGTGGCTTGTTGCAGCTTGCAGACCCATTTATCAAACTGGGCCCGTTGCTCCGCTGACGCTTCGGGTCCTGGATATTCTCCAATCAAAACGCGAAACAAAAATCGGATCGGAACCGGGTCGATGCAGGGATTGCGCTCAATCGCCTCGTTGAGGGCCATGACCAGCCATTTTTTCTCGCCGCTTGGCATTTCCTCTCCGGGCATGCGGTAGGTTCGATAGACCGGCAGGCAGGCGAGAAAATGGCGCAAGGCCGTTTCGATGTCGTGCAGGCTTACATCACGCCAATGCCAGTCGGGCTCGACCAAGGCATCAAGTTCCGAAGCCAGAGTCGCCACCGCGTTGGGAAAAATTTCCTGAAGCGCGAAAAGTTTATCTTCGTAGGTCAGATCACGGCTGCTTCTTTTTTCCCCGGTAAAATCATCGTAGATTTGCGTCCACTCCGGTTCATCCTTCCGGTCGAGAAAAAGATTGATCAGGCTGGCGGCGAATTCATAGCCGGTCGTGCCGTGGATCGGCCACGATTCAGGCGTATGCTCCTCTGGCGCGAGGATTTTCTCCACCAGAGTATAGGCCGTACCGCCCGTCTTTTCGCGAACCAAGGCTTCCAGCCGCAGGAGATATTGCGCGGGATTCCAAAGACCGTCGATATGGTCGAGCCGGATACCCGTGACGGTATGCGAAGCCAGCAGATCGCCGAGCAACAGGTGCGCGGCCGCAAAAACTTCCTCGTTTTCCATCCTGAGACCAACCAGCGTATCCACCGCGAAGAAGCGGCGATAATTGACTTCGTGCGCGCCGACCTTCCAATGGGCGAGGCGATAATATTGCAGCTCCAAAAGATCATGCAGCTTAATGAAGCTGGAGGGATCGGCGGGAATTCCATTTATTTTGACCAGGGCGACGCGAAGTAAATTTTCCAGCGGACGGTCCGCTACCAGCATCTCTTCCCAATCACCCTGCAATTTCTCAAGCTGGGCATCGCGATCTTCGGGATCGTGCGGCGGCAGGCTTTCAAAAGCGTCGGCCAGTTCGCGCAATCGGCTTTTTCGCGCATCGCCCGATGGCAACAAATCGATGATCTGTTCTAAAATAATGGAGTAGCTGCTCGGCCGGATCGGCAATTTCATCGCGCCGTAATGAATGAAAAATCGCCGGTCGCCATACTCGAGCCGCAACCGTCCGCTTTCCAGCACCGCTCCATAATGGTCGTCGAGCATCGGAACCAGCACACGGTCCTGCAGGCGCTCGAGACGGGGATGCCATTCGATGTCAAAAAAGGAAGCAAACTTCGAGTGCATCCCGTTTTCCAAAACGTGCCGCCACCAGACATTGTGCTCGCCGTCGATTCCCATGTGATTGGGAACGAAATCGATCAGGAGCCCCATGCCTTCCCTGCGAAGATCGGTGCTCAAGCGATCCAGGCCGTCGCTGCCGCCAAGGGTCGCGCTGATCCGGTTGTAGTCATTGACGTCGTAACCGTGCGTGCTCGTGGATGAAGCCTGAAGAATAGGCGACGCGTAAATATCGGAGATACCGAGCCGCGAAAGATAAGGCACAAGTTCCTTCGCCTGGATGAAGCGAAAGTCCGGCGTGAACTGCAGCCGGTACGTGGCGCGCGGAAGACGATCTGGACGGGCAAGCATGGTTTCAATAGTTAGTTTTGACTCGAGGGAGCGATGCCCTTCGCCGTGGAGTTGATGGGGAACGGCCCCGGTTGTTCCGGCTGCAGCGCCTCCGAATTCCAACCGCCTCCCATCGCCTTGATGAGTCGAATTGAAGCGTAAAGCGATTGACCGCGGGTCTGCGATTGCGAGCGCTCCGCATTCAACTGCGTCTCCTCCGCAACGATCACGTCGGTGTAGTTACTCTGCCCAACGATGAAGCGCCGTCGGGCTAGTTCCGTGGCTTGACGCGACGATGCGACCGATTGATCCAGCGCCTGGCGCTCGCGGGCAAGGAAATGAAGGTCGGCCAGGGTATCTTCCACATCACCGACTGCGTTCAAAACGACGCCGCGGTAATGTGCCACCGCCTGATTGTAATCCGCCCGGGCCGATTTTACCTGCGCGATGGTCTGGCCTCCCTGGAAAATTGGAAAACGAATCGAGGGCCCGATCGACCATACCGAATTTTGCCAAGTGAATAAATCGCTGGCACTCGCGCTGAGAAATCCACCTTGTCCGGTCAAAGTCACGGTGGGAAAAAACGCGGCATATTGGACGCCAATCTGCGCATTCGCCGCCGCCATCTGGCGCTCCGCTTCCGCGATATCGGGCCGACGCTCCAGCACGGTGGCGGGCAGTCCAACCGGGACAGCGGGCGCTTCAACATCGAGTGGATTGGTCGGCTCGAGCCATTCCCCCGGCATGATTCCGCACAGAACCGCAATCGCATCCTGCATCTCCGCACGGCGGCGTTGCACATCGGCCAGGTCGGCCTGGGCGTTGGTGTAATCGGTCTCGGCTTGGGAGACGTCGATGTTGGTTGCCAGACCGGCCTTCACCCGCGTCCGATTGATCTTCACCGCCTCGCCGCGGGCCTGGGCCGTGGAGACGAGAATGCGAATTTCCTCGTCGTATTCACGCAGCGTGAAGTAGTCGATGGCCACGTCGGTCGTCAACGTGAGCAGTACATTCTCGTAATCGGCAACGGAAGCTTGGGCCTGCGCGCGAGCCGCTTCGAAACTGCGCCGCACCCGGCCCCAAATATCAACTTCATAGCTTAAATCGAGCGGAACACTGAAGGAGTTGTAAGGCTCGAGACGCCGGATGATGCCGGGAATGGGGATTTTAGAAAACTGGGGCAGATGGGCCGGATTTTGCTGACGCATATAGGAGGGATCGAAACTCAGCGTGGGGAAAAACGCGGCACCCTGAAGACGCGCCTGTGCCCGTCCTTTATCGACCCGCGCCACTGCCTGCTGCAAATCGGTATTGCCGTTTTCCGCGCGCTCTTCCAAGTCGTCGAGCGTGGAGTCGTGGAAAATTTTCCACCAGTCGCCCTTCGGCATGGCGTCCTGCGGATTGGCCTTGCGCCAATGCCAATCTGTCGGCACATCGGCCATTACCGGCTGATGATAATCGGGGCCGACACTACAACCGGCCAGCGCCAGCGTCGTCAAGACCAGGCAGGGAAAAAATCCGGATCGCGCTTGGTAAAATAAATTCATGCGGCGGCAGGCTCGCTTCCCGGTTTTACTTTTGGCAGGAGAAAAAGGGCGACTCCGCTGCCCAGCAAGATGACGGCGATCGTCCAGAAACAGTCGGCGTAGGCCATGATGAATGACTGTCGTGTGATTACGCCGCCGAGTTGATGCAATGCCGCTTTTTGTGCGGTCGCCGGGTCAATCCCATAATTGGTTATGATTTGCCGCAACTGCTGCAGCCGCGCTGTGGCCATCACCGTTTCAGCGGTTACGGAGGAGCCGATCCGTTGTGAGTGAAGATGTTCCCGCCAGGTGACCAGCGTGGAAAGCAACGCGATCCCCACGGAACCGCCGAGATTGCGCAGCATGTTGAAGATGGACGACGCAGAGCCGGCATCGCGCTTGGGGATCGTTGCCGTTGCCAGGCTCAACAAGGGAATCAGCACCAACGGCTGGCCAAGCGCGCGCACGATATTCGAGGTCATGAGTTGCGGCCCGGAATAGTCGGGGTCCATGAACGCGTTCAGATAACAACTCAGCGCAAAGATCAGAATGCCGAAGCCGATCACGATTCGGACGTCGACGATTTTAAGAATTTTGGGAATGAACGGAATAATCAAAAGCTGGGGCAGACCAACCCACATCATCGTCATTCCGATCAGCGTCGGGCTGTAACCCTGTTCCTGGCCCAGATAAAGCGGCAGCAAATAAACCGAGCCGTAGAGTCCGACGCCCTGCGCAACCATCATCACGCACGATGCGCTGAAATTCCGGTTGAGAAACACTTTCAAGTTCAGGAAAGGATTTCGCGCGGTCAGTTCGCGAATGAGGAAAAGCGGAATGAAGATCGCGGCGGTCCAGGCGCAGCGCAGGATGATCTCGTTGCCGAACCAGTCCTTGCGCTCGCCCTCCTCCAATACGTATTCGAGCGACCCGAGTCCGATGGCCATGGCAATGACTCCGAAATAATCGAATCCGCGGAGTTTCTCGAGATGCATTTCGTCGGTGGGAAGAAAAATCCAGATCAGCGCGATCATCACCGCTCCGGGTACCACATTGATGAAAAAGATCCACTGCCAGCCGTAATTATCGGTCAGCCATCCGCCGATGGCCGGACCCAAGGCGGGCCCCATCGTGGCGGTCATGCCAAAAATCGCCATGCCGATCGGCCGCTTGTCCTGTGGCAACAATCTCAGGTTGACGTTGAACGCGAGCGGGATCAGCGCGCCGCCGGTGATTCCCTGCAGCGCGCGGAAAATAATCATCATGTTCAAGTTTTCCGAAAACGCGCAAAGCACCGAGAAAATCACAAAACCGATCGAACTGAAGATAATGTATCTTTTGGTGGAAAAGATTTCCGCGAAGATTCCGCTCACGCCGATGACCACAATTTCCGCGACGAGGTAAGCGGTGGAAATCCAGGAGCCCTCATCGACGGAAGAGCCCAGCGCGCCGGCGATGTTGTTGAGCGACGCATTCGTGATCTGAATGTCGAGCACGGCCATGAATGCGCCGAGCATGACGCCGACGAGAGCCAGCCATTCGCGGCAGGTGACTTGCTGGGAATCAGGGTTCGCCATGGTTATCCGGCTCGTTGTGCTCACGCCTTTCCGGCTCGTTTTTCCTCTGGGGTACGCTGGTCAGGTCCACGTTCGCCTCGACCGAAAGGCCGGGAACGAGCCGCTCGTCGTAATTGTGGGTGGTCTGGGGATCAAAAATAATTTTCACCGGCACGCGTTGGACGATCTTGGTAAAGTTTCCAGTGGCATTGTCCGGCGGCAACAGGGAAAACGTGGCGCCCGTGCCCGGTGAAAAGCTGTCGATGATCCCCCCGAACGGATGGTCGGGAACCTCATCAACCGTAATCGTCGCACGCTGGCCCACTCGCATTCGGCCCACCTGCGTCTCCTTGAAATTCGCCACGACCCAGACCGATTGGACGACATTCATCATCGCCCCGCCCACTTCCACGCGATTGCCGGTCTGCACTGTTTTGTTGCCGACGGTACCATCGGTCGGCGCGGTAATCGTGCAATAGCTCAACTGATTTCTGGCGTCTTCCAGGGCGGCCTTGTTCACCTCCAACGCCGTGGTCGTCTGGTCATAATCATTCTGTGAAATGGCGATATCGCCCTTCAGCGCCGCCACGCGTTGAAAATCGGCCAGGGCCTGATTGTAATTCGCCAGCGCCTTGTCCACTTGCACCTCGTAATCCTTGGGATCGAGGCGAACGAGAACCTGGCCCCACCCAACGTGCTCATTGTCGTCCACGGCTACTTGAATGACGGTGCCCGGAACACGTGAACTGATGGTGTGGACGTAAGCGGTCGTGTAGGCATCGTCGGTCGATTCGTGATGCGAGGCATAAATATACCAGAAGATGATTACGATCAGGACGACAACGCCCAATACGACCAGGCCGATAATCTTCAGCGGGGTCCACTTAAAAGGCTTCTTGGGCTTTTGCTCTTTTCCCTCTTCCTTCTTTTCGTCCCCTTTTTCCCCTTGATCCTTTTTGTCGGTTTCTTTTTTATCCTGATCGCCCTGATCTTTTTGCTCTTTTTCGGATTCGTCGGGCATGGTTTACCTTTCCTTTGCTTACTCGCGATTTGAATGTTGTCGACCAACCGACAAAAAATAAATGCCTCATCACATTTAAATAGCTAGGTGATATTTCTAATTCCGTAGCCATTTCCCCTACCTCGCGTCTCTCCTTGAAGCTGACGATAGCCGCTAAAGAGAACCAAAAACCAATTCCTGCTGGTTCCATTCGCTGCTTTCCGAAATATCTTCGGCGAAGCGTACGCCGGTTCCGAGCAGGCGAACTGGTTGCCGTTTGCGCGCATGCGCTTCCTCCAACAAGGCTTGATAAATCTCGCGGGTTGGATGCGCGCTGATGCATTCCCTCGTCGTCCGGGTGAAATCGGCGAACTTTACTTTGACGAACGCCTTGTGGATTTGGCGATCCGACGCCTTGGCGCGTAATTCAACGTCGAGTTCCGCCACGAGCTTGTCCAGCTCCCGCCGGCAGTCCTCCAGCGTTGTCAGATTATTGGAATAGGTGCATTCGTTGCTCAGGCTTTTGCGAACGCGATCGGGTTCGACCGGTCGATCATCACGCCCGCGGCAAAGCTGATAAAGTTCCTGTCCCCACTTGCCGTGGCGCCGCATCAATTCGGCCAGCTCGATCTTTTGCAAATCGCCACAGGTCCGGATTCCCTGCTGCTCAAATTTCTCGGCGCTTTTGGGTCCGACGCCCCAGATTTTTCGCACCGGCAAATCGCGGATGAACGAGTCGACCTGGTCGGGCGTGATCGCGAACTGGCCGTTCGGCTTGCGCCAGTCGCTGGCGATCTTGGCCAGCATCTTGTTCGGCGCGATGCCGGCCGAAGCGGTCAGGCGCGTTTCGTCAAAGATGCGCTGCCGGATTTCCTTGGCGATGTCCCAGGCGTAACGATTCAGCCGTGTGACATCGAGATAGGCTTCATCCAGCGAGAGGGGTTCGACCAGCGGCGTGTAGCTTCGCAGGATTTGGCGAATCTTCGCCGATTCGGCGCGGTAAAGATCGAAGCGCACGGGCAGGAAGACGAGATGGGGACATTTCTCCCGCGCCTGAAAACCGGGCATGGCCGAGTGCACGCCAAATTTGCGCGCCTCGTAATTGCAGGTGGTGACCACGCCGCGCCGGCTTTCACCTCCCACGGCGATCGGCTGGCCGGCGAGTTCCGGCCGCTCCCGCATTTCGACGGCGGCATAGAAACAATCCATGTCGAGGTGAATGATCTTGCGCACTGCTGGCACAGCATAACACGGACGTTGGACCAATTCCGGCGGAAAGTGACTGATTTACGCCCTCGTCAGTCGCAGGAGACCGATTTCGGCTGGCGCGCCGATGCGGCAGGGAAACCAATCGCCGCAACCGTTGGAGACGATCATGGTGGTATTGCCACGCTGAAAGCGTCCGCTGCAATATTTAAACCGAAGCCGGCCCAAACCAATGTTGTCACCGAGCATGATCTGGCCGCCGTGGGTATGGCCGCTCAAAACCAGGTCTGCGTCCTGCGCGATGTCGAACAAATCGGGATGATGCGCCAGAAGGATACGAACGTCGTCGCCCAGACGCGGTGGGAAAAAATCCCGTACCATGGTTGGCCAGGCGTCCATCTCGAAAGTTCTTCCCCACGACAGTCCGCCCAGCAAAAGTCTGCTGTTGCCAACGGGAATGGGCGTTGTCCGGTTGAAAAGCATGCGAAGTCCGTTTTGCTCGCAGGTGGCAACCAGCGCGCAGGGACCGGGCATGGCGTCGTGATTGCCCTCGCAGAGATAGGTGCCGTAAGGCGACTCCATACGCCGGATCGCGGCAAGCGCGGCGGGAAATTCGCCCATCTCCCGGTTGATGATATCGCCCGTGATCACGACCAGGTTCGCTTTCAAGTCATTGGTCATATCGCTGATGACTTTCAGGCGGGCGGGGCCGACGAACAGGCCGGAGTGGAGGTCGCTGACGTGGGCGATGGTGAAGCCTTCCAGCTCGGGCGGCAGGTTTGCGATGGGGATGTCGAACTTTCGCACGCGCAATTCGTGACGGGTCAGGGAGCCATGCACGCCCATGGCGATCGCGACGGACGGTGCCGCTCCATAGGAGACGAGGTAAAGAAATTTTCGCCGCGAGATTTCATCTGGAGAAAGTGGAACCGGCTGGATCGCACGCGAATTTCTTCGACGACTAAAGAGCCGCACCAGCAGCACGACCAAAATCATGGCGGGAAAAAGTACCTGCAGCAAAAGGACATTCCAGACCATTTCCACCGCCATGGGCAGGTATAGCCAGTCGCGCATGAACGACTTCCATGCCAGCGGCTCCAACATTTGCAACAGGAGCAAGCCGGTCATCAAACAAGCCCAAAAAATCACGCCTCTTTCCAGCCACACGGCTGCCGATTGACGTCGCCGAAGGAGCCACAATTGAAGCGCGGCGTAACTGAAGTTCTCCACGGCGATGTAAGTCGCCACGACGATGATCCAGGTGTGCATCGCTAGGAAACCGCCTGAGATTTGGACTGGAACACCATCGGATTATTCCGCTGCCAGAACATCCAGGCGAAGAAACCACCGGCGGCGATGCACCAGGAATCGATGGGATCGGCCACACCCCGGTGCAGCACGTGCGGGGCAAACTGTTTAAAGAAAACGATCCAAACCAGGACGTGCAAGCCCGCTTCCCACCAGCGGGGCGGTTGATCGTCGGGACGGAAACCAATCCACCGATAGGCCAATAGATAAATCGGCAGCGCCACAGGCACGGTCAGGGTGTCATCGAGATGGCCGTGGAAAAACGGCGAATAATGGTGTAGACCCGGCTTGATCACCATGCGGTTGACAACATAGACCGCCAAGCTGATGAGAAAAACAGGGTCGCGCCAATAACCAAATTTCGTGTCTGACTTAACAGGCATAAAGGATGACCGCGTTGGCCGCCGTCATGAAACCGAGGGCGGCGATGGCCCTCACAATGACAAGGATCCAACCACCGGAGTCGCCCATCAGGTTTGGCAGATCGGGAAGCATGCTCTTAAGCTTCCCATTCGCGCTTCCGCTGTCAAATCTCTACCACGCCGACGTCATATACAGCCGGTGGCTGATCGGTTTCTGTTGCTCGGCGGGAATGACCGGCAGGCCGGGCAGGCTGGTGCGTTCGTAGTGCGGCAAACTCGGCGCGGCAAAGTGCCTGGAATTCCGTCCAGCGCGGCCACGAAGCGTCCGCACTGGCCGTGGCGATCTGGCGCAGCAGGCTTTTCCATTCGATCAGCAGCCGATCGATGTCGCCGCGATGAACGTGCTCCTCGAGCCCTTCCATCGGCACGTATTTTTTCTCGCGCAGCGAGCGGACGATTTCCGCGCCGCCCGCGCCGTAATTCACCGGCATGCCGTCGATGAGAAAGCCCTCGCTGGTAAAGCGCCGGTAGGCCTTCTGGCAGGCGTGGGCGAGGCGCCCGCCCCAGCGCGGCTCATTGCCGCAAAAGCGATCGCCCGCGACGAGGTTCGCCATGTCCTCGAGCAAGATCGTCGAGCGGATATTTTTCGTCCTCCAGTCCGGCCAAAACGCCAAGTCCCTCCGCGCCGGAAAAGCAGGCCATGATGCGTCCGCGCCGCGTGAGCTGGAGCTGCTTGTCGAGAATGCCCACGCGATTCCAAAGCCAGATCAGCGCGGGCTTGGGATCGAGCTGCAGGCATTCCGCGCGATGCTGGCACGGGAGGCAAAACGGCGCGGGATCTTTGACGCGCCGCACCAGGCGCGCGCGGCCCGCATCGGTTTTCAGGCCGCACGGCAGCGGCTCCGGAATATTCTGCGTCGACTCGATGCCGAGCGGAATGAACTCGGTCGTGAAAAGCTTCTTCTGGAAATGCGGCGCACGCCTGCTGCGATTGGCACGCCCTTGGCCAGCTCCTGCAAAAGCGGACGCCACGGCAGCGGCGCGCTGCGGCGCAGATGTCCGGCCCGCGCCTGGCCGAGCCGCGGCGAGCGCTCGCTCACCAGGACGTAGCCCTGGTCGTCGAGTCCGCGCCGACCCGCGCGTCCGAACATTTGCAGCAGATCGGACGGCGTCACTTCGCGCGGAAATCCGCCCGCGGTGAAACTCGTCGCGGTGACCAGCACGGAGCGAAGCGAAAAATTGATGCCCGCGCTCAGGCCGAGCGTGGCGACGACGACGCGCAATTGCCCGCCCTTGGCCAGCGGCTCGATCAGTCCCGCGCGCTGCACGTAACTGAGCCCGCTGTGATGAAACGCGACGCGCTGGCCGAGCAGTTTGGCGAGGTCCGGCCCGGCGGCGTTTTCCTGGTCCTTGGTCAGGCGCAGCGGTTGCGGGCAGGGAATGCGCGCGGCGACTTCGCGCGCGATTTTTTCCGCCTCGCGCCGATGCGGAGCGAAAACCAGGATCGGCCCGAGATCGTCGCGCAACGCTCCGGCCATCCGCCGCGTCCAGTAGCCGGTGATCGAATCGGGCACGTTGCGGGCGAGCGAATCGATTTCCATTTCGTCCAGCGGCACAGGCCGCTCGCGCTGCTCGATCAGCGTCACGTTGCGGCCCGCGATCCAGCCGCAGCAGCCAGTCGCGCACCGCGCCGGGATTGGCCACGCTGCCGCTGAGGAGCAGAAGCTGCGTCTGCGCCGGCAGCGAGAGGATCGTGCCCTCGTAGTGATTGCCGCGCAGCGGATCGGCCAGCCACTGGTACTCGTCGATGACGTAGAGCGCGGCGTGTGCGGGCGTCTGCTGCGCCTCGAGCGTCGCGACGACCAGCGGCGCTTCGGGATCGTGCGCGAGGTCGCCGGTCGTGATGCCGACGCGCCAGCCGTGACGGTTCCACTCGGCGAATTTGTCGTTGGCCAGCGCGCGCGTCGGCACGGTGTAGATGACCTGGCCCGGTCCGCGCCGCTGCTGGAAATATTGCTCGAAGATGAAGGTCTTGCCCGCGCCGGTCGGGGCCTGGACGATCACGTCGTCGCCCGCGGCCAAGCGCGCGAATCGCCTCCGCCTGCCACGCGTCGGGCAGGCGCAGTTGTTGCAGGGCCTCGAAACCGGTCATGTCCTAATTAAATGGCGAATGGTCCGCCTGTAAAAGACTAGTTGCGCGACCTACATGCCGACGTCTTTCACCTACGGCGCAAATCGCCGCGCGCTGACGATGCGGAAATTGTAAGGGCCGAGCGGCGAACCCGCCGCTGGAGCGGGCGCGGCGGGATCGAGATAGCGCTCGATTTCGTAGGAGCCGCGCCAGTCGCCCAGGACGAGATCGACGCCTTCGTTCCAGACGTTTTGATTCGGATCGCTGCGGCAGTTTTTGCAGGACCTGCACCCGGATATGCACCGTGTAGGAATTCGAGCGCGTGGTCAGCCGGCTGTAAAGTTGCGCGTAGGGCAGTTCGCGGAGATTGTCGCCGGTGAGCAGTCCATCCGGAGACGAACCGTCGGTTCCAAAACGATTGCGAGCGCGGTTTGCGTGCGCACGCGACGCTGGTCGAGGCGTGAGCGCTGGATAGCGGCACCAGCGGCACGGTGCAGATTTCGCTTTCGCTCAGATAGGCGTCGACGCTGCCGTTGGCGAAGCGGTTTTCGATCTGCGCGATGGTCGCGTTTTCATCGACCGTATTCCAAATGTCGAACTGGCCGGCGCTCCGGACGATTTGTACGTGCTCGCCGTGGTCACCGGGAATGGCCGGAATGCGCAGATCGTCGAGCAGCGCGTGCAGCGCGGTGTTGCGATGCAGATAGGTGAACGGCGCGATCTGGTCGTTGAGATTGATTTTCCCCGCCGTGGCCATGCAGGTGCTGATGGCGTAAGGCTCGACGACGGGCATCCAGAAATTATCGAGGATGAGATGATCGGGCGGACTGGCCGCACCGGGATGGATCGCATAGGGCGTGCTCGAAGTATTCGCCGGCGGGATAAGGACAGAAGAGCAGCGTCCGCCACGGCTGCGACTGAGGCGGGGTTGGCCGGATTGATTCCGGCGGGCAGCGAGCCGAAAATCACCGGCGAGGGAACGAGCGCGTTCGGCGTGCGTTGCGTGGGCGCGCCGACGCTCCCGCCGCTCAGAGAAAAGTAAGCAGTAGCGGGCGAGTTCGTCGTCCCCGCGTCGGGCAGATTGATTTGCGCGCCATCGGCAGAAAATCCGAGTCCTGTGTCCCAGTCGCCATTGATATTTTGACTCGGCTGTGGATTCTGCAAGGGAAGCATGGTGACCGCACCATTGCCACTGGTGGTGGGGCAACTGCAAGGTGCGCTGACCGGCCAGGCGTAGTTGGTCGGCCCATTTTTGCTCCAGTCGGTCCACGTCACTGAATTCGTGGCATTGGCATAAGTGGTCGATTTGACCAAACAAGTTGTCCCCGTTGCGCCAAAGACAGCCGTGCCATCCGCGAAATGAAGATTATGCGCCTGCATGGTGCCGGGCGTGGTGTAGAGGGGATGTCCCTTGAAAAAAATCGAGGGCACGCTGCTCAGCCCGGCAATGACGCGCATGTCGGTGGCGGCTTCGACTGAACGGCTGATGTCATTTGGTTGAATCAGGAACTCGCGATTGGCCTGGGTCAGAAGCACGCGGTTTTTCAGCGTCATATAGTAGGAGGGCGCAACCGGGTTACCGGATCCGTCCTGCGAAAATTCCGCCATCGGCATCGGAGCGGGCATGGAGGAACTCGGCAGGCTGACGGAGAGCGTTTGCAGGGCGTTGCCCTGACCATCGCTGATAACAACGGTCAGGCTGGCCGCATGGAGCTGAAGTGTTGGTCTCGAAGAAGGTGGAAGCCATGAAAAAACCCCGGTGCCTGCGTTATAACTGGGCTTGGCGGAAAGCGTGACCGCCAGAGGTTTTGTTCCGGCGAATGTGTAGGTAAAGGGGGTCGCTTGTCGTGCGTCAAGAGCAGCTGCGCGCCAGGCAAGCGGACCTTCGTTGCCGCCCCAAGCCCGATCTGTCGGAGTGACGCCAAGGGAGGCGCCGAGCAAGTCTGAATTGAGCGGCGTCGACTGAAACCCAAAATCGTTGGAAGTCGAGGTGGTGATGCCGATGGTATTAAGCCCCGTGATTTGGAGGATGCAGTTGTCGCCCACTTCCGGGTAGCCGCAGCCCGGTTGGAAGGTGCACGGCACGACAAACGCCCGCACCAATTCGGAAGTGACGTGCTGCCAGAGAGTCGAACTCGGCGCGAGGTTGGTTGCCCAATAGGTACCGCCCACGTCCGGCGTCGCTTCGAAATCGATCGGGCTCATCTTGCTGGCCGCATCAAAATTAAATCCGCACACGTAGAACACGAGCGTCAGGCTGGAGAGGGTGGGGCAGCGGCCAATGCCGCGTAGCGTGATCTGGCTCGTTCCTGTACCGTAGTTGGTCATCAACGGATCGACGAAACCGTAACCAATGGCGTTAGTGGCATTTCCTGGGGCGAAGGGCACAAAAGGCGACGGACTCGGATCGACCGCATTGATGCTGCGGATGTAATCCGCGATTTCCAGCATGAGCTGCGTCCACTCCGCGCCCGGATATTTCGAGATCATCGTCGTGCCATAACCGGGCAGGGTCTCGTTGCCGCGAGTCAGAAGATCGCCAAACATTTGTGCGTTGGAAGGCTCGATCGCCGCAGTCAAATCATTGGTCGGATTTTGCGCGCTATGCCTCTGGAAGAAATAACTCCGCGTGCTGCTTGTGCCCCCGCCGACCGTCGCCACATTCGTGATCGCGCTGTCGGTCGCGGTCATGGTGCGCGCGCTGGCCGAAGTCGAATCGGCGACCGGCCAGATGGCGAAGCGTGGTTCGCCAAGCAAAGTGGTTTCGGGGGCGTTGCTATGGGCGGTCAAAACAAACCGCGCGATTTCCAGCTGCGCGGCGCTCACGGGATTGGTCTGGCGTTGAAGCGGATTGCCTGCGGTGTTGGTGCTGAAGCCGAGTTCGTCGACCGATGCGTAAAGCCGATCGAATTTGGTCGGCACGACTTCCCCCGGCGTGGTGGCTTGGTTCTCAAATTCAGAACCGCCCCATGCATACCGCGGCGTCAAGCCGAGCAACTGCTGCGGCGAATAGCCGCTCGTTCCGAGCGCCATGGCAAGTGCGGTCGTTGCGGGATGTCCCGGATAGGCGGAATATTCGCCCTCAGCGGGCTGGTTCGTGCTCCAGACCTCGTCATTGGTTGAATTAACGCGGGGCGTGTTCCAGGGCGAGCCGCAACCGGCTGTGTTGATGTTGATTTTGCAAGTATCGTCATCGGTCCAGAAAGCGATGCGCGCCACGATCGGATTTGCCGCGGTGCCGTTGCTCGCCGGGCCGAGCGTTCCGTCCTGAAGCTGGTAGAGCCACGCGACCGGCATCGCCACGCTGGTGGTGTCGCTGCTCACGCCGATCACGGTCACGTTGTTGGTCGCGGCGGGATCGAGAATCGGATAGATCGATGTGCCGCCGAACAGGCCCGGGGTCTGCGCCGGGGAATTCAAGTCGATGTACTGGCTGGGTTCGGAACTCCAATTCGCCGGAACGTCGGTGGCAAAGAAATTAAGATTGCCGCTCGTGTCGGTCATATTGGCGAGGCTGGCGGTTGAATAAAGCTTGTAGCAGGCGGCGGGCGTTCGGACCGAATTCGTCGAGTAGATCCGAAGCAGGCCGGGCTGGGAAATCCAGGCCATGTTGGGCTGCGTGGAAGCCTGCTCGATCTGCCCAATCACCAGGGCCACCGCGGAGTCGGCCAGCATTTTTTCCCGCGCCAATGAGGCGTCGCCCTGTGCGCCACGCACCTGGTGGGATGCTCCGTGAAATAGTGCCAGCAGCAGAATCATCATCACGGCCAACGCGATGAGCGTCATGACCAGGACCATGCCCGAAATGCTGGAAATGTTCCGACGGACGGAAAGAGCGCGGAGTCGCTTTGGTGACATCATGGGCATCATGGTGATGGCGTGGTCGACCAATCCGAAGACGGCAGCGAAATTTCCCGCTGGAAAATGCGATGGCCAATATTTTGCGCGGTGAGAGTGCCATCCAACGTCGCCAGATCGGACGTGAGCTGAGCGGACTGCTGGAAAAGCGCCGGGGAAATCAACTGTGGCGGATTCGATCCGTTTTGTCCGGCCAGACGTAGCGCCGATGCGGAATCGATGGCGACGAGGACGATCCGCAGGCGCGACGGAAGCTGATGCAGCGTGAGTCGGTTCGTCGTATCTCGCGAATCGTAACTGAAGGTAGGCGAAAGGGCCGACCCCGAATCGCTCGCTGCGCGTTCGGGCAGAACGATGAGCGCCACGACGTTTTCGGCCAGGATCGGAATAAACGATCCGGCGGGAACAAGCTGTTGAATCCACGCCGATGAAGTGGTACTCGAAAAAATTTGCAGCGATTCCGCAGGTTGCAGAACCTGCTTCAATCGCCAGCGCCAGTAATGCGTTTGCGGCAGGATAAAAGTTGGCGCGGCATTATCATCGCCGAACTCCACAAAGTAGCCCATCGCATTAAGCAAGCGTTCCATTCCGGTATGCGCGTCCGTTTGCGTGTACCCATTTTGAGCAAGAAAGAATACGCCGCTGCCGCTGGTGGTGCGCCCGCTGGAGCCAAGCAATCCATTTGCTCCCGACGCCGGGCCGCAGACGAAATCCAAATCCGAGCGCCGTGCCAAATGATTGGGCACGAAAGCTGAATTCGTGCGAAAATTGCCATTGCTATCCGCGTAATCCTGGTAAGGGGCGAGCGTGGAGGCGGCCAGGTTTTGCGCAACGGTTTCAAGGGCATCTTGCGCTTCCGCGAATGGATCCGCGGCTGCCGCTTTCCACGCCTGATCGACATCGGTCATGAATTGAAGGACCGCAATCAGAATCACCAGAAGAATCGCGAGGCTGACGAGAACCTCGAGAAGGGTGAAGCTGCCGTTAGGGTGCCGTTGGCAGCGGAGTCGGGTAAACGACCGCATAAGTCCGCGTGCGATCAGGCGCGCCCAGAGGTGTAACGGTGAGAGTCAGCTGGGTCAGCGAACCGTTGCTCACTCCGGTCTGCAACGTACTTTGCGCCCAATAAGCAGCCATCGACGCGGAGCCGACTGCGGTACCCTGAATATCCAGGTAAGTCGTACCGGAGGTCAGCGTCCCTTGGCGGCCTTCTTCCGTCAGGGTCGCCGCGATTTGTGCGGTTCCGCGATCATCCCTTGCCAGCCGCGCGGTTTTTAAGCTTAGCGCAAGCAAGGGCGCCAGGCTCAGAAAACCAAAGCTCAAAACGCCAATAGAAAAGGTCGCCTCCACGAGGCTGAATCCGCGTCGGTGGTGTCTACGACCATGATTAAAAAGGATAAGCTTCGACTTCATTTCGGCTCCCCTTAACTTTGATTAACAATTATTCGGGTGCCGTCACCTCTTTTCTCAAAAATATTAATTTATACCGGCAGTGGCGGATCAACCCGCTGACCCGCTTCATCCACCAAAGCGATTTCAGCGGTGGGTTCGCGCGTGGGCCGTAAAAGCGCGATCCAGCCCACGATCTGGCCCACGGTGTAGGTGAGGGGAATCAGCGGCGCGATCAGCCCTGCCACCAAACGCTGCCACAAGTGCAAAAGGGAATTGCTGGTAAAGGCAATGATAACGGAAGCGAGCAGCCAAAGAACTACGAAGGCTGTTTCCAGCCGCCAATGGACCAACGCTACGAGGGTCGCAACCAGCATTAGCGGCAGAATCTGGTGGAAGGTGGGACGCCAGCCGCTAACTCGGAATTGCCGGGTCCGGCCCATGCCATAACGCAGCAGGGTGAGCATCATCTGGCCAAGTCCGGTGCGTTGCGGACGAAAGACCTGGAGATTCGGGTCATAATACGCGCCTACCCCCTTGGCGCGCGCGCGGTCGAGCCATTCGTTTTCCTCGTTGGGGTAAAGATCGGTCGAGAGCGGACCCATTTTCGCGAAGGTCGCACGTCGAACGGCGAGATTGCAAAGGATCAGATCGGTTTGGGTCGCGGGTCGAAAATCACCCCGCGCGGCGTACCGTGCCGAGACCGTCCCCACGATCAGGACGTGCGTGAGCAAGGCGTGAAAGATCTCTTCCCACGCCGTGGCCTGCGGTCGCAGCAGGGCGGGTCCGCCCACGATTTCCACCTCGGGCCGCGCCAGGGCATTCTCCAGCTCATTCCAATAGCCGGAACTCAACGAGCAATCATTATCCAGAAAAATCACGATCTCTCCAAGGGCGCGACCCAGAGCGGCGTTGCGCTGCCGCGCCGGATGCCGGCCCTCGGCGACCAGAATCTGCGTGCCGCCCTTGAGCGGTGGCGTTTCCCGCAGACTGGCCAGCACCGGCTCATCGGCTCGGAACCGGGCCATGGGTATGATGACGGTGTAGCGAGGTGAATCCATGAAAGGGACAACCATGCCATTCATTCTTCTTTTGACCAAACGATAGTAATGGAACAACTTGGAATCTCGTTACTTGATTTAAACAACCCCGATCCCGTGTCCACTATTCTTGTCATCACGGCCAGCCCGCGCGGCGACCGCTCTGTCTCGCGCGACGCTTACCGCCCATTTCGCCGACTCTGGGCGCAGAATCATCCCGAGGACACGATTCTCCTGCGCGATGTCGGCCATCATCCCGTGCCGCACGTGACCGAACCGTGGGTGGTCGGCGCTTTTGCACCCAGCCGATGCGCAGACACCTGAATCAAAGGCCGCCATCGCGGTTTCGGATCAATTGGTCGACGAATTCCTCGCGGCAGACCGCTACATCTTTGGCGTTCCGATGTACAATTTCAACATTCCCTCCACCTTCAAGGCCTATATCGACCAAATCGTCCGGGCGGGAAAGACCTTCGCCGTCGGCCCCAACGGTTACGAAGGGCTGGTCAAAAACAAAAAAGCGCTCTTTATCGTCAGCAGCGGCGGTCCTATCGACCGGCGTCGCCGACGTCGCCTTACAATTTTCAGGAGCCTTATCTGCGCGTTATTTTTGGCTTCATCGGTCTGACCGATCTTGCAGTTCGTCGCGGCCGACAGCTGAACCAGGGCGAGGATGCGGCGAAGCAGTCGCGCGAAAGAGCGGAAAATGCTCTCAAGGAACTGGCGGCGACATGGTAAGCGAGTAAGGTAGAGGCATGAGCACACTAAACGAAAACGTGAAGAAGCTGGCGCCTGACCTCACCAAGGGCTTTCCCCGCAGTCCCCACGCCATGTTGGCCGGATATATTCTGGCTGGGCGCGCGTTGGACAAATGCCGGGCCGACCTGGCTGGCACCGAAGGCGAATATCATTTCGATTGTCCCCTGGACAATATGTTCCTCGGCTTCGCTGGCCTCAAAGGCTCCGATCTCAAGGAGTTCGTCGCCACCGGCGCGGACGATGAAGCCGTTGCCAAATGGATCGAGAAACACGCGACGAAACGCCCGCGGATCGAAATCATCAAGTGGAACAACGACTTGCGTTACAAGCGGCTCAGCGAAATGCCGGATCAGCTCCAGGAATTCATGGAGGATTACATTCCCAAAAATGTACCGGGCGCAGTCATCCACCATATCCGCTATTTCTTCGATATCTTCGACGCGGAAGAAAAGCGCTTTTCGCATTAGGGCCGGCGTCCGAATCAGCCGAATGCCGTCTTACCCGATCGGTACGCGCCTTGCTTGACGAGGACAAAAGAATTGGAACGAGAGCCCGGGGGAGCGTAAGATTCCGGCTGTCGAGTGCGATCCAATAGAATTGCCATCCAAGTCAATGAGAGTGCACGCAATGAACCTGCACGCCAATTTTTGCATCCAAGCGTGGAAGAAATGGGTTATTCTTAACCTAAGCGTGGCTGTTCTCATTTTTGGAAGCGCGCATGCCCAGGATTACGCTCAGACTGGGGGCAGTTCGCCGAGCATCTGGCAAAGCTACGATTGGCTCAAGCCGGTCGATGATCAGCAACGCATGGCATCCTCCGGCGAGACTTACCATTCGACCATAAGCCAGGACGTGGGCGATCCCTTCGCCGTTTTATCGACCGGCTCGTTGTGGCAGGAAAAATATGGCGCGGTCTATACGCGTCGCCTGGACGACACGCTTTCGCTTTCTTGCGAGACGAGTTCCGTGGTGATGGATGAAGATTCGGACGACTTGTCCCGCGGTCAGAAATTGGTTCTCCAGTTTCAACCGATCAAGCAACTGACGTTTCGCTCCGATTTTCACGACTCCGCCACCGACGCTCCCATTTACGCGCAATCGACGACCACCGGCGGCGCAGGATTCTCCGCCGAAGGGCATCTCCCCCTCAATTCCGACCTGATTCTCGGCGTCAATTCCGACCTGGCGGACACGGATGCTCCGACCGGCCTGCAAACGCAAACCAACGTTTACGATGCCCAGCTCCAGCAGCCCATCGGCCAACTGCCTCTTTCGGCCGTCCTCAAGGGCCAGTACGTAGGAACTTCCACCGGTGGCGCGCCTGCCAGCAGTCTCCCTTCGCTCGAGCAATCGCTGGTCTGGAAGCCGATCCAGGATACGACGATTCAGGCCGGCCTGCGCCAGCAGCAATATCAGGAATATCCCGGTGTCGATCATCAACTAAACGAGGCGCTCTTCGCCGATTGGTCGCAACGAGTGGTGGACGATGTTTCGTGGCACAGCTACGCGGAAGTCCTCAACTCCCGTGGCCTGCTTGACCAGGCGCCCGCCGCCGCCATTGCCTCCGGCGCGAACGGCACTCCCCAGGCGACCACACCCCTGGCCAATACGAGCCCAACCAGTTCCCTGCCAGTCTCCATCGACGACCAGACCCTGACGTTTTCCACCGGGCCGTCGTTCCAGCTGCAAAAGGACATTTCCGCCAGCGTCGAATACAGCGACCGTTGGGACAAGAACCCCGCAGTCGGCAGCGCCGGCCAGGAACAGCGCGTCTCGATCTCGGTCAAGGGAACGTTTTAGAGTCCTGCGACGGCAGATCCTCGCGGACGGCAGGATTTTATTTAACGAGCGAAGCTTAAGATTAGCGGCTGATGCTGTGGGTCAAATATCCACGCATCCAGATATGTTCATATTTTTAGTTGCGCGTCCGGCCCGGTTCTGACCTATTGTGCAGCACATGGCCAAATCCTATATTTTTTCCTCCGAGTCGGTGACTGAAGGTCATCCGGACAAAGTCGCCGATACGATTTCCGACGCTGTGCTGGACGCCTGTCTGGCGCAGGACAAAAACAGCCGCGTTGCCTGTGAGACGCTGGTGAAATCGAACCTCGTCGTCGTCGCCGGGGAAATCACGACCAAGGCCGATTTCGATTACAACAAGGTCGTCCGCGATGCCATCGAGGAAATCGGCTACACCGAACCCGGTGAGTCTTTCAACGCCCGTGGCGTTCACATCATGAACGCGCTCACCGCGCAAAGCCCTGACATCGCGCAGGGCGTCGATGAAAAGGACGCCGAAGGCAAGGGCCACGCCGAGCAGGGCGCAGGCGATCAGGGCCTGATGTTCGGCTTTGCCTGCACCGAGACCGATCACCTGATGCCGGCGCCCATTTATTACGCGCACGCGCTCGGTGAACGCCTGACCAAAATCCGCAAGGCGGGCAAGGTCGGCTGGCTCCGGCCCGATTGCAAGACCCAGGTTTCGCTCCAATACAACGGCACCAAGATCGAGCGCATCGACGCGGTCGTTGTCTCCACGCAGCATCGCGATACGGTGAAGCATAAAGAGATTGAGGCGTTCATCATCGAGCACGTGATCAAGGACGTGCTGCCGAAGGAACTGCTCGACGCCAAGACGCGCTATCTCATCAACCCGACCGGCCGTTTCGTGATCGGTGGGCCCGAAGGGGATACCGGCCTCACCGGGCGTAAGATCATCGTCGATACCTACGGCGGCATGGGCCGTCACGGCGGCGGTGCGTTTTCCGGCAAGGACCCGAGCAAGGTCGACCGCAGCGCGGCTTACATGGGCCGTTGGGTGGCGAAGAACGTCGTCGCGGCGGGCCTCGCCGACAGGTGCGAAATCCAGTTCGCCTACGCCATCGGATATCCCGAGCCGGTCTCCGTGCATATCGACACGTTCGGCACCGGCACGGTTGACGACGACAAGATCGCCGACGCGGTGAAGCAGGTCTTCAGCTTCAAGCCGGCGAACATTATCAAGCAGCTCAACCTGCTACGCCCGATTTACCGCTTCACCACCAATTACGGTCACTTCGGCCGCACCGATAACCTCGACGCGCTGACGTGGGAAAAGACCGACAAGGCCGCGGATTTGAAAAAGGCGGCGGGAGCTTAAAAATATACAAAAACCTGTCATCCTTCGACAAGCTCAGGATGACGGAAGCCTTTAAGAGAAAATAAATACAAAGAACAACACCATGAGCAACGACTACAAAGTTAAGGACATCACGCAGGCCGAATTTGGCCGCAAGGAAATCACCATCGCCGAGCACGAGATGCCGGGCCTCATGGCGTTGCGCGCCGAGTATAAGGGCAAGTTCCCGCTTGCGGGCGCGAAGATCGCCGGCTGCCTGCACATGACGATCCAGACCGCCGTGCTCATCGAGACCCTGGTCGATCTCGGCGCCGAAGTGCGCTGGAGCTCGTGCAATATTTTCTCCACGCAGGACCACGCCGCGGCGGCCATCGCCAAGGCCGGGGTCGCCGTGTTCGCCTGGAAAGGCATGAACGCCGAGGAGTTCGACTGGTGCATCGAACAGACGCTCAAATGGCCGGACGGTTCGCAGCTCAACATGATCCTCGATGACGGCGGCGACCTGACCAACATGGTCCACGACAAATACCCGCAGCTCATCGCCGGCATTCACGGCCTCAGCGAGGAAACGACGACCGGCGTGCACCGCCTCTACGAGCGCGTCAAGAAGGGCACGCTGAAAATGCCCGCGTTCAACGTCAACGACTCATGCACCAAGAGCAAGTTCGACAATCTCTACGGCTGCCGCGAATCGTTCCTCGACGCGGTCAAGCGCGCGACCGACGTCATGATCGCGGGTAAGATCGTTGTCGTGGCAGGCTACGGCGATGTCGGCAAGGGCTGCGTCCAGGCCGCGAAGGGCCTCGGCGCGCGCATCATCGTCACCGAGATCGATCCGATCAACGCGCTCCAAGCCGCGATGGAAGGTTACCAGGTCACGACGATGGAAGAAGCGGCCAGCATCGGCGACATCTTCGTCACCACGACTGGCAACATCGACGTCATCACGCGCGAGCACATGAACGCGATGAAGCACCAGGCCATCGTCTGCAACATCGGCCACTTCGATTCCGAAGTGCAGGTCGGCTCGCTCTACAACGACAAGACCCTCAGCAAGGTCGAGATCAAGCCGCAGGTCGACCAGTTCACCTGGCCGAACGGCAAGGTCATTACCGTGCTGGCCGAAGGGCGTCTGGTGAATCTCGGCTGCGCCACCGGTCATCCGAGCTTCGTCATGTCCGCTTCGTTTACCAACCAGACCATTGCGCAGATCGAGCTGTGGGAATCGCGCGGCAAGAACAAGTACAAGAACGATGTCTACGTATTGCCCAAGGCGCTCGATGAACGCGTGGCCCGTCTGCATCTCGACAAGCTCGGCGTCAAGCTGACCAAGTTGACTCCGAAGCAGTCCGAGTATCTCGGCGTGCCCGTGCAGGGTCCTTACAAGGCCGATAATTATCGGTATTAGTCCTGCGGACGGCAGTAAGGTAGCCGTCGCACTCCGGTGCGACGGTGTCTTCCGCAAACAAAGTGCGGAGTGTGGATAGCGCAACCTACAGCTTCACGACATTCAGGGCCTTCAGGCCCTTGTCCGACTGCGTCACTTCGAACTCAACGCGGTCGCCTTCTTCGAGCGTTTTGAAGCCCTCGCCGCCGATCACGGAAAAATGGACGAAAACATCCTGTCCACCTTCGTCCTGCGCGATGAAGCCAAAGCCCTTTTTGTTGTCAAACCACTTGATGATGCCGTGCGCCATTCTCTGCCCCTTGAATGTCGTTGATTATGATCGCGTCTTTTGGGGGCGCAATAAAAATGTTCCTAATATTTCGTTAATCAGACTTAGCGAAAATCTTCCACTGCCAACTCCCAAGACCCTCCCGACGCTTCGATTTTCAGGTAATAATTACCTGGCCCCATCAGCTCGGTCGAGTCGCCGCCCGAACCTAACTTTGACGTTACCTTCTGCGGAATTGTGTCGTCCTTTGGAAAGGCATTGATGAAAAGCGCGCTCGTGTTCGCGTAAACTTTTCCGGGTTTGTCCTGGTTATGCCAAAGCACGCGCCAGGTCCGGCCCTGAATTTGGAACAGATCGGTTTGTCGACTATCGTCGCCTTTTAGTGTGAAGAGCCGATGCCACGATTTTGTTCCGGGCATGCCTTCCGTATCTGGCGGTGTCAGGTAGGTTTGTGGTGGCGAAGGCGTATCGGGAGCTGCCAGAGGCTCTGGCGGGGTCAATGCCGTCGCATTGGTGGGTGCGGTATTTGTATTTGGCTCGGGCGTGAATCCGACGGCGGGATGCAGCGTGGCGTCCACTTCAAGCTTATCGATTTTATTCTGGAGCTGTGTGTTTTGATAAAGCGAGTCTTCCAGGCGCTCTTCCAGCGACTCAATTTGACGGCTCTGCAAGCGGCGGTCAAACTGCATGTCTTCCAGTACCGCCTGCTGTTTTTTGAGGAGGTCGAGCAGGTCGCGGTTCGATTGCGTGAGTTGGTCAACGGTCTTTTGCAATTCGGCCGCGGTCAGGGCGGCATGCGAGAGCTTCGGCGTGGGGGCGGGCTTGGGTGGCTCGACGGGATTTAGACCATTGGTTTGTGCTAAAGCGAGGAGCGGTAAAAAGAGAGGCGCGAGAAAGAAGACGATTCGCATGACTTATCCCCGTATTTTGACTACGCGCACGAGAAAATAAATCAGCGAACCCAGCACCGGCGCGAAAACAACGAGGAGCAGCCACAAGACCTTCTCGCTCGAATTTCGCTCGCGCGTGGCGCACTCGTAGATCATCCAGATCCAGAAGAGCAGGCCGAGAAATTCCAGGCCGCGTGCGCTCTCAAAAAAGAAAGGAAGCGCCAAAAAAGTCATGAGGCTGAGGAAGAAAAAATAGTTAGAGATCCTTCGACAGGCTCAGGATGACGATTTTTAGAGGGAAGGCACTTCCATTTTGAAGAGCGGGATGCGCGTGAAAACCCGCTCGCCGTCTTCCACCTGCCCCAGGTAAGCGCCCTCGGCCACGCTATCGGAGGCGATCAGGTGATAGCTCTGGTAATGAAATTGGGTGCCGGGCGTCAGGCGCGGACATTCACCCACCACGCCATCGCCCTCGATCACCAGCTTGGAATTATCGGCGTTCGTCACCACCCATTTGCGCCCTTTAATTGTCACTACGCGGGGACTGTCGTTGTGAATCGTGATATGGTACACAAAGCCGTATGGCCGGTCGGGGGTGCCCTCCTCGTGCGGATTGTATTCGACACGATCCAGGCTCACCCAAAGTCCGGGTAATTCGCGAATAGGTTCACCTGCCACCCCCTTTAAATAAATGATTCGCACCTCCCGGCAAAGAGAAACTTCATCGCCATCGCTTCGGTCGGTGCCGGTTGTGCTCACCATTGCGGGCTCGGACAACAGCGGCGGCGCCGGAATCCAGGCCGATTTGAAGACGTTCACCACGGTCGGCGTTTACGGCACCACGGCGGTGACTTGCGTCGTGGCGGAGCATCCGGGGCGTGTGCTCAACATCACGCCGCTCGCGCCCGAACGCGTGGCCGATCAAATTCGCCTCGTGCTGGAAGCGTTTCCCGTCGCGGCGATCAAGACTGGAATGCTTCACTCGGCCGAGATCATTGCTGCCGTGGCCAAGGCCATCGCGCCCGCGCTGGCGCAAGGGGTGCCGATGGTGGTCGATCCGGTAATGGTCGCGAGCAGCGGCAAGGTACTGATGAAGAAGAACGCCATCCGCGCGTTAAAAAATTTTATTGTGATGGCCACGCTGGTCACGCCGAACCGCGACGAAGCCGAGTTGCTGTGGGGCCAGCCGATTCGCAACCTGGAGGCGCTCGAAGCGGCCGCGCTGGTTCTAGCCAGGCGTTATCGCTTCCCGCGATTTTTGGTCAAGGGCGGCCACCTCAGGAACGGCGTCGCGCTCGATGTGCTTGCTTATCCCGATGGCCGCGTGCGCGAATTCGGCACGAAACGCATTCCGGGCATCGATCCGCACGGCACCGGATGCACTTACTCAGCGGCCATCGCGGCGGGATTAGCGAAGAGTCTTACCGTCACGGAATCAGTGGTCTTAGGAAAAAGCTTCATCACGCGCGCGCTGCACAGGCGCTTCGAAGTTGGACCGTACCAATTGCTGAATCATTTTCCGTAGGGGTTAGACCTGATTGCTCCATGCAGGTTTCAAAGGCGTACCCTCGACGAAATATTGGTTACGCTTTAAGAGCGCGTTCTCTCAGTGCTGCCATGCACTTCTTCAGCTCCTCGAAAGGCAGTTCGAGCGCGGGGGGACGGGCGACCCAAACCAGGAATGCTTTTTCAGAAGGCTCCGCGATATGGCGACGATAGATCTCGCGCATGCGGCGGCGAAGTTTATTGCGCCCGGTAGCCGCGCCGAGACGCTTGGGCGTAAGAAAAGCAACGGAGCCGGTCTCGCCCGACTTCACGGCGTCCCGAGCGATAAAGTTGAGCGCCATGAACCGATTGCTGACGCGACGGCCCTGGTTGCGGGTGGCATCGAAGACGGTGCGGCGGCGGATGATCCGGGAGCGGGGGAGAGATTCGGATTTCGCAGGGTCAGCGGACTGCGAGGAAGATTGTCCCGCCGCGGCGTAGGTGGCAACGGCGGTTTCTTGTGGCCTGCGGCCACCCGGACAACGAGTAGTCCGGGCTACCCGATACGGAAACGATCCTTCGACAGGCTCAGGATGACAGGCGGGGAATGAATCCCTAAAAGCTAGGCCTGCGTGTGGCGGGCGAACTTGCGGGCTGTTCCATCTCCGGCGAGACGTTTCCGGCCCGCGGCCCGGCGACGATTGATGATCGCGCGGCCATTCTTCGTCGCCATGCGGGCAAGAAAGCCGAATTGGCGGACACGACGTTTTTGAGAAGGCTGGAACGTTCTTTTCATGGACAATACTCCGGATAGGGAAGGGAGAGCATACGGATCGGCTCATTTATGACAAGAGGATTTTGATGACCTCTTCGATCTCGGCTTCCGTGTTGTAAAAATGGGGCGAAAGGCGCAGGCACGAAACGCCCGAGCGCGTCTGGCGCAGCGAGACGTCCACGCGGTTCTCACGCAGCTTGCGGGCGTGCGCGGCCGCGTTCTCCGGATTTTCCATGGCAATGGTGGTGATGCCCGATTTTTGTGAGCGCCGGTTGGCGAAGCCCAGGACGCGGAAACCGTTGGCGAGCAGCTTATCCTCCGCGAAGCTGCGCAGGTCGAGCAACCGCGCCTCAATCTGCTTTACGCCCAAGCCGAGAATCAATTCAATGCTGGCCTTCATGCCATGGAGCGCGAGCATGTTCAGAGCACCCGGCTCGTAACGGCGGGCGGTCGCCTCGAAGACGATTTCGTTTTGCGCCACAAAATCGGGCGAGCGGACATTCCACGCCCCCAAGAGCGCAGGCCGCAGCGTTTCGAAATGCTTGCGCTTGACGTAGAAGATTCCGGCGCCCAGCGGTCCGAGCATCCACTTGTGCGAGTCCGCGGCGAGGAAGTCGATGTGCCGGACGTCGATCGTGGTGGCTCCGAGAGATTGAATGGCGTCGAGGCAAAAAAGGACGCCGCGCCGGTTGAGTTCCTCCGCGATGCCCTCATAATCGAGGCGGAAGCCGCTTAAGTAGTGGCACGAGGCCAGCGCGACCAGACGCGTCTTGGGCGTCAGTGCCTTTAAGACGACTTCCGGCGTGATTTCGCCTGTGCGCTCCGGCTGAAGCGCGACGACCCGAACGCCTTTCGTAGCGAGGGCCTGCCAGGGATAGACGTTGGCGGGATAGTCGTCCGGATAGCAAACTACCTCGTCGTCCGGCTGCCAGTCGAGGCCATGCGCGACGAGATTCAAGCCCAGCGAAGTGGGGCCGAGCAGCGCAACTTCCTCACTGTTGGCGTTGATCAGCCGGGCGCTGACGCGACGAATGGATTCGATCTCGCTTAGGTAGTCGGCGGTTTCTTGGGTATAGGAAGCCCGATCCGCCTCGCTCTTGAGCGCCTCAACCGTGGGCCCCGGCAGCGGCGCCACGCCGGCGTGGGCCAGAAAAATGCGCTTCTGCGTGACGGGAAAAAGGCGATGACGTAGGGCTTCGTCGGCCAGAATGTGGTCGATGGTGAGATCGACGTCTCCGTACTTGTTCACTTCGCAAGTTTACTCAGATTCCAGAAAAAGCGAGCCGATAGGGTTGGAGACGAAAAGCCGTTTCGCGTTCTTACTAAGGATAAGGAAAGGATGGCAGGAGATTCTGCGAAAGTCGCTTTTCCAAAATCGGTCATCCTGAGCTTGTCGAAGGATCAGTTCAGTTTCCTTGTCTTAGGGTTACGGAACTGATCCTTCGACAAGCTCAGGATGACCAGGCGCGAATTTTTTCCGGTTTACCGAGATCTCCGCCAAATCATTAGAGCTGCTTGCTTTGGATCTTGGTCCAATTTTCGTCAGCAAAAAGGCTCCGCGCCGCCCGGGCTTCAACCCCGACGGAACTTGGCGTCCACCAGCTGATGGAAACGTACTTCGCGGCGCCGGCGGCAAATCGCTCGCCTTCACTGGCGTCCTCGAAATAGACATCGACGACGATGGCATTGCGCTCGGCCGAGGTATGACCACCCTCGCGCGCGGCCGTACGGGAAACCACGGCCGAACCGGTATCAACGGCCAGATACTTGCCCACGCCGGCGATTTCCACCACGCTTCCATAAGGAATGATGTTGGGATCGACCGCGCAATGGCCATCATGCAGACGAACGCCCGTGGAACTGATTCCGCGGCCCGTGTAGTAATCGCCCTCGGACGCCCAGTAAGCCGTCACGCGGGCCAGACGGGTGTTTGCAGCGTTGTGAATGTCTTCGGTGGTTTGCTCGGATCGGATAGGTTGACCGGAGGCATCGGCAATCCTGTCTCCTAAGATAGGCTGGCCGACGAGTGGCTGTCCGCATTTCAGGACTTGCGAGGATGACTCCTGTTTGGCGGCCAGCGAGAGGGAGGCCGCCGCTCTCGATTTATCACTGGTAACCACGATTTCCGCTTTTTTAAGAGTTATAGCCTTTGCCTGGGCGACCGATGAGCGATTGGCTTTGGGAAGGAGGGTCTTGCTTGCGCTCTTCGAGGAAAAGGAAGGTGTGGGGATATCGGCCCCGGAGCTCTTGGCGAGCAAGGGCAGACCCATCCCGGTCAGCAGGAAGCAAACTCCGTAAAAAAATTGCATGGTCTATTTTAAGTTGTTGTCTTAGAGCATGATACATGCCATTAGTCTGTTCGACGTCTGGTGTTTTAAAAGACCTGGGCCGACGAAAAACGCTTTCGAACCGAAAGCCCGGCTAAGTCTTGTTTCTGGGGAGCGTGCAAGAAAAACGCAAGCTGCCAAGAACATGTACCGCTACTCAGCGATGCACCGGAAAGTAGAGAAACTGATGGGAAGGGCAACCCCTTTTTTTCATTACTTCTTCAAATTTGTTATAAACAAAACTTATGCAACGATTTCGAACCGGTCGAAATTTTCGCGATTCTTCGCCCAATCCATGACTGAACAGACTGTCGCCCTTCGCTTGGCTCCGGATACCGGTAATTCATTGTCGCCTGAATTCGACGTGTACGCATCTCTGCGTGGGCAAATTAACGCTTCTAATGGTGTGCGCGACTTGCCGCCGGTTGGAAGCTACGGCTTGGAGGGCAAGGGAGGGTTCGTCATGCCGGGGGCTTGGATAGCGGCGGGCTGATTCGTTGTCGTGCTCAAGAGCGCCTGGAACTTGGGGTCATCCTGAAGCGGGGCAAACCGGGGATCGATCCTCGCGGAGGTCACCGCATTTGTGCCACCGAGAACCAGGGCGCGCGCCAGATATTTGAGAGCATCGTCCTTGCGGCCCACGGACGCATCAAGCGCGGCCAGGCTGTAGATCAGCTCGCTGGCTCTCGGATCGATGGCGGCGCGCGCTTCCAGGAAGGCGATGGCCGCTTCCGGATTGTGCGCTTTCTCGACGTAGTACTGGATGATCGAGGCCATTCCAGCGTGGTCCCAGTTAGTCAGCCCGGCAACGGTCCGCATCCGGTCGTTAAGCTCGGGGAATTTCCCCTCGTCTTGCAAAACTCGGGCCAGATCAAGATTGGCACCGACGTCGTACGGAGACTTGGCCAGTTCGGCGCGCACGTCCTGCTCACGCTGACTGTCGCCTTGCGCCTCGAGTAGGGCATCGACCAGGGGAGCGTAAGTTTCGTTACGAGGATCGTCCAGTTCCGCCTGATGGACCACCGCCAGCGCGTCTTCGAAGCGCTTTTGCTCCATCAGGAGATGTGCCAGGCTGTTGACCGCGTCCTGCAACTGCGGGCAGAGCGCCAAGGCCGTGCGCAGCCATTCCTCCTGCTCCTTGTCCCGATGGCGCCAGCGGTAAAGATCGGCGTGCCAGAAGGCCAGCTTGCTGAACGAGAGCATGGCGTGGCTATCGAGATGGAACCTGGGATCTACCAGCAGCTTTTTGCTGTAGGCGTCCCAGAACTGGCGATCCTGTTCGATTCCGCCACGGGCCGCAAAATCGGCATCGGTGAGGGGAGTCGGGTTCATTTTGAAGATCAAACCCGAAGGCATGAGGTAGGGATACATCCAGTCGATCGGGACGCTCTGCTCGATATAAAACGTATGGTCCTTCTTGTTCTTCTCGAAGATTTTTTGCGCGACGATGCCGTTGACATCGAAGACGTCGTTCGTGCCGGGGCGAATCGCCGCATTCGGCCCGTACTCGCGGATGCGGGCGGCCACATCAGGCCGCGCGCGATATTCATCCCAACAGGCGACGAGTTCCTCGACACTCACGCAGGCGACAGGGATCTTCGGGTAAGCCTGATCACGGCCCAACCACCGCTCCAGGGGTGTCCAATGTCCGGGCGCGGGACGAAAACGGGTGTCGTACTGGTCGCGGATGTAGCTGGCGTAGTAACTATCGCAAAGCGCATTTTGGGTAATGACGGTGACATCGCGACGGTCGAAATCAGGCTCCTTTTTCCAGCGGCTGTCCTGCTGGCTCTCCACGAAAGCCATGTAAGTCGGCACGAAGCGGCCGGGGTCGGACCCTCCGAAATAAACCGCGTTCTTGTCCATTGACCGCATCATGTCCGCGCCATAATCGTAACCGAACCAGTGGTCCGCCTGGGAGCACTCATCAAAGTTGCTCCAGAGCGGCAAGAGGGAAAGAAAAAGCGCCGGGACGCCGAATCCGATCACGCCGGTTCGCGCCGGGACCTCCGGCATCAATTCATGCAGATAGGTCATCAGCGCCAGCGCGCCATAGCCCATGAGGAGGACGAAAATACAATGCGACTGGATGTGAAAGACCTTGTACTGGAGATCGCGCTCGAAATCGAAGCTCTCCTGCGGCGCGATGATCAGCAGCATAAAGCCGAGCAAAAAGAAGGCTGCACCAAGAAAGATGAACCAATTCACTTGGGGCCAGTCAAAGCGCCGGATGTAGAAGAGAATCGCCAGCGTGAGAAAGATCAGCGGAACGGTAAAATTTTGCTGAAGATTATCGCCATAATAATAAAACGTTTTCCAGAGCCGCGGATAATAATCGGGCAGGCCGATGGTCGAGTCGAGTTGCGCATCTTTCGGCACCACGCCGATGGCTTTGCCGAAAGTCGATTTGATCAGGGTCGGCAAGCTCTTGGGATATTGTTGCCGGCTAACTTCGTAGTAAAAGCCGCTCCGCTCTTTCGCATAGCCCCAGTTCATTGGCGGGTGCGTGGCGGAGGCGAACGGTTCATAGGCGTAGGGGACGAGTCCCACCCAGCCAAAGATGAAGACGCCTATGATGAGGCGTCGATTCAAGCTCGACGAATAGAGGAGGCCGAAGGCGAGTGCGGCGAATCCCAGCATTTCCCAGAGGTAGGGTAGGTCGAGATGCTTTTTCGCCGCCAGCAGTTCAGCCGGCACGCCCGCGGCTGCATTAGCCGGCACGCCCTGCAGCCACCCCGGGTACACGAAACTTCCGATGCGCCAAAAGTGGCCGTCACCGGGCAGGTAGCGGAGCGCGTGAGCTTCGCCCGGATCCAGGACGTAATAGCCGAAAGCAAAAACCGCGACTGCAGTAGCGGCTCCCAATAGAAACAAGTGCCAGCGAAACTGTTTGAGATAAAAAAACGAGACAATCGCGGTAAGCCCAAAGATCAGCTTGGCCATCGACTGGCTGATGGCCTGGAGCTCGTTGTCCCCCGAGAGCCAACTGATGTAGACCAGAATCGAAAGGCTGAAAAAATTGACGGCAAGAAAGACAGAGAAAAAGATTCCGCTCGGCGCCTGGGCGGTTTTGCGAAGATAGGCCGGCGTGATTTGTTCCAGCGCGGCCGCCAGGAGAAATGCGGGGATGATCTGCACCAGCGTGTGGTGATTGGTCAATCCCAGGGCGAAAACGAAGACGGCCAAAACGAGCCGATGCGTCTTTTTCGGTTCGAGCATCCAGAGATAAAAGAAGAGCAGCACCAGATTGACGAAGAGTGCGTTGAGCGTGCCGTGCACGGCCGAAATCACCGCCTGACTCCACATCACGTCGCTAAAGCCGATCGAGAGACCGACCAAAAGTCCCGTGTAGAAAACGTAGGGCCGGACCGCGGCCTGCATCTCCGGTGTCGTCCACCGTTGGAGAAGCCAGCGCCCCGAATGGCATGACAGCAGCGTCAAGACGGCATTCGAGGCTGCGCCGAAAATGGCCGAGAGAAGATTGATCCGCCAGGCGAGGCCGCCGAAGGGAAGAAGGTGCGCGAGCAAAAAGCCGCACATCGTCCAAAGCGGGTAGCCGGGGGGATGACCCACGCCGAACTTCGCCGCGGCCGTGATCAATTCGCCGGAGTCTTCCAAGGTCACGTTCGGCGCGAGCGTGGTAATATAAACGCCGAGCGTGATGAGAAAAACCAGGCCGGCAGCGATGAAGTCGGAGCGTTGAAATCGTTCCGGGCGGGACGGCGGAAGCTGGCTCAGGGTGGGGTCTGCCGTCACCGGCGCGGCGACCGTCATCAGACTCATGATCCCGCTTTCCCGTTATTCGGCGCCGGGCGCGGTGCAACGGTTCCCCGCAAAGCGATCCACGGCACGCGCCAAAGCGCCTCGCGCATGATGCGCGTCGACATTTTCGACGTGCCGGCATACCGGTCTTCAAAGACGATGGGCACTTCATCGATTTTCCAGCCGAGCCGCCAGGCCATGTACGTAATTTCGATCTGGAAGGCGTAGCCGTCGCAACGGACTTTGGATAAATCCAGCGTGGCGAGCTTCTCTGGCCGAAACGCTTTGAATCCTCCCGTGGGATCGGAGAAAGGCATGCCGGTGATCCCCTTGACATAGGTCCCCGCGCCGAGGCTAAGCAGCAGGCGATAAAGCGGCCAGTTGGTCACGCGCACGCCGTGGCGATAACGGGTGGCGAGGACGAGATCGGCCCCGGCATCGAGCGCGGCGATCAGCTCTGGGATCGAATCGGGGTTATGGGAAAGATCGGCATCCATCTGCACAACCGCGCTGCACGGGTCCTTCGCGTGGCGCTGGATGACCCATTCGAATCCGTCGAGATACGCGGTGCCGAGGCCGAGCTTGCCCGCGCGTTCCAACATAAAAAGTTCGGTGCCGTATTTCGGATGGGCACGAACCCAATCGGGCGTGCCATCACCGGAAGCGTCGTCAACGAGAAGAAGTCGCGCGTTAGGCAGGGCATGCCACAAGCGCCACGTGAAACGCGGAAGATTGTCTCGCTCACGATAGGTCGGCACGACAATGAAGGGGGACGCCATGATGGAAGCTTTTCTTTGAGGCTGTCCGAAAAGTTGGCGCGGGTCACGCGGAAAGGATTTTTGACTTCTGGCGAGGAGGCGAGTGAGAAAATAGCCGTATCTCTGTAACGAGCGAGCGACGACGCCAGAAGTCAAAAGAACTTCGGCCCTCCGGGTGACGGCCAATTTGGGCCGACTCTTCGTTGCTCACTTCTCATGTAGCCTTGGCTATGCTCGTCGTTCGCGCCTCGATTCAGCCCAAATTAGCTCGTCACGCGGCCCACGCCTACTTTTCGGACAGCCTCTAGATCAGTTCAGAAATCGAGCCGTAATCGGGATCGAAAAGCCGTTTGTAACTCCGAAGCGCGTAGGCATCTGTCATGCCGGCGAGATGGTCGCATAAAAGCCGCGCGGCTTCCACGGGGCTTTTGGCGTTCAGGACGGCGCGATGGACTTCGCCCGGAACGAGCGCTACGGGTTTCGCCGATGTCTCCAGGTAATTCAAGAAAAGCGTTTGTGCCAATTGTTTGAGAATATGCGCTCCCTTGAATTCGATTTGGTGCAGCGCGCTCGACCGGTAAACGAGATCGCGCGAAAGATCTTTCAGCAGTTTGATACGAGTCTCCGCCTCCGGCTGTCGTACCAGCGCGTAGCTATGACGCCGGGTTCGCGTGGTCATGAAATTTTCGGTCGGCGTCAGGGATGCGCTTTGAATCAGCTCCCCAATAACGCCGTTCATTTTTCGTTGAAGGCTGTTTTTGGCCATCATTTCCAACAGCTCGTCAATGGTTTTTGTTTGGATCACATCGAGCTTCGCTTTCTTTTCGTCCCGCCAGGCCTTCAATTTATCGGCGGTTAGAAATCGGGCCTTGGCGCCATCGACGATATCGAAGCATGAGTAGGCGATGTCGTCGGCCAGGTCCATGATCTGGCATTCGATACTTTGGAAGCCGTTGACGTCGCTTGACCCCAACTGCTCCGCCAAATCACCGGCGCCGAAACAGAACTCGAGGACATCGGCTTGGTCGTCGTAAATGAAATGATGCGTGTCCGAGCCGCGATCGCGATAGAGGCGCTTGTACTTCAAGACGCCGTCGAGCAGGGCGCGGCTAGGACTCATGCCGGACCGCTGATTCGAGTCGCTATAAATCGTGCGGGTGAGAATTCGCAGCGTCTGCGCGTTGCCCTCAAACCCCCCATACGTCTCCATGACTTGGTTGAGCGTGCGCTCTCCTGCGTGGCCGAAAGGAGGATGACCGATGTCATGGGCAAGACAAATGCCTTCGAGCAGGTGGGCATCGATTTGGACCTCAGGATGGGCGGAGCGGAGCCACACCGCAATCGAATCGGCGATGCGCGAAACTTCGAGCGAATGCGTCAGCCGTGTCCGATAAAAATCGTACTCGCCCGCCTGGAAGACCTGCGTCTTGGCCTGCAAACGCCGGAATGACGACGTGAACATGAGCCGGTCGCGGTCCTGGTGAAAGACGCTGCGGTAATCGTGCTTCCGCGCGGGATTCGATTCATTGCGCAAACACTCCCGGTCGAACGGGCCGTAGAAATCATCCGACATTTTTGCAGTTTAGGGAGTGGCGCGCCGCATAGCGAGTTCTTGCTCCAAATTTGCTGGCGAATAATGGCCGAATCTCGGACTCACCACAGGGACGAATCATGACCGAAGGCGAAAAAGCTGTTGCTGGACTCTGCAATTGGGTTTACTTACGGGATCAATCCCTACGTCCTGTTATGCTAGCGAAGACACGTTGCGAAAAGGCCACAACCAAGCGGTTCAAGGCCAAGCTCAAGCCCTACCACCACCATTTCGACAAATGTTCGAAAGCTGTGTGCGTGCACAATGGCCGGTCGCAGGCCAAGGTGCGGTTGGGCGATCTGGTTACGATTCCCGACAGCGATCTCCACCACGTCATGGATTCCGAGGCGATGCTGGCCATCAGTCACGCCATTGAGGACATCGCGGCGGAGGAGCGGCAGGGCGAACTCATCGCCACCTTCCAGGATTTCAAAAACTTTTTGCCGCACAAGAACCGGTATATGGGGCTCGCCGAAGACCTCGATGCCGTCCGTGTCTGGGGATGTGGCAAAATCCCCGAGAAGTGCGGCAAGGTCGATTTCATCCAGGCCGACGAGCAGCGGCTGCTGCGCTACTGGCTGGTTCTTTTTGACAGCGAACACACCCGCGCCGTTCTGCTTTGCAAGCAGGTCAACCGCGCGGTGAAATTCGAAGACAAGAAATTTCTCGGTTTTTACAGCTTCAATCCGTATCTCGTGCAATCGATCCGCTGGCGCTTCAATCTTTTGAGCTGCGGGCTCAGCCGGGTTATCTCCCACTGGGAAAGATCGTTTCCTTTTCCCGACTTCAAGATGCGCGATCTTGATCGCTTGATCCGCCAGCCTGATTCCGTGGAAGTCTAGGCCAAGGATTTGGTGAAAAATCGCCTATTTTTTGAACGTCAAACCGCGGTGCGGGTCTATTCTTTGTAAGTTTCATTCATTCTCCTCTTTGGTAACAGGCGCTAATCTTCGGGTTGGCGCCTGTTTTCCTTTCCGGACTTGTCGCTCGCCTGTGCCTTGGGACGTGGGAAGGTGACGGTGAAAACGGATCCGTTGCCGGGGTGGCTGGTGACGGTAGCCTTGCCGCCGTGGGCCTCGACGAACGCTTTGACGAGGCTGAGGCCAAGACCGAGGCCGCGCTGGGAGCGGCTTTTGTCGGCACGATAAAGGCGGTCCCAAATGCGCGGAAGGTCGTCATCGTCGATGCCAATACCGGTGTCGCGGACGGTAATCCGGACTTCATCAGGAAGAAAGTCGGCGGCGATTTCGACCCGGCCATCGGCGGGGGTGTATTTGAGGGCGTTATCGAGCAGGTTGCTGATGAGAAGCTGGAGGCGGTTGCGGTCAGCGGTGATTTGCCCGGCGGGATCGATGTTGGCAGTGAGGGTGATATTTTTTTCCTGGGCCACTTCATCGTAGAGCTCGACCAGGAGATCGACGATCGGTTTGAGCGCGAAGGTCTGGAGATCGAGCTTAAGCGCGCCGGCTTGGACTTCGGAGATGTCCATGATGGTGCAGAGCATGGCGTTGAGGCGCTCGGCTTCTTCCACGGCGTCAGCGAGCGATTCCTTGATCTGGGCGGTGTCCTCGTTTTGGAGCGCGAGCTGGGCACCGGTCTGGAGGCGGGTAAGGGGGGTGCGAAGGTCGTGGGCGACGTTGTCGAGCGAGTCGCGCATGGCAGTGATCAGTGTCTCGTTGCGTTCCAGCATTCGGTTGAAGAGCGTGACGAGTTCGTTGATTTCGTCTTCGGTCCGGGGGTCGCGCACGCGGGCGTGGAGGTTGCCGGTCTCGATGATGGTGCGGACCGTGCCGATGATCGCGCGAATGGGGCCTAGCGCGCGATAGGTGATGAATGCTCCGCCGCAAAAGCCGAAGGCGACGATGGGTACCATGACGAAAAGAAAGATTTCGCGGAAGTGTCGGAGCAATTCGTCGCGATCCTCGGTGGTGCGGCCGACGGCCATGATGCAGTTGTTGGGCAGACGGGTCATGGCAATGGTCCAAATCATGTGCTGCTCGGAGGAGGGAACGCTGAGCCAGTTGGTGTCATGGGCGGCGAGGCCTCCGCTGAGATGGGTGAGGGTCGCCTCGATCCCCTGGGGTGTGCGGGAAAATTTCAGCTCGTCGGTGGCGCTCAGAACTTCAAGGAAAGTTGATTCTTTTTCCCATTCGCTCTGGTTTTGGAAATGTTGCTGAAGAGCGGCCGCGCCGCCCTGCAAATACCACGCACGGAAGGCGTCGAGTTTGGTGCGGACAATCTCGCGATCGCTTTCGCGCAGCTCACGAACGAGAAGCACATAGGCCAGCGAGAAGAGCAGGAAAGCTCCGGCGAGGAAGAAGGCGGAATACCAAAAATTGAGGCGAAGGCTGAACCCGAGCGGCTGGAAGAAGGATCGGCGCGCCGGCGTTTCCTTTGGAGCGGGACTGCTGATGGATGGAACCGGCTTAAGCGGGGCAAGCATGGAAAAAGTTAAAGGTAAAAGTCTGCCGATTCACGGTGCTTTTCCTTCTCCCCTTTCCTTCTACGGCAAGCGCAGACTGTAGCCGGCGCCGCGGAGGGTGTGAATGAGCTTGGGCTCGAAATCACGGTCGATTTTGTTGCGGAGCCGGCAGACCAGGACGTCGACGACGTTGGTCTGGGGATCAAAATGATAATTCCAGACATGCTCCAAAATCATGGTTTTGGAGACGACCTTGTTTTGGTTGCGAAGGAGATATTCCAAGAGGAGAAATTCGCGGGCCTGTAGTTCGATCTTGGTCGTGCCGCGCCAGACTTCGCGGGTGAGCAGGTCCATCTTGAGATCGGCGAACGTGAGGCTGGTGACAATCGCGGCTGAACCGGATCGCCGGATGAGCGCCTGAAGGCGGGCGAGGAGCTCGGCGAAGGAGAAGGGTTTGGTCAGATAATCATCGCCGCCGCGCTGGAGGCCGGTGATGCGGTCGTCGAGCGAGCGTTTGGCGCTGAGAATGAGGACGGGGAGCTTGATCTGCTCGGCGCGCCAGCGTTCGATGAGGCCGAGGCCGTCGAGCTTGGGCAGCATCAAGTCAACGATGGCGGCGTCGTAGGAATTCTTACGGCCGGTCTCGCAGCCCTCTTCGCCATTGGAACTGATATCGACGTCATAACCCGCTTCACGAAGGCCTTTGGCGACAAAGGCGGCGATTTTGGCGTCATCTTCAACAAGCAAAATTTTCATGGAGTAACGGTGATAAACTAACACGAAGACGCCTCACGCCACGTTACAAGTGCCTCATCTTGCAGTTTGCCGGGAGGGACGGCTGCCTCTTGTTTTTTTGCGAATGGGTCTGTCTTTAAAAATGGAAGCCTCGGGGCAAAAATCAACTTTTTTAAGTTTTTTAACTCTAAGAGATACTCGGGTAAGGCCCTTGGGCGACGCTATGGCATGGACTGTGCAGTGCTTACAAACAAAGGAAAATATGGCTACAACTAATCGGCTGAAATCATCGGGACGGAAAACCAACCGGAAAACAAACCATAAGGGGGGCGAAGCGGATTCCCCAGGGATTATCACCGAGGTAAAGCGGTTTCTGCATCTCGAGGGCGGAGACAAAATCACGACCCTGCAACAGCTCTTTGTCGAGCAGCTCAAGGATCTTTATAGCGCGGAAAATCAGCTGATTGATGCTCTCCCGCTCATGGCCGATGCGGCTTTTGCGGCACCGCTCAAGAAAGGTTTTCAGGTCCATCTCAAAGAGACTAAGGAACATGCGCGTCGGTTGGAACGAATTCTCAAGAGCCTTGGTCAAGAGCCGGGAGGAAAGACGTGCCGGGCCATGCAGGGCTTGGTTAAGGAAGGGAACGAGGCCATTTCCGAAGATGCCTCGCCCGACGTTAAAGATGCCGCTTTGATTGCGGCCGCCCAACGGGTCGAACATTACGAAATTGCAGGATATGGATGCGTTCGAACCTACGCGGAGTTGATGGGTCTAAAAGATGAGGCCCGCGTGCTGCAGACGACGCTCGACGAGGAGGCTGCGACGGATCGAAAACTGACTGAAGCCTCCAAGAAGATAAACGTCAAAGCCGACAAGACAGTTCACACCAAAACGGAAGGAAAGTCATGAACACTGCCATTATCGACGATAGCCGGATTGAAACGAGATTTGTATGGGCTCGCTGCGCGGCGAAAAATGCGCGGGCGATGCGGGACTTGATTCGGGCCTTCCAAAGCGATGGGTGGGCCACGCCGCGTAATGCGATCGTGGGGAAGAGACTGCATCGGCGGAAAAAGGCAGTACGGTCGGGGAAGTGACCGTGCCGAAAAGGCGGCTTCTTGTCGCCTTCAGCGACCCGGACAAACAGGGTGTCCGGGCTACCTTCTATTTAGAAGTTGCTGGAGCGATTGGCGCGGGTTTCTGAGTTGCAGGGGGCTGAGTCATACCGGCCGGACCTGTAGAAGAAGCGGTCGGAACAACCGGCTGACCTGCGGAATTTGTTGGGGTGGTGGGCAATACGACGGTCGTGACAGGCTTGCTGAGTTCCTGCTGGACGGCGGAGCCCTTCTCAACCATGGCGGCCCGGTTGGAATACAGGCGTGCGAGCGAGATGCTGAGGATGAAAAAAAGGATCGTGGCCCAAACGGTGGCCTTGACCAAAACATTGGAGGTCTGTGCACCCCAGACCGACTCGGTAAATCCGCCGCCAAATGCCGCTCCGAGACCTTCCTGCTTGCTCCGCTGCATCATGATGACGAGGCCCATGAAGATGCAATCGAGCACGTAAATGAAGAGCAGAACGTCAATGACGATATTGGTCCAGAACATAAGGGACAGGAAGGATTGCGCGGCCTGCTACTCGAGGCAAGCATTTTTGATGATGGCTGCGAAGCCCCGCGCGTCGAGGCTGGCTCCGCCGACCAAGGCGCCGTCGATGTCGGGCTTGGAAAGGAGTTCCTTCGCGTTTTCGGCTTTGACGCTGCCGCCATATTGGATGCGGACCTTTTCGGCGGCCGTCGTGCTGAAGCGGGTACCCAAAACTTTGCGAATCCACTGGTGGGCTTCCTCGGCTTGGGCGGGCGAGGCGGTCTTCCCGGTGCCGATGGCCCAGACGGGTTCATAAGCGAAGATGATATCGGTGAGGTCCTTGTCGGTGAAGCCGGCGAGGCCTTCGATCAACTGGGTCTCCAGAACCTTTTTCCATTGGTCGGCTTCACGTTCGGGAAGGGTCTCGCCGATGCAGACGATGGGGCGTAATTCGGCAGCGAGCGCTGTTTTGGTCTTGCGATTGACGGTGGCGTTGTCCTCGTGGAAATACTGGCGGCGTTCGGAATGGCCGATGATGACGTAGCGGACGTAGAGTTCGCGGAGCATTCCAGCGGAGATTTCGCCGGTGTAAGCGCCGGAGGGGGCCTCATGCATGTTTTGCGCGCCGAGCCGGATGTTGGAGACGGAGTTGAGCATTTCGCTGACGGAGGAGAGCGCGGTGAAGGGCGGGCAGAGGACGATTTCCGCCTGATCGAAGTGGCCGATTTCCTGGAGAAGATCAGCGACGAGGATGCGGGCCTCAGCCTGGGTTTTGTTCATCTTCCAGTTGCCGGCGATGATTTTCTTGCGGGGGATCATAAGTTAGTTTCTACGCCAGCATTTGAGAAAGACAGAAATAGTTAGAGATCCTTCGACAAGCTCAGGATGACAGGCTTGGTAAAAAGACGGTTTAGTCTGCCTTAAACTGGCGTTTTTGCCATACTTCTTCGAATTGCTCCTTGGTGATCTCGACTGGGGTAAATTCGGGATCGCGGCGGGCGAGGAGGGACAAATCGGGCAGGGGAAGCGTCATGAGCGCAGCAGTGCCGGAAGAGGCCGTTGCGGTGGCCACGTCGCAAAATCCATTTTGGAAGCATTCAATTTTGCGGACTTCCTTTCCGTCGGTATCGAGCTCGCTGAAAATCCATACGGGCTCATCGGGGTTCGTGTGGTTCCATTTCAACCGGATATATTTCATTGCGATACGATTAGAATAGCAGCCGGGTCATCTCGATGGACCGATGGGCCTTATTTTTTGTCGGGTATGCTGGCGACGCCGGGCAGTTCCTGGCCTTCCAGGAATTCGAGCGACGCGCCGCCGCCCGTCGAGATAAAAGAGACTTGATCGGAAACGCCCGCCTTCTTGATGGCGGAAACGGAATCGCCACCGCCGATGATACTGATGGCGCCGCGGTTGGCGGCGATGGCTTTGGCGATGGCGAAGGTACCGATGGCGCATTCCGGAACTTCGAAAACGCCCATGGGTCCGTTCCAAAGAATGGTTTTGGCCGAGGCGACTTCCGCGGAAAAAAGCTTCACGGTTTCAGGGCCGATATCGACGCCTTCCCAGCCGTCGGAGATATCCTCGCCGGGCTGCAGATACTTGCCGGGGGTGATCGTCTTTGCCTTGAAATCGAAGGATTCGGTGATGAACGTGTCAACGGGCAGAAGAAATTTAACGCCCTTGGCCTTGGCTTTTTCCAACGCATGTTTGGCGATGTCGACCTTGTCGGGTTCGGAGAGCGACTTGCCGATTTTCTTGCCTTGCGCGAGGGCGAAGGTGTAGGCCATGGCGCCGCCGATGAGGATGGTGTCGGCTTTCTCCAGCAGACGGTCGATGACTTTGATTTTGTCGGAAACTTTGGCTCCGCCGAGGATGACGACGAAAGGCTTTTTAGGGTTTTCGAGCTCGTCGCCGAGATACTTGAGCTCGCGCTCCATGAGGAAACCGATGGCGCGATCTTTGACGAATTTGGCGATGCCCGCCGTAGAGGCATGCGCGCGATGGGCCGCACCGAAGGCGTCGTTAACGTAAACATCGGCGAGCCGGGCGAGCTTCTGGCTGAAGGCGTCATCGTTGGCTTCTTCCTCGTTGTAGAAGCGAAGATTTTCAAGCAGCGCGACTTCACCATCTTTGAGGTCGGCAGCGGCTTTCTCGGCGGTCTCACCGATGCAATCGTCGACAAATTTAACCGGAACGCCGAGCAGGGCGGAGAGCGCGGGAACCACGGGCGCGAGGCTCAGTTTCGGATCGCGCTTGCCCTTGGGCCGGCCGAGGTGCGCACAAAGGAGAATTCGGGCGCCGTGCTCGATCAGGTATTTGATCGTGGGGACGGTTTCCTTGATGCGCTTGTCGTTGGTAATGACCTGAACCCCATCCTTTTCCTGAAGCGGGACGTTGTAGTCGACGCGGACGAGAACGCGTTTGCCCGTCACGGGGATGTCGCGGATGGTGGTTTTGGCCATTGTGTTGGGATTTTGACGGAATTACGGAATTAACGGAATAACCAAATGACGGAACTTTTGCGCACTCGGATTGCGGACCTGCCGGGAACCCGGACAAACAAACGCATGCGTGACGTTGTCCGGGCTACCGAGATCGTTATTTGATGATGAGCTTGAGCAGATCTACGCAGCGGTTGGAGTAGCCCCACTCGTTGTCGTACCAACTGACGAGCTTGAAGAACGTGCTGTTAAGCTCGATGCCGGAACCCGCGTCGAAGATGCTCGAGTGCGTGTCATGGATGAAGTCGGACGAGCAAACTTCGTCGGAGGTATAGGCCAGGATGCCCTTGAGATACGTCTCGCTCGCCTTTTTCATGGCGGCGCAGATTTCTTTATAGCTGGTTTCCTTGGTCGTCTTCACCGTCAGGTCGACGACGGAAACGGTTGGCGTCGGAACGCGAAACGACATGCCGGTCAGCTTGCCCTTCACTTCGGGGCAAACCAGCGCGGTCGCCTTCGCGGCCCCTGTGCTGGAGGGGATGATATTGATGGCCGCAGAGCGTCCACCCTTCCAGTCCTTCTTGGAGGGACCGTCGACAGTCTTTTGGGTCGCGGTATAGCTGTGAATGGTGGTCATCAGACCTTCCTCAATGCCAAAGCCTTCCTTGAGAAGGACGGAGACGATCGGCGCAAGGCAGTTCGTGGTACAGCTCGCGTTGGAGATGATGTTGTGCTTGGAAAGATCGAGTTTGTCTTCGTTCACGCCCATGACGACAGTGATGTCCTCGCCCTTGGCCGGAGCGGAGATGATGACTTTCTTGGCTCCGGCGGTGATATGGCCCTTGGCTTTGTCGGCTTCCGTGTAAAGGCCGGTCGATTCGATGACGTAATCGACACCGAGCTTGCCCCAAGGCAGGGCATGCGGACCTTCGCGGACGGCAAGGCACTTGATCTTGTAGCCGTTGACCACCAGCACGTCATCCTCGGCGACTTCCGGCGATGACTTTTCGCTGGTGACGGTACCGTCGAATTTGCCCTGGGTGGAGTCGTACTTGAGAAGGTAAGCGAGATTGTCAGCCGGCACGAGATCGTTGACCGCGACCACGTCAACGGTTTTGCCGAGTAATCCTTGTTCCGCGATGGCGCGAAAGACGAGTCGTCCGATGCGCCCAAAGCCGTTGATGCCAATTTTTGTCATAGTCGTAGTCTGGTAGGTGAAGTTATTAGTATGCAGGTGGAAAGGCGTAGCAGAAATTAGGCCGTGCACGGTCAGCGTCAACGGGAAAAAGTGAACGACGACGATTGTAAAGATTAGCCGCTATGTTTCAACCAGTTAGCGGCGGCTACCAAAACCCAAGGCATTTTGATTGAAGCGGCTCGGCGGTGGACTAGCCTTGGCTCATGGCGCAACAAGTTCCCCGCAGTCCATATGATTCAGTTGGCGGTTTGGTTTATTTTCCCCGGATGCTGGACAAGATTCGGATCAACGTGGCGGGGGCGCTGCCTGAAGGTTATGCTGAGCACTTGGGCATGAATTTCGACGGTCGTTGTCTTCACCTCCTGCATGTCAGTTATGAGGATGTTCGCAAGCTGGTGCTGGCGGGCGAGAAGGATGAGACTGTATTGGAGTGGTGCTACAAGAATGGGCGCCGGCTAACGGCGGAGGAAGTGGAGACATGGAGTGGTTTTATGATGAAGCGCGGCTGGCGCGACGAGGCGAGCGAGCGGATCGTTTTTCGCCTGAAAGAGGCCGGGCTGGAGGCGCGCGACCGGGAAGCGGTAACCATGTTCGATTTCATCGACCTTGATGAGGGGCGGACGCCGCCCGATTTCAGGAAGTGGGAACCGCCGCGTTTGACGGCCTAAGCTCAGTTTGCGCTCATAGCCGGATGCACATGACGTTCTCGCAAAAAATCGTTCTTTGGATGCTGGAGCATCGTCGCGATCTTTATCTTCGGGTTAAGAAACTGAATGGTCATGTGATAGCGAAGGACGACCGCTTTTTTGACATCCATCTGCAACTGCTTCGCGACCGCAAGGGTACGCAGACACTTTGGGAGCGGTACAATCTGTATTGCCTGGTCCAAGGGACGGCGCGGCTTCCGGGAGCGCTAGCTGAAGCAGGTGTTTACCAGGGAGGAAGCGCAAAACTGGTGTGCATGGTCAAGGGTAAGACACCGCTTTACTTGTTTGATACATTCGAAGGGCTTCCGGAAGGGACGCTTCATCGCGATCCCGGTTTTGGAGCGGGGCAATTCAGCGATTCCAGCCTGGAGGAGGTCAAGGCGTACCTCCAGGATTTCGATAACGTCCAAATCTACAAGGGGCTGTTTCCGGCTTCAGCGGCGGGACAGGAGCCGGAGCGGCAAAACTTTCGCTTTGTGCACCTTGATCTCGATCTTTATCAATCGACGCTGGATGCGCTGGGCTTTTTTTATCCGAGGATGGTCAAAGGCGGGGTTATGCTTTCGCACGACTACGGCAACATTAATGGGCACGGGGTAAGGGACGCATTTCAGCAATTTTTTGCGGACAAAACCGAGCCCGTCATTCCGCTCTGGGACACGCAATGCCTGATCGTTAAGACTTGAGTCGGAATCTAACGGGCTCCGAACAATCCGTGGTAAACCCGCGCATTTTGGAGCAGCACGACAACTTGGTCGGAGTATTGTACGGCGCCCTGTTCATTCAAATGGGCGTAATCACCGAATAAGTCCGATGGCCAGGAGGGGAAGGGATCACCCAAGACATGAAAGTTGGTGTAACGGCTGGCATACTGGTTGAGGTAATTGACAAATGCTGACCTTAACCCAGGGAAATACAGCCGGTCGGAGGCAGCATTATGCGGCATGGCGAGAAAATAAACCGGGATATTTTTTGATGCGAAAAGAGCCAGGGTCTCGTTGAAATAATAATCATCGATTCTCGAAGGGCTGAATGAGGTGAGCTTGGTTTCAAAATCGGGATTTTTGGGATTTTTTTCGTGGCCAAAATACATCTGTCCCTGAGTTGCCAAAATAAGGGCATACCATTTTTGGTTGTCGTCGTACCGGCGATAGAAGCGCGCCTCCCAAAGAGACCCGGCAAAATAAGACGGAAACTTTATCGTATAGAGAAGGCTTTTCAAGCGGGCGTCGAAATCTCCAGGCGACTCAGGACCGAAAATCTTTTCGTCCTTTAAGGCTCGCGATTTGGCGCGCACTTCATCGATTTCGCGCAGGTTTAGGAAGTTGACTTCCACGGTGTGTCGCCAGAACCAGTCGTCCTGGCAAAACTGAAAGGGAGAAAAAGAAATTACGACGGCGCGCGGAAGCTTGGGACGGGAGGCAAGTTCCTGGGCAAAGTAATAGCATTCAACGGGGGTGCTGCCTCCAAGGGCAAGGTTCAGGACGGTGGGGGCTATCCGTGAGGGAATCAGGTCGGCTTCCGGCCTCGAATCGCCCAGGATGATGACCTTCCCGCTGGTCGTGCTTTGGGCGAGTTGCATTTTGGCGATCCAGACCGGGTATTCAAGGCTGAGGTAATACATCGGTTTGTACGCCGTCCACCACCAGACGGCGGAGAAGGTAAGAAGGAAACAAGCTCCACCGATCAGGATGAACCTGCGGAAATCTGGCTCGGTCATATCGGCATCATTTAGGCCCGAAAGGACCGCCGGCGATGTGATTATCTTTAAGCAACTGGGCGACTTGGTCGGACCACTTGGCCGCGCCAGTGGAGTTCAAATGGTCATTGTCGCCGAAAAGCTCCGATGGATAGATGGTGAAGAGGTTACCCAAAACATGAAAGTTGGGGTAGCGGCTGGCGTACTGGTTGAGATAGTCGGCGAACTGCGATTTCAATCCATGGAAGAAGAGCGGGTCGGAGGCGACATTGTAGGGCATGGCCAGGAAGTAGACAGGAATCTGCTTCGCGGCAAAAACGGCCAGGGTCTGGTCGAAATAATCGTCGCCGATTTTCGAGGGACGATAGAAAGTGAGCTTCGTCACATCGTCCGGATCGGTCGTTCCCAGGACTTCGCCAAAGGACATTTGACCGCGGGTGGATAGGACGTGGGCCAAGGTGTCCAGATTAATGGCGTGGCGCTTATAGAAACGGGCCGTCCAAAGAGCGGGGAAAGTGTAGGCGGGGAATTTTGTCGCGTAGAGCAGGCATTTGAAACGGGCATCGAAGTCGCCGGGCGATCCGGGACCAAACAGCGTGTTATCCTTCAGGGTTCGCGAGCGGAGACGGACTTCATTAATGTCGTCCAAGGTAAGAAAGCCGAACGAGGCCGTGTAATTCCAGAACCATTCCTCCTCCATGAACTGATCCGGGGTGAAAGAAATAATGACGGCGTGGGGAAGCGAAGTGCGTGCGACGACCTTGCGGGCGAAGAAGAGACTTTCGATCGAGGTGCTTCCGGCCATCGCGAGGTTGACCACGTTGGGACCAATCCGCGCGGGAATCAGGTCCGCCTCGGGCCGCGAATCGCCCAAAATGACGAGATCTTCGGTGGCCGGGGCCGCAACCAGCTGCATCTTTGCGACCCACATGGGATATTCTACGTCCAGGAAAAACATGGGTTTTTCGGCTGTCCACCACCAAATTGCCGCGAAGGTGACGGCGAAACAAAACGCCGCCGCGAGGATGAAACGCTGGAAGCTGGTTTCGGTCATGTCGGTGGGCATAACTCAAACTCAAAACCGGAAGTAGAGAAATTCGGTCATGCCGGTGGCGGCGAGCAAGGTGACGGTGGCAAGGACTCCGACAGCCACGCCCCAGGCGATGGTGGGTCGCCACTCGAACGTGATCAGACTGCTGGGAAGAATTTTGGAGAGCGTGGGCTCGTATTTGTCGAGGATTTGCAGGCTATTGGGCATGAACCAGACAACCGCAAACATGCAGAAAAAGATAAGAGGATTTCTATATTTGGAAGTTTCCCAATCGCTGAGCAAGGTCGGATCGCCATGATAGGAGAGGCCGTCCAGGCCGAGCATGCCGTGAATCATCGCCAAGGCGGTGTGGACCGAGGCGGAGCGAAAGAAGACCTGCGCGAGGACGACTCCGAGATAAGTCAGGCCGATTTTCCCGACATCGGTGGTGATTCGCAGCACGGGATGCGGAGGTGTTTCCGGTACGCGCGGGCCAAAGCTGCGCCAGGCGTGGTTGATGGTAAGGTAGCAGGCGTGGAGCAAGCCAAAAACGAGGAAGGTGAGGCCGGCTCCGTGCCAGACGCCCGCGACGATCATGGTGAAGAAAGTGGGAAGAACGATCATGCTAAGGAAGCCTCCGGGAGTGGCGATCGCTTTTTTGGAAACACTCTTGCCCTGGGCCTGGCGTCGGCGGGAGACCCAGAGCGCGAGGGGACTGAAGACGTAAAGGGTGATGTACCGGGTCAAGGTCATGTGAAAACGTTGCCAGTAATCGATGATGTTGACGGCGCGGTAGGGTGAATTGAAATTGGCGGGAAAGCGGAGTCCAAACAGAATGGCCAGCCCGCACGCCATGTCCGAGTATCCCGAGAAATCGAAATAGAGTTGCAGCGAGTAAGAGAGCGCGCCTTCCCAGGCATGGAAAAAGCCGAGGTCGTGGGGATGAGCGAAGGCAATTGCGACGTAGGGGGAAAAGTGATCGGCAATGAGGACTTTTTTGGCAAGTCCCATGATGAAAAGCGTTGAGCCGACGGCGAGGTTGCGAAAACGGAAGCGAAAGGCATCCGGGCCGATGAATTGGGGCATCATCTCGCGATGATGGAGGATGGGGCCGGCGATGAGGTGGGGAAAAAAGGTGACGAAGAGGCAGTAATCGAGGGGCCGGTTGGTCTTCACCACACCGCCGCGGCAATCGACGAGATAACCGATCTGGGTGAAAGTGAAAAAAGAGATGCCGAGAGGCAGCGCGAAAGTGTAGGGGTGGGAAAGGTGGATGACGCCGTGAATGCCGAGCCAATTGAGCACGGCGAAGAGATACTTGTAATAAAAGAGCAGGAGAAGATCGCCGCAAATGCCGATGGTCAGGACAATGCTGGGAAAAACCGGCTGGCTTTGCGTGCGCAAGATGAGCGCCCCGCAGAGAAAATTAAAGACGATGGAGCCGCTGAGAAGAAAGACCAGGGGCGCGCTCCACCAAGTGTAAAAGAGAAACGAAACCGCCACCAGCCAGGCCGCCGCCCAGCGGTTACCGAGCAGGCGCAAGCCATAAAAGCCGAGCAGCGACGTCGGCAGAAAGAAGAGGAGAAAAGAGAGGGAATTGAAGAGCATGACGAGCCTCGGTACTTCTCGATTCGAGGCGCTGGCGCCTCACCGCTTGGGCGCCTCAAGTTTTTGCTTAATCAACTCGACCAGATGGCCGACGTTTTTAAGCTCCTCCGTCTCGGCGGTCTGGAATTTGACGCCGAAGTGCGCTTCCACCGCCACGATGATGTTGATGTGGTTGAAGGAGTCCCATTCGCCGATGTCTTCCGCGGTCGTCTCTGAAGTCAGAACGATGGAGTCATCGTCAAAAATCTGTCGAAAAATCTTCGTAAGCTGGTTTAGAATTTCCGCGTTGTTCATGATGCGGCCTGCTGGATACCAGAGGCGATGCTATTTTTCAAAACAATAATGGAAGACGTGACCAACCAGGGGAACCGATCAGGTCGGCTCGATGATTTCGATAAGGCCCATGCCTTTAAGACGGTAAAAAGAAACTTTTCGGCCCTCGAAGAGCACGGCGGGTTTGGGAGGGGATACGCAGAAGACTTCGAGTCCGAGGACCTTGGCCTGCGCCAGCGTGTTTTCGAGATTGGTCGTGGTGTAACAGGAATGATAGACAAGGCCGAGCGGGTTCTTTTGGATCATCGCATTGACCGGGCCCTTGCTGCCGTCCTGATCGGGCGAAATGATTTCGACGAAGGGATCGGTCGGGTGAGTGCACATGGTAAGCCGGACGTTTTGCAACGGATCGAAAATCGTGGGGCCAATCACGTAATCGAGTTGCGAGAGGAACGCAATGGTCGCGTCGGAGCGCGAGACGGCGAGACCAAGATGATGGAAGGTCAGGCCCAGCGCATTCATGTCAGGTCCGCACCAGCTTGATGCAGGTGGCAGTTGGTGTGAACTGTTTAAGCGGGAGATTCCAGTGGGTGATTCCGCCGGGGAGATCGTCGCTTTTCGTGAAGCCCAACTTGGCGTAATGGTCGCTGACCATGCCGTTTTTCACGGTGGGATAATACTCCCCGACGAGCTGTTCGGCGCCGAGACGTCGGGCTTCGTCGCAGATCAATCCCAGCGTGGCCAACTCGACGCCGCGCCCCAGCACGCGGCAGCTCATCAGCCAGGTATCGATGACCATGCCGCGCTGCGGAACGGACTGCGCGATGATAATGCCGATGATTCCGTTGTCGCCCAAACGATCACGCAGGCGGAGTTGCAGCGTGAGGGCGAGCGGGTCGGCGACGAACTTGAGGACGTCAGCCTCGGTGTGGCGGCGGGTGGTGAGATTGAACTGGTTGGTCTTGTTTATGAGCTGCACGACGCGCGGAAGATCGACGGACTGGAAGGGCGACCATTCCATTTCCATTTGGAGGCCGCGAAGATAGCCCTCCAAATCCGTGGAGGAGGCCTTGAGTTCCTCACGCTGGATGTTGGCCTGGTATTGCTGGGTGCGCTCGAGGTCCTCGCTCGTGACGTGGAGCGCTTCGAAATAACCGGCATCGGAAATGATCTGCGGATAGTGGGCTGGATCGTCAGGCAGTTCCGGCACGGCGACCATGGGCAGTTCCTGGCGGACGATGTTTCTTTCGAAAGCGTTGTCGTCCATGAAGACGAGGGCATCGAGCCCGATGTTGAGACGCCGGGCGATCTCGCGCAGGTTGGCCGCTTTGTCATTCCAGTTGGCGACGAAGCAGGCGATATCCGAGCGCTTGAGGACCATTTCGGGATGCTTTTCAAAGGGCAACAAGGCGTTCGCTTCGTCGTTCTTGGAGCAAACGGCGAGAATAATACCGCGATGGGCGAGACCGCGGGCATAGCGCTGGATAGCCTGAAAAGCCTCGCCCTGGGCGCTGCCTTGACCGAGCAAAATGCCGTCGAGGCCGTCGTCGCCAATGACGCCACCCCAGATCGTGTTGTCGAGATCGAGCACCAGACATTTGGCCGAGCGACCCTGACGGGCGGCGAGCAGACGCGCAACGAGATCGCCGTAGTGAGGACTGGCGAGGGGGCTGATTTCCTGTTTCGCCTTGTGCCAGAGCAGGGGATCGTGCCAGCGGGAAAGGCCATCGGTCATGATACGATCGTCGAGGGCAAGGAGATCGACCACGCCCGCCTCGGCCTCGTGGCGCAGGCGCTCGTTCAGGCTGGAGGTGAGCCGGCGCAGGGAACGGGACAGGCGATGCTCATTCTGGCCCATCAAGTGCGGCGTGGTCGGCACGAGTGTTTGCTGAACGATCTGACAACCGAAGTGCTCGCGCGCGGCGTTCCAGATCATTTTTAATTTAACGAAGACTTCTTCCAAAATATCGGAAGCGTGATCTTTATCGCTGGCCGGATTTTGCGAGCCGAAGAGGTGGGGCGCGTCGAAGGCAAAAAGAATGGCGCTGGGCTTGAACTGATGGAGCGCCGAAGTTGGATCGAGCAACTCCTGCAAATACTGCCCGTAATTGGCGCTATAGGTCTTGATCCATATTCCACGCCGCAGACCTGCGACGCGAATGCCAGGGATGAGATGCTCGACGGTGGCCGAGCCTAGGACGGCGAGGCGGACGGGTTTGGTGGCGAGATGTTCCGGTGGGCTGGCGAAACGCTTTTGCAGGGCGCGATCGAGACGCAGGGTCTCGGTGAATTCGAGCCGGACGTTGGCCAGCATGCAAAGCAGGTCCCAGGTGTCGCGAGCCGAATCCTGCCGAAGCTGGGCAAAACGATTCTGCCAGTCCGAATCTTGTGGCATCCATTTCATGGTCGTCGGGCAGAAGCCATCCAACAGAATCGAACTCCCAGCGTCATCATTCAAGCTTTTACGGGGCCATATCTACGAAGGCGCTGCCGGCGAAAAGAATTCCGGTCGTGACTTCTTTAGATTGGCCTTATATTTCGTGCATGGCTTCGCCCGAAATGACTGACGTGCTCGTGATTGGCGCCGGACCGGTCGGGCTCACCCTCGCCTGCGAATTGAAACGTCACGGCGTGGGTGTGCGGCTGGTCGAAAAGAAGGCCGAGCCGAATCAGCATCCAAACGCCGCAATCGTTCACGTCCGCACGCTGGAAATTCTGGCGGCGATGGGCGCGATCGAGGGCTTCCTCCAAGAGGGCTATGCTTTCCCGGGCATTCATGTGCGCGCCTTCGGCAAGCGGATCGGATTTGTCGATGTGGGCGGAATCGACAGTCCCTATCCGGTGCCGCGGACGCTCGGACAGCAGATTACAGAACGGCTATTGACCGAGCATCTCACGCGACTGGGCGGCGCCGTCGAAAGGCGGGTCGAAGCGGTTGGGTTGGAGCAGGACGCAAACGAAGTGCGAGTGCGGCTGCATCACCTGGGCGATGGTGGGCGGGAGGAAATCGCCAAGGCGCGCTGGGTCGTCGGCTGCGAAGGTTCGGCTAGCATGACGCGTCATGCGCTCGATATTCCATTTCCGGGCGAGCGCTATCCGGGCAAGGAATTTTTGCAGATCGATGCGAACGTGCGTTGGACTTATCCCCACGGCTACGGGTACCAGTTCATCACGGACGAGCATATCCTGATGTTTTTCGCGTATAACGACTCGGGCCATTACCGGATCATTTGCGCACGCAACGACCGCGATCCCGAAAACAAAACGCCGCCGACGTTGGAAGAAATGCAGGCGCTGGTGCGGAAAATCGCGGACCCGTCGGCGGAGCTTTACGATCCGGTTTGGTTCAATCGCTTTCGTTCCGGGCATCGGTTTGCTGAGCGGTTCCGCGAGGGCCGCGCGTTTCTGGCGGGAGACGCCGGGCACGTGCACATCCCCATCGGCGGCCAGGGTATGAATTATGGGATGCATGATGCGTTCAATCTTGGGTGGAAGCTGGCCGCTGTCGCCAAGGGCGAGGCCAAGCCGGCATTGCTCGACACTTACGAAACGGAGCGCCACGCGGCGGACCAGGCGTTAGTCGCCGCCACGGATTTTGCGTTTCATCAGCTCATTCAGCCGCACGCGGTCAGCCGCATGGCCCTGCAATTTCTTGCCCCAGTGATCCTGAGTTTGGAGACCGTCCAAAAAAACATCCGCAATATGCTGGCGGAAATGAACGTGGCCTATCCGACAAGTGCCCTGAGCGAAGATCACGCGGGCTCGCATGGTCCGATGGCGGGAGATCGCGCGCCGGATGCCCATGTGGTGCGCATGCCGGAACGTCGCACCGCGCGCCTGTTCGAAGTGCTGCAAAGCCCACGCTGGACGCTGCTGCTTTTCGCGGGAACCGAACCAACGGTGGAGCAAATTGAATCGCTCGAAAAAATCAGTAGCCCACTGATGACGCGATACGGGAAGCGCATGGATATTCACCTGGTGCTTTGCGGTGATCCGCCTGTGCCAGTGCATGAGAATTGGGCCGTCAAGGTGCTGATGGACCGCGAATGCTACGCTCATGACAAGTATGGCGTGGATGAACTTCCCTGCCTCTATTTGGTTCGCCCCGATTGGTACGTTGCATTTCGTGGCGGCTTGGAACATGCGAAGCGGCTGGGTGCGTATATGGAGCGCTTTTTAACCTGAAAGTCTGGTTACTCCATTTCGGTCGTGAAAAAAACCTCAAGAAAGGCTTTAAGCCGCCGATAGGCAATAATGATTCAAATTGTTCCAGCGTCTTCTTTCCAGATCAGCTCACCTCTGGCTACGGCGCTTTTGTTTAGTTTAGCGGGAGCATTCTTTTTAGGATTTTATTTCATCCATCGCATTCGTAGAAGGAATTTGATTCTCGAGCGCCAGATGAAGCTGGACGCGATTCTTGAGCACTGTATCCGCACCGGAGTTTCCTCCAATCAGCAAGCTTATGAAATGAGTAGTTCGAGTTGACCAGGGATTTAATCGAAAGAACGTTCAATTGTGCGCTGCACTACGGGACTCAAGTACGATTTTTCCATTGCTGATATTATAAGAAACGATGACGTCGTTGCTGCGCGTTTCTGAATCGGTCAAATAATCGAAGATACGAACGAGGACGCGGTCGCCTTTCCATCCGACGAATTCGGTGGTCGTGCCCCATTCGTGCTTGCGTGAACCGAGCAGGGATTGGAACCGTTCGAAGTTCAAGACCTGGACATCGCGATTGGAGGCGCTCCAGACCAGGATCGGATGATAGAAGCGCATTTCGAGCGTCTCCAGCGTGAAGGCGATGGCGTTTCCGCCTGGCTGCCAATGCGGGGCGAAAAGCGCTTCTGCCGGTTCGTTGGTGACCACCATTTCAAGCAGACTATCGGTAACCGGTGCGTGCTCATAATCCTCCGATCCCTCGATTCCCGTGTCATGAGCAACATCATCCGTCGCTCCTGCGGTTGCCGGATCAAAAGGCGAAAGCAACTCGTGCTGCTGGCGTGCGATATTGGCGATGACCGGCAACCGTCTTCGCTCGTAAAGCACCCATTTTCCGTTGGGACTGACTGAGAACGAAGCGAAGGAATAGTCACGGGTCAGCAGGCCGATGGCGCGCTGGCAAATCAGCGTAACGTCGTCTGGTCCAGCGGCCGCGCAAGCTCGTAGCGCGGTGATATAGCGGCCGCGGTCGGTGGCGGGAATCTGAGCAAAACGGCTACCGATGGCCCGGGCGGCTTGACGCCGGATGGAATCGCCCACATCCCCGAGAAGCGGAAAACAGGCGGCGGGGATTCTGGGATCGTCACAAGTTTGAATGGCTTGAACGGCGGCACGACGGACACTTATGTCCGGCGAATGCAAATCAGTCATCCAATCCGCTCGGCAAGCGGTATCGACCGTCAGTCCCAGAAAAGCCGCGCCAAAAAAATCGAAGAATATGCTTCATCTCTTATAATCGTTCCGAGCTCGCGATATCTTACGGTCTCACTTTTATTTTGCGAGACGCACGACAGGCAAATTCGCAGAAACCGGGTGCAAATTCGTCGCTTTGGTGGCCGACCGAGGCAATTACCTCAGACCAAAAAGCGCTTTCGGTGGAGAATTCCGTGGCATGCCCAATGCGATGGGTTAACACCTGTTGTACGAACCCAATCCGGAGAGAACCATGAACACCATTATTCTCATCAATGCAGCCCTTTTTTTCCTGGATATGTTGTTGAAGAGAACATGATCCGGCCGGTTGGCCTGAGATATGCAGTCAGGCGCTGATATGATACTTGTCGTGGAAGATAACGTGGACGACAGCTTCCTGCTGACGCGCCAACTTGCCCGGATCGATCTGGATGAACAAGTACGCGTAATTGGGGATGGACAGGATGCGCTCGAATTTCTTTTGCAGACTTCGCCGCTGCCTTATGCGGTCTTTCTCGATCTTGATTTACCGCGGCTGAGCGGAATCGAGCTTCTGCAGGAAATCCGACGTGAGCCTCGTCTCCATAATCTGCCGGTGATCATAATGACAAGTTCGATCGACCCTGAAGACGTGGAAAAGTGCGCGCGACTTGGCGTGTTCGCTTACCTTCCCAAACCTATCGGCGTGGATCTGTTCAAAAAGATCATCGGATGCGGCAGATCGAACAGTTCGTACCTTCCGCGACCAATTGATCCGCACTTCATGCACATGGCATCGCATATGCTATTCTCAGGAACGTGATTCAAGCCAACTGTCGCGCACAATTCACTGCGGATGATTTTTCGTTTGTTGTGCGGGTGCTGGCAAAATCCCAGCGAGATGCCGTTTCGCTGGTATCACTTTTAAGCGACGAATCCGAGCGGGATGCCATTATCGATCACGACTTGGTTTACGAATCGGTGGTCGACCGGACCGGCTGCCTGCAAGTCTCATCGGCATTTTATTTTTACATTCTGACCCGCCGCGTTTTGCGGCGCGTTTCGCTCGACGAACGGGCACTGACCGATTACGTCGCGGCGGTGCTGCTGGCCTTTTCCCACATCAGCCAGCTTCGCGCGCCGGGCGACACAAATCCGACAGCGCGGAGCTTTACTTACATTTCCGATCTCATGGCGCAGGTGAGTAGTTGCCCGCCGGAACAGGCGTTCATGTTGCGCGTCCACATGGCTAACTACGCGCTTTTTCTCAGCGGGATGTTTGCCGACCGCGTGCACGCGCATGTCCAGCGTAGGGGAGCGCCGAGCCTTAGTTTTTACGAGGCGGTGGGAGGATCGACATTCCTTAGTGTGGCGGATCACCCGCAGGCCCGGCGCACGGACCTTCAGGACATCTTCCGAATGCTGGGCGGGGAATTCCGGCGGGTGCGGGTCGCGCTGAACGATCTCGCCGACTCGCTGCTGCATTTGCATGAGACTTCTTCGATCTTGATCCGCCCGAACTGATCCACCATGACTTTGTTGCGCGAAATCCAGACGCTGCTGGAGCGCACGTATGCTCCGGTTCCGATCAATCTTGAGTCGTGCATTATTGGCGAGAGCAGGTGCGCGGTGCTGAATCGACTTGCCGGCGAAAGTGCAGCTCATCTGGCGCCGGGTGGCAGGACCTTCCTGCGGCAGGCGGGAGATTCGCTCTACGTGGCCATCTTTTATTCGCGGCCGGTCATTGCGGAACTTGAGGCGAACGATCCGCGGCGGACATTGAACGAGCGGAACATTTCGGCATTGATCACCTTCATCGAGGAAATTGCCCATGGCGTTCAGGCCGCACTGCTGTTCCACGAGGGCGAGAGGGAAATCGATAGCGAGGCTTACGCGTGCAATCTCGAAACCCAGGCGCGGATTGATACCTATCTCGTCCTAAGCAAGTTTGCGGAGCTGCTCTGCGGGAAAGGGAAAATACCGCGGTCGGTGGGGATTTGGCTTCGCCGGCAATTATTCGATAGCAGTCACCGCCGCTTCACCAGCCCTCGCCTGCGTGCCCGGTACGGTGCGGCTCAGCGTTGCGCGCTCGGTTTTATCCGCCATCTGAGGCGGCAGCCACTGGCCCGGCGACGGGATGCGCTCCGGGAGTTTCGCTCGCTTAGCTGGCCGGATAAACGCGCTTTTCTAGGTATTGATTTCTGATTTGGGAGCTAGTCCGCCAGATTATAACAATAATTAACATAATTGGGTTGACCGATGACTTGGTAACACATATGTAACCCGTATGGGTTACGAAAGCGAGCGCGTCTTGGAATTTTTGCCATGGGCGCGTCATTTCGCCCGGACCTGCGCCGCCAAGTTCCCGAGTTATTTGAATTCTGAGGACTTACAAAGCGCGGGAGTCCTTGGCTATCTACGGGCAGCTTCCCGTTATGATGACAAGCGTGGTGCTTCGTTTCGAGGTTACTGCGCCCTACGAATCCGAGGTGCGGTCATCGATGAGTTACGCCGGTGGGATTGGGCTCCGCGATCAGTCCATAAAAATCACCGACGTATTACACGTATTACGATAGGCTTGGCGGAGGGCTTAAACCGGGAGCCGACAGAAATGGAGCTGGCCGTCGCCTTGGGGGTGAGCGAAGACGATTTATCGGCGTATCAAAAGCTGGCACAACCACGTCAGCTGGTCTCGTTCGATGAAGTTACGGAGAGCACAACGGGAGACGAGTGCCTTTCGTTGATGGAACGCCTGGCGGATCCCATGGCGGCCGGTCCCGACGCGCGACTGCTGGCTGCCGAAGCTCGCCGTACGATTCTGCAGTGCCTGCAGAAGCTGCCGAAGACGCAGGTCACGGTCATTGTTCTCCATTATCTGCAAGGAGTACCGCTCCGGGAAGTCGCCGGCGTTTTGGAGGTCACGCCCGCGCGAGTGTCACAGCTGCATCATCAGGCGCTCGCGCGGTTGAAAGAGCAGTGGGCGCGGATCGAAGCGGCGAGTTGAGGGCACGCCGCGAAACGAATCTACTTTCCAGGCGTTGAAGGCTGCGTGAACATGGCCGTAGCCACATCGGTCTGAACGCGGCCGAGCACGGGCGGGAGGTCGATGCCGGCGGCCTTGGCGAGATCGGTCACGGGAGGCAGGCCGGTGATGAGATCCTTAAGCAGGTGCGAGATGCCGCCCTTGGCCCCGTCAGCGCCGCCGCCCCAGACGATGACCTTGTCGATCTTGAGATTGGAGATGCCCTTCATCTGCGAATCGATCATGGCGGGAAGTTGATCGGCCACGAGCACGACGACGGCCTCGCTGGCGTTGCCACCGGCGGAGGCGACGAGTTGGCGGAAACCTTCCGCGCGGCCTTCGAGCACGGCCTGGATGCCGGAGCCTTCCGCTTGTTTGAGCGCGAGGATTTTCTTGGCTTCCGATTCGGCGGCGACGGCCTCGGCTTGCTTGATCGTGATCATGCGCTTGCCTTCGGCTTCGGCGGCGATGGTGACCTGCTGCGCGGCGGCCTGCGAGTTGACGACGATGGCATCCTTGGCGATCTCGCGCCGGCACGACCCGCTCGGCGTATTGCTGCTTGCGTTGCATCTCGGCGCGCGCTTCCTGGGCCTTGGCTTCGGCGTCGAAGGTCTGGCGTTCGACGTCGGCCTTGGCCACGTTCTCGGCGACCTGCGCGGTGCGGGCCGCCTCGGCCTGCTTGATGCGCAGGTCGGCATTCGATTGCGCGATCTGCTGCTGCGCGGTGTTCTTGCCCTGGGTGGCGTCGGCCTGGGCGCTGGCGACACTGATGGTCATTTCCTTGTCGGCGACGGCCTTGCCGATTTCGGCATCGCGTTCGGCCTGGGCGACCTTGATCTTGGCGTCGGCGATGGCCTTCGCGGAGGCTTCCTTGCCGAGCGCCTCGATGTAGCCCGATTCGTCGGTCACGTCCTGGATGTTGACGTTGATCAGGCGCAGGCCGACTTTTTCAAGCTCGGTGCTGATGTTGTTCGTGATGGCCTCGATGAGCTGGTCGCGGTCGGCGTTGATTTCCTCGATGCGCATGGCGGCGACGACCTGCCGCATCTGGCCGAAGATGATTTCCTTGGCGAGCTGCGTGATCTGCGCGCTGTTGAGGCCGAGCAGGCGCTCGGCGGCGTTGCCCATTTTGTCGGGATCGGTGGTGACGCCGATGGTGAAGGTCGAGGGCACGCTGACGCGGATGTTTTGCTTGGAGAGCGCGTTGTTCAACTGGATGTCGATCGACATCGGGCGCAGGTCGAGGAACTGGTAGTCCTGAACGATGGGCAGAACGAACGCCGCGCCGCCGTGCATGCAGCGCGCGCTGCGGCCCTCGCCGACGCGGCCGTAGATGACGAGCACGCGGTCCGAGGGGCAGCGCTTGTAGCGGGTGAGGAAGCCGATGAAGGCGGTGAAGAGCAGCAGGACCACCCCGCCGATCAGGTAAACGAAAGTCATGTCCATTTTATTTTCCGGTTAGGCCAATACTGATTACGAAAGTTTCTCGACGAGAAGTGCGTGATCGCCATGCAGTGCAATGACGCGAACGGCGGTGCCGGTGGGGAGATCGATGCCGCGGGTGTAGGCTTGGATATTTTGCAGGCGGCCGCCAAAGGAGACCTGGATTTCACCCGCGCCGGAGGTGTTTCCCGGAATGCGCATGTAGACCGTGCCGCTGCGATTGATGGCGTTGGACAAAACGGAGGTTCCGTCCGATCGGAGCCGGTAAAGCGAATTCATCAGTGCGAAATAGGCGCCGCCGATGACAAGGCCGGTGCCGATTCCGCCCAGGGCCGAAATGCCCGCTGAATAGCCGTTCTTTTCCAGGAGGGCGCCGCCGAAACCGAAGCCGAGGAGCATGGCGGAGACGGTCTTGAGCGAAACGACACTTCCGCCGCCGCCGTGGCCGCCGTGGAGATCGAGGCTGCCGCTGGAACTGGTGTCGCCGTCATGGCCGATGAGGACGCCGAAGATGGCCTGGAGGATGATGAGGAAAAGGCCCAACAACCCGATGCCCCAGAAAAGTTGCGAGGCGAATCCTGGATCGTTCCATATACCGAGAATGGAAGCGAGGAGGTTCACGGCGATAAGGAGGCTACTAAGCCTCAAGAGCCAAGGCAACTATTGTTAACTCTTGGCTCGATTTTTGAAACTCCCACGATTAAGTTCTGCGCCGACCATGAGACAGTTCGCCTGGTTCGATTGCGTGCGCTGCATCGCCATTCTTTTGGTCATGTACGCCCACGCCGGCGACTTTTATAATTACCTTCCGGCCACTTTTACATGGCTGGCGCCGTTACTTGCGGCGATCAACTCGCTTGCCTGGATTGGAGTGGAGCTCTTCTTTGTTTTGAGCGGATTTCTCGTTTCGGGTCTCCTTTTTTTCGAGCACGACAAGACGGGCGCGCTGGATATCAAACGCTTTCTCGTCCGGCGCGCATTCAAGATCATCCCGGCCTTCTACTTTCTTCTGATCGTCACGATTATTTATGACCTGGTGATGAAGCGCGGGATTAACAGGGATCATTTCTTCCATGACTTTTTGTTCCTGCAGAATTATCGCGAGGGGAATTGGGCGCACGGATGGACGCTCGCGCTGGAGGTTCACTTCTACATCCTGCTGGCGCTTCTCCTTTATTTTCTTGCACGCAATGCGCGGCAAGGAGCGGCGTGGCTGACGTCGCTGCCGTGGATTCTTGGAGGCGTTATTATCGTGGAATTCTTCGCGCGGTGGCTGAATTCGGGGGTGCGCGGCGACGGCCACCACTTTGATGTCCATCGCGAGCTGCAGCCGTCGCATCTGCATCTCGACGTGCTCGCGGCGGGCGTCTTGCTGCGGTATCTTTACCACTATCACCTGGAAATTCTCGCGATCTTCCAGCGTGCGCGGATCGGTTGGGTTCTGCTCGGCCTGCTGCTGGTCTGGCCCTCATCCTATCTTTGGAAACCGCATTCGGCGCTGACCACGGCGCTGATCCCGACCTGCGATGCGCTCGGATTCAGCCTGATCCTTTTTCAAGCCGCCCAGCTTCCATTTCCATCAGCCGGATGGGCCTTTTGGCTGGTCAAACCCTTTGATTATCTGGGCAAGCATTCCTACAGCATTTATCTATGGCATTTCCCGGTACGGGATTGGGCGATCGATCCCTTTTTTCCGGTGCGTAACCTGACTTATGTCGTCTGCTATGTCGTGGCCAGCTTAATTGTGGGGATCTTCTTGTCCGAGATTCTCGAAATGCCGATCCTTCACCTGCGCGACTCGCTTTTTCCCAGCCAGGCGAGCACCAGTCGAAAGGCGGCCGCCGGAGGGACGCCGGTCGCGGTTGAACTGACGTGATTTTGAGCCGTCCAACCAGGACAATTTACGGCGTGACGGAGGCGGGCGGGGTGTCGGCGCCGACGGTGAAGGTGAGCGCCTTGTCCTTCTCGCCGACGACCACGAAGTCGCCGTTCTTGATCGTGCCGCGGAGGATTTCCTCGGCCATCGGATCTTCGAGGTAACGCTCGACCGCGCGGCGCAGCGGACGCGCGCCGTAGGCGGGATCGTAGCCCTTCTCGATGAGGAACGCGGTCGCCTCGGGCGTGAGCCGGAAGGTGATTTCGCGCGGCTTGAGGCGCGTGTGCACCTTGGCCACTTCGATGTCGACGATCTTGGTCAGGTCGTCGCGGGTCAGCGAATGGAAGACGATGATGTCGTCGAGCCGGTTGAGGAACTCGGGCTTGAAGACCCGCTTGGCCTCGCTGAGCATCTTTTCCTTCATCTGCTCGTAGGAATGCTCGTCGCTCTTCACGCCGAAGCCCATGACCATGTTCTTGCGCATCAGGTCGGCGCCGACGTTGGAGGTCATGATGATGATCGTGTTGCGGAAATCGACCTTGCGGCCGAGGCTGTCGGTGACCACGCCGTCCTCGAGAATTTGCAGGAGCAGATTCCAGATGTCGGGGTGGGCCTTTTCGATTTCGTCGAAGAGCACCACGCTGTAGGGACGGCGGCGGACCTTTTCGCTGAGCTGGCCGCCCTCCTCGTAACCGACGTAGCCGGGAGGCGCACCGACGAGGCGCGAGACGTTGTGCGCGTCCATGTACTCGCTCATGTCGATCTGGATCAGCGCGGTTTCGTCGCCGAACATGTATTGGGCGAGCGTCTTGGCGAGGTGGGTCTTGCCCACGCCGGTCGGGCCGAGGAAAATGAACGAGCCGATGGGGCGCTTCGGGTCCTTGAGATCGGCGCGCGAACGGCGCAGCGCCTTGCCCATGGCGTAGACGGCTTCGTCCTGGCCGATGACCTTGCCCTTGAGTTCCTCGGAGACCTTGAGCAGGCGGTCCATGTCGGCCTGTTCCATGCGGGAGAGCGGCACGCCGGTCCACTTCGAGACGACGTGGCGGATGTCGTCGTCGGTGACGAGCACTTCCTGCTCGTCGCGGCGCGTGCGCCATTCGGTGAGGACGTTCTCGAGCTTGTCCTTGGCTTCCTTCTCGGAATCGCGCAGCGCGGCGGCCTTTTCGAAATCCTGCGCCTTGATCGAGGCTTCCTTGCGGCCCTTGATCTCCTCGATCTCGGCCTCGACGCTCTTCACGTCGGGCGGACGCATGGTGGCCTGGATGCGCGCGCGCGAACCGGCCTCGTCCATCACGTCGATGGCCTTGTCGGGCAGGAAGCGGCCGGTGAGGTAACGGTCGGAAAGCTTGGCGGCGGCCTCGAGCGCCTCGTCGGACATCTTGGCCTTGTGGTGCGCCTCGTACTTCGGGCGCAGGCCCTTGAGGATCTCGATCGATTCCTCGACGCTGGGCGCCTCGACCATGACCTGCTGGAAGCGGCGTTCGAGCGCGGAGTCCTTCTCGATGTGCTTGCGGAATTCGTTGAGCGTGGTCGCGCCGATGCACTGCAGCTCGCCGCGCGAGAGGGCGGGCTTGATGATGTTGGAGGCGTCCATCGCGCCCTCGGCCGAACCGGCGCCGACGATGGTGTGGAGCTCGTCGATGAAAAGGATGACGTTGCTGGCCTTGCGGATTTCCTCCATCACGGCCTTGATGCGTTCCTCGAACTGGCCGCGATACTTGGTGCCCGCGACCATGAGGGCGAGGTCGAGCGTGATGACCTTCTTGTCGCGCAAAAGTTCGGGCACGTTGCCCGCGGCGATTTCCTGCGCGAGGCCTTCCGCGATCGCGGTCTTGCCCACGCCGGCTTCGCCGATGAGGACGGGATTGTTCTTGGTGCGGCGGCAGAGAATCTGGATGACGCGCTCGATCTCGCTCTTGCGGCCGATGACGGGATCGAGGTCGCCCTTCTTGGCCAGTTCGGTCAGGTCGCGGCCAAAGGCCTTGAGCGCGGGCGTCTTGACGTCCTTCTTGCCGCCGGGCCGCCTTCGCCTTGCGGACTGCCGCCGCCTTGGGAGGACGCTTCGCCGCTGCTTCCTTCGCCCTCGGCTTCGCCGGAGGCAAAATTGGGATCGAGTTCCTTGAGGACTTCGTTGCGGGTGCGCTCGATGTCGACTTCGAGAGTCTTCAGCACGCGCGCGGCCACGCCGTCGCCTTCGCGCAGCAGGCCGAGCAGAATGTGCTCGGTGCCGACGTAACTATGATTGAGCGCCTTGGCTTCCTTGCCCGCGAGCGCGAGGACTTTCTTCACGCGCGGCGTGTAAGGGATGTTGCCCGACATCTTGGTGTCGGGACCGGAGCCGACCTGCTTTTCCACCTCGATGCGGACGGTTTCCAGGTCGAGCCCGAGCTTCTGCAGCACGTTGACCGCGACGCCCTGGCCGAGCTTGATCAGGCCGAGAAGCAGATGCTCGGTGCCCACGTAATTGTGGTTGAAGCGGTCGGCTTCCTTGCGGGCCAACGCCAGGACTTGCTGGGCGCGGGGGGTGAAGTTATTCATTTGATTTTTTCTTATCGGCATCAGGCTTGCCGAGAGCTGAGCGATTTTGTGTTGGGTTCGGGAACGGCTTTGAGGCGTTCGCGCAGCAGGTCGGAGCGAAGGCCGTCGCGTTCCTCGGTGGTGAGCTTGCGCTCGAAATCTTTTTGCAAATGGGCCGGCTGGGTGCGGATGAAAAGTTCATCGATGGTGGCGCGATATTCCTCGGGCATCAGGCCGAGATCGACGCCCGAGCCGCAGCATGGAAAGCAGGTTGAGTACCTCTTTGGAGGAGATGGAGTAGGAATGCATCATGACGCCGTAGGCGCGGCCCACCTGGTCGGCGATCATGCGGCTCTTGTCCTCGAGCATTTTCTGGCGCGCGTTTTCCTCGTGCTCCATCACCTGCGCGATGACCTTGGTCAGCTTGTCGACGATCTGCGTCTCCGATTCGCCGAGCGTCATCTGGTTGGAAATCTGGAACAGATTGCCGAGCGCCTCGGTGCCTTCGCCATAGAGACCGCGCACGGCGAGGCCGATCTTGTTCACCGCTTTGATGATTTGGGTGATCTGGTCGTCGAGCACGAGCGCGGGCAGGTGCATCATGGCGGAGGCGCGCATGCCGGTGCCGACGTTGGTCGGGCAGGCGGTGAGGTAGCCGATCTGGGGCGAGAAGGCGAAGTCGAGTTTCTCCTCCAGCTCGGTGTCGAGCTTGTCGACGGCCTTGAGCAGCGCCTTGAGTTGCAGGCCCGACTTGAGCGACTGGATGCGGAGGTGGTCCTCCTCGTTGATCATGACGCTGAGCGCGCGGTTCTTGCTGATGATGAGGCCGCTGCCGGTGTTCTTGGCGGCGTGTTCGCGGCTGATGAGATGCTGCTCGACCAGCACCTGCTTTTCGAGCGGCGTGAAGTGCTCCATCGAGTCGTTGATGATGGCGTCCTTCATCTCGGGCAGGTCGGCCACGGCGGGCTGCACGAGCGCGAGCACCTTTTCCCGCTCGGCCTTTTTGGCCCAGCCGGGAAAGGGGTGGTGATTCACGTTGCGGGCGAGGCGCAGGCGGCTGCTGAACACGATGCGGTTGCCGCCGTTCTCGCCTCGAATCCACTCGCTCGAGGTCTTGAGCAAATTTTGTATTTTCACTGCACTCCTAGAATACGATGACGCGCCTTGAATGCAAGTCGAGTTGCAGCCAGCGGTTGGAGAATTTTTGACGGAATAAACGGAATTACGGGAATATGTGAGGAAGACAATTTTTGGACAGGATTAACAAGATTAACCGGATTGGAAAGCAGGGTTAAATTCGCCGCACGGGATAACTGCCGATGATGGCGAAGAAGTCGGTGATTTTTTTGATGCGGGCGAGCGTGGCGATCGACTTCCTTTTGCGGGGCCGCGCCTTGGAATTCGATCATGAAGCGGTATTCCTCGAAGCGGCCGGGAATGGGGCGGGAGAGAATCTTGGTCAGGTTGAGTTTATGGCGCGAAAGGACTTGAAGCACGGCGACGAGGCTGCCGGGCGCATGGGGCAACTCGAAGACGAGGCTGGTGTGCGTCGGCTTTGGCGGATACGTCGAGAGGAGGACCGACGACGATGAAGGTGGTCTGGTTGGCGACTTCGCTGCCGACTTCCCGGCTGATGATCTTCAGGCGGTTTGTCTTCACGGCCTGGAGGCCGGCGATGGCGGCCGCGCCTTTTTCTTTCGCGGCGAGAGCCGCCGCTTCCGACGTGCTTTCGACGATGATTTGTTCGGCTTGCGGATAATGTTTTTGCAGCCAGTCGCGGCTGTGATCGAAAGGCGCACGATGCGAATAAATTTTCGTGACGGCCTTGGTATCGGCGCGCGCCATGAGCGCGAGTTCGACGCGCATGGCGAGCGCTTCGCGAATTTGCAGTGTGGCTCCGGCGCTCTGTCTTGGCCAGGCGCATGAGTTGGTCGGCCGTGTTGGTGATGATGCCGCTCGAGGCGTTTTCGATCGGCACGAGGATGTGAGTGAATTCGCCGGACGGCAGGCGGGCGAAGGCTTCCTCGACCGTGGGGCACTCGTTCAAATTTCCCTTGGGGAAGCGGCGCTCGGCTGCGACGTGGGAGAAACTGCCGGCGCGGCCAAAATAGCCGAGGCGCAGAGAGGACTGAGAGCTAGAGGCCATAGAAAAGTAACTTAAGCACGCAATCACCGCGCTTGGAAGTGCGCGTTGATGGGGTAATCTTATACGCATGCGCACCGATTACCACATGCATACGCCATTGTGCGGCCATGCGACGGGCGCGCCGCGCGATTACGTTCTGGCGGCGCAAAAGGCGGGGCTGGTTGAGATCGGTTTTTCGGATCATAACCCGATGCCGACGCAGTTCGACGACTGGCGGATGGCGCCGGATCAGCTTGCCGGAATACGTCGGAGTTGGTTGAAGAGGCGCGGCGCGAGTTTCCGCGTTACCCGATCCGGCTGGGGCTGGAGTGCGATTTCATTCCCGGCTTCGAGGGCCATATTCAGAATCTCGCCGCGGCAGGCCGACTGGGATTATCTGATCGGCTCGGTCCATTATGTCACGCCCGACTGGGACATCGACAATCCGAAGCATCTCAAGCGCTGGACGGAGCAGCCGGTGGAAGAAATCTGGCGGGCCTATTTTGCCGCCTACACGAAGATGGTGGAAAGCTGTCTCTTCGATTTCCTTGGTCATCCGGACCTGGTGAAGAAATTCGGCCATCGGCCCGAGGGCGACCTTTCCCGCTTTTACCGCGACATGCTCGACGCCGCCGCCGAGGCGGGCGCGGTTTTGGAGGTGAGCACGGCAGGGCTGCGCAAGGACGTGCGGGAGATTTATCCGAGCCGCGAATTTCTCGAAGCGGCCTGGCATCGGCACATCCCCATCGTGATCAATTCCGATGCGCATGCGCCGGAAGAGGTGGCCTACGAATTCGACCGGGCCTACGAACTGGTCCGCGAAGTGGGCTACACGGCAAGTGATGCGCTTCGAGAAAAGAAAAGCCATTCCGTTTGAGATTTCGTAAGCTGATTCAGGTATTGCCAATGAATCGTGACGACCTGAGTTTGATCTATGAAAAGGCGCTGGCCCGCGCGCGCAGGTTTGCTCGGATATGAACTGAAGCCGCATCTTTCCCACCAGGCGCCGAGCATCGATATTTTTGACCTGGCGATTCGGGATCTGATGTCGCGCCAGCCCGACATTTTCTTTCTTCAGATCGGCGCGCACGACGGCGTCAGCTACGATCCGATTCACCATTACGTCCGGCAGTACCATTGGAACGGCCTTTTGGTGGAACCGCAACCGGCCATTTTCCAAAAGCTCAAACAGAATTATGCCGGCGAGAAACAGCTTCTCTTTGAAAACTCGGCCGTCGCCAACCAGGACGGGACGCATCGAACTTCATTGTTTTGAAGGCGCGAATGCTGCGGACCATGCCTCGATGCTGACCTCGACGCGAAAACATTACCTGGCGTTGAATGGCGACGGGCACCGGGGCGCGGTGAAATCGATCACAGTGCCGGCGCTGACGCTGGAAAGCCTGTTAAAAAAGCACCAGGTCGAGCGGGTGAATTTATTGCAGATCGATACGGAAGGTTTTGATTTCGAAATCATCAAGATGATCGATTTCCGCCGGATGAAGCCGGACATTATTCACTACGAAAATAATTTTTTGAACCGGCGGCAAAAAAGCGAGTGTTCACGGATTTTGAGCGAGCAAAATTATTCGCTCCTTAATTTAGGAATCGACACAGTCGCCTACCTGCAATCCGCCAATGACGATTTTAGTCGGCGTGCCCAACTGAGCAAAATCGCACCCGTCTAGTTTTCGTTTAACTGGGCAACCCGTAGAGGACGGAGTCGAAGGTATTCCAGCAATGCGCGCGCAGGTACAATCGGTAGGAGAGATTCCACGATTTGATCAAAGCGGGAATGCGAAAAATATCGTCCGGCTGGTGATAAACACAAACCGCGAGGCCTGGACGCTCGCGTTCGATCAATGACCGCATGCCCATGAGCGCTTCGGTTTCCGCGCCTTCAACATCGAGTTTGATGACGGTGATGCGTTGGTTGCGAAGCACCTGGTCGGCGCTCAAAATGATCGTTTGATCGCTCCCGCTTTCAGTGATCGCACTGGCCGCGCCGAGTCCGCTTTTAAACGACCGCATTTCCGTTCTTGATCCCAGACCGCACGGAAAAAGTGTCGCGGCCAATCGGGGGAATTCCTGCAGGAGGCATGATTCGAGTTTCGAAAAATTATGGAGATCTGGCTCCCACCCATAATAATGTCCGATCTTGAACCCGAGACACCCAAAGGTTTGAAGCGCCTCGCCGATACACGCGCCGCCGTCGAGAAGATGCACTGGATCCGGCCACCTCGGTAAGTCGACCGGAGCGTATTGAGAATCGAGCTGCGGCACCGGATGCGCATTGAGATCGCGTCCCAGGCGAAACCAGAGAATGCGGCGATAGATTATGTGGCTCGTTTCGTCGTCCCAGAGTTCCTCTCCCTTCATGAACGACGCCCAGTTTTCGTGGTAGAAACTTGGGGAAGCGATCCAATAGCGCGTTGCCTGGATTTCAGGTAGAGCGTCAAAAATCTCCATGGGCGTGATGATCGTCCGGAAGCCATGTCGATGAAGAAGCTTTACGATTTCCGCCCAATCGACCATGTGATTGAAAATAGTGAGCAGCACCACGCAGTCCTGTCGTGCGTGTTCCGCGGTTTGCGGGTGGTTGAGCGGGTACACGGTCAAGCCGTCGCGCGTCGTGGGTTCCGTATACTTTCCATCGATGAAGGCTGCGACGGGCAGATTCCGGGAACGAAGCGTGGAGAGGACCTGGCATCCGAAATTACCGGCACCATAAAGGAGGACCGGCTTGCCGTCGCTTAACCAACCGGGCACAAACGGCGAGACCTCTCTTGTTCGCAGGTCAGCAAGGTCATAGGCCACGCTCATTGAATTATTCCAGTCCAGCTTGCGCAAGCAAATCGGCGCAGACCTTTTTTGCTTCGAAATATTGTTCCGCGAGGGCGCGGGCGGCGGCCTGATGTTCGGCGTAATGATCGTTGATGTCGGCGATGGCGTCGACGGCTTCGTCGAGCGTGGAAAAAGCAATCAGGCCGTCACCGGAGGGGATATAGTCGCTCCAACCGGTGTCCTGCACGACGGCAGGCCGGCCAAGCGCGAGGTAGCAGGCGGTACGGCAACTGAACCATCCGGTGCGCGCGGCGACGTAGCCCTGCTTGGCCACGCTCCACTCGGCCCTCGAGGTGCGCAGGAATTCATGATAGCTTTTGTAGTCGGGCAAAACTTCTCCCGCTTCGTGGATGATCCAGCCAAGCGCGCGCAGTTCCTCGGTGGGCCGCTTGGATCCGATGCCCTGGCCCATCGCCATTTCGAGCCGCTGAGGCGTCTGTTTCGGAAGCAACTTGAACCGTTCGAATTCGAGATCCTTCTGGCCGTAACACTTTCCCTGCCATTCGATCGGCGCGTAGCTGGCCCAGTTCATCACGGTGGTGAATCGGTCCAGGACCGGATCGGCGGCATCGTCCTGCGCCGGCCACTGATCGAGCGCGATCGGCTGCACGGTTTTTTTCCAGCGAATGCCGGTATCGGGGACAAGACAGCCGGGATGGCCGACGTTCAGGCCGAAGGTGAAGTGACTGTCATGCGCGCGAACACGTCCGGCATAATCAGCATGGCGGTGCGCCAGCAGATCGACCTGGCAGAACATCGGATCGCCATCAATGAACATCTGGTGCTTCACGCCGAAGTCATAATCTTTCAACCAGCCGGCGCTGGAAACATTGACCAGCAAATCGCCATTTTTGATGAGGTCGCGCGCGGCCGATTCTCCGGCGCCGTGAAATTTGCCGTCGGCGCCATTGCGATAAATCCAGCGGTCTCCGAGACCAAATTCAGTCATCACGTTGTGCAGATACCTGACGTTGTGGGTGCAATCCTCGCCGACGCTTTGCAGGACCGGGTCGTAGGGCCACGCGCCGGAATCCTCGAGATACCAGACATCGTGGCCGAGACCTCGAAAGCCGAGCAGGTATTGGAGATAATCCCACGTGACGCCACCGAAGGCATACTGGCCGAGAAGTCCGGTGACGATGATGCGCACGAATCAGAGGCTGAGCAAAAAGTCAGGACGGGTCACGCGAAATGTCCGGCCGGCGCGGACACCTAGAAGTGATGGATGACGAGATAATGATCGATGAGATCGCCTTCGCCGCGGATCGGATAGAAACTCAAGTGCACCGGCACGGCCTGCCGGGTTGCGCTCCAGAGCGGCACGTAGGAGACAATGGCGCCGCGTTGGATGAAGCTGAGCACCATGGTGAGAAACTCGGGCGTCCAGGCTTCAAGTTCGGCCAGCGATTTTCCCTCGAGCTGCTGCTGGGTGTATTGCGTGGTCGCGGACATTGCGGAATTTGCATACTTGATCTGAAATGAAGGTTGCTCGCCACCGACTTCGAGGATGGCAATGGGCGCATCGGCGTATTCGATGGAGGATGCGATGAGGCTTTGACGCGGATCGACCGGTTCGGGTTCGACCTCCTTGGCAGCCGTTGCGGGATTGGCAATGACGCGTCCGCTGGCCGTGGCGCTGGTCGGCCCGCCGCCCGATTGGGCATGGGCCAGCAGTCGTTCCGCGACGCGCAGGCGAACCTGGAGGATTTTCACGTTCACCGGCTTGGGCATGTAATCGTTGGCGCCGCTGTCGAGCGCTTCGTTGATTACGTCGACGCCTTCATTGGCCGTGACGATAATGATGTAAGGTACGACATCGGAGGCGGTGCCGTGACGCTGGCGAAATTCGCGGCAGAGCTCGTAGCCGCTCATGCCGCCCATGTTGATGTCCATGATGATGAGATCCGGCAGATTGATCTCGCCGGAGCCGACCTTTTGCAGCGCTTCCTCGCCGCTGGCTGCCTCGCTGATTTCGTGGCGCACGGCCTGGCCGGAATTGATCAGCGTGCGCAGCAAGCTGCGAGTGGAGGAACTGTCGTCGATCAGAAGAATGTGCATCGTTCGGAGGTGGGGAACTCGATGAAGCTAGCCTATTTCGGTTTTTTTGCACCAAACAAAGAGCCGAGCTTTTCCAGGAAGGGAATGCCCTTGCCCCTTTGCTTGATCTGACGCGCCACCTTGTCGTAAGTGATCGCACCCTTGGGGACGAGTTTTCCGCTCGCGCCGATTTTCGGCAGCGGCATCGTTCCGGTGGGGGGAATGACGGCTTTGAGAGCATTCGGATCGGGCTGGGGCGGTGCCTTGATCTTGATGGTCGGGCGGCGCAATTGGAAGCGAACACGGAGATCGAGCGAGCCAAGGGTCATGACGTCGCCCACCTTGAGTTTATCCTGTGTAACCAGATGACCATTCAATTTGATGCCCGACTGCGCGCCCAGATCCCACACGAGAACCGAGCCTTTTTCCAGGATGACACCGCAATGAAGTGGATCGACGCTGGGATTGCGCAAAATGACATCACAATCCTCCGAACTGCCGATGACGTAGCTGCTTTTCGTGGAGTCAGAGAAGATGAAGCCGCCGGGAAGGAGGTCGCTGTCGGTGCACTCCAGGGAAACGGTATAATGCTTGAGCACCGATTCCACCCCCAGCGTTGATCCGGCGACTGCTTCCGGGGCCGAAAGAGACTGGTCAATTTTTTCCTTTTCGCGCGCCTGAAGTTCGGCGCGGTCCTGGAGGTTCTCGGCGTAAAGCAGCGAGGCGGCCTCCATGGTCAAGTGCAAGGTTTCCTGGTCGGCGGCAACGCCGGCCATCCAGGTGGTCTCGGCATCACCCCAATCGAAGAGGCGGAAAAGGGCGGGTATGCCTTCCAAGCCCGAGATTTGGGCGTGAACAATCAGCCGGTTATTGATGAAAATCTGGCCTTCATAAGTACCGCGCCGAAAGTCGAGCCGACCGGTGTCGCCACTGGCACAGTGGCGCTCAAGCGCTTCCAAACAAATATTTTTTACCTCGGCCATAGATACTGACCCCTAACTCATTAGCCTATTACGCCCCCGGTGCGACAGCAAAAAGAATGGGGCCGGTCGGGAGGGGACTGCCGCCGCTTGGCTCCAGCGAAATTGCGAATCCGGGGGCGGGCGTGCCGATCGGCCTCGCGCTGAAGGGACCGGAAGCGCTGATGACTCCGGCGCTCACCGGGGCTGGCGCTTCGGGGTCGAGTACCCATAATTGGTAATCGTGGCCAGGGGGCGGGGCCGGTAGATTTTCCATCGAGACCACACCCCGATGCTGGTAAGGATCCCAGGCGACCATGATTTTGGATGAGGCGTAAACGACGTTTTGGGCCGCGTCCTTGGCTTCGAGGGTCGCCAGCCGTAGTCCAATGAAAGTGTTGCTTTCCCGTAAGCGTGCGGCGTCCGCCCGCGTGGCGACTAGTTCCGATTTGAGCGCCATGATCTGCTTTAATTGGTAAATACCGAGTAGCATCAGGGCGGCGGCGATGGCAAAGGGAATCAAGGCACGAAAAGGAATGATCTTTGACTTCGAATTGCGCGCGGGCAACTGGTCGAGGATCTCGCGTTTGAGGTCCGGCGGGGGTTTGATTTGAGGCGCCTCGTAGGCGAGTAATGCGGCTGTCTCGGCGAATTCGCGCACGAGCAGATTTGCAGCCGGATTGGCTTGAGCTGCCTCGAAAAGCTCCTTGCGCTCGGCTTCGCTGAGTAAGTCGACCGCATGAAGAGAGGCCAGTTCCTCGAGCCGCGAATGATTTTTGGCGTCATTCATGGGAAATCCTCAGGATGGTGCGCAGACGTGCCATGCCCCGGTAGGCACGGGCCTTGATCGTGCCAAGCGGCTCTTTGAGTTGCGCGGCGATTTCGACCTGGGTCAGGCCTTCAAAGAAAGCCAGGCGCAAGACGCGACGTTGATCGTCCGTGAGTTGACCCATGGCGGCACGGACTTCACGGGCACGTTCGTTGAGTTCGCAATTCTCAGCGGACGAGGTCGTCGCCGATCCGCTAGGTTCCAGATCGGGAGCATGGGCTTCGAGCAATTCACCGTGACGTCGCCGGGAACGGATCCGATCGATGGCGCGATTGCGCAACAGGGCCACCACCCAGGAAAACGCGGACCCACGATCCGCTTTAAATCCGGACGCCTTGTTCCAGATCAAAAGAAAGACCTCCTGCAGGACATCCTTCGCCTCCGTTTCGTTGCCGAGAATCTTGACCGCCAGGGAATACAACGGCGTGGAGAAGCGTTCGTAAAGCAGTCCCAAAGCGGAGCGGTCGCCCTGCGCGATTTTGGCAATCAATTGCGCGTCGTCATTCGCGTCCGCCGCGGAATGAATAGCATTCTCCATTGTCGGAACTTTAGATGGAAAGTTTGCACGATTCCAAATGCAATCGGTCCGCGGAGCGGCAGTTTGTCCCTGAAGGAACCAGGGAAATCTCCAATCGGCGACGGGCGTGGGGCAAGTCGTAAACATTTAGAGCGCCCCAACGGCCCGGTCAGGGCCCGGTCGGGGGTGGTGTATTGGTGGTCGCGGAAGGAGTCGGCGCTGTCGGTTGCGTCGTGGAGGGCGTGGGTGTCATCGAGGGATGCATGAGCAAGTTGGGAGCAGGCAGATTTGAGGCGCCGGGTTGAGGGGCGACGGGAGCATCGAACTCGGACGAGGGAGACGGACCCGAAAAGGCAAGGTTGGTTACTGGCACGGAATGGCAGATGGCGAGCGCGGCCTGAAAATTCTCATAAGGCACGGTTTTGCCGGCTTTGACAAAAATCGCCTGGTCGGGAGTAGCCTGGACGATCGCCTGCAACTTCGACTTGAATTCGGGCAGGGTCAGCGTGACGCCCTTGAAATTGATCTTCCCATCCATTCGAACCGTGAAGCGCACCGGACCGGCCGGCTTGGCTGCTGTGGGTAAGCTCATCCGCGGCAAAGATGCTCCCGCCGACAGATGCGGCGCGGGCAGGGCGGCGGGCGTAGCGGCGGCAACCGGAACGGTGTGCGATGCAGGCGCTGGCGACGGAGCCGGCGTGGGCTGGGCTGGAGTCGGCGCCGCGGGCGGCGGTGCGACGACGGAGACGATCTTGAGTTGTGCCTTCGCGCAAGCGTCCAGGACATCTTTAACCTTTTCATAAGCTACTGTTTTACCGGCCTTGATCACGAGCGCCTGATGGGGTGTGGCTTGGGCGAGGGAGTCCAGCTGGGTTTGAAAATCGGCCAGGTTCATGGTGGCGTGCTGGAATTTGATTGTCCCATCCGCATGCACCGTGACGGTGAGGGGCTTGGCCGGAACTGGCGTGGCGGGGACTTTCACCACGGGAGCGATCGGAGCGGGAGCCACGGCAATCGGCGCAGGAGCGGGAGCAGGTGGTTCGACCAGGGCGAGTTTGATCAGGCATGGCACCTGTTTGATGCGGCTAAGGTAGGCTTCCTCATTGGCGGTGAGCGTTGCGCCGCCGGCTTTTTTGTCGCGTAGCGCCTTGATTTTTTGATCGGCAAGCGGAATGAAATTCAGGGCGGCACTGAGCGTTTCAACATCGGCCAGAAGCGCCAGATGTGGAGCGGCGATTGGTGGAAAGCGAAGCAGTTTCAAGGTGCCAGTGCCGTCGGAGGTTGCGGTCTCGGCGGCCTTGCTGTTGGCCGGTTCCAGGTTCACCGTGCCTTGGGCGATCCAAACATCCGTTCGGTTGGAAGCCGTGATCGTGGCGAAGTCGCCGCCGTGCGCCACCGCATTGCCGAAGGGAGTGTGGACCGAATATTCTCCTTTCACGCCTATCTGCGAGCCGACTTTCGAGAACACGCCACCGGTAGTTAGATCGACCTCGGCCGAACGCGATTGCGCGCTCACAGTTTGCTGAACGGCAGCCTCGGAATTGGGCATGAGGCGCGCGGAATCGACGCCGCCGAAGAGCACCGCGGCCGTTCCGTTTGCACCGGTTTTAATTACGGCGCCATTCGGCAAGGGCATGCCGTCTGTGACGGGAGCGAAGCTGGCGGGAGCGGAAGGCAGTGCGACCTGGACGTCACCCTGCGGCTCGCGAACTTGCATGGCATCGGGCGCGACGCCGAGCGAGGCGGGCATGTCCGGTGGTGTGATTGGTTCAATCCAGTCGCTGACCACTTCAAAGTAAATCTCCTTCGGAGCGCGGATTTTTGGGGTGAAAAAGTAAGAGTCGCCCGTTTGCGTATAGCCGCCGCGCGGGATGATGACGGCGGTTGGATGATCCTTAACGAACGCCGCTTTCGGGTAGAAGTTGGCGTCGCTCCGTTTGTATTCCGCCGCTGGATGCGGCGACGAGGGCGAGGGTGTTGGAGCTTGGGGGGTTCCTTCCATAGCCCAGAGACTGCCGGTTAGATCGGCAGCTAAAAGTGACGGAAGGATGGAACGAACGACACGTTGCATGACTATATAAGGAGTACGCATTGGAGTGGGATTTGGATGCTGGATTGCCCTCGCTGTCTTTCAGCCATAGACCTTTGCGCGTCTCGGCGCAAAAATCGAAGAAAAAAGTGAGCGGCCCGAAATGGGTGTTTTCGTATTCAGCGAAGAATAAGATGGGATTCCAACGAATCGATAAGGACGTGTGAACAATTGGGCTCGAGCGACGAAGCAACGACTCGATTTCCGACGTGGAAGTGTTACCAACCGAAGCCAGATAAATTTCGGCAGACTTCCATAAAGCAGACTTCGCTGCTGGAAGTCAGCGTCTTTTGAGACAATAGCCAGTCCGTTTCCCTTGGCGTAGTGCCAGATATCGGCGTCGCCAGCCTCGATCAATCCTAATTCCGCTACGTGCTGGCATTCCCTGTAAATATCAGCAAGCTGCCGGGGCAACTTTCTCGAAAGGTTTTGATCGAAGAGCAGCTTCAAGAGAAAAGTCGACGCTCGCGATCCGCAGCAAACGCCAGGCAGGCTCGTATGTCACTTTGCGTCAATTCCGGAAAATCAGCCAGGATTTCAGCTTCTGTCATGCCCGACGCCAAGTATTCAAGGACATCTGAAACTGTAATTCGCATTCCCCGGATGCATGGTTTACCACTCCGTTTGCCCGGCTCAATGGTGATTACTTCGCTGTAGACCACACTTCCAAACTAAAGGCTGAAACAAAGGGGTCAAGGATTGATGCAATGCCGATATATACCGCCATCTACACATGCTTGAGCGGTGGCTCGACCAGGCAATCGGGCGCCAGCTTCCCGGCAATTTCTTCCGCCGGGTAGGTGACGATCTCCGCGAGCGTGGGATGGTAGTGCGGCATCATCGCGAGTTCCTTCACCGTGCCACGATAGTGCATGACGGCGATCAGCTCGTGGACGATGTCCGAGGCATGCGGGCCGATGATTTCCGCGCCCATAATTTCACCGCGGGTTTTTTCCGCGAGCAGTTTGACGAAGCCGAATTCATGTCCTCCGATAATCGCCTTGCCGTGGTCGTTGAACGGATAACTCGCGCACAAGTAATCGATGCCCTGTGCCTTCGCCTCGGTTTCGGTCAGGCCGACGGAAGCGATTTCGGGATCGGTGAAGGTGACGAGCGCCTTCAGGCGATAATCGATTTTCTCCGGGATACTGCGGTCCCCATTCACGTGGCCACTGCGCAGATGCGCGACCGCATTGCGCGCGGCGACTTCGCCCTGCTGAATCGCAATATGAACGACTTCGTGTGGCCCGACCGCATCGCCGGCGGCAAAAATATGAGGCGCGATGCTGGCGAGATGATCGTTAATCGGCAGCTTGCCGTCGGCCAGCGCAATGCCGGCATTTTCCAGCTTCAATCCGTCGAGGGCCGGAGCGCGTCCCAGGGCGTAAAGAATTTCGTCCACCAAGATCTCCTCGCGGCTGTTCCCGCGCTGGAAAACGATCTTCTTGCCCTTGCCTGTTTTGCTCACTTCGAGCAATTTCACACCCGTGCGGACGTCGATTCCCTCGGCCTTGAAGGCGCGTTCCAATTCGAGGCTGACGTCGGGATCGTAGTTGCGCACGATGCGCTTGCTGCGTTGCAGGATCGTCGTTTTCGAGCCGACGCGGGCAAAGAACTGGCCCAATTCCACCGCGATCACTCCGCCGCCGAGCACGGCCAGTCTCTTGGGAATTTTTTCCGCATCGAGCGCCGTATCGCTGGTCAGGCAGCCGGTCTCCCACAAGCCGGGCACAGGCACTCGCGTGATGGCGGAGCCGGTGGCGATGATAAAAGTCGAAGCGGTCAGCAACTCCTGTTTGCCGCCGCGCGTGATGAGAAGCGTTTGCGGATCGAGGAAGCAAGCCATGCCGCGCACCAACGCGAAATCGCCCTTGCGCAGTTGCTTGCGCCGGTAGGCGGAGAACCCGCCGATGAGGTGCTGTTTACGCGCCTGGATGCTCTTCATGCTGACCTCGATGGGCTTGACCACGAGTCCGAATTCGCGGGCGCGGCCGATCTCGTGCCAGCGATGTGCCGATTCGAGTAGCGACTTGGAGGGCATGCATCCGCGCAGGATGCAGAGGCCGCCCATTTCCACGCCGCCTTCGATCACCGCCGTGCGGACGTCCATGCAGGATGCCGTGCGTGCCGCGGCGAAACCGGCGCTGCCTCCGCCGATGACGGCGACATCAAATTCGGGCGCCGCAGGCTTGAAATGGCGCCAGTCTTTTGTGTAGGGCTCGCCGCTGGCAGGACGTGGCAGGGGCGTCGGCATGATTCAGTCGGGGACGCGTGCCCTAAACCGGGGCACCAATTAGTACGACGCGTTCGCCGCCGAATTTGGGATAGAGATAGCGATCGGCCGGAAGCCCCTTGCGGGTCACCAGGCGCGCCGCGTCCAGCCCGCGCTCTTTCAGGCGCCGCAGGCTTTCGTGCAACAGGAAAGTGCCCAGCCCACGGCACCGGTATTCGTTCAGGACACATACGCCGAGCGGAAGATTGCTTACTTTATCGCCGGCGTCGCGTATGGCCGATGCGCCAATAATGCGTGCGCCATGCTTGATCGCGACAAAGGTGACCTCGCCGGCAGGAAATGCAGTCTGCACGATTTCCTCGGCCAATTTCGCCCGCGCCGCAAGATCGTCGCTCCAGGCCGGTTCCATCGACATCGAGCGCGTCACGGCGGCCAGCAAAAGATTGCGGTCCTCGAGTGTGGCAGCTTCCACCGTATACCGGGAGGTGAGCTTCGGCGCGTCGGCCGGGAGCGTTTTCAAATTCCACGTATACTGGACCCAGACGGACAACTTCATGGACGTATCTTCGCGACCCGGCGATAGGCGCGCAAGGGATTTCCTGTTCGATTTATGCGCAACGGTTCCGGTTTCGAATCATGGAAAAGATGTCATTTGGACTTGGCGTGGCTTCTGCTTTACTTCCGGCATGAATGTGCGCCAGCACAGTTGCGATCGAGGCGGGTGTCTCTTTCCTGGAAACTTGGGCGTGACCCGGGAAGTTGGTCTTTCCATCGTCGGATTATTTTCGGAGCCAATTGTGGTTTCCTCGCCAATAACCGAATCCATTTGCGCAACGTCGACCCGCTATTAACTTTTCCTGTGGCAAGAAAATCCAAATCCAATCCCTCCGACGATCCGGAGAATCCTCCGTTTTATTCCCCACACAGGTCCCAATCCGGGACTCGAACCGATTCTCGACGAGAGTCTCGACACGCTGTCGGCGTTGCAGCTCGTCGATTTGCTCACGCAATTTTATCCGATCGATTCGCCGCGCCGGACCGAGCTCGGCTACCTGCGCCGTCGCATTGAGGAACTCGAAGTCCTGAACGAACAGGCGCGTCAGGCGGTCGAAAAGCTCGACGCCGCTGTGACCAAGCTGACCGCGCCGGCCAACCGCGTCGGCACGCTGCTGAATCTGCCCAAGCCGGATATCGCTCTGATCATCAATGGCGGCACGGAATTTTATTGCTCGATCGATCCGCGCCTCGCGCAATCGAAATTACTTGTGGGTACACGCGTGTTGCTCAATGAAGCCTATGTCGTCATCGGCGATCTCGGCTTTGAAAACGGCGGACCCGTGGCGAAAATCCAGGATCTTCTTCCCGACGGCCGGTTGCGCGTGGGACAGGAGGGCGGTCTCGCCAACACGCTGGTGATTCGGTCCGCCGCGCTGGGTAAGGAGAAGCTCAAGCCGGGTCTCGAAATTCGGCTCGATTCCTCGCAGCGCGTCGCGCTGGAAGTCGTGGCCGGTGCGCAATCGCGTGACCATTTGCTGGAGCAGGTGCCCGAGCTGCCGTGGGAGAAAGTCGGCGGCCAGGACGAAGCGCGTCAGGCCGTTCGCGATGCGGTGGAATTGCCGCTGCTGCACGGCGATCTTTTCAAGGCCTATAACCACACCAGCCCGAAGGGCATTCTGCTTTACGGGCCGCCCGGATGCGGCAAGACGCTGCTCGGCAAGGCGACCGCCTACAATCTCACGCGCCAGTTGCGCGAGAAAACCGGCGTCGACCACCGCGAGTATTTCATGCACGTCAAGGGGCCGGAAATCCTCAACATGTGGGTCGGCGAATCGGAGCGGCAAGTGCGCGAACTTTTCGCCCGCGCCCGCGAAAAAGCCAAGGAAGGTTTTCTCCCGTTCATCTTCATTGATGAGGCCGAATCGATCCTTGGCACGCGTCGCGCCGGGCGCACCAGCGGCATTCTAAACACACTCGTGCCGATGTTTTGCGCGGAGATGGACGGCATCGAGTCCTTGCAGCAGATGGTCATCATTCTCGCGTCGAATCGCGCGGACATGATCGATCCAGCCATTCTTCGTCCGGGCCGCATCGACCGCAAAATCAAGGTCTCGCGTCCCACGAAAAAGGGCTCGGAGGAAATTTACCGCATCTATCTCAACTCGAACCTGCCGCTCGATCCGCAATTACTGAAGGATAATGGCGAAGACCGCCAGAAGGCCGTGGATGCCATCATCGAAAAGGTCATCGACGCGCAATTCAGCCAGCGCGAAGACAACCGGTTCCTCGAGGTGACGCTGCGCAGCGGACGCCACGAATATCTGCACCGGGGCGACCTGACCAGTGGCGCGATCATCGCGGGCATAGTCGAGCGGGCCAAGGAAACGGCGATCAAGCGCGCCATTGCTTCGCCCGAGCCCACGGGCCTCAGCATCAAGGATTTCATGGAGGCGCTTAATGTCGAGTACAAGCAAAACGACATCTTCCCGCCCAACGACATCACCGAGGACTGGCTCAAGCTGGTCGACTACGATCCCGAAAACGTGGTGAAACTTTCGCCGGTGAAACCACGCCGCGTCGAGGCCTCGGCGATCATCTGACGCCCATGGGACACCCGGGACGAATGAAGCGGATGAGAGCAGCTTTTTGCGCTTTCCCATTTCTCTTCTAGTTTCTTTCATGCATACGAACCCATCTCCCTGGCCGATTTGCTTCGGTTTGGAAACGGAATTGGGCATCACGGTGATGGAAGATCCCGAGGCGGACGTGGTCGAGGAATCGATCGCGCTGGTCCGGTCCGCCGCCCAGCACGGCGTGGCCAATCTTTGGGACTACGCAACGGAGGACCCGCATCGCGACGCCCGTGGTTTCCGCGCCCAGGAGTTGATGCAGGACACCGACGAAGCGAATTATTACTCGCAGGACAGCGCGCGCGAATTGACCTTCCAGGAAATCAAAAGCGATCTCGTCCTGCGCAACGGCGCCCGTTTTTATAACGATCACGCGCATCCGGAGTATTCGACGCCCGAATGTGCGACGCTGGTCGATCTCATCGCGCAGGACAAGGCGGGCGAGCGGCTCCTGGAGGAATGCGCGCGGCAGGTGACGCGCCGCGGCAGCCGCACGGTGAAGCTCTATAAGAACAACACCGATTTTCGCGGTCACTCCTACGGCTGCCACGACAATTATCTCATCCCGCGCGTGATTCCGTGGGAGCGGCTGGTCCACGCCATGACGCCTTTTCTGGTCACACGCCAGCTCTACTCCGGCGCGGGCAAGGTCGGGTGGGAATGCGAGAACACCGGCGGCGTGGGCGGTTTCCAGATTTCGCAACGCGCCGATTTCTTTTCAGAGCTGGTCAGCATCGACACGATGAACCGTCGTCCGCTGATCAACACTCGCGACGAGCCGCACGCCGACCCAACGCGCTTCCGCCGGTTTCACGTCATCATCGGCGATTCCAATCTTTCACAATTCGCCACCTGGCTAAAAATCGGCACGACCGCGCTGATGCTCGAGTCGCTGGAACACGAGGGCGCGCCGGATTGGTGGTCGCTGGCCGATCCGCTCGAAGCGCATCGCTCCATTTCCCGCGACGAAGCCTATCAATGGCTCATCCCCCTGGCCAACGGCAAGACGATCCGCGCCGTCGATCTTCAATACGAATTCATCCGGTGGGTCGAGAAGCGTGTCGATCTCGAGCACGAGGAAAAGAGGGGCGTGCTGGCCGACTGGAAGGCGACCGTGCAGACGCTGGAAAAGGATCCGCTTTCGCTGCATGACCGGCTCGACTGGGCGGCGAAGCGGCATTTGCTCGACGCGTTTCGCGTGCAGGAAAAACTCGAGTGGAGCAGCCCATGGCTGCAAAGTCTCGATCTCGAATATCATTTGCTCAAACACGACGAGGGCCTTTTCTTCGCGCTGGAGAACTCAGGTCAGATGCGCCGCCTCATCGGCGAAGCGGAAATCATCCACGCGGTGCAGCATCCGCCCGCGTCATCGCGCGCCTACCTGCGCGGGCGCAGCGTGCTGAAGTTTGCGCGTGAAATGAAAACGGCCCAATGGGACAACCTCGTCTTCAAGGTCGGCGACCAGATGTATCGTCTCGACATGAGCCAGGCTTTTCCCGGCATGCGGCTGGAGGAGATGATCATCGCAATGGACAAAGCGAAAACCATTCACGACCTGATCCGCGAACTGAACTTGAAACCTGTCTGAGGAAGGCATGACCAAATTTTCAAATTTTACCAAATTAACGGAATTTCTTGGGAATCAATCTAAGGACATCCGTCATCCTGAGCTTGTCGAAGGATCAGTTCAGTGGGTGACCCGGACTACTTGTTGTCCGGGCGTGCGAAGCACGCTGGAAGCTGTCCATCTTGCGCGTTTAAATCCCAATCAGTCTGCTCCTTTCATGATTTCATGTTTTCCTGTTAAAACTTTGCTTTCCATTGAACTATACGATAACCGGAACTAGATTAATTTTATGCCCGATCAAAATCAAAAAACCCGTCCCACTGGCGGAGGCCCTGACGCTCCCGCTCCCGGCGGAGGGCCGTCTTCACCCAAGGTGGATCGCCCTAACGTCGATGATTTGCTCAAGCGCATGCGCAAGGTCGATCCCGACCAGGCCAAACGCTATCGCCAACGCACCGGCCAATGAGTTTGCTGGGAACTCGCGCCGGCGGGTCCGACGGCACACGTGCCATTGGAACCGGCGACTTTGCGGATTTGCTTCGCTCCAACGGAAATGGTCCTGCCATGGCGGAGACGTTTCGCTCGTCCAGCCATGGCCCTGCGGCCGCGGCTACGCATGCGCTGAATACGGAAGCGACCACCGTTCTTTCGTTTCATTATAAGGATGGCGTGCTCATCGCGGGCGATCGACGCGCCACGGCGGGCAACATCATCATGTATGATCGCGCCGACAAAGTGATTGAGTTGGACCGCGACACGATTATCGCCATTGCGGGTTCGCCTGCGGTCGCCTTCGAGATGGCGCGCACGCTTCAGACCTCATTTCAGTATTACCGCCGCAGCCAGCTTCAAGCACTGAGCCTCCACGCCAAGGTCCGGGCGCTGGGCAAGCTGATCAAGGACAACCTGCCGATGACGCTGCAGGGCGTGGGCGCGGTCGTGCCGATTCTTACCGCGCGCGATCCCCATCATCAGCCCGAGCCGAGTCTTTATTTTTACGACGCGCTGGGTGCGCAGTTCCAAGCGGTCGATTTCGCAGTTTCGGGTTCGGGCTCGCCCGCAGCGCGCAGCGTGCTGCAATGGATCAATCGCTGGAGCGGCCAGCCGACAGTGCAGCGCGACGAGAAAGCGGCGGTGCAACTTGCGCTTCAACTGCTCGATGTGGCCGCCGAGTCGGACAGCGCCACCGGCGGCGTTGATCGTCGGTCACATATTTTTCCGCAGGTTAAATTCCTCACGCGCGACGGCCTTCGCTCCGTTCCGGTGGAAACTCTTCGCGAAAGCTTCAGCGCGCTCGAAGCGCCCCACATGTAACCAACCCACAAAGAAAACATTATGAAAACACTCGGCACCATTTCAGGAACCACGACGGGCGGACGTGACGGCCACGGCGAAACATCCGACGGGCTGATCAAAGCCGATTTCAAATCCAAGGGTGGTGGTCCCACGCCGGAGCACTTCTTCGCGCTGGGTTATTCGGCTTGTTTCGGCAGCGCGCTGGCGGGCGTTTCACGGCTCAAGGGCGTGCAGCTGCCGCCCGATTTCAGCGTCACGGTCAAAGTCGACCTCAACGTGGGCGACAATCACGATTACTCGCTCGCGGCGGAGTTGCAGGTCAAGCTGCCCGGCATCGAAAAAAGCGCGGCGGAAGATTTGGTCAAGGCGGCCGATCAAATGTGCCCCTACTCCAAGGCCATTCGCGGCAACGTGCCGGTGAAGCTGACCGTGCTCTAGCCCATGACTGAAGAACCCTACCGCTGGCTCGAGGCGATTACCAATCGCCGCGAGTATATCGAGGACCAGCTCTCGCCCGGCCTGCCGGTGGTGGCTTTGAGTTCCGAGCCCGGCATCCTACTGCTGACGGTCAAGACATCCACGCCGAAGCTTTTCGAGATTTACGATCATCTGGCACTGGGCTCGGTCGGCCATCCTGCGGACATTGAGAAGGTACGGCAGACGGCGATCGACGCGGCGCATCTGGAAGGGTTCGCTCGCTCGCCCAACGACGTCACTGCTCGCCGACTCGTCAGCTACAATTTGTCGCCCGCGCTTAAGTCGGCCTTCGAGCAAATCTTCGCCGCGCCGCTTCTCTTTCGCGGTATTTTGGCGGAACTCGGAGCCGGACCGGCGGACGATGTGCTCTGGCGCTTCGATTACGACGGCTCGTTCGTGGCGCAGGGGGGGGCTGAACTCGCGCACGGCACGGTCATCAGCGGGCCGCGGCAGGTGACCAAGGATTGGATCGCGCAAAATTCCAAGCCGACGCTGGAGCGGAACTCGCTCAAGTCGGCTGCGCTTTCGGCGTTGCGGCTGCTCGTCTGGGCGAAATTGGCCGGAACCAAAGATCAGGCCGTCGAATTTTCCGCGGTACCGAATGAGGTGGCCCCGCTGAAGGAAAAGATCGGTGGAGAAGGTCTGGAATTCGGATTTCTTGATCGCAGCCTGCTTGGCCAGCCCATCACCTATCGCGTGCCGACGATGGAGGAGCTTGGTTTATAGATTTGGCTAAAGGCTGTGGCCGCCGCGGTCTTATGCGGCTTTTACTGCCGTGCGCAGCACCAAAAAAGTTTTCCAATCGTGGCGGAGGCGATAAGGTGAGTCATGATTCGAGCTCAAGTCATCGTTCGTCCGCGCAAAAGCATTTTCGATCCCCAAGGCGACGCGGTTTGCCGTGCGATTCAGCACTTGGGCGTTTCCTCGGTCAAGCAGGCGCACGTCGGCAAATGCATCGAGCTGGAACTTGAGGGCGACGATGTCGACCAGGCGCGCACGCAGCTCGAATCGATTTGCCAGGATTTGCTCTCCAATCCGGTCATTGAGGATTACGTTTTGACCCTGCAACCCGCCGAGCTGAAATAGCCATGCGCTGGGCTGTCATCCAATTTCCCGGTTCCAATTGCGATCAGGACGTTTTGCACGTGCTGAAAAATGTGCTCGCTCAGGAGGTCGATTATGTCTGGCACAAAGACTCGTCGCTGGCGGGCGCCGACGCCGTGGTGTTACCGGGCGGTTTTTCCTACGGGGACTATCTGCGTTGCGGGGCCATCGCCCGTTTTTCGCCCATCATGCCCGCCGTGAAGGAAGCGGCGGCAGCGGGCAGGACCGTCCTCGGCATCTGCAACGGCTTCCAAATTCTCTGCGAAGCGGGTCTGCTGCCAGGCGTGCTGGTGCGCAACAACAGCCTCCACTTCCGTTGCGAAACCATTCCGGTACGCGTTGAGCATCCAGATAGCCGTTTTACCAGCGAGTACAAAAGCGGCCAGGTTCTGCGCCTACCCATCGCCCACGGTGAGGGGCATTATGTGGCGGATGATGCGACCCTCGACGCGCTCTTTCAAAATAAGCAGGTTCTATTCAGTTATTGCGACGCCGAGGGCCGGTCCACGCCGGCGGCGAATCCCAATGGTTCGCAGCGGAATATCGCGGGCATTATCAATCGTGAGGGCAATGTCCTTGGTCTGATGCCGCATCCGGAACGCGCATCGGAGAAAATCCTCGGCAGCGATGACGGCCTCGGTCTTTTTGCCTCCATCCTCGCCAGCACAAAAAGGCTATGAGCGAATCTTCTCTTTCAACGCAAAATATCCTGCCGCTGATCCAGACGATTCGCGGACAGCGGGTGATTTTGGCGGCTGATTTGGCAAAGTTGTATGGTATTCAAACTCTGAGACTTAATGAAGCAGTCAGGAGAAATAAGGTTCGATTTCCGAGCGATTTTTTGTTTCAACTCACTCGGCTGGAAGCACTTGAGCATTCAAGATCGCAAATTGCGATATTGAATTCGCAAGGAGCTAATATTAAACATCTTCCGTATGCCTTCACCGAGCACGGATCGATTCCCAAGAGTGGCTTTCGTGAACCTAATGCCCGGTACGGCCTCAAAAACAAACGAATTTCGTCTCTTTCGTAATCCCATCAAATTTCTTTTTCATGACCGATCCTGTCGTCACTCCCGAACTCGTTGCCAAGCACGGCATCACGCCCGACGAGTACCAGCGCATCAGGGACATCCTGAAGCGCGAGCCGAATTTCACCGAACTGGGGATTTTTTCCGTGATGTGGAGCGAGCACTGTTCCTACAAAAATTCACGCCTCGAGTTGCGGAAATTTCCCACCACCGGGCCGCGCGTGCTGGTCAAGGCGGGCGAGGAAAATGCCGGCGTCGTGGACATCGGCGACGGCTGGGGTGTTGCCTTCAAGATGGAATCGCATAACCATCCCAGCGCGGTCGAACCGTTTCAGGGTGCAGCCACCGGCGTCGGTGGAATTTTGCGGGACATTTTCACCATGGGCGCGCGGCCCGTGTTTCTCATGAATTCGCTTCGCTTTGGCGACATCCGCCCCGGCAAGCCGAATGCCGCGACAAATCGGCGTCTTCTTTCCGGGGTCGTCTCAGGCATCGCTCATTACGGCAACTGCATCGGCGTTCCCACGGTAGGCGGCGAGATTTACTTCGATGCCTCCTACGACGGCAATCCGCTGGTGAACGTGTTTTGCCTGGGCACGTTGCGCACGGACGAGATCCGGCGCGGAGCGGCGACCGGCGCGGGCAATCCCGTTTTCTATGTCGGCGCGCGGACAGGTCGCGATGGTCTGGCCGGTGCCGCGTTCGCCTCGCGCGATCTGACCGAAGACTCGAAGGCCGATCGGCCTGCCGTGCAGGTCGGTGATCCATTCATCGAAAAACTTTTGCTCGAGGCGTGCCTGGAACTTTTCCAGCATCCCGAGGCGGTCGTTGGCGTACAGGACATGGGCGCGGCGGGTCTCACTTGCTCGACCTGCGAGACGGCCAGCCGCGGCGATAGCGGCATAGAGATCGATTTGGCACTGGTGCCGCAGCGAGAGCCGGGTATGACGCCCTACGAGACGATGCTCTCCGAGTCGCAGGAACGGATGCTCATCATCGTCCGCGCCGGCCACGAAGCGACCGTCACCAAGATTTTCGAGAAGTGGGACTTGCCCTGCGCGCTGATCGGTCGCGTGACCGAGGATGGATTCATGCGGGTGAAAAATCACGGCGTTACGGTGGCTGAAATTCCGGCGAAGAAATTGGCCGACGAAGCACCGCTTTATAAGCGTGAGGCGCGCCGTCCCGCTGATCTCGATGAGCGGCAGAAGCTCGATCTTGCATCGATCCTCGAGGCCGATCCGCAGGAAGTCCTGCCTAAACTTTTGGCCACGCCCGATCTTGCCTCCAAGCGCTGGGTCTATCGTAAGTACGATCACATGGTGCGAGTCGGTACGGTTGTCGCGCCGGGCAGCGATGCCGCCGTGGTACGTATTCCCACGGGGGAAAACGCCTGGAAATATCTCGCCGCTTCAGTCGATTGCAATGCACATTACGTGGCGATGGAACCCAGGTTGGGCGCGTTGATCGCCGTGGCGGAATGCGCGCGCAACCTGGCCATGACCGGCGCGGAGCCACTGGCGTTGACCGACAATCTCAACTTCGGCAATCCGCACAACCCGGAAAATTTTTATATGCTCCAGCAGGCCGTCGACGGACTGGCCGAGGGCTGCCGCGCGTTCGATATTCCGGTCACCGGCGGCAATGTCAGCCTCTACAACCAATCACCGGCGGGCCCCATCGATCCCACGCCAACCGTCGGCATCGTCGGCTTGATCCGCGACGAAAAGGACATCACACCGTCCCATTTTCAAAGTGAGGGTGAGGCGATCATTCTCGTGGGTGAGGTCGGCAACGAGCTCGGTGCGAGTCTTTATTTGCGTGAGATCCATGGCTTGAAACGGGGTCGTCCGCCGGAAATGAATATCGAGCGCGAAAAGAAAATGCACGCAGCAGTGCGCGCGGCGATTCGGGCCGGACTGGTGCGGAGCGCCCACGATCTGGCGGAAGGCGGCCTGCTCGTCGCGTTGGCGGAATGCGCCATCGGCGGAAAAGAACTGGTTGGAGCGAATGTCATCCTCGACCATCCGCATGAACGAATAGACGCGTTACTTTTTGGCGAGACACAGAGTCGCGCGCTGCTTACGGTCGCGCATGATCAGTCAGGTGAGCTTTGCAATCTGCTGGCATCGCATGGCGTTTCTGCACGCGAAATCGGCGTTGTTGGTGGCGATGTCTTGCGCGTAAAGATTCCTGGCGCAGCTCAGGCTGAACTCAAGTGGTTCATCACTGACTTGCATAAAACCTGGGATACAGCGCTCGATTTGTATCTGGCTTAACGCTTCCTGTCGCCTTCGGCAACCCGGACCACGAAGTAGTCCGGGCCACCCAATGCCGCCGGAGCTTGACTCGGGGCGTTAGAATCGCCGGGCAGGACTAGCCTCGACCGGAATTTCTTCTTCCACTTCGCTTGTGACGTCATAGTTATCGGTTTCAACCGGGGGCTGCTCAGCAGGATGCGTCGGCGGTTTTCCGTGGGTGACGAGTGTGCGCAGAAGAACATAGAAAATCGGCGTCAGGAAGAGGCCAAAGCTGGTCACGCCGATCATGCCGGAGAAGACGGCGATGCCCATGGCGCGGCGCATCTCGGAGCCGGCGCCGGTGGAGAAAACGAGCGGGACGGTACCCGCGATGAAGGCGATGGAAGTCATCAGGATCGGGCGCAAGCGCAGGCGCGCGGCCTCGATGGCGGCGGCGTAGACGCCGCGACCGCGATGCTCGAGCTCGCGCGCGAATTCGACGATCAGGATGGCGTTCTTGCAGGCGAGGCCGACCAGCACGACCAGGCCGATTTGCGTGAAGATGTTGTTGTCGCCCTTCGTCAGCCAGACGCCGGCGATGGCGGAGAGCAGGCCCATCGGCACGATGAGCAGCACGGCCAGCGGCAGGATGACGCTTTCGTATTGCGCGGCAAGGACGAGGAAGACGAGCAGCACGGAAAGCGGCAGGACGACAAAGAGCGTGTTGCCCGGCGATCTCCTCCTGGTAGACGAGGTCGGTCCACTCGTAGCCGAAGCCGCGCGGCAGCGTTTCCTTGAGGATGCGCGCGATGGCGGCCTGGGCCTGGCCGGTGCTGTAGCCGGGGGCGGCGGCGCCGTTAAGGTCGGCGGTGCGGAAGCCGTTGTAGCGCATGGCGCGGTCGGGACCGTGGCTTTGAGTGATGATGAGCAGCGAGGAGAGCGGCACCATCTCGCCCTTGTTGTTGCGGGCCTTGAGCAGGCCGATGTCCTCGGCGTGGGCGCGGAACGGCGCATCGGCCTGGACCATGACCTGGTAGGTGCGGCCGAATTTGTTGAAGTCGTTCACGTAGAGCGAGCCGAGATAAATCTGCAGCGTGTCGAAGACATCGGGGATGGAGACGCCGAGCTGCTGCGCGCGCGTGCGGTCGACATCGGCGTAGAGCTGCGGGACGTTGATGTCGAAGCCGGAGAAGTTCGCGTAGGGAGTAGAGCTCAGGCGCCTTGCGTCGCCTTGGCCATGACGGCCTGCAGGACGTCGTTGAGCGCGTCGTTGCCCTGCGCGGTGCGATCCTCGATCTGGAGCTTGTAGCCGCCGGCTGGTGCCGATGCCGAGAACGGGCGGGCGGGTTAAGGATGAGAATGAACGCATCCTGGACTGCTGGCGTATTGTGCGTTCAGCCGTTGCACGATGGCGTCTGCTTTCTGGTCCGCGCGCATGCGCTGGTCGAAGGGCTTGAGCGTGACGAAGACGATGCCGGCGCTGGAGCGTGTTGGTGAAGCCGTTGATGGAGAGGCCGGGGAAGGCGACGGCCGACTCGACGTCGGGATCTTTCATCGCGATGTCGCTCATCTGGCGGATGACGGCCTCGGTGCGGTCGAGCGTGGCGCCCTGCGGGCAGCTGCGCGAAGCTGATGAGGTATTGCTTGTCCTGCTGCGGCACGAAGCCGGGCGGGCACGATGTGGAAGAGGTACAGCGCGGTGCCGATCAGGCAGGCGTAGAGGACCAAGCATGATGCGTCTTGTGATTGAGGACGGTCGTGACGCCGTTGCTGTAACCCGTCGGCGCCGTGGCGGAAGACCCAGTTGAACGGCTTGAAGAACCAGCCGAAGCAGAAAGTCGATCGATCTTCTGGAACCAGTCCTTCTTCGCGTCGTGGCCCTTGAGCAGCAGCGCGGCGAGCGCGGGCGAAAGCGTGAGCGAATTGAAGGCGGAGATGACGGTGGAGAACGCGATGGTGAGCGCGAATTGCTTGAAGAACATGCCGCTCAGGCCGCTGACGAACGCGAGCGGCACGAAGACGGCGGAAAGCGTCAGCGCGATGGCGATGATCGGCTCGGAGACCTCGGTCATCGCCTGGTAGCTGGCTTCCTTGGCGGAGAGGCCCGCCTCGATGTTGCGCTCGACGTTCTCCACCACGACGATGGCGTCATCGACCACGATGCCGATGGCGAGCACGAGGCCGAAGAGCGAGAGCGCGTTGATCGAGAAGCCGGAAACATGAACATGATGCCGAACGTGCCGATGACCGAGACCGGGCACGGCCAGCAGCGGGATGATCGACGCGCGCCAGGTTTGCAGGAAGACGATGACGACGATGACGACGAGCAGGATGGCGATGAGCAGCGTCTCGATGACGGCGTGGATCGACGCGCGGACGAACTGGGTCGGATCGTAAACGATGCTGGTAGGTCACGCCCTCGGGCATGTCCTTCGCCAGTTCGGCCATGGTGGCGCGGACTTCGTCGGAGATCTGCAGCGCGTTGGAGCCGGGCGCCTGGAAGATCGGGATGGCCACGGCGGACTTGTTGTTGAGCAGCGAGCGCAGCGCGTATTCGCTGGCGCCCAGCTCGATGCGGGCGACATCGCTCAGCCGCGTGACGGCGCCGTCGGGCGCGGTGCGGATGACGATGTTGCCGAATTCCTCCGGCGTGGTGAGCCGGCCCTGCGCGTTGACCGCGATCTGGTAATCGACGCCGGGCACGGAGGGCGAGGCGCCGATGACGCCCGCGGCCACATCGACGTTTTGGTTGCGGATGGCGTTGACGACGTCGTCCGGCGGCGAGCCCGCGCTCGGCCACCTTGCGCGGGTCGAGCCAGATGCGCATGGCGTAGTCGCCGGAGCCGAAAAGCCGCACATCGCCGATGCCGGGCAGCCGCGCGAGCCGGTCCTTGACGTTGATGACCGCGTAATTGCGCAGGTAGACCATGTCGTAGCGGTCATTGGGCGAGAGCAGGTGGACGACCATGGTCAGGTCGGGCGAGCTCTTCACCGTGGTGACGCCGAGCTGCTGGACTTCCTGCGGCAGGCGGGGCAGCGCCTGGTTGACGCGGTTCTGCACGAGCTGCGTGGCGAGGTCGGGATTGGTGCCGAGCTTGAAGGTGATGGTCAGCGTCATCAGGCCGTCGGAGGTCGACTGCGACGACATGTAGAGCATGTTCTCGACGCCCTCGATCTGCTCTTCGATCGGATTGGCCACGGTCTCCGCGATGGTCTCCGGATTCGCGCCGGGGAATTGCGCGGTGACGATGACCGAGGGCGGCACGACTTCCGGATATTCCGAGATCGGCAGGCTGCCCATGGCGATCAAGCCCGCCGATGAGGATGAGCGAGGACAAGCACGCCGGCGAAGACCGGACGGTCGATGAAGAACTTCGAGATGTTCATGCCGCGGGCCGGTGGACTGGGCTTTATGAAATTATTGGACGCTCACATTAAGTTGAGAGTCGGTCGAGGCGCCGGAATTGCGGATCCATGGCGACTTCGGTCGGAGCAACGATGGTGTTGGGACGGACGCGCTGGAGTCCGTTGACGACGATCCGCTCGTCCTTTTGCAAGCCGGAGCGGATGACGCGCAGGCCATTGACGACTGGGCCTAAGGTGACGGTGCGGTAGGTCGCCTTGTTGTTGGCGTCGACGACCATGACGAATTTTTTGTCCTGATCGGTGCCGATGGCCCGGTCATCGACGAGGATGGCGGTTTCAGCGGCGGAGCCGCCGATGCGAACCTTGGCATAAAGTCCCGGCGTCAACTCGCCCGAGGCGTTATCGAATATGGCGCGGACGCGGATCGTGCCTGAACTCGTATCGAGCTGGTTGTCGAGCGATTCCAGGTGTCCCTCGTGCGGGTAGCCGTCCTCATTGGCCAGGCCCATGGCGACGGGGATGCGATCGAGGCCGCTGTTCCCGCTGGCGCCATTCGCCGCATATTTGAGATAGGTCTGCTCATCGACCTCGAATTCCACATAGACGGGCGAGACCGAAACGACCGTGGTCAGAAGCGGCGCGGTCGAGCCGCTTTCGACCAAATTGCCCGCGGTGATTTCGGCGCGGGAAACGCGGCCGCGTGACCGGTGCCGTGATTGCGGTGTAATCGAGGTTGATCTGCGCCGTCAGCACGGCGGCTTGCGCGGCCTTCAGGCTTGCATCTGCCTCGAGCACGGCGTCGTTGTCGATGTCGAGTTCGCTTTGCGCGATGGCACGTGGCTTTCGATCAGTTCCTGGCTGCGCGCGAGATTGGTCTGGGCCAGGGCAAGCTTCGCTTCGGCGCCGGCAACCGTCGCCTCCGCCTGCGCAAGCGCGGCTTGAAACGGGCGGGGATCGATGGTGAAAAGAAGATCCCCTTGTTTGACCAACTGACCATCGGCAAAATGGACTGCCTCAATAATGCCCGAAACCTGGGGCCGGATTTCCACGTGGTCAATCGCCTTTACCCGGCCTGAAAATTCGTCCCACTCGGTTACTGATTTTTCCAGGACCCGGGCGACAGAGACTGGCACAGGGCCCGGGGCCGCACTAGCTACCGGCGGCTGGGGCGCCGGATTGACCAGAGGAAGATGCCCGGTGGCCCAAAGCGCGAGAGCAACGCCGACAACGGCGAACGCTACAATAGTAATAAGCGGATTCTTTTTCATTCCCGATTCCTTTCGAAGCTAGCGTAACCACCGGTGGATTTCGAGGCTGGAGAGAGATGACTCAATCCCGCTCCGAATTCCCTGAGGGCTTTACTGAAAGCCACCCGCCACGTACCAAGTCTCGCCGCTGACCCAGGCAGCGTCATCCGAAGCGAGGAAAGTCACCACGGTGGCGATATCGTGCGGCTGTCCGATGCGCCCGACCGGAGTCTGGGCCTCGACGGACTTGCGCATTTCGCTTTCGGCACCAGTGACACCCATGGTCGCGGTTCCTTCGGTCTCCACCATACCGGGGGCGACGCCGTTCACGCGAATTTTTTTCGGGCCGAGCTCCTTCGACAACGATTGCGTGATGCTGTTGACCGCTCCCTTGGTGGCGGAATAAACCGACGCGCCGGGGAAACCGTTGCGACCGACGATCGAGCTGAGATTGATCACACTGCCGCCCTTGTCGCCGAAATGTTTGACCGCTTCCTGCGTGGTGAGAAGCAGGCCAAGAACGTTCAGACCGAACTGCTTGTTGAAGTGCTCTTCCGTGACGCTTTCCAATGGGGCGAAATCGTAGATTCCCGCGTTGTTGACCAGGATATCGACGGTCCCGTAGGTCTTCTTCGCTTGCGCGAAGAGCTGTTCGATTTCTGCCTTTTTGGACACGTTTGCGCCGACGGCGATGGCCTTGCCGCCCTTCTCGGTGATTTCCGCGACGACAATATCAGCGCCCTTCTTGCTGGATGAATAATTGACTACGACCGAAGCGCCTTCAGCGGCGAGCGCCTTGGCGATGCCGGCTCCGATACCTTTGGAGGCTCCGGTGACGACTGCGACTTTTCCTTCGAGTTTTTTCATATATTTGTTTGGTTGATTAGGAGGGAACCCGAGTTATTCGATCCAGCGGGTTACCGGAACCATGTAGGGCCCCGAGGTAATCGGGCTCCAGATCTCGACTTCCGTGGGCAGCGGGGCCGGGGTCGCGAGTTCCTTGACGTGGGCTTGGATATGCCGGGCCTGAATCAGGCCTCGGTTGATAGTCTTGGGTAACGGTTCCGTCTTCGTTTGAACGGGCGATATTTGGTGAATCATAGGTTTTTCGATTTCGAGGGGATATAAATCTTTAGAGCTTTAGTTGACTGGTTAGTATAAATCGCCGGTAAAAAAATTTAAGCGGTGACCGCACCAACCTGTTTCACATTAAGAAGACGCATGACACCGCATTCCAGTCGGTCCAAAATTTTCGGGTCATTTTCGATTTTTGCCTGCATGAGTACGCCGATGACGTAGAAATAGAGTTCTTCGGCCAGTTCCTTGGCGTTTTTGCACTCAATTAAGCCTTCAGTGGCCAGATCGCGAACCAGGGTCTCGTAATATTTCGTGAAGCGCATTCCCATCTGTTCCATCTTCTTGCGAATATTTTCATCCTGAGTACTAAGCTCGCCGCCAAGAGAGCAGAACGGGCAGCCCAACACCTTCCCGATCACCCGATATCGCTCGTTTTGATCGTCCCGAATCGCCTCGCAGATTTTCTGGAGCCGGGCAAGAGGCGGAACTTGGGCGGAAAAAATTTGATCGAGCTTGGGTTGCTTGGTCTCCCAATAACGCTCGAAAGCAGCCACAGCCAGGTCGGACTTGGATTTGAAGGCGTAATAAAAGCTGCCCTTGTTGACGCCAGCCTTGTTGCAGATGTCATCGACGCTGACGGAACCATAGCTGCTTTCCCAGATAAGCTGGACAGCAGTCTCGAGGAGCTTGCGCTTGGTTTCGCTTTCACACTTCATGGGAGCAGGATAGTTGACTGGTCAGTATAGTACAACAAGTTTTTTCGATTTACCGCCCATTGGCGAATATTAGTCGTTGCGCCCGAGTTACTTGAAGAAATCTTAATTTTCGACGATTACGCGATTTGATTCGAACTTTAGAATTCCATGGTACATACTTCCCTGATGATCTACGGCATAGGTGAATGTTCGCTGGGTTCGATCCTGGTCGCTTTTTCAGAGCAGGGAATTTGCGCCATTTCGTTGGAGGACGATCCTGGTAAGCTGACAGCAGAATTCCGAGAGCGATTTCCGCAGGCGCAGTTGATGGTCGGCGATGCAGAGATGGAGCGAATGGTCGCCGGAGTGATCAAATTTGTCGAAAAACCAAACCGTGCCTTGGATTTGTCCCTCGATGTGCGAGGCACGGTGTTTCAGCGCAAAGTCTGGCAAGCGCTGCGCGAAATTCCCCTGGGCTCGACCAGAAGCTACGCGGAAGTGGCGCGGCAAATCGGATCGCCCGCCGCCGTGCGTGCGGTGGCATCGGCCTGTGCTGCTAACACGATTGCGGTTGTCATCCCGTGCCACCGGGTTGTGCGCAGCGACGGCAGTCTCTCTGGCTATCGCTGGGGCGTGAAGCGCAAGCAGGCGCTGCTGCAAATGGAAAAGCAATCCTGCGACTCACGGGAGAAGAATTTTGTATTCAAGCCGCAAGACTTCGCCCAGCGACCAGGCTTGAAAAGGGCAACCGCGGGCGGTGTACGGCGGTTCGGCGTCGGCAATTTCCGGCACGTGCTCCAGGCCCTGTAAATCGAGCCGGAGTAAGTTGGAGCCGTTGAGCAAATCGCGAGCTTGAGCGCGAGCGTTGGCGTCGTCACCGTGCACGCGGACCCAGGCTTCCAAAAAAGGACCGGCCAGCCACGGCCAGACGGTGCCCTGGTGATAAGCGCCATCGCGGTGTTGCGCGTCGCCTTGATAATGGGGGACATAACCCTTTTCGCCCGGCGCGAGAGAACGGAGGCCCATTGGAGTCCAGAGCCGGTCCTGCACCAGTTGCACCACGCGCCCGGCACGCTCGCCCTCGAAAAAAGAGATGGGCAAGCCGCCGACGGCAAAGATCTGATTGGGACGGAGAGTTGCGTCGACGGTACCAGCCTGATGATCGACATCGACGACATCATAAAGGCAGCCACGATCTTCATTCCAAAAACGCGACTCAAAAGCTTGCCGTCCCTTTTCATAGGCCGGCTGCCATTGGGGCAATGAACGGGCGGTGAGGCCGAGCGCATTCAGCCAAAGGGCCTGCACTTCAACAGGCTTGCCGACACGCGGCGTCACCACCCAGTTGTCAACTTTCGCGTCCATCCAGGTGAGTTGCACGCCGGGAACACCGCAAGCCAGCAGGCCATCGGTATCGGCGTGGATGCCATACCGGGTGCCGCGCTGGTAACCGGTGAGAATGGAATCGACGGCTTGAAGAAGCGTCTCCTTGCATCGAGATAGCTCATTGTCAGCCTGCACAGCTTCCAGGAATTCGTACACGACGATCACGTACCAGAGCGAGGCATCGACTGAGTTGTACTCGACTTGATCGCCCGCATTGGCAATGCAATTGGGCAGCATGCCCTCGGAGACAAGTCCGGCCCAGGTGACAAGGATATTTCGAGCCTCGGACAAGCGTCCCGTCGCGAGACAAAGTCCGCGGATGGCAATAAAGGTGTCGCGGCCCCAATCGCCAAACCAAGGGTAGCCCGCCATGATGGTGCGACCGGTACCACGTCTGGCGAGGTAGGCGTCGACGGCGCGAAGGCGAGGGTGGGCGAACACAGAGCGCCGTTTCACTTCCGTTTCAGCAAGGTCTGCGGCGAGTTCCGGTGCGGCGCGCGATTCGTCGAGCGGCGTTCCAAGACCATCGGCGGAAAAGATCAGCGCGGCGGGCGCGTCTTTCAGGTCGAAGGTGTAGAGACCGGGAGCGGCAAGGTCTTCCTGCGAGGGCAGCCCGCGTTCGACTTCCTCGTCGTAGAGGAAATTCCGATACCAGCAAGGTTGATGATGGTAATCCCCATTGCAGAGCGCACGCAGGCCGGGGACGCCGGGGTAAAGTTGCCAGCGTTGACCGTGAAGAAAAGTATTTGGGTCAAAATCAAAGACCGGATTTTCATGGTGCATGGCGCCAAAATCGCGCCCGGAGAAAAAGGGCCGGACGAGCAGCCGCACATTGGAGCAATCGCCTCGCATTCGCCAGCGGAGGACGATGGCCGCATGATCGCGCGGAACGAAAAGCTCGTGAATCACCGCAAGATTTCCGGCCAGATTCCAAGTCCATTGCGGCCACGGGTCGAGGGCAAACGCCGCCAGCCTTGAGGAACCGTCCGGTGTGTTAACGCCCGGAGCGTAACGTTGCGTGGAGATCGCCCAACGCCCTGCGTCGGTTTCTACTTCAGCGTCAAAACCATTGACCAGCACCATGCGCTGGCTCGGCGGGTTGGTGGCGACGAGAAGCAGCGCGTGGTAGCCGCGGGTCCGAATCCCGCAAACAGTTCCGCTGGCGTAGCCGCCAAGGCCATCGGCTTCCAACCACTCCGATCGATTCTGATCCAAGGCTCGTGCGGTCATGAGAACGATGGAAAAAGTCCATGCGGCGCGGCTAGGATGGGAATAAATTCCGGCAACGGCGGCATCAAGAAACAAATTACCATGACTACTCTTCGCGTGAAGGAAATCCTCAGTTGGTAAGACAGTGATAACCCCGGCTTACCCTGACGCAATTCGTTTCAACGCGGTAGCAGGAGGTGTTGAAATTCCTCGGGGACATCATCGATATCTATAAATCCTGGAATTTGTCAGAGGCTCATCTTGGCCACGGACGCGAGATGTAGTCCAAGATGACCAGAAAAAGCAGGATGCTCAACCAGCTGATACCGGCGGCGGAGGTCAGCCAGATCAGCGGCTCGCTGTAGCGGACCTTCATGAAGAAAAGCACGATGAGTCCGGTCATCACGAGCGCCAGGATGATCGCGATGACCCAATTCCAGGGACCAAGAGGTACGAAGGCCAGTAAGGTGGTCAGGGCGAGGAGAAGAAAAAGGCTGATGAGCACGCGAAGGGAGCGGCCGAGATTCAGTTTCATCTGGGGTTGATCAGGTAGAAGAGTGGATAAAGAAAGAGCCAGACGATATCGACAAAGGCCCAGTAGAGGCCGAGCACCTCAAACGGATTAGGCCTAAGTAAGGCGCGCGGAGAAAACCACGTCCAGCCGCCGAAAATGAGGATGAGCATCAGGCCGACGAACATGTGGAACATATGCATGCCGGTCATCGTGAAATAGAGGACGAAAAATAATTGCGACGCAGCAGGGTCGCTGCCGGTGAAGTGAAAGCCGCTTCCGGGAACGAGGTGCTCGACGAACTTGGTGTGATATTCGTAGCCCTCGATGCCAAGAAAGGCGGCGCCGAGAATCCAGGTTATGGCGAAGAGGCATAGCAGCCATCCGCGTTGCCCCATGCGCGCGAATTCCACAGCCAGCGCCATGGTGAATCCGCTGGTCAGCAGCACGGCGGTGTTGAGGCAGCCCAGGTACCATTCCTGGTGCAAGCCGGCTTCCTGAAAGGCCTGCCAGTGGGCGTAGCGGTAGACCATGTAGGCCGTGAACATGCCGCCGAAAAAGAGCACCTCCGTGGCGAGGAAAATCCACATACCGAAGAGCGCGCTTTCACGCTGATGAGTCGCGTTCTTGAATGGGAAATTGAGGAGTCCAGCTTCGGCTTCAGCGGGCATGGCTTTCCTCCTTTTCCTCTGAGGAGTGGGTTGGCGGTGGCGGATCGTAACCGTAAGGCCCACGGGTCACGACCGGAATGCGCGGGTAGTTTTCGGTCGGCGGCGGCGACGAGGTTTGCCATTCCAATCCCGGGGCGTCCCATGGATTTGACCCGGCCACGGGACCGAAGAAAAACGACCAGCCCAAATAGCAGAGGGGAAGAAAGTAACCGACTCCGAGCAAGGGCAGGCCGCAACTCGAGATGATGTTGAGCAACTGGTACTCCTCGGGATAAACGTGATAGCGGCGAGGCATGCCCATGTAGCCGAGAATGAATTGCGGAAAGAACGAGAGATTGAAGCCAATGAACAGGATCACGGCCGCCCAGCGAGCCAATGTTTTCGGATACATTCGGCCAGACATTTTGGGAAACCAGTAATGCGCCCCGCCGAGGTAGGCCATGACCGCGCCCCCGACCATGATGTAATGGAAATGGGCCACGATGAAGTAGGTCTGCGTCACGTGAACGTCGACAGCCAAAGAGGCGAGCATTAATCCGGTCATGCCACCGATGGTGAAAAGCCCGATAAAACTGAGTGCGTAGAGCATGGGCGCATCAAATGTGATATGGCCTTTGTAAAGAGTGGCCGTCCAGTTGAAGACTTTGATCGCGGAAGGAATGGCGACGAAAAAACTGAGCAGGGAAAAGATCATACCCGCGAAAATCGACTGACCGCTGACGAACATGTGGTGGCCCCAAACCAGAAAGCCGAGAAAAGCGATGCCGAGGCTGGCATAGACGACAAAGTTGTATCCGAAAACTTCCTTGCGCGAGAAAGCAGCGATGAGTTCACTCACCACGCCCATCGCCGGGAGGACCATGATGTAGACCGCCGGATGCGAGTAGAACCAGAAGAGATGCTGGAAGAGAAGCGGATCGCCGCCGATGCGGGGATCAAAAATGCCAACGCCGAATCCGCGCTCCAGAGCGACGAGCGTGAGCGTGATAGCCAGCACGGGTGTGGCCAGGACGAAAATCAGGCTGGTCGAATAGATGGTCCAGACGAAAAGGGGCAGACGAAACCAAGTCATGCCGGGGGCGCGCAGCTTGTGCACCGTCACGATGAAATTGAGCCCGGTGAAAATCGACGAGAAGCCGTTGATGAAAATTCCGACCGCCATGGCGATGACCCAGCCGTTCGAATAGGTGCTGCTATAGGGCGTGTAAAAAGTCCATCCCGTATCGACGCCGCCGAGGAGAATGGAGGCCAGCGCAAAGACGCCGCCAAACATGAAGACGTACCAGCTGAGCAGATTCAGCCGGGGAAAAGCGACGTCCCGCGCGCCGATCATGAGGGGAAGCAGGAAATTTCCGAGCACGGCGGGAATCGAGGGGATGAGAAAAAACCAGACCATGATGACACCGTGCAGGGTGAAGAGTTTGTTGTAGGTCGTGTTGCTGAAGAATTCTCCGTGCGGGTTGATCAGCTCGATGCGCATGAGCGCCGCCGCCACGCCGCCGAGAATAAAAAAGAAGGTGATCGAGACGAGATAGAGCAGCGCGATGCGTTTGTGATCGTGGGTGAACAGCCACGACGCGAGGGTCTTCTCGTGCGTGAGGTAGTTGTCGAGCGGGATGAAATGGCGTTCAGGGATTTGCGTCATGCGTGCTCCCGGGGTTGGACGAATGATCGATCCGCTGCGATTTGATATAGGAAATGAGCGCGACGATCTGCTCCTCGCTCACCAGTCCCTGGAACGAAGGCATGACTGGTTGATAGCCAGCTGGAACATTTTTCGCCGGCTGAAGGATACAATCACGGAGATAATCGTCGTTGGCGATGACGACCTGGCCGGATTGAAGAGGAACGGGTTGTTGATAGATCCCATTCAGCGAGGGCGCGTGAATTACTTGGCTGCCCTCGTGGCAACCGCTGCAGCCGAGCGAATGAAAGTAGCGCGAGCCTTCCGCGGCCAACGTTTCCGGCGCGTTTTCGCCGCCGCTGTTTTGCAGCCAAGACGCGTAATCGGTATCTGTCATCGCGATGACACTTCCAACCATTTGCGAGTGCAAATCGCCGCAATACTGGCCGCAAAAAAGATGGTAGATGCCCGGCGTCGTCGCCCGGAACCACATGCGCACGTAGCGTCCGGGCAGCACATCATGCTTGATTCGAAACGCGGGGACGTCGAAATCGTGGATGACATCCTGAGACGTAAGCGTGAGGACGATGTTGCGATTAATCGGGATGTGGAGCTCATCGATTTCGCGCTGACCTCCCGGATGCTCAATCTTCCACATCCATTGTTTACCGATGACATAAATGGGCAGGCCATCGGAGGGCGGACTGAACATGTCATAATAAACATTTCCGGCCCAGATGAAGAGGCCGATGAAAATCAGCAACGGAATAATTATCCATGTGATCTCGATGCCGATTTGTTTGCCCTCGGAAGGATAGTGCGTCCGGTCCGCCTTCGAACCCCGCCGATAGCGGATGCAGAACCAAATCATGACGATGAAAACGCCGAGGGTGATCAGTCCGCAGAGCAAATTGAGCGATACGAAAATGGCGTCAACGCTCTTCGCGTAGCTCGAGTCCTCGTAGGGAAGGAGCGGGACATTCATTCCGGGGATCTCCCTGCTTTTTGCGCCGTCTCGGTGCGAAGTGCGTGAATGACATAGCCGGCCAACAGCACCACCATCAGGCCCCCGCCAGCGCGCATGACATTGAAAATCAATACACCGTATTTTCCCCGCAACGGATTATACCGGCAGCAGAGCAGCAGAAAATCGTAGACGGGCGAATTGATTTTCGAGGCGGCGGCGACTTTGAGCGCGGCGTCCATCTGGGCGGGAGGAAATTCGATGCCAAAAAAATAGCGCGAGGTTTTTCCGTCCGGCGTGAGAATGATCATCCCGCTGGGGTGCGCGTACTGGTCCGACGCGGCATCGTAGACGTAATGAAAGCCCACGGCGTCGGCCAATCGTTTGATGGCGTCGGGCGAACCGGTGAGGAAATGCCAGCCGTCAGCCGTTTGCGGACGCTCATAGCTGTCGACATAACCGAGCTTTTTGAGCGCGGAAATGTTCGGCGTATCGCGCGGATCGATGCTGACCACAACGACCTCGAAGCGCTCGCCGGCATTGTAGGAAAGATTTTTTAGCGACGTGATGAGGCTGTTGAGGACGATCCCGCAAAGATTCGGACAGCGATAATAGTCGAGGACGAGCAGTACAGGCCGCTTGTGAAAATAGTCGCCCAAGCGGATCGGCTGACCGGCGTCCGAAATGAAGGGAAGATCAAGCGGCACCTGCGCGCCGAGATTCTGGTCGAAGTGGACGTTTTTCGCGATGTCGATGGGCGTTGACGAATCGGCGCGCGCGGAGGCGCCTAGAACGACTAGGAAAAATGCGAGAAGAAAGCTAGGGCGCATGCGAAACCTCCTGCGCCTTTTGCTGACGCATTTGCAATTCGGTGGGGCCTGTTGCGGATGCGGCGTTGGTCGTCGGAGCCGCAGCTTGAACTGGAATTTGAGTAGAAAGTGCTGAGGTCGGAACGGGCGTGGAGGAATAACTCTTCACCCAGAGCAGCATGGCCCGCTCGATCGGAATTTGAGCGACACCGTGTGAGTGATCGATCCAGCCATACTGATTCAAATGCGAATCTTCGGCTGCCCTGACTTCGTGCAGATCTCGTAAGGGACTGGTTTGCAAGCGCGGGACCGGAGGGAGACTCGACGCCGGCACCTTTGGATCGGCTTCGCTTGTGCGCTGGGGAAACTCGCGCTCCATATGCTCGAAAAAAAGTACGAGAACGAGGACGCTAACCGCCAGAACGATCGCCAGCACTATAGACGTCCACAGAATGCTCGGGAGATGAAGATCCGCCGCCTCATGCGCGGAAGGCGAAGCGGAGGGCGGAATATGGCCTTGCGGTTTCATGCCGGCACCGCCTCAGTTTTACGGGACATCAGTCGTTTCAGCACAAGCGGAGCAGCGGCCAGATAGCGAAGATAAGCCGCGAGCCAGAGCGCCCCGAGGGCGACGATCAGGACAAGACTGGTCCATGGGATGTGGAAGTGGTTTCCGAAAGCCGGTTCGATCCACCAGATCACTTGCGCGAAATGCGCCAGGACCATGAGCGCGGCAACGCGGGCGAGGCGGGTCAAGTTTCTCGAAACGCTGGTCAGGATCAGGCAGAAGAGCGGAATGAAGAAATGGACCAGGACCAGGACCACGGCGAAGAGTTTCCACCCCGCGGAACTACGGTCGGAAAACCACGAGACTTCGTGCGGAAGATCGCCGGTCCAGGTGATGATGTATTCCATGAACGTGACGTAAGTCCAGAAGCAGGTAAAGCCGAGCAGGAGATTGCCAAGGTCATGCACGACCTTCACCGTGAGCACGTCCCGAATGGGGTCGAGGTACGCGAGGCAGCGCAGGATTAAAATACACCAGGCCACGGTGATGACCGACTGTTCGGAGACGAATTCTACGACGAGCATGCTGGAATACCACTCCGGCTTGAGCGACATGATCCAGTCGATGCAGGCGAAATTCATCAGCAAAACGAAAACGATGAGACAGGGACCGCTCCAGGTTTTCATGACCTCGAGCGCACTCGGATGATTTTCTTCACTGCGCAAACTCAGCTTGCTAAACCAAAGGGCCAGCGCACTTAGGATGAGAAAATAGATCACGTAACGGATCAGATAAAACGAAACGTTAAGGTAGGCGGATTTGTCGTGCACCAGATGGCGCAACTCATCTCCCTGGGGATTGATCCAGGGAAAAAGATAAGGCATCCCGACAAGGACCGGCAGGAACAGGACGGCGCAAAGCGGCAGCGTCATTATGCCGGCCTCAAGCAGACGCGTGATGGTCAGGCCCCAAAGGCCGCCGGTGAGATATTGGATGAGTAGCAGCAGCAAACAGCCGAGCGGAATTTCGATCCAAAAAACAAAGGCAGTCAAATAACCCTCGAAGAAGAGAGAGGGAAAGAAGAAGCCGAACGCACCGCAAAGAACGAGCAGACCAACGCCGAGCCAGAGGCAAACATTTTGCGTGCGCTGAAAAGAGGGAGTCGCGGTCATCGTGCTTTCTCCAGTTCGTTCCGATCAGTGGATTCAATCCGGTCAGCGGTGGCGTCCTGACTGAATTGCAGCGCGCGGATATAGGCGATAATGGCCCAGCGGTCGGCGGGACTGATACGCGACCCAAAGGGATACATGATTCCGTAGCCATGGGTGATGACCTGAAAAAAATGACCAACTGGCGCGTTGCGCAGCCGATCAGAATGAAAAGAGGGCGGCTGGGGAAAACCGCGTTGCACGATCATTCCTTCGCCGTAGCCATCGCGCCCGTGGCATTCCGAGCAATTGATGTCGAATGCCTCCTGCCCGCGCTTCACCAGATCAAGCGTAACCGGCATAGGAAAAGTCGCGGTCAGGACATTACCTGTCTCGCCGGTATAAAAAACCGAGCCGTCGTCCACCGGACCGCGCGGAACGGTATGTTTCACGGGCTGGCGATCCACTTGTTCGCCCGGAAAATAATTATTCTGCTGGTCGGGCAGGAACTTGGGCTGGTCGTACATGCTGCGGTTGCAAGCGGCCAGGCTTAGTGCAATCACGGCGGGAATGAGTCCGGCGAAATATCTAGGATTCATATGACACCTCCGTGACTTGAATCGCACCGAACCGCCGCAGATAACCGGCGGTCAGCTCACGCTCGAAGTGCGGGTCGGTCGACTCGACGCAAAGAAAAAATGCGTCGCTGGAGGCAGCGCGAAAGCGATCAACATTCGAGACCGGATGCGAATAGCGCGGCAGACGGTTCAGGAGAATCATCCCGAAGATTCCGCCGAGAACGCCGCCGAGCACGCCCAGTTCGAAAGTGATTGGAATGAACGAGGGCCAACTATGCAGTGGCCTGCCGCCCACATTTAGCGGATAGGAAATCACTGCGGCGTAGTACTGCATGAAGTAACCGCCGGCCGCGCCGAGCATGGCGCAGACCAGGAAGATCACGGCCACCAGAAAGGGACTAAAGCGCATTGCTTCCGCAATTCCTTCGACTTCACACGGGCTGTAGGTTTCCATCCGGCTATAGCCTTTTTTGTCCAGTTCCTGGACGGCGCGCACGAGGTCGCCTGGGCCCGGAAAATTCGGCCAGCAAGCCGTAGATTTTGGACTCGCTCATGCGCCCTGCTCCTTAAGTTCGCCGGGCTTTTTGTGCACGAGGCCGCGCATCTCGCTCATCGCGACCATCGGGAAGATGCGAATGAAAATGAAGAACAGCGTCAGGAAAAGCCCGATGCTACCAAAGAGCATCATCCAATCCCACTTGGTGCCGTGGTAGACCCTCCACTCGGACGGGAGGTAATCGCTATGCAGGCTCTGGACGATGAGGACATAGTGGTCCAGCCACAGGCCAATGTTGGCGAGGATGGAAATAATGAAGAGTGTGATCGGCGATTGCCGCACTGACCGGAACCAGATCAATTGCACAACGCCGACATCGAGGACCATCAGCATCCATCCGGCCACGGCATAAGCGCCGGTGTAGCGATTCGCCAGGATGAACTTGTCGTACGGGTCCGCGCTGTACCAGGTGATGAAAGTATCGGTGAAGTAGCCATGCGCCACGACGAGGCTTGTGGCCAATAAAAGCTTGGCCATGTTCGCGAGATGCCGGCCGGTGATGATGTCCTGCAGCCCGTAAAAATGGCGCACGGGAATGATTAGGATCAACCCCATGGCAAAGCCCGACTGCAACGCGGCGGCGACGAAATAGAACGGCATGATGGTCGTGTGCCAACCGGGGACGATGCCCACGGCGAAATCGAGGCTGACAATGCTGTGGACCGAAACCACCAGCGGCGTGGCCAAGCCGGCCATGATGAGATAAGCGAGTTTGTAACGGGACCATTGTCGGCCGGAGCCCCGCCATCCGAGGGCGAGAATGCCGTAGATGATCCGCTGCCAGCGATGCGGCGAGCGATCGCGCAAGGTCGCGAGATCGGGCAGCAAGCCGACGAAATAAAACGTGACCGAGACCATGAGATAGGTCATCACGGCAAACATGTCCCACAGCAGTGGGCTGCGAAATTGCGGCCACAGCGACATGGTGTTGGGATAGGGAAACAGATAATAAAACATCTCCGGCCGGCCGAGATGCAGGAGGGGAAATATCCCCGCGCACGAAAGCGCGAAGAGCGTCATCGACTCGGTGAAGCGATTGATCGAGGTGCGCCATTCCTGATGGCACAAATAGAGAACGGCGGAAATAAAAGTTCCAGCGTGGCCGATGCCCACCCACCAGACGAAATTAACGATGGCGAAGCCCCACGCCACCGGCATTTGCAACCCCCAGATGCCAACGCCATAACTAAAGAGCACGGCGATGGCGTAGTTGAACATCATCAGCAACGAAAACGCGACAACGAAGCCGCCAAGCCAGCCGAATCCGATTTTCCTCTTAACCACGATCGCCGTGATCCGCTCGCTCACGGAATCGTCGGTCAGCGTCGGTGGCAGGATCGGTTCGGTTTCGGAGGTCTTGCTCATGCGGTTTGAGTTTAGGCGTTCGAGGGCGGGTTGGTCACCTTGGCGAGATAAGTCGTGCGCGGGCGCGTGTTCAGGTCAGCGAGCAGCCCGTAGTTGCGACGGAGAGCCTTCAGCTTGGAGACGCGACTGGTCGGGTCGTTGATATCGCCGAAAACGATGGCGTCGGCCGGACATGCTGCCTGGCAGGCAGTGACGATTTCGCCGTCGCGGACAGGACGCATTTCCTTTTCCGCATCGATTCGCGCCGATTCGATCCGCTGTACGCAGTAGGTGCACTTCTCCATCACCCCATTGCTTCTAACCGTGACATCGGGATTTCTTTGCAGCGCGATCGTCGGGTGCGTGGTGTCGTTATAGTCGAGAAAGTTAAAACGCCGCACCTTGTAGGGACAATTATTCGAGCAATAGCGCGTGCCGACGCACCGGTTGTAGACCATCTCATTAAGTCCTTCCGAACTGTGAACCGTGGCCGCGACCGGGCAGACCACTTCGCAGGGCGCCTGCTCGCACTGCATGCATGTCACCGGTTGAAAATGCATGGCCGGGTCTTCGGGCTCACCTTCGAAGTAGCGGTCGACGCGAATCCAATGCATCTCGCGTCCCTTGTAGACCTGGTCCTTGCCGACGACCGGAATGTTGTTCTCCGATTGGCAGGCCATGATGCAGGCGTTGCACCCGACACAGGTGTTGAGATCGATCGACATCGCCCAGGCGTAATTATTGTACTCGTGGGGCGGATAAAGATCTTCCTGTGACGGCGGATCGGGTTTGTCTTCCTGCGCCTTTTTCGGATCGACGTGATATTGCTCCAGGGTTTCAAATTGAACGAGATCCCGACCCTCCATGGAAAAATGGTTTTGCGTCGAGGCCAGTTCGTACCGCGCGCCAGTTCCTTGAGCGCTCAGGAGATTCCCCGACCAAAGTTGAGGCGATTGACGGAGGAGATTCGCGTTGAAGCCGACGCCATCAGCGACCCGACCAATTCCGGAGCGGCCGTAGCCGAGCGTGACACTAATGCATCCGTCGGCGTGTCCGGGCTGGACCCAGACGGGGGCGTCGACCGAGCGGCCTTTTACTTCAAGGCGAATCACGTCGCCGGAAGTCACGCCCAGGGTTTGCGCTTCAGTCGGACTGAGCATCGCCACGTTGTCCCAAGTGAGTTTGCTCAACGGCCGCGGCAATTCCTGAAGCCAGGCGTTGTTGGCAAAGCGACCATCATCGACCGCTGAATCAGGCCGGAAACAAATCTCAAGCTGAGACCGTGTCACCGGTTCGATCCCCGGCTCGGGCAAAATAGCTGCGAGGGTGACCGGCGGCGGAAAGAGATCGGGCCGCGCGGTCATCGCCACGCCACGGTTAAGCGAGTGTTCCCAGGCGATGGGGTCAGTGGATGTGAAATTGTGCTGCCAAAAATTTCGCACGATGTCGTAACCCCGTTGCGGCGGCGTATCGATAAAAAGCGAGAGGACTTCCAGTAGCGATGCGGCGCCGGAGTAAAGCGGTTCAATGACCGGCTGAATCAGGCTTGGCGTACCATCGGCGGCGAGAATATCGCCCCACGCTTCAAGGTAATGCGATTCAGGTAGGTGCCACTTGCAGCGCGATCCGGTCTCGTCGTCGTAGAGCCCGAGATGAATCGAATGCGGAACGCGAGCCAACGCGTCCGAGAACTTAAGCGCGGGTGGAAGATCGTAGACCGGATTGGCATCGGCGATCACAAGCGTCTGGACGGCGCCTTGTTCGAGGGCAGTGATTAAATCAGCCAGCGAAAGCGTGGCGATCGGAGGATCCGGACTTTCCCGATACTCGACGGTGTTCCCGATATTGCCCAATGCCTGGTTGATTTGAAACGCGAGCGCATGGACGATTTCCGGCTGGTAGTCTCCGGCGATAATGACGCTTCTGCCGCGTTGGGACTGCAGATCGGCCGCCAGTTGATTCACTTCCGCTGAAGGCGCCGGGATGCCATGCAAAACGATGTTTGCGAGGTCTTGCGCAAAGACGGCCACCTCCGAAGGTTTGCGCCGCCAGCGGACATCGGCCTTCGCGCCGGTGATGGAAGGCACGGATTCGACCACGTATAATCGGTTAAAATCGGACGATGGATCGCGGCGTTTGTTAGTGAACGCTTTCGTCAGAATTAAATTGGCCGGTCCCTCAAGGAGGAAATCGGCATCGAGCGACACGATGATATCGGCTTTGCTTAGATCATAGCTTGGCTCCGCGTTTTTTCCCGAGATTGATTTCGCGCGTGCCGCCGGCACTGACTCGTAAGGGCACCAACTCAATTTTGGGAACCGCTTCCGGAGCCGTTGCAGTTGGTCGCCGAAGGTCGGCGAAGTCGTTTTCCCGGTGAGCAGGAAAAGTCCCGCGCCCTGGTCCTGCTCATGCGCCTGTCCGCGCACGGCGGCAAATTGCATGAAGGCGTCCCAATTAGAAATCTCTTCGCCCTGCCGAAGCGTCTGCGAGCGATCCGGATCGTAGAGGCCCAGGATGGAAGCCTGCATGAAAACATCCGTGGCGCCGAGACTCGCCGGATGATCGGGATTGCCCTCGATCTTGGTTGGTCGCCCCATCTCGGTGCGAACGAGAACACCCTTGCCGTAGCCGCGATGTGGAAAAGTCGTCGCATAGAAAAGCGGCCTTCCCGGAATGATTTCCTCAGGGCGTCGCACATAGGGTACGAGCTTTTCCGACGGTTGACGACTGCAGGCGGTCAGGCCCGCCAAGGCCAGGGAAGCGCCCATGAGCTGGAGAAAGCGGCGGCGACTCATACCGTTCTTCCATTCGCTGGCGAACGCGGGAAACTCCCGGTGCAGGTACGGAAGAAATTCCGGGCTCTGAGAAAACTCCTCCAAACTTTTCCAGAAACGAGGGCCCCCGCTTTGGATCTCGACTCCAGGGGGAAGAGCAATCGGATTCATATCGTTTTAGCGGTGACAGGCGGAGCAATCGGTGAGGTGATCCTTCTGAATATCCCGTTGCTTGGCCAAATCTTCCCCAGCATGCGGGTCTTGAGCAGTCTTCCAATCCATCTGGTAAACCTGGCTTAGCGGACGCAGCTGGCTCTCCGGATGCCGATGGCACGACAGGCACCAGCCCATGGTCTGGTCGGTTGCCTTCCAGGTGATCGGCATTTCGTCGATGCCCCCGTGGCAGCTTGAGCAGCCGACCCCCTTGTTGACGTGGATCGAGTGGTCGAAGTAGACGTAGCCCGCCGTCTCGTAGACGGTGTTCCACTTGATCCCCTGGTTATTGGCGTAGCTCTGGCGGATCGGGGCCAGCATCGACGCGTTCTTCCAAACCTGAGAGTGACAGGTCATGCAGGTCTGGGTATCCGGCATGCCAGCGTAGGAGGAAGTCGCGACCGTGGTGTGACAAAACCGGCAATCGATGCCGAGTTCCCCGGCATGATGTTGATGGCTGAACGGCACCGGCTGTTGCAACGTCACGCCGACATTGGTCCAGTAAGGCGAGCGATTCAGCAGGTAGAAAGAGTACGTCCCGCCCGCCAGCAGCACCACCACGCCCACGGCAAAGGCCCTCGCGTAGAGATCGAATAAGGGTGGAAACAGCTGGGACATAATTCCATTCCGACAGTTGTTAATGTTGGTCTACATTTAGACCTTTGCAGCTAAGCTACAGCCATTCGGAGTCTTCGCTAGCCGGGGTTAAGTAAAAATGGGGCGAGGGGGAAGGGCCGAAAACGCACCTCGCCCGGGCGTCCAACCGAGAAGCCGAACAAGGTTCCTGGCGAGACACGACACCGCCTAAAAGCGGCTGGCGACAGAGCTGAAATGAAAAGTGCACGTGATGGCTATATGGCCGTCAGGACCGACGATGTAGGCACGCACGCGGAGTTTAACTTCGCCCCTTGAACAGCTTTCCGACAAGCTTCGCCATCCCGCTAGGCTCCTTCACTGGAGTCGGGGGAGGGACCGGAGTCACCGCGGGCGCGACGGGGGCAATGCGCGGAAAGGTCGCCGCCTTTTGCTCGAACTTGATAACCTGGGTCTTTTCGACGATTTTTTTCGGCGCCGGAGGAACCGGCTGCAGAGGACTTTCGTCCTGCACAAGGCTGTCCAACGGGGCCCATTCGCTCATGCCCACTCTCCAGTAATAGTCTGTCGGGAGCAATTCACCCTTCGCGTAAAGGACGCGTACCTGGTCTTCAGCCCATTCTCCGATTTCCACGCCATCGCGGCAGATGCTTAAGTTCATAAAACGTGACTTCGTTACCTTACTAGCCTTTTGAAGGCTTAGCGAGCAGGCTCCTTACCAATTTGTGCTCAGTCAAATTACTAGGTGAAAATACGGCGGAAGAGATACATCTTCGTAAAATCAGCGATTCCAGCCGGTAGACAGGGCATCGGCTCTGGGACATCGACAACGGCTCTTGGACGGATTTAATTAGAGCATGGCAAAGGCGGCCCACAAACATCGGGAGTTGGTTGAGCAAATCCGCCAGCTTGACCGTGCTTATTACGAGGAGGCGCAGCCGCTCGTCTCCGACCAGGAATACGACCGCCTCTACCGCGAATTGCTCGATCTGGAAACGTCACATCCCGAACTGCGCACTTCCGATTCCCCCAGCCAGCGCGTCGGCGGCGCGCCTTTACCTTACTTCATCTCGGTCGCCCATTCGATTCCCATGCAGAGCCTTGATAACACCTATTCTGCGGCGGAATTGGAGGCGTTTGTCGACCGCATCCAAAAGGCGCTCGAGGGCGAAAAGCTCGGCTTTGTGATCGAGCCGAAAATCGACGGCGTGGCCGTCAGCATTCGTTATGAAAAAGGGAAACTGGTTCAGGGTCTGACCCGCGGCGACGGACAAAAAGGCGACGACATCACCGAAAACCTGCGCACCATCCGGAAGCTGCCCTTGGAGATCAAGAATCGCGCGCCAGTACTGGAAGTGCGGGGCGAAGTTTACTATCCGCGCGCCGCTTTCGATAAACTGAATCGGCAACGTGAAGCGGCCGGCGAGCCGACTTTCGCCAATCCGCGCAACGCCGCCGCCGGTACGTTGAAGCAACTCGATTCCAAGCTGGTCGCGAAGCGTCCGCTCTCCATCGTGCTCTACGGGCCGGGTGAACTCGTTGGAGTCGAGTGCGCGACGCAGCAGGAGTGGCTCGATCTCATTGCGCGGGCGGGGCTGCCCGTCCCGGAAAAGACCTGGTTTTGCTCCACCAAGTCCGAGCTGCTTTCCGCGGTTGAAGAACTCGACGTCGCACGCAAAAAATTTTCCTACGCGACCGACGGCGCCGTGGTGAAGCTCAACGAATGGCGGCTGCGCAACGCGCTCGGCGCGACCTCCAAGGCGCCGCGTTGGGCCATCGCCTACAAGTATTCCGCTGAGAAAGCGGTGACGACTTTGGAGGGCGTCACGTTCCAGGTCGGCCGCACCGGAGTGATTACACCGGTCGCAGAGCTCAAGCCCGTCCTGCTGGCCGGTTCGACGGTTGCGCGCGCGACACTGCATAATTTCGAGGAGATCAAGCGCAAGGACATCCGGCTCGGCGACCATGTCACGATCGAGAAGGCCGGCGAGGTGATTCCCGCGGTGCTCGGCGCGGTGCTCGAAGCCCGCACGGGCGAGGAGAAGGCGATCGAACCACCCTCGCATTGTCCCGCCTGCCAGACCGAGCTCGTCTGGGACGGCATTTTCCTGCGTTGCCCAAATCCGTCGTGTCCTGCGCAAACGCAGCGGAGAATTCAGCACTTCGCGCAGCGCGGCGCGATGGATATCGACGGGATGGGCGAGTCGCTGGTCGAGCAGTTGGTCGAGGCCGAGTTGGCGAAGGATCCCGCCGATCTTTATCAGCTCTACCCTTGCGCAGCTTTCGGGCCTGGAACGGATGGCGGAAAAATCGGCGCAGAACGTTCTCGACGGTATCGAAGCGAGCAAGCAGGCCGATTTGTGGCGGCTCATTTTTGGCCTGGGAATCTTGCATGTCGGCGCCGGGGCCGCGCGCGCTTTGGCCGGCCATTTCGGATCGTTGGAAGCTATCGAAAAGGCGACGGAGGAAGAATTATACAACGTCCGCGATATTGGCGAAGTGGTCGCCAACAGCATCGTCACTTGGTTTGCCCGGGAGGAAAATCGAGAACTCTTGCGCCGGCTGGGCGCGGCCGGGCTGAATATGAAAGCGCAGCAAACCGCAGCCCGGACCGGGAGCGCCAACCTCGCCGGAAAGATCTTTGTGCTGACTGGCACCCTGAGCGAACCGCGCGAGGACATCAAGGAGCGGATCATCGCCGCCGGCGGCAAGGTTTCGTCCAGCGTCAGCAAAAAGACCGATTATGTCGTGGCTGGAGAAAACGCCGGGTCGAAGCTCGCCGATGCCCAACGGCTCGGCGTGAAAGTTTTATCGGAGCAGGCAATTGGCTGAGCTTGCGGAAAGCTGACCGGATTCGTATCTTACCCTAATCGATCACCTTGCTGACGTGAGAATTCCAGCTCTTTTACTTGGTGGTGCATTCGGTTTTTTAATGATGCCCAGTCTGCCGGCGCAGGATCCCGGTGCGCAGCAGGACGCCGAAGCGGCGCGTGAAAAACTGCTCAAGGCCTCGGACGAACTGGATAACATCCAGGCCAATTCCGAGGCGACGAAAACATCGGTCGATGGGATGAAAACCGATGTCGCCGCGCTCCAGGATAGCGTGACCAAGCTGCAAGCCGACAATGCGGCGCTTGCGGCAGCAGGTGGCCGATTTGCAGGCCGCTTTCGACGCCTACAAAGCGGAGCAAATCAAGGCGAGGCAGGCTTTAATCGATAACGTCGCCGATATGATCGCCGCAGGCAAAACTTCGTCCAAATCCGCCAAAAAGAAAAAGGAGACACCCAGTGCGGATGACGCTCCGGATACTTCACTGGCAGCCAAAAACGTCCCAGTCGCAGGCTTCCTCGACGAGCCTCGCTCCTCCGCCTGACTCTTCTTCCACCAACAATTCGTCTGCGGAATCAACTCCTCCTGCTCCCAAGCCGCAAAAAGGCTATTATCATATTGTCGTCAGCGGTGAGACGCTTACGCTGATTTGTACCGCCTACCGGGAGAATGGCGTGAACGTCACCGTTTCCTCGAGTTCGGAAAGCCAATGGCCTGACCGAAAACAGCGTTTTGAAAGCCGGACAAAAGCTTTTTATCCCCAAACCCGGAACCTGATTTTGATGAGTGAACCTTTAGAGATGGAAGCCGAAGAGGCGCCGATGCTCTGGCGCGTCCGGAAAGGCCCGGACAACTCCATTTATGGCCCGGTCGATACCGAGATGCTGAAGGAATGGGCCAACTCGGCCCAGATCGCGCCCGAGGACTATGATCGACGAAAGCGACGAGAACTGGCGTCCGGCGCCCGAGATCGATTTTCTCGAAATGTTGTGGCTGGTCAAATTGCCCGGCGGCGAAATCTACGGCCCGACCACGGTCGGCACGCTGCGCGAATTTATCAACGAGGGTCTCGTCACGGAAAAGACCATGGCCACGCATGCCAAAACCAATCAGTCGCTTCCCCTCGCCGCTTTGGTCGCCGCCGTCGATTTTGAAAAGAAGCGCGCCCTGCGCCGTCCGCCCACAGGAGGCGAATAAATCGACCGCCTCTCTCGCCGTCGAGATGGCCAAGGACCAGCACATCCGGCAGCTGGAGGAGGACTTGAAGGAACTTCGGCGCGAGCACGAAACGCCTGACCCATCGCTATCGCCAACTGTCGCTGCAAATGCAGGAGAGTACCAAAACCCTCGGGCCACCATCGCACGCAAATCGGGCGACGCTTCTTGATCGCAACGGCCGGTTTTACTTCCGCCCAAATCCGCTATTGTTTCCCTAACGCACGATCCTCATGACTTCCACCTCCACCCTGATTCCCGTCACCGTCATCACCGGCTTTCTCGGCGCCGGCAAGACCACGCTGCTCAACCGCATTCTCACCGAAAATCACGGCAAGCGCATCGCCGTGATCGAAAACGAATTCGGCGAAATCGGCATCGACCACCAGCTCGTCATCCAATCGGATGAGGAAATCTTCGAGCTCAACAACGGCTGCATTTGCTGCCGGGTGCGCGGCGATCTCATCCGCATTCTGGCCAAGCTTCGCCAGCGGCGCGACAAATTCGATTCCGTGCTGATCGAAACGACCGGCATGGCCGATCCCGGTCCCGTCGCACAGACTTTCTTCACCGACGAGGAAGTGAAGGAAAGCTTCGTGCTCGACGGCATCGTCACCGTCGTTGATGCCAAGCATGTCGGACTTCATTTCGATGACATGCGCGAGGTGCGCGAGCAGATTGGTTTCGCCGACGTGATCCTGCTGAACAAGACCGACCTGGTGACGCCCGCCGAATTGGAGAAGACCGAGGCGCGCATCCGCAAGATGAATCCGATGGCGAAATTGTACCGGACTGAAAATGCCGCCATCGACTTGACCAAGGTGCTCAACGTGGGCGGTTTCGATCTGAAGCGCGCGCTCGAACTCGAACCCGATTTCCTCAAGGAGTCCGAGGCCGAGCATGATCACGACCACGACCATGAACACGAAGATGGCGATCATCATCACGAGCACGAGCATGAGGAGCAACACGATCATCACCACGACGAGGACGTGACCTCGGTCGGCATCCGCGCGCCGGGCGATCTCGATGAAAAGAAGCTCTCCGATTGGCTCGGCACGCTGCTGCGCACCAAGGGCCAGGATATCTTTCGCATGAAGGGCATCCTGGCGGTCAAGGGACGCGCCATGCGTTTTGTTTTCCAGGGCGTCCACATGCTGATGGATGGCCGCCCCGACCGCGCGTGGGGCAACGAACCGCGCCAAAACACGCTGATCTTCATCGGCCGCAATCTTGATCGCGCAGAGCTGAATGAGGGCTTCAAGTCGTGTCTGGCCTGATTCGCCATGCAACCGCCGACTTCCCGAACTCCGCGCCGATCGCCTTCGTCTGGCACGGCAAGCTGGAGGATTTCAACACGGCTTGGCTTGGTCGCCCGGATGGATCGCGCCTCGCCGCCGGGTCGGTTTCTGGGCAGGTGGCAATCTACGATGCGGCGCAAGGTCGCGCGCTTCACCTCTTCGAGCAGGCGCATGCGGACGGATGCGACGCTGTGGCGTGGCGTCCCGATGGCCACGCTCTGGCCACCGCCGGCCGCGACGGCACATGGAAACTTTGGGATGCGGCGGACGGAAAAATTCTTGCCGAGCACGACGCCGGCGCGATGTGGCCAGAACATCTCGCCTGGAGTTCCAAACCTGTTGGCGACGCATGGCCATCTGCTCGCGCTGGGCGCGGGCAATCACGTCACCTTCTGGACGGAAGCGGGTCGCGCGCCGGTGGCCCAACCGGCGAAGCCATCCAATTCTCCAAAACCGTGGCGGAGATCGCTTGGATTCTGGGCGGCACGACGCTGGCCGTCGCCACCAGCACCGGCATCAGCCTGCGCAATCCCGCAACCGGCGAGGAGGAACGCGCTCTTCCATTCCCGCGATCCCATCCTGAACATGGCATTCAGTCCCTCCGGCAAATGGTTGATGACCGGCAACCAGGATTGCTCGGTGCATGTCTGGAATACCGACAACGGCGCCGAGATGCACATGCGCGGCTTCGCGGCCAAGGTGCGGCAGCTGGCCTGGCATCGCGGCAGCCGCTGGCTCGCTAGCGGCGGCGGCCAATCGATCTCCGTGTGGGATTGCTCGGGCCGGGGACCCGAGGGCCGCACGCCGCTTCTGCTCGAATGGCACCCGGACCAGATCAGCGCGCTTCACTACCAACCGGAAGGCGACTGGCTCGCGTCGGGTGCGCGGGACGGCAGCGTCGCGGTCTGGTCGCCGACGCAGCGGCAAAATCAAATCAGCCGGGCGAAAATTTCCAGCGGCGTCACCCGCGTCGCTTGGTCGCCGGATGGGAAATTTCTGGCCGCCGCAGGTGAGTCCGGCGAAGTGCAAGTGCTCGCCGTCCAATAAACGCGCCCTATGGTCCGGGACTCGGCGCAACGGCGCTTGGACCCACGGACGGTCCTAACCCTGACGCATCGGGCATTTTGGCGTCCGGTGTTTGCGCCTCCGGCTTCTTCTGGCTGTCGGAAAGCTTGGGACGCGGCACATTCGGATCCTCCTCCAGGCCTCCGACGACGATCACGTTTCCATCCTCCAGCTTGGTCAGGCGCGGCGGAACCGTTTGATAGGTTTCAAAAATTCCCTGATGCAAAATTTTTCCGTCGAGGTCTGCCCGGGTGTAAAGATACGTCCCCATCGCAATCGGTTGCATCACGTGGAGATTGCCCTGCGGATCAAAAAACACTTCCGGGTCGATATAGGCGACCACTTCACCCAGCGCGAGATTCGCCAGCACGATATTCTCGCTCGGATCTTCCACCCGCAGATAAAGATTCGTCTTGTCGGTCCCCGGCGAAAATCGCACCAGCGAATAAATCCGCTGCGAGCCATTGACCGGACGGCTTTCGGTCCACACTTGCCGGCCTTGCAAAACCGAGAAGGGAACGCTGTCCGAAATGATCTGGCCTTCGCCCGGAAGATCGATCACCGCCGCGGCAGTATAGTTCCCCTCTTCGCGAAAAGAGAAAAGAGGCGTGAGATTGACCCGCAATGTTTTACTTTCGCCGACCTTCAGCGTCACCGGTTTGAACGCGGCTTCTCGTTCCGGCCGCACCGGCAGCCGGTTGTGTTTCGAAACCAGAAACGAAAGCCACGGGTGCCCTTCCGCATTATCGAGCACCAGGTCGTTCTCACCCGCATTGGCCACGGTCACGATCAGGTCGACCCGCTCGTAAAGTAGAAAATTACTCCGCTCGGTTTGGACGGAGACCTGCACTTGGGCCGACGCGAGAAAGCTCGTGGCAAGAAAACAGAGCAGCGCGCCGAGGGCGGCCAGACATCTCATACTGAGAGTGATGCTAGGTCAGTCAGCATCGAAAACAAGATGGAATTCACGTTTTGGCGTGAAATCCCAGAGCCAGCGGGCATTCTCAGCCCGATGTCGTCCGGATCCTCCACAGCTCAATTAACCGTCACTGTCCTCGGCTCCGGCACCTCGCAAGGCGTGCCGATGATCGGTTGTCATTGCGCAGTTTGCCAGTCGTCCGATCCGCGCGACCAGCGGACCCGTTCCTCCGTTTATCTCGAAACGCCGCAAGCCAAAATCCTCGTCGATACCACGCCCGATCTGCGCCAGCAATCCCTGCGCGAGGGCCTCGACCATCTCGACGCCGTGCTTTTCACCCATCCCCATGCCGATCACATCATGGGCTTCGATGACCTCCGCCGGTTTTGCGATATCCAAAATGCCGCGCTGCCGATTTACGGCTCGGAGCCAACATTGGCGCAGGTGGAGCGCATCTTTTTCTACGCCTTCAATCCCAAAACGGTCGTTCCCGGTTACGTCCATGTCATCCCGCATGTCGTTAGCGGACCTTTCAAATTGGGCGGGCTCGAAATCACGCCGCTGCCTGTGCCGCACGGGGCCGTATCCACTCTCGGTTTTCTTTTCTCTCAGGCGGACCGAAAACTTCTCGCCTATCTCAGCGATTGCGCTTCCGTTCCCGATCCTATTCGCGCGCTCATCGCCGGCGTGGAAGTTCTCATCATCGACGGGCTGCGCGACCGCCCGCATCCCACGCACCTGACCGTCAGCGGCGCGGTCGAGGTCATCTTGACCGTCGGCGCCAAGCGTTCTTTTCTCACACACCAGACGCATGAGAAATGCCATATTGATCGCCAGCGCGACCTTCCGGACGGCATCCAGGTCGCTTACGACGGCCTCAAAATCAAGTTCGATTAGGGTGCTCCTTTTCCCTGGAGGCTGTCCGAAAAGTAGACGTGGGCCACGTGAAAATTGGCCGTCACCCGGAGGGTCGAAGTTCTTTTGCCTTCTGGCCTTGTCGATCGCTCGTTACAGAGCTACGACTCTGCTCCTCACTCGACTCCTCGCCAGAAGGCAAAAACCCCTTTCGGCTGACCCGCGCCTACTTTTCGGACAGCCTCTAAGCGCAATCAGGCAAAACCTTTTGAAATCCGTCCAACCGGTGTAACTTGGCGGATGAGCACAACCACCACCACTCTCACGCCCGATGCCACCAAGAGCGGCACCTTCACTCTCGGCGGCGATCTGACCATCCATCGCATGGGCTTCGGCGCCATGCGTCTCACCGGAAAAGGCATTTGGGGTTCGCCCAAAGATCCCGCGGAAGCCAAGCGCGTGCTGAAGCGCGTCATCGAACTCGGGATCAACTTCATCGACACGGCCGATTCCTACGGCCCGGAAGTCAGCGAAACCCTCATCGCCGAGACGCTGCATCCCTATCCCAAGGGCCTCGTCATCGCGACGAAGGGTGGGCTTACCCGGCAAGGCCCCGACCAATGGCTGCCCGTGGGCCGGCCTGAATATCTCCGGCAATGCGTGGAAATGAGCCTGCGCCGGCTGCGTCTTGACCGCATCGATCTCTACCAACTGCACCGCATTGATCCCAAGGTGCCCGTCGAGGAATCGCTCGGCGCGCTGAAGGATTTGCAGAAAGCGGGCAAAATCCGCCACATCGGTCTTTCGGAGGTGTCCGTGGCCGAAATCGAACGGGCCAGAAAAAGCGTCGCCGTCGTCAGCGTCCAAAACCTCTACAATCTCAGCGACCGCAAGCACGACGATGTCGTGAACTACTGTGACAAGCACCGGCTCGGATTCATCCCGTGGTTTCCCATGGCTGGCGGCGATATGCTGAAACCCGGCGGCCCGCTTGACACCGTGGCCAAGCGCCATCACGCCTCGGTCAGTCAGGTTGCGCTCGCCTGGCTCCTGCACCGCTCACCGGTCATTCTTCCGATTCCTGGCACGTCCAGTGTCAAGCATCTCGAAGAAAACACCGCGGCCGCGTCGTTGGAAATTGAACCCGAGGAATGGGCGGAAATCGAAAAAGCGGCGAGTTGAGGGCCGGGCGACAAGCGACCGGATCACAAGCCAGAGTTTTGCCAGCACTAGCCGCAACAGCGCAACACCCTCGCGATCCTCAGTCGTGACCGCAAGCCGGAGGCTTGCCAGCACCGTAGCCGGTGGTTGAGCGCACGAAGTGCGCGACACCACCCGACGGATGTACAAATATCCGCACCCCGGCAGGGGTGCCAGAATTTGTCAGGACACGCCCTTGATCAAGGCTCAGCCTTAGGCAGGTACGTGCTCACAAGACTTCGCAAATCCTCCGGCAATGGCGCGGTGAACTTCAAATCCGCGCCGTTCCATGAAAAGCTCAACTCGTGTGCATGTAGCGCATGGCGCGGCAGTCCCAGAACGCGCTCATGTTCTTCGGTCCAACCCTCCGCGATGAATTTTAAATAGAGATTCGGATCAGGCCCATAAATCTTGTCGCCGATCACAGGATGGCCGATATGCGCCAGATGCACGCGCAATTGATGCAGCCTCCCCGTATGCGCCTGCAGTCGCAGCAACGAAATCGGTCCGCCCGCGTAGTCGTCGCCAACCCCGAGCCGCCAAAACTCGGTGCGCGCCTCGGCTGTCTTGCGTCCTTTCGGATCATCGGCCGGAATCACGCCCATGCGTAGCCAGATCGGATTCTCCTCGGAAATCCCGAGCCGCCCGATCGGCGCGTCGATCACGCCATGCTCGACTTCAACTCGGCCCGAGACCAGCGCCAAGTAGCCCTTGTGAATTTCGCGCCGCATCGTCATCGCCCCGAGCCGCGACGCCGCTTCCGGCGATCTCGCCGCCAGCACGGTGCCGCTCGTTTCTCTATCCAGCCGATTCACCAGCGCGACGAACTCGCCGGGGAATTTCTCCTGCAACCAGCCGAGCAGCGTCCTCTTGCCGTCGGGCCGGGTCGGATGCGAAAGCAAATCGGGCGGTTTCGCCACGACCACGAAATCGGCCTCCTCGGCCAGGATGGTCGGTTCGATTTTCATGGACGGTCCTAATAACAGTCTGTCATCCCGAGCTTGTCGAGGGATCAGGTCATTGTCGCGTCTATTAAAAGCCAGTCATCCTGAGCTTGTCGAAGGACCTCCAACTATTCTTTTTAACTCTGCGCACCATGATTTGAGCTTTAGCCAATTTCGCTTAGGATAACAGCGTGAACGAACCGATCGCCGCCGTCATCGTGGGACTTCTGCTTAGTCTGTCAGCAGGCGTGCGCATGACGCTGCCGCTCCTGGTCGTCAACCTCCTCGCTTTCTATCACGCGATCACACTGCCGCAAAACCTCGCCTGGCTCGGCACGCAACCCACGCTCATCATCCTCTCCGTCGCCTGCGTGGCCGAAACCGTTGTCCATTTCATTCCCGCCGCCGGCACATGGATCAAGGCCATGGCCACGCCGCTCGCCTTTGTCGCGGGCACCTTGCTCATGGCCGTTCCGCTCGGCGACAAAAATCCGCTCTATCAGTGGACCCTCGCCGCGGTTATCGGCGGGGGCGCGGCCACGCTCACTCATCTTGGCGTTACCGGCGCCCGTGCCATGACCGGCCCGGCGAATCTCGCCTCGTTCGGCATCTTCGGCATCCTCTGGAATATCGGCGAATTTCTCGTTTCCATGCTTCTAGCCGCGCTCGGCGCGCTCTACGTTTTTATCGGCTGGGCTTTCGGTGCGGTCGGCTTGGTCGCAATGGCGGGCCTGCTGATTTATGTGGCGGCACAAGGCATCTCCCGCTTTCGGCAATCGCCGACGGTCACCTAGCGTTACGAAGACGCACTGCCGTACCGCCGTAATCCGGCCTGAAAAACCGCCGTGCTCAGCACAAAGAGAATCCCTGTCGCGGCGATCATCCCCGCGATGTCGAGCCCATTCAGTCCGTAGAGAAGCGTCCGTGCGGGCACGTTGGCGATCAGCAGCAGCGGGACCGTCCAAGTGAACATGATGCGGGCCACGCCGTGAAAAGCCTCGCGAGGCAGCCGGGCAATCTGGAAAACATTATAGTAGGCATTCATGAAGCCCTGCGCGCGCGTCATCCAAAACGCCAGCGACATCAGCATGAGCAGTAGCGCGTAGTGGATCATCACTCCGCAGCCGACCAGGGCCGGAAATGCGAGCAGCCCCACGCGGCTCATGTGCATGTGCAGATGCGCGATGGCAATCACGCAAACGATCAGGCTTACCAGGCTGTTGACCACCGAGCCCAATTCGAAATAGCGCGTGCTGACCAGGAATTGCGCCGAGGCCGGTTGCGCCAGGAAGAAGTCGAGCTTGCCCGTCCGAATCAACTCCGGGAGCTTGGTTAGGTTCGTCATCAGGAACATCTGAAAGATCTGCTGAATGAGCATGTTCGTCGTGACCAGTAAAATCATTTCCCACTTGTCCCACCCCGCCACCGTGTTCACCTGCAGATAGAGAAATTGGATGAAACTCAGGTGCAGGCCGAACCAGGAGAGATCGACGATCACCCACAGGATGAAGTTCCACTTGAACATCAACTCGCGCACGATCGTATAACGGATCTGAGCCAGCCAGACGGCGCTATATTGGGCGAGAAAAGCCATGTCGGGATGCGTACCGTCGCTCAAATGTTCCGGCTGCGCAATACGCGCGTGGCCGAGGCATTAAATCAGGGACTTGTGCTGATTATGGATCGGAGCCACGATCTACCGGCGATGGCAAACTATTCCTGGATGTGGGAAAGCTGGAGCAATATCTGGCACGCTCCCTGGGTGGATCTGGTTCTGGCTCTTGCCGCGATTTGCTGTGGAGTTCTCATTGGCGGCGAGCGGCAGCGTCGCGAAAAGCCGGCTGGCCTGCGCACGCTTTCCCTTGTTTGTCTCGGCTCCGCCGTCTTCACCATGATGTCGTTCGCCTTCACCAGCACCACCGGCGATTCGGGCCGCGTCGCCGCGCAGATCGTCACCGGTATCGGCTTTCTCGGCGCCGGTGTCATCCTGCACGGGCGCCGCGTGGTCAGCGGCATGACGACGGCGGCCATCATCTGGGTCGCCGCGTCCATCGGCATGGTCGTCGGGGCCGGATATATCTTTGCCGGGCTCGGTTTGAGCCTGCTGGTCAATCGCATCATGGTTGTCTTTTTCCTTTACGAAACGCGCTGGCATCCCGATCTCCACGACATCTGCGTAGTCCTCGAATTCGTACCCAACGGCGGCCTGACCCGCGTTCGGCTCGAGCGCATCCTCATCGATTACAATCTGGTCGGCGCCCAGGCCGAATGGTCCGAACCGCCTGACGATGGAATCGGCCGCCTCACGCTGAGAATGAGACTCGCCCGGGTCCACTTCTTCGAACTGCTGGCCGAACTGGTCGACGTGTCCGGCGTTCGTTCCGTGGCGCGCGAACGTTGCCAGCTGATCCGGAAACCCGTACCCGCATGAAAATCGACCGCAAGAAAATCACCGAGTTCGCGGACGATTACCGCGTCACCAAAGGAAGCAAATTTCGTCTCAAGGATATCGATCCCGGCGACACTGCGGGACTCAAATCCCGGAAGGATGCGGACGAGCTTTTGGCCACGGGCGTCAAGCTCATGAGCGACATGCAGGAAAAACTCTACGCGCAGGAGAGGTGGTCGCTCCTTCTGATTTTTCAGGCCATGGACGCCGCCGGCAAGGACGGCACGATCAAGCACGTCATGTCCGGAATCAATCCGCAGGGCTGTGAGGTCACTTCCTTCAAGGCGCCTTCCAGCCTCGAACTGAGCCACGATTTTATCTGGCGCTCCAACCTCGCCCTGCCCGCAGCGGGGCGCGATCGGCATCTTCAACCGCAGCTATTATGAGGAAGTGCTGGTCGTGCGCGTGCATCGACTCCCTCTGAAGGCGGAAAAAATCCCTCCGTCTCTGGTGACGAAGCACATCTGGGAGGAGCGCTTCGAGGACATCAACGCCCACGAGCGTTATCTCACCCGCAACGGCGTGGTCATCCGCAAATTTTTCCTGCATCTCTCCAAGGCCGAGCAGAAAAAGAGGTTCCTGGCGCGCCTCGACGAACCGCGCAAGAACTGGAAGTTTTCAGCCGCTGACTTGAAAGAGCGCACCTATTGGCACGACTACATGAACGCCTATGAGGACATGATCCGCCAGACCGCCACGCCGCACGCGCCTTGGTACGTCGTTCCCGCCGACAACAAATGGTTCACGCACCTTGTCGTCGCCGGCGCGATCATCGAAACGCTCGATTCCCTCGGCCTTGCCTTTCCCAAAGTCACGGCCGAACAAAAGCGGACCCTGCAGGAAGCCCGGAAAATCCTGGAGAAATAACGGTTTTTGAGAGAGACAGCCTCTCTATCGTCCCCCGGTGGAAACCGGGAGACGATCAGCCACGGCGAAACTTACTCGACGTAACGCGTCAACGGCATCGTCTGGGTGCGACGAATGGCGTCGTTGACATCAATGAATAGACGTGCGGTTTCCGTGTGCCCTTCGCTACCTTCCGAACGGGCCGCGGACTGCTCGCCTTTGGAGTTGGTTTGATAGGGTTTTGAGGTCATGGTCGCAACTGTTTAGCAAACGTTATACCAAGAACGACCTTGCAATCAAACACCGTAAATCATTTTTGCAAACAGCGATGTCTTAAGTTGTTCCATTATAGTGTCAATTTTCTTCTTTTTATGTATAAGCGTTAAAAACGTTAAGCCCGTTTCGCCGTAATCCCGATGGCGCACCACTTCCCATGACCCGGCAGTTTGCAGCCGTTGTCCGGCATAATGTTCCCAGACAAAAAGACCATTTGGCTCTAAAAACCGGATCAGCCGCATCAGCATGGGGTCATCATCGAGGGCGCCGCGAGCTCTTCACGTAGGGCGGATCGGCGAAGATCAGATCGAATCCTTTTTCCGGCGGCTTCTCGAGGTAAGCCAACACCTCCGCCTGCTGCACGTCACCCTGCAGATGGCAGTGCATAAGGTTGTCCCGGATGCATTGAATGGCCTCTTTCTCCTGCTCGACAAAGGTCGCCGACGCCGCGCCCCGGCTCAGCGCCTCGATTCCCAGCGACCCGGTGCCCGCGTACAGATCAAGCACCCGCGCGCCGGGCACCACCTCGGCCAGGCTCGAAAAGATCACCTGCCGGATCCGGTCCTGCGTCGGCCGCAACGCATGGCGCTTCGGCGATTTCAGATGCAGGCCCCCGGCCGTACCGGAGATCACGCGTAGAGGCATTCCGAATTGTAGCGGCGGACGATGACCGTCGCCAGCTCAGGATGACGGAACTTCAAAAGTGAAAGTTTCGTAACTCCTCTAAGTTCAGGCCATCTTCAAACCTGTTAATTCTGCCGAAATTTACTATTCCCAAACCAGCGTCGCGCACGGTTTGTCCGGGGCCGTATCGTGCAGCCGGACATGCGGTCGCCCCACCGAGTCAAGTCTCTGAGAAACCGTTGCGCGCGCCTGCACCGGGCTGTTGCAATCGGAGCTCAGATGTCCGAGATACAGGTCCTCCATCCCCTCGGTCACTACCTCCGCCGCCACCTCCGCCGCAGCATCGTTGGAAAGATGCCCATGCCGCGACAGAATGCGTTGCTTCACCGACCAGGGCCGTTTCGTGTCCTCTTGTAACAACCGCAAATCGTGATTCGCCTCCAGCACCAGCGCCCGTGCCTGGCGCACCCGCTCGATCACCAGCTTGGTCGCGTAGCCGAGATCGGTCAAAAACCCGATATTGCCCAGCGCGTGATGGAACATGAAGCCGACCGGATCGTACGCGTCGTGCGGCACCGAAAAGCTGTTGATCTTCAGGTCGCCCACCTCGATCGTCGCGCCCGACTCAAAGAGCCGCCAATTCGTGAATGCCGGCATTTGCGGATGGAGATATTCGGCCGTCAGCCGGTTGCAATAGATCGGGATCGCATGCCGCTTGGCCAGCACCGGCAGACCGCAGACGTGGTCGCCATGCTCGTGCGTCAGAAAAATCGCCTGCACATCGCCAATCGGACCGCCCGATGGAGGCCAGTCGCAGCTCAATCTGCTTCGCGCTAAACCCGGCATCGACCAGAATCCGGGTGTGCTCGGTCTCGAGATAGGCGCAGTTGCCGCTGCTGCCGCTGCCGAGGATGGTGAAACGCAGCATGAACAGGTATGCGATTTCCCGGACCGAAAGGCAAGCCGGGAACGCGCGAGAAATTTCACTTCCCTTGACCTAATTCAAATTATGTTGGCAGGTTATTCGAGTAATGGTCCAACATTCGCTGCTCTTACTGCGCAAGCGGCTTTGATAAGCAGCCTTGTTGAGTCTGCCAACGATCCTGCGGCGGCCAGCGAATGGTGGTCGTGTGCCTTGTCCTCTAACGATTCCCGGCTTAGATTAGTTTAGTTATGGGAAGAAAAAGCGATTCGAGGCAGCGTTTGATGGACGCGGCACACGAGCTTATTTGGAGTTACAGCTACGGCGCTGTCACCATCGAGGCAATCTGTGATCGGGCCGGGGTCAAAAAGGGGAGCTTTTATTACTTTTTCGATTCCAAGTCCGAGTTGGCCATTTCCGCGATTAACGCTTGGTGGCTCGAGCGTAAGGCCTTGTTGGAAAAGTTGTTCCAGCCGGAGATTCCTCCCTTGGACCGCATCTGCGGCTATATGGATATCGTGGTCCAAAGCCAGATCGAGGCGTATGAGCAATCGGGTCAGGTTCTCGGTTGCCCCATCTTTACTTTGGGATCGGAAATCTGCACCCAGGACGAACGCATTCGCTCGCTACTCCAAGGCATCCTGGCCTCCGTTGCGGATCGGTTCGAAAAAGCGATCCGTGACGCTCAGCAATCGGGTGAAATCCGTGGCGGCGACGCCAAACTTCTCGGGCGGCTGCTTTGGTCTTTTTATGAAGGAACGTTAACGCGTGCGCGCATTGAGAATAATGTCAAACTCCTTAGAGCGTTGAGCGCTGATTCACTCGCACTTTTGAACGTCGCGCCCCGCGTGGCCGGGAATCGCCTGGAGTCCGCCGTCGTCTCCACTTAGGAGATTGACGATTCCAGTTGGCAATCGTTGACCCTTGCCGCTAGTCGTCATAAGACGTGCGGACGCTGCTTCCATCACTTTCAACACAATCAGATTTGAAACGTCTGCTGGTTTGGACGGTGGGTGCCTGCATCGTCATCTTCGCTCTGCTCGAGCTCTGGCGCCCGTGCTATTTCCTGACGGACGACAATCTGTCTGGCAGCCTGCCCGTTTACACCGAAATGGGCCGAAACCTGAAGGCGGGCCGAACGCCATTCACGACCGATTATCTTTTTGGAGGGAACTACAACTATCTGCGGGACCTCGATGCGACCTCTTGGCATCCCTTTGTTTTAATTCCAGCCTTGTTGGCCGACACGATGGGACGATTCTGGATCATCGACATAGCCGCGCTCTTGTTTTTGCTTCTGACCACGGTGGGCTTTACCGTGCTGGCGCATTCGTTGCGGCAGGAGCTCTCGCTGAAAATTCCCGATGCCTACATCGTATTTTACACCCTCAGTTTCGTTTTTAGCACCTATATCCTGACCGTCGGGTCAAGCTGGATCAATTTCTTCGGCTGCCAGAGCGCGCTTCCCTGGTTGGTTCTCGGGATTTTAGACCGAAAAATTGTGCGCGGAACGACTCTTGTCCTCCTCTTGACCGTGCATGAAATCCTCATTGGCTATTCTCCATTGACCATTTCGACCGGCTTTTGCCTCACATTCTTTGCGCTCGGAACCGCCATTTGGAGGCGCTCTGCCCAACCGCTTTTCTGTTGGTGCGCAGGAAATCTGCTCGCTGTTCTGATTTTGTCTCCGCTCCTACTCTCGATTCTCGATGGTTTCGCCCACTCGGATCGTATCCTCGGATTCTCTCCTTACAGTTCTTCACAAAATTCCATTCCCGCCGAGGTATTTCCCTTCTCCTTTTTGATGGGCAACTGGTCCGAACCTCTAGCTCTCTGGCAGGGAGATTCAACGCTGCAAACTTTGGTTTTCCCCTACGTTTCCTCGATCCTCGCATGTGCGGCAGCGTGGTGTGTCGTTCCAGAGCTTTTTTCCCCACGGACTTGGCGTCCCCTCGAGACGCTATGCCTCTTCCTGGCGGGATTTCTCTTTGTCCTGATCATTCGTCCGCAATGGCTGGCGGTAATCTTAGCTCATCTGCCGGTGTTCCGGTCGATGAGGTGGCCATTCCGTGAGGGAATGCAGTTTTTGTTTTTCATTCATTTGTTGCTGGTGCTGCGGTTTCCCCACCCGATTCCGCGCTGGCAGCCGGTTGTCGCCGTAGTGAGCTTGATGATGTTTCTTCTGCCGCTTCCATTTATTCGCGTGCCGACGCTCAACGCGCTTTTGCTCGACCGTCAGCTCCTTTTCTCCGGCCAGGCGGATGCCTTCTGGACGCGCGTAAAATCCGAACTCAAACCCACCGACGAGATCGTCACCGTCATTGACTGGCCTTATTGGGTGACCCACAGCCGGGAGATTCCCTACACGGTGTTGGGTACGGCTGATTTTCCGGCCTACTTCCAGGTTTGCTGCGCTTCGGGTTATTCACCCGCGGCGCCTAAGGACCAAATGCCGCTTAAAACCTATCCGGGATTCTGGTTTGGGGCGTTTCGTCCGGATCAGGTCCCCAGCATTCTGGCCGAGCGACCCAATCTTACGATTCTGCGGATCAAGAATACAAATCCGTTGAAAATCACCATGTCCAGAGGTTCCGGAGCGGAGGTGGACCTTTCGCCCTTTTTGCAGACTTCGGCGGTCAAGGCGCCAGAGCCGTCGCCCGTGGCGTCATCCGGTCGTTGAGTCGAGTCGACATGGTCGTGACAAATTGCCTGGCTTGATCGTCCCACGTTTGCCACTGGCCATAGGATGGCGGCGGCGATCCGGGTCTGATTTGCGTCCATAACTGGTAATACGTGGTGGAAGAAACCGGGACCGGGGAGATCGAATCGAAGATCGACCGGGCCTGTGCCGTCTCGCCGTTAAGGAGGCATTCCCGCACTTCCAACGCTTTCCAAAACCAGGGGCGTGGTCCGGCCGGATTTGTGGCCACGAATTTTGCGAAGACCTGAGGACCCAGCCGGGCCGACAAGACGGCGTCCACCAGCGGATAGTGCTGCGGATGGTCGGAGGCGAGGAAGGCTTTAACCGCCTCCGGCGGCAGCGAGTCCACCCAAGCGCAGAACGAATTGAAAAAAGCTTCCGTCCATTCCGGGTGCGTATATTGGGCCAGGATGCGCAGGCTTTCGGCCGGTTCGTCGAGCGTCGTGCTGTAATCAAAGGCGCCGATGATCTCGCCGCTTTCCAACAGGTCGGGTATGGATTGCTTCACGCGGTCGCGATCAGCTGCGCTGAGGGGATGGGTGGAACCGGGGCATCGCTGCCAGAGCATTCCGGTCGAGTCGCAGGCGACCAGTTTCCAATCCGGCAGATGGTGCAGAATTGGAATCCAGGGAAAGGTCTCCTTGTTAACCACGACGTAATCGATGTGCAAACTCCGCAGCACGAGATCAAATGCATCAGGTGCGTGCCATAGCAGGAAAAAATAGCGCTTGGTGTCGTTGGCGAAGTGGCTCAGGCCGCTGTCGATGAAAGGCTGGAACTGGCTGGCGCGGTCGAAGGAAAGATAGGAGCCGATTTGTTGACCGCACAGAACGGGAATACGAGCGTTCGAATCACTGACCCTGACCCGGCAAATGTCTGGAGCATAGATGATGGCGTGCGTCGCCACCCGGTGCTCTCTGCGCATCTCGCCGTAGCTGAAAATAAAGTCATACGCGTCCCCGAAAAGAAAGAAGATACAGAGCAGCGACAGGCCGACGTTTCCTGCGAGTAGCAGAGGCCCGGGAAGAGAGGAGTTTTTGTCGCTCTTTTCTGTTCGCTCCGCGTAGACGAAGAGGAGGGAACTGGCCAGGAGATTCACCGAACGGAAACTTTTGAATGACATGTATACGGCGAACAACGAAAAGATCGTCAGCCAAAGCGGCACGCCCCGCGTGGTTAAAATACCCCAGAAAAGCAGCGCAACGGCGATAACCAGCAGGATGCCGGCCGTCGTGTCGAGATCCGTGATCGGCCACATCTCCGGGGAAAGTGCGGTCGAGCCCGGATCAAGCGCCTGCTGGAAGGGAAAGAGCAGCCGCTGCGGACCGTAGGGGTTAAGCATCGTTGCGATCAAGCTGGTACCGCCGATTTGCGCCGCATTGCGAAGTAGAAGCCCGCGGGGAAATTGCGCGAATTTCAGCAGAATCTCGCACGCCAACCAAAGACCCAGGACAAAAAGCCCAAGCACAAAACTGCTATGGATGTTTGTCCAGGCCAGAAAAAGAAAAAAGAGAGTGACCAGCGTCCGGGTTGGGATTTTTTCCAAGCGCGACTGGCGAAGAACCACCATCAAAATCACGATTAACAGTCCGCCGACCAGTTCCGGCCTTTGTTGTAGTCGCCCTTTCATCAGGATGCCCCCGAACAGCAGCGCCAGCGTGGAAATAAAATCAAACGCCGGATACTTGTGTCCGGACGTCGCAACGGGCAGAAAAATAATGGCCAGGTAGATGGCGGCGAAGACCATCCAAAGGCCCGGAAAACCGCCGATTTTGTACAACAGCGCCAGGACCACCTCGTAACCGGCGTACTCGTCGAAGTAGGGCGTTGCCGGCAATCCGAAAGCGGCCACCGGCGCGGTCGGAAGCGCCCAGGTATGGAGAATTCGCGCTCCTTCCGAAAGCTGCCACCAGATATCAACCTGTGTGATTTGCAGCGAACAGGAGACGATGAAAATAAAGACAAAACTCCAAAGAAAAATGTGGAGCGCTCGATTCAGGTTGCTCATGCGGCAGGGAAAAAGTGGCGTGTGAAGTGTTTCTTAGCAACGAGAAAGAGCCTTTCACAGCGTGACTGTTCGGCCCGGTTGTGAAAATATCGATTTTTCCGTGCTTCGATCTGCGCTCATATTCTTTTGTCTCTTGACCATTCCGTTGCGGGCCAACCTGGGCGAGACCGTGGCGCAATGCGTCGCACGGTATGGCAAGCCGATCGGGTACACCGAGGCCAGCGCCAAACTTCCCTTTGGCACCGTCGCCTTCAGCGCCACTGGCTACACCCTGATCATTTTTTTGAGCAAGGACAAGGAGGTCGGCGCCCGTGTTTCCAAAAATGATAAAAGCGCTTTTACCGATGCGGAATTGCAGACCATCATGGCCGCCGATTCGTCCGATTCGCCCTGGACGCCCACCGCCAGCAGCGATCCCACCTGCATCGAGTGGATTCGTAGCGATAAAGCGACCGTTCTCTACGACAAGCAGAAGCACATTCTCATCTTCACCTCGCAACAAATGGCCGATGCACTGCACGCACCCGCCGGTAAGTGAGACCGCGCATGGCTTGCGTCTGCCCTCAATACGCTCCATACTAAAGAGATGGAAGTGACAGAGGCCCCAAAACCCGCTCCGAAAATTACGATCGGCAACGAAAAGCTTTGCAAAATCACCGAGAAGGCCTCGGAAAAGCTCACATCACTGCTCGTGCGCCAGGGACGTCCCAACGGCGCATTGCGGCTGGCCGTCATCGGCGGGGGATGCTCCGGCCTGCAGTACAAGATGGACCTCGTCGACGGCCCGGCCAATCGCGACATCCTCGTGCGCACCCATAACGTCAACGTCGTGATGGATCCCAAGAGCGCCCGTTTCGTTTCCGGTTCCCTGCTCGACTTCAGCGATGATCTTCAGAAGGGTGGCTTCAAGGTGACCAATCCCACCGCCACGGCCCACTGTTCCTGCGGTGAAAGCTTCAGCGCCTGACCGTTCCTGCCTGCTCATCTGAAAGAAAAGTGGCCACGGCCGCGATTATCCTCCATTCATGCCTTCCTCATCCCTGCTGGTACGTTCGTTCGGCCTGACAATTGCCCTTATGCTCGGTGCGGTCGCCCTGAGCCAAGCCGATACGTCCTCATCCCCCGCCTCCGGTTCGGTCACGTCCAAACCCTTCGGCCGTATGAGCCAGGGTGAGCTCGTTACCCTCCGCACGTTGACCAACAAAAACGGCTTGAGCGTCAGCATCATGGATTACGGCGCCACCATCGTTAAAATCATGGCGCCGGACCGTAATGGCAGGCTCGACGACGTTGTTCTCGGCTTTGACCAATTCACTCCCTATCTCCGCGCCAAGTCCCACTTCGGCGCCACCATTGGCCGCTATGCCAATCGCATTGCCAACGGCCAGTTCAAGCTGGGCGGACACATCAACCAATTGCCGCGCAACGACGGCCCCAACTCACTCCATGGCGGCTCGCTTGGCTTCGACAAACGGATGTGGAAATTCGAACCGGTCGAGTCCGACATCCCAGCCGTGCGCCTGAGCCGGCTCAGCCCCGACGGTGAAGAAGGCTATCCCGGCAATCTTTTTGTCAGCGTCACCTTTTCGCTCAACGACGACAACGAACTGCGCATCGCCTACGAAGCCACGACCGACAAGACCACGATCATCAATCTCACCAACCATAGCTACTTCAATCTCGCCGGAAGTGGCACGATTCTCAACCAGGTGCTGACGCTTCATGCCGACACTTTCACGCCCGTCGATGCCGCGCTTATTCCCACGGGCGAAATCAAAAACGTGGACGGCACGCCATTGGATTTTCTCACCCCGACGCCCATCGGCCTTCACCTGAAAGAAGTCGGCGGCAAGCCCGTCGGCTACGACCACAACTTCGTTTTGAACAAAGGCTTTTTCTCCAACTGGGCGGTGGCTGCCGAGATCTACGATCCGAAAAGCGGCCGCACGCTCACCGTCTCGACTGACCAACCCGGTGTGCAATTTTACACCGGCAACTTTCTCAACGGCACTCTCGTCGGTGCGGGCGGCAATGTCTATCGGCAATACAGCGCGTTTTGTCTCGAGACGCAGCACTTCCCCGACTCTCCCAACCACGACAATTTTCCCTCAACGATTCTCGCCCCCGGAGATACTTTCAAGACCGCCACGGTCTTCGCGTTCGGCGTCAAGTAGGCGATTCTTCGAGGGGGACAATCTTTGGTCTGCGGTTTCAAATGTTACAAATGAGTGACATGGCCCGTTGATTGCTTTATATCGCTTCATGCCAAACCGAAAAAGGCTGGCTTCCAATGTCCGGCCCGTTTCTGCCAAGGAAGTCTCCGTTTTAGCCTGGATTCAGGATGCTTACGGAAATGTTCTTTTGATCCAGCAAAAGGCGGGCAAACAACTTTGGTCGCTTCCCGGAGGCAAGGTCCGTTCTGCCGAGGCGCTTAAGCAGCGCGCTCTGCCGCGAAATCAAGGAAGAAATCGGCCTGACCGTTGTTTCCGCCAAGGTCATCGACCTGTTTGATCGTCCGCTCCGCTCGGGTCTGGCCGTGCTTTTCCAGACCAAATTACGGAAGGGGCGGCTCAAGTTGGGAGTTAAAGAAATTCAAAACGCTGCCTTCGTCGGCAAACTTCCGCCCAAGGCGACGCCCTCGGTCCGTTATTTTTGGAAGCGGCAGTTTCCCTCCATCAGCACCCGGGGAAATACCCTGGATTTGTAACCATCGAGAAAGCCTGTCATCTTGGAAGCGATGATTCAGGCACAATCCGAGGAACTTTTCGCCGAGGCGCTCCGCTACATTCCCGGCGGCGTCAACTCGCCGGTGCGCGCTTTTCGCGCCGTGGGCGGCACGCCGTTTTTTGCGCAGAAGGCCTACGGTTCGCGCGTCGAGGACATCGACGGCAACAGTCTACATCGATTACGTCTGCACCTGGGGCCCGTCGATCCTCGGCCACGCGCATCCGGAGGTCATCGCGGCGGTGAAAGCCGCGGCCGATCGCGGCACGAGCTTCGGCATTCCGAATCCGCTGGAAGTCGAACTCGCGCGCAAAATTTGCGAATGGGTGCCGTCGGTCGAAAAAGTGCGCATGACCAACAGCGGCACCGAGGCGACCATGACCGCCATCCGCCTCGCGCGCGGCTTCACCGGCCGGGACAAGATCATCAAGTTCGAGGGCTGCTACCACGGCCACGTCGATTCGCTTCTGGTCAAGGCCGGCTCGGGCGCGCTCACGCTCGGCCAGCCCGACAGCGCCGGCATTCCCGCCGCGCTCGCCGCGCTCACCATCGCCCTGCCCTTCAACGACGCGGACGCGCTTGCGTCACGCCTTCGAGCAAAACGAGGGCGAAATCGCGGCGGTGATCGTCGAGCCCATTCCCGCCAACGCGGGCCTGATCCTGCCCGCGCCCGGCTATCTCGAAACCATGCGCGAACTCTGCACCGCCCACGGCACGCTCCTGATTTTCGACGAGGTGATGACCGGCTTCCGCGTCGCTCGCGGCGGCGCGCAGGAACTGCTCGGCGTGCGGCCCGATCTCTCCTGCTTCGGCAAGGTGATCGGCGGCGGCCTGCCCGTCGGCGCGTTGGGCGGACGCGCCGACATCATGGATTTTCTCGCGCCGCTCGGCCCGGTCTATCAGGCGGGCACGCTTTCCGGCAATCCGCTGGCCATGGCGGCGGGCCTGGCCCAGCTCAAAATTTTGGAGGAGCAGGACGTCTTCGCCAAACTGGAAAAACTGGGCGCGCAACTCGAGTGCGAAACGCGCGCGGCGCTCAAATCGGCCGGGCTCGGATTATGTCGTTTTATCGCATCGGCTCGATGTTCTGCCTCTTCTTCACCGAACAGCCGGTCCGAAATCTGGACGACGCCAAGACGGCCAGACCTCGATCACTTCGCGCGGTTCTTTCACGCCATGCTGGCGAACGGGGAATCTATCTCGCGCCGTCGCAATTTGAAACCGGCTTCATCAGCGCCGCCCATACCGGGAAAGACATTGAGCAGACCGCCCACGCGATGCGCCACGCCTTACAAGTCGGTTGACGGGTAGCCCGGACAACAAATTGATATCTTTGCAACAGTCAAAAAATATTTGCCTGTCATCCTGAGCTTGTCGAAGGATCAATTCCGTTATTTCTTGGCCTTCTTCCTCGTTCCCTAAACTCTATTTGGGAACGTCATTGTCCGCGCAATTCCATTGCCTTCCTTTGGTTTAGCGCAAGCCGGCAGGCTTCCTCTCATGAATTTCGTTAATTGGGAAAATTTAGGAATTTTGTACGCCTTCCCTCATTCACTCCATTTTTGCAGGAGGTCGCTCTCGTCGCGGCCAGCGCCAACAGTCCAGCCATCACCATGAGCATCCACTGCGGCATCGTGGGCGTATCGCTGGCAACGCTCGGCGCGGCATTCACGGTCAGGCTCACCTGCGTCGTCGTGACGTTTCCATACGCGTCGCTCACCATCACCGAGTAACTCCCGGCATTCGCGCTCGACACACTCGATATCGTATAGGAGGAACCAGTCGCGCCCGAAATGTCGGAGCCGTCGAAGAGCCATTGATACGTAAACGGACCCGTGCCGGAAGCGGTGACGGAAAACGTAACCGACTGCCCCGCTGTCGCTGTTTGCGCAACGGGCGCCGTCGTGATGATCGGCGCGATGCCCGCTGCGCGAACCGTCTGGTTGAACGTATCGACGAGGTAAACCACACCGGCGGAATTCGTCAGCGCAAATTGAAGGCTGTTAAATTGCGCGGCCGTTCCCGTGCCATTTGCGCTGCCGGTCACTCCTGGATCGCCGGCGATCGTGCTCACCACCCCGGCGGGCGTCACCCGGCGCAGAAGATTATTTCCGGTGTTCGTGGCGGCGAGACTGTCCGAAACGTAAAGATTGTTCGAGCCATCGACCCACACGCCGATGGGCGCCTGAAAAAGCGAATCGGCGGCAAGGCCGTCCTGGTAACCTGCCGCCCCGTCCTGCCCGGCGTAAGTCGTTACCACTCCCGCCGACGTGATTTTACGAACTACGAAATTACCATAATCGGCCACGTAAACATTGCCCGAGCTGTCGACGGCGACACCCGTGGGGGAATTGAATTCCGCCGCCGTGCCCGTACCATTGAGATAGCCGGCCGTCCCGCTCCCCGCCAGCGTGCTGACTGTGCCGCCCGACGTGATTTTGCGGATTAGATTATTGCTGGTATCGGCCACGTAGACATTGCCTGAGCTATCTACCGCCACCCCATTCGGGCTGTTAAATCTCGCACTTGAACCGGATCCATTGGTTGAACCGGTATGGCCGGCCCGTCCCGCCAGGGTCGAAACATTCCCGGAAGAAAGTTTCCGTATCGTGTCGTTCCCGGTATCGGCCACATAAAAAGTCGAACCAAAAGCCGCGATGGCATTTGGCTGATTGAACTCCGCCGTCGTCGGAGCATTGATCGACTCATTGACGCTTCCCGCCGTTCCGTTGCCGTACGCCGTCGTCACCGCGCCACTCGGCGTCACCTCACGAATCACGTTGTTGCTGAAATCGGCGATATAAAGATTGCCGGAGCTGTCGAGAGCAATTCCGCTCGGGTAATTGAATTCGGCTGACGTTCCGTTGCCATTGACCAGACCCGCGGAACCCACGCTTCCGGCTAGCGCGACGGTAGTGAGAGGCGTGTCGACCACCAAGGGAGAGGCGAGACTCGTCGTTGCACGGCTTCCGTCAAAATTAACCTCGCATTGGAATTCGTCGCCGCTCATCGCCGTCGTCGTGTCGGTCACCGTCAGCGACGCAGTCGCCGATCCCGAATAGGTGCCGTTATCGCTGAGCGTTGTCCAGGTACTCGTGCCGAGCGGCAGCCGTTGCCATTGGTAGCTGAAGCCGGACGCATTGCCCGTTGCCGTGATCGAGAACGTGGCGTTCTGCCCGGGCGAAACCAATTGCGCCGGCGAGATGGTCAGCAGCGGCGGCTCCGAAAGAAGCAGGGTTTGCGATAGAGTTTGCACCAGTGGCACGCCCAAGCCGGTCACTTCATCGTAGCCGGCGGCAGTGACATATTTCCCGCCGCCGTTCCCGCCGAGTGCATTACTTCCACTGGTAATGTCGCGAAAATTCGAAGTGCCAACCAGCGGATAGAGATAGGGCCCCAGCAGCCCGAGCGAGGGAAGACTCGCATTAAACCGCACTTGATTCATCAACGCGCAGAATCCGGCCCATGTCGGGCTGCTCCAACTGGTGCCTCCAACAACTTCCTGATTGCCGTTCAGGATCAGCACCGCGCCTTCGTTGGGATCGGCCGGGCAGGCGACGTCCGGGACCAGCCGCATCGTGCCGGAGGGAAGCGTGGTTCCCGTTTGCCAGGACGGACGCCTAAAATAAATACTCGTACCGCCCCCGCTGCCGGACCACGCCGTTTCGGTGGCTTCGTTGCCACTGGAATTGAGAGTGAGGGAAGTGCCACCGACGCCGGTCACGTTCGGATCGCTCGCCGGATTCTCCACCTGAAGCGGCCCCGTCGTGTCGGTGGACACACCGCTGTCGCCCGGCGTGGAGGAGCCGTCGCCCGAGGAGGCGAAGACGGTCACCCCGGCGCCGGCCAGCTCCGCGAAATACTGGTCGTCGGTCTCGGTCTGGCTGCTCGTCGTGTACTCCTCGCCAATGCCGTAACTCATCGACATCTGGTGGATCTCCAACTGCGGTTGAGAAGTTACATCGCTGTAGATTTGACTGTAGGCCTGGTCCAGATCGTTGGTGGAAAGTTCCATTGTGGCGTAGACCCGCACTTTCGAGCCGGACGCGATCGAGCTGCTCCATTCCGTGTCCAGCGTCTCCTCACCCGAGGGCGAAGGGAGCGTCCCCGAAACGACCTGGATAAATGTAATATTATTGATCGACTGGTTGACGCTGTAGGTTTGCCAGAACGAGGTCAGGTCGCTGGTGTTGGGGAAAGTGTCGATGACGATGGCAATCGTTTGTCCCGCGCCGGTGATATTCGACAGCGTATTCGCCTGGTATGCCTGCGAAATCTGGCTGGGAAGATACGGCTGGCTGGTCCCGGTCAACGATTGCGGACGCAGGACGATATGTTTATGAAACCGCAAATGCGGCTGCAGTCCGTTAATGCCCACCAGAAGCGGCGCCACCGATCCGGGCACGATTGGCGCGCTCGTCGCGGAGGTATATTCCTGGCCTTCCAGCGCGACCCGGGCGAAAGTAATCTGCAGCGCCTGCGCGATCTTACCCACATTGCCGCGCGCAAAGACCGCCAGACGCCCCGCGTCCCGGCGCGTAATCGTGAATCCCTGCCCGGTCAGCCAATCGACCACGGATTGGTAATCGGCCGCTGACGGAGCGAATCGCGCCTCCATCTCCGCCGGCGAAATGCGTTCCCCCTTCGCCACGCGCGCCTGCAGTTCAGCAAAATTTGGCATCTTCAGCGCGACCTCGAAATCCATCTGCGCCGCAACTTCCTCCGGCTTCAACGTCGCGCGGGAAATATAGGCGCGATGCGGATTGATCGCCCCGTTTGTGGGCACCTCGGGAACGTGTCGGATACTCTTACTTAGGGAAACGCCGTCGGAAGTCGCGCCGGTCAAAGGCAAAACGAGGGCGGCAACCATAATCAGCGCCAGCAGGCGCGCGCCGATCAGTCGCTTGGGTGACATCCCTTAAGTATACCAACGTCAGAGGCGATCCGCCATCGCTTAGCGGAAATGTCCGGCGATTATTACAATCACAACTTTGATTTTAATGGTCCTAATATTTCCCTAGGACATCAGAAAGGTGTGCACTCGGGGAGACTCGAACTCCCATGGGTTACCCCACACGCACCTCAAGCGTGCGCGTCTGCCATTTCGCCACGAGTGCAGGGAGGGGAAGCATAAGCCATGCGCTCGAATTTGTCACTGAAATTCAGCTGAACCCGCCATGCCCGAAATCCTTTCGGCGTGACCGGCGTCCGCTTTTCCCTCAGCCTCAGCAGGTCATCCTCGGTCGGCCTCCCGCCATGAAATCGATTGTCATCCTGAGCTGCCTTTACAATGACTGGGAATCCGCCGCGAAATTGTTTGTCACTTTGGGCGACGAACTCCGCCGGCGTGCGTGGAGCGTGCAACTCGTCCTCGTCGATGACGGCTCACTTCCCGCCCGTCCGCCCGGCTTCGCTATTCAAAGCGCCGGTTTCAGTCAGATCGAAATCGTCACCCTCAACCGCAATCTCGGCCATCAGCGCGCCATCGCCATCGGCCTGTCGCACGTCTTCGAAACCAAATCCGCTGACGCCGTGGTCATCATGGACGCCGATGGCGAAGATCGGCCGGTTGATGTCATCCAGCTCATCGAGTCGTTCGAGCGTCAGGGCGAACCCCAAGTCATCTTTGCCGCGCGCGCGAAACGATCCGAGAGCGGCCTTTTTCGCATTTGTTACCAATTCTATCGCGCCCTCCATTTCTTCCTGACCGGCTATGGCATTCGTTTCGGCAACTTCAGCATCGTGCCGCGCCCCTTGCTGGGGCGGCTCGTCGTCGATCCCAATCTCTGGCTTCATTTCGCGGCCTCGGTCGTCTCGGCGAACATTCCCTACACAACCATTCCAACCCAACGCGGAACCCGCTTACATGGGGAATCCAAACTCAATCTCACCAGCCTGGTCATCCACGGCCTGGCCGCGATTTCCTGCTACAACGAACTCGTCGGTGTGCGCCTGATCTTCTGTTCACTCGGCTTGGGCGCCCTCCTTTCCCTGCTCGTCGTCGTCGTGGTCATTATCCGCTTGGTCACTGCCTGGGCCATCGCAGGCTGGGCGACCTTTGCGGTCGGTCTTCTTCTCGTCCTTCTCGTCGAAATATCCATCATGGTCCTCGCCTTCGCTGCGATCGCCATCAGCAGCCGCAAGGCCCATTTCTTTTTCCCCATTCAGCAATATAAATTCCTCATCCGCGAAATCGAACCCGTCAAATAATCCTTTCGATTTCGATAAACGACGCAACCGTTCATCCGCTCGGTGCGTACCCTTTGCGACGCTTGCTCAATCCCTACTTTCGACGATGGTTAGGGTTGCCGTCACCGCGGCGTCCTGGTTTCGCCAAAATACCGACCATGTACCCACGAATCCTCGTCGTATTCTTCAGCCTGGCGCTTTTCGGTGGAGATCGTGTCCTCGCGTCCCAACCTACACCGCCGCTGGAGACCATTATCCAGCAGGTCATCGCCCGCGACGAAGCCAACCAACAAGCCCTCAAGTCGATGCAATATCATCAGACCCTTCAAACCGAACGGCTGGATGAAAATAATCGGGTGATTCAACACCAGGAACTGCAAATGATCATCCGCCCCGGCGCGCCGGATGAGGTCCAGGTTCTTTCGGAAAAAGGCGACAATCTCCCGGCCAATCCCGACGAAGCCGCCCTTCAGGCGCAAGGACACAAGGCGCAAAAGCAAAAGATCGATATCACCCTTAAGGACCTCGCGAATCGTTTCAACATCAGCCTCGCCGGCACCGATACTTTCCGCAATCAGCCGGCTTACGTCCTCAGTTTCGAGCCCAAACCGAATCAACCTTATCGCAACCAGACGGAAAAAGTTTTAAACCATTTGCGCGGCCGGATGTGGATCAGTCCGCGCGATTATTCCGTGCTCAAAACAGAAGCGACCCTGGCCGAGCCGGTCGAGATCGCCTGGGTCTTCGCCCAGATCAGCGCTCTCAGTTTTCGTTACGAATTAAACGACGCCGGCCAAGCCATCGGCCCCGCCCGGGTGCAAACCTCCGTCCAGGTCGCCGTGCCCTTCCTCTCCATCAGGCAGCGGATGACCATCAACATGGATCGATTCCAGCCCCGTCCGAAAATTTAGAGCCGATCATGCGCCGTCGATCCTCAGTATAGCCGTCGCACTCCGTGCTGTTACGTCCGGTCTATTCCGCCCGGTCGGCGTAGCGCTCGAAACGATTCGACAGAATGAAAAACGTCGGTGCCCAAAGGCCCGTGAAAATCCCCAGGCGCTCAGCCTTGGCGTCTTCGTCGGTGCCTTTTTTAATGCCCCAGCAAATAATCGATCCAATAACGCTGGCGAACCCCGCCAGGAAACAAACGTCCCCAATGGTTCGAAGAAGATTAGGATCGGCATTTTTGAGCGATTGAGAGGTAATATCGGCGATACGTTTCGTGTGCATTCTTTACGGTGCTCGATAACAGTCTTCCATCAACCGATTTTCCGATTTAAATCCCAAGCTGCATTAAAGGGATTAGGCCAACTGTGAATCGGCGCTTGGGCCGGGCAAATCGCTTTAACCTTTTTCCTCGCTGGCAAACGTGAGAGGCTCCGCGGGTCAATGATTCGTCTTGCCGATTACGTCGTCCAGAAGCTGGTCGAGCATGGAGTTCGTCACGCCTTTCTCGTCACCGGCGGAGGCGCCATGCATCTCAATGACGCCATCGCGCGCGAGCCGCGGCTGCGTTACACCTGCAACCATCACGAGCAGGCCAGTGCCATGGCGGCCGAAGGCTACGCCCGAGTCACCGGTACGATTGGTTTTGTCAACGTGACCGCCGGTCCGGGCGGGATCAACGCGCTCAACGGTGTCTTCGGCGCCTTCACCGATTCGATTCCGATGCTCGTCATTTCCGGTCAGGCCAAAAGAGAAACGCTGCTCGCCAGCTACGATCTGCCGGGTCTGCGCCAGCTCGGTGATCAGGAAGTCGATATCGTCCATGCCGCGCAGAAAATGACCAAGTACGCCAGGACCATCCTCGATCCCAACACGATTCGCTTCGAGCTGGAAAAGGCCCTTCACCTCGCCACCTCGGGTCGTCCCGGTCCCTGCTGGCTCGATCTTCCGGTTGATGTCCAGGCCGCCGTGATCGATCCCGAGACCCTTCCGGCCTTCATACCCGATCCTGCCCCGCCCATTTATTTGCCTGCGAATATCGACTCCATCACGACCGAAATTCTCGATCGCATCCGAGCGGCCGAGCGGCCCGTGCTGCTCGTCGGCACTGGCGTCCGCCTGGCCGGTGCGCTCGACCTGCTCGAGGAAATCGCCGTCCTGCTTAAAATTCCGGTGGTCACCGCCTGGACGCCCGACCTCTTGCCCACCGACAATCCCTTTTATTGCGGCCGGCAGGGCACCATCGGCACGCGACCGGGAAATTTCACCGTTCAGAACGCCGACTTCGTTTTGATTCTTGGCTCGCGCATGTGCATCCGGCAGGTCAGCTACAACTGGAAATCGTTTGCCCGCCACGCCTATAAAATACAAATCGACGTCGATCCGGCGGAATTAACCAAGCCGACTTCCGTCGCCGACCGGGGCATTTGTTGCGAGGCGAAATTCTTCCTCGAAGAAATGAAGCGGCAATTGCAACGCGGTTATGCGCCGCATGAAAAGCATTCCGGCTGGCTCGCCTGGTGCCGCGAACGACTGGCTCTTTATCCCTCCGTGCTCCCCCGCCAGCGCACGACCGAAAACGGCATCAATCCCTACTTTTTTGTCGAAACGCTTTTTCAGCAATTGAACCATGAAGACGTCGTTGTCTGTGGCGATGCCACGGCCTGCATCGTTCCGTTCCAGGCCGCCACGATCAAAAGGGGTCAGCGGCTTTTCAGCAACTCGGGCTCGGCGTCGATGGGCTACGATCTGCCCGCTTCCATCGGCGCTGCGGTCGCACACGGCAAGCGCGTGATTTGCCTCGCCGGCGACGGCAGCATCATGATGAACCTCCAGGAATTGCAGACCGTCGCGCATGATCGGCTCAATCTCGTTATCTTCGTGCTCAACAACGGCGGCTATCTTTCCATTCGCACCACGCAATCGAATTTCTTTGGCAAGCTCATCGGCGAAGGAGAAGACAGTGGCGTTTCCTTTCCTGATTTCGTCAAAGTTGCGCAGGCCCACGGCGTGCGTGGAGTTCGAATTGAGGGAAAACATTTCTCCTCTCAAATTTCGGCAGCCCTGGCGACGGAAGGCCCGATTCTTTGCGAGGTCATCCTCGATCGGACGCAAGGTTTCGAGCCCAAGCTCAGTTCCAAGAAGCTGCCCGATGGCCGGATGGTGACTGCGCCGCTGGAAGACATGGCGCCGTTTTTGCCCCGCGACGAATTCGCGCGCAACCTGCTTATTCCCCCTTGGGAATAGCCCCGTTAAATTCCCCGCTCGTAAATCAGATTTTTCAACTCGTCGTTGTAGGCGTAGGCGCTGTCGATGTCGTCGATCAGAATCGGCTTGTCCTGCGCAATCGGACGCAGCAAGGCTTCGCCCTGCATCAATTCGCGGCACGAAATTTGCCCCTTTTGCAGCGGAATCGCCAGGTAGACGTCCTTCTCCATGCTCTCGTGATTGAGCGTGTGACCGGCCGGCAGATCGCGCTTCGCGTAAACGCCGCGCACCAGGTTGTTCAGGTATTTGTTCTCGCCGTCCGGAATGATCCGCCGCGTTTCTCCGCTGCTTCCGCACATCACGCGTGCGCGATTGAACGCCTTGAACCAGACATCGATTTGCGCGGGCAGGCTGCAGTAGGGCGAAACCGGCATGCCGTCATCGATGTCGATGTGCCGCTCGAACGTCCGCGCGCCCTTCGCATAGGCAATTTGCATCGAGCAATCCCAGTCCTTGTATTCGTGTGTCGATAAGCCGATGACGTGATTCGGATAGCGATTGCTCAGAAAGTCGATCTGGTTCAATTCGAGATCGCTTTCCTCGCACGGATAAATCGAAACGCAATGGTTGATTGCCAGCGGGATGTTGCGGTTCTCAAAAAACATGACCAGATCGTCGAGGTCCTTCAGCGACGTGCCGCCGGTTGAGCAAATCACTGGTTTGCGCGTCTTCGCGATTTTCTCGATTAGCACCCAGTCGTTCACATCTGAACTCGCCAGCTTCAAAATCGGCAGGCCCAGCTCCGTGCAAAAATCCACCGACGCCTCGTCAAACGGCGTCGCCATCGGGATGCATCCTCCCTTTTTGATCGCCTCGGTCAGGGTCTGAAAATCTGCCCGGGACAATTGCGTGTCGACCGTCTTCTTGATGTAGCGGATGTCCGTCCGATCGCGAAAATCTTTGTGGACGAAGCTGTCCACGTCGCGCAGTTGCACCTTGATCGCCGCGCGGACATTGTTGAAGCGTACGATGCGCGAATACTCGCGGACGATTTGCAAGCCGCGCTCCAATTTGCCGTAATGGTTGTTCGCCATCTCCAGCACGAAAAGATCGTCAAAAATGATGCGGTTCATGGGACTTCCTTGCTTACTTTTGCAAAAAGAAGCGAAGGTACGAGCAAATTGCTCAACATTTCCTTCACATGCGATAGATTGTCCTGACCCGTGTTCCCATGAAAGTTCTCTTCTTTGCCCAAAGCCGCGAAGCCGCCGGTCGGGATGAATGCCATTTGCAAATCGAAAAGCCGGTGACCGAATCCGAATTCTGGACGGCATTGATCAATCAGTTTCCCCCCATGGCGGCCTTGCGAAAAACGGCGCGTCTGGCGCGACGCGAAACCTATCTGCAAAGTGGCGAGATGCTTGATCCTGGAGATGAAATCGCGATCATCCCGCCGGTCTCAGGAGGTTGAATCATGATGCTTGTCGACATCGTTCTATCCACGGAACCCATCGCGCGCCCGCAATCGTGGACCATTCCGTTTGATCCCGAAACGGGCTCGCTGGTCGAGTTCTATGGCATGGTGCGCGAGACCGAAGGCGCGGCGAAAATTGCTTCCCTGAATTACGAGGCCTATGCCTCCATGGCCGAAAAAGTCATGCGGGAGAAAATTGCCAGCCTTGAAAAACGGCATCCGTGCCAGGCGGTCCGCATCGTCCATCGTCTGGGGAAAATTCCCACCGGCGAAAGCGCAATCTACGTCGGCATCCAATCGCGGCACCGGCGCGAAGGGTTCCTCTTTCTCCAGGAATTCATGGACGAATTCAAGAAGGACGTACCCATCTGGAAAGCCGCTTAGCTTTACGTCTCCTGGGAGGTAGGGTCAAAAAGAAGAGTCTCCGCGGGAGCGAACCGAGTCAACGATCAGTTCAGCCGTCGCGTCAGCGACTCTATAAAAAGCCCGTCATCCTGAGCGGAGCGTAGCGGAGTCGAATCTTGACCGTTGGGAACGGTCAAGATGGAATCGCCGCAGGCGATCCCGCAGGGCGAGGGTTCGCGGGAGCGAACCGAGTCAACGATCAGTTCAGCCGTCGCGTCAGCGACTCTATAAAAAGCCCGTCATCCTGAGCGGAGCGTAGCGGAGTCGAAGGACCTTTAGCTATTCTGTCTTTTTCGGCTCTGTTATCTAACTATCTGCCTACTCCGCCCGCACATCGCCTAGGAAAAGGACTTTGGCAGTCCCCTGTCTTAAATGGCTTAGATAGACTATTTTTTTAGGCCAAATACGCCATTCAAGCATTCTAGAGCTACCGCAGGCTCCATTTCTTGTGGCATGATCTGACCCATGATCTCAGTTTTAGAAGCGCAGAAAGTCATCGGGGAGCGGACGGCCGCCCTGCCGACCGAGCCGGTCACGCTGGCCGGGGCGCACGGGCGGGTGCTGCGCGAGCCGGTGGCGCCGGCGGAGGACCAGCCGCCCTTTGATCGCTCGGCGATGGATGGCTACGCCGTCCGTGCGGATGACGCCGCCGACGAGTTGCGGGTTGTGGGGGAAATTCGCGCTGGCCTGGCCATCGACCGGAAGATCGAGCCGGGCGAAGCCGTGCGGATTTTTACCGGAGCGCGGCTGCCAGGTCCCGGCCTGAAGGTGATCATGCAGGAGCACGTCGAAGCGCGTGAAGACCGGATTTATATTCGCAAGCGGACCGCGGCGTCCAATGTGCGGGCGCGGGGCGAGGATGCGAGGGCGGGCGAAGTTTTGCTCGAGCCGGGCACGACGCTCGATGCCACGGCGGTCGCTTTGCTCGCTTCCGTCGGGAAGACCTCTTTATTCGTGTCGAAACAGCCCAGGATTTTGCATCTGACGACCGGCGACGAAATTGTTTCGCCTGACCGGACGCCCGCGACGGGGCAAATCCGCAACAGCAACGCGTCGCTCATCGCGGGTCTTTGCCGCGAACACGGAGTGAATGCGATCACGCATATCCACGCCGCAGACGATCTACCCACTTTGCTGCAAATGATTTCCGAGGCGAAAGCGGAAACCTACGACATGGTCCTTATTTCCGGCGGGTCGGGGCAGGGGAGTTATGATTTCAGCGGAGACGTTTTTCGGTATTTGGGCGCAACGATCCATTTTCGGGAAGTGAATGTCCGGCCCGGAAAGCCGCTGATCTTCGGCACGGCCGCGAAGCGCATTATTTTCGGCCTGCCGGGAAATGCCCTATCGCATTTTGTTTGTTTTCATCTTTTTGTCCGCCGCGCGCTGGAAGGCCTGCTGGCCCATGCTGCCTCAAAACCGGTGTCGGGCATTCTGGCCGAAGCGATGGCCGATACAGGGAACGTCCGCGAAACCTGGTGGCCCGCCCTGGCTGCTTTCAAGGAGGGCCGGCTCGAATGTCGCGCGCTGCCCTGGAAAAGTTCCGGGGACATCACGCGGCTGCCCTCCGCCAACGCATTGCTCAAGGTTCCGGCCTCGACTTCGCAGCTGGACGTGGGAACGATGCTGGAACTTCTTTTAACCAAACCCCCGGCCGTTCTCCCGGCTTCGTCGCTCGACTTTCAGCGGGCAGGGAAGCCATCCTAAGCCATGCCGCTTTCGTGGAATGAGATCAAGTCCCGCGCCATCGCGTTTTCGCGGGAATGGAGCACAAGGCAATTGCCGGCCCGTGGCGCGGAAAGAGCGGAGAGCACTCACACCCTGGTTTTGGCTCTGGCCAGTGAAGGGTTCACCCGTATCGGCGAGTGGATCACACGAGGCCGGGGCGGTGCCAGGCAACGCGCTTTGCGCTCCGATATTGTCCTCCTGTGCATCTGCCCACATTTTTTGTGCAAGCGTCCCTCCGCAGCTTGGGTCGCTCGCCAGCATGATGTTTCCCGCCAGCGGGCCTCTCTCCTTCAGCAGGAATTTGCCCGCGAGTTCGGCGATAACCTCCAGTTTCGCGGCCAGCGTTTTCGCAATCTCGCTCATGCGTTGCCTACGCGACGGGGCCGGGTGCGGCGGGGAGTGCGGGGGCCGCAGCCCGGCCCGGTCGCAGGCGCATAGCCCCATCACCCGCCCCGCCGCGGTGCCGCAGGCACGGCGGCGCTACCTTTTACAATCCTGCTGAGAGGTCGCAGAGGAGTTGTGGTTACAGGTAACGCAGAGGGCAGTCGAGGCACCGCCCGGTCACTGCCCCCTAAGAATTACCAATCATTCGGATTTCTAGGTTGAAATTCGCCATTGGAAACTACTCGCCATCCCTTGGCGCAAGGCTCAAGAAAACGTTTGCTGGAAGGATGGCCTCTGTCAGACTCAGCATTATGTCTCACGAAGATGTAAGAGTGTTCTACCGAAAACTCTCAGAATCAAGTGTACTTGCTGCAAGCTATACTAAACTGACATATGGCTGGTTTGGATATAGTGAATCCAAGATAGTAGCATTCGCTGCCTCTCATGGTTGCCAGTTCACAAAGAGCGAACTGGCTTTTATCCGCTTAACGAACGTCTTAATATCCGGCGGACGTAGCATTGTTTCAAAGGGTTCCAACGGCTCTGTCGAATGCTTATCTGACTATGAGCCTACGCTACATCCCAAAAAGCCATTTTCGGCCAGGATGTTTTACGAGGATCACAACAGACATGTAGACGGTATGCCAAAAGTGGTTACTAACTCTTCTAAGTTACCCATAGAGCATCAAATGGAAGGAGGTATTTGTCAAAGATGCGGGTGCTCAGAGACTTTTATTGCTTCTAATAATGCACGCTGTCGATAGGCCTCGCTCGATTCCTCTCGACTCCCCTACAGAGCGTGAATAGGCTCTGCCATCATGTTAGGCGATATGCTTATTCGAGTCATGGGACATGCCCTTGCTAGAACCATCTTCAAGGAGTCGCCAGAGGATGCAGCCAAAAGGATAGCAGAAGAGCAGAGACAACTTGCCGAGAAGAAGCGTAAGGAGCGAGAGGACTTCCTACGAGCACTTCCTTTCGTTGTAATCTTTCTTATGGCTATCGGCTTTATTCTCTATCTCATCTGGCAAGCTAATAAGTAACCTCTTAAAGGTCGTGCCTAAGCCAGAAGCCACCATCAACCTGTCCGCCTCTGTTTTACGCCTGAAATGCTTGAGCCCCCTTAGGAACGATCATAATAACAGCGTTGTCCTTCTGGTCAGTTAGTTGGAGATCGGCACCGGGTGCCGTAGCCGACTTGGATTTAGCCACCGCGATTTTAGCAACGCGAAGATTTTCGGGCCCATAAAAGTCCTCCACCTGATTATCCTGAAAAATCACTTTTACATAGTCGGGAAAGAACTTTAACTCCTGCACGACGGGGGGACCTGTAAAAATAAGACTCATTGGCATAAGCTACTCCTTCCACCGGTTGGTTGCACGAGAATAAAACACGAGTACGCTTACGGATCGACGATGACCACCCCAAACTCTGTCCGTTTGTCCGATTTCATATGAATCCGATAATTGCCGCAGCCTTAATCGCTGTACCTGTCTCACTTACAGCTTCCTTTCTGGCTCCGCTGTATTTTAGATGGAAGGAGGAACAACGAAAACTACGCAAGCTTCTTCTAGCATTCAAAGCTGAGATTGATACCATTATTGAACTGGTAGAGACACGGAAATACCTTAGCAGTGTGCAGCAGATATTCGATCTATCGGTAGCTGATAACGAACCACGTTTTTTCAGGATACCTATCAGCATGAACCTATACACTAAGACGTTTGACGCACACTTAGTAGACATAGCATTGTTACCTGAGAAGATTAGCAAGCAAATCATCCGCTTTTACATGCTCATCTTTGCCTTGTCAGAAGACTTGCCTACACTGGCAGGCACAAACCCTATGCCGTTCAAAGATTTTCTCGACGTGCTAAACACTGATATTCAACTTTTACACAAGGTGATTTTCATCGGCAAAGATGTAAGCAAGCTCATTGACGTAGAGGCTTACTAAATCTTTTAAGCAGACAATTCTCTACAGCAAGGCTATATGCTCCAAAAGCGTCACTGCTTATCGTCTTTGTCGAGAACTTTAGATACCTTGTCTGAAACCAAAAAGTCTAAATCAGACTTATCGTCAGTATTTAGCATAAAATGAGTGGATTCAGCCGTATATAGGTTTTCGTTACTTAGGAATATCTGATTTTTAGCTATTGCATCACTGCTAACATCAGCAAGCCAGAAATACTCTTCTATTTTATCTCCTACAGTACGCTGCCCCTCAGCTTCTAACATCCATGAACCTGTCTTAGGAATTTTGACAGAGAACTTTCCGTCTGCGTCTGATATTGATTCGTCTAGTGGCGTGGGCAGACTTTCTAGATAAGCTGACGTAGACATGTAGTAGTAATACTTAGTTAGTGAATCTTTGTACTGGGCAACAGCGTCATTGTATTTTGTAGAAACATCCGTAGAATCAACATTACCTGAGTCTGAGGTTAACTCATTGTTAAGCTTGATGCAATGGGCCTTCTGAGCGTCAATTATAGGTTGAAGCTTGCTCTGTTCTGCAATTAATGTTGCATCAAACACATAAATAGCCGCGTATGCCTGTTCACGTGAAAGCAAATGAACATGGATCAATCCTAGCTTTACGTTATCGCCTCCCTGAGTTGCTATGAATATCTGTCCGTTAACGGTAGTCTTGTCGGTGGAGTCATAGGCTGCTTTTGCTTTTTGATTTGCAGCTTCTAGCGTCTGCTGTTCATCGGCTTCCTTTTTTGCATTCACTTTGTCTTGCGCTGCCTGTGCGTCTTGCTGAGCTTTTAAATCTACTGCTGCCCTAGCATTCTGTTGAGCTTGTAAATCTGCTGCTGCTTTAGCGTCCTGCTGAGCCTTTCGTGCGGTAGCATCTTGCTGCGCCTTTAACTCTGCTGCTACCTGTGCATCCTGCTGAGCTTTTATTGCGACTGCTGTTTGCTTAGCCTTCAAATCTGCTGCTGCCTGTGCGTCTTGCTGAGCTTTTAAATCTGCTGCTGCCTTAGCATCAAAGCCGAATCTTTTCTGGAGGTCTGGAGAAAGGTTAGCAAGATCAACTGTTGCACCTCCATCTTCAAAAAGGATAGTTACGGTCAGGCTATCATGCCTTATTACGGTAATTTCTCTGTAAGTCTTGCCGTCATTCGTCGTCCAGTCTTCAGCGATTGCCGGCAATAACGTCACCGTTAAAGCCAAAGTTACTGACAGGCAAGTTTTTGTCATTACTAGTATCTTAGCACGCTAAAGCTTCCGAAATCGGAAGAATTTAAGCGGGCTTTTCGCCTACGGTCAACTTCCGATTTTGGAAGATGAAGACCCGACAAAATATCATTGGCCCACAGGTTCGGGCACTTCGTCTCGCTCAAGAGCTAACCCAAGGTGAACTTGCAGCCCGCGTTGGCGCGTTAGGGTGGGATGTGTCGGAAAATACCATCACCAAAATTGAGACCCGAATTCGCTGTGTCACCGATGAAGAGTTGGTGAAGATAGCTCGGGCACTCAAGACAAAATTAAAGGTCTTATTGCCCGGTCACGAATCGCTGTTTTGAGGCACCAGCCAGACATAACCCCGCGCCAATCGCTACACATTGGCCCCGGTACATTACGTGGCAGGCGCGGACATGGTCGAGTTGGCACAACCGGGAGCCAAGCCCGCCAAACGCATGACGGTGAACGGGCTTAGGACTTGGCTACGAGTAAACTCCTCTGAAACTGCATAACAAAGCTCCTCGCGTCTGCATAGCAGAGGGTTACTTTTTTGTACAAAAATTTGCCAATATTTGCTTGCCAGCAATGCAATAAGTCGTTAGAGTATAGAAACTTAGGAAAGGAGATGGCGGAAGGTCATCCTTCGACAAGCTCAGGATGACGGAGGCTGAGGGAGATTGAATGGTTAGAGATCCTTCGACAGGCTCAGGATGACGGAGGCGGAGGAGATAGAATGGTCAGAGATCCTTCGACAGGCTCAGGATGACGGAGGCTGAGGGAGATGGAATGGTTAGTGATCCTTCGACAAGCTCAGGATGACGGAGGCTGAGGGAGATAGAATGGTTAGAGATCCTTCGACAAGCTCAGGATGACGGAGGCTGAGGGAGATAGAATGGTTAGAGATCCTTCGACAAGCTCAGGATGACGGAGGCTGAGGGAGATAGAATGGGTTAGAGATCCTTCGACAAGCTCAGGATGACGGAGGCTGAGGGAGATAGAATGGTTAGAGATCCTTCGACAGGCTCAGGATGACGGAGGCTGAGGGAGATTGAATGGTTAGAGATCCTTCGACAGGCTCAGGATGACGGAGGCTGAGGGAGATAGAATGGTTAGAGATCCTTCGACAAGCTCAGGATGACGGAGGCTGAGGGAGATAGAATGGTTAGAGATCCTTCGACAAGCTCAGGATGACGGATGTTTTTTTGAAGCCCTATTAATATGCCAACCGAAAAAAAATTCAGTCATTTGGATGCCGAGGGAAAAGCGGCCATGGTCGATGTGGGGCGCAAGCTCGTCGTTTTTCGGCGCGCGACTGCGGCGGGAAAGTTGGTTTGCCAGACTTCGACCATTCGCCTGCTGAAAAAAAAGGCGCTGCCGAAGGGCGATGTGCTCGGCGTGGCGCGCATCGCCGGCATCCAGGCTGTGAAGCGGACGGCCGATTTGATTCCGCTCTGTCATCCGTTGCCGCTGCACCAGATCCAAATCGAGTTTCGCGTTCGTTCGCGGGCGATCGAAATCAGTTGCACGGTGGAGACCGAGGCGAAGACGGGCGTCGAAATGGAAGCGCTGACCGGCGTCAGCGTGGCGGCGCTGACGCTTTACGACATGTGCAAGGCGGTGGACAAGACGATGCAGATCTCGGACGTCCGGGTGCTGGAGAAAATAAAGAAATGAAAGTGGGCCGAATCACTTGCAGCGACCGCGCCTCGGCCGGCATTTATCAGGATGCGGGCGGGCCGGAGATCGAGCGGGTCTTCACCGGCATTTGGTCCGAGCCGGTCGAGTTCGTGGCGAAGATTATTCCCGATGAGGTGGCGGAAATCGAGGCGGCGTTGCGCGATCTGGCCGATGAGGTCGGCTGTCCGCTGATCATCACGACTGGCGGGACGGGATTTGCCGCGCGCGATGTGACGCCGGAGGCGACCCGGGCAGTCTTGGAAAAGGAGCTGCCGGGCTTTGGCGAGATCATGCGCAGCGTTTCGTTTGCGATCGCGCCGACTTCGATTCTTTCGCGCGCGACGGCGGGGACGCGGGGGCGTTCGCTGATCATCAATCTTCCGGGCAATCCCAAGGCGATTGCGCAATGTTTGCCGCCGCTGTTGCCGGCCATCCGGGAGGCGTTACGTCATTTAGCCGAATAAAATCCAGGCTTGAGGGCCATGGAGGTGGTGGCCTCGAAAATCTCGGATGGCGTGCAGATGCGGAGACATTTTCCGTCGCGCAGGACCAGGACGTGATCACAGAGCTCGGTGACTTCGTCGGGCGAGTGGGAAACGTAGAGCATGGGAATTTTGAACTCGTCCCGAATGCGTTTGAGGTAGGGGATGATCCGGAGTTTGAGCTCGAGATCGAGGCTGGCGAGCGGTTCGTCCATGAGGAGCAGGCGCGGCGAGGCGAGGAGGGCGCGGGCGAAAGCGACGCGCTGTTTCTGGCCGCCGGAAAGCTCGCCGATGCGACGGTCGAGGAGCGGTTCGATTTCCAAAACCTCGGCGACATGCGGCAGATTGATGCCGGGAGACGGCGTGACCGTTTTGTAGCCGTAGATGAGGTTTTGCCGGACGGAGAGATGGGTAAACAGGGCGAGGTCCTGCGGAACGTAGCCGACGCCGCGGCGTTCCGGGTGGAGAAAAATCGTGGCGGCCGTGTCGAGGACGACATCGCCGTCGATGGTGATGGAGCCGCGTTCGGCCCGGCGCAAACCGGCGACGACTTCGAGCAGCGTGGTTTTTCCCGCGCCGGAGCTGCCGAAGATTCCGATGACTTGTCCGGTCATTTCCAAATCGAGCTCGAGGAGAAAAGCGCCCTGGCGGAGGCGAAGATTTTTCAGTGAGAAGATTCATCGCGTGCCACCCCATTTGGAAAAACGATTGCTGAAGAAGATGGCGACGAAGGCAAGGAGGGCGGAGACGCGGAGCAATTGATAGGCATGGCCATCGTTGCCGAGCTGGATGTCGCCATAGATGGCGACGGACATGACGGTGGTGCGGCCGGGGATATTCCCGGCGACAAGGATGGTGGCGCCGAATTCCCCGAGGGCGCGGGCGAAGGCCCAGACCGAACCGGCCGAACATTCCGCGCGCCGCAAGCGGGAGCGTGATGGTGGTGAAGACGCGGATGGGGCTGGCGCCGAGCGTGCGGGCGACGTGTTCGAGCCGGGGGTTGATTTCCTCGAAGGCGAGGCGGACGGTGCGGACGAGAAAAGGGAATGACATGACAGCCATGGCGGCGACGACGGCTTTCCAGGTGAAGACGATCTCGGTGCCGAAGACGTTTTGCACGAAGGCGCCGAGGGGACCGCGGCGGCCGAGGAGATTGAGCAGGATCAGGCCGGTGGCGACGGGCGGCATGACGAGCGGGAGGGCGACGAGCGTTTCGACCAGCGATTTTCCGGGCCAACCTTTGCGCGCGAGCAGCCAGGCAAGCGGCCACGCCGAAGGGGAAGATGAGGAGGGTGCTGAGCGCCGCGGTGCCGAGGGTCAGGCCGATGACCTGCGCGTCATCGGTGTTCATTTTTCAGCCCTTGGCGATGAATCCGTATTTTTCAAACGTCTTCAAGGAACTCGGTTCGGAGAGGTAATCCAAGAACTTTTTCGCGGCGGCGGCATGTTTCGATCCCTGCACGAGCGCGGCGGGGTAGGCGATGGCCGGTCCGTCTGTCACGGGAACTTCGAAGGCGATTTCGACTTTTTTCGAGTGGAGCGCGTCGGTTTTGTAGACGATGCCGGCATCGACGTTGCCGGTCTCGACGGCAGCGAGCGCGGCGCGGACGCTTTCGGAGGGAATGACGCGGGCTTCGATTTGCGGCCAGATGCCGATTTTCTGCAGATATTCCTTAGCGTAGATTCCGGCGGGGACGGTCTGCGGTTGGCCGAGCGCGATTTTCTGGAATTTCGGATCGGCGAGCTGCGCGGCGGAGGTGAGGGGGACGGTGCTGTCGGCGGGGACGACGATGACGAGGGTGTTGGAAAGAAGGTCTTTGCGGGAGTCTTTCGCGACAAGGCCCTGCTTTTCGAGATCGTTCATTTTGGCTTCGTCGGCGGAGAAGAAGAGGTCAGCGGGCGCGCCGGCCTTGATCTGGAGGTCGAGGACGTTGGAGGCGGCGAAATTGAAGATGATGTGGTCGCCACTGCTTTTCTCGTAGTCGGTCGCGATTGCCTTGAGGGCATCGGTGAGGCTGGCGGCGGCGAAGACTTCGATTTCGTCGGCTTTGATTTGAGCGAGAGGCATGGCGACCAATAAAATAGCACAGGCGCGGAGTAAAACCTTAAGGGAGTGCACAGGTGGTTGATAGCCTCGTTGGGGGTCGAGGGCAAGAGTGAGGGAGTCGCTTCTGGATGGGAGGTTTGTGCGACCCCGCCGGGGTCGGCGCTCCCCCTTAGGATAACCGGTGGTGGCGATGGCTCGTGCCGAGGGCAGTTCGCCATCTTACCACCGGCTAGAGCATTTTAAATAATACTGTATCCGTTTACTGGGATGGTGTAGGATGGCGTTCCATGAAGACCCTCTCCGTGGATTTGCGGCAGCGCATTTTGAACAGTTACGACGAAGGCTTGGGCAATCGCCAGGAGATTGCCGACCGGTATCGCGTTTCCCTCGGCATGGTGAAGAAGCTGTTGGTCCAGCGTAAAAGAACCGGCGACATCGCCCCACGCCATCGCTTTGCCGGTCGCAAACCGCTCTTTACTCTGGCCCATCGTCGCCAGTTGAATCGCCTCATCGAGCGCCAGCCCGACATCACGCTGGAGGAAATGCGCGAGGCTCTGGCGCTCCAGTGCACGCTTCCCGCCATTTACTACGTCCTGCGGGAGATGAACCTGACCTATAAAAAAAACGCTGCACGCCAGCGAGCAAGAGCGCGACGACGTCAAAGCCAGGCGTGAGTGGTGGAAGTCGGCCCAAGGCGATTGGGACAGCGGGCGGCTGGTCTTTATGGACGAAGCCGGGGCCAAGACCAATATGACGCGGCTGCGGGGCCGATCTCCCCTGGGCCAGCGAGTCCACGACGACACGCCCCTGTGCCATTGGAGCAGCACGACCATGATCTCGTCGATTCGCCGGGATGGTTCCACCGCCGCCATGACCGTTGACGGGGCCACCACCAGTGAAGTGTTCCGGGCTTACGTCGAGCACATCCTGACACCCACGTTGCGGCCCGGTGATGTCGTGGTGCTCGACAACCTTTCGCCGCACAAAGACAAGGCAGCTCTGGCCCTGATCGAGCAAGCCGGAGCTGAGGTGCGCTTCCTGCCGCCCTACAGTCCTGACTTCAACCCGATCGAAAAAATGTGGAGCAAGGTCAAGGCCCTGCTGCGCAGTGCCAAGGCCCGAACCGACGAAGCCCTGCTGGCAGCCATTGGCGCGGCGCTCGCCCGCGTTACCGCCCAAGATGCCGAGGGTTGGTTTGCCTCATGTGGCTACACTATTATTTAAAATGCTCTAGGGTGCTGTGATCCCTTCGGGATGCCGAGGCGGACGAGGAGGTTGTGGAGACGACTACAAATACTCCGGCGGGATTCCTGCGGGCTCGTGATGCCGAGCTCTTATCGTTGTGCTTTTTGAGGAAGGTAGAATAGTTAGATAACAGAACCGAAAAAGACAGAATAGCTAAAGGTCCTTCGACTCCGCTACGCTACGCTCAGGATGACGGGCTTTTTATAGAGTCGCTGACGCGACGGCTGAACTGATCGTTGACTCGGTTCGCTCCCGCGAACCCTCGCCCTGCGGGATCGTCTGCGGCGATTCCATCTTGACCGTTCCCCAACGGTCAAGATTCAACTCCGCTACGCTCCGCTCAGGATGACGGGCTTTTTTATAGAGTCACTGACGCGACGGCTGAACTGATCGTTGACTCGGTTCGCTCCCGCGAACCCTCGCCCTGCGGGATCGCCTGCGGCGATTCCATCTTGACCATTCCCAACGGTCAAGATTCGACTCCGCTACGCTCCGCTCAGGATGACGGGCTTTTTATAGAGTCGCTGACGCGACGGTTGAACTGATCGTTGACTCGGTTCGCTCCCGCGAACCCTCGCCCTGCGGGATCGCCTGCGGCGATTCCATCTTGACCGTTCCCAACGGTCAAGATTCGACAGGCTCAGGATGACAGAAGTTAAAAGAGTCGCTGACGCGACGGCTGAATTGGCGGCCAACATTTCGGCGCTCCTGTGCACCCAGGGGGATCAGCCGCCGATGGCGGTCATGATGCGCTGGGGCTGCCAGTTGTTGCGAAATTCGTGTTCGGGCGGTTTTTCGGCGAGGGCCTGGTCGAGGCGGGCGGCGAGGCCGGCGGGGTCGAGAAGCGGGCGCAGGGCGGGCTTGAGATCGAGCTCGCCATGATGGCCGAGGCAGGGACGAAGATGGCCGTCGGCGGTGAGGCGGACTTTGTTGCACGATTCGCAAAAATGGAGGTTGGTCAGCGCGCCAATGAAGCCGACGATGGCGCCGGTTTTTTGAAGGCGATAATACTGGGCGGGGCCATGGCCGAGCTTGGTCGTCGAGCGGGGTAAGGGTATCCTTTGCGGCGAGCAGATCGAGGACTTCGCCGACGGGGAGGAAGTTTTTCTCGGTGAGCATTTCGGTGAGGCTGACGGGCATGAGCTCGATGAAGCGGATGGGAATTTGCAGCGAGGCGGCGAATTCGACCAGCGGCCAGATTTCGTGCTCGTTCTGGTGGCGGATGAGGACGGTGTTGAGCTTGATGGAGGGAAAGCCGAGTTCGCTTGGCGCGGCGAATTCCGGCGAGGACGGGCGCGACGTCGCCGTGGGTGATGGCGCGATAACGGTCGGGGTCGAGGGCGTCGAGGCTGATGTTGAGGCGGCGCAGGCCGGCTTCGAACAGAGCCTCGCCGAGTTCGGGCAGGCGGGTGCCGTTGGTCGAGAGCTGGACGGTTTCGACGCCGGGCGTGTGGACAAGTTGGCCGATGAACCAGGCGATGTCGCGGCGCAGGAGGGGCTCGCCGCCGGTGACGCGGAAATGTTTGAAGCCGCGCGCGACGGCGACCTCGGACGATGGCGAGGATTTCCTCGTAGGTGAGGATGTTTTCGCGGGGCGTCCAGGCCTGAAATTGTTCCGGCATGCAATAGAGGCAGCGCTCGTTGCAGCGGTCGGTGACGGAGATGCGGAGGTAATCGACGGTGCGGGATTGCGGCGTGGAACCGGAAACGGCGGGGAGGGGTTGGAGGGAAGGGGCGAGGAGCATGGCAGCGGATCCTAGATAGCCAATATCGTACCACTTAAGTCTGGCGACAAGCGGGACAAATAGTTAGAGGTCGTTGACTCGGTTCGCTCCCGCGAACCCTCGCCCTGCGGGATCGCCTGCGGCGATTCCATCTTGACCGTTCCCAACGGTCAAGATTCGACAAGCTCAGGATGACAGAACTTTTTAAAGTCGCTTACGCGAGGTTAGGCTTCGTGGCAAGTGCGGCCCGGCTGGCAGAGACAGGGATGGACCGAATTGTCATCGCGGCCGAGGGCGGAAAGGGTTTTGTTGCACCAGTAAAAGGATTGGTCGTTGGGGTCCTGAACCTGGTCGAGGGCGCCGTCGGCCAGGGCCGGGATGTACATGCGTTTGGTGCGCAGAAAACGGCAGGGGGTCCAGGGCGTCGAGGGCGCGGAGGGTTCGGTCGGCGAGTTCATGGGTTGAGCGCGAGGAGCGTGCGGCGGATGAGCGTATGAGCGATCGGGATTTTGTAGCCGTTATGGGCGAGAGGCTTGGCGTCCTTGAGGATGAGGTCGGCGGCCTTCGAGGCGGTGTCGTCGGTGAGCGGCTTGCCCTCGAGAAAGCGGTTCGCCTCCTCGACCATGTAGGGGATGGGGGCGACGGCGCCCAGGACAACACGGGCGTTGGTGAGGATGCCGTGGGCGATGTGGCCGGCGGCGGCACAGCTGACGAGGGCCCAATCGAATTCGCTTTTTTCACTGACCTGACGGTAGGCGGAGCGGTCGTGAGGGTCAGGGAGCGCGGGCACAATCACTTTGAGCAGGAAATCGTGGGGATCGAGGGAGTTGTGGGCGGCGGGGTTTTCCCAGGCCGATTTATAGAGGTCGGGAATCGAGCGGCTGCCAACATTTTGGATCACCGCTGTGGCATTGAGGGCGGTAAGGGCGACAGCAAGATTGGAGACGATGGGACTGATGCAGGCGCAACCGGAGAAGAGGGAGAGATATTTATTCTCACCGTCCTGGCCGTAGCAGGTCGTGCCGCCGCGCTTGAGGCAGACGATGTCGGGTTGGCGATAATACCAGCAGCGCGAATGCTGGAGGAGATTTCCGGCGAGGGTGGCGACGTGGCGGATCTGCGGGGAGCCAACTTCGGAGGCGGCTTCGCAGAGGCCGGGAAACAGCTCCTTTAAATTCGCTGCCGTGGCGATTTCTTCCACGGTCATGGTTGAAGGCAGTTCCTGTGTGGCGCTATTCCAATTTACCAGAGGGACTGAAACACTTTTCACATCGACCAAAATATCGGGAGAGACGATGTAGTCCTTCATTTCGCCGAGGAGGTCGATGCCGCCGCCGAGGTAGCGTCCGTTTTTGCCGACGAGGGAGACGGCTTCGTCCGGGGTGGCGGCGGTGGCGTATTGGAAAGGATTCATGAGAGGCAATGGAATTGCGGGGACAATTGCGTTCCCAAATGGAGTTTGGGAACGAGGAATGAGTCGCTTCCTGGGCGTTTCGCGTGCCCGGGCAACAAGTAGCCCGGGCCACCCGAGCAGAACTGATCCTTCGACGAACTCAGGATGACAGGGGCTGAAGAAGGCAGAATAGTCAGAGGTCCTTCGACAAGCTCAGGATGGCAGATTTTTAAAGGGTCGCTGACGCGACGGCCGAACTGATACTTCGACAGGCTCAGAATGACAGATTTTGACGAGGCGATTCATGCGCGGGTGACGTTGGGGACTTTGCCGAGGGCGGCGAGGACTTTGGCGGGAGTGATGGGCAGGCTGTGGACGCGCACGCCGATGGCGTTGGCGACGGCATTGGCGATGGCGCCGGCAGGCGGGGATGACGGCCGGTTCGCCGATGCCGATGACGCCGCGCTCGGGCATGTTGATGAGGACGACTTCGATGTCGGGGCAGTCGGCGATGTTGGTGATCTTGTAGGAATCGAAGCTGGTGTTGAGGAGCAGGCCGGTCTGGCGGTCCATGATGCGTTCCTCGTAGAGCGCGTAGCCGATGGCCATGAGGATGCCGCCGTTGATCTGGCTGGTGGTGGTCAGCGGGTTGACGATGAGGCCGCAGTCATGCACGGCGACGATTTTTTTGACGCGGATGAAGCCCGTCTCGGTGTCGACCTCGACTTCGGCGAAATCGACGCCGCCCGCGCCGCTGCCGGAAAATCCTTCCTGCCATTTGCCGCGCGCGGTGAGCGGATTGATGCCGAGCTTCTTGCAGGCGGCGGAGCCAATTTGCGCCGCGGGCATCGGCCATGCCGGTTTGTTGTTGCAGGGCGGTGAGGGCGTTCTGGCAGGCGTCCCAGATGGCCGGTGACACGGAGGCGGTGGTGCTGCTGCCGCCGCTGCCGCCGGAAAAGGGAAGATTGGTGTCGCCGATTTTGACCTTGATTTGGTTGGGCTGAAGTCCGAAGGCCTCGGCCGCGACAATGGCCACGACGGTGCGCGAACCGGTGCCGAGGTCCTGCGTGCCGCAGCGGACTTCGACCGTGCCGTCGGGATTGATCTGCGCCTCGGCTTCGCTGCCCTTGCCGCCGCCGCCCCAGCCGCCCGCCGCAACGCCGACGCCGGTCTTGACCGGGCCGGGAGCTGCTGCCGGGTTTCTTGTATTTCGCGGTCCAGCCGAAGCTGTCGCGGCCTTCCTTGTATTCGCGCTGGCGGATGTCGTTGGGATCGTTGAGCAGGCGGAACTCGACCGGGTCCATGCCCAGCTTCACGGCCAGCTCGTCCATCATCGATTCGGTGCCGAACGACGCGGGCGGATGACCCGGTGCGCGGAAGGCGCTGGAGGGGCCGGTGTTCATGCTGAGACCGTATTGTTGGACGCGGACGTTGCGGGTGTTGTTGATGCGCGGAAAATCGTAGAGGTAAGGCGTGGCGATGCTGGCCCCGCCGCCGCCGCCTGCGCTTTTGCCCGCGCCGCTAATGCCGGGCGAGCCGTGGTTGACGACATCGGCGGCGATCAGGCGGCCATCCGCACCGGCGGCAAATTTGATTTTCTGGATGGAGGAGGGGCGGTTGCCGACGGCGAGGCCCTGGTCGAGACGGGTGAGCATCACTTTGACCGGCGCGCCCGCGGCTTGGGAAAGCCTGGCGGCGAGCTTGTCGTGATCGCGCGCGCCGAATTTCGCGCCAAAACCGCCGCCCATGTAATCGCAAATGACTTCGACGTTGGTCTGCGGCACCTGCAAATAGCTGCCGAGATCGCCGCGTACGCTGAAGACGCCCTGGGTCGATGACCACGCCTTGACCTGATCGCCCTGGACGGAAATGGTGCTTGCCATGCGTTTCAAGCGGATGATGAAGTTGCACCTGGGTGCGCAGTTCGCCCTCGACGACGACCGGCGCGGAAGCCATCGCCTGATCGACATCGCCCTCTTCCTTCACGGCGGGTTGGCTGACGTTGGGCCCGTCGAAAACGGGCGGGGAATCGGGCTGCATGGCGTCGTCTTCCTTGACGACGAAGGGCAGTGGCGTGGCTTCGACCACGATGGCGCGCAAGGCATCCTGGCACTGTTGCTTCGTGGTCGCGGCGACTCCGGCGAGTTCCTGTCCGTAAAAGCGGACGGTGCGCTGCTCGCCTTCGGCCAGGACGGCGGCCTTCACGCCGGGCATGGCCTGTGCCTTGGAGAGATCGATGCGGGTGACTTTGGCGGCGGGCCATTTGGAGCGAAGGACCATGCCGTACAGCCAGCCATCGGGTTGGACGTCGTAGGTGTACTTGGCGGCGCCGGTGACTTTGGCCGGGCCGTCGACGCGGGTGGTGGGCTTGCCCATGACCTGCGTGGGATTGGGCCACGCGGTGGCGGATCCGGGATTGGTCGGACCGGTTTTGGGTGGCTCGGAAATGGGGTTAGGAGGCGTTGCCATACTCCACGAGGGTTGTGTTTTGCGGAACGTTCTGTCCGCTGGCCTTGAGCACGGCCTTGATGATATGCGGATAGGTGCCGCAACGACAGAGGTTGCCCGAACAGGCGCGCTTGATGTCCGCCTCGCTCGGCTTGGGATTTTCCGCGAGCAGCGCGGTGGTGACCAGGACGAAGCCGGGCGTGCAGAAGCCGCACATGAGCGCATCGCATTCGATGAAAGCCTGCTGAACGGGCGTGAGCTGGCCGTCTTTGGCGAGGCCCTCGATGGTGGTGATTTCGTGACCCTGCGCGTCGATGGCGAGCTTCATGCACGAGTAGGTGGGCTTGCCGTCGATGAGCACGGTGCAGGCGCCGCAGGTGGCGCGGTCGCAGACTTCCTTGGTGCCGGTGAGCGGACCGTAATTGCGCAAGGCGTCGAGCAGGGTGACGCGCGGTTCGAGTTGGAATTCTTTTTTGTCGCCGTTGATCGTGAGGGTGATGGGGACGGCGCCGGGACCTTGCGGGCCGGGTCCGGCGGCCTTGGTGATTTCGTCGGCCATCGCGCCGACCTGAACCGATGCGACAGCGACCGCGCTGGTGCCGATGCCCTTGAGAAAGGTGCGGCGATCGACGGTGGACAGGGAGGGTTTGGAGGGTTTCGAACTCATGCGTCAGATCGAATGGTTGAGATTAAGTGCGCTCGCGGTGGGCGCGGGCGTAGTCATCGGGCGTATCCACATCCAAGAGAACGCCGGAATCGGGTGTGGTCAAGTCGTGCACCGGGATTTCTTTAAGACGAAGGAAATCGCGCAAAGTTGCGCAGGGAGTGGTGCTCAAGTCACGCAGCAGGAGCGCGGGCAAGGCGAGGGGATGTCCCGGTTTGTTTTGAAAGAGCACGCGGACGATTTGGTCGGGCCCGTCGTTGCAGGCATGGAGAAGTTCTCGCAGGGTTTGGGTTTGTAAATGGGGCTGGTCGCCGAGCGCGATGACGAGATGGGTTAGGGAGGTATCGCTGAGCGCGTGCGTGGCCGCTGTGACGACGGAACCCATCATGCCGCGTTCCGGGGCGATAGTTGTGGCGCGTTGCTTGGGGGGAATCCCGAGGCGATCGAGTTCGCGCGTGACCGGGGTTTCACCGGGACCGTGGACGATGAGGATTTTTTCCGCGCCAGCTTCGCGCCACTGGTCAAGGAGATGGCCGAGGATGGTCGTTTGGCCCCAGGGCAAGCAAAGCTTGGCCCGGCCCATGCGACGGGATTCGCCCGCGGCGAGGATGGCGACGAGGATGCTCATGGATGTGATCGTGCGGCCCCTGCCGGGGTCGTCGATTCTTTTTATTATACCGGTGGTGGTGATGGCTCCTGCGGAGGCAGTCGCCATCTTACCATCGACTCGGGTGCTGTCATCCTTTCGGAGATCTCTGCAAAACTCCTTTTTAATTCCGTCATCCTGAGCGGAGTGAATGCGCAGCATTCACAGAGTCGAGGACCTGGCTTTTCAATCACACAGAACCAATGGCGAACAAGGTCACGTCGCTAATGGCCGAATCGTCGCCTCCCTTGGACGGGGTCTAACTTTGCGGTCCCGCGCGCGGGCTTGTCACCAAGGTCCTTCGACTCGGCTCGATCTATCGCCAAGGGAAAAGTGCGTCCTCCGCTCGCCTCACTCAGGATGACGGATTTGGAAAGAGAGACTTTCGCGGAGGTCTCCTTCGGAATGGGTGCGCGAGTGGATTATGCGTGGGAAAAGTGGCCGCAAAGAGTTCAGCGGCTTCCTGTGCGCTCGCGATGCCGCGCTCGCGTACCGGGCAACCCAGGCGCGCCTGACGTGCCGGACTACCTGTCAGAGCGCAGTTCCGCAGAGAGCGGGGAAAGTCGTAACAGGATCGCCGAAGCGGCCGACGAAGAGAGTGCGGCGGCCATGGTCCATCCAGCGGAGGGAGAGAAGCGGTTCGACAATGGTGGAATCGCCGAGTTGGTCGACGACGAAGGAAGTCGCGGCGATGCGGGGATGGTACCAGAGCATCTCACCGCAACTGCCGAGCGGGCAGGGCGTGGGCGCGCTTGCTGTGAAGGTCATTCCGTTTCCGGCGGTGAAGCGAACCTTGTCGGCGGTGAGATTCATTTGGAGAGGCGCGACTTTGACGTGGGTATCGTCAAGCGCGGCGGCGGTGTTTCCCCGCGCCCAGGCGAGGAGGGCGGCCCGCTGTTCGGGGGAGGCGGCGGACGAAAGGTAGACGACCGCGTCGGAGGCGTTGCCGCCATCGGCGAGATTTTCGGTGCTTTTTTCGAGAAGCGCGACGGTCAGGCCATGAAGAGGTACGCCGTTAAGATTGCCCTGGTCGAATTGCCAGACGCGCAGGGCATAATTACTGCCCTGGTTGACTTCGGAATTGATGACGCAGGGACCGGCGAAGAGCTCACAGGAATGGAGTTCGGCAAAGGTTCCGCGGGGTGTGACCGCCTCCGCCTGCATGCAGGCGGGAAAGACGAGCAGAAAACCGAGAAATGCTAATTTAAACATTTTGTCGGGCGACATAGGCGGAACGCTGATCGATGTATTGGGCGACGATACTCACCGCGATTTCGGGCACCGAACTGGCGGCGATGTTGACGCCCACGGGGCAAGATAGCTTTGCCAGCGCGCCCTCGCCACCGATTTTTTCGGCACGGAAATGCTCGCGGATGGTGCGCGCCTTGCGCTGGCTGCCGATCATGCCGAGGAAGGCGAAATCGCGGGTGATCCAGTGACGAAGCACGAGCGCGTCGTGACGGTGGCCGCGGGTGACGACCAGGCCAAAGGTGCCGTTGGCGGAGAGCGGAAGACTGAGCATTTTTTCCCAATCGCCGACGTGGAAGGCGACCCCGGCCGGGAAAAAGCCGTGATTGGCCAACGCGGGGCGGTCGTCGAAGACGGTGACGGTGAAATCGAGCCCGAGGGCAAGCGGCGCGACGGCTTGGGCGATGTGACCGGCCCCGGCAATCCATAAGGCGCAGGGCGGGGAAACGGTTTCCCGATAACGCCAGCCGAGGTTGGGTGCCAGCGCGGTGTCGGCCCAGGCAATTTCGAAATCTTTGGTGATGCCCCACGTGCGCTTGCTTTGGCGCTTGGCGAGCTCGGTCCAGATCGGGGTTGAGACATGCAGCCGGGGCAGGATGACACCGCGGACGCGTCCACCGCAAATCAGGCCGTCGTCCCAGCCGAAATCATGGTCGAGGACGAGGTCGAAGGTTTCCGGCTTTCCGGTCGTTAGGCTCTGGCGTGCGCGGTCCTGGATTTCGGCTTCCAGGCAACCGCCGCCCATCGTGCCGGTGATCCGTCCGTCAGCATGAAAAAGGGCTTTGGCGCCGACTTTCTGCGGGCTCGATCCCTTGACTTCGGTAATGATGCCCAGTGCCATCGGCACATCCTTGGTCGCGGCGGCGGAAAGGGACTCGTAGAAGGTGGACACGGAATTTAGAATAGCTTAGATGAAGGCGATGCCAATCTTCGGGGGCCGACAATTCCTAGTCGATTTAGAGCGACAGAAGACATAAAAGCGCATACGGTACGAATTATCCCTATGCAGAGGGCGTTCTTTATCAGGTTGTCGTTAGCCCTTTTGGTGGGCTTGGTGCTGATTTATGTTTTTGATAGCCTGAAGGTTTCAGCGCTCAGTTACCCGGTTTGTCTTTCCATCGTGGTGATGGGCGTTTCCTTGCGGGAGAAGCCGATGCTGGTGGTCGCGATCAGCACGGTTTACATCGTTTTAGTAACTTATTCCGCACTCTACTTTCTTTATCATTCCAATCCATTTAACGTACCTCTTACTAATCGTGTATTTGGTCTGGTGCAACGGGAGGGAGTTTTCATCGTCGTGTGTGCGATGGGCATTTATCTATCTTTTTATCGCAACGCGGCGGAACGGACATTGGCGGATCTGCAGAATACGCTGAGCAAAATTCCGGTTCCGGTAGTGATTTCGGACGGTGGAGGATACATCATCTACGTCAACGATTCGCTGAAAGGCTCCTTTGAAAATTTTCCCCCAGACTTGATAGGCAAGAGGTATATCGACTTTTTTATGCCCGGCATTTCGGAAGGCCATGCGATGCGTTATTATATAGAACTTTTCAGTGCCCAGGCGACCGATGTGCATGAGATCGATGTCGTGCCCTTCGGTTACACCAATCCGATGCGCGCGCGCCTGACTTGCCATGGCTCGGGGATGAAACGTACTTTGATTACGGTGCTTCAGCCGCCGGATACGGCCGTTAAATCGGTGTTTGCGAGTGATAGCGTGTTGAATCGAGCGTAACGGCAGGAATTACTATGATGGATCGAGGGCTTCGCGACAATACGATTTTAGGGTTTTAGTATTAATGCTGAGCATGGTAAGAAATATTTTTAACTGAAGTGTTTGTAAAAAGTGCCGATTCTTTTTTAGATGGGTAGAATCAGAGGCGGCCAGGAAAAGGGAGTCTGTGTTGATGCCTTTTGACTTTAACGCGCTGTTGTTGGAAGAAATTTCGGATGCGATTGTTGCGAAATCCCCGGAAGGGCGGGTTATTTACTGGAGCCGTGGCGCGGAACGGGTTTTCGGCTATACAAGTGAGGAAGCCGTCGGCCATTTGCTGAGCGAACTAATCATCCCGCCGAATCGGAAAGACGAAGAGAGCCGGATTCTTCTCGAAGTACAGGGTCGCGACCTTTCACAGTACGAAACCACGCGCCGGAAAAAAGATGGCTCGTTGATCTATGTGGATGTGTCGAGCAAGCTGGTCCACCCGCCGGAGGGGCAGGCCGCGTTCATTCTTTCCACCAACAAGGATGTCACTCATCTGAAGGTGCTGCGTGATGCGAAGCTGGCGGAGGCGAGATACGGTAATCTTCTGGAGTCGACGCCCGACGGCATCATCATGGCCAACCCGGCGGGACGGGTGGTGCTGGCCAACAGCCAGGCGGAAGCACTTTTCGGCTATGAACGCGGCGAGCTGCTGGGGCAACCAATCGAGGTCCTCTTACCCCAGCGCTTTCGGCAGGGACATGTGGGGCATCGGGCCCAGTTTTTCGAGCATCCGCGCACCCGATCCATGGGCGCGGGGCTGGAACTTTTCGGCTTGCGCAAGGACCAGACGGAAATTCCGGTGGAAATAAGTCTCAGCCCGATCGAGACGGACCAGGGCACGCTGGTGATGAGCGCGATTCGCGACATCTCGGACCGCAAGCGCATCGAGAAAGCGCTCCAGGAAAAAAACGTGGAGTTGGAAGCGGCGGCCGAGAGCAAGAACCGTTTCCTGGCGAACATGTCGCACGAGTTGCGGACGCCGCTGAACGGCATCATCGGCTTCGCGGAATTCCTGTCGGACGGGAAGCCGGGGCCGATGAATCCAAAGCAGAAAGAATATCTGGGCGATATTCTCAACAGCGGGCGGCATCTTCTCCAGTTAATCAATGACGTGCTCGACCTGGCGAAGGTGGAAGCGAACAAGATGGATTTGCATCCCGAAAAGTTCTCGCTGGAAAAGGCGATCGAAGGGATTTGCTCGGTGGCGAAGCCGATGGCGCAAAAGAAACGCATCCAGGTCCGGACGACGGTGGCGCCCGAGCTTGGTGAAGTGGAACTCGATTCGCAGAAGTTCAAGCAGGTGCTTTACAATCTGCTTTCCAACGCGATCAAGTTCACTGACGACGAGGGAGCGGTTGACATTCAAGCCATCGCGGATCGAGAGGGTTATTTCAAGCTGTCGGTGCGCGATACAGGCATTGGTATCCGGGCAGAGGATTTTCCCCGGCTCTTCACGGAGTTTGAGCAGTTGGAATCGGGAGCCGGCCGCCGGTATGAAGGCACCGGGCTGGGGCTGGCCCTGACCCGCCGGATCGTTGAACTGCAGGGAGGCACGATCTCAGTGGAGAGCGAGGTTGGCCGGGGAAGCACGTTCAGCGTCGTGCTGCCAAGAGGAGATCCACAGCCATGAGCGCGCCTTCCATTCTTGTGGTGGATGACAATCCCACGAACCTGAAACTTGTCTCCGATTTGCTGGAGTGCGAAGGCTACGAAATTCTCAAGGCCGCCGATGCGGAAGAGGCCCAGCTTATCATCGCGCATCAGGTGCCTGATCTTCTTTTGCTCGATATCGCGCTGCCGGGGATGGATGGCCTGACCCTCACGCGGAAGCTCAGGAGCGAAGAGCGTACTCGAAGCCTTTCCATCGTCGCACTGACCGCTTTCGCCATGAAGGGGGATGCGGAAAAGGCCCACGCCGCCGGCTGCAATGGGTATATCACCAAGCCGATCGATACGCGTTCGCTGCCGGGTTTGGTGGCGGGATACCTGCCGATCCATCATCCTGCGCCGCCCGAGCGCGGACTGAGAATCCTCGTGATCGAGGACTCACCCGCTGAGTTGAAGCTGGCGGAGCTGATCCTGGTCGGCGCGGGGCACAAGGTCAGCGGCATCGACGCGGCGCGGCATGCGATGGAGACGATCAAGCAAAGCAAGCCGGAAATGATCCTGCTCGATTTGCTGCTGCCGGACCTCGATGGACTCTCGCTCGTCCGCATTCTGAAAAGCGATGCTGAGACCAGCGCGATTCCCATCGTGGCGGTCACATCTTTTCCGGAACGATTTCCCAAAGCGGAGGCGCTGGCGGCGGGTTGCGATGCCTATTTAGTCAAGCCGCTGAGCTCGCGTCAACTGCCGGGGCAAATTCAAAATTTCATGAATGGGACGGCGTCATAGGCCAGCCAGAACAAGCTTTATGCATATTTTAATTGTCGATGATGTCGCATTGAATCGGAGGCTATTGGGCGCAATACTCGAGGCCGAAGGGCATCGTGTGATCGAGGCCGCCGACGGATTGGAGGCGCTCTCCATTCTGGATGGCGAACTAGTCGATGCAATTATCTCGGATATTCTCATGCCGCGGATGGACGGCTACCGCTTCTGTTATGAAGTGCGCTCCAACGAGCGCTTTCGTCATCTGCCGTTTCTTTTTTATACGTCCACTTATACATCACCGAGCGACGAGAAACTGGCGCTCGACATGGGTTCCGATAAATTCCTGACCAAGCCTGCGGCGTCCGCGGAGATTCTCGAGGCCCTTCGCGAAGCGACGACGACGCATCGGCGGCCGTTCACGGCGACCGAGCCGGAGAGGGAGTTGAACCTGATGCGGGAGTACAACCAGCAACTGGTGATCAAGCTGGAGGAAAAAAACTCCGAGCTGACGAAGCGCAATAAGGAGTTGAATGCGATGCATGCCCGAATACAGCACCTGCTCGAACACAGTCCGGCCGTGCTTTATCAACTCAAGGTCAAGGGGCAGACGATCATACCGGTGGTCATGAGCGAAAATATTCAGACGCTGCTGGGATTCACGGCCCCGGAAGCCTGCAACTTTGAGTGGTGGCTCAACGGCGTGCATCCCGAGGACAGGGACCGGACCCTGGAAGCGTTTGCGCGCGGAATGAGCCAGGGCTTTTGTTCCATGGAATATCGGATCCGGCACCGGGATCTTTCGTACCGGTGGATTGTCGATAATAACCGTGTCGTCTCCGGCGCCGGGCAGGAATTCGCCGACGTGGTGGGAGTATGGACGGACATCACGGAACGCAAACTCAATGAGCAAAAAAATGAGGAGCAATTGCATGAACTCCGGCGCTGGCGCGAATTGACCCTCGGGCGGGAGGACCGCATTCATGCGCTGAAGATCGAGGTCAATGAAGCGCTGGAACAAGCAGGAAAACCCGCGCGTTACGCCGCGCAACCTGAGAATTAGCCGGCCATGCTCATACCTCCACCAGCCAAAAATGAAGCGGAACGCCTGGCCGTTTTGCAAAGCTACGGCGTGCTGGATACGCCGGCGGAAAAGGATTTTGATGACCTGGTCGATCTGGCCGCCCACATTTGCGGAGCTCCCATGGCGTTCATCTCGCTGGTGGACGCAGATCGCCAATGGTTCAAGGCTTCCTATGGGCTGACCGAAAAGGAAACGCCGCGCGATATCTCCTTTTGCGGCCACACGATTCTCCAGAAGCATTTATTTGTGGTGCCGGATGCAACCACCGATGCGCGGTTCGCGGATAATCCGCTGGTGACCGGCAATCCCAGCTTTCGCTTCTATGCCGGCGCCCCGCTCGTCGCCCCTGAGGGGCAAACATTGGGAGCTCTCTGTGTAATGGATCGGCAACCGCGCCAGCTAACGCCGGAGCAGGAACATGCGCTGTTGGTATTAAGCCGTCACGTCATGGCGCAATTGGAACTCCGCCGGCAGACGCGGCAAATGACGCGGGTCAACCGTACGCTGCTGGGAATTTTGGAGGATGAATGGCTGGCTGAAGCGGCAAGGCAGGAATCCGAGGAATTAAATCGCGGCGTGCTTAATTCGGTGCTGGCGCACATCGCGGTGCTCGATCGCGACGGAAAAATCATTGCGGTAAATGAGGCCTGGCGAAAATTCGCCCGCGAAAATGTGAACGGCCGCCAGGAACTGCTCGCACGCACGGAGGTAGGCACAAACTATCTGGATGCCTGCCGGACTAATGATCCGGAGAGCCAGACGGCGGTCAGCGAGGTGCTCAAGGGATTACAGGCGGTCCTCCGGGATGAGAAGGACCAGTTTACGTATGAGTATCCATGCGATGCGCCGAACCGGAAACGCTGGTTTATTCTCAGCGCCACGCCGCTTCCGACCGCCAGGGGCGGAGCTGCCGTTTCGCACCTGGAAATCACAGAGCGGAAACTGGCCGAGGAACAGCTTCTCTGGAAAACCGCCTTTCTCGAGGCCCAGGTCAATTCGGCTTTCGACGGTATCCTGATCGTCGACGACAACGGGAAAATACTGCTGCAAAACCAGCTAATGATTGATTTGTGGCGTTTGCCGAAGGAGCTTATCGACAACCCTGATGATAAACTGCGACTTCAGTGGGTGACCGAACAGCTCAAAAACCCGCGGCAATTTGCGGAGAAAGTCGCTTGCCTCTATGCCCACCCGGATGAAGTCAGCCGGGATGAACTGGAGCTTAAGGACGGGAGATATTTTGATCGGTACTCGGCGCCCGTGCGAGGCACGGACGGAAGGTACTACGGGAGAATCTGGGTATTCCGTGATATCACCGAACGAAAGGAGTCGGAAAAAGCGCTGCAGCGAGAACGCGATTTCAGTTCCGCCGTCCTCGATACTGCCGGATCATTGGTGGTGGTTCTTGACCCCAAGGCCTGCATCGTCGGTTTTAATCGGGCCTGCGAGTTGGTGAGCGGTTATTCGTTCGAGGACGTTAAGGGCCGGAATGCCTTCGAACTGCTGTTGGTACCCGAGGAGCTAACTGAGGTGAGTGCCATGTTCGACCGGCTCCGCGCCGGGCAATTCCCCACGAGCATCGAGAATCACTGGGTGACCAAAAGTGGTAGCCGCCGGTTGATTGCATGGTCGAATACGGCGCTTCTCGGTGCGGACGGGACAGTGGAGTACATCATTGGCACGGGAATCGACATCACCGAGCGCAAACAGTCGGAGCGAAAAATAGCGGAGCAAGCCGCCTTTCTTGACAAAGCGCGGGATGCCATCCAAGTGCGTGACCTTGAAGGCCGGATTCTCTTTTGGAATGAGGGAGCCGAGCGCGTATATGGCTGGAAAAGCGAGGAGGTCGTGGGCCGGCCCATCATCGAGTTGCTGTACCGGGATCCCAAAAAATTCCAGGAAGTGAACGGCCTCACCATCAGCCAGGGCGAATGGCACGGCGAACTTCAACACCTAACCCGTGGACGAGGTGAAATCACGGTCGAGGCGCGCTGGACGCTCATCCGTGACGACCGGGGCGAGCCGAAGTCGATCCTCGCGATCAATACGGATATTACGGAGAAAAAGAAGATTGAGGCGCAATTCATGCGGGCCCAACGGATGGAGAGCATCGGCACGCTGGCCGGAGGAATCGCGCACGACCTGAATAATATCCTCGCGCCGATTATGATGTCCATCGAGATGCTCAAGGAGACTTCGACCGACCCGCAAGCAGACCGGATTCTGGAAACGATCCAGGTAAGCGCACAACGTGGCGCGGACATTGTGAGGCAAGTGCTTTCGTTCGCACGCGGGTTGGAAGGCGAGCGGATCGAAATTCAACCCCGGCACTTGATGAATGATCTCCAAAGGATCATCAAGGATACTTTTCCAAAGGATATCGATCTGAGTTTTACGATTGCCCCGGATACGTGGACGATTTTGGGCGACCCGACGCAGATCCACCAAGTCCTTTTGAATTTGTGTGTGAATGCCCGAGACGCGATGCCGAACGGTGGCACGCTATCCGTGGAAATGGAAAATCGCGAGTTGGACGAACATTATGCCGCGATGAATCTTCAAGCCAAAGCCGGGTCCTACCTGAAGATCAGCGTCACCGATTCAGGAATCGGGATACCACCGGAACTTGTGGACAAAATCTTCGAGCCTTTTTTTACCACGAAAGACCTCAACAAAGGCACGGGTTTGGGCCTTTCGACGGTAATGGCAATCGTCAAGAGCCACGAGGGAGTCATCAATGTTTACAGCGAACTCGGAAGCGGTACGACATTCACGGTCGATTTGCCCGCCCTGACCGGCTCGGATCCGCAATGGACGGAACCTCTGGGGCAAGACCGCCTGCCGCGTGGAAAGGGCGAAACGGTTTTGATCGCGGACGATGAGGCGTCGATTATCAGCATCACGGGGCAGACTTTGCAGGCCTTTGGCTATCGTGTCCTGACGGCCATAGATGGCGCCGAAGCGGTCGCGGTCTACGCGCAGCATCAGGAAGAGATCGCCGTCGTGCTGAGCGATATGGCGATGCCGGTGATGGATGGCCCGGCGACGATTCACGCCATCATGCGAATCAATCCAAAGGTTAAAATCATCGCGGCCAGCGGTCTCAATGTAGACGGCAGGGTAACGCGGGCGGCAGGCGTCGGTGTCAAGCACTTTCTCACGAAGCCCTACACGGCGGGAACTTTGTTGAAAATGATCCGGACGGTTCTTGAGGAGACCTGATGAGGCCCATTTTGAAAATCAGCGAATTTTTCCCCCTATGAAACTTATCCTGCTTATCGACGACAGCGAAGAGATACGGGTGACTTTTGGCACGGTGCTGCGGAAGGAAGGGTATCGGGTGATCGAGGCCGAATCTGGAGATGCCGGATTACAACTGGCCCGGCAACAAAAACCCGACTTGATCTTAACGGATATCAATATGCCGGGCGGCAGTGGCGAGGCTCTTCTGCATCAGGTTCGAAACGATGCGGACCTTTGTTCCAAGCAGGTGGTGTTGATGACAGGGCGGCCGGACATGGTCTCGGCGCGAAGGGGGATGGAGGAGGGCGCGGATGACTTCCTGGTCAAGCCGGTGAGCAGGTCTGCGCTGCTCGCATGCATGAAAGCCCGGCTGGATCGCGGAGACCTTCATTGGCGGGTGGAGGACAAGGCGCTGGCTAAACTGCAATCGTCCATGACTTCGCAATTGCCTCACGAATTCTTCACGCCCCTGGCTGGGATTTTGGGTCTCTCGGAACTTCTCAGCGACGATCTGGCCTCGTTTTCCACCGCGGAGACTCTGGATCTGATCAAAGACATTCATCAATCCGCCCAGCGACTTCATCACACCCTGAAGAATTATCTTCTTATCCTCCAGCCTTCGACCGAGGACGGTAAGGGGAAGCCACCCGGCGTGCTGAGTCCGGCTGCTCAGTTTGAGTGTTTGAAGAAGGGAGTGGAGGCAGCCGTGGAACGTAACGCGCAGCGGGAAGGTTTGGCCATTGAATGTGAGTCGGGCCCGATCCTGGTTTCGGTGTCGGACCTGGCCCTGATCGTCGAAGAGCTGGTGGACAACGCCCTCAAGTTTTCGGGGCGCGGGACTCCCATTATTGTCCGGCTGGAAAAGGATGGGGCATTGGTCGTAACCGATTCCGGCAGGGGCATGACGCCGGCGGAAATCGCGCGCATCGGCGCTTTCCGGCAGTTCGAGCGGGGAAAATACGAGCAGCAAGGACTCGGCCTGGGCCTGTGCCTGGTCCAGAAGCTCGCGGCCGGAAACGGCGCCAGCTTTTCGCTCGAGCAGAAACCGGAACCGGGGCTTCGGGCGCGGGTTCAATTCGGGCTCGCAACATAGGTGGGCAAGATCAACGCACGCCTTGTCCGTACGCTAAAGCGACTTGGTCACATGCAGCGTAAACGGCAGAACATGATACCTCTTGCCGTCATCCGATTTGATATCGAAAGCCGGGATGGCGAAATCTCCCGTATGTGTGGGTTGGACTGAAAAATAGTACTCCGGCGGATTCACGTTCGAATTGTCCCCCGTGCCGACGACGGCCAGGCCATCCACCTTGGGCAGGCTGAACTCCCCCGGCTGGCCCACGGGCCCTGCCAGCTTCAGTTCCACGGGAACTCCCGCGCAGATATCTCCGTCGACCTGGATGGAAATATCGATGCCCGGCGCTGGTGCCGTACACCCTGCCAGTAACACCGCTGCAAGGATCAGCCGCCACCCTCGCTGCCGGCCAAGGGTCCCCACAATCCCACGACACCTCCGCACGATAACCGCCTTCATCCTTGAGTCTCCTTTCGATTAGTAATGTCCGCAGCAAGAGTCTTCTTCATCGGCGACCAACTCGGAAGTGTGTTGAAGGATGCAGGTACGATGATTACCGGGTACGATTTCGACCGTGCCGTTCGGAAAAAACTTGCGAGCCTGCTTCGCCCAGGAGAGACGCCTGGCGGGAGTCTGTTCCGGAAAATAGAGCGTGGCGGGAACGGAGAGAGGCCGGAGATCGTCCGGCTGAGGGATGCTGAGCCGCTCAGTGGGGGAATTTATTTCCGGCGCTGTTGCCAGGGCGTCAATGCCGGCGGTCACGACCTGGAGCGTCCGTTTCACGCCGCCTATGACTTCCTTCCCGTATGACCGTGAAAAGTGAGAGCCTTGGCATATTTGGATGCTGCCATGGGTATAAGGCGGGCTAACTCGGTAATTTCCCTAGGGAGATTTGCTCATTTGACTTGCCTCTGCGGTAACAAATTTTACGATGAGGGCAATGGACAATCTGCGGAATCGAATTGTGTCGCATTCCGAAAAGATCAAGAAGCTCGAAGAAATGGAAGCCGCTCTGGCCGGCGTTTTTAGTCAGGAAGCTCAAGCCGCCCGGCAAAAATTTGAAGATCTCGTCAGGCAGACGATCAAGCCGGCATTTGATGTCTTCAAAACAACGTTGCGGGAAGTGGGAAGAGACGCCGTGATTATCACGGGTCTGAGGCATAGCCCCGTTCAGTCAATCGGACTGACATTGCTTGATCGTTATCTCAGTTTCGGCGCGGGCAAAACCTTGCAGCTTGTGAATCCGAAGGAAGATATTTCCAAGCGCACGAACACGAAGTTTTACGAAATTTATCGGTCGGATGATGTCATTTACGTTCGGCAAAGGGCCGATCCACTGGTCCCCCCGATCAGCACGCAAGTCAGCTATGAGGACATCACGTCCAAGTTTTTGGAAAATGAGCTGGCGTCTTTCTTCGAGCGGGCCTACCCGGCGGCCACAAGTTGAGGCGACCCTCCGGCCGCGACTTTGCGGGCATCCCAATTCACTTTATGTTGGAGGATGCCGTGGAAAGTGGAAATGCGGAATGGCAGCATCGGGCTGCCGGAAATCGATCTTTGGTGCGACGCGCGTGAGCCGGTAACGCGTTGCTTTGTCTCGCACGCTCACTTCGATCACCTCGCCTTGCACCGGCAAATTATCACGTCGGTGGGAACGCAGCGGTTGATGGCGACGCGCCTGCCGGGCGAACGTGAGGAAGTTGTACTGCCTTTTGAAACACCGTACGCCCTCGATCCGGAAACTGAATTGAGGCTCTATCCAGCCGGTCACATCTTCGGATCAGCGATGCTTTACCTGAATCGCGCGGGCGAATCATTTCTCTACACCGGCGATTTTAAGTTGCGGCCGGGGCTTTCTGCGGAGCCTTGCCAGCCACCTCGCGCCGATGTCGTGGTCATGGAAACGACCTTCGGTCTGCCTCGTTACGTTTTTCCGCCGACCGAAAAAGTCCTCGCTGACATCGTCCAATTTTGCCGCTCCGTTTTAGATGATGAAGAAGTGCCGGTACTCTTCGGCTACTCGCTTGGAAAAAGTCAGGAACTGCTGGCCAGCCTCGCCGGCGCGCAAATTCCCGTCATGTTGCATCCGCAGACGGTGAAAATGACGCGGATCTACGAGGAGCTGGGACGCTCGTTTCCGCCATACCGCCCCTTTGCGATATCTGAGGTCGCCGGCCATGTGGTGATTTGTCCTCCACAGGCGAACCAGTCGTCGTGGCTGCGAAAAATCAAGCCGCAGGCGCACGGCGGCGATCACCGGTTGGGCGATGGATCCAGCGGCGATCTATCGTTACCAGTGCGACGCCGCCTTTCCGCTCAGCGATCACGCCGATTACGCGGATCTCCTGCGCTTCGTCGAAATCGTGCAGCCGAAGCAGGTCTACACCGTCCACGGTTTTGTCGAGGAATTCGCGCACACTTTGCGCAGAGCGCGGCATCGAAGCGTGGGCGCTCGGGCAAGCCCAACCAGCTCGAGATTTCCCTGGAGCAACTGCACCGTGCCGCGTCGCCTTCGCCCGTCGCAGTCCCGGTCGTTCCCGCCATAGAAAAACCTCCGCCGGCCGACGATCTGCTTGCTTTTGCGCAGGTGGCAGAGAAAATCAAGGCGACGCCGGCAAGCTGGAAAAGGTGGAGTTGCTCCGAAACTATTTCGCCGCGCCAATCGCTTGACGCGCTTGGTCCGGCCGCGATCTCATTTTACCGGCCGGCCTTTTGCCTCCTGCGATACGCGCACGCTCAATTGCGGCTGGGCCATCATCAAGGCATCGCTTCTTGCCATCTCGTGCATGAGCGAGGCCGATTACCGCTCGATTTACCAAAAATACAGCGACGGTGGCGATACGGCGGAGGCGATGCTGGCCGGCCACACTTCACCGCAGCCGTGGCCGCTTTCGGATCTGCCTGCCTTTTTCTCCGAGCTGGCCGTGCGACGTGGTCCGATCGCCAAGCGCGATTTATTGCAGAACCGGCTGGCCCGGCTCGATCCGTTGGCGGCGAAATATCTGATCAAGATCATCACGGGCGATTTGCGCATCGGTCTGAAGGAAGGCCTGGTGGAGGAAGCGCTCGCGGCGGCTTTCGGGCGAACAGCAGAGGCGATTCGCGAGGCGAACATGCTCAGCGGCGACCTGGGGGCAGTCGCGTGCGCCGCTCGTGCAGGAACTCTGGACCAAATGGAATTGCGCACATTTCATCCCATCCATTTCATGCTCGCGAGTCCCGAACCGACCGCCGAGGCGATCGCGGCGCGGCTGGGCGACCCGGTGTGGCTGGAAGAAAAATACGACGGGATTCGCTGCCAGGTCCACAAGCAGGGAGATCGCGTGGAATTTTATTCGCGCGAACTGCGGCGCATCACCGACCAGTTTCCCGAACTTGCGAAACAGGTGCGGCTCATCGACGCCGATTTTATCGCGGACGGCGAACTTCTCGCCTGGCAAAACGGCCGCGCGCTTCCCTTCGCGGAATTGCAAAAGCGGCTGGGCCGCAAAGGCGACGACTTTTTTCTCGGGACGGAAGTTCCCTTGTCGCTTTCGTTGTACGATCTGCTCGGCTATGGCGGAAAAAGTCTGCTCAAGCGCCCGCTGATCGAACGCCGCGCGTTATTAGATGCCCTGCCCCTGGCGCCGCAGGTCGAGCGAGCGCCTTATCAAATGGTCAGCGGGGTGGCGGCGATTGAGGCGGCCTTTCTCCAGTCGCGACAGCGGGGAAATGAAGGGCTCATGGCGAAAGATCCGCAGTCGATTTATTTGCCGGGACGGCGCGGGCTCGCGTGGCTGAAACTGAAGAAAGCCTACGCCACGCTCGATGTCGTCGTGGTCGGAGTCGAGTGGGGGCACGGCAAGCGCCGCCACGTTCTCTCCGATTATACCTTCGCCATTCGCGACGAGGCGACCGACCGGTTGCTGCCCGTGGGGAAGGCTTACTCCGGACTGACCGACGTGGAGATCGCGCATTACACCGAACATTTTCTGCAAAACACGCTGGAGGAGCGCGGCCGTTACCGCGTGGTGCAGCCCGACGTGGTGCTCGAAGTCGCGTTCGATACCATCCAGCCGAGCGACCGCCACGCCTCCGGTTATGCGCTTCGTTTTCCACGCATTCTTCGCATTCGCGACGACAAGCCGGTCAGCGAAATCGATACGCTCGCTTATTGCCGGACGCTTTCCGATGAAGCGGCTCACGGCTGGAAAAAGGCGTCCGTAGCCTGATCACGAAACTTCCGGCGCCGCCGCCGGCCGACTTTCCGCCGCCCAGATTTTACGGCGCGAGATCAGCCACAAGCGCTCGTTTTCTTCCAACCGCCCGTTCCAGGCCGCACCCGCCGACCAATCGGAAAAGCTGGGCAAAATCACCCGCTTGGGGCCTTCGACCAGCGCGGGAACTTTCAGGGACAAACCCGCGCCATCACTAAAAGCGACCGCGGGATGGATGTGCCCGACGATCTCGATCATCCCCGGCTTCACCTCGCGCGCGCGATCCCCGTGATGGAACAAACAATCCGCGAGACGATACTCATGCCCGTCGGCGCGCGGCCAAGTGCGGTCGTGATTTCCCGTGAGAACGACAACTTCCGTCTCGCCGGAAACCGTGGCGAGAAATTTTTCCGCGAAAGGCGACGCATCGGGCGTGTGCAACGAGTCGCCGAGCCAGATCATGCGGGCCGGTCGATAATATTCCAGCAAGCAACGCAAGCGACGGGCAAGGTCCTCATTGCCCCACAGCGGCAAAAGATTTCCCACGCGGCGGTGCGAATCGGCATAACCCCAATGAATGTCCGCGACCACCAGCGTTTTTTCGCGCGCGAGATAAAGCGATCGCTCCGACGAAAGCTTCCAGCCGGGACGGATTTCAACCTCGAACAAATCACTCGTCACGGCTGGCCTCGGCGGCATCCAGATCGTGGTAAAATTCGTGGTAGAGCCGCTCGATGGCGGTCTCCGGATCTTCCATCATCATGGTTTCCTTAATTTTACTGACAAAAATTCCAAAAGCAAAAGGACTCACACGGTCGACCTCGACGCGATGCCAGGAAAGATCGCGGGCGCGCCGGAGAAAATCGAGCGCGCGGGGCAAATCGAGAAAGGTATGCGCCGCCTCATAGTAAGCTTCGGCGAGCAGCGGATGGTCCGGCTCGTATTTTTGCAGGACTTCGAAAATGATTTCCGTGCTCCATTGCAAGGCGCGCGAGGGCCGTTCGCGCCCGAATTGCTGCCGCGGCACCATCAGCCCCGTCTGCGCCACGCCGCGAAATTGCCACTTCACCAGCTGCGAGGGAACGAGCGCCTCATGCAAATCAGCCTCGGCATTTTCGGGCGAAAAAAGCTCGCGCCATTCTTCCAGCGGCATGACTTGAAAATCCCGCAGGCTCATTAAAAACCCGTAGTCGTCGATGGTCACCAGCGCATTGCCGCCTTTGCGCCGTTTCACCCGCCACGCAATGATCCGCGAGAGCGCGTCGTTGGCCGAGCGTCCGATCAGCGAGTGAAAGAAGAAATGGCGGACGTTGCCCTCGCCGTAAACTTCGATCAGGAAATCGCGCTCGGTCGGAATCGCCGAGATGCGCGCCTGCGCCGTGAACTGCCGCAAAATCGCCTCCGCGTTGATCGCCGAGAGATGGTAATTTTCGACGAGCCAGTTGCGGCCCGCTTCGCCTTCGTCACCGAGCTCCAGCAGTTCACGCATCCGCGAACGCAGCCGCGTCACTTCCGTCGCCAGTCCGGAGGCCAGTGGCATTTTGTTCGCATTCCAGCGCGGAACGGTTGGCATGTCGGACGGCGCCCATTCCGCTTTCGCCTCGAGCAGCCGCGTCTCCAACAAGCGCACGGTGCGTCCGTTGAGCACGAACACGTCGCCGATGTTGAGCTTCTGGATGAACCCCTGCTCGACCACGCCGATCTTCCGCCGCTTCACGCGCACTTGCACCATACTTTCCGACGAAATCGTGCCGACGTTCTGATAATAATCGCGCGCGACTCGCGGCCCGGGAAGTTCCAGTCGTCCCTCGCGCCGGACGATCTTGCCGAAGAGCGGCCGGTATTGGTTTTCCAGGGAAGCGCCGCCGCCTTCGAGATACCGGAGCACGGCGTCGAATTTTTCCCGCGATAACTCCTGATACGGCCACGCGCGGCGGACGAGATCGAACACCTCATCCTCGGTCCAGTTCCCGCTCGCGACCATGCCGACCACATGCTGTGCCAAGACATCCGCGGCATTGCGTGGAATCCGCACCCGCTCGAGGCTGCGTGCCTCCATCATTTTCGCGGTCACGGCGCATTCCACGAGGTCGTTGATATTCGAGGCGACCAGCACGGCGTGGCTCGTCTCGTTCAACGCGTGGCCTGATCGCCCGAGCCGCTGCAAAGCGCGCGACACGCCTTTCGGCGCGGAGATCATCACCACGAGTTCTATGAATCCGATATCGATCCCCATCTCGAGGCTGGTCGAGCAAACCACCGCGCGAAGCTTGCCCTGCTTCAGCCGGTCTTCGACATCGAGACGGATCTGGCGATCGAGCGACGCGTGATGCACCTCGATCTGCCGCGCGAGTTTCGGCAAGAGTCGCTTCAACCGCAGCCCGATGCTTTCCGCGCCGCTGCGCGTGTTGGTGAAAATCAGCGTGGTGCGAAACGAGGTCAGCAGCCCGGAGAGTTCCTTCAGCGTGCGGCCCGCGGTGTAGCCGGCCGGCGGATAGGGATTTTTGCGCAGCGGCGAAAAGACCTCCACGATCGCCTTCTTCGTCTTCATGGCGGTCACGATCTCGCACCTGCGGCCGACGCCGGTCAGAAATTCCGCGACCGTTTCCAGCGGCGCGATCGTCGCCGACAACCCGATCCGGCAGACCGGCACGTCCGCCCGCAACGCCTCGAGCCTTTCCGCGCTGACCATCAGATGTGTGCCGCGCTTGTTTTCGGCCAGCGCGTGGATTTCGTCGATGATCAAAAAGCGGCGCGCCGCCAGCGCCGGCAGCCAGCTCGATTGACTCAACAACAGCGCGAGGCTTTCCGGCGTGGTCACCATGATGTGCGGGGGCTTCCGCTTTTGCGCAGCGCGCTCCTTTTGCGTCGTATCGCCGGTGCGCAGACCGATCCGCACGTCGGCAAAGCCAAGTTCCTGCAACGGCGCGCTGATGTTTTTTTGCACGTCGTAGGCAAGTGCCCTTAACGGCGAAACGTAGATCGCCAAAACCGCGTCGGGTAATTTGCCTTTCCGGCGCAGCCGCGCGAGATGATCGAAAATTCCCAGAAAAGCCGCCAGCGTCTTGCCGCTTCCCGTCGGCGAACTGATCAATATGGATCGCCCATCAAGCACATGCCTCACCGCCCTCGTCTGCACTTCCGTCGGTTCACCGAATCGTTGGGCGAACCAAGATGAGACCTGCTGGTCGAGTCCCTCAATAATCTGCCTTTCCAGGTGCACCGACTACGATAACGCCATCCGTGACGAAGTTCCATCGGCCTGCGCAAAAATGGAGCGCAATTATTTCGTGCGGATCTCCTCGGTGCCGTCCAGCCGCTTGGAAAGATCGATCGGATCGCCCACCGAAACTTCCTCCGGGTTCACCTGATAGGCCCAGACCGCGAAATCCTTCAGCGGCGCCTCACCGTAGAGTGTCGCGAACGCGCCATCGACCGCATCGAGGCCGTGCGCGACTTTGACCCGTCCAATCCGCGGCACGTTGAAGCGCGCATCGAACGTCAGCCACTCGCCCAGGTACACTTCGAAGTAGGCGTGGAAATCCATCGGCGTGCCCTTGTCCTGCCGCCCGATGTCGGGCACATGGCCGGTCACGTAGCGCGTCGGCAAATCGAAGGCGCGGCAGAGCGTGATCGCCACGTGCGCGAAATCGCGGCAAACTCCGTAGCCGCGATCCAGGATTTGGGACGCCGATATGTTCGAGAGACCGGACCCGACGCGATACTCGATCTTGTTATGCACCCAGTCGCAAATCGCCTGCACCAGCTCATAACCCGGTTCGATCTTCCCGAATAAATCCTTGGCAAATTCGGTGATATTGTCGGAATCGCAATAACGGCTGGGCAGCGTGTAACGAAAAACCGAACGCGGCACGTGGGTCGGCGGTACGAAGCGCGGGCTGCATCTGTGATTATCCGGCCCGGAAGAAACCGCGACGAGCGCGTCATGCTCAATCATGATCATGCCCGGCGCAAGCACGGCCCGGTAAACGATATTATCGTGCTCGTCCTGATATTCGGTGCCGGGCGGACTGGGCTTGAAGAAAAAGCGCTCCTCGCAGACCCGTTGCGCCTCGTCACGGCGCGGCTTGACCATGAACAACGCCGCCGTGGATTCCCGAACGTCGTAGACCTGGCGGCAGCCGACACGCACCGTCAGATTGAGGGGGTGGGTTTCCATAGAAAATGTTGTCGTGGGTTAGACTAGGAGGCGGGAGCGCGTCCGCTCATCGAAAAGGAAATTTATCCAAATCATGAGGAGTAAAGTCGCCCATATCTACAGGGTTGTCATCAAAAGGTGACAACAGGGATCGATTAGTTGATTCTATTTAAGGTATTGAGTTGTCTTGCAATGAACGCTCCAAAACAACCGGTTACACTGGCTTTACCGACGAATTGGGGGATACTATAAGTTGGATACGAACCCAGTAAGGGGAACGATCTCATGGCATTACGGAAAAAGACTTGGGGAAAGACTTCGAAGGAAGCAGGGGCAAACGGGAAGCAAAAAATCCCGCAGGGCGATGCATTTCCGATTGTGGCTATTGGCGCCTCGGCGGGTGGTTTGGAAGCGTTCGTTGAGCTATTCAAACATTTGCCTGCCAATACGGGAATGGGTTTTGTCATCATCCAACATCTCGACCCTCACCGCAAAAATCAGCTGACCGAAATTCTGTCGCGCGCCACGCGGATGCGCGTCGTCGTCGCCCGCGAAAAGATGCCGGTCGAACCGAACCGGGTCTATGTCATACCGTTTAATAAACGGATGACCATCCAGCGTGGCCGGCTGAAGTTAGGACGCCGGGACGGAACCCACCTGCTGATCAATGATTTTTTTGTCTCGCTGGCCAAGGACCAGGGTCGGAGGGGCATCGCTGTGATCCTTTCCGGGACGGGACAGGATGGGACGCTCGGGCTGGAGGCGATCAAAGGTGCGTTCGGGATCACCTTCGCCGAGGATGAAGCGAGCGCGCAATTTTCCTCCATGCCCGCCAGCGCGACGGCGACGGGCCTGGTCGATTTCACGCTGCCACCGGCAAAGATCGCGCTGGAGCTGACCCGCATCGCGCGGAAAATTCCGTTCAACGAAGACGAGGAAATCATGGATGGTTTTCGAAGCATTCTCAGCTTGTTGCACGAACGGACCAAGGTCGATTTCTCGCATTACAAGACGACGACGGTGAAGCGTCGTATCACGCACCGGATGATTTTAAAGGGTGTCGATTCGGAAAAAGATTATCTCAAGCTACTCATGCGCCAACCGGAGGAAACCGAAGCGTTGCTTCACAATGTCCTGATCAACGTCACCCGCTTTTTTCGCGATCCGAAGACATTCGGGGTGTTGGAAAAAAAGGTGTTTCCCGCGCTGGTCAAAGGCAAATCGGCCGAGGCGGCCATTCGCATCTGGGTGCCGGGCTGCTCCACGGGCGAGGAGGTTTATTCCATCGCGATTCTACTCCTCGATTTCCTCAACCACCGCAAGCTGCGTCATGGCGTCCAGATTTACGGCACCGACATCAGCGAGCGGACCATCGCGATGGCCCGCGACGGTCGCTACGTCAAGTCGATCGAAAACGAAGTCTCGCCCGCGCAGTTGGGAGCCTACTTCACCCGGCGCGACGGCGGCTACCAGATCAACAAAGACATCCGCGATCGCTGCATCTTCGCGCGGCACGATGTCACCACCGACCCGCCCTTTCCGCGCATCGACCTGATCAGTTGCCGCAACCTGCTGATTTATTTCGACCAGGAATTGCAGAAGCGTGTAATACCTATTCTCCATTATTCGCTCGGCATGAGCGGATTTCTGCTGCTGGGCCCGTCGGAAAGCATCGGTTCGTTCTCCAGCCTGTTTTCCATCTTCGATCGCCGCCATAGAATTTTTGTGAAAAAAGCAACCCATACCCGACCTCACTTCACTTTTCCGCCCTCCGGTTTGACCGCCTCTGCCGAAGGAGGTCGCACCAGCGGCTTGTCTTCGATCGGCGACACCGGCATCCGCAAGTATGCTGACAGCATTCTACTGAAAAGACTGGGCATTTGCGGCGTGCTCATCGATTCCGAAATGCGGGTCATACAGTTCCGGGGCAAGACCGGCCTTTTCCTTGAACACGAAACGGGGGAGGCGACGCTTGACCTGCTCAAGATGGTCCATCCCGACCTGCTCGGTGGCGTGCGACTGGCGGTCAAGCAGGCGATGGAAACCAAGACCGTGGCTGTGCGCGAGAGCACCCTCTTCGACCGGAATGGTAATGCCCAGCCCGTTTCCATCGAGGTGATTCCCTTCCGCGCGCCGCCCGGCCGCGAATTCTTTTTCCATGTGCTTTTTCAGGTTCGCGAACAGCGCCCCGCCAAGTCGCGACCAAAAATCGACGCCAAAAAAGGCGCTCCCGGCAACGAGAGAGAGAAAAGCTATCTCGAACGGCAGGAAACCCTCGAGGCGCTGGTGGAGGACAAGGAAGCCGCCAACGAAGCGCTCCAGACGGCAAATGAGGAAATTCAGACGGCGAGCGAGGAAATCCAGGCGGTGAATGAAGAGCTGCAGAGCTCGAACGAGGAACTCGAAACCGCGAAGGAGGAATTGCAGTCCTCAAACGAGGAGTTGAACAACCAGAACGCCGAATTGAAGCGGTTGAACACTGACCTTACCAATCTTTTCCTGGGTATCGATATTCCCGTGCTCATGTTTGGCCGTGATCTGCGGCTGCGCCAATGGAGTCCCCAGGCGGAAGCACTCTTCAACCTGAAAAAAAACGAAGAGGGCCGGCTTGTTGGTGCGCTTAACCTGAATATTGAGAACGTCGGCAAGCTCGCCAGCCGCGTAATCCATTCGCAGCAAAGGTTCGAACACGAAATCGTGGGCGCCGATGGGCATCATTACTCTCTCCGAATTCAGCCCTATCTCACAACCGAAAACACCACAGATGGGGTGGTCCTTTTACTCATCAATATCGACCAGATCAAGCAGGCCGAGGAAATGATGAGCCAGCTCAATCACGCCCTGGATCTGCACGGCCGGCGGCAGGAGGCCCTCTCCAAACTCAGCCGGCATGTGCTCGAAGGCCGTAGCGTTAGAAAATTACTCGAAGACATCGTGAGCTTGATTCCGCGTCTGCTTGAGGTGCAGCACGCGATGGTTCTGGAGGCCGTCCCCAAAAGGAAAACTTTGCTTCTGCGTCATGGCGTCGGTTGGAGGGACGGTTACGTCGGCCATGCGGAAGTGCCGGCTGGCCGCCATTCGCCGGAAGGTCTGGCCCTGATTTCGCCGGAGCCGGTCATCATCGAGGATGTGCATCGCGATCGCCGTTTCCGGGTTTCGAAGTGGCAGCGGGAACACCATATCGTCAGTGGGATTCACGTCGTGATTCCCGGCCATCCCATTCCATTCGGCATCCTGGGGGCCTGCTCCGCCAAGCCGGGCCACTTTTCCAGCGAGGATGTCAGCTTTCTCCAGGCCCTCGCCAATATCGTGGCCAGCGCGATCGAGCGCCGCAAGCAGGAGGAGGACCTTCTTGCCGTCAGCAGTGCGGAGCAGCAGCGGATTGGTCGCGATCTCCACGACGGCCTCGGCCAGCAACTGGCCGGGATCAAATTTGTGGCCGAATTGGCCGCGCGCAAGGTCTCACCCAAGGTCAGCATCCAGAAAGAACTCGAGCAAATCACCCGGGCGATCCATCAGGCGATTCTGCAGACACGGATGCTGGCTCGCGGCCTATCCCCGGTGGAAATGGAGCCGGGCGGCCTGATAACCGGACTCAGGGAACTGACGGAGAACGCGGAAAATCTCTTTCGCATCACCTGCCGGTTCCAATGCCCAAACTCGATTCAGATCCGCGACAATGCCGTCGCCAATCATCTCTATCGACTGGTGCAGGAGGCGATTCAAAACGCCGTCAAGCACGGGCACGCCTCCTACGTTAAGGTCTCGCTTTCCAAATCGGGTTCCTCTATAGTGCTGACGGTGGCCGACAATGGGGTGGGGCTTCCTCCTGGCGCAAAAAATAGCGGCGGGATGGGTTTGCGCATCATGCATTACCGTGCGCGAACGATCGGCGGCAAACTCACCGTGGTGCCGGGACCGAAAAAAGGAACGAAGGTGTTATGTACCTTCAAAACAGGTTATGAAAACGACACTGAAACCCAATCCAGCCACAAACGAAACGTCACCACGTAAGCGCATTCTTGTCGTCGACGATCATCCCATGACCCGGGATGGCATCGCCCAATGGCTTCGACACGAACTTGATTTGGAGATTTGCCACGAGGCCGACAGCGCAGCATCGGCGCTCGAAGCCGTCGTCTCCAAACACCCTGATCTGGTCCTGACCGACATCACGCTGCCCGGTCGAAGCGGCCTGGAATTGATCAAGGACATTCACGCCGTCCGTCCCGATCTGCCCGTGCTGGTGATTTCCATGCACGACGAGTCCTTCTACGCCGAACGGGCCCTGCGCGCCGGCGCTCGCGGATACATTATGAAGCATGAAAGCGGCACGAAGGTGGTCGAGGCCGTCCGCAGCGTTCTGTCCGGCCAGGTCTACGTGAGCGAAAAGACCTCCGCGCGGGTGCTCGGCCTTCTCTCCGGGCACGGCAAGGCGTCGTCGGCCGCGCGTCCCGGCATCGAGCGACTCAGCGACCGGGAGTTCGATGTGTTCCAATTTCTCGGCCAGGGACTCTCGGCCCACGAAATTGGCCGGCGGCTGAACCTGTGTGCCAAGACCATCGATGCGCACCGCGCCAACATCAAGAAGAAGCTCTCCATCACCACGACTCCGGAGCTTATCTCCTACGCCGCGCATTGGACCGCGCATCAGACGCTGCTGGCCGGCAAATAGACCAGGCGCCGCCCGGAATTTGTCCTCCGTCCGCGCGGCATCAATTGGGTTGACCGTTTGTATTCCGGTCACCACGCTTACCGGGCATGAGCTCGCGCTATGATAAAATGATGTACCAGCGCTGCGGCAAAAGCGGCGTCCTGCTTCCCCGAATTTCCCTCGGGCTGTGGCACAATTTTGGCGGCGAAGATTCTCCCGCCACGGCCCGCGATCTGATCCTGCGCGCCTTCGATCTTGGCATCACGCATTTTGATTTAGCCAATAATTACGGGCCGCCCCCCGGCTCCGCGGAAACCAATTTCGGACGGATCCTGCGCAAGGACCTTGCTTCGCATCGCGACGAGATGATTATCTCGACCAAGGCCGGCTACCTGATGTGGGACGGACCCTACGGCGAGTGGGGCTCGCGCAAAAATCTGCTCGCGAGTCTCGACCAAAGCCTGAAGCGCATGGGTCTCGACTACGTTGATATTTTTTACAGCCATCGACCCGATCCGGACACGCCGCTTGAGGAAACGATGGGCGCGCTCGACCATGCCGTGCGCCAGGGCAAGGCGCTCTACGTCGGCATTTCCAACTACCGTCCGAAGGAAACCCGCCGTGCCGCCTCAATCCTCCGGCGGCTCGGGACGCCTTGTCTCATTCATCAGCCGCGCTACAATATGTTCGACCGCTGGATCGAGGACGGCTTGACCACCGTGCTGGAAAAAGAAGGCATTGGCTGCATCGTCTTCTCGCCCCTTGCCCAAGGCCTGCTTACCGACCGGTACCTGCGCGACATTCCCGCCGATTCCCGTGCCAGCCAGGAACATTTTCTGAAAAGCGAATCGGTGCGGAAACATATCCCGGCGATTCGGGCCCTGAACGCCATCGCCAAAAAGCGCGGACAACCGCTCGCGGAGATGGCGCTGGCCTGGGCCCTGCGTCTGCCCGTCGTTACTTCGGCCATCGTCGGGGCCAGCTCCATCGCGCAGCTGGAATCGAACGTCCACGCGCTGGTGCAGCTCGATTTCTCCCGGGAGGAGCTCGCCGAGATACGCGACATCCTTCGCTCCGCTACTGCCTACGTCAAGCTGCCTCACCGCAAAGACGAGTCCCTTAAGAAAGAAAAAAAGGAAGCCGCTTCACTCTCTGAAAAATCGAGCCGCGCGCTCCACGTCCCCCGGCCGTAAGCTCTCCCGTCATCCTGGGCTAGGATCAGGTCAGCCTGCTTTTCTCAGAGTTTCGGAACTGATCCTTCGACAAGCTCAGGATGACTGACGACGACTTTAGCGATTTAGTACTGCCTTCCTAAGACTAATTCCTTTGCTGCCACGGCTTCTTTTTCTGCCGCACGATCTGCGAGGTCGCCCGTAATTCATACCGCGCTCCGCCGAGAAATGTTTCCAGCCGCGACTTGAATTCCGGCGTCCACACCACGCCGTAATGATCGGCTGGCGCAAGCTCAACGCGTGAGCGATCCGCTTCGCCATTTTCGCGCGAACAAACCAACCGCAGTTTCACCGGGCCGGGCGCGTCCATCACCAGTTCCCGCAGATCGCCCCACCGCGTTGAATCGAGCCAGTCTTCCAGCGGTAAATGCAAAACGAGTTCTCGCAAAAGTTGTTCGTGCGCCTCAGGCAACCAGAGGACCTGCGCCGCGCGAAACGCCGGTTGATCGTCGCGCCGACTCAGCGAACCCGAAATGACCACCACGTCGCCGACATTCAGAGGCCGTGGCAGTGCGGTGTAGGTGTCAGGAAAAACCAGCACCTCCATTGCGCCAGTCAGGTCCTCGAACGTAACGCGCGCCCACGGCTTTTTATCCTTTTGCGTTGTGCGAATTTCAACCTTGGTGATCAGACCGCACAGGCGCGTCTCCAATCCATCCGCGCCTTCCTTCAACTGCGCCACAGTGTGCAATTGAAATGCGGCAAGATCGGCGGCGTAATCGTCGAGCGGATGGCCCGTAATATAGAAGCCAAGCAGTTCCTTTTCGTAGCCGAGCCGTTCGCGCAGCGGGAAATCGGGGATGGCATTCGCCTTGGCCGACGCATTCGACTTCTTTGCGGCAGGTTCCATGGGTCCGAGTAAATCGAGCAGCGAGGCCTGCCCCGCATCGCGATCGCGCGCCTTCGCGCTCGCCTGCGCCAGTGCGCCGTCGATCTGCGTGAGCAACTCCGCGCGGTTGGGACCGAAGTCGTCGCAGGCGCCCGATTTCACCAGGCTTTCCACCAGTTTTTTGTTCATTCCGCGCGACTCGACCCGAGCGCAAAGATCGTGCAGATCTCGGAACGGACCGTCTTTCTCCCGCGCGGCGATAATCAAACCGACCGCCGCCTCGCCCACGTTCTTGATCGCCGAAAGCCCAAAGCGAATCGATTTTTCGCCCACCGTGAACAGGCTGCCGCTCGCATTCACGCTCGGAGCCAACACGGTGATTCCCATTGCGCGCGCCTCGGCCACGAAAAGCGCAATCTTGTCGGTGTTGTCGAGCTCGTTGGAAAGAAGCGCGGCCATGAACTCGACTGGATGCCGCGCCTTCAGCCACGCCGTCTGGCAGGTGATCACGCCGTAGCAGGCGGCATGCGCCTTGTTGAAACCATAACCCGCAAATTTATCCAGCACGTCAAAGAGCTGATTCGCTTTTCCCTCGGGGATGTTGTTCTTCTTCGCGCAACCCTGCACAAAAATCTCGCGCTGCTTGGCCATCTCTTCCGGCTTCTTTTTGCCCATCGCGCGCCGCAGCACGTCCGCGCTGCCCAGCGTATAACCGGCCAGGATTTGCGCCGCCTGCATCACCTGCTCCTGGTAAACCATGATCCCGTACGTTTCCTTGAGAATCGGTTCCAGCAGCGGATGGTCGTACTCGGTCGGAACGCGGCCCGCCTTGCGCTCGGCGTAGAGCGGGATGAACTCCATCGGGCCCGGACGAAAGAGCGCGCCGATCGCGATGATGTCCTCCACCACGCGCGGCTGGATCTGCAGGCACGCCTTGCACATCCCCGCCGATTCCACCTGGAACAAGCCGATATTTTGCGCGCGGCTCATCAGCTCGTAAGCGGCGGGATCGTCGAGCGGAATTTCCAGCGGCGTCATTTTCCTGCCCGTGGTCTGCTCGATCAACCGTAGTGCGTCCTGGATCACCGTCAGCGTTTTCAAGCCAAGAAAATCCATCTTGAGCAGGCCGAGTTCGCCCAGGGGCTCCATCGAATACTGCGTGACGATGCCGTCGTGATCGTCCTTGGTCAGGGGCACGTAATCAGTCAAATCGTGATCGGAAATCACCACCCCCGCCGCGTGCACCCCGGCTTGGCGCGAAACGCCTTCGAGCGTCATGGCCGAATCGATGACGGAACGCGCGATCTCCTCTTCATCGTAGGCGCGCTTGAAATCGGCACTTTCCTTCAGCGCCTTTGCCAGTGTCATTTTCGGGTCGAACGGAATCATCTTGGTCAGTCGGTCGGCCTCGCCGTAGCTTAGGCCCATCACGCGACCGACATCGCGAATCGCCATCTTCGCCCCGAGCGTGCCGAAGGTGATGATCTGTGCGACCGACTTTTCGCCATATTTCTTACGTACATACTCGATCACTTCAGGCCGCCGGTTGTAGCAAAAATCGACGTCGATATCGGGCGGTGAAATACGTTCCGGATTGAGAAAGCGCTCGAAGAAAAGGCCGTAGGCCAGCGGATCGAGGTCGGTGATTTCCAGCACATAGGCGATGAGACTTCCCGCCGCGCTGCCGCGTCCCGGCCCTACCGGAATGCCGTGCGTTTTTGCGTAATGAATAAAATCCCAAACGATGAGAAAGTAACTGGTGAAGCCGGTTTTGTTGAGCACGCGCAGTTCGAAATCGAGACGCTGACGCAACTCAGGATCCTGGTGGCGATCCGGAAACCGCTTCTTTAATCCCTCGTAACAAAGACGCTCGAGATAGCCTTCGCGCGTCTCACCTTCGGGCACGGTGTAGGCGGGAAACTTATTTTCACCGAGCACGATCTTGAGCTCGCATTTCTCGGCAATCTCGAGCGTAGTAGCGAGGGCCTCCGGCACGTCCTTGAAAAGCGCGGCCATTTCTTCCGGCGTCTTCAAATAGAATTCCGGTCCGTGATAGCGCATCCGATTTTCATCGTTGATTTTTGCGCCCGTCTGGATGCAAAGCAAAACGTCATGTGCCTCGGCATGCTCCTTGCGCACGTAATGGACATCATTGGTCGCGACGATCTTCAGTCCGAACTTCTTCCCGTACTTGAGCAATTCCGCAGCCACCGCATGCTGCTGGGGAATGCCGTGGTCGGCGATTTCCAGATAAAAATCGCCCGGCGCGAAAATGTTTTTGAAATCATCGATCGACTTCTCCGCTTCTTTCGCGCGGCCCGCCATGATCGCGCGCGCCACTTCGCCCGCCAGGCACGCGCTGGTTCCGATCAGGCCTTCAGAATGCTGCGCCAGGATTTCCTTGTCGATGCGCGGCTTGTAGTACATGCCTTCGAGGTGGGCCGCCGAGACGAGCTTGACCAGATTTTTGTAACCAGCCTCGTTTTTGGCCAGGAGCAGAAAATGCGTCGATGCCTCCTTCGCGCTGTTGGCCTTGCGTTCGAGCCGACTGCCGGGTGCGAGATAGACTTCGCAACCGATAATCGGCTTCACGCCAGCTTTGCGGCATTCTTGGTAAAACTCGATCGCCCCGAAAAGATTGCCGTGATCGCTCAGCGCGAGCGCCGGCATTTTCAGCTCCGCCGCCCGCGCCGCCAGCTCGGGGATGCGGCAGGCGCCGTCCAGCAGGCTGTATTCGGAGTGAACGTGAAGATGAACGAAGGTTTCCGGCGCAGGCACGTTGCTAATTTAATCCCGATTTCAAGACGGGCGAGGAGAAATGATCGTCCTCTACCTGTACACCTCTCGACGAACAGTCTTCTCCTCGGTCGGATTCAAAAGTAAGCCGATGATCCTTGGAATCAAGCGCGGGTCATGCCTCCCCGCATTCGATCGTAAATGGCATGTCCTTCTGTCCCACGACAAAGACAATCATCTTTAGCGGGACGTTTCCTTCATTCATGCCTCGATGCACGACATCGACCGATTCGAGCGAAACCTCGCCGGTGCGCACGACGCGCTTCTCGCCCGTGATTTGATAGACCGTGAGTTCCCCCGCCAGCAGGTAACCTAAAAGTGGAACGGGATGCTTGTGCCAGCCGGTGTCCTCGCCTGGCGCCATTTCAACCAAAATTGCCGTGACCTCCGGCGTGCCGTCCCGCGGATAAGCGATGGGCTGGCCGAGCGAGTTGACCGCCGTCTGCAAAAGCGGTTTGACTGTTTCGGGATTCATGAATTTCGCTCAGGCGCCTTGTTCGCGCGGGCCGGCCATTTGTGGCAATGCGCGCGGCAGTCGATGACGATAGAGACAGCGCGCGAAGTTCACCGCGTCGCGCCACGGCACGATTTTCGATTCCTCACCCGCGTAAGTGGCGGCGATGGGAAGATTGAGGACGCGACCGGGACGCGAAACGGCGAGCAGCGCCATTTCGGTTTCAAACTGGAAGTGATGACCGGCCGGCAGCCACGAGCCAAGCCACGCGCGGCGCACCAGTCGAAATCCGCACTGGCTGTCCAAAATGCCGCTGCGGCCCAACACGGCCGACATCGCACGGTTGGTCCAGCGGCGCCGCAAAGGCATTTGGGCGGCATCGGGAAAGCGGTTGCCGACGATGAGATCGGCTTGGTGTCGCCGCCGCCAGAAATGTTCCAGATCGGCGGGATCGTGCTGCCCGTCGCCATCCAGAAAGAAAATCCAGTCGACCGAGTCGGGCACCTGCGTCAGCGCGTGATAAAGCGCGGCGGTCTTGCCATGATGCGGCCCACGCAACGCGACGACCTCGGCTCCAGCCTGCGCGGCGAGCAAAGCGGTGGCGTCGCGACTCGCATCGTCGATCACCGTCACCGAAAAACCGGCGCGTCGGCATCCGCGCACGATGCGCCCAATGGTGGCCGCTTCGTTTCGCGCCGGAATGAAAACAATGGCGGCCGATTTGTCCTGTAGAAGGCCGGAACTGCGCACAGCAATATTCTCCGGTGAAAGATTCCCCCCCTGCACAGGAGCTTGGGAATCAAACAGCCCAGAGCGTATAGACTCGGTTAAGGACGGCGCGAACATCAATGGGAGGGGCCTTTTTCAGGGCGAGGGGAACGATTTCCGGACGGCGGGCAATCAATCGCAATAAACGATGACAACGCGTGGCGAGCAGAGTCGAAATCTGAAACGAAAGCCGGCTCGCGAAGGGATGCTGCGCGCGCAGCAGCGCGACAAACTCATCGTGCTCAATGAGGATCGCCTTGACCCGTGTTACCGCCACCGCACTGGCGCTGCGTCGCTCGCCGGAAAACATCGCCATCTCGCCCAGGAACTCGCCGGCTTTGACCAAGCCAAGCGGAATCTCGCCCCTGCTGGTCTTCTTTAAGATCTGCACTTTGCCCTGGGTGATGACGTAGCAGCTGTCGCCCTTCGTTCCCTCGCTAAAAATCACGGCGCCCGCATCGTGAGTGATGAGCTTCGCGCCTGGCAGCTCCCGCAGCAACTCCTCGGTAGAAATCGTCGAGGTTGAAACGCGTTTCTTCGGAGCTTTGTTCTTTGCGGCCATCCCGTCTGTCATAGCCGCACGCACCGCATTTGGCAAATGGGTTTGCTTCGGTCGATCCGTCCTTGAAGGCTACCAGCCCTCGGTGATGAGCTTCACCGTATTCTGCGCCAGGTCCTCGGCGGCCAGCGGAAGAGCCTGGCGTTCGCCTTCCTGAATGTCGGCCTGCGTAAAGAACGTCGTACTGCCGGTCACCGGATAGTTCTCAAAAATCTTACGACCCAGGCGTCGATTCACGTAGGTTGCGGTGGCCTGGATGGTCAGCTGATATTCCGCCGTGACCAGCAAATCCGAGGTGCTGCTGCGGATCGGGTTGTGCTGGACATTGGTGATGGTGACGTCGAGTTCGGAGTCGGCGTTGGAGTCCTGGTTGACCTCCAGCGTGCCATCGTCGTTGAAGCGCCGGATGATCGCGTTGGTGACGGTCATCTGGAGGTCGGGTTGCAGGCTGGTGTTCTTCGCCACCGGGACGTAAACGCTGCGCACGCCCTGCAGATCGCGACCGGAGATATTGCCGACGCGATAACCGGCACAGCCTCCGAGCGGTCCGGCCATAGCCACGGCCAGCAGGGCCAGGACAAAGCTTTTTCGTATCATTGTGGCAGCGGAGTCTTGTCGGGCGGACTCGCCACCGGGGCGGCGGTGGGCGCATTCGTCGTGGCATCGCCGGCCGCCGTGGCGCCAGGTGAAGAACTCGTGACCGGCGCATTCGGATCGGCCGGAAGCGCGCCCGTGGTCGGGTCCGGTGGCGCGGAATTGGGAGCGGACTGATCAACCGGTGTGGCGACGGGAATGCTCGAATCTCCACCGGCCGGAACTGCGCCGCTGGCGATCTTTTGCGGAATCGGCGCCGCCGGATTTCCCGAGCCGTCGGGGCCGATGCCGCCGGGCAACGCCTCGACGATGGGCCGCAATTCCTGAATCCGCTTTTTCGCGATCTGGGCCTGGGCCGAATTCGGGTCTTCGCGGACCACTTCATTATAATAGATGAACGCGGCGCGGGTCTGATGCTGCGTTTCGTAGAACTTGGCGATGTCGAACGCGCCCTGCGTCTGCTTCTGGCCGAGCTTCTGGATATTTTCCTGCGCCTGCACCGCCTTGTCGCTGTCGGGATAGCGCACGAGGTAATCCTGGAACGCATCGACCGCCTTCTTCGCGGCGCCCATGTCGTAATCACCCGCCTGGGAGGACTGCATCCAGGCATAGCCGATCTGGTACTGGGCATTGGCCGCGACCGAACTGGTCGGATAATTATCGAGCACCTTCTGGTAGGCATCGACCGCATCGGTATATTTGCGCTGCTGCTCGCGCGCCAGGCCGATGTTGAACTGGCACTGCGGCGCATAGGTCGCCGTAAGGCGCGTTCTTGATGATGCGCTCGTACATCTCGATCGTCCGGTCCATCGAGGGCCCGACCGGAATCTTCCAGATGCGCTGCGGCTCGCCGGCGAGGTAAAGATTGGCGATGCGGTACTGCTCGTTCAGCGCCTGCTCGAAATATTCGCTGGAGGGATACTTCGTCACCATCTTCTGGAAGGCCTGAAGGCGGTGTAAAAATCGCCCTCGTCCTCGATGATCTTGCCGACGCGGTACTGGGCTTCCGGCGCGAAAAAGGAGAGCGGCCAGCGGCGCAGGAGGCCCTTGTAGGCCTTGAGCGCGGCATCGCGCTGGCCCTGGGCCTCCAGCTTGTGGGCCAGTTCCAGTTGGTCGCGCGAGCTGGAGGCGGAAACGTCGCCGCCGCTTTCATCCGACCAGCCTTCGCCCGGACGCCAGACGAGAGTGGCATGGCCCAGCGAGGTGGCGAAGGCCAGCGCAACCAGGGCGCACAAGATCGGACGAAGGCGCAGCATGAGTCGGCGAGGATACCAAATCAGGCCAACGGGTCAAGCCGAGCCAATGAGCTAGATGGGCTAGGAGGGACTTGAACCCCCACTCCTTGCGGAACCAGAACCTAAATCTGGCGCGTCTGCCATTTCGCCACTAGCCCGTGGACAGACCATGCCAAACATCATTCGCTCAGTCACCCTCGAATGACAGATTTTTTGAGCTGATTTTGCCTCGCATTGCCCTCTTTATTTTGGGTTATAGCCTTTCCACAGCCATTCCAGAGCTTCGGGCAGGGTTTGCTGTTTCACGGCGCGGTCCACGTGGCCGGCGTTGCGGGCAAAGACGAACTGGTAATGATAGCCCTTGGCGGCCAGCACCTTGGCCATGGCCTCGTTCGCGGCAACCCAATCGTGCATATTGTCGCGCATGATGTTGGGATTCAAAAGGTCTCGGTCGCCGACTTCCAGCCAGATGCGGAGCGGCTTGGCTGGGCTGTCGGGAATGAGATGTTCATGAAACTCCCACGCGCCGTGCGGAGTCGCGGCATTATAGGGCCATTGTTGGTTCACGTCGGTGCCCGAGTAAGCAAGAACGCGGTGGTACAGTTCCGGATGATACCACGCCATAATCAATGCGCATGACCCGCCGGAACTGCCGCCCATCGTCGCCCGGCCTTCGGGGTCCTTGGTCAAAGTGACGTGGCATTGCTTTTCCACGAGCGGAAGCACTTCTTTCTCCACGAACTCCGCATATCGGCCCGACATCGTGTCGTATTCCAAGCCGCGCTCGCTGCCTTGGGCGTCGCCGCCGCCGTTGCCAATGGAGATGGCGATCATCGCCGGCACGCGGTGCTCCGCGATCAGATTATCCAAGGCGGTGAACAACGCGCGGTCAGGGCCATCCGTGCCCACAATGAAGGGGGCGGCCGTGCCGGCGACGTATTGCCTGGGGACATAAACGGCCACTCTTCGAGTGTAGGGAGCCGGGTGGCTGGTGGTGACGACCAATTTGGCCGAGTCGGTGGGATCAATCATGCCGAAAGTATGGGGCTCGCGGGCAATGCCAGGATAAATTGTGCTGTCCGCCGAACTCATGGTGAAGTTATAGACGGTTCCCTGCGGCACACCTGGCTGCACGGTCATCTCGGGGGCGGGCTCGTGCGTCGGGCCGATGATGAAATTTCCGTCGGCATCCGCCGGCGCATTTGTCCCGTCGGGTAATTCTCTGGCCGCGACATACCCCGGCGTGTTCGGATCGCGAGTGGGTGCACTCGCCGCCGCAGCCAGCGCAGGTTCCAGGACCGCCATCAAATTCAAGCCCACGCCGAGCAACACGATTTGATAGGTCATTTGGGCGATCTTCACATCTTGAGTCCCCTCCGGCAAGCAAAGCAGCGCCACGACGACGATTTGCCTAACACCTCGACGAATTCGTTGGGAACGGCTTAAACAGGGACAGACATGATCGCCGAACTTCGAAAACTTAGCCGCCACCAGCGCGCGGCCTGTATTGCCGGCTTGCTCGGCTGGTCCCTCGATGCCTTTGATTTTTTCCTCATGGTCTTCGTAATGCGGTCGATCGCCGGCGATTTTCACGCGCAGGTGAAAGATGTCGCCTTTTCGCTCACTTTGACCCTCATGTTCCGGCCTTTGGGCGCGCTCTTCTTCGGATGGCTCGCTGAACGTTTTGGGCGGCGGCCGATCTTGATGATCGACATCCTGCTCTATTCGTTTTTCGAACTGGCCTCGGCTTTCGCTCCGTCGTTGGCATCCCTTTTGGTTTTGCGTGCTCTTTTTGGTTTCGCCATGGGCGGCGAATGGGGGGTGGGTTGTTCGTTGGTCATGGAGACGATTCCCGCGCAAAGCCGCGGGATTATCTCTGGTATCCTCCAGCAGGGCTACGCGCTCGGCTACCTGTTCGCCGCGATCGTCTATGGTCTTCTTTTTTCTCTCATCGGCTGGCGGGGCATGTTCGCGGTTGGAGTTTTGCCGGCGCTGGTCGTGCTCTACATTCGTATTGGAGTGAAGGAATCACCTGTCTGGACCGGTCGGAACCACCACGTTGAGCCCCCGACCTTGAAGGGCTCCCTGGTTCAACATTGGAAGCGATTCTTGTACGGGATACTGCTTATGACCGGCTTTAATTTTTTCAGCCACGGCACGCAGGATCTTTACCCCACCTTCCTGGAAACCCAGCACCACTTGAGTCAGGGCATGGTCAGCATGATTTCCATCGTGGCCAATATAGGGGCGATCATCGGGGGCATCGCCTTCGGTTTCTATTCGCAACGGGCCGGCCGGCGGCGAGCCATCGTGACGGCAGCGCTCCTCGCCGTTCCCGTTATTCCGCTGTGGGCTTTCTCGCAGACTCCATTTTTTCTCGCCCTTGGCGCCTTTTTGATCCAGATCATGGTGCAAGGAGCCTGGGGCGTGGTGCCGGCCCATCTCAACGAGCTTTCTCCCGAGGGACTGCGCAGTATTTTTCCGGGCTTCACCTACCAGCTAGGCAATCTTCTGGCCTGCGGCAATGCCGTCTGGCAGGCCGACATTGCTACCGCGCATCAGGGCAATTATGGTTTGGCTCTCGCCTTGGTCGCCGGCCTCACCGCAGCGGTTCTCGCCACCATTACCGCGTTCGGGCCGGAAGCAAAAGGCGCCGTTTTCGGCAGGTGTTAGCGTCATCCAAAAAATTCCAGGAAAGTTAGCCAACGCGTGGAAAGGTGCACCATTTCCGGGTTAGAGAGACGGTTGCGTCTGCTTCTGAGATTGATGATAAGTTTTAGTCTCTTCAGATGGTTTATCTGCCGGAATTCTTTCGGGCGTGGGGCAAACTAAGGGAAGTTTCTTAACGTAAAGATCGACTTCCGTTCGCAGGAAGTCCCTGGCAAATCCGAAATAAGTTCCTGAAATGGGAGGGGCGTGCTCAGGGTGACGGGTGACGGCAACCGGAACGTATTGAGAGGCCGCGAGAATGCCCCAACTGGGATCAAACCCGATCCAGCCTGCGCCGGGCAAGTACACCTCGGCCCAGCTATGCATGGACATTCGTCCCGTTATTTCGGAGGAATACATGTACCCGCTCACGAATCGCGCGGCCATCCCCATGAACCTGCAGGCTTCAAGGAAGAGGGTCGCAAAATCGCGACATGATCCGCTGTTTCTTTCCAGGGTCTCTGCCGGGGTTTGAACGCCTCGGTGTTCCCGGCGTTGGTATCGGATATCGCGGTAAATGACTTTGTTCAATTCCTGCAATAGCTCAAGAGTGCCGACCCTCCGCCCGGGATGCCAGAAGGGATGGAGCCATGACTTGATTCGCTCCACGTCCCGCGGGTAAAGCGAAACGGTAAGGGGCTGCAGCTCCGAGGCGATTTCGTGGTCGTAGACAAAAGGATAGTCAGCAGCTTCCTTGGAAATGATGAAGTCGAAGGGGTTTTCCTCCAAGACATTCAAATGACACTCGGATTCGATGAGCAGTTCGAAATCGGGCACACTAAAGTCGACATAGCCCACGTTGTTTTCGTAAAGATCCCGAGTCCACCGCAGACGATGAGTGGGAGATATTTTGAGCGAAAAGGATTCAAGTTGAATGTTGTGGTTTTCACGAGGGCGGCAGAGAAGGCGATGCGGTCCGAAGGAAACCTTGGACGCATATCGGTAGCAGGTACGGTGATGGATGTGGAACTTCACGCGAACGCACTTAGAAACACCGAATATGCGGCGTTCCGTCAAGACGTTTCGACAAGTCAATCGGATCTCCCACGGCTACCAGAGCAGGATTGACCTGATAAGCCCACACCTGGATTGAAAGCAGTCGCGCATCGCCAAAGGTCGTGGAGAAGGCGCAGTCCGCTGCGTCGAGTCCATGGGCTATTTTGACGCGACCGATCCGGGGAACGTTGTACCTGGCGTCAAAGGCACACCATTCACCGTCCAGGTAAACTTCCATGTAGGCATGGAAATCCATGGGCGTTCCGGGGTCCCACACTCCTATATCGGGAAGATGTCCGGTCACGTAACGGGCCGGAATATTGACAGAGCGACATAACGCAATCGCCACATGAGCAAAATCACGACAGACGCCATAGCCCCTCGCCATAATCTCGGAAGCAGAAATGTCAGGACGTCCCGATCCCGTGACGTAGCGGATGTTGTGGTGAACCCAATTGGAGATGGCGATGACCCGGTCCAGACCGTTAATGATCCATCCAAACTGATTGGATGCGAACGCCTGGGTCTTGTCGGAATCGCAGTAACGACTGGGGAGAAGATAGCGAAGGAGGCTGGCAGGCAACTGCCGGACGAAAACAGCATTGGTCCTTCGGTTAAAATCATCTGCCGCAGAGGGAACTTCGATTAAGGCATCATTGATGATCGTCGTTTCCCCTGGCTGCAATTCCCATCGCTCGACGGTATTTCCCATCCAGTCCCGCACTTCTTCGTAGGGCGAGTAAGGCGTTATCGAGAGGCTCTCGGAGGCGATGAGTTGGGTTTCCGAACTGTGAGGGCGAATCATCAAGAGAATTGGTGTTGGATTTACGGTTTGATACGCAAGGCGACATCCGATTCGGGCTGTCAGTTTTTGGGATAAATCCACGTTCATGATAAAAGATATTTAAAGAGCAAAAGCGGCACTCAGTCGGTTGGAATTCAACATTTCCACATCAGGTCGAGGCGGCAGGGGCCTTCACCCACAACTGGATTAACCTTGGCCTCCAAGCACTAGCTGTCTTACCTCATGCAGTTTTAATTTAGGTGCTCAAATCGTGCCCAGTAGCGACCATTTTACGTAAGATTTTGGGGCTTTAAGAGATCGGACTGGGCACCCCGTGAAAACGACCTTGTTCCCTTTCAAAATGCAAGCCTTCGGCCCGTAGCGCGGGCATTATCGCGCTAACGCTCATCCTAGCCAGTATCAAGGCGACCCCAGTTGTCCTCGGTTTGAATTCACGCTAAAATAGCATCTTGAAGCCGCTCTATCGCATGGTCAAATCGCGCCGATTATGGGGCCTGGTCGGGACTGCGCTCGTTTTGTATTTTCTGGTCTTCGTGGTTTTTGGGAAAGTCAATGTCAGCGGGATCATGCCCGACACGAACTTAATCGCGCGGACGTTGATTCAAGTCTGGCCGCGCCTGCCGTTCTTTTCCGTCCAGAAAGAGGCGGCCTCCGATGGCAAAGGCCAGGTGATCTATTACACCGTACCGACGCGGCAACTGACGCCGAAGGAACTCGCGCAAATGGAAGGGACCAACCGCGTAGCTCAGCCCAAGGCGCCGAAGTAGGGCAGCGCTCAATAATTTCACTTTTAGGATTTGTCATCCTTCGACAAGCTCAGGATCACGGATTCGAGACTTATCCGAGTTTCCCCAGGCTCTCGCGAAGCGATTTTTCCTTGGCGGCGAGGGAGATTTCGAGCGCGCGCCATTCCTCGACTTTGGCGGGCGGGGCCTTGGCGAGCATGTTGGCGTCGCCGAGCTTGCGGCGGGTTTGTTCGAGGTCCTTTTCGACTTTGGCGAGTTCCTTGGTCAGGCGGTCTTTTTCCAGCGCGGGATCGACGAGGCCGGTGGCGGGAAGATAGAGATCGCCGAGCGGGGTGAAGGTCTTCGGGCCGGGATTTTCCGGCGGCAGCGTCGAGCACCTGCACGTCGGAGGCGTTGAGAAGCGCGGCGAGCACGGCCACTTGGTCGTCGGTGAAGACTCTTGTCCATGGCGACGAGCAAGAACGGAATCTTCTGGTTGGAGGGAAGCTTCACTTCGCCGCGGAGCTGGCGGCCGGCGTCGGCGGTCGGCGTAGATTTCCTGCGCGCGCGGCGACCAGTTCTTCGAGCGCGGCGACTGCGTCGGCCAGAGCGTGGTCTGGATGGTCTCCGTGCCGAAGCCGAGCTCGCACCAGAGTTCCTCGGTGACGAACGGCGCGAAGGGATGGAGCAGGCGCAGGACGTGGCTCATGACGTAATCGAACGTGGCGAGCGTGCCGGCGCGGGTGGGCGAATCGGCCTGGGTGAAGTCGCTCTTGGCGGCCTCGACGAAGCGCGCGGCGAAATCGTTCCAGACGAAATCGTAGAGCTGGCTGGCGGCCTCGCTGAAGTTGAAGCTGTTGAGCGCGGCGTTGACGTTCCGTTCGCCTTCGAGCAGGAAGTGGAGCCGGTCGAGCAGTTCGTCGGCGAAGATGGAGCGCGGGATGTTTCCACGGCTCGGCGTTGAAATCGACGTTGCCCTGCAGGGTGCGGAAGCGGCAGATGTTCCAGAGCTTGTTGCAGAAGTTGCGGCCCTCCTCGATCTGCTTTTCGTCGAAGCGGATGTCGGCGCCCTGCGGCGCGATGCGGACGAGGCCGAAGCGCAGGCCGTCGGCGCCGTACTTGGCGATGAGGTCGAGCGGGTCGGGCGAGTTGCCGAGCGACTTCGAGAGCTTGCGGCCCTGCTTGTCGCGGATGAGGCCGGTGAAGTAGACGTCCTTGAAGGCGAGGTTGGCCTCGAGCGTTTCGGCCTCGGTCGGCCTTCTCGCCGTTGGGCTTGAAGTGGAGTCCGGCGATGAGCATGCGCGCGACCCAGAGGAAGATGATGTCGGGCCCGGTGACGAGCGCGCTGGTGGGATAGAATTTCTTGCGCGTGCCGTCCTCGGTGCGCATGGTTTCGTAGGCCCAGAGCCACGAGGAGAACCAGGTGTCGAGGGAGTCGGGGTCCTGGGTCCAGCCTTCGCCGGGGGATTCGATCTGGCAGCGGATTTCGGCTGCGAAGGGTCGCGCGTCCTGCGCGTGCGGCGGACGACCGGGCTCAGTTCGGATGCCTCGACTTGATACCAAACCGGAATGCGATGGCCCCACCAGACCTGGCGCGAGATGCACCAGTCCTGGATGTTCTCGAGCCAGTGCTCGTAGACCTTGGTCCAGTGCGCGGGATGAAATTTGACGTGGCCGTCGCGCAGCGAGCGCGAGCGCTTCCGGGATGTTCGGATACTTGAGGAACCACTGCTCGCTCAGGCGCGGCTCGATGGGCACGTTGGCGCGTTCGCTGAAGCCGACGTTGTTTTCGTAGGGCTCTTCCTTATCGAGCAGGCCGCGCTCCTTGAGCATTTCGGCGGAGCGCTTGCGCGCGTCGAAGCGGTCGAGGCCGTGCAGCTCGGCGGCGTCGTGCTCGCCGGGATCGTTGATCTTGCCGTTGGGCGTGAGGATGTCGATGAACGGGCAGGTTGTGGCGCTTGCCGATTTCGTAGTCGGTCTTGTCGTGCGCGGGCGTGACCTTGAGCACGCCGGTGCCGAAGCCTTCCTCCACCGCGTCGTCGGCGATGATGGGGATTTGCTGCGCGATGCAGCGGGCGCATGACTTTGCGGCCGATGAGGTGCGCCCATTTGCCGCCCGGTTTCACGGCGAGGGCGACGTCGGCCATGATGGTTTCGGGGCGCGTGGTGGCGACGATGAGAAAGTCCGGTGTCCGCGTCGGTCTGTAGCGGCGGTCTCTGGCCGCTCGTCGGCGGCAGCAGTCCGAGATCGCGTCCGGCGCGTAGATGCGCGCGCGTGCAGCGGAGCCGGTCGTCTCGGGCACCAGCTCGTACTTCACATAATAGAGCGAGCCCTTTTGCTTGGTCGGGATGACTTCCTCGTCGGAGATGCGCGGTGAGGGAGCCGGGGCACCAGTTGACCATGCGCAGTGCCGCGATAGATGAGGCCCTCGTGGTAGAGCTGCACGAAGACTTCCTGCACGGCGCGCGCGTAGTCGGCGTCGAGGGTGAAGCGTTCGCGCGACCAGTCGCACGAGGCGCCGATCTTGCGGAGTTGCTGCGTGATGATGCCGCCGAATTCCTCCTTCCATTTCCAGATGCGCGCGACGAATTCCTCGCGGGTGAAATCGTGGCGCGTCTTCTTTTCGGTGTTGCGGATGTGCTTCTCGACGGCGGTCTGCGTGGCGAGGCCGGCGTGGTCGGTGCCGGGGAGCCAGAGGACTTCCTTGCCTTCCATGCGCGCCTTGCGGGCGAGGATGTCCTGGATGGTGTTGTTGAGGACGTGGCCGAGCGTCAGCTTGCCCGTGACGTTGGGCGGCGGCATGACGATGGAGTAGGGCGGCTCGGCCCGACTTGGGGTTGGCGCGGAAGACGCCGCTGTCCTGCCACTTGGCGTAGAGGCGGTCTTCGACCTGCTGCGGTTCGTAGGCTTTGGCGAGTTCGGGCATGGGAAGCTAAGAAGTTAGACGCGAAGAACGCAGAAGTAAAAGGCAGGGGAAGCATGACGGAATTGACGGAATTTACCAAATTAACGGAATTATAAGCGAATACGGAACAGGGATGAGGAGTGTGCAGTAGATAACGGCTAGGCATATCGCAAGCTGCATTGCGAAATTTTTCACCTCGAGCCAGTGAAGCAATAATCATAATCAGCCCAATTATGATACAAGACGAAGAAAACGGCGGCGACGATAAGCCCGATGCCAAAGTTTGCAGGTCAGACCACCTTCGTTCGGACCGTGTGGATAAGCTCGTGGATGAAAATTGCGCAGAAAAGAAAATAGCAAAACAGAAGCACAGGCGTACGCCGCCGCGATATATAAACATATTGGTTGGCGGTCATTCATGGATGAGGAGGGAGGCAAATAATTGACGGTCCTTCGACGGCGCCGAGACAAGCTCGGCTTGCTCAGGATGACGGATTGTGAAGAGTCGCTGACGCGACCAGGCGCAGGGCCTGCGCCGGCTACCATTCAATCCCATGAATTCGTATTGGTCGCATAGGTCTTCATTTCGCGGCTCAGCAGATAATCGACGCTGTCGCGGAGCGCGAGCCAGCTGGCTTCGATGATGTCGTAGCTGACGCCGACGGTGGCCCAGGTGGAGTCGCCGTCGCTGCGATTCGATGAAGACGCGGGTCTTGGCGGCGGTGCCGCTGTGGCTGTCGATGATGCGGACCTTGTAGTCGACGAGTTTCATCTGCTCGAGCTGCGGGTAGAAGCGGACGAGCGCGCTGCGCAGCGCGGCGTCGAGCGCGTTCACGGGGCCGTCGCCCTCGGCCACGGTGTAGACTTTCTCGCCGTTGACCGTGAGCTTGATCGTGGCCTCGCAGGCGTCGAAGTCGTGCGCGCTGTTCTTGCGGATGGAGACGTGGTACTCGACCAGCTCGAAGAAGGGCTTGTACTGGCCGAGCGCCTTGCGGACGAGGAGCTCGAACGAGGCGTCGGCGGCCTCGAATTCGTAGCCCTGGTTTTCGAGCGTGCTTGATCTGCTCGAGCACCTTGAGCGCCTCGGGGCTTTTTTCCTCGAGCTTGAGGCCGAGCGTGCGGGCCTTGAGCATGATGTTGGCGCGGCCGGCCAGTTCGCCGACGAGGACGCGCTGGTGGTTGCCGACGAGCGCGGGCTCGATGTGCTCGTAGCTGGCGGCGAGCTTGTTGACGGCGTTGACGTGGATGCCGCCCTTGTGCGCGAAGGCGGCGCTGCCGACGAAGGGCGCGCGGCCGCTGGGGCGCTGGTTGGCGACTTCGTCGACGAAGAGGGAGAGGTCGCGCAACTCGGCGAGCTTGTCGTCGGGCAGGACGCGGCGGCCCATCTTGAGCTGGAGATTGGCGATGGCTGGTGACGAGGTTGCAGTTGCCGGTGCGTTCGCCGTAGCCGTTGACCGTGCCCTGGATTTGCAGCGCGCCGGCCTCGATGCCCGCGAGCGCATTGGCGACGCCGAGGCCGCAATCGTCGTGGGTGTGGATGCCGAGTTTGGCTTTCTTCACCGCGGCCAAAAGCGCCTTCGGTGATCGTCGGCGATTTCGCCGGGCAGCGTGCCGCCGTTGGTGTCGCAGAGGACGAGGTAGGCCGCGCCGGCTTCGTCCGCCGCCTGGTAGCAGGCGGTGGTGTATTCGGCGTCCAGCTTGTAGCCGTCGAAGGTGTGCTCGCCGTCGAAGATGACTTCGCGGCCCTGTGCTTGACGAGATACGCGATCGTGTCGCGGATCATGGCGAGATTTTCCTCGAGCGTGGTGCGCAGGATTTCGGTGACGTGGAGCATCGAGGTCTTGCAGACGAGCGTGACGACGGGCGTGCCGGCCTCGAGCAGAAGCGCGACCTGCTTGTCGTCCTCGACCTTGCGTGTCCGCGCGGCGCGTGCTGCCGAAGGCGGCGAGCTTGGCGTGCTTGAACTTGAGCTTCTTCGCTTCGCGGAAGAACTCGATGTCCTTCTCGTTGGAGCCGGGCCAGCCGCCCTCGATGTAGTGCATGCCGAAGGCGTCGAGGCGCTGGGCGATGCGCAGCTTGTCGGCGAGGGAAAAGTGGATGCCTTCGCCCTGCGCGCCGTCGCGGAGCGTGGTGTCGTAAAGGGTGACTGGAGATGAAGTGGACATGGGATTTAAGTGGCAGAAAATTTAACAGGAAAACAGGAACTCATGAAATACATGAAGGGAAGCGGACGATTTTCGACCAGGGCACCTCAACTTTCTAGAGCGGAAGGATGCCAAAGACGGCGCAGCAGGGCAATGCCGCGCGTCAGCTAATTCGAAGCGACAAGACGCGCCAGAGCAGTTCCGCGAGGGGCGGAAGCGAAAGAGAATAAGCTGGGGCGCATCGGTTACTAGACATGAGAGCTTGTGGATTGTCAAGAATGGGTGAGCTATTGGAATAAGCATCCTTCGCCAATCCTCCAACCCATAACATCCCATGCATAAACTATTCCTCGGTGTCATCCTTCTTTCCTGCGCCATACTGGCCATACTGATTTCCGCCTGCAGCGACGGGCCAGCGCCGCTCGAGTGAAAGACTTGAAGTACACGGCGGTCGATGGCCCGGCGGTCGATCTCTCCAAGATGCGCGGGAAAGTCGTGCTGGTCGATTTCTGGGCGACGTGGTGTCCGCCGTGCCGGGACGAGGTGCCGAACGTGGTGGCGGCTTATAAGAAGTACCACGACAAGGGCTTCGAGATCGTGGGCGTGTCGCTGGATCAGGACAAGGATGCGCTGCTGAGCTTTCACGAAGGAGAACGGCATGGTCTGGCCGCAATACTTCGACGGCAAGGGCTGGGACAACGAGATCAGCAAGAGTTTTGGCATCGATTCGATTCCGGCGATGTGGCTGGTGGGCAAGGACGGCAAGCTGATCACGACGAACGCGCGCGAGGATCTTGCCGGCAACGTGGCCAAGGCGTTGCAAGCGCCGTAAATCCTACCGTCGCTTGGTCAGGAATTTGACGCCAGGCAGGCCCTTGAAATGCTCGTCCAGCGTCCAGAGAGTCGCCCCGTGTTTTTGCGTGGTCGCATAAATGATGCTATCGGCCAAGGGTAGTTGATAGGTCGAGGCGAGGAGAGCGAGTTCCATCGTTAGGTCCATAACAGTGCCTTGGGTCATCAAGGCCGCGGCTTCATCGGCGGACTGGTTTCCTCTCTGGCGTCGGACGACTTTGGTGACCTCGTAAAGGCAAATCGTGGGTACGACCAGGGTGGAGGGTTCTTCGATCGAGCGGGCAAAAAAGCTGGCGTAGGGCGTATTGGCAAAATATTCGAGCCAGCCGGCCGAATCGACCACATTCACAACCGGTCATCCTCGCGCTCAACCCGGGTATCGATGCCCTTGAGGAAACCGCGCATCGATTTCATGGGACGGACTGGCACGAAGGAAAGATGGTCGCCATAGGCAAGGACCCGAATCTGTTGGCCGGGATGGAGATCGAGCTGTTTGCGCACCGCCCGAGGGATAACGACCTGGTACTTGGGCGAGATCGTCACGGTATGCGTAAGGATTTTTTCCATTACGTCCTACCATACACTGATCGATAGGATGTCGCTAGCAAATTCAATTCCCCTGCAGCGGACCCTTTCGGTCGTGGACAATTTCGCCCCACGGTCGTAACCTTTACCTATGCAAATTCATATCAGTCCTCGTGATGTTAAGCTGACATCGGCCATCCATTCGTTTGTGGCCCAAAAAATCGAAAGTCTGGAGCATTTTGGATTGAACTTGATCGGCGCGCACGTGGCGCTGTGGCACGACGACAAGCGCGCGTTCAAGCACGCCTTCGTGGTCAAGGTCCACCTGGCGTTGCCCGGGCCTGACATCCATGCCGAGGACCACGGGCACGATCTTTACCAGGCGATCGACGTGGTGACAGAGCGGCTGGCGGAGCAACTGCGCCATCGCAAGAGCAAGCTGGTGAAGGGCACGCGCGAGAAGAGCCGCAAGGCGAAGATGAAGCGGCAGGTTGCGGTGGCCTGAGTCTGCGCGAAAGAGTCGCTGCAACGGCAAATTGCGGCGTTTGCGTTGAAAGTGACTCTCGACAAGCAATCGGGCTCGGCGGTTAAATCTGTAAGGTTTAACCTTCAATTCCTCACTTTTTTGAGCACACCCACCACCTCCCTCCGTTCATAATCGCGCCAATCCCTACAAGGCCCGGCTCACCGCCAATTATTCGCTTTCCGGCGAGGGCTCCAACAAGGACACGCGCCATCTCGTCGTGCATCTCGGCGCGAGCGGGATCACCTACGTTCCGGGCGATTCGCTCGGGGTGGTTCCGCGCAATTTTCCGCAGGCGGTCGATGATCTTCTGCCGCACCTGGGCCTCGACGCCGGAGACGCCGGTGGAGCTGCCGACCGGGGCCGTGCCGGTGCGCGACGTGCTGATTCACCAGCTACATCCTGAATCGCGTCAGCAAGAAATTCGTCAAGGCGGTGCTGGAACGACTGCCGGAGGGCGAGCAAGAAGACGTCGCTGGCGGAGATCGTCGGCAACGACGAGGCGTTCGACGATTACGTCTTCACGCGCGACTACACCGACGTGCTCGATCGAGTACCCGGTGCAGTTCACCGCGGCGGAATTTCTGCCGCTGGCCAACAAGATCGCGCCGCGGCTTTACTCGATCGCGTCGTCGCCCAAGGCGCATCCGGGCGAGGTGCATCTGACCGTCGCGGTGGTGAAATATCACACGCATGGCCGGCGACAAGTATGGCATCGCCTCGGGTTACCTCGCGCACGGGCAGGAGTTGAACAAGGACGAGATTCCGGTCTACATCCAGCCGACGAAGCATTTCCACATGCCGCCGCCGGACGCGCCGATGATCATGGTCGGGCCGGGCACCGGCATCGCGCCGTTCCGCGCGTTTCTCGAGGAGCGGGAGATCGAGGGCGCCAAGGGCAAGAACTGGCTCTTCTTCGGCGACCAGAAGAAGGCGAGCGATTTCCTTTACGAGGAGCAATTCGCCGAGATGCAGCGCAAGGGCGTGCTGACGCAAGTTCGACACCGCTTTCTCGCGCGACCAGGCGGAGAAGATTTACGTGCAGAACCGGATGCACGAAAACGGCGCGGAATTGTGGAAATGGCTGCAGGAAGGCGCCTACTTCTACGTCTGCGGCGACGCCAAGCGCATGGCGAAGGACGTGCACCAGATGCTGATCACGATCGCGCAGGAGCACGGCGGCCTCTCGCCCGAAGCGGCGAAGGAGTACATCGAAGTGCACGTTCGCGAAGACGGAGAAGCGGTATCTGAAGGACGTGTATTGAGAAACGGCCGACGGTGCCGGCCCGTTAGGTCAGCGTCGTATCGACGATGTAGTTGAGCAGGCCGCGGCGGCCCTTTTTGGCGAGAACGAACTTCCGCGCGGCGTCTGACATGCGCTGTAGGCGCTCGTCGTCACGCAGGGCGCCGGCCACGGTGCGCTCGAAGTGGTCGCTCATATAGGAAAAATAAAAAGCATGCTCGTCGGGCAGCAGCGGATCGTGTGTCTGGGTGAAGGGCCAGCTCATCAGGGGCACCGCGCCAGCCGCGGCGACTTCGTACTGCCGCCAAGTTTCGCCGCCGTAGCTTTCGACGCAGACGGCCAGCTTGGACCGCTGGAGCATTTCCTCGTATTTTTCCTGCGGAATCATCTCGGTGTGGACCTCGACGCGGTATCGGCTGGAGAGGCGCTGGCACTTCTCGCGGACCAGGCGTCGAAGCGGATTGTTTTCATTCCCACTCAAAAAGATGTCGATGTCGCGGTCCTTCATGGGGCGCGCTTCGGCGACGTTCCGCCGTTCATCCATGCAAACGCTCAAGGGGCGGAGTTTGGACTCGTAGGGGCTGATTCGCTTTTCGGTGAAGTAGTTTTGCAGGGGAAGGAGTGCGCGTCGCGGCCAGTACATCAGGTCCTTTTTGAAGTAGACTTTGGCCGCCGCGAGCAGGGGTAGGTCCCACGGAAAGATGTAATGGCCGTCGCGCGAATCGACCGCGGCGAGCGGCGTTTTGCTTTGGCCGTGCCGAACGATCCACGGCGCCCACCACGAGTCGAGTCGCCGGTGCTGGTAGGTCAGGAGACGCGCGGCGAGGCTGGCCGTGGTGGCCCACCCTTTGTTGCCTGGAAAGGGTGAGCGGCCGATGTTGTTGGCCACAACCAGGTCGAATTCTCCATCGTCGACCCGCTTTCTCAGGCGCAAGAGACGGCGGTAGCCAGCCTGTTGCTCGGGGCGCCCCTCGGCCGAAACGAGCTCGAGATCGAAGTCCGGGTGGCCGGCGAAAGCGGTTTGATAGATGTGGGCGAAGTCGTAGCTGCTCCACAACAGGAGCAGTTTCTTTTTTCGCGACGACATCGGGCTGTCAGTTTGCCCCGCGAGGAAAGGGTGTCAATTCAGAGGTTGGCGGATGGAGGCGACGCCTGGCTGCGCTTTCGCGAACTGAATTCAGCGTGACCCACGCAAGGTTTTCGGACAGCCTCCATTTCGCTGTGAAAAAAGTCCTGCAAATTGATTTCAGCGGCCCGTGGGATCGCGGCGGATGCCTGTCTCACATCGTGCGCGCCTGGGCGAGAAACGCGCGGAACTACGAACAGGTTTTCGCCAGTTGGGCCGGGGCGAATTATCTCGGCGAAATGGAGGGCCGGCCGCATTACGGGTTTTACGAAAACGCGCGGGCCAACCGCATCTACAATAAAATCCTGCACCTGAACAAGTGCTGTTTTTTTTCGCTCACACCGATCATTGAGGAGGTAAAGCCCGACATCCTCCACTTTCATAACCGGCATGACCTGGTCGATCAAGTTGTGGCAAGCCTCTCCTACCGTCCGAAAGTCGTCTGCATTTATCACCAGTGCTATAACAAGCTTTTCGTTCCCAAGTCTTCCGACCTTTTGATTGGCGTGGGCAAGTTGGTGGTGGCGTGGATCGACCGCAAGATGAATCCGGACCAGCCGCTGGCCGTTTTGCATAATCCCTTCCGGCAGGTGGAAATTCCGCCGCGCAAGGAACCGGCCAGGCCGCTTTTTCTTAACTACGCCAACGATCGCAAGGCGACCGGGAATCTTTTTATCGCGGTCGAGACGCTGCATGGCGAAGGCTTTGATTTCGATGTGCGCGCCGTGGGGCATGTTTTCTCCGATCTGCCGGTGCCGAAAGGAGTGAGCGTCGCGAAGTTTTTACCGCAACCGGAATTTCTGGACGTGGCCGCGCAAGCATCCGCCTATATTTGCGCGACCTACGCCACGCCATTTTCCGTGGCCGTGCTGGAGGCGATGGCGCGCAAGACGCCAGTGCTCTGTCCCTGGGACATCGGGGCGCTCGATCTTCTGCCGCCCGATTGCGTCATCAGTTATGAATCGCATAGCGCGGTCGCGATGGCCGATGCCATGCGGCTGTTCCTCAAGATGCCCAAGAACGAGCGGAGTGCGATGGCGGAACGCGCTTTTGCGGCTGCTTCGGTCGTGTACGATGAGGCGCTGCTGACGCGGAAACTTGAGACCCTCTACGACCAGCTATTCGCTTGAATGGCTCAGGTAAGCGTTGAGGCCGGCGTTTCTGCGCCGCGAGCTTCCGGTGGTTGCACGTACGATACCGAGCGTGATTTGCGGTAGAGATTTTCCCGGAAGCGCTCCGTTTTTGTCTCGATCAGGCGGTAAAAAAGATAGCAGGGAATTAATGTGAGAATGAAGCTGACCGGTCCGAGGAGCCACTGGACTTTTGGCGCCGCGAAAAGCGGCAGGGTGAAGATCAAGACGTGGGGATGGATCAGATAACAGGGATAAGATAACTCTCCGATCAGGCGGTCCGTGCGATTGCGGGAGGTGAGCGTGAACAATAACGGCACCATGATGAAAACCAGGGGCATCCAAATCAGGTAAAGCTGCCGCGTGTAGGGGAAGCGGCAGTAGTCGAGGGCCAGCACGCCGAAGATGAGAAAGATCCACCGCTTCGAGGCAAGGGCTCGTAGCTGAGGCTGGTAATTTTTATAGATGATGTAGCTGAGCGAGCCGGCCATGAAAAAGAAAAGGTTCGGCGGAAAAAGGCAGTAAATCCAATGGTAGGCGTCCTGCCGAAGCGACAGATAAATGACCGCACGGACGAGGAAACAAAGCGCAAAGATGATGATCTGCGTGCGCGCCGGACGACGCACGAGAAAAGGGGCCAGGACATAAAAGCTGAATTCCACCGCTAGCGACCAGGAACTGCCGATGAGGAGAAAATAGGAGCCGGCAATCGGCTTGACGGCATTGTCGTGCCAGAAGAGGTGGAAGGTCCCGTTGGCCGGATCCATCGTGAGCAGCATCACGATGTCCTGGCCAAAAATAATGATGTTTTCCAAGGCGAGGGTGACAATGGCGGTGGGCGAAAGGAAGTGCCACGAATCGAACCAGATTTTAAGCGTGCCCCACGGATGGCCGGAAATCGCGAAGACGAGCAGGTCGATCACAACCACCGAACTGATGAGTATGAAATAGGTTGGATAGAGACGGAGGAATCGTTGCGTGAGGAAGGTCGTATACTGTCCCGGCTGATTGTATTTTTCGTTGAGAACGAGGGCCATGTAAAAGCCCGAGATCATGAAAAACGATTGGACGGCTATTTCGGAATAGACGAACGAGAGACCGAAAAAACCGTGTCCGCGGGTGTGGCCCAGCAGGACCGAGAGTGCGAGGAAAAGTCGAAAGACCCCCATGGCGTCGAAACGTGACAGAAGGGCCAGTCGCTCACAAGGAAATTAGCTGGCCTGGACGGCGAACGTGATTTCGCGGATCCAATCATCCGCGGCACGTGGGGCGGCTAATTCAGAGGCGATTTGCACCGATGCGTCGGGAATTGTCGTGCGTGCGATCCAATCGCGGATGGCATTCGCCAACGCCAGAGGATCGTCTGGTGGGACGACGGAACCACAGCCGGTGGACTCAACCCACGATGCGGCGCCTGTGGTTTCAGTGACGATGACAGGCCGGCCGAGCGCAAGGGCTTCGATCGTCGTGCGGGAAAAAGTTTCGATGCGCGAGGGGCAAACCACCACGCGGGCCCGGCGAATCTGTTCAATGACGGCGGAAGGTTCAAGGCGGCCCGGCATTTCAAGGCGATGACTTAACAAAGGATGCAAGGCCAACTCGCGTAGCGTGGCACGAAAGGGAACGTCTTCCTCGGTTTCGGGACCGACGAGGACGAAGGTCGCATTGGGAAGATCAGGGGCGAGAAGAAGGGCCGCTCGCAAAAACACATCCGGCGCTTTCTTGCGATTGAGAGCGCCGAGAAACAAGATCCTGTTCTTTTCTCTGTCCTGAGGTGCCGACCTTTTGGCCGCTTCTGCTAAAAAGGGTCCGGTGAGATGAATGCGGCATTGGCTGATTTTACCTTCCGGCACGCCGTATTGACGTTGAAGCCAGGTCGCGGTTTGGCTTGAATTGGCGACGATGCGGGCCGATCTACGGAAGACAAATCCGAGGCTCGATTTGCGCGTGAAGCGGAGGCCTTCAGGGCGAAACTCATAGCGCAGATCGTGGACAAACGTGACGAGCGGAGGGAAGCCCATGGCGAGCGAAGCAAGGGCACAAGCGAGGCCATCCGGCTCCTCGCATTGGGCGACCACGGCATCGAATGGGCCGTGTTGCGTCGCGAATCGGCGGATGACGGCGGCATCCGTGGCGGCCTTGCGATAGCCGGACCACAGCTTCAAAATCTTGTCGAGTGCGGTGAGCGCAAGGTTCCGCCGTTCGCGAGAAAAGACGTGAACGTTCAGGCCGTCAAAGGGCCGCGCCTCGGGAAGGGGCCCGGCGTCTTCTGCTTGGGAAAGAATCGTAAGATCGATGCCCTGGGCGGCGATGGCCTGGGCCAGCTCGCCAAAGAAACCGGGCTTGTTTCCGTTGCGGCGGCGCTCTTCCCAAAGCCAGCGCGAGACCATCAATATTTTCATGGTGCTAGTGATTTCACGACCGATTCGAGAAATTGTTTCATCGCCACGCCCTGGTTGCTCCAGACGAATTGACGCGCCCAGTTTTGCGCCGCGCTGCGCTCCACGCCGCGTGCGCTTAAGGTTCGTACCGCGTCCGCCAAGGCGGCGGCGGAACCGCTGGGCACGAGATCGACCCAGCCGTCGGGATGAAGCGCATCAAAAACCGGAATCCGGCTCGCGACGATGCCTTTTCCCGCCGCGGAATACTCAAGCAGTTTCAAAGGAAAAGTGTAAAGCGCGCTACGCGGCTCAAGCAGGTTGGGCATGAGCCCGATGCTGGCTTTTTGCAGAAAGGGGCGAAGAGCTTCGCGGCTGACTTGGCCATGGAACGTGACGTTGGAAGGAGCATTTTGGCGAAGAAGCTCGAGCGGTTTCCCCGATCCACCGAGGACGGTCAGATGAAAATCCGGCAGGAACCGCATCGCCTCAATGGCGACGGGAACGCCTTTCCACGGTTGCAAGCTGCCAGTGTAAATCAGCTCGTGTCTATCGGGTGTTGCCGAGGCATCGATCAGCATGGCTTCGTCGATGCCGTCGTGTTGAACGCGGACAGGAACGCGCAAAGAAAAGCGCTTTTGCAAGCTCTCGGCGAGATAGCTCGAGATCGCAACCACACCGCGAACCTGTGCGTAAAGCCGGCGCTCCAATTCGATCAGACGCCGATGCCTCGCGCTCGCTTCGGGATAGGTGTCGGCGAAGATTTCGTGCGCCTCGAAAATCAGCGGGAGCGAGGGATGGCATTTCGCCACGTGGTCGGCCGCCTTGAGATGCATGGTGAAAACGACGTCGGGTTTCAGGGAGGGAATGAGTTGATCCAACTGGCGGAAGAACCACGCGCCGCTACGAATGGCCAGTGGGCCAAGAGTGATTTTTCGCTTGAACCAAGCCACGCGCAGGCGCTCGTTCCCGCTGCCGCCGAAGAGCCCGTGAAGCTGGTCTAAATTTGCGAGTTGCGGCGAAGGCGCGGCGGCAAGGGTGACGTCGCATCCGGCGGAAGCGAGGCTTTCAGCGAGTCGATAAACGTGATATTCGCGCGCGAAATTGCCGGTGAATTCTTCCGGAAAAATGTAGAGAATTTTCACGTCAGCAAAGCTTCGATGCGCCCGCAAATTTCCGACCAGGAAAAGGAACGAATGACAGCCTCACGTGCGGCTGAACCGAGATTCCGACGTTTCTCCGGCGTGAGCGATTTCAGGTGTTCCAAGCCGGCGACCCATGCTTTTTTGTCGGCGGGCACGAGCAGAAATTCACGGTCGGGAACAAAGTTTTCGCGCAAGCCCACCTTGTCTGACATGGCGACGACCATCCCCGAACTCATCGCCTGTAACACGGCGGTCGGACAGGCATCGAACGCAATGCTCGGTTGCGCGAAAAAGGGGCAGGATCCCATCAATCGCGCCAAACCGGCAGGTTCCAAAACGCCATGCCAGGTAACGCGCGATTCGTAATTCTTTTCCACGGCGTGGCTTTTCAGCCAGGGCAATTCCGGGCCATCGCCGGCCACATGCCAATGAATTCCCGGCACCTCCGCCACGACTTCAGCGAGCATCCGCAGTCCCTTCCATCCGACCAATCGGCCTGCCGTCGCCAGATGCACAACGTCCGTGTCTTCGTGTTTGCCAGGCTGAAAAAAAGTCGTGTCGACGCCGTTGGGAATGACGGGAACGGAGCCGTCGTAGCGCGATTCAGCCAGTCGTGCGTTCTCGGGACTGACCGCGTACTCCCGGTCAATCCAGCGATGCCAAAAGCGGTCGGTGGGGAAAAAATCGGTGCCTTGATAATTCATCACCACCTGCAAATTCTTTTGCGCCAATTTCCAGCGCCAGGCGTTGATGAAATCGTAAGGCTTGAAGATGAACACACTGTCGAAGCGCGCGTCGACGAGCGCCTTTATCGAAGCGGAACCAAAATCGAGCCGCTGCACGAGCTTGCGGAAACGGGTGCCCAGTTTGGGAATGTCCTTCGTTTCAATATAATCGAAGAGCAGATGCGGAAACGGGATCGCGCGATGCTGGCGGCCGGGCTTGGTTTTCCCGCCAAAAAGGGTGACCGCATGCCCTCGGCTTTGCATTTGCTCGCCCAGTTCCAGCGCGTAGACCTCGATGCCGCCGACTTCGCTCGTGCCCGGCAAATCGAAGGTGGCGTTGGGCAGGAACAGACCGATCTTCACGGCGCAAACTCTCCAATGAGAGGCGACAAGTCAATCCAAGAGATGCATGTTCACGAGCGACGGACGGGTTCCTACGTCAAACGTACGGCAAAGATTTAAGCAGGGGGACAAGCGTTTTAAAAACGCTCTCCGCTGACACCTCGGCGAGACATTGGCTTAAGGGGCCCTTGGCGCAACTGCGGGACGTTTCACGAAGGCAGCGGCAGTCCCGGCGAAGAACGGCAAGACGCGAATGCCAGGGCCCCCAAACTTTTTCGTCGGTGGGACCGAACAGCGCCACCCCCGGTTTTCCGAGGGCGGCGGCGAGATGCAAGGGCATCGAATCCACGCCCACGAACCCAGCGGTGTTTTGGATAAGTGCGCCCAGTTGGTTAACCGTCAACGTGCCGAGTTCGCTAAAATCAGGCGGTGCGTCGGCGATCAAGCTGCGGGTGAAATCGGTTTCAAACGCATCTCGTCCCGAGGTCACGAGCAGGGGCAGATTCAGAGTCGACCGCGCGCGGCTGACGAATTCCAACTGGTTTGCCATCGGCCAATATTTCGAAGGCCAGCGCGCCGTGGCATGGAGGAGCACGTAACCGTTGGCGGTAAGTCCGCGCTGACGCATCCAATCGGCGGCCCACTTTTTGTCATGCTCGGGCGGGTGATATTCCAGCTTCTGACGAGCGGCAACACCGTCGGGAGCGCCGGTCAGGAAAAGATGATTCTCCGAGGTATGGACGTAATCGACCGAGTTCCATTGCCAGTCGTTGATGAAGCCAATGCGGCCGAGATGTTGGTTGTGGGGCGAGCGCAGGCCGGTCCGTTTTTTTGCGCCCGAAAGGAACGCCCAAAGCGCGGGCCGGTCCGAGCATTTGGAAAAGACGATGGCCCAGTCGAAACCAATGCGGCGATAGCGAATGGTCCGGCGAATATCGCGTGCGAATTGAATCGAGCCGCGCGGCAGCGCCTCGACCGACGCCAGTCCGGGCATCGCTTGCAGCAATTCCGCGCCGAGCGGTTGCAGCAACGCATGGACCTCATGCCCCTGGTCCATCAACCAGCGCAAGGCGGGCGTGGTGAGAATGGCATCACCGGGTTGGTTAAGTTGGATCGCGAGGATGCGCATGAATTTACGTCAGGTTACGAAATGCCGGATGAGATTCGCCAGCAGCGATTCGTTGAGCGTCATGTCGCAGCCGATGGTATCGGTCGTGTCGGGCGGATGCCGTTGCGCATGAAAAATGGAACAGCGAAGTTGGGCGAAGGCGGCGATGTCCCGGCACACAAAGTCAGGGCACTCCTCGGGCATGAGGATCGCCACGGGCGTTCCGGGCCGGGCGTGGATGAGATTGATCAATCCCGCGCCGGTGGACGCGACGATGGCTTCGGCTTTCGCGAAAAACGTGATTTGCTCGACCAGCGTGAGGTCTTCCAAATAAACCGGGCTGAAGCCGAGCGGTTGCAGGCGGGTCAGAAGTTCGGTTTCGTTCACCACCCGGCGACTGCGCGTTTTGGCGCGGGAAACAACGAAGCGAGACGGCAAATGGCCTGCAACATTTTTCGACGCAACAAGAAAAGAAAAGACATCAACCAGAAGCCTGCACTTTCCCGCATTGAAAACATTCGGCGGGTGGCGTTGACCCAAAAACGGTACGATGAGTTCATCCGCCTGCAGAAACGGAATCGCGTTGCAGTCGAGAACGCGGTCCACAGGAATGCCGAGAAGTTCCAGAGATTGTTTTTGAAAAGGCGTCGATGCCCCAAGATAAAAGGTTGCGTGACTGAGTCCCGCCGCCAGCGCGATGAAAAGCTTGGGCAGCAGGTCGAGCATCCAGTGGTAATAATTATTGTGGCCGTCGGTGGCGAGCGAAACGACCGTCCCCGAAACGCGCCGGATTTTCGGGAAGAAGCGCTGGCGCTTCATCAGCCAGCGGTCCATCGGTAAACTCATGCCGACGGAAATAGGGTCGATCACGCGGCCATCCGCGGTCAGGTGCGCACCGCGACTCCACGCGATTCCGTGCGGCACGGCGACAAGGTGTGATTGCACGATCGCGAGCGGAGAAAGGTGCCCGGGTTCGAGAAACTCCGCCACCGGCTGGAGAAATCGCGTGTCCGGTGCATTGAAAGTCGCGGACAGAACAGGCAGCGTGGCCTCGCCCCCGCAGACCGAAGCGCTTACGCCGCAAACCGGAAATCGCCATGAGGCCGGCAAGATTTGGGCGAGCCGCGCGGCGACTTTTTTCAGCGGCGGAATTCGCCCTTCCTCCTGTCGGTTCATGCGAATTGTTACGGGACCAATGCCGGAACTTCCGGCGTTTTGTGGCGCAACGGGCTAAAGCGTTGATCGAGAAATTTTCGAATTCTCGGTTGGAGAATCCACTCGCCCACGAAGGCGATAAATAAAGTGAGAATCAAAATCGCGCTGAAGCGGGCAAGATCGTTAAGTGGTGAGACAGAAAAATGGGGCCAATGCAGCTCGACGAAATTGATGGCGGGTGCTTGAAAAATATAGATGCCGTAGGAAATCAAACCGACCGGTCCGAGGAATGTCAGCCAGCGATTACTCGACTTCAATGGCCAAAAAAGAAGCCCCAACAAAGCCAGAAGATTGCCCACGCCGAAATCCCCGACGGCAAGCCAAGGCGCATTGCCCTTGAGGGCATTCCACTCCAACATAAAAAGAGGTTGGACCAATGCCAGGGCCCACCAAAGCCGCGGCTTCGGTATCGCCCTCGAAGTCGCTCCAGCAAGAATGATGAAAGCCAGGGGAAAAATCTCCAGATCAACAAAAGATATTTGGGAATGCTTTCGCCAACCATATCCAAAGTAATCGAGGATGGAAAAAGGCACGTGATATTGAACGGTTGCCAGGAAGAGTAGCCAGATCGAAATCCAGGGAAGCCGGGCGCGACTATCGCTGGGACCGGTTATCCGGTTGCCGTACCAGGCCAGCCACAGACCTGAGCACCAGAAAATCGCGCCGAAGCAATAAAAGGTCACGATCTTGGGTTGGATTCCGCGCCATAACCAACCCGTCAAACTGAGAACGACGAGCAGGGCCAGCAACTTCACCAGACTTTGCGACGAAATCCGTTTTCGCCAAAAAATGAGAAAAATCGCGTAGTAAACGACCTCGCTATTGAGACTCCATAAATTCCAGTTGGCCTTGAGTGGGTGCAGTCGGAAGCCGGGGTAGGCCTCCCAATTTTGCAAAAAGAAAATATTGGCGAAGATGGTCGAAATGCTGTCGATGGGACAGACGGCCACACTTAATATCACCGCGAGAAAATTGAGCGGCGCGAGACGAATAAATCTTCTCCAAACGTATTCGCACGCGCCTTCGGGAGAATAGGCGGTGTCGTAGGTGCGGCCGATGACGTAACCCGAGATCAGGAAAAAAATCAGGACTGCTTCGCTGCCCGGGAAAAAATAGAACGCGGCCATCGCGGGTGTCGTGTGGGAAAATAAAACCACCAAGCACGCGAGTCCGCGAAGCCCTTCCAACGCAAAATCAAACTTGCGTGGAATCCGGGCTGGGGTTGCAGCGGGCATCTCAACCATGGGACTCCGCTAGAAACTCAGAGTGCAAGCTGCGCAACGACGTAATCCTGTTGCTCCGGCGTTAGTTCGGGAAAAAGAGGAAGCGAGAGCATCTCGTTCATGTGCGCAACGGCGACGGGAAAGTCGTCGAGCGCGTGCTTCTTATAGGCGTAGGCGCCGAGGAACGGAACGGCCTTCGGATAGTGAACAAGGGTTTCAACGCCGGCCGCCGTGAGCCGTTCGCGCACCTGATCGCGATTCGGCACGCGGATGGCGTAGACGTGAAACGAGTGAACGCTTCCGGGAGCGACAGCCGGCGGCGTGATCCCGCGCTTGGCCAGGAGCTCGTCATAGCGTTTCGCGTGCGCGCGACGCTGGCCGATCCAGCTTTCAAGATGGTTGAGTTTGACGTTGAGCACCGCGCCTTGCAGCCCGTCGATGCGGCTGTTGCGTCCCGGAATATCGTTGTCGTATTTTTGAAGCGCGCCGTGATTGCCCAGGCGACGCAGGTAGGTCGCGAGCCCTTCATCCTGCGTGGTGAGCGCGCCCGCGTCGCCGTACGCGCCAAGATTTTTGCCGGGATAAAAACTGAAACAGCCGATGTCGCCCCACGTGCCGACATGTCGGCCACGCCAGGTCGTACCGGTCGCCTGCGCGCAATCCTCCACCACTTTCAGATGATGAGCGCGTGCCAGGGCGAGAATCTCGTCCATCGGCGCCGCCTGGCCAAAAATGTGGACAGGCATGATCGCCTTCGTGCGCGAAGTGATTTTGCGCGCGGCATCGGCCACGTCGAGGGTGTAGTAGTCGGGATGGCTGTCGACAAAAACCGGCTCGGCGCCGAGATGCGTGGCGGCCGTGGCCGTGGTCAGCCAGGTGTGCGCCGGGACGAGGACTTCATCGCCCGGACCGATGCCGAGCGCCTGCAGCGCCATCTCGAGCGCGTCGCTGCCGTTGGCGCAGTTGACGACGTGGGCCGAGCCGGTGAACGCCGCGAAACGCTTCTCGAACGTGCGGACATCCTCGCTGAGAATGAAGGAGGCGCGTTCCATCACGCGCTCGACCGACGGCAACATCTCGGCCTTTAGGTTCTGATATTGGATGCGCAGATCGATGAATGGGACTTTCACAAGACGACGATTTAAGCGGGAAATAGTCGGCGAAGCAAGTAGCCGCCGTCGCGCTTACGATGAGCGCTTGTCGTCGGCCCTCGCATTTCCTAGCTTCTGGGCGTGGCCGCGCCCGAGATATTATTGTCTGGAATCGTCAACGTCACGTTTGGCGAGCGGGTCAAAATCGTGCAACCGGTCAACCTTTACGGCTGCAAGCTCGGCGATGAGTGCTTCGTCGGCCCGTTCGTGGAAATCCAAAAGGACGTAATTATCGGCGCACGGACGCGGGTGCAATCGCACGTCTTCATCTGCGAGCTGGTGACGATCGGCGACGATTGCTTCATCTCCCACGGCGCGATGTTCATCAACGACCGCATGAGCGCCGGAAAGCCTGCATTCGCTCATCGCGATACGTGGGGAAAAACCGTACTCGGCGACCGCGTGGTCATTGGCACGAATGCGACGATTCTACCAGTGTCGATTTGCTCCGACGTGATGATCGGCGCGGGATCGGTCGTCACCTCGGACATCACCAAGCCGGGAATCTACGCAGGAAACCCCGCGAAGTTTCGTCGCACCTGCCTGGGTCCATAAACGGCATTGCATTGCCTCGGCCATTTCGCGATATTCCACCTTCCATGAGAGAGTCCCATCTGTCCGATATCCGTCCACCTTACATCGATGCGCGCGGTGAAATCCTGAACCTGCTGGACGTTACATTAGGCAGCGTTTCCCTGATCACGTCAAACACGGGCGCCGTGCGGGCGAACCATTATCACAAGACCGACTGGCATTACTGCTGGATGCAAAAGGGCTCGATGGATTATTACTATCGCCCCGTGGGCTCGCAGGAACCAGCGAAGTATCCTCCGCGTCGAGGAGGGCCAGATGATCTACACGCCTTCGATGGAAGAACACGCGATGGTCTTCACCGCGCAAGCCACGATGTGGTGTTTTGCCGGCAATCCCCGGACGTCGAAGGACTATGAATCGGACACGGTGCGGGTCCCCTCGATCGTACCGACCGGCGCGCCGGTATGAGCGAGCAAACCGTGCAGGTCAAGGACACGTGCCGGTTGTGTCAATCGAAGCGGCTGCAGTTTCTTTTTGCCCTGGCCCCGACGCCGCCCGCCAACGAATTTCTTGCCGACGTGCCCGCGGACGGCGCGCAGGACCATTTCCCGCTCGATGTTTACCAGTGCCAGGACTGCGGCCACGTCCAGCTCATCCATTGCGTTGATCCCGAGCGGCTTTTTCGGAATTACGTTTATGTCTCCGGAACCTCACAGGTTTTTGTCCGGCATTTCGAGGAATACGCCGCCGAAGTGATCCGGTATGTTCCGTTGACGGCGGGCGACCGCGTGCTCGATTGCGGCTCGAATGACGGGACGCTCCTTTCGTTTTTTCAGAAGGCGGGAATGGACGTGCTCGGGATCGATCCGGCGCGTAAGATCGCGGAAGAAGCGACCCAGCGCGGGATCCCGACCTGGCCCGAATTCTTCAACAGCGCACTCGCGAAAAGAATCCGGTCGGAATTCGGCACCGTGAAAGTGGTGACCGCCAACAACATGTTCGCCCACGCCGACGGCCTTCCCGACATCCTCGACGGCATGGCCAGCCTGCTCGATCCGAAGGGGATATTCGTCTTCGAAGTTTCCTATCTGCTCGATGTCATCGAGCGGAATCTTTTCGATACGATTTACCATGAGCATCTCAGTTACCATTCGGTCAAGCCACTGGTCTTGTTCATGCAACGGCACGGGCTAGACTTGGTTCGGGTGCAGCGCGTCGACAGTCACGGCGGCTCGATTCGCTGCTACGCCGCACCGGCCGGCAGCCGCGCGATCGACCCCTCGGTGGCCGAAATCATCGCGCTGGAAGAGAAAGCCGGTTTGTACGAGACCTCGACCTACACGGCTTACCTGGATCGCATCAATCAGCTCGGCTCCGAACTGCGCAGCCTGATCGCCCGTCTCCGCGGCGAAGGAAAAAAAGTGGCGGGATTCGGCGCGCCGGCCAAAGCGACCACCTTGATGTATCAATTCGGCCTCGATGCGAACGACCTCGATTACATCATCGATGACAGTCCACTCAAGCAGGGGCTTTACAGTCCCGGCCGGTTCGTGCCCGTGGTTGATTCATCCATTCTTAACGGCGCGCGGCGCCCCGATTATCTGGTGATTCTCGCTTGGAATTTTGCTCAGCCGATCATCAAAAAACATCAGCCCTACCAACAGGCGGGCGGCAGATTTATCGTGCCAATCCCCCAGGTTCAAATTGTATGAAATCCCAAGTCATCAGTGAAATCGGCGTCCGTGTCGCAAAACGGCTGGGCGAATCGGCGCGCAAGTTTGAGGGTAAAACCATTCTCATCACCGGTGCGAATGGCTTTCTCGGACAATATTTCCTTGAGACTTTCGTGCACTTGAACCAATCGGTTTTCAAGACGCCCTGCGATATCGTGGCCGCCGACAGTCACATCACCAACACGACCACGAACGATTCCCTCGGCGCGCTTCCCTACCGGTTTCTTTTGCAGGATGTCTCGAAGCCCTTTCCGGTGGAAGAAAAGCCCGATTACATTCTCCACGCGGCGGGAATTGCCAGCCCGATGTATTATCGCCGGTTTCCGCTCGAGACCATCGATGTGGCAACTTCCGGGACGCGGACCATGCTCGAGCTCGCGCGCAAATGCAAATCGCTCGGGCTCGTCTATTTCAGCTCGTCGGAAATTTACGGCGATCCCGATCCCGCCAACGTCCCCACCGACGAAGATTACAACGGCAATGTTTCCTCCATTGGTCCGCGCGCCTGTTATGACGAATCGAAGCGCCTCGGCGAAACATTTTGCTCGGTCTATCACAAGCAATTCGGCACCCGCGTAATGATCGTGCGCCCTTTCAACGTCTACGGGCCCGGTATGAAGGAAGCCGATTATCGCGTGCTGCCGAATTTCGCCAACAGCATTAAAGCGGGCAAAGCGCTGAATATTTACGGCACCGGCCTGCAAACGCGGACGTTTTGTTTCGTCGAGGACGCAATCCTCGGTTTCTTGCAGGTCCTTTTATCCGGCCGGAGCGGCGAGGCCTACAACATCGGCAATCCTTCCCCCGAAATTTCAATGCGCGGCTTGGTGGAACTCATCACCAAAATCTCCAAGCGCCCAGTGAAGTGCGAATTCATTCCTTACCCGGAAAGTTATCCGGCGGGCGAACCGATGCGGCGCTGTCCCAATATCGCGAAGGCGGCGAAGGATGTTGGCTTCGCGCCCGGCGTCGACTTGGAGCACGGCTTGCGCGCCTTTCTCGATTGGACCGAGCACGCCTACACCGGAATGGATTTGTAGGCGAATGCGGCCGAATGTCCGCCCGATCAATGAATCATCTTGATCATCTCCTGCGCGACTGGGGTTATTGGAACCGCCTCTACTCCAGGCTTTCCATTCGCGCGCGAGGCTATCGCCTCGTTTCCATGCCCGAAGTTCTCCCCGCGGTTGATTCAGTTGCCGAATTGACCCAGCACGAAAACGGGGCGATTTTATGGCTCGAGCCCCGGCAGTCCCTGCACAATTTGCAGCCGCCCAAGGTAGCGCTCGGCGACCATGCCGCGTATGCGGTCGATTACTACAAACGCGAATTTGCTCCGCGGGAAGACCGGCCGCTGATCGCCTATTTTCGCAATCCCCTGGTCTACAGCAGGCACTTTTCCATTCTCGATTCGCAGAAGCACGCCTTTACCGAGTGCATTCGCATGGATCGCCGATGGAAGGCGGCCGTGCCCCGTCGCGGCCGCAACATCGAGCAAAACGCCCGGCATGTGCCCGGAACTTATTTGCAGGCATGCAGCGAATTTCACGCGCACTATGCGCATCATTTCTGCGACATCGTTCCCAAGCTCATGCTTTTTGAGCAGCAGGATCTATTATATAATGTTCCCGCGCTTCTGCATGAAGCGAGCAAGCCGCTCAGCGACGAATCTTTTCATCTCCTCGGCCTCGATACGCCCGACTCAAGACGGTGGGACGATACCTGCTGGCGGCTCGACGGACTCTACTTTGCTTCCGACTTCAAAAAGTTTTGTTCCTGGACCCCGGAATCGGCCGCCTGGGTCCGGCAGAAATTTAATCCCGGCCTTGATCGAAAACCTCCGGGTCAAAAGCTGTTCTATATTTCAAGACGCAACGCCGTGCGCCCGGCGCTTAATGAGGACGAGATTCTCGCTGCTCTGAAACCATGGGGAGTTACCGTGGTCGAACCGGAACGATATTCTCTCAAGGAACAGATCGCGCTCTTTGCCGATGCGGGTGCGATCATCGGGCCGCAGGGCGCCGGAATTCAAAATGCGCTCTGGGCGCCGCGCGGTTGCCGCGTCCTCGAGTTCATCAGCCCGCGCTATTTTTCCGGTGTCTATTGGACTTTGACCGAGAGCCTTGGTCAGTCCTACGGGCTTGTCACCGGGACAACTTCGGCGGTGGAAGATCCCATCAAGGTCGGTTCGATTTATAGCCCCGAACTGATCAATCGTGCCTTGGAAGTCCTCTTTAAATCGAAAGCGGTTGAGGTCTGATACTCTATATGTCCGGCCACTTAAGTTTTCCGTAAAGTTTTTCTGCTCGATTGCGATACTTCCTCAATATTCCCAGCACCATCTTCCTTTTTTCCTCCGACCAGGTGGGTGGTCTGTAAAAATCAACGGCCAACGCTTCTTCCGAAGCAATCGGTTCTGCGGCACGCCTGATATCTTCGTCGGTAACCATCGGGTGACAAAACCGGGCTTCCAGTAAATGGCGATATTCCAGGATTGATTTTACGACCTCAAAGACCGTCTCCGGAGCAAGATCACGCAATTCATACCCTCCATAAAGCGTCCGTGCTTTAAAAAGCGTCTCGACTTGTCGGGAACCGGCACGGCCGACGTAATCACCTCCAAGAAAATGACTCAATCGATCCAGGTGCAACAGGCGGACCGTCGACCACGACAGCAGGCACGGAAGCAGCATATTCGAACCCTGGCACCCGATCGTCACCACGGCATCGGAAAGTTTCGCGATAAGCGCCTGCTCATCGTCAATCGTCGGTTTATTGACCAGCAGTGAATTCCAGTGGTCCCATTTCCAGCCTACGCTTTTATTCGCCACGCCCACCAGGAATAATTGCTCTCGCGGCCATAGGGTGGATAAAAGCTTTCCAAGTTTTTCCAAGCGGCCGCGCTGATTATAGATATTGCCTCCCCAGCAGCGGTTTTCCCGGTAACTAAAAACGATCGACGGCGAATCGATCGTCGCCGGCTTAAGGCCATGCAACTTCGGATCGATATGTTCCGAATCATGCAACGGACACGGACTGAGATAAAGCGCGTCCATCCGGGCATAGAGTTCGGCGAAATTGTTTTCCAACCATAAATTACGGAAGCGAAGATGTTTAAGTGGACCCTTATAGATCCAAACCTCGGCGCACTCCACGGGTGCTAGATGAGCCAGCTGCGCGGGAATCATCAAAATACAATCCAGGCCAGAAAACCGTAGCGTGTGATCGATGGTGTAATTGAGCAGGCGAGACAGGCAATGTCCGTAAACAAAATCCAGGCAATTCAAAATAAAAGCCCTTTTTACCGGCTTTTTAATGATGATATTCCAGTCCTCAGCCTGATCATACACTTGCTTGAATTCTTCGCGAATGTCAGTCCAAAGAAAATTTGTATTGGAAACCACTTCGCCAGTCTGCCTATTCCATAATTGGGGATGATAGACGTGATTGCCCAGCGGAAGGTCGGCATAGCCCATATGGCCGCCTTCCAGTTCGACCTCGGCCAGGCATCGATATCCGGGCAAAACCACCGATCGGACCTTGAGTTGTTTCCCGGTTTTAACGTGCCGAAGATCGATGCTTTCCAGAGGCTTAATCTGCATGTTCAAGTTGCGGTTTGCAGGAAAGAAATGGGTCTGTCAAGGTTATCCAAAATGTGTGGACATCGGGGTTTGGCCCCTTCTTAATTCACCCAGTTTCATCAAGAAGAACAAAAGAACCCCTCAGCTAATTGACATGAGAAACTTAAGGAAAAAGCTCCGAGGCTGGCTCTGGCCCTCGTTACGAAAACTGGATCAGGTCAAATTAGAAATCTCGAAACTCAGGGCGGACATTCAATCGGAGATGCAACATGCCCGATTTGATTCCACCGTATTTAGCTCCCTGGAGGTGGAAAAACTTTATCGGGAAGTCTTGGGTAAAATCAGAATTAAATCTGTCGCCGGCTATGACAAAAAAAGATTCGGAAGTGAATCCGATGGCGGCTACGTCATGATTGACCGTCTTGAAGGCATCGACTGCGCCTACTCTCTTGGCATCTTTAATGAGGTTTCGTGGGACTTGGAGATGGCAAGCCGGGGAATACCAGTTCTTCAATATGATGATAGCATCGAGGGGTCTCCTGCGAGTCATAAGCTCTTTACGTTCTACAAAAAACGCATCACAAGCCTCCCAAACCCTGACTTAAAGTTCGAATCGCTGGAAGGAATAATCGCCGGCCATCATCACTCTGGTAAAAATTTGATCCTAAAAATGGACATTGAAGGATCAGAATGGGAAGTCCTCGATGCCGTTAGCGAAGAGTCACTCAATCTGTTTGATCAAATTCTGGTCGAATTCCACCAGTTTGCGAGAATTCCTGAGCATCAATTCAGGGAAAGGGCCAAGCGCGTGTTCGAAAAACTTAGTCTTCATCATACGCCGATCCACGTCCATGCCAATAATTGCTCCAGAATCTATAAGCTTCCGAATTTCTATTTTGCCAATATCCTGGAAGTGACCTACGTCAGGTCGAAAAGCTACTCGCTGGGCGAATCGCAAGAGATTTTCCCCGGTCCGCATGATCGACCAAACGTGACCAGCCTTCCCGAGGTGTTCCTCGGAAATTTCAAATTCGATTGATCGCGTAAGAGCGTTAGTTTTTTTCCTTGGGCGTCCCGCCGGGAAAGCGCCTCTTAAGAAGGCTCTTGTATTGCTTAAAAAGAAATGCCTGCATCCGGCTATAATTAGGCGGATAAGCCTGCAGGATTTTTGGTAGCTGCCGAACGATCCAGCCATACTTGATCCCGTGCCACGGCATATGATCGTGTCCCATAATCATGACTTTCCCGTCATAGGTGGAAACGAGGTAAGTCAATCGCGAGGTGTCTTCTCGTAGCGCGCGGGCGCTGTTATCGGCGATGCCAAAAAGCGCGAAGTATTCTGCCCGCACAAAAATGGCATTGAGGCTGGTGACTGCGACCAGTTCATAGCCCTTGGATTTTCCCAGGCGGACCAAAGACAACAGGCTGCAGCCCTGGCTGCTTTGCATATCGGGATCCTGGACGTAATCGAACTCGGTCGGGATCGTCGGATTGAATTCGATTATAACCACCTTAGGTTGATAGAGAGACGTCGCTTTCCATGCATGGTAATCATTGCCATCGATGTCGATCGATAACACATCAAAATCCTTGGGAATGGGCGTACGCGTGAGAAGCGTATCCAAGCCGTTGCTTTCGGTAAAACCCACGAGCGCATTCAGTCCGATAACTTTCGGATTTTTGCCGTGAGTCTTGAGAAGGTCCTGAAAGCGGGCAGTATCATATTCGATCATCACGGCGGAATAACCGACATTGTCGATGAGATGGCAGGTGTTACTCAGAAACCGCCCATCCCAGGCGCCAAATTCCACACACCATTTATCACATTGGGGTAGCGTTTCCAGAATTTTGGCCAGGATACCATCTTCTCCCGCCTGCGAATAAATATTTTTCTGATAATCCAAAAGTCGCATAAGATTCATTAGTACACAACGAGAAGCCGGCAAACAAGACGAGTTTCAAAGTTCGTTGCGATCATGTCTTGTGTTCGCGTTGAAATAGAGCTGCTCGATAATGCTCAAGCCGACTTTCGATAAGCCAATAGAAAACGTAAGCGGCGCCAATACCGGTCACGATGCAGGCCAGGCTGTAAAACGGCGAGCGGCGGATGGGGTCGAGTAGGTAAAGCACCAGGATGTGCATGAGATATAGCGGGTAAGAAAGCTCGCCAATAGCGCGGTCCCAATGGTTTTTACTGAACGCCGCGAAAAGAAGTGGAACCATGACGGCGGTTATCGCGAGAAAACAAACCCCTCGGATATCAGCATTACCTGGCAATCGACTGTAGATAAGAACGCATAACCAAAATATGCCAATGAGCCACTTTTTGTTGGCCATAAATATCGCCAATTGCGGCCCGTAATATCTGTAAGCCATATACCCCAGCGAACCGGCCATAAAAAACGCCAGTTGCGAGGGAAAAAAGCGGTAGCTCCATGGATCGCCGTCGAGATGAAAAAAAGCCTGCAAGGCAATCCGCACCATTAGGCTGGCGAGTAAAACGCCAGCCTGCAGCCAGATTTTCTGGCGCACAAGAAAAGGAGCCATGGCGTAAAAGGTCAATTCAACACCAAGAGACCAGGACGGCCGGCAGAAATAAAACAGGTAACAGGGAATCGATTCCACCGAAAAGTTCGCGGTCGGATAGAGAGACCCCGTATGCGGATTCACGGCAAAGAATAGAAGCCAATCCTGGCCAATAATGATCAGGTTGGTTACAACCATGACCGCAAGGGTGGTGACATTCAAATGAGGGCCCAGTTGCTCCCAGCTTTTCCAGCAATTAAAAGGCGAGTTGGTCGGCACCACCGCCTCGATAATCATAATCAAGGCAACGATAATGCCGTACGTGGGATAAATACGAAGAAAGCGCTGTTTTATAAATATGAAATAATCGGAAGGGCGGTTGTATTTCTCGGTCAAAATGAGGGCCATGTAAAAGCCTGAAATGATATAGAAACACTGCACGGCGATGTCCCCGCTCAGTTGATGAAATCCGAAAATCGCCCGCTGCATATGACTTGTCATCACCGAGAGTGCGAGAAGTAAACGAAATACGCCCATTATTATAGATCTCAATAAGGACGCTGCAGCTACTTCGTCAGCAATTCCAGCGCCTCGAGATATTTAGCTCGAGTATTTTGGACAATTTCATCCGGCAACTCCGGACCGGGCGCGGCTTTATTCCAGGCGGTCTGGGTTTTGAGATAGTCGCGCAAGTATTGCTTATCAAAACTGGGTTGGGGTCCACCCGGTTGATAAGTTTCAGCCGGCCAAAAGCGGGAACTGTCTGGCGTCAGGATCTCGTCGGCCAGCAGAACGCGGCCGGTTTCCGCATCCAGACCAAACTCGAATTTCGTGTCCGCGATGATGATACCGCGTTGCGCTGCGTAGGCGCCAGCCCATGTATAGAGGTCAAGAGTCAAGTCGCGGAGTTCCTCATAGCGGGCGTCGCCAACCGCGGCTCGGGCCTCGGCCGGCGTGAGATTTTCGTCATGCCCGTGCTCGTTTTTACTCGCCGGGGTGAAAAGCGGTTGCGGCAACCGGTCCGACTCGCGGAGACCCTGCGGCACGGCCTGGCCTCCAACGGTGCCGTGGCGGCGATACTCCTCCCAGCCGGACCCGGCCAGGTGGCCCCGAGCAACACATTCGATAGGAAAAATCTGGCAGCGGCGCGCTCGGGTCAACCGGCATTCAAATTCGGGCAACTCGACGCCGGTGGGCAGCTCGTAACCGAGAACGTGGTTTGGCCAAAGATTCTCGGTCAGCGTGAACCAATGCCGCGAGAGAGCGGTCAGGATTTTGCCCTTGTCGGGGATCGGGGTCGACATGATCACGTCGTACGCGGAAATGCGGTCCGAGGCCACCAGCCAGATTTCCTCCTGCCGGGCGTAGATATCGCGCACTTTGCCGCTGCGCAAAAGTTTGACGCCCGCCTTTGCCAGCCGGTCCGAAAAGGAAGCCATGGCTGGAAATCTAAGACCAAATCTGATTTCTAGAAGCCTTAACTGACGCGGAGGTGCCCGTATGAAGCATCTCACCACGAGAACGATTTTTCATTTTGCTGCCGTCACTTTACGGTTAGGCTTTCGCTGGTAGATTTACGAATCGCCTAATCTTGCCTCGCATTACAAACGACGCAGCATGTTTCACCGCTCCCGCATTTCATGGCCTTCGCTTCTTCTTCCGTTGACGCTGACCATTGTTTCCGTCATCGCGATTTGCGGGGCGCTCTACTGGCGCGAGGCGAGTCAGGCGGAGCGGGGCATGCTGGATCGCGAAGTTCGCCGGGTTCAAATTCTCGGCGATTTTTTTAATAGCGATCTCAACTCTGCGATGAGGGATTTGCGGCTGCTTTCCAGCGGCGATGCGCTCCACAATTATTTTCTAACCGGACAACAAAACGAACTTGATCGGGCAGTTAAGCGCGCCGTTTTTTTCAGCCAGGAAAATCCAAGTTACGACCAAATTCGATATTTGGATGAGCGGGGAAACGAAGTTTTTCGAGTCAATCGCGATGGCGTGATCGTTTCCCGTGACCAATTGCAGAACAAAGCCGACCGGTCCTACTTCCAGAAAGCCGCCCAACTTGCCGCCGACCAGGTCTATCTTTCCGCCTTCGATTTAAATGTCGAAAAAGGAGTCATCGAGCAGCCGTGGAACCCGATGGTCCGTTTGGCCATGCCGGTTTTCGACGAGGCCGGCCGCAAGCACGGGGTCTATGTCATCAATATTTCCGGCACGGCTGTCATTGAGCAGTTGAGCAAGTTTGCGCCGCAATATCAGCAGCGCTTCCGATTGCTCAACGCGCAGGGTTATTGGCTCAAGGGCGCGCGGCCTGAAGAGGAGTGGGGCTTCATGTTCCCCAGCCGCTCCGGGCTGACTTTGGCACAAACCGACCCGTCCTTATGGACAAAGATTCTCAGCCAGCCGCAAGGGCAGGAGTCTTTTGCCGGGGGTTATTTCACTTGGTACCGTGTCGTGCCGGCTGCGGTGGCCAGGAGCAAGGCCGTGAACCTGGTTAAGGAGGACGCCTTCCTCGTCCTCGCTTCCCAAATCTCCCCGGCGGAATGGGCCGCCTCCGTGGCCGGTCTTCGCCAGACATTTGTCATCGTCGGCGCTCTGCTTTTGGTTTTGAGCACAATCATCATTTGGTTCTTTGAAGCGCACCGGGTGGCAGGTCAGGAACGCGACCGCTTTTTTAGCCTGACGCGGGACATGCTCTGCGTGGCCGGTTTCGATGGTTATTTCAAGAGAGTCAATCCCGCCTGGGAAAAGACGCTTGGTTATACTCGTGAAGAATTGCTGGCCAAGCCTTTCCTCGATTTCGTGCATCCGGACGATCGTCAGAAAACGATGGCGGCAACCGCCCGCCTCACCCAGGGAGAAGAAGTTCTTTCCTTCGAAAACCGGTACCGCGGCAAAGACGGTTCCTATCGATGGCTTTTGTGGAGCGCCCGTCCGCTCGTGGAAAAAAAGCGCATTTATGCTTCGGCGCGGGATTTGAACGACCGCAAGCAGATCGAGGAAAGCTTACGGCAAAGCGAGGAACGCAGCCGCTCGATCATCGCCAGCGCGCACGATGCCTTCGTCAGCATCGACATTAACGGGCATGTCACGGATTGGAATCTGCAGGCTGAGGCGATGTTCGGCTGGTCGCGCGAAGAGGCTCTCGGCCGTTTCCTCCATGAAACGATCATTCCCTTGAAATACCGTGACGCTCATTTGCGGGGCATCGCGCATCTCCGTGCCACCGGACAAGGCCCGGTCTTGAATCAGACGCTCGAACTAAGCGCCCTGCGCCGAAACGGAGACGAATTTCCCGTGGAACTTGTCATCTGGCCGTTGCAGGTTGGCGACGAAACTACGTTTCATTCCTTCATTCGCGACATCACCGTCCGCAAAGAAGCCGCCGAGCGTATTCAACGGTTGAACGAAGAATTAAAACAGCGCGCGGAGCTTCTGGAAACGGCCAATCACGAACTCGAATCCTTTTCCTATTCCGTCTCGCACGATTTGCGCGCCCCTCTCCGGCACATTCATGGTTTTGTCGAAATCCTCCAAAAGGAGCCCGCTTTCGAGCAAGACGAATCGAGCCGCCGCTATCTGAACGTCATCGCCCGGGCGGCGAAAGACATGGGCCGGCTGATCGACGATCTCCTCAATTTTTCCCGCACGGCCCGCGCCGAAATGCATCCGGTCCAAATCAACACGCGCGAGATGGTCGAACAAGTCATCCACAGCCTGGAGCTGGAATCCGCCGGGCGTCGCGTGATTTGGGATATCAAGCCGCTCGATTCCGCCGCCGGCGATCCAAGCCTGTTGCGGCTGGTATGGACCAACCTTCTCGACAACGCACTCAAGTACACCCGAAAGCGCGAAGAAGCGAAAATTGAAATCGGCCAGATTGCTGAAAATGGCAAGGACACTCCTCCGACCGACGCGGTGTTCTATGTCCGCGACAACGGGGTTGGTTACGACATGCAATATGCAGCCAAGCTTTTTGGAGTCTTCCAGCGCCTGCATCGGTCCGAGGATTTTGAGGGAACCGGCATCGGCCTCGCCAATGTCCAACGCATCATTCGGCGGCATGGCGGGCGTGTCTGGGCCGAAGGACAGCTGGATGCCGGAGCGACATTTTACTTTTCGCTACCTGTCAGCCCGCCCAATGGCGTATAAAAATTGAGAATCATGCCCCAAATAAAACGAATCCTTTTGGCCGAAGACAACGACAATGATGTCGAGTTGACCCTCACCGCCTTGCAGGAATGCCATTTGAGCAACGAGGTGGAAGTCGTTCGGGACGGCGCCGAGGCGCTCGATTATATTTACCAGCGCGGAAATTTTTCCGGGCGCGAGGGCGGCCTGCCCTGCGTCGTCTTACTCGATCTTAAAATGCCGCGCGTCGACGGAATCGAGGTCTTGCGCCAGATCAAGTCCGACCCCGCTTTGCGGCATATTCCCATGGTTATGCTCACTTCTTCGCGGGAAGAAAAAGATCTCCTGCTCAGTTACGATCTCGGCGTTAACGCCTTTGTCGTGAAACCGGTCGACTTCGAGCAATTCCTCCGCGCCATTCGCTCGCTCGGAATGTTTTGGGCCATCGTCAATGAACCGCCGCCGATAAAAGCAAAGCCATAGCCGGGCAACGATCGACTGCCGTCTCCGTTCGCGACCACAATGGTGCTGGATCGATGAGTAGCACTCTTCTAGCCTGTGGAACCTGTCTGTCCTATGCCCCGATTTCACGTCAGAGATGCCTTCGCCCTCCAGGACAAAAAATCTTTTGTCCTGGCCGGATTTGTCATCGAGGGTGAAGTCGCCGCGGGCATGCTGGTCCGCATTCCTTTCACCGCCACCGTCATGATCACGGCGGAAATCGACCACATCCAGTTCATCCGGCGTCCCGATGGCGATCGTCGTCTGTCTCTGCATCCGCTGCGCGGATCCGGAAGAAGTCACGCTCTGGGAAGCGTTGAAGATCAAGGACCGGACGGTCGACATCATCGACGGCCGCATGACCCGATGACGACTTACATCATTCGCCGCCTCCTGCTGCTCATCCCGACGCTTTTCGGCATCACGCTGCTCACCTTTCTGCTCATCCGCCTTGCGCCCGGCAATGCCGCGCTGCTCAAGGGCGGCGGCGGGCGAGAACGGCGGGCACGCCATGACGGCCGAGGTGCGCGAGCAGATGATCAAGCTCTACGGCCTCGACAAGCCGCTGGTACGTCGCCTACGCCGATTGGGTCGGGCGAATCGTGCGGCTCGATCTCGGCGAATCGATTGTCGATCACCGGCCCGTCGCGGCCAAGATCGGCGAGCGCCTGCCGCTGACCATGTCGCTCGCCGGCTCGCGCCCTGATCATCTCCTATCTCATCGCCATTCCGCTCGGCGTCGTCGCGGCGCTCAAGCGCGGGCAGATCGTCGATCGCACCATCAGCTTCGTCGTCTTCGTGCTCTATTCCATTCCCAGTTTTGCCGCGGCGCTGCTGCTCATTCTTTTCGTCGCGGGCGGCGATTACCTCAACCTCCTGCCGATGTACGGCGCCAACTCGATCAACGCGTCGGAGATGGGACCGCTCGCCGTGGCTGTGGGACCGCATCCTCCACATGATCCTGCCGGTGATCTGCCTCACCTACGCCAGCCTCGCCTCGATCTCGCGCTACTCCCGCGTCTCGATGCTCGAGGCGCTCGGCCAGGATTTCGTCCGCACCGCGCGGGCCAAGGGTCTGTCCGGAACGGCTCGTGATTTTCCGCCACGCGCTGCGCAATGCGCTCATCCCGATCATCACCATCTTCGCCCTGGAACTGCCCGTCCTCATCGGCGGCGCGGTCATCATCGAATCGATCTTCTCGCTGCCCGGCATGGGCCAGCTCATGTTCCAGTCGCTCGATGCCAAGGACGAGCCGGTCATCATGGGCATCACCGTGCTCGCCGCGGTCATGACGCTGCTCAGCTATCTCGCCGCCGACATCCTTTACGTCGTGGTCGACCCGCGCATCACCTACGAATGAACGACGCCACGCACGAAACATTTCAGGAGACCTACGCGCAGCGCATCTGGCGCCATTTCGCCGCCGACAGCTTTGCCCGCAACGGCCTGCGGGTGATCATCGCGCTTTTCGTCGTCGCCGCGCTCGCGCCTTTTCTCGCCAACAACCACGCCATCATCCGCGTCGCCGACGGCCGCATCACCTTCCCGGTTTTTCCCAGCCTCGAACCGATCGAGTGGCGATTCCTGCTTTATGTGCCGCTGGCGGCCGTCGTCTACGTTTCGTGCCCGATTGTCCGCGCGGCCCGCTACTGTCCTTCGCTGCCGTCATCATCTTGATCGCGCTGGTCGAAATCGTGCTGGACCTGACTCATCCCGTCAACGACCCGACCAACGACCGCGACCGCGCCGGCCTCCTTCAAGCTCATGCCGCCGATTCCCTATTCGCCGATCGAGAGCACGCCCGACCAGTTCGTCGCCGCCCTCGTGGAAACATCTGTGCGGCACCGATTCGACCGGCCGCGACATCGCCGCGCGCATGCTGCACGGCGCGCGCACCTCGCTCTCCATCGGGTTCGTCGCGCAAAGCATCGCGCTGCTGGTCGGCGTCACCCTGGGCGGCCTCGCCGGCTATTACCGGGGCTGGCTCGACATCGGCGTCTGCCGCTTCATCGAGATCATGGACTGCTTTCCGCCGCTGCTGCTCATCCTCGTCGTCGATCAGTCTTTTCCAATCGCAGAACAACATGTTCTACATCATGGCCGTCATCGGCCTGACCAGTTGGACCGGCCTGGCGCGTCTCGTGCGCGGCGAATTTCTGCGCCTCGGCTCGCAGCCGTTTCCGCAGGCGGCGCAGGCGCTCGGCGCGAGCGATTTCCGCGTCATCGTGCGGCATCTTCTGCCCAACGCGCTCGGGCCGATTCTCGTCTCGGCCACCTTCGGCGTCGCCTCGGCCATCCTGATCGAATCGAGCCTGAGCTTCCTCGGCTTCGGCATGCAGGCGCCGACGCCTTCGTGGGGCGACATTCTTTCCGACGCGCGCCGCTACATCGACTTCGCCTGGTGGCTCGCCTTTTTCCCCGGTCTCGCCATTCTGATCACCATCATGTCCTACAACTTTGTCGGCGAAGGCCTGCGCGATGCGGTCGATCCGCGGCTGAAGGTGAAATGAAAAATCTAGGACAATTAATCACACATGCAGATATTATTCCGTTTCTCAAAACCCACCATCACAATTTGAAATTTCGTTAATTTGTAATTTGGTCATGCTTCCCTTCCGTCATGAGTTCGCTTCTCCGCGTTGAAAATCTCGGCATCCAGTTCGGCCCGCCAGACCGATCCGGTAAAGGCCGTCGATGGCGTTTCCTTTGCGATGGACGCCGGCGAGACCCTGGCCGTGGTGGGCGAAAGCGGCAGCGGCAAAAGCGTCACCGCGCTGGCGCTGACGCGGCTGCTCGCCTCGCCGCCCGCGCGCTATGTCTCCGGCAGCATCGAATTCGAAGGGCGCGACGTGCTGCAACTGCCGGAAAACCAGCTGCGCGGCTTGCGCGGAAAACAGATCGCCTACATTTTTCAGGAGCCGGGCTCGTCGCTCAATCCGGTCTTCACCATCGGCTACCAGATTCGCGAGGCGATCGAGCTGCACCGGCCCGAGGTGCAGGACGTCGACGGCGGAAATCGTCTCCGCGCTCGACCGCGTCGGCATCCGCGAACCGGCCAAGCGGCTGGACGATTATCCGCACCAGCTCAGCGGCGGCATGCAGCAGCGCGTCATGATCGCCATGGCGCTGGCCTGCCAGCCGAAGCTGCTCGTGGCCGACGAGCCGACCACCGCGCTCGACGTCACCATCCAGAAGCAGATCATGGATCTGCTCAAGGAACTGAAGCAGCACGAGCAACATGGCGATCATGCTCATCACCCACAATTTCGGGCTGGTCGCCGATTTCGCCGACCGCGTCGCCGTCATGTTCCGCGGCAAGATCGTCGAGACCGGCCCGACCGCGGAGGTCCTGCGCAATCCGCAGCATCCCTACACCCGCGCGCTGATCGAATGCGTGCCGAAGCTCGGCCAGAAACAACATCGCCTGAAAGTGATCGATTATGCCGGAATCGAGTAACTATTCCTTGTCGGAACCCTTGCTGCGCGTCGAGCAGCTCAAGGTCTACTTCCCGATCCTGGGCGGCGTTTTCCGCCGCAAGATCGGCGAGGTGAAGGCGGTGGACGACGTCTCCTTCGCCGTTCAGCGCGGCCAGACCGTCGGGCTCGTCGGCGAAAGCGGCAGCGGCAAGACCACCGTGGGCCGCGCCATCATCCGGCTGACAGAAGCCGACCGCGGGAACGATCACCTACGGCGACACGGCGATTTCCAAACTCGGCGCGGCGGCGTTCCGTCCCTACCGGAAGAAAATCCAGATCATCTTCCAGGACCCCTACAACTCGCTCAATCCGCGCCTCTCGATTTTTGAGATCATCGGCGAGGCGCTGGAAATTCATTTTCCGCAGATGACCCGCGCCGACCGCCGCGAGCGGGTCGCCGGCCTGCTCGACAAGGTCGGGCTCAAGCGCGACGCACCTCGACCGCTATCCGCACGAATTCAGCGGCGGCCAGCGCCAGCGCATCGGCATCGCGCGCGCGCTGGCGGTCGAATCCCGAATTCATCGTCTGCGACGAGCCGGTCAGCGCGCTCGATGTCTCCGTGCAGGCGCAGATCGTGAACCTGCTCCAGGATTTGCAGGAGGAACTCGGGCTGACTTATCTCTTCATCGCGCACGACCTCGCCGTGGTCGAGCACATCAGCGATTTCGTCCTGGTGATGAACCAGGGCAAGATCGTCGAGGCCGCCTCGGCCGAGGCGATCTACGAGAATCCGCAGCACGAATACACGCGCAAGCTGCTCAGCGCGGTGCCGAAGTTGTGATCCTGTCGCGAAAGCGACTATATAAAAAGCCTGTCATCCTGAGCGGAGCGTAGCGGGGTCGAAGGACCTCTAACTATTCCCTTGATCGACTTTGCCTTGAGCAAAGTAGTCAGAAGTCCCTCGACAGCGTCGAACAAGCTCGGCTTGTTCAGGCGTATACCTACCGCGTCTCAATCACCAGTTCGCCGTCTTTGACTTCAACCGTTTTGGCTTGGTCCAGCAACGCCGCACCGTCCGGATTTTTCCGGATGCCATCATTAAACGATTTGGTAAAGGCCGGCGCAAATGATTTGGCGAACCCTCGCATAAAATTTTCTTTTGCCGATGAAGCCTGCGAGTTCTCCTCGGATTCTCCTATCAACACGAGATCGTTTCCAACTTCCAGATTCTTGAAATCAAAGTCGATCGCCTTGTCATTTGGATCATAGCTCACCCGGAAATCGGTCGAGCCATTAAAATAGCGTCCCGCGAAAAGAGGAACCGGCAGGACCGAAGTCGGGCAGGCCCATTGCATTTGCGCCTCATTGTTGTTGAGCGTCACATAAAGATGAATCCCCCTCTTGGCCAAATCGGGATTGCGCGCGATCAACGTATTCAGTTCATCGGCGGATAAACGGATCGTCGCGGCGTGGTGGTTCTTCAAGTCATGATCGAAGTCGGCGATTTTCTGGCGGGCTGACTGGTACATCGGGTCGCCGCCATCATAAGACGAAGCCGTGGCTGGCGTCGCAGAAGTGAGACCCGAAGCCGAAGTATAGGCAACGTAACAAATCCCCCCGACCAACCCGGCCAGCAACAGCGCCAGAAGCGCGAGAATGAGGCAACCGCAGCCCAGGCAGCCAAAGCCGCGCTTCTTCGCGGGTGTGGGCGGCGGAGGCGGAGTGATCGTAACGGACATGGCTTAACCTATGGAAGGGAATTCGCGCCCGCAAGTACGCTCTGCTTCCACGCCGGATGGGAGGCGATCAGCGCCAGCGCGCGGGGCAAAAGCACCCGGCCCGGCTCCTGATGGGGCCACGGTGAAGCGCCCGAGGGATGAGGCAGCGGCACGAGATCAAACTTATGACCCGCATATTCTGTGGGAAAAATAGATCCGATCACTTCATCCAGTTTTCCGCACGGCATGAATTGCAGAATGGCGAGCTTGCCCACCGCGATGACCAGACCCGGCTGCAGCAGATTCATCTCGGCTTTCAGCCAGCCGGAGCAATTGGCGATTTCGTCGGGAGCGGGCACGCGGTCGCCGCCGGTGGCCCTCTTTCCCGGAAAGCATCGGCAAACCGCCGCCATATAGACCCGCGATCGGAACGTCTTTTCATCCACGCCGCAGTAGTCGTTGAACCAGCGGAAAAGTTTGCGCCCCGCCGTCCACGCGAACGGTCGGCCCATCACCGGTTCCTTGTCGCCGGGAGCCTGCCCCACCAGGATGACGCGGCTTCGCACCGCGCCGCCGCTGACCACCGGCTTTTGCATTTGCGGGCAGCGTCGGCAGCGCCGGAGCGCCGCGACATGCCGGTCCAAAAGCAGTTGGAGCTGAAGATCAGGGCCGGTCACGGGACGTGGTAGCGGCTTGGGACGCCGTGATGAGGACAAGTAACGATTTCAAATGTTCTGGTGCGGCGGGATCGGCCGGAGCTGGTCCATAACGCGCATGAGCCACAATGGAGCCCACGCCGTGAATGGCCAGCCTGTCGTCCGGAAAAGCTTCCGCCACGCGCTCCGTATAGGCGAGGGGACCTTCCCAGGTCGCGCGGGGAATTCCGCGCTGGGCCATGTTGCGGCAAAACGCACGATACAGATTCTCAACCGGGGAGACAGCCGGCCGCCGGGTGATCCATTTCCTGAAGACGATGATGCAGATTCCTCCTGCCACGGCGCAGACCATCAGCAGCTCGGCCTGGGCCTTCTCGCCGAAGCCCATCGCTTGCGCCAGGCGGTATTGGGCGTCGGGATCATAGGCCAGGACGAGATTGTCCCAGTTCGTCTCCACCTGTTCGCGGCGCAGTTGCATCTCCTTGAGTCCATCCGAAACCCAGGTCGGCAAATACGCCTCCGAAAACGTCAGCCGCCGATGTGCCACCTGAATCGAAAGCGTGTCCCCGGAATCGGCGGCATTTCCGGCCGGCAGCCCTTCTTCCGTCATGGCCAGCAGCGCCGTCGGGTCCACCCGCACCCACCGTTTGCTCGCATCGATCCAGACCTCATCCCAGGCGTGCGCGTTCGATTGGCTGACGATGTAATGGTTCGTATAAGGATTGTAATCGGCTCCCTCGTAACCAACCACCAGCCGCGTCGGAATATGTTCCAGCCGCATCAGCACGGCGAAGGCCGAGGCAAAGTGCTCGCAAAAACCGGTCTTCGTCATGAAAAGAAACACCGGCAGCCAGTGGACGCCCTGGACTCCCGGTGCGGCGCTGTAGATAAACCCTCCATGCCGAAAATAATGAATCACCCGGCTGATGTAGTCGGCTGTCTGTCCGTCGGAGAGGCCCTCATGCAGTTGGTCCGCCAGCGCAATCACGCGCGGATCGATTTCCTCGAGCCGAAGTTTCGTGCCACTGGCCAGCTCGCCCGGAGTCAGAACTTCGTCGGCCAATGTTGTCGCGGATGTGACGTCATAACGCGCGACGTGATCAAGCTTCCCCGATGTCAATTGCACAATGTCCCCCGTCAGGAGAGTGGACGGAGGCAGCTCCGCCTTGTTGATCGCCGGAGCGATCGGCGTGTCCAGCGCGAACAGCCACCGCTGATTATTCGCCTTGATCGTAATCTCCTGCGTGTACTCGCTGCTGCCCGCGGCGGGGGCCGGCGCGGGACGCGCTTCCGTCGCGGCGATATCCCCGGGAGTCCAGACGCCATTTTTGTAATCCCAAAGCACCAGCGCGCGCCAATACATCGTCGCGGGCAGTGGCACATCCGGCGTCGTAAAGTGGACGTACATCGCCTCGGAATCGTCCTGCGACAGCTTCGCGATCGACCCGGGAGAAACCGTATCAGTCAGGCCAATCGACGTCTCCTCAAGATTGATGCCCAGTGTTCCGGTATAACGTGGAAAGAAAAAGAAAAGAACGGCCGCGAGCGGCAGCGCCTGCAGAAAAAACACGCCCGATTTCTCCAGCATCTTCAGCAGGCGATCCTGCGCCAAATCGCCTGTGTGCACCCGCAACAGCAACGCGGTCAGCACCCACATCATGATCAGGCAATAGATGAAAAGTTCCAGGTACTGCTCATAGAGCAGTGCGCTCATCACCACGAAAAAACAGGAGAAAATAATCAGCGCGACATCACGCGGACGCCGCAGTTCGTAAAATTTGATCGCCAGCAAACCGGCCGTGAGCGCCGTGCCCGCGTCCCGTCCCGTCACCGTGCTGTACTGGGCAAAAATCAACCCCAAAAGAAACACAGCGAGAAAGCCGCAGAACGTCGTGCTCGGCAGCGGCAGCCGGTAAACCTCAATGATTGAGCGCAGGACCATCGCGGCGACCGATGGCGACGCTCACCCACAGGGGAAACTGAACGACGTGCGGCACCAGCGTGAGCAGGAACGCCCCCATCAGCAAAAAGAAAAGCGTCAGCGACGGCCGCGCCGTCTGCGGCGTCCGCGCTGGCCGTGAGAACAGGACGGGCCAGAGCGCCATGGCAGCTACTCTAGTCCGCTCGGCAGCGAAAGTCGATCCGCGCCATGGCCTCCGGATTTGTAATCCGCTATCGTTCGGAAAACCTTGGCCAGCGCCGCCGGATAAAGCTCGTGCTCGGCCACCTGAATGCGCGCATGCAACGTCTCCGCCGTGTCACCGGCCAGAACCGGAACGCGTCGCTGCTCGATGATTTCTCCGGCATCGACGTCGCGGTTGACGAAATGGACCGTGCACCCGGTTTCCGCGACGCCCGCGGCCAGGGCCTGTTCCCACGCGCGCAGTCCCTTGAACTCGGGCAGTAGCGACGGGTGGATATTGATGATCCGATTCGGAAAGGCGCTCAGCAGCGGGTCCTTCACCACGCGCATGTACCCGGCCAGAATCACCCACTCGGCTGCATATCGCTCAAGCAATTCCAGCAGCGCGACTTCGCCTTCCGGCCCGAGCTTCGTGCGAAAGGGCGAAGGCGGCAGCGTGGCCGTGGGAAGCCCGAACCCGGCCGCGCGAGTGAGAATCGCGGCGTCCGGCAAATCGCTGATGACCACGACAATCTTGGCATCGAGTTTCCCCGCAAGGATCGCTTCCTGCAGCGCGACAAAATTGCTGCCTTTGCCGGAACCCAGCACGGCGAGCCGCGGTGTTTTATTCATCGCGATAACTCCCGCTCGTCAGATCAAAGACCCGCCGCAAAATCCAACGCGGTGTGCTCTCGGCTAGCAGGATCGGGAGCCGAACCAGTAGGCCGGGGACAAGTCGTGCCTGCCCGCGCCTGAGTGCGTTCAGGGTTTGCCGCACCACTTCGGTTTTGCTCAGGCAAAGAAATTCGGGTGGCGCAAATTTTCGTTTGCTGTTTTCACGCGACGCGACCTGGCCGAATTCCGTTTCCACCGGCCCGGGACACAGCGCCAGCACGTTGACGCCCGCGCCGCGAATTTCGACGCGCAACGCCTCGGAAAAGCTGTTCACGTAGGCCTTCGTCGCAGCGTAAACCGCGAACGTGGGCAGTGGAAGCATCCCCGCCGTGGAGCCGACATTGCAAATCCAGCCCGCCTTTTTCGCCAGCATACCCGGCAATACTGCGCGCGTAATTCGCGTCAGCGCCACCACATTGACTTCCAGCATCGACTCGATCCGCTCAGGCTCGCTCGTTTCGAAAGTCCCCAGGTCGCCGAGACCCGCGTTGTTGATCAGCACGTCGCAGGAAAATCCGTCCAGCGCGTTGTTTCCCAGCGCCGCGATCAATTTCGTCACTTCGTCCGGCTTGGAAAGATCGGCCGTGATCGTATCGACCCGCAAGTCCGGATTCGCCGCCGTCAGGCATTTCTTCAGCTCGGCCAGGCGGTCCGCGCGTCGCGCGGTCAGGACCAGGCGCGCCACGTCCATATCGGCCAGTTGAATAGCGAACTCTTCGCCCAGCCCAGAGGAGGCGCCGGTGATCAGCGCCGATTTTCCCGTAAAGAAACCCACGCCTCAAGGCTGTCGCAAAAGAACGCGCCGGTCACGTCGAAAGGATTTTTGCTTTAGCGCGCCCTTAATTGATCTTGTGAACGTGGATGGCGTGCAGGATTTCTTTCTCCACCACCAAATCCGAAACCACCACAATCGAGTCCCCGGGATGCAGGTAACCGCGCTCCAGCAACCGCGCCTGCATGCGAAGAAGATTCTCGTTTGGATCGTTGTGAAATTCAATCGTGTGGGCTCGAACGCCAAAGTTAAGCGACAGACTGCGGCACACATCCAGGTTCGGCGTGAAGGCGTAAATCGGCGCGCCTTGCGGACGAAGACCCGCGATATACCGCGCCGTTTTGCCCGAGTGGGTGAACACGCAAATACCTGCCGCATTCGTTTCGTTCGCGAGATAAACCGCCGCGGCATTCAGATGCTGGCGGGCTGATTGCGGCACGATCGGATTAACGTACGTTGCGACCGTCTTGCCCTGCTCGATGCGCCGCGAAATGCGGTCCATGATTTCGACGCATTCCATCGGGTATTTGCCCGTGGTGGTTTCGCCGGAAAGCATGATGGCGTCAGCGTGTTCGAACACCGCATTCGCAATGTCGGTGATTTCCGCCCGCGTCGGCGCTGGATTGGTAATCATGCTCTCCAAAAGATGCGTCGCCACAATCACCGGCTTGATCGCCGCCAGGCAAAGATTCACCGCGCGGCGCTGGATGATCGGCAATTCCTCATAAGGCACCTCGATGCCCAGGTCGCCGCGCGCGATCATCAGCCCGTCGCACGCGGCAATGATTTCTTCCAGGTTCCTGACCGCCATCTGGTCCTCAATCTTCGCCACGATCCGGATGTTGCTCCCCTTCGCCTTGATTTTCTCGCGCAGCAGCTCGATGTCAGCCGCGCGCCGCACGAACGACATCGCGATGAAATCCATCTGGCATTCAAAGGCGAGCTCAATGTCCGCGAAATCCTTTTCGGTCAGCGCGGGAAGCCTCACGTCGATGCCGGGCAGATTGATATGCCGTCGGCTGCCCATCGGTCCCGGCGTCAACACTTCGCAGACGAGTTCGTTACGACGCTTCTCGATCGCCTTCATCCGAAGCAGGCCGTTGTCGACAATGACGATCTTGCCCACCTCGATGTCCTCGACGAGGTAGGGATAGTTGACGTCGACCGTGATCTGCACCGTTCCCTTCTGCCCGTTCACCGTAAAGCTCACCCAGTCGCCCGCCTGGAGATCGTATGTCTTCTGCACCACGCCCGTGCGAATGGCCGGCCCCTGTGTATCGAGCAGCAGCGCGACCTCGTGCTTGAGCGCAGTCGAAATCTCGCGAATCGATTTGGCCACGGTACGCACCCAGTCGTGCGGAGCATGTGACATGTTGAACCGAAAAACATTCACGCCGAGGGCAATCAATTCGGTCAACGCAGCCGGAGTGGAAGTGGCGGGGCCAAGAGTGGCGATGATTTTGGTGCGACGCATAGGAAAAAGTTCCACCCAGTAAAGAGAGCTTTCCAGACAAAGCAAGGCTCATGCCGCACATAAAAATCTGTCATCTTGAGCGGAGCATAGCGAAGTCGAAGGACCTCTAGCTATTTTTTGCCTTCCTCAGCACTCAGTCATCCTGAGCTTGTCGAAGGACCTCTAGCTATTTTTGCCTTCCTCAGCACTCAGTCATCCTGAGCTTGTCGAAGGATCAGTTCTGTAGCCGCCGCCGTAAGGCGGTGGTCCGTTGCCTATCAACCTACAAATGCGACGCAGCGTAAGCCAGTGCGCCGTCCGCCGCCTTCGTGACCAGACACGTCACCTCGGGCAGCGCCGCCGTCAGGGCCCGGACCACTTCCTCCTCACGGCCCTTTTCCACCAGGTTGATCGTCGCGCCGCCAAAACCGCCGCCGCTCAGACGCGCGCCGTAAACTCCCGGCGTTTTCCGCGCGGCATCGACCAGCCGATCAAGTTCCGGGCACGAATTTTCAAAGTTGATGCATCGAGCTTTCATGCGATTCGAACATCAGCTCGCCAAAACGCGCGATGTCGCCCTGGCGCAACGCGGCCGAGCCTTCCAGCACACGCTCGTTCTCGCCGGTGATGTGCAGCGCCCGCCGATAAATGCGGTCGGCCAGTTCGCTCTGGCGCGACTTCAGCATCTCCGTCGAAGCGTCGCGCAGGAAAGCCACGCCCAGCGCATGGGCGGCGGCTTCGCAATCGGACCGCCGCTCATTGTATTCCCCGCCGACCAGCGCGTGCTTCACGTTGGAATTGGCAAGGATCACGCTGACCTTTTCGTCCAGCGGAACATGGTCGACTTCCAGCGTGCGGCAATCAATGAACGTGGCGTGCAGAGCCGTGCTCATCAGCGACGCAATCTGGTCGAGCAATCCACAACGCACTCCGACGAAATCGTGCTCGGCCTTTTGCGCCACGCGCGCCATCTGCATCGGCTCAAGTTTCGCGCCGAAAAGTTTGGCCAGAAAAAGCACGGTGGCGTTTTCAAGCGACGCACTGCTGCTCAGCCCCGCGCCGAGTGGAAGGTTACCCGAAATCTCCGCATCGAAGCCCTCCACCGGAAGATCGTTGCGACGGAATTGGTCCACCACGCCGAGCGTATACCGCGACCAGGGCGAGACCCGCTCTGCGGCAAGTTTATCCAGCTCGATGACCTCGGTTTGGTCCAGCTCGCGCGAATGAAGCCGGATCATCCGGTCCGTGCGGGGCTGGCCCGTGATTGTCGTGCCGCGATCGACCGCCAGCGCCAGCACGTAACCTTCGTTATAGTCGGTGTGATTGCCGAGCAGTTCGGCGCGTCCCGGTGCGTAAGTGGTGGTGGAATTCATCGGAAAGCTTCCCATTGCATTACTTTAATCTTGGCTCGGGTCACTCGACCAGCACCATCATTACTGGAGCGAAGCTTTTTGCCTGTGACAGTAACAATAGCAAAGCGTGATAATTATGTTCAGAAGAGTAAGACCGAACCAAAAATCTAGTGTTAAGAACACTTCTCGCAAAAGCCCTCGAATTGCTAAGTCATCGTCAACGAGAAGTCTGCCGAGTTGTTCTTTGGTGCCTGAGTTGGCTATAGTTTGAACAGCCCCGGTGCTGATCGAACTCCAAAATCCAGAGGAGTGCCAAGCTATAAAATAAGCCCCGGCTGCCGCGAGAAGAGCTCCTAAATTATGAGTATCCAAGAGTACACCAGAGGGTTTTTCAGCGAGAGTTTCATTGTAATACCATTTCTTAACCAAATTTGGTCTTAGCCTTCTGTCATCCCGAGCTTGTCGAGGGATCAGTTCTGCCTCGGTAAAACACTGCCGAACTGATCCTTCGACCAGCTCAGGATGATGGATCGTTTAGACCAAAATCAATTTGTAATTGGTATAACTCCCGACTTTCGAAGTAAGCGAAAAACATTCTACCCCACGAACCGCTGCACCAGCAGCGTGGCGTTATGGCCGCCGAAGCCGAAGGAATTGCTCATGGCCGCATCGACGCTGCGGCTTCGCGCGCCTTGTGCGGCACGTAATCGAGGTCGCAGGCCGGATCGGGATTATCGAGATTGATCGTGGGCGGCAGGATGTTCTGCTCGATCGCCTTGATGCAGAAAATCATTTCCGCCGCGCCCGCCGCGCCGAGCAGATGCCCGGTCATCGACTTGGTCGAGCTGACGGCCAGCTTCTTCGCGTGCGTCGCCGAAGACGGCCTTGATCGCCTCGGTCTCCGCCACGTCGCCGACCGGCGTGGAGGTGCCGTGCGCGTTGATGTAATCGATCTTGTCCGGCGGCAAGCCCGCGCGCTTCAGCGTGTGCTGCATCGCCTTCACCGCGCCCGCGCCGCCCGGGGCGGGCGAGGTCATGTGGTAGGCGTCGGCGGTCAGGCCGTAGCCGGTCAGCTCGGCGAGGATGTTCGCGCCGCGCTTCTTGGCGTGCTCGAGTTCCTCGACGATGACCACGCCCGCGCCTTCGCCCAGGACGAAGCCGTCGCGGTCCTTGTCGAAGGGCCGCGAGGCCCGCTCCGGCTCGTCGTTGCGGGTGCTCAGCGCCCGCATGGCGGCAAAACCGCTCATGCCCAGCGGCACGCAGGCCGCTTCGCTGCCGCCGGCGAGGATGACGTCGGCCTCGTCGTCGCGGATCAGCCGCCAGGCCTCGCCGATGCAGTTGTTGGAAGTCGCGCAGGCCGTCACGACGCGAAAAATTGGGCCCGGCAAAGCCGAATTCCATCGAGATCAGCCCGGCGGCCATGTTGCTGATCATCATCGGAATCATGAAGGGCGAGACGCGGCTCGGGCCCTTGGTGATGCAGATTCTCATCCTGGTCGCCCAGCGACTTCAGCCCGCCGATGCCGGAGCCGACCAGCACGCCGACGCGGTCGAGCTGCAGCTGCTGCGGATCGAGCCCGGCGTGCTTCACCGCTTCCTTGGCCGAGGCCATGGCCAGCTGCGAGTAGCGGTCCGCCCGGCGCGCGTCCTTCTCGTTGAAGAAATGCTTGCGCGGCTCGAAATCCTTCACCTGCGCGGCGAACCGGCAGTCGTACTTCGAGGCGTCCCACGACGTGATCGGGCTCACGCCGCTTTTGCCCGCGATCAGGTTCGTCCAGGTGGTGGCAACGTCCGAGGCCCAGCGGGGTGACCGCGCCCATGCCGGTGATGACGATGCGCCGTTCGCTCATGGTTGCTTGATCTTACTCGAGAAGCCTGCTTCTGAGAACGAAAAAGGCACCCCGACGACAGGGTGCCTTGCTTCGGAATGCAGTCGGGAGGCTTATTTCGAGCCCTTGTCCTCGATGTATTTCACCACATCGCCGACGGTCTGCAGCTTTTCGGCCTCTTCGTCGGGCACTTCGACGTTAAATTCTTCCTCAAAGGCCATCACGAGCTCGACCGTGTCGAGCGAATCAGCTCCCAGGTCCTCGATAAACTTGGCCTGGGGCGTCACCTGTTCCGGGTTGACGCCGAGTTGTTCCACAATGATGTCTTTGACCTTCTCTTCAATCGACTTTTCCGCCATAAAAAATTCTAGCTCCTTTAGGTGTTCGTGCGTTGTTACGGGCGCATGGCTTCTTTGGCAAACTTTTTCTTTAGGTCAAGTCCGGCGCCCTTGCTCTCGCTCGGCTTGACAGTTTGCATCCTTGTCATCCTCGCTACATGACCATACCTCCGTCAACCGTCAAGATTTGACCCGTAATATAGCTGGCCGCGGGCGAGCAAAGGAACGCCACCACCCCGGCGACATCCTCGGGCTGGCCGAGCCGCTGCAGCGGGATTTCGTTCCAGAAGCTTTTTGCGCAAGTCCTCGCCCAGGCCCTTGGTCATGTCGGTCTCGATGAAGCCGGGACAGACCACGTTGCAGGTGATGCCGCGCGAGGCAAACTCCCGCGCGACCGATTTGCTGAAGCCGATCAGCCCCGCCTTCGAGGCCGCGTAATTGGCCTGCCCGGCGTTGCCCATCAGCCCGATGACCGACGAAATGTTGATGATCCGTCCGGCGCGCTGCTTGACCATCAGGCGGCCCACCGGCTTGGTCAGGTTGAAACGCGCCCTTGAGATTGGTGTTGATCACCGCGTCCCAGTCTTCGCTCTTCATGCGCATGAGCAGGCCGTCGCGCGTGACGCCGGCATTGTTGACCAGAATATCGATATGCTGGAATCGCGCCGCGATTTTTTCCACCGTGGCATCTGCGGCAGCGGCATCGGCGACATCCAGCGCGAACGGCTCGGCCACTCCGCCGGCGGCGCGAATCGCCTCCAGCGTTTCCTTGAGCGCCTCTTCGCTCCGCGCCACCGCGGCAATTGCCGCGCCTTCCGCCGCCAGCGCCAGCGCAATCGCCTTGCCCAGGCCACGGCTCGCGCCGGTGACCAAGGCGACTTTATCAGTAAGAAATTTCATATTTGATTTTTAAGCCTGTCATCCTGAGCAAGCCGAGTGTCTCGCGCTGTCGAAGGACTCTAACTGTCAGCTGAGCTTGTCGAAGTCGACAGCTCTAGAACTATTTTGTCTTTATCAGTCATCCTGAGCAAGCCAGCTTGTCTCGGCGCTGTCGAAGGACCTCTAACTATTTTGTCTTTATCAGTCATCCTGAGCTTGTCGAAGGATCAGTTCAGTCTGTAGCGGCGGTCCATGACTGTCGTGCCTTCACACCAGCGCATCGGCGTGTTTAACGATGTCCGCATGCGATTCCAATGATAAACACGTCACATTGGGATCAATCCGCTTCAGCAGTCCCGCGATCACGCCGCCCGGACCGCACTCCACGAAGTCGGTGAAGCCCATCGCGATCAGCCGCTGGATCGATTCCGTCCACCGCACCGTCCCGCACACCTGCGCGTCGAGCGCCGTCAGGATCGCGTCCGCCCCGTCCGCGACATCCGCCGTGTAATTCGCCACCACCGGCACCTTCGGCGCAGCCAGTTGCGCCGCCGTCAGATAAGGCGCGAGGCCCGTCGCCGCCGCCGCCATCAGCCGCGAATGATACGCCCCCGCCACCTTCAGCGGAATGACCTTGCGGATCCCCTTTTCCTTCGCCAACGCCGGGACCGCCTCCATTTCCTTCACCCCGCCGGACAGCACGACCTGCCCCGGACAATTCAAATTCGCCACATCGACGTCGCAGGCCGTGGCGATTTCCTGCGCCTGCTCCGGCGTCGCGCCCAGCAGCGTGATCATCGTCCCGGCCGTCGCGTCGCACGCCTCCTGCATCAGCTTGCCGCGCATCTCGACCAGAGTGCAGCCCGGCCTGAAACGTAAACGTCCCCGCCGCCGCGTGCGCCGTGTATTCGCCCAGCGAAAGACCCGCCGCCGCCTCGAAGCGAAGGGCGCGCCCCGTATGGTCCTGAAACGCCGCCAGAATCGCCAGCCCGTGACAGTACAGCGCCGGCTGGCAGACCCGCGTCTCCGTCAGCGTCGCCTCCGGCCCGTTGAAGCTGTAATCGCTCAGTGGCCAGCCCAGGCGGCTGTCGGCCAGTTCATAGAGCGCCTGCGCCGACACGCTGTTCGCGGCCAAATCGGCGCCCATGCCGATCTTTTGCGCGCCCTGTCCCGAAAAAAGCAGCGCGCGGGGTTTGGGGGTAGTCATGGATGGGAAAGGTTGAGCCGGTCATCTTAAGCAAAAACAGCGATTCATGGCTATGATGTTTAACTCAGATAATTGCCATTTCAGATGGTAGCCGTCGGCCTGCCTGCACACTCTAGAACGGTGCGAATATCCGCCCGAAGCGCCTCGCAATCAAGCTGAACTCGCCAGAATTTGGTCTAACTCAATACTGCTCGGTTAATCGCATTTCTGGTCGCAGTGATATTGCCCAGCTTTCGAGACTCGATTGATTATTTCGAGGACGACACTTGCTCACCAGGACTGACCGCTGAATTTGTCCACTCCTCTTTTGATGCATGCGCCCAGTCTTTTGCTTCCGGCTTGATTAGGTAGACCGTCCCGGGTGAGACATCCTCGTCATAATAAGGAGGTCGAGTATAAACGCCTACGAAAAGCGCTTCCCCCGTTCGCTCTATCCATATCGGGAGTGACGGCACGCCCATATTTTCGGGGGTTAATCGAATGGGCTCACCGGTGTCTGGGTGAAAATACAACGCTCCTACGTGGCCGTAATTTTCGACCGTTAATCGTCCTTCTGCGGAGCGTCGAGCATTCAATTCGATTGGACCGAATGCGTCGCCGAAACGTGCAGCGAATTCTGCCTCGCTTCCACGCCAGTAGGCTCCACCAATAAGATCTACGACGCAAGAATCGCGGTCGCCGTTGAAGTCATGGACCTTAAACGCAATGCTTTTTTCATCTTTTGACCAGAACGAGCTTGGATTAGGGAGAAGATCGGTCGGGATTGAGGCAAATGAGATTATCTTTCCAGTGCTAATTTCGACCACGTTTATAGGTTGAATTGCGGGATTCCTATTACCGTCCGGGTTATAAGCTACATACCGTCCTGAAGGTGAAACCTCGGGGTAGCTGCCAGAGCAAAGTTCAGCAAAAACGCGAGAGTGGAGCTTGCCAGAGGAAATCACCTGTTGTCCATGATCGAAGCCGAATATTGCGACCGTCTCGTCATTCGGATCGGTTGGCCCATTGCCTCCTGCCGTCATCGACTTCCCGCAGGTGGCGACAAGCAACGCCGACAATAAGGTAAAGAAAATTCTCGTCCATTTGCCTACAGTCGAGCGGAAAGACCAGAGCACATCAATAGATTGAAGTGACCACCAGTGAGAGCAAGTAAAACTCCTTATCACAGTTATACCAAAATTTCCTTAAGACCATTGTGTAAAAGCAGGACACGCCACCTCCATCACACGCTTTTGCCGAAAGCATCGCGCTAAGGTTCAGCTTTTGCGGCTTCAGCTTGAACAGGAGATCGATTCGCAATCCGTTCCCGTGACGGCATCGCCAGCGCTACCGCCGATCCAAGGCAGAAAGCTCCGCGACCTTCGAGGCGAAGTTTGAGTCATCGGCCATGGAGGCAGCGCTTCGCTTCCAAACCGCCCCGGCGGTTGCCTTTATGGGGCGGTTTGGCTTCGAAGCGTTGTGGGAAATGCGGCGTCGTTTCTAGGCCGCTGCCGTGAACGCCACCACGTTTTCGCGTTTTTGAAGGAGCTTGAAGCGAGTTCTCTCTCAAAGTTCCGTCATCCTGAGCGAAGGCGAGCAGTGAAGTCCTTTTTCCCAGCAACTTTCGCCGAGCCGCAGTCGAAGGACCTTGCTACTATACCCCAATGATTGAGCGTGGCGGATGGACTTACATCATGAGCAGCCACTCGCGCTGCCTTTATGATGCGTGACGAGCGATCTCCACGGGCGCGTTTGGCCCGTCTCACGTCCGATCCGGCTTGATCTTTCGTGCCTCGGGCGTCATGACACCCCTGCCGTGAATCGCTTCATTTGTATCCTCGCTCTGGGAGTGCTGGGAATTTGTCCCACGCTGGCCCGTGCCCAAGCATCGTCCCCGGCGCCTTTCCCGCCGCCGCTCGAAGCCTATCAGGACGACAACCGCGTCGACATCCTCAGCATCCTGGCCCATCGCGTCCACGCCGAGCCCTTCAATCTCGTCGCGACCATCATCTTCTTCCTCGCCATCATCCATACCTTTCTCGCCCCGCAAATTCTCGCACTGTCCCGACGCCTTCGCCCCGGCGCCCCCGCCGTGGTCCTTCATCTTCTCGGGGAAATCGAGACCATCTTCGCCCTCTGGGCGGTTCCCCTCGCACTCTTGCTCTGCATCGGCAAAGGGCCCGGTGCGACCGGACATTATCTCGGCCAGGAAGTCTCCTACGTCAGCCCGCTTTTCGTCGTCGTCATCATGGCCATCGCCGCCAGCCGGCCCATCGTGCAGATCGCCGTGCGCATCCTCACCCTCGTCGCCGGCCAATCTCCCGCGCGCTGGTGGCTGGCCCTGCTTACCCTTGGACCGCTGCTCGGCTCGTTCATCACCGAGCCCGCCGCCATGACCCTCTGCGCCGTCCTGCTCGGGCGCGAATTCTTCCAGCTCGGCCCTAGCCCTCGCTTTATGTACGCGACCCTTGGCCTGCTCTTCGTCAACATCTCCGTCGGTGGCGCGCTCACCAGCTTTGCCGCGCCGCCGGTCCTCATCGTCGCCGAAAAGTGGAATTGGAACACCGCCTACATGGCGCAACATTTCGGCTTCCGCGCCCTGGCCGGAATTCTCGTGGGCAACGGCGTTTACTTCTTCATCTTCGCCCGGGAATTCGCCCGCCTGACCGACAAGCGTCGCGAGCTTCCGCCCGATCGATTCCAACGGCCAGCCGCCCGTGCCCTTTTGGATCACCGCCGTGCATCTCGCCTTTCTCGCTTGGACCGTCCTCGTCGCGCACGACCCGGCGCTGTTCCTCGGCGGCTTTCTTTTGTTCCTTGGCTTCACGTGGGCGACCCGGGCCCGTCAGCCTATGCCCGAAATGCGTGCGCCGATGCTCGTCGGCTTGTTCCTCGCCGGTTTGGTCGTGCATGGCGGCCTCCAGGGCTGGTGGATCGAACCTGTCCTCAGCCGCCTGAGCCAATTTCCACTCCTCTTCGGCGCGACCATCCTCACCGCTTTCAACGACAACGCGGCCATCACCTATCTCGCCACGCTCGTGCCCAATTTCAGCGAGCCGCTCAAGGCCGCAGTCATGTCCGGAGCCATCGCCGGTGGCGGCCTCACCGTCATCGCCAACGCGCCGAATCCCGCCGGCCAATCGCTTCTTCAAAAGTATTTTCCCGGAGGCAGCATTGCCCCCGGCGGCCTCTTCCTCGCCGCGCTCTTCCCGACTCTCGTCATGCTCTTTTTCTTCGCGCTGCCAAGATGAGTTGTAGCGGCGATCGGCGCCCGTCCTGAGCGAAGTCGAATCTTGCCTGTTGGGAACGGGCAAATGGAATGCCGAAGGCGATCCCGCAAGGCGAGGGTTCGCGGGAGCGGACCGAGTCAACGATCAGTTTCAGCGTCGCGAAAGCGACTCTATAAAAAGTTCCGTCATCCTGAGCGGAGCGCACGCTCGCGTGCCGCGAACTGCCAATTTCGTTAATTCCGAAAATTTGTTAATTCCGTCAAAAATCAGTTGAGCAGCTTATACCAATTATCCCGCTGCCGTGCCTCGTAGCCGAGCTCGGTGATGGCCTTGCGGATTTCATCCACGGTGAGGCGGAAGCTCGTGCCGGCGGCGGAGACGACGTTTTCCTCCATCATCACGCTGCCGTAATCGTTCGCGCCGTACTGGAGCGCGACCTGGCCGATCTTCGGGCCCTGCGTCACCCAGCGACGACTGCACGTTGTCGAAATTATCGAGGAAGACGCGGCTCAGCGCCTGCATGCGCAGGTATTCGTGCGAGCCGGTCGGCGGGATGTGTGCGCATTTTCGTGCCGTCGCTCTGGAACGTCCAGCAGATGAACGCGGTGAAGCCGCCCGTTTCGTCCTGCACGTCGCGCAGGCGGCGCAGGTGCTCGATGCGGTCGTCGACGCTCTCGACATGGCCGAACATCATCGTGCGCTGAACTGCTCAGGCCGAGCCGGTGCGCGATCCGCATCACCTCCAGCCAGTGGTCCGAGTCGCACTTCAGCGGCGCGATGCGGTTGCGCACGTTGTCGACCAGAATTTCGCCGCCGCCGCCGGGAATCGAGCCGAGCCCCGCCTCCTTGAAGCGCGTGATGACTTCCTCCAGCGACATGCCGAAAACTTCCGCGAAGTGGTTGAACTCCGGCGGCGAGAAGCCGTGGATGTTGATCGTCGGATGGTTCGTGCCGGATGTAGTGGAGCAGGTTCAGATAGTAGTCGATGCCGAGCTTCGGGTGATGCCCGCCCTGCATGAGAATCTGCGTGCCGCCGATGGCCTCGAGCTCCGTGATCTTCGCGCCGATCTGCTCCGGCGTGAGCACATAGTGATCGTCGTCGCGCTCGGTGCGCATGAAGGCGCAGAACTTGCAGTAGACGTTGCAGACGTTCGTGTAATTGATGTTGCGGTCGATGATGTAGGTGACGATCTCGTTGCCGCGGCCGTCGTAGGCCGCGCCCTTGCGCTGGCGGCGGCGCGCGTCGGCCAGTTCGCCCAGCTCGGTCAGCGGCGCGAAATAAAGCTGCTTCGCCTCCTCGGGCGTGATGCGTCCGCCGTCGAGGACCTTGTCTTTGATTTCGGTATCGAGCAGCGGTTGGATCATATTTTTAAAGTGATAGTTATTTAACAGGAAAACATGAAATCATGAAAATACAGGAAGAAGCAGGATCAAGAGAGAGAGAAGGAATGCATCTCATCTGGTTCATCCTAATTGCTTCCCTTCGGTTCATGTATTTCATGTTTTCCTGTTAAATAGTTTGTCTTAGATATAGCTCACTTTGGCAGCAGCGCTAAGACGCCCGATTCTGAACCAGAATTTCTGCGAATAGTTCGATGGCCTTTCTTTTGGCTGGGCGCCGAGATCGTAACAAAGATGTTCGGTGAGATATTGTCGCTCGAACGGATTTCGCGCGATTGCGTCGCGCCAGGAAAGTCCGAGCTTTCCCGCCCGGCGCAGTTGTCCCGCCACCGACCGCGCCTTCCAATAGGGCAAGCGCACGGCCCACACGGCGAAGACAAAGGGCAACCCGGTGTGTTCGCGCCAGGCCGTGGCGAGATCGAGATAATTCTGCTCCGGGTGCGCCTGCCGATGCGAGATGGCCGGGTCGCCGATCAGCAGTTGCGCGTCGGCCGGTTCGTCGGGCATGACGTAACGCGGCTTTAGGTGAAGAAATTTTTCCAGCACGATGCGCGCGAGTTCCACCGAGGTTTTCGAAGCGGGATCGAGCGTCACCGTGCGGATCTTGGCCAGCGGCACGCTGTAGTTGAGATAGACGCTGAAAACCTCGCGCTCCGCGCCGATGGCCAGCTTGTCGACCACGCGGTAAACGTCGGCGGGCGATTCCAAAACTTCCATCAGCGGCACCAGCGCGACATCGAGCTTTTCCGCGCGCAGATCGGCCGCGAGCTGGGCCGGCTCGACCTTGCTCACCGGCGACGAAATAAAACGGGTGAGCGGCTTCGCGTTCAGGTACGGCACCGACCCGACGCGGATATCGGCCGGAATCTTCACCGTCGCGATATGCCCCATCTCGATGACAGCCGGATTGATTTTAGGTTTTACGGAAAGCGTATTCACAATTTTTCATTTCCTCCGATCTCCGTCATCCTGAGCTTGTCGAAGGATCAGTTCATCCTGTAGCGGCGGTCTATGACCGTCCTGAGCGAAGTCAAAGGAACTGTCGCTGTCTTCGCGTCGCGAAAGCGACTTGATAAAAGGCCCGTCATCCTGAGCGGAGCGCACGCTGGCGTGCCGCGAAGTCGAAGGACCTCTAACCGTTCCTTCATCTGGCCACCCGTTCGAGGTCGTTGCATCTGGCCCTGGCGGCGGAGTATTGACGCCTTTATCGCCGAAGCTTTGCTTCATACCAAAACCCCTTTCGGCGGGGTTACATCCGGCAAAATCTCGCCCTCGACTTTACGCTCGTTGATCCGCTGGTAAAACGTATTGCGCTGCATCGGGATGCGGCCGGCTTCGCGGATGGCGCGCTCGAGCGTGGCCACGGTCTGGCCCTGCGGCGTCTGGCTGCCGGCCATGTGGAAAATCTTTTCCTGCTGGATCGTGCCGTGCAGATCGTCGACGCCGTAGCTGAGCGCGACCTGCGCGGTCGGCAGGCCGAGGCTGACCCAGTAGGCGGTGATGTGGTCGAAGTTATCGAGGTAAATCCGCGCGATGGCGAGGTTGCGCAGGTCCTCGAAGGCCGACGCGCGGCCCAGGCCGAGATGCGTCAGCTTGTTGTTCTCCGGCTCGTAGGCGAACGGAACGAGCGCGGTGAAGCCGTGCGTCTCGTCCTGCAACTCGCGCAGGCGGCGCAGGTGATCGATCCGCTGCGCCGTGGTCTCGACGTGGCCGTAGAGCATGGTGCAGGTGCTGCGCTCGCCCATCTGGTGCCAGGTGCGATGGACCTCGAGCCATTCCTCGGCGCTTTCCTTGCCGCGGCAAATCTTGTCGCGCACTTCGGGATCGAAAATTTCCGCGCCGCCGCCGGTGAGCGAATTGAGGCCCGCCGTCGCGCAGGATTTCCAGCGTCTCGCGGATCGGCTTCTTCGCGATGCGCTCGGCGAGGTGCCGGATTTCGATGGCGGTGAAAGCCTTCACGGTCGAGATCGGGGCACGCCGCCTTGAGCGCTTGAGATCATCTCGGTGTAGTAGCGAAAACGGCAGCTTCGGGATGCAGTCCGCCGACGATGTGCACTTCGGTCGCGCCCTTGTCGTAGGCCTCCTTCGCCTGGCGCGCCATCTCGTCGATGTCGTAGGTGAACTGGCCCTCCTTCTCGTGCGGGCGGCGCGCAAAGGCGCAGAACTGGCAGCTCAGGATGCAGATGTTGGAGTAGTTGAGATAGAGATTGAGGACGTAGGTCGCGACGTTGCCGTTCTTGCGCTCGCGCACGTGATTGGCGAGATAGCCGAGCGCGTTGAGGTCCTTGACCGCGTAGAGGCGCAGGCCTTCCTCGTCGGTCAGGCGTTGCGCGGCGAAGACTTTCTCCGCGATGTCGGTCAGGCCCGTCGCGCGCGATGATTTTATCCATGAAGCTCATCGGGAAACCTCCACTTTAACCATTCCGTCATCCTGAGCGGAAGTGAGCCCAAAGGTAGATTTTCCCGAAAAAATTCCCCGAACCGGAGCCGAAGGACCTTGCCGTTGATTCAACGTTTCCTCGTTCCCAAACTCCATTTGGGAACGCGCTTGCTGAGGCAACTCCATTGCCCAGCCTCTGCTGTCTCTTGCTTTCGCGGGTTTCAAGCAAAGAGACCGAGCAATAGAATTGCGCGGACATGGGCGTTCCCAAATGGAGTTTGGGAACGAGGAGGAAGAAATCTCGACTTTAACCATTCCGTCATCCTGAGCGGAGGTGAGCCCAAAGGTAGGTTTTCCCGAAAAAATTCCCCGAACCGGAGCCGAAGGACCTTGCCGTTGATTCAACGTTTCCTCGTTCCCAAACTCCATTTGGGAACGCGCTTGCTGAGGCAACTCCATTGCCCAGCCTCTGCTGTCTCTTGCTTTCGCGGGTTTCAAGCAAAGAGACCGAGCAATAGAATTGCGCGGACATGGGCGTTCCCAAATGGAGTTTGGGAACGAGGGGGAAGAAATCTCGACTTTAACCATTCCGTCATCCTGAGCGGAGGTGAGCCCAAAGGTAGGTTTTCCCGAAAAAATTCCCCGAACCGGAGCCGAAGGACCTTGCCGTTGATTCAACGGCTGTGCGGATTCCTCGTAAGATCGGGTGAAAAAAGGCCGGTCGACTTTTGCCGGTGCGAACAACGAGAAATTATTCCTGAAACTCATGGTTGACCTCCAAGATGTACCGCCGAACCCAGCCACACGCCGATCGACGGCAGACTCAACGCCACGCCCAAAACTAAAAACAACCCCACCAGCGCATTCATCTGAAAAAAGGCGATGTTGATCTTCACTAAATCATTCGACCGGCAAAGAATATGTTCGGCGATCAGCGCGAAAAAGATCAATCCCATAGCCACCCAATATGGCAGGGAAAGGCCCGCCATCCAACCGAAGCCGATCAATATAAGCCAGGTGAGGGTATGGAGCAGCCGCGCTAATCGCAGCGAAGTCTTGACCCCATGCCGCGCCGGGAAGGAATAGAGCTTCGCCTGCCGGTCGAAGTCGACATCCTGCGTTGCATAAATCAGGTCGAAGCCGAAGACCCAGCACCACACCGCGGCGGCCAGCATCCACGGCAACGGCGAGACCAATTCGCCTGTCGTGGCCGCCCACGCGCCCATCGGGGCCACGGCCAGGGCGACGCCCAGAAAGGCATGGGAAAAATCGGTGAACCGCTTGGTCAGCGAATAGCCGAGAATGATCACGCAGGCGACCGGGCACAAAACGAGGCAAAGAAAATTAAGCTGAGTGCAGCCGAAAACGAAGGCGACCAGGGCCAAGACGCACAGCGCCAGGGTGGATCGACGCGTGCCGAGCTGCGACCGGCGCTTCGTCCGGGGATTGAAGACGTCGTAATCCCAATCGGCCCAGCGATTGAAGGCCATCGCCGCCGTCCGCGCCGAAACCAGGCACCACAGGATCCACAGGAGCGTGGCAAGAGCCGGCACGCCCCGCGCGGCCACCAGCATCGCGCTCAGCGCGAAGGGCAACGCAAACACCGAGTGCGAAAACTTGATCAGCTCCAGCGTCCCCACGATGTGGCGAAACAGGCCGGCCCGGGGCTTTCCCGGTGGCGAGGTCATGACGACGGAGGAGGGCATGGGGTGAGAAGGATTAACAGGTCTGCTGCACTATCGAAAAGTCCATACGCTATTTATCGCACAGTTTTTTAAAGGGCGTTAGCGCTAGAAAGCTTAAATGGCGTCGATGGCCTAAAAACATAAGCCATTTAAGCCATATAGGGTAGACCCTCTGATCGGTCGTCCGCGAGTTCGGTTCCATCGGATTTTTGGCGGCGCGCGCTGAACCAGCGGCCGGGTTTTCCCAATTGCATTTTCCGCCTGTCTCAGACAGGATCACAAGCCGGACATGCGGGCGTAGTTCAATGGTAGAACGGTAGCCTTCCAAGCTACACACGAGGGTTCGATTCCCTCCGCCCGCTCATTTTAATAGTAAGCCCTTTAAGGATCACTTGCATGATGGAAGACATCACTGGCCTGTCCGTTTTCCTGGTCCGGCAGAGCACGCTTTTGGATCACAGGCACGATTTGGCCGATGAACTCCTGTAACATGTGGCGGGTCTGCATCTCGTCGAGCCCATCGGCGCGAATCGGCTGAGTGATCGGCGAGGTGACGACGACATACGCCCAGCGCGGATTGCGGTTATGGACGATCTGTTCCCAGCTGCTGATCAGGCTGCGCATTATATGAGAGGAGGTGGTCGTGTTTTCCGCGACGAGCCAGTACATATAGAGTCGTTGGATCGATTGATTCTTCCCATATTTTCCCCAGGCCTTGGTGTGGATGAGGAGGTTTCGCACCACGAGATTATCGCCGGAAGGCAGCCGCACGTGCACGTCCTCCTGCTGGTCGATGACCCAGCCCTGCGACACCAGGCATACTTCCGGATCATGAAGGGAGAATTTTTCGTCGGCGCCGTTCAGGATGATCGACAGGAAAATATTGTGGCCGTCGGAGTCGACGTAGTTCTTGCGGACAAACTCGGTGCTCGCCGGCAGCAGCGTCAGTTCCAATTCGGAGATGCGAGCCGGAATTCCGTTGAGGACGCCATTGTTCAGGCAAGGCAGCACCACCTGGTTGGGCAACTGCATGAGCACTCCCGCTCCCCGATATAAATAATGGCCCGGGGCGAGCTGATGGCCAATCAGCATGAGGGCGGCCAGCCCCAGCACGACCCAGCTTCGCCACCAGGCGACATCGGTTGATCCAGGATTTCTGGGCGAAGCGGACGCCATGACCGGTGCAGCATGCATCGCTCTTTTAGACCGATTTTTTTCGAGGACGAGCAGGCCATGGGCGAGAAGAAGCTGCAGTCCCAGAAAAACGACAAACACCGCGTAGCCGCAGGCTTCGTGGTAAGCGGAGGGGTTTTGATTGGTGCCCAGAGCCAGCGTTGCACCCCAGGTCGTGCAACCGAGGACCAGGAGGAAAATGCGCACGCAATTCCCCAGCACGATCAGGGGAAGCGCGCTGCAAAAAATGGTCACCTGCTGCCATCGGCGAGGAAGAAAAAAATAGCCGTACGCGGCGGAAAACATCAGCAGCGGCATGAGCGCTCGGATTCCGCTGCAAGGGTCGGCGATATCGATTTGAAACCGCGAACCGAGTGCCAGACCTGTTGCCGGATCGGGTGCGGAGAGCAAGGCAGTGCCGTGTTGAATGGTGGGAATGCCCGCCCAATTCAATCCATGCGAGCTTAAATCACTAACCAGCATCCGAAGGGGAAATGCGAGAAATGAATCGATGAAGACCAATGGCCAGATAAAGATGAGAAATATCCAGGCGAAGGCGAGAACCCGGAAGACCGCGCGCCCCCAGAACCAGAGCACGGCTCCCAATAGGACAAGCTGTATTCCGGCGTATCCACAAAGATATTCTCCTCCGCGCGAACCGATCCAGAACAGGAGAAGTCCCAGAATAACCCAAAAGATTGCCGCGGTTTCGCCTCGGACTGGTGCTCGGCTCAGTTCAAATCTCCTCGTAAAAACCAGGTACGCCGTCAGAAGCAGGGCGAATGGGCAATAGGAGAAGTCCCGGCCGGACGGCGAAGGCGTCATCCACCGTGTCCAGACATCCGGCCCGAGCCCGCGATTGAGGTACCCGTAGCCAAAGGGGAAAAAAAGGAACAGGACGAGGAGCAGGACCGCAGTGACGAAAACAGGTACAAGCCAACGCCGCAGCGATTCAGAATCCACGAAAATAACTCTGAAGGGGTTTCATCGACCCCAAATACTGAGCCGTGCTCAAGTCCGACGCAAACGGAATCGTAGGAAGCCCAACAGGGCGATGACCATCAAGGAGAGCGTCCAGGAAGAGGGTTCGGGCGTGCTGCTAAGACTAGCATTGTCGATGACCTCATAGGATCCGATCACCTCATTGGGAGTGGCCGTAGCGGTCGGACCAGGAGGACTGACGCTGCCATTAAATCCGGTTTCGATCTCCCCGATCGAACCGACCGGAAGCAGGGTCAGCGCGCCCAAATTGGCGGTGAGGGAAGTTCCCGTGGCAAAGGCCGAAGCGGTGGTGCTGAAGGTCATAGGATAAAAGTCGTCTGGGTTACCACCCGTATTATAGAGATTGAGATCGTTGTCTCCATTCAGATTATCATAGGTCGCCTCATTAAATATCCCCTGGCCAGCGGCGGCTCCGGGGGTCAATGTAGAAACCACGCTGCTTAAGTAATTGCTATCATTGCTCGTGGGCGTGCCCGGTCCGAGCAATCCGATCAAATCAAACCCTGCCCCGATAGATCCGTTGACCGATTGAGAGGGATCAGCACCGGTGCTGGAAATGACAACAGCGTCAGGATTAGTGATATTGATGGTCAATAAGATGGGAGAAGTTTCCTGCGCGTTCGCACTATTTACTGTAAACAAGTAAATAATGGCCGCCAGCAGCGCAACGAGGCATTTCAAGGAGGAATGAGAGCAAGCGGTCATAGAGATGATGTTGGTTGGTTGCTTTGCGAAAGGTCGGAATCGGGTTAAGTAGTTTACTAGAATTGGTGACAGGTTTCTTAAACGCTTAGAAAGCTAAGTCAATCGGAAAATCCAAATACCGCGTAACAATCTTGCGATTCGAAACCGTTAGCTCTGAGCCGCCGCCCGTCGACACCCAATGGCATTGCGGTTGGCGCATTTTAATGGGCACGCGCGCAGTTGCCGGCCGACCATTTGCGCCAGAAATGGCCGGTCAATGGCTTCGGGAGGCACCGGACCCGGATCCGGAACCCGAACCAGACCCGGAGGAGCCCGTTCCTCCCGTTCCGCTGGTTCCGCTCGTTCCTGCGGAGGCGAACTGACTGGAAATGCTCGTGAAGACGGCGCCTACCTGGTTGCCCATCGAAATCAGCACCGCAATCGCGATGACCGAAATGAAAGCGAGGACCAAGGCATATTCCACGAGAGTTTGCCCCTTCGCCTTGGGGCGTGCGGTCCGGCAAAGAGAGAACGTGGTCAAATTCATGCCGAACGTAGCTTTCCATCAACGTGATGCAAGCGGCAAGCTTTTTGCGCCTGACTTGTCGCGTCTTCCGGAAGGTTGGCTGTTATTCCGGCGCAATGAGGTAAGTCGAAATCGAGTGCCCAGGCAGGACACAGCCCACAGCGGAAGGGCCGGACTCGAGCATGAACGAGTTTTCTTCTCCGGTACGGTTCATGACAATCACGACGACGGTGCCATCAGGGTTGACGAACGCGGTCGCCTCCAAGCTATTGCGTGTGGTCGAACAGAGAATCCGCTGGGCTCCTGGAGCGACGAACCGCGCAAAGTGTCCGATATAATAGTAGGAACTTTGGAAGTGCAGTTCGTCCATCTGGGTGTTGGCGAGGATCGGCGCGCTGCAGAGATTATTGACGTGGTTGGGGCCGCCGGTTTCATCGAGGATCATGTTCCAATCAATCCAACCGACGGTCCATCGATTGAAGTCATTGATCATGGAATGCGCATAGCGCTCGCCCAGGTCCCATGAGCCGTGGTGGGGGCCGCCCTCCTGGCAGCCCTCAGTGAACAGGAGATGCTTTTCCGGCCAGGCGTCGTGATGAAGCTGGAGGTTCTCGAACATATGTTCGCCGTACCAATGGAAGCCCGTGCCCCAAATGTATTTGCTCGCTTCCGGATCGGAATAAGCCACGCGGGCGCGGCGCACGATTTGGTCCCGGTTGTGATCCCAGATGATGATCTTAACGTGGGCCAGGTCATTTCGCTCCAGGGTTGGCCCGAGGTAATCGCGCACAAAGTCGCTCTCTTCGCTTGCGGTGTAGATGCAGGAGTCCCATTTTTGCGTGGCTTCGGGCTCGTTCTGCACGGTGATGGCCCAGATAGGGACGCCTTCCTTTTCGTAATCGCGGATGTAGCGCACGAAACAGTCGGCCCAAGCTTGGCGATAGTGCGGTTGCAACTTACCGCCCTGGTTCATCATCCCGGTGGTTTTCATCCAGGAGGGCGGGCTCCAGGGCGAGGCCAGCAATCGAAATGGCCGGTTGGCCCGTTGCGTCGCCTGTTGGATCATCGGCAATAGCGCCTGACGATCTCGGTCCAAGGAAAAATGCTTCAGTTCGATGTCGTCGGGCACCTCGGTGTAGGCGTAGTTGCCAAGCGCGAAGTCACAACTTTGCATGTGGGTGCGGCAAAGCGAATAACTCAAGCCTTGTTCGCGGTCGAAATAGGCGTCAAAAAATTTCTCCTGATTGGCCGTGCTCAATTTTCGCAAGGTCACGGCCGCTGCCTCCGTAAAGGCGCCGCCGAAACCCACGATGGTTTGGAATCGAATGCCCGGGTCGACCACAACCGCGGGTGAAAAGGCGTCGTTGATCGCCACCGGAGCGAGCGACGGCTTTTCCGCGAGGCGGTCGCCGCTATTTTGCGCGGTTAGGAAATGCCTGACTGCGGCGACGCGCTTGAGCGTGGAGGAGTCGGCCACAGCGACGCCATTTGATTCGGGTAAGGCCATTTCAAAACCGGACGGTTTGACTGGTAACGGTATCGGCTCATTTCCGGCACAGCAACTTTTTTGTCCGAAACGATTGGATAATGCGTGAATCGACCGCCGGGGTCATCATTTAAAGTTGGATTAGCGCTTGAGCAACATGATCGCCAGGTCGAGAGCGAAGAAAATGACGATTATGATTTCAAGCCAGAGCATCCGCTGCTCGTTCACTTCGGTGTGGACAACGCTGTAGAGTTTGTCGAGCTGCGCCAGACGCTGCTCCACGCTGGCGCGCCATTGATCGAGGTAAAACCGGTCGCGTGCGCCCAGATAGACGCGCGCAAGGTGCCAATCGCCAAAGAACTTGGTGATATGCGTCACTTCGTCGGTCAGCTTCGCCACGTCGACACGGAAGCGGCGCAGATGGCGCAGGGTTTTATTCGCCGCGCCAAATACGGCCCAGCCTCTGCGATCCAGATCGTCGTAGGCCCGGTCGAGATAAACGTCCAGCCGCTGGTCCATCACGCGAAATTCTTCGAGCTGAAGATTGGCCAGTTCGAGCGCGTAGAGCACGTCATCGACATACCCAGTTAGGTCCACCACCAGAGCCGCATCCCAATCGATCACGGCCAAGTCAGTGGCCTCAAACGAACGCTGGATGCGGAGCACTTCGTTCACCTGGGTATCGCTCAAGTTTTCCGGTGGCGTTTCGGTCAGCAGCCCAGCGACTTCGCGCCGCTGAGCGCTCAGCCATAAGTTGGCATCCATTTTGCCATCAAGATCGGTGAAGCAAAAAACGGTATAGGCCTCCGGCGGCGGCGGAAATTCAGTGCGCCCAACGACCGAATCTTTCAGGCTATCGCAGACCTTGGAGCAAAAGTTCAAGGCAACTTGATCGAGCGCGAGACCGTCCTCCAGTTTGGGATTATGGAAATGCATCAGGTCTTGAAGCGTACTGGTTTTGAAAGTTGACCGCATCATGACGGTGACCACTCCCACGTCATAAATGCGGATGAGCAGGCGCACCGGGGCGCCATGTAAGAGCGCTTTCAACGGATTGGGCTCGATCGCGAGCGGCTTATAGAGCGGGATTTCCTTGGGCAAAGTCCGGTCCTTGCGGATTTCAAACGGGAAGGGTTTCTCCGAGAGAATTTCCTGCACGCGCGGCGTAATGATTTCGTTGGCTACGTCAAAGGCATAGAGATAAATCACTTCGCCTTTCATGATTCAACCTAAGCCCGCCTTGCGGCTTGTCGAGGCGGCGGAAAGAGGTCACCGCTCGTAAACGACCTCACACAAGCGAACGCTACGCTTTTTGCCGAAGAGCTTCCTGCGCCGCAAAGTAACCGCAGAGCCCGTGCACGCCGCCGGCCGGTGGACTCGACGAGGAGCAAATAAAGAGCCGGCGGTCGGAGGTGGAATAAAGCCTCGCGGTCGGACGGAGAAAAAGCTGACGCAAATCGAGAGCACCTCCATTGATGTCGCCGCCGACGAGATTCGCGTTGCGCGCCTCCAGTTGGGCCGGTCCGAACGTGCTTCGGGCAAGAATGAGATCGCGGAACCCAGGGGCGAACCGTTCGACTTGGGCCTCAATGCGGGAAGTCATATCGGCGGTCGATCCGTGCGGCACATGGCAGTAGGCCCACGCCGTGTGTTTTCCAGACGGAGCCCGCGACGAATCGAAAAGACTCGGCTGCGCCAGCAGCACGAAGGGACGATCCGCCACGCGATTTTGCCAAATCTCGCGCTCGGAATGGGAGATCTCGTCAATGGTGCCGCCCAAGTGGATGGTGGCGGCGGATGCAACCTCGGCAGCCTTCCACGGAATCGGAGCATCGAGGGCCCAATCCACTTTGAATACACCCGGGCCGTAGCGAAACCGCCGTAGGCGACTGCGAAAGGAACGGCTCAATCGCTCGCCGGCGATCGCGGCAATCTGCCGTGGAGTGAGATCAAAAAGAATGACCCCGGCGCGCGGAAGTTGTGCGAGGCTGCGGACCGGCGTGCCCGTGATCACTTCGCCTCCCAGAGCATAAAGACAGCTCAGAAGTGCTTTGGAAATGGAACCCGCTCCTCCGCGCGGAATCGGCCAGCCGACGTGATGTCCGGCGAGCATCAGCGTCAGGCCGAAGGCGCTACTGCCGGGTGCGTCCAGCGGCAGTGTGGAATGGGCGGCCACGCCGGCAAACAGGGCGCGGGCGGCATCCTGCTTAAAGACCGTTTTCGCCAGGAGGTTCGCGGGCATCAAAGCGGGCAGGCCGAATTTGGCGAGACGCAGCGGATGTTTTGGGAAACGGAGCGGACGGAGGAATTCCAATTTGAAATAATCCCACTCGCTCAAGAGGCCCGTCATCCTCCGCTGATAGATTTCCTTGTCGGCACCGAGCGCGGCGGCGGTTTCTTCAACGGAGCGATGGAGAAGAATGGCCCTTGCATCATCGAGCGGATGAGCGAGGACGCTCGGAGAATGAATCCATTCCAGACCATCCTTTTCAAGAGGCAATGACTTGAAGAACGCGGATTCCAAGGCCATCGGGTGGACGGCGGAAAAAGGGTCGTGGATGAATCCGGGCAGCGTCAGTTCGAGTGACTTTGCCCCGCCGCCGGCTTCTTCCTGCTCCTCAAGCACCAGCACGGATCGTCCCGTTTGCGCCACGGTGATGGCCGCGGCCAGGCCGTTCGGACCCGAACCGACAATAATCGCGTCGTAGGATTTCATCGCATGGCGTCCGTGCACGCCAAATATAGACTGAAAATCGGCGGGTCGCTCAATCCCGTTCCGGCATCATGCAACGAGTTGAGCGCCGAGAGGCGACTTACGACGCGATCGCTTTCCACGAGTCTGTGCCAACAACTGAGACAGGCGAAGAGCGTCATGCGGTGCGTAACCCTTCTCATCGTTATCGAAATAGATCAGTACGTCTTTTCTGCTTCGCGTCCACGCCTGGATTCTGTCCTTCCACTTTTGCAGCGTCTGTCCCGGATAACTTCCCCGGTAAGCATTTACTTCCGGCCCGTGGAGCCGGACGTAAACGAAATTAGCAGTCACTTCCAGCAGAGAGGATTTTCCTTTCAAATCCCAAAGACAAAGCGCGGCGTTGGCACCGCGCAAAACGTCGTAGACCTCCTCGCAAAACCAGGTGTTATGGCGAAACTCAAAGGCGTAACGAAAGTCCGCGGGCATTTTGCCGAGGAACTTTTTCAGCCGTTCAACATCCGCGGCGAACCACGGCGGCAGTTGGAAAAGCAGCGCCGCTGTCTGTGGCGCAATCGGTTCAATCGCACGGAAAAGCTTGATCGAACTTTTGCGCGGCTGAAGCAGCTTTTTGTTATGCGTGATGTAACGGCTGGCCTTGATAGCAAAGCGAAAACGCGCGGGCACGGCCTCGCGCCATGCTCGCACCGTGGACTTTTTGGGAGTGCCGTAAAAGGTTGTGTTAACCTCGACCGAATTAAATTGCTGGGCGTAAAAATGAAGCCGTTCCGCGGAAGGAAGCTCCTCTGGGAAGAACGCCTTTTGCCAATGCGGATAGGTCCAGCCGGATGTACCAATCAGAATAGACACTTTAGTTACGAATTATCCTTGTCCTCGTATTGAGCCCCCGGATCATGATTGTCCGGCGCGCCCTCGGTATTCGGTGGGTTCGGCTTAAGCGGAGGGTGTTGCGCCTCTTTTTTCTTCGGATCCTTTTTTTTGTCCTTGCTCATGCGGCCTCCTGATGAGGGTGCTTAACTTCGTAGTCGGCTGCGATCTGTCCCGGATTGCGCCGGTGGTCTTCGGGCTTCACGTCCGCATAAAGCGATTCCATGACTTTGGCCAATATTGACGTGGGCAGTAAACGACGGGAAAAACCTGGGCTTTATTCATTCCGCCGGCGACATAGAGGCGGTCTCCATGCATGACCGCCTTATAGGCACCCTCCGCGACTTCCTGCGGTGCCATCACGTTGCCCTTTTGAAATATGGTCGCCTCGACCGCATCGGCGCGCTCAAAGAATTCAGTGTCGGTTGCCCCTGGACACAGCGCTGTCAGCGTAACACCGGTGTCTTGGAGCTCGGTCGCAAGCGCTTCGCTAAAGGAGACGACAAAAGCCTTGGTCGCATGGTAAACCGCCATCAGCGGGGCGGGTATAAAACCGGCCACCGATGCGGTGTTGAGAATGCGGCCATGTCCGCGCGCCAGCATCTCCGGCAGGAAAAGCCGTGTCAGGCCAACCACGGCTTCAATGTTGAGCCGGATCATTTCCATATGCTGCTCCAGCGGTTGTTCCCAGAACCGTCCTTTGTGCCCGACACCGGCGTTGTTGACCAAAATCTCAATGGCAATGTCTTCTTTCTTCAAGGCATCAAAAAGTTCCTGGGCAGCCTCCGGCTTGAGCAAATTCTGCGCGACGATCAGCACCTCGACACCGTGAGTAGCCGTCAGTTCCTGCGCGACCTCAGCCAGTTCAGATTCCACGGTCGATGTGATGACTAAAGGATGACCGTTTCGCGCAAACTCGCGCGCCACTTCAAGACCGATACCGCTTGAAGCGCCCGTAATCAAAACCCGTTCGTTATTTCTGCTCATAGTTTTACTCCCCGACTCATTTCGCATCGGATGTGCCAATGCCGCACTAGGCAAGTCCAGAGGAGATTGGGTCATCTACTCTCGACGAGGTGTTGCATATCGCCATCGTGGCATCTATTAGCGACGCGATATGCGGTCGAACAAAACCGAAATGGGCCCCATCTTTAATCAGACTTTTCAATCTTCGAATTTGCGACTCTCAGCAAAACTTCAGCGTGACACGGGTGACCGATTTCGCACCAGCAGGCGAGATTCTTGCCGCGAAGTTCCTTCAAGTCCTCAGGATTTCGCGTTAGCGTTTCCTTGAACCATTGGATCGCCATGGGGTTGTCCCGAATCTGTGTGTAGCCGACCGCGTTCGGTGCGTCGCTTTCCGTCCACGCGATGCGAAAATGTTTCTGAGGTGGCCTTTCATCCGGTCTCCATTTGAACCAGCCGCCCACGCGAAAGGGGTTGCCCCATTTTCCTGGTCGCGTAACGCAAACCGTGTTGGGAGGAAGTCTCCAACCCTTGGTGCGGCGTCGGCAAATACGCTCAGGAGTCATGATCCTCCGAGCATTTCTTTCAGCGCCAGAGCCGTTCTCGGCGCGAAATCGAGCGCGTGATTATTGGCGACGACGCGCACATTCCGGGCTTGGCGGGAAATGCGGCGTATGCGTTGAACCAGCTCGCCCAGTTCCTTGGGCGGGTAGGCATAAGTGTGGCGCTCCGCGGCCGATTTCGCTTTCACATAGCCGAGATGGCGCCCGTGCAACCGAAGATAGGCCAGTTGAGGATTAGTCACTTCATCCACCGGAGGCATCAAAGTCGCGCCCTTGATTTGCGGCATGTCGACGGACACCCAGGTCAATTTGCGTTCGCGAAAGAAGTCGAGTGTCGATCGGCGAAGAGAAGCCGAGACCCAGCTGGAATGGCGTAGCTCGACAGCGAGAGAACGGGGACGCATTCGGTCGATCAAAGGATCGAGTTCCTCCAACTTGTGCCGTTCCGGGGTGAATGACGGGCTGAGAACCAAAAGAAACACGCCCAGCTTTTTCGTCCGAATCAGCGGCTCTAAGCCCTTAAGCAGGAGAGAGGTCAGCCGCCCGTCTCGTCCGGCTTTTTCCGGACCCTGCGAAATGGCGCGTGGCACGCGGATATCGAAAAGAAAAGAAGCCGGAGTCTGCTCGACCCACTTCTCCACCGCATCCTTTCGCGGCAGGGCATAGTAGCTTGCATTGACCTCCACGTGATCAAACCACATGGCGTAAGCACAAAGCCGCAAGTCCGGCGGGAAGGCTTTGGGGTAGAGCAATTCAACATATGCGGCGTCGGCCCAGCTGCCGCATCCAATGCTTATGGCCATAGCGAAAGCTAATGCAGGATTACGACGATACAACGGGCGTCTTCGCGACCCACTATATGAGTAGGGATATTGCCGAACTGTAATCGGACCTGCTTGAACATCGCGCTGCCGACTGCGTCTATCCCTATGTTAGATAGTTTCATTCATTCCTCCCCTGGCCGGGCGGTGACTCCTCGCGAGTTGCCGCCCGGTCTTTTTTTGGCGCGATCAGGGGGAAGTTTCGGAGGCGAGCGGCTTGGCCAAATGCCAGTCATTGCCATCGGACAGGTTGGAATGTTCGACGACGGTAAAGACAGTCTTGAGCAGGTGGAGGCCAAGTCCGCCGGGTTTGATGTCTTCGAGCGCCCGTCCCTTGAGCGTTTCCATATCGACAGGAGGCCCGTAATCGCGCAAGCGCAGATGGAAGTGGCCGTCGCTGATTTCCGCGGAGAGAATGATCGGTTTGTCCGTGACGCTTTTATAGGTGTGCCGGATGATGTTCGTGACTGCTTCATCGGCGGCGAGAACAATGCGGCCCCGCTCTAGATCAGGATAACCGGCGGTAAGGGCCCATGCTTCGATGAATTCGCGGCACCGCCGGCAGTTGTGCGCGGCCGACGTCATTTCCAGTGTGGCCGGCGGCTTGAGCAGGATGAGTGCAAGGCAGGCGTCGTCATGCTGATGCTCGCGGTCCACAAAATGTTCCCAGGAGTTCCAGGCGCGGTCGAGGGACTCGGAGGAATGCCCGGTTTTGCCGAGGCTATCCCGCAGGCGATCAAAGCCGTATTCTTCGCCCGTGCGGCTGCGTCCCTCATTGATGCCGTCGCTAAACAGCGCCCATTTTTCGCCGGGCAGGGCGGATACGACCGTGGCGTGGAATTTTTGACCGGGGAAAATGCCAAGCGCGAGGGCATGCGGCACGGCGAGCAGTTCCCAAGTCTCGTTGCGCCACCGCCAAGGCTCGAATTGCCCGGCGCAAATCACTTCCATCCGTTCGCAATTCGGATCGTAAAGCAGGAAGGTCGTGGCGGCGAATCGGCCGGCGGCCAGCCGTTTGCAAAGCTCGCTGTTGAGTGCGTTCACATAGGCCTCGAGACCGCCTTCCTCGGCGAAGGGCGCCAAGGCGTGCATTTCCGTGGTAATTTGCGCGGTGGTCAGCGCCGCCGGGATGCCCTTGCCGCTGACATCGCCCAGCGCAACCAGCAGTCTGTCATCCGGCAATGGAATCGAGGCATAGAAGTCACCGCCGATGGTCCGGGCCGGCCGGTAGCGGACGCGCATCTCCGATCGGGGCAGCACCAGCTCTTCCGGAGGAAGATAAGATTTTTGGATTTCCAGTGCCATGGCCATTTCCTGGGCCAGCTTGGTCTCCCGGGTGATTTTCAACTCGCGGTCAAAACGGATGAGCGCGCCAGTCACGATATTGGTCAGCCCCTCGAAAATATCCTGGTCGAGCCGGGTAAAGACCGGCCGGTCGATCGGATTGAGTGCCTGCAGGACGCCGAAGCATTCATCCTTATCGACCAGCGGGGCGCAGATCATCGAGCGCGTAACCAGGCCGCTTTTGGCGTTCGTCACTCGCAGCAACCGGGGGTCGTTCAGGGCATCGTCAATCCGCATGAATTTCCGTTCCTGGAAAACAGTGCCGGCGACGCCTTTGTCCCACGGAATGCGAAAGGCGTTGATAGCGTCGTCCTTGCCGCGCGCGGAATAAATGACCAGTTCGCGCGTGACGTGGTCGGGCAGAAACATGGAGCACGCCTCCGCCTGCATCATGACGCAGGAATACTTAAGGATATGATCGACCAAATCGTCCAGGCTGGTGAGCGAGAAAAGATTCCGCGCCGCGAGCAACAGTGCGCGATACCGCTCCTGCATTGCCGAGTCGTCCATGGAACATAAAGTGGCGCACTTAAGCTCTTCTGGCAACTTCTAGTCCGCTTCCGTTGCCCTACGAAACGCCAAAATTGATTCTGGAACGGAACAGGCCGTTAATGAAGACTGACGATATTAATGGGGATGCTGGAAACCACCTTCCCGTTGGAAATCAAATTACACGCCAGCCCGTTGGGATGGTCGCCCGAAATCAGGCCGGGCTCGGATTCAAGCTCGACGAGAAGGGCATTCTCACTTAACCGCCGAATCGAAGCTTTGACGCAGGACGAGTTGCAAGTTACGGAATCGATATGAATCGTGTCCACGCTTTGCACCACAATGGTTCGTTTTTGATCAACGGTATCGGTGCTGAAGGTGATTTGCGCCGGGTCGGTTGTCACGTTTCGACGCACTGCGATGTCGACGGGATACCTTACTTGAAGTTCCTTTTTCAGCTGGTCATTGACGAACTTAAGAGTGACGGATGTCTCGCGATAATCGCCGGGAGTTTTACTGCCTGAATTTTGATCCATGTCGACAATCCCACCATAGGTTGACGTCGTCGGACTGGCCGGTTGCTCGGTAATTGCAACGCGAAGACCAGGATCCTCGGCGGTGAATCCAACGTACTTCCATTTGCCATTTTGATCGTCACAGAAAACGGTGAAGGTACCGGGTGCATATTTATCGCCGACCAGCAGGGTGGTTCGCTGGGGACGAATGCGGATTTGGCCCGTGATCCGCCCGTGAATGTGAATCTCGTCAAGCTTCTCGCCGGCATCCGATTCGATGATGATATCACTGGAATATAAATTGGTTTTTCCGCTCAAATTCGTGACCACGCGCAAGATTGTTGTCTCGCCGGGATCCAGATTCATTTTTTCAATGGTGACGGTGGTGCACGAGCAATCCTTGGAAACCTTGGCGATCGTGAGTTTTCGAGTAGAGCGATTGGTAATGGGGACCGACAGATCCAGCGGCATAGTCGTGTCGAGAATAATTCCCAAATCAATATCATGTTTCATATCCAATTCCGGATTCGGGTTATCTGCTCTCGTTATGCCAATCACGCAAAGCATAAAGCATGTAATGACAACGGCTATGCTCCGACCTAAAATGGTCTTGGATCTATTCATTTCAGGATGAGGGCGGTTCCCTGGTAAGCCCGGGAAAAAGTTCCCCACGAAATAAAGGAGGGTTTCTGGACGTCAAAAATCGGGTCGAGAAACTCCGCGCCAGTTTGTGGGCTGGCGCCGACAAGAAAAGAGAAATGATTTTCGCTTACCGGCCCAAAACCTGAAAGTTGCAAATAAACGATCGCGGGACCTTTGTTATCCAAAAAGAAATCCACATTGGTCTTTACTCCCACGGTGGCGCAACCGTGTTCATTTAGTACATTTTTAATGGCCAAAATGGAATCGGGAGGATTCTGAGCCGCGAAGTCCATGGACAAACGGGCGTAGGAAGTATGATGTCCGGTTTTGTTAAGTAGGATATACGCGGCGTTAAGACCGCAGTTAAAGGTGGGCGCCGGCGCCGGTAAAGTTTGTCCCTTGAGGCTTGCCAGGGGAAAAAGCAAAAGCGCCAACAAAACATACGAGGTGAGATGCATATTATCGTGAAAGCTTATCAAGCATCTCTTCAGGATTGCCCGACATGTAATGTGAGCCGGTGATTTCGTCATATATACTATAATTGGCGTTGAGCAGCCCTTTGAAGCTCTCCTTGCAACTCGTTGCTCCGGGCGTGAATTGGTTGATAGTCAACGTCCGCTCCTGCTCCAGATTCATTTTGCCATTAATGTCGGCCACGTAGTCTTGATCCACCACGCATTTGGGAAGCGTGATCCCGGAAAAATCCTGATATTGCCATGTTTTGACCGTTTTGCTGTCGAATTGCCCCAACGAATTATAGTAGATGAGAGTTATTTTCAAGGGTAGCAGGGTCGATTTATCGATACGTAATTCGATCTGACTCAGTTCCTTTTCGATGCCCGGCTTGTTCCCCAGTAATAACGAGTTCGGTGTCGGTGGAAGTGGCCTTTAAATTAACCATCTGGATCAACAAAATGCGAAAGCGTGTTTCCGATAATGGAGTACGCTGCCTGGGTCCAATCTTCAGTGGGTACTTGAGGCCGTTCCGTCGCGGGTTGGATGACGGCCTGCGCGTCATCCAAATAAAAAATCCCCATGATTTTGCCGTCGCTGGCATAAATCGTTCTAATTTTAACCCGGTTCCCTTGATGATTCAGGATGAATAGCTCCTGTTTCATATAAAAGCCGATCCCGTCCAGGCTGTAATCCGAAATGTTATTGTATTCAGGTGGATCCAAAAGCTGATGTTTGAAGCTTTTGACCAGATCGTACCGCGTCTGATTTTGGGTCGGTTCCACCCCCGGCAACGGCGGCGGCGGCGGACCGCTTAAAAGCTCCGGATAGGACTTTTGCAGAAGGTCTATCAATTGATGCAGGTGAAGGTAATAGGCTGCCGTCCGCTTGTTGGTAACCGAATAATTGATATGATAGATACTGCCGCGGGGCAGGGAATTCTCGATGTGAACGACAAGGTCTTTGATGTGGGAAGGATCCATCGTCTGTGCCTTGCAATTCGCGCCTATCGGGATAACTAACCAACAAACAATTAAAAAGTTTTTCACAATTGCGGTTTTAAGGGGCACAGTCGGTCCAATCGCACGGATTGCCGGGAGAAGCAATTCCGCAGACGCACGTTCGATCGATTCGATCTATGGTGCAGGTAGGTACCACGAGAAAACCGCAGCCATATGGATTGGCGCCGTTGGAGCAGGCGCTGAATTTGAACGCCAAAATACACTGTCTATAGGTCCTGTTGGCTGTACACGTTACTTTTCCGGCGAGGGTACAGCCTAGAACATCAACATTTCCGGCAGTGCTATTGGAATAACTGCACCTTGCTACGGCGCAAAGGCCAGCCCGGGAGGCGGGATAGGGTTGGCAAACTCCGGTTCCGGGCCCAGCTTCGCACTCTTCAAAAGGACACCAACCGCCTTTAATGGAAGCCATCTGAGAATCGTTCAGGATCTGCACGTTTCCTTGCGAGGCGCGAGCAGCCCCGCAAGCTAAAGATGCCATCGCTAGTACTATGAAAAGGTGGCGAAGTGTTGTTTTCATTGGTTTCCTTTGTCGAATGAGATGAGGTTGTTGTTGTTATCGGCTGTCTCTGTATAAAAAAGTCCTCCCTGCTTGAAAACCTGCGTCGTTTCGCCTCCTTGGGAGTTATAGATCCGTTTGACCTCCATGTGTTGGCTCGGATTGATCATGTGAATGAGGCGTCCCTGGTCGTCAAAGTCCTGCTCGTAGACAACGGCGTTTCCCACCGTTTCCTTTAAGAGCTTCCTATCATCGGAATAGAACCGCACATGATCCGGATAAAAAAGTTCCCGCATTAGATTTCCAGAAGGGAAATAGCTGGCGGAATAGAGAATCTTCCTTTGCGCGCCCATTTGCATTTCCTCGACTTTTCGGATCCGTCCTGTCAAAGGCCCACCGACGAATCTATAAGTCGCAATTGCGTTTCCGGTCAGGCTCTTCTCGATTGTCACTCCCGTAACAGTGTTGTTCTCGTAAGTCTCAAACTGCCCGGTCGATAACGTGCGGGTGTATTGGAGATTTCCCGCGACTTGTTGAAGAGAATACGACCAATCACAGTCGGTCTTGATTTGCCGGGTGTTGGCGTCCCAGGTAAAAGTCCGGGGATGCCCATTTGATAGACTAATCGAAAGCGAGGGATCGAGATTTTTGGCAGGAGTAAAATCGAATGCTTCCGTTCTTCCATCCGGCCATTGCAATTGACTTAAACTCGGGTCGAAGCCGGTGATAAGATTCTGCTTCTGGACGGCCTGAATTCTGGGCCGCTGGGCCTCCGCCAAATTGATCTTTTGACCATCGATAATCAAGTCCATCGCAACCCCGGTGCTGGTATTATCCTCGACTTGCAGGAATGACTTTCCGTCTTCGTCCACCGCGGTGGCCACTCCTCCGTTATAGCGATAGGTCAAGGCACGGTTTTTATCGCTGTCGATCTCCTGAATCTTGCCGCCATCAAATTTAATCCGCCAGCCGCAGGGAGCCGTAATGGTAAAGACCGTGTCGGCAGTTTCCCCCACCCAGCCGGCATTGCCTCGCCAAGTTTCAGTACTGCCGTTTCGTAGAAAGGTAAACGTCCACCCGTCCGGCATGAGCACCTTCATGCTATTTTCATCAACCGGCTCCACGTGCGATTCCAAAAGCGCCACGGTCCATCCCTTGCCCAACGTCGGCGAACTCGATTCCCGATGCGAGTTAAAGTTGATATTGACCGGAATGACCAGGCCGTCGCCCAAATCGGCTTCGCCAATGTTTTCCCAGTAAGCTACATACCCGTGCTCTTCCACGCCATCGAAGTGGGCTTGAGGCAAAGTCCAATCGAACCCGCATCCCGCCACCAAGGCTGGCGCCAAGCACCCAATCAAAAGTAGCCCTCCTTTTCGAATGGATTTTCGAGGTGCTCGTCGAATGGTTCTTCGCCGGAATTGAAGCGGACCTCGATTCCGTGGAGCCATTGGTGTCATATACCTTCCTTCAATCGGTTACGCTGGAAGTGAATTAAGCATTTCTTTCGCCGCCCGGTCTTCTTGTGGATAAATCTGGAGGGCCATGCCCGCTTCCGCTGCTTCCGTGAGAGGAGAAGACCGCGAATTTCCGCCACGACGCTGCAGACGAATTCCTTCGCGATTAATATCGGCGAAGGTTCAGCGAATCACATTTATCGGCCGCCAAGAAACGAAGCGAGTCCGCCTTCGTGGAAGGAGGCGATCTTGTGCAGGTCTTCCTGGAAAGTCGGGTAGGAGGTGGCGATGCAGCCGGTTTCGTTGATCGTCGTTTCGCCCTTGGAAAAAAGGCCGAGGATGGCGCAGGCCATGGCGATGCGGTGATCGCCGAAGCTGCCGACCTTCGCGCCGGTGAGTTTGTCGCGCCGCCGCCGTGGATGGTCATGCCGTCGTCGTGCTCGGTGACGTTGACGCCGAAGGCGCGCAGGTTGGTCGCCATGGCGGCGATGCGGTCGGTTTCCTTCACGCGCAATTCCTTGGCGTCGCGAATTTCCGTGTCGCCCTCGGCGATGGCGCCGACCACGGCGATGATGGGCAGTTCGTCGATGACGTTGGCGATTTCCGCGCCGCGAGATTTTTGTGCCGCGCAGCTTGCGGCCGTAGACGCGCACGGTGCCGAACGGCTCGCAGGAGGAATCGGAGATGCTTTCGCTGATGTGCGCGCCCATGCGCAGCAGCACGCTGAGCAGGCCGGTGCGCGTGCCGTTGAGGCCGAGGTTGGTGATGGTGAGATCCGCGCCGGGCATGGCGGCGGCGGCGGCGATCCAGAAAGCGGCGGAGGAGAAATCGCCCGGCACGTTGAAGTCGCGCGCGTGCAGTCGCGTGCCGCCGCGCACGCGGATGGTCTTGCCCTTGCCGTCGGGTTGAGGTCGATGACGGGCGGCGCGTGGAAGTGGGCGAGCAGGCGCTCGGTGTGGTCGCGCGACGGCGTCTTCTCCGTGATGCTGGTCGTGCCGGTGGCGAAAAGGCCGGCGAGCAGCAGGCACGACTTCAACTGCGCGCTGGCCACGGGCAGCGTGTACTCGATGCCGGTCAGCGGCGCCGCCCTCGATCTCCAGCGGCGCGGTGTGCTTCTCGCCCTGGCCCTGGAATTTTCGCGCCCATCTGGCGCAGCGGATCGACGATGCGTTTCATCGGCCGGCTGGAGAGCGAGGCGTCGCCGATGAGGCGGCTGGTGAACGGTTGCCCGGCGAGAACGCCGGCCATCAGGCGCATGGCCGTGCCGGAGTTGCCGCAATCGAGCGGCTCGAGCGGCGGCTGCAGCTTGCCGCTGGTGCCGTGGACGACGAGGCGCGTTTTCGAGTCGGCCTCGATCGTGCAGCCCATGGCCTGCAGCGCGCGCATGGTGCAGACGCAATCCTCGCCCGGCAGAAAGCCGGTGATGACGGTCGTGCCGTCGGCCAGCGCGGAAAAAAGCACGGCGCGGTGGGAAAGGCTCTTGTCGCCCGGCACGCTGATTTCGCCGCCGAGCTGGCGGGCCTGGCGGACGGTAAGGGTGGAGGCGGGGGCGCGGCTCATTTGTTTTTGGGACTCTTGGCGGATAAAAGTGAGCGCGCATCGTGTGCAGCTTTGAGTAGCTGCGAGCAACATCGATTTTGCGAGCGGTTTGTCAGGATTCTTAAGCGCCAGTTCCGAGGTCCGTAATTCACGAATCAGATGCATCGACCTGGGCCGCGACGGCATCGCGGTTGGCCAGGAGGATTTCCGTCCAGAGTTCCGGCGAGCCCGAGGCGACGCGAGTGGTATCGCGAAAGCCGCCGGCGGCGAGGGCCAAGTCCCCGAAGCTGACGGCATGATTGACCAGGGCAGCGGCGAGCAGATGCGGAATATGGCTGACGGCCGCGACCATCTGGTCGTGCTTTTCGGGCGAAAGGACGAACGAGATTCGCGCCCAGCGCCGTCCAGAATTTGCTCCGCGCGCCGTTCGCGCATCGCGGCGCGGTCTGCTTGGTCGGGCGTGAGGATGACGGTCGGCTCCCTCGAAAAGATCGGCCCGCGCGGCGGCGAATCCGCCCTGCTCGCTGCCGGCCATGGGATGGCTGCCGATCCAGAGCGCGCGATCGTCCAGCAGCGGCGCGAGGTCGCGGTCGACGCTGCCCTTGACGCTGCCGACATCGGTGACGAGCGCGGTCGGCTTGAGCGCATCGCGGAATTCGTGCACCAGCCCGGCCATGGCTTCGATCGGCACGCAAAGGATGACGACGTCGGCCTCGCGCACGGCTTCGCTCGGGATTGCCGGTGAGCTCGGCGTCGACCTGCGCGAGTGCGGATTTCGTCAAGCGCGTGCGGCGAGCGGGCATAGATCATCAGGCGCTTGGCCAGGCCGCGTTCGGCCAGCGCAAGCGCGAGCGAGCCGCCGATCAGGCCGGGGCCGAGAATGGCGACGGTGCCGAAGTTCATGGGGCGAACTTGGTCGGTTCTGGTGTCGTTTCGGGCTCCGGTGCCGGATCAGGATCGGGCATCGCCGGTTCGTGGTCCGGATTCGGGTTGGGATCCGGTACCGGCACTTTTTCCGGCGCGACATCGGGATCCGGATCTGGCGGCGCGATGGGATGGCCGGGGGGATTCCCGCCTGAGGCAAAACTTGACATCGTCTCCGAGGTAGCCGCCGCTGTCCCTAACGGGGTTGCCCTTTCTTCGGTCAGCGCGTCGAACTTCACCAGTCCCTCGAGCGCTGCCGGCAACTCCGCCAGGAAGCGCGCGTTCTGTTCCGGCGTGCCGATGCTGACGCGGATGTAGGCGGGCAGGTGATAGCTGACCATCGAGCGGACGATGATGCCCTTTTTCATCAGGCGCTTGAAGACCTCGCCGCCGTCGCCGACATGGACCAGGACGAAATTCGCCGAGGAAGGAACGTACTTCAGGCCCATCTGCGCGAAGGCGTCCTCGATGAGCTTGCGGCCTTCGTCGGTGATCGCCTTGGTCTTCTGCTGGTGCTCGATGTCGGCCAGGCCCGCGATGGCGCCGGCCTGCGCGATGGAATTCGCGTTGAACGGCTGCCGCGCGCGCTGGAGCAGGTTGGCGATTTCCGCCGAGGCGAGGCCGTAGCCGATGCGCAGTCCGGCGAGGCCCTGGATCTTCGAGAAGGTGCGCATGAGCACGACGCGCGCGCCCTGCTTCACGTCGCCGACGGTGTCGGGCGGGTTGTCGAGGAACTCGTAGTAGGCCTCGTCGAGCACGGCGATGACGTGCGGCGGCAGGTCGCGCAGGAAGTCGTCGAGCGCCTCGTTGGTCACGCGCGTGCCGGTCGGGTTGTTCGGCGAGGCGAGGAAGATGAGGCGCGTCTGCGGCGTGACGGCGCGCAGCATCGCGGGCAGGTCGGGCGTGAAATCGACGTCATCGACCACGATCGCGCGCACGCCGAAAAGCTGCGCCATGAGCGTGTAGACGGCGAAGGCGTGGCGCGCCGTGACGATCTCGTGGATGCCGGGACGCGTGAAGGTGTGGAAAAGCAGCTCGATGATCTCGTTGGAGCCGTTGCCGAGCACGACGTTTTCCTGGTCAGGCCGAACTTTTCGGCGATGGCGTTGCGCAGGTGAAAGCCGCCGCCGTCGGGATAAAAGTGGGCGCGTCTCGATCGCCTTGTGCATCGCGGCCATGGCCAGCGGCGAGGGGCCGAGCGGGTTTTCGTTGGAGGCGAGCTTGATGATCGAGGCGGGGTCGAGGCCGAGCTCGCGCGCCACGTCATCGACCGGCTTGCCCGGCTCGTAGGGCACGAGATCGAGCAGCTCGCGGTTGGCAATGTCTTGAATCGAAATCACTCCTTAATTTGAGGCACATTCGGTGTGTTGTCGAGTTTGGGTGGCCAGAGATTTTAACGGAATTACCAAATTTACCAAATTAACGGAATTGAGACCGACGGCATGAAGGCTGACGAAAGGAGAATTTTTGGGACAAGATTATGGGAGAAAGGTAGTCCGCGCTGGCTCAGCGCGGGTTTCCCGATAGTCGTCGCGCTCCTTGCGACGAACGCAAACACGCGTAATACCATTTCTCAATCAAATTTGGTCTTTAGCCTTCGTCATCCCGAGCTTGTCGAGGAATCAGTTCCGCCTCGGTAAAAACACTTCCGAACTGATCCCTCGACAGGCTCAGGATGACGGATTGTTTAGACTAAAATCAATTTTGCAATTGGTATAAGCGCTACTTTAAAGCCCTCATTTTCTCGTTCCCAAACTCCATTTGGGAACTGGATTGTCTGCGCAACTTTGTTTGTCTAGAGGTTTAGCTGCGAAAAGATCTACAACAGAATTACTTCAGCAAGTGCGTCCCTAAATGGAGTTTGGGAACGAGGGGATAGCATCCCCGCCCTTTTACTTTTTGCCGGAATTGCCTTTTTTGCACTGCGACGGTTTATCCTTAATTTGATTGAGCCGAAACGCTAGGTCGCTACGTCTGGTGATGCTATCCGTCTTGGCATCAGCGCGCTTTCCCGTAGTTTTCTCCGCGTGATCGAAACATGGCGCGACCTGATCCTGGCTCCGGGCGGGGCGAGGGGGGACGTGTCGCCGCCGCCGATCGCGCGGGTGCTCAATTCGCTCTTCGCGCTGCTGGTGCTCATCGGCGTCGTCTGGTTCTGCCTCGTCAGCCTGCATCTCGACTGGATGTCGGTCTGGAATTATCCGCGTCGATGTTGTTCGAGGGCTGGCTGACGACGCTCGGCGTCACCGGCCGCCGCGCTGGTCCTGAGCACCGTCACCGGCTTCGTTCTCGCGCTTTTCCAGCGCTCGTTTTTCTTGCCGCTGCGCTATTTCACGCGCTTTCTGCGTCGAGACGCTGCGCTGCATTCCGCTGCTCGCGCTGATTTATCTGGTCTGGTACGGATTCGAGGGCGCGTTCGGCATCGGCAACGAATACCGGTTCGTCTCGGGCATCCTGATCCTCACGCTTTTCGAGAGCGCCTACATCAGCGAGATTTTCCGCGCCGGCATCGAGAGCGTGGGCAAGACGCAGATCGAATCGGCGCGCGCCATCGGCTTCACCCGCACGCAGACCTACCGCTACGTCATCATTCCGCAGGCGTTCCGGCAGGTGCTGCCGCCGCTGGTCGGCCAGCTCGTTTCGCTGATCAAGGATTCGTCGCTGCTCTCGGTCATCGCCATCGCGGAGTTCACGCAAAGCGCGCAGCAGGCCAGCAGCATCAACTACGACAACCTCGAAACCTACTTCGCGCTCGCGGTCGGTTATCTCGTCCTCACCGTGCCGATTTCGCTCTGGTCGCGCTGGCTGGAGCGCCGCTTCAAGTATGAAACTTAGCCTGCAGGACGTGGTGAAGCGGTTCGGCACGCACACCGTGATCGACCGCATGAGCCTCGAGCTCGACGGCGTCCATTGCCTCGCGCTCATCGGGCCGTCGGGCGGCGGCAAATCGACCCTGCTGCGGATCGTCGCGGGGCTCGAATATCCGACCAGCGGCACCGTCGTCGCTCAACGACAAGCCGATCGAATATCACGACGAGGCGCTGCTGCGGCATCGCCGCTCCATCGGCACGGTCTTCCAGGCCTTCAATCTTTTCCCGCACATGACCGCGCTGAAGAACATCACGCTGCCGCTGGAAAAAGTGCACGGCCGCACGCCGGAGGAAGCGCGCGACCTGGCCGAGGGAACGCTGCGCCGCTTCCAGTTGCTCGACCACGCGCACAAGCGTCCGGCGGAGCTTTCCGGCGGGCAGCGCCAGCGCGTGGCCATCGCGCGCGCCATCGCGATCAAGCCGCAGGTCGTGCTGCTCGACGAGCCGACCTCCGCGCTCGATCCCGAGATGACCGCCGAGGTGCTCGAGCTGATCGAGGAACTGAAGCAGGAAGGCCGCGATCTGCTTCTCGTCACGCACGAGATGGGCTTCGCGCGCCGCCTCGCCGACCGCGTCGCGCTGCTGGCCGACGGCCGCATCGCGGAGATCGGTCCGCCCGAGCAAATCTTCGGCGCGCCCGAATCGGAAGTGACGAAGGGGTTTCTGCGCCGCGTGCTGAGGTATTAGGCGTATGGATCTTCGTCGCGCAAATGGTTTACAAACTCCGATGTCACTATCACTTCGCCAGACGGCCATCTGAAAAGCGTAAAGCCGCTCTGTTGTTTCGGGGGTAAAAGAATGAAACCTTGCTCCAAGGAGCCAACGACCTCGCAGATTTGTCCGTTTGTTTCCCAGTGACGATATCCGATCATTGCGCAGAAAAGCGCATCTGTCTGATCTTCGCCCCCTTTGGACCACGATGCCTCCAACAAAGTCTTAACTGTCGAAGCAACAATGATTTTAGGGAAGCTTCTCTTCAGACACGCACGTATCAGCTCTTGAAGTCGGGCGAACTCCTGCCGCTTGGCTGCAACCAATCCTTTTTTATACTTTACGATCTTTTCTATTTCAAAAAGGCGGATCATGGCGGGGTGCGGATACACTTCTGCTGCCATGCGAGAATCATTCCTAAGATCGAAATCGATCGAGAAGCCATCCAAGCGGAGCAAGTTGGAAACGCGAAGAGGTCGGGCGCATCGCTTAGAGTTCGCTGAGTGGCAAGCGGCATGATACTTCCCGAAATCCACGCTTATTTGTCTATCGACGGGTCGGCAACCGGTTGGGTTTGGAGCAATTAAGGGAGCATCGACAGCCAAGAGCGCGGGTTCCCCGGCAGGTATGCGCGTCTTGAGCCACTGCGAGAGTGCGTCGTCTCCTTGAGTAAGTGCCGTCTCGACGATCTCAGCAGAATTGCGGTCGGCTCGAATTAAGCAAAGACCGTCTGGCTTTTTATCACCCCAAGCCAGATCGATTCCCACGATCCATGCGCTCTTCGAATCATAGAGTGAGGGCAAAGAAAGCGTCATACGAAATCAGCGTGTTACTACGCTATGGATGGATTATGATTAGCATATGAGACCAGAATTGGAAGCGTCCCCGCCCACGCAAGCAGCGGCGGAGACGCTCACCATCAACGAGATTTTTTACAGCATCCAGGGCGAGAGCACGTTCGCGGGGCAGCCGTGTGTTTTCGTGCGGCTGACCGGCTGCGATCTGCGCTGCACCTACTGCGATACCGAATACGCCTTTTACGAGGGCAAGCGGCGCACGCTCGGCGAGATCATCGCGGAAGTGGAAAAATATCCGTGCCGGCTGGTCGAGGTCACCGGCGGCGAGCCGCTCCTGCAAAAGCGGGTGCACACGCTGATGTCGCGGCTATGCGATGACGGCTACACCGTGCTGATCGAGACCAGCGGCGCGCACGACATTGCGCCCGTCGACCCGCGCGTACACCGCATCATGGATTTGAAAACGCCGAGCAGCGGCGAGTGCGAGCGCAACCGGATGGCGAACCTGCCGCTGCTCGGCGTGCGCGACGAAGTGAAGTTCGTCATCGGCTCGGAGGAGGATTACGCGTGGGCCAAGGCGCAGGTGCTGGCGGGCGTGCCCGGCTGGGCCGACCGCGTGAACGCGATTCTGTTCTCGCCGGTCTTCGGCAAGATGACGCCGCTGGATCTCGCCACGCGCGTGATGGCCGATGCGCTTGCCGCGCGTGCGGATGCAGCTCCAGATGCACAAGCTCATCTGGGAGCCGAATCAGCGAGGCGTTTAGGCCCGCGCTCGGATCACGTCCCGCTCGGCGTGACGGGCGCCGTATAAATCGGCTTCGGCGGATTTTCCAAAATGACGAACATCGCGCTGCGGAATTTCTGGTAATCGGGCAGCGCAAAAATTTGCAGATAGGCGTCGATTTCCGTTACCTGTCCACTTTTCATCACATGCTCGAGCCAGGTGAAGACCTGCGCGCCCGCATACTTCGCATCCTTGCCCCGCAACGCCTGCGTGGCGTCCGGGTCGTAATTCAGCAGCAGACGCCTTTTCAGTTGGCCGCTGGCATCGAAAACCTCCGCCATCCACACCGTGTTCGGGTCCTTCGTGTAATCGAAAAACTGGCTGATCACGATGTCGTCCTGATAATGATGAAGCCGTTCGCGCACAAAACAGAGCGAACTCGACAATTGCGGAATTTTTCCGCTCGCATGCAACTGGTCAAAATCGCGAATAAGCAACTCGACCTTCACATCGCGTTGCAGCGCCTGGTTGACCTCGATCAGCAACTCAATCGCTTCCGGGAAATCGGGCACCAGATCGTGAAGCCGTTGCAGGTAATCGTCCGCCTTGGCCAACTCGCCCAGTTCGAAACTGATTCGCCCCGCCTCCAGCAGCGACCGCTTCGCCTTCGGTTCATCGGCCAAAATGCCATCATAAATCGCGCGCGCTTCGGTCAACTTGCCTTGCTGTTCGAGGGCGTACCCTTCATCGAAGCGCTTTTGATATTCCGCCACTTTTGCCGGATTCATGTTGTCGGCTTGATCTGCCGCGGGTGATGGGGCCGCCGTCGAGGGCTGGTCCGGTTGCGGCACATCGACGACATGCGGCTTCGGCGCGGAAACCGGTGACGCCAGAGCTGGAGCGGAATTGGTCTGCGCCGGTGCCCATGCGCACATGAAAAAAGCCGGCAGGATGAGAAAGATTTTCGCTTTCATCCGGCCGGCTTGTTTCGTTTCCGAATTCTACGCTCTACGCTTTCAATTAGTAAGAGGCCTGCGCGCCGCCAAGATTGCGTTTGCCGATCCACGGCATCAGACCTCGCAAACGCGCACCCGTCTTTTCGATCGGATGCTTCGCGCCATTGGCCAGGAGCTTCGAGTACTTCTTCTTGCCCGACTTCGCTTCCCTGATCCAGCCCTTGGCAAACTTGCCGTTCTGGATTTCCGTCAGCACCTTTTTCATCTCGGCGCGGACCGCCTTGTTGATGATGCGCGGGCCGGTCACCACGTCGCCGTATTTGGCCGTATCGGAGATCGAAAAACGCATGCCCGAAATGCCCGCCTCGTACATCAGGTCGACGATCAGCTTCAGTTCGTGGAGACACTCGAAGTAGGCCATCTCCGGCTGATAACCGGCCGCCACCAGCGTGTCGTAGCCGGCCGTCACCAGCGCACTCGCGCCGCCGCAGAGCACGGCCTGCTCCCCGAACAAATCGGTCTCAGTCTCTTCCTTGAAACTCGTTTCGATCACGCCCGCGCGCGTACCGCCGATGCCCTTCGCCCAGGCCAGCGCGACTTTCTTTGCCTTCTTGCTCGGGTTCTGGAAAATCGCGATCAGCGCCGGAACGCCGCGTCCCTCCTGATATTGACGGCGCACCAAGTGGCCCGGCCCTTTCGGCGCGACCATGATCACGTCGATGTCCTTTGGCGGCTTCACCGTCTTGAAATGAATCGCAAAGCCGTGCGAGAAAAGCAGCGTCTTGCCCTTGGTCAGGTTCGGCTTGATGTCCTTTTCGTAAACCGACGCGATGGTGATGTCGGGCACCGCGACGAAAATAATGTCGGCCTTCTTCACCGCCTCAGCAGCATTGAAAACCTGGAAGCCATATTTCTTCGCCGCCTCAATCGATTTGCTTCCGGGATAAAGTCCGACGATGACCTTCACGCCGCTTTCCTTGAGATTGAGCGCATGGGCATGGCCCTGCGATCCAAAGCCGATCACGGCCACGGTCTTATTCTTCAGCACGTTCAAATCACCATCTTTATCGGAGTAAATTTTTGCAGGCATAGGAGGGGCAAGTATTAGGCAGTCGCCCGCGCCTTGAACAGACTAAAACTTAAATCATCTGTCGTCCCGCGCTCGGTGATCGCTCTCTCACCCTTCCATCTTACGGACCGCTCGCACCATTTTGTGCACATCGGCGGCGGAGGGCTGGCCGGGCGCGGCGGGTTGGTCGAGGTAGCCGTAAACAAGACGCGAACCCAGCGCCGTCAGCACCGAGCGCGATTGCGCCGCGTACGGCCCCAGTCCCATCACGGCGATGGGCCAGTCGGGATGATTCACCAGCAGCGCGGCGAGCTGCTGCAAGTCGCGCCATGACTTGATTTGCGCCGCGATTTTCAGAATCGTCGTGGGCTGCGGATCGAATTGCCCGACCCAGCGCGCGATCTGCGTGGGCGTGGCCGGTTTCTTGATCGCATGCGCGGAAAGCACCAGCGTCTTTCCGGTGCGCCGCGCCTCGTCGATCACCGGTTGCATCGCGCGTCGCGGTGGCCAGTTCCACGTCGATCGCTTCCACGTAAGGCAGGAGCCGCAGGAAGAGTTCCCGGCGGTCTTTCACGTTCCACACGCGCTGGCCTCCCTCCGCGGGAATCCGCAGGGTCAGCAGAACCGGATGCCTTCTCTTGCGCAGGGCCGCCTCGATTTCTTCCACCGGCACTTTGTTCCGCCAGCAAGCGCATCGACGCGCACTTCCACCGCGTCGGCGGCAAGCCGTTTTCGCGTCAAGCAAGCGCAGGCCGGACGCAGTCGTCACCGTGCCGAGCACGACGGGATGGGCGTCAGGAAATTTCATGGGGATGTTCTTCCGTCGCTTCGGCATCGGCGCCGGCAGGCGGGGCCACGGGTTTGCGGATCACCCGCAGGCGGCGGATGCGGCGCAGCGTCACCTCCGTGGCGATGAGCTGAAAGCCGTCGATGTCGATCTGGTCGCCGGGATGCGGAACGCGGCCCCAATGGCGCAGCGCCCATTTCTCCACCGTCTCGGTCGTCTGCGTCGGCAGCGGCCAGCCCGTTTCGCTGGCCAGATCGCGCAGCGGCAGATCGGCATCGACCAGCACGGCCTCCTTGCTCCGCTCGAAGAACGGGCCCTTCTCGATGTCGAACTCGTCGCGGATATCGCCGACCAATTCCTCCAGCACGTCCTCGAAACTGACCAGCCCGAGCATCTTTTCGTCCGCATCGAGCACCAGGGCGAGGTGATTGCGCGACTTGCGGAAAAGCTCCAGCATCGCCGGCAGCCGCGTCTTGGCCAGGAAGGTCAGGATCGGCCGCACGATGGCCGTCAGGTTCGTCTGCGCGCCGAGCACCTGGTATTGCCAGAGCAGTTCCTTCACGTGGATCACGCCGAGCACCTGGTCCTGCGTGTCGCCGCAATAGGGCAGCCGGCTGTAGCCCGATTTCTGCGCGATGGCCATGTTCTCCGCCAGCGACTTGTCGCGCCACAAGCACGACGACCTGCTCGCGCGGCAGCATCACCTGCTCGGCCGTCGTCTCCTTCAGCCGCAGCGCCTTGAGCATGATCTTGTTCACCAGGTCGTCCGAGGGATGGACATGCCGCGAGTTCATCAGCACGTACTGCAGCTCCTCCTGGTTGAAGCCGTGGTCGAATTCCTTCGTCGGCGGAATGCCCATCCACATCAGCAGCCGGTTCGCCGTGCGGTTGAGCAGCCAGATGAACGGGTAGGCCGCGTTATAAAAGACGATCAGCGGCGCCGCGAACCACATCACCACCGTGCGCGGGCGCCGGATGGCGAAATATTTCGGCACCAGTTCGCCGAAGACGATGTCGATGAACGTGATCCCCGCAAAGGCCAGTCCGTAGGCGATGGAAACGACCGCGCGCGCTGGCTGACGATGCCCAAGTCGGCGAGCGGGCCCTCGATCCAGCGCGCCACGACCGGCTCGCCCACCCAGCCCAGGCCGAGGCTGGTCAGCGTGATGCCGAGTTGCGTGGCGGACAGGTAGCGGTCGAGATGCTTGGTGACGCGTAGGGCCAGGCCGAGCCGCCAGTCCTTCTTCCCCTTGACCCGCATCGACTTGAGCTGCGATTCGCGAATCTTGACGAAGGCGAATTCGGTCGCGACGAAAAAGGCGTTCGCCGCAATGAGCAGGGCAATGACCACACCCTGGGCCGGGTAATGAAGCCATGACATCGCGAACATCCCCTCAAATTAGCGGAAGAGGAAGGCAATGGCCATGAGGAAGTCCAAAGGTCGCCCGCGTGGTTGGGAACCCGCTTGATGGCCGCTGCCCTCGGTCGCCCCGCGTTCGGTAACCGCTGCGGTAGCCCGCGCTGGCTCAGCGCGGCATCAAGCTCTCACCCTCCGTCATCCCGAGCTTGTCGAGGGATCAGCTCAGTCTGTCTTTTTAGACGATCGGAACTGATCCTTCGACAAGCTCAGGATGACAGAATTCTGAAGAAGAGCTTTCGTGGCGCCACAAGCCCTGCAACCAAACCGACGACCATAAGAGGCGGTCAGTGGATTGCCGGTAGTCCGCGCTGGCTCAGCGCGGTGCCTTTCGGTAGCCCGGACAACTCGTTTGTCCGGGTGCGCGAGCGCGGCATCGCGAGCGCACAGGAAGCCACCGAAGATGTGCACGACTAAGGAACACCTCAGTGCACGATCTCGCACTCTCACCTTCTGTCATCCCGAGCTTGTCGAGGGATCAGTTCAGTCTGCCTTTTTAGACGATCGGAACTGATCCCTCGACAAGCTCAGGATGAAAGAAAAGAAGAGCTTTTTCGTAGAGGCCACAAACCCGGGTCAGCAAAAACAAAGCGATCACACCAGGTGCCTAAGGTAGTTCGCCGCACCCCCCTCCACATTGACTTTCCCCTCGTTGGCCATACGCTGATGATGAACCATTTATGGCTACCGCTTATGAAAGCAGCGCTTGGGCGCAGGTGAAGGAGGGCTGGCGACAGCTCTACGGCTCCTTTGCGCGCGAGGGCGTCAGCGTCGAGAACCATGAATTCGAGGCCGTCGCGCCCGTCAATTGGGGCCGCAGTTTCCACCGCAACAGCGTCGAGCTTTGCCTCAACCTGCGCGGCACGGCACCGTCCACGATGGCCGGACCGAGGCCCGTTACCAGCCCCACACCGTCGGCTTCTATTGCAACGCCAACGCCGATCTCAAGGCGCATCGCAACTCGGGCGAAATCCATTCCTTCATCACCGTCGAGCTTTCCCGCGAGTACGTCGAGACGCAGGTCCACTCGATGGAGGACGACCTGCATCCCGCGCTGCGCCGCTGGCTGATCAATCAGGGCGGGTCCGCCGCCGCCGTCGGCGCCATGTCGCCGGGCCAGGAAGTCACGTTCCAGGCCTTGCGCCAGCCGCCCGTGCCCGTCGCCGCGCACAAGCTCTGGTACCAGGCCAAGACGCTCGAGCTTCTTTCCCAAGTCCTTTTCCAGCCCGCGCCGCCGGAGGAATTTTTCTGCCAGCGCCAGAAACGGGTCGCCCGCGAGCGGGTCGAACGCACCACCGCGATCCTGCGCAGCCATCTGGCCGACCCGCCCGACATCGAGGCGCTCGGCGCGCAGGTCGGCTGCAGTTCGTTTTATCTCAGCCGCCTCTTCTCCAAGGAAATGGGCATGACCATTCCGCAATACCTGCGGCAGATCCGCATGGAACGCGCCGCGGACCTGCTCCTCGGCGGCCGCCACAACGTCACCGAGGCGGCGATGGAAGTCGGCTACTCGTCGCTCAGCCATTTCAGCAAGGCGTTCTGCACCACCATCGGCTGTTGCCCGGCGCTTTTCCCCAACGCCAAGGCGCTGGTGGAGAAGTTCAAGGCCCAGCGGCGATAATTTGGAGGGACGACCTCCCAGTCGTCCGCGGACGCGCAGGAGCGCGTCCCTCCAGAATCAAAGTCGGATAAACTCGCCCACTTTGGGCAACGCCTTCAACGCCGCCACATTCGCCTCATCGGGGCGTTCCGGCCGGTCGCGCTCGACGTTCACGAGGCAAAGAAATCCCAGCGGCTCGTCCGTCGTCGCCCGAAACTGGTGCCAGGTCATCGACGGAATATAAACCAGGTCATTGCCGGTGATCTCGTAGATCGCGTCGCCGACGAGGCAATGGCCCCGCCCGCGAATCACCATCACCGAATGGATGTGATCGTGCCGCTCCAGGGTCGAATGCCCGCCCGGCTCGATCTCGAAATAGCGCAACTCCGCGCCCAGCTTCGGCCCGCCCTCGAAAAGCACCTGCCGCGAGATCGCCTTGAAATGGCTTCCCTCCTCCTTGTAATTGAGCACCGGCACGCCGTTCCAGCGATGCCCGCCCACATGTCGCACGATGGAATTCACCTCTGAGTAAATAGCCTCTCATCCTGAACTTGTCGAATCTTGAGCCGTTAGGAGGGGACAAGATGGCAGTTCACTTATCGCGAAAGCGACTCTATAAAAAGCCCGTCATCCTGAGCGAAGCCGAAGGACCTCTAACTATTTCTTCGTTGGTTTTCGCCTGGCAAGGCGGTGGCCACCTTATACGCCAGTTGTTCCAGCCGCTTCGCGTGTCGCGCGGGCGTGAGGGATTCGGGCGGCGGACCGGGATTTTTTTTCGTACTCAGCGCCGCGATCCGATCGAAGGGCGAGCGCGACAGCGGCAGGTCAACCCGACCGCACAACGCCCAGACCGGCCGCTTGAGCTTATGCGCGAGTTCGGCCAGCTGCTGCGGCGCTTTACCGAGAAGCGATGTCCGGTCCAGGCAACCTTCGCCGGTGATAACCAAATCATGCCGCCGAATGAGAGCATCGAGCTTCGTCAGGCGACTCACCAATTGAAAGCCGTTCTCCCGTTTCGCATCGAAGAACGCCATCAGCCCATAACCGCAACCGCCCGCTGCTCCCGCGCCTGGTTCGTGCGCCAGATCTTTTCCAAGATCGCGCTTCACGATTCGTGCCAATCGACGAAGACCAAAATCAAGCCGTCGTACCATCGCCGGGTCGGCTCCCTTTTGCGGTGCAAATTGGTAGGCCGCTCCCCGCCGTCCAAACAGCGGATTATCGACGTCAGTCGCCACGATAAATGTGCTTTTCGGCAAAGTAGTTGGCGACTCAATTCGCTCCAAATCGCGCAAATCAGCACCACATTGCGCTAGATTTATGAATTCTTTATCGATAAACCTATATCCAATGGCTGCTGCCAGCGAAATGCCGCCTTCTGTGGTCGCGCTCCCACCCAAGCCGACCAAAATCTCTTTAAATCCTTCTTTGACCGCCACGGCCAGCAATCTGCCGGTCCCAAGGTTTGTCGTCTTCTCCGGATTTCGCAGCTTCATCGGCAACTGGGCGATGCCCGACGCGCTCGTCAATCCAATAACCGCTGTCCTCCCGTTTCCCAGCACGCCCCATTTCGCCACGCAGGGACGTCCCGCCGCATCGAGCGTCCGCGTCGTTCGCAACTTGCCGCCGGTCTGGCGTACCATGAATTCCACAAAACCCTCGCCTCCGTCGGTAAGCATAAAACGCGTCGTCTTCACCCCCGGCCAAGCCCCGCGCAAACCTTTCTCAATGGCTTTCGCGGCGGCCTCGGAAGAGAGCGTCCCCTTGAATTTGTCTGGCGCGATCAGAACCCGGATCGGGCGTTGGCCACTTTTCGGATCTTTCAGCATGACTTATCTCACTCTGCGGTGATTTCGCAAAAAATGCCCATTTTTTCCACGTCAATTTTTCCCGCGACAAATGGCATCCGCCGCGTAACTTTGCCTTTCCTAATGTCCACTCCACGCCCTTTTCTCTATATTAAGTCCGGCTGTCCTTGGTGTGACGAAGCCGAGGATTACCTCAAAAAACAAGGCATCGCCTATGGCAAGGCTGACGTCACGTCCGACCGCACTGCCTTCGACGAAATGAAGCGTTTGTCCGGCCAGACCAAGGCTCCCACCATGCGTTGGGACGACGAAATTCTCGCCGATTTCGGCGCGGACGAACTCGACCTCTTCCTGCGCGAACGGCATGTCGTCAAGTAAAGCGGTTCGCGCGGCATGACCCATAAATCGCCCAAGATCGACGCGTTGCTCGCGCGCTTTCCAGAGACGCCCGGCTTCGACCGCCATTACGTTGGCTTTTTCCGCTGCTTCAATGCACAGCTTTATTACGAGGCGCACGACGTTCTCGAGGAAGTCTGGCTTCCGATCCGTGGCCAATCCCAGGCAAAGTTTTATCAGGGTCTCATCCAGATGGCGGGAGGTTTTGTCCATTTGCAGAAAGCGCGCCTCGGTCCCGCCGAGCGCCTGTTCGCTCTTGCGCTGGTAAATTTCGAGCCTTACCCGGCGTGCCATGCGGGAATCGATCTCGATGCCGTCCGGCAGATTTGCCGCGAATATCGCCAGGCTGTCGTCGACTCAGGTGAGACCGTTAATCCGTGGTCGAGCGATCGCGCGCCGCAACTGGCCTTGCCGATTATCGAGTTCTTAAAGGACGCAATTTAAACCAGAAATCCGCTCGCGGCGTAGTCGTCGATGCCTTTTTCCAGCGTGAACTTCGGCTTGTAGCGGAGCGCGCGCGTCGTCAGGGTCAGGTCGGCTTCGGTGTGGGGCTGGTAGTGGGCGTGGGGATTGTCGATGTACTCCGGCTGCCACTGCGTGTTCAGCACGCGATTCAGGTTCGCGACGATGTCGTTGAAGGAGCGCGGGACGCCGCTGCCCGCATTGTAGATGCCCGGACGTCCGCGCCCGCGCGGCGAGGATCGTGCAGTTCACGATGTCCTTCACGTAAACGAAATCGCGGATTTGCTCGCCGTTCTTGAAAATGCGCGGCGCCTGCCCGCGGCGGATTTGCTGCGCGAGCTGCAGGATCATGCTGGAGGCCGCGCCCTTGTGCGCCTCGCGCGGGCCGTAGACGTTGAAGTAGCGCAGGCCGACCACGATCTGCGTCGGATTTTCGCGCGCGAATCGCCGCGCGAGATTGTCGAGCTGCACCTTGGAGAACGCGTAGACGTTGGCCGGCTTCGGCTCCTGGTCGACCTTGTTCACGCCGGCGGCGATGCCGTAGGTCGCGGCGGATGAGGCGTAGACGAGCCGCGTCTTGCGGCCTTCGAAGTAATTGAGAAGGTTGCGCCACGACTCGACGTTGTCGTGCGCCTGGCGGAACTGGTTGTGGTCGGTCGTGTCGGTGATCGAGGCGAGATGGAAAACGAGGTCGACCTTGCGCCCGCCGAAATAGTGCTTCAGGTCGAGCTTGCGTCAGGTCGCGCCGCGATGACGTCGCCCTTGAAGCCCTCGAGATTCTTGAAGTTGCCGGAGCGGAAATCATCGACCACGGTCAGGTCGGCCTCGGGATAGCGCTTGGCCATTTCGTGGACGAGGTTCGACCCGACGAATCCGGCCCCGCCGGTGATGACGACGTGTTTGTACATGATCCCGTTATAGGCCCAAAGCTTGTAAGCTAAAGCTTCCTTTTGTCGGCGGATAAATGCATCGATTACCGGCTGATATCCCGTTGCGTCAGCAGCTTGAATTGGTTGGCCTGCAGGACGGAACAGGCGCAATCGCCATCCTCGACGTGCAGCGCCAGCGCCGCCTTGCCGCGCGGGCGCGTCAGCAGCGAGTAGGCCGAATGGATGTTGCACTCCGCCTGGAGAAGCGCGGTGAGCACCGCCTTCAAATCGGCCGCGCTGCTGGAAAGCTCCACCACGACCAGCGAAACTTCGGTGAAAGCAAGTCCGTGCTCCTGGAAAAGGTGCGGGCCTTGTCGGGATCGTCCGTCACCAGCCGCACGATGGCGGCGTCGGCCGTGTCGAGAATGCTCAAGCGCGACGACATGCACCTGCGCCTGGGAAAACATCTTCACGATGTCGAGCAGCCGCCCCACCTTGTTCTCCATGAAAACGGAAAACTGCTTGACGTCTTCTTCCTGCGGCCCCTTGGCCGTCTGCAGTTCGGGTGTTTCCATGTCCATAACGCACGATAGCATGACTTATCAATCTTGCCCTTGTCACGAGATTTGAGCAGGCGTACCACGTCCCTGCGGACCGACAGCTTTGCGCGTGACCGAGGCCCTTTTTGCCGACAGCCTTTCGCCATGGCTCCCGTCAAAAAGCTCGCTGCCACCAAATCCCAGACGCCGAAGGCGCTGGGCGCCGTGGCCCGGCAGCAGCTTCTCCTGGTCAACGGGCTGCTCGACGAAGTGGCCCGCAATTACCTGGCGCGGCTCCATCGCGAAATCGCCGAATTGATCCGCGACGCTGGAAAAGAAGCAGACCGCGCCTGGCTTTTCGCGCCGCGAGCTGAAAGACCTGCACGATGTTCTTAAACGGATTGCGCAGCTCCAGATCAATCCCGAAAGAGGACGCCGCAAGGACCTGAAAAAAATCGATTCCCTCATCGGCGAGCTTCAGTCGACCGTGGAAAGATGGTAAAGGATTCCCCTGTCCCGCCATGCGTTACGCCGTCTTCGATCTCGGCAGCAATTCCATCAAGTGCGTCATGGCGGAAACGAAGTCCCGCCGCGTGCGCATCCTCCATGAGGAAAGCATCAGCACGCGGCTGGCCGAACACCTGATCGACACCTGCGAACTGCGGCCTGAGGCCATCGCGCGCACGCTTATCGCGCTCCGCCAACTGCGCGCCCACGCGGCTGAATTGCGCATCGAGCATTTCCGCGCCGTGGCCACCAGCGCCGTGCGCGATAGCCGCAACCGGCGCGAATTTCTTCGCGCGGCGAAGGAAGTGCTCGGCTTTCCGGTGCGGCTTCTTTCCGGCTCGGAGGAAGCCGAAACGATTTTTTCCGGCGTGGACGCCGACCCGCACTGGCGCGGCAAGGACAACTTCATTCTCGACATCGGCGGCGGCAGCGCCGAATGGGTGCAGGGCCGGCACGGCAAAATGGAAAAGCGGATCAGCCTTCCGCTCGGCGCAGTGCGCCTGCGCGAACGCTTCCTGCACGAGTATCCGGTCGCTTCCGACACCGCGGCCCTGCTGGTCGAAACGATTCGAGGACAAATTGCGCATCCGCTGCTCCATTATTCGCTCGACTCGCGTCGTCTCGTCGGCACCGGCGGAACGATCACCTGCCTCATCGCCATCCACAAAAAATTGGCCCACTTCGATCCCAAAAAGATCGACCATACTTCCCTGACTTTCGACCAGGTCCACGGCTTGTTGCAAAGCTTCATCGGACGCACGCTCGATCAACTCCGCGCGCTTCCGGGCCTTCCTCCCAAACGTGCCGATCTTATCATTCCCGGCACGGCGGTTGTCCTTGCCACGATGGAACTGCTCGGTGCGCGCCGGCTTCATGTCAGCGTTCGCGGCTTGCGTTACGGCGTGCTCACCGCGGCGATTCGCGAGGAGGAACCTGAGTACTGAAAAATAGCGCCCCGCTTATCCAGGAAAGCCTTGCGCTCCGCGCCCGTTACGACGAGGAGCCGAGCCACTCCGATCATGTTGCCGCACTCGCTTTGCAAATTTTCGACGGTCTGGCCTCCTGGCATAAGTGGGACGCACGCCAGCGGGAGCTTCTGCACAGCGCCGCGCTCCTCCATGACATCGGGTGGTCGCAAACGCCGGATGGAAAAGGCCATCACAAGTGGTCGGCCAAGCTGATCCAGGAACATGCGTGGACCCATTTGACGCCAGAGGAAATTCCGATCGTTGCCCAAATCGCCCGCTATCACCGCAAAGCCCCGCCCGCCCCTGACCATGAAGAATTCCAGGCCTTAAAGGCGTCCGCGCAAAAATTAGTCATGGTCCTAGGCGGCATCCTTCGCATCGCCGACGCGCTCGACCGCACTCACACCGGAAAAATCGCGCGCGTCACAGCAACCGCCACCAAAGAGGCCCTCGTCGTCCGTGTCCAATCGACCGAAGTTTGGGACGCCGAACGAGTCACGTTCGAAATCAAAAGCGACATGCTGCAAATAGCCGCGCAACGGCCGGTTTTATGCGAAGCAGCGGATCCAGCTTAATGCAATCCGAACTCCGCCGTGACCACGGCCTTAATGCTCTTTTCCCTCGAGCCCGTATCGAGAGAACCTTCTTCCGACGTCTCCGTCTCATAGACCGGAGTAATTTGAAAGACCCCTTGATTCGCCGAACGAAGATCGCTGATCTTGCGTCCGCTTTTGCTGGCAATCTCCTCAGCGCGCCGTTGTGCGTCCTTCGCCGCCTCGCCCAACATGGTCACCTTGAGATCGGCGAGCTTGGTGCAGTAATAGGCGGTCGGATCGAAACTCATCTCCACCCCATCCCGCAAAAGGACCGGTGCGCTGCTGCTCAATTTTGAAATGCTGTCGATGTCGCTGGAGGCGACTTCGATCCGCCGGTCGAGCTTGTATCCATCCAACTCGCCCGTGCCGTCATCCCCGCCGCCGCGGGTAGGCTTGCTCAATGCCGTGGTGGTGAGATCGGAAATGAGGATGTTTTCTTTGGGTATCCCTTGGGCGATGAGAAAGTCCGTTATGGCCTCTGTATCCTTGTCCATTTCATCCGCCGCGACATGTACTTCTTTGCCCCGGGTGGTGACGGTTGCGGACCAGAGCGCAAAATCGGATTGTAAACGCCGTTCGGCGTATCCCTTCACCGTGATGGCGTGGCGGGCATCAACAAAGTCCCGCACGGGCCCGGCGAGCACGATCGCTCCGAGACCAAGACCCGAGGCCAGGATAATGGCGGGAATGACAAAGCTGCGGGAGTAAGCGTTGGAAGGAGTGGTCATACTCCATTCTGATCGCCGTCACGTCGACCTTTCTTACAGGCAGTCTTAAGGCGCGACGGTCGTGCCGATGCTCTCCGGAGCTTCGCCGCCCTTGAGTTTGGCGTAGGTCGCTTTCTCGATCTTCGCGAAAAGTTCCTTGTTGCGCTTCAGCTCTTCCTTGGCCGCGTCGCGACCCTGGGCAATCTGCGCGCCTTCGAAGAAGAGCCATGCGCCCTTTTTGTCGATGACCGAAATTTCAATCGCCAGATCGAGCAGCGAGCCTTCCTTCGAGATTCCCTCGTTGTACATGATGTCGAATTCGGCTTCGCGAAAGGGCGGCGCCACCTTGTTCTTCACGATCTTCACCCGCGTGCGATTGCCCAGCACCGTGCCGTCGGGCGTCTTGATCGCCGCGATACGCCGGATATCGATGCGCACCGAGGAATAAAACTTCAGCGCCTTGCCGCCCGGCGTCGTTTCGGGATTGCCAAACATGACGCCGATTTTTTCGCGAATCTGGTTGGTGAAAATCGCGCAGGTTTTCGACTTGCTGATGAACGAGGTCAGCTTGCGCATCGCCTGGCTCATCAAACGCGCCTGCGCGCCCATGGTCACGTCGCCCATCTGGCCTTCCAGTTCCGCCTTCGTGATCAGCGCCGCGACCGAGTCGAGCACCACCACGTCGACCGCGTTTGACTTGATCAGCGTCTCGGCAATCGTCAGCGCTTCCTCGCCCGAATCAGGTTGCGAGACGAGCAATTCGTTCATGTTCACGCCCAGCTTACGCGCGTAGGCCGGATCGAGCGCATGCTCCACGTCGATGAACGCCGCCACGCCGCCCGCCCGTTGCGCCTGCGCCACCACGGTCAGGGTCAGTGTGGTTTTGCCGGACGATTCAGGCCCAAAAATCTCAATGATGCGTCCCCGGGGAAAGCCGCCCACGCCAAGCGCCGTATCGATCGCGATCGAACCGGTCGGAATCACTTCGACCGCCAGCTTCGAGTTGGCATCGCCCAGCCGCATGATCGAGCCCTCGCCATATTCCTTGGCGATGGCCTGCAACGCGAGTTCCAGATTCTTGTCCCGCACCGCCTGGGCCTTATTTTCAGCCTTCGGTTCGCTCTTGAGTTCGGGTGGTTTTGCCTCGGTTTTTGCAGCCATAGTCAGATCGGTTTATCCTAATTATACAAACGTACAAGCCTTATTTTCCATATTTCGCTCGCCTCATTTGTGACTACACGCCCCGCGCTCCCGCGGCAATGCTCATTTCCAGCTTATTTCTCTCACGATGCGACCAGCGCCCGTCGCACCAAATCGAGCGCGATCTGCGACGCCATATATTTGAACATCTCTCGCTTCGGCGTCAGCATCCGGCTCTCCGTCTGCGTCTTTCCATCCTTCGTCGCCAGCCCGAAATAGACCAGGCCCACCGGTTTCGCAGGCGTGCCGCCCGTCGGCCCCGCGATCCCCGTCACCGCGATGCCGATGTCGGCGCGGCCTCCGTGCAGCGCGCCCTCCGCCATTGCTTGCGCAACCTCCGCGCTCACCGCGCCATGTTTTTCCAACATCCAGGCCGGCACGCCAAGTTCGGTCATCTTCGCTTCATTTGCGTAAGTCACCCAGCCGTACCGGAACATCTCCGAGCTCTGCGGTACGTTGGTGATCCGGCTCGCCACCAGTCCTCCCGTGCACGATTCCGCCGTGGCGACCGTCTTCCCCTTGGCCCGCGCCAGGCGCACGACCACCTGCTCCATCGTCTCGATGCCCTCGGCATAAATCACATCGCCCAGTTTTTCGCGCGCCAATGCCCCGGCCTTCGCGATGAGAGTTCCGTCCGTCGCGATCAGGCGCAAGTCGACCTCGCCGGGCCGCGCGCAATAACCGACCTCGACCGGTCCCAGCGCCTTGACCGCGTCCTCCACCAGAATCTGCACCCGTGTCTCGCCCATCCCGAGCACACGCAGCGTCAGCTCATGCACCGGACCCAGCCGGTCCGCGAATTTCTTCCGCAACCACGGCAGCGCTTTGTTCTCCCACATCGGCCGCAGCTCGCCGGGCGGTCCGGGCAAAAGCACGGCGACCGTCTTGTCATTCTCGATGATCAAACCTGGCGCCGTCCCGGTTGGATTGTCCAGTACCACCCCACCTTCCGGCACCATCGCCTGCGGACGCTGCAGATCGTTCATCGTGAGCTTTCGCGTGGCAAACTTCGCCGCGATGTCATCGAGAATCTCCTGGTGAAAAACCAACTTCTTGCCGAACGCCTCCGCCGCCGCGTCGCGCGTGATGTCATCCGACGTGGGCCCCAGCCCGCCCGTCACGATGATCAAATCGGCGCGCGCCATCGCTTCGTCCAACGCCTCGGCAATCGCCACACCATCGGGCACCGTCACCTGCCGCTCCACGCGTAAGCCCAGCCCGAGCAGGCTCTCCGCGAGAAATTCCAAATGCGTATTCGACACCCGCCCCAGCAGCAGCTCCGTCCCCGTATTGATGACCTCAACGCGCATCCAGTCACCTTACTCAAAATACGAGAGTCGTCACCTGATCCATAAGGGCATTGACCCCGGATTGCCGGGCGATAAGGTCGCGGCATGCGCGCTCTTTCATTGACGATACTGGCGGCCGTGATTGTGGTGGGTATCCTGCCCTTGTCGGTTCGAGCCGATTACCTCAAAAATACGGATTTGAAGGAGGGCTTGTCTTGTTGGAGCGGGGATGGTGAAGCCGCTTTTCTGAATCCCGACGGCACAGAGGGAGCGGAAGGCGATCAAGGAGTTATCCCGGTGATCAAATTGCCGCTGTCGAGAGGCTCATCTCGCGCAATCTACCAGGAATTCGAAGCGCCCGACACGTCCACCACCATGCACATCAAGGTCGACGTTTTTGCCTCCGCCGATTTCAAGCGCAGCAAATTTGAAGAGGATTATAGCAAGGACTGGACTGCGGGCGGAACTTGGTATTGGTCGGGTATCGTTATTCCCACGGTTGATTTTTGGATTCGGGGCGGGGACTCCGGTTGGTTTTACAAACTCTCCAACTTAAAGGCCGGAGCATGGACGACAGTGACCGGGTCGTTCCAAGGTCTGGCCAAAACTCAGGATCGAGTGGTGAATTTTTGCGTCCCAGCGGGCGAGGGCACCATTTATATCAAGAATCCCTCGGCCAATCCGTAGAGGCGGTCAAAGAATGGGTAGCATCGGTGAATCCTGCTCCATCCTTTCTTCTTCTAAGTCTCGCCATTTCTTCTAGCGTCTCGTTGAAGAAATTTATGGAAACGACCCTCATCCTGCTCAAGCCCGATTGCGTCACCAAAGGCCATTGTGGCGAAGTCCTCCAGCGTTTTGAAAAAGCAGGCTTTCGCATGCGCGGCTGCAAGATGCTCCGGCTGAGCAAGGAGCTGCTGCAAGAACACTACGCCCACATCGCGCACAAGCCGTTCTTTCCGGAACTGGAGACGTTCATGCAATCGAGCCCGGTCGTCGCCATCGCGTTGGCGGCTGATAACGCCATCGAGAAAGTCCGCGCGCTGGCTGGCCCCACCGATTCCAAGAAGGCCGCGCCCGGAACCATCCGGGGCGACTTTGGCGTCGACCTCATGGTCAACATCGTCCACGCTTCCGATTCCCTGGAAACCGCGCGGGTCGAGCTCACCCGCTTCTTCCCGCCCGACGAGTTGTTTGATTAGCAATCTGTCATCCTGAGCTTGTCGAAGGATCAGTTCGGTGGATAACCACCGCTGGTTTGGCGATGCCAGGCTTTATTCTAATTTTTTAATGCCCTTGAGGCCCGCCCCCACTTATTCTCCCGTACGTTCCCTTCAAACGTCCAACCTTATGACCCCCATTCTGCTGAGCGACCGCCTCGTCCTTCCTCATCTCTTAAATCATCTGGGCCTTACTGGCGAAGGCTGCGAAGTCGGTGTTTACAGTGGATACTTCTCCGACATCATCTTGCGGCATTGGCAGGGAAAGCGTTTGTTTTCCATCGATCCGTATCAAACTTTTGCCGAGAAAACCTATCGCGACCAAAGCAATATCGATCAGGAGGAATTCGAGCGGGTCTATGCCCAGGCCCAGGCGAAATTGGGTATCTATAAAGACCGTTCGTTAATCGTCAGAAAAACTTCGGTTGCAGCGGCCCCGGATTTTCCCGACCGCTCGCTCGATTTCGTTTATCTGGACGGCAATCATCGTTATGAGTCGGTTCGCGAGGACATTGAAGCCTGGTATCCCAAGGTAAAAGACGGTGGGCTGTTGGCCGGTCATGACTACGTGGAAGATGGAATTACCGCCCATGGAGATTTCGGCGTCCGAAAGGCCGTGGCCGAGTTTTCGGCAAAATATCGGATTAACATTTACCAGACCGCGGAGCCCTTTCCTTCCTGGATCGCGCAAAAGAACCCGCCGGTGGGCAGCGCCGCGATTCGCTTGGACGATCTCTTTCCTTTGCTGGACAGCAACAACCTCTTTTTCACTCGCCGAATTTCCAAGTTGGAGCGCGAAGTTCAGCTTCTAAAATCCGGGAATCTGCGATTCCTGTTCCGGCAACCGAAGAAATTTTTCCAACTTCTCTTGGAAAGAAGTCACGAGCAGGACAGAAAAGCGGACAAGCAGGAGTGACGTTAATCCATTTTACGAACCGAGCGTGTGGAGTTCACGCGCTTCTTCATGTATCCCTTTTTACTTTTCATATTGTTCATTACCGCTCGATAAAAAAGATAAAAAAAGACGCCCGTAAGAATGAAAAGGCCATAAATCACAAAACATTCAAAGCCGGTGAGGTAAATTGTTATGCCGTTTACAATGAAGGAATACTTGTGAACGGAGTCGGGATGGCGCGGATTAAAAATAAGACATAACAGGGTGCAAACAATCTCTGTCGAAAAAATGATTGTTCCGCATTTCCAAATTTGTTTCCAATTCGCTTCGATGTACAGCTCGGGTACGTGCTCATCTTCGTATTTTTTGATGAGCACACGGATCACCTCCATCAAAGAGGCCAGGGGATGATTTTCATCTTCGCCCACCTCATCAATCAGACTGTCGAGCAAGCTGACCAACTCTTGATAATTCTTTTCCGAGTGCGGCACTCTCAGCGTGTCTGCCACGGAAGGCCAGGCTGCCTTGGTTTTATTGATTTGGGTCAAGGTCATGAATTGCTCGCTTTCCAACGGGAGCGATAAAGGGGACAGGAGCGATAAAGGGAGGAGCGATAAAGCGATAAAGGGGACAGGCACGGAGCCAAGAAGAGCGAGATAAAGGGGACAGGCACGGAGCCAAGAATGGCAGGACACAAGCGGAATTCAAGGCTGCCGCGGGCCTGTCCCCTTTATTCCCACTAGGCTCCTCCAGTCTTTATTCTCTATAGAACTCGTGTCGTTGGCAAAGTATGGAGGATCGTGGTAGATAAACGGCGCATCTTGGGAAAATGCACTGCTTGGGAGGGTAAAACGGGACAGGCATCATTCCCCTCGTTCCCAAGTTGCACTTGGGAACGCACTTGTCCGCGCAACTTTGTTGCTCCTCACATCCACGGATCGCATCGCAGGACGGGTATCGCACCTGGGCACCACACGTGAGCCGATGAGTAGCGCCAGTGTTCCGCCGCCGCAACCAATCCGCGCTTCACCGGGTTGTCGTGGAGATAATCCAACTTCTGCTGCATCATCTCGTCATCGGCAATTTCCTGCGGATGCGAGCCTTCCTGCCATACCTGATGAAGGCTCTCCACCTTGTGTTTTGCGCGGAAATACTGGAACTGATTCAATAGCCATTCCCCTTTTTCCTTCTCCAGTTGCTCCAAAACTCGTTGTGCAGTGTGCCGCTTGAAGTCGGCCAGGACGCGCGGGAGATCAGGCGCGGAAACAATGGCGTGCATGTGATTGTCGAGGATCACCCATGCGTAAATTTTCAGGCTTTTGTACAGGCGACAGTACTCGAATGATTCGACCAAAAGATCGCATCGCGCCGCTGTGGTGAAGACGGGTAGCCAGGCGACCGCCGTCGAGGTGACGAAGTAGGCGGCGTGGGATTCATGCGCACGATAGCGGCTCCGCATGGCGGGAGTATCGTGAAGCACAGCTTCGCCGACAAGGGCGTTCCAAAGTGCAACTTGGGAACGAGGGAAATTGCAATCTTTCCGCCACCGGCAGGGAACGAAATTCCGCCGGGATTTGCATTTCGAAAAAGTAACGCTGAAGATTTCCCTGAGCAAGGGCAATGATCTTGGCTTTTCCTCTTGACCCCTCTGCTGCAGGCGTTAATCTTCCTTTTTCGGTCCGCGCCTGCGGTGGGAGCCTTAACGGGTTTCCCACCTTTTTTTTCCCCATCGCGGGTTGTTGATCGGAAAAACTGGAAACTGCTATGAGCCAAGAATTTATTGCTGTGCTGGATTACATGGAGAAGGAACGCGGAATCAAACGCGAGCTCCTTTACGAGGCGGTGCACGCCGCCCTATTGGCCGCCGCCCGCAAAAGCTTTGGCCCGGCGCGCGATCTCACCGTCGAACTCGACCACAAAACCGGCAAAATCAAGGCCATCGCCCGCCTGCTCGTGGTCGAAAAAGTCACCCTCCCGCACGACGAAATCAGCCTGCCCAAGGCGCGCCTGCTCAAGCCCGACGCCGTCCTCGGCGACACCGTCGAAGTCGACGTCAACACCAAGGATTTCGGCCGCATCGCCGCACAGGTTTTCAAGCAGGCCATGAACCAGACTTTGCGCGGCATCGAACGCTCCATGGTCTTTGATGAATTCAAGGACCGCATGGGCGCGATCGTCACCGGTACCGTGCGCCGTTTCGAGCGCTCTGACGTCATCATCGATCTCGGCAAATTCGAAGCCGTCATGCCCGCGCGTGAACGCGTCCCGACCGAGGAATACACGCCCGGCGAACGCATCCGCGCCTACGTCCTCGCGGTCGAGAACACGCCCCGCGGCCCGGAAATCATCCTGTCCCGCAGCCATCCCAATTTTGTCCGCAAACTGTTCGAGCTCGAAGTCAGCGAGCTCAACGACAAGACCATCGAGATCAAGGCCATGGCCCGCGAGGCCGGCTATCGCACCAAGATCGCCGTCTGGTCCGCCAACGAAAAAGTCGACCCGGTCGGCGCCTGCGTCGGCATGCGTGGCGCGCGCGTGAAGAATATCGTCCGCGAATTGAACAATGAGAAGGTCGATCTTTTCAAATGGTCGGCCAATATCCGCGAACTCGTGGTCGAGGCGCTCAAGCCTGCCAAACTCAAGACCCTCGAGGTCGATGAAGCTGCCCATAAAGTCACCGTTTTGGTCGATGAGGAAAATCTTTCCCTGGCCATCGGCCGCCGCGGCCAAAACGCGCGCTTGACCCAAAAGCTGACAGGCTGGGACATCGACGTGAAGAAGGAAGAGGAAGTGGCCGCGCTCGGCTTCGAGCAGAAGCTCGCCAAGGCCACCGAAGCGCTCGCGCAAACCCTGGAGATCGAACCCGCCGTGGCCGAAAAGATTGTCCGCGCCGGATTTCTCAGTGTCGAAGGCGTCGCTGAAGTGGACGCCGAAGACCTCGCCGGGGCCGTGCCTGATCTCGAGCCGACGCTGCTCGCCGAAATCCATAAGAAAGCCCGCAATTTACAACCGCCCGCCTCAAGCTAAATTTGGTACCGAACTCCAGCATGTCCAAAGTCAAACCCGAACCGAAAACCAAGGACAAACCCGCCATGAACGCCGCACCCTCACCTGCCAAAAAAGCGGCCGGCAAGACTGCGTCCGCTCCCAGCGAGGTTAAAGGCGAGGCCAAGGTCAAGGCGCGGAAATCGGCCAAAGATCCGGCCAAGGCACCAGCTCCTGCGCCCGAAACCGTCGAAGCGCCGGTCAAAAAGAAGATCGAGGAACCCGTTGCCGCGGCAGTTCCCGAACCAACGGCCGTCGTGCCCAAGGCCAAGCGCCAGGTCCTGACCGCTTCCGAGCAGCGCATGGCGGAAAATAAACCGGCCAGCACGTTAAGTCCCACGGCTCCCGCGGGAACTCCCGCTCCTCCAACCGCACCCGCCGCCAAGCCTGCGGAAAAAACGGTGGAAGCTTCCTCACCCGGGGCCGCACCCGCGATCGATGACGCTGCTTTGGCCGCGCAGCAGCTCAACGACAAAATCGTCGTTATCAAGCCGCCGATCATCGTCAAGGATCTCGCCGCCAAGCTGGGACTTAAGCCCTACCAAATCATCCATCACCTCATGGAGATGAATATTTTCACCAGTGCCGGCCAGGCCCTGGAAGAAGACGTCGCGCGCAAACTTTGCGCCAAACTCGGGTTCACGTTCGAGATCGAAAAGCGCGAGAAGGGCGCCGGGCTCGTTCATGCGCCGGTCAAGATTGTCGAGCCGCCCAAACCCGCTCCCGTGGCCGCGTCGGACCTTCAGCCGCGCCCGCCCGTCATCACCTTCATGGGCCACGTCGACCACGGCAAGACCTCGCTCCTCGACGCCATCCGCACCGCCCGCGTCGCGGCCGGTGAAGCCGGCGGCATCACCCAACACATCGGCGCCTATACCGTCAAACGCGGCAACCATACCATCACTTTCCTCGACACGCCCGGCCACGAAGCCTTCACCGCCATGCGCGCGCGTGGAGCGACCGTCACCGACATCGTCATCCTCGTCGTCGCCGCCGACGACGGCATCATGCCCACGACTATCGAGGCGATCAAACACGCCCGCGCCGCCAAGGTGCAGCTTATGGTCGCCATCAATAAAATTGACCTTCCCGGCGCCAACCTCGTCCGCGTCAAGGGTCAGTTGCAGGAGCAGGGCCTCGTCGCGGAAGAATACGGCGGCGACACCATCATTTGCGAGGTTTCCGCCACCAAGGGGATCGGCATTGAAAAGCTGCTCGAAATGATGCTGCTCCAGGCCGAAATTCTGGAACTGCGCGCCAATCCTCGCGGCCCCAGCCGTGGCACTGTCATCGAAGCGCAATTCGAACAAGGCCGCGGCCCCACCGCCACCGTCCTCGTCCAGCATGGCACGCTCCACGTCGGCGATGCGCTTCTGGCCGGACCCTATTACGGGCGCGTCAAGGCGCTGATCAACGATGTCGGCCAGAACGTCAAGGAAGCGGGCCCCTCCATTCCGGTCAAGGTCCTCGGCCTCGACGGCGCGCCCTCTCCCGGCGAGGAATACAACGTCCTCAAGAACGAACGCGAAGCGCGCGAACTCGCCGAAGATCGCCGCGACAAGCTCCGCCTCGGCAAGCTCGAAGCGCCCCCGCGCGTCACGCTCGAAAATCTTTTCGAAGCCATTGCCGACGAAAAGCACAAGGTGCTCAAACTCATCATCAAGGGCGACGTCCAGGGGTCGGTCGAAGCCATCGTCACCGCGTTGAAAAAAATCGACAGCAAGAAAATCGATCTCGATATCGTTCTCTCTTCCGCCGGCGCCATCTCCGAGTCCGACATTCTCCTGGCCAAGGCCTCGCAGGCCGTCGTCATCGGCTTCAACACCCGCACCGACAACGCCGCCGCCAACGCCGCCAAGCGCGAAGGCGTCCAGATCAAGCTCTTCAGCATCATCTATGAGCTGATCGATCAGGTGAAGGAAGCGATGGTCGGCCTGCTCGATCCCGAACTGCGCGAAACCCCGCTCGGCACCGCATCGGTCAAACAGGTCTTCAACCTCTCGAAATTCCCCGTCGCCGGTTGCAGCGTCATCAGCGGCCGCATCGTCCGCAACGCCCGCGCCCGCGTCGTGCGCAAACGCCAGCCCATTTACGACGGCCAGGTCGTCACGCTCAAACGCTTCCAGGACGACGCCGCCGAAGTCCGCGCCGGCCTCGAATGCGGCATCCGCCTCGGCGACTTCAACGATTACCTCGTTGACGACACCATCGAGTGCTACCAGCTCGAAAAGTTCACGCAGACCCTTTAATTGGGTGGGAAGGGTAGCGTGGACATGCCTGTCCCTTTTTGTGAATCCGAGTCTTATCCAGTGCCAAGTTCGGGCGACCTTCATCGGCCTGCTGTGGTGTATCCCTTACCTATTGATTTTGAGATGCCTTCCCAGCCCCGCAGCGCTTGTGTTTATTCCCGGGTTTCCAGTCCTCATAGCGTTTGTTGTGGCTTTGCTTACCGGCCCTTTCGATCTGCTGGCCATCGTGTCGCTTTTGATACCGGCTGCATACGATTTTCTGATCTCCACTCACATCGATTGGGTTTGGCATTCGCGCCACGTCGGGACGCTCATTGGGCCTTCGCCGATTCTCGATCTTCTCACTGTGGTGGCAACGGTCATCCTTGCCGTCATAGGAATTGCCCTTAAACGCTGGCTGATGACCAACTGGGGGTCGGAGCTAAGCCCCCAGGAAGTCGGCTCTCTTTACAGATGTCTCTCCTGGGATGTGGGTTTATTGGCGGCCATTGTGGCGTTGCTGCTCGGCGTCGATGCAGCCAAAATTGCGCATGAGAATGATCCGCTAGTGCTCACGGAGACCCGAATGGAAATATTAGCGTCTCCCACAGCTACCGAGGCCGACAAACTCCAGGTGGTAATGAAGGTACAGTACACACGCAGACCGGAAGCCATGGACGTGCTGCGACAAGCATTAAAAAGCCCATTGTCCGCTGTAAAATTCGCAGCCGCCGCCAGCCTGCTGCAAAAAGGCGACATCAGCGGACTACCCGTGCTGGAAGAGCAATTGATGCAGTCTTCCACAATCACGATCACAAATGAACACCAAGTGGTTCATTCGGACTGGTTGGGTTACGGCGAAGGAGGTCCGGTAAGTTTGACGTTCAATCTGAGTCGAGCTTTGCGAGATATCGCCGATCCAAGCGCAGTGCCGATCCTCACGAGGCTAATGTCATCCTCTGATCCGGACACACGGAGCGGAGCCGCCCAGGCGCTGGACAATATACGGTTACACGACGGGCGTTTAAGATAAAGGTTTAAGATAAAGGGTAAGATAAAGGGTAAGATAAAGGAGTAAGATAAAGGGGTAAGATAAAGGGGACAGGCACGCGGAAGGTTAATTCACAACCTTGCTTGAGAGCGGAATTAGCCGGTGATGACAACCATCGAGGTGATAAAGAAATTCCGCTCATTTTAGGCATCTTGCCAATGCAGCGGCAGTCGCGGGATAGTATTGTCCTTACAAAAGTTACAATGTAAGCTTTCTCCATGAAGCCGGCCACATCCACGGTGATCAGTATGCGTCTCCCTCGTCAAAGCGGCCAACGCCTCAAACGTCTGGCGGCACGCCACGGCTGGACCCCGAGCGATGCCAGCGCGCGGCTGATCGAGGAAGGGTTGCGCAGGGCCGATTTCGCTTTTATCGATTTCCGTGACTCGGCCTCCGGACGCCAAGCCTATGTGCAGGGCAGCTCCCTGGCCATTTGGGAAGTCATGCTGTTGGCGCGCGCTTACAAAAAGGACGCCGCCCGAGTCGCACGTCATCTCCGCTGGCCGCAGGCCAAAGTCCAGGCCGCTTTCAACTATGCCCAGGCCTTTCCGGACGAGATCAACTCGGCCCTCGCGGAACAGGACGACGCCGATTTTGTCTCGGTGTCACGCCTGCTGCCCCAAGCCCGGGAATTTTCCGCCGGCAAGTCTTCCCGAAAATAAGCATGATGCTCAAGCTGTTGCTGGACGAGCATATCTCCCGTGATGTCGCAGACGGGTTGCGGCGCCGCCGCGCCAATGGGCTGGTCGCCCACGCCCTGGCGGAATGGGAAGACGGGCGGCCTGCTGGGCCAAGCCGACGAGGCCATCCTTAAAGCCGCCGTCGCGCATAAACTAACCTTGGTGACTTATGACTGCCGCACGATTCCCCCTTTGCTTAAGGCATGCGCAGAAGCAGATCTTCATCATGGCGGCGTCATTCTGGTCGATGCAAAAACTATTCCGCCCTCGGACATCGGGGGTTTGGTTCGCACCCTCGCAAAGCTTGGCCGGGAAACGGCAGGCTGGCCTTGGTCCGATCAAGTGATCTTTCTGCGACGGTAAAAAACGACAGCGCGCTAAGCGAAAGCGGAGTCGCATCGAGGACGGCCAAATCGTTACTTCCTAATCGATCCGCTGACGAAAAGGCAACGCAGCCGCGCCGCACAGCCCGGCGGCCAGCATCATCAGCGCCACGGTTGGCATGGTTGGCGTATCGCTGGCATTGGTGACTGGGTCGCCGATAATGATGTTCCACGCTGTCACATTTTGCGAGGGACTGCCGGTGACAACGACGGTATCCAGAGTCACACCGGGCACGGCATCGGCGTAAGGAAAACCATAGACGCTGCCGTTGGAGGCACTGCTGATCAGCGCCGAGTACTGGTTGTAATAGGGATGCGCAGGCTGCAAACCCGCATAAAGGGTTGCCGGAGTCGCGTCCTTGAACCAGAGATTGCTTGTCTCAGTGCCGAACGCGACATGAGTGACCGGATCGATCGTCGCGCTGTTGACGAAACCGAAGTTGTAGCCGCAGGCGAGGTCATGCATCACCTGTGTGAGCACCGACGCGTTGATGGTCGAGCCGTCGGAGCTGGTAACGACAACGGATCCATTCGTGCAGGAATAGAGCGTCCAGCTTTGCACATAGTTGGTGAGTCCCGAGCCGTCCGTCAGCGGCGCGTCAGCAGGTACCGTGATGGTGTAGATCGCTCCGGTGCCGTAGTTACCGGTGGCGATGAGATCGCCCGCGGCGTCGGCGGTGACGGTAAATATATAGGTGCTGCCGTTGATCGATCCCTTGATCTGCGCCGTGGCGCCGGCCTGGTATTGCGATTGCACGTAGGCCTGGAAGGACGGAAAGCCGCCGATGGTATAATACTTCGTGCCTTTTGAATCCGTCGCGCCGCCGAATTGATTCGGCGCCAGCACGCGGACGATCTGCCCAATATTGGCGCCCATGGTCGATTTGATCACGTCCACGCTCGGAGTGGAGGAGAGCGCGGCAATTTCCGTTTGCAGCGTCGCGCCGGGCACATTAAAGCCGCCCGATTGCAGGACCTTGGTGCCATTGAGCACCTGCACCGCGGACGAGAGGGCGAAAAATTGGATGGCGGTGATGTCGCCACTGTCGGCCGGCGCGCCCGAGTAAGTAATTTCCGCCACACTCTGCCAGGGGATGTTGTAGCCGGGATCGCCGGAATTGGTCGGCGCGGGCGCGGCGCTGGTGCCAAGCGGTCCGCCAATTGATGCGTAAATGACTCCCGACACAAACTCGGTCACGGAAATCACGCCGCCCTGGATGCTGGAAAGCGCGATCGATGGCGATAGGCCATGACTATTCAGCGACAACTGGACGGTTTGCTGCGAGGTGGCATCGGTGTAACTGGCGGAGAACTTGGCTTGGTTGCCTTGAAAGAGAATGTAAACTTGGCTCGGGTTGCCCGTGCTCGTGCTTAGGTTTAAGAGCAAGGCCGCCCGCCCGGGCAGGCCGAGAAAAATCAGGGCCAGGGAAGCTGCAAGTGCCGCTTTCCTCCCGACGCTAAAGAATGATCCTGGGTACGGCATCCTTTGACTGTACAGACGCCAGCATCGCATTACAAGAAAGGTGAAAGGCTCCTAATCACCTTTATGCACGTTCGTGCGGAGTCGAACGTTTAGTCCTGACATTGTAAACAGCTAAAAATAATGCAGTTGTTCACCCGCTTGTGCTTGGCAGCGATAGTGGCATGGACTACTTTAGAGGCCAGTAGACGTAAAAAGGAAAGCTGTGGCCGCCAACGACGATTTTATTCTGGAGCTCTTGATCAAGCACGGCTTGATCCAGCCTTCCGATATGGAGGACGCCCGTCGCGAGGCCAGCAAAAATGGACATGGTCCCGTTGATGAATTGGTCCGCACCGGTCTTGTGACCCACCTCAACATTTTGGAAACGACCGCCGCCGAGGCTGGGGTCGATCTCCTTGAGAAAATCGATGCCGTGCCGGAGGAAGCGGTCAAGGCCGTCCCCCGCCAACTCGCTTATCGTCTGGCGGTCATGCCGCTTCATTTGGAAGGGCGCCATCTTCGCATCGCCATCGCGGACCCCTTTAACTTCGACGCCATCGACACCCTGAGCAAGGAGCTCCGCTTCGACATCGACCTCGTCGTTGCTCCCGCCGAGCAAATCGAGCTGGCCCTCAAGCGCCACTACGGCAGCGCGAGCGAAATGGTCCATTCGCTGATCGGCACCTACAGCGGCGACAAGCTTCAGGTCAAGGACGGCAAGAAAGTCGAGGGCGACGGCACCGAGGCGGAAGCGGGCGACGATGCCCACATCATTCGCCTGGTCAATCTCATGATTCTCGAGGCGCATCGCCTGCGCGCCAGTGATATCCATCTCGAGCCGCTGGAGAAGCGCCTGCGCCTCCGTTACCGCATCGATGGCGTGCTCCAGGTGATGACCGACCCGCCGAAGAAGCTTCAGGCCGCCATGATCAGCCGCCTCAAGATCATGTCCAACATGAGCATCGCGGAGAAGCGCCTCCCGCAGGACGGCCGCATCCAGACTGCGCACCGCCGACGGACAAACCTCGATCGATCTGCGCGTCTCCACCATCCCGACCAATCATGGCGAGTCGATCGTCATGCGTATTCTCGACAAGACCAGCCTGACACTCGGCCTGACGGAACTCGGCTTCCTGTCCGATGACCAGGCCACGATGGACCGCATCCTGAGTCTTCCCGACGGCATCTTTCTGGTCACCGGCCCCACCGGTTCGGGCAAGAGCACGACGCTCTACGCGTGCCTCAACATGATCAACAAGCCCGACCGCAAGATCATCACCGTGGAGGACCCGGTCGAGTATCAGCTCAACGGCATCAACCAGGTGCCGGTCAACGCCGACGTCGGCATGACCTTCCCCGCCGCGCTGCGCGCCATGTTGCGGCAGGCGCCCAACATCATCATGGTCGGTGAAATTCGTGACTTGGAAACGGCCAGCATCGCCATCAACGCTTCGCTCACCGGCCACCTCGTCTTCAGCACGCTGCACACCAACGACGCGCCCAGCGCCGTCACCCGTCTGGTCGATATCGGCGTGAAGAAGTTCCTCGTCGCCTCCTCGGTCCGCGCGATCATGGCACAGCGGCTCGTCCGGCGCATTTGTGCCGAATTGCACCGAGCCCTACGAGCCGACCGAGGTTGAAATGCGCGCGCTCAACCTCAAGCCCGATCAGCTCGAGCAGGCGAATTTCCGCAAGGGCCGCGGCTGCGACAAATGTCGCGGCACCGGCTGCAAGGGCCGCATGGGCATCTTCGAAATCTGCGTGCTCGACGACGAAATCCGCCGCATGGTCAACGAGGGTATCGAGCGTCGCCGCGATCCGCCAGCGCGCGCGCGATCTCGGCATGCGCACCCTGCGCGAGGACGGCATCCGCAAGGTTCTCGCCGGCATGACCACGCCGGACGAAGTCATCACCGCGACCATGGGCGACAAGGAGTAATCACGCCATGAATCCCGAAATGCTCCTCGCCTTCCTGCGCGACAACGGCATCATCGACGAGATGCAGACTGACCGACCTGCTCGAGGAGCAGGCGCGCTCCGGCAAGCCGATCGAGGAAGTGGTCGCCAACAGCGGCGTGATCCGCATGACCGATCTTTACCAGATGATCGCCCAGGCGCTCGGCACCGAAGTGGTCGATGTCACCACCATGGAATTTCCGCCCGAGCTGCTCAGCCTGGTGCCGCCGCAGACGCGCGCGTCTCCAGGGCGTCCTGCCGCTCGACTTCGACGGTCAGGTCCTGCGCGTCGCGGTGGCCAATCCGCTCGACCCCAACGTCAGCGACAATCTTCGCTTTGCCACGCAGAAGGACATCGTGATTTACGTCGCTCCGGCGGCGCAGATCCAGACGATGATCGAGCGCTTCTACGGCATCGGAAATCTCCGACATGGAAGACGTCCTCGCCAGCCTCGCCGGCGATGCGGCCGCGAAGGTCGGATCGGGCGACGTCGTCGACATCGAAGGCGCCTCGTCCGCGCCGATCGTCAAGTACGTCAACACCGTCCTGGCCCAGGCCATCCAGGCGCGCGCCAGCGACATCCATTTCGAGCCGTTCGAGCACGAGTTCAAGATCCGCTACCGCGTGGACGGCGCGCTCTACGAAATGTCGCCGCCGCCGCGCTCGCTTGCCACGGCCATCACCTCGCGCATCAAGGTCATGTCCAATCTCAACATCGCCGAGCGCCGCGTTCCGCAGGACGGCCGCATCCAGACGACCATGGCCGGACGCCAGGTCGATTTGCGCGTCTCGACGCTGCCCACCCAGTTCGGCGAAAGCGTCGTGCTTGCGCGTGCTCGACCGCACCACGGTCAAGCTCGACCTCGACGCCATCGGCATGCCGCAGCGCATTTACAATTACATCTGCGAGGTCATCGAAAAGCCGAACGGCATCTTCATCGTCACCGGCCCCACCGGCTCGGGCAAGACGACCACGCTTTACGCCTGCCTCAACCGGATCAACACCGACCGACTCCAAGCTGCTCACCGCGGAGGAGCCGGTCGAATACGAGATCGAGGGCATTCAGCAGGTGCCGATCAACGAAGCCATCGGCCTGACCTTTGCGCGCGCGCTGCGCGCCTTCTTGCGGCAGGACCCCGACCGCATCATGGTGGGGGAAACGCGCGACTTGGAAACGGCGCAGATCGCCATCCAGGCCTCGCTCACGGGCCACCTGGTCTTCACCACGCTTCACACCAACGACGCGCCCGGCGCCGTCGCGCGTCTCATCGACATGGGCGTCGAGCCGTTCCTCATCGCCTCGAGCCTCGAGGGCGTGCTCGGCCAGCGGCTCGTGCGCAAGATCTGCACGGACTGCCGCACGCCCTACGAGCCGAGCGAGGCGATCCTGCGCCAGATCGGTCTTTCCGTCCACGACATCGGCGACAAGAATTTCTACTACGGCACCGGCTGCGACCAGTGCAACCACACCGGCTACAAGGGCCGCAAGGGCATCTACGAGTTGCTCGACATCACCGAGCCGATCCGCGAACTGATCACCCAGCGCGCGCCTTCCGTGGTCATCCGGCAGAAGGCGATCGAGCTCGGCATGACCACCCTGCGCGCCGACGGCCTGCGCAGCATTTTCGACGGTGAAACCACCATCGAGGAAGTCCTGAAGTACACTTAGATCAACGCAACTCATCCTTCTCCCTATGCCCAAATTCTCCTACACGGCCGTCGATGCCCGCGGCAAACAAGCCAACGGCATTCGTCGAAGCCAACGACCAGAGCGACGCCATCACGCAAATCCGCCAGCTCGGATTTTATCCGCAGCGGCTCGACGAAGCGAAGGAAGACGATACGGCCGTCGGCGACGGAAGACAAGCCCATCAGTCAAAAAGGGCGGCGCGAAGGTCAAGATCGAAGATCCTGACGATCTTCACCCGGCAGCTCGCCACGCTGATCGAGGCCGGGTCTGCCCTTGATGCGCAGCCTCAACACGCTTGCCAAGCAGGAGCGCAACCCGGTCATGCGCACCACCATGGCGCAACTGGCCGCCGCGGTCGAAAGCGGCGGCACTTTCTCCGAGGCGCTCGCGCAGCACCCGCGCATTTTCGACAAGCTTTACGTCAACATGGTGAAGGCCGGCGAACTGGGCGGCGTGCTCGAAATCGTTCTCACCCGCCTGGCCGAGTTCCAGGAAAAATCGCAGAAGATCAAGGGCAAGGTCGTTTCGGCCATGGTCTACCCGCTCGTCGTGCTGGTCATCGCCGCGGCGATCCTGACCTTCCTGCTCATCTTCATCGTGCCGAAGTTCCAGCAGATCTTCACCGACGCGCTGCCCGGGCAAGCCGCTGCCCGGCGTCACGCTCTTCGTCATCTGGTGCAGCAATATCCTGGTCATCGCAATGGTATCTTGTCCTCGGCGGCATCGCGGCCGTCGTCTTCGGTTACAAGGCCATGGCCAGCACGCCGGCGGGCGTCGTTCTTCCTCGACCGGATCGCGCTTGAAGATCCCCGTCTTCGGCGACCTGACCAGCAAGACCGCCATCTCCCGTTTCGCCGCACGCTGGGCACGCTGATCAGCAGCGGCGTGCCCATCCTCCAGGCGCTCAACATCACGCGCGACACCGCGGGCAATACCGTCGTGGCCAATGCCATCAACAAGATTCACGACAGCGTCAAGGAAGGCGAATCGGTCGTCGGTCCGATGGAAGCTTCCGGCGTTTTTCCGCCCATGGTCACCAGCATGGTGCAGGTCGGCGAGGAAACCGGCCAGTTGCCGGACATGTTGGTCAAGGTCGCCGACGTCTACGAAGCCGAGGTCGACAATGTCGTCACCGGTCTGACCAGCATTCTCGAGCCGATCATGATCGTGATGCTCGCCGTCATCGTCGGCACCATCGTCATCGCGCTCTTCATGCCCATGGTCGGACTCATCACCGGCATGAGCGACGCGGGCAGCTCAAATAACCATTGATCCATTTTTCGGTTGCGCCGTTCGCGAAGATTCGCGGCGGCGCAGTTTTTAGGTAAAGCTCATTCGGACCAAATTATAACCATCGGCAGCCGAGAGGGTATTCATGAGGATTGATTCTTTTTACTCGCTTCCTTTCAGATCAACGGGAGGGGATCGGTTGGCGCAAAAGTCCACTTTGGATTTCATGAACGCCCAGTGCAGTATTTCCTATTTCCTCTCGTTGCTTATGATTGGTAGCGTCCGCATCTTCGCCCTATTCGGAGCCCTGATGCTATTTGGTAGCGAATTCAACGCGCGGGCACAGGCCATTTCGTCGCTGCTCCAAACCAGCGGCCAGAATATCGTGAATGGTAACGGCAGCACGGTTCCTTTGCGTGGGGTGAATCTCGGAGGCTGGCTCGTCATGGAACCGTGGATGACTCCCTCCGATTCTTCCGGTCTGGCTGATGAGTACAGCATAATTCAGAAACTCGACAGCCGCTTCGGCGTCAGCACGGAACAGAGCCTGATTCAAACCTATCGCCAGAGCTGGATCACCACGCTGGACCTTAACAACATCCAGGCTCAGGGTCTCAACGTCGTCCGCGTGCCAATCTGGTGGGGTGATTTCTATCCCCTGAGTGCCTTGGGTACGACCAATCCGGTCATGCGTTCGGATGCCTTTACCATGCTCGATTGGCTCGTCTCCAACGCTTCGGCGCGTGGAATATACACGATCATCGACCTGCACGGAGTCTTTGGCGGCCAGAGCACTTCCGACGACACGGGCTATGAGAACCAAAACAAGTACTGGACCAGCACCAATGATCAGGCAAACACCGTGCTGATGTGGGCGGCCATCGCCGCGCACTACAAGGGAAACGTTGGCGTCGCTGGTTACGACCTGCTCAATGAACCGAGCGGAGCACCCAACAACCAGGCCGTGTTGAACCAGCTCGAGAGCCTTTACTCGACGGTCCGCGCCGCCGACCCCAGCCACATCATTTTCATGGAAGGGACTTGGGGAAATTGGGACTGGAGCATGCTGCCAAATCCTTCCACCCAGGGTTGGACCAATGTGGTCTACGAGATGCACGAGTATCAGTGGTCCAATGAAACGGTGAGTGGGGTCGAGGGGGGCGCGGACAATCAGGTTACCGATTTCAACAACCACAAAACATGGAATGTTCCGGCCTACATCGGAGAATTCAACGCCTTCGGCACCGGGACGGCCGCCTGGCAGGCCGCCTGGCAATACGTGGTGAACGACTTCAACAACGACAACATGAATTGGAGTTCCTGGAGTTACAAGGCGACCCACGGCAGTGGGACCGACAGTTGGGGTCTTTACGACCCGACAGGTACTTGGCCGGCAATCCCGAATATTGTTACCGACTCATCAAGCACCATCTCCGCGGACTGGTCGAAATGGACCACAGCGAATGCCTTTTCCATAAACCCCATGATTTCCACCGTTATCTTTGTTCAGCAGACGAGTCCGGTCAGCTCAAGTGACACCCCTACCATGCCCCAATGGGGATTGTTCCTGCTGGCTGGCCTGCTCCTCTATCATGGCGCGCGCCGCCCCAAACTGTTTGCCGCCTAGCTTGCCGTCGCGGCCAGGGTGATCTCCAGCGTACGCATTGCGCGCCAATCATTGATTCCAACTAAATAGTATGGTCTTCCGTTTATCACGCCGTCTGGACTCCCGGCTCGATGTTCGTTTAGACGCCCAGATTCAGTTGATGCTGCGCATCGGAATCCTGCCGCTGGACGAGATCGACGATTCGGTCCACCTGCACATGGTCCTGGATCAATTTCTGAATGACCCCGACTTTGTCCCGATCGCCCACTTCGGTTTTCACCGTCATATTGCCGATCATGGTCGCGGCGGTCGAAATGTCGGATCGAGTTGAGATAAACGGGATGGAACATTCCCGAATCGATTCCATGACGTTCTCCGGGGGCAGAATGCCGTCGGTGAGGACCACGCCGGCCAGGTGGGCCCGCGAGCTATTCTTGAAATATTCGAACAGGATCATCTCGATCAGGTCTTCGCGATCGCCCGGGGTGATGACGAGCGTGCCGGGCTGAAGCAGACGTTCGGCATTGCGGCAGGACATCGCGCCCACGCCGATGCGCGCGATCCTTCTGCGTTTATGCTGTGATCCGGCGAGGAATTCCCCATTGAGCCGTTGACACGCCTGGTTGACGGTCGGCTTGTAGAGCTCCGTGTGCATGGGAATCATCCCGAGCAGCGGTAAGCCCAGCTTGGCCAAACCCAGCGTGGCATACTCCTTCAGCATCGCCATTTTCTCCGGATTCACCCGGTTGATGATGGCGCCAATGACCTCCACCCCCTGCTTCTCGAACAGCGCAAGATTGAGGCTGATTTCATCAATCGGCCGTCCGATCCCGGCGCGGCTCACGATAATGACTTTACTCTGGAGAAGCTTCGCCACCGTCGCGTTGGAAAGATCGAACACGCTGCCGACGCCGGCGTGTCCCGTACCCTCGATGATCACAAAATCCTTTTCCCACGCCGCAATGTCGAAGGCCGTGCGGACGCGGTCATGCAGTTGGTGCGTGATCCCGCCCGAAAGATAACGGCGGGTGAAGTCCGGCTCGACGGCGATGGGGCTCATCGCCTTCAGCGGCGTTTGCGGATGATAAGTCTCGTTGATCAGGACGGTGTCCTCATCGATCTTGATGCCCTCGATTTCCACGAAGCGCTGCCCCACCGGTTTGATGAATCCGATGCGCGGAAAACGTAGCTGCAACGCCGAGAACAACCCGACTGAGGTCGTCGTCTTCCCATCATCCATTCGTGTCGCCGCCACGAAAATGCGGGGAGTGATCGTGTTCCGCAGGACCAACTCGGAGCGAAGCGACGCAGCCTCCAGAAAAATCGAGTCGGCCATACGGGAACTCGAATCCATCACGCCGCTTGTACTTCCGCGGGGAGGGTATCGTACCGTCCTGCGCCCTGATCGGGGTAGAGGCGGCGATATTCAATCGCCTGCAGGCTGACGATGGCCGCCACGCCGACAATTTCGTGGGGGCTTGCGCCGCGCGACAAGTCCGCCGCCGGTTTGTCCAGACCTAGCAGGATCTGGCCATAGGCTTCCCCGCCGGCCAGCCGGTGCACGAGTTTTACCGCGATATTGCCCGAGTTCAGATCGGGGAAAACCAGCACGTTGGCCTGTCCCGCAACGGGACTTCCAGGCGCCTTGATGTCGGCGATATCGCGCACCAACGCGGTGTCGACCTGGAGTTCGCCATCCACTTCGCCGGCCTGGTTCTTGTCGAAAAGGAGCTGCTTGGCCAATGCCGTGGCCGCCACGATCTTCTCCGTGTCCTGCGTTTGGGCCGAGCCCTTGGTCGAGTACGAGAGCATCGCCACGCGCGGGATGCCTCCGGTCAATTGACGAAAAAGCCGGGCCGATTCCAGGGCGATGGTCGCGAGTTGATCGACGTTGGGATTTGGAATGACCCCGCAATCCGCGAAGGTAAAAACACCTTTTTCGCCGTGGTCGGTCTTCGGTACTTGCAGCACCACGCATGATGAAATCGACTTGATTCCCGGCAACGGCTTGATGAGTTGAAAGAGAGGCCGAAGAATACTGCCCGAGTTCGACGTGGCCCCTCCGACCAGGCCGTCAACTTGCCCATTTTGGAGCATCAGCGCGCCAAAATAATTGGCGTTGGTCACGATCTTGCGCGCATCGGCATCGGCTATCCCTTTATACCGGCTGAGACTCTCGATGCGTTTGACGAAGAGGGGCGTGTCTTCCGCCGTCTCGGGGTCGATGATGTGAATTTTCTTGAGCGACACCCGCGCTTTCTCCGCGGCGGCTTCGATCTCCTCCCGTTTGCCCAGCAGCACCGACACTCCAAGCCCGAGATGCACAAAGTCAGCGGCCGCTACGAGCACGCGGGGTTCGGTTCCCTCCGGAAAAACAATCCGTTTCGGATGGTTGCGAAGCTTCTCAAAAATACTTTCAATGAATTTCATGATAAAGAGATCCCTGGTCTTGGGCGACCGTAGGGAAAGGAAATCGGATTAAGTGGACGCAAAAGCGTAAAATTTTCTGCCAATCTAGGCGCGGAGTTTATGGGTTGGCGCGAGGGCTGTCGAGTATCTTGATTTCCAGGTTCAAGCTGTGCGGCACCTCAATATCGCTTTATCGTCGGATCGACCTGCAGAGCCCAGGCATCGATTCCGCCGGTCAGGTTTAAGACGTTGGCGTAGCCCTGAGCCTTCAAATACCCTTGCGCCCGGCCCGAACGCATGCCGTGGTGACAATAAAGAATCACAGGTTCGTCCGGTGCAAGCTCCGCCGTGGCGCGCTTTTGAAACTCGCTCAGTGGAATTAACTCCGCTTGAGGAAGATGCCCGAGGGCCCATTCATCCGCCTCGCGAACATCGACCAGGCGAAAGACTTCCCCGCGATCCAGGCGAGCTTTGAGTTCAGCTGGAGTAATATTCATGCAATACTTGGCGTGGCCGGGAAATATCATGTCGCTTGCCTTCATGGAGGCAAGTCTTCCATATCAGTACCGGAGCCACTAGTCACACGAAAGTAACAAAGCCCGGGCTTGGCTCTCGTTTCACGGTCGGCTAAACCTCAAACGTGGCCAAGTGGGAACCTTGGGAGGCCGGCTTATCTTTATGCAACACAAAATCATGGTCGTGGATGACGAAGCCGATGTCATCGACATGCTGGTCATCAACCTGCGGGGCGCCGGATTCCAGGTCATCGCGGTCGAAGATGGAGCCACCGCCCTGGCCAAGGCGCGCAACGAATCGCCTTCCCTCATCATCCTCGATCTCATGTTGCCGCGGATGCCCGGCCTCGAAATCTGCAAGGTCCTCAAGAGCGACGTCGCCACCCGCCACATTCCCATCATCATGCTCACGGCCAAGGCCGAGGAAGTCGACAAGATCGTCGGCCTGGAACTTGGCGCCGATGATTATGTCACCAAGCCTTTCAGTCCGCGCGAATTGATTCTTCGCGTCAATCGTTCCCTGCGCCGTGGCAAGGACAAAGTCACCGGCGTGGAAAAGCTGTCCATTGGAGACCTCATTCTTGACCACACCCGGCACGAGGTCCTGGTCAAGGCCAAGCCCGTTGAGCTCACCGCGACCGAGTTCAGGCTCCTTGCCCTTCTCATGGAACGACGCGGACGCGTGCAGGGTCGCGATAGCCTGCTGAATGATGTCTGGGGTTACGAAAGCGTCATCGACACCCGCACCGTCGACACGCATGTCCGCCGCCTTCGCGAAAAGCTCGGGCCTCTTGCTTCCTACATCGAAACCATTCGCGGGGTCGGCTATCGCATCAGCGAAGGCGATCCTGCCCCAATGCCGATGCTCGCTTCCCGGTAGCCGTTGGTAGCCATCGCACCTAAGTGCTAGCCGCCGCTGTCCCTAGCGACGGCGCCTTTTTCCGTGGTAGCCGTCGCCCTCCGTGCGAGGGATTTAGTTCAGCTCGCCGTTTAGTCCACGCAACCCGAACTATCTCCTACCGCTTGCCGTCCAGCAGTTCGTACAGGCGCTGCGCATTCGCCGGCACCGGCACCGTGCCCTCGAGAATGTCCCGAACGTGGACATGTTCACCGTAGGCCTCCTCGTTGACCTCGTTCTTCACTTCGATCGAGCTTCCGCCCAAAGTCGCGCCGCCGAACAGGCCGCCTGAGTCCCGGTAAACCAGCACTTCACGCTTTTCCAGGTCGCGCGTCGATTGGCTTTCCACGCCTGTGTCCCCACCAGCCGTTCCGGTCGCCGTCGCATCCCACTTCATCTTGCCTTCCGCCACGAACTGACCAATCGCCCGCTCCGAATTCAGGACGATGATGTAGCTGATGCTCGTAAAACCAAGCTGCGCTCCGATGCTTGCTCCGCTGATATTAAACGCGGAAGGCGCCCGCCAGACCGGCCCGGCTGCGCCCGTGTGCCGAATCACAATAATTCCCTCACCACCCTGGCCACCGATGCCGATTCCGCCCTTAAGGATCGTGCAGATGGCCACGGCCTTGGCATTCTGGAGAATTTCCGCTGGGATCGGATCGGCCGAGCCCTGCCGTTTCTCAACGATTTTCGTCGCATCATGAATCCGCTCGTCCATGTCGGCGGCGCGGATGAAATTGGTGGAGACGAGGGCGAAGGCAAGGCAGATGGGAAGAAGGAATTTCATGTTGGGAATAGTTTGTTCGAGCCTGCATCTTAGAGCCCCGATTCGCCCCAGCGCAAGGCCTTCGTTGCTGCCCCGAATTTTCTAAACCGGCAGGGCCTTCTCTAGATTCGCCTTGATTCGTTGCGTCAGCACATCGTTGCTCCACGGTTTGGAGAGGATCTCCAACGGCTGCAGCTTTTCGGCGTTCGCGACCAGTTCCGGCTCGTCGCTGTAACCGGTGAGGAGGATGATCGGAAGCGTGTTGCCCTCTTCGCGTAGCGAGCGGATGAGCTTTAACCCGTTGATCTCCGGCATGAGGTAATCCGTCAGCAGCAACGAAACCTTGCCATGCCGCAGAATCTCCCGCGCCCGCAGCGGCGAGTTCGTCGCCACCACATCGACGTTCAGGCTTAGTTCCAAAACCATCCCCAGCATTTGCGTAATCAGCGGATCGTCGTCGACCAGAAGAATGAGTTGGCGTGTCATCGGTGTGATAAGATGGAGATACGATTTTCCATCCGAGACTATACCGATTTCGTTTCTCCCTGCTAGGAATTCTACCCGGACGCCTTACGCCGGCTTGATGTAATAACCCGCCGCCCGCCAACTGCCGTCGGCCTCTTTTTGAAACGTCACCGTTTCGCGGGCATATTTCATATTTTCAAACGACGTGTCGAACTGCGCGATGACAAAAGTTCCATTAAGCGCGCCTGTTCCCGCCGACGCCTGGCCCGATTGGTAATCGCTCGAAGCCAGCTTGCGCGAGACTAGTTTCCCCAGCGGCGTCCTTACGGTTTTATTCACCTCGACCCATTTGTCCGAGGACACAGCCGTCTGAAAGGTTTTCGCCGCATCGCTCCATGCCTTGGCGTAATCGCCCGCGTCTTCCTCGACCAGCCACGCCTGCATCGCGGCCACGGCATCTTTCTTGGCTGATTCCTGATCGTCCGCGCCAGCCAGCGTTGGTGATAGCGCCATCAGCGCGCCCAAGGCCAGCACGACTGCCGAGGCCGTCCAACCGCGGTTGGATTTCGAGTGATCATTGTGCATCTGGAAAGCCTAGTTCCTTAAGGTGATCATGTGAAGCCTTCATGATCAAACTAGTTTCGGTATCAACCGTACCGAAAAACGAAAAGCCAAGGAGGCTAATCTTCCATCCTACCCAAACAAAAACGAGTGCAGTCCATTAATTGAACCCGTGAGGTCTGCCGACCGGGCTATCGCCAAGCCCTATCACGTCCAAGAGTCCCGCCTGTTACACCGCGTCCCAATAACCGCGCCAACGGGGCCGAAGCAATTCCCGACCGACATATAAGATGAGGCCGACGACCACTCCGGGAGCGATCAGCGACAATCCCATGATGGAAAGGGGGTCAGTCAATCCGAGCGTTTGAGGAGACAGATTGCTGAAGAGCTGGGCGATTTCGTTTTGCATGCTCGTCTAATCGCAAGGTCGGTGCCAGCCATTAACTGACATACCTGCCAAGGGGAAAGAAATGCACCCAGAAAAGCAAGGCATTCATGCTCATTTCAGAGTGGAATTGCGTTGGAATGGAAGATTTCACGCCAGAAGCATTTAAGATCGAGATGGGAAATTTAGGTTATATGGCGGTGTCGGATATGGATTATATTGCCCAAATTACGGTTCTTAAGTAGGCATTTTATGCCACAATAGGAAAGTGTCCGATTCCCGACTAAGGTGTTTTGAATCGAGGCGAAAACCAAGACACGCAGAAATCGCCTTGGAAACAGAAAACATCATGGATTTGAATCGGTATTCCTCTTAAACAAGGTACGACAAGGTACGGAATTCGCTGGTCTAGGCGCGTTGGCACAGTCATTGCAAAGAAGGGGCAGACAATAACTCCCAGATTACTTGATTGAGTCTTACATCCAGAATTCTCTTACCCCTGAACTTGCCCTCTCATATGACCTTACTTTCGCGCTTCTTTATTTTCGCGGCTCTTATGGCCCTCTTAACCTCTTCAGCCCGAGCCGGAGCAATCCTGGAAGGCGACACCGGGGACGCCATGATCGATCAGCACGCGGTCAACGATACTTCCTACTCTACCTTTTACGATTTCAACGTCGGAACCCTGTGGGCGACCGATATCGGGACCATGGTCGACGCCTTTCCTCTTCCGTATCTGGCTCCTGGTCAACAGGTCACGGGCGCAACCGCATCGTTTTACCTCGAGCAAATTAACGCATCCCCCAGCTATAATATCCAGCTCTATGGCCTGAACCGAGTCAGTTCGACCAACCCGGTCCCGCTGGAATCCGACTGGTACGAGGGAACCAACGATACCGCCAATACTCTCTTGGATGCGAAGTTTGTCACGCCCTCGTCCACGCAGGCCCAGGCCGCGACCTACTCGGGCGCCAATCTGGTTAGTTTCATCCAGAAACAATACGCCAATGCCGCTTTCTCCGGCATGGACATGAGCAAAACCCGTTACATCTTTTTCCGGATCAGCCCCGATGGCAACGGTTCGGCGGTCGGCTGGAACAACTATCAGTTCGGTTCAACGCGCAATCCGAATCGCGCCTACCATCCCACGCTTGCCCTGACGATTTCCAATGGAATCAGCAATGTCGCGGGTCGCCTCCAATTTTCCTTCAACCTTCCCAATTCCGCGATTACCAGCGCTGGCGTCTATAACACCACCACGGGCGTCTTGCTCCGTACTCTTTGGAACAATATCCAGTACCAGGCCGGCACGAACTACGGAGTCTGGGATGGAAAGGACGACAGCGGCGCCGCAGTGGCCACCGGAACTCCCTACCAGGTCCGGCTGATCTACCACAACGTCCAGTATATCTGGGAAGGGACGATCGGAAACACTTCGGCGAGCCAGTCGGGCATGAATGTCTATCGCTCCTATCTCGCGATGTACGACATGGCCATAGCCGGGGGCAACGGCTACTACGCAGTAGGATACAACGAGCTTGAAGATCCCTTTCACACCTTTGCCGTGGGCGTTCCGCAAGTAAGCAGCCAAATTCAAACCAGCTTCAACGATCCCTTTTCCTGCTTCACTCTCGTGGCGGCCGATGCGACGCGAACTTACTGGGCCAAGGGGCCCACAGGCATCAACGCCGCCGATACTTATATCGTTTCGATCACCAATAGCACCGGCGCTTTCTATGCCTTTCCCAAGGGGACCGCGCTGGCCGCCGCCTCGAATCAAAAGGGTAATTACGGAAGGGTGGCCGATTTCGATGCCACCGCCAACCAGGCCAATCCCGCCAGTGGCATCGCCGTTCAGCAGAGTGGGAACGATCTTTTTGTCAGTCATTCCAATCTCAACGTCGTACGGGTTTTTGACAAGGTGCAGGGCAATCTACTGGGGAGTTTCGCGGTCACGAATCCCGGGCGCCTGGCCACCACGGCCAATGGGGACGTCTGGGTTATTTCCAACGCCACCCCGCCCGTCGTTTCGCGCTACACCTTTGCCAATGGCGCGGCCACGCTTAAGAAGACCATTACCGGCTTGACCGCGCCGGTCGGTCTCGGCGTATCGGCGGATGATTCCCTGCTCCTCGTTGCCGACGGCGGCGCCAGCCAGCAGATCAAGGCCTTCAACAATTCCACGGGTGTCGCAGCCTGGACTTACGGACAACTCGGCGGCATGGCCGTGAACGGGCCGAACGTCACCAATAATTGCTTCGATTTCACGGCCGGTATGTCCAGTACCTACATTACCTTCCAGGCCGATAATACGTTTTGGATTGGTGACAAGGGGGTCAACCGGGCCATCCATTTCAGCATCAACGGAAATGCCCTCTCCTATATCGAGCAGATCATGTACAATCAGGTTTCCTACCGGGCGACAGTCGACGTCACCGATGCCACGCGGGTGTTCAACACCTTCCTCGAATATTCCGTGAATTATGCGCTGCCCTTGGGCGGGACAAATGGCTCGTGGACGCTCGTCAGGAATTGGGCCTACGGATTGCCGAGTGACGCGACCCATAACTATACGGGCACGGGCGCCGGGTGGATGAACGTCATCACCTTGTCCAACGGCCATACCTACGGCTTCCTCAATAATTCGGCCAACAACAACTGGGATCTTTTTGAATTGTCCGCAAGCGGGCCGGCGAGAAGCACCGGATACAGTTTTAATAGTTACCCGCGGATGTATCCCGACGGTACGCTGCGTTATAATATAACCGGCTCTTCGACGCTGAGTTTTTATTCGCAACCTCTGACCGGGTTCGACGCGAAGAATAATCCGGTGTGGGGTTCGCCCGCCCTGCTGGCTACAACAACGGTCACGGGGACAGATCCGGCGAATTGGTCCGCATTTCCTGAACGCTCCGAGATGACCGCCGGGGGAACCGTGGTCAATTATCAGCCCTATCAGGGTGCGACCGGCTATCATTTGGGCGGTATTCACAAAGGCGGCACGGCCTGGCAGTGGCGCGCATCTCCGAGCACATCCAGCACCTATAGCCTATGGTTTCCTCAGGACGGCAGATTTGATATCGGCAACGGCGTCCAATACGCCGGCGACTACGCCATGGCTCTTGGGCGCAACATCGTTTGCGGCTATCATGGTGAATTTTGGAAAGGCGGTCAGGCCAGCCAGTGGATGAACTTTCTCGACAACGGTCTAATGGTTGGCCGTTTCGGCACCTATGAATGGGCCGGCCAGCAAAATACGGTAAATGGATTTTGCGGAAATTCCGTTTCTCCCACCCTGGTGCATGCCGCCAATGGAAATACGTATCTTTACAGCAATGATGAATCCAACCATGCCGGAACCGTCCGGTGGCGTATTGCCGGCTGGGACGAGATCTCCGAAGAAAGAGGCACCGGAAGCGTCGGCGGCATTACCAGCCTGACGAATAGCTCTGCCGGCCCGACAATCACCATAACATCACCGACACCTGGAGCAGCCTACTATAATGGCGGAACGGTGGCTTTCAGCGCCGAGGCGGCTGGCACCGGGGCGAGTCTTTCGTCGGTTCAATTTTTTGATGGATCGACGAACCTCGGCACCGTTTCCGTCGCACCGTATAATCTGCCCTACTCGGGCCTGAGCGCGGGCACTCACGTGATCACGGCCAAGGCAACGGATTCCAGCGGTTTGTCGACCACCTCGGCTGCTGTTTCGATCACCGTCGGAGGCGAGGGACAAAGTGCGCCTCCACCGGCTCCCACTTCCTTAGCCAGCAACGCGAACACTGCTCAAAGTGTTTCTCTCAACTGGGTGCAACCCACCATCGGCACAACCAGTTCCACCATCGGGCAGATGATCAGCTATCAGGGCGACATCTCGACCGACAGCAATGCCTTGCCCACCTCGGCGGTGGCGGGTGCTCCCTCGTACGCCGTGGCCAATTGGAATCTGTTGGGGCAGTCCAACAACATTGGCCAGGCCAACCCACTTAACAGCCTGGGCGTCGTCATCCCCAACCTGGATCTCGACTGCACGATCGCCTACTCCAGCGGCTGGGATTCCCTGCAAAACCTGACCGGCACCGCCTTGAAGCTTTTCGGTGCGGAGGTCAAGACCACTGCCGCCGCGGGGGAGAGCATCACGATTGGAAGCATTCCCTATGCGTCTTACGACCTGGTCGTCTACAGTCTGCCTTCGCAGATATCGACCGGTAGCAAAACGGCTTTTGTCGCCGTCAGTGACAACATCAAGTCGAGCACGGTTCAGCAAACTTTTACCGCCCAGCCGAGCGGCTATACAGTTTCCAACGTTGCGTTTGGGTCGAGTACTTCCGTCACTAATATCGACACAGTTGTTTTCCAGGGACTGACCTCTTCCTCGTTTAATTTGACCGGCGGAAACATCGCCGGTTTCCAGATTGTGGAAAGGCCCTACGACAAGGGTCTGCCGGCCTCCTACAATATTCAAAGGGCGTCCGGCACCAGCGGAAATTTTGTCACCGTGGGAACAGTCTCCGCGCCGGCTCTCAGCTATACGGACACCAGCAGTATAAGTGGATCGACTTCCTACCAGTATAGAGTCGAGGCTGTCAATAGCTATGGCACGTCCTATTCGAATGTCATCTCGGTGACGACATCTTCCAGCGGTTCCGCCCCCGTAACTGCGCCGGTCATCCCGCCGGTGACAACCCCCGTGGTCTCATCCGGCGGAAGTTCATCGGGCTTCGGAACGTGGCAATCCAAGTATTTCACCTCCGCACAACTAGCCGATCCTACCATCAGTGGTGCGACCGCGGATCCGTACGGCTCGGGAATATCGAACCTTCTGGCCTATGCCCTGCAATTGAACCCCGCTACGGCCACCCCTGCGGACGTGCCGACGCCCTCAATCATCAACGGTCATTTGACCATGACCTATTTTGTCCCCAGCTCGATCACAGACATCAACTTTATCCCCGAGGTCTCGCCCGATCTGCTCAATTGGAATTCCGGTTCCGGGTATGTCGAGGTCTTGTCGAACGTATCGAGTGCGAGCGGCAACACCATTACGGTTCAGGACACCCTTCCGGCAACCACCCAGACGCATTTTATGCATCTTCGCGTCACGCAACTCCCCTAGGGGAAATGGAGCGCCGGTTCACGACGCGTTCGGAACTCGGTCCGAACGCCGATCGTTTCGCTGGAAAGCGTCTGCAAGGATTCGATCAGACTTGGCGGCGCCCCGTCCAATTTAAAACTTGAAATCGAGTCAGGGTCGACTGCCGGGAAAAGTAGCGACGAAAGCCGCGAAACCTAAACCGTGGGCCCTCGATGAATAGGCCCACCAGCCACTCGCGGAAAATGATTTTAAATGTCGTATAAAAGGGAGGCTTTAATAGCGGATGGCGTTTGAAGAAAATCTCGTGCGACGTCAAAAGCATTTTCAAGTATTTGTCGTCTTGCGCCAGGGATCTCCAGGGATGAACAACGCTTGCCTCGGGTACGAAGAGAAATTCAATGTCTCGCTTTTTTAACTGCTCGCGAAAATCGACGTCCTCCATGCAGGCATAGGGATATAGTTCGCAAAATCCGCCGAGTTCGAAAAACAATTTTCGTTTGATCAGGAAATTGCACGACCAGAGGAAACCGCCATGGTCATTGATTGGCGCCTCTTCATCGAGCCTGGTTTTAGGCCGCTCGGCCAGCGTTCTACCCTCAAAAACAAAATGTTCCGGGTGTTTTTTTATCGCCTCAAGATAAGCGGATAAGAAGGAGGGTTGAGGAAAGCAATCGTCGTCGAGAAATATGAGCCAGTCGCCACGCGCGGCCCTGGCTCCACTGTTGCGATTACAGGCCGGCCCTTTCTGAGGACCGCGATTGTAATGCGTCCAAGGATAGTCACGGCTTAAAGTTTCGCTCAAAGCATTGCCGGGCGCATCATCCGTAACGATGACCTCAAAGAGGTCTAACGAGAGATTTTGAAGTTCCGGGGTCAATAAATCCAGGCAGACACTTAAAGTCTCGTGCCGATTAAAGGTGGGAATGATCACGGAGAGGAGCATCGATCTGATTTATCTTATCTTTCCTGAAATTGCCGTATAGCAAAAAAGCTTCGGGATGTTACGTCGGCGGCGATACTTGCATAATTACATTGGACGCGCACGGTCACAAATAAGCGAAGTTCCAACCCGCCATCTTCAGTCGACATTCGACCGACGGGAATTTTTCGCATAGCCTTCGGATGAATGACGGTGTTGACTCAATCCAAATTTCCGACGCAGGGACTGCGAATTCTAAACGTCGCGTCGTCCATCGATCCCGCGGCCGGCGGTATCTCCGAATCGATTTTGCGCCTGAGCAAGGCAGTCATAAGCTTGGGGCACGAGGTGGAAATCGTCAGTGTGGACGCACCCGGCAGCGCCTGGAGTAAGGACTTTCCCGTTCCCGCGCACCTTAAGGGTCCACCGCGCGGCCCGCTGGAATACTCTCGCGATTTCAATGTATGGCTGACCCAAAACTGCGGGCGATTCGACGCGGTGATTTCCCACGGACTTTGGCGGTATAATTCGCGCGCCACCCGCCTTGCGGCCAAAGCCGCGAGACGCCCCTATTTCGTTTTCCCCCACGGCATGCTGGACCCTTGGTTCAAACGCTATTATCCGATCAAGCATCTGAAGAAAAGTGTCTTTTGGTGGCTGACGGAATATCGGGTTTTGCGCGATGCCACCGCCGTTTTATTCACCTGCCAGGAAGAGCTTCTCCTGGCGCGCGAAAGCTTTCGCCCTTACACCTGCGTGGAAAGGGTTGTGCCACTCGGTACGAGCCAGCCGCCGGAAAACAAGGAGGCGCAGCAGGCGGCATTTTTCCAGGCCTTTCCGGCGCTTCGGAACAAACGAGTGATACTCTTTTTGGGGCGGCTGCATGTGAAGAAAGGTTGCGACCTTCTCCTGAGGGCATTTCTAGCTCTATTGCAGACGCGGCTTCATGAGTCGTGTAGCGACTTGCATCTTATGATCGCGGGGCCCTGTTCACAGCCGGATTACCTGGAACTGCTAAAACATATTGCCCGCCAATGCGAATCCCTGTCTCCCGGCAGCGTTTCTTTTCCCGGCATGTTATCGGGCGATCTAAAATGGGGAACACTTCGTCAGGCCGACGTTTTTGTTCTGCCCTCACACCAGGAAAATTTCGGCGTTGCCGTGGTCGAGGCCATGGCGTGCGGCACGCCTGTCCTGATCTCACGACCGGTGAACATTTGGCGGGAAATCGAATCCAGCGGCGCTGGCCTGGTCGATGCCGACACCGAGGAAGGTTGTTCACGCCTGCTTGCGCGCTGGCTTGATCTCACCGACGAGGAGAAAAATGAAATGGCGATAAAGGCGGTGGAGAGTTTCCGGCAAAATTTTGAAATTACGCAGACGGCGATGAGCTTGATCGACGCCATCAAGTCGTTTCAGGCTGCTCCGATGGCGGGGCAGGAAAACTGAGAAATGGATGATTCCATGAAGCAATACCAGCAAAACTCCATCTATGAATCTCCCTGGACTTACCGGGAAAAGATAAAAATGTTTCTGTGGGAATATACCTGGCTCTTGCTCTGTTCCTGGACGCCAAAACCGCTTAATGGATGGCGGGTGTTCTGGCTGCGGACTTTCGGCGCGACGCTGCACGGCAAGCCATTTATTCATCAGCGTGCGCGCATTCAGATTCCGTGGAATCTAACCATGCATGATCGCGCATGTATCGGAGACAGGGCCAACATCTACAGCTTGGGGCCGGTCGAGCTCGGAGCGGAATGCACTGTGGCCCAGGAATGTTATCTCTGCACCGGCACGCACGATTTTGCCAGGACGATGTTCCTCATCACAGACAAAATTACGATTGGCGCGCGGGCGTTTTTGGGCGCCAGGACGTTTGTCATGCCCGGAGTCACGATCGGTGACGATTGCCTCATCGGCGCCTGCTCCGTCGTCACCAAAGACACGCCGGCCGGAATGATTTGCTGTGGAAACCCCTGCCGAATTGTGCGTCCACTTCGGTCAATCTGACTCCTCCTGGATCTCCAGGTCATCAATGTAAAAAGTGGTTTGGCCGGTAAATAAAAACTGAAACGAATAAGCCCAGGTGGAAGCCGTTTTATCGTCCGAATCCTGAATGTCGATTTCACTCGTTTCTTCCGCCCAGCTGGTGCCTGCCTCGATTGGATTCGTTATCGTAGGTCCCTCAAAACCTACTCTAGGCGGGTTATGGGGGATCAACTTATAGCGGAACCTGGCAACGGTGCCCTCTGCCTTGGCCCAAAAATCAACACGGTACCTTTTGTTGAGCTTGACCACAAATACTTGTGATGAGGTAATTCCGTCCATTCCGTCCATTCCGTCCATTCCGTTAATTCCGTCAAAATTCTTCCTTCCTCCCAAATTTCTTGTGCGCTCAGCTCCACAGGCGCAACCTCAACGGGTTGCGCCTAGCCTCGCTCCACGTTATGAAACCGCGTAAAATTGGTTCTTTCGAATGAAAACGAATGAAAAGGTGCCTGTCCCCTTTAATCCGATACAGACAGCTATTCTTCTGAGTATGGGGTCGACACGTTCCAAGAACTAATGGATCTTGCAAAACAGGGAGATTTAAAGGCACAGAAAATGGTGAAGCTCATCAAACAGGTCTTCCACTTGATCGAGGAAACAGTGGCTGTCGAGCAAGCAAATCCATATTTGTGGAACCTACGTGGGGACGTAATCCAATTATTAGATATTCCTGATGGACCTCCACTTTCGGAGGTAGAAGAGAGCTATTTGAAGGCTCTTGAAATTGAACCTGAAAATTTGGAGTCTATCGAATCTCTAGCTCATTATTACGATGCTGTGAGCACGGATGTGGGAAAGTCCAAAAAATATGCAGCTTTGTATTTGAACAAAGCAGGCCATACTTGTGCAGCCATGGATGCAATTCTTCGGGCACAAATCACCGGCAATTATCCTCGGAACTAGGCGAAGATAAAGGGGACAGGCACGCTGAGGCCTTGAATTTCGCCCATGAACTGCCAGTATCGGCTCCGTGCCTGTCCCCTTTAATCTAAACACATGAAGCGGACACTCGTCCTTGCCATATTTTTAACACTCTTGGGATTTGTTATTCTCAATCTGTCGTTAATGCACGTGACTGTTGCTAAATCGACTCCCGACAGTGCTGACTTGACGTCGCTACAGCTTGAGACGTTTAAAAACAGAGCAATTAATGAGGGCAATTTGCAGGCGGCCGCAAGAGTCTATTGGTATTATCGCTTCACAAAACGTGATCCCGCCGAGACTGAGAAATGGCAAGCCATAGTAAATCGCCTCGATACCAAGATAAAGGGTACAAGATAAAGGGGACAGGCACGCGAGAAAAGGGGACAGGCACGCGGCGGCCTTGAATTTCGACCATGAACTGCCACACTCTACTCCGTGCCTGTCCCCTTTTCTTTCACTCCCCTTTTCTTTCACTCCCCTTTTCTTTCACTCTGGGTCTTAATGTCCGATAATTCTTATGGCAGGGCTCAATACTGGAAACTATCTGAAGATAAGCTACGGCGCGGTGGTCGGTTTGGCCTTACTATTATCATTGATGTTTGTTGCTTATTTTGCAGATTTTCACGACAAATCCTTGCCTTCCACGTCGACAGTAGTTGCTCCTGGATTGGCGCTACTAAAATACGCAAATAAGCACAACGGAGCCTTCCCACTTGGGAAAACATCGACCGAAGTTTTTCAGCAACTTATTGATGACAAGAGCGATAAAGGGGACAGGCACGCGGAGGCCTTGAATTTCGCCCATGAACTGCCAGTATCGGCTCCGTGCCTGTCCCCTTTTTCTCAAGATACAGGTGAGAGCAATGTTTCAACAGCGTCGCCCCTCTCGAATATGGATGCTTCTGTTTCAAATGCATCGTCCCTTGTCCAAGGTCCGAATTGGCAGAGTGTGCCAAATTCTCATGGCGGCAATACGACCTCTAGCCAAGAACCAATTCCAGGAAGCAATTTTGATATCAAGGTATACGTGGACGATAATAATAACGGCGGAAAAAATACCGGGGCCGTTTCTAACAACACTAACTCCGTAGCTCACTGGATAGACGCCATCGAAGATATTTTAGGTCTTAACGCCAACGCTCAGAATGCCAGGGCATTTCTGGCACAGCATCATAAGGGATGCAAGTAATGGCAGGCAGGCTCTTACAGTTTTCTTATGTCACGCTGTGGAGAGTAATATTACCTATTTCTACTCTGGTGGTGGGGCCATTTCGTCCTCTGTTTTACTCAGGTCCTTTTAGCCGCGTTCATGTAAACTTAGTTTGGGACCCTTTTTACTCTGAAGGAATGCGCCTGGTATATCCTCCCATAGAGGTACGTCGTATCAATGAAGGTGGCAATCCGACCGCTTTATTTATATTAGTGTTCATGGTACTGGCCTTCGCTTTTGGGCGGATAAAGGGGACAGGCACGCGCGGGATAAAGGGGGGATAAAGGGGACAGGCACGCGGAGGCCTTGAATTTCGCCCATGAACTGCCAGTATCGGCTTCGTGCCTGTCCCCTTTAATCTACCGGCTTTGATTCCTGTGCCGATTCCATCAAAACAAGGATGTCCTTGAGTATTTTTTCAAAAGCCACGTTGCCGACTGGAGAAGAAAATAATCTCCTTCATTTCAAGGATAGCCACGGGGAATCTCTTCGGGAGTTTGCGACTGCTTTTGCTGTGGATTATCGCCGAGAAATTAGCGAGTATTTGCTTCTGCATAAGGCTGCTGATCCCGAGAAAGTTCAAGCGCATATCACCAAAATTATTGATCTCATTCTGCTCAGGGATGAGATTACCCTAGATCACGACACGAGATTGGACCTAATCGAGATATGTCTAATAAATCAGGTTTTTTTCTCTCTTCTTCCGCTCAAGAAACGGCCACGTTTTCCAGCCTTAATAATGGTTCTTTGCTATCTTTTATTAGCAATTTATTACGGGCATTTAGCTGGTTCAACCATCCTGGGATTTCTCGCGTCGAGCGTTTGCTTCGCCCTGATCTTCGCGAGTATTTTTTACATTTTAAGGAGAAATTTTCACTCAAATCATCGACTGGGATAAAGGTGGGATAAAGGGGACAGGCACGCGGGGAGGGATAAAGGGGACAGGCACGCGGCGGCCTTGAATTTCGCCCATGAACTGCCAGCATCGGATCCGTGCCTGTCCCCTTTAATTGCCGGCCGGAATGATTTGCTGTGGAAACCCCTGCCGAATTGTGCGTCCGCTTCGGTCAATCTGACTCCTCCTGGATATCCAGGTCATCAATGTAAAAAGTGGTTTGGCCGGTAAATAAAAACTGAAACGAATAAGCCCAGGTGGAAGCCGTTTTATCGTTCGGGTTTTGAATGTCGATTTCACTGGTTTCTTCCGTCCAGCTGGTGCCTGCCTCGATTGGGTTTGTTATTGTAGGTCCCTCAAAACCTACTCTAGGCGGGTTATGGGGGATCAACTTATAGCGGAATCCGGCAACGGTGCCGTCCGCCTTGGCCCAAAAATGAACACGGTACCTTATGTTGAGCTTGACCACAAATATTTGTGATGAGGTAATTCCGTCCATTCCGTTAATTCCGTCAAAATTCTTCCTTCCTCCCAAATTTCTTGTGCGCTCAGCTCCACAGGCGCAACCTCAACGGGTTGCGCCTAGCCTCGCTCCACGTTATGAAACCGCGTAAAATTGGTTCTTTCGAATGAAAACGAATGAAAAGGTGCCTGTCCCCTTTAATCCATGCCCATCGAGAGATTTAGATAAAATCCAGCAACTCATGCTGGCGCTGGAAAAAGTATATACAGGCCTAAGCCATGTCTTACCCAACCAGGATAAAGGGGACAGGCACGCATGAGAAAGCATGATAAAGGGGACAGGCACGCATGAGAGCATGATAAAGGGAACATGATAAAGGGGACAGGCACGCGGAGGCCTTGAATTTCGCCCATGAACTGCCAGTATCGGCTTCGTGCCAGTCCCCTTTTTCTCTTTGCCCAGTTTGGCAAATATTTAACAAATGAAAAACGACCTATCTAAAATAGCGGTCGGGACAATTTTGGCGTGGTCAATTTCTTGTATTGGCTACGCAGTTTGGTCGATCAGGCACTACTTGAAAAATCCGACAGATGGAGATTTATATGCTCACACCGTGGGTTATCAAACCATGGTTTTTCTCATTTTCTGGCTTCCCATTTGGCTGGTCTTTTTGGCAGTCATTCTTGTTGTTGGGAAAAAGATAAAGGGGACAGGCACGCGGAGGCCTTGAATTTCGCCCATGAACTGCCAGTATCGGCTCCGTGCCTGTCCCCTTTTTCTTACGGGACAGGCACCTTTTTCTTACTCCCCTTTTTCCTCGGCGTGGGTCTCGGCGTTGCGCGGGTGTTTTTCTGCGCCTCGGACAATCGGAAGTCGACCACATCAACCCATAGGATCAAAATAACTCCATTGTCTCGTGGAGCTATCGAATTGCTCTCCGCCAAGAAATTCGGCCGGATTCGAGTACTGAAAGTGAAACTCTTTTCCGTCGGATCTGTATGCGTCATTTGTCTGCAGCAGGATCGGTGGCTCTCCTAATTGCGAAACCGGCAGCGCTGACGGATAAGAGCCATCCCGCGCTTTAATTTGTTCGAGTAGCGGTACTGATTTCGCAACGTAGAGATGAACCGAATCGACTTCGCATCGATTTGTAACGCGGCCTGTGCCCCACATGAAAAAAAGTCCACCCGCAATCGCACACCATGCCAGCACCCCAGATTTGAGTAACTGCGTGTTTAGATGACCTCTTAACCGTTGAATAACGGCTACCACTATTAAGATAACCGCGGAGGGAAAGAGCAAGTACTCAACTCCAAAGATGAGAAGTAAAAACATCAAAAACGATCCCTGCATTGCCGCTCCTAGAGCTGCGCCTCCAATAAGTGTGACAACGAAAAAAGCACGCATGAAATTATCTCATTCAATTCTGTGAGCCAGCCATCACTGCAAACCGTATCCTCCAAAGTACAACATAATAGAGCGAAAATATAAAGGGGACAGGCACGCGGAGGCCTTGAATTTCGCCCATGAACTGCCAGTATCGGCTCCGTGCCTGTCCCCTTTTTCTTACGATCTGATGGGCGTCAAAAAAGCAGATGTTGGCCTCTTATTCGGTCTCATGAGTCAACTCAAAAAGGACGATTCGAATAATATGTTTGTTGTCCTGGCATTGCAATGAAGCCGGTTGCCGAAAGGAATGCTTTTTGGCTTACAGTCCCAAGTTTGATCGGGATTGTTACGCTTTTGGTACGTTATTTGATCCCTTCTCAGCTGACTATCCGAAGTCTGAGCAATCTTGAGGAAGCAATACTTTTTGCATGTGGCCTTGTAAGCTTCGGCACCGCATTTGCGTTGTTTTCGCTAGTCAAGGCGAAATATCATGAAATACGATTCGGTGCTGTCGCCGCCTGCTGCACGTTAAATTTAATCTGGTTGGCATTCGTTGCATACTGCGTGGTAAATCCGGGTCCATTCCACATGCAAAAATAATCAACTGTTATAAGAGCTGCGCGGTCCGACCCCGTTGCCTGCCCTTGCTGCCACTCCTTACCACCTTTTTCCCAGCGCATCAGCCGCACTCGAAAAAGGAGGCGATAAAGGGGACAAAGGAGGCGATAAAGGGGACAGGCACGCGGAGGGTTTAATTTTATAACTTTGCTTGAGAGCGGGAGGGGATCGAGATAGCAAGGAGGGATGCCGAGACTGCCCCGAAAACATTTGGAGCGGGGATTTTTTCATGTGCTCAACCGCGGCAATCATCGGCAAATGCTTTTTCGGCAACCGGAGGAGTACGCTCTTTTTCTTGATCTGCTCGGCCAGTCGATTGCGAAGTATAGGGTCAAGCTGTGGGGTTATTGCCTGATGGGCAATCACTGGCACCTGGTCGTGGAGGTGGAGGCAATGAGCGAGCTGAGCCGCTGGATGCACGGGGTTTGCAACCGGCATGTGCGGCGGGTCCATCGGGAGAACCGAAGCCTCGCCGGAGGGCACATTTATCAGGGCCGCTACAAGAGTTTCCCGATCCAGGATGAGAGCTATCTTTATAACGTTTTGCGTTACGTGGAGGCCAACCCTTTGCGGGCCGGACTGGTGGCGCGGGCGCAAGACTGGTCCTGGTCGAGTTTGTCGCGGGCAACAATCCGGGATGGCTTGGTGGAGGTTGCGCGACCGAAACTGGTCCCCTGGGATCGTGGGGAACATTGGCTTGAGGCGGTGAACCAGCCATTGTCCCACGCCGGATTGGATTCGCTGCGGCAAAGCGTGGTGCGTGGCACTCCGCAGGGGCAACCTCAATGGATCGCGGAACTGACAATCACCCACGGTCTGGAATCGACGGTGCGTTCGCGGGGCAGGCCGCGTAAACCCGACTTTTAGGTCCAGGTTTCTCCCGTCAATTTCGCTTCGCCCCCAATCCCGTTAGTCCCATCAAAAATTCCGTCCATTCCGTTGATTCCGTCAAATTCTTCTCTGTCTTCCCTCCTCTTCAGCCTCTGCAGCCCTTCGCGCGCGCCCCCTTCTTCATGTATTTCACGTCTTCCTTCACAAATTTCTGTCCATTCTGCGGGAAGCGTCCAAGGCACGAAAGGCCACGCCAGCTAACAGTAGGGCCATAATAACCAGCGCCCAAAGGGGCGCGGTGGGGGTAGATGAGGCAGGAGTGAGATCACTATACACCAAGGCAGCTATGTATCCGTGTCCAACGGTAGTCGGGTGTTCGATGTCCCAATCCAAATAAGTATCGGGGTTGACGGCATTTCCCTGTGCAGTTGAGGTGACATTACTGAATCCATACGCCGAAGGATTTGAACCTATTTGATTAAAGAGTGAGTATATATCCACACCCGTAATTTTGATGCCGGGGTAAGACGTTTGCAATTGAGGAATCGCCGCGGTGAGGTCCGTGGAAAACTGCAAGGAGGCGGCATTCAGTGACGCCGCTAATCCCGAGCTTGCGCCTTTGGGAGAACCCCCAAGGGGTGCCAGATTGAGCCAGACAAAATTTTTCGCGCCAGCGGTCGCCAGTCTACCGATCTCCGTTTTGAGGTTACTGATGGCCGTGGCTTCTGCGGCTGGCATCGCGCTAGCTTGGGTGACGTTGAACAAATCGTTCCCGCCTCCCCAAAGGATGTAGATTGCGCTGGACGAAGGAGATGGAAAATCCTGCAAAAAGGTGGAGACCATCGTTGACATTCCCGGCGGCATTCCTGAACCGCCAATTCCCGTGACCGCTCCCCCGAAAGCGTAGTTACAGCCTCCTGTGGTCGAAGCTGTCGGAAGCGGAATTCCCATTAATCCGGCTAATTGCTCGTCCCATGTACCCGTTTTTTGGGTGCTTGGCGTGGAATCGGGACCGTCGGTATATCGGCCAAGCGTGTAATTGGGGGGGCCGATAGTATTATTCAGAAAGGTATGGCCAGTATTATAACTATTACCCACATCGCTTAAGCTATCTCCAAAGATTACAAGCTGAGCCTGAAAGGCAACAACCAGGGACACTTGTCCTTCGCTAGTGACCACTACCGAACCCAACGTAGGCGCGGTTGTGTAATAGGCAGAGTTCGCTTGTAACTGCGCTAGAGATGACGTGCTTTTGAAGGAAAAGCCTGATAACGCTGTTTCTGACGCCAGAGGGCTGGTGCTGGTGTTAAATTCAATGCCGTAACCGTCATTGCTCCCGCCGTGCGTAATGGTGCTGGTCCAACCACCGGGAGCTGTGACATTTGTCGGTGAGACAGCCATATAGTTCTGCCCCGTTTTTCCACTAACCCAGAATGTGGAGACGGTCTCACTTGCCGTGCTGTAGTTAGTTAGCGTTATGCTGTAACTGTTCGGAGATCCAGCGGTTGTCTGACTTATATTTGCGGAGACGACAGCGGTCGCATGGGCTACATCCGCGCAGCCCACTCCCATGGCCACCGCCCAAAAACTATAGCGGCCGACGAATACAATGAGGCGGCACAAGAATTTCACATATTCTCCCAAGCTCAGCTAACCAAAATATCTCAAAGTTGGAACAAACATGCAAGGTTAGTGGAAAGAAAAAGGAAAGAGAAAAAGGCACAAACATCTTTCGACTTTTCCTCAAAACCTTACCGAGCCATCAGGATAATAGCGCTACCCTGTCCTTCATGTTTCTCCTGTCAATTTCCCGTTCTCCCACGCCTGTTAGTCTTGTTAATCCTGTCAAATTTCCGTCCATTCCGTTAATTCCGTCATAATTATAAATTTTTTTTCAGAGGGAGAAAAAACTTTTTAAGCCCTTCTGTCTTTTTAAGACCTCCAGCGATACCGCCCCATTCAAGTTTCGTGCATGATCAACTCATGCCAGTTTTAGCTTCGCAAAAATTCCCGATCTCCCCTGCGCGCCCCTTCAGCGTCGTTGAAGCCCTTGCGCTTCGTATTCAAGCCCGCACAGAAGCCCACGCCGCCTTAAATGGCGTAAATGGCTTCCCATTTTCCAAAAATAAATCCATTGACGCATCTCGATACGTGGATGTAATGGGCGGGAAGCAAACCATGTCCTACCGCGCGCTCTGGCAGACCCTCCACGATCCCACCCGCCTGCGCATTCTCGCGCTGCTCGAGGAGGAGGAGCTTTCCGTCGCCGAGCTCCAGGAAATCCTCCACCTCGGCCAGTCCCGCATCTCCACCCACCTCGCCCATCTGCGCCGCGTCGGCCTCGTCCAACCCCGCCGCGAAGGCAAGCGCACTTATTATTCGCTCGTCAAAAAGCTCGGCAAGGAAACCCGCCAGATCCTCGAATCCGCCCTGCTCACCCTCTCCGAAGTCCCCGGCGCCAAGTCCGATTCCTCCGGGCTCAAACTCGTCCTGGAAAAGCGCCGCGCCACCGCCCGCGAATACTTCAACCGCGTCGCCGGCCGCCTCGGCAAAAGCTTCTGCCCCGGCCGCACCTGGACCGAGATCGGCCCGCTGCTCGCGCAACTCGTCCCGCACGTCGTCGTCGCCGACCTCGGCGCGGGCGAAGGCTGGCTCTCGCAACTCCTGGCCCGCCGCGCGGAAAAAGTCATCGCCGTCGACAACTCCCCCAAGATGGTCGCGTTCGGCCGCGCCGAGTCGAAGAAGAAAGGCATCGCCAATCTCGAGTATCGCCTCGGCGACCTGGCCGACCCGCCCATCCCTGCCGCGCAGCGTCGACATCGTCATTCTCAGCCAGGCGCTCCACCACGCCGCCAATCCCGCAGCAGGCCGTCGCCGCCGCCGCGAAACTTCTGCGCAAGGGCGGACGCCTCATCGTCCTCGATCTCAACCAGCACCATTTCGACCAGGCGCGCGAACTCTATGGCGATTACTGGCTCGGCTTCAGCGAGACTGACCTCCGCGACTGGCTCGCCGCCGCCGGCCTCCAGCAAATCGACGTGCAGCTCCTCACGCCCGAAGCCGACCCGCCCCATTTCCAGCCCACACTGGCCAGCGGCGTGGTGACGTAACTGGACGACGCGAAGAAAATCACGCAAAGCCGCGTTGACATCCTGGGGAAGTTTCGGCAGCTTGGCGGGCTATGGCTAATACCAAGTCCGCCGCCAAGCAGGCCCGCTCCGCCGTGCGCCGCCGCACCCGCAATCGCGTTCAGATCAGCACCGTGCGCACTTCCGAAAAGAAAATCCGCGCTCTGGCCAAGGCCGGCAAGACGGACGAAGCCGCCAAGCTTCTGCCTCAATTCCAATCGGAAATCGACCGCGCCGCCAAAAAAGGCGTCGTTCATCGCAATACTGCCTCGCGTCACAAAAAGCGCGTCGCCGCCCTCTTCAAGCTCGCCAAGTCGGCTTAAATTCCGAGCTGGTCAGCTGCGGAGAAATCCGCTTTGGAATGAGCCCGTAGAATTGATGGGGGTCGCAGTACCCGTCCTGACATTCGCGTACCTATAAATTATAGCATTCGGGGTCCGCGAATATGGGCAACTCCGGCTAGGCAAAAGGCGACTATTTACAGTATAATGCGTAATAAGTAAAGGTGTCTAACTTATTCATCATTTTGATTTACTAAAACGCAGCGTCCCATAGAGTTGCCGGACTGGTCTTCACTCCCGCTGAGCGCGTGTCGCGGGCACGCATAACTTGAGGCGACGGTGCATGAAAAGAACGACGCTGGGACATATCATCGCGGCTGGGTTAACTGCCGTTGGCATGGTGCAGTCGTTGGCAAACCCGACCGGCGGCCAAGTCGTTAGCGGTAGCGCGTCGATTGGGACCATTCCCGGCACGGTGACCATCAACCAGGCCAGCAATATTGCCATCATCAACTGGCAGACGTTTTCCATCGGCTCGGGCGAGCTCACCAAGTTCGTGCAGCCATGCAGCAGCAGCGCAGCGCTTAACCGGGTCTTGGGTGGACAAACCTCGATCATCGACGGAACGCTTTCGGCCAACGGTCAAGTCTACTTGATCAATGGCAACGGTGTCGTCGTCGGTCCCGGCGGAGTCGTCACCGCCAACACTTTTTTGGCCAGCACGCGCGACATCGCCGATGCTGATTTTGTCTCGGGAAATTTCCACTTTACCGGCAGTAATCCGGCCGGCGTTCAGAATCAGGGCACGATCAACGCCTTGGGCGGCGACGTTTACCTGATCGGCAAGACGGTCGATAATACCGGCAACATCAACGCGCCTAACGGCACGGCGGGCCTGGCGTCGGGCGATGATGTCATGCTAAACCAATGCGGGCAGGAACATGTCTTTGTCAGTCCGTCGCCCACCGCAACTTCAGCGGCGACTCAGGCCGCGGTCCATAACGGCGGCACGATCGCCGCGGCCAGCGCCGAGTTGAAGGCGGCCAATGGAAATCTTTTCGCGCTCGCCATTAACAACGAGGGAACGATTCGCGCGACCGCCGTGTGTCAAAAGGGGGGCCGCATTTTCCTGACCACGGACGCGGGGATGATTCAGAATACGGGGACAATCACGGCAAAGTCAGGCGCCAACGGCGGGAGCGTGAAGATCACCGGCGGCTCGGTTTGGAACCGCAAGACGATCGATGCGTCTGGCGCCATGGGCGGCAGTGTGACGATCAATTCCCAGAATGTGCAAAATGACGGCGCGATCTCGGTCAAAGGCACGCAGTGCGATGGCGGCACTGTTGCCGTGACTTATTCCGGCAATGCGCTCGGTAGCGTCACCGGTTTGATCGACGCCTCAGGTGCGAATCAGGGCGGCTCGATCCAATTTCTCGGCACCGGTCCAACTTCGGAGGCCTACCTCTCTCTCACCCTTAACGTCAATGGAGCTTGTATGGGCGGTTCAATCGGCATCGACGCTCCGACCATTTATTTGACCGGCGCCACATTAACTGCCAACGGCGGCTCGCAGGGCGGATCGATTTTCGTTGGCCAGGGCGCTCCCGGATCGACTCCGATATTGGCGCTGGCGCAAACGGTTTATGTCAGCCTTGGCACCTTCCTCACGGCCGATGCAACCTCCGCGGGCAATGGCGGACAAATCGGCGTTACCGGAACAGGAGTCAGCGATTTCTTCGGTGGTGCCGAAGCGAAGGGTGCGGGCACGACGGGCGTTCCGGGGGCGGTTACCGTTTTGGGGCCGGCCTCGCCCGATACCTCTGAATCGGGCAGTGGGAACGGATCGGGCTCTGGTGGTTCCGGGGATGGTTCCAGCTCTGGAAACCAAGTCGATACAGCCGACGTTACGGCAACCGCCAGCAACGGTTCTGCATTCGAGTTCGTTGATCCGGATCCCGGCTCCAACGACGCTTTCGGCCGGCCCTTCACCGGGATTTTCAATCTCGCGTCCAATAACACACTTATCACCAGTCCTGGCGACAACTTCGGTGGCGCAGGCGCGGGCGCGGCCTATCTCTTCAGCGACAGCAACGGCACGTTACTCAGCACGGTGCGCGGCTCTCATGCCGGCGATGGGGTGGGTTCCAATGTGGAGCTATTCGTCGGGGGTAATTTTGTCCTCGATACGCCATCGTGGAACGGCAATGTTGGGGCGGTCACTTTTGGAAACGGCCTGACTGGTTTTGCCAACGGCGGCGGCGCGGTTTCCGCGAGCAACAGCCTGGTCGGCAACGCGAGTGGTGACCTGGTCGGCAGCGGTGGCGTGTTTGTTCTTTTCAATGGCGACACGGTCGTGCTTTCCCCGAACTGGAATAACCACACCGGTGCCGCAACGTGGGTCGATCCCGCTGTCGGTGCGACAGGCGCGGTTGGTGCCGGCAATAGCCTCGTGGGCTCTTCCTCGGGCGACGCGATTGGCAGCGGTGGCGTCATTCAGCTAGGCAATGGCGCCAATTACCTGGTCCTGTCGCCGGAATGGAACGGTGGTATGGGCGCGATCACCAACGGGAGTGATGCCAGTGCCATTTTCGGCGCGGTGACGGCTTCCAACAGCCTTGTCGGATCCACCGCGGGCGACCACGTCGGTGCGGCCAATTCGGTCCTCGACACTGACTTCGGGTATTATCTCGTGACCACTACGGGCTGGAGCAACGGTACTGGGGCCGTTACCTGGAGCAACGATGACGCTGGTGTGGGTGGGCCGGTTTCCGCTTCCAACAGCCTGGTCGGCACGGCCAGCGGCGATGGGGTTGGAAGTGGCGGAATTACTCTTCTTTATGGCGACCATAATTACGTGGTCAGTTCGCCGAATTGGAACGGGGAAACCGGCGCGGTGACCTGGGGCGATGGCTCGGCGGGCGTTAAAGGTACCGTCAGCGCCTCGAATAGTCTGGTGGGCGCGGCTGCCGGTGACCGTGCGGGTAGCGGCGGGGTCACAGACCTGCCGGACGAGGCCGCTTATGCGGTGAGTTCGCCCTACTTCAGCAATCGGGCGGGAGCGGTAACCGTCGCGAGCGATGCAACCGGAATCACGAATGTCATTAGCGGCTCAAATAGCCTTGTCGGAGCCGCCGGTGGTGACCTGATCGGCAGCGACGGGATCACGATATTAAACAATGGTAATTTCCTGATTCTTTCGCCGAGTTTCGACGGCGATGCGGGCGCCGTGACGTTTGAAAGCATATCCAATTTGCGGCTGGGTATCGTCGATGCCGGGAACAGCCTGATCGGTCTTTCCGAGGGTGACGAAATCGGCAGCGGCGGCATCGTCCAGCTCAGTAACGGGGGCAACTTTCTCGTTCTCTCGCCGCTCTGGAGCGGCGGCAAGGGCGCTGTGACCAACGGCAGTACCTCGACCGGTGTGCTCGGAACGGTTTCTGCCGCCAATAGCCTGGTCGGCTCAAGCGATACCGATCATGTCGGCGGCAGCGGTTCGATCACCGATGCATTTACCGGTTACTATTTGGTCAGTACTCCCAATTGGGATGGCGGCGAGGGAGCAGTCACTTGGAACAGCGACGGTAGCGGAGTGAAGAGCGCCATCAGCGCTGCCAATAGTCTCGTCGGCTCATCCGCTGGTGATCGCATCGGAAGCGGTGGAATCATTACGCTTTTTAATAACGATTACGTTGTGGTCTCGCCGAATTGGAGTGGCCAGACCGGTGCGGTGACTTGGGGAAATGCATCAGGCACTGTGAAAGGTGTGGTCGGCGGATCAAACAGCCTGGTTGGACAAAATCCCGGTGACGAAATTGGGAGCGGCGGGATTTTTCAGCTCAGCAATATCGCCAATTATCTCGTCCTATCACCCTTATGGGGCAACGGAGCAGGCGCCATCACCAACGAGGAAAGTTCCAGTGCTACCTCGGGCATCGTTTCCGGCTCTAACAGTCTGGTTGGCGCTGAGGCGGGCGATCACGTCGGAGCGGCTGGCACGATCACCGATCCCTTCACCGGCTATTATCTGGTGACGACGTCCGCCTCGGGCAACGGAGCAGGCGCGGTGACCTGGAGCAGCGATACCGGCGGAGTGGTTGGCGCTATTTCGGATTTAAACAGCTTGGTGGGTTCGAGCAGCGGCGATCACGTCGGTAGCGGCGGAATCACCGTCCTCAATAACGGGAATTATCTGGTCGACTCGCCCAACTGGGCCGGCCAGACCGGCGCGGTTACTTGGGGCATTGGAGCCACGGGTACGGTCGGTCTCGTGAGCGCTGAAAACAGTCTTGTCGGTGCAAGCCCCGGCGACCAGATCGGCAGTTCAGGAATTACTCTTTTGCCCGACGGTAACTATCTCGTGCTTTCGCCCCACTTTGCCAGCGGCGCGGGCGCGGTCACCTGGGGTGATCAATCGACGCCGACTCTAGGCAACGTGTCGGATATAAACAGCCTCGTGGGATCGACACCCGGCGACGCCATCGGCAGTGGCGGGATCGTCCAGCTCGCCAACGGCGCAAATTATCTCGTGCTCTCGCCTTCGTGGAGCGGTGGTGAAGGTGCGATCACCTATGCGAGCGATGCGACCGGAGTGAGCGGCATCGTTTCCTCCTCCAATAGTTTGGTGGGAGCGATCGCTGGTGATCATGTCGGCGCTGCCGGCTCAATCGTTAATTCCAACGTGAGCTATTATCTCGTCCTGACCTCCGGCTGGAACAATGGCGCCGGAGCGGTGACATGGAACAGTGACGGCAGCGGAAAGACCGGCGTCGTTTCGGCCGCCAATAGTTTGGTCGGCGCATCAAGCGGCGACGACATCGGCAGCAGTGGTGTGGCGATCTTGTCCGATGGCAACTATCTCGTCTTCTCGCCCCAGTTCGCCGGGAACGACGGAGCCGTGACTTTTGCCGGCGGAGCGGGTGGCATCGCGGGCGAAGTGGGCGCTTCCAACAGCCTGATCGGTGCGGCGAGTGGCGACCGAATCGGCAGCGGCGGAATCACTCTTCTGGATGACGGCAATTATTTGATCCTCTCACCTTCCTTTGCGGGCGGCGCGGGTGCCGTCACCTGGGGCAGCGACTTGACCGGCATTGCGACCGGTGTCCTGGGCGCTTCGAACAGCTTGGTCGGCGTAAACAGCAGCGACCATATCGCTAGTGGTGGAATCATTCTCTTGCCGAACGGTGATTTCCTTGTCCAATCACCCTTGTTTGACGGAAGCGCCGGGGCAGTCACATGGGGCAGCGAATCAACCGGCATCGCCGGGCAGGTGAGTTCCTTGAATAGTATTACCGGGGGAGGCCCTGACTCGGGCGAGGAATACGCGGGACTTTCGGCCGACGGCAGCATTTATCTCGTGGCCTTCACGACCGATACTTCCGCGGGTGGCGACGGTCGCGTGGTCGCGGGGTCGGTGAATGGCACCTCAACCCCCTCGACTCCGCTGACACATGATTTCTTCGAGGATCAGTCGGTGATCTCGTTTGAGACTTCCGGCTTCAATCATTTGCTGCCCGACTCGTCCGTCTACATCTCCGATCCGGAAGCGTTGCCGCTGGACGCCGTCAGCGTAGATGCACTGACTGGAGGTGCGGTCAACGAGGGCAAGGGAAACAACCTCGCCTCGGGTAGCAGCACGTCACTAGCCCCGGGGCCGCAGCGGCTGGTCACGCCGGGCAACGGCATCTGGAATATCTTTGGTGGGATCGTGCACTCGGCGCCTCCACCCTCTTTTGTAAACCAGCAGCTCCAGATCAATCTCAGTCCGGCGGTTTTTGCGCAACTGCACGAGATTCTTTTCGGCAATCCTTGAGCCTTCCGACGCTTCATGCCGCAACGTTTTCTCTTCGCCTGCCTAACGGCTGCCTTTGTCTCGTTTTTGACCGCCATATCGGCGCAGGATTTTCAGCGGGAGGGACCGAAAGCCGTGCACGCCGGAGGTTGCGCCAGGTACGCCCGCCCCCGGGGAATGGCCACAGCAGCCGGATAATGGCCAAGTCTTGCTCAAGCAACTCGAGGGCGTTGTCTTGGTCCCGAATCCCCAGGCGGTCGCGACGGGTGGCACGCAAGCCAGTGGTATCGTCCTGCGCGGGGTAAAAGTACCGGCGCCCCGCAGCTTCAATGCGCGCCTGCAGCCTTATCTTGGCCAGACGTTGACGCGGGGCAAACTCAACGCGTTGATCGCGGACGTCATCACCTTTTACCGCCAGCATGACCGTCCGATCGTCGACGTAATCGTGCCGCAGCAGGAAATCACCAACGGCGTGGTGCAGTTGGTCGTGCTCGAGGGACGCGTCGGATCCATATCGGTCGCGGGCAACCGCTGGTTTTCCAGTAATGAACTCGGTGCCGGTGTGCGCCTGCAGAGCGGGGACGCCATCAGCTCGCGCCAACTCCAAGCCGATCTCGATTGGCTCAACCAGAATCCCTTTCACACCACCGATGTCGTCTATCACCCCGGCCACAGCTTGGGCGAAACCGATATCGTGCTGCAGACCACGGACCGTTTCCCCGTTCGTTTTTACGGCGGCTACGAGGACAGCGGCAATGCCGCAACCGGCTTCGATCGCTATGAGGCGGGCTTCAATTGGGGCGACGCGTTCGGTCTCGGCCTCGGCCAGCAGCTCAATTACCAGTACACGACCAGCGGCGACGGCGAATCGCTCGCTGCCCACGCGGGCAGCTACGTCATCCCGCTGCCGTGGCGTCACACGCTCACTTTTTTCGGCAGCTACGCCGACACCAAGGGCGAGGTTCCGCCGCTGCTCGACATCAAGGGCCGCAGCTACCAGATCAGCGGGCGTTACGGCATTCCGCTGCCGACGCTCAACGTCTCGACAGCTGACGTTGAAGGAAAATTTCAGCTTCGGGTTCGACTACAAGTACAACAACAACAGCCTCGAGTTCGGCGGCGCGGGCGCCGGATCAGACGCTCGTCGATGTCGACCAGTTCGTCTTCGCCTACGACGGCACGGTGACCGATCCCTACGGCCAGACCACCATCAACGAATCGCTCTACTACAGCCCCGGCAATTGGGGCGGCAACAACAACGACGCTGCCTTCGACGCATCGCATCCGGGCGCGACATCGGGCTACGTGTACGACACCATCTCGCTGCAGCGCGTGACGCGCCTGCCCGAGGATTTCAGCCTGCTCCTGCGCGGCACGCTGCAATTCAGCAACGGCAATCTCACGCCGAGCGAGCAACTCGGCTTCGGCGGCTACGACACCGTGCGCGGTTACGACGAGCGCGAGGTCAACACGGACGAGGGCTACATCTTCACCACGGAATTGCGCTCGCCGCCGCTCAGCCTCGGCGAAATTTTCCACTGTCCCGAATGGCAGGACCAGCTGCAATTCCTCGCCTTTTGGGACTACGGCGCAGCCTATAACCACACGCTTCTGCCGGGCGAAGCGAGCGAAATCGGACTTTCCAGCGTCGGCGGCGGCGTCCGCTATACTATCAACACCTACCTCTCCCTCCGCTTCGATTACGGTTTCCAGCTTGTGCGCACCGGCTTCGACAACGATCACGGTTCTCGCTCCGACTTGGGAGTCGTGATAAGCTACTGATCCACCACCGAATCAAATCATGAATCGAAACTCAAATCTCGTTCGTTCGGCTGCTATCTGTGGCGCTTTTGGCGGGCGTCGGCTTTGCCACTCTCCGCGCGGAGCCGGTCAAAGCGGTGGTGGAATCAGTCACCGGGACGGTTGAATTCGCGCCGCCGGATTCGACCTCGTTTGCGCCGCTCAAAAAGGGGCAGGAACTCGCCGTCGGCAGCACCATCCGCACCGGCAGCGACGGCTCGGCCGATATCATGACTACGCCCGGTTCCGCCATCCAACTTGGCAGCGACTCCAACCTGCGCCTCAACGCGCTCGCGTTCGCCAAATCAGGTTCGACGGTCACGCAGCGCGAGGCGCACATTCAGCTCACTTCAGGCGTCGTCAGCGCATTGATCGATCCCTCCACGCCAAAGATCACCGATTTCCAAGTTCAGACTCCCGAAGGCTCCGCCGCCGCCCGCGGGACGTTTTACGCGGTCATGGTATCGCACGGCAAAACCTACGTTAGCGTGCAGCAGGGCAAAGTCGGAGCCCTCGCTGGATCCAAGCATGAATTGTGATTTACAGATAGCGTCCGGTTTCTATTCACATATAGGTAAAAAGTGGGTATCGATTTGGGCATAATTTGCCGTTATTGGCGAGAAACACGACCCTTAGGACTCCCTCCAACGCGAAAGTTTGGCATCTAGTGAGATTATGAAAAGAAGACAGAATAATTTCGCAACATGTTGGTTATAAGTATATTGATCGCATAAATGCTTGCGTATTTTATTGAATAAGCTTGAGATTACTTGCTGGGCAAGAAGGTTCGGCTCTTCGAAAGTTGGCATTCGCTTTGCAATGGAGCGAATCACCCATGAAGAAAATAACGATCTCCTCTTGCCTCTTTTTACTGGCCGCTTTTGCGGGAATTTCCTTACCGGCTTACGCAGCCCCTAGCCGTTTGCAGGTCCTGATTCCACCGTCCTCAGGCTTTTCCTCCCAGGATCGTGACGTTCGGTCTCATACGCGGCTCCGCGTGCTGGTCGTTCCCGACGCCACGTCATCCACCATGGCGCAGTTCAATACTCCCGCTTCTCTGCGAGCCATTTACAATCTTCCCGCGACTGGCGGTTCAAATGCGATTGCCATCGTGGATTCTTACCACTTCCCAACCGCCTTGGCTGATTTTAATTCTTTCGCCAAGTATTTCGGGTTGCCGCAAGAGACTTCGACCGTGGCCACGGCGTCGGGAAACAAGGTCTTCCAAGTCGTCTACGCCACCGGTTATGCGCCGCAATCAGGCGGGAGTTACATTGCCAGTTGGAACATGGAGGAAGCACTCGATATCGAATGGGCCCACGCGATGGCGCCCAGCGCCAAGATTTATTTGGTGGAGGCGGCCAGTGACTCCAACACCGATCTCGATAACGCCGTGCGAGTCGCTGGGACTTTGACCGGCGTGAAAGAAATTTCGATGAGCTGGGGCGGCAGTGAGGAGTCCTACGAAGCGATGTTCTTCGATCCCCTTTTCAAGGCCTCAGGCATCGTCTACCTCGCTTCGGGCGGAGATTCGAGCGATCAAATGGAATATCCGGCCGCTTCGCCCAATGTCGTCAGTTGCGGCGGCACCAGCGTCAATCGCACCTCAAACGGCACCTTCGTCAGCGAGACCGGATGGAACGATACCGGTTGCGGCCCGAGCGCCTATGAACCAAGGCCCAGTTACCAGAATGCCGTCGCTTCCGTAGTCGGCGCCAAGCGTGGCGTTTCTGACTTTGCTTTCGACGCCGATCCCAATACTGGCGTCTACGTTTTCGACAGCACTCCCCTTTGGGGCGAAGAGGGCTGGTGGATTCTCGGCGGTACGAGCGTGTCGAGTCCTTCCCTGGCTGGCGTCCTCAATTTGGCGGCGACGGCCGGCAACGGCTTCGCTGCCAACACGGCGGCGGAAGAGGCCCGTATCTACGGCAGCTTGGGCAATGCACATGCGTTTCGTGATATCACTTCGGGAACCGATGGCCGGTATTCCTGCAAAGTCGGCTATGACTTCATCACCGGCGTGGGAACTCCGAACGGCTTGACCGGGAAATAACTGACCCCACGAATCCGGGTGCTGTTCAAGAAGGGGTTAACCTATATGTCCTTGCTGGGAGATAACCGGCGAGGACGTAAGCAGAATGTAACCTTGGCGTAAGACCCTCGTCTACCCGTTTATGAAATCAAATCATTCGGTCATTTTGGGTTGTCTTTTTGGTGTGGGACTTCTGGTCCTTAGTTTGCCGGTCCGGGCTTTTCATGGCGGCGGGGGCTTCGGCAGCGGCGGTGGATTTGGTGGAGGTCAACGCGGAATGGCCAATGGCACGACCGACCGTTCCGGAACTTACGACTCCCTGCATCATGGCAGTGGCACCTTCAACTCAAGCGTCACGCGTCAAACGGGCAGCACTTCTGGAACGACCACATGGACCAATCAGAACTGCGGGCAGGGTTCTCATTCCTTTGATAACACTTACACTTCGACCGGCAACGGAACGGCTACCGGCACGCACCAGGCGTCGACGACCTACGCCGACGGCAAGACGTCATCGAGCGATGCCACGTGGACCAAAACTGCTCAGGGCGATTCAACCTATACGGGAACGCATACCGGCGCGAATGGCGATCTGACCGACGTGTCAAAGACCACCACGACTAGCGACGGCGTGAAGACGGTCGACACCACATACGATAACACAACCACAGGCAAGACCTCGACCGTCGACAAAACGATCTCGGACACCAACGGCTCGAAGCAGGTTGACACCACAGCCACCGGACCTAACGGCAAAACAGTCACCTCCGCTCAGACCTACACCAAGGATAGCGACGGTTATATCCAGACGGGAACGGTTACCGGCCCCAACGGCAAGACCAGCACCGATAACAAGGATGTGACTTACTCCAAGGATGCCAACGGCGAAATTACCCGCACGGCCACCGGTTCGGTTACGGGACCGGACGGCGGAACCAAATTGATCGGCAATACCGAAACCTATACCAAGACTTTCACGCCGAATCCGACAACGACGACGATGACGCTTCCCAGCCAGGATTAAAATTCACTCGAAATATGAGGCCGGTAATCAGGTCGGCCTCTCTTCGACTAGCAGATGCGCGGGAGTTGCTCTCCCGAGAGCATATCCACAACGCGGGTGCCTCCGATCCGCGTTTTCATCAACACAAAACCGGTGTGATCGGACGTCACTTCGCCGATGATTGCCGCTTCCCGGCCCAGCGGATGCGACTGCATCGCGGCGAGCACGACATCGGCGGCATTGCCTGGCACGATGGCCAGCAACTTCCCTTCGTTGGCCACGTAAAGCGGATCAAGCCCGAGAATCTCGCAGGCGCCTTTGACTTCTTCGCGGATCGGAATGCGCGCTTCATCCAGCAACATGCCCGTGCCCGCACTTTGGGTGATTTCGCTCAGCGCGCTGGTAATTCCGCCACGCGTCGGATCGCGCAGAACATGCACGTCGGTTTTCGTGGCAAGGATCGCTTCCACCAAGCCATTTAGCGGCGCGGTGTCACTGGCAATTTCAGTTTCGAATTCGAGCCCCTCGCGCACCGACATGATGGCGATGCCGTGCGTCGCGATGGCCCCGCTGAGGATGATTTTGTCGCCTGGTTTCGCGCGCGTCGGATGAATGTTGACGCCTTTCGGCACCACGCCAATTCCAGAGGTATTGATAAAAATTTTATCAGCTTTCCCGCGATCGACGACCTTCGTATCGCCCGTGACAAGGCTGACGCCCGCCGCGTCGGCCGCTTCGCGCATCGACTGAACTAGGCGCCAGAAATCGTCCATGGGCAGGCCCTCTTCCAAAATGAAGCCGACCGAAAGGTGCAGTGGACGCGCGCCGCACATCGCAAGGTCATTGACCGTGCCGTGCACCGCCAGCTTGCCGATGTCACCGCCCGGAAAAAAAATCGGGCTGACGACATACGAATCGGTGCTGAAGGCGAGACGCTCGCTGCCCACGGAAAAAATCGCGCCATCGTGCAGCGACTCGAGCAGGTCGTTGCGAAATTGCGGCAGAATGACTTTTTGAATCAGCTGTCCGCTCAGTTTGCCGCCGCTGCCATGCGCGAGGACAATTTCCTTATAATTAGTGATCGGCAGCGGACAGCTCCCCATCAACACGCTGACATCCACGCCGGGGGCATTCGCGGTCATACCGGCGCCAGCTCCTTCTTTTTCGTCTCGAGGTGGCGGCCGTAGGCGTAGTAAGCGGCGCAGGCGCCCTCGGCGGAAACCATAGTCGCGCCGAGCGGACGTTCCGGAGTGCAGAGCGTTCCGAAAGCGGGGCAATCGTGCGGCTTCTTGATGCCCTGCAGCACGAGTCCGCTCATACAAATCGCCGGTTCTTCTGTATCGATTTCGTTCACCGAGAAAATCCGCTCCGCGTCGTGAATCAGAAACTCAGGGCGAAGTTTGTAGCCGCTCTTGGGGATCGAACCGACGCCCCGCCATTTCCGGTCGCACACTTCAAATACCTTGTTCACGAGATCGCGCGCGACCGGATTACCCTCGCGCTTCACCACGCGCGGATACTGGTTTTGCACCTCGTAAGTTCCAGCTTCCAATTGCCGGACGGTCATGAGAACGCCTTCGAGAAGATCGAGTGGCTCAAAGCCGGTCACGACAATGGGGACATGAAACCGGGCGGCGAGGGGTTCGTATTCTTCGTACCCAACCACCGTGCAGACGTGCCCGGGCCCGAGAAATCCCTGCACGCGATTAAGCGGTGAGGAGAGGATCGCTTCCATCGCGGGTGGCACGAGGACATGGGAGACAAGCACAGAAAAGTTCGTGATGCCCTGTTGTTTGGCCTGCCAGACTGCCATGGCGTTTCCGGGTGCGGTCGTCTCAAACCCAATGGCGAAGAAGACGACCTTTTTGTCTGGATTGGCTCGCGCGATCTTGAGGCAATCCATTGGCGAGTAAACGACCCGTACATCGGCACCGCGCGATTTGAGCACGAGCAGATCGACCGTCGATCCCGGCACGCGCAACATGTCGCCGAACGAACAAAAAATAACATCGGGCCGCTGTGCGATGGCGTGGGCCTTGTCGATCATCTCCAGCGAGGTCACGCAGACCGGGCAACCCGGCCCGTGCACCAACTCCACTTCCTCGGGCAAAAGCCGATCGATGCCGTATTTGACAATGGTGTGGGTCTGGCCGCCGCAGACCTCCATCAACACCCAAGGCCGGGTGACAATACGCTGGATTTCGGCGGAGATTTTTTGCGCCAGGGTTTCATCCCGATATTCATCAAGAAATTTCATGGGCCTCCAGTTGCGATACGCAGGTTGCTCGTCCGTATTTCGGAATCGCCGTCCGCGTTGTCCAGTTCATCGAGTTGCTTCATCTCTTCGAGCAGCGCATAAGTCCGCGCCGCCACGTCCTCGTCGACCTTGCTCAAGGCAAAGCCGACATGCACCAACACGTAATCGCCAACGTTAACCTCCGGCGTATATTCGAGGCAGACCTGTTTCACGATGCCGCCAAAGTTTGCTCGGCCCATCCGCACGCCTACGGGGTTTTCGGCGATTTCAATCAATTTACCGGGTATGGCCAGACACATAAGCTTTCTCCTTTACAGCGGGGAGAACCACCTTGCTGATGGCCATGCCCTCGCAGATTAAAACGTTGTCGCCCCGGGATGGGTTGGTCAGCAGATCGAGCGAAATTGTTTTCACCGCACCGCCGACGCGCACTTTTCCCAGAAACGGTTCCGGACCGGGAAAGATGTCGACGATTTCTCCGTAGACCAGGTTCATGTCATAACCTCCCTTTTAATTTCTTTCCGCTCCATGCGTGGTTGCCCCTGCGAGGCGGGAAGATTGCGGGCCGCATCCATGATCTGGCCGAGAGCGATGCCGCCGTCGTTGGTTGGCACGCGCTGGTGCCAGTAGGGTCGAAATCCTGCTTCGAGCAGCCGCTGCACGCTTCGCTCGGTCAGGTAACGATTTTGGAAACAACCGCCGGTAAGGACGATCCGCGTCTGCCCGAAATGCCGGGCCACAGCGACAATGATCTCGACCATCGCGTTATGGAATTTTGCCGAGATGACACCTTCGTGCACGCCGCTCTCCACGTCGCGTATGATCTCCTCCATCATGGGCTGCCAGTCGATGATGCACGGCGCGGTGCTCTTGATCTCAAAAGGATAGGCTTCGGCCACGCAGGTTTGAATGGCGAATTCGAGTTCCATGGCCGCCTGGCCCTCGAAGCTGACTTCCTGCCGAAGATCGGCCAGTGATGCCACGGCATCGAACAGCCGGCCCGCGCTCGACGTAATTGGCGATTGCAATTTCTTGGCGAGCATTTGCCGGATCACCGTAAGTTCGCCTTGGAAAAAATCGCGGACAGGTGCGAGATGGTTGTGGTCGAAAGCCGCTGCGCCGTACATCTCATATAAAATACCAAGTGCAGTGCGTCGCGGTTGCTTGATTGCGGCCTCGCCTCCGGGCAGGCGGAAGTGGCGAAAGTGAGCGACCCGCTCGAATGATTTTTCCCCGGCGAGCAGAAACTCGCCGCCCCAAATGGTGCCGTCGGTACCGTACCCGGTCCCGTCCCAGGCGACGCCGAGGGCTGGAAACTCAATCTCATTTTCCGTCATGCAGGAAAGAACATGCGCCCAGTGATGCTGGACCGGATGCACCGGCGCTTTCGCCTGCGCTGCCAGGTGAGCAGCGTACTTGGTCGAAAGATAATCGGGATGCAGATCGCAGGCGACAACTTCGGGAGTCACGCCATAAAGGCCGGGCAAGTCGGCGGAGATTGCGCGAAAGGCGGCATGGGCCTCGCTCGATTCAAGATCGCCAATATGCTGGCTGATAAAAGATTCACGCCCAACGCTCAGCGCGACCGTGTTTTTCAAGTGAGCGCCGACGGCAAGCACGCAGGGCAGGGGATCCTTCAGGTGCACCGGAAGCGGCGCATAACCGCGGGCACGCCGGAGCACCATCTCGCGACCACGAACCATGCGCGTCACCGAATCGTCGATCGGACGCACAATCGGGCGATCATGCACGAGAAAGTAATCGGCGATTCCCTGCAACCGGCTCAAAGCCTCCTCTTCATTGATGCAGATCGGCTCATCGCTGATATTTCCGCTCGTGGCCACCACGGGAAAACCGAGTTCCCGCATCAGTAAATGATGAAGCGGTGTGGAAGGCAGCATGATACCCAGGTTTGGATTGCGTGGCGCGATGGAAGGCGCGAGCGGCGGCGACCAGCGGTGAACCAGAACGATCGGTGCCTCCGGAGAAAGCAGCAGGCGTTCTTCCAGCTCCGAAACGCGGCAATGTTCGCGTGTCATTTCGAGTGAGGGATACATCAGGGCAAACGGCTTTTCCGAACGGCGCTTGCGTTTGCGCAGACGCTCCACCACCGCCTCGTTGCGGGCGTCGGCGAGGAGCTGGAATCCGCCCATGCCTTTCAGCGCCAGAATTTTTCCTTCACGGATGACCGTCGCTGCCAGGGACAATGCCTTGTCGCGCACTCCGACAATATTTCCCACCGTGTCCCACATTTCGAGGTGCGGACCGCAGGCTGGACAGGCATTGGGCTGGGCGTGAAAACGGCGGTCGGCGGGGTCACGATATTCACGTTCGCATTCCGGGCACATTTTGAATTTCTTCATCGAGGTATTGGGGCGATCGTAGGGCAGTCCCTCGATAATGCTGAAGCGGGGGCCGCAGTGAGTGCAGTTGGTAAAGGGATAGCGGTGGCGGCGGTTGCCGGGCTCGAAGATTTCCTTGAGACACTGCCCGCACGTCGCGATATCGGGCAAAACCAGGACGGTTTTTGCGCCGGATTCCTCGCTTTCGCGAATGGTGAAATCCTTGTAGCCAACGGCGTCGAGAAAGGCGAATTCCAAGCTGTGGATCAGCGCTTGGGGCGGTTTTTCCCGCTCCAACCGGGCCAGAAATTGTCTCAATGCAACACCGGTACCTTCGATTTCAATAAACACGCCTTGCGCCGAGTTCAAAACCCAGCCAGCCAAGCCCAATTCTTTAGCCAGCCGATAAACGAACGGCCGGAAACCAACGCCTTGGACGGCTCCCCGGACCACAACCTTGGCGCGTTCAGAGTGAGTATTCATACCTCAACCTGGGAAAGATGGGCTGCGCCAGCTCCGCGCGCCAGTGCCACTTGAACGGTGCCATTTTTGGTCAACAACGGGAGCGGATTGAGATGAAGGTTAGCGTCGTCAGGATTCGATCCGGCACGCTTGATATCGAAGCGATGGCCCAGGCTGCAGATCATCAGGCCATTCTTCATCTCGCCGAGATGCAGCGGCAGGTTGCAGGCCGGGCAATGATCGCGATAGGCATAAAGCTGGCTGTCGAGCTTGCAGATCAGCAGCGAATCGCTTTCCGTACGCACGGGAATGAAGCCGGCTTCCGCGATTTCTTCGGCGGCTTCGATGCGGGTCCATTCGGGCGCGGCGTTGGGCGTGTGGGCAAACGATTCGGGTGTTTGCTCGGCGCTATTTGGGATTCCTTCCACTTCAAATCCTTGGAGGTCCGGGCAAGCTTCCTCAATTGCTGCTCGGACGGCTAATTCGAGCGTGACAGTGGAGGAGGGACAGGTTTTGCAATGCCCCTGCAACCGCAGCTTCGCGTAGTCATCTTCCAGGCTGATCAACTCGACATCGCCGCCGTGGCTTTCCATATAAGGACGAACTTTGTTCAGCGCATCCCCCAGACGCGTTTCGAGCGGTACCGGGTGCAATCCGTGAATGAGGAGCAGACCGCGTACGCCGGGGTCATTGATCAGCGCGTCGAGGACCTTATTGTCGTCGATTCCCGATTCTTCAACGACTTCAAGAATGCGCGCAAGCCCATGGCCATAAAAACTCAAGACGGACTCGAGGCATTCCTGCAGCATTTTTTGCGAAGCCGGATCATGGAGCCGGCCGATCTTTTCGACCAGTTCCTGGATACGCTGGCCTTCACGGGCCAGATCATTCGGATGCGTGTGGGATGAGCCGTTATTGTTCGACATAGCGAATGGTCCTGATGGTGCAATCGTGGCCGTGCCTGGTTTCAGTCGCTCGACCGCAGGTCGGACATTGGAGCGTGGCGACCGGGGCGGCCGCGAGCGCATCGGTCCAATATTTGGGAGGCCCCGCGTAACCGCAATGCGGGCAGTTGACTTCCGCCGGCACGCGCTCGATCTCGAGCGTGGAATCCTCGATGGGCGTTTCCTTGATGACGGCGGAATAGCAAAATTGAAGCTGGTCCGGCTCGACGCAAGTCAACTCGCCGATTTGCAGCAAGACCTTCAGCACCTTTTTCGGCGGCGGCGCGGTGGCGAATTCCAGCACGCTTTCCACCAGGTTCGAGGCGATGGAGAGTTCATGCATTGCCATGCCTCCTTACACGGCGAGAATCGCCATGGCCACTTCATCCAGCCCCGCTCCAGTCTTGCAACTGGTGGGAACGACCTGCAACCCGGGTTTCAGCCGGTGCACGTCCTCGATTAATTTTTCGACACTAACTTCCATCGTCTCGGCGAGCTCGATCTTGTTGATGACGACGAGCTGCGCGCCGAGAAACATGTGAGGATGTTTCCGGACCATGTAAGGCCCTTCCGTCACACTCACGACGACCACCCGCGCTTTCGATCCGAGAGGAAATTCCGCGGGACAAATCAGGTTGCCGATGTTCTCGATGAAGATCAGTCCCACTTTGGACAAATCGATCTTGGCGCAGGCCTTCGCAACGACGTTCGCGTCGAGGTGACATCCGTTGATCGTGGCGATCTGGACGATGGGCACGCCCATGGCCGCGATGGGATCGCCGTCCGAGCTCGTTGTGGCATCGCCGTTGAAGACAGCCACGCCGACACGGTCCTTAAGTCGTTCCACCAGACGGGTGATCAGCGTGGTTTTTCCGGAGCCGATCGCACCCATGAAATCGACTGCCGTGATGCCGTGTCGATCGAGCCTCGCTCGGTTTTCATCTGCTATCTTTGCGTTAGCCTCAAGCAGGCTGTGCTCAAGTTCGATATCGTAGATTTCTTCAGGCGAGGCTTCAATTTGGATCATGAGGAGGGGGTTTGAGTAGAGAGCTATTGGGCCTGCAAGCAAACCCAATAGCCGAATCGTTTTTTTAGTGTTTAGCCAGCCCCATCAAGGCGGTCGGGGTATGCATGACCTCGAGGGTCTTGTCTTTTCCGAGATACATATGGACGCCACACGGCAGGCAGGGGTCAAAGCTGCGGACCGCACGCATGATATCGATGCCCTTGAATTTGTCGGGGCCGTTCTCTTCGAAGATGGGTGTGTTTTGCACGGCGTCTTCGTAGGGTCCAGGCGTGCCGTAAATGTCGCGGGGGTTGGCGTTCCACGGGGTGGGCGGGTAAGGATGGTAGTTGGCAACCTTGCCTTTGCGGATGACCAGGTGATGGGAAAGAACCCCACGCACAGCTTCATGGAAGCCGCAACCGATCGCTTCGTCCGGCACCTTGAAGGGCGTGAAGGTCTTGGTGCGACCGGCATGTAACTCGTGGATGGCTTGTTCGCAGAAGTAGAGCGCGCAGCCGGCGGCATAAGCCTGGAAGTAGGTCCGCGCGCGGTCGCGTTCGATGGCGTTACTCCACTTGGGGATCTTCCATTCGAATTCCACGGCAGGCTTAAGCGCTGTTCTCGGCAGGTTGATTTTGACGCTGTTGCCGGTCGCCTTGACGTAACCGATGTCGACCAGGCCGGCGAGAGCCGTCACCCATAAACGGGCGATCGGACCTCCGCCGGTGTCGAGTGCCAGGTGATCGCCGGTGCGCTTGTCGAGCCAGCGCGGGGACATCACCCACGTATAGTTGTTGTCGAAGTCGCGCCTCTGCGGCTTGGGAATGGTCGTCTGGTTCCAGGGATGTTTCTGGTCGACAGGATTCCCGAGCGGATCATGCGTGACGAAGGTTTCAGAGCTATCCCAGTCGTCATAGTAGGAGGAGCCGAGAAGAATGCGGATGCCCAGATTGATGTCGACGAGATTAGTGGTGACCAGCTTTCCGTCGACCACGATGCCGGGAGTGACGTACATCGCCTTGCCCCATTTATCCATGTTCTTGTAGGTGTAGTCGCAGACGTCCGGATCCTGGAATGACCCCCAGCAGCCCAGTAAGACGCGGCGGCGCCCGACTTCCTCATAACCGGGCAACGCCATATAGAAGAAATCAAAGAGGTCATCATGCAGCGGAACCACCCGCTTCATAAACTCGACATACTTCATCAGGCGAACCTGGTAGTCGGTGAAAAGTTGGATGGAAGGGACAGTACCGACTCCTCCGGCATAGAGCGTGGAGGGATGAACGTGCCGCCCTTCCATCAAGCAGAACATTTCGCGGGTATAGCGGCTGACCTGCAGCGTCTCGCGATAGAACTCGCCCTCAAACGGGTTGAGCGAGGTCATGATGTCGGCGATGGTCTTATAGCCGTGGAGCTTCGCGTTTGGCGCTGGTGTGCGTTTCGCCAATTCCCAAACGCCGGGATTGGTCTCCTTGACCATCATCTCGCAGAAGTCGACGCCGACGAGATTGTCCTGAAAAATATTGTGGTCGAACATGTACTCGGCCGCCTCACCGAGATTGGTGATCCACTCGGCGATATTGGGCGGTCGGATGCCATAGGCCATGTTCTGGGCGTAAACGGAACAGGTCGCGTGGTTGTCGCCACAGATCCCGCATATCCGGCTGGTGATGAAGTGGGTATCGCGCGGATCCTTGTTCTTCATGAATATGCTATAGCCGCGGAAGATCGAAGACGTGCTATGGCACTCCACCACTTTCTTGTTGGCGAAGTCGATCTTGGTATAGATGCCAAGACTTCCCACGATCCGGGTGATCGGATCCCAAGACATTTCTTTAATGTCGGGCGTCTTGGTATTGGCTTTGGTCGTAGGAGCGGTTTTCGTGTCGGGAACGGTGGCGGTTTCCATGGAGTCTCCTTGCGTTAAACTGCGGCGTAATTTCTATTTTTATAACCTGTGGTGAGTCTATTGCCGGAATGACGCCACTTAGGTTCCTTGTTCAAGGTGTGCTGGGTGATGTTGCGAAGGCCTTTCACCACTGTGCCGTACGACTTGCTGACCGTGCTCGAGACGAGTGAGCCGGGCGGCGCATCCATGAACGGCATAAACTTGTCGGGGAAGCCGGGCATGGTGCAGCCAATGCAGATGCCGCCGACATTTGGACAACCGCCGATGCCTGCCATCCAGCCCCGCTTGGGCACGTTGCAGTTCACCACCGGGCCCCAGCAGCCCAATTTAACCAGGCATTCCGGAGAGCCATATTCCTGGGCGAACTCACCCTGCTCGTAATAGCTGCCGCGATCGCAACCCTCATGCACCGTCTTGCCGAAAAGCCAGGTGGGGCGCAGTTGATCGTCGAGAGGGATCATCGGGGCGAGACCGGCGACCTGATAGAGCAGATAGAGGAGGGTCTCCATCATGTTATCGGGTTGCACGGGACAGCCGGGAACGTTGACGATCGGTAAACCGGCTTTCGATTTCCAATTCCATCCGAGGTAATCGGCGAGGCCCATTGCGCCGGTCGGATTGCCCTGCATGGCGTGAATACCGCCGTAAGTCGCACAAGTTCCGCAGCCAATGACCGCGAGTGCTTTCGGAGCCAGGCGATCCAGCCACTCATTTGTCGTGATTGGCTGGCCCGTGTCAGGGTCGGTGCCCATCGCCGCCCAGTAACCTTCTGATTTTATCTTTTCATTCGGGACGGAACCCTCGAGCACCAGCACGAAAGGATCGAGACGGCCGGCCGCAGCTTCAAACCAGAAATGCATGAACTCGTCGCCCACCTCATAAGCCAAAACCGGGTTGTGAAGATGGACTTTTGGCAGACCCGGAATGGCGCCCAGGAGGACATCCTCAATGCTTGGTTGAGAGGCGGCCGTAATGGACACGGAATCGCCGTCGCAACTTAGCCCGGTGGTCATCCAAATGATGTGAACTTCCTTTACGTCGGGGGGCCGGTTGGCCTGAATTTCCTGAGTCTTCATACAAATTTACCTCTGCGGAGGGTTGAAAAACTGCCGACAATGAAACCTACTTATGGCCCTATTAGTCGCAAACGTTATTTTCTTTTTGGCTGGTTCGATATAGGAAAAAAACGTAGGGGCGTTTGTTTGGTTCATTTGGAAAAGAGACGTTTTTCGCTGGAGAAATACCGTTTTCATAGGCTCGTCAAATTTCCTAATTAAGTTTGAAAGTCTGGTCGTTCGCGGCTCGAACGCGGCAACGACCTGTTTTTTTTACATAGAGCTGATTTTGATATACCGCTTGAGTTCCGGGGCACTGCAGAGAAGAAATCCCCCAATCGCCGCCAATATTACATAGAAGAAAAAACGGGTGAAGCGACCCAGGGCCTGATCCGATTTTTCAGAGTTGCAACAGTACATTTATCTCACCTCCCTTGCCGCTCCATGGAGAGCGGGCTGGTTTCCGTCAGAAGAAAGTTGATCGATGAGGGCCACGATTCTTTTTACGGCGCGCGGGACCGCGGCCTGAACATCTTCGCTTAGTCCCATGTGGCCGTCTTCGGACTCGAGTTGCGCCGGCTCGCAGCCGATGAGATAGAGGCGTCCGGTCGTGCCGCCCATCGACTTGACCATCTCCAGCACGCTCACCGGCGTCATGCTATGCGCATCGGAAATGGCCGGGCCGAGCGAGCTGAGATTTTCGAGATCGAGCTCGATCAGGTAAAGCGTTCCGGGAAGATCGCCGCGAGGCGTGGCATCGACGAGAATGGCGTCGCAACCCTCCATCAACGCATAGGCGAGATCGTAACTGCGGATGCCAAAATCATCAACGCGGACCCACGGGGGCAGAGGAAGGCGCATCAACTCACACGCAACTTCGCAGCCGAAGGCATCGTCGCCGAAAAAAATGTTTCCGATACCGGCAACGAGAATCGAAGGATGGGGGTTCATTCGCCCTCCAGAGGTTCGACTTCATCGGTCCCGTAAAAGAAACGGTGGCCCGGCTGCCGCAGCAAGCCAAGGTCCCGGCCGGGATCATCCTCGAGCACCAGGGCGAGATGCATCTTGTTTTCGGCGTCCTGCTCGATCGCCTCGATCATGGCAATTTTGCCCGCCAGCGCCATGTCCATGGCATCGGCGCGAGACTTGGGCCGCACGCGGACGAGGTCGCCTTCGCGCAGGCAAATGCCGTTGACGGTGACGGATTGAGCCTTGGCCGTCGGGTTGAAGAAGGCCTCTTGTTCGAGGGCGCTGGTTCCGCGCATAACACCGTGAAGTTTGAGGAGATGCTCCCCGGGTAGCGCCTCGGTGCGTTCGAGGATTTTTCGCGCCTGGTCGTCCACGCCGCGCATCTCGCGTTTTTCCTGGTCGGTCATGGTCATGATCCGAAGGGTGAGGATTTCGTCGATCTCGCCGGAATCGAAAAGATCGCCCGGGCTTTCCAGTGCGATCTTCGGATAGTCGTAGAGAATGATCGGAGAGGCGATCATGACGTCGCGCTCTTTTTTCTGCTCGTCGCCGACGAGGATGGGCCACGCACCGATGTTCCGGCAGGCCGATGCGGCGCTCGCGTAGACCGCGGGCGGATCGATCAGGGAAATGAAAGCCCCACCTTCCACGTGAAGGATGGTGTGCGTTGAGGTAAAAGTCCGCATGATGATCTCGTTTCCGTCGTGCAAGAGATCGGGCGGGACGGCGGTTTTGTTCAAAACGCGCACGGTGATTTTGAAGACAGAATCGTCAACCGCTTCCGCTGCAAGTTCGACCACGCCCTCGACCGCTTCCTGTCGCCGCACGATGACGCCGCCGATGTGCTGGCGCTGATCAAGAATCGGTTCAATCGACCGGAATGCGGCGAAGGAAAAGGGAATCTGTTGCGGCTCGACCTGAAGGGCCGCCAGGCTCAACGCCGGAATACGGACGGTACGTTCGACCGCTTCCTGCCAGCTTTGGTGAAGCTTCCCGTCGATCTCCAGTTCCGGCACGACATGAAAAAAATCGGGGTTGTCGTCCGGGGGCAATTCCAGCAGCGGCGCGGCGACCGCACCTACATTGCGTTCCATCGGATGCAAAAACCGCACGCTGATTTCGAGCTTGGCCGACGTGGAACCCTCGACCAGGTATTGCGTCTGCATCAGGCATGGCTCCGCGCCGCTTTCCGAATGGCTGTAGGCCTCCGGATAGACGCGCCCGAAGGTGAAGCGCTGCCGGTTTTTCTTCGCTGAGGCGCGGTAGGGATAAAGGATATAGCCCTCATAGAGTACCGCATGGACAACGGTATCAATGAGTTGCTGATTCATGGCGCGACTCCGGCGTCTTCCATGACGGGAATAAGTTGCTCGATGGTTTGTTCCCAAGTCCCGAGACCGTGGCTGCGGCGATAGGCGTAGAGCCGCTCGAAGACATCGCGGTTGAGCGAGAGCCAGGCCGTGTTCGGATAATGATGGTCCATCAAGTCCTGCCAGACCTTGACCGGCATGCGGTAGGTGCATTCCTTGTTCCACGAGATTTGTTGCGCCTGCAGGCGCCCGTCAGGTGCCTCGTAAAAAATGGTGCCGCTGAACAAAAACAAAAGCGGAACGTCGCCTTGGTCGAGCGCGTAAAAATACTTCGTCGCGATCACATTCACATCGAAGGTGCAGGGGATGGTGAGAAGCGCCGTGGTGCTGCCGGAAAACGAGCGAACGGTGGTTTGGGTGATGGCCCAGAGCTTCGTGCGCAACGTGTCCTTCCAACGTTCGGGTGGACCGAAGAGTTCGGTCAGTTTTTCTTTTTCGCTGGGCTGATACGGACGCCGCGGGGTTTGAAGTTGAACCTGCGCCTGCACGATGGCGGTGTGAATGATTTCGGTCTCGGGCGTATTGGTCACCTCGAGCCTGAAACTGAGCAGGGGGGTTAACCCGTACGCGCCGGGCTCGATGCCGGTGATTTTGAAGTCGAGGTCAGGCATGTTGAATCTCCTTCGATACAATCGGCCGGGCGCGTGCTTCGAGGCGGGCGAAAAACGCGTCGATCTCGCGCCAGACTTCCTCGCCGCCGGACAGACCGCGCCAATGCGTGCGCATGAGGCCGACCAATTCGAAGCAGACGTCAATTGGCGCGATATAATAAACACGCTGTTCTCGAACGCGGTTGACGAGCAGCGCCTCGACGTCGGGCTCGAGTCGGCCCAGCGGAGGATTTTCTGCCGCGAGCGCATCCCAGGCGGAGAGCGGCAGCAGCGATTCGGTTGCGCCAGCGGGACTCGGATAGAGCGCCATCATGCGTTTGGCGGGCGTGCTGTAGAAGAGAAAGGCAAGATCGATTGGCAGGGAGAGATCATTCCACTGCTCATCGCTGAGCTGGAAATCGGGAAGGGAGTGGGCGTCGCGCGGAATAAGTTTGAAGCGGCCGTCGATGACGTTCTCAAACCGGAGCGCGCAAGGGTCGCAGGCGCAAATGATTTTGTGCGTGGCCATTTCCAGGAGATGGCGGTGCTCGGGCGCAAGGCCGATGCTGCAAAGCTCGCAGCGTTCGCGCGGGGCCTGCGTGCGGGAAGCGGCGAAACGGCGAAGCGTGGCAAACGGCGTTGCGTTCCGTCGAGCGGTGGTGGAGGCGGGTAGGTCCATATCGGCGGTTTAAATCGATTTGACTGTCCCAAAACTGACTACGAATAAAAATCAACCGGCGGGTCCGGCGCTGACTTCGATGTCGTCATAACGGTTCCGGCGATAAATCAGAACGGAAACGATCCAACAGACGACGAAGACACTGATCACGATGAATCCGAGCATGCCGAAATTGTTATTCAATAAGTCGATAAGGGCCCAGATGGTGCCTTGGAATTTGAACTGGCCGGCGATCAGCCCGAGGGCCTCGATGCCGCCGATGAGCACCGCCACCACGACAGAGACCGCTGTGACGGTGAGGTTGTAATAGAGTTTGCGGATCGGCTTGACGAAGGCCCAACAGTATGCCCCGAGCATCAGAATGCTGTCGGTGGAATCGATCAGCGCCATGCCAGCCGTGAAGAGCGCGGGAAAGACGAGGATGGTCCAGACCGGAAGCCCGCTGGACGCTTCCGTGGCGGAGATGCCAAGCAGGCCGACTTCGGTGGCGGTATCGAAGCCCAGGCCGAAGAGAAAACCGAGCGGGTACATGTGCCAGCTTTTTCCGATCAGGCGAAACAGGCGGCGGAAGATGCGTCCGAAGAAGCCGCGCTGGGAAAGGATCAGATCGAGATCCTCATCAACATAACGGCCGCCGGCCTTGACGACCTTGAACGTGCGGTAGACGGAGGCGAGGACGACAAGGTTGGCCGCGGCGATGCCGAGCAGAAATAAAGCGGACACGCCCGTGCCGATCGCGCCGCCAATACTGGTGAAGGCGTTGAAGTGATTCTTGATCGCCACTGAGGTGAGGGCGATGGCGGCGGACAGTCCGAAGACGATGGTGGAGTGGCCGAGGGAAAAATAAAGGCCCACGCCGACCGGTCGCTGGCCCTCCTGCATCAGCTTGCGGGTGACATTATCGATGGCGGCAATGTGATCGGCATCGACGGCGTGGCGAAGCCCGAACGAGTAGGCGAGAAAAGCGGTGCCCAGCAAAACCGGATAGTGATGGAAACAGGCGAAGGCCCAAGCCCACGCGGCGAGATTCACGCCGATCAAAAGGACGTAAACACCGACAACCTTGCCGGTCAAATCTGTGTCGCCGCCGACCAGATGTGAAAAACGCCCTTTCACATACAAACCGTTCCTTACAACTTTCGTAAGTCAAGGGATCGTTTTAGGAAATATTCCGTGGATCGATTTTAGTGGGCGGAGCTAAGATTAAGCCAGCCTTGAACACCGACAAAAAGCGCGATCAAGATGAGCAAGGCGCTGGAAAGATAGGGAAGTTTACGGGCCACAGTTCCAAGCCCGCGGAACCGTTTTTCCGCATGGTGCAGGCTCCACGCAGCCAAAGCTCCGGCCGCGACGAGTGTGAGCGCCAGTCCCACGCTGAACGAGAGGACCATGGCGATGCCGAGGGCAAAACGTTTCAATTGCAGGCAGATCAGTACGATGGTGAATGCGGCCGGGCAGGGGAGCAGTCCTCCAGTCAGGCCGAAAAGGGCGATCTGGGCGTTGGTCACCTTGCGGTTGCCAAAGCGCTTCTCGATCTCGCCGGCGTGCGCGAGTTCATGGGCGTCCTGGTATTCGACCAAGCTTACGTCGTGGGGATTCTCGTGGGAATGGTCATGATCATGGTGATGCTCGTGATGGCCGTGATCATGCGGGGGCTCATGCTTATGCTCTTGGCCGTGGGCATGGCGGACTTCGCCCTGAACGTCGCGGTGGGTCCTCCATGCCATCCAAATCGCCAGCGCCGTAATGATGGTCGCTGATGCCAATTGAAAATAAGGCTCCGTGCCTTGCGCATTCCACTGGCTGCCATAATGCAGCGCCAAAATGGCAAGGAGCCAGATGACCAGACTATGGGAGAATGCGGCGCAAAGTCCAAGCAGCGCGGCCTGCGGAATAGTCCCGCGAATCGCGATGATGAACGCTGCCATCATGGTTTTGGAATGGCCCGGCTCCAGCCCGTGCAGAGCACCAAGCAGGATCGCCGTGGGGATATAGATCCAGGCATGGACGCCGCCTTGGTGGATAAGTTGTTGAAAATCGATCATGGAAAGAGATGCCGATACCAGATAAACCTAGCTACTCTAAGCGAGAGACTACTTTGCCAAGGTACAGAAATCCTCTATCGTCGACTGAATGATTCTTTCAAGCATAAGACAAAACTTGGCGAAAGTTGGTTATCGCTTCGAGCGTTAGGAAATCAGCGCTACGTCAATATATGGACCCACTTCCAAGCTGGAAATCCTTTTTCCTGGAACTCGCCCTCTACGCGCTTCTTCTCGTCGTTTACTTCGCTCTCGTCCTGCATTTTCTCGGCGGCTGGTTCAAGGAGCTGTTTGATCACGACCGCAAGCTTTTCGCCGTCATGGCGCTGACGGTGATGATCGCCCAAACAGTCGGTCTGGAAATCGTCAGCAGTTTCCTAGTTTGGCTTGTCCGGGCGAAAAAAGCAAAAAAGCCCTAACCTCGCCGCTCATGTATTTTCCCATCTCCGGCGCGACCATCGATCCGTTTTACCTGATCGGTCTCGGCTTCATCATTGGAATTTTAGGTGGCTTTTTCGGCGTCGGTGGAAGTTTCCTCGCCGGTCCGGCTCTTTTTGTGGCTGGCTTGCCCATGAATTTTGTCGTGGGGACCGATCTCCTGCACATCGTCGGAAAATCGATCGTCGCGGCGCGCAAACATCGCATCCTCGGCAACATCGATCTGCGTCTCGCAGCGGTTATGGTCGTCGCCACGATCGGCGGCTCCGAGGTCGGCGTCCAGGGCATCGAGGCCCTGAAAAAAATCGCCAAGGTCGATTTGGTCGTGGGCTGTGCGACCATCCTTGTTCTCGTCGCGATATCGACCTTTGTCTTTTTGGAGAGCTGGCAGGCCTTGAAACTCAAGGGCAGCCGTAAGCCGGTCAGCCAGCAGACTTCCCAGGAGAAGGACAAACGAGCATTCAAATTCATCTCTCATTGGACCCATTCGCTGTCGTGGGAGCCGAAGATGGAACTGCCCCATTCCGGCATCAAGTCGATCTCGGTCTGGGCGATTCTTATCGTTTCGTTTGTGGGCGGGGTCTTCAGCGGTTTTCTGGGCGGGGGCGCCGGGTATATTCGCATGCCGTGCATGGTCTATCTGTTAGGGATTCCGACCCATATCGCCATCGGAACCGATTTATTTGAGATCGTCGTTTCGGCCGGCTACGGCTCGTTTCGTCACGCTATAAACGGCAACGTCGATGTGTTGATTGCCTTGATCATGCAAACCGGCGCGGCGATCGGCGCCCAGATCGGGGCCGTGCTTACGCAATACTTCGAAGGGCCGCGAATTCGGATGGCGTTCGCTCCGCTGCCTCTAATCGGGGCCGGTTTGATCATTTATGGGCTGTTGACCGGGCGCCATATTCACTAAGGGAGTGTTTGCCGTGACGCTTGCCTTCGCGAGGGTCGGGCGCTTAATCTACCCCTTATCGTGGGATATACCGCGAATCAATCACGCATCTTTGTATGAGGCTTCTTCAATTTTGGATTCTGCTTTTGGGCAGTCTGGTCATCAGTATATTACTGGTGAGGCAGGCTTTCCTGAGCCATCAACTTAACCAGGAGCAGCGGACGCTGCAGGAATGCCAGGAGGCGGTTTCGCAAGGCGCGGCTTACGAGAACGCTTGGAAGGAACTGGCGGTCAATATCTATCAGTCGAGTGCCCAGGATCCCACCCTTGCTGCAATTTTGAGGGCTGAAAACGTCGGGGTCCGTGCCCAGCCGGCGGGTCCGACATCATCGGCGGCGGGAGCGCCCGGTTCACCCACATCGCCGGTTCCGGCCAAAGCCCCGGCCACTCCGATACCGAAGGCCCCCTAATTTGCTGGTAGCTCCCTCTCACTTTCTATATGTCCGCCGCTTCAACCCCCGTTCCTCGCTCAAGTTCGTCGCCCCGCTCAAGCTCATCTCCGGTGACTCCGCGACTCACGCTGTTCTGGCCGATGCTGATTCTCCTCATCGGGCTCGGCACGCTCGCGCTCTATCAGATGCTGGCGATTAATGATGAGCTTGAAGAAGTGACTCGGTCGGTGGATCAAATGGACGGCAAGGTGAAGCGGGCGCAATACGAAAAGACCAAGTTTTTTGCCATCGCACGAGATTTGATCCGCCTGTCGCCGACTGATGCGAATGCGGCTAAAATAACCGAGAAGTACAAGCTCAAACAGTTGGAGGAAGCCCAACCGGAACTGTTCTCTGCGAACGCGCCAATGACAAATGCTCCGACGGCAGCGACTCCGCCCGCCTCGTCCAACGCAGCTCCGTTAACGCCCGCCACGAATAATGCGGCCGTTTCCCCTCCCATAGCACATTGAGAGTGCGTTTGGTACAATTTAGTACACTGCCTCTCGTTAGAGAGGAGTGGCTGGAACCGGGATCGAACCGGTGACACGCGGATTTTCAGTCCGCTGCTCTACCAGCTGAGCTATCCAGCCAAGTTGGCAATTATCAACGAATTAAAAATGACGACGGGCAGTGACTGCTGCCAATCTGCTACCGTTTTCAGATACCATTCGGTATCAGATCCTGAGGAATTCCGAAGTAAAATCTCTTCGGGCAATCTTCGTGGACGGCTCATTCTCTTCGCTGAAAAATGTCGAAAGATCATCCTGCTAGAGGTGAAAATAAATGGCAAGCGGATTCGTGAATTTCCGATCCAGATCGTCGCTCTGATGAGCTTATCGGCAGAGCAGTGGACTTTAACTCATCCATTGTCCCAGCCTTTTGATTTCGAAGAGTATCGGGCCGGACCGATTTACATAACCAAGCCGGGCCAGGCATGCGGGAAGAAGCGCGTAGCCTTCGGGTATCCTGTGGCTTCATGACAAAGGGCTGTCTCTTTGTCGAAATCCCGACCTGATCTTTTTCGGTCGTCCGCCAGTTTCGTGTTTTGCGCTCGATTTTCTCTGTGTTAACCGCTTGAGAAGCAGCGCATTCATCCAAGCGAATCTCGTTGCTACCGGGGGTGGAACGGTATCTGCAAGAACAGAACGTGAACGGATCATATTCCGTGAAATCGATTGAAATCGAGGGTTTGTTCTAGCATTCCCTTCAACCAAAAAATCATATGAATGCGAATAAGAATATAGATGTAGTTGTAGATGAAAAAACCGTGGCGGATCTACTCACGCATAATTGGTGGTTGTTGGCGCTTCAAGGCTTGTCGGGGGTGCTTTTTGGCTTGGCGGCTCTTTTTTGGCCTGCCATTACCCTGCTTACGCTGGTCTTGCTCTTTGGCGGGTATGCTCTGGCGAATGGCATTCTATCCTTTATTATCGCAAGTCGAGCGCCCAAGGGCTACCCCCGCTTCGGCAGTCTTATTTTTGGTGGGTTGGTGAGCATTGCGGCTGCCCTCATCACGTTCTTCGTGCCGGGCTTGACTGCGCTGACATTTATAGTCCTTATCGCCGCGTGGGCGATTTTCACGGGCTTTCTGGAAATTCTCGCCGCCGTGCGCCTGCGCAAAGTCATTCCCCATGAATGGCTGCTGATTGTGGCCGGCATTGCTTCCGTCATCTTTGGCGCCCTTCTTCTGGTCCAGCCCGGTGTAGGTGCCTTGGTGTTAATCTGGTGGATTGGGTCCTTTGCGATTTTCTTTGGAATTTTGCTTACGGCTCTCGCTTTTCGGATGCGCCATGTGGGGCATATCGTGGAACATATGGCTTAGTGATTTGCCTCCACCGGTTCAGATTACCACTGTGCAGGAGTTGGTCGGAATAAGTAATCATTCGGGGATCAACTTCACCTTCCGCGCAATGCCGAGCTTTTGCATTTTCCAGATGAGTGTGGTTCGTTTGAGGCCAAGGAGCACGGCTGCTCCATTTTGCCCGCCGACGAGCCAACGGGTATGACCCAAGGCTTGGAGAATATGCTCGCGCTCGCACTCGTGCAGAGTGGTGGTAGCCCTTGCCCCAGTCTCCCTGGCGGTGGTCTTTGGGGGAGGATGAGATTGATACAGTTCCGTCAAGGGGGAATGGAGGACCTTGCCCGGAGACAGGATGACTGCCCGTTCAATGACGTTTTGCAATTCGCGAATATTACCGGGCCAGTAATAACTACTAAGACTCTCGATGATGTGCGGCGGAATGGTTTCGATCCGCTTGCTCATCTGACGCGCATATTTTTCCACAAAATGTCGCACTAACAAAGGGATGTCCGCCGAGCGTTCGCGCAATGGTGGAATCCGAATCGGAAAAACATTGAGCCGGTAGTAGAGATCGCCGCGGAATTGGCGCTGAGCGACCATTTGGGAGAGATCGCGGCTTGTCGCGGCGACCAAGCGAACGTTCACTCGCTGGGTCTGGGTGCCGCCCACACGTTCGAATTCCTTTTCCTGCAAGACGCGCAGCAATTTCGGTTGCAGTTCCAATGGAATATCGCCGACTTCATCCAGAAATAATGTGCCTTGATGCGCCAGCTCAAGGCGGCCTGTCTTGCGAGCTATCGCGCCGGTGAACGCGCCCCGCTCGTGGCCGAACAATTCGCTTTCCAGCAGGCCAGCCGGAATGGCCGCGCAGCTGATCTTGGACAGCGTATGGACACGACGTGGGCTCAGGTTATGGAGCATGCGCGCCATAAGTTCCTTGCCCGTGCCGGTTTCGCCGAGGATCAAAACAGTGGAGTTTGTCCGGGCGACGATCTGCATCTCCCTGAGCACCGCCCGCAACGCGGAACTGCGACCGATGATTTCCGCGTCAAAGCCCTTTGATTGGCGCGGGAGCAGGGAAAGATCGTCCCTTTCTTCAATGGTATTCCTGGAGGTCGGAGGTTCAGTTTGCTTCTTACCCAATAATGTGACGGTACGTTTCATCAGCCACTCCTTTCCTCGGATTCGCTTACTCGAAAAGTTTGCCCTGACTGGAATGCATAAACTGCATCCTACTCCCAAAACGAGCGATTGTCATGACGGAGTGCTGACTCTTTGACAAAAGACCGCCGCCATATTTCGGTCTTTCATCAATTCGTTTTACGATGAAAATCAGTGTTACCTTTTTTAACAACTTCGCAGTCAATTGCATAAACTGAGAGACCATTCTTTTCTGAGATGCTGGCAGGCAAGCTGCAACGGGATGATCCGGACAGATAAATATTTACAACAAAAAGGATACTCTCACATGAACGCACTTACCCAATGGAATCCCTTCAAGGAAGTCGAAGAACTGCAAAATCGTCTTTCCAGTATCTCGACGCTTTTAGGGCGCGCACCGCAACGCCGCCAAAACGGGGAGGATGAATCGCTCACAGTGGCCGAATGGGCGCCTTTGGTCGACATCACCGAGGACGAGAAGGAATACGTCATCAAGGCCGAGTTGCCCGAGGTGAAAAAGGATGGGATTAAAGTCGCCGTCGAAAACGGAATTCTCTCCATCACGGGCGAACGTAAATTCGAGAAGGAGGAAAAAAACAAAAAGTACCATCGTGTCGAACGTGCCTATGGCAGTTTTCTGCGGACTTTCCATGTCCCGGATGACGCCGATGCGGCGAAGGTCCAGGCCGAGTTCAAGGACGGCGTGCTCTTCGTGCACATTCCCAAGAGCGAAAAAGCGAAACCCAAGCAGATCGAAGTCAAGATTGCCTGAACGCCATTTCCCGGGATGGGGCGGTGGGCTTATTCGAGCCCACCGCCTAAAAAGGAAAAAGTTGGGTAATCGAAGAAAGGAATTTACACTATGAGCAACGAAACTGTAGCGGAACCCCGGCCTTCAGCAGGAACCCGCAAGTCGACCGCGCTCCCCAGCGGTACCGAGGCTCCTGATTTCACGCTTAAGAGCACACCGGATCAATCGGTTAATTTGAGCGATTTTCGGGGCCAGCCCGTCGTGCTCGCCTTTTACCCGGCGGATTGGAGCCCGGTCTGTGGGGACCAGATGGGACTTTATAACGAAATTCTTCCGGAGTTTCAGAATCTCCAAGCCGAGTTGCTGGGGATTTCAGTTGATGGAGTCTGGTGTCATGCCGCTTTCGTGCGGGATCGCAAATTGCATTTCCCGCTTCTGTCCGATTTCGAGCCTAAGGGAGCGGTTGCGCGGCTATATGGCGCCTACCGTCAAAGCGAAGGCATTTGCGAACGGGCTCTGTTTGTCATCAATGCGGAGGGCACCATCCATTGGAGTCATATTTCGCCCATTGGCGTCAATCCGGGGGCGGCGGGCATCCTGTCCGCGCTGGAAGAACTGCAAGACAGGAAGGAGGCCCGATGAAATCCGTTACGACCACCACCAATTCAAGCGCAAGACTTACTCGTCCGATTGCCGGTCGCGACCACATCCAGGGATCTATCGATGCGTCCATCACGCTCCTCGAATATGGCGACTACGAATGTCCCGTGTGTGGCGAAGTTTATCCGGTGATCAAGGCGATCCAGGAGCGTTTGGGCGATGGGTTATGTTTCGCCTTTCGTAATTTTCCGCTGGCGACCATGCATCCTCATTCCGAACATACGGCCGAGGCGGCCGAAGCCGCCGGGGCACAGGGAAGCTTTTGGGAGATGCACGATGTCCTGTTCGAGAATCAAGACGCACTCGAAGACGAAGACCTTGGCCGATACGCCGCCTTGCTCGGCCTCGATGCCCGCCGCCTTCTCACCGAAGTCGTGAACGGCGTGCATAATCCGCGGGTCCGGGAGGATTTCAGAAACGGAGTCAGGGGCGGCGTCAACGGCACGCCCTCGTTCTTCATTAACGGAGTGCGCTATGACGGCTCACGCGGTCTCGATCCGTTGCTCGAGGCGCTCACACAATATTAACAACTAACCTATCAATTTTATGGCAAAAGTTCTTGGCATCGATCTTGGGACCACCAACTCCTGCATGGCGGTCATGGAAGGGGGCGAACCCCTGGTTTTGGAAAACTCGGAAGGCAAACGCATCACTCCTTCCATTGTCGCCTTCACGAAAACGGGCGAGCGTATTATGGGCGACGCCGCCAAACGCCAGGCGGTTACCAATTCCCGAAATACGGTCTATTCGATCAAGCGCTTCATGGGCCGCAAATACGACGAGGTGCCGGAGGAAATCAAACGCGTGCCCTATAAAGTCGTCCGCGCCTCCAATGGCGACGCAGCGGTGGAATTGGAAGTTGATGGCAGGCCCAAGCAGTTCAGCCCGCCGGAAATTTCGGCATGATTCTTTCGAAACTGAGAGCCGATGCTGAGATGCGCACGGGGGAAAAGATCAGGCAGGCGGTGATCACCGTGCCTGCTTACTTCAATGATTCGCAGCGGCAGGCCACCAAGGACGCCGGTCGCATCGCCGGACTGGAAGTGTTGCGGATCATCAATGAACCGACGGCTGCCTCGCTGGCTTACGGTCTCGATAAGAAGAAAAACGAGCAGGTCGCGGTCTATGACCTGGGCGGCGGCACGTTTGATATCTCCATCCTGGACATTGGCGACGGCGTTTTCGAAGTCAAAGCGACCAACGGCGACACCCACTTGGGCGGCGACGACTGGGATGCGCGGTTAATGGACTGGATCCTCGACGAATTCAAGAAGAGCCAGGGCATGGATTTGCGCAAGCAGCCCGACTCGTTGCAACGCATCAAAGAGGAGGCGGAGAAAGCCAAAATCGCCCTCTCCAGCACGCTTGAATATGACATCAATCTGCCGTTCATTACCGCTGACGCCAGCGGTCCCAAGCATATCAATTTGAAACTCACCCGGGCCAAGCTGGAACAGCTTTGCGATGATCTATTCGAACGAACCGTGGGTCCTGTCGAAAAATGTTTGAAGGACGCCGGTATCACAGCCGACGACATCGACGAATTGGTAATGGTCGGCGGAATGACCCGGATGCCCCGGGTGGTGGAAACGGCCCGTTCCCTAGTCAAGAAACAGCCTCATCAGGGAGTCAACCCGGACGAGGTCGTCGCCGTGGGCGCAGCCGTCCAGGTCGGCGTGCTCAAGGGCGATGTGAAGGACGTGGTGCTGCTCGATGTCACGCCGCTTTCGCTCGGTATCGAAACCATGGGCGGGGTGTTCACCAAACTGATCGAGCGCAATACGACGATTCCCACCCACAAGTCGGAAATTTTCAGCACGGCTTCGGACAATCAGCCTGGCGTGGAAGTGCATGTCCTGCAGGGAGAGCGGCCGCTGGCCAAGGACAACAAGACCATCGGAAAATTTCAGCTGACTGATATCCCCCCGGCGCCGCGAGGTGTGCCGCAAATCGAAGTGGCTTTCGATATTGATGCCAATGGAATTTTGCATGTCAGCGCCAAGGACCTGGGTACAGGCAAAGAACAGAAAATCACCATCACGGCCAGCAGCGGTTTATCGAAAGCGGAAGTCGATCGAATGCAAAGAGACGCCGATGCGCACGCCGAAGAGGACAAGAGAAAGCGGGAGGAAATCGAGGCCCGCAACGAGGCCGACAGCCTGGTGTATCGATCCGAAAAGATATTGAGGAGAGCGCCGACAAGCTTTCCGAAGACAGCAAGAGCCGTCTTCAAGAAGCAGCCGCATCGGTAAAACAAGCCTTGAAGGACGATAACGTGGACGCCCTCCAATCGGCTAGGAACCGGCTGAACGAGACGCTCCAGAGTATTTCGACCGAGCTTTATCGGTCTACATCGCAAAAATCACCAAACGGCGCAGGCAACGGCCATCCCAACGGTTCGGGCGGAGCAGACCGCAGGGAAGGCGACGTGATCGACGCGGAAGTCGTTGACGAACAGAGCAAGCGGTGAGCTTAAAAAGGCTGTTTGAAATGGGGATATTTCAACTCCTAAGGAAGGCTTATGACGGCACCACCAGCAACGACACTTCGGTGGAATCTCGTGACCAAAAATCTTCATGGTCACGAGTTGCTCCGCAAAAAAATTCTGGAGAAAATCACCAAACTGGAAAGGCATTTGAAGCATTTTCCGCCTGGCACCGTTCATTTGCATATTGCGCTGGAGCGTCATTCCAAAAAGAAACTTTTTACGGCCGCGCTCACGTTGCGCGTACCCTCCAACATTCTGCAAAGCGTGAAGTCCGCACACGATGTCATCCAGGCCTTCGACGATGCGGTCAAGGTTATGTTGGGGGAATTGGAAACGTTGAAATCCCGGTTGCGCCATGAAAGGTTATGGAAACGTAAGGCTCGTCGCGAGGAATTGCACCAACTCAAAGCCTCCGGTTTTGCCCCTGAGCCGATGCCTGAAGGAACGGGTCCGCAGAATGACGTGGATGTCGTCCAGGAATTCCTGAAGCAGCAATACGATTTCCTCGTGCGTCACGTGGCGCGCCGTATCCGCAACGACGAATTGGCCGGCGATATTCCCCGAGGCGCGCTCAACGCCCGCGATATCGTCGATGAAGTGGCCCGGCAAGTCGAAGCCTCCGCCGGGCAAAAACCGAAGGAAATGGGTTGGCTGCTCTGGATTTATTACCTCATTCGCCAGGAGATTCGTCGGCAACAAAGTGCATTAAAACGAAAAAGGGAGACAGAAGTATCCCTCGATGACGTCAAGTGTTTGCCCCATGAACCGGATGAGGCCGAAGGTTACGACGCCGAGCAACCTCTCGAAATTATCGAGCAGGAATTCCAACCGCGAGTCATCGGGGCAGAAGAGACGATGCCGGACTCGCATGGGGCGCCACCCGATCTAATCGTCGAGCAAAAGGATCTCATGGCCCAACTGCAAACAATTCTCGGGACCTTTTCCCCAGCCGAGCGCGAGCTCTTTGAATTCTATTTCGTCGAAGGGCTGGAGCCGGAAGAGATTGCCGCGATTACAGAACAACCGTTGCAAGAAACTCAGGCGAACCTCAATTCCATTCAACATCGGCTGCGGGAACTGATGCTTGGTTTGGCTCCCGTATGAACTCGAGTTCTCCGCCACCGGCCCCCGCACCCATCGAGGAAAACAACCTCCCGGCAACCGAGGGGCGACAATCTCCAACAGGAGCTTGCCGAGCAGAAGGGTCGCTACCTGCGCCTCGCCGCCGACTTTGATAACTTTCGCAAGCGGACCGCCCAGGAGACGGAACGACGCGCCGCCGCGCAAAAGGAGGGGCTTATCCACGAACTTTTGCCGGTTGTCGACAACCTTGAGCGCGCCTTGGCCGTCATTCCGTCCGTTTCTTTTGAACAACTCCATCAAGGAGTCGAGATGATTGGTCAACAAATACGCCAGGTCCTGAAACATCACCATATCAAGCCGGAAGAGAGCCTTGGCCAGCCCTTCGACCCGCTTCGCCACGAAGCCGTTGCCTCGCGCCACGATCCGACTCAACCCGACCACGTCATCCTCGAAACGGTCCAGCGCGGCTACCATCGGGGCAAGGACGTCTTTCGCCCGGCGAAAGTGATTGTCAATGATCTCAGTAAAAAGGAGATCAACGAACATGCCGGTTGAATTCAAAGATTACTACGCCAGCCTCGGCGTTCCGCGCAACGCCAGCGACGACGACATTAAAAAGGCCTTCCGCAAACTGGCCCGCAAGTATCATCCGGATGTGGCGAAGGACAAGAAGACCGCTGAAGAAAAATTCAAGGAGATCAACGAAGCGCACGAAGTGCTCAGCGACCCGCAGAAGCGAAAGCGCTACGATGAGTTGGGCGCGAACTGGAAGGAAGGCGCGCGCTACCAGCGGCCGCCGGACCAGCCGTATGGGGCCTACCCAGGCCGTGACGATGCCCAGGCGAGCGAATTCCATTTCGGCGGCACCGGCTTTAGCGATTTCTTCGAGCAATTTTTCGGCCGCGACGAACGCTTCAACTTTTCCTTCGGCGGAAACGGATTCAATGAGGAATCGATTCGCCAGCCGCGCGGCCCGATGCGGGGAAGCGACATCGAGGGCGATATTCTCGTGACGCTCGACGAGGCGATCAACGGCTCGGTCCGAATCATCTCCCTCCAAAGCAGCGATCCCAAGACCGGGGAAATCATCACGAATCAGTTTAAAGTCCGAATTCCGGCGGGAGTGCGGGAAGGTCAGCGGATTCGCGTTCCCGGCAAAGGCCGCCCGGGCAGCTCGGGAGGTCCGGCCGGCGATCTCTACCTGCGGGTGCGATTCGCCGCCCATCCCGATTTTCAGGTGCGAGGCCTGGACCTCTATTATGATTTGGATCTTGCGCCTTGGGAAGCCGTTTTGGGCACAACCGCAACCGTCCCTACGCTCAAAGGACGTGTCAATGTCCGCATTCCACCGGGAACAAACAACGGCCAAAAGCTGCGTGTGCGAGGACAGGGACTGCCCCAAGGAAAGAGCGATTCCGGCGACTTATATGTGATCGTCAACATCCAGGTGCCTCGGCAAATTAACGACGAAGAACGCGAGCTCTGGGAAAAACTTGGCAGCGTCTCGCGCTTTAACTCCCGAAAGACACCATGACCACCATCGTACCCGACGACCGCGGTCTGATACTCGCGTGCCCCCAATGCGGCCAACGCAATCGCATGATTTATGAACGATTGGGGCAAACCTTTCGTTGCTCCAAATGCCACACCGAACTGCGATCTCCCCGTGAGCCGGTTGAGGTGAAAGGCGAAGCGGCCTTCGATGCCCTTACCAGTCGATCAGCTGTCCCGGTCGTGGTCGACTTCTGGGTGCCTTGGTGCGGTCCCTGCAAAATGGTGGCTCCGGAATTGGTGAAAGTGGCCGCGACCAGCGTCGATCAATGGATCATAGCAAAATTGAATACCGAAAAATTACCGGGAATCGCACAACGCTTTCGTATCAGCGCTATTCCCACCTTGGCAATCTTCAAAGCCGGACGAGAAGTGGCCCGGCAAGCCGGAGCGATGCTGGCTCCGGCGATTCGGCAGTTCATCGAGCAGGCTAAATCTGATACCGCAATCTGATACCATTCGAGTTTTTTTAGCGCGAAATGTCGCTAAAGCTCGAAAGGCTCCGCGAACTCGCGAAGCAGTTAAGACATTGTTTTGGAAGGGAATGCAAAGACAAGAAAGACTAAGCAAGATATTGAAAATTAATGTCTTACAATTTCCAGTCCGCTGCTCTACCAGCTGAGCTATCCAGCCATTTCCATCATTCATAGGTAGTTATGAATGAAGCCAAGCCAACGCTAAAGCTAAGACCTTAGCACTCTGGCGAGCCCGAAACACTACGCCAATGTTTGAGTACGCGCAAGCAGATTACACATCCTTGGGTCAATTCTCGAAGCTGCTTCAGCTGGTTTCTCGGTGGTCCGGCTGCTTGTGGCCCGCACGCGCTGAAGCGCGCGGAAGCGATTGATTTTCAGGCGGCGCGTGGGAAAAGCGCTTCTTGTCGCCTTGGGCGACCCGGACAACGATAGTCTGGAAGACGCGAATGCCTCGGAGCTTGCTCCGGGGGAAGCTAGATGGACAGAATATTGGATTCCATCCTAAATCTTTTTTTAACAGCCAGTTGCGATACTTTTGAAGATATTGCTTGAAGAAGTAATGACCTTTCTATAATTAGTCTGGGATCAAGGGTAAGCGCAGGGAGTCGTTAACTCACTTGAATTTATCGGATGAAGAACGAGCCGAACACTTTAGCCCATCCATTGCTTTTTCCTCGGAAAAGCGACATCCAGACCGCCACGCAAAAGAACTCAGCCCCTCGAAAACGCATCACTTTAGCTTCACCCTTCGAGGAGTCGCCCTCGGTTCGGCCCTCCGATGAGGTCAAAAAATTGGCGACATTCTTCGAGCAGGTGAGCGATGCGATTATTGCAACAACCACAAACGAAACTGTAACGCTATGGAATTCGGCGGCGGAGCGGCTGTTCGGTTATTCGGCGGCGGAAATCATGGGGCAGTCGGCCAGGGTTCTGTTTCCGTGCGACAAGTGGAAGGAAACAGAAGAGATTTTGGCTCGGAGTTGCCGTGGCGAAGCCATCCGCCCCTACGAGACGCACTTGCTGCGCAAGGACGGCCGCCCCGTGGAAGTGTCGATGACGGTTTCGCCGCTCCGGGATGAGACCGGAAAGATCATAGGGTCGTCCCAAATCGTGCGCGATCTCACCGACCTTAATCGCGTCAAACGCCAGGCCGAAGCGCAGGCCGAATTGCTCGATCAAACCCAGGACGCCATTTTACTTTTCGATCCGGAAGGCCGCATTTTGTTTTGGAATAAGGGCGCGGAGCGCATCTACGGGTGGTCCTGCCACGAAGCAACCAGTCGTTTTGCGGGTGAGTTTATCCACGCCGATCCGCAAAATTTCCGTGAGGCCCATGCGCTCACGTTGGAGACCGGCGAGTGGTCGGGCGAACTTCAGCATATCACCAAGGACCGCCAGGAAGTGATCGTCGAGAGCCGCTGGTGGCTCCTGCGCGACAAGGACGGACAGCCCAAGTCGATCCTGGCGATCAACACCGACGTCACCGAAAAGCGGAAGATCGAGAGTGCAGTTCATGCGCGCGCAGCGGATGGAGAGCCTGGGCATCCTGGCCGGCGGCATCGCGCACGACCTCAACAATATCCTGACGCCCGATCATGCTTTCGATCGACATGCTCAAGAGCATGGCGCAGGACCCGCATACGAAATCGATCCTCGAGACGATCGAGCTCAGCGCGCGGCGCGGCTCCGACATCGTGCAGCAGGTGCTGTCCTTCGCGCGCGGGATGGAAGGCCAGCGCATCGTCATTCAGCCGAAATATCTGCTCAAGGACATCGAGCACATCGTCACCGATACGTTCCCGAAGGACATCCGGCTGCAGACTGACGTTGCCGCACGATACCTGGACGATTCTCGGCGATCCCACGCAGGTGCAGCAGGTCCTGCTCAATCTCTGCGTGAACGCGCGCGATGCCATGCCCAACGGCGGCACGCTCGCGATCAAGGCGGAGAATTGCCTCGCCGACGAGCATTACGTCGCCATGAACCGGCAGGCCAAGCCCGGTTCGTACGTGGCCATTTCGGTGACCGACATCGGCGTGGGCATTCCGCAGGCGATCATCGATCAAATTTTCGAGCCTTTTTTCACCACGAAGGAGGTCGGCAAAGGGCACCGGGCTCGGCCTGTCGTCGGTCAAGGCGATCGTGAAGAGCCACGATGGCTTCATCAATGTTTACAGCGAGCCTGGGCGCGGCACGACGTTCAAGGTTTACCTGCCGGCGCAGGAGATGGCGTGCGTGGCCGACGAACCCGAGCGCGAAGAAGTGACTTTGCCGCGCGGTTCGGGCGAGACGATCCTGGTCGTCGATGACGAGGCATCGATTCTTTCGATCACCCGCGAGACTCTCCAGGCCTTCGGCTACAAGGTCATGACCGCGTGCAATGGCGCGGAGGCGGTGGCGATCTACGCGCAGCAACGAGAAAAAATCGCCGTGATCCTGACCGACTTATCCATGCCGGTCATGGACGGCCGCGCCACGATCTACGCGCTGCTGAAAATCAATCCCAAGGCGAAGATCGTCGCGATGAGCGGCATGGACGAGGACGAAAGCGTGGCTAAGGCGTCCACCGCGGGCATCAAGCATTTCATTTCCAAGCCTTACACGGCGGGGACGTTGCTCAATACCTTGAAGACGATTGCCGAAAGCTAAGCCATTCCGTCATCCTGAGCTTGTCGAAGGATCAGTTCTGTGGTCGCGAAGGGCGATTTTTATAAAAGCCTGTCATCCTGAGTGCGCGTAGCGAAGTCGAAGGACCCTAACTATTCTGCCTTTCTGACCTCCTTCATTCCGACGGTCAGTTCTGTATTTGAGACAAGGCCAGGCTGAACTGATCCTTCGACAAGCTCGGATGACGGAATTTCAATCGTGAACTTTGCGCATTGCCGCCGTGATGCGCCGGAGCGCTTCGGTATGAATCTGCGAAACGCGCGATTCGGAAACCTCTAAAATCCGGGCGATTTCCTTGAGGCGAAGGTCCTCCATGTAGTAAAGGCAAAGGACCAGCTTTTCATTGCGGGGCAGACGGTCCAGTTCGGTGCGTAACAGGGCGAAATCCTCTTCGCGCAGAATTTCCTCGAGCGCGGTCGGTGCGGCGAGATTGCGCATGATTTCGCCGCGGTCGACCGTATTGCCGTCTTCATCCGAGCAGGCTTCGTTGAGTGAAAATGAGCCGTTGCTTTGAGTCCGTTCGGAGAATTGTTCGAAAGCCTGGGGCGTCATGCCCAGTTCGATGCGAATTTCCTCGGTCGTTGCTTGGCGGCCCAACTTCTGCCCCAGCTTTTCGGCCGCCTGATCGTAAATTTTTTCGTCGCGATGCACTGTCCGCGGCACCCAATCCTGGTTCCGCAATTCATCGAGCATCGCGCCGCGTATGCGCAGGCTGCTGTAGGTTTTTAGGCTGCAACCCTTGGAAGCATCATAACGATCCACCGCGTCGATCAACCCCACCACGCCGGCGCTGATCAGATCTTCCTTGGCCACGTGAGCCGGAAGACGGACGACAAGCCGGCCGGCGATATGTTGCACCAGATAAAGAAGACTGCGGATCGTTTCGTCGCGGCTAACTGTGACGGTCGACGCCGTTTCTGTCTGCCATTCCTGCGCCAATTCTAATGTTGCGATCATATCTTTTCCTTAGTTCATTGACCGGCAAAAGCAGGGCGCGCTTCCATGCTTTTGCTTTGCGGGCGGAGCGATTCCAGGCGGCTTTCCAACTGGGCCCTGGCCATGCTTCCGGTCCATACGCGCTTCATGAGTTCGAGCGCGAGGAACAACGCGGCGAATCTGAGAAGCGACCAGCCCAACTGGTCTCCATTCCAAGTGAGGGCCACCTCGATACTAGCCCCGACTACGACAAACATAATTGCTACGCGCAGGATGACAGGAGAAACTTTGGTATTCATGGCATCCCCGTTTTAGCACTGGGGATACCAACAGATATTGCCGAGGATATAAACAATCACATGTGCCAGTAAAACAACAGCTTGTGACTTTACTTAGGACGAGAGGTGCATCTTAAGCCTAAAAATAAGAGACATTTTGCCTATCTCAAATAACTTATAGGGCAAGTAATTCCTATCCCTGCCAAGGATACGCGATCAGAGAAACGGTGCTCCTTACGAGATTACGGGAAAAGAATTCCGCTATTGGTCCTTAAAGGACGAATCCGACCCGTGACCGGGAAGAATCATGAAGCCGATCAGGCTCGCCAACGCGGCAAGAGTATCGCGAGTGGGATAGCCACCGACCCGTATCCGTGCTTTAAAGGCGTCCACCACTTCGCTTCGTACCTCTGGAAATTCGCCGGCTTCGCGAGACAAATCAGAAACGAAATTTGCTTCTTCCGGATTCGCCGTCTGGTCAAAAGCCGCCCTTTCGGCAGGAGACGAGGGACCGGATGAAGATGAGCGGCGGTTGATTTCCATAAACCCATTCTGAGTATCGGCTTTAGGCATTGGCCTTATTAGGGAATTTTTGAAACGGCGAGATTGCTCCCTTTCAGCAGGCCCCACCTTGAAGAGCCGCAACCGTCAGCCCGCATGATCCGTAAATTTAGGTCAAGGAAGTCATTCAGGTACCGATAGATGAGGTACGGCCCGTGATCTCACCAGCCGCGTCTCTTTGCCTGGCTTTTAATTTGCACCAAAATGAAAATATTGATCGATAACGCCCCATTGGAACCGAAGATCAAGGTGCCCGAAAGCTTTGCCGAGTTCTGCGAGCAGATCATGAGCATGCTTTTGGCCCGCGATCTTTCCATCGGCAGTTGCGAATTCGACGGGACGACTGTGAGCAACCTGGAGGATGCGCGTGAGCTTTTTGCCCGCAGCGAAACGTGCAAAATCGCCACGAAACCCTTCGCCGTCGCACTGGAAGGCGCCCTTGCGCACAAGTGCCGCGACGCGCGCCGGCTGGAAATAGTATGCGAAGGACTGATAACGCAAGTCCTGCTTGGCGAGCCGGCGGAAGTGACGGCGGTCTGGAATTCCGTTGCAGAGGAAATTAAAGGCCAGGTGGAATTCATCCCCCGCCTCTCGGCTCTGTTGACCGAATCGCAAATCAAGCTTCTCGTTGAACGCCAGGTGGAGGACATCGGCCGGGTGATGCACGCGTTGCACGCGGCGTTCAACAACGGCGACGCATTGGAGATTTCCGATTCGATTGAACTGCGGTTGCTGCCCTGGCTGCGGCAATTGCTCGACCTGATGGAGAACTGCCTGCAGTTGGTGAAAAAACTTCATCGCTAACACCAGACATGGACAAATCACCGCGAGTCATTTTTTTGGAAAGCCAGGAAGGTGTTCAATCTCATTTCACACGCGGTTTATGTTCCGGAGCCGTCGCCGCGGGCTGGAAACCGGAAATGATTTATCTGGCGGACGCGTCGGGTCATGCCCGCACGGAAAAGGAAGTGCGCATCGATCTGCTGCAACGCAAGCCCGACGCGGTTTGCTTTCTAATGGATGCGCCGTTGCATCTGAAACATCTTTGGGAAGCGCCCTCGCTGGCTGCGGTCGATAAAATCTCGCTTTGGTACGACGACTATTTTCGTTCACCCAAAACGCTGGCCGAGCCGGAGACATGGACCGACTGGCAGAAAAATCACGGCGTTCGGGTCGGAATCTGGGATGGTTACTGGCGCTGCCAATGGAAAAAGCTGACTGGCGTCGAAGCGTTCCCAATCCATCTCGCCGCCGATCCGCGGATTTTTCGTCCCCAGGGCGAACCGCTCAATCGCTCATGGAGCGACCGGGCCTCGTTCATCGGTACCGTCCCCTCGGCCAAGTCGCTCGAGAAACTCGCGGAGGCGTTCCCAGCGCACCTGCAACGTTTTCTGGAGGAGGTCTGCACGGCCATGCGTGAAGCGGCCTGGCCGATCAAGCCGTATGAGTTGTCGCAAAAATGCCGGTCGTTTCTTGGGATGAAATATAGCCGGGCGATCGACGCCTGTTTGAATGACCCGGCCACAATGGCGCTTTGGAACCATTTGCTTTGGCGCTGGGGCAAGCGTATCGCGCGTTTGCGAGGGTTGGCCGCCGTGGCGCAGGCCGGTCCGCTGACCATTTTGAGCGGGCATGGCTCGGATTGTTACGCGGGTGAAGACGAGCTTCGCGCTGCGTTGCCGGGAGAAATCGATCTGGTTTATGCCGATACGCGCAACCTGGCGACATCGGCGTGGAAAGGGCTGTTTCGCACCGGAAAATGGCAGCTGCAAATCACTGATCCGCAATCGGTCGAAGGCGGCCTGCCGTTCCGCGTTTTTGAATGCGGGGCCTGCGCGGTGCCACTGCTGAGCGATCATCGCCCGGAATTGGAGGCGCTGTTTCCTCCCGAATCGGGCATGATGACGGCAGCCAGCGAGAACACTTTGGCGAAGGCGGCGGCGAATTGTTTTCAGATGTCGAAGCGGGACCTGGATGATCAGGGCCGGCTACTCCACCAAAGTTTTATTTCACAGCACACTTGGGAAACGCGTTGGCGCGAGCTGATGCAGGGGCGTGACTACCAGAATCCGCTCGCCAGCCGGGCTTCGGTAGCGCCTTCTGAGAGCTCGAGCTCTGAGATCATTCACGATGAAGCCGGTTCGAGCGGAGTTAAAGTGCTCTATCCTGCCAGCATTTCTCTTTGATCGAGGCAAAGAAACGCCCTGAAATTTCGCAACGATGTGCGGTTGCTTCTCTTAAAAATCCGTCATCCTGAGATCCAGGAATAATGAGGTTTCACCACAAGTTCCTCTCAAAAAATCCGTCATCCTGAGCGAAGGCGAGCGGTGCTTCATTTCCCATTAAGGCTGGTCGAGCCAAAGTCGAAGACCTTTATGGCTCAAGTGACTAATTTGGAATGCCGTAATCATGGTGCTTCGAAAAGGCGGCGTAGCGGCTTCGGGGACAGATGCGATTTTCCGCAAGCAACGTCCCCAGAAAAAATGGCAGGTCCTTCGACTGCGCAAATGCTGCATTTGCTTCGCTGAGGATGACGGAGTTGATAGAGATGTGCCGTCTTGTTTATAGGCAGAAGAGGTCTTTCGACTCGCTGCGCTTTGCTCCGGATGACGGACCACGTCGGGCTCTTCTACCGGCGCTTCACGCCGCAACGAGAAACGGCGGATCGGTCATCCACGCATGTTCCGTCGTCTGCACGGCACGAATCACTTCCTGCCAATTTTCCACCACTTCGGAAGGATCATCTGGCGTCGTCCGCTTATACGGAATCGCCGCAGAGTTGGCAGCCGGCAAAGGCTTGTCCAAAAACATCGCGAGGCTGCGGGAATGGCCACCAAGTTCGGGCCGTTTTTGTTCCCGCACCAAATCTTCATAAACGACCTCTTCATAGCCCGGGTAACCGCGGAAACGGTTCCGGTAATCGTCGGTCAACCGAAAGGCGTACCTGATTTCGGAAAGCACCGCCCTCGGATTAAGACGGATCTTGGGCAGGAACTCGTCGGGAGCCCGCTCCGATGTGCGATGCCACACTCCCGTTTGCTGCGCCAGCTTATGGGACACGATCACGCGGAGGGCGTTCTTCCGAATGAGATGCAAAACCGGAATGGTCCGGTCGATAACGAAGGAGGTAAAATCGCTGGAGCCATAATCGCTGTCGGTGTAGCCGCTCAGCGATCGGATGCTGTTGTACTTCACGTCGACGATGAGCTCATGCGGAGCCGCCGCCGCGACCAGGTCCAAAAGATAATTTTCAAAAGCTGCCATTCGTTGATCCGGAGTCACCACGATTTTTCCCGCGCTCGCTTCGCGCTCATACCATGACCAGAAGTAGGGAAAATCAGGGCGCTCCCGCAAAACGGGAATTTGCCGGGCGGAGGCGAGTGGTTGCTCCAGGATTCCGCCTGAGCAGATAACCCCTGGAAAATGCGCCTCAATGAACAATTTTAGGAAATGACTCCCCGAACGTTGGGTTGAAAGCAAAAGGCGAACTTTCATGGATATTCTGGGATGCGATGAGACGGGTTGCATCCACCATTTCGGCACCAAGGCGTAAAACCTTACCGATAAAAACAAAAATACTTTAGGGTCGCGACTCTCGGCACGACATACGGGCCGCCCGTTTGGCGCGCTGTTTATTTGGACGTGCCAACCGGCGCGGTCATTGGAGGCTGCATGGCACTGGAGCGCACGGACGGGACGCCCTCCATGATAAAGCAGACCAGGGCAAGCAGGATGAAGAAGCCCGCCACCCAAAAAAGCGCATGATGATGCAGCGGTTTCCGGCCCGAACCGGGCGGATCGCCACTGCCGTGTCCTTCGTGGGGGTGATGATGATGCTTGCTCACGTTATGATTGTAAAATTGGCAGCATGGGCGTGGCATTGTGCCAGGATGGTTCCATCGCTTGCAGAACTGTAACGCGGTTCCGAGTCGCTCCGATAGGGAAATAACTGTGAATAACTCTCCCGGCACAGTATGATTCCCAAGTGTCCAGCACGATGTTGAAAAATCTGGCCATGGAATCGCGTCTTGGCGACGAGACGGCGATTGCCGAGACCATTGACGCCAGCCTGGCCCAGCAGACCTCGACCATCGGCGCGTTGCTGGAAAAGCAGCTGGTGACCGAGCACGATTTTCTGCGCGAAGTCTGCGCCCAATTCGGCCTGCCGTGGTGGGAAACCGCGCTGCCGCCGATGGACGAAAAGCTGCGGCAGCAATTTCCGGCGCGCCTGGCGCTGCGTTACCATCTCTATCCCGTCCGGCTGAACGACCACGATCTTTATCTGCTGACCTACGATCCGTTCAACCTCACCGCGCGGCAGGTCATCGCGCAGGAAATCAAGGAGCCGGTCACGTGGTGCGTCGCCACGCGCCGCGCGCATCCTCGCCGCGCTGCGCACCGGCTACGGCGTGGGCGCGGAAACCTTCGACGCGATCCTGGAAGGCCGCGATGTCGACGACGCGACCTTCGATCTGAAGCAGGAAGTCAACGTCCTCGACGAGGAAGATCCCGAGGCGACCGTGGTCAGCTTCGTCAACCAGATCATGCGCGCGGCGCTCGACGAACGCGCGACCGATATTCACGTCGAGCCGCTGGAGAACGACCTGCGCATCCGCTACCGCATCGACGGCGTGCTGCACGAAGTGCCCGTGCCGTCGAAGATCAAGATGCTGCAGGCCAGCGTGATTTCGCGCATCAAGATCATGGCCAATCTCGACATCGCCGAGCGCCGCATGCCGCAGGATGGCCGCATCAATCTCGAGATGGAAGGCCAGCCGATCGACGTCCGCGTCGCCACGATTCCCACCGTCAGCGGCGAGAGCATCAGCCTGCGGCTTGCTCGCGCGCAACCGGTTCGATTTTTCGCTGCTCGGCCTGACCGCCGTGGCGGAGCGCAAAATCCGCGACCTCATCTCGCAGCCCAACGGCATCATCCTGCTCACCGGCCCGACCGGTTGCGGCAAAAGCACGTCGCTCTACACCTTTCTTTCCATGCTCAACACGATGGAGCGGCGCATCGTCACGGTCGAGGACCCGGTCGAGCACAAGCTCTCCGGCGTGATGCAGATCGCGGTCAAGCCGGAGATCAACCTCACCTTCGCCACCGCGCTGCGCAGCATTTTGCGCGGCGACCCGAACGTCATCATGATCGGGGAAATGCGCGACTTCGAGACGGCGGAAATCGCCATCCGCGCGGCGCTGACCGGTCACCTCGTCTTCAGCACGCTCCACACCAACGACGCCATCGGCGGCATCACGCGCCTGGTCGACATGGGCGTGCAGCCGTTCCTGGTCGCGTCATCCGTGCGCGCGTTCCTGGCCCAGCGGCTCGTGCGCGTGCTCTGCCCGAAGTGCAAGACGCCCGGCGCATCACTCCGCACGCGTTTCTGGAGCAGACCGGCTTTCCGATGGCGCATGCCGACGCGCGTCATGCAGGCGGAGGGTTGCGAGCAATGCCGCCACACCGGCTACCAGGGCCGCGCCGCGCTGTTCGAAATTTGCATGGTCACGCCCGCGATGCAGGAAATGATTTCACAGGGAAAATCGGGCGAGGCTCTGCGCACCAAGGCGCTGCAGGAAGGGATGGTCCCCCTGCGGCAGGACGGCTGGAATCGCGTCATCGCCGGCGTGACCACGGTCGAGGAAGTCGTGCGCGTGACCGCGGCCGATGCCGATCTCGCTCGACGGATTAACCTCCATTACATATGGCTGTTTTCGCTTATCAGGGAACGGGTGAGGGCGGCGAACGTCGCGCGGGCGAAGTCGAGGCGCCCAGCCGTTCGGAGGCATTGCGTCGTCTCGCTATGGACCGCATCCAACCATTGACTCTGGTCGCGAAGGCGGCCATGGCTCCCCCGCCCAAGAAAAATCAAGCGGCGGCGGCGGGAGCGGCCCGGCGCGAGACGAATCATGGGTCGGCGGGAATCCATCTCAGCCACGCGCAGGTGATTCTGTTCACCGACGAACTGGCCGACTTCCTCCATTCCGGCCTGCAATTGGAACCGGCTTTGCAATTGATGGAAAATCGCGAAGAGCGCTCGCCGGTGAAGACCGTCGCGACCTATTTGCGGGAAAAAGTGCGCGACGGCACGAGCTTTTCCGACGCGCTCAAAAGCGCTTCGCCCAGTTTCGACGAGCTCTATTGCAACCTGGTCGCGGCGGGCGAAGTCAGCGGCGCTCTCGCCCCTTTGCTGCGGCGTCAGGCGACTCACCTTGTCGCCATGCAGGACCTGCGTGGACGCGTGAAGCTCGCTTTGATTTATCCTGCGGGGCTCGTCCTGGCCGGCACGGGAGCGATGATTGTTTTCATGACCGTGCTGGTTCCGCAGATGACAAAGCTGTTCAAGAAGACCGGGAGTTCGATGCCGTTGCCGACGCAGGTTTTGGTCGACTTGAGCGATGCGACCCATCGCTACGGCTTGTTTGTGGGCGCGGTCATCGGCATTATGGTTGCGGGCTTCATGGCCTATATTCGCCAGCCGGTCGGTCGCCGGTGGTGGGACGAGACCAAGCTGAAAATTCCGCTGCTCGGCTCGCTCATGAGCGCTTCGTTCTACGCGCAGTTTTGCCAGACGATGTCCAACCTGCTGCAAAACGGATTGCCGCTTCTGACGGCCTTGAAGTTGATGAGCCGCGCGACCGGAAACGTATTCTACCGTTCGCTTTTATTGCGCATCACCGACCTCGTGGGCGAGGGCGCGTCGCTCACCCGCGCGATGAAAGCAGTCGGGCATTTCCCGCCCAGTTTGCGCGATTTGATGAAGGTCGGCGAGCAGACCGGCGAACTCGGCTTGACCATGGAAAAAGTGGGAGAGCGCCAGGAAAAGATCATTAAGTTGCGGATCGATCGCATCATGACGATCGTGCCGCAGGTCGTCACGACGGTGCTGGGTTTAATGGTGCTGCTGATCGCTTGGTCAATGCTCTCCGGCATTTTCCAGGCGATGAAAGGCCTCCAGAGTCATCACTAGCTTGCCCATCAAGGCGCCGTCGGCGGGGGACTCGGAGGATTGACCCGCGGAAGCGTGCCGCTGCCAACATTGGGTGAGGGACTGGACATGGCCGGAACGGGGCTGTTCGGGCCGCTCGGTCCGAGAGGTGTTTCGACCACCGGCGAGGGCTTCAATGTGGTGGTCATCGTCGTGGTGGTGGTCGAAGAGCCGTTCTTGGAATTATACGGCGTCGCGCGTATGGTCATCGACTTCGATTCGATCTGCGGAACGAGCAACGGTTGAGCCGTAGATTGGGGCTGAGGCAACTCTCCCGGGGTGCCTTCCGCCGCCTCGACCGCCTCGCGTCCAAGAATAGTCCTTTGCTTTTCCTCCTCATTCACGGCGATCTGATCAGCATCCGTTTCGATGACCGAGGGTTGAATCATGATGATCAGTTCATCGCGCTCCTTGTCTTTCGTGGTGTCAGAAAAGAGATAACCAAGGAGAGGGATGTCACTCAGGAAAGGCACACCGCTGACACTCCGAGTGGTATTGTCGGTGATCAGCCCGCCGATGACCACGGTCGATTTATTGGGAACGGTAATTTCGGTGTTGATCTCCTGAGTGTTGATGATCGGGACCTCGTTGCCGCTAATATCGACGTTCGCGCCGAGGCTGTTGTTGGTCTGCCGGATTTTGAGCGTCACCTCGTGATTGGCATTGATCAGAGGAATGATGTCCAACTGGAGCAGCACGTCTTCGTAAGCGATACTGGAGGTTGTCGTCAGGCCACTCGCGGTCGTGGCTCCGGCAAAGCCCGACGTGGTGCTGCTGGGCACAGGCACCTGGCTGCCGGACGCAATCACGGCCAGTTTGTTGTTCGTGGTATAAACGCTAGGCCTGGAAATGATCTTGAAGCGGTCGGTCGTTTCGAGCGCCCGCACGTAGGCGCTCAGCGTGCTGCCGATGGCGCCGTAAAGGGTGAGGCCGGTGGGCAGCGGAAAGCCAAGGGAACTCGTGAGCGTGCTCGGGATCGGGACCTGGGCCGAGGTGGTCGTCCCCGGCGTGACCAGGCCGGTGGCCAGACCGCCCTGTCCGACCCTTGCGAAGTTCTGGAGAATATCGATACCGAATTCGACGCCCTGTTTGACCGTCAATTCGCCGATGACGGTGGCGAGATAAACCTGCAACGGCTTGCGATCGAGTTGATCGATCATGTCAAAAACGCGGGAAACGACATCGGGCGAACCGAAAACGATGATCGAGTTCGAACGGTTATCGGCCATGAGCCGGGTCTTCCCAATGGTGACAACGGTGGGAACATTATTTTCGTTCGGGGCCGCAAGCTGGGGAGTGATGGCGGAAACCGATCCGCTGCCGCCCGAGCTGGCGCCTGCCGCGGAGACCGGCTGCGAGGTCGCACCATTCTGCCCCTGGCCCGTTGATTTCGATTGTGCGGCGGCTTCGTCCTTCTTGACCTGGTCTTCCTCATCCTTGCCTTGTGCCAGCGCGGCTTCCAAAGCCGGGAGAATGTCTTGGGCGAGGACGTATTTAAGCGGGCGCCGTTGTGGAACCATGAAGATGTCGGGCTGGTCCAACTGGGCGACCATCTGCTCCAGGAACGGCATGTTCACCGCGCGGCTGATGACGAGCAGTCGATTGGAGCGGGGATCCGACAGGATTTGCGCCGTGCCGGAAATCAAGTTGTGCTCGTTGGAAAGCGGCTCGTTGTTGCCTAGACTGGCCGGGACGATGACCGGGCCGCCAGGACCAGCCGGAGTGGCCGCGGCGCCGTTGGGACCAATCCCCAACATTTTATTGAGAATATCGGCCACCTTGTCGGAGTCCGCGCGATTGAGCTGGATCCATTCGCTCGTGACGTGCGCCGGCGGCGCGTCAACCAACTCCTTCAGCGCGATGAGTTGCCGGATGACGCTGACATTTTCGGTCAGCACGATGGCTTGGGCCGAAGGCGCGGCCACGTAAGCTCCATAACCGGTGTGAGGAGGCGCAACCTGCTGAAAAATACCCGCCGCTTCCGCCGGATTGATATAGCTGAGCGGCATATAATAGCTGACGACCTGATCGTCGGCGGGCAGGTCGGCTGCATTGGCGTAAATCTTCACACCTTCCGTGCGCGGATTTTTGTTGGTACCGACCGTGACGACCTTGACGGTGTGCTCGTCGACCGGGATGAGCGTCACGCCGTTCAAAAGCAAAGTCGCTTCGATCAGCTTGATCATGTCTTCCTTATCCAGGCCGGTGACATTGATGCTCATGGGCGGCACGCCGCCGAGCTGGGCATCGCGAATCAGATGCTTGTTGGTCAAGCTCTCATAGAGATCGAGAATGGTGTTAACGGGAGCATTCTGATAGCTCGACGACCCCGATGGAATGGGGCCGGTGTCCTGGGCCAGGACGCTCCGGTTGCCGCCGGAAATGAACAGCAACAAGCAGGCGAGAAGGAGAATTCCCTGTTTCGGTAAGAAGGAAGTGGAAACCATGTGGAAGTGTTGCGAGGAGGATGGCATAACTGGGTTCTTAGAGGAAGCCTGCGTTCATTGCGGTGGGGGGGACGGATTGGTTTGAACCGGTTGCGCCGGCGGCGGGGGCAAATGAATCAGCGGCCGGTGGACCCTGGTAAAGGGGCGGTTTCCAAAGTTCATCGGATTTGGATTGGCGCCGGGCATGATGATTTGCTGAGGGACGATGCCGCCCGGCTGAGCCGTCTGGCCGGGGTTGGGTGCGCCTGGCACGGTAGGGGCGGGGGATGCTTGCTCGAGTTTAAGGGTGAGTGTCTGGCCATCCTTCTGCACACTGGCAAAAATATCGGCGCCGTCCGGGCTGCGGCTGATGGACGTCAGCGTCAAACCGCGGTTCGATTTATCGGTGGAGATGAGGAAGTGCTCATCGTTCTTTTGTTTATCGATCACGCTGGCGTAGGAGACGCCTTCGATGTTGTTCGCGAAGCCGACCAGTTCGTACTCGGGGGACGTCTCCACAGCGGTTTCTTCCGTCGTCGCCACGGCGAAAGGCGATTTGGTCCAAAGGGTCTCGTAGCGTGACACGTGAAAGCCCGCGCTCGGAACAATGGGATCATCCGCGCGGACAGGGGATGCGGTCAGCACCAAGCCTGCGAGCAAAATGCGGGGAAAATAATTCATATCAAGGTGCCTGGAAGTAACGGGATATTTGCAGCGTGCATACCATCGATTTTTGGTCCTGGTCGGCTTTCAATTCCTTGACTGATACGGCGTAAAATTGGTCGGGCGTTTGGAGTGGGGCGAGCCATTTGACCATGTTCTCCATCGAGCCCTTCACTTTGACGGAAACATTCACGCAGGTTCCGGCGGCGTTGTGCTCGACGTCAAGCAGGCTTTGATCGACGATTTCCAGCTTGTTGTCCCGCGCTCCCTTCAGGGCGTATGCCAAAACCTGCGCCTTGGCGTCGCCCTCGTCGGTGAGCTTCGGCTCATGGTCGTGGAGCCACGCCCGGCGTTGCGCCCATTTATCGGATTCGAGCAAATCGACCTTGGCTTCGGCCTGATCGGCGCGCAGTTCAGCATATGCATGGTCGAGACTCGCCTGCTTCAGCGAAAGCCAATGGTAGCCAAAATAATTTGCGCCGATAAACACGATTGCGGCCAGAATTGAAAGCAGGAGCTTTTCGTTCGGCGTGGCGTTGGTGAAAAGAGTCATGGGCGGCTTGGTCGGTTCAATTCTGGGATTCGCATTAAGATTCTAGTCGGTGCTTCCACGAGTTCCTTCGATTTGAAATTGCGCCAGGTCATTCGGGAGCGGGCGCGGATTGCCCATGACCAGATTGTAGCTGGCGAAAGTCGGATCAGATTTGAGCTTGTTCCAGAATTGATAGGCGCCGCCAACATTCTTGGCTTCGCCCTTGATCAAAAGATGGCCGTTTCCCGCTTCGAACAGCGTGAGATGAAGCTGGTCGGCGGGAATCGCCTGGGCGGCTTCGACCAGCAATTCGAGCGGATAATTTTTCGTGTCCACGACCGGCGCGAGGTCCTTCCATGCGACACGCCCATCATGAACCAGTCCGACCGCCTGCGCGTGGTCAGCCTGCCATTTGCGCAATTCATCGACCTTCATCGACGTCGAATAATACCGAAAAAGAACGCCCGCCACGGCCAGGAGATAGACCATCAACAGCATAAGCAGGATGCGATTTTGCCAGCGCTGGTTGGCGCGGGTTCGTTTCGCCTCGCCGACGAGAGCGGGGGTTAATTTCCACGGCTGCTGCGGCGGCACCGGGGAGGGGCACACCCCCTGCTCGATGGGAAGCGCCAACGCACCCCGCAACGCGGTTTGTTGCTCAGGGTTGATCTCCGTCCACAAAACCACCTTTTGCAGCGGTGCGATGATGTCCTGCATGGCCAGCGTGGCTTGCGTGCAACGGAGGTCCTGGACCACCCGCGGCGTGATTTGACCCTCCGCCAGCGCCTGAAAATAAACGAGGTGCGGCCCGCGGGTGATGGCCAGGGCCAGGCGACCCTGCTCCTGCCAGATGGTCAGGGCGTTTGCCGGGAAGGACAGGTAGCGTGCGGATAGATCGAACGAGTCGTAAGCCTCGGCGTGGATTTCGGGCGCCAGCGTGGCGGGCAGAACGCCGACCATCACCAGCGTACGGTTTCCTTCCTGCGCGACAAAGCTCCAATCAAAAACAGCCGTCTCGCCGCCACGGGGTTGCAGACCCCGCAACTCAAGTTGCAGCGGGATCATGCCGGCAAACTGTTTTGCATCGGTCTCATTCAGCCAGAGCGGAAGACAAAAGACGTGCGACACGGGCAGTGCCAGCGTGGTGTTCTTGCGCAGCCGATTCGCCAGGGGAGTTGCGCAAACCTGCACCATATCGGCCGACGATTTTCCGCCAAAGACCCAAAGCTCCCACGGTTCCGCGGCGGTTCGACCGGGAAGCAGCAGGGCGCGTTGTCCCTTGATGAGAGAACGTGCAGCCTTGGTTTTTACTGTTCGGACCATAAGAAATATTGTGCAGGTGTGGCGTTCAACCGCGTCACCACGGAAATCATGACCTGTGTCCCTTCCGCTTGGCCAACACTTTCCACGCGGCGATTCGGGTCTTTGAACGAAATTTGACTGCCGAGGGTCTTCATGGCGAGGTCGCTGATGCCCAGTTGGGCCTGAAATGCCTGGGCGTTGGCGACCGGTACATCATCGGCGGTCCCGGCGATTCCGTCGCGGCCATTACGCGCGCTGGTAAACAAAGCGACCTGCTTCGGATCAAGGCTGAAGACCGCCGCGATCAGCTCAGGCGGGGCCTCGCTGACATCCAATGGGCCCCCGCTCCAGAGTGTAAAGCTGTCCTCCCAGTTCGGTTTTACCTTCTCGATCAGATCCATTCCCATGACCAACTTGACTTCGTCGAACGAATCGAAAGGCTGATAGGTCGGCCGCTGCGGCAGATTTGCCCGGGCGTAATCGTCGGCTTTCGCGCCGTCGAGGCTGCGCAGATCGCCGGGGGTAACCCAATCATAAAGACAATCGGCAACGTGGTCCGCCTGGTCGACTTGAAGTCCCCACTGAGTGAAAAGATTTTCCAGGATTTCGCGGTGTTTGCTCAGCAAAACGAAGTTCAGGTTCAACCGCGCGCCCTCGCTTCCGATCGCAACTTTGAACTGCCGTCCAGCCGAAGGCCTTTGCGCCAGCAACGGATCGTCCTTGAGTAATTGCGGATTCAATCCGAGAGCCAGACCGCTCAAGGCAAGTCCGCGCGCCTCCAATGCGAGTTCCTGGTGAGATGTATGCTCGACAGAAAGCTCGACCATTTCCACCACGCCGAAGACGGCCATGGTCAAGAGCAGCAGGCACCAGAGAACCAGGATGAGAGCCGATCCTTGCCTGGAGAAAAAGGGTTCAGCGCGCATCATCGGGCCGGGGTTGGAGGTGCGCCGTTGACGGCGATGGCATCGACCTTTGGAATCCAAAAGTCCATCGTCGTGGGCTGGAGATCGCCCGCCGGTTGCATCGAAAATTCGACCAGGTTGGGCTTTGAGGCACTGCCCCAGATATCGACCCACAGGGTGGCGTTGAAATCGAGGAATCTCCAATCGAGAGTCTTGAGGTCGGTGATCAGCGGTGTCCAGACCAGAGTGGGATCATCGGCGGTTACGGCTTGCAGAAGGACCTGTCGCGCATCTTGCGGCAGCTGGCCTGGTCCTGTCGGGGGGGATATACGTTGTCAGTCTCAACAGATAATAGCCGTTGGCCTGCGGCTTGGCGTCGATCGCCGACGCCTGGGTGGCCAAAGCCGTAGACGATCCCATTTTGCAGCAAGCCGTCGCCGGTCCCGCGCTGGTAGGAAACAAGCGTTCCGACGGCAGGCATGCTGGTAAGCTTGTTTTTTAGGTAGGCATTCAACGCCACGATCTGGTCGTGGTGATTCTGATTATCCTGCAGCGTGGAAGTGCTTTCCAACACGCCGGTCATCAGCCCGAAAACAGCGGTGGCGAGCAAAATGAAAATCCCCAGCGTAATCACCATTTCGAGCAGGGTGAATCCACCGGCGCGCCGGCCGGCTGAAGCGGTGGAATGAATCAGGCGCGCATTCATGGCTGGTAAATCAGTTCGGAAACGTCCGCGTTCCTCGGCTTGGGTGCCCGATTGCCACGTCGCGGTGATCGTGGCGCGGTACATGTTCGCGACGGGCTGATTCTTTCTGGTCCTGCATCTGTTCCTGCGTGACCGAGAGATGATAGAGAACGCCGGTGCCGTCCGGCGGCAGATCGTTGTCGCCGGGTAGGACGCGGGCGGAATGCAGCAGCGCCAATTGATTTTCCAACCCGCGAATGGCCAGGTCGACTTCGTTGCGCTCCTTTGCCGCGTCGAACGCGCTATCGAGCGCCATCACCAGCGAGAACGCGACCACGGAGAAAATGAAGAGTGCCATGACGACCTCAAACAGCACCATGCCGCCCCGGTGTGAATGAATGGCGCCGGAGTTCATGGGAAGGTAGCTGCCCTCGTTGTCGACATTGCCGGTGAGCGGGTTGAAGGTCAGGTCGAGCCACGCGTCGCCGCGCTTCAGGCGGATTTGAGTGGCGGGGCAAAGCTCGCCGGGCTGGAAAGTCCACTCGGTCGGAGGCATGTCGATCCACGCGTCAGTTTTTACCGGATCGGGAATCAGCAACTTGTTGTCCGGATCAATTGAGCTGGTGACTTCAACATTGATGTTGGCCGAATTGTTTGCGATCGAATCATCATCGTCGTTATTATTTGAAGAAGAGTCGTCAGGTCCCGCCGCCGCTTCGCCTTCGGGATGAAGCGCCATGCTCGTGGAAGTGAGATCGATGACGTAGGGCCGATGCTGTTCGGAACTCTGGATCATGGCCGTCTTGACCATCAGCGCGAGCTGGTGCCCATCCTTGCGCACGGCCTGCTCGGTGAAGGCCGATTGCACGGCGGGCATCGCCACGCCGGCGAGAATCGCGATGATCAACAGCACCACGATCATTTCCAGCAGCGTAAAGCCGCTGGCGCGACGAACAGGAAAACTGCGCCAAAACCCCGCCGCGGAAAGGGGCTCCGCTGCAGGAGCGCCGTGTCGGGCAAGGGCGCGATTCATGCGGTTTCTTCAGGGGTTACTGGCCGCCGCCTTGGCATCGGGCCAATTCCCGATGTCGTCTTCCGTGTCGGGCTGACCATCCCGGCCCTCGGAGAAAATATCGTAGCTGTCCGGATTATGTTTGCCCGGGTTTCGATATTGATAAGGGCGGCCCCACGGATCGAGCGTTTCCTCCTGGAGCAGCGCATGCCAGCGCGGCGGGATCGGCTCGGCCGTCGGCTTGCTCCAGAGCGCCTTGATTCCCTGCTCCGTGGTGGGGAGCATGCCGTTTTCGAGCTGATACGACGCCAGCATTTCCTTGAAGGCGAGCAGATCCGCCCTCGCCTTGGTTTCCTCGCTGCCCGCGCTCATCGTCGTGACCTGAAAAATAACCATCCCCATCAACAGCGCGATGATGGTCAGAACGATGAGCATTTCCATCAGCGTAAAGCCGCGACGGGACGTTCTGAGCTTTCGAGAAAAGACGGGGATTTTCATGGCGTTTCGGTTAAGGGGAATTGCTTGTCGGTTCCGCTATGGTCGGACCGGTGGTCAAAAATTGCGGTGTGCTCGAATCGGTCTGACTTGAATCACTCGCAGTCGAATCGGTGGGGGTCGTAGCGCTTTGAACGGGCTCGCTGGGAATCGTGTCCGTGCCTGCCGGGGTCGAAGTGTAATTGAGCTGGAGCACCAGGTTCTTGATGGCAACCGGAATGGCCGTGGTGGTGGCGGAGGCAGTCGTATTCGTGAGAGTTGCGGTTCCATCGCTTTCGTCGGAAAATTGCACCGTGTTGACTCCCGCCTTGAGCAGGGAGACCGGTACGAAAAAGGAGCCGTCGCGCCAGCCGACATAACCGGATGCCGCATTGCCGCTGGCGAGGAAACCGCCGTCGAGCAGGTCGGGCACAGCCGGAGTGATCGTGCCGGCGCGCTGTTCATTCACCCAAACGACCAGATGTTCGCCCAGGGGCAATCCCGTTTCCTGCACCGCGAGGCGGGCCGAGTTCGGGACTTGATCCAGATCGACGTTGAAGTCGACGCCCTGTTCAATCCGCAGTGCCTGATCGGTCAGCGGCACGGAAACGATTTGGTTTTCCCACGCGCCCGGTTGGACCGGATTGGCCTGTCCGTTGAGGGCTTGCGCCGATTGGGTTGGGCCGGTCGATGGCGTCACCAGCGAATCGGTGACCGAGGGCGAAACCAGGCTGTTCTTATTCGCGAGCCACTCGAGTTTGATCCGCTGGATGCCGAGCGTCGAATCGCTGCATTGGAAAGTCAGCTCACCATCGCCGACCAGCGTCGAGGCGGCAATGAGCAAGCTGCGCTGATTCGCCATGCCGATGTTTTCGTAGAAATTGTCGGAGAGCACTTGGGCGTTCTGCGGCCCTTTCCAGGTGATGCGCATGAAGCCATCCTGTTTTTCCTGAAAATAAACCGTCACGAGCAGCGACGCGTTAACGTCCGGCGCGGTGATGGGCAGAACGAGCGTGGCAAACGCGGCGGCGGGAGTTTCGGGATGGCCCAGCCAGCTCGGCGTGGCGAGGTTGGCGGGAACCGGCAGGTCCAAGGTGATCGGGCTCGGCAAATCGTCCGCGTTCGCCCGGTAACCTGCCACGAAAAGCAAAAGAAGCCCGGTCCAACCCAACAGGGCGGACGCACGGGGCAGCGGGGCATGTCCAAAGGGGAGAATCACAACGTAAGAACCTCATTTACAGCCTAAACAGCATCGTCTTCCAAGACGAGGCTGAAAAACGTATCAGGAGGCCGCGGCAAAATCGCGCTCAAACTGAAAGATGTCGCTCATGTAATTTGGAGCGCCGGAATGCGTCCAAGTTACATTTGAAACTCGTTTTTAAATTCCGTCATCCTGAGCTTGTCGAAGGATCAGTTCCATAGGTAGCCGCCGCTGGCCCTAGCGGCGGTTGGCAACGAAGTTGCCCTCGATGGTGAGATAACACTGCGCCACCTCGCAAGATTCCAGCTCCTAACCGGACTAATACTACAAATTAATTTTGGCTTAAACGATCCGTCATCCTGAGCGAAGTGAATGCGCGGCATTCGCGAGTCGAAGGACCCGCCTTCTTTCACCCACAGATAATCAAAGGCGGACAAAACTCCGTCGTTAATGGCCGGATCGTCGCCTCCCTTGGACAGGATCTACCTTTGCTGACTCGCGCACTGGCTTTGTCACCAAGGTCCTTCGACTCGGCTCGGCCTACCGCCAAGGGAAAAGTGCGTCCTCCGCTCGCCTCACTCAGGATGACGGATTTGGAAAGAGAGACTTTCGTGGGGCCTTCGGCTCGCGCGCTTTCAAGTTATACTTGGGAGTGAGGACAAACGCTGTTACACCTACTTTACATGGATGAGGGCGAACTGCAGTATGTGATGGTTTTGGAGATTTTCCCCGTGGATTCGGCGGAGACAGCCGTTAAGATCGCTATCGCGGCGAAGGGGAGTGAACGAGCATGAGCAAAAAAGAAGACCTTAGAAAGGATAGATTTGAGCGGATCAAAAATGCTGGCATTTTGAGATTTGTTCTCATAAAGGGAACTTTGTGGGGGCTAATTGTTTTTGCCCTTGGCTACACCTTAAACAGGCCGCCCGTTGCTTGGTATTCAGTCCTCTTATTGTGCTTACTAGGAGGATTTATTTGGGCTTTTGTTATGTGGTTTATTACGATCTGGCTGCGCGGGCGATAAAAGCCAAATCAAATTAGGACACTATCCCCTAGCGGCAGAGCTTGCCCCTGCGTCCGACCTCGCGTAGGCTTGCCCGCTTATGCTTACCCTGTCCGAAATCAGCAAAAGCTTTGGCTCGCGCACGCTTTTTGAAGACGTTTCCCTGAGCATCAATCTCGGGGAACGGATCGCGCTGGTCGGGCCGAACGGCGCGGGCAAGTCGACGCTTTTCTCCATCATCCTGGGCACGGCCGAACCCGATGACGGTTCCGTGGTGATCGACAAGCACACGACCATCGGTTATCTCCCGCAGGAGACGGCGGCGAGCGCGGACGAGACCGTGCTGGAGCTGGCCATCGCGATCACGCCCGAGCACGCCACGTTGATGCGCATCCTTTCCGAGGGCGAGCGCACCGGCCACACCGACACCGAGGAATATCACGACGCGCAGGGCCGTTACGCCGAACTGGGCGGACATCAGCTCGAACCGAAGGCGAAGCGCATCCTGAGCGGTCTCGCCTTCCGCGAATCCGATTTCAATCGCGCGGCCAAAACGATGAGCGGCGGCTGGATCATGCGCGCGCACCTGGCGCGGTTGCTGGTGATGGAGCCCGACCTGCTCATGCTCGACGAGCCGACGAATCATCTCGATCTGGAATCGCTCGGCTGGTTCCAAAATTACCTCGAATATTATCCGGGCGCGATCCTCATGATCTCGCATGATCGCGCGTTTCTCAATGCGCTGGTCGATAATATTTTTGAGATCCGCCACAAGCAGGTGCATCGCTACCGCGGCAATTACGACGCCTATGTCGAGCAGCGCAAGGCACGGCAGGAACAGCATCTCGCCGCCTATAAAAATCAGCAGGCGGAGATCGCCAAGCTCCAGGAATTCGCCGACCGGTTTCGCGCCAAGGCGAGCAAGGCTTCGCAGGCGCAAAGCAAGTTGAAGCAGATCGAGCGGATGGAAAAACTCGAGGCGCCCGAATCGGCCGACAAGAAAATCCACATCAAGTTTCCGCAGCCGGTGCGCAGCGGCCAGCGCGTGATGACGCTGAACAAAGTCCATTTCGCCTACGACACGTTGAAAGTTTACCAGGGCATCGACCTTGAAATCGAGAAGGGCCAGCGCACCGTCCTGGTCGGCCCGAACGGCGCGGGCAAATCGACGCTGCTGAAAATTCTCGGCGGCGTTTTGCAAATCCAGCAGGGCGAGCGCAAGGAGGGCCTCAACGCGGAGATCGGTTATTATTCGCAAAGCCGCATCGACATGCTCAACGCGACGCGCACGGTTTTGCAGGAAGTGATGAGCATTCCGAATCCGGTGCCCGAGCAGACGGCGCGCACGATCCTCGGCTCGTTTCTGTTCCAGGGCGACGACGCTTACAAGAAAGTCAACGTGCTTTCGGGCGGAGAAAAATCGCGGCTCGGTTTGATCAAGCTCTTGCTCAATCCGCCCAATTTGCTCCTGATGGACGAGCCGACGACGCACTTGGACATGGCCAGCATCGACGCGCTGATCGACGCGCTCAAGCAGTACCAGGGCACGCTGATTTTTATCAGCCACGATGTCTATTTTATCCGCGCGCTGGCGCAGACGGTGCTCCACATCAGCGCGGGAAATCTCACCTCCTACTCAGGTGACTACGATTATTACCTCGAGAAATCGGGCGCGGGCTCGGCGAAGCAGGGACTCGTTGCGGGCGAGCAACTGACCGACAGCCGTCCCGCCGAAGTGGCGCCGGCGGCGCGTTCCGCCAACAGTTCTCCGGGCAAGACCAAGGAACAAAAGCGCAAGGAGGCCGAGGAACGGCAGGCCGTTTCCGCCGCGCGCAAAACGGCGCAGGCGCATCTCGATAAAATCGAGCGCGAGATCGCGGCGTTGGAAGCGCGCCACAAGGAACTCGTAGCGCAACTCGAATCGCCGGAGACTTACGCGCAGGGCGGCGACGTGATGAAGCTGAATCGCGAGCTCATCGAGAACACCGAAAAGCAGGAAGAGCTGAACGAAGCGTGGGAAGACGCCACCGCCGACGTCGCCGCGCTGAATCCCACGCCTGAGCCGGCGGAAGCCTAGATGCGTGCTGAATTATACGAGATTATTCCCTGTCCGAAGGGCAGGCTGGCGATCATGCCTCGCCCGCGTGGAGGTGCATGGCTCGAGCGCGAGCTTGCCTCGCTGAAAATATTTGGAGTAACTGATTTAGTGTCCATGCTGACGCCTTCAGAGGAGGCCGAGCTGGATTTGCAACTTGAGTCGGACTACTGCGCCAAGTTGGGATTGAGATTTCATCGTCATCCCGTTGCTGACCGGGGGATTCCAATGCAACCCGAGTTCGATCGGTTTATTGCGACGTTAGTGCCCATCCTGGCGCAAGACGGTTTTATCGCGATCCATTGTCGCGCTGGGATCGGGCGCTCAGCCGTCGCGGCCGCTGCGCTTCTTTACGAACTTGGAGTCTCTCCTCCCGATGCACGGAATTTGATTTCCCACGCCAGGGGATTTGAAATTCCCGATACGGACGAACAACTGGATTTCATTCTAAATATGGACAGAGGAAAAGGCCGGTCACTTTCGTAATCATTTGGTTAAACCAGTCTTCCCAAATCGCCGGGCAGAGGTGAATCGAAGCGCATTTCCTGGTGCGTGATGGGGTGCGGAAACCGAAGCGTGCCGGCGTGAAGCGCGATGCGTTTGATCGGGTTGGTTTGCGCGCCATATTTCTTGTCGCCGACGATGGGACAACCCGCCTCGGTGAGCTGCACGCGGATTTGGTGACGCCGTCCCGTCTCCAGCGTCAGTTCCACCAGTGTCGTGGTCTTGCCTTTTTTCGCTACGCGATAATGGGTGATGGCGTGGCGTGTTTCGGGTCCTTCCATTTTCGCCGGATAGACCTTGAGCGGATTCGATTCGTCGAGGTGTGAATCCAATGTTCCGGCATCCTGGGGCAGCGTACCCTCGACCACGGCCAGATATTTTTTCTCGACGCTGTCCCAGCCGTTTTGCAGTGCAATCTTCGACGCTTCGTTTTTGGCGAAGATCATCAGCCCGGACGTTTCGCGATCAAGCCGATGCACGACCCAGACACGTTCACGGCCGCGCGTGTTGCCCATTCGAACGTGGTCGGTGAGAAATGCATAGGCGGTTTTCTCGTCCTCCGATGGGCTGGCGATACTCAAGAGTCCGGCTGGCTTTTCAATAACGATGATGTCGGCATCTTCATGCCGGATGCGAATGCCGCTGGCGAGTTTGGTTTCCGGCGCGGCCAATCCCTTTGCGCGAATCATCACCGTGTCGCCCGGCTTGAGCGCATGATCGAATTGCGTGATGACTTTGCCGTTCACCGCCACGGAGCCGAATTTCAGCCAGGCGCGCACCTGCTTCTTTTTCGCCTCGGGCCATGCGTCAAAAAGGTAGGGAAGAAGGGATGCAGGTCGGGAGACAATTCGCGGGGCAGACATGGCCTGAATGTAACCATATGCAGAGTCGATTCATAGATCGTTCACGCGCGCCGAGTTAACTTCTGACATGGACGATTGGTTGCCGTCTGGCAAGGAAGATTCATGCAGAAAGTCGAAACTCCGCCCCACCGGTCACGTCAAAAATATTGAATCCTTTCACATCAACCGGCGACAATTTATGAACACTTTTTTTAAAATAATCACGTGGGCTTTCGCCTTCATGCTCGCAGTTTTTGTCAGTCCCCTTTTGGCGCAGGACGCTCAGCCAGCTGCTTCGCAGGACTCCACGGCTTCCTTCCAAAACTTTTACGATCAACTCGCAGGTCAGGGTACGTGGATTCAGACCGACCAATATGGCTATGTCTTTCAACCAACGGAAACCGATCCCAACTGGCGCCCCTATATGTATGGCCATTGGGTCAATACCGATGCGGGCCTGACTTGGGTTTCGGACGACCCATTCGGCTGGGCGACCGATCACTATGGCCGCTGGGTCAATCTGGACGGCTACGGCTGGGTTTGGGTGCCGGGCTACACGTGGGCTCCGGCGTGGGTGAGTTGGCGCGAGGGCGATGACGAGGTGGGCTGGGCGCCGCTTCCGCCCGATTCCGATCAGGGCATCGACTACTACGATGATGACAACTACTTCACGGATGATGCCTTCGACCTCGGCTTTCACATCGGCGACGATTGCGATCTGGCCTATGGCATCGGCCCGTGGTGTTATAACTTCTGTCCCGTGGCCTTTATCGGTGACCGCGATGCCTGGAGACACTTCCGTGACCCGCGCGACAATTTCGGCTTCATCGGTCGGACCCGCAATGTCACCAATCTGAATTTTCGACGCGATGAAGCGGGTCGTTTTGGACGTGTCCATTCCTCCGGCCCGTCGGTGGCGGCATTGAATGAGCGGGCTCGCACTCCGATCACGACGGCCCGATTGAACGCTGCCGCCGGGCTTCGCGACGCGGGATTGCAGGGCAACTCGCTGGCGGTTTATGCGCCTCGTATTGATCCCAATACGTCGCGGACGGCGCGCCCTGCTTCGATCAGCCGTAACTTGGGAAATGTTGCCGTCAATCGCGGGACCGACATCAATCGTCCGCTGATGGTGAATTCGCGCATCGGGCCGGCCCGGGCGACGTCGGAGCAAGCCCGTGCGGCTGCACTGGCAGAGGCTAACGCGCCCGCTGGGGCAAGAATCGCCACGGGAAATACCCGAATCTCGCGGCCGTTGACGCGACCATTGACCTCTCTCCATACGGGGACCCGGTCGATGGCGACGGTGGGATTCGGCAACCACTCGAACACGTTTGCCCGGAGTCGGACTTATTCCACTCCGTCGGTTTCCGCGGGCTCCAGGTATACCGGCCAGGCGGTTGCGCCTCGTTCGACCTTTTCCTCAAGCGAGGAGTCGCGCTACACCGGTGAAGGGGCCGCAGGCTCGTCTTTCCACTCAAGTTCCGTGTACCGGAGCAATTCCTCCTATTTCACCGGAACACCGGCAAATGTTTATCACCCAAACACGCCGGTTTTTCGCTCCAGCACACCCGCCTATTACTCGGGTGGATCGGCCTTCCATACCAGCATGCCGGCCTATCATCCGCAGGCCAGTTTCCACTCCTTCGCTCCGTCTTCGCAGCCTCACTTCGGCTTGGGCGGCAGCAGTTTCCACACGTCGGCGCCGGCTGCTCATTTCTCCGGCGGTGGCGGTGGACATGTCGCGACTGGCGGAGGTCAGGCCAGCGTCGGTGGAAGGCGCTAAACCCGTTACCACTCCATCAATCTCTCTTCCAGGCCGTGCGCCTTACCTAAAAAACGGGGTGGTATTGCCGTTTTCGGTGGCAAAGTGGCACGAGGCTTGTTAATTGATGAACCATGCCTGTCACTTCGCCCGGACTCAAGGGGATCGTCGCCGCTACCACCCGTCTCAGCGACGTCATGGGCGACGAGGGAATTTTGGTCTACGCCGGGTACAACATCAATGACCTCGCCGGACATGTTTCGTACGAGGAAGTTGTTTATCTTCTTTGGAACGATGAGCTGCCGAATCAGCAGCAGTTGGCCAAGTTAAAAGCTGATTTGAAGGCTGCCCGCACACTGCCGCCGCCCGTGGTCGAGTTTCTGAAGAACGCGCCCAAGAACGCCAATCCGATGGACGTCCTGCGCACCGGCGTTTCGATGCTCGGCCTCTACGATCTCGCGCCTGTCGGGCCGCAGACGCCGGAACAACTCCTGCCCCGCGCCATTTCGCTCACGGCCAAGGTCAGTGTCATCGTCGCCTATTTTCATCGGGCGCGACAGGGCAAGACGCTGCCTCCCATCCGCACTGATCTCGACGAGGCGGCCCATTTTCTTTACTTGATCAACGGCGAAACCCCCGGTCCGGAAGCGGTCAAAACGCTCGACCTCGCTTACGTCCTTCATGCCGATCACGGCTTCAATGCCTCCACCTTTTCGGCGCTGGTCACAACCTCCACGTTGTCGGATATTTATTCAGCCGTCACGACGGCCATCGGTTCGCTTAAAGGACCGCTGCACGGCGGCGCCAACGAGGCGGTCATCCACATGCTCGAGGAAATCGGCAGTCCGGAAAAAGTCGATGCCTGGGTTGCCGACAAGCTGGCCAAGAAGGAAAAGATCATGGGCATGGGCCACGCCGTTTACAAAGTGCTCGATCCGCGCGCGCCGCATTTGAAGGCGATGGCGATCGCGCTGACGCACGAGCTCGGCGAAACCAAATGGGTCGAGATGAGCGACCGCATCGCGGCCATCGTCAAACAAGAAAAGAATCTCAACGCCAACGTCGATTTCTATTCCGCCACGGTTTATTACAGCCTCGGCATCCCGACGGACCTTTTCACGCCGATCTTCGCCATCGCACGCACCTCGGGATGGACCGGCCATATCATTGAGCAACTCAAGGACAATAAAATTTTCCGGCCCAGCAGCGAGTATGTCGGTTTTCCCGTGGGCAAGAAAGTCGTTCCTCTCGAAAAGCGCTCCTAGCAGTACCAGCGTAGATTTAATCGCTGGAAATACTGTTATTTAAGCACTGTTCACGGGTCTTTATCAGATGAAGCTTGTCGTGGTCTCCGGCGGGGCTAAGTTCGACCAACCTCTTTCCCCTCGTCCCCTACTTCCGAAACCATGAATTCGACCACAGCCCAGTATTTGGAAGGCGCAGTCCATCACAATCACCCCTTCAGCCCGAAAGGCATTTCGGAGCGATTGTTCACCTTTTGGTTCAATAGTTTCGTTTACAACCAAATCTGGGAGGACCCTCGGGTCGACCTCAAGGCTCTCGCGCTCACGCCGGAAAGCCGCATGCTGACCATCTCTTCCGGCGGCTGCAACGTCCTCAATTATCTCATCCATAAGCCCGCGCACATACACGCGGTCGATCTCAATCGCAGCCATCTTTGTGTGCTCAAATTGAAGCTGGCGGCGATCAAATACCTTCCGAGCTACGAGGACTTTTTCCTCTTTTTTGGCTGTGCGGACGACGAGCTGAACCGCTTCAATTACTTTACTTTTCTCGCCGAACATCTCGATGAGAACACCCGCGCTTTTTGGGAAAAGGGCAGCTGGATCCGCCGCATGCTTTTTGGTCCGCGCATCAAATACTTCACCAAGAATTTTTACGATTACGCCAAGATGGGATATTTTATCCGCTTCCTGCACACTATCGCGCGCGTCTGTAAATGGGACCCGTCGCGTCTTCTTTCCGCCTCGAGCCGCGCGGAGCAGGAGCAGGTTTTCGAGCGCGACATCGCTCCTTTCTTCGACAACTGGTTTGTGCGCGCCACAGGCAACATGCCGGTCATGCTTTACTCGCTCGGCATCCCGCCGCAGCAATTCAGCGCCATGGAAACGGAGACGCCCGGCGGCTTGGTCGGGATGTACCGCGAGCGGGTCAAACGCCTCGCCTGTGATTTTCCCATCTCGGATAATTATTTTGGCTGGCAGGCCTTTGGCCGCAGCTACGACCGCGCCGCCCGTTGCGCCATGCCGGAATACCTGAAGGAAGAAAATTTCCAGACGCTGCGCGACAACCTCGACCGCGTTTCAGTTACCAACACGACCCTGATTGAACACATGCGTTCGCAGCCGGATGATTCACTCGACCGCTTTGTCTTTCTCGATTCCCAGGATTGGATGCGGCCCGAGCAGATTGCCGAAATGTGGACCGAAATTGCGCGCGTCGGCAAACCCGGTTCGCGCATCGTCTTTCGCACCGCCGCCAAGACCTCGCCCGTTGAGACCGCACTTCCGCCCGCCCTCAAGGAGAAGTTTGATTATAAGGAAGCGCTTTCGAAGGCGCTGCTACGCGAAGATCGCTCCGCTATTTACGGTGGGTTTCATCTCTACGTAATGGAGTGATCGAAACAGGTGTTTTGGGTGGCCCGGGCTACTTGTTGCCCGGGCGGCCAAAGGCCGCAAGAAGCGATTCATCCATGATTACGCGGGAAGAAGCTTCGCAGCATTTCGCTTCCTGCGCGCACGCGCCCCTGGACAACAAGTAGTCCGGGCTACCAAAATTGCCGAACTGATCCCTCGACAAGCTCGGGATGACGGCCTTTTATTTTCAGACCTCATGGCCACCACCAAGGAAATGGACGAGATGTATCGCATGACGCGCTACGTCTATGATTTCACCCGCAAGTATTATCTTCTCGGCCGCGACCGCCTGCTTTACAGCCTGGAACTCCAGCCGGGCGACCGCGTTCTGGAAATCGGTTGCGGCACCGCGCGCAATCTCATTCGTCTTGCGCAGGGGCGCCCCGACATCCGTTGCTTCGGCTTGGACGCCTCGAACGAAATGCTCGCGACCGCCGCGACTAAAGTGAAATCGCGCCGTCTCGACGAAAGAATTACCCTGAAGTTAGGCCTTGCCGAAGAACTCGACTACGCCAAGACCTTTGAACTCAATGCACCTTTCGATGCCGCCTTCTTTTCCTATTCGCTTTCGATGATTCCCTCCTGGTCCAAGGCCATCGACGCGGCGCTGGCCAACATCAAACGCGGTGCGGCCTTCTACGTTGTCGATTTTTGGGACCAGGGGGGCTGGCCCCGCTGGTTTCGCTGGCTGATGAAATGGTGGCTGGACCTCTTTCACGTCCACTACCGGCCCGAGCTGCTCGACTATCTTCGCGAATTGGACGAGAAAGGCGTCGGTACGCTTACGCTCCGGTCCGTGGCCGGTCGGTACGCTTACCTGGCCACCTTTCGGAAGCTTTAACAAATTGATTTAAACGATACATCATCCTCAGTTCGGAGTGTGTTACCGAGACAGAACTGATCCCTCGACACGCTCGGGATGACTGAAGGCTCAATACCTTTATCGCGACAAGTTAATGGCTGTGCTTGGTCGAGCCGGAAGTGCGGGCCGATGGCGGCGCATCGGGGATGGGCACGTCAACCGAAGCATCGTTGTTGACCGGGTTGTCGTCGGTCGAGGCATCCGTCGGCTTGGCCGAATTAGGATTGGTTGCAAGATCGACCGAACTTGAACCGTTGAAATTGCCGAGAGCCGGCTGGAGAAAAGCGATATTCTCGACCGTGCCTTTGTCCATGGCAAAAAGACGGCTCATGATCTCCTGCGCGATCGGCGCCGTGGTCGTTCCGCCCCAGACGCCGCCTTCGACCACGACACACGTGACATAGCGGGGCGCCTCGAACGGCGCCATAGCAGTAAAACCAGCATTTCAAGTCGCGCCGCGTCTCGCCATTGACCTTGATCCACGCCTGCGCCGTGCCCGTCTTTCCCGCGATCTGATACCCCGGAACCTGGGCGAGCGTGGCGGTGCCTTCGTCAACCACTTCGCGCATTCCTTCCTGCACGGCTTTCAAATCCGAGGGCTTCACGCCAAGCTGACTGTAAACCTGTCCCTGGGGTATCTCGGCCTTGGTATCGCCCTTGTAATCGACCACGCGTGAATAAAGCCGCGGTTGATAAACCGTCCCGCCATTGGCCACGGCGCAAAGGAAGGTCGCCATTTGCAGCGGCGTGTTCAAAACGAAGCCTTGCCCGATCGAGGTATTGGCGGTCTGCGCCCGGCTCCAGTGATCGATGTTATGGGTCTTTTTCAGCCATGCATCCTTCTCCTTCATCCACTCCGGGCCGGGAAGAATGCCGGCGTCCTCGTCGGCGTCGCCGAGCAAGCCCCATTTGTGGCCGAACCCGGCGAGTTGCCCCATTGCATCGATCGCCTCGATGCCCGACTTGATGCCATACTGATAAAAGAAGACGTCGCTGGAGACGCAGATCGCGTGGACAAGGCTCATCGTCCCGGCGGCCGCGCTGTCGGAATTATGGAAGAGATGGTCATCAATTTGGATCGCGCCCGGGCAATCGAACTGGGTGTTGACGTTGACGTTACCCGACTTCAACCCAGCGAGCGCGACCATGATCTTGTAAGTCGATCCGGGGGCGTAGGCGTGCAGCGCGCGGTTGAACATTGGCGCGGTCGGATCCTGGTTCAACGCGTCCCAATCTTTGGACTGAATCTTGGGAATGAACTTGTTCGGGTCGTAGCTGGGGACCGAAACCATCGCCAGGACATCGCCATTGCGGGGGTCCATCACCACCACGGCGCCCCGGCCGACGTTGGCGTGGCGCATGGCCGTCTCGGCGATGTTCTGGACCCGGGCGTCGATCGTCAGGTAAAGGGTGCTCCCCATGGTCGGGGTCATACTGCTGGATCGGTTTGTCGCCTATATAATAACCCTGCGATGAAACGCGCTAGACCTTGCTGCCCGGCTCGCCCTGCAACTGGTCGTCCATGATGGCCTCGATGCCGTGCCGTCCGATGGTCTCATACGGCGTACCGTCGCTGGCCAGATGTTCGTTTTGATTATCAGCCTTGCCGACGTAGCCGAAAATGTGGGCGGCAAAGGCGCCATAGGTGTATTGACGTGCCGGGTTTTGGGCGATGGTGATGCCGCTCACGCCCAGGTTGCGCTCCTCGAAATTGGCGACGGTGGCGAAATCGAGGTCGCTCATGTAATGATAAGGCAGATCGGGGTCGGTGCGGAAATGCTCGCGGATGTCCTTGGCCGTCTTCTCGTCGATCGGCATGGTTAGGCCGAGGGTGTCCTTGATCGGAGCGATGCTTTGCCGCACGATCTCGACGATGTCGTCCTCTCCGCCACGCTGGGCCGCCTTCGGGGGTAGCTGGCCTGGCGGGTAAAAGGTCACCGCATGCGGGGCATCGGTGTCGGCCGCCAGCTTAAGGTCGTAAGACTTATCGCCGCAAGTCACTGTCAGGTCCGCCGTGGCATTCTCATTGGAGGCCCGCAACATCAGCGTTTTCTCGCCCTTGTGAACCGTGATCAGCATCGGACCGTTCGCCTTCGGGTCTTCGGTGAAAGTGCTGTCGCCCGTCCAGTCGGTGATGGGTTGAGGGAAATCGATCCGGGTGGAGGCCTCGGTGCCGATTTTCAAAGGCCCGGTTTTGCCATCAAGGGGAAAATAGACATGGAGCTGTCGACGCGGGACATTGCCCTTGTGACTTTCGGCATAGGCACGGCGGAGCTCGCCTAGGTAGAAGTCGATGTCGAAGCTGGGCCGGTTTTCCGCGAGCATGACGCCGTTGCGGTCGCAGATGGCGCCGCGGGCCGGGGCGATGCGCTGCCGGACGGTGGTTTGTTCCTCCGATCGCGCCCGAGCCGAATCGGAATTGACGACCTGGACGTTCCAGAGCCGGCTCAAAAGCATCCCGATGGCGGCAAAAACCAGCAGGGCCAGGATGCCCAGCCGCCAGCCTTGAACGCGAATATCGTCAGCGAGCATAGGACCGTTCCTTGAGTTCGTAGGCGGGTTTCCATCCGCAGCAGCCGCGGGGGAAGGCTGACGAGATAGAAGAAAAAGGGGCAAAGCAACAGATTCAGCAGCGAGGCGAAGGTGATTTTGCTCCAGACCGCCAGCGGCCAGTACCAGCGGGCGCTTTCGGCTAGAATCAAGAACGTAATCCATGAGGAAGAAGGCAAAAGTCCCCACCAGGACGAAAATCAATCGAAACGGCCAAGTATGCGATTCGGGTCGGACGGCCTGGGTCACAATCAGGGCCGAAAGCGAGAACAAGACCAGGATGGAAGTGCCGAGATGATGAGAGGAGGTCAAATCGAGGAACGTGCCGAGGAAGGCGGCGAGAATGGGCGCACGCTCGTCTCCCAGCTCGAGGCTGGCATAGATCACGACCAGGGGAACCAGGGCCGAACCGAAGCCGATCACGTCCAGAAAGGGGAAAATGACCGGCAGGATCATTTGCGCCAGCAGGGCCACGATGCCCAGGGCGAGAAGGTAAAGGACAATGAAGACCTGCATGCGATACTCTAATAGAGAATAGATCGACTATAGCGGTTAATTTATTTCGTGGCCACGTTTTCCCTGCTTTCTACGGAATCTCTGCAAAACTCAAATGTCAACGCCTCGTCATCCTTCGACAAGCTCAGGATGACCGATGCAGAGGTTTCAAACGGGACGATCCCTCCTTTGATTGGAATTCCGGCCGATAAATCGCCCGGCTACCTCCATTGTTCCTCTGGGATCAGCGCCGACCGTGTTTACCCGCTAAAAAAGACCGGGCGACACCCCGTAAAGAGTGCCGCCCGGTCAGGGAGGAGAATGAATGAACTAACAGAAGCGTGGACACAGTGGGCGAGAATATGTTCAAAAAATAATCCGGGGCTGGTTAAGTAAAGAGGGACGGGCGACCCGGGGAAGGGCAATTTACCTCTCAAAAGAGGGCCTTAATCGAACGTTCAAAAAAAATAAAAAAATTATTGACGATTTGCTGGCGTTCCTTAATCTCACCCAAACGAGTGCAGATGCCAGCCGTTACGAGATGTGCGGTAAAGGCGGCTGGCCTCACGAACCGACAGAGCCGGTTGCTTCAATGGAGGAAGCAGTTGGCCGAGTCATAATAACCCAAGGAGATTAGAGCGAATGAAATCAATACTGAAAGCGCTTAGCGCAGTCGCCCTGACCGGAGTCATGGTTCTGCCTGTGCTCGCCGATGACGCGACCACGCACCACGGATGCCAAGGATCAGAAGGACCTCAAGAAGGTCATCGAAGATCAGGGCATCAACTACGTCGAAACCGCCCAGAAGGGCATCACCCTCAGCGGTTACGTTGATACCAGCTACACCGAGCAGTTCGGTGGTCGTGGCACGGCTTTCGGCGGCGGCTCAGGCCGACGCTGCCACCAGTTCGACGTCAACAACGACAATTTCAACGTCAATGCCGTGAAGATCGCCTTGGAAAAGGCTCTTCCGGACAAGAACGAGTGGGCCGCTGGTTTCCGCATCGACACCATCTATGGTTCGGATGCACAGGTTCTGAACTCGCTCAGCGGTGGAAACGTCCTCGAAGGCGGCGGCGACGGCACAGATTCCAGCGACTTGCTACTCGAGCAGGCGTTGGTCAAGTTCCGCATCCCGGTCGGCAACGGCTTGGACATCTACGCCGGTAAGTTCGTGACCTTCCTCGGTTATGAAGTTATCGAAAGCCCGGCGAACTTGAACTTCAGCCGCGGTTTGCTCTTCACCAACGCGATTCCGTTGACTCATACCGGCGTCTACGCCGACTATAAGTTCAACGACACGTTCGAAGCCAAGTTCGGTATCGTTGATGGCTGGAACAACTCGGTCAGCCCGTGCCAGCGCAACGACGCGGCGGACCAGCTATGACACTTCGGTGGCAAGGCCATCACCGGTCAGCTGAACATCAACGCTCCCGGCAAGAATGCCAACATCTACCAGTCCTTCATCTACTCGCCCGACGGCGAGCCGCGGTGTTGTGCGGCGGCGATAATGGTCCGGTTGCCGTCTATGACATCTGGGGCAACTGGAACCCGACGTTCGTCAAGGACAGCGCCCTGACCCTCGGCTTCAACATCGACTTCGGTTACAACGGTGCTTCCGGCGATCCGTTTACCGGAACTCAGCCTGCCGGCGCGTTCTCGGCGGCCATTCGTTGCGAACGATCCCGACTCCAACACGTGGTGGGGTGCCGCTCTCTATGCTCAGTACAAGTTCAACAAGGTCATCACCCTGTCGGCTCGTGGTGAATATCTGCACTCGGATGCAGCCGTCCATCCCGAATTCGGTGCGGGCGGTGCAAGTGGTCCTGGCATTGCGGATCCTGGCGTCCCTTCAGCCCTCACGCCAGGATGACTTCTCCGAGACCCTCACGGCCTCCTTCGACATCTGGGATAACCTCCTGACCCGTGTTGAATACCGCGCGGACGTTGTCTCTGCCGGTACCACCGGTACTGGCGACAGCACGGTTCAGAACGAAATCTCGCTGGAAGCAGTCTACTCGTTCTAATTTGCCGAGCTAAATTAGTTCTTCGAAAACCCCGGGAGCCGAAAGGTTCCCGGGGTTTTCTTTTGCCGGGCCCGACCTCAGTCTGAAGATAATCAAGCAGGAGATTCGTCCTATACGGTGTGAATTATTTTGCGGGCTGGACGTCTCCCTGTTCGATTTAAGCCAATCACTCGCTGCCGGTTGACTGCCGAAACAATTGTTGAGAGGCAAGACTAAATGAAGCTTGCCTCTGGCATGACCAATGCTAATACATGTAACTCTCGTCTTCGTACGAGATTAAACCGATTACAGAAACCCCAAGGAGAATTTTTCATGTCCCTGCGTAAGCTCGAGGCCATCATCAAACCTTTTAAGTTGGAAGAAGTTAAAGAAGCCCTCACCGAACTGGGCATCGAAGGCCTCACCGTCAGTGAAGTCAAAGGCTTTGGCCGCCAAAAAGGCCATACCGAGATTTATCGCGGCAGCGAATACACCGTCGATTTTCTGCCCAAGGTCAAGATCGAAGTCGTCATGCGCGAAGACCTCGTCCAGCGCGCCATCGAGACCGTCCAGAAGGCGGCCAAGACCGGCAAGATCGGCGACGGAAAGATCTTCATTCTGCCCATCGAGGAAGCCGTCCGCATCCGCACCGAAGAGCGCGGCGAAAAGGCGGTCTAGCTTTTTCAGGTATTGCCCTCGTCCCTCGTAAGAGCTGGCGATAGGCATAGGCCACCGCCTCACGGCGGCGGCTACTGTCCAAAACTCCTTGATGCCCGGCCAACAGTTGGTTTATGGTGAGCGGCTCTCCAAAACGGGTCGTTAGCTCAATGGTAGAGCAGGCGCCTTTTAAGCACTTGGTTGCTGGTTCGAGTCCAGCACGACCCACTTTTCTCGTTGGCTTTCACTGGCAAAAGGGGCCATCGACAGTAAACTAATCTTCTTCTATGGCTCGCGCCCGCCTTACGGTCCTGCTCACCGCATTTTTTCTGCTGACGGGTATTCTGGGCTGGCAAAGCGGCCGGCCCAATGCTTTAAGCGAAAAGCCGGATGGAAGTTACCAATACACGCTCCTGTTTGCTCGGGTTTTGCAATTGGTCCGGCAGGACTATGTGGACGCCACCAAGGTTGGTTACAAAGAGCTAACCTATGCCGCGCTCCGCGGCATGCTTTCCTCCCTGGATCCGCACAGCCAGTTCCTCGACGAAAATAGTTTCCAGGACATCCAGCGCGAAACCAAGGGCGAATTCAGCGGGCTGGGCATCGTGATCGGCGTCAAGGACGGCGGGCTCATCATTATTTCTCCCATGGAAGATTCGCCCGGTGGCCGCGCCGGCTTGCTGCCAGGCGACCGGATCCTAAAGATCGACGGCAAGAACACGGAAAAAATGACTTTGGCTGTGGCGGAAAAGGCGCTCAAGGGGCTTCCAGGGGAAAAGGCGCGACTGACCCTGCAGCGTGCTGCCCAGGGTGCTCCGGGCGGCGGGATGGTATTTGAGGTGACTTTGACGCGTGAAACCATCCACATCTCGTCGGTGAAGGACGCGCGGCTGCTTCCGTCGCCTGTGGGCCAGGACAAGATCGGCTATGTGCGCATCGAGGAATTTGCCGAAAATACGTCCGACGAACTCGACCATGCACTTGATAATCTGGAGCAAAGCGGCATGCAGGCGTTGGTGATCGATCTGCGGAACAATCCCGGCGGGCTGCTTGATTCGGCGGTCGATGTGGCCGGGAAATTCGTTCCACCCAACACGGTCATTGTCTCCACCCTGGGCCGCACGCCCGACCAGTCCCAGGATTTTCGTGCGCGTGTGCAGCGCGAGCATCCCAATTACCCGATTGCCGTTTTGATTAACGGCTACAGCGCCAGCGGGGCGGAGATTGTCGCGGGGGCGCTCAAGGATTTGAATCGAGCGATCCTGGTCGGTGAAACCACATTTGGAAAAGGGTCGGTGCAAACGGTGCAGCCGCTGGGCAACGGCGTCGGATTACGCCTGACCATGGCGAAATATTATACGCCAAGCAAAAAAACCATCCACGAAGTGGGAGTGTCACCGGACATCGAGGTGCCGATCAGCGATGCCGAGGAGCGGCGCATCATCCTGGCGGAGGCGAAGCGTTCGCTTACGCCGGAGGAACAGGCCGAGGCGGCGAAGGTGGATGACCGGCAGTTGGAACGCGCGGTCGGTTCGCTGCGAAGCATCCTCATTTATCGCGAGCGGCAGGCCGCTTTGAATACCCCGCTCCAGGCTTCCGGCGAATCCAAGTCGCCCCCGCAGAAATCGGCCAACGATGCGCCGGAGCCCGCGGCCGTAAGATAACGCTCTCGCTCGGTTTTTGCGCAGATGATTATTTCTCGTCGGTTTAAGAGTCACAGAAACGTTGCGGATGTAGCCAGACCTTAACTTGAGCGAATCTGACCGTTTGAGGGATACTGCGGGCATGAAATCTATGCTCATTTTATTTCATGCAATCATGCTTTTGGTCAGCCTGTCATTGTTCTCGCAGCCCCTGCTGGCGGAGGGCGACGACGAGAATCCGGTCGACCGACCCGTCGCCCCGACGATTTCCTTCACGCAGCGGATGATGACGCATTTGTCCGCTCTGACGCATATTTCGGCCTCGACCCTCCTCGTCAGGCGCGCCTCGGCACTCGTGGACGGCGTGATCTCCCTGGTGATTCTGGTCGTGATCGGAATTGGAGTCTGGCTGGTCATTCCTCCCCGGCGGCTGACAGTGGATACGGGGCATCAACCTCCTTCTGAAATTCCGCCCTTGCGGCCGGTTCCCGGCCGGGTGATCAAGTTCTGACTCTTCTCGAAATTAAAACCATTTCTCAATCAAAATTGATTTTTGGCCTTCTGTCATCCCGAGCTTGTCGAGGGATCAGTTCTCTGCGGTAAACACTCCGAGCTGATCCTTCGACAAGCTCAGGATGACGGATCGTTTAGACCAACCTCAATTTGTATTGGTATAATCGGGTGCGAATTTCCTGCCCGCGCTTTCCATCGCACATGAATCGGCTTAAGATGGGTCGATGCGCGTTTTGGGTATAGAGACCTCGTGTGACGAGACGGCGGTAGCCTTGGTGGAAACCAATCCCTGGTCCACCGACATCCTGGCACAGGTGGTGAGTTCACAAATCGAGTTGCACCGGCCCTATGGCGGCGTTGTACCGGAGGTCGCCACGCGCGAGCACCTGCGCAATCTTCCCGTCCTGGTGCCGCAAGTGCTGACGGATGTGAATCTGAGCCTGGATGCCATCGATGCGGTGGCAGCGACGGAAGGACCGGGCCTGGCGTCCTCTTTGCTTATCGGTCATTCCTACGCGCGTGGGCTGGCCGTGGCGCTGTCGAAGCCGATGGTCGGGGTGAACCATCTCGAGGGGCACCTTTACTCGCCATTTTTTGCCAGCCATCGCGCGATCGAGTTTCCGTTCGTCGGCCTGATTGCCAGCGGTGGTCATACGCTGCTGGTGCATGCGCTGGGTTGGGACCGCTATATCAAGCTGGGCTCGACGGTCGATGACGCAGCGGGCGAAGCGTTCGACAAGGTCGCCAAACTGCTCGGCCTGCCGTACCCGGGCGGACCCGAAATCGAGCGCGTGGCGATCAAGGGCAACCCCGAAGCGTTCGGCCTGCCGCGCAGTTTTCCCGAGCGTGACAATTTGAATTTCAGCTTCAGCGGATTGAAAACCGCGGTCCGATTCTTTTACGAGAAAAGCGCCCCCACGCAGGTGGACCAGGTGTGGATGTACGACCTTTGCGCTTCGTTCCAAAAAGCGGTGGTCGATGTGCTGGTGCGGAAATCGGTCCAGGCGGTGGCGCAGGCGCGGGTCGACCGGTTGGCGGTTTCGGGCGGCGTGCTTTGCAACAAGATGTTGCGCGACGAATTGGAATTCGCCTGCTACGAGGCGGGGATCGATCTGATCCTGGCGGAGCCGGCGTTTTGCACCGACAACGCCGGCATGATCGCCGGAACGGCGGCGGAGAAACTGGCGGCGGGGATCGCACCCCACTGCGGCGAGGATATCAATCCGAATCTAAATCTCTTTTCCCCCGAGCCAAACGGGGACATGTCCCGTGGCTTGAACGCGGCGATCAAACTCAAAAAGCGGCAGACGAAGCAAGTCTCGCAGCAGGGCGACATTGTTGCTCCGGGCGAGATCGAGGTCTGGTGACGTGCCTTCTTCGGGCCACGCATTGACGATCACGCCGGCGCAGGTGAGGCCGGTGTCGCGGATACTATCAACCGTCAGCAGCGTGTGGTTCAACGTGCCGAGGCTGCCGCGCGCAACGACGATGACGGGAAAGCCAAGATTCCGGGCCCAATCGCGCACGTCATAGCCGGGCGCCAGCGGGACGCGCCAGCCGCCAACGCCTTCTACGGCGAAATGCGAGTGAGCCGCGGCGATGGTTCGAATCCGTTCATTCAAGTTAGTGAAGTCAATGGACCGATTTTCAGCTCGTGCGACGATCAGCGGCGCGGCTGGTTCATGAAAATAAACCGGGTTGATCTCGTCGAGGCCAAGGCGGGAATCGAGAGCGTCCTTGATCTGGATGGCATCACCGCGGTCGCCGGTGGAAATCGGTTTCAGCGCCGCGGCATTGCCGCCGAGGGCAAGCCAGGCGCGCACGAGCCAGCAAGTGAAGGTGGTCTTGCCAACGCCGGTGTCTGTACCGGTAATGAAAAAGCTGGGCATAGGTAAGAAAACTAGAGGATCGGGCGCGAAAGCAAACAGCGAATCGCCGGTTGCCAAGCCCGGTATCGCGAGGCAACTTGCGCAGGTATGATGAAGTGGCTTTTCGGGTCGGTCCTCCTTCCCAAGGTGGACCGGATGGGGACTTACGCGGCCGCGCTGGCGTATTGCGTGGTGCTTTCCCTCGTGCCATTTCTCGCAGTGACGTTTGCAGTGGGTCTCGATCTCACGTCGACCCTCGCGTTAAAAAATGACGAATACGCCAAGAGTTACGTCGAAGTCTTGCGCGATATCCTGCCCATGGAAAATACGGCCGATACGACGCGCATTCTCGAGGCGGTCCAGCGTTCCACCAAGGGAAGCCTGGTTACCATCGGATTCATTCTGGCGGTCTATACGTCCTACAACTTGATGGACCAGATTATTCGCACGTTGTTGTTCATTTTCGACGATCCGCGCAAGCCGCAGGAGTGGAGCTGGAAGGTGGTCGCGAAAGGTTTTCTTCTGCTCCTGATTTGGATGTCGCTCTTGTTGCTGATCTCGGTTACGGCCGTGGAAGCCTCAGGTCTTCGGCGTTTGCTGGATGAGTTTCTGTTTTTAAGCCTGAGCAAGGCCCTCGTGACCGGACTGCAGATTGGCGTCATTGTGGCGGCGCTTTTCGGAACGTTTTATCTGACCTACCTGCTCGTGCCAACGCGGCCCTACAAAAAAAGATTCGTCATGGAGGGAAGCCTGCTGGCCTCGTCAGGGTGGATCGGCTGCAGCTTGGTTTTCGCCTCCGTCTTGCCGCCCCTGCTGCAAACCAGCGCGGCTTATATCGCGCTCGGATCGGTGGTGGCGATTTTGCTTTGGGCGCAGGCCTGCGCGTGGTCGATCATTCTCGGCGCGTGCTGGATCGTCCGCTTTTCGCCGAAGCGAAGGTAAGTCAGCGGCCCACGCTTATTTTTCGGACAGCCCCAGATAGGCGAGGACTTCACGCGCAGCTTTTTGGCCGTCCATCCAGACAGATTCGACCGTTGATTCGACGCGCGAATCGCCGCAGATAAAGCTGCCCGGAGGAAGATCGGAGGGGTTGGATTGTCCCGGAACCGGACGGGCATAATTCCAACAATGACCGTAAGCGGCGGTCATTTGGGCAGAAGGAATTTTCCAGATTTCTTCGTGCTTGCGCACGAGATCGGGAAGATAGGTTTCCGAGGGCGCGTCCGTGAATTCCCGGCTGTAATGCGCGGAGGCCTGGACGACAAACACGGTTTTATTTCCCACGACGCGGCCAACCTTGTTGTTTTCGCAGTAGCTGGCGGAAAGAGGATCACCACTGGAGATAACGCGGCCATAACATTCACGCGAGCGCCCCAGGTCCGTCCCTGCATATTCGAGGAGCCCGACCAGGCATGGCTCATACTCAGTCGGGCGCTTGGACAAACCAAAGAGCGGCGTTGTTTGCGGGCTCGGGAGAGAACTGACCACCGCACGATAAGTTTCGCCGAGGCATTGGACGTCGCCCCCACGGAAGGCGACGGTTTCGACCGAAGTGTTCAGGCGGATATCGAGGCCGTGCGAAAGAATGTGGGCGAAGTAGTTATTGCCCTGGAGAACATAAAACCGCGGGCCGAGCGGAGTGGGTACGACCTGGTTATCCTGATCGAGAATCGGCGAGACAATGGGACGAAACTGGCGCAAGCGGGTGAGCAACTCTTTTTTGAAATCGCCTGATTGCGCGGTGAAATATTGCACACCCAAATCGACCAGATGCCCCTGCCAGAGCTGGGTGGCGCAACGTCCGCCAACGACCGAAGAGCGCTCGAACACGCGCACGCTGATTCCCGCGGCCTGCAAAGCTTGAGCGCAGCTAAGTCCGGAGAGACCGGCTCCAATGATCGCGACGGATCCAGTTTTTTTCACTGTGGCAATGTAGGCGTTTGAAGGCCGGGAGCAATCACCATCATGGTTGCGGAGGCGTCTGATTTCGCATTTGATTTTCGGGCGTGACGTTTTACCCTAACGACGGATGAGTGGAACTTTTTACGGCAGCTGTCTGCGACAGCCCTTCCTTTTCGGACTGCTGATGATCGCCTTGGCGGGCGTGTCCAAGGCGTCGGCAAGCGCCTCCGTTTCCATTAGCGGCCAGGACGTCAACGGTCATGCGGTCAACGTCAACGGCAAGGGCCACTACACGGTCGTGATGTATACGAATCCCGATTTGGAGGACGATTCGCGCAAGATGACGGTGGCGCTCGATCCCTATCGCTCCCGGTCCGATTTCACCCTCATCCGCGTGGTCGATCTGAGAGGCAATGTGCCGCCGGAGATGCGCAGCATTGTCCGGGTGGAAATTCGCAAAGAAGAGGTCAAGGAATCGGCGCGATTGAAAAAAGCCGGTGTCTCGGTTTCCAACCAGGCGCCGATCATTCCCGACTTTAACGGGTCGACGCTTGATGCGCTCGGATGGGACAGCGTCTACGATCAGGTGCACGTGGTCGTCTATGATACACATGGACGCGAGATCAAGCGCCTTGCCAGCGTGACCGACGCGAAGCAAGTGACCCGGATGGTCGATGGCATTTTGTAAGGGCCGGGTTGCCCTGTTGGCGTGGCTGATTTTTCTGCCGCTTCTTCCAGCCGATCCGGCCGCATCGCCAGATCCGTGGCAGCGGGTGATCGGACCGTGGTCCTGGCTGTTTCCGCGCGATCACGGGGCGCATCCGAATTTTAAAACGGAATGGTGGTATTTCACCGGCAATCTTCAGGATGCGCAGGAGCATAAATTCGGCTATCAACTCACGCTCTTTCGGCAGGGGATTCAATTCACACCGGCGCAGGCGACGAGCCGGTGGGCGGTGCGCGATTTTTACTTTGGCCATTTCACGATTAGCGACCTGGCGGCGGACCAATTTCATGTTGCGGAACGCGTCAGCCGAGGAGCTTTGGGCGATGCGAAGGCCGCGCCTGACCGAATGGATGTGGTCCTCGGACCGTGGACGATTGAGCAGAGCGCGAATGAGCAGATTCATCTTGTGGCGCACGAACCGGAAATGGGGATCGATTTTCAAGACGCATCCGCTCAAGCCGATGGTGTTGGAGGGCGTGAGCGGCTTGAGCCAAAAGGCCGACGGTGCGGGCGAGGCGTCTTACTATTATTCTTATCCGCGATTGGCCACGACGGGCCAGTTGCAGGTGGGCGCGAAGGGGTATACCGTTTCCGGATTAAGCTGGTTCGACCATGAATTCAGCACGAGCTCGCTGGGCAAAGACCAGGTCGGCTGGGATTGGTTTTGCATCCAGCTCGATACTCGTGAGGAGATCATGCTCTATGCGATGCGCGACAAATCGGGCGCTATCGATCCGCATTCTGAGGGCACATGGATCAAGGCCGACGGAACGTCCAAGCGTCTGGTGCCGGGAAGTTTTTCCATTACGAAGACCGGGACGTGGCGCAGTCCGCACAGCGGTGCAACTTACCCCGCCGGTTGGCACGTGCTGGTTCCGTCGCATCGTGCTGACCTGACCGTGACGCCGGCGATGGCCGACCAGGAGTTGAACCTGACGAAAATGGGGACGCTCGACTATTGGGAAGGCGCCTGCTCCATTGCCGGCAGCGTGGCGGATCAGACGGCGAAAGGAGTCGGCTACACGGAGTTGACCGGCTACTCCGGCGCGCTGCAAGAGGGGATGAAAGAGTGAATCCTATTTTCGAAGTCGAGAAACTGCGAGTCGAGCGCGAGGCGGTCATTCTCCACGAGGTGAACTGGCGGGTCGAACGCGGCCAGCATTGGGTGATTCTGGGTGCCAACGGTTCCGGAAAGACCTCGCTGCTGAGCGCGCTGACCGGTTACTTGATGCCCTCCAGTGGCGAGATTCGCATTGGCCGAGCGAGATTCGGCGCCGCCGATTGGCGTCAAGTACGACGCTCAGTCGGGCTGGTCAGCTCCAGCCTTGGACACCAAATCGAGCCCGAACAAACCGCGCGCGACGTGGTCCTTTCGGGACGTGATGCGCAGATTAATTTTTGGGGCCGGGTACCTGCCGCGGAGGAGAGACAAGCCGCGCACGTCTTGCGCCAGGTGAGGGCCAGCCATCTCGCCGGGCGACCGTGGCGTTATCTTTCGCAGGGCGAACGGCAGCGGGTGCTGGTCGGGCGCGCGTTGATGGCCCGGCTGCGCCTCCTTTTTCTGGATGAACCGGCTGCCGGACTTGATCCCGTAGCCCGGGAGGATTTTCTCCATTTTCTAGAGGGCTTTGTGAAGGCGCGCCATGCCCCCACGCTCGTTTTAGTGACGCATCATGTGGAGGAAATCGTGCCGCTTTTTACCCACGTTTTGCTTTTGCGCGAGGGAAAAACCGTGGCCGCCGGACCCAAGGAAAAAGTCCTGACCTCGGCCCTTTTTTCCGCCACTTTTGGCGCGCCCGTCGGGGTGCGGCGGACCGAGTCTCGCTATCGGCTCGACGTGAAACGGCATCGATCCTCGTTTCGATCCTAGTAAGGGTGCATGGTCAGGTGCGGCCGGGTTGATAAATCGACTCAATCGGTGCTTGGCTTTTCCATCCATCGTTGGGTCAAGGCATGTTTCAGGCCGAGGTGATCGAGGACGCGGGCGACGACGGTGTCGACGACATCGAGGACGGTCTGCGGGCGGTGATAGAACGAGGGGATGGCGGGGATGATATCGGCGCCGGCTTCGAGCAGGGTGACGACGTTGCGGGCCTGGATCAGGTTCCACGGCGTTTCGCGCGGGACGAGGATGAGCTTCCGCTTTTCCTTGAGGAAGACGTCGGCGGCGCGGGCGATGGCGCTGTCGGAGTAGCCGTGGGCGATCCGGCCGAGCGTGCCCATGGAGCAGGGGATGATGACCATGGCATCGAACCGGGCCGAGCCGCTGACGTAGGGCACTTGCATGGACGTGTCGCCGTGGACTGGAAAGCCGTCCGGGATGGCCAGCTTGCCGACCTCCGCCTCGGCCACTTCCCGGGCGTGGGAGCTCAGGGCGACATGGACTTCGTGCGGATCCGCTCGGATCGTCCTGCAAGAAGTTGAAGCAAGTCGCTGGGCGTAGAGCGAGCCGCTGGCCCCGGTGATGGCCACGACGAGTTTCATTTCGGTGAAGGATACACGGCGTAATAGCATTCGGAACAAGGAAGCTGCATCGTGACCGCCTACCGCAACTGACCGTTAGTAAAATTTAATTCAGGCCCTAAACCTTCTAGGCGTTGACCTTTGTTCCTACCGCCCTATACTGAAGAAGTGGAGATGTCGAAAATTTTGGTGGCACGTAGTGCCGACCTCGGTTTCATAAAAGTGGTGGGCCGAGGGTCTTTCCAGAACTCGGGTTGTCTGAAGGCCTTTTACCAGCAACTGCTGAAGGAGGGGGTACAGCCGTTTTGTCGTCGATTTGGAGCCTGTACCTACCTCGACAGCACTTTTCTGGGCATTCTCCTCGGTTTGGGACTTAAGCTTAAGGAAGCGGGAACGGTCTTCTTCCACATCCTCAATGCCAGCCCACGCAACCTGGAACTGCTACGAAACCTCGGCCTCGACCGGCTGATCAACATTCGAGGGTGGCGGACTTTCGGCCGGTGAAGGTCGCTTCGGAATGTGCGGACGAATGGCGGCGCTAGTGGAACGCCGATCCAGCTTAATGGCGTCAAGGAAGAGCACTTGAAGGAAATGCCCTGTCCCGTACCCGACCCGGGCGGAAGCGGCGCCGACCATCCTCGAGGCGCACGAGAACTCTGATGGAATTCGATCCCCGGAACGTGCCGAAGTTCAAGGACGTCGTCGAGTTCTTGCGGGAAGACTCGGGTCAGGCGGCAGCCAAGAATTAGGTCGCAGCGTGAACCGCGCCTAGTCACGGGCGCCCATTCTTCATGGCTGCCCGATACCGCGAGTCTTGCCCTATATTCGACACACATGCCCTAGGCTTAACGCCTAAGCGCTATGCACGGCATTGTTTGGTACATCTTCGGCTTCGGCGTGGTCCTCGCCGTGCTGGGCTTCCTCTACGTCCGCAAGCAACTGCGGGCCAGCCGTCGCGACTGCAGGCCCAGTTGCAGCAGGAATTCGTCGCGCTGCAGCAGGAGAAGAAGGTCATCTACGACTTCCTCCACGACCTGGGCGAGGCCTTCACCGAGGAGATCGACCGGGAGCATCTCCTGCGCATCATCGTCACCTGCGCCCGGAAGGTCACCGGGGCCAAGGGCGCGGCCATTTATCTCTGGGACGCCGACCGGGAGAAGCTGGTGGCCGCGATCGTCAGCGGCATCTTTCCGCCCGTGCTGAAGGTCGACAACATCGTGGCCGACCAACTGGCCGCGCGAGCCGGAGAACCTGGAGGCCTTCCTGCGGCTGGAGGCCGATCCCGGCCGATTCGACCAGCGTCATCGCGCGAGGTGGCCCAGACCGGCGTGGCCGTCCACGCCGAGCGGGCCGAGACTGGACGAGCGCTTCCCCTGGTTCCGCCAAAAAGCGCTGCAGACCGAGACCTACATCGCCGTGCCGCTCCATTACCGCGAGGAGCAGCTCGGCGTCCTGGCCCTGGCCAATCGCGACGAGGGCAAGACCTTCAGCAAGGCCGATTTCGACCTGGTCAAGTCGGTGGCCGACCAGGCCGCCTATTCGCTGCAGCACGCGCAAATTTACAGCCAGCTGACGGAGAAGAAGCGGCTCGACCACGACATCGAGGTCGCGCGCGAAATCCAGCGCATCCTCCTGCCCAGCCAGGCGCCGCAGGTCGAGGGCTTCAACTGCGCCGCGCTCAACATCCCGGCCCAGCAGGTCAGCGGCGATTACTTCGATTTCATCCAGGTCGATGCCCACCGCTGGGGCGTCGCCGTGGCCGACGTCAGCGGCAAGGGCGTGCCGGCCTCGCTCATCATGGCGATGTGCCGCAGCGTCCTGCGCAGCAAGGCGCCGGGCAATCTCGTCGCCGGCCCAGGTGCTGCGCGAGGTGAACCGGCAGCTTTATCCCGACATCCGGGAGGACATGTTCATCACCATGATCTACCTGATCATGGATCCGTCGGGCAAGCTCACCCTGGCGCGGGCGGGCCACGAGTCGGCGCTCTGGTGCCGGGACCATTTCAAGCACATCGAGACGATCGAGGCGCCCGGCATGGCCCTCGGAATTGACGCCGGCGATGTCTTTGACGAAGTCATCAAGGATGTTACAGTAGAACTCTCACCACTGGACACCGTGGTGGTTTACACCGATGGAATCAACGAAGCGCTGGATGACGAGGGCAACGAATTTGGCCAGGAGCAGCTCAAGGCTGTGCTGCAGGAGGCCGGCCCGCAGAGCGTCGATTTCCTGGTGAAGACGATCGTCGACCGGGTGCAGAATTTCAGCAGCGGGCATCCGCAGAACGACGACATCACCCTGGCCGCCGTCCAGCGATCCGATTAAATGAAAAATTAACATGAATAAAGAAGACCGAAAAAAGAAGCAGCACCCGAGCCGCAGAGCGCAGCCGGAAGACGCCGACATCCTCAATCCCGATCCGGCTTACGTCACCGTTTCGAACGAGATGTTCAAGGCCGCCGTCGGCCCAGGCCGCCCAGGCCGCCGAGTTGAAGGACCGGCTGCTGCGCGCGCAGGCCGAGTGGGACAATTCCCGCAAGCGCATCCTGCGCGAGAAGGAGGACGCCGTCCGCTACGCGGGCGAAGCGCTTCTTGGAAGCTGCTGCCGGTGCTCGATAATTTTGAAATGGGCATGCAGGCGGCCAAGACCGCGACCGATGCCAAGGCGATCGCCCAGGGATTGGAGATGGTGCTGGCGCAATTCCAGCAGGTGCTGCGCGACGCCGGCGTCGAGACGATCGACGCGGTCGGGCCAGCCGTTCGATCCGCACCGGCACGAGGCGCTGGGCCATCACGAATCGGACGAGCATCCCGAGGGCCATGTCCTGACGCAGATGCGCAAGGGCTACAAGCTGAAGGACCGGCTTGTTGCGCGCCGCGTCGGTTTTTGTCGCCAAACCGCCCGAAGGCAAACAAGCTAAGAAGACTAAATGGCGACGACGAAACGCGATTATTATGAGGTCCTGGGCGTGGAGCGAACGGCCACGCCCGAGGAGATCAAGAAGGCCTACCGCAAGCTGGCGGTGAAGTATCATCCCGGACAAGAATCCCGGCGACAAATCGGCCGAGGACAAGTTCAAGGAACTGGGCGAGGCCTACGAGGTGCTGAGCAACGCGGACAAGCGCGCGGCCTACGACCGCTTCGGCCACCAGGCCTTCTACGCAGGGCGGCGGCATGGGCGGCGCGCGGCGGCATGCACGATCCGTTCGATGTTTTCCGCGAGGTCTTCGGCGCGGGCCGGGCGGCGGGGCGGCGGCGGCATTTTCGAGAGCATCTTCGGCGACGCATGGGCGGCGAGGGCGGCGAGCGCGGCGGTCGCGGACGCGGCTCCGATCTGCGCTACGACATGCGCATCACCTTCCAGGAAGCGGCGCGCGGCGTGGAGAAGGAGATCGAGATCGCCAAGCTCCAGGCCTGCGACACCTGCCACGGCTCCGGCGCGGAGCCGGGCAGCAAGGTCACGACCTGCCCGACCTGCGGCGGCCAGGGCCAGGTCGCGGTCACGCGCGGCTTTTTCAATATCGCGCAGACCTGTCCGCGTTGCCGCGGCGCGGGCCAGACGATCGAGAAGCCGTGCCACACCTGCCACGGCGACGGGCGCGTGGAAAAGACGGCCAAGATCAAGATCAAGATTCCCGCCGGCGTCGAGGACGGCACGCGGCTGCGTTCCACCGGCCAGGGCGAAGGCGGCGCGCGCGGCGGCCCGCCGGGCGATCTCTACGTCGTCCTGCACGTCGAGCCGCACGAGATTTTCCAGCGCGAAGGCACCGATCTCTTTTGCAGCGTGCCGATCAGCTTTGCGCGCGCGGCGCTCGGCGGCGAGGTGAAGGTGCCGACGCTGGAGGGCAGCGCGGTGCTGAAGGTCCCGGCCGGCACGCCGAGCGGGCAAGGTCTTTCGCCTGCGCGGCAAGGGCCTGCCCGAGGTGCACGGCCGCGGCGTCGGCGATCTGCACGTGAAGCTTTACGTCGAAGTGCCGACCAAGCTGAACCCGACCAGCGCGCGCATCTGCAGGCCTTCGCCGACAGTTGCGACGAACACACGCATCCGGAGGAAACCTCCTTCTTCCAAGAAGGCGAAGGATTTTTTCTCGCCGTAAACTCAAATGAAACGCTACTACTCTCCCTCCCTCGATCGCGGTCTGCTCGACGCCGAACAATCCCACCACTGCGCGCAGGTCATGCGGCAGGAGCGTCGGCGATCTCTTCGCCGTCTTCGACGGCCACGGCGCCGAGGCCAAGGCGCGCATCACCGAGATCGCGCGCGACCAGGTGAGATTCCAGATCCTGGCCAAGGCCGCCACGCCGCGCCCGACGCATCCGGTCTGGCTCGCGCAGGCGCTGACCAAGGCCAAGTCGATGGACCTGATCATCGAGAAGGCGACCGAGCTCGGCGTCTCCGAACTCGCGCCGCTGCAATCGGACCACAGCGTCGCGCAGGTCGACGAGGAAAAGGCCGAGGCCAAGGTGGAGAAATGGCAGAAGCTCACCATCGAGGCCGCCAAGCAATGCGGCCAGAACTGGCTGCCGGTGGTGCATCCGCCGCGCCGCGCCGAAGGATTTCGTCACCGCGCATTCCGCGCGGCGCGGTGAAGCTGATCGCCTCGCTCCAGAACGAGGCGCAAGCCGCTGAAGGGCGTCCTGCGCGAACACCTTGCCGGCCTCAAGCCCGGCACGCCCATCGTGGTCATGATCGGGCCGGAAGGCGACTTCACTCCCGCGGAAATCGGGCAGGCCCGCTCGGCCGGATTCATCCCCGTGTCGCTCGGAAAAATCATTCTGCGCGCCGAGACCGCCGCCTTTTTCGCGCTCAGCGCGATCGCGTATGAGTTGATGGAGTAACCTCCGTCATCCTGAGCTTGTCGAAGGATCAGTTCCGCCTCAGTAAAGCAAATTTTAATGAACCAGATACCTGTTTTTATAGCGCTCCTGCTCTTTGTTTTTGCGCCGCTATCTGCCCAGTCAAACATTCCCACCAGCGCCTGGGAACAGCATCCTGAAGGCGTAGCACTGGCGATGACATCAACGACCAACACGGATAATGGGGCCCAGAAGGGCGCGATTAGCGTCTATATCAAGAATACTTCCGATCTGACAAAATATTACAAGGGTCCAGATGGGTTTAACCTGGATATGCAAATCTTTTATATGGATGATCACGGAGAGCAAATTCCCTTGCGCGATTATAATTGGAGAGGTTGTAGCAGTACTCTGTCACCAGCGATCAAACCAGGAAAAATTTTGTCGCGAACCGTTGATTTAAACCCCAACGAGTTTGCTTTGATTCAAGGCCGTCTTATCAAATGCCGCGTTTGTATTTTTGTCATAGCCGACAGTAAAATACAGCAACGCTATTTAATCGAATCGCTACCTAGGAAATTGATCAGCGCGCCATGAAATCCGTCCTCTTTTTTTTAGCGCTGCTGCTCGTTAACCTCACATCGCTCCGCGCCCAACCCGCGACTCCGGCGCAGCCGGCGGATCCGAACCAGGCGCGGCCCGCAGTGCCGGTTGAGATCACCCCAATTCCGGCCGCGCCTGCGGCTCCCACATCAACCAAGGCCGAGGCGGCCAATGCTTCGCAAGTGGCCGTGGCCATTATTGCGGAGAGCAGCTTGAAACGGGTTCTTCAGGATTTGGCTCAGGGCTGGGCCGACAGCCAGAATTCCGGTCCGCAGGTGCCCTTGACGCTGACCAATGCCGGCACGATTCGCGCAAAAGTTGAGGGTCAGACGGGCGGTTCCGACTGGGACCTCATCATCAGCGCAGACGTGGCCGACGTGAAGGAGATGACCGACAAGGGTTTTCTTATGGCCGATGGACAGCGCTCGCTCGCTCGCAATTCGCTGGTGATTTACGGGCGCAAGGCGCTGGTCAAGGACGATGACCTCGACTGGTTTGATTTGGTGGGAACGGAATGGAAAAAAGTGGCGCTAGGCAATCCCGATCTGGTCGCTTCCGGGCGTGTGGCCAAGCTCGCGTTGGCGAAGCACGACCTGCTTGGCGATGATCGCAAAGATACCTACGTTTACGCGCCGACCGATGCGCTTGCGCTGGCGGTGGTGCAACGCGAGCAGGCCGATGCCGTCTTTGCCGATAAGACCGACGCTGCCACGATGAATCTGCCCGGCTTCGAAATTTTTCCGTTGGACACGGCGGACGCGCCGCCGGTGTTTTATACGGCAGCGGTTTGCCGCCTCGCGAAGAATCCAGCGCAGGCGCGCGCCTTCATCGATTATTGCTCAAGCGATGCGGCCAAAGCGATTTGGACCAAGTATGGCTTCGAGACGAATTAATTTCGTAGTGACTCCACTAACTTCTTAATTTGCTCGCGCTGGGCTTCGTTGGTCGGGGCGAGCGGCTGGGTCTCCATCAAGATTTGTCCATGGCGGACGCGCACGACGATGTGGAGCAGGTCGTGTTCGTTATCGACCCAGATCTTGGCGTGTTCGTTCCAAGCCAGCGGCTGGTTTTGCCATTGATCGAACGGTGCGTCCTGATCGAAGGTGACGAGTCGGCCCGAGGGTAAATCGGCAGCGGAAATAGTCTGATCCCCGCCGCGCGTCAGATCGGTGCCATAAAGGCCAACCTCGACCGTGCGGTTGGCGAAGCAAAGAATGATGACCGCGAAAGCCAAGTGCGCCGATTCCGCTTCCGGCAAAAAGCCAGCGCAGCGCGGGAATCCAATCGCCAAAGGGCGCTGGCTTTTTTTCGGCAGCTGACGGCGGGACCGAAATGTTGCCGTACCGCGGTGCGAAGTTCGTTGACGCGATAGGCGGGAAGTTCCGGCGCGGTCGCTTGTGCGGCCTCCGTCATCGGCGCGGTGGCGCGAAGAACTTCATGCGTCGAGCTTGAGTTGCTCAAATTCATTCGCGGCGGGCAGAGCGCTGACGCCAGCTCCGCTTCCAGAGCGCGACGATCGTCGTCGGTGGCTTCTCCGGCGAGAACGCGCAGGGCCAGGTCAGTGAAGGATTCAGCGTCCATATCTTCTTATCGCAAATAGGCGGCCAGTTCTTTCCACAATTTTGGCATGGCCTGCAAATGGGCGCGAATTTTATCGAGACTGCGGGCCAGGCTCACGCCCACGCTGCCGATGGGCATCCGGTATTTTTCCGCCAATTCCTTGTAGGGCAGGTGGTGCACGAGGAAGTCGCGGACGCAGATCGGCCTGGCGCGGCTTCGAGGCCGGCCAGCGCCGTCGTCGAGCAGCTGCGAAAGCTCGCGCAGGTCGGTGCTGCTGAGGTGGGTGAGGAGTTGCTCAGCGGGCTCGAAGCGGATCGTCTCGTCGTCCTGCAACGCGTCGAGGCTGGTGAGATCGCCGCCGCCGCGCTTGTCGGCGAGTTGGCGGCGCTTCTCGGAAATGGCCTTGCGCGAGGCGATGGTGATGACGAGCAGGCGCAGTTCGTCGAATTGCGGCGACCTGTTTTACTTTGGGCAGCAGCAGCGTGAGCGCCTCGATGGCGATGTCCTCGGCTTCGGACGGCGTGAGCGAGGCCAGCGGATGACGCGCCGCCGCAAAGGCAGCGGGATAGAGACGTCGGAAGGCCTCATCCCAGGCAGCCTCGTCACCGCGCTGGAGGGCGGCGAGCAAATCGCGATCAGTCCGCATGCGCGCGAGATGTTCACCGATGGCGGGCGGAAGGCAAGTAACAACTCCGGCGCAGGATCGGCTTCGCTTTTTGATGCTGGACCCTATCGTGGTTTTGATGACGCCGCGTTCTTTCGAGTCCATTCCCAGCCCGCGCGAAATCCCGTTCGTGGGCAGCGTGCATCGGCGGTTCCGGTCGCCGCTCGAATTTTTTCGAGGAGCTGAAGCGCGACTTCGGCGATGCCGCGCGATTCACGCTTTTCAACGAGCGCTTTATTTTGTTCAGCGATCCGGCGCTGGTGAACGAGGTCCTGGTGACGAAGCAAAATTCGTTTCGCAAGGGCAAGGCGCTGGAAGGCGCGCGCGTTTTTCTGGGCAACAGCCTGCTGGTGAGCGAGGGCGAGGAGCACACGCGGCAGCGGCGGCTGATCCAGCCGGCGTTTCATCGCGGGCGCATCGCCGGTTACGCGCAGATCATGGCGGAGAAAGCGCGCGGCAGTGGACCGATGCGCAGCGGGCCGGCGAGGAAATCGATCTCGCGGTGGAGATGAACCGGCTGACGCTGGCCGTGGTCGCGGCGACGCTTGTTCGGCTCGGAGGTCGACGCCGAGGCGGGCGACATCGCCGAGTCGCTCACCGTGGTCATCGAGAATTTCAACCGGATGCTGCTGCCGTTCTGGAATGTTCTGCGGCGCCTGCCGACGACGGCGAACCTGCGATTGCGCGCCGCGCAGCAAACGGCTCGATGCGACGATCTACCGGCTGATCTCGCAGCGGCGCAAGGAAGGGCGCGATCACGGCGATTTGCTCTCGATGTTGCTCGCGGCGGAGGACGCGGAGAATCCGCAAAAGCGGCTGACCGATGTCGAGGTGCGCGACCAGGCGATGACGCTTTTTCTCGCCGGGCACGAGACGACCGCGAACGCGCTGGCGTGGACGTGGCATCTGCTGACGCAGCACGAAACGGTGCGCGCAAAAATGAAGGCGGAGATCGATGCCGTGCTCGGGCCGGAGCGCTTGCCCGGCCTGGAGGACGTGGCGCGGCTGCCCTACACCACGGCGGTGTTTTCCGAATCGATGCGGCTCTATCCGCCGGTCTGGGTGGTGGGTCGGCGCGCGCTGGAGGACGTCACCATCGGCGACTACGAAGTGCCGCGCCGCACGATCGTCATCACCAGCCAGTACATCATTCATCGCGACGAGCGGTACTGGCCCAATGCGCTGGAATTTCGCCCCGAGCGCTGGCTGGATGAAGCGGCGCAGGCGGCGCGGCCGAAGTTCGCCTACTTTCCTTTCGGCGGCGGCGGGCGCATCTGCATCGGGGACGCCTTTGCCTGGACGGAAGGGCGTCATTCTGCTGGCGGTGATGGCGCGGCGCTGGCGGTTTGAAGCGGTGCCGGGCCATCTGGTGGAGATGAATCCGACGGTGACGCTGCGCCCGAAGCATGGGCTGAAGATGATCGTGCGGGAGGCGTAAATCTCACGCCTACTTTTAAAGGCCACTTTGCAGGATTTGTCATCCTGAGCTTGTCGAAGGATCAATTCAGTCTGCCTTTCTTTGAACGTACGAACCTAATTCTTCGACAAGCTCAGGATGACGGATCGATCTGTTAGACTTCAGCCGCAGCTTCCCATGCGATGCGGTGCTGCTGGGTGACGGCCATCAGTTCGAGGTCGTTGAGGCTCAAGAAAATAATCGAGACTCGATTGGTAGTCGGGCAGGTAATTCCAGAGGGCGGGGCGAAATCTGGTCGGTCGCGGCGGCGCAGGCCCAGAGCAGGCGGGTCGATTTTTCCACGGCCTCGCAACTGGCCTTGAGGTCGTCGACCGGCGCGCTCCGCCGAAATCGATTGCGCTGGGCGGCTTGGGCACCGGCGCGATCACTTCGCGGATGCGCTTGTAACAATCCATGACGATCTCGTCATCGGAATGGCTGCGGGCGTGATGCTCGAATTTCAGGAGATTGGGAACGTCGCGAAAGTTCATTCGATTTCGCTATTCGGTTATACCTCGCCGATTTTACCAAGGGAACGACGAAAAGCAACGCGCCTACGGGGCACCGGGCTTGGCAGTTCCCGAATATCGCGTAGGCTGTTCCAGTTAAGAAGCATGAGCGTCTCGATCAATGATGTGCTGGCCCGGCTCGACTCGATCCTTTTGGGCAAGGACCAGGCCGTGCGCATGGCGTTCTGCTGCCTGCTGGCGCGCGGGCATCTGCTGATCGAGGACATTCCCGGCGTGGGCAAGACGACGCTGGCGCATGCGCTGGCCAAGATTTTCGGGCTCGAATTCCGCCGCGTCCAATTCACCAGCGATCTGCTGCCCGCGGACGTTTTGGGCAACGCCATTTTCGATCCGGCCTCGCGGCAGTTTGTTTTTCATCCCGGGCCGATCTTCGCGCAGATGTTGCTGGCGGACGAAGTGAACCGCGCGACGCCCAAGGCGCAGAGCGCGCTGCTCGAGGCGATGGAGGAGGGGCAGGTCACCATCGACGGCAACACCCATCATGCTGCCGGTGCCGTTTTTCGTCATCGCGACGCAAAATCCGCAGCGGCAGATCGGCACCTATCCGCTGCCGGAATCGCAACTCGACCGCTTTCTCATGCGGCTGGAGCTCGGTTTTCCCGGACGCCGCGCGGAGAAGGAAATGCTGGCCGGGCAGGACCGCCGCGACTTGATCCGGCACCTGCAGCCGCTGGTCTCGGCGGAGCAGCTTCTTTTGTGGCAGGAAGCGGTGCGCGAGCTGCACGTCTCCGACGCGGTGCGGGATTACATCCTCGATCTGCTGGAAAAAAGCCGCCAGATCGACGGCGCGGGCGCGGGACTTTCGCCGCGCGCGGGGCTGGCCCTGCAACGCTGCGCGCAGGCGTGGGCCTTCGCGGCGGGCGCGAAATGGTGGTGCCCGAGGACGTCCAGGCGGTCGCGCCGAACGTCATCGCGCATCGCCTCGGTTCCTCCGCCGGTAGCAGCGGAGGACTCCGGCTTGTCCTTGACGGAAAAAATCATTCGGGCGGTCCCGGTGCGATGAAGCAGGAGAATTTTCGCCTGCGTCCCACCGGGCTTTGGCTGATTTTCGGCCCCGTCCTCGGTTGCATGTGGCTGGCGGCGGTGAATTACTCCAACAATCTCGTCTACGCGATTCTCTACCTGATCGGCGTCGCTGAGTTTCATTTCGATTTTCCATACCTGGCGGAATCTCGCCGCGCTTGCGGGTGGAGCATATCCGGATCCAACCCGCGTTTGCGGGGGAGGACGTGCGGGTGGAAATTTATTTGCGCAACCCTTCCAGGCATACGATCTACGGCCTTTTCTTCGCGCGCCTGAGCGATGACGCGGGGTTTACGCGCCGACCGACGTCGCTGCTGGCCCCGGATGGGCGCGGCGTGAGGATCGAGGCGGGCGACTCATGTCCCGTCGAAGTGGTCTTTGCAAAACGATCGGCTGTTAAGTGGCAGAGGGGAAAGTTCGTCCCTGTGCCCGTACCGGTGACCGTGACTATACCCGCGCCCGGCTCAGGCGACCGCCGCGGCATGTACCGGTTCGATTCGTTGCTGGTGAGAAGCTCCTACCCGTTCGGGCTGTTCTGGGCGAGCTTTCGCGTGCCGGTGGACATCTGAGTATTACATTTATCCGCAAGCCGAAGGGCAGCGCCGCCTGGCCGGCATTGCGTCCCGGCGGCGAGCAGGGATCACCCGCCAGCACAGAAGCCGGGCGATGATTTTTCCGGCGTGCGCGCCTACATGCCGGGCGAATCGCTGCGGCACGTCGATTGGAAAGCCTTCGCGCGGGGCCGGCCGCTTTCGATCAAGCAATTCACCGGCGGGTCAGGTCATGAGTTGTGGCTGGATGCCGCGGAGATGAGCCGGATGCCGTTGGAGGCGCGCCTTTCGCAACTCGCCCTCTGGATCGTCAATGCGGAAAAGGCGGAAATTCCCTACGCGCTGAAATTGGGCCGGACGACGCTGCCCCTTGGCTTGGGCGCGGCCCAATCGCGGCGCGCGCTGGAGGCGCTGGCCGTGGCGGGAGTGGGATCGGTCTAGCCGCGCGGGAGTTTGTCGTTCACTTGTCTCATCTTTGCGCTAACCTCGGGTATCCATTGCAAGGGTTGCCACCCGTTTTCACATGACTCCCACGCCGCGCGACGTCCTGATCGACATCGTCGCCAAGTAGGGCGAGCCGCTGCTGGCATCTCCGTTGCGCACCGAGGGACTGCTCAAGGATTATTGCGGCGAGTGCGAGGCGCGAAATTTTCGTGCTGGTGAGTTGCCTGCGGGTTGGCGTGGTCGACCAGTTGCGGCGCCAGGGCGGGCCGTCGGTCAAGCTGGTCTGTGCGCGGCTGGCGCTGAAGCTCGAGCAGAACCTGGCCATCTCGAGCGATGTCGCCAAATGGGCGGTGGAGAGCTGGGCCATCGCGCTGGGCTTGCTGCAGCCCGAGAACGCCACGGCCAGGCTTGATAATCTTTGTCACCCCGGCCGCCGTGGCGGCGCGCCAGAATCAGCGCGAAAATGATAGTGCCAAGCTGGTGGATGCGGCTGCTCAGGAGGCGCCCGTATCCGCAGCGGAAAAGCCGCGGGAGATGACGGAGAACTCGGCTGACGACACGTCCGTGGAATTTCTGGCGCAGGAGCCCGAAGCCGGCTGGGAAGTTCCGGATTGGGCGCACCCCCAGGAAACCGTGGTGGTCTATCCCGATGCCAGCGGACAAAAGCCGACGTTGCGCGAGGCGGTGCGCGACGCCGCTTCCGACACGTGCTTTGCTGCTCAAGCCCGGCGTTTATCGCGAAAGCTTGGTGATCAAAAAAGAACTTGCAGATTCGCGCCGAGGCTACGGCGGGCGAAGTGGTTATCGAATCGTCGGCATCTGGGTCATCGTGCTGGACGGTGCTTGTCTTTCGCTGGCGGGACTCACGCTCAAGGGCATCGGCGGCAAGGACAAAAAGACACTGGCGGCGGTGGAAGTGAAATCGGGCCACCTCGTGATGGAGGACTGCGATTTGACCAGCGACGCGTCGACCGTGATGGAAGTGAAGGGAGCGCAGTCCGAGGCGATTTTGCGCCGCTGCCATCTCCACGACGGCAAGGCGGGCGGCATCCTTTTTCAGGAAGGCGCGATTGGCTACCTCGAGGAGTGTCACCTCTACCAAAACAAGCTTTCGCAGGTGGTCATCGGCAAGGGCTGCTCGCCGATCCTGCTTTCCTGCAAGATCAGCCACGCGCTTGATGGCGGGAATTTATGTGAGCGAAGGCGGCGAGGGCTTTATCGAAAATTGCGACATCTGGGGCAATGCCGTCGGCGGGGTGCAGTGCCGGCGCGGCGGAAATCCCCGGTTTCGACATTGCCGGATTTCGGCGAACGAACGTTACGGCGTGCTGGTCGCGGAGCAGGGCGAGGGGCTTTTCGAGCACTGCCAGATTTTCGACAACGCACGGATGGGCGTGACCATCAGCCAGCAGAGCAAGCCCCGATTTTCCGCCTGCCAGATTTTCGACAACCATGGGCAGGGCGTGGAGATGAGTCGGGCAGGCCGCAGGGCGAGTTGCTCGATTGCGAAATTTTCAGCAACGAAGACGCCAATGTGCTGGTGAAGGAAAAGTCGGCGACCCGCAGCTTCATCGCTGCGTGATCCATGACGGCCACAAGGAGGGCGTGCGCATCGAGGCGAACTCCGAGGGGCGTCTCGAGCAGTGCGAATTTTTCGCCAACGCGCTGGCCGGCGGTTTGGGTGACGCAAAATGCCAAGCCCGTCTTCCAGCATTGCGTGCTTCATCACGGCATCGGGCGGCGGCGTGACGGTTTCGCATGGAGCGGAGGCGCAATTCATCGACTGCGAGATCACGCATCATGCCGGCACGGCGGTGCTGGTCGGGAGATAAATCGCAGCCGCGCTTCGAGCGCTGCCACATCCTGAACAACCAGGTGCTCGGCGTTCACGTCGACGACGCCAGCACGCCCGCGTTTCTAGAGTTGCGTCATTCAGCAAAACGGCGGGACCGGTTTCTTCTGCACGCAGAACAGCGCGCCGCGCATGACCGAGGGCGAGATCAGCGAGAACGGCGGCGGCGGCCTGGCGGTTTCATCGCAGGGCAAGGGGCGATGGGAGCAGGTCCATTTCATCGCCAACAAGGGCGACGCGGTGCTCGTCTCCGACGGGGGCCGGCCCGACGCTGAGGCAATGCCGCATCGAGGAGGCGGAAGGCGCGGGCCTGCGATTTCATCAACCAGGCCCAGGGCATCATCGAGGACATCGAAATCGTCGGCAGCGGCGGTCCCGGCAGTCGAGATCGAGGGCGGGGCGAATCCCTCGCTGCGGCACGTCAAGCGTATCGCACGGCAAGGGGGCGGGATCGTCGTGCAGGCGCTCGGCGGCGGGACGGCCGACCATTGCCAGATGCAGCGACAATGCAGGTGGCGACTGGCAGCTGGCGGAAACATCGCGGCTCATGCGGGTCGGCTGACTGAGGTCGCGCGGCAATTGCGCCGAGATCCTATTTCTGGGGCGTCGGGGAAGGGGATGCTGGGGAAGCGTGATGGCGTCGCCGGAACGGGAACGGTCAGCGAAGGTTGCGCGGCTGCGTTCAACTCTTTCAACTTGTCCTGGGCCTGTTTCACGAAGGGCGAATCGGGGTCGAGACTGGCGGCCTCGGTCAGGATTTTGCGCTCGTTGTCCTTGTCGCCGCGCTGCGTCATAGAGCACGCGCCACGGCGTTGTAGGCAAACGGCGCATACGGGCTTTTGTCGCCTGCCCGCGCCACGGCCAGATACGTGGTGATGGCGTCGTCGGCTTTGCCGCTCGCTTCCAGCGCCGAGGCCAGGCCGATTTGCGCCGAGTCGCGCAGTTCCGAGTCGGTCGTGACGGCCTGAATGACCCGCTGATAATCCTGGATGGCCGCCGGCGTAATCCTGTTTGGCAAAAGAAGCGTCAGCCGCGCTGAGCAGGGCGAGCGTTGCCTGGTCGGTGCCCGGAAATTGATCGGCGACCTTCACCATTTCTTCCGGCGTCTTGGCCTGACGCAGGGCGGCGCGCGCGGTGGCTTCAAGCTGGTCCCGCTGGTTTTGCAAATAGTAATAATAACCGAATCCGCCCACCACGATGAGCAGGCGGCGAGGATCGGATAGACGATCAACCGCCAGTTGATCGTCTCCGCATCGAGGATATTTGAGTCGTCCGTTTCCAAAGTAGCCATCTGTAGAGATTAAAAATCCCGGCGAGGGGTCAATGACCGAATGAAGGATTAACAGAAATGGATGAGAGGCGGGAATTTGGATAGGATCATGAGATTAGAGGAAGGAGGCAGGGGAAATTTGAAAGAGCGAATTGCAGGCTTAAGTCGTTAGTCTTAATTCCGTCAAATCGCTCAGCGTCCAACGCCTTCGCTTCGAGCTGCGCGAACCGTTTGCCGACGGCCTCTTCCGCGGTTCGACGGAGTCTTTGCCTCGGTGGCGAGAAAGAAGAGGAAATCGTAAAGTCCCTGCCAATCGCGCAGCGAAATCGATTCGGCGCGCAACGCCGTCCGCGGTCCCATGTTATGATAGTTATTTAGCGCCACGCAGAGCGCTCCGGTCGGCAGGCCCGCGCGCTGAAAGACCGATGCCTCGCAGGTCCCGCCGCCCATCAGCAGCCGCTGATAAATGGCGGCCGGGTTGGGCGACCTGCAAATCGCGGAAGGCGGTCTCGAGCCAGTGGGTGATGCGCGAATCGAAGATGCTGAGCCGGTCGCCCACCCGCACGACCGGGCCGCCGTCGACCCGCGCGAAGCCCCGCGCCTGGCTGGTCTCAAGCGAAAGCGTGGGCATCGGCGCCAGCGGTAGCTTCGATTTCAACGCGGCCAGCGCGCCGGCAAAACCGATCTCTTCGGCGCGCGTAAAAAGCGCCTGCACGCTCGCCCGTGGCCTCGCCGAGCGCCAGCCGCCGGAACAGGGCCAGCACGGTCGGAGACTTGCGCCAGGTCATCGCAGGCCGGGCTGACAAAAAGACGCTTCGTGCAGCGCGCCTTCGGGAGGGCCCACATGGCGAACGTCGCGTCCGCTGGAATAGCGCGGTCGATGGTGACGCGCTTCATCTCGTCCGAGAATGTGACCTTCTCGATAACGGCCCGGCCCAAGCGGTTTGATCATCGCTTCGTTGAAAAAGACGATTCCGTTCCCCGCGAAATACTTCTCCTCGACTCCGCCCGCGAAGTGAAGTTCCTCCGACGAGCCGTGGCGCTGAACGACAAATCCGGGATGGTCCATGTGCGCGACCAGGCGGAAAGGCTCGCGTTCCGGCTCGATGCTCATAACTGACGTGCAGATTCCCAAATTCGTCGAGTCGCGTGGTGACGTGCGGCAAATCCGAGAGCCGTTCGATCAGGCACGCTCGAACGTGGCCCTCATGACACGGCGCGGTCGGGCATGCCGCAATCGCCATCAGGGCCTGGTATAATTCCTCGTCAAGAATGTGGGGCATTTGGGATACTCAATCTATACGAGCATCCCCGCGTAACGATCCAAAAAACGGGTAGTGTCCCATTGGAAAGCTTTCTCTGCGCGGGGAAGGTGATAGCATGGCCAAATGAGTAAGCGCGCCGTCAGATGGATGCTCGGAACCGGTTGCTGCGTTTATGCTGCGCTTATGGCAATCCAAGCCATACGCATTCACGCCGCTCAGCTACAACTGATACCGGAATATCGCGCAGGCGAAGATGGGGGCGATGGAATAAATGATATTTACAACATTATCGACGAACGTCTTGTGGAGGATTTGCTTGTGGGATGCGTCATCGCAACTGTACTATTAATCGCTTGGTTAATGCGACGATTTCCAAATTAGGACACTACCAAAAAACCAATTCGCATTAACTCGTAACCGTCGCGGCGCCCTCACGGCGGGCATGAAAAGTGTCGGCAAAAGCCTTGGCAAACGAGGAAAAGGTAAGCGGTTTTTGAACGAAGGCGGCTACGCCCAACTCCCGGCATTTATCCAATTCTTCCGGCGAATTGGATGAAGTCATGACGATGACCGGAATACTCCGCAGACGGCGGTCCGAATTAATAACTTCCAGAATTTTAAGGCCGTCAATTCTCGGCAGGCGTAGATCCAGAAATACGGCGGCCAGTTCCTCGCATTTAAATTGCTTGCCGGTCAGAAAATTCAAGGCCTCGCCGCCATCATTAATGACCTGGATATGGCGATCCAATTCCGCTTTCTTCAGTTGGCGCAACAGCAAAGCCTCATCATCCGGATTATCTTCGATGATCAAGATTCGCTTTGGAGTATTCATATACCAAGGTCACGCAAATATAACCTTCTCATATCAGACGTGCAACCGGCCCTCGAGTTGCACTTATTTTTAGAGGCCGACCCTAATTTTCATTTAACTAAGGCCGATGCGTTTTCAGCAATGACGCAATTATTGCCGCCGTAAGAATTCCACCTACGATGAGCAGCGAGAGATTAGTCGAGACTTGATAAAACCCACTAAGCACCATCTTCCCGCCGATGAAGATCAGGACGCAGGCCAGGCCGATGTGGAGATAAACCAGGCTTTTCACCGCGCCGGCCAGCACGAAATAAAGCGAGCGCAGGCCGAGCATCGGCGCAGACATTCGAGGTGTAGACGATGAACGGATCGCGCGTGACGCCGAAGATCGCAGGGATCGAATCGAGCGCGAAGATCAGGTCGGTCAGCTCGACCACGATCAGGACGAGAAAGAGCAGCGTGAACTTCAGCCGTTCCCCTTCGCGCACGATGAAGCGGCCGCCGTGACTCGCCGGAACTCAGTGGCAGGAAGCGTCGCGCCCACTGCACGACCCGCATATTTTCGACCTCCACTTCTGGTCTGATGGAACAGCATGGAGAAGCCCGCGTAGAGGATGTAGGCGCCGAAAAGATAGATGATCCACTCGAATTGACGCAGCAGCGCGACGCCCGCGCCGATCATCACGCCGCGCATGACCAGCGCGCCGATCACGCCCCAGAAAAGAAGCCGGCGTTGCTGGTCGGGAGCGACCCGGAAAGTTGGAAAAGATCAGGACGAAGAGAAACAGGTTGTCGATGCTCAGCGAGTACTCGATGACGTAGCCGGTGAAGAATTCCGAGCCCTTTTGACCACCCTTCCGTGCCACGCCACCCAGCAAGCCGAAGCCGACCGCCAGCGCCACCCAGACCAGCGTGGTGAGGATCGATTCCCGCATCGACGGCGCGCGCTCTTCCCGGCGCAGGACGGTCAGGTCGAGCACCGAGCAACACCGCGACCGCGAGGTTGAAGCCGAGCCAGAAACTGAAGGGCGTTTCCACTCGCGGCATGCTAGCGGCGGACGGCATGAGATCAGGGGCAAAAGCTTTTGGCAGTCGCCGCTGCCGTCACGGGCTCTTGGCACGAATCTTGCGGAAAGATGCGTTTTCCCGTTTACAACCGGCATTACGCGCACACTGTTTCTTCTGTCCCCATGTCCAACCTTACCTCCTGAAAGCACCCCCGAAACCCTCTCGGCCGAAATCCGCAAGCTGGGCCGCATCCTGGGCGAGATCATCGTCAAGCTGGAGGGCAAGGAGATCCTCGACCTCGAGGAAAAGCTGCGCCTGCTGGCCAAAAGCAGCCGCGCGGGCGATGCCACAGGCCGAGCGCGGAACTGCTGCGCGGCGGTGCAGAAGCTCACCGTGTCCGAGGCGGCCCGCATGGCGATGGCCTTCACCGTCTATTTCGAGCTGGTCAACCTGGCCGAGGAAACGCATCGCGTCCGGCTGCTGCGCCAGCGCCGCCGCGCGCAGTACACCGTGCCCGGCACGCCGCCGATGCGCGAATCGATCGGCGCGGCCCTGCGCGAACTCAAGGCCCGCAACGTCCCGGCGGAGACGGTGCAGGCGCTGCTCGACAAGCTTTCCATCGAGCTGGTCTTCACCGCGCATCCGACCGAATCCAAGCGCCGCACCATGCTCAATAAGCTGCAGCGGCTTTCGCACCGGCTGCACAATCCCGAGGCGCTGATCGAGGACGAGATCACCGGCATCGTCAAACCCGCGCGCGCTGGAACGGGAAATCACCTCGCTCTGGCTGACCGACCGCTCGCGCGCCGCGCGGCCCGAGGTCACCGACGAAGTCCGCACCGGCCTCTGGTATTTCGACACCACGCTCTGGCAGACCGTGCCGCTGTCTGCAGGACGAACTGGAGCGCGCCCTGGCCGATACCTATCCCACGGTCAAGGCGCCCACGCGCTGGATCACCTTCGGCTCCTGGATGGGCGGCGACCGCGACGGCAATCCCAACGTCACGCCGGCGGTCACGGCGGAAGCGCTGATGCTGCATCGCCAGCTCGCGCTGGATAAAATCCAGGATTCGCTGCGCGAGCTGTCGCGGCAGCTTTCCGTTTCCTCGCGGCTGGATGGCATTTCGCCCGAGCTGCTCAAGGTCATCGCAGGAGCGACGAGGCGCTCGATCCCCATCTGCGCGCGCATTCGCGACCGCTATCCCTACGAGCCGTACCGGCTGGCGTTGCTCGGCCTGCGCGACCGCGTTCTTGAAGCGCGAGGAAACGGAGAAGCCGGCGATGCTGCTCGATTTCCAAGCGCGAGGCCGACGCGCGCTCAAAACGGGGGAGATCGCCCAGCTGCTCGATCTCATCAGCGAAAGCCTGTCCACTCATCGCGCCGCGCTTCTGGCCGAGGGCGAACTGCACCGGCTCCGCCAGCAGGTCACGCTTTTCGGCCTGAGCGTCGCGCGGCTCGATGTCCGCCAGCATTCGATGCGGCACGAAACGGCGATGACCGAAATCCTCAAGGCGGTCGGCGTCTCGCCCGATTACTCCGCGCTTTCCGAGGAGGAAAAGCTCGCGCTTCTGACGCAAGGTCCTCGCCGCTCCGGCGCCGAAGCTGCCCGATAATTTCACGCCGGAAACCAGCGACGTGATCGGCTCGCTTCGCGTGCTGAAACGGGCGATCGAGCTTTTCGGCGACGGAGGCCGTCGGCGTCTACGTCATCAGCATGACGCACGATCTTTCCGACATCATCGAGGTGATGGTCTTCCAGCATCTCGTCGGCGTCTCGCTCGACATCGCGCCGCTTTTCGAAACGCTCGGCGATCTCGAGGCCGCGCCGGGAATCCTCAACCAGATGTTCGATTACGAGCCCTACCGGAAGCATCTCGAGTCGCGCCACAAGCACCAGCAGATCATGCTCGGCTACTCCGACAGCAACAAGGATTGCGGCTATCTCACGGCGAACTGGGCGCTTTTCCAGGCGCAGGAAACCATCTCCGACGTCTGCAAAAAGCGGGGCCTCGGCCTGACGCTTTTCCACGGACGCGGCGGCAGCATCGCGCGCGGCGGCGGTCCGGCGGCCAAGGCGATCCTCGCCCAGCCCTGCGGCTGTTACGACGCGAAGATCCGCGTGACCGAGCAGGGCGAAGTTCTTTCCACCCGCTACCACGATCCCGACCTCGCCTTCCGCATCATCGAGCAGATGGCCTATGGCGTTCTGCTCGGCGCCGAGGCGGCGCAGAAGGAGGCGCAGGTGCCCGAGGCCGTGGCGCGCGGCGATGACCGAGATGTCGCAGCTGGCCTACCAGGCTTACGAAGCGCTCGTCCACAAGGACCCGGAGTTCATCGAGTTCTGGAACATCGCCACGCCGATCGAGGAGATCAGCGGCCTCAAGCTCGGCTCGCGTCCCACCTTCCGCACGCGCCACCAAATCGGTCGAGGATCTGCGCGCGATTCCGTGGGTCTTCTCCTGGATGCAGAGCCGCTTCGTTTTTCCCGGCTGGTACGGACTCGGCAGCGCGCTCGAGCAATTCGCCGCCAAGGGCCCCGAGCAGGCGGAACTTTTGCGCACGATGTACCAGGAATGGATGTTCTTCAAGGCGACGATCGACAACGCGCAACTCACGCTGCTCAAGGCCGACATGCAGATCGCGTTTCATTACGCGCTCGCTCGTGCCGGACGAAGCGATCCGCGTGCGCATCTTCGACATCATCGCGGAGGAATTTTCGCGCACCGAACACGCGATTCTCGCCATCACCGGCCAGAAGGCGCTGCTGGAGCGCGAGCCGGTCCTCGCCAAATCGGTGCAGCTGCGCAATCCCTACATCGATCCGCTCAACTACATCCAGGTCGAGATGATCCGCCGCCTGCGCGGCATGGAAGACAAGACCAGCGCCGAAGCCGACGCCCTCCGCGCCGTGATCGAACTGACCATCAACGGCGTCAGCGGCGGCCTGAAGAATACGGGTTGATTGAGTGCCATCGCATCTCAGGGGTAGCCGCCACTGTCCCTAGCGAAGGTGCATCTATCTGCGGTGGCCGTCGCGTAAGCGACCTTTTAAAAAAGATCGTCATCCTGAGCAAGCCCAGCTTGTCTCGGCGCCGTCGAAGGACCTCTAACTATTTTTTCTGCCCTCGGTCACACAAACATCCCGGCCACACTATCCGCAACCAGTTTTCCCTCTCGGTGTAAGTCGAACCCGCCCGTCCGACTCGAAGGCGAGACCATTCGCCGCAAGCTCTTTCAGCCGCGAGGCATCCGCGCCGAACTCCGCCCGCGCCACGCCCTCGCGCATGCGCAGGCCGAACATGATCCGCTCTTTGGTGCGCGTTGCCGTATCCAAATCTTCGAGCTCGCCGCGCACCGAATCGCCGCGTGCGATGCGTTCCGCATAAGCTTTCGTATCGGGCACATTGCGCCAGCGATAGCTGCCGATGGTCGAGCAGGCGCTCGGACCCAAGCCTAGATAATCGGCGCCACGCCAGTAGGCGAGATTATGCTGCGACTCAAATCCGGTCCGCGCAAAATTTGAAATCTCGTAATCGACCAGACCCGCCGCGCCCAGCACATCGCGCGTCCGTTCGAACATCGCGATCTCGCTCGCCTCGTCCTGCCGCCATTCCCCCCGCTGCAGCTTCTCAAAAAACGGCGTGTCCTCCTCGTAGGTCAGACCGTAGGCGGAGATATGTTGCGGCGCGCAAGCCAGCGCCGCCCGCAACGTCTCCTCCCATTTCGCCTCGCTCTGTCCGGGCAGGGCAAACATCAGGTCGATGTTGATATTCTCGAAGCCATGCTTACGCAGGAGCGTGCACGTTTCGGCGATATCCTCCGGCGCATGTTGCCGTCCGAGCAGCTTCAGCATTTCCCGATCGAACGACTGCGCCCCAAGGCTGATGCGATTCACGCCCGCTGCGCGCCAGGCCGCGGCTTTCTCATCGGTCACCGTGGCGGGATTTACCTCGAGCGTAAACTCCTGCGGAGGACGGCCGTTCGCAACCCTCCGCCAAGGAGCAGACGAGTTCCGCGAAAAGTTCCGCCGAAAGAATCGAGGGCGTGCCCCCGCCGAAATAAATCGTCTCCAGCGCCAGCGGAAATTCCTCGCGGGCGCGCCGCCATTCCGTGCGCAAGGCCGCGACAAATTCCCGCTGTGCCGCCGCGCCTCCCTGGTGCACATAAAAGGCGCAATACGGACAGACCTTCGCGCAAAAGGGCGTGTGCACGTAGAGATGCCGGATCATGAATTTATAAAGTAGCGCGCCGTGCTCACGTCGCTAAACTTTTCTTCATGCCCGATACGGTGCCTCTTCATCCTCTCCGCGCGGAAGTCATCGGCCACGAGCTCGCACTGGCCTGGAGCGACGGGCGGGAAAGCTACATCCCCTTGGAGAAATTACGGCGCGCTTGTCCCTGCGCAGCGTGCGGCGGTGAGCCCGACGTCATGGGAGAAGTCGTGCGTCCGCATGTCAATTACGGCCCGCAAAGTTTCGAGCTGCGCAGCTTCCGCTTCATCGGCGGTTACGCACTGCAACCAACCTGGAATGACGGCCACGATTCCGGCCTCTATCCCTTCCGCCTCCTTCGAGCTTTGGACTAAGAGAGAGGGATGTCCTGACATGCCGCCGCCTAAATTCATTCCGCCGCGTCAGGAACCCGGCAAGCGCGAGGAACTCAAAACCTACCGCGAGCTGGCCCTGCGCCGTGATCTGAAATCGAAGATCCAACGACGCCGCGTCGAGGCCAACGGTCTCCGCCGCGTGCTCGGCGACGGCTCGGACACGCAGCCTTATCTCATCGTGGAGACGCGCCGCTACCGCCAGTTGCGCCTCGAAAATCAGCGCCGGCTTTTGCTCGAGGCCCGGCAAAGCGGCCTGAATCTTTCCGCCGATCTGCTCCTGCGCCAACTCAAGCCGCGGGTCGAGGCGCTCACCTACGCGCAGTTGACCGAGGAGAACAGCCATGATTCGTCGCGCCACATCTCCGTTGCCGCACTCGGGCGTGCGCTTACCGCCGAGGAGCGCCGCCACTTCGCCGCTTCCCGCGCCGCATCGGATCGTCCCGCACGCGTGGCGAACCAGCAGACCCGCACGGCCCTCAACCATGTCCTCGGTTCCATCGAGCAGCGCCAGACGCATAATCCGGCCCGGTACCAAATGCTCTGGGCGCAACTCGTTGGCCCCGACGCCGCGCAGCAATCGCAGTTCGACCATGTCGACGCCGCCACCCAGACCGCCTATTTTCGTTGTTATAATTCGGTTCTTTCCAGCGATCTCCAGCGTCGTCGCGGACTCGCACAAAAATTGGCCGGGGCCCTGGGCGTCCCCATCCGCCAGCTCCGCGCAAAATTTTGACCATCCGTCATTCTGAGCGAGCGAAGCGACGTCGAAGAATCAGTTCAGCCTGCCTTTCAAAATCATCAGAACTGATCCTTCGAACAAGCTCAGGATGACGGATCTTATTTCCGAATGGAAAGCTTGTAGCCCTCGAAGATGCCGACGGCGTAGATCAAATACATGATCGGATTGTTCTGATAGCGGGAAAAAATATTGGCAACCGTCTGGCTCAGATCAAGCGTCAGCAGCGTGTGGAAAACATCGCGCTGTGCGCTGCTCGCCAGTTGCGCCACGGACAAGATTTCGCCGCCCAGGCAGCCGCCCAAAGTCAGCACCGCGCCGATGATCCCAAAAATCATCCCCGTTCCATTGCCGACCTGGCGGACCGTCAGGCCGACAATCGCGCCCACCGCCAGCGCCACATATCCGATGTGCATCCCCGACACCACGGCGACACCCATCCATAGCCCCGCGCCGACCAAGGCAGCGAAAATTCCCGCCACCGTGCCAGAAATGAGATGCTCTTCACGACCACGAACTCCGTCCATGACCACATCGCGCGAAAATTGCTGATCGACCATGAACCAGAATTTGCAAATCGCTTCGTTCCAAGGCAAGCGATTCTTCACCGCGAAAGCTGGTTTCACGCTTTTGTAATAATCCTGTTCAATCCGCGCCGATTTGTGGTGCCCTGTTGAGGTGCCGATACCCTGGGTGCGATTCTTTTTCTGGGTCTACCTTCTCTTCCTTGTCGGGGCGGCGGCCACCGTCACCAATCCGGCGGACCCCGATCTTTGGCACCGTCTCGCCGTGGGCGAATTCCTCTGGCAGACGGGACATTTTCCACTGGGCGACACCTTCAGTTACCTCGCCGATTATCAGCACATCGCCGATCACGAATGGGGCAGCGCGCTGGTCTTTTACGGCCTTTGGCGAGCGGGCGACGGCACTGCCATCGTGGCGACGAAACTCATCACTCTCGCCCTCACACTGGCTCTTGTCGTTTGGGCGGGAATGCGCGACCGGCATCCGACGGCGTGGCTCGCTGGATTCTATGCGGTGATCCTGCTGGCGCTGCTGCCCTCATTTCAATCGACGGTGCGCTGCATGGTCTTCACCCATGTCTTCTTTGCGCTCTGGGTCTATGGGTTTCAAATCGAACGCCACGGCCGCCGCATTCCAACCCTCTTTTACGTCCTCACCATGATCGTCTGGGCGAATCTCCACGGCGGGTTCGTCATCGGACTGCTTTGGTTATTTGTTGTGACCGCCATCGAAATTGCCGAGCGGGGCCCATGGGAAAAATGGGCGCTCCGGTTTGCCCTCTGCGCGTTGGCAACCCTGATCAATCCCTTCGGCGTGCAGCTCTGGATTTCCACCGTCCGAGCCCTCCTCACCACCCGACATGGCTTTGATGAATGGGCGCCGGTTTCGTGGACTTCCGGCTTCGCCAACTATCCCGGCTACAAGCTCTTGCTATTCGTCGTACTGATCGCGATCGCTTTCCAAATCATCCGCAAAGGCTGGCGAAAAATCGACCGTACCGGCCTCGTACTCGTTGGCTTCTTCATGGTCCTCGCGATGACCTCCACGCGCCACACCTCCCTTTTCGCCGTGGTCGCAGGAGCCCTGATTCCGGGCATGTTTCCTCCCCGACAAAAGCTGATGCCCAGCGCCAACCGCTTCCGTCTCCTGGGCTCGGCTGCCCTCAATTCCGCGCTAATCATCATTCCACTTTTCACCGCCATCCGCGTCCTGCCCGGAGCGGGGTTGACCCTCGAATATCCCTCCATCGCATGTCCCATCAGTGCCACACAATACCTTCAGCGCCAGCACGTTCGGGGCAATCTCCTCGTTCCTTTCAACTACGGCAGTTATGCGCTCTGGCAGTTGCGCGGACAGATGCGTGTCTCCATGGACGGCCGCTATGACCTCGTCTACCGCCCGGAAACCTACCAACGCGTCGATGATTTTTTCTCCGCGAGAGGAGACTGGCCCGGAATCCTCAGCTCACCTGCTCCCTCCGCCATCCTCGTTCCGCGCAGCGATCGCGTCTATGCCGCACTTCAAAAGGAACCCGGCTGGAACGAGGCGTGGCACGATTCCGTCAACGCCGTGTTTTTGCCGCGCTGAGTTTCGTTCCGTTCATCCGTCAAAATTCTCCTCTGAAAACCGCATTTCAAAAAAAACTGCAAGAAATCGCAAAAAAAGTATTGATCCATTTTGCGATTCGTATATGGTTGTCCTCCCACCCGAAACGGGGGGAGATGGTGCAGGTTGAGACTTCAGTTCGGTCCGCTCGCTGATTTAAGCGAGGCAAGATGGGCGAACTTGTCTCCGGTATCATCCGCAGGTCAGATTCTTTCGGTTAAAATCGAAGAAGATGGACAGCGGGTGGAGCGTCGTCGGATGATGCGAAAGTGTCATTTGGATGGCGTTCGGTTCGACAGGAACCGGGCCACTGCGGCATCTATGATCTTTGAACACTTTACTGGAACCGAGTGGCGCAAACAACACAGTTAGCCGCGCTTGAAAACTCGGTAGAGACAACCTAAGTAAGAAGTACAGCGAATAGATTGAATTGTGCGGAACGTTGAGTTTCTTTCCTATGCGGATGAAGACTGGCGCAAGTCAGTACTCACATCGGTAGGATCTCAAAGTTTTTGACCGATAAGGTCAGAAGAATCTGCCCCCGCCTAGCCGCGGGACGCAGACTTACTTTTTGATAATGATCACAATCCTTCAGCAATGAAGTGTATGGAATTAACGGAGAGTTTGATTCTGGCTCAGAACGAACGCTGGCGGCGTGGATAAGACATGCAAGTCGAACGCGACTTATCGTGTTAGCAATAACTATGGTAAGTTGAGTGGCGAAAGGGTGCGTAACACGTGGGAATTTACCAAGAAGTGGGGAATAGCTCGACGAAAGTCGAATTAATACCGCATATGATCGCAAGATCAAAGCCGGGGACCGCAAGGCCTGGCGCTTTTTGAGAAGCCCGCGGCCCATCAGCTAGTTGGCGGGGTAACGGCCCACCAAGGCTATGACGGGTAGCTGGTCTGAGAGGACGACCAGCCACACTGGAACTGAGACACGGTCCAGACACCTACGGGTGGCAGCAGTCGAGAATTTTTCACAATGGACGAAAGTCTGATGGAGCGACGCCGCGTGGAGGATGAAGGTTTTCGGATTGTAAACTCCTGTCACTGCAGAACAAGGATGCGTTTGTGAATAGCAAGTGCATTTGATGGTATGCGGAGAGGAAGGGACGGCTAACTCTGTGCCAGCAGCCGCGGTAAGACAGAGGTCCCGAGCGTTGTTCGGATTCATTGGGCGTAAAGGGTGTGTAGGAGGTCGGGTAAGTCAGGTGTGAAATCTCAGAGCTTAACTCTGAAACTGCGCTTGATACTGCTCGGCTAGAGGATCGGAGGGGGTATCGGAATTTATGGTGTAGCAGTGAAATGCGTAGATATCATAAGGAACACCGGTGGCGAAGGCGGATACCTGGAAGATTCCTGACTCTGAAACACGAAAGCCAGGGGAGCAAACGGGATTAGATACCCCGGTAGTCCTGGCCGTAAACGGTGTGCATTGGGCGTAGGCGGATTCGACCCCGTCTGTGTCGTAGATAACTCATTAAATGCACCGCCTGGGAAGTACGGTCGCAAGATTAAAACTCAAAGAAATTGACGGGGGCCCGCACAAGCGGTGGAGTATGTGGCTTAATTCGATGCAACGCGAAGAACCTTACCTGGCCTTGACATGCTAGTAGTAGAACCCAGAAACGGGGACGAGGTAGCAATACCAGCTAGCACAGGTGCTGCATGGCTGTCGTCAGCTCGTGTCGTGAGATGTTGGGTTAAGTCCCGCAACGAGCGCAACCCCTATGATTAGTTGCCCAGCAATGGACCCTCTAGTCAGACTGCTCTGTGAAACGGAGAGGAAGGTGGGGATGACGTCAAGTCAGGATGGCCCTTACGGCCAGGGCTGCACACGTACTACAATGCTCAGTACAGAATGAACCGAAACCGCAAGGTGGAGGCAATCCCTAAAACTGAGCCCAGTTCGGATTGAGGGCTGCAACTCGCCCTCATGAAGTTGGAATCGCTAGTAATGGCGCATCAGCTACGGCGCCGTGAATACGTTCCCGGGCCTTGTACACACCGCCCGTCACATCATGAAAGCCTGTTGTACCCGAAGTGGCCTCGTGTCCCTAAGGTATGGCCGGTGATTGGGATGAAGTCGTAACAAGGTAGCCGTAGGGGAACCTGCGGCTGGATCACCTCCTTTCTAAGGAGCAGTGCTCGCACCTCTTCACACTCGCCTCTTCGGAGGAAATGAGACGAAGAAGCTTGCAGCGCTAGGTCGAACGCTAAATCGATTCGCAAGAGTCGATATGCGTTCAAACCCTTCGGACTCGAAAGAGTCCAGAGGTACTCAACGTTACGCACAATTCAGTCTGGATTTGCTAGTAAGCAAGTTTGTCTCAATGGCGCGCTCGCGCCGTCTCGCGACGCGCGCCGCCTATCTCCAGTAAGTTTTCAACAAGCGACGCTTCGTCGTCGCGCTGTTCTTTGGAAACACTATTTTGGAAGAAAGAGAAAGACGGGGCGTCATCCTTGACCTCCTCCTGGTCATCGCACAAACTTGTGCAAGCTAAGGGGACATAGCTCAGTTGGTAGAGCGGTAGCTTTGCAAGCTATAGGTCAGGGGTTCGAATCCCCTTGTCTCCAGTGCTGCGCACGGCAGCTGTTGCGGCGGTCGATGATCGCCGTCAGCTCGATCCGGTAGCTCGAATCCAGGGCCTGTAGCTCAGTTGGTTAGAGCATGCGCTTGATAAGCGCAGGGTCACTGGTTCGAGCCCAGTCAGGCCCACGACCGAAGCGCGGAAATGCCAATCTTCCAAAATATATAACGAATTTCGTCTTCGGCTGGCTGGCCATAAACCAGGCACCGAAGACAAACTGCGAAAGGAAAGTAGCGAGTGAGCGCATCAGGCTCACCCATACTGCCCTGCCGCAGGCAGTTCTTTGAAAATTATAGGTAAAGTAAATTAACTGAGTCTTTTAGTAGATTCTGCGGCTAGTAACTCGCAGGGTCTGTCAAAAGCTCGGGTAAATACAACTTTATGCTGAGGCGTCTGAAAGAGCTCGAGGGCTTTAACTACCCTCGGCTAAATAAGAGAACAATTGATCAAGCTACAAAGAGCGTATGATGAATGCCTTGGCGCCAAGAGGCGATGAAGGACGTGGAAAACTGCGATAAGCCTCGGGGAGCGGTAAGCACGCTGTGATCCGAGGATTTCCGAATGGAGTAATCCTATGCGATTAATCTCGTATAACTCCCGTGTGAATACATAGCACGGGTAGAGCAACACCCGGTGAAGTGAAACATCTCAGTAACCGGAGGAAAAGAAAGAGAATCGATTCCGTAAGTAGTGGCGAGCGAAAGCGGAACAGTCCAAACCAGGATGCTTGCATTCTGGGGTTATCGGGCCACGATATGGTAGTGTGAACGTTAGAGGAAGCGGATGGAAAGTCGCTCCAAAGAAGGTGAGAGACCTGTACTCGAAAACCGACACACAACCTAGTGGTACCCAGAGTAACGCGATGCACGTGAAACTTCGCGTGAAGAGCAGGCCGACCACGGCCTAAGACTAAATACTCCTTGGCGACCGATAGTGAACAAGTACCGCGAGGGAAAGGTGAAAAGTACCGCTGTGAGCGGAGTGAAATAGTACCTGCAATCATATGCTTACAAGGTGTCAAAGCCCGCAAGGGTGATGGCGTGCCTTTTGCTTAATGAGTCTGCGAGTTACTGTCAGTGGCAAGTCTAAGCACCTATGGTGTGGAGGCGTAGCGAAAGCGAGTCCGAAATGGGCGACTAAGCCGCTGGTAGTAGACCCGAAGCGGAGGTGATCTACTCATGGTCAGGTTGAAGGTTGCTTAACCGCAACTGGAGGACCGAACAGGTGAATGTTGAAAAATTCTCTGATGAACTGTGAGTAGGAGCGAAAGACTAATCAAACCCCGTGATAGCTGGTTCTCTCCGAAATAGCTTGAGGGCTAGCCTCGTGCGCTGACTTGTGGAGGTAAAGCACTGGTTGGACTATGGTCCCTAACGGGATACTGAATCCAGTCAAACTCTGAATGCCACAGGGTGCAGCACGGGAGTCAGACAGTGGGGGATAAGCTTCATTGTCGAAAGGGAAACAGCCCAGACCGCCAGCTAAGGTGCCTAAATACCGCTTAGTGGAAAGGATGTTAGGTTTCTATAACAGTGAGGATGTTGGCTTAGAGGCAGCCATCATTTAAACAGTGCGTAATAGCTGACTCATCGAGAGACTTGGCGCCGAAAATGATTGGCGATCAAGCGGTATACCGAAGCTGCGGATACACAGAGATTTCGATTTTTGTGCATGGTAGGAGAGCGTTCTTGGTGCTGTGAAGCGGTAGGGAAACCATCCGTGGAGCGCCCGGAAGTGAGGATGCAGACATGAGTAGCGATAAGACAGGTTGAATTCCTGTCCGCCGTAAACCCAAGGTTTCCTGGGGAAGGTTCGTCCTCCCAGGGTTAGTCGGGATCTAAGTCGAGGCCGTAAGGCGTAGGCGATGACCAGCAGGTTCAATATTCCTGCACCACCGACATTTAAACCGGGATACGCAAGAACAGAGACAGTCCAGGTGCTGATTATCCTGGTCCCGCAAGGGGACGTGAGGGCGCAAGCTCGAGCGGATCTGTTGACGTTTTTGCCGAGAAAAGTTCCGGTGTATACTAAGGTGCCCGTACCGGAAACCGACACAGGTGGGTGAGTAGAATATACTAAGGCGCGTGAGTGAAATCTCTTGAAGGAACTCGGCAAGTTAGCCCCGTAACTTCGGAAGAAGGGGCGCCCACGCAAGTGGGCTGCAATAAAATGAGTCAACCGACTGTTTAACAAAAACACAGCTCTCTGCTAAGTCGCAAGACGACGTATAGGGAGTGACACGTGACCAATGCGGAAAGATTACGGTAAGGGGTCAGCCGCAAGGCGAAGCTCTGAGCCCAAGTCCCCGTGAATGTCGGCCGTAACTATAACGGTCCTAAGGTAGCGAAATTCCTTGTCGGGTAAGTTCCGACCTGCACGAATCGTGTAACGAGTTGACTGCTGTCTCCAAGAGAAGCTCAGCGAAGTTGTAGTGGCGGTGAAGATGCCGCCTACCCGCAGCAGGACGGAAAGACCCCGTGCACCTTTACTGTATGCTGTTACTGGATTTTTATTCGGGATACTTAGCGTAAGTGGGAGACTTTGAAGGGCGGATTTCGGTTCGCCCTGAGTCGACGATGAAACACCACCTTTTCTGCGTGAAGATTCTAACCCCTCGCCCTGAAGCGGGCAGGGGGACAATGGCAGCGGGTCAGTTTGACTGGGGCGGTTTCCTCCCAAAGAGTAACGGAGGAGTTGTAAGGTTCCCTCAGCTTGGTTGGCAATCAAGCGTCGAGCATATGGGTAGATGGGAGCTTAACTGTGAGACACACACGTCGAACAGATACGAAAGTAGCACCAAGTGATCCGGTGGTAGAATGTGGAATTGCCATCGCTCAACGGACAAAAGGTACGCCGGGGATAACAGGCTTATCGCTTCCAAGAGTTCATATCGACGAAGCGGTTTGGCACCTCGATGTCGGCTCATCGCATCCTGGGGCTGGAGAAGGTCCCAAGGGTCCGGCTGTTCGCCGGTTAAAGCGGTACGCGAGCTGGGTTCAGAACGTCGTGAGACAGTTCGGTCCTTATCCGCTGTGGGCGCAGGAGATTTGAGGGGTTCATTCCTTAGTACGAGAGGACCGGGAATGACGAACCTCTGGTGTTCCGGTTGTCGTGTCAACGGCAGCGCCGGGTAGCTATGTTCGGAAAGGATAAGCGCTGAAAGCATCTAAGCGCCAAGCCTATCCCAAGATGAGATCTCCCCATTAAGGTCCAGGTAGACCACCTGGTTGATAGGACGCAAGTGTATACGCAGCAATACGAGAGCTAAGCGTTACTAATTACCTGATTGGCTTGATCTTGCCCGGCCCAAGTTTGTTTCCTTCTCCGATTCACGTCGAGACGAGGGACCAGACACTGGGCTGGGAACAACAAGATCGTTTGCCTCGCATAATGAGAGTATTTATTTTTCGAGCCGCATGTTTTTAAAACAACGGCCCTTTACCTATAATTTTCAGAGAACACGCGTGTTCTTTGAAACCAAATCGACGCCAGAGACTCTGAGGAGAACACGACGTTGGCCAGCGGCCAACGCAAACTGCCCTCCGCAGCAGTCTGGTGACCTTAGAAGCTTGGCCCCACCCGTTCCCATACCGAACACGGAAGTGAAACGAGCGTTCGCCGATGGTAGTGCATCTATAGGTTGTGCGAGAGTAGGTCGTTGCCAGTATTACGAACCCCGAGGAAGGAAACTTCTTCGGGGTTCCTTTTTTTCAGCGAAGACGGCAGCGCTCAGGCTCGGACAGCAACTCCAATAAATCGAGCCGCTTACTGCGGCAGCATCGGCGAAAACATATCGCCGGTAACCACCGTGCCTACCGAACACTCGGCCCGGTCACCCCAAAAGCCTTCGCAGATATTTTTGTACGGTAATCCTCGAAATGCGCTGCGGTGAAATCCGACACTCCAGGATCGGGCATTAGTTTGAAATAGGCGGTTCGGAAGCTGATCTCGGTACGCGAGCCGTCCGCAGTTTGCCCGTCAGATACAAAAAGAAGCGCCAGATGCCTGTAATAATGCGTGCTGGAAATTTTAACCACCAGCCGGTCACCATCCGCCAGGGTGATGTGCGCTGTCGCATCCCCCTTTTTGGGAAGCTCGACGTTCTGGCCGTTGAGGTAAAGCGCTGCCGTCTGGTCGACCAAGACGTATATCTCGCCGAAAACCAGAAACCTTTCAATTCATGAGATACATCTTTTCAATTCAGCTCCAACGCTCGCCCGAGGACCTTTCTTTCGAGATTTGCGAAGGCTTGGTTCCGTATAAATATCCCCACTTATTGGCTTAAAATCGCTCTACCTTTCATTCTAAAAGAAACAGACACTACCTGCCCCAAGTTTTTGCGGCGATATGGGTTTCGAGGTCTTTGGATCATTAAGTTGCAGGTGCACCATAATCCAGCATTTTGCATTCGCTTGCTTGGCTACTTCGTTCAATAGTTCATAACACTTATACTTTCCAGCCTTCAATGAAATAGAGCCTTCTCGAATAAATGGCCCATAAGCTAAAGGACCTCCAAGGAATACTCCATACGCCGTCGGATTTGCACTTTCTGCCTGATCGAGAGCTTGATCGGGAAGCAACTTCGTTATGGTTTTTATTACAGTTTCTCGCTTTGACAAAGCTACGTCATGCTTTAAGGCATCATCCTTAGGAAAAATTACCATAAATGCCCCTCCTGCTATGCATTCATAATCGGTATTTTCGTTAATAATACGGCTTAAAGCGGATATATCCATAATTGCCATTGCAGAAACCAATTCTGTCGAACTGGGAATTGTCTTCCTCCCTCCTTGTAATTGTTCCCAGCCGATAATCTTCATCGGTCTATTTTTTATTAGTTTGTAAAAAATGGTGTCTATCGACGCGTCTTCAGCAAAACAGTTAAAGTTTATCAAAAGATTGACAAGAAAACAATAAAGGATGCAGCGGAGTGTTTCAGCGAGGTATTTAGACATGTAACTAAAACGTTATGAGTTTCCTGTACCTGCCCATTGTCCGGAAGTCTTCTTAATTGTAATGGTGGTTGATTTTTGACTAAAGAGCCCCCCCGTGCCTCCCTCCACTTGCGCCCAAACCGGGGTTGCCATCAGCGGGAGCAGGAAGGCAGAGATGGATTTCATAAATTAGCCTGCTCTACCACTTGAAGCAATGTCGCGGATGTTGAAATGAAAGTAAATGTTATCTCCAAGTTGTGAGAGGGTAGGTCGTTGTCCGTATATGAACCCCCCCAAGAAGGAAACTTCTTCGGGTTTCCTTTTTTGTTGGTGCGATTATATTGAGTGATGCAGCGCTACAAGGGCGCCAGCGGCGATGCAGGCGTGATGCACTTCGATCCGGGTCCGGATTCGATTACCCTTAGATTCAAGAATCGCACCCTCTACCTTTATGATTATGCCAAAACCGGCAAGCACCGCGGTCGAAGCCAGGAAGAAATTGGCCGTAAAAGACAGCGGCCTGACGACCTATATCAATCGACAAGTAAGAAGCCGCTACGCGAAGAAGCTGAAGTAAACCGAAGAAAGAAATGAGCCGTGGCGTGTCCGCTACTTCGGGGACACCCGCGCAAGAACCTGCGCGCGGCTCCCTTCGGGTCGCGGCCTTCCCTTACTGCCGTCCGCAGGACCCCGCTATTTCCTTGCTCCATCCCGCTGAGTTTGGCTTCATACTAGGATGTTAAAGGCGTGTCTGGCTTTGGCCTTTTTCTGTCTCGTTTTTGTCCTGCCGCTGCAGGCGTTTGATTGGGAGACAGCCACCTCCAACGGACGCGAATACGTCTCGCTCCGTTCGTTCTGCGCCTTCTACGGCTTCGGCTATGCCGCGCCCGCGGGCAACGACCGCTTTGTCGCCAGGAACACCGCAGGTCATGCGATCAGCCTCAAGGTCGGATCCAGCGACGCCTACCTCGACGGCGTCCACTACGTCCTGAGCTTTCCCATCGAGGGCGGCGACCACGACTGGCTCGTCTCGCGCATGGACGTGATCAAGCTTTTCGAGCCGGTCCTGCGCCCCACCGAGATTTCCGGCCGTCACACCATTCGCGGCGTCGTCATCGACGCCGGCCACGGCGGATCCGACAACGGCGCGACCAGCCGCTCGGCAATGAAAAGACCTACACCCTCGACACCGCCTACCGCCTCGATGCCATCCTGCGCGGCGGCGGGACTCAAAACCGTCTTCACGCGCCGCACCGACGTCTTCGTCGATCTCTACGAGCGCGCCCACATCGCCTCGCTTTATCCCGACTACGCCTTCGTCAGCATCCACTTCAACTCCGCCACGGAGGAGGCGCGCGGGTTGGAGACCTACTGCCTCTCGCCCCGCGGCGCGGCATCGACCTCCTCCGCCTACCTCACCCGCGGCGACATTCAAAAGCTTCCCGGCAACGATTACGATACGCAGAACATCCTGCTCGCCTCGATGGTCCATTCCGAAATCATCAAGCTCAATCCCGGCGACGCCAGCGCGGATCGCGGCGTCAAGCGGGCGCGCTTCGTCGTCATCAAGCAAAACGTCCTGCCCGCGATCCTGGTCGAGGGCGGTTTCGTCTCGAACCATATGGAGGCCGCGCGGGTCAACCGCCCCGATTATCGCCAGAGCCTGGCGCAGGCCATCGCGCGCGGCGTGATCCGGTTCGTCAACGTCATGGGCGACCGCCATCTCCAACTGCCTGATCAGGGTGGTCCCGCTCCGCGAGCCATCGCGGTTGCGCCACCGCCGGCTCCGTCAGGCCTCGCACACGATCCCGCCAACGGCACCATCAAACCGGCTGGCATTTCCTCGTCCAGCACCGTCAACCAGCAGCGCATCATTGAACGCACCGGTTTCGCATCCACAAATCCAAAAAGAAAAGCAAGAAAGCCGTCGCCACAGCCGGCACCGGCCAAGACGGCATCGCCCGTCACACCCTCCGGTTCGCCAAGCCCAAACTCCCGCTATCGACACGTCGTCCGCTTCGACTTCCAAAGGGGCATTCACTGAATTTGAAAGAACCCGCGCCGCCCGCGCTTTCGCCCGGTGCCGACAAAGCGCCGCCGGAACCGGACGAACCCCCCACCGTCACCATTTATCCAACTGGTCCGCATCTTCCGACAACCAACGCCGCGCGACCGTCGCGATCACAGCCATGAGCGCTCCTTCTTGTCATCAGCCCATCGGCGCCTTCGATTCCGGCGTCGGCGGATTGACCGTCGTCCACGCCATGCGCGCGCTCTTGCCCGCCGAGGACATCCTTTATCTCGGCGACACCGCCCGCGTCCCCTACGGCAACAAATCGCCGGACACGATCATCCGCTATTCGCGCGAAATCATGGCCTACCTGCGCGCCAAGAACGTGAAAGCGGTGGTCGTGGCCTGCAACACGGCCTCGGCCCATGCGCTCGCGATCCTGCAAAAGGAATCCGACATTCCCGTCATCGGCGTGATCGCGCCGGGCGTGGAGGCGGCGCTCGCCGCCACGCGGAACGGACGCATCGGCATCATCGGCACGCAGGGCACCATCCACAGCGAGGCCTACCAGAACCTGCTGCGCAATCACCGTCCCGATGTGGTCATCACCGCGGTGGCGGCGCCGCTGCTCGTCTCGCTGGTCGAGGAGGATTGGCTTTCCCATCCGGCCACGCAATTGATTCTCGAGGAATATCTCGCGCCGATGAAAGCCGCGCGAGTCGATACCGTCGTGCTGGCCTGCACCCACTATCCGCTTTTAAAGCCGCTGGCGCAGCGCGTCCTCGGGCCGGAAGTCGTCCTGGTCGATTCCGCCCAGAACGCGGCTGCCGCGCTGGCGCGTCAATTGGCGACCGCGGGGTTAAGCCGTCCCGCCGGCCCGGAACCAGGCCAAACCACGATTTGCTCGACCGATATTCCCGCTCAATTTTCACGTTTGGCCGAACGCTTTTTGGGAGAAAAAATCAACATCATCCAACAGGTCTCCGTCGGTTAAGCGGCAAATGCAGATCAGGTTGAAGCTTTATCTCGATTGCCATCTCGGCCGGTCGCTCCAGAGGCTATAATCGGGGCCGCCGGGAGACGTCATCGTATGGATGGGAAGAGGAAAGCTGGCCGGGAGGGAAAGTCCCGGCACCGGAGGAAGATTCGGCGGCGGTGCGACAACCAACGGATACCAATCCTTGTATTCGCCCGTCGTGAAGGTTTTGAACGGTTTTGACCACGATAACTGGCGTCAAAAGAATCACCCCGGTGGGACAGACGTTGTCGTTAAAATTTTCAAAGTCGGAGATCGAATCGGGCAGCCAGAGCGACGCGCGGTCTGCGTACCATGCGGTGGCCCAAGGCATGTCGGTCGTCACCCATTCGTCCGGCTGTGCCAACTGCCCAAATTCCTTGATCACCGGCGGCAGTAAGGAGGGAAAGCCGGATAGCCATTCGTATTGGTGAGTGTAAGCGTCAAAGGCATCGCCGTGATCACCAAAGTCGAGGTGACGATCAGGCTGTTCAGCAGCGCAACCTGCAGATTCAGGCGATCAAGCAGGATAAAGAAAAACGCGCACCCGAAAACCAGCATGCAGGGAAAAAGCACCACCAATGTGTTCCAGGCATCGACCGCTTCCGGCGTCGGGGAACCGAGATTATTCGCGGCCACGATGGCAACGGCACAACCCAGCAAAAGCCAATGAAAAGCCGCGTGCGTACGCCGCTTGAATTGATGCAGGATCGACGCCCCAAAAAAAAGAATCAGGGATTGGTACCCAACAAATCCCAGGCATGTTCGAAATGCCAGAGAAAACCTGTGATCTCCTTTTTGGTCGCATCTTTAAAAAACGGCTCGTAACTCGGAATCGAGGTCGTGCAAAAAATCTGGTTGCCGATGATAGTCTTCCTGGCCATAGAGCAACAGCGGCAGGTTGGAGCCCAGGGGATTTCCAGAGACGGCGTTGACATGCAGAAACCAGGGCGTGACCAGACCGATCACGGCCAGGATGATGACCAGACTTAGAAGAAACGCTCGCCCGCGGCATCAGCAACAAAAAGAAGAAGAGCGGCACCAACAGGACCAGCAGATGCAGCCGGGTCAGGCAGATCGCGCCGAGCAATAACGCGACAGCCAGGCCCCAGATCCAGGCGGGCGCGAACGAGCGGTCCTCGTTTTCGAAACAGGCCTCCCCGACGCAACAGACCTCCAGCGCGCACATCAGCATGGCTGTCACCAGGAACATCAACAAGCTGGTGGAAAGCGCGGTCAGCGTATAATGCCAGACAGGTCGGTTGCCAGAAAAGCGACAGGGCCATCCAGGCGACCCGGTCGTCGAACAGGCGACGTCCCAGGCCAAAGACCAGCATGGCGGTCAGGATCATGAAGATCTGGTTGAGCGGCGGAATCCAGCGGTCGCCGCGAATACATATGGGCCGTGCCGATGGCGGAGGGCACTTGCTCGAAATCGGGATGCGTCACAATAAAACCAGGCCGCGAGCAGGCAGGGATAGCCCGGCGCATTGTAGGTGTCGGGCAGGACTCGCGGCGCCCCGGCGGGGAAACTGGTTCGGCGGGAACAGATCGACGCGGTTTACCGGTAGCGCGTTCGACTGCTCGACGATAATCGTGAAGCTGCGCGACGGCTTGGGGCCGAAGAAACTTGGTGGTGAATCCCTGATGGCGGACGATCTGCCGCGCCAGTTGGGCGTTGTCCATCGACTGGGGATCGTTCAACCCGTGATAAGCCATGAAGTCGAAGGCGCCCGCAACGACGATGAGCGTGGTAATGAGCGGAATGATGCGGACAACGACCTGTGCCCTTCCCACTTCCACAAGCTGCAACGTGCTTTGAATAAAATTCATGTTCGAGTCCATCTTGATAGGTCTTGATCTTACGGTGAAGGGTGCGGCGGCTGATGCCCAGCAGCTTGGCCGCCTCGGTCACGTTTCCATCGGTCAGGCGAAGCGCCTGCTGCGATGAAGTCCTTTTCCATCTTTTCCAGGTTCAGGTCGGCTGAACCGATCTGTCGTGACTCGTCCGGATAGCGCTGCGGCCGGCTGCTCGGGTTGCCCCTGGATCGCGCTCGGGCAGATCGCGCAGGCCGATGCGCTCGCCGCGGCAAAGGACCACGGCGTGCTCGATCGCGGCGCGCAATTCGCGGATGTTGCCCGGCCAGTCGTAGCGCTGAAGCGCCTCCTGCGCGTCGGCGGAAAGGCCGGTGATCTTCTTTTGGTTCTGCTTGGCGAATTCCTGGACGAAAGGCGTTGATGAGAAGCGGAATGTCCTCGCGCCGCTCGCGCAGGGGCGGCAGGTGGATCGGCACGACGTCGAGCCGGTAGAAGAGATCGTCGCGGAATTTGCCCTCGCGCACCATCGCCTCGAGGTTCTTGTTCGTCGCGGCGACCACGCGCACATCGACCTTGATGTTCTGGTTGCTGCCGACCCGCTGGATGGTTTGCTCGCCCAGCGCGCGCAGAAGTTTCACCTGCGTCGCCGCGTCGATCTCGCCGATCTCATCGAGGAAAATCGTGCCGTGGTTGGCCTCCTCGAAGCGGCCGACGCGCCGTTCCGATCGCGCCGGTGAACGCGCCCTTCTCGTGGCCGAAGAGTTCGCTTTCCAGCAGTTGCGGCGAAAGCGCGGCGCAGTGCACCGCGACGAAGCGGGCGCCTTTGCGCGGGCTGAGCATGTGCAGCGACTGGGCCACGAGTTCCTTGCCCGTGCCGCTTTCGCCCTCGATCAGCACGGTGGCGCGGGTCGGCGCGACCTGCCGGATGCGGTCGTAAATTTCCACCATGGCGGGCGCGTTGCCGATGAGTTTTTCCAGGCCGAATTTCTTGTCGAGCTCCTCGCGCAGTTGCCGGTTTTCCGTCTCGACCTTGCGCGAATGCAGCGCGCGGGTCAGCACCGCGTCGAGCTTTTCGAGGTCGAGCGGCTTGGTGATGTAATCGTAGGCGCCGCGCTTCATCGCCTGCACCGCCACCTTTTCCGAGCCGTAGGCGGTCATCAGGATGGAGACCGGCGGGTGCGGCATCGATTGCGCGCGCGTGAGCAGGTCGAGGCCCTCCGTCGCCGCCCATGAGGCGCAGATCGGTGAGGAGCACATCGACCGGCTGCGTCTCCAGAACGTTCATCGCCGTGGCGACATCGGGCGCGAGGTAGATGTCGAACTTGCCCTCGAAGTAGCGGCGCAGGCCGTCGCGCGTGTTCTTCTCGTCCTCGACCACGAGCAGGGTCGGCAGGTTGTCGTTGACCGGCGGCTCATGTGCTCGCGCCTTGGTCGTTCGACGCGGAAGTTGCGGCAGGTTCATCGCCCGGGCCGAGCAGCCGCACGCGCCGTTCGGCCAGGGGCAGGAGAATGCGCGCGGTGGTGCCGCGGCCCGGTTCGCTCAGCAGTTCGAGATGGCCGCCGTGCTCGTGAAGGATCCGCTGCACGATGAAGAGGCCCAGGCCCGTCCCGTTTTTCTTGCGCGTGAAATAAGGTTCGGTGATGTGCGCCATGTCCTCGACCGAAATTCCGGTGCCGTTGTCCTCGAAGGAAATCTGCAGATGCGTGTCGGAACGCGACGTGGTCACGCGCAGGATGCCGCCGTGGGTGAGCGCTTGCACGGCATTTTTGATCAGATTGTAGAAGGCCTGCTTGAGCTGGTCGACGTTGGCCGGAATCAGCGGCAGCGCCTCGGCGAGTTCCTCCTGCACGATCACGTCGCGGTCCTTGATTTCGGGCTGGAGAAAGGCGAGCGATTCGCGCACGACGGTGTTGATGCTGACCATGCGTGCGGACGGCATGGGCCGGCCGCACCGCGCCGAGAAATTGGTTGATGATCGTGTCGAGCCGGCGCGACTTCGCTGCGCGCGACGCGCACCGATTCGAGCAGGTCCTCGTCCGGACTCGCCCGTGCATCGCGCTGGCGGAGATCGCGCTCCAGAAGCTGGAGATGGATGTTGAGCGAGTTGAGCGGATTGCCCAGCTCATGCGCGACGCCGGCGGCGAGCAGCGTGACGGCGTTGAGCTTCTCCGATTCGATCGCTTCGCGGGCCTGCGCGCGGCGCGCGGTCAGGTCGTGGAAAATAATGGCGAAGCCCATCAGCGAGGTGTCCTTGTCCTCCAGCGGCACGAGATAAAAATTCAGGTAGCGCTGCTGGGGATAGAAGACCTCCAGGTCGCGATTCACCACGCGGCCCTCGGCCAGGATCGTCGGCCAGTCGAGTTCCTTGAGATGCTGCGCGATCGGCGTGCCCATCGCCTTGGCCGGATCGATGCCGAGCAGCGTGGTGACGGCATGATTGAGATAGAGAATCCGCCCTGGGAATCGACCACGACGATGCCTTCCTGCAGCGTGTTGAAGATCGTCTCGAAAAAGCCCTTCTCGTTGTTCAGGCGCTGCAGATAGGCCTGCAGATCGCCCTGACCGACGCGGTCGATCCGGTTGAGGAGCTTGTCCAGGAACGTGTTTTTCACTGCGAGACAGGAGCCGAAGCTCACGATAAAATTCAGAGCCAATGCTTGCGTCGCAGCCAGATGATCACGATGCCAACGTGCTGGCGACGAGATCGACGACGAGCGCGATCGGATAGGCATACGGCCATCTGAGTACTCGGGCATGTCCTTGAAGTTCATGCCGTACCAGGTGCCGATGAGCAGCGTCGGCGTGGTGATCGCGGTCAACAAGCGTCAGGACCTTGATGATCTCGTTGGTCTCGTAGGAGGCCTTGTTGAGGAAAACGTCGAGCGTCATGTAGAGCTGGTCGCTCAAGCGTCGCGGCGGTGGTCTCGATGCGGTTCAGGTTGCCGAGCAGATCGCGAAAGTAAGGCAGCAGGACCGGCCGGATGAGCTTGAATTCGCCGCGGGCCAGCCGGTTCACCACGTCGCGCTGCGGGCGCACGATCTGTTGCAGGTCGGAGAGTTCCTTTTTGCGCTCGCGAAATTCGCGGATGACGGTCGGCTCGGGATCGCGCGACAGAAAGACAGTGTCTTCCAGCGTGCCGATTTCCGTGGTGAGATCGTTCAGCACCGGCTGGTAGGCGTCGACCATGGTATCGAGGAGAAAATGGGCCAGGCGATCCATGCCGCGCGTGATGGAGGCCGGATTTTTTTGGATGCGCTCGATCGTGCTCGTGACCGTCGCCAGCGGCTCCGAGTGGTGGGTGACGAGGAACGACTTTCCGATGAAGAGATCGAGTTCGGTCGTGCGGAATTGTTCCTCCTTGTTGAAGGCGACGGCGTGCATGACCAGGTAAAGATAATCCTCGTAGTCCTCGATCTTGGGATAGCGGCTGGCGGCCAGACAATCCTCGATGGCGAGAGGATGAAAGGAAAAGACATCCTCGAGGATGGCCGTGGTTTCCTCCGGCGTGGGTGCAAACAGATTGACCCAGATGAGCAGCCCCTTGTCGGCGCGAACAAGGCGCAAGCGCATCGCTGTCGAGGTTGCTGCGCGACGAGCTTGCCATCATTGAACACAAAGGATTGGATCATAAGACAGCCTCCAGTGACTAACGTGACGGCCCCCTTCGGGCAACCTTTTTCGCCCCAACGATGCCATTTTTTAAAGGACGACCGCTATCTTGGCTGCCAGTCATCAATTACAGATGCGTAACCCCGCTTAATAACAGCCTTGCCAGTCCCTCTTAAAGGCGCTTTCATTATTGCCGATTATGCCAAGCAAACGTCCTCAAGGCGGTCGCGGACGTGCTTGCCAACCTATCCTGGTTTCCCACCGGCTCGGACGAGTCTCCTTTTACCTCCTGGCCGCTCTCTTCTTTCTGGGCCGGGACCCGTTGCCCGCCGACTTGCCCGGGCAAAGCGCTTCTCCCGGCGCTCCCAATCCGTCTCTCACGCCCATTGCGAACCCTGCCACCGTCGGCGCCGACTACTCTTCCAGTCCCAACACCAATCCGCCCGCGGTGATGGCCTTACCTGTCAACAACGGCCCCCTGCCAACCGATAGCAGCACAACTCGCAAATTCTACACTATTTCCGCATCTTTGCGTGAAATCTACGACGACAACGTAAACACGACCAGCGTCAACCCCCAGTCGAGCTTTGAGACCGAGCTTTCGCCCAGTCTCCTCGTTGATTTTCCGTCCCAAGGCAACGATTTCTCCGCCCGATATACCTTCGATGCCACGTATTACAGCAATTACGCCACCGGAAGTTCGGCGAACGTCGGCGGCACCGGCAGCAATAATAACTCTGGCAGTTCCATTCAGTACAGCCATGAATTCGTGGCGCAATATCAGCACTCTTTCTCGGATCGTTTCTCTCTCAATGCCTCCGAACTATTTCGCTACTACGTTGAGCCCAGCCTTTTCGAAAGCACCGGCACCAACTACCAGAACGGGCCGTATGTGACTAATATTCTCAACGGAAACCTTACCGCCCAGTGGACGCCCCTTTTTGGCACCACCACCACCTACGCCAATACCATCGTTCATTACGATGAATCTTCCGTAGCCACCAATCAGGACAGCGTTGAAAACACGGGTTCCCAGACCTTCAGTTTTGCGATTCTTCCAAAAATCAGCCTCAATTTTGGTGGCATTGGGGACAACATCACCTACGACGAGACCCAGCGTGGGTATACCAGTTATACCGCTTTCGTCGGCGCTGCCTGGCAGGCCCTCCCTTCCATTAGCGTCTCCGGACGCGGTGGCGGCTCTTATACCGAACAGAACGAGGGTCCTGACTCCCTGTCACCCTACGGCGCCCTTTCGTTCAGTTGGTCACTGGGGGCACGTAGCACACTTTCCTTCGACTACGCCCATGAGGTCACCCCGACCGATCAAGTGAACGCAAACGAACAGACTTCGGACCGTATCAGTGCCAACTTTAGTTACCAAATAACCCCCAGGCTCTCCGCCCATCTCCAGGGGATTTATACCAAGGCCGACACATCGGAAAGTCTCATTAATCAACCCGGCGCCACGGCGAATAACAATTACACAGAAAACGATTATGCCTTGGATACCGGCCTCAATTATCAGTTCGATAAATATATTGGAGTGGACGGCGGTGTAACCTTGAGCGGAGTGTCCTCGAATTCTACCTTCAATAACAATTACAGCCGTGATGAGACGTACGTCGGCATTCGCGGAACATATTGATGTAGGTGTTAAAAAATGTTATTCTTGGGGCTAAGCTTCGCACCTAAGATTTTTATGTATGGCCGATAACAGCGATCAGATACTTCATTTTCACGAATACTTTAAGATCATCCGAAATCGGCTCTGGGTGATCTTTACCATCTTCGTTCTCACGGTGTGCAGCGGCTATTACGTCACCAACGAAGTTCTGGAAAAAACCTACATTGCAACAGCCCAGATCCAGATTCGCCCGGCACATTCTTTGGCCGTTTCGCCGATTGGTCCTGATGGCCAAACCGGCGGAGTAATCGACCCGACCACCTTCCAGGCCGAGCTGAATATCATGCAATCGTCCGACGTGCTGACGCCCATCATCACCGATCTCGGACTCGACAAAATCTGGGCCAAGCGCATCTACAAGTCGGGATTGGACGCTCTGCCTCTGCAGGATGCCCTGGCCTACATGAATAGCCATCTGAAGATCGATTTCGCTCGCGGCACCAATTTGATCAACATCACCTTCGTCAGCGAAGTGCCCAAGGAATGTGCCGATGTCGCCAACGCCGTGGCGGACCGCTACAAAACCATGCGCGATTCCGAGGAGGATCAGCAGAATAACCGGGGTGCCGATTCGCTCCGCGATCAAATTACCCAGCAGCAGAAAGTCGTCGAAGATGCGAGAGATGCCGTGGAAAAAATGCGTCAGGACCTCGGCAAGCAGGGCATATCCATCCCCAATACCGGCGGCCTTACCTTCACCGACCGTGACGAGACCGACTTGGAATCGCGAAAGAAGGATTTGCTGGCCGCCCAGGAGGATTATGACGCCCGCCAGGTCCTGCTCGACAGCGTCATCAAGCTTCCGGACGATAAATTTTTAAGCACGCTCGATGGACTTGGACGCGAGCAGGCCGACATCGCTGCTTTGCGCGGGGACGTCCTCAAAAAACAGACCGACATCACCAACCTCGTGCACGATGGCTTCGGTGAAAATAATCCGCGCGTGGAATCACTTCAAGCGGAGATGCAGGCCCAGCAGCAACAGATCACCGAGCTTGTCTCCGGCTTGCGCAATGCCATGGCCGTCGATACCCAGATGGCCAAATCCCGCGTGGATCTCCTTCAGAAACAGGTCGACTTGCTGACCACCAAAGTCCGCGAAGACACCTCCAGCGCTCTCGTTCCTTTCCGTGATGCCGAACGTCAACTGGAGCAAAAGCAGAGCATCCTGGACGCTCTGGTCGTCCGTTTGAACCAGGTCCTCGCCGATGCCACCCTCCAGGAAAGCCCGGTGCGCATCATCTCCCGCGCCGAGCCTCCGGAAGCTCCATCCAAGCCCAATAAACCTCAATATTACGCCATCAGCATCTGCGCGGGGCTTTTTGTCGGTCTGGCCGTTGCCTTCCTCATCGAGTATCTCGACACCAGCGTCAAGACCATGGCCGATGCCGAGACCCTTCTCGGCCTGCCGGTTTTGACCGTCATCCCCAACAAGGGCGGCCCGATGCCGCTGATCCAGGATGCGGGTCGGCTAGCCCCATGCCGAAGGCTATCGCATCCTTCGCGCCAAGCTCGATCTCAAGGTGCAGAACGGCATCGGGCCATCGCTCACCATGTTAAGCGGAGGACCCGGCGAGGGGAAATCGACCACCATTTACAATCTCGCCATCGTTTGCGCCCAGGCGGGCCAATCGGTCATCCTCGTCGATTGCGATTTGCGCCGCCCCACCCTCCACGATCTCCTCGGCGTCTCGAACGAACGCGGACTCAGCAACTACCTTCGCGGCGAAGGCGAAGCAGTCAGCTTCGTCCAGCGCACCGCCATCCCCAAACTTCAGGTCCTCACCGCCGGCAACATGCCGATGTCGGAGATCGGCGTCCTGGCGGGCGACAAAATCCGCCACATGCTCGACGATCTCAAGCAGCGCTACGACCTCGTCCTGATCGATGCTCCCCCGGTCCTCGGCATCAGCGACGGCTCCATCATCGCCCGCGAAGTCGACTACGTCATCCTCGTCATCCAGCACCGCCGTTATCCGCGGGAAATTTCACTTCGCGCCAAGCGGGCCATCGAGGAAGTGCACGGAAATTGTGTCGGCATGGTGCTTAATTGCGTTGCGGTCAAGAGCGACGATTCCTATTACTATTACAGCAGCTACGGAAATTATTATAAAAAGAAGAAGCCGGATCGTACGAAAAAGCGGAAAGAACTCGCTGCCGTCAATGGCAAGCCGGTCGCCGCGGCCACGCGAAAGCCGGACTTGGACAGCGAGGAGTTTTAATCGACCATGAAGAATTTTGCTTATCTCAGTACCGCTATGGTCTGCGCCTTTCTGGTCGGTTGCGGCGGCGACGGTACCAGCATGCATCCCGACTCACCCGGCCCGGCTCCCGTGGCCTCGAGGGATTCGATGCGCGTCGGCGATAAAATCACCATCCAACTCGCCGGCGTCCCGGACGACGGATGCATCCACGAATTCCAGATTCCCCCCTCTGGACAAATCACCGTGCCGCTTCTCAGCCAGTCTTTTCAGGCTGCCGGACGCATGCCGGCTGATTTGGGTTCGGAAATTTCCAATGCTTACAAGAGCCAGCAGATCTACTCCAACCCCGTGGTCACCGTCCTCGCCGAGGAAAGATACATCAACGTCGGCGGCGATGTCCGTGGCCCATCACGGGTCATTTACTCCCCTGACTCGACCGTCATGAGCACGATCAACGCTTGCGGCGGCTTCACCGAATACGCCAATCGCCGCGCCGTCCGCATCATCCGTGGCACCCAGGTCCTGCAGGTCGATTGCGTCAAGGCCGCTGCCACTCCCGGCGCCGATCCTCCCGTCTATCCGGGCGATCAAATTTACGTTCCGCGCACCCCATTTTGAGGCGACCGCGACAGGTTGCAGTCCTCGAGCGTATGCTTCGATTTCACCGACTGAGTCGCCTTTCAACGCTCCTCGCCGCTCTGGTTGCCGTCGGGGGTTTGACCTCGTGTGCTCGCCTCGGCCAGACCGACGACCAGGCCCAGGTCGCGCTCGCCTTTGCGTCGTGGAAAAACGCGGTGATTAACCACCAGAACGAACGCGCCATGGCCTACATCCCGCCCCAGGTCGAAGACTATTTCAACTCGCTCAATTCACCTGCGGCAACGTCCGCTCCGGCCGCGAACGCCCCGCCCAGCCCTTCGCCGGGCGTCGATCTCCTCCTTCGCACCGCCCTCAAGAAAAAAGTCCCCGCCGATTTGCGCGCCAACCTCACGCTCGGCGGCCTCATGCAGCGCATCACCGATCGCCATCTCTTCAATCCGCGCGACGTCCGGCAAATCGATCTCGGCAGCATCTCCGTTGAGGGTGATCGCGCCACGGCCGCCGTTTATTACCAGGGCACCCTGACCGCGCTCCGCCTGCCGTTCATCAGGGAGGACGGCGCGTGGAAAATCGACGTCATGGCGCTCCTTCCTTACGCCGAAGTCCTCATGCGCGTCGACCGCGCCATCAAGGGCGAAACCGAAGCGCAGCAGGTCGATCAACTTGTGAGCAAACTCCCCTCGCTCTAGATTCATTACACCATGCTCGCCAAACGCGTCATTCCCTGTCTCGACGTCCACAACGGACGCGTCACCCGCGGCCAGCAATTCGGCCGGGCGGAGGATAACGGCCTGCGCAACGTGGGCGACCCGGTCGAGCTCGCCATCCGCTACAACGAGCAGGGCGCGGACGAACTCGTCTTCTTCGACATCACCGCTTCGTCCGAGGGCCGCAAGTCGATCATCGACGTCATCGAACGCACCGCCGACCACTGCTTCATGCCGCTGACCGTCGGCGGCGGCGTCCGGTCCGTCGAGGACATGCGCACCCTGCTGCGCGCCGGCGCGGACAAGATCAGCCTCAACTCCGCCGCCCTCGCGCGGCCCGAAATCATCGCCGAGGGCGCCGCGGCTTTCGGCAACCAATGCATGGTCGTCTCCATCGACGCCAAGAAAACCGCTCCCGGCGAGTGGTCGGTCTTCTCGCGCGGCGGCCGCGAGCGCACCGCGTGGGAAGCGCGCGCGTGGGCGCAAAAAGCCGTGGCGCTCGGCGCGGGTGAAATCGTCCTCAACAGCATCGACTCCGACGGCATGCAGACCGGCTACGACCTCGAAATCACGCGCCTCATCAGCGAGCAGGTGCCCGTCCCCGTCGTGGCCAGCGGCGGCGCGTGGGAACTCGAGCCACTTCACCGCCGTCCTCGACCAGGGCAAGGCCGACGCCGTCCTCGCCGCCAGCGTCTTCCACTACGGCAGATTCACCATCGCCCAGGTCAAAGCCTACCTCGCCGACCACCATGTCCCCGTGCGGGTGTAGGTGATGCATCTCCACAGAACTCCTTGTCTCGTTGCGGGTCGGCGCTAGCGTTTCCAGGATGATCAGGTATGCGCAGCAGATGGGCGCCCGCTTTCTCGGCATGCTCCAGATGGCGGGGCCAGATCGTCTTCCTCTTTCAGGACATCGTCCGCTGCCTGTTCCGCTATCCCATCCGCTTCAATCTGCTCGTGCGCCAGATCGATTTCATCGGCGCCAAGTCGGTGCCGGTCGTGATCATCACCGGGCGGCTTCATCGGCGCGGTTTTCGCCGCCCAGTGCGAATTCCAATTCCGCGCGCTGGGCATGAGTTCCGCCGTCGGCCCGGTCGTGGCGATCGCGATGTGCCGCGAGCTCGGGCCCGTCCTGTGCGCGCTGATGATCGCCGGCCGCGTCGGCTCGGCCATGGCGGCGGAGCTGGCCACGATGAAGATCACCGAGCAGATCGACGCCCTGCGCTCGCTGGCGGTTTATCCCACCGAATACCTCATCGTGCCCCGCTTCCTCGCCATGCTCATCTCCATGCCGATCCTCGTCGGCCTGGCCATCATCTGCGGCATCGGCGCGGGCTATTTCGTCGCCGTCCACATCCTCGAAGTTCCCGGCGTTTATTACTGGAACAACACGGTAAAATACACGCACGACAAGGACATCTGGATCGGCGTGGTCAAAGGCTTCTTCTTCGGCCTGATCATCCTGCTGGTCGGCTGCAACAAGGGCCTGACCGCCGCCGCAGGGCGCCGAGGGCGTCGGCCTGGCCACCACGGAGGCGGTGGTCGATTCCTTCATCATCGTCCTGATCGCGAACTTCTTCTTCACCTTCCTGCTCAACGCCGTTCTTTGATTCATCGTGCCTACTTCAACTCCTGGAAATAACCACACCGAGCCGCTGGTACGACTGGTCGGCGTGGAAAAGAAACTCGGCCGGCAGAAAGTGCTTCGAAGGCGTGAACCTCGAAATCCGCGCAGGGCGAAAAGCATGGTCATCATCGGCCGCAGCGGCGGCGGCAAAAGCGTGCTGCTCAAGCACATCATCGCCCTCATGCAGCCCGATGCGGGGCAGGTTTGGTTCCGCGACCAGGACCTCGCCCAGATGAACGAGGAGCAGCTGGTGCCGCTGCGCAAGGAAACCGGCATGCTCTTCCAGAACGGCGCGCTTTTCGATTCGCTCACCGTCGGCGAAAACGTCGCCTTCCCCCTGCGCGAAAAAGGCGGAATCCACGGAGACGGAAATCCAGTCCGAGGTGCAGCGGGCGCTCAAGATCGTCGACCTGCCCAGCCAGGAGCACAAGTGGCCCTCGGAACTCAGCGGCGGCATGCGCAAGCGCGTGGCCCTGGCGCGGGCGGCCATCGCCAGGCCCGCCCTGATGCTCTACGATGAACCCACGTCGGGCCTCGACCCGGTCGTCGCCGACAGCATCAATAAACTGATGGTCCGCCTCGGGCGATGAGTTGAACATGACTTCGGTCATCGTCACCCACGACATGGTCAGCGCCCGCGAAGTGGGCGACCGCATCGCCATGCTGCACGAGGGCCGAATTTATTGCGTCGACGAGCCCAAGGCCGTTCTGGAATCCGAAGACCCCATCGTGAAACGTTTTGTCAACGGCATATCCGACGCAAGTGATGCTATCTTTTGAGCGATGATAAATTTCATTTCTTCATGTTTTCTGTTAAAGAAGAATCCGAAGCAGGAAGATAACCAATCCCCACGGCCATGAAACAAACCGCGAATCTCGAAACCAAGGTCGGCATATTCCTCTTATTGGGCATTGGCCTCATCTGCACGCTCATCATTGTCTTCGGCGAGGTGCCCGATCTCTTCAAGCCGACCTACGCGCTGACCGTGAAATTTCCCGACGCCAGCGGCCTGCTCAAGGGCTCCGACGTTTACCTGGCCGGCGCGGTGATCGGCAAGGTGACCACCGACCCCCATTACATACCCGACACCGGGAAGGTTGAAGTGAATCTTAAGATCAACAAGGACGTCGGCATCCGCGAAGACGCCACCTATGAAATCGGCAGCTCAGGATTGCTTGGCGACAGGTTTGTCATCGTCAAACCCCACGAGTATGCACCGGGAGAGGAAAAGGCCCCGTTCGTCAAGGATGGCGAAGTGATTGAAGGTGTCACCGACATCGGTCTTGAGGATATCATGAGTTCGTCCAAGCCGCTCATCGACCGGGCGAATCACATCGCCGCACAATTGGACGACATGATCACGCGGCTCAACACCGATGTTCTTTCCGGCACGAGCACGGACGATTTGAAGGAGACGATCGCCAAGCTGCGCCACATGGTGGACAACGGCGACAGCATGATCAGCAACGCAAATGATCTCCTTTCCGAGGCCAAGACGGGCAAGGGCGTGCTCGGACGCCTGATCAATGACAAGCAGGTGGGCGACAATCTCGCAGCGTTCATCGCCAATCTCAAAGTGCACGGCCCGATTTTTTATAAGGACGATTCAGGGAACAAGGAAAAGTCCAGGAGCAACGAAAACAGCGACAGCGACGAGGATGTTTTGAGAAAGAAATATCAATGAGCGAGCCCTTAAGCGCGGTGGTGGTGGCAGCCGGTCGTAGCCAACGCATGGGTTTTGACAAGCTGTTGACGCCCCTGGGCGGGCGTCCGCTTTTGTTGCACACTCTGGAACGCTTGCTCCAGGCGGGCGCGCCCGACGAAATCGTGTTGGTGATTCGTCCCGGCAGCAAATCCGAAATGGAGGCGACGATTGCTCCGTTGCGCGATCAGGGAAAAATCCGATTGGTGGACGGCGGAGCGCAGCGGCAGGATTCGGTCCAGGCCGGCCTCAACGCCGTTTCCGACAGTTCGGAATTCGTCATGGTGCACGATGCGGCCCGCCCGTTCGTGACCAAGGAACTGGTCGAATCAGTCCTGGCCGCGGCAAAACTTTCGGATGCGGCCGTTTGCGGCGCGCCGTGCAGTGACAGCATCAAAGAGGTCGCGGAGGACGGCCTGGTGGTGCGGTCGGTCGATCGATCGAATCTCTGGAGCGTACAGACGCCGCAGATTTTTCGCACCAAGCTGCTGCGCGATGCTTATCAGGCGGCATTGAAAACCGGCCTGATCTTCACCGACGACACGGCCGTGGTGGAAAAGATGGGGCATCCGGTGCGCATCGTTCTCTATCACGGAATCAATTTGAAGGTCACGACGCCGGCCGACTGGGCTCTGGCCGAAGCGCTGCTTCATGCAGGCGATGGTGAGGGCAGCCCGGGCCAATTGTTGCGCAAGCAATTGCACGACATGAATAATCACCTCACGCCTTTGCTCGGATACGCCTACCTGCTGGTGAACGAATTCCCGGATGATTCGCGTCCAAAAAAATTCGCCAAGAGCATCCAATCCGCCGCGGAGCGCTGCCAAGTCACGACGGCGGCGATCCAAAAACACGTCCGCGAACTCTTCCCGCGCAAGGGCGAATAGGCAGCCGCTTTAGAGGTAGCCGCCGCTGTCCCTGGCGGCGGTGCCTTTCTCCGCGGTGGTCGTCGTAGCCGCGCTCGTGAGAGCGTGGCCCTCCAAGGTAACCATCGCACTCCGCACGCCGTTTCAGTGCGACTTTTCGAGTGCGGCATTTTCCCGTCGTCGCTACAGTCTGCGCCATGCCGCACGGTATTGAACTCCTGCACGATCTGGCCGTCGTCATGCTCATCGCGGGCATCACTACGATTTTGTGCCATCGGCTGAAGCAGCCGGTCGCCCTTGGCTATATCGTGGCCGGCTTCCTCATTGGTCCCTACAGCCCGCCTTTCGAGCTGGTCCAGAACGAGGAAACCATCCGCGGCCTCGGCGACATGGGCGTCGTGCTGCTCATGTTTTCCCTCGGGCTCGAATTCAACCTTCGAAAGCTGACCCGCGTCGGGTTGTCGGCCCTCGTCGCCGCGTTGCTGGAGATCTCATTGATGATCTGGCTGGGCTATGAGGTCGGACGCGCCTTCGGCTGGAGCAAGATGGACAGCATTTTTATCGGCGCGATGCTCTCCATTTCCTCCACCACCATCATCGTCAAAGCGTTGGCGGAACTGGGCAAATCGCGTGAAGCCTTCGCCGAGGTTATTTTCGGCATCCTCATCATCGAGGACATCCTGGCAATCGTTCTCCTGGCGATGCTTTCCGGCTTCGCGCAGACGGGCACGCCGAGCGCCGGCCAGGTCGGGATTGAAGTGCTCAAGCTTGCCGTCTTTTTCGCCATGGTCCTCGTGGTCGGTTTCATCGGTGTGCCGCGATTCTTCGATTACATTGCCCGGTTCAAGAGCGATGAGCTGTTCCTCGTCTCGGCGCTCGGACTTTGCTTCGGCGTCGCGCTGGTCGCATCGCACCTCGGCTATTCGGTCGCGCTCGGCGCATTTCTCATCGGCGCCGTCATTGCCGAATCACGGCAGATCCACAAAATCGAGGACCTGACCGCTCCGGTGCGCGACATGTTCAGCGCTATTTTCTTCGTCACCATCGGCATGCTGATTGATCCCAAAATGCTGCTGCACTACGCGTGGCCCATCGTGCTCCTCTCGCTTCTGGTCGTTATCGGCAAGGTCGTCACCTGCAGTTTCGGCGTCTTCGTCGGCGGCCGGGACCTGCGCACTTCGCTGAGCGTCGGCATGGGCCTGGCGCAGATCGGCGAATTCTCCTTCATCATCGCCACGCTTGGCCTCACGCTCCACGTCACCAGCGATTTTCTGTATCCCATCGCGGTCGCGGTTTCGGTCATTACGACGCTGGTCACGCCCTATTTGATTCGCAACACGGATCGCGCGGTTGCCTGGATCGACCGCGCCTCCCCCCGCCCGCTGATGCAGGCACTGGCCGTTTACACCACGTGGATTGGTTCCTTCGGCCAGCGTGAGGTCAGCCCGATGATTCTGTTGGTCCGGCGCATGGGTTGGCAGCTGCTGGTGAACCTCCTGTTGACTGTGGGGGTCTTCGCCGTCGGAGCTTGGATCGCCGGCTGGGATGACGCCTATTTGCCGCAGGCGATCCGCGCGCCCGAGGTGCACGCCTCGCTCGTCTGGCTGGCGGTGATGATCGTCACCGCGCCGATTTACCTCGCGAGCGTCCGCAAAATCCAGGCCATGAGCATGCTCATCGCGGAAGTCTGCGTGCCCATGGCAGCGACGGGCCAGCATGGTGCGGCCGCGCGAACCGTCATCGGGCAAGTCTTCGTCCTCGCCTCATTCACGGTCATGACATTTCTCACCGTCCTGCTCAGCACGTCGATCCTCGGTTCGCTCGAAAGCATGGTGCCGCTGCTGCTTCTGGTCACCGTCGCGGCGCTGCTTTTCCGGCCCATCCTCGTGCGGATTTACAGCCGCGCCGAAATCGCCCTGCATGAGACCCTGGTCGAACTCCCACGGTTGCGTGCCGCACAACCCAAGCCGATGCCCGAGCTTCTGCGCGAGGCCGAGTTGGAGACCATGGAAATTCCTCCCGACTCCGCCATGATCGGGCGCAAGCTGCGGGAGATTCCGCTGCGCCAGCAAACCGGCGCCAGCATCGTCGCGATCGAACGGACCGGCCAGCGTCTGATTAATCCGGGCCCGGATGAGTCCCTGGTTTCGGGCGACCGCGTTTTGCTCCTAGGCCAGACCGAGCAACTTCCCGCCGCCTGCGACCTCCTTGCTGCGAGAGAGTAATGAGTGCTCGCTCGATATTTCTGAAAAGCATGTCATCTTGAAGGGGTCGAAATGAATACCTCGTGGTATCAGGACGCTCTGGCGTCTTCCCTGGAGACTTCCAAGTGGGAGCACATTCCGGTCGTGATTTTCGAGCAGCCCAAGCTTGCGGCGGCACGCGTCGCGCAGGAAATCGCGCAGTTCGTCCGCGATCGCGAGGCCGACGGCCTGAAAGTCGTGCTTGGCCTCGCCACCGGCTCGACCCCCATTTTTGTCTATCAGGAACTCGCACGCCTGCATCGCGAGCAAGGGCTGAGTTTTCGCAACGTTATCACCTTCAATCTGGACGAGTACTACCCCATCTCGCCGGAGCATGCGCGCAGTTATCACCGCTTCATGCGCGAGCATCTCTTCGATCACATCGACATTCCCCCCAGCCAGATTCATATTCCGGACGGCGCCGTTGCCCGCAGTGAAGTCGTCGCGGTGTGCGAGCGCTACGAAAAGCAAATCGCCGAGGCGGGCGGGATTGATCTACAACTGCTCGGCATTGGCCGCACCGGCCACATTGGTTTCAACGAGCCGGGGTCCTCGCGCCGCAGCGTCACCCGCCTGATCCATCTCGACCGTGTCACCCGCCTCGATGCGATCAAGGATTTCCAGAGCGAGGAACTCGTTCCGCGCACGGCGGTGACGATGGGCGTGAAGACGATCCTGCAGGCGCGGCGCATTGTCATCATGGCGTTCGGCGAACACAAGGCCTCCATCGTCGCGCGCGCGGTCGAAGGCGCGGTCACCGCCGAAGTCACGGCGACCTATTTGCAGGACCACGAGAATTGCCTCATGGTGCTGGACGAAGCAGCGGCCGGTCGACTGACCCGCATCCAAACGCCGTGGCTGGTCGGCCCGCTGGATGAAATGGGGCTCGGCTGGTCCGACCCGATGCTGCGCCGTGCAGTCACATGGCTCGCGCAAAAAACCGGCAAGGCGATCCTCAAGCTGACCGATGAGGATTACAACATCCACAGCCTCCAGGAATTGCTTTCTCAATACGGCAACGCCTACGAAATCAACCTGCGCGTTTTCCGGCAACTCCACAACACCATCACCGGATGGCCGGGCGGAAAGCCGCCAGGCGAGGACCAGCAACAGGTATTGCAACCGAGGCCCTTGCGCAGCCGCTCCGCCGCGGTCTATCCAAAGCGCATTCTGATTTTCTCACCGCATCCGGGCGACGATGTCCTGGCCATGGGCGGCACGCTGCTGCGTCTCGCGGAGCATAAGCACGACGTCCACATCGCCTATCAGGTTTCCGGAAGTGGCAGCGTCAAGGATGAGGTTTTGCAGCGCTATCTCGATTTTCACCGGCATGTCGGCGGAGTTTCGCTCTGGCACAACGAGAGCTTGGACCCGGCCCACGTCAAGGCGATGAAGGCAGCGATTTGCCGGGCCGAAGCGCGGGCGGCGGCACGCGTCTGCCAGGTGAATCCCGATAATCTCCACTTCCTCGATCTGCCGTTTTATGAAAAGGCTGGCGAGGTTTACCGGCGCGTGGATGCGGACGATATCATGATCACCGCGTGGTTTCTGGCGAAGATCAAGCCGCACCAAATTTACGCGGCGGGCGATCTCGCCGATCCTCACGGCACCCACCGCATCTGTCTCGAAATCCTGACCGAGGCGCTGAAGCAATGCAGTGGTGATGCCTGGTTTGGCGAGTGCGAAGCGTGGCTCTATCGCGGTGCCTGGACCGAATGGCCAATCCACGAAGTCGATATGGCTGTGCCGCTGAGTCCCTCCGAGCTGGCGTGCAAACAGCGGGCCATCTTTCAGCACGAAAGCCAGAAGCATCAGGCGCCCTTTTTAGCCGCCGACGGCCGTGATCCCGCCCAGCGCGCCGAGGATTCCGCGCGCGCCACCAGCCGTCTCTTCGACGCCCTCGGCCTGCCCGATTACGAGGCTATCGAGACCTTCCATCGGTGGGCGCTGGGCTGACCTGCTCTCAATTGGACGCGCCATTGGAATCCCAGGCGATCATCGCGAACTTCGGGCCCACTTCGCTGAAAAGTTCACCGGCACGGCGGCTCGCGAAATAGAGATCGACGACGAGCGCATTCCGTTCGTCGCGGGTATGCCCCGACTCCTTCGCTGCTTTTCTCGAGATGACCGCCGTGCCGGTATCGACGGCAACGTAGTCGCCCACTCCCGGTATTTTGACCACGCTGCCATAAGGAATGATGCTGGAATCGACCGCACAAAATCCGTTACGAAGGCGCACCCCGGTGGCGCTTCGTTTGTGGCTGGTGTAGTAATCCTCGCCCGGCCAGTACGCGGTAATCCGCGCGAGGCGGCCTTGGCCCGTACCGCTCGTGCCGGAAATATCCAAGCCGTTTCCACCCGGCTGATCGGACTTGGAGAAAAAGGATTTCGATGAAAACGTGCCGGCCTTGACCGACGTGCCAAGCGAAATGACGAACGCGAGCGTAAGGAAAAAGGTCCTGCGCATAAGTGGCTCCCCTTATGCATCGACCGTGCCAAAATAATTTTAGATTAAAAACTCTCGGGGCCTGGGGATGGTTTCGTTCTCAAAAGCGCGAGATATTATATTTTCGACGTAGCTATTCTGACACCTGTTTTGCTTTCGAACGCTCGTAGTTCGGGTAGCCGGAACGATTTATTGTCCGGGTGCGTGAGTGCGGCATCGCGAGCGCACAAGAAGCCGCCTGAAAACCGGCTGTCTCTTTTCCTCCGTTACTTTTTCCTCTCCACGTCAGGCAGGAACCAGGTGAGAATTCCGATCAGCGGCAGAAACGAGCAAACCTCAAACACATAAGTGATGCTGGTCATGTCGGCGAGCTTGCCCAGCACCGCGGAGCCAATGCCGCCCATGCCGAACGCCAGTCCGAAGAAAAGTCCCGCGATCATGCCGACCCGTCCCGGTACGAGTTCCTGCGCATAAACCACGATGGCCGAAAAAGCGGAGGCGAGAATGACGCCGATGAAGACGGAGAGAATTCCCGCCTCGACCAGGTTCGCGTAGGGCAGGAGCAGCGTAAACGGCGCCACGCCGAGTATCGACGCCCAGATCACGTGCTTGCGCCCAAAGCGATCGCCCAACGGCCCGCCGATGAACGTCCCGGCGGCCACCGCGAACAAAAAGAGGAACAGGAAATATAGTGGAACCGTCGAACCAGCCGGGAAATGAAATTTCTCCGTAAGATAGAACATGTAATAGCTCGTCATGCTGGAGAGATAAAAATATTTCGAAAAAACCAGCGCGACCAGGACCGTCAGCGCAAGAGACACTTTGCGCTTGGAGAGTTGCGCGCGCATGGCATGGGCCTGCGGGGAGGGCGTAAGCCGAAACGTATTTTCCCGGTACCAATGGCCCACGTTGGTCAGCACAACGATTCCCAGCAGGGCGACCAGGCAGAACCACAAGACTTCCCCACGCCCGCCCGGCACAATGATGAGCGCGGCCAGCAGCGGGCCGAACGAAGTTCCCGCGTTACCGCCGACTTGAAAGAGAGATTGCGCAAAACCGTGCCGTCCGCCCGACGCCATCCGAGCCACCCGCGATGCCTCGGGATGAAAAACCGACGACCCTACGCCGATCAGGGCGGCGGCCAAAAGGACCGTCGAGAAGTGAACGGCCAAGCCCAGCAGCATCAACCCGATGAGCGTAAAACCCATGCCGACCGCGAGCGAGTAGGGCTTTGGATACCGGTCGGTGTAGAGACCGACCAGAGGTTGCAACAGCGACGCGGTCAATTGATTGGTCAGCGTGATCAAACCAATTTGAGTGAAGCTCAAGGCGAACGACGTCTTCAGCAAGGGATAAATCGCCGGGAGCAATGACTGAATCGTGTCGTTGAGCAGGTGGGCAAAGCTGAGGGCAAAAAGTACCGCCATGACGGTATTTTTGGCCGTTCCGGCACCAGCTAAGACTTCGCTTTGATCGTCGGAAGTCAAAACTTCTGGCGAGGGTAAAACCTTTGACTGCGGTATATGTTCTTTGTAAGGCATTGAATTTCAAGTGATTGCGATACCCCGATTCAAATGACGCTTAAACTCAGCTTAGCATTTCGATGTTTCAACTCCAATTTGCGTCATCTTTTGACGCGACGGTAGGGAACATGCTGATAATACATTGTTTCCGGAACTTATGCTCAAAAAAGCTTCACTCATTTTTTACGCACTATTCCTAAGCGGGCTGGTCGCTTGGCAAACGGTCGAGATCAGCGCTTCGTCGGCGCATTGGGGAAATCCTGTTCCGGTGAATTTGAGCCGGGGGCCCTTCTCCGTCCTTGATTTCCCCTCTAAAACATCGCAGACCCGTGCCATTATTCTTTTCGGTTCAGGCGACGGCGGTTGGAGCGACTTCGAAGAGGTGATCTGTCTAACGCTTCAGAAGCAAGGTTACGAGGTCATCGGGATCGATTCGAACGCCTACGCGAAAACCGATTACGATCTTGCCACGTTACAGGCCGACATGGACACGATTGCGCAGAGCGCGAAAGCGGCCCATAGCGCCAGCCCTCCGCCCGTGATTCTTGGAGGATGGTCGATGGGTGCCGCGCAAGCCATCGCCGCGGCAGGAGGCCCGAACCCTCCGGCACGATTGGAGGGGCTTGTCGTACTTGATCCGCTGAGTCGCGGCCGCTATGGCCTTCGGCTCGCCGATCAGGCCAATTTGCTTCCGACCGGCCCCGGAACTTTCGGTGTCGAAGATTTTGCCAAAACAATGGGTAATCTGCACGTCGTACAATGGCATGCCGATTTGGATTCGATCGATTCCCGGGCGTGGCTCGGCATGTTGGAGGCCCCGCACCGCGAATTCAATTTTGCGCAAGCCGGGCATAGCTATGCCCAGGGTCGCGCGAAATTTTTGCAACAGCTCGTCGACAGCATTCTTTGGATTTCGAATCCAGGCCAGACCGACGTATCGACGACGACCGGGAGCGTCAAATAGATGCAAAAAGCGTTGTTAAGACCGACCGAGCTGCTGCTGGCTCCCTTCGGGCCGGTGCCGAATGTCGCTACGGCCGAAAAAATTCGCCGGGTGCTTCGCCCTTTGACCAGCATCGTCATCCTCGCCTGGGCTGTGCGCCTGGTGTCGTTGGTCAACATGCTCAACGCCCTCCTGCGTTACCAGCCGAAGTTCATTTTTTGGCTGGGAAAATGGGTGCCGTTTGAAATTAGCGAAGGCCACCGTCTTAGGATGTTTCTAATGTCAGTCCTCCTTTTTGTCCTCGCCTCCGGCTTGCAACGCGGAAAACGGCTGGCGTGGCAAATCACCGTGGCGGGCCTTTGTCTCGCTCCCATTCTGCATTTGGGCCGCGGCGTCATCTGGCCCCAGGCGGTCCTAAACCTCACCCTGATCGGTTTTCTCTTTTGGCACCGCCGCTACTTTGTCGCGGGGTCCGATCCCAAGTCAATCCGAACGGCGCTGGTCTTTTGTCCACTGCTCGCCGTTGCGCTTTTGGTATTCGGTACCATACGCCTGCACGCTTTGCATAAACATACCACTGGGGACCACACCTGGATCGGCTGCCTTCAGACAGCCGGTGAATTGGTTCTGGTTCACCACACCAATACCCAAGTGGCAATCACCTCGCATTCTCGTGAACTTTTCATCATTCTGCGCACCGGTGGCACCATGATCGCGCTGGGGGGGCTTCTCGTCATTTTGCGCCCGGTTTTATTGGGCCGCATAACCCGGCGAGACCACCAGGAAAAGGCGCGACATTTGATCGCTCGATTCGGTTCGGATCCCTTCGATTCCTATGCCCTTTTGGGCGACAAAAGTTATTTCTTTACTGCCAATCGACAGGTCGTCGTGTCCTATGTTCTTTCGGGCAATATGGCCATCGTGTTGGCCGATCCCATTGGTCCGGATTCCCTCCGCTCGGCCGCTATCGGTGATTTTGCGCTCTTTTGCCGGCATCGGGACTGGGAGCCTGTCTTTTACGAAGTCTCTGACGATCTAATCGCCTGCTACGAGGAAGCCGGATTTTCCGTTTTCAAGATCGGAGAGGAAGCCCGCCTGCGGGCGGATGAATTCCAGCTCAAAGGCGGTGCTTTCCAAAATCTGCGCACGGCCTGCAATACGGCCCGCAAGTTGAGCATTAAGTTTCGATGGTACGACGGCTCCGGCGGAATCGACGAAGCGCTCGAACACCAGTTGGCGGAGATTTCACGGCAATGGCTCGAGGGGAAGAACGCACGGGAAATGACGTTCGACATGGGTGGTTATTCTCTGACCGATATTCGAAAAAACGGGGCCGCGGTCGCGATTGATTCCGGCGGACGCGCCCTGGCCTTCGCGACTTGGCGTTCCTTTGCCCGGGGGGCCGGCCGGGCTCTTGACCTCATGCGTTCGCTGCCAAAAGAGCGTAACGTCATGGATTTTGTCCTGGTCGAGTCCATCCATCACTTCCGTGAACTCGGCATCAACGACATCAGCCTGGGTAACGCCCCCCTGGCCAATGCCCAGCTGGAAAATACTCCGCTGGCCGCCGAGGGCAAAGCCGTCCGGTTTGCCTTCGAGAATCTCAACCGCGTTTACGGCTATAAATCGCTCTTTGAATTCAAGCGCAAATACCGTCCCCGCTGGCAGGGGCGTTATGTCGCTTATCGTCGCGGCGTTCATTTGCCGCTGGTCGGGCTTGCCCTCGTCCGCATCCATGCCCCCGGAGGCCTCTGGAAATTTCTATTTCCGTAGCCTTCAGTTACTCGGCCGCAGGCGCACCGCCCCGGCTATCGAAAGGACGAATGAAGAGCGCAAGCAGCGCCGATCCGGCCGAAATCCAGGCCAGCATCCAAAAGACATCGAGGAAGCCCAGAATCCCCGCCTGGTTCGACATGGTGGAAGCCAGCAGCGCCTCGGCATGCACGCGCGCGTCGGCAGCGGTGTAACTCCCGTTGTGAATGAACTGGGTCGTCATGCCTTTCAGTTGCGATTGGACCGAGGGATCGCCCACCCCCAGGTGCTCGACGAGAAAATTCTGATGCACCTGCGCGCGTCTCGCCTGCATCGTCGTGACGAACGCAATGCCGAAGCTGCTGCCCAAATTACGAAAAAGATTCGTCAGACTCGACGCCTGGTTGTTGAGTGCCTTGGGCAGGTAGGAATAGGCCAGGTCGCTGACCGGAATGAATAAAAACGCAACGCCGAAGCCCTGGATCAGACGGCAGTGGACGAAGGAGGCGTAGTCCGCCTGGAGATCGAGCGAACAGTAGTGCCAGAGCGCGAAAGCTTGGATGAGAAAGCTCGCTCCGATCAACCGCGCGGCGCCAAACTTTGGATATATAAATCTCACCACCAGGGGCGCCATGAAAACCACCACGAAAGCCGCCGGTGAAATCGCCCAGCCCGATTGATAGGCCGTGTAGCCAAAGAGACCCTGCAGCATCTGCGGAATCATCACCGTGCTTCCGATGAGTACAAATCCGAACATGAAATAAAAGAAATTCGAAAGCGCGAAATTCCGTTCACGCAACAACGTGAGGCGACCACCGGATCCTTCACCGTCAGCTCCCACCAAATGCCGCCGACCAGCGCCGTCATGGCGATAATAAAAAAGGTCACGATGAAATTCGATTCGAACCAGTCATTCGCGCTGGCCTTTGTCGAGCACCACTTCAAGGCATCCAAAGGCAATCGCCACGAGCGTGATCCCGATAAAATCGATCTTCGCGCCCGATTCGCGCGTCTTTTTCATCTCCTCCTTCATGCGGTCCGAATCGGTCACGACCATGTTGGAAAGAAAAAGCGAGAGCAGCCCGATGGGAACGTTGATGAAGAAAACCCAGCGCCAGTCGAAATGGTCGGTGATATATCCGCCGAGGGTCGGCCCGATGGCCGGCGCGGTGACAATCGCCATGCTGTAGAGCGCGAAGGCCGCCGGCGCGTTTCGCGGGAGGAAACGTATCGACCAGGATCGCCTGCTCGCACGGCGCGAGGCCGCCGCCGCCGATGCCTTGCAGCACGCGAAAGAAAATCAGCATTCCCAGGCTCGGAGCCATGCCGCACAAAAACGAACTGACGGTGAAAAGTGCCACGCAGGTCATGTAGTAACGCTTGCGTCCAAAATACCGGCTCAGCCACGCGCTGAGCGGCAGCACCACCGCGTTGGCCACGAGATAGCTGGTCAGAATCCAGGTGCTCTCGTCCATGCCGGAACTCAGGCCGCCCGCGATGTGCGGCAGCGCGACATTCGCGATGGTCGTGTCGAGCAGTTCCATGAACGTCGCCATTGTCACGACCACGGCGATGATCCAGGGATTCACCGTGCGCGGGCGGGGGAACGCCCCGGCGAACGCTCCCTCGCCGACCGCACTGGCCGTGCTCACCGCGGCTTTTCCTCCGGCGTGGCCGAGACGTTAACCTCCGGAACGACGGAAAGCCCGGGCGTGAACGCGTTCTCCACCTGGGGCGGTTCGTCGAAAACGATTTTCACCGGCACGCGCTGCACCACCTTCACGTAATTGCCCGTGGCATTTTCCGGAGGCAAAAGACTGAACCGCGCGCCCGTGCCCGATTGCAGGCTGTCGACGTGGCCCTTGAAAACCCGTCCGGGAAACGCATCGATTCCAATCGTCGCGGGCTGGCCCGGCCGCATGCGCGTCAGTTGCGTCTCCTTGAAATTGGCGATGATCCAAACGTCATGCGGCACGATGGAAAAAAGCGTCTGGCCTGTTTGGATGTAGTCGCCGGGTTCGACATCCTTGCGCGTGATGCGCCCTTCCACCGGAGCCGTGATCCTCGTATATTCAAGGTTCAGCGTCGCCTGGTCGAACTCCGCCTGCGCCACATCGTAGGCGGCAAGCGTAGTCGCCAGGTCCTGATCGGAAATGGCGTGGCTCCTGGCCAGGACAACATCGCGATCGTAATCGCTCTTGGTCTTGATCAAGGTTGCCTTCGCTGATTGAAGCTGCACCTCGTAATCGCGCGGATCGATCTGGACCAGAAGTTGCCCTTTTTTCACCTCGTAATTGTCGTCGATGAGAACGTCCTGGACGATGTTGGAAAGTTTCGTGCCGACGGTGACCACATGGCTCTCGGTGAAAGCATCGTCGGTCGATTCGTAGGAGAAGGAATGGATCAGCGCACTGATGCCCCAGATGACAGCGACGAGAATAACCAAGCCGATACCGACCCGGATCGCCAGTGTTCGCCGCGACAGCGATATCCTCGCGGCCGATCTTATTTCTTCAATGTGGGCGGGTTGAGCGGTCATAAGGCATGCGTTGTTCGAACCCGGCGGCGCCGGATTGCTTTGGGTTCGTGGACCTTTTTCATCGCGCTTATCCCGGCGATAGAAAACTTGTAGATGTGGTCGGTCAGCGTTTCGATATCGCGAAAAAGGCGGTTTTCCCCCGGAAAAAGGCGGGAAATCATCTCGCGACAAGTGACATAATAGAGGCATTGGCCAAGCACGCTGAGGCAGGCGAGATGGGCACGCTTGTCGGGAATGCCGGGGCCGAGCAACTCACGAACGATGCCGCCGATTCGCCGCTTCACCGGTTCGATCGATTCGGCCACGAGGCGGTCGAGGGCGCGGGTCGGCTGCGCCATTTCCCGCGCGATGAGGCTTCCGTGCCACTCCGGCCGGTCGGGATCCAGCAAGTAGCCCAGAAAGCTCTGGATGAAAATCCGCAGGCGCTCCCGAGGCGGACCCGCTGAATCGGCCGGCGCGGTTCTGGCCGCGGCCTGGTGCGCGCGCTTGAGCACGCTGGCATAAAGTTCGTTCTTGTCGCGGAAATGATAATTCACCGCGGCAAGGTTCACTCCGGCTTGTCGCGTGATGCGGCGTACCGTCGTGGCATGAAAGCCGTTTTCCGCGAAAATGGGCCCGGCTGCGTTTAAGATAAGTTCCCGCGTATCGATCGAGGAGGAGGGAGTGGGCTTGGGCATAAACACTAGTTTAAAACGGATGTTTGAAATGGCAAATTAAATTATGGCTGTAGCCATGCGGCCCATGTTGTCCGGCTCAGCCTAACTTCGAGACGAAGAAGTGGTAAACCTGCGCTTCGAGTTCTCCAGCTGGCACCGGCAGAATCGTTTCCGAAATCGGGACCAGCCCCAACTCAAACGCCAGTCTCTCCAGGGCGTGGCAAGGCGTGCTGCGTCGCTCAACCGCGTAACCCAATAACCCTCCCGGTCGCAACGAGGCCACGAGATGCGGCACCGCGATATAGTAAGGCACGTAGTCGCCGATCAACCCCACGCTGATGGCGAAATCGTACGGCTCTTTCGGGATGGGCCGTTCCCGCGCGTCGAGCAAGTTGGCCGGCTCTAAGCGACGATAACAACCGGTCTTTGCCGCCAAATCGAGCATGACCGGCGAAAGATCGACACCGTCGAGCGGCTGGCGCAGGCCCGCCTCGCGCAGGGCAAGACCGAGAGCGCCCGAACCGCACCCGAAATCCATACCTTGTGCATTGGCGGGCAAATGCGGCATCAGCGCGCGAGCCGCACCCGCCGGAACGCCGCTCGCCAAGCTGGCCAGATGATATTCAGGCGCGAACCGGTCGAACGCCGCCTGCACCGCCGCCAGCGACCCATACGCGGCGCCCCAGATCGTGTCTTCAAGCGGGGATTTCACAGGTGCCTTCTAAAAGAGATCGCTATGTGTTCCTGTCCGTTCAAATCGGACGTGGTTGCCTTCCAGCGTATAAATCAGGATCCAATCTGGTTCGATATGGCAGTCACGGCTTCCTGCGTAATTTACTCTTAAGGGATGATCTTTGTACTTGGTGCGGCAAATGCCCGCCGTCGATAAGCAAGTCGAGTACGAGCTTCAACTTGGCGAGTTCATATCCGCGCCTGCCTGCGAGTTTAACCTCTTTCTTGAATTGACTCGTCCGGCTGAATGTCCTCACAGCCCCAAGTCAGCATAAAGGGCCTTTTTGCTGGAGAAACGCTTCACGTTCTTTCCGGCCTTGCTCATCTTCAAGGTCTTGGCGGTGAGTTTGTTTGGGATGCGCACGTCGAAGGGTAGTCCCTGGCGAATTTTAATTTGACGATAGAGCAGGTGAATCGTTTCGGACGCAGTCAGTCCAAGCTGGTTCAAAATGGAATCCACTTCGCTTTTCAAGTCGGGTTCGATTCGTGCCCGGATCGTTGTCGTTTTGCTCATCGTAATAATGTAGCCCTGATGTAGACACATTTGCAATGCTGTTGTAAGGCATTATTGTGGAATATTCTGTCGATCTCGAACCTCACCTCAAGTGAATCTCACCACAGTAACCACCATGCAAAAAATCATCAAATCCGACGAGGAATGGAAGAAGCAACTGACGGACGAACAATATCGCATCACTCGCGGGAAGGGGACCGAGCGCGCTTTTTGCGGGATGTTTTACGATAACCACAAAGAGGGTGTCTACCACTGCGTCTGCTGCGATCTTTCGCTTTTTGCCTCCGGCGCCAAGTTCGACTCCGGCACCGGCTGGCCCAGCTTTTTCCAGCCGGTGGCAAAGGAGAACATCGAGACAGTGACCGACTCCAGCCATGGAATGGTTCGCACCGAAATCGTCTGCGCGCGCTGTGATGCGCATCTCGGCCACGTTTTCAACGACGGACCACCACCGACCCGCCTCCGCTATTGCTTGAATTCCGCCGCGCTGAAGTTTGTCGAAGCCGGCCAGGAAAACGTCGAAGAAGAAAAAGCGGGCGTCCAGGCGGGATTGGCTCAAGCCTCCTTTGGCGCCGGTTGCTTTTGGGGTGTCGAGGCCGCATTTCGTGAGCTGCCGGGCGTGCGCGAAACGGCCGTTGGCTATCAGGGCGGAACGCTTAAGGACCCGACCTATGAGCATGTTTGTTCAGGGCGAACCGGTCATGCCGAGGTCGTGCACGTCGAGTACGATCCCAGGGCCATTTCCTACGACCGCCTTCTCGATCTTTTCTGGGCCGAGCACGATCCCACCACGCCCAATCGGCAGGGTCCCGACGTCGGCACCCAATATCGCTCGGTGATATTTTATTATACGCCGGCCCAGAAAGCGGCGGCGGAAGCTTCCAAGGCCAGGCTGGAGGCTTCCGGTCGCTTCAAGCAGCCCATCGTCACGCAGATCCTTCCCGCGCCCGATTTCTACCGCGCCGAGGAATATCATCAGCGTTACCTCGAGAAGCGCGGTCAGCGCGGTTGCGCTTTGTGAACGAGTCGTCATCCTGAGCAAGCTCAGCATGACCGGCTCATTAAAAACCCAACGTCGATCCGCCCTTCGCAGCTTCTCGCTGCTGGAAATGATCCTCGTCATGGCCCTCGTCGGCGGTTTGGTGGTCCTCGTCATGGGCGGTTATTCGGCGACGATGCAATCGACCGCGGTAACCACGGGCGCGGACATGCTCTGTGACGCGCTCACCGAAGGACGCGCCGATGCCGTTGCGCAGAATACGACCGTGGAAGTGCGCATCTACGATCTCCCGTCGCAACCGGCCGCGACCCCGGCCTATGACGCGCTGCAACTCCACTGGTGGAAATCCAATCAAAACACCCCGCCGGTCGCGATTGCCACCTTGCTTCCGGCCTGGATCGTCATCGACCCCACCTCCGCCTACTCCCCCCTCATCGCCTCGAACCTGCAGGTCGCCACGCCTGATCCCACCGACGCCCGGCTTAACAGCAACACGCGCGTCTTTCACTTTTTGGCCGATGGTTCCACCGACCTGAATCCCGCCACCAACTGGTTTATGACTGTCCGCCCCGCCACGCTATCCGAACCAACGACCCTTCCCCCAAACTGGGCCTGCGTCGCAATCAACGCCACCACCGGACGCGCGCAAATCTACCGGCCTTGATTCTGAGTGAAGCCCGCGACCACCCAGAATCCGTCGTCACGCGCCTGTCACAAAAATAATTGCGAGTCTTCATTGCATATTGCTGCGCACGACTTATAGAAAGCCAATGGGAAATCCGTCGGAACCGTGGGACGTCGCGCGCGCGCTGCATACTTACAACATCGCCCACTGGGGAAACGGCTACTTTGGCGTAAACGATGCCGGCAACATGACCGTCCGGCCGGTGCAGGAGCAGGGCCCCGCGCTCGATCTCATGGCCGTGACCGAAGAGGCGCGCGATCGCGGCCTCACTTTTCCTCTGTTGTTGCGCTTTCAGGATTTGCTGCGCCACCGCGTCCAGGTCTTGAACGAGGAATTTCGTGCCGCCATTGCCGAGGCCGGTTACCAGGGCCAGTACCGCGGCGTCTTCCCGATCAAGGTCAACCAGCTCCGCGAAGTCGTGGAGGAAATCATGGACGCCGGCGCGCCCTACAAATTCGGCCTGGAAGTCGGCAGCAAGCCCGAACTCTTCGCCGCGCTGGCCATCCATCGCGATCCCGATTGCGTCATGATCTGCAACGGCTACAAGGACGCGCTTTACATCCAGATGGCGCTCCTCGGGCGCAAGCTCGGCAAGACCATCATCATGGTTGTGGAAAAGGTGGAGGAGCTCAAGGCGATCATCGATGTCTCGCAGCAACTCGGTGTGCGCCCCATCGTCGGCGTGCGCATCCGTCTGCTCGCTAAAAGCTCCGGCAAATGGGCGACCTCCGGTGGCGAAAATGCCAAGTTCGGACTTTCGACCAGCGAAGTCATGGAGGCGACGGAACTCTTGAAATCCTGCCAGATGGAAGATTGCCTCAAGCTCATGCATTTCCATATCGGGTCGCAAATCCCCGACATCCAGACCGTCAAGCGGGCCGTGCGGGAAGGCGCGCGTTATTACGCGAAGCTCAAGCAGCTCGGATTTCCCCTCGAATACCTCGACGTCGGCGGTGGTCTCGGCGTCGATTACGACGGCAGCCGGTCCGCGAACGAGAGCAGCACGAATTATACGCTCGGCGAATACGCCCGTGACGTCGTCTACAACGTGGCTGATGTTTGCAACGAGGAAAAAGTGCCGCATCCGATTTTGATCAGCGAAAGCGGCCGTGCCATCGTCGCCCATCATTCCGTGCTCATCGTCGATATCTTCGGCGTCATCGAAAAAACAAAAGCCAAGCCCTTCGTCCTGCCCCCGGACAGCAAGCCGCCCAAGCCCGTCGCCAACCTCCTCGAATTGCGCGCCACGCTCAACCGCAAGAATCGCCGCGAACATTTCCACGACGCCGTGCAAATCCGCGACGACGCCCAGGCCCGCTTCGATCTCGGCCTGCTCGATCTCGCGACCAAGGCACAGGTCGAAACGCTCTTCTGGGAGATCGCCGAAAGCGTCGTCCGTCTCTTCCTCGGCGCGAAGACCACCCCCGAAGAAATTTACGATCTCAAGGATTCGTTGGGCGACCAGTTCCTCTGCAATTTCTCCGTCTTCCAATCGCTGCTCGACCACTGGGCCCTCGGCCAGCTTTTTCCCATCGCGCCGATCCATCGGCTCAACGAGGCTCCCGAACATAACGCCACCCTGGTCGACATCACCTGTGACTCCGACGGCAAAATCAGCAAGTTCATCGACAGCGACGGCCAGGTCAGCAAGACCCTGCCGCTTCATCCGCTCAACGGAAAACCTTATTATCTCGGCATCTTTTTGCTCGGCGCCTACCAGGACATCATGGGCGATCTCCACAACCTTTTTGGTCGCGTCAACGAGGCCCACATCTTTCTCGATCCCGACGAGGAAAGCGGATTTTACATCGAGGAAACCATTCCCGGCAGCACCATTTCCGAAGTCCTCGGCGATGTGCAATACGACAAGACCATGCTCGAGCGCGCCATGAAAGAACAGATCGACCGCGCCATCAAGGCCGACGTCCTCAAGCCCAACGAAGGCATGCGCCTCCTTCAGTCCTACGAGACGGGCCTCAAAACCACAACTTACCTCCAGTTTTAGCTATCGCCATTCCCCTCGAGAATCCAATCGCCGCAGGCCATCCCGCAGGGCGAGGGTGAGCGGGAGCGAACCGAGGCAACGAACTTTTGTCCTCCTCTACCTCAGTCATCCTGAGCTTGTCGAACAATCTCCAACTATTCATGCCCCTTTCAGCGTCCCTTCCGCTCAGCTTCATGATTTCATGTCTTCCTGTTGAAACCATCAGCGACCCAAGCAAAAATTTCTTTGCGTTTCCTGCGTTCTTTTGCGGCTGGCGTATCCCTTCTGCCGTCATCACGAACGCGACCGCGTTTCATGCCGCACCGGATCATCAAACCGCGTGTACGGCGCGTGAAACAAAATATCCAGCCGATCGGTCGGGCCGTTTCGTTGCTTGGCGATATTCAGCGTATAGGGAATTACCGGACCAACCTGCCGCTCGTTACCATCCTCATCCTTCTCGGCATCGGGCCGATGCAGCAAAAGAACGACGTCTGCATCCTGCTCGATCGCGCCCGATTCGCGCAAATTGTGCAGCGCCGGCTCGTTCCGCCCCTTGCCCGCCTCTTCCGAGCGCCGGTTGAGCTGCGCCAGGATAATGATGGGAATCTCCAGTTCCTTCGCCAGCGCCTTGATTCCGCGCGAAATCTCAGCCACTTCATTCTGGCGATTGTCCTTCGCCTGGGCCGATTCCGAGCGCAACAACTGCAGGTAATCGATCACCAGCATCTCAATCCCGTACCGGTCCTTCATCCGCCGCGCCTTGCCCCGGAGCTGATTGATCGTTAGAAAAGAAGAGTCGTCGAGATAGAGCGGCCACTCCCGCATATCGGCGGCCACCATCCGCAATTTTTGCATCGCGTGCTCATCCAGTTCGCCCGAACGAATGCGTTGCAGGCTTTCGCTTCCATAGGACGCCAGCAGACGCAGCATCAACTGCTCATTCGTCATCTCCAGGCTGAACATGCCCACCGCGTGCCCCGGCTTTCGCCACGCGTCGGTCGCCTCGTCGTACCGCTGGTCCAGCGCGTGCCGCGCAAAGGTCAACGCCAGCGCCGTCTTGCCTTGGCCCGGTCGGGCGGCAAGAACGATCATCTCACCCGACTTCCAGCCCGCCGTCAGTTCATCCAGCTTGTGAAAACCGGTTGGCAAACCCTGCAAATGTCCCTTGCGATTCTGAAAATTTTCAATCAGCTTGATCGCCTTGTCGATCTCATCGCGTGCGGCCACGGTCGATTGCGTCAGCCCCATGTTCGTGACATGGAAAATCGCCGACTCCGCGCGGTCCAGCACTTCGGCCACCGAATCCGGCATCTCGGAAATATCCTGCACGATAACCGAACATGCCGATTGCAAGCACCGCAACAGGCTCTTCTCCTTCACGATCTTGATATAGGACCCGACGTTGAGATGCGTCGCAAAACCGACCAGCAGTTCCGCCAGAATGCCCGGGCTGCCCACCGCCTCGGCCAGCTTCCGGTCGGTCAGCCATTGATGGATTGTCATCACGTCGATCGCCTGGGTCGAGTTATACATCTCCCGCAACGCCCCAAAAATTTCCTGGTGCGCCGGAACGAAGAAATCCTCCTTGAGCAATGCCACCGTGGCGTCATTGATCACCTCCGCCGGTTGCGCCATCATACAACCCAGCACCGCCTTCTCCGCCTCCGCGCTATAAAGCACCGTGGGCGAAAGCATCTCGGCGGCTGCGGCGGCGCGACCGCGCTTGGCCGGTGGTTTGGACGTATCGGAAGCGGGCATAATCATGGATAATTATGTTTACGCAACCCGAAGGCTTTTCAAAGGCGCGACTTGCTCTTTCTTATTCGCACGTTATTCACATGGAACTCAGAGTAAGGGGGTGGACCTCCCGGCAGTTATTCTCCACACAGGACAGGGCGAGAGGAGCCAACCGCGTCAACGAATTTTTGCCTTCCTCGCCTCCGTCATCCTGAGCTTGTCGAAGGATCAGTTCAGTTGTAGCGGCGGTCTATCACCCGCGCGCACTTATTATCGCTCTAAAAGCTCAGTCATCCTGAGCTTGTCGAAGGATCACTAACCATTCTATCTCCCCCAGCCTCCGTCATCCTGAGCTTGTCGAAGGATTAGTTCAGCCGTCGCGTCAACGATTACAAAGTGTGAGGAGCTTCTCCGAAAAATTCCATTAATCTGGTCAATTCCGTAATTTCGTCATTTCCTGCAGTACTCATCCCCTCAGCCTCCGTCATCCTGAGCTTGTCGAAGGATCAGTTCAGCCGTCGCGTCAACGATTACAAAGTGTGAGGAGCTTCTCCGAAAAATTCCATTAATCTGGTTAATTCCGTAATTCCGTCATTTCCTGCAGTACTCACCCCCCCACCGCCGTGTACTGATGCAGCCCGCGCTGCCAAAGAATCCCGCTCAGCACATAGAAAAAACCGGCCCACCCCCACTGCCAGATAAATCCCCACGCCAGCGCCTGCCCGTGCACATGTCCAATTAAAATGGCCGCAGGAAAATAGGTCTCATAGGCGAAGGGCAAATGCAGACAAATCACCTGGAGCCAGGCGGGATACGCATCGACCGGAAAAATGTGACCGCCCAGCAGGAATTCAACCGAGTAGATAATGAACGTGATGCTCCCGATATCCAGGATCCAAAATGCAATCATCGCCAGCGCGAAGCAAAAGAAAAATTGGATCATCGCCGCGCCCACCGTGGCCACCAGCGCCAGCGGCAGATTCGCCTGCCAGGGCAGCCCGCTGTAATAATAGCCCAGCCAGATCATCGCGATCCCCAGCGGTACCAGCGCAAAAGCCGCATGCACCATCCGCGCCGCGGCATAAAGATGAAAGCGGTAAAGCCGGTAATCGATCGGTTTGAGCAAAAGCGTGTTGATGCGCCCGTCGCGGATGTCCTCAGCGATCTGGAAATCGTCCTCGTTCGGCACCGTCAACGTATCGAGCAGAATCAGGGTGATGAAATAGGCCACCATGCTTTGAAACGTGTAACCGGCAAACGCCTTTTGCCCCGCAAAGACCGCATTCCAGAGAAAAACCGAACCGAGCAGCGGCACAAAACTCACGAGCACCCGCAGCAAAAAATTCCAGCGATAGATCAGGTTGCTCTGCACGCCCAGGTTGAAAATCTGGGCTTGGAGTCGAAGGGTTGTGACTGACATTTAAGATATCACGTCGAGGCCAACTGGTACAAAACTGCTCTCGACGTCATTCACCAACGCTCCTCATCGCGCATTTCTAAAAGTGTCTTCACCGCTTCAACTGTACGTCCCTTGAAATTTTTACGCGTGCGTTCGAAGACCTTGTCCCAATCGACCTTCCTGGACCTTTTTTCCATTTTCGAGGACACCACGGGTTGCAGCGCCGCCCACGGCTTACCACGCTTGGTAATCACGATCTGCTGGCCCGCATGCGCCAGGTCAAGATACTTGGAAAAGGCGGCGTGCATCGAGCGTGAAGTGACCTTGACCATAATGTTACACATAATGTCCTACATTTGACTTGTCAATGCCGCTTGACGTCTTCGCCGCGACCTCCTATTCACGCTTCCAGTTCTTTGATAAAGCCATGCCCTAAGCACGCATGGCCAACCCGCAAGAAAGTGCCCCGGATAAAAGTCCGGGGAGAATAGGGAAACAGGTGTGAATCCTGTGCGGTAGCGCCGCTGTAACGGGCGACGAAAGCTCCATGAAGCCACTGCGCGAAGGCGCGCGGTAAGGCGGAGCGAGTAGGACGACCCCGAAGTCAGAAGACCTGCTTTCTTGCGCTCATCAAGTCCCGGGCTGTGTGGCCCGGGCGACTGTCTCGCCACAGACAGGATGGGAGTGGAGTCTCTTCGGCGCCTGTTGTGTGCCGTCCTGCCTTCGTCTCCTCCCTGCGGAAGATCGAAGGCTTTTTTATGCCTGCGTTCTTCCGCTTTCAAGAAAGCGCGGCCTCGGCGGGCCGCATTGCCAACAGAAAGCAGGTCACCATGCAGATCATTCAGCCTCTCCACCGAAAGGGACGTCACCTCGTCACCGTACTTCTTCTCCTCGCGCCCCTGGCGACTCGGACTTTCCAGCGCCGTTCCCGCTCCCAACCCGCCGGCTCAACAATCCACCGCTGCCCAGCCTGCGACCAAGGCCGGTGCATCGAGCAAGGCAGTAGCGAAAACGGCGACTACCACGGCATCGTCGCCCGGCCCCACCTCCACGCCAGTCCCCATTCCCACTCCCCAGTCCCCCGCCAGGCCTCCGTGCCACCGCCGGAGGTCACCACCCTTCCCACCATCGTCGTCACCGCCGCGACGCGCAAGACGCAGACGTCCCGAGACGACCGCCACCACCACGACCGTCCTCACCCATCAATATCTCGAGGACAGCAAATACGTCGACGTGCCCGAGCGCGCTTGCAATCAGGTGCCCGGCCTCTCCGTCGTCACCAGCGGCAAACCAGGGCGCGCAAACCTCGGTCTTCATTCACGGCCTCGACAGCAACCAGACGCTCGTCACCGTCGACGGTCGCCGCCAGGCAGTCGGCATTTCGGGCGCCGACGATAACCTCGCCAATCTCACGCTCGATAACGTCGACCAGATCGAAGTCGTGCGCACGCCGGTCTCCGCCGTCGACGGCGGCAGCGCCATGGGCGGCGTGATCAACCTCGTCACGCTTTCCGGCAAGGGCCTCACCACGCCCGTCAGCTCCGTCTCCGTCGAGGCTGGCTCGTTCGACACCTTCCGCGAAAATATCCAATCGCGCGGCGCGGTCGGAAATTTCGATTACGCCGTCTCCGGCTACGCGCCAGGATTCGATTTACCCCGCGCTGAGCCCCGGCGACGCCGCCAACTTCACCCCCGGATTCACCGGGCAGGCCGACCAGTATCGCAACACCACCTATCGCGGCAATTTCGGCTACCAGCTCACGCCCGACATCTACGTCGATCTCCACAGCGCCTACAGCAACGCCTACACCAGCTCGCCCAACCAATTCGTCACGCCCGATCCCACCGCCAGCCTGCTCATCGAGGATTGGAACCTCTCGCCCGAAGTCGTCGCCAAGGTGACCGATTTCTACTCGACCAAGCTCTACTACACGCGCGACCAGCAGCGCCAGGCCTCCAACGATCCGTTCTTCCTCGCCGAAGCGCAGGAATTCGGTTTCTCTCCGCAGGGCGATGTCACCCGGCTCCAGATCAACACCGACTCGGTCGACTGGCAGAACGATTTTCAGACTCGCCCACAACTGGTCCGTCACGGCCGGCATGCAGGGCGACAACCGCCACTATTACGAGTACGACAACGGCCTCGGTATCCGCACGTTCGACGAGCACGACGACAACATCGGCGGCTACATCTCCAGCCAGTGGCAGCCGGTCACCGGGCTTGAACATCCTCAATTCCGGGCGATACGATGCCTACTCGCAGTTCGGCGGCGCCTTCTCCTGGCGGCAGGCCGCCACCTACACGGTCGCGCCGACGCAGACGATCATTCATGCCTCCGTCGCGCGCGCCTTCACTCCACCGCCGATTCAGGATCGCCTGGTCTTCTACCCGAATCCTTTCGGTGCCAACTACTATCCCAACCCGAACCTGGCGCCCGAAACCGACCTCGGCTGGGAAGCCGGCGTCGAGCAGCCTCTCTGGGACGATCGCATCACGCCGAGCGTCACCTATTTCCACAACGACCTCAACAACGAAATTGGCAATGCGCAGTTGCCTACCGGCGATTTCATGGAGGAAAACATCGGCCGCGCCACCACGGACGGCGTCGAGGTCGGCGTGAAGCTCCAAGCCCTTGACCACCGTCACGCGTGAACCTCGACTACACCTACCTCAACGCCGTCAATGACGACACGCCAAATGCGTCTGCGTGCGCCGTCCGCGCAACAGCTTCGACTTCACCGGCACCTGGAATCCCATCCCGCCGCTGACCTTCACCCTCGGCGGCAACTGGGTCGTCGGCCGCCAGGACATCGATTACGATCCGCCCTACGGCCAGGTCGTCGCGCCCGATTATTTCGTCCTGCGCGCCAGCGCCACCTATCGCATCAGCGATCACGTCTCCATCTGGGTTCGCGGCGAAAACCTGACCGACCGCAATTACCAGCCCGCTCTCGGCTATTACGCCGCCAGCATCGCCGGCTACGGCGGCAATTCAAAATCTCGCTTTCTAAGCTGAACGGATCTACCGCACGTCGTCGGGCAGCTTCGGCTGCAGATGCTTGATCTGCTCGGCCGCGTCGCGATGGCAAACCAGGATCGCGTCGTCCGTCTCGACCACGATCAGGTCCTCACGCCGCAGAGCGCGATCAGCCGCTTCGTGCGAAATCGCAATATTTCCGTGCGAGTCGTGAATCGCCACCGCGCCGCGCAGCGTGTTGCCGTGCTCGTCGATCGGCAGATGCGCCGGAAGCGCCGTCCAGCTTCCCATGTCGTCCCAGTCGAAACGCGCCTCCGCCACCGTCACGCGCTCGGCCTTTTCCATGATCGCGTAATCGACCGAAATCTTCGGCAGCGCCGGAAATTTCTCCGCGATATAGGCCTCGCCGATTCTCCTTCGGAAATTCCTCGATGAACTTCGCCAGCTCCGGCTTCGACCGCTTCGCCTCGCGCAGGAACGTGCTCGGTCTTCCAGAGGAAAATGCCCGCGTTCCAAAAATACTTCCCGCTCTTCAGATACGTCTCCGCCCGCGCCGCGTCCGGCTTCTCCACGAACCGCTCCACCTTGAAAGAACGGACACGTCGCCGTGCTTTCCGGCAGCGCCGCGCCCGCCTCGAGATAACCAAAGCGCGTCGAGGCATGATCGCGGCCGAATCCCAAACGTCACGATCGTGTCGTGCTTCGCCGCCAGCGTCGGAGGCCTGCTTGAGCTGCGCGCGCGAACGTCGCCGCGTCCTTGATCAGCGCATCGGCCGGCAGGAAAACCACCACCGCATCCGGGTCGAGACTGCGCACCAGCGCCGTGCCCAGCGCGCAGGCCGGCGCCGTATCGCGCTTGGCCGGTTCCGCGATGAATTGGTGCGCCTTCAAGCTGCGGCAGCACCGCGCGGCAGCCCTCGATCTGCGCCGCGTTGGTCAGGACAAAAATGTGGCTGCTCGGCAGCGCCTGCTCCACCCGCCGCACCGTTTCCTCCAGCAGCGTGACCTCGGAAAGAAGCGGCACGAGATGTTTCGGCCGGGCGATGCGGCTCAGCGGCCAGAACCGTTCGCCGCTTCCCCCGGCCATGATGCAGGCATAAGTTTTCATAATCATGATAGATTCTCAATTCCGATGTCACTTGAGCTTTAACCTGCGCGCCTTAGTTTGGCAAGGAACACCCCGCGCATGCTCGCCCAACTTTTTCTGCGCTACATCGGCCGCCCGCTGACCTGGCTGCGTTATCGCGTCGAGATCGAGGGCCTCGAGCAGCTGCGCGCACTGCGCGGGCCCGCTCCTCGTCCTGCCGAATCATCCCGGCCACATCGATCCCGTCCTGGTCATGACCCAGCTCGGCGGCGAAATCCCGCTGCGCCCGCTCGTCGTCAGCTTCATGTACCGCCCGTTTTACCTGCAACCCGCTGATGCGCTTCATCAACGCGCTCGAGGTGCCCGACATGGTCGCGCACAGCCACAGCGCGCGCGAGCAGGTCGAGCCGCTCATCGGCACCGTCGTCGAGGGCCTCGACCAGGGCGGCAAATTTTTCATCTATCCCTCCGGCAAAATCGAGCGCAACGGCCTCGAGCAAATCGGCTCGACCCGCGCCGTGCCCGACATCCTCGCGCGGCGCCCCGACACCACCGTCGTCCTCGTCCGCACCGTCGGCGTCTGGGGCAGCATGACCACCTTCGCGCCCACCGGCAAGGAGCCGAGCCTGCCGGAGAAATTCGTCCAGGCGCTCGGCATCCTCGCCGCCAACCTGATTTTCTTCACGCCGCGCCGCCGCATCAAGATGACGATCGAAGTCGTCGACCCAAAGACGCTGCCCGGCCTCACCCGCGAGAAACTCAATCCCTGTCCTGGAAGCCTGGTACAACCGCGGGCTTTCCACCGAGCCGATTTTCGTCCCGTACCATTTTCTTTTCGGCCCGCGCACCTTCGACTATCCCAAGCCCAAAGGCGCGCCGCGAAGTCCCGCTCGAAAAAATCACGCCCGCGACGCAGAAGGCCGTGCTCGAAATCCTCGAGGAAAAGCTGAAGCGCCCGCTCGACCGACGACGAGAAAAGCAGCCCGCCACGCTGCTCGAGAAACTCGGCCTCGACAGCCTCGACCGCATGGATCTCGCGCAGACCATCGAGCAACGTTTCGGTTTTCGCAGCGACCAGGTCGCCACCACCGTCGGCGAACTCGTGGGCGCTCGCGCAGGGTCTGGTCGAGGCCGAGCCACGGCGAGCCGATCAAGGTCCCGGCGATCTGGAACGCGCCGCGCGCCGATGCCGACGCGCCTTATTCCATGTCTCGCGCCGACCATCCTCGAGGCCTTCGTGCGCCAGGCCCTCGCGCATCCGAACGAAGCCGCCGCCGCGGACGATCTCTCCGGCGTCGTCACCTACGCGCGCATGCTCACCGGCGCGCGCCTCATGGCCAAACGCTTCGCCGCGCTGCCCGGCGACGCCGTCGGCCTCATGCTGCCCGCCTCCGTCGCCGCCGACACCGCGTTCATGGCGCTGCTCTGGGCGCACAAACTGCCCGTGCTGCTCAACTGGACCACCGGCCCGGTCAATCTCAATCACGCCGCGAAGGTCATGGGCATCCAGCGCGTCGTCACCTCGCGCAAATTCATCGACCGCGTCGGCGTGAAGATCGAGGGCGTCGAATACGTCTACCTCGAGGACCTGCGCAAGGAGCATCGGCAAGATCGAGGCGCTCACCGACGCTGCTCGGCCTGCGCCTGTTTCCCGCACGCGTTGCTCGCCCGCCTGCCGCAAGATCCAATCCGCAGGACAACCGCCGTCGTGCTCTTCACCTCCGGCTCGGAAAAAGCGCCGAAGGCCGTGCCGCTCACCCATCGCAACATCATGACCGATGTCCAGGCCGGCGCCTCCGCGCTCGGTTTCAAGCGCGGCGATATCCTGCTCGGATTTCTCCCGCCGTTCCACAGCTTCGGCCTGAGCGGCAACATCGTCCTGCCGCTCGTGCGGCGGCGTGCGCGTCGTCCATCACGCCGATCCCACCGATGCCGCCGGACTCGTGCGCAAGATCGCCGCTTACAAGCCGACGCTGCTCCTCACCACGCCGACTTTTTTCAGCTACATCCTCAACGCGGCGAAGCCCGGCCGACCTCGCCTCGCTCCGCATCGTCATCACCGGCGCGGAAAAATGTCCCGACGCGCTCTTCGCCCGCGCGAAGGAAATGACGCCCGAACGCCATCCTCTCCGAAGGCTACGGCATCACCGAATGCTCGCCCGTCGTCTCGGTCAGCCGTCCCGGCAATCTGCGCCCCGGCACCATCGGCCAGCCGCTCGATGGCGTCGAGGTGCTCGTGGTCGATCCCGACTCGATGCAGCCGCTGCCCGTCGGCGAGCGCGGCCTGCTCCTCGTTCACGGCCGACACGATTTTTCCCGGCTATCTCCACTACGACGGCCCGAGTCCCTTTCACGAACACGACGGCAAACGCTGGTACATCACCGGCGACCTCGCCAGCGTCGATGCGGACGGCTTCATCCATTTCGCCGGACGCCTCAAGCGCTTCCTCAAGGCGGGCGGCGAAATGATTTCGCTGCCCGCGCTCGAGGAGCCGCTCGCCTCCGCCTATCCGCCGGGCGAAAAAGGCCCGCAAGTCGCCGTCGAGGGCATCGAGACGCCCGACAGGCCGCCGCATCGTCCTCTTCACCACCACCGACCTCAAACTCGCCGACGCCAACGCGCTGCTCACCCAGGCCGGCTTTCGCGGCATCATGCGCCTCGACGAAGTCCGCCGCATCGACGCCCTCCCGCTCCTCGGCACCGGCAAAATCGACTACAAAGTTCTCCGCGCGCAGATTTAAATTCGATTCCGTCAGGAGGTCCTCCAAATCCTCACCCGTCAGCTTCTCCACGAACGCCTCGTCGCCGCCCAGGCTCGCCTGAAAAAGTTCCCGCTTCCGCGCCTGCAACGCCTGGATTTTTTCCTCCACCGTCCCCGCCGCGATCAGCTTGTAAGCCTGCACGCTGCGCGACTGCCCCATGCGATGCGCGCGCGAAGTCGCCTGCTCCTCCACCGCCGGATTCCACCACGGATCGAAATGAATCACCGTGTCCGCGCCGGTCAGATTCAGTCCCGTCCCGCCCGCCTTCAGGCTGATGAAGAAGAGCGGAATGCCCGCGTCGTTCTGAAAGCGATCCACCTCCGCCTGCCGCTCCACCGTCTGGCCGTCGAGATAACAAAAACGCAATCTCCCGCCGCTTCGCCTCGTCGCGCAACAAATGCAGCACCCGCACGAACTGGCTGAAAAGCAGCACGCGATGCCCGCCATCGATCGCCTCGTCAATCAACTCAAACGTCCGATCCATCTTCGCCGACGGTTCCTTCCATCTTCCCTTGCCTTCCTCATCTCCCCTCGGCAATAAATCCAGATGACAACAAACCTGCCGCAACCGCAGCAGCGTCGTCAGCACCGCAAGCCGGTCGCGGCCCCATTGCCCGCCTTGCCCGAATGCTCGAAGACCTCGCGACGCCCCTGCGCCAGCACCGCCCGATAAACTTCCCGCTGCTCGTCGGTCAATTCGCAGAGCGTCGGAAACTCCAGCTTCGGCGGCAGTTCGGTCAGCACTTCCTCCTTCGTCCGGCGCAGGAAAAAAGGCCGCACGCGATGCCGCAGGCGCTCCATCAACTCGCGGTTCGGGCTGCCTTGGTCAGCGGCGTTTCGTAGCGCTCCGGAAATCGGCCGCCGTGCCGAGATAACCGGGCAAAAGAAAATCGTAGAGCGACCAGAGATCGAGCACCGAATTCTCCAGCGGCGTGCCGGTGAGAATCAGCCGGTGCCGCGCGCGCAGCGCCTTGGCGCTTTGGGCATTCTGGCTGCCGCGATTCTTGATGTGCTGGGCCTCGTCCAGAATCACCAGGGAAAATTCATCCGCGCGATAAAGCTCGATGTCGCGCCGCAGAATCGCATAGGACGTGACCAGCAAATCGTACTCGTGCGCGACGCGCGAATTTTTCCGCGCGATCCGCGCCGGTCAAATCGAGCGTGCGCAGATGAGGCGTGAATCGCGCCGCCTCCCGCAGCCAGTTCGTGACCAGGCTCGTCGGACAAACGACGAGGGTTGGCTTGAACGTAGAACGTGGACCGGTGACTTGGAACGATCTGAATTTCCCGTCCGGCGTTTCTTCAGCCGGTTCTGAGTTCGTCGTTCTGACCTCCAGCTTTCCTTCAGCCACGCGCAAAACGCCAGCGCCTGCAGCGTCTTGCCCAGGCCCATGTCATCGGCGAGCAACCCGTGGAAATTTTGCTGCGCCAGACCCGCCAGCCACTCGACGCCGTGCGCCTGGTAGGGCCGAAGCTGCGTCCACAGTTTCGCATCGAGCGCCGCCTTTCACGTCCGGCTGGGGAAAATCTGCCGCGACATTCTCCCCCGCGCGAAAACCCTGCGCGGTCAGCGCGCCCGCGAGATAAGGCGCAAACGTCCGCGCGACGCGAATCTTTCCCGGTTCCTGGTCGACCTCGCAATCGGCCAGCACCTCCTGCATTTCGCTCCACGCTTCGGTCGGCACCAGCAGCACGCGCTTGTTCGCCGTGCGCGCATGGGTCTGGCCGGTCTGGAGCCAGCGCTGGATTTCAGACTGGATCGAGCGGGACCGGTTTGCCGTGCACGGAAAGTTTCAGGTCGAGGCTCAGCCAGTCTTCGCCCGAACCGGCACGAAGCGAAAACTCGGGCTGCGCAATATCGATTTCGGCCAGCGTCGCTTCGAGCCGCGGACCGAAACTGCACCGTCCACGCGCGACGCCAGCGCGGAAGCGTGTTGGCCAGAAAACGGGCGACGTGATTTTCCGAAATCAGGCTGAAGGTCGCCGCACCGCTGCGGACGAGGCTGAACCCGGCGGCCTCGACCTGCGCCAGCGCTTCCCGCTCAGCCAATGACATTGCGCCGCCAGAAACAATTCGGCTGTCGCGGATCGGGAACGTAGCGTTGATAGGCGCTCGATTCGGTTTTTCCGTTAAGCGGAAATTCCTTGTCGTCGTAACGCGCGATGAGATCGAGCGTCAGGCCGGAAAGCGCGCCCTCGAGCCGCGCCTCGAACGCGGGCCGGCCGATTTCGAGCCGGAATTCCTCGAAGCCGGGCGCGAAGATCGAGTTCGCAGGTCCGTTCCAGCGCGGGAAATTCACGGGAAAGAAAATCGGGAATCTGCGTTGGAGGAATGATGCGAGAACCGCAAGAAAAACCGGTGGGAAGAGCCGGCGTCTCAATCAATTGCGCCGCCATCCAAATGCCAGCCTGAAAACTGAAGGGACGACCTCCCGGTCGTCCGCGGACCGGTGGGAGCCGGTCCCTCCATAACCACTAATTCCAACGCGCCATCGGAACGGGTGCTGAAAATAATCCGCGGGCGCTCGGCTGAGGCGAGCACATTCGATGCGCTGTTTCTTGCCCAGCCAGACACGCGGATGACCCGACAGGGCGCGGAGAAAAAGCGCCGATCTTTCCGCGTGGAACGGCATTGATTCCGTTCGCGCTTCCGGTCATGGATTCCAGCGCGGACAAGATTTGCTCATCGTCCTCGCTCACGGCGAATCCGTCGGCGAGACCGCGCGAGCGCGGCGTCGAAGGGTTGCGCTGGAGCATCGTTGTCGCGTTGCGCTTCGAGAATGATGCGGACGGGATCTTTTGCAGTGCTTCTTCCAATTGCAGCGGGCAGAAGCACGGTGAGTTCAAGGACGGGCGTTCCGGCTGGGGCGTCTTCGAGAAGGAAGCGCGGTAGGCGTGAAACTGCCCGCGCCGCAGGCGCGAAGGCTGCACCGCCGCTAGGGCCAGCGGCGGCTGCCACGGAAGAGGGTACCGGACTGCAGGAGGGCGAGCCCCGCGGCGAGGGCATGGGCGCAGACGCGTCCGGTGCGGCGCGATTCGGCGCAGGTGCAGCGCACCTCGATATTGGCGACGCGCTCGGCCAGCGTGATCTGCGCCTCGTACATTTTCTCCGCGCCCTGCACGCTGGCGCGAATGACGTCGCCCTCGCGGCGGGCATCGCGCACGCGGCCCCGCTCGACCAGCACGCGCGCTTCCTTCAGCGCGGCCCAGCCGCCGATTTCGGCGAGGAGGTTGTTCGTCAGTTCCAGTATTGGCATGACCCGATCATGTCACAAAATGGTGAAAGCCCGGTATCTCTAGTTGGCCTATTTGGCGTATCTGGCCTAAAAAAATAGTCTATCTAAGCCATTTAAGACAGGGGTCTGTCGAAGTCCTTTTTGGGGCAACCTGTGCGGGCTGAAAAGGCAAATAGTTGGATGACCAAAGTGCAGAAAGACAGAATAGCTAGAGGTCCTTCGATTCCGCTACGCTCCGCTCAGGATGACGATCTTTGATGGAGTCGCTGACGCGCCGGCTGAACTGAAGCGGTCAAACTTCGGCGATGTGGAGCGCGACGATGCCGAGCGCGAGGTTGGTCCAGCGCGCGGAGGAAAATCCGGCCTCGCGCATCATGGCGGCGAGCACGGGTTGGCGCGGGAAGGCGCGGATCGATTCGCCGAGGTATTCGTAGGCGCCGCGCTCGGGCGTGATGAACTGGGCGTACTTCGGCATGAGGTCGCGCATGTACCAAAAATAGAGCGGGCGCGAGCCACGCCACGGGGTGGGAGAACTCGAGCACGTAGGCGCGGCCGCCGGGGCGCAGGACGCGGCGCATTTCCCGCAGGCCGGCGAGGCGGTCGGCGAAGTTGCGCAGGCCCCAGGCGATGGTGACGGCGTCGAAGGAGGCGTCGGGAAAGGGGAGATGGAGGCCGTCGCCGACGAGGAGGTTGCGGGCGCTCTTGGCCTGCGCCTGCTGGAGCATGGGCAGGCAGAAGTCGGCGCCGATGGCGCGTCTCGGTGTAGGCGCGGTGGCGTCGCAGGGCGAGGAGGACGTCGCCGCTGCCGGTGGCGAGATCGAGGACGCGCGCGGGTTGTTGCGCGGCCACGGCGCGGACGAGCCGCCAGCGCCAGTAGAGGTCGAGCCCGCCGCCCATGACGTGGTTCATGAGGTCGTAGCGGGCGGCGACGCGGCCGAACATGGCGGAGATGGCCTCGGGCGACTGATGGGCGAGGTCGTCCCGGACGGCGGTGTAGTCGGTGGAGCGCGGCAGGGACATGGCGCGGGTAGCTTCGCGCAGGCGGGGAGGGATCGCCAGCCTAAGATGGGGGAGGGTACGAATAGTTAGAGTCCTTCGACTGCGCCGGGCGGACCCGGCTTGCTCGGGATGACAGCTTTTTAATAAGTCGCTAAAGCGACCGGCCGCAGGGAGTGCGAGGGCTACCACGGAAAAGGCACCGCCGCTAGGGACAGCGGCGGCTAACACTGAGGGCGACGGAACCTATGGAAGGGGATGGCTACTTAAGGAGCTTGATGCCGCCGATGAGGGGCAGGGGGACGCATTTGCCGGCGGCGGCGTTGATGATGCCGAGGATGGCGAGACCGATGGGGACGAGATAGAGCAGGCCGAAGAACCAGTCGAGGGCGTAGAATCCAATCAGGCCGAAGACGATGGTCGATGATCTCGACCACGATCATGATGGCAATCCAAAGGACGAGGACAGCGAAGCCCTGGTTGGCGTGGTACTTCGCGTAAGGGGAATCCTTGGCGGAGATGAGAGGGAGAAAGCAAAGGGTCCGAGATAGGCGAGGATGCCAAAGATCTTGTTGGTCTCGGCGTCGTCGGCTTCGACCTCGAGGGCCTCGGGCGTGCCGACCAGGCTTTTGATGTCGACCGGCTTGGTGGATCGGGGTTGTTAACGGTCGGGAGTGGCGGCGGTGACTTTTGCGGCGGGCGTGGTTGCGGTGGCCGGCTGGACCGCGGCCGGAGAGGGAGGTTGGCGAAAGGTGAACGCAGGGACTTGATTGGCGGGGGTCCAGTTATCCATGCCGTCTTTCCAGACGAGGGTGTCGGCGGGGAGTTTGTTGGCGGCAAAATTGGCCTTGAGTTCCGATTCGTTGATCGGGCCCTTTTGCTCGTTGTTGGCTGCGTAGTACCAGTCGCTCATGGCTTAGGAGATAGAGGAGTTTGACTTAATTGCAAGCGTTGCGCGGAGAAAGGGAATGACGGAATTTCCAAATTTCCAAAGTAACGGAATTTTAGAGGAAGGTCGGAGGGGAAGGTTTGATGGGACAGGAGAAAGAAACGGGGAGCTATTTTTGCTAGGTTTTGGCGAGAAGCTCGGGGGCCATATCGAGATTGGCGTGAACCGTCTGCACGTCGTCGTGATCGTCGAGCGCCTCGAGCAGGGCGAGGACTTGTTCCGCGACGTGGGGGTCGGTGACCGGCGCCAGATTGCCCGGAATGTAACTGAGCTTGGCGCTGGCGAAGGGAATTTTTGCCAGCTCCAGGCCTTTGGTGACGGCTTCGAGCTTGTTGTCCGGCGGCGTGATGACTTCGATGATATCCTCGTGGGAGCGGACGTCCTCGGCTCCGGCGTCGAGCGCGGCGAGGATGACGTCGTCCTCGGAAATGCCCGGCGCGGTGATGGTGATGACGCCTTTGCGGTGGAACATCCACGCGACGCTGCCGGAGCCGGCGAGGTGGCCGTGGTTCTTGGTGAAGATGGCGCGGATTTCCGCGGCGCTGCGGTTTTTGTTGTCGGTGGCGGCTTCGAGCAGGATGGCGACGCCGCCGGGGCCGTAGCCCTCGTAGATCATTTCCTCGTAGGCGGCGCCTTCGAGTTCGCCGGTGCCTTTCTTGATCGCGCGCTCGATGTTGTCGACCGGCATGCTTTCGCCGCGGGCGGTGGCGATGGCCTGGCGCAGGCGCGGATTGAAGTTGGGATCGCCGCCGCCGAGCTTGGCCGCGACGGTGATTTCCTTGGAGAGCTTGCTGAAGATTTTGCCGCGCTTGGCGTCGATGGCGCCCTTGTAGTTCTTGACTTTCGACCAGCGCGAATGGCCTGACATAGAACTTAAAGATGCGATGAGTTGCGCTCGAAGGCAAGCGGAGGGTGAAAGCTATTCTGGCGAAGGTTTGCAACACCAATGCAGGCCGAACTGATCCTTCGACAGGCTCAGGATGACCGATGCGGGGAGAGGTTGCTTCCGGCAAATCGGGTATTAGTCTGCTTCCGTGTCATCGCCGTTTATCTCGCTGAATTCCTGGAACGAGCCGGGCGCGATCTTGCAGGCTGCGGAGCCGGAAGAGGTGGTCGAGGGCGGTCCGGACGACTGGGGTAAGTTGCGTGAGGTGCTGGCGCGACGGCATAAGACCGGACGCGATTCGGTCCATCCACGGAGCGCGGCGGTCGGTTATATCACCTACGAAGGCGGGTTTCGATTTACGTGGTTTCCGAAGATCGCGCTGCTGGCAGAGAACGGTTTCAGCGGGATATGGAAGGAGCGGACGAATCGTTTTCTATCGCCTTCGGTGACCCGGGCCATAGATAGCCGGGGCCACCCGTTAACCTGGCAAGCGAACCAGACGCGTGCGGAATTCGAGGCGCGGGTGGAGCGGGCGCAGGAATATATCGCGGCGGGCGATATCTATCAGGTCAATCTCGCGCAGAAAATGAGTACGCATTTTGACGGCAATCCGTATCGCCTGTTCGAGCATTTACTGGCGTGGAGTCCGGCGCCGGGCGGAGCGTTTCTCGATTTTGGCGACACGCATGTGCTCTCGGCCTCGCCGGAACTTTTTCTACGTATCCGAGGCCGGCACATCACGACGCGGCCGATCAAGGGGACGCGTCCGCGCAGCCGCGATCCGGTGCGCGACGAGCAGCTCGCGTTTGAGTTGCTGACCGATCCGAAGGAGCTGGCGGAACTAGTGATGATCACCGATCTGGAGCGGAACGATCTCGGGCAGATTTGCGAGTACGGCAGCGTGACGGTGACGCAGCTCGTGCAATTGGAGCGATTCGCGCAGGTGTTTCATCTCGTGTCGACCATCGAGGGAATGTTGCGGCCGGGAATCGACGCGCTCGATGCGGTGAGGGCATGCATCCCGGGCGGGTCGATCAGCGGCGCACCGAAACGGCGGGCGTGCGAGATCATCCGGGAATTGGAGCCGTGTCCGCGCGGGATTTATACGGGGCTAATCGGCTACTTCGACGACAACGGCGATGCGGCGTTTAGCATGGCCATTCGGACGATGGTGCTGGAGGGCGATGAACTGCACTTCTCGGTTGGTAGCGGCATCACGGCGGGTTCCATTCCGGCGCTGGAATATGAGGAGACGCTGCACAAGGCGGCGGGGATGAAGATGGCTTATGAGGAGCTAAGAACGAAGAGCGTAGAAGTAAGGACGCAGAACTGAGCGGGGAATGAGCAAAGAGCAAAGAGCTTCCTCGAAGAACAGTTAGAAGATCCTTCGACTCCGCTACGCTCCGCTCAGGATGACAGCTTTTTATAAAGGCGCTTTCGCGCCGGGGAGAATTAGCGACCGCCGCTGGGGAGGGACACGCCCCACGCGGCGGCTACCTTACTGCTTGAGCAGATTTAGCAGGTAAGGTGCAGGGTGAAAATGTTCGAGTACGATTTCGGTGCGGCCGTCACGACGCATCCGCACTTCGCTGACTTCGATCTCGGGGGTTTTCGCCGGGGAGAAAAGAATGTCGTCGTGCGTGGCGTTCTTCGCGTTCTTGAAGAGTTGCGGGACGAGATGGCCGCCGAGATGGTCGCTGCGACCGGTGGCGACATGCATGGTGCCGAGCACTTTTTCATCCTGGATATCGCGGCCGGAGACGGGCAGGTCCTGCGTGCCGAAACCGAGTTCGCCGATCTCGCCGGTGACGGGATCGCTGGCCAGCTTGGCGTTGTGGACATCGACTTCGGCTTGGTTGCCCTGGATCAGCGTTGCTTTTTGGATGCGGCCGCCTTTCACGTCCATGAGCGCGAGGGTGCCGCTTTCGTAGCGCATGGGGAACGCTCCTTCCGCGCCTTCGGGCACGTAATAGACTTCACCGGCGGGGAGATTGGCGACGTCGGGTTCCGGGCCATGACACATGCCGTGGCTTTTCTGCGCTTCCTGGCCGTTGATGATGAGCTTGAGTGTGTGGGTTTTGCCTCCGACTTTAAAATCGACCTCGAACCAGTCGGCCTTGGTCAGGCCAAGGCGCAGTTTTTCGGCCTGTTTGCTGACTTCGTTGTAATCGACCGCGAGTCCACTGCTCAGAATGATTTCGTTCAGACCGTGCAAAGTCGCGCCGCGAAAACCGAATTGCTTCGCGAAGGCAGTCAGGGGCGCGGTGGCTGAGAAAGTTGAGATGCAAAGGATGAGGTCGTAGTTCGGATAAACATCTTTTTCCAAACTGACTTCGCGGCCTTCGGGGGTGACGGCGCGGTCGGGCAGATCGAGATTGCTGCCACCGGTGATTCGGTAAGCGAAAAAGTCGCCGCCGGTCAGGCCCATGGCCTTGAGGCCGCCTTGTTGCAAGCCCTGATAAAAGACCTCGTAGGCGTGACGTTGAATGGTGAGCGCGGTATCTTTGAGGAAGGCGAAATTCTTGACGTGTGCAGGATTTTCCAAGTCGATCAGAATTGCGACGCGTTCGCCGCCCTTTGGCTGAAAAACGGTCGTCAAAAGTCGGGTCAGGCTGAATGGCGGGAAGCTTCTGGCATTGGCGTGCATGATTTCTCCAAGTAAGGGTTCCGACTATTAGAATAGGCTGGCGTTGATTTTGCAAATTGCAAACGGCCGATCGAGTTTTCTCATTTTACTAGAGGAGAGGAGGCGCGGGTTGCATCAAATATTCCACTGGTTTGTCATTCGGGCGATTTGCGGTACGATGGACGGATGACTAAAGGAACGGTGAACGTCCCGCGCGCGAAGGCGGCTGCGCCTGTGCTGGCAGACTGCCAAAGCCAACCTGATTCGCGGCAATTGCGCATCGATAAAGTTGGCGTGAAGGGGCTGCTGCATCCGATCGAGGTGCGGGACAAGCACCACGAAGTCCAGGACACGGTGGCACGCGTCAGCCTGCTGGTCGATCTGCCCAAGGATTTCAAGGGTACGCATATGAGCCGGTTCGTGGAGGTGCTCAACGCGCACGGACGGCTGGTCCATGTGGAGAATTTGCCGACGATGCTGCACGAGCTTCAGAAAAAGTTGCATGCACAGGTGGCGCACATCGAAGTGGAGTTTCCCTATTTCATGGAGAAGGAAGCGCCGGTGACGAAGGCGAAGGGCCTGGTTGATTACCAGGTGAAATTCGACGCGGCCGCGCATGGCAGCGACGTGACCTTTACGGTGACGGTGACCATTCCGGTGACCACGCTGTGCCCGTGCTCGAAGGCGATCAGCGCTTACGGCGCGCACAACCAGCGCGGGTACGTGACGCTGGCGCTGCGGTCGATCAAGGCGATTTGGATCGAGGACATGATCACGATGGTGGAGGAGTCAGCGAGCAGCGAGATTTATTCACTACTGAAGCGGCCGGACGAGAAATTCGTGACGGAGAAGGCCTACGACAATCCGGTTTTCGTGGAGGACCTGGTGCGGAACGTGGCCGTGCGTTGCAACCAGCATCCCGACATCACGTGGTATAAAGTCGAAGCGGAGAATATGGAGAGCATTCATAACCACTCCGCCTATGCGTGTATTGAGAAGAGTCCTGCGGACGGCAGTAGTCTCAAATAAAGATTCTCGGGGGAGCGCACCCGTAGATGTGCAAGTTCTGAACCCCCCCTTTAAAACCCCAGCGAAAAGCCACTTTCGAATCTGTCATCCTGAGCTAGTCGAAGGGCCTCTAACTATTCTGCCTTCCTCAGCCTCCGGTCATCCTGAGCTTGTCGAAGGATCAGTTCCGTTACATTTTCAACACGTGCGGGCCGAACTGATCCTTCGACAAGCTCAGGATGACGAAGCGTTGATATTTTGGGTTTTGTAGACATCTCCTCCAAGGTCGGTCTTTGGGAAGTATTCCGGGGTTGGCGACCGCTGTGCGTGTCCTTTTGTGCACGGTTAACGGTTACTGATGGTCACCCCCACACCTGGCGGTCGAGGGTGCGATATTGGATGGCTTCGCTAAGATGGGTGGCGTCGACTTTTTCCGCGCCGGCCAGATCGGCGATGGTGCGGGAGACTTTGAGGATGCGGTCGTAGGCGCGGGCGCTGAGGTTGAGTTCGGTGAGGGCCATGCGGAGGAGGCTTTCGCTGTCGGTGTCGAGGGGGACGAAGGCTTTGATGTCTTTGGAACTCATTTGCGCGTTGCAGCGGACTTTGCGCTTGGCGGCGAAGCGTTCGTGCTGGATTTGACGGGCCTTGATCACGCGCGCGCGAATGTCGGCGGAGGATTCGGCGGCGTGCGGGCGCAGCAGCGTGTCGTGTTTGACCGCGGGCACTTCGACGTGGATGTCGATGCGGTCGAGGAGCGGGCCGGAAATTTTGTTGAGATATTTGCGGATGGCCGACTGCGAAGCGCGACCGCGTTCCGCATCGCCAAAGCCGCCGCTGCCGGGACTCGGATTCATCGCGGCGACGAGCATGAATTGCGCGGGGAAGGTCATGGAGCCCGAAGCGCGGGAAATAGTGACGGTGCCGTCTTCCAGCGGCTGGCGCAGGACTTCGAGCGCGCTGCGGCGAAATTCAGGCAACTCATCGAGGAAGAGGACGCCATGATGGGCGAGGCTTACTTCGCCGGGACTGGGATTGGCGGTGCCGCCGATGAGTCCGGCGTCGGAGATGGTGTGGTGCGGCGAGCGAAAGGGGCGGCGCGTAACCATCGCCTGATCGGGCGTGAGCAGGCCCGCGACGCTGTGCACCTTGGTGGTTTCGAGCGCTTCATCGAGAGTCAACGGCGGGCAGATGCCGGGAATGCGTTTGGCGAGCATCGATTTGCCGCTGCCGGGCGGGCCGATCATGAGGACGTTGTGGCCGCCTGCGACGGCGACCTCGATCGCGCGTTTGACGTGCTCCTGTCCCTTGACGTCGGCGAAGTCGTTTTCCATGGCGTCGAATTCGCCGAGGATTTCGTTGGGGTCGATGCGGACCGGGAGGATGCCGACGGTGCCGGCGAGAAACTCGGCCGCTTCGCGCAGATGGGTCACCGGATAAACATCGAGGCCCGCGACGACGGCTGCTTCGGCGGCGTTTGCGGCGGGAAGGATGAGGCCTTTCTTGCGATGTTTGCGGGCGGAGAGCGCGATGGCGAGCGCGCCCTTGACGGGTCGGACTTCGCCGGTGAGTGCGAGTTCTCCCACGACCCAATACTGGTCGAGATTGCGCAGGGTGAGTTGGTCGGAAGCGGCGACGATGCCAAGAGCCATGGGAAGGTCGAAGCTCGGGCCCTCTTTCTTGACGTCGGCGGGCGCGAGATTGAAGGTCACGCGGCCATAGGGATATTTGAACGCGCTATTGTTGACGGCGGTGATGACGCGGTCGCGGCTTTCCTTGACGGCGGTATCGGGCAGGCCCACGACGACGGTGACGGCTTTGCCGTAAGTGGCATTGATTTCAACTTCGACGGCATAGGCATCCACGCCCCAGACGGCGGCGGAAAATACCTTGGCTAACATTGAGGCCAGAGGCTGGGCGAAAACGCGGCGGGGGTCACGTCAATTTAGGCGAGACGTTGGAGCGATTTGAAAAGGCAGGCGTCAGGACCCGACTTCCTCAGCGAAAGACTTGAGGCCCCATGCGACCCTGCGGAGACGCTGGCGCAAGGACCGGCGATCGTGGCTTTCCCGGTCGGCCCGGGCGGCGACCTCGTCATGCCATTCGGTGAGCTCAGCCAAGGTCAGGTACTGAGTGAAGAGTTCATGAATCGGCCGGTCGTCGGACATTTTGCAGCCAGCCCAGTGAATGAGGTAGGGCATGCGGCTCTCGTCGCGCCAAAACCGCTTGTAGTCGCCGTCCGGGTAATCGCCAGCCCAGGTCGATTCCATGCAGGTCGGCGGGAGGGTCAGATTGCGAATGGGGATGTCGGTGAGGTTGGCAAGCAGAACCAGGGCGGACTGATCGTAGGGGACGCGGAGGCAGGTGTTTTCATGGCGCGGATCGAGGCATGTGCGCTTGAGTTCGTCTTCGGTGTAGAGGACGCGGTCGCAGGCGAACTGTCCGCTGTTGAAGACATTGCGCGGCCAGCAGGTCGACAGGGACTGCAGGGTCGCCTTGGATTCAGGGGTGACGGTCTCCTCGGGATTGTGCCAATGACCGCAGGAGGTGATGAAGCCGTCGTGCGCGGCGAGCACTTCCGCAGGATTTTTGAGGAAAATGACATCGCTATCGACGTAATGATAATTGCCGGTGGTCATGCACTGGTGCTTGAACATGAGGGGATGAGCGCGCTCATGCTGGAGCCAGTCGCGAATGGGAGTGGTCCACCACGATGCGTTGGGGGGAAGCTCGAATTTCTTTTCGTCATAGGGAATGACCAAAAGCGGGAGGTCGCAACCAACGGCGCGGAGGGAGCGTTCCATGGCGAGGAAACGGAGGCGGACCCCGGCGTTGGCAAGGGTGATGATTTTCTCGAGTTTCATGTGAAGGATGAAGCCTGCGCGAGGCTGTCGGAAAACGGAGCGTGAGTCACGCCGAAAGCAAGCGCGGGCAAGTGCTTTTAACTGAACCGCCGCTAGGGACAGCGGCGGCTACCCCTGAGGACTACTGAGATGAAGGCGCGTTGGTTGCAGGCGCATTTGTAGGCGCGCCAACACTCGATGAAGCAGCGGCGGGGCCTGCTTTGTCTTCGGGGCCAACATTGAACGGGTTGCGCCCGAAGCGCTCCTTGAACAGGACGAGGTTGTCGTGGAAACGCTGTTGTTGGTCGGGGGTCAGAAGGGAATCGATTTGTTGCAGAGTCTGCCGATTGGCTGACTTGACCTGGGGCTGGATCTGTTTTTGCAGTTCCATCCGCTCCTGAAGATTTTGCACAATGAGTGAATGGAGCTGCGTCTTCTGCGTGTCGTTCAGGCGGAGGTTGCGGGTGGTCTGGCGTTCGAGCACGATGGCGAGGGCCTCGGGGCCATGCTGGGCCAGGGCAAGCGCTTTGTGCCGCGCAATGACGAGGGTCGTGAGCGCGCCTCCGAACCAGCCGAGGATGAAGACGAGAATGACGCCGATCGCGGCTTTCCAGGTAGGGCTCATGGGTTAATCGTTCCAGACGTCGGCGGCGACGGGATTGGTCAGGCCGGCGATGGTGACGGCATCGCTGGTGGACGAGGTGGTTTCGGCCTGCCAGATGGCGAGCCCGAGGACGCAGGCGGTGAAGAATGGAATCATGCGCCAGGAGACGGTCGCCCAGATGGACTGGCTATCGCGCTGCTCGCGGATTCGGGCCAGCAGCCGGGTTTCGAAGGCGAATTCGGCGGCCGACGTATCAGGACGACGCGTCCGCGCCTGGGCAAAGAGGGCGTCGAGATTGGGATCGGGCGGGTTGCCGGACGATTCATTCATTTTTGATTCTCCATGTGTTTGCGCAGGGCGGCTCGGGCACGGAAGGCGCGGACTTTGACGTTACCCACGCTCCACCCGGTGAGATCGGCGATTTCCTGGACACTTCGCTCCTCGAGTTCGAGCAGGGTGATGATGAGGTGTTCCTTGGGCGATAATTGGGCCAGGGCGGCATGAAGGCGTTCCAAATCCGGATGCGGAGGGGGGAGCTCCGGCGCGGACGGTTCGTAGCCCGATTCGAGCATGGCATCGACGGAGACTTGGTTGCCGCTGCGTCGTCGCTTGCGGAGGTAATCGTAGCATTTGTGCGTGGTGATGCGAAGGAGCCAATGCTGGAAGGGCGAGTCGCGCCGGTATTGGCGGAGCTTGAAGTAGGCTTGGACGAAGACTTCCTGACAGATGTCTTCGAGCTCGGCGGCATCGCGGGCGAATCGGGAGGCGACGCCGAAAATACGGCTTTTATGGCGAAGGGTGAGTTCGGCGAAGGCGCCGTCGTCACCGGCGAGCGTGGCTTCGACGAGCTGCTCATCCGGGATTGAGCTTTTCGCAGAGACCATGACGTTTGAGTATCCCAGCAAAGAAGAATGGGAGCGATCATCTTAGCGGTGGAGTGAAAAGGAACTGAGAGCCCGGGAGACTGAAAATAGCGGAAGCAACGGGCGTGGGAGGAGTTACGATCACACCCAACAAGACGCCGTGAGAGGCAAAAGGTTACAGGCAGGAAGCGTATTTTTGTCTAGGGCTATCCATCATCTCCAAACCCACTCCCATGACCCCGCATTTGCAGGGGCACGGCTTTTCCGATAGGCTGGTGCGGCTATGGATAACCCGATGAAGAGCCTGGTGGATGAGTTGCTGGAATCATACGCGAACTGCGGCGGCATCAAGCATCTCAACGGCGCGAGCCTGCCCTCCAAGATGGCAGTGGCGGCGCTGACGCAGGACCTGCTGCATATCATTTTCCCCGGCTTTATCGCGCAGCAGCAGGTTTCGGTGGATGATCTGCCGCATGAAACGGCGCTGCAACTGAGCAATCTGCACAAGCGGCTTAAGCGCGAGGTGGCGAAAAGCCTGGAGATGTTCCCCGTGACCGACGCGAATGCCGAGAGCTTGACGATCGATTTCCTGCGGAAACTGCCGGACGTCCGTTGCCTGATTCAGACCGATGTGCAGGCGGCTTATCAGGGCGATCCGGCCGCGGCCAATCAGGAGGAAGTCGTGCTGGCTTATCCGGGCGTGGAAGCGGTGGCCGTGTTTCGCATGGCGCATTTGCTGCATCAGTTGGGCGTGGCGTTTCTTCCCCGCATGATGACGGAGTGGGCCCATAGCCGGACGGGAATCGATCTGCATCCCGGTGCGGAAATCGGCTCGCATTTTTTCATTGATCACGGCACCGGGGTGGTGATCGGGGCGACGACAAAAATTGGCGACCGAGTACGCCTTTACCAAGGGGTCGGGTTAGTCGCGCGGAGTCTGGCCAAGAATGTCGATCGCGATGAGCAGGGGCACGCCCTGGCGGGCAAGCGGCATCCGACGATCGGCAACGATGTCACCATTTATGCCAATTCGACCATCGTAGGCGGCGACACGGTCATTGGAGATCGCTCGATTGTGGGCGGCAACGTGTGGCTGACGCGGTCGATTCCGCCCGATTCGGTGGCCCTGCACGAGGCGCAGCAAGTCAGCATTCATCCGCGCGGTCGCGACGGCGGAGACTGGGTCATCTGACCCGTGGAGGAAATGTCATGCGGCGTTTTTACCTGGATGACAACGCCACCACGAGTCTCGACCCGCGGGTCCTCGCGGTCATGGAACCGCTGCTGGCCGGGCCCGGGGTCCTAGGCAATCCTTCGAGCCTTCATGCCGAGGGACGTCGCGCGCGAGGGGAAATCGATGCCTCCCGGGACGTCATCGCAGCGTGGCTGAAGGCGAAACCGTCGGAGATTATTTTTACCGGCGGCGGCACGGAAAGCTGCAATCTCGCGGTGCGTGGACTGGCGCTCGCAAATGCCGAAGGAGGACGACATTTGATCACGGTGAAGACGGAGCATCATGCGGTGCTGCATGCGTTTCGGGCGCTGGAAAAATCGAAGGATTTCGAAGTGACGTATCTGGAGGTCGATGGCAACGGACTGATCGATCCTGAGGAACTCGCGCGCGTGCTCCGGCCAGACACGATTTTAGTCTCGATCATGAGCGCCAATAACGAGACGGGCGTTCGCCAACCGATGCGGGAGATCGGGGAAATTTGCGCGAAGAGGAAAGTCCTTTTTCATACCGATGCGATTCAAAGTGCGGGCAAGGAGGAGATTGATTTGGCCGGATGGCAGGTGAGTGCGCTGAGCCTGGCCGCGCATAAGATGCATGGACCGCTGGGTGCAGGGGTGCTCTGGCTGAAGAGCAGCGTACCACTTGCGCGACTGATGGAGGGGGGCGCGCACGAGAACGAGCGGCGTCCGGGGACGGAGAATGCTCCGGCGATTGCGGGTTTTGCGGAGGCGGTGCGGAATTACGGCGATGTCGATCCGGTCGAGGCGCAGCGGCAGTTCCGCTGGACAGAAGCGCTTTGGCAGGAATTGAATTCGCTTGGAGGTGTCCGGCGCAATGGCGATCCGGTCCGACGTGTGCCGAATACGCTTAACGCGAGTTTTCAGGGCCTGCATGGAGAAGATTTGCTGATCGGGCTGGATCTGGCGGGGCTGGCGGTCTCGAGCGGGTCGGCCTGCCTGGTCGGTTCCGTGCAGCCGTCGCACGTGCTTGCGGCGATGGGCGTCCCGACAGACTGGGCCTCGGCGACCGTGCGCTTCTCGATCGGGGCGCAAATTCGCGATGAGGAGGGTGTGGAAATCGCGCGGCGCGTCGGGCAAGTGGTGGCGCATCAGCGCACATTACGCGGCTGGACGGCCAATGAGGTTTTGGAGCAGACTGGTCGACGGGAATTGTTGGTATGAACAAACACGGCTCGAAGAAATTGAGGATCGGTATCGTCGGCGCGGGCGGGATCGTCCGGCAACGGCATTTGCCGGGCTTGCTCGCCATCCCCAACGTGCAGGTGGTTGCGGTCTGCAATGCGCGGGTGGAAACGGCCAGGAGCGTGGCCAAGGAATTTCATATTCCCGAGGTGGTCAACGATTGGGCCGAGATGCTCGACCGGTCCGACATTGATATTATTTGGATCGGGACGCCACCCGTGCTGCATGCGCCTATCACGATCTCGGCGTTGGAGGCAGGCAAGCATGTTTTTTGTCAGGCGCGAATGGCGATGAACCTGCGCGAGGGCCGCGAAATGTTGGTCGCAGCGCAGGCGCGTCCGCAACTGGTGACGATGCTGTGTCCCCCGCCGCACGGCATGAAGGGCGGCGCGTTTTTCCAAAAGCTTTTGCACGACGGTTACGTGGGCGAGCTCTGGCATTTTCGGCTGACCGCCGACCGTGATCAATTCTCCGATCCGCTGGCCCCGCCGCATTGGCGGCAACGCACGGAGTTGAACGGGATCAATGCATTGACAGTGGGGATTTATGCGGAAGTGCTGGAGCGATGGATCGGCGTGCCGCGCCGACTGCATGCACAGATGAAGGTCTCCGTGCCGAAGCGCGACGGCTATGTCGTCCACATTCCCGATGTCGTTCACGTCTTTGGCCAGTGGCCGAATGGACTGGCCGGCAGCCTTGAATGGAGCGGCGTGGCGCAATTCCCGCCCGACGAGACGCTGACGATTTATGGACGCGACGGGACGCTCGTCTACAACTTTACCACCGATGAAATTTTTGGCGCGCGTCGCGGCGACAAGAAGTTGCACCGGCTGGAAATTCCGCCCGAACTCGAAAAGACCTGGACGGTGGAAAAGGATTTCATCGATGCGGTTGTGCATGGCGGCCATCCCGAGCCGAGCTTCGAGACCGGCGTCCAGTATCTCGAGTTCACCGAAGCAGTGAATCTCAGCGCACGCGGCGGGCATGCGGTTGAGTTGCCCCTGCCGTAGAGAGTATGACGCGGCGAAGCATTATTAAGTAGCGGACATTCTTGTCAGGCTTGCTCATTTTCTTTTGGCATGCTATTGGTAGTCGTATGCAGATCAACGCGCTGTCGCTTCGACTTACGCTACTTCTTCCGGGCCGTACGGGCTTGGCGGGAGCGATCTGATTTAATTCGCTTTAACTCCAAGAATAAAACCCCGACGGCCCGCCGAGATGAGCGGCTCCGACTCGGGGTTTCTTATTTTCGGCGTGTTGTCATCAACAGCAATAGTAACCTATAAATAGATTCCCACGCTAACGAAGGAACATGGGTCGGCGGCTTCTTGTTCGCGCGGAATGGCTCCGCGCGAACCGGACAACCGGGCCACCCACTGAACTGATCCTTCGACAAGCTCAGGATGACAGTAAAGAAATATGACCACCCAGAATCCGAAATACCGGCCGTTTCCGGCTGTGAAAATGACAGAACGCATGTGGCCTTCACGCACGATCGATAAAGCGCCGAGGTGGTGCAGCGTCGATCTTCGTGACGGTAACCAGGCGCTGGCCGTGCCGATGAGCGTCGAGGAGAAGCTCGAGTATTTCGATTTGCTGGTGAAGATCGGCTTCAAGGAAATCGAGATCGGTTTTCCCTCCGCTTCGCAAATCGAATTCGATTTCACGCGCCGCTTGATCGAGGAGAAACGCATTCCGGGCGACGTCTGGGTGCAGGTATTGGTCCAGTCGAAGGAGGAGTTGATCGAGCGCACGTTTGAGTCGATCCGCGGTGCGCCGCGCGCGATTGTGCATCTCTATAACTCGACCTCGCCGGCCCAGCGGAGGATTACCTTCGGCATCGACAAGCAGGGGGTGATCGACATCGCGGTGCGCGGAACCAAGCAGATCAAGGAACGCCTCAAGACCGTTCCAGGCACGAAGGTCCGCTTCGAATATTCGCCGGAAAGTTTTTCCGCCACCGAGACCGACTTCGCACTGGAAGTCTGCGAGGCGGTCGGCGACGCGTGGGGCTATACCGAGGAGGATCCGATTATTTTCAACCTGCCGAATACCGTCGAGTTGATGATGCCGAACCAGCACGCCGACCAGATCGAGTGGTTCATCACGCACCAGAAATATCCGAAGCGCGCGATCATCAGCCTGCACACGCACAACGACCGCGGCACGGGCATCGCGGCGAGTGAACTCGGCTTGCTGGCCGGCGCAACGCGGGTCGAGGGCACGCTTTTCGGCAACGGCGAGCGGACGGGCAATGTCGATATCGTCACGCTGGCATTGAATATGTTCACGCTGGGGGTCGACCCGAAGCTCGATTTCAGCAACATCCGCGAGGTGCGCGATCTCTACGAGCGCTGCACCAAGCTTGACGTGCCGCTGCGCCAACCCTATGGCGGTGACCTGGTTTTCACCGCCTTTTCGGGCTCGCATCAAGATGCGATCAACAAGGGCCTGAAGGACCGGACGGCGAATCCGAATGGCGTTTGGGAGGTGCCTTATCTGTCGATTGATCCGCACGACATCGGACGCAATTACCGCGCGATCATCCGCATCAACAGCCAATCGGGCAAGGGCGGCGTGGCCTATGTCATGGAGCAGGAATTCGGCTACGTCTTGCCCAAGGCGATGCATCGCGATTTCGGACGGATCATCAATCGCGTGGCCGACGAGCGCGGCGAGGAACTGCCGCCGGAGGACATTCTCGATTTGTTCAAGAAGGAGTACCTGGACCGCGAGCAGCCGCTGAAGTTGCTGAGCTTTTTGGAAATTCCCAAGGAACAGGGAATCGAGTGCGTGGCCAAGATCGAGAAGAATGGTCGCGCGCAGGAAATCTCCGGCTCGGGCAATGGACCGGTTGCGGCGTTTGTGCATGCGCTGACCGCATCGGGCGTGGAACCGTTCGAGATCGTCTCGTATTCAGAGCACTCGCTCGGCACCGGCGCCGACGCGAAGGCGGTCGCCTACTTTGAGGTCAAGATCAACGCGGGCGTGTCAACTTTCGGCGCGGCAACTGATACAAACATTGAGGTTGCCTCACTCAAAGCGGTGTTGAGCGCGCTGAATCGGGCGGGCCGGTAAGTGAGACACAACGACGGACCGCGGACAGCCAGAGGCACACGGGAGGAGTTCCAGCGGCGAGATGCTGGATGTCCCAACGGGACATTTGAACGTAGCCCGGCAATTTATTGCCGGGAAGTGCCCGTGAAAAAGGCGGCGTCCCGTTAGGGACGCTTGAAAGGCGTCCATTCAGCGACGGCGAATTAGTTCCAGAGATATTTCTCGTTGTAGTCGATGTCGTGCTTTCTTAGGAAGGCCAGATATTCTTCCTGGAAAGTTTTGTGTCGATGATGTTCTGCTTGGTTTTGGATATAAGCGATTGTCTCGGGAAGGTGGGATAAGCTCACGCTGAAAGCACCGTACCCTTCCTGCCAGGCAAAATCTCCCATATTGGGAAACGTTGTATGAATCCACGTTGATGAGCCACCTTTTATCAATTGAATACCCTTGGCGATTGAGAGCGTGTTCGGCATTGAGACGAGAAGATGAACATGGTTGGCAACGCCGCCGATGCAAAGCGCCTTCATTTGATTCTCGCGGGCAATGCCGCCCATGAAGGACCACAGTCGTTCTTGGATGTTCGCGGAAATAAGGGGAGCGCGGTTCTTCGTGCTGAAAACGAAATGGACGTTGACCGAGGTATAGGTGTTGGCCATCGACAGAGGAGTTTCAACCGTCCCTCCGGGACGGGCAAATCAAAATGTGAATTACCCGGCAATGAATTGCCGGGCTAATATCAGGCGTCCCTCCGGGACGGCTAAGTCAATTTGCAGCTAGAGCCGTCGGCGTGCCGACGCTGTGGAAGGTGGCGTCCTTGGGGATGATCTCGCGGTCGCAGAAATCGCCGAAGCCTTCGCCTTCGTCGCGCTCGAGGGCGTAGCGCTTGATGATCGGCGTGAGCAGCGCGACGGCGTCGTCGATGGTGACGCTGGGCGAGACGAGGCGGTTGAGGCGGGTGCCGTTGTACTTCGCGCCGAGATAGAGCGCGTACTTGTTCGGCGCCTTGCCGACGAGGCCGATCTCGGCGAGATAGGGGCGCGCGCAGCCGTTGGGGCAGCCGGTGACGCGCAGGCTGATGGCGTCGTCGCGCAGGCCGGCTTCGTCGAGGACGGCTTCGAATTTTTCCAGGATTTCGGGCAGGACGCGTTCGCTTTCGGCGAGGGCGAGGCCGCAGGTCGGCAGCGCGACGCAGGAGAGCGCGTTGAGCCGCAGGCCGCGAGCGCTTGTTTTCCTCGGTCAGGCCGTGCTTCGCGAGGATGGCCTCGATGACGCGGCTTCTGCTCGGCGCGTGACGCCGGCGATGCTGAGATTTTGCGAAGGCGTGAGGCGGAAGTCGCCCGTGTGAATCTCGGCGATCTCGCGCAGGGCGGTTTTCATCGGCCAGCCGGGCAGGTCCTTGATCCGGCCGCTGAGGATGTGGAGGCCGTAGAACCAGGTGCCATCGGCTGCTCTGGTGCCAGCCGTAGCGGATCTTCGATCGTGGTGAAGTTGAAAGGCCGCGCCGGTTCGAAGGTGATGCCGGAGCGCTTCTCGACTTCGGCCTTGAACCAGGCGATGCCGCGATCCTCGATGGTGTACTTGAGCCGGGCATGCTTGCGGTTGGTCCGGTCGCCGTAATCGCGCTGCGTGGTGAGCACGGCTTCGCCGATGGCGTTGACCTTGTCCGGCGGGATGAAGCCGAGAACGTCGGCCAGGCGCGGGAAGGTCTCGTCGTTGCCGTGGCTCATGCCGAGTCCGCCGCCGACGGTGACGTTGTAGCCGACGAGCTTGCCGTTCTCGACGATGGCGATGAAGCCGAGGTCCTGCGAAAAGATGTCGACGTCATTGGAGGGCGGCAGGGCGAAGCCGGTCTTGAATTTGCGCGGAAGATAGGTCGCGCCGTACATCGGCTCGGATTCCGGTTCGCCGCCGGCGACCATCTCGTCGTCGAGCCAGATTTCGTGGTAGGCGTGGGTCTTGGGCAGGGCGAACTCGCTCCAGGCGCGGGCCTGATCGTAGACCTGCTGGAGCAGCGGGCTGCGCTCCGGATTGGGCGGCGCCATGACGTTGCGGTTCACGTCGCCGCAGGCCGCGATGGAATCGAGCAGAACCTTGTGCATGCCCTGGATGAGCGGCTTGACGTTGCCCTTGAGCATGCCGTGGAACTGGAAGGTCTGGCGCGTGGTGAGGCGCAGGGAAGGGGAGGCGACTTCGTCGGCAAGCTGGTCGAGCACCAGCCACTGCTGCGGCGTGGCCCGGCCGCCGGGCAGCCGCACGCGGAGCATGAAGGAGAAGGCCTTTTCCTTGCCGGCTTTCTTGAGGGCGATGCGCTGGTCGCGGTCGTCCTGCAGATAAAGGCCGTGGAATTTGGTGAGCTGGGCGTTGGCCTCGGAAATCGCGCCGGTGGAGGTGTCGGCCAGGTCCTGCGCGATGGTGCCGCGGAGAAGATGGGACTCGGCTTTGATAGCCTCGTTGGGATTGGGCGGCTTGGGAGCGGGAACTTCGGGGGTCATAGGGGGTTTCAACTATGCAGGAGACAAGGCATGGCGTCAACCTATAGAGTCACTATGGAATCAAATGGCTAATATGCTTGGCAAATCCTCGGGTCTGAGCGAGGATTGTGTCCGGAGATAGAACAGTATTTAATCACATGTATCAACAAAACGATAAGATCATGATCCTGGAGACCGGGGAAGTTTTGACCGTGATCATTGATTTCAGCAACGAGATGGAACGGGGCATTGTGGTGAAGGAAAATTTTGGCCGGAATGTGATGGCCTCGGAAGTCCGTCCTGCCGGGCATACCCGGCAGCGAGTCGATGCGGCCCGAGGGATAGTGGCTCCGGATTCGACGCCTCCGCCCGCCCCCCGGATTTTTTAAGCGCATCGCGATCTCACTTCACGGACACCGTCGAAGTAGGGTGAAGGTTTTTGGTCGGCGCGACGTCCAAGTTAGGAGAGATGCCGAAGGAATCTCTCATTGGGAAATCAGGACCCGCTTTTTCGCTTCGATGCTTTCTCGTCCTGACGGTATTTGCGCTGGTCTTGGGGTTGGTCACGATACCTTCACGAGCGCAGGATGATAATCCCGCCCCGCCGCCGCCCGATAATGGTGCTGCCGTCCAAAGTGACCGGGATCGGCTCAGGCGGATGCGAACGCCGCGCCGGATGACAGCGCCTCATTTCAGACGTTTTACGATGCGCTGGGAAGCCAGGGCACAATGGATCCAGACCAGCGATTACGGGTACGTCTGGCAGCCGCCGGTGACGGATCCCGATTGGGCGCCCTATACGGAGGGTAATTGGGTCTATACCGACGACGGCTGGACCTGGGTTTCAAGTGAACCATGGGGATGGGCGACCTATCATTACGGGCGCTGGGTCAATCTCGATGGCACGGGATGGTGCTGGGTGCCCGGCTACACGTGGGCGCCGGCGTGGGTGAGCTGGCGTTACGGCGACGGGTATTGCGGGTGGGCTCCGCTGCCCCCGGACAGTTTTGTGGGCGTCGATTATTCCGACGATGGATTTGCCGTTGGCGTCGGCTTTCATATCGGCGGGGATTGCGACGGCTTTTACGGCATCGGTCCAGGCTGGTACAACTTTCTGCCGGTGGGCTGCCTGGGCTATCGGAATTATCACGGCTACTATCGCCACCGGGGCGACAACTTCGATCTGATCAATCGCACGACAAACGTGACCAACATCAACGTCGAGCGCAATAATGGAAACGTCCGGGTCAGCGCGGGCGGACCGATGCTGGCGCAGGTGAATGCTGTTTCGCAAACACCGGTGCCCAGGGTAAGTCTGATACGCTCCAATCAGCCCGATGGCGGAGGCAGGTTGAGCGGTAATTCGCTGGCATTGTACAGACCTCATGTGCGGCCGAGTGCCAACGTGCAGCCTTCCCGCGTGGCGGAATCGGTTGCGCAGACAACGATCAATCGTGGGACCGATATCATGCGGCCGGTTGCGGTCAATTCACGTTTGGCGCCGTCGCCCGCGACAGAAACGCAGGTGCAACAAGCGCGCATCGCCCAGAATCATGCGCCCGCCAGCGCCAAAGTGCTGACGGATAGTGGGTCGGTGCAGCCCGTTTTGCAAACGCCGCTGACCTCGATGAAGCCGGTGACCGCGCCTGCGGCGGAAACGTCCACCGTTCGGACAACGCCCGGTGCGATTTATAACACGGAACGCTCACCCTCGGTGCAAGCGGTTCCGACGGTGAGGACCTATCCTGCGGCGGGCGAAGCGAATGGCGAACGGAACCGGGTTTATAATCCGCCGGGCGCAGTTTACCCGTCGGGGACGCCCAACGAGCAACCGCATTCCCCCGTGACGGGAGGCGGCGGTGAGGAGTCGCATACGTATGTGCGGCCAACGACGCCCTCTTATTCACCACCGGCCAGCGCAGGTACCCAACGTGAAAGCACGAGTGGAAATTCCGGTGGCGGATCGTCAAGTTCAGGCGCGGGCGAACGTTCAGCTCCCAGCAGCAGTGGTGCCGGCGGGTATCGTGGGGCGGGCGGGGGCGGATACCAGCAGAGTCATTAAGCGGTACTGTTGTTGACGGCTGCTCTCGCATGAGCGCCGGGATGTGTGGATGTGTGCAATACCATTTCTTAATCAAATTCGGTTCTTTAGCCTTCTGTCATCCCGAGCTTGTCGAGGGATCAGGTCCGTCTCGGTAAAACACCCCGAACTGATCCTTCGACAAGCTTAGGATGACGGATCGTTTAGACCAAAACTCAATTTGTAATTGGTGTAGGTTACCGGAGCCGGTAACTTTTTCTTATGTCCAAGTCAGCCACACGCGTTTTTATGATCCGGCATGGAGCGACCGTTCTCAGTGCCGAGGACCGTTTTGCCGGCTCAACCGATGTGCCTCTTTCGGATGAAGGCCGTTCCCAGGCAGGCCGGCTGTCGGCGCGTTTAAGCGCGGAGCCGATCACCGCAGTGTACGCGTCGCCGATGGGCCGCACGATGGAGACTGCCCGGATTTTGGCCGCACCGCATGGCTTGGAAGTCGAACCGAGGGACGGGCTGCGGGAGATTTCGCATGGCCACTGGGAGCAGATGACACGTGAAGAAGTGGATGCGAAGTATCCCGAAGAGGCCCTGGAGTGGGAGAAGGATCCCTACACGTTCGCGCCTTCGGGTGGCGAGAGCGGACTTGCGGTGACGGCGCGTGCGCTGCCCACGCTGATCGAGCTGGTGCGGGCGCATCCCGCTGGAAAGGTATTGGTCATCTCGCACAAGGCGACAATCCGGCTTCTGCTCAGTACGCTGCTGGGGTTCGATCCGCGCCGGTACCGGGACAATCTCGACCAAAGTCCGGCGGCGCTGAACATTGTCGACTTCAAGGATATGAACCGGGCGCGGCTGACGTTGTTCAACGACACGTCGCATTACGCCGATGCCGGTCTGGCGATTCCGGCCGTTCCGGGTGGACGGCTGTCGCGGTGGTGGAGCGACGCGACGATCAAGCAGGCGATTTGACCCGGAGTCGGGCTGTTCAGGATGGGCAACCGGTTCTGGCGACCAATCCTGTGGAGGGCGGTAGCGGCCTTAACACCTGCTTTCCTGCCGGAAAAAGCTGAGGATGACGGAGGGGAAAAATAGTAAGAGGTCCTTCGACTCCGCTACGCTACGCTCAGGATGACAGGCTTTTTTTATTAAGTCACTTTCGCGACACTGAACTGATCCTTCGACGGGCTCAGGATGACAGAGGCTGAAAAAGGCAGGTATTAGAACCGGGCCTTGAAGCCGCCGACGACGCTTTGTGCAAAATAATTGCTCGCTCCGACATCGGCGAGATAATTGAGATAAAGCGCCATCGAATTGCTCAGTGTGGCGGTCATGCCGATTCCGACGAGAGCGCTGTCGCGGCTGGGAGCGGCGGTCTCGATGGTGAAGGGGCTCGAGCTGAAATCGTTAAACGAGCTGGTGATGCCAGAGCCATTATCGAGATACTCATGCTGCCACATGGCGGTGAGATTCGGCTGGAGCAGAACGTCGCCGGTATTGGTCTGGAAGATCACGTGACCACCCAGGCGGCTGCGCAAGCTGTCGGCGCTTTGATCCTGGACGGCTAGGTCGGCGCCGGGCGCGCCGGTTTCGGTGAAGGAATCGATATCGAGATGCGTATACGTCACGCCGAGGGTGGGGCCGACGATCCAGTTTCGGCTGGGATGGAAGTCATAGCCGAAATCGACATCGCCGACGTATTGCTGGCCGGTGGGATGGCTGGAGGCATTCTCGCCGAGGATACTGATGTCCCGGGTGTTCGAGTAATTATTGTAGCCGAAGGAGAAGAGGCCGTTGGCGTAGAAACCGTGATCGAAGTAGGTGGCGAAAAGGCCTGGTGAGTAACTGTCGACGTCGGTCGTGCTGCCGTTGGAGTCGGTCTTGGCGTGGGTATGATTGTAGTCGAAGAGCACGCCGGCCGCGAGGTGGGAGTTCATGCGGAAACTGACGCCCGCGGTGACATCGCCGGCGGTATAACTCGCCTTCGAGGAAGGAGCATTGGTCGCGCTTTGATTTTGATTCAAGTCGGCGAGGATGACGTCGCCGCCGATGAATTCGCTCAGGCGAGGGGATCCCGGTGCGGAAGGATTCGCGGTGGCGAGATAGGGATTCGGGCTATCAGAAATCACCTGCGTGGAGGAATCAAAAACCGGGGCGGAGGAAGAGGACGAGGGCGCCGCCGCGGAAGGTGAGGAGGAATTGTCGCTTCCGCCGGGATAATAATTGACGCCATTAGGCGCGGAATTATGGAAAGCGGGATCGTTGTAGGCGAGGAGAGATCCGAGCGAACGGCCCAAGCCACTTTCGAAGCCAGGAGTGACCACGTTGATGGCGCTGGTGTCGAGGCCGCCGTAACCGCCGCGCAGGTTGGCGTCGACATCGTTCATTCGTTCGACGAGGAAGGTCGAATTTTCAAAGGCGATGTTGCGCGCGTATTGCAGGCTTTCGGGGCTGAGTTCGTCCAACGCTCCCGGAATAATAGCTGCGCCGGAGCCCAGGGGAATCGAACCGAAAAAGCCAAAAAGCGAACTGCTCGTACCATCGATCGCCCGCGCGACGGCCATCTGATTCGGCGTAGTGGCGTACGTGCCGATCGGCGCCTGGGTCACCACCAAATTCTCGGCTGTGCCGGTATTGGTGAGCGTGTAGGTAAAGAGAGCCGTGTTGGAGCTGGTGGTCAGGCCGGCATCGGTCACGCCGCCCGCATCGTTGACAATTTGGTAGGTGATTGGCATTCCGACCACTCCGCCGCCGAGAACGACAACTTTAACGACGCCATTGTCCAAGTTCGCGGGGGCACCCGAGACAGAATAATCGTCCGCGACAGAACCATTGAGGCGCACGACGAGGGTGCCACCCGTGCCGCCGTTAGACAGCGTTAGGCCGTTGCCGAAGGTGAAAGTGGGAGTATCAATGACGCCCGGCAGCCCTGAGGTAGCCATGATCACGCCCGTGTTATTGTTCGTGAAGCTGCCCGTCACCGTGTTGGGGTTGGTGGAGGCGGTGAAGAGGCCGCTGTTGGTGACGTTGCCAGTGACGCTCGTCGTGTTGATGACGCCACCGATGCCGTTGGTCACCGTGCCGGTGATGCCGGCCGCGCCGGTGACGTTGGCGGTGCCGCCGTTGTTCGTCAAATCGCCCACGAGACCGTCTGTCAAGTTAAGCGAACCGCCGGGGGTTCCGACCGTGCCTAGCGTGACCGCGCTGGTCAGGCTGATGCCGTTGAGCGTAAACCCGGAATTGATCATGGTCGGGCCGGTATAAGTGGCGCTTCCGAAAGTCACTGAGCCGGTAGTTGGAATGGTCGTGCCGATTGGGAACGCAGCCAGCGGAGCGCCCCCGATAACGACACCGCTGCCTGGAGCACCCTCCTGTATATTATTGAACGTACCGCCATAGAGCTGGAGCGTGCCGTTATTGACGTTATCCGCACCGAGCTTGAGGACGCCGGAAAAATTGCTGGAATTCAAAACGACGAAAGGGGCGCCCGCGGCAGCGAAATCCACATTGAGTGTTCCGCTGCCACTGATGGCCCCGGCGTAAGCGAGGCCGCCAGCTTCCACGGTAAGGTTGGCGACGGTGTTGGCGCCGACAATGTTAAGAGCACTTGAGCTTGCGATATTGGCCCCGGTCACATCAAGGGTCCCGCCTGAAATGGTCGTGGGACCGGTATAGCTATTAGTGCCCGTAAATTGAAAAGTCGTACCGGCGGCGCCTTCAAAGGTGATTCCGCCCTGTCCGCTCAAATTGCCTGCCAAGGTGACCGACGTGATGCCGGGCGTGGTGACGGCGTCAATGGTGGATACACCGGTCAGAGTGCTATCGAGTGGGTCCGTAAATGCGCCCGCCGTGGTACTGGTGATCTGAAGAGTGCCGCCAGAAAAATTCAGCATGCCTTCACCGGAAGTGCCAGCCAGGCCGCCATCGCCAACCTGCAGGATGCCTCCGCCAAGATTGTAGGTAGATCCGACAGCGCTGAGGTCGAGGGTCTGGCCTGTAGTAATAGTCAGCGTGCCGCCGGTTTGGTTGACGGTTCCGGTGGCGTCGACGATCAGGCCGGCATTGAACGTAGCTGTACCTGCCCCGAGATTATAGGTTCCGTCGACGTCAACTGCACCATTTGCGGTCAAAGTTCCGGCTGTTTGATTGAGCGTCCCGCGCGTGCCTACGATGGTCGTACCCAGAAGCAAGTTGCCTGCCTCTAGATTATAGGCCGCACCACTGCCTAAATCGGTTCCGCCGGCGGAGAAATCGACAGTCGAGGTGGCGTCGTTTTGGGTGAACGTACCGGCGATGTCCGCGAAACCTCCTGCTGACAAGGTGAGGGTATTTCCGGTGCCAGTAATATTGTAGCTGCCGTTTCCACTACCGGTGCCCAAGTCGAGATTATTGACTAGGACGGTGCTGGAACCTGTTTGCGAGAAGGTGCCGACACTCCCGGTGGCGCCGCCGATGGTCAAAGTGGCAGTGCTGGCGTCGATCGTACCCATACTTACGTTCATGGTGCCGCTGTTGACATCGCCCACATTGACTGCGTTTCCAACCGTAAGATTACCCACAAAATTGAAGGTTTCCGAGTCTCTCACTCCAACGGTGTTGGTAATGGTATAAGTCGTGCCCAGGGCAAAGGTCAAAGTTACGCTTCCGACCCGCAGAGTATTCCCTACGTCGTTGACGATAAAGAGGCCATTTGAGACATGACTGGTGGCGGCGTTAATTATGATGGCGCTTTGTCCACCTGGTGTGACCACAAAAGATCCGTTCGTCTCCCCGATGCCGTCTGGCACGATGTAGGCGTTATAGCCCGCCGCCGGTACGCCGTTATTCCAGTTGGAGGGATTCTCGAAACTCGTATCGCCCGTGTTTCTCCAAATTGTATTTTGGGAATGAGCCAGCGAGGAAAAAATCGCGACTATTAGAAAAGCAATACTTCGCGGGAAAAGTTTCATTTCGCGCGTAAGCTACTGAAAATGGCCTACTAAGCCAAGATAAATTTGGTGGTACGTAAATAGGGGGCAGAATTAAATATTTGGAGAGAAATCTGCCGGTTAGCACACTTTTTCGGAATTCTGTCATCCTGAGCTTGTCGAAGGATCAGTTCGGCCCCTCTGAGAAAGGCAGACTGAACTGATCGTTGACTCGGTTCGCCCCCGGGAACCCTCGCCCTGCGGGATCGCCTGCGGCGATTCAATCTTGACCGTTCCGAACGGTCTCCGCAGAGGTCTCTTAATGGGACAGGCTCTTTACCCACGCCACAACTTCTGCATGGTTGCCATGCGCGTCCCACACTTTGCGCAGGAAGTCGTCGGGGGCAACGTTGCGGGTCCGGAAAAATTTCCGATCGCCGCCGCAGCCAAACATGAGATCGGGAGGCATTTCGCCGCGCAGTTTTGCTTCGGCCTTGGGGATGAGCCGGGGTAACCAGCCGATGCCTTCGATTTCTGCATCCTTCGAGGGCAAATCTTCCATTGCAATTCGATGGGGAGAGAAAATTCCGTTTTGTTCCTTGAGAAAATAATCGCGTCGCACCGAGGCGATTCGCAACGCCGTTTCCAAAGTCGGCTCGCCGCCTTTGGCGAAGTCTTCGACGAAATCGAACAACTCCTGTTCGGTGTGACCAATGGATTTGAGAAATTTTCGAGCTTTGTCGTCGAACATGCCCTCGGCTTTTTGGTGGCCATCGCGATACTTGTCGACGGAAGTTTGAAAGAGTTTGGAAAAGCGTTGTTCCCAAGTGGAGAAGGGCAGCGGTTGCGTCTTCTTGCCGGGCGGGTCGGCGAAGCTCGGACCGGTGGCATCCATTGCGCGACGCCATTGATCCTGCACGCGAATGTTGCCGAGGGTATCGGCCCAGCTCATGGCGGGCCTTGCCGCTTCGCATTGGCCCTGGGCGATGTGATGCGCGACGACATCGGCTTCCAGTGCGTAGAGCGGAGCGGAGGAAACGGTAATCTTTTCGGCGGCCTGTCCGGGTTTGAGAACGAGGATTTCGGCGTCGCCTCCGTCGACATTGGCGGTCCAGGGCGAAGGAAGGACGAGCGACCCGTTAGTGGCGTCAATGCGGACCTCGTTCGCCTGTTCCAACCTCAGACCGCAGGAGAGGGTGGCGACAATGTCGCCGGGAAAGAGAAGCAAAGCCGAGGTGTATTCGTCGACGCCGCTTTCCACTCCGACATGGCCCACGGCGAAGACGCGGTCCGGCTCGACGACCTTGCCCTGCGTGGCGCCGGCGATCAGGCGCGCCATGGAGGTGCAGTAACCCCCGACATCAAGAATTCCGCCGCCGCCCAGAGTGCGATTAAAGAGACGGCCTTCGAGGTCATAGGGTGCGGAGAAACTAAAGCGAGCGGTGATGGAGCGGACTTCGCCGATTGTTCCAGCGCGAAGCAGTTCCAGCATGCGGGCGATCTGCGGATGACACCGGTACATGTAGGCCTCCATAAAGAAGACACCGTTTTCCCAGACTGCCTGCAGCATCTCGAGCGCTTCCTCGTAATGAACGCCGACCGGTTTTTCGCAAAGGATATGCTTCTTCGCCTGCGCGGCGCGAAGGGTCCACTCGCGATGTTGCGGGTGAGGCGTGGCGATATAGACGATGTCGACGTCGGGATCGGCCAGGAGCGCCTCGTAGGATCCGTGCGCATGAGAGCCTGGGTAAATCTGCGCGAATTCGAGCGCCTTGGATTTGGTGCGGCTGGCGACCGCAGTGAGCACGCCGGTTTCCGAGCGTAGAAGGCCACGGGCAAAAATATGAGCGATCTCTCCCGTGCCGATAATTCCCCAGCGAAGCTTGGCCATGATGTTGATGCTATTGGATTGAGCGTGAGTATTGATTCTCGCTCAGACTGCGGCAAGTGCAAGTGGCCGGAAAAGTCCTCCCGGTGGACCGGCTTACCGATCCCTGGTTATATTATCGAGGCGTGGGAGATTGTTGCTGAGGTCGTCGAGTTCTTTTTGGATCGCGCGCCGATAGGCCAGCTCTTCCTGGGCGGAGATGCGGTCATAAGCATACGGGCTGTTTGTCTCTTGAAGAGTGGTGACATCCGTTTCGGCGATGCCCTGCAAATCGAAAAGAAGCTCCTTGGCCGCTTCAAGGCGCTGGTTCTCGTCGGCGCCATTTGCGAACTGTTTGTTGGTATCATTGGCGGCACGAAGCTGGGTATTATTAAGAAAATAACGGTTGTCCGGAGGGCCATGTTGGTCGGCGGGACCTTTTCCCTTCCGACGCCGGCCATTGAGGTAGGAATCAAGCGCGCGGGTGTCGTCGTGAAATTTCTTTAAAAAAAGAGTCTCCTCAAGAAAGCGTGACCAATCGTAGGTTTCCCAATTCGAGATGCCGTCGAAACGCAAACCGAAATACGGGAAAATACCGGCGGAACCGGGTGCGGGGTTGGCGGGCCAGGCCATGGCGAGAGCGGGGGAGAAATCAACCTGTTTCGAAGCGGTGACGAGCGCGACGACGTTGCCGGTCTTCACTTGAATCACGGGAGCGCCCTCGGCACCGGGGGCCAGGGCGTTGTTGAATTCGATTCGGTCGGGGCTGACCCCGACAACCCGGCCCGGTGAGCCAAGCAGCATATCGGTCTGGGCACCGAGATTGGGAATGATCACACGGTCGGCTTGTGCAAAGCTGGCGGCGTCAGCGGAAAAAGACAGATAGCTGAAGTGGTCTTCTTGAATTGAGATGAGTGCGAGGTCGCGGTCGACGGCCCCCTTGAGCGATAACGTAGTGACCGTCGCGCCGGAGTCGGTGTAAATTTTGATGTTGGGATTGGCCGCCAGGAGATGGAGATTCGTGACGACGAAGGTGCCGTCCGGCGAGCGCATGAGAAACCCGGCGCCCTGTGCGTTGTCGCCCTTGATCGTCACGACGGAGTGCGTCTGCGGGACGGTCAGCATTGGGGTCGCCTCAGCGGCTGCGTCGGAAAGTGTGACCGCTGAATCGGGTAAGATAAAATAGGGGGTGTAGACGGTGAGTGCCTGCGTTGATGCGACCGTCTGGCCTAACTCAACGATTTGAAGATGCCAGGACGCCACCGGCTCCGAATCATCGGCGGCGGGAGGCGAATTGGGCGGGGCATTGGTGCCGGAGCTGATGGATGGAGCGACTGTACCGTCGCTGATCTTACAGTAATACTGGCCGCCGCTGGGAATGAAGAGGGAACCTCTCAGCACGCCCGCCCCACCGGCGACAATTGCGCCATCGGAAGACATCACGGCGACGCTGACGACCTGGCGCGCGTTCCATCGAATTTCCCACCGGTCCTGAACCTTGAAAAGACCTGTCGTGGTCGAGCCGCTACCGCTGAATTCCTGGACAATTTTCTCTTGTGCCTGGTCTCCTGGACAACTGGCTATCGTCAGCAAAAGAAAGCAAAGGAAAAGTCGGGGCACGTAGAGAGGCTATATGAAAGGTCGGCGAGGGTCGCGGAGAAAGGAATTTTTCCTTGAAGCTGGGAGACGAGCCGTGGTGCGGAGTGAGGGGATCGAACCCCCGACCTTGTCCGTGTAAAGGACCTGCTCTACCGCTAAGCTAACTCCGCATGGTGGTGAGGGTAAGGGGCAAGCAATTCAAAGCGAGCCTTAAAACCGTCAACCTTGTGGTTGCCCGACGTAAGCTAAAGGGATTTTCGCAACGACCTTGGTCGGGTCGATCTCGACGCCGGTAAGATGATTCTGTGACCATTGTTTCCGAGGACCTGATATGGGTGCCGATCGTATGGGGTAAACACCCCATGACGCAGGCAAACGCCGATCCCGGCTCGACGATCCAGTTTGCCAACAACCTCGGCACCCATCGCGCTGACCTCCACGCTTTCTGCCACGGCCGGAGTGACGATCAATGGCGGCACGGGAATATCGTTAGCGGCAGCGGTGCAAATCCGATCTTCAGCACTGGCAACGGCAATATTATTCTTAACAGCCTGACGCTCCAAAGCGGAGTTGGCTCTCTGGCGATGGTCTCTCTGCGAACGGCGTGAATCTTACCGGTGCCAGCGGTGGTAATGGTGCGACCGGGGGCGCAGGTGGCACCGGCGGGGCGGGCCAAACAGGAATCACGAGCACTCGGTTGCCCTCCATTTCATGCACTACAATTTCTGCCGGATTCACACTTCGCTTCGCGTTACTCCCGCGATGGAAGCTGGCGTGGCCGATCACGTTTGGAGCTTGGAAGAGGTCGTTGCGCTGTTAGATTGAGGCATGGCCGCAAGAGCGATTTTCTTGATCATATTCGGGGTGTTCTTACTTCCGGCTATGACGTTTGCGGATACAAAAACAGCTCCATCGTTGAAAGCGACTGTCGTCATTCCACTTCTTAAAAACCTTTCCCCCGAGGAGCCTGATAAAACCGTTCGGGCTCACATTGCAGAAATTCTTGGTGGGCCGAATGATTTCGGTGTTGGCGGGGGTCCGACAGGTCGCAAATGGGGGGAACTTCGTTATTCGCTAGATGACAAATCTGAGATAGTGGTGCGCATCCTGAACGGCAAAATTGTTGAAGTTACCGTCTTCTACTCCGGCGGGAAAGGGAGTGAAGTCCTATTTACGAGACTAGAGGGTTAGATTCAAACTGATACACTACCAGTTAAGGCCTCGCCTTGACAGTCATTATCATCACCGGTAACCTCCCACAAGGTGTTTTCGGTCGGATGTCCCTCTAATATCCCATGAATAGAATTTTGACATCCCTGGCCCCACTTTTCTTGGCCGCGGCTTATTCTCCCAGCGGAGTCGCTCAGTCAACCCCGGACCCGTCCAATCCTCCCCTCTATGTGAATAGCGGAGATAATACCACGGGGTTCAAGTTAAAATATGACGGTGCGAATTTTACCGTCGACGGCAAGATCCTCGTGGGAAATTGTGGCGGCGGTTGGTTCGCATTGCCGGTTTGGGTGACGGGGGACTTTCAAATCGATTTTGACGTTTATCCTGACGCCAACGATGCCGCCTCCGCCCTGTTGCTGTATGACGATGCCACCAACAAAGGGATCCTCATGTTCAATTGCACGCAAACCACTTTCCTCAATCACAACATCGGTATCTATTCTGTTGATAATTTGACCGACCACGATCAGTTCTATTTTCCACATTCCCCCCTCGCCATGGCTGAGGCAAAGAATTTTGCTAATCAGACCTGGACGCACGTCACGATCATCAAAAAAGGTAATACCCTGACCGATAACGTGGGAGGGCAAGTCATTTCCGCCGACCTTTCCAAAGAGAATATTCCGTTCGCGATGCGGGTGGGCTTGGGCTATTACGCAACGACCAATGTGGGAGGCAACGGGCAAATCGGTTACATCAATCTCAGGATCATCAGAGGAAAATCTTAACAAGTTGCCGTTGGTTCCGTCAAAAATTCAGTAAAAATGCCATCGGCGAAAAGCATCCGTCGATTCCACAACTGCCTACCAACTCACCTTTAAACGATCTGCACCTCTGATGGCCTCAAGGACCTTGATGTCTCCCACGGTGGGAAGATTCAACTTGAGAAACACGGCGACCAAGTCTTCGCACTTGTACTTTGCATCGGTCAGATAGTTGAGAGCTCTGTTTCCGTCGGCAATCACTCTGATTTGTCCATTAAGCCGTGCGTTCTTGATCTGGCGTAAAAGCAACGCCTCATCCTCCGGGTTGTCTTCCACGATCAGAATGCGAAGGGGATGCGTAGATTTCATCGTGATTCAAATCACTTTGCCGCCACCCTCTTCCACCTCTGTCTCTTTGTGAGCACCATGAACACCGTCACGGCCCGTCTTCTTTCCCGGTTGGGGAGCATGAGCCGCGTCTTGGGCAAGATTCTCGCCTTGCTTCTGCTTTTCGTGGATGACTTTCTTATCGTGTGCAACATTTCTGGGATCGGACATGACTCACGCTAATCCATACTGGAAGCACTCGATATGGGTTGAAGACCCCATGACAAGGTACGCGTCCCGGCGTACTTGGTGTAATATCCCGTGCTGTCGTACTGCGTCACGGAACCCGTCGTGTAGGCAGTTCCAGAAGTGTTAACAGTGCCGGGCGTAATCAATTGGTTCTTTGCTCGGCGTCAGTGACGATTACTGCATCCGCTCCTATGTCGGCGGCAGCCTTTTGGAGCTTGGCGTAAACTCTGGCATCTGCTGCTAAGTGCGCTCCATGGACGCTTACAATTCCAAATTGCGCAGGATGCACTTACGGAGAATCGGTAAGACAGGCGATCCGGTTCCTCAGCGGCATGTAGCCTTCCTCTAAATCCGTTTTGTGATTTTAATCTTGCGGAGCAGTCGGGAGAGAGTGAAACCAGCCGCCGGGAGGTCCCGGGCGACCCCGCGCTAAATTGCTGGGCTCGGCCTTTGCGAAATAACCGCCGATAAGGTAGGGAAATTTTCCGGGCGTGACGTGGTAATGCCAGCCGCGGACAGAATCGTAGCAGGCGTTAAAAGCGTTGAGCGGATTCGTGGTCGAGTCCTTGGCCATCACGCCCGCCTCCTGATAGGGACCGTAAATCGGCAGGCCATCGAACGCGAAACCGATGACCTGGGAAGGCGCGTCGCCTTTGTCGACAAAGGGCGTGTTCACGCAGATCGGATACTTGTGATAGTGATATTGGTTTTGCGGGTTGGGATGGCCGCAGCAATAATCCATGATGTTGGAGGCGTCCCTCATGGTTGCATCGAACGGGTTGAAGAAGACGACGCCATTGACCGCGATGCCAATTGGGCCCATGGGAAGCGCCTGGTTGCGGTCGGAGTCGTCCATGGCAATGGCGTCCGAGTTAAGGACCGGTTCCAGCGGCAGCCGGTAGGTCCGGCTCATTTCCTGGATATAGCTGGGGTTGAAGCCGGGAAATTTCGCCGTGGGATGATTGGGTAAATTTTTCGACTTCACGGTAAGAAACCCGTCGCCTTTGAAAAGGAGCACGACGTTGTCGGGCACGAATTGGTCCTGCGTGACGATGTTGCCCTGCTCGTCCTTGTAGCCGGCGCGCAGCCAGGCGGTCATATTATTGAGGAAGGGATTGATCAGGCGGTCGCTTTTGTAAAAAAGGCGATCGGCGTTTTCCTCGGTCACGGTCAGGTTGGAGGCGTCGACTGCCTCGCCAAACGAGGGCTCATAATACCAGCGGCCGCCGAGAGAAAGAAGCTTGCTTGTGTCGGCGAGCGCGGACGCGTTCGGCGCCGGAATGCGCTCGGCGGGATCGACCCGGCCGGTGAGGGACCGCGCGCGTTGGACGAGGGAAAAATCATCGATCAGAAAGGCAGCGTGCTGCGCCTGGGTAGCGACGCCGTTGTCATAGGAGACGCTGATTCGGACTGCGTCGACCTCGGGAAAGGGCAGAAGTTCCTCGAGTTCGTAGCTTCGCCATACGGCCGCGCCGCCGCGATGATAGTCACCGTTGACGGTGAGGTTTTTTCGGTCCAACTCGATCTCGCCATAGATCGGACGCGAGGCGCAGTCGAGGTAGTCGGTGCCGTTCTTGGAATAAAATTCGATCTTCATTTTCAGCGAATCGTCCGGAACGGAGAAGCCATCCTCGGCCAGGCCGCGAAAGCGGAAGCTGATCCAACGGCCCTTCGATTGATCGATGCCGCGCACGAGTTGGCTGACCGATCCGCCGTTGGCGGCCTCACCCGGAAAGATGATGCCGTTGGTCGCAAAATCATACCACCCTCCGAGGTATCCGCGGAAAGCGGCGCCTTTGAGTTCGCAGCCCACCGGTTGTTGCGAGGACGGATCAACGCTTTCGAAGCCGGGATTCTGGACTAGGTTGACTTCGCGCGCGCTCGCCAGCGACGAGAAGCCAATGCCGACGCCAAGCGACAAGGCGAGAAAGCGTTTATTCATGACAGCACATTCAGCCGCTGCAGCGGGCCTTCCGCGCGCACGTCCGGCTTTTGAGTAACTTGCGGAAGCAGGGGATCGATCAGTTCGGCCCGCAGAATGACATCGTCTCCGAATTGCGCTTCGATTTGCTGAATACCGAAGCGGCAGGTGAGTGTCGTCGTGATGCGGTGAGGAGCTGCGCGCAGAGCTGTGGAATTCTCGAGCTGGCAACGAATCTCAAAACCTTTTTCGCCCGCCTGCATTGAGTAACGATAATCGAGCAGGTGAGGCCCCGCATAGGGATCAATGATGTCGTGAAGCTTGCGCGTGAATCCACCGTAACACGGCGCGGGACTGACCTGATCGTGCCAGACAATACCTGGATCGGCGAGGCACGGCACGCGGGCGAGACCGGTGGAAATCAAGGCGAGGAGACTGTCGGGCGGGCCTTCGTAATCGACGCTGTAAAGAACATGATGGGCCAGAAACGCGGTGAATTGCGCGGCGTGGCGCCGGGAGCGAAGCCGGAACCGGCCCAGCTCGTCGAAATCGAGCAGGAGGGTTTCCTCGCGCACGGCATGGTTGTCGAGCTTGATGCGATAGCGATATTCGCCCGGGAGCCAGTTGCAGAATAGCGCGTGCAGTGCGGGCAAGGGCGTGGGCAGGGAGAGGCGGGTTCCTTCGGGCGGAATGCAGGACGTCTCATACTTCTGCACCGTTCCAGCCGGGTTGAGCTGGATGACGTTTCGCAGGCAAAAGGGACGGGTCGGGGCGCCGGGATAAGCGGTGTCCTGAATTTGCAGATGAAGATGCGGCACGGGAGAGCGTCCGGAATTTCCGCAATGCCCGATCGGTTCGCCCGAGGCAATTCGCTGGCCGACGACGACCAGGGGCGATCCCTGGCGCAGGTGGGCGAGGAGCGCGTAATAACCGGCATCGCTGTGGATGACGACGTAGTTGCCCCAGTTTTCTTCCGGATTATTTCCGCCGGGGACATTGTCGGGCACATGCGTTTTCACCGCGGCGACGGTGCCGGTGCAGGGGGCGAGCACCAGTTTGTTGAAGGTGTGATAATCTTCCAACGCGGCGCCGGTTTTGACGCAGCGTTGATCGTGCGAAAGGACTTCGAAATCGAGCGCCCATTGCCACGGCGCACGATGGGTCAACGCACCATTGATGCCCTGGGTGATGACGCACTCGTCCTTGAAGGGGAGATCGAGGGCGGGAAGTTGAAGATGGGGAAAACGGGAGGCGTTGAGCACGACGAAGCGGCCGGCGGTTTCGGGGAGCATTCCTGGCGCGGGAGAGGGGTGAAGACCGGCCGGAGAATGACGCTGCCGCAGCGCATAGACGAGAACGAGGACGACGAGGTTGTAGGGCAGCGCGCTGGCGGGCAGTGCGAAATAGCGGAGCGCGGTGGCCAGGGCGAGGGTCACGAGAGCGCAGAGGAAAGTTCCGGTCAAGGCGAGCAGGAGGCTCATGCGCGACGGCGCGAAGTAGGCAGTGCCGAGGGCGATGCCGCAAAGCAGGAAATTGAATCCGCACCAGATCACACCGTCATGGCCCGCGTGGTAGCCAAGCAGGTTCATCGTTTCGAGGCCGACACCGAGTGACGCTGAGGCCAGGAGAGCGGAGAGCGGAGAGGTCGCCACCAGCGCGACGAAAACCAGCAGGCCCGGCAGCGCACGCGGCTCGAAGATCATCGCACCAAAAACCTGGAAAAAGGATTGGCTCCAGGTTGGTAAGAAATTGAGGTCGAGCCAGGGGTTGGCGATTTCCACCGGCATGGTGGCCGGTCCGGCAACAGCAAAGGCGAGAAAGTAGAGGACGTAGGCAAAAGTCATCGCGGGCAGGCTCTGGGCCGAGAGTCCGAATTGATGGCTGAAGGCGTGCTGCATGGCCACGGCGGTGAAAAGGCCGCCAAGGACCGCGGCGAGCCAGAGCACGAGAAAAACCGAGGGTGAGAAAAAGTAGGTCCGGTTGATCAAGCCGAGGGTGAGGCAGACGAGGAGCGGATTGAAGAGGAGGTAGCCGTTGCGGATTTTGGCGTGATCGAATCCCAGCATCCACGCGATTCCTCCCGCCGCCAAAACGCCGGTCAATCCTGACAAGCCAATGTCGGGCGAGAGGAGGCTGGTTGCGAGCAGAAGCCAGCCGAGCCGAACGTTGGGCGAGAAAAAGAGGATGGCATAAGCCCGCGGCACGCCATGCAGGAGATTTTGCAAAGGCGTGACGGCGGAAGCGCTTTCGCGATCGGGCATGGAAATCATAGAGGGCTCCTTCCGTTGAGAATCCTGCCGTCATCCGGAGCGGAGCGAAGCAAAGTCAATCGATTGGTATGGTCTCGCGGGACAACAGCCAACGGAACTGATCCTTCGACAAGCTCAAGATGACGGAATCCTTGAGAGTGTGTGTTTTCAAGACAGGCTTTTTGTGAGAGATGAGTTGGCACCTCTTCCAACTGCTGGACGTACTCGAGATTTTCGCGGCGACGAATCAGGTGCACGGCACCATCGAGACCGATCATGACGACAGCAGGTCGATAAGTGATGAACTGCATCGATTGCGTGATATTGTAGGCGCCGACCGGATGCAGCACGACCTGGTCGCCGGTGGTCAGGCCGGGCAGGGCGGCTTCCTCGCGAATGACGTCGATGTTCATGCAGAGGCAGCCGTAAACCGTCGTGGGCGCGGCGACATCGACGCACGCTTTCGCCGGAAGAATGGAGGGAAGATACCACGCGTTGGTATAGAGCAGGTTGACGCCGACATCGACGACCAGCGCGGGCCGGTCGGCTTCAACAGGCGGAGCCGCACTCAGGGCGCCCTTGCCATAAGCGGCGAGGACTCCGCTGATCGGATGGGCCGCGGAGGTGGGGCGCCTCTTCACCGCGACGACGGTGGAGATCAGATAACCGGCTTCATCGACCAGCGCGCGTCCGGTCTCGAGGTAAAGCCGGGGCAGGGGACGTCCTGCCGGCCACGCCTGCGTGATCGTGTCGCAGATCGCCTCGGCGTAACGGTCGAAACTCGGCGTGGCCTGTTCGGGCGACAGATATTGATAATGGAGACGCGCGCGCGAAGCAAAGCCGCCACCCAGGTTGAGGTAACGAATCGGTTCGGCGCCGATCCGCTCGGCTTCGAGGGCGAGCCGCACGAGGACCGTGGCCGATTTGCGATAGGCGTCGGGATCGAGAATGAAAGTGCCGATATGGGCGTGGAGGCCCTGCAACTTCAGACCGGGCATTTGCAGAAGGCGGCGCACGACGCGGAGGGCCTCGCCGTTGTCGGCGTTGAAGCCGAACTTGGACCAGACCGCATGCGTGCCGGTGTCGAGATGAACGCGCAGGGCAATCGCAATCGGCTTGGCACGGCCCGGCTGGGAGGCGATTTCGCCGAGCAGGAGAAGCTCATCGAGATGATCGACCTGGATCATTGCGCCTTCGTTGGCCGCGCGCTCCAGGATTTCGCGGCCCTTCAACGGGCCATTGAAAATAATGTCGTGTCCAGGAATGCCGTTTTGCCGCGCCTTGTCGTACTCAAATTCCGAGACGACTTCGGCAATCGCGCCCTCCTCATGAAAAACGCGGCAGATCGCGTTGAGATAATTTGTCTTATAGGACCAGGCGAACTGGACGTCGGGATAACGGCGGGAGAAGGCGCGATGGGCCTCTCGATACTTCGCGCGCAGGGTCGCCTCGGAAAAAACGAAGAGCGGACTGCCATACTCGCGCGCCAAATGCGACACGGCGACGCCGTCGATTTCCGGGCACGAAGGCGTCGAGCCGAGGCGGAAGGGATTACACGGTTCCGTGCCCACACGCAGGATGGCAGGGGCGAGATAAGGGGAGCGGTTCATGCGAAGGATTTGGTTTTGGATGAAATATCGGTGATGTCGTCGGTGAGCCCGGTGAGAATGCCCGGTTCGCCTTTGAGCAATTGCGCGTAGCGGTTGAGATCACCGATCACTTCGATTTGATGCCGGATATAGAACGAGCCGGGCGGGCAACCCGGCACCGGTCCCGGCGGATGACCGGTTTGCAGCATGTCGACGAGTGCGGCGGCGAAATTCGCACCGAGCATGGAGGGAAAATCGATCCAGGCCGGAAAGCGGGGATTGATCTCGATGAGGACATATTCGCCGGTCGATTCCTCGCGGATCAATTCGATCTCAAACGGGCCGGGCCATTTCAATTCGTGAATGAGCCGGGCGCAGAGCTTGGATAAACGCGCGTCGGCCACGGTGATTCCCGAGAGGCCCTTGCCCTTGTCGCTCAACTGGGTTTTGCGAATGCAGCAATGGCCAAACCAGCCGCCTGCGCCGTCGCCGAGGCCGAGCACGTTGAATTCCGAGCCGGAAACGAGACGCTGCAGGATCACGGGATGACCCCATTCGGACAACAGATGATCCGCCGCGGCGGAAAGCTGCGCGGCGTGGTGTACGATCCTCGCGTCATAGTAGGGGCCTTTCACGACCAGCGGATAACCGAGGTCGCTTCCGGCCCGGCACGCGTCGGCGACGTTGGAGGCGAGCCGGGTTTCGGGCACACGCACGCCGCACGTGTCGGCCAGCGCGGGAAGATATTGCTTGGCGCGCCGCTTCAAGATATCGGCGGCGGGCAGGCAGATTCGAATACCACGTTGTGCCAGTTCGCGGTGGAGGCTGGCGAAGACTTCGATCTCCGCGTCCAGCGTGGGAATGAGAAGATCGAAGGGGGTCCGCTTGCGGATCGCATCGATGCGATCCAAGAGCGCCGCGCCACCGGCGGCAGGGAAGGGCATCAGATGCACCTCATCGGGGCCGCCTTCGGCATAGATGCCGCTTTCCATCACGTCGTAGCTCAAGCCGACAATGACGGCGTCCGGGAAGCGGCGGCGTAAACTGCGGATGATTCCCGCGCCGGGCTGGGGATTTTCTCCCCGGTGCAGACCGGTCACGGCGATGCAGGGCGGAGCAGTTTTCACGAGGCCGGCTCCCACAATTTCATTTGTTCGAGCGTGCCGAGAAAGACTTCGAGATCACGGCGCGCGGTGGATTCGTCGACGTCGTATTCCTCGAGCAGGTAGTCGAGCAGCGCGGCATCGTTGGAGCCCTTTTGCAGGAGCCTTACGAGTTGCACGGCGGGACCGACCAGCCGGTAAGTGTCGCCCGATGCCGGGTCGAATGCGATGCCGCGATCATTTAAGAGCAGGTTTTCCAAGGTCGTTGTCATGGCGATAATGAGGTTGAGCGATCAGTAACTTTTTTGTCCCTGGCAGAGAGCGAGGCCTTTTTGCGCCCAAGTGTCATCGGAGTTGATGCTGAGCAGCGTCTGGAAATCGGCTGCCGCTTTGTCGCCCTGTCCGAGGTAATAGAGCGACCAGGCTTCCCCGCTGAGGGCCGTCATGTCGTCGGGGTAATAGGTCAGGACGCGGCGATAGGCGGCGAGGGCCACGGCATAATTCTTTGCCGTGTAGTACTGATAGGCGGAGACCATTTGCGCGCGGTAATTCAGCGGATCGACATGCAGGACATTTTCCGCCGCCTTTTCGATATCGTCCGCGTTTCCCTGCGCCTCGCTGACGTTGATCAAACCGAGCAGCGGATTGATCGAGGAGGGTTGCAGCCGCTCCGCCTCGAGGTAATGCGCGGCTGCATTTTTGTAATCCTGCTTCAGATAATAGAGCCAGGCCGCGCGGAGATTCGCCAGAAACGCATTGCCCCCGGACGTCTGGTATGACGTGATCTGGCTGATCGCGGAATCGTATTGCTTGTTCGTTTCCGAGGTGAGCGAAGCCTGCCAATATTCAGCCGAACCGCTGGAAATCGTTTCGGTTGCCGTCTGCGCACTGATGAGACCGCTGGTCAACGCCGAGACGAAAAGTAAGATGGGAAGTTTTTTCATGGGTTCGTGGAGTTGACTTGAACCTGGACTTCCTTTGTTAAGCGCAGATGAACGCGGACCGGAATTATTGTTAAGGAAAGGTAAATTCCGCAGACGATGGCGACCGAAGCTGTTAACTTCGCGGTGGAGCTTCCCGACGATCCGATGAATTCCTCTTCCGACGAGTCCGCCAGCCACGGCACGGCCGGCGTGCGCCGCATCCTGATGGTCGATGACGACAAAAAGTTTTGCCGTCTGCTGGTGGATTACCTTAAGCCGTTGGGATACGAAGTGGTCACGGTCCACACGGGTCTGGAAGGCGTGGAGCATGCGCTGGCGGCTTCCTGGCATGCCGTGCTGCTTGATGTCATGTTGCCTGAAATCGACGGGCTGGAAGTGCTGCGCCGGATACGCGTTTCGTCCACGGTGCCAGTCCTGATGCTGACGGCGCGCGGCGAGGAAACGGACCGGATCGTCGGCCTGGAAGTGGGCGCGGACGATTATCTGCCGAAGACTTTTTCGACTCGCGAACTACTGGCGCGCCTGCGTTCGGTCACGCGGCGGGCTTATCGGGCCCCCGCGATCCAGCCTTTGTCCGATGAGGATATTGTCATCGGGAAACTGCGCATCGTGCCGCCAGCCCGCGGCGCATTTCTGGGCGGCCTGGCCCTGTCCCTTACGCCGGTGGAGTATGAACTTCTCCTCAGCCTGGCCCGGGCGCGGGGACGAGTGAAAACGCGCGACCAACTCTTGGAGGAAATTCGCGAGAGGGACTACGAGGTTTTCGATCGCAGCATCGACGTGCATATTTCCGCGCTGCGCAAAAAACTCGGCGACGACGCCAAAGATCCCCGCTTCATCCGCACCTTCCGTTCGGCGGGTTACATGTTGATCCACCCGGAATCGCCTTGAAAACGCCTTTCCCGCTTTTCGCCCGGCTACTGCTTTGGTTCTTTGCCAATCTTCTGGTCTTGATCGCGGGGCTGGCCCTGATGATCCGCGTGCAGTTCGGTTCGCTCGACAACTGGCTGCTGCCGGAATCTTCGCAGGTGCAAATCCAGGCGATGTGTGTCGACCTCATGGGAAACCTCGCCCACTCGGATCGAAACGACTGGGGTGGGGAATTGGGGCAACTCGGTTTCGCCTACAAAATGGATTTTGCGCTGTTCGATTCACGCGGCCAATGGTTGGCTGGCGCGACGCTCAAACCGCCGGAGGATATCCGCCATGCGATGCTTTTCGCGCAGTCCAACCGGCTGGCCGGAGGACCTCCACCGGGCCCAGGCATGCCTCCGCCCGGAGGGCCGGCAGAGTTCGATCCACAACCGGGAAGTCCGCCGCGGGAAGGTGAACCGAGTGGGCCGCCTCGTGCACGAATTCCCGATTTTCCGAAAAGCGTTTTACGATCGAATGTTCCGTCCGCTTACTGGTTGCTCGTGCGCCTGCCACCGGAACCGCTGCAATTGGACGGGCCGGTCACGCTGGTGGGCATGACGCCGTCGCTTGGCATCAGTCCGCTCCTGTTCAATCCCAAGCCGTGGCTGGCCGTGGCGCTGGGGATCGTGGTGTTCTCGATTATCTTTTGGCTGCCGTTGGCGCGAAATTTGACCCGCTCGATCACGAAAATGACGCATGCCACAGAGTCGATTGCGGAGGGCCGTTTCGATATCCAACTGGCCGATTCCCGAAGCGATGAACTGGGACGCCTGGGCCACGCCATTAATCGCATGGCGGGACGACTGAATGATTTCGTCACCGGACAGAAGCGCTTCCTCGGCGACGCCGCCCATGAATTATGCTCGCCGCTGGCCCGGATGGAAATCGCCCTCGGAATTCTGGAGGAGCGTGGCGATGAGAAGTCGCTTCCCTATGTGCGCGACGTGCGCGAGGAGGTGACCCATATGCGCAAACTTGCGAACGAGTTGCTGAGTTTTTCCAAAGCTTCGCTCGGTGAAAGTCACGTCAAGTTGGAGCCGGTCAACGTGGCTGCTGTGGTTGCCTCCGCGATCCGTCTGGAGAAGGGTGACGCGGATTTGGTCGAGGTGAATGTTGATCAGGACCTGAATGTTCTGGGCCATTTCGAGTTGCTTCAGCGCGCGGTGGCCAACCTGCTGCGCAACGCCCTGCGGTATGCGGGAAGCGGACGCATTTTCATCAAGGCCTGGCGGGAGAACGAGCATGTGATTCTCATCGTGGCCGATGAAGGCCCCGGCGTTGCAGCGGCTGAACTCGAAAAACTTTTCGATCCTTTTTACCGCATCGATCCCTCGCGTACATCGGAGACCGGCGGTGTCGGATTGGGCCTGGCTATTGTGAAGAGCTCCATTGAAGCCTGCGGTGGTGTAGTGAGCGCCACCAATCGAAATCCGCACGGTCTGGAAGTTCGTATCCGGCTTAAGGAAGGGCCAGGTAACACTAAAAGCCCCGCTCAAGCGGTTGTAAGTCCCGTCAGAGACGCGTGACCGTAGCCCGGCGATTTATCGCCGGGTTCGTTGCCAGTGCTCAAGGTGTCCCATAGGGGACTTGAACACGTTCACCAACGGGCTGCATTCATTCGTCCCTACGGGACGAATCCATCGTTGGATCCGATCCGGCGATAAATCGCCGGACTACTCTCGATTGTCCGTCTGGGACAAGCGCCAATTAGACAGGCCCTGAGGCGAAATTCAGTACCTGATTCGCGTCATGAACAGCGATAGCGCCAGCGCCATCAAGATGATGACGGACCAGGGACGGGCATCGGACAACATCGTTACGGCATTGACCACGTAGGGTCCGCACATCGCATCCCAGGTCCAGTTTTCAGGATTTCCCAGGCCGAGACTAGCGGCAAGGATGACCAGGACGACGATGGTAATATCTCGAAATTGGTTCATGATTTAAAGCAGCCGTAGTTTGCAGGAAAAGCGGCAGGCGGTCACGTCGAAAGGTGAGGCGTGGCAGATTCGGATGGGACAGGGAGGGCCGTTTTAGGAGCGGGCTGCGGCTAGCAAACTCCGGGCCAGCGCGAGTGCAGCGTCAGTCTGGCCGCCGAGCATCCGTGCCAATTCGCGTTCGCGCGCCGCGCCTTCCAGTCGCGTCAATTCCGTCAGCGTGCGGTTTTGTTTGACCCGCTTTTCGACCGCGAAATGACTCTGCCCCTGCGCTGCGACCTGCGGCAGGTGGGTGATGCAAAGGACCTGATGGGAACGACCCAAGCCGCGCAATTTCTTTCCGACCTGCCCCGCCGTTTCGCCGCCCACGTTCGCGTCCACCTCGTCGAAAATCAAAATGGGAATCTCGTCCACTTCGGCCAGCGTGGTTTTCACCGCCAACATGACGCGGGCCATTTCGCCGCTCGAGGCGATCGAGCGCAAGGGCCGCGCGGCTTCGCCTTGGTTCGGGGCGAAAATAAATTCGATGTGATCGCCCCCGGACGCGCCCGGTTTTGTCGCGGATGTGATTTCGATTTGGAACAGCGCCTTGTTGAAACCGAGGGCGCGCAATTCCTGCGAAATCTTCTCGCCCAGCGGCCCGGCGATTTTGCGGCGTGCCTTGGATAGTTCGGTGGCGGCCTTTTCCAACGCGATGCGGGCGGCCTTCTCACGTTGGGCCAGCGCGGCCAGAAATTCGGAGCGGCCTTCTAGCGCGGCCAGTTGCGCCGCGGCCTTTTCGCCGAAGGCCACGACGGCTTCCATCGTGCCGCCGTATTTTCGTTTCAAGCCTTGCACTAAATTCAGCCGGTCTTCCAATTGCCGCAACTGAGCCGGGTCGAGATCGACGCTTTCTGCCCGCGTCTGCACGGTCGCGAGCAGGTCCTGCAATTGTGCGATGGCCTGACGATTCGTCGCCTCGGCGTCGGCGATCGACGCGTCCATCCGCTGCCATGCGGTCAACGCGCGTTCGACCTGCGCCAGTTGCGTCAGCACCGCGTCCTCCGAGTCATTCAGCAGTCCTGCAATAATGCCGGCCTGCTCGAGAATATTTTGGGCATGAGACGCCGCTCGATACTCGTTTTCCACCCGCGTGTCCTCGTCTGGCTGGAGATGCGCCGATTGGATTTCGTGAACCTGATGCTGCAGAAGCGAGAGGCGCTGTTCGCGTTCGCTCTCGCTGAGTTCCAGCGCGGCTCGTTCCTGTTCGATGGCGCGCAACTCGCCGTGGGCATTCGCACAGGCGGCCCGCTGCGGAGCCAGCTTGCCGTAGGCGTCGAGCAACTCGGCCTGTTTTTCGGTCGCGAGCAGCGATTGGTGATCGTGAGGGCCGTGCACATCGACGAGCAGGTCACCCACGCTTTTGAGTCCCTGCAGCGGAACCGGGCTGCCATTGATGAATTGGCGATTTGCTCCGGTTGCAGAGAGGCTGCGCTTGAGCAAAAGCGTCTGGCCCTCGCACAGCTCCGCGCCGATTTCTTCGAGCGCGACATTGATCTGTTTGAGCCGCGCCTTGTCTTCGAGATTCATTTCGGCTTCGACCGAGCAGCTCTCCGCGCCGGTGCGAATCAGCGTCTTGTCGGCCCTCTCGCCCAGCAGCAGGCTGAGCGCGTCGATCAGGATCGACTTTCCCGCGCCGGTCTCGCCTGTGAGCGTGTTGAATCCAGGCCCCAGTTCCCAGGTCAGGTCTTCAATCAGCGCCAGATTTCGGATACGCAACGAAACAAGCATGGCCGATTTTTGACAGGATTAACGCGATTAACAAGACTGACTGAGTTTCAGCGCTCCACGGGCCGCGCGCATCGCCGTCGAAAAGCAGCCCTGAATCAAATAGCCTCCGGTAGGCGCATCCCAATCGATCATCTCTCCCGCGCAGAAAATTCCGGGCCTGCGCTTGAGCATGAGGTCGTCATCGAGTTCCTCCCAACTCACACCGCCCGCGGTGGAGATGGCTTCTTCGATGGGACGCGGTCCGCGTAACGAGAGCGGATAGGCTTTGGCCAACGCCGCCAGTTTTGTCGCCGAAGCAAAGGGTGCGCGGAGATGAAGCAGCGCGACGGCAACGACGCTGAGACGCCAGGCTTTGGCAGCTTGATCGAGGAGATGTGCGCCTTGGGCATGCCGGATTTTGGCGGCGAGTTGTTCCGCACTAAAATCGGGCTTCAAATCGATTTCCAATTGGGGTTGCGTCATCGTTCGCAAGACACGGCCCAATTGATACAGCGCGCCGCCTTCCAAGCCATATTTGGTGATGAGCAATTCTCCCCCAACCGATTCGGTTCCGGCGCGAACGACGATATTTTTTAACGGCATTCCGTCGGCCTGCGCGAGAAATTCGGGCGGCCAATCGACCTCGTAACCGCAGTTCGCCGGAGCGAGGGGAGTTATCGCGATTCCCGCTTTCGCGAGAAGGCGCACCCATCCGCCATCCGAACCGGTTTGCGGCCACGAAGCGCCGCCGAGAGCAAGGATTACCGCGCGCGCTTGCAGGCTTGCCTCTCCGTGTGGCGTGGCGAATTTTACTTTCCATTCACCGCTTTTCATATGCTCAAATACCATCAGCTCATGCCGCGGTCGAAAGCTTACGCCCTGCTTCCGCAAGCGCTCGATCCAACGCCGCAGCAGCGGCGCGGCCTGCTTGGTCATCGGGAAAATACGGCCGCTCGTTCCGACGAAAGTTTCGATGTCCAGACCCTCGGCCCAGGCGCGGAGATCGGCCGGGGAAAACTCGGCCAGCAGTTTCTCCCAGCGCCCGGTTGCATCGGCATAACGGGCCGCAAATTTGTCCATCGACTCGGAATGCGTCAGGTTCAGGCCGCCTTTTCCGGCGACCAGAAACTTGCGACCGACCGAGGGCTTGTGATCGGCCAGGACCGTCCGCAAGCCCGCCGCAGAAACCACCTCGGCCGCGCGCAGTCCCGCCGGACCGCCGCCCACGACCAGCACATCGTACTTCTCTGAACCCATATTCGTGCTATCGTCCGGCCAACCCCGTTCTTGCGCAAGCCGGGACACGCGGCGAGCCGGACGGTCAACGAGGCGCCGACGAACTTATGCCCTTACGTCATCAAGAGGAAATCACTCCGCAGGCCACGCAGATCTGGGATTCGTTCCAGAAGGACACGATCCCGTACCTGCTCTCGCTTTTGCCGGACGAGCTTTTTTCGCCCGGGCGCGAGCCGGAGCTTTTTCTCCAGATGAACAAGGCGCTTTACGAAAAATACGTAGCCGATGGCGCGCAGATTCCCCGCGACATCCAGTATCGGTTGCAACTCGACGTCTGCAGTCTCATGCCGATTTTCGCCAAGCTGAAAAACATGGATGAGCTTTTGCAGATGGTTTTCGATCCCGGCCGGCCCGGACCCTCGTCTGCGACGCTCGCGCTCCCGGCAAGCGGGCAGGTGGTGCGGCTGGAAGATGCCCCGGCCTTTCGCGCCGAGTTGCGCAAACAGCGCCGCAAGGTTGTCGCCACCAACGGCTGCTTCGATCTGCTCCACGTCGGGCATCTGCGTTATCTCTCCGAAGCGCGCGCGTTTGGCGATTTCCTTTGGGTCGGCCTGAACGGCGACGCGTCCGTGGGCGAACTCAAAGGGCCGGGTCGTCCGCTCGTGCCCGAGGCGGAGCGCGCGGAGCTGCTCGCGGCCTGGCGCGTGGTCGATGCCGTGACGATTTTTCCCGACGTGCGCGCGACGGCTTTTCTGCGCTCGGTGCGGCCCGACATTTACGTGAAGGGCGGCGATTATACGGTGGAATCCCTGAATCCGGAGGAGCGCGCGGCTTTGGAGACCTGTGGGGCGAAAGTCGAGATTGTGAAATTGGTGCCCGGAAAGTCGACCACGAAGCTGGTCGAAAAGATGGCGGAGAATAAAACGTCAGCCGCGTCCGAGTCATGATCCGGGTCGAGAACGCGACCAAGCTTTATGGCCGGCCCGGTGCGAATGGCGCGGCGGTCCATGCGCTCAACGGCGTCAGCCTGCAAATTCCGGAGGGCGAATTCGTGGCCATCATGGGACCGAGCGGCTGCGGGAAGAGCACGCTGTTGCATGTTTTGGGTGGCCTCGACGTGCTCACCAGCGGCGAAATTTATCTCGGCGACGAGCCGATCCATCGTCTTGACGAAGCCGGTCTCACCCGCTTGCGGCGGACGAAAATCGGGTTTGTCTTCCAGTTCTTCAACCTGCTCCCCACGTTGACCGTGGAGGAAAACGTGCGCCTGCCTGGCCTGCTGCAAAATCTCCCCACGCAAAAGATCGAGAGCCGTTGTGCCGAGTTGCTGGCCGCTGTGGGGATGGAGCATCGCGCGCGACACCGGCTGCACCAGCTTTCCGGCGGTGAGATGCAGCGGGCAGCACTCGCGCGGGCGTTGCTGATGGAGCCGCGGGTTTTGTTGGCGGACGAACCTACCGGCAATCTCGATTCCGAGGCCAGCGCGCTGGTGGTGAAAATTTTCCGCGACATCGGCGAGCGTCACCGCACCACCATCGTCATGGTCACCCACAGCCGCGACGTCGCCTCCGCGGCGCACCGCATCGTCGGCATGCGCGACGGCCGCGTGGTTTAAGCGCATTATCCCGCTTCTTGCCCCGTTCAGAATCGCCCGCTACAGTCACGAACCGAGCATGAATCTTTACCGCCGCGTCGTCGGTTATTATCGGCCTTACCTGGGCACGATCTGCTTCAGCCTCATCCTGCTGGTCATCGGTGTTAATTTCAGCCTGCTCAAATACTGGCCGATTCAATGGGTCATCGATCACGTGGTCACGGTCGGCGCGGGCGGCGAGGTCCATTGGCAGGGATTCAGTTTCACGCCCGGTCACGCCGCGCTCTTCGCCGCGGTGGCGATGGTCGTCATCTACCTGCTCGCCGGACTGCTCGGTTTTTGGCGAAACTACGTCTCGATCGAAATTGGGCTCAAGGCGCTGTTGCAATTGCGCACCCAGCTCTATTCCTACCTGCAATACCTGCCGCTCCATTTCCACGATCGGCGGCGCAGCGGCGACTCGACCTTCCGCGTCGCCTACGATTCGCAGGCCGTGCAGACGTTTTATAATCGTGGCTTCGATACCATTTTCGGTTCGGTCATCACGCTTCTGACCACGTTCGTCTACATGGCCGTGATGGATGCCGAACTGGCTTGCGTGTCGCTGCTGATCGTCCCGCTGCTTTGGATCACGATCTACATATTTTCCGCGCGCGTGCGACGGCAAACGACCACCCTGCAGCAGGAGGAAAGCGATGTGCTGGCGCGGGCCAGCGAGGGCCTGACCAGCATCCGCATCGTCCACGCCTTCGGACAGGAGGAATACGAAGTGCGCGAATTCGAACGCGAGGCCCGGCAAAGTTACGCGGCGAATTTGAGCCTCACCATCACCAACGCCATCTCAACCCTCGCCATTTCTGCCGTGATGGCGATCGGTCTGTCGCTGGTGCTCTACGTGGCGACGCTCCACATTCTTGATCATCGCCTGACCGTGGGACAGCTCACCCTGTTCATCGCCTACGTCACCATGCTTTATCAGCCGCTCGAGCAATTGAGCTACACCGCGTGGGCGCTCGAGGGCGCGGCTGCGGGTATGCAGCGCGTGTTTGAGATTCTCGACGCCGAGGATTCCGTGCCCGAAATGCCCGGCGCCAAACCGATGCCGCGCGTGCGGGGCGAGATTGCGTTTGAGGATGTCTCGTTCGCTTACGATGAAAACCACCCGATCCTGCGCGGCATCACGCTCGAGGTGAAGCCCGGCCAGACCGTCGCGCTTGTGGGCGGCACCGGCGCGGGAAAAACCACGCTGCTTTCGCTCGTCCCGCGCTTTTATGATCCCAATTCCGGTCGTGTGCTGATCGATGGGGGCGATGTGCGCGGTGTGACCAAAAAATCGCTGCGTGCGAACATCTCGGTTGTGCTGCAGGACACGCTGCTTCTTTCCGGTACCGTTTTGGAAAACATTGCCTATGGCCGACCCGAGGCGAGCCGGGTGGAAATCCAAGCCGCGGCAGAAGCGGCACAGGCGCATACCTTCATCCAGAACCTGCCGCGCGGCTACGAGACGCAGGTCGGCGAGCGCGGCATCCGGCTCAGCGGCGGGCAAAAGCAGCGCATCGGCCTGGCGCGGGCCTTTCTGAAAAACGCGCCCATTCTGTTGCTCGACGAACCGACCAGCGCGCTCGATCTCGAAACCGAGGCGGAGATCATGGAGACGCTGAAAGTGCTGATGCGGCGCTTCACCACGCTGATTGTGACGCATCGGTTAAGCACGATTCATCACGTCGATTGCATCCACGTCCTCGAAGAAGGCCGGGTTGTTGAGTCGGGTACGGGGCCGGACCTCCTGACGCGCAAAGGCGTCTACGCACGACTTTGGAATTCGGCCGGGAAAGAAACTGCTGTCGTCCGTGTGTAGTGGCGATTGCTTCCTGTGGCGAAAGCGACTCTATAAAAAAGCCGTCATCCTTAGCGGAGCGGCACGCTTGCGTGATGCGAAAGTCGAAGGACCTCTAACTATTCTACCCAGGCGAGATCGAACGAGGGAATAATCAGAGATCCTTCGACAAGCTCAGGATGACAGGGCTTTTTAGAAGGTCGTTTTCGCGACCATCCTCCCTTGCCTCATCGGACAACTCTCGCTTTTTGTTGCTGCATTCGCTTTACTCAACGCTTCTATGAAATCGCTCTCCATTCTCCGTTATCGCCGTCCCGTTTTTGCCGGGATCCTTTTCGCCCTGTTGTCGTTGGGCGCGACCAGCCAGATCATTTTCTCCTCCGCTGAAGCGCAGACCAATACGCCCACGCCTGCACCGTCGGGGGCCAAAGTCGAGACCGACAAAGAAACCGGCAAGCCGATTGTCACCACGCCTTCGGGGCTCAAGTACGTCGACCTCGTCGTCGGCACCGGTCCGGCGGTCAAACAAGGCGACCATGTCTATGTCAATTATGTCGGCACGCTGCTCGATGGCACCAAGTTCGATGCCTCGGCCGACCATGGCGGCCCTTTTGATTACGTGCAGGGCGTGACGTCGCTGATTCAAGGTTGGACCGAAGGCACGTCGACCATGAAAGTCGGCGGCAAGCGCAAGCTGATCATCCCGCCGCAACTCGGCTACGGCATGCAAGGCGCGGGTGACGCGGTGCCGCCCAATGCGACGCTGATTTTTGTCATCGACTTGGTCTCGATCAATAATTCGAAATAATCCTGCGAGGGACTTCACTTCAAGCCACGTATCATGGGCATTCAATCGCGGCTCTTTGGCACGGACGGCATTCGCGGCCGCGCCAATGAAGAGCCGTTGACTCCGGAAATGGCGGTCTCTTTTGGACGCGCCGTGGCTTCGAAATTTGGACAGCCGGGGAAGCCCGTCATCATTGGCCGCGACACCCGGATTTCCGGCCCGATGCTGGAGCAGGCCGTGGCGGCTGGCGTGGTCGCGATGGGCTTGGACGTCGTACTGCTCGGGGTGGTGCCGACCCCCGCCGTCGCGTTTCTGACCCGGCACTTGTCCGGCTCGGCGGGCATCGTCATCAGCGCATCGCACAATCCTTTCGAGGATAACGGGCTGAAAATTTTCAATGGCGACGGGATGAAATGCAACGACGCGCTTGAGCTGGAAATCGAGGAGCTCATGCTCGGCGACAAGCTGCGCAACGAGGGCGCGACCGGCACGAAAATCGGACGGGTGGAGAGCTGGGTCAACGGGGCGGCCCGTTACGCTGAGCTTGCGGTCAAAGCTTACGGCGGGGGCCTCGATCTGCACGGCGTGCGCGTGGTCGTCGATGCCGGGCATGGCGCGGCCTGCGAAACGACGCCGCTGGTTTTGCGCGCGCTCGGGGCCGAGGTGCTGGCGCTGAATGTCGAACCGAATGGCGTGAACATCAACGAGGGCTGCGGCAGCACTCATCCCGAATTAATCCAGAAAGCGACTCGCGATTTTGGCGCGCAAATTGGGCTGGCCCACGACGGCGATGCTGATCGGCTGATCTGCTGCGACGAGACCGGATCACTGCTGGATGGCGATGAAATGCTGGCCGTGATCGGGCTTGACCTGCTCAAGCGCGGCCAGCTTGCGCAAAAAACTCTTGTGGCCACGGTGATGAGCAATCTCGGTCTCGACGAATGTTTCGCCGCGGCGGGCGGAAAGATTTTGCGTGCGGGCGTAGGGGACCGTTACGTGCTGGAGCTGATGCTGGCGCACGACCTCAATGTGGGTGGTGAGCAATCGGGCCACGTCATCCTACGCGATCACAACACCACCGGCGACGGGCTCGTCACCGCATTGGAACTGCTCCGGATCATGCAAACGACAAGCCAACCACTGAGCCAGCTTCGGCTGGGCATGACGAAATACCCGCAGCTCCTGGTGAACATGAAAGTTCGCGAAAGAATTCCGATCGACCAGATTCCCGAGGTGACCGAAACAGTGCGCGCGATCGAGAAGGAACTCGGGTCGAACGGGCGCATCCTGCTGCGCTATTCCGGCACGGAGCCAAAAATCCGGCTGCTGGTCGAGACCCGCGATGAAGCGTTACTGCAATCGGTGGCTGACCGCATCCTGGTGCCGATTAAAAAGCACTTGGCACCTCGGTCATCCTGAGCTTGTCGAAGGATCAGTTCGGTATTTTTATCTATAGCTACGGCTCCGCACGAGGTTAAGGAGGGGAGGCAGACCTGATCCTTCGACAAGCTCAGGATGACAGACAGCTTGGGCAACCTTAATGCTCCATTTCTCGCGGCTTCAAAAGATGCATCGCAAATAAAAGCGCCGCGGCCGCCGCATAAACAATGGCGAAATCAAAGCCGGTGGGAGTTCCTGCCAGGTTGCCGAAACTGGGCCGCTGAAATAAAGCCGGGGCGTAACCGCCGTCCGCCGTGAACACAAAGCTGTGGATGATCCCGCATGCCGATGCGACCGCACCGATCAGGCACCAGATCGCCGCCGCGCGCCATTGCCGTTCGATGACTTTGACCATGATTGCGCTGAACAAAATTGAAATCAAAAGGAAGCCCTGCGCGAGGCTCAGCATTCCGTTGAAATAAAGTTCCGGGCTGAAATTCGCCGCCGCCTGCTGGAATGAATAGCCGGGCGAGCTTTTCGCCAGCGTCGTCTGGATGAGGAGCACACCCCACGCCGCGAGTGATGGGATGAATCCAATGGCCACCGCTGGCGCATGCGCCTTTGGCACCACCTGAAACGCCTGCGCCGTGATGATGAGCCCGATCCAGAGCAGGATGCCAAGCGTCACTTCGAGCGGCATGAACCAAAGTATGAACGGCAGAGCGCCGGTCAGGCAAAGCAGCGTCACGGCGACCGCGTTCAGGACGGAGTAACCAACGCGCGCGCCCATCGCCTTCCAACCCGGATGACCGATATAAATTGTCGGCGCAAAGGGGTTGCCGAAGCAAACGCCAACCACCGCGCTGATGCCGTTGGCCAGCAGCGAAGAGCGCGTGTCGAACTTATCGCCCGCCGCTTCCGCGCTCTCGAGATTTTGCATCGACCCGATGACATTCAGGACCGCCATCGGAATGAATACGGCGGCGTAGGACCAGACCCGCGGATCGAAGAGCAGCGAAATGATTTCGCCGATGATAGGCACGGGAAAATAAAAGGTGATGTGCGAAGCGGGCCAATCAGGCAGGGGCGACATGCCCAAGCCGCGCAAAATCCAGGCGGTCAGCGTGCCAATGACCACCGCGATAAAACCGGTCGGCAAACCCAACGGCCAGCGCACCCGGCCCGCATAGCCGATCACCACCAGCAACGCCGGAAAGAGCGCGATCAGCGGAGAGGAAAAAATCTGGAACGTAAAGCCCATCGAAATGAAAGTAATTCCCACTCCGGCCAGCGCGGAAAGCAGGGCTGCGCGCGGTGTGTGACGCCGAATCCAGGTGCCGAAAAACGAGGCGGCAATCTCCACCACGCCGCCGAGAAATCCCGCGACGAGTGAGACCCTCCACGCCAGATCGGCGTCGTGCGTTTCGTGATAAACCGGCCCGAGAATCAGAAAAATAAACGCGAAAAGACTTACCGTGTTTACGCCAAAGGGCAGGGCTGTGACCAGTTTTCCCGTGCGTTGCGCGAGCCGGTGCGCCTGCCAGGCATAGAAGAGATTTCCCGCCACGAGAGACACGGCGATGCCGGGAAGGATGCGGCCCACCACCAGCGATTCGGGCAGTCCGGCCAGCTTCGGACAGAGCCCGACCACGACGATAAGCTGGCACAGGTTATCGACAAACAGGCCGAAAAAACCGTCGATGTCATTTGAGACAAACCATCCCTTGGTGATCGTTTTGGAAGCAGTCGGCGCGGCGTCGGGCATAAATGAATTCCGCCTTGCTTAGCCGGCCCGTGGCATCCGGTCGAGAGCGAAGCGGCGCTTATCTCTCTGCCGGAGCACTTTGAGCGCTTGTCCTTTCACCCCAAATTTTCTAAGCTTCACGGCCATGGCACTCTCGAAGCGCGACCAGGATTTTTACCAGGAGAAACTCAGCTGGAAATCTTTCGGCTATTTGTTCGGTGCCACCGCTCTCGTCGGCGCAATAATGTGGCCCTCGCTTCTTTATCTGCAAGACCTATCCGCTGGACAGACCAGCACATGGTCACTGAACGTGGCCTACGATCTCGCCGTCATGGGGTTTCTGCTCGGCACGGTCGTTTCGGTCGTCATGTACCTGGGCTTCAAATTTCTACTTTCCATGGGCTGGTTGCCCTCCAGACGAAACTGATCCACGATCCGACTACACCCGCATGAGCTGCATAACCTCGCAAAACGGTCGCCCGCGCTCGAAATTACGAGGTATTATTTCGGCGCTGGGCTTGGTGCCATTTTTGTTATTCGGCCAGGCCGCGACGGTATCGGCCAATCCTACGGGCGGCGCAGTCGTTGCCGGGAGTGCGACGATTGGCAGCGCGGGCAAGACGCTCAACATCAACCAGACGACGCAGAGCGCCATCATCAACTGGCAACAATTTTCCATCGCCAGCGGCGAGACGACCAAGTTTCTCGTCCCGAACAGTTCGTCGGCGACCTTGAACCGCGTCTTCGGTGGAAATCCATCGCTGATCTACGGGTCGCTTCAATCCAACGGAATCCTTTATCTCGTTAATCCGAGCGGAATCGTGGTCGGTCCCAGCGGACGCATCGACACGGCCGGATTCCTCGCCTCCACGCTCGACGTTTCCAACCAGCAATTTCTCAAAGGCGGCGATCTTGATTTCACGGGCTCGTCGGACGCCTCCATCAATAACGAAGGTACTATTCATGCCTCAAGCGGTGACGTTTATCTTATCGCGAACCAAGTGGCCAATAGCGGAACGCTCAGCGCGCCGCAGGGCAATGTCGGCTTGGCGTCAGGGTCGGACGTTCTCTTTCAGCAGGCCGGAAATCAACATCTTTTCGTGCAGGCTACGCCCGCCGGAACGACCCGCGCCATGGGGGTGACCAACACTGGTACCATCCACGCTGCGGCCGCCGAACTCAAGGCCGCCGGGGGCAACGCCTACGCGCTGGCGATCAACAATTCCGGCGAAATCGCGGCCACGGGCTACAAAAAAATCAACGGTCAGGTTTATCTTGTTTCAAACGGCGGCAACATCACCAACAGCGGTAAGATTTCTTCACGAAATGTAAATGGAAGCGGCGGCGCGATTGTCCTGAACGGAAGCGGAACTGCCTCTGCCGGCGCCGTCACCAATTCGGGCTTGCTGGATGCTTCGGCCATCGCAGCGCAGGGGCAGGGCGGTTCGATCACGCTCAAAAATAGCAACGGAAGGACGGTCGACAGCGGTCAGATTCTCGCGAAGGGTGGGCAAGGCGGCATCGGTGGCGATGCGGAGATTTCCGGCGAGCAACTCGGCTTTACCGGCTCCGTTGACCTAACTGCACCCGGCGGCAAGACCGGCAATCTCCTGCTCGATCCCGGGACACTCGACGTCATTACCGGCGGCACGGGCACCGTCGTCGGGACTCAGAACGACAGCACCTCGACAACTATCGATCCGACGACGGTCGAGGCGGCGTTGGGCACGGCCAACCTCACGCTGAACGCGAATACCAACATCACCGTCTCCAACGCCATTACCTGGACCAGCACCAATACGCTCACGCTCAGCACCAACACAGCAGGCAGCACGATTGACCTCAACGCACCGATCTCCGGGGTCAATGGTGGGCTGACCATCGCCACCGCGGCAGCGACCGACGTCATCACTCCAACTTCGTCCATCGAGGTGACCTCGTTTATTTTACAGAGCGGTTCCTGGCAACAAGTCAACGCCACCTTGCCCGCTTTCACGGCCAATAATGACTTCGAATTGAGAACCGGCAGCACCTTCCTGCGGGCCAGCGGCGGCACCGGCACGACGGGTTCTCCCTATCTCATCACCGATATCTACGGCTTGCAGGGCCTTGCTTCGGCCAGCCTGCTCGTGGCCAGCGCCGATCTCGCGAACAACATCGATGCCACCGGCACGGCCGCGTGGAACAACGGCGCTGGCTTTGTTCCGATCGGCACCTACGACGGTTCGAGTGAAGACGCCGCTTCCTATCGTGGCACGTTCAATGGGCAAGGGTATTACATCAATGGGCTTACCGTTAACCTGCCCGACTCCTCCTCCGGCGTGGGTCTCTTCGGTGATACCGGCATTGCCACGCTGGAAAATCTTTCTCTCACCAACGTCAGCATAACGGGTTTTGATTACGTGGGAGGATTGGTCGGCGTGAATAATGCCACCGTGACCACTGTCTCCGTGGGAGGGTCGGTTAATGGTACGAACTATGTGGGTGGCCTGGAGGGAAACAGCGCGGGCGCCATCAGCAACAGCTACAGCTACGCGTCGGTCATCGGAAGCTCCGGCGGTTCCTCCATCGGCGGGCTGGGCGGATTGAACCAGGGCGGGACCATCACGGATTGCTATAGCTCCGGATCGGTCACCGGTGGGAGCAGCTCGGTGGGCGGCCTGGTCGGAAGTAACACCGGCACGGTGACCAACAGCTTTTGGGACACCACCACGTCCAACATCACTTCGCCGACCGGAGGAGTCGGAAGCGGCACCAACTCGGGCGTTCTGCCGGCGACCACGACGCAATTGGAGTCGCAAACTTTTATTCAGCAGAACTCCAGCCCGCCGTGGGATTTCACTACCATCTGGACGACGGCTAGCGGAACCGAACTGCCGCATTTACAGGACTTGGTGAATGCCCCTCCGCCCGGAACCGACACCCTCGGCGGCACCGATTATGTGGATAGTGGAGTAAACGGTGCCTCGGATGCGACCATCGATTTGCTTTTCGACGGCAGTCTGCTCGGCACGACCACCACCAGTAACACCGGCGCCTTCAGCTTCAACGTCAGTGCCGCCGATTTGACCGGTGGGATTTTGCTCACCGACCCCGCCCACCAGGGCAATACATTTTACCAGGCCAATAGTCCGGCGAGTACAATCACCGGTATCGATCTTTGGGGCAATACGCTGCGCGTCATGGCTGACACCGCCAGCAACGGCGCGCTGGCTACGACGGCGGGCAACTTCGCCAGCAACGGTGTCAACTTCAGCGTTAGCAGTGCGAATCTCACCACCAATGCAGGCATTAATATATCCATTCTTTCTAAATACACGTTGGACGGAAACGTCATCGCCAACGGCACCTTAAGTACTGGCAGCGGTTCCGTTCTCAGCGGCAACACCAGCGTCACGCTAACCGGAACCTCGGTGGCGATGGCTGGGACGTTTAACCTGGGCAGTTCTCTGGCCGTTGTTTCCACCTTAGGGGCAATTGACCTGAACGGCGTGGGCACTCTCGCCGTAGCGGCCACGGCTCAAGCGGTCACGTTGACCGCGACGGGCCCGGCGATTGTGAATTCGTCCTACCTTTCGCTCAGCGGCGGAAATTTCACGGCCAGCGGCACCGGGAACAGCACCGTTAGCGACGGCGTCGATATTCTCAACTCCTCAATCACCGCCGGCGGCGGATCGATCAGCCTCACCGGCCAGGCCACCTTCGCGAACGGCGAGGGCGGCAACGTTGCCGGTATCGGCGTCTATGTGGACAATTCGCTTTTACAAAATGCGTCCAGCGGCTCGGAAATCACCAGCGGCGACATCACCATCATGGGCAACGGTTCGGTGGGCGCGGGCATCGCCACGGTCAATAATCTGGTCGGCGCTTACATCACGCACAGCGTTTTGAGCGTGGTGAATGGCGCCATCTCCGTCACGGGTGATGTCAACAGCGCAACGGCCCAGGCGTTCCTCAACGAAGACGGAAGCGCCAGCCCCTTCACGGGTCGCTCAATCGGCGTGGCCGTCGACGACGGTTCCGTCGTCTCGTCCAGCGGAACGGGCTCTGTCACTTTGACTGGCGACACGACCGGTTCGACCGCTGAGATTTCCAACCTCGGCGTCGATCTTTCCGGTTTGGACCCCAACGCCGGCACCATCGTGACCTCAATCATCTCTGCCGCGGGTGGCCTCGGAGTTAATGTCACCGGCACGGCGGGCGACATCAACAACAGCAGTGCCAACGGACAAACTCCCAGCACCACCGGAATCGTGCTTGAGTTCGGCACTCATATCCTGGCCAGCGATTCCGCTCCCATTACGATGAACGGCACCGGCGGCACCGACCTGAATACCCTCAGCGCGGGCTTGAGCAATGAGACTTCAGAGGGTATCGCCGTTGAGGCTTCTCCGAGTGATGTGTCCAGCGGTTCACCCAATGTGAGTATCTCCTCCGCGAGCGGCACCATCTCGCTTACGGGCACGGGCGGAAGCAGTATTGGCACCGTCAATGGCATCCAGGTTCACAGTAACACCGGAGCTTTAGTGTCCATAACTTCGTCGGCGGGCAACATCGCCCTGACAGGCACGGCGACCAATACGGCGGACCAGACAACGGGCAACAGCAACGACAATGGCGGGGACGCCGGAGTGAATATAGGGGTCGACAATGCGTCCGGGTCGGCCTCCAGTGTGACGGCGTCGGCCGGCTCCATTTACATCAAAGGTGTCGTGAGCGGTGGAACGATTAACTCAAAAGAGGCGGGCGTTGTCATCAGCCGCGGTTCCACGGTGACGGCTACCGGAACGGGTGGTGCAGTAGGCGCAACGGCTCAAGGCGATGTGACCATCGTCGGCACTACCACCGGGACCACGGCCCAGTCTCTTAATGGAGGTGTTTTCATTGAAGGAAACGGCACCAGGATCAGCGCCTCCGGCATCGTGGCGGACGCGCATGGCGGCACGGGTCTGACAATCACGGGTACATCCGACGCCATCGATGGCTCGACCGGGGCATCCATCGACGCGAGCAACGGTAACGGCGGTGTTAATCTGGAACCCATGACCGCGGGCATCGGTCTTCTCAATGGAGCCGAGCTTGAATCCCTCGGTGCGGCGCCGGTTACATTAAACGGCACTGGCGGTGCCAACAACAATACTCTTGATAGCGGCAGCAGTCCCGCCTACGTCAATGCCGTGACGGGGGCCACTTCAGGCTCCTATGGCGTGGCGATCTTCAGTCCTGTCGCGGAGCAAACGACCACCATTTCCTCCGGTGGTAATCTTTCAGTCACGGGAGCGGCCGGTTCGAGCCCCACGACCGGCGTTGGCGTGATGATCGGCGGCCCGAGCAATGTCGGCTCAGTCTCCATCACATCGGCCCAGGCGATTACCCTGAACGGCACCGGCGGTTCCGGCAATGTGACCGGCAGCCCCGTACCGAACGCTGGCGTCGCGATTTTTGATCCCGGCAACGACTCGGGAACGGTCAGTCTTGCCGCCAATGGCGGGGACCTTTCGATTGCCGGCACGTCGGGAGGCGGAAGCGATTCGGTTGGTGTGGACGGACTCTACTACTTTAATTCCGTCGATGATTCCAGCAGTAACGACCCTTCCTTGAGGACCTCCGCTGCACTACAAATTGTTTCTGATTCCGGGCTGGTCAACGGATCCGGCTTTGCGGGAGAAATCTTCGCGCTAAGCACTTCTGTCACAGCGCCGGTGGGAACCGATTCGGTTATTACGGTGGGCGCCAGCTCCGGTCCACTTTCTCTGAACGGAGGAAACTTCACGGTGTCCGGCTATCCGAACGGCCCGATTACTTTGGCCGCAAGCACGGTGGGCAACCTCTCCATCACCAATGATGGCGGGACGACAATCGCAGGTCCCATTGTCAGCACCGGTCAGGTCGACATCGCCGACACCGGTGGCAACATCACCCTCGCGCCCGGCGGATCGATCAGCGATTCGGGCAGCGGAAATAATGTCATTCTGGCGGCGGGCACCGGCTTGGCGAATTCCCATTATATCGTCAATAATTCGTCTAATCCCAATCCAATCCAGGTGTCCGGCGGCAACTTCTATCTTTATTCAAGCGATCCGACTCATGACAGCTTCGGCAACGTCACGGTCTCGCCCATGAACGTGGCTTATAGCGCGACTTACGAGACCAGCGGTCAGCCCGCCGCCAATCAGGAGCTATTTTACGTCGCTTCGTCGGGCGACACGGGTCCCAATGCGCCCGGTGCGCCTCCGACTAACCCCTCGACGCCTCCTTCGACCGGAACCGGCGGTGCCGACGGTGGCGGCTCCAACATCGTTCCCCCCGCGATCACGCCGCAATCCAATCAACCCGTCGCACCTCCGGGAACGGATACCGGTACAATGGGAAATGCCCCTCCTCCTCCTCCGTTCAGTTTCACCGGAAATGATATCGGCGCGGAAACGGGTCAGCAGGGCGGCGGTGATCTTGCCTCTTCATCCGGCAACGGTGGCCAGGTGGGGTCGGGGGACTCCGTCCAATTGGGCGGCGGGCAGGTGAATAATATGGGCAATGCTCAAGCCTCCGGCGCGCTGAACCAGGCGCTTGGCCCGGCCGTCTATCACAGCCTCGTCGATGCGCTGGCCATGATCGGCGACTGGGACGCGCCCGCTGAATCCGGCACGGATACGGGCGCGACGGGCGGCGATCAGGAAACGATTCTCAGCGGCGGCGATGTGGTCGAGATCGGCGACAATCACGTCAAACAAATCCCGCTCTCGCAGGCGCCTAAGCAACTTCAAAACGCCATGAGCGGCGATGTTCGAAAAGGCATGGACGCAGGTACGGGCCATTAATACTCCTCGCGCCCTTCCCATGAAAAAACCGCTTTATGCTCACCCTTACCCGCGCACGGTGACCGGCGCCAGCCTGCTGGTCCTGGTCGGTATGACCGTCACCGCGCTGGCCCAGGGTCAGTCGCAAAGCTTTCAGCAAATCGCCCCCAAACAGCCTCCCAAAACTGCTCCCGGCAAGGTCATCAACGAAGCGGCCCCGGCGCCCCTGTCGGCCCATGCTGACAACGAAGTCCTCGTCGGCCAGCTCAAGGGAATCGTGCTTGTCTCCGATCCGAAACACGTTCGGGCGAAGGGAATCACGAGTGGCCCCGCCGTCCAGCCGGGTAATGTCACGCTAGCCCAAAATCCTGAATTCGTCTCCGTCGTCCAGCCCTATCTCGGCCAGCCGGTCACGATGAAATCACTGGCCGAACTCACCCGCTCCATCGTCGCCTTCTTTCGCGATCAAGACCGGCCCGTCGTCAACGTCTACGTGCCGGAGCAGAGCATCACCTCCGGCTTTGTCCAAATGGTGGTCGTGATCAGCCACGTGGAAAAAGTCGATGCCACCGGCGCCCATTACTTTTCCAATCAATTTCTGAAGGCACAGATGCGGTTGCGGCCCGGCGACGAGATCAGCGGCACCGAACTCAACAGCGACGTTAATTGGATCAACCGCAATCCGTTTCTCCAGTCCAATGTCCTTATGGCGCCCGGCGATATTCCCGGTACCACGGATATTTTATTACGCACTCAGGACCGCTTTCCGCTGCGGGTCTATGCCGGTTTCGAGGACAGCGGAAACCAATTCACGGGCACCGATCGCATCCTGACCGGCTTCAATTACGGCAATCTTTTTGGCGTCGGCCAGCAGCTCTCGTATCAATTCACCAGTGGCACCGACGTCAACAAATTCACGGCCCATTCCGGCACCTACGTCATTCCGCTGCCTTGGCGGCACCAGTCCTGACTTTCTTCGGCAGCTACTCCAATTCGTCCGCCAACCTCGGCCCCGATCTCTCCTCGAGCGGAGTCAACTGGCAGGTCAGCGGACGCTACGAAATCCCGTTGCCGGGCATCGGACCAATTCACCGAGTCGGTGACGGCCGGATTCGACTTCAAGCGCAGCAACAACGATCTGATTTTTAACGTGGCAACCGTTTCGAATGTTTTCACCGATGTTGACCAGTTTGTACTCGGTTACGCGGGCGCTTACCGCGACGATTACGGCAGCACGTCGGCTACCGCGACCGGTTTTTGGAGCCCAGGCGGCCTGAGCAATAACGACGACGACGTTGATTACATGGGGACGCGGGCGGGTGCGCGTTCGAACTACGTTTACGGACAGTTCACCCTTAATCGCGTCACGCGTCTGCCCTACGACTTTTCATGGACGGTGCGCGGCGAGCTCCAGGAATCGGACGCCAATCTCCTGCCCAGCGAGCAACTCGGCTTGGGCGGTTACGAAACCGTGCGCGGTTACGACGAGCGCGCGGCCAATGGCGACAACGGCTTTCTCGTTTCGACCGAAGTGGCTACGCCACCAGTCAGTCTCTGTCATCTCTTCGGCAACCAGAGCGTCAAGGATCAACTCCAGTTTCTCGGCTTCGTCGATTACGGAGGCACCAGCTTGCACCAGGTCACACCGGCGGACATCAATCCCAACAGCAACCTGCTCGGCGTGGGCCCGGGCTTTCGTTACGTCATCAATCCCTACGTCTCGATCCGCTTCGATTACGGCTTTCAGCTGACCGACACCACCGACTATGTGGACACTGGCTTCGACAGCCACCATCATTCCCGCGCCCACCTCGGTGTGCTCGTCAGCTATTAATCCAGGAACCATCCTATGCGAAAATCGAACCGTGGAATTGACGCCCAACCGCGCGGCGATAGGTTGCCTCTCATGAACCTGCGCCGGATATTTGCCCTGATCGGTTGCCTGCTGCTTTCGGCTGCGACCTTGCCTGCCGCGACGATCTCGGCGCATGTCTTTTCCGTTTCCGGCACCGCTGAGTTTGCCGCGCCCGGTTCCTCGAGCTACGCGCCGTTGGTCAAGGGCCAGGTCCTCGCCATCGGCAGCACCGTGCGCACCGGCGACGACGGCATCGCCGTCCTGGTCACCACGCCGGGTTCCGCCATTCAGGTGGGCAACAGTTCCATCCTGAAGATCAACCAACTCGCCTTCGCCAAAACCGGCGGCGATGTCACCCAGCGCACCGCCGTCCTGCAGCTCACCTCCGGCGTCGTGAGCGCCCTGATCGATCCCTCCACGCCAAAAATCACCGATTTCCGCGTCCAAACGCCCGAGGGCGCGGCGGCGGCGCGGGGCACGTTCTACGCGGTACTTGTTTATCACGGCAAGACCTACATCGGCGTCAAGGAAGGCAAGGTCGGCGTCGTGGCAGCGAGCCAATAGCTCTTTTCCCGTTTCGGAACTACTTATTCATAATCGAAAATGAAATCCCTTTTGAGCTTCACCACGCGCCGCAAAATCCTTTTCCTCGGCGCGATTTCATCCCTTTGCACATTCTCGGCGCTGGGACAAAATGCGGCTCCTGTGGCACAAATCGGCCCCAACAGCACCGCCAGCGGCAGCTCCGCCAAGGGCATCGGCCCCGCTCCTGTCAACACGAAGCAGCATCAAATTCTCAGCAGCGCCTTGTCTTCTCAAACCCGGCAGACGTTGCAGGAAGCGATGAACTCCGTTCCCGTCGAAACGGCCCCCTCCACGCCGTCGACAAAATAACCACCCCCGTCGGACACGGGCTGGCCACAGCGTTATCGGATATTTTCTTGCCCAAGCAGATGACCGTTCTATGATCGCTCCATGCGCTGGCTAGGATTCCTTGCAATCGTGCTGGCGACCGCATTGCCCGTGCGGGCAGAAGACTGGACCACCGCGGACGGCAAGACTTATCGAAACGTAGTCGTCATTGCACAGGAAGACGACGGCGTTCGCATCACCTATACCGGCGGCGTGGGAAAAATTCCCTATTACGAATTGTCTCCCGACCTCCTGAAGCGATTTGGACAGGATTACGACAGCCTCGAGGCCAAACGACAGGCAGCCGCACAGGCGCTGGAAGAGGCAACCCGCAATGAAGCCGCAGCGGCTGCCGCAGCCGCCGAATTAAAAAAGCAGCAGGAGGCAACGAACCCGGGTCAGGCAAACGCCGCACCTGTTCCCGCACCTCCGTCTTCCTCAACCGCCAGTCAATCGCCCTCGTCATCCGTGACTTCGCCGGCTCCTCATACGGCCGTGCCTCAACCCGCGCCCGCTGTCACCCCCGTTGAACCCGCTTTAAATTCGTCTTCTTTGCCTCCGCCTTCGCTCATCGCAGAGGTCAATCTCTACCCGGGATCAAAATTTAGTTACAATCAATCGTTGGATCTTTGCTTTCTCGACAGCCCCGGCGTCCAGGTATGGCCGGTGTTCGCCGAAGCCGCACCAGCCGCCAGCCTGCCTGCTCCCGGCACGCTGACGTTGCGTATAATGACCGAGGGGCACACGCCCCAAACGCCGGACCGAATCCAGGCCACCTTTACGCCCGGCAACAGCGCCAGAAAAAGCTCGGACGTTCCTCAAACGGTCAAGTTTCTCGTCGACGGGAACTTCATCCCCGTCGATCAGGTCGCCAGCAATAGCGACGATACGGCCAGCCTGGTGACACCGGCTCCCGGCAGCATTTCCTTTTACCTGACGCCGCAACAAGCCCAATCGATTTTCCAGGGCAAGAATGTGAATTTCAGTGTGGGAAGCGACAATTACCGAATGGATCAGAACGGAATTGCCGTCTTCCAAAAATACTTTGACGACGTCCGAAAGCTCCCGCCTGCGTCACCAAATTTGGTCCGAATCTACCATAAATTCATCGCCCGGCTTCCCTCCATTATCACAGTCATTTCCACGGTCTGCATGTATATTATTCTGGGAGCCTTTGCAATCGTGGTTGCCGGTTCCGTCGCCGCCTTCGTCATGGGCATGACACGATTCATAAAAATGTGACGACTGGGCTCAGGAGTTTTCATCATGATCTGGCATGGAATATGGCGTTAACCGGCCTGCGATTGCTCATTCTCGCCATCACGCTCATTGTCCCGACCGGGTGTGGCACCACCAGCCAAGCTTCTGACGATGAACCACTGGATCTTCAGCAAAGCCCAACGACTCACGATGACTCCCACGGCTGGGGCACGAACATCCAGGGCGGAGGACATTAGGGTCACATAAGTGGTCTGCGAGTAGATCGCTGCAAGCGTTCTACTTTTAGGCTCTGTCATCCTGAGCTTGTCGAAGGATCTAAGAAAAGGCGGGCTGACCTGATCCTTCGACAAGCTTAGGATGACGGCCAGACTTCGTCACGGATTTTGCAGCGACGCCGTGTTTTTTTCCCAGGGCGTCTTCATGGCGCTGGCCAGTTCATCCGGGTTGGAAATGCTGATGCCCAGATGGCGCACCAAGCCGTCCTTCAAGCCATACACCCAGCCGTGAATGGCGAGTTTCTGGTCGCGGTCCCAGGCATTCTGAACAATGGTCGTCTGCGCAGCATTCAACACCTGCGTGATGACATTCAATTCGCAAAGCCGGTCGACGCGGGCCGACTCATCGGCATAGCAGGCGAGATGATCGCCATACTTCATCTTCGTGTCCTGGACGTGACGCAGCCAATTGTCGATCAGCCCCAATTTTCCATCGCCCAGCGCCGCGCGTACGCCGCCGCAGCCATAGTGCCCGACGACAATGATATGTTTTACCCGCAGAACATCGACGGCGTACTGCATGACTGAGAGACAATTCAGGTCACTATGGACCACGATGTTGGCGACGTTGCGATGAACAAAGATTTCGCCGGGCAGCAGGCCGCAAATTTCATTGGCGGGTACGCGGCTGTCGGAGCAGCCGATCCAGAGATAATCGGGCGCTTGCTGACGCGACAGGGTTTGAAAAAAATCGGGATCGCGCTTGCGAATGTTTTCCGCCCATTCGCGGTTCTTTTTGAAAAGGGGATCGAGCGGATGCATGGATGGAAGCCGCGGCAGTTATAACGAACTTGCAGGGAAGCCGTCACTACTTCATTTAATCTCTTAGGTCTAATTTCTCGAAACTTGCTCCCGGATTGTTTCTCGGGTGGTCCGGGCTACTTGTTGCCCGGACGCGCGAAGCGCGCAGGAAGCGATTGATTCTTTAGGCGACGCGCAGAAGAACGCTTCTTGTCGCCCTCGGCGATCCGGACAACAAAGTAGTCGGGGCGACCCGAAATGCCCCGAGGCTTGCTCAGGGGTTCTTTAATCGACGGTTGGACCATGCTATCCGCGTGGACGCTACGAGGTCATATGCAAAACGTGGGAACCGTTTAACGTGTTCCGAACGGTCTGGAGAATATCATTCGTGTGGAATGGTTTTGAGAGAAAAGCCTGCGCGCCCAGCGCGTTTAGGCGCTCCTTAAATTCCTTGGTCGGATAGCCGCTGGCGAGGATGAGAGGAATGTCCGGCTTCAATTTGCGGAGCGTTTCACATAACGAAATGCCGTCGACCTTGGGCAGCCCGACATCGGAAAAAACCAGCTGGATCTCGCCTTGGTGCTCCTTGAACAAGCTGACGGCCTGCTCGGAATTCGCCGCGCAAAGCACATGATAGCCGTGGCCCCTCAACATGGTTTCGAGAAAGTGGCTGACATCGTCCTCGTCCTCGACCACGAGAATCGTCTCCTCGCCGTCCATACTTGTATCGGAGTGGTGAATAATCGGAGTCGCCTCGGCCAGCTTTGCTTCGGGCACGGGAAAGAAAAGTGAAATGACCGTGCCCTTGACCGATTTCGGACGCCACATCGACGTGTCCGTGGTGAGCCTGCATCAGCCCGTAAACCACCGGCAGTCCGAGACCGGTTCCGCGGCCCCGATCCTTCGTGGTAAAAAAGGGTTCGAAGACATGTTCACGCGTGGCGGCATCGATGCCCCTCCCAGTATCGGCAACGGTAAGACAAACATAATTTTCCGCACGCCGAATCGGGCAGCAGATCGGGCATTTCGACGACGAGCACAGCTTCGTTGCCAGGGTGATCGTGTCCGCCCGCAGGCATGGCATCGACGGAGTTGGTGATGAAATTGATCAGGATGCGCTCCACCTGGGAAGAGTCAGCCATCACGGCAGGAAGACTTTCGGCAGGCGTCGAAGATCAACTGGACGTGTGACGGCAGCCTTTCGCGAAGTGCATTCAAGATGCGCTCGAACGTAGTCGTTAAGATCGGATGGAGCGACATGACCATCGCTTTTGCGCGCGAAGGCGAGAAGCTGCTGCACGATTTCCGACCCGCGCTCGGCCGCCGTCGGAAATGGTGCGGCTGATTTCCTCGAGCGCGATCCGGCTTGTCCTTTTCCATGGTGAGCAGCGAGGCGTGCCCGAGAATGATGGTGAGGATATTATTGAAGTCGTGGGCAATGCCGTTGGAGAGAGTGCTGATCGCCTCCAGACGGCCCGCTTCGCGCAACCGTTGTCTGAAGTCGACGGCACATGGTCCGCTCCTCGGCCTCGGCCAAGGCGCGCCGCACCGACGGGGCCAACCGGGAAAGCCGGTCCTTCAAAACGTAATCGGTTGCTCCGTTGCGCAGCGATTCAATCGCCGTCTCCTCGCCGATCGTTCCCGAAACAAAGACGAAGGGAATTTCCGGCTTTAAGGCGTGGGCGATTTCCAGGGCCCGCAATCCGCTGAAATTTGGAAGCTTGCAGTCGGCCAGGATGAGATCGTATTCGTTTTTCTCGAGTGCATCGAAAACTTCAGGTCGGCTTTCGATCCGTGTGATCTGGCATTGAAAACCACTATTCGACAATAAATCCCCAATCAGCTCTGAGTCCTCGGTTGAGTCCTCAATATGGAGAATGTTCAAGATTTGCTTCATTCAGCATACCACCAGTCGAATATCTTCCTTGCGCCAAAGGCTATTTACTATTACGCCTGCATTGGCCAATGCGCAAATCGATTGGCAACTTTTTATATGCCTAAGTTACTTAAGATCAGGCAATTGTCACTATATAGTCGGAATCCCTTGAACGATAGTCATTTTGTAAGGACCGCAAAGATTGGCAAGATGAACTGGGCCGGGCATTCTGGCATAATGAAAACGAAAGCCGCCGGGCCATCACGGGCCAAGGCGAAATCGGCGCCTAAAACCAGAGCGCAGGCCGCCGTTTCCCCGTCGGAATTAAAAGAAAATCCGAAAGTATCCCTGCAGATTCCAGCCGGAGTTTTGCTGGGCGCTCACACCTCCACCAGCGGCGGCGTTTCGCAGGCCGATCGGTCGAGCGCAGGCCTGCGGATTTACCGCCGCGCAGATTTTCGTGAAGAACAACAAGCAGTGGTTCGCGCCGCCGCTGGCCGAGGAGGAGATCACGCAATTTCGCGCCGCGCGAAAGGCCTCGGGCATCTATTTCTTCGCCCACAATTCCTACCTGATCAATCTCGGCAGCCAGGATCCGGAAATGTTCTCCACGTCGGTGCGCGCAATGATCGCCGAGCTGGAGCGGGCCGAGGCGCTCGGCCTGCCCTTCATCGTGATGCATCCGGGCAGCCACGGCGGCGCGGGAGAGGAAGCCGGGCCTGACGCCGGATCGCGCAAGGCCTGGATGAGATCGTCCGAGGCCACGCCGGGATTCCGCTGTCGGATGGCGCTGGAGATTACGGCAGGTCAAGGAACGCATTGGGTTACCAAGCTTGAACATTTAGAACATCTTATAGAACGCTGTGTCACGATGAAAAGAGATTTGGAATATGTCTGGATACCGCACACTTATACGCCGCCGGTTACAATTTAAGGACCCGCCGAGGGCTACCAGGAGACCATGGCACAGGTGGAAAAATTATTGGGTACGCGCCGCGTTCTGGGCCTTCATTTGAACGACTCCAAAGTGCCGCTGGGCAAGCGGGTGGACCGGCACGAACATCTCGGCGAGGGAGAGATCGGACTCGACTGTTTCAAATGGATCGTGCAGGACCCGCGCTGGGCCTCGACGCCAAAGGTTCTGGAGACGCCCAAAAGCGAGGACATGCATGAGGACGTCGAGAATCTGACAAAGCTGGCACCTTATTTGCAATACCATAGCCTAGTTGCGGTGGATTCCAGTCCACTGTAGGCTACGCGCATGGAAAAACCTAAAATCATCGCTTATTTGAAGCCGCATTGCGGCTGGAGTCAGGGTGTTCGTGCCGTGCTGGGTAAATATAATCTTCCTTTCGAGGACCGGGACATCTGGAACGATCCGCGTCAACGCCTGGAAATGATCCAGAAAAGCGGCCAGGAGCTTTCCCCCTGCGTAGAAGTAAATGGACAGATGTTGGCAGACATCAGCGGCGAAGAATTGGAAGGGTGGCTGATCAAGAATGGGATCACCGCCAAGGACCACGCGCCGGTCGATGTCCCGATCAATGCGCCATGCGCCGACCATGGTGAGGTGATTTCAACCCCTATTACGTTGAAAAGATAAGCATCAACTATGACGGCATCCCAGCAACAAGCACTTGTTTCACTTCTTCAGGACGGGGATGCCGCCACGGTCGGGCTGGTCAAGGGCCAGCTGATTCAGGGAGGCGATGCGCGTCTGGCGGAATACGCCGAGATGCTGCGGCAGGCGCACGGGCCCGGCCAAGGAAAGCCTGCGCGAAGTCATCCAGGAAATCGAAGCGTCGCGGACGCTGGGCGATGTTTCCCGCGGCCTGGCCAAGCTCAAGACGCTGGAGCCAGGTGGAGGAGCTTTGCTGGGATTTCACCCGCACGGTGCATCCCGGCTTCGAGGGCGGTCCTTATGCGCGCCAGCTGGACCAATGGGCCGAAGGCGTCGGCCGAGTTGATCACGCCCGAAGCCACTTCCCGCGAGAAAGTGCATTGCCTGGCGCGTTACCTCGGCCAGGAGCAGGGCCTCGGCGGCTGCGGCGATGACTACTATCATCCGCGCAACGGCTACCTGCCGTGGGCGATGGAATTTCGCTGCGGCCTGCCGATCACGCTGACGCTGATTTACATGCTGGTCGGCATGCGCCTGAACATTCCGTCGAAGGCATCGCGGCGCCGGGCCATTTTCTCGCCCGGCTCGACGGCATTATTTTCGATCCGTACCGCAAGGGCCGCATGCTCTCCGACGGCGAATGGGAGATGATCGCCTCGGAAGTTCCGCTCAAGCAGCGGCCGTTATTGACCAAGCGCCTGCACGCCCGTGCAGACGATGCACCGGCTGCTGATCAACTTGCGCAACTGTTACGTGAAGCGTAACGATGTGGCGGGCCGCCGCATGGTCGATCACTATCTGGCAGTCTTGCAGAGATAGGATATATTAGCTTTCGAGGCGGTGGGTGGTTTATCGTTTTCCACTCGCCGCCTCACCGTTTTAACAGCAGTTGCTAGCACGCCTGCATGTCGCCCGCGGTCACCACTTCGACTTTGCCCGAGCTTTCCCGCAGCAATAAGGCGCCCGACTCATCCAGCCCCACGGCCTGACCATGCTTTCGTCCGCGCGCGGTGGTCAACGTGACCCGCTGGCCCAGGGTCAAGCTGCTGGCGCTCCATGCTTCACGCGCCTCCTCGAAAGGCCGCGTCAGCCGCAACTCAAGGGCTTGCAGAAAAGCAACGAGCAGATCGGCCCGGCGATACTTCTGGCCGGTGGCGAGAAAGAGAGAAGTCGCGTGAGGCCGTACTTCAGGCGAAAAATCCTTCGCTTCATGGCCGACATTAAGTCCGATACCAATCACCGCGAAAGCAAGGCGGTCCTTTTTGCGTTCGGTCTCGATCAGCAACCCGGCCAGTTTGCGCTTGCGCATCACCAAGTCGTTCGGCCATTTGATCTGTGGACGCACATTCGAGATCGCTTCGACCGCATCAACCAACGCCACGCTGCTTAGGATTGTGAGTCTGCCCGCTTCGGTCACGAGCAAATCGGATCTTAATAGAATCGAAAGATAAAGTCCACGCTCGGGCGGCGACTCCCAGCTTCGCCCCAAGCGTCCCCGGCCGGCGGTTTGGCTGGAGGCGGCGACGAGAAACCCGCTCGCCACGCCTTTTTGCGCCTGCTTGCGGACGACGTCGTTAGTTGAAGAAGTCTTGGCCAGAAGCACCGGATCCCACACCGGCGAAGAGGCATATTTAGGGAGGCAGCGTGCTATGATTTCTTCCGCGCACCAGATATCGGGCGGTTCCTGCAGTTCAACGCGCCCTTGGGGATGAAAAACGATCGGATACCCCGCTTGGATATAGGGCGACAATCTCTGCTCCAAATCGTTGAGCGGGACCTTGGCCGCTTGGGCAAGTTGGCGCCGGGTAAGCGTTTGGCCGCGCGCGGAAAATAGCTTTCCGAGCAGCGCGCCATCTTTTTGCCGGTCGGAAGTCATAAAGCGGTATAGGAGCTATTTAAAATTAACCAAGTACGCACTCCTTTTGAGGTTGGTTTTGAGGCATATCTCCAAATAGTTTCACGATTGACACACATTCGTAACAATTCTCCCGCAGCCTCCAAAGCGAATTCGAAAGGGTCAGCCGGTCGTGATTCCGAAATTTCGGGCCTTGGGCTTTGAATTTGCCCGACGGCGCATCCCGTAACGAATTCAACCTTAATATAATGAAAAATCTTCTTCCTCTCACCATCGCGCTCGCCATGTCCTTCGGTTCTCTCCTTCGGGCCGATACCATAACCTTGAACGCCTCGGGCGCGACGTTTCCAGCTCCGCTTTATGGCCGTTGGTTTGCTGAGTACAACAAGCTGCATCCAGATGTGCAGATCAACTACCAGGGAATTGGAAGCGGCGCGGGTATCAAGCAATTCACTGGCGGTTTGACCGATTTCGGCGCCAGCGACGCGGCGATGTCCGATGCTGAAATTGCAGCCGTGACCAACGGTGGCGTGGTCCTTCTGCCCATGACGGCCGGTAGCATCGTTCTCTCCTATAATCTTCCAGGCATCACGGCTTCGATCCAGCTGCCTCGCGATGTTTACCCGGCCATATTCCTCGGTGAGATCACCAAGTGGAACGATCCGAAAATCGTCGCGGCAAATCCTGGCGTGACCTTGCCCGATCTCCCCATCACCGTCGCCTATCGTGCGGACGGCAGCGGCACGACCTATAACTTCACAAATCATCTGGCTGCCATCAGCCCCGAGTTCAAGGCCAAACCGGGCGCCGGCAAGCTGGTCAAATTCCCCGTTGGCGTTGGCGGCAAGGGCAACGAGGGTGTCGCCGCGCTGATCAAGCAGACTCCCGGAACGATCGGCTACGTCGAATATGGCTATGCGCTGAAAACCGGTTTGGCCATGGCGACACTTCAGAACCAAGCTGGAAAGTTCGTCGCGCCCACGCCCGATTCGGGCTCAACCGCGCTGGCCCAAGTCGACCTGCCGCCCAATCTGCGCGCTTTTGTGACCGACCCGACTGGCGACGGCTCCTATCCAATTGTCACGTTCACCTGGTGGCTTTGCCACACCAAATACACCAAGCCCGGCGTGGCTGATGCCATCAAGGCCCTGGCCAACTGGGGCCTGACCGATGGGCAGAAACTGGCGCCTGATCTCGGTTATCTGCCTCTGCCCGCTGCGGTAGTCGGTAAAGTTCATGCGGCGGTCAATACCATCCAATAATGGAAACGGCGACCGCACCATCACGGGCGGCCGGTGCGCAATGGGTTGGCAGTAAAAATGCCCAGCGTTCAAAAGTTTTCGATGTGGTGTTTTCGTGGGCTACTTTCCTCGCGGGGTGGGGAACAGTGGCCTTGTTGGCATGGATTGCCTTTCAGGTAGGCTACGCGGCGATGCCCGCGATTCGGCAGTATGGCTTGGGTTTCATTGTCGGGACGCAATGGGACCCCGTTGATGACCAGTACGGTGCGCTGCCTTTGATTTACGGAACGATGGTGAGCGCCGCGCTGGCTCTCTTGATCGCGACACCGCTCGGTGTGGCCATTGCGATTTTCCTGACGGAGGATTATCTCCACCTGAAAGTGCGGAGCTTCTTTAAATTCCTGGTGGAACTTCTCGCCGCCATTCCCAGCGTGATTTATGGCCTCTGGGGAATTTACGTGATCATTCCGATCACGACGCCGCTGGGCAATTGGCTCAACGCGCATTTCGGCTGGTTTCCGCTGTTCTCCACCCCATCATCAGGCCCCGGTTTTTTACCCGCCGCGTTTGTCCTGGCGATCATGATCCTGCCCACCATCGCGGCGCTGGCTGGATCGGCCCTGAAGACAACTCCCCTGGCGTTGAAGGAAGGAGCCGCGGCCTTGGGCGCGACGCGGTGGGATGTGATCCTGCAAATTTCGCTTCCGATCGCGGCCAGCGGAATTTTTGGCGCGGCTGTCCTTGGTCTGGGCCGCGCGATGGGCGAAACGATGGCGCTCGCGATGTTGGTCGGAAATAACAACCAGATCAGCGCTTCGATTTTCGCCCCGGCCAATACCATCGCGTCGCTTCTGGCCAACAGCTTCGGCGAGGCGACCGGCATGGAAGTCGCGGCCTTGATGTACCTGTCCTTTATCCTGATGGTGCTTACTCTCGGCATCAACGCGGTTGCGGAACTTATTTTGGACCGCACCGGAGCTACCATCCGACACCTCTAGTCTATGGCAACCCTGAATTCCACCTCGCTTCGGCCGCCTGGATCGCAAGGCATGGACCTGAGCCGCAAGCTGCGCTGGCGGCTCGTCTTCAGCCGGGGGATGGATATCTTGGTCGGTTTGGTCACGCTGGCCGCGCTAGTGCCGCTCGTCTCTGTTCTCTATATGGTTGTGAAACGCGGTGCGGGTAACTTCCGCTGGTCGATGCTTTGGGAATTGCCCCCAGCCGCCGGAATGGATGGCGGCGGATTCGGGAACGCGCTGGTCGGTACGTTCATTTTGGTCGCCGTCGGCGCACTCGTCAGTGTTCCCACCGGTGTTCTGACTGCCATCTTCCTGACTGAATATTCGCAGGGATCGAAAAGCGCACGGATCATTCGTTTCTGCGCCAAGATCCTGAGCGGGTTGCCCTCAATTCTCGCGGGTGTTTTCATTTTCGGCGTCCTCGTAATCACCACGCGCTCGTTTTCCGTCCTGGCGGGAGGGCTCGCGCTGGGCATTCTCATGCTGCCAATCATTGTCCTTGCGACCGAGGAGGCGCTTTTGCGGGTGCCACGCTTCCTGCGGGAAGCTTCCCTGGCCCTCGGCGCCAATCGCACGCAAACGGTATTGAACATTACACTGCCGGCGGCAGGCTCAACGATCGTCACGGGAGTCATGCTGGCCGTCGCGCGGGCGGCCGGCGAAACGGCACCAATTATTTTTACGGCACTTTTTACCAGCTATTGGATTCACAGCATCAGCGAACCAACCGCGAGCATGGCCGTGCTTATTTACAATTTTTCCAGCGTTCCCTATGACAATTTGGTGAACATGGCTTGGACGGCGTCATTTGTGCTCATTGTCATCGTCCTGGTTACGAACATCGTCAGCCATTTGGTGGCCAACCGCGCGAAATAAGATATCTTTTCATAAATCACGGAATCCTGGCTAATTTCAGCTGTCGCCCTCATCAATGAGCCTGCAACCACCCATCGCTATGGACCAATCGATTCCCGTCGTACAAAATGAGGAAGTCGTGGCTACCCCTGCCTCTTCCGCAACGATGAGTGACAAGGCCGCACGCCTAAATTCTCCGACCGTGATCGACATTAATCATGTCGATTTTTATTACGGCGCGAGCAAGGCGCTTCATGACGTCCATTTTCCGATCAAGGAAAAGCTCGTTACGGCTTTCATCGGGCCGTCCGGCTGCGGCAAGTCGACGCTGCTGCGCTGCCTCAACCGCATGAATGACCTGATCGACGGCGCGCGTATTGGTGCAGGCACCATCAAGATTTCTGGCGTCGATATCTATCATCCTTCCGTCGATGTCATTGAGCTGCGCAAGCGCGTCGGGATGGTCTTTCAAAAATCGAATCCCTTTCCCAAATCGATCTACGAAAATGTTGTTTATGGGCTTCGGCTCCAGGGCGTCAAAGACAAGGCGCGCCTCGATGAAACCGTGGAACGCAGCCTCCGTGGCGCCGCGTTGTGGGACGAGGTCCGCGACCGCCTCCATACCAGCGCGCTGGGTCTTTCCGGCGGACAACAGCAGCGCCTTTGCATTGCCCGCGCGATTGCCGTCGAGCCCGAAATCATCCTGATGGACGAACCCTGTTCCGCGCTCGATCCCATCGCGACAGTCAAAGTGGAGGAACTCATCCACCAATTGAAGCAGGACTACACCATCGTCATCGTTACTCACAACATGCAGCAGGCAGGGCGTTGCTCGGATGTGACCGCGTTCTTTTATATGGGCCGGCTAATCGAAATCGACGCCACGGAAAAAATCTTCACTAACCCCGGCCAGAAACAGACCGAGGATTACATCAGCGGACGTTTCGGTTGATCAAAACCCCGGCATTTTGAGTTATCCCCTTTAGGACTTATCTTTTTTTCATGGCCACTCTTCCCTCCAACGTTCCGTTCTCCAACGGCCCGGCATCCGAGCAAATCTCGCACATTCGGCAGACTCTTCTCATGATGGCCAGCCTGGCGAATCGCAATCTTTCCCTGGCCATGCGCGCGCTGATCGAGCGAGACGAAAAGCTGGCTGCTTCAGTCGAGGCGGAAGACTCCCAGCTGGACGAGCTTGAAGTGACGATCGACGAACTGGTGATCAATCACATGGCCACCCACGCGCCGGTCGCGACCGATTGCCGCTTCATGCTGGTGGCCTCAAAAATCTCGAGTAATCTCGAGCGCATCGCCGACCAGGCCGTGGCCGTAGCCCGCCGTTCCCTGGAGTTAAACAAAGAGCCGTTGCTCAAGCCGCTCATCGATATTCCGCGCATGGCGCAAATCGCCGAAGGTATGCTGCGCGACGGCATTACCGCCCTGATCGATCGCAAACCCGAGCTGGCGCAGGAAATCATTCGGCGCGACAAGGAGGTCGATCAGATCAATAAACAACTCGCGCGTGAACTGACCAGCTTCATGCTCGAAGATCCGTCGACCATCACCCGCGCCATGAACCTTACCATCGTCGCGCGCTGCCTCGAACGCGTCGCGGACCACTGCAAGAATATCGCGGAGGAAGTCTACTACCTTTACCAGGCGGTCGATATCCGCCACGAGCGCACGCCGTAGCGAATGAAATAGGTTTTACCAACTCGCTGGTAACTCGTTGTTGAGTTGAGTCAAAAAGCGGGTGAGATTTTTTCGGGCCACGGAAAGGCCTTGGACGAACTTCTTAAACGGCAGCACTTCGCCCGGTCGCATGGAGAGATAACCGAGCAGGCGGAACGGTGTCGCCCGGCCCAGGTTCGCATTAAAACCCGCGGCAAGTGCGCCCACGGGTAAAACTTGCTCGTAGTCGTCGCTGATGACGCGCACGGCCATGAAGGGAATTTGGCGCGAACTCACGACATTGGCGACCGCCTCGGTTTCCATATCAACGACCTGCGCCTCGGTGGCTTGAGCGTACTCGGTCCGTTTTTCCGGCGTGCCTGCAATCTCGTCGATGGTACTGAAGCTTGCAAAATCGAATCCCGAAAGCATGCGCAGAAATCCCAGCACCGCTTCGGAAGTAAAGTTGGCGGAGATCAAAACTTGACCCACCTTTAACGGCGCAACCAGTGCGCCTCCATATCCCGCGAGGACAAACGCCTTGAGCCGAAAATTCTGAAAAATGGTTTCTGTGCTGTCACCGGCCGCAGCCTCGCCCATGCCGATCAAGGCGACTAAAATTCGGCGGCGCCCCAAATTGGCCAGCGTGCAGCGAACTCCGTCGAGGGTAAAAGATTCTTTTTCGGTGCAGCGGCTCAAGAGCAGGGCGGCCTCATGGGCGAGAGGAAAGGCATAGCAAATCATCGCCGGTCCTTGACGGCAAGCGCCTGGAAATCGGCCAGGGCCAGCAGCGGCCAGTTGTTTCGGTACATGTCGTACTTGAGATAAAAGACCTTGGGAAACCCGGTGCCGGTGATGTGGTCTTCCGTCCAGGAGCCGTCTGGGTTCTGTGTTCGGGCGAAATACTCGACGCCGCGCAGGATACTGGGACGCAGGCGGTCGCTGGCGGCGATGATGCCCATGAGCGCCCAGGCCGTTTGTGAAGGCGTACTTTCGCCTTGGCCCTTGAGCTTGGGATTGTCATACGTCGCGCACGTTTCACCCCAGCCGCCGTCCGCGTTTTGGCACGAATCGAGCCAGTTCACGCCGCGCAAAATCCAGTCTTGATTCATGTCCTGGCCGATGGCCTTTAAGCCGCGCAGCACCAGCCACGTGCCGTAAATATAGTTCACGCCCCAACGCCCTTCCCAGGAACCATCCTCCAGTTGCGTCTCGCGCACGAACCGGAGCGCCCGCTTGATGAAAGCCTGTTTTGGGTTGAGACCCATCCGGCCAAAGACTTCGAGCGCACGCGAGGTGATATCGCTGCACGGAGGATCGAGGATCGCATTGTGATCGGCAAACGGCACGTCCTGGAGCCATTGCTTGGTCACATCCTTGTCGAAAGCGGCAAAGCCTCCATTCTTGCATTGAAAGCTGACGGCCCATCCGAGCGCGCGCGCCATCGCCTCATTCTTGACCGCTTCGTCGGGCATTTTGATCGCGCCCAAGGCGAGCAAGACTTTGAAGGTGTCATCCACGTCGGGGTAATGCTTGTTATTAAACTCGAAGGCCCAGCCGCTGGTGATGGGCGTCGGATTTTTATGCTTCCAGTCACCGCGGAAATCCTTCACCTCTTTGGAGAGGATCCACTCGCCGGCTTTCTGGATTTGCGGGTGGTCGGCCGGAATGCCCGATTGCACCAGCGCGAATGCCGTGATGGCCGAATCCCAGATTGGAGAAAGACACGGCTGCATCCGGAATTCGTCGTGGGAATCGTGCACTTCCAAGTCGAGGAAGTCCCTGACCGCTTTGCGCATGACTGGATTGTCTTCGCCGTAACCGAGCGTCTTCAGTACCATGATCGTGTACATCATGCTGGGGAAAATCGCGCCGAGCCCGTCGCTGCCGCTGCCGATGCGTTCCAGGATCCACGCTTCGGCTTTTTTCAGGGCCCGCCGACGGAACGGTTTCCAAGGCAGCCCATCCACGAACTTGAGGACGCTGTTCCAACCGAGGAAGAAATTCTTCCAGGTAAAAAGTTTTTTATCGAAAGGCAGCCCGAGATTTGAATGCTCGGTGCCGTAAGGAAACAATTCGTGAAGCTGCTTTTCGGGCGGCAAATTGCGTACCGGCTTGAAGTGGTTGATGATCGAAAGAGGCACGACCATCGCGCGGCTCCAGGACGACATCTCGTAGATGTTAAAATAGAGCCAGTTCGGCAGCAGGATGATCTCCGAAGGGATGATTGGCAGATGCTTCCACGGGTACTGGCCGAATAGGGCGAGAAACAACTTGGTATAGGTGTTGGCCTTGGGGATGCCGCCCAGCCGCACGATGGTGGCATGGGCCTTGATCATCCGCGGATCGTCGGGCAGGAAGCCGGCCAGCTTCAGGGCGAAGTAGGCCTTTAAGGTGGCGTTGAGTTCGCTCGGCCCTTTGTAGTAGGTATTCCAGCCGCCATCGGGCATTTGGCGATCGAAGAGGTGCTTGACGCAACGGGACTGCTTGTTGAAGTCGACTTCGCCGGTCCAGTGCATGAACGCGACCACGTCGGACACGAGGGTCGAATCGACAAATAACTCGCCCACCCAGTAGCCTTCGGGCTTTTGCAAACCGAGGAGATTCTGCTGCGCATTGCGCATGGCTTCCTGAGCGCGCTCCAGCAGCGGAAAAGCCGGTTCACGGAAGGTTTCGAGCGAAACCTCGATGGTTTTCTTGGGGACCGTGGTCATGGTCGGGCTGCGCGAGCATAGGAAAACCGTTAGGACAGGTCAATCATGGCCAGGAACTGTTCCAACATATACCCATCAGCTTTTGCCGTTTTTTTCCTCCGGCTCCGCATCGCCCTGATAACCGAGGGTACCGAGCTCGGGCAGGTCGAGCCCGCTGATTTCATCGGCCAGATCGGCACGAAGTCCGAGGATTTTCTGCACGAGGATAACGCAGGCGTAACCGAGAAGAAAGACCACCGCAAAGCCCGTGACGCAGCCGATAATTTGCGCGGCCAACTGATGCCACGCTCCACCAAAAAGAAGTCCGCGAACCGGACTGGCCACGCCGTTGAGTCCGCTGCCCGCCGTGCCGTTGGCAAAAAGTCCCACAGCCACCACGCCCCACGCTCCGGCGGCGCCATGAATTGCGGTCGCGCCGATGGGATCATCGATGCGTTTACGATCGAGGGCCACGACGGCCGCCTCGACGAGCAGGGCAGCCACGGCTCCGATGATGAATGCGGCCCACGAGTCGATCAGGCCCGCGCCGCCGCAACTAGCGACCGCACCTCCAAGCAAGCCGCGACAAAGACGGGCCGGATCGGGTCGCTTTTTTTCCCATGCCGCCTGGACAAAGGAGGCGACCAGCCCGCCGGTCGCAGCGAGCAGGGTTGAGATCGCCGCCAATCCCGCGAACGTACCAGACAACGGGAGTCCAGAATCGGAAGCCTCGCGCGCGCAGGCGAAGGCGTTGGTGCCCATCCAAGACACGAGAAGAACGATGCTCCCGAGCACGATGAAGGGTACGTTGTGGCCGGGGATTGGCGGGGAGACCTTGTTGCGCCCGAAGCGGCCATGTCTTGGGCCCAGAACCGTGGCCAGGACCAGCGCCAGGGTGCCTGCTGTTTCGTGGATCACGCCGGAGCCGCCGACGTCGACGAAGCCGTGACCAAGTCCAAATTCATGCCCGAGTTCGGCCAGCCAGCCACCGCCCCACACCCAGTTCGCCAGAAATGGATAAACGAGCACGCCGACGAGATAAGCGCAGAAGGCGATCGGCAAAAGTTGGCCCCGTTCAAAAGCGCCGCCAAGCGCCGCGGCCACGGCAACGGCCAGCAAGGAGGCCTGCACGAGAAAGAGCATGGCGATACCGGAACTGGCCGAAGGGTCGACTGCGAGGAAAAAGCCGGAACTGCCCATCAATCCCCAATGATGTCCGAAAGCAATGGGACCCAATTCATGATCCAGCGCGCTTTTTTCCGCAGGAGTGAAGGACTGCGCCAGGGCCGCATGGGCGTCGCCAACTCCGCCGTTCTGCACCGCGAATCCGCCGATCCAATAGCCGGTCAAGCCGAGGGCCACTCCGGCCAGCAGCAACATGGAGGTATGGCCGCTGTTTTTGGCCCGGGTCAAGCCAGTTTGGAAAAGCAAAAAGCCCGCTAGGGAGGCGAAGGTTATCACTGCGCCCAGCACGTAAAGGAGACTGTCGGGTGCCGAGTTGGCTACGGCGCTGACAGTCGCCGGTTGGAGCGGAGCCGGGGCCGACGGGGCTGGTTGAGGGGTCGATTCAGGAAGGGTCGGCGAGGTAGCAGGCACCTTAGACGCAGGGGAATTGGTCTCGGCCAAGCTGAGCTCGCCCGGACCAGGAAGGCTGGAATTCGTCTCGGTTTGCGCCGGAAGAAAAGCGGCAGTAAAAAAGAGAGACCCTAACCCGACGACGAGAGAGCACGTCTTTCGCCCCTTGGAGAACGTAAAAAAGGTCATAAGCTTGTCGAATAGAATACGATAGGAAAAAGAGTAGAAACGCACAGCGTTAAAATCAAGAACGCAACATTTTAGGGTCACGGAGTAGAGGTCTAAGCCACCCGGTTACCTCTCAAATCTTTGCCTTGACGCCCTCAATTTAACCGCGAATTTTCATGCGCGTACGCGTCATGAAAAATTTTGAGGGAATGCCGTTTAGCGACGAAAAGAAAGGGTTCGGCCAAATATTGTCTGACCCGAATTGGCTGGCAAAAGTGCTGCTCGGTGGATTTTTGCTGATTAATCCCTTTTTGGTCGCGTTGGCTCCCGCTTATTTTTCCCGCACGGCACCAGCCTGGGTTAACGCGATTTTTCCTTGGATTCTTGGCTTCAATATTCTTTCGTTTTGGTTTCCGCTCGGTTTTACTTTTGAAGTGCTGCGCCGAGCGCGAACCGGTCGCGGCGTCCAGTTGCCCGATTGGGATTGGAGCCGGCTTGGCGTTTTCGCGAAGGAAGGTGCGGTCAAACTGACGCTTGCCGTTTTTACGCTGATTCTGCCGACAGCGCTTTGGATGGGTTGCTGTTACGGACTTTTCGTTACCGTGCTGGGGCTGCCCTTGACGCTGCTGACGCTTTTCATCCCGCCGATCATGCTGTTTGTCATTCCTTTCTGTGGCGTGGCATGTTGTCGCTGGTTGGACGGGGCATCTGTTTTGAGTTGTGCGTTCAATTACGCGGAGAACGTTCGTTTGTTTTGCAAGGGTTGTCCCGATTACCTCATCGCCGCCGCTTTCATCGTCGGAGTCAATTCGATCACGACCGCTTTCTTTTACACGATCCCGTTTGGGGCTGTTTTTGGACTCTGCCTCGTCGATACCTGGTTTGGCCCGATCTACGCCGCGACGGTGACTCGATCCGGAGAAAAATCGGTGGCCAAGCCCAGGCGCCAGCCCGAGTTGGTGAGGTAGCAACCACGAACGTGGCTACATGCTGAACCGGTGGCCGAGGTAAATTTCCCGGGCGATGGGATCATTAAGCAAAAACTCGCGGGTACCTTCGGAGAGAACGCGGCCCTCGTCGATGATGTAAGCGCGGTCGACCACGGAGAGCGTCTCGCGTACATTGTGGTCGGTGATGAGCACGCCGAGACCGCGCTCCTTGAGGTGCAAAATGATTTCCTGAATGTCGTGGACGGCCATCGGATCGACGCCACTAAACGGCTCGTCGAGCAGTAGCAGGGAGGGATTGGTGACGAGCGCGCGCGCGATGGTCACGCGCCTTTTCTCGCCGCCCGAAAGCGTGATGGCGACGTTTTCCCGGACATGCTCCAAGCCAAAATCCTTGAGCAATTCGTCACACCGGACGTCGCGTTCCTCCTCGGTCATCGGGAGCGTTTCGAGAATGGCGAGCAGGTTTTCCTCGACCGTCAATTTGCGGAAAATCGATTCCTCCTGCGGCAGGTAACCAATGCCGCGCCGGGCGCGACGATACATCGGCATGCGGGTGACGTTTTCGTCGCCCATGTGGACCTCACCCTCGGTTGGCGTGACCAGGCCGACGATCATGTAAAAGGTGGTGGTTTTGCCCGCGCCATTCTTTCCCAGCAGGCCAACCACTTCGCCGGCCCCGACATGAATGTCAACGCCATTGACCACGCACCGTCCGCCGTATTGTTTCACCAGGCCGCGGGTTTCGATCAAGTAAGTCGGGTGTGGGCTGTCCGAAGTAGCCGAAAGCGAAGGCGCACGCGATGATGAAACCGTCGCGAACGTGCCGGAGGCCGAGCCATCGTTGATCATTTTGAGTGAAGAATCGTCAGTCGTCTCGTCGAGCAAGTCCGGCTGGTTAATCCGGACCGTTTCGGACTTTTTTTTCGCCGCTCTAGGCTTGGGGAGCCGGTGTTTCATGCCTTATTTAGTATCGGTGGGGGCTGGAGCGGGGTTGGGCGAGCTCAGGCTGTCAGGACCGAGAATGACATTGGAGCGGCCGCCCTGAACGATCATCTTTTGCGACGTGCGGTAAATGATGATTTCAGGTCCTGACACGGTGTTTTTGTGATCAAGGATGACCGGCTGATCGGTCAGGACGAACTTGTCTTCGTCGTGGAAATACTCGGCGTGGCCGCAATGGGTGACCCGGTCGGGCTGCGTGATGACAACGTCACCCGTGGCCACGATGGTGTCAACCTTGTTGTCCGTGGTGAAGTTGACGGTCATCTCCTGGCAGGTCATCCGAAACTGGTTGCCCACGGTGACGACGTTTCCGGAAAAAATAGAGATGTGTGAATTTTGATCGGAATGCAGTTCGTCGGACGTGATGACCGTGCTGCCGGGGGGGGGCGGCGTTTCGGTATCGGAATCGTCCGCGGTTTGAGCGCCCAGCGGAATAGCCGCCATGAACGCAGCACCGATGACAAAAGCGAAAAAAAGATATTTCATTTGGTATCCGGACTGGAGGGAGCAATCGGGGCGGAGGTATTGGTATCAGAATAAGCACCAGGGGACGTTAGAAGCGATTCATCATTGCGCGCCGGTTGCGGGGCAGGCGGTTGAGGTGCCGCCCCAGCCGAAGCAGGCGATGGTGGCGTGCCGTTGGCGGGGGTCATGCTGACATCGAAATGTTTGAGGATGACCTTCACGTTGGTGCGCAGGAGATATTTTTTCGTCTTGAGATCGAAATCGCAATCCTGAGAGGTGGCCGTCATGTCTGAGCGTTCAATCTGCACGGTATTTTTGGTGCGCATTTTTTCCTCGCCGACATAGAGATCGGCCTTGGGCGAAGTCACCGTGGTCGTCACGGCTCCATTATCATAGACGTCGATTTTCAGGTTGGTGGTTTCCGCGCGATTCAACGTGATGCCTTCGGCTTGCGTGGCGTCGATGGTCGCCTTCAGCTTGCCGTCCTGATAGATGGGCCACTCGAATTGCTTGAAGATCTGGCCCACCGGCAATTGAGGCGAGTTTCCACCTTCACCGGTGTTTTGGGCCGAAGCCGCGGCCAGGATCAGCATGCCCAAGGCGAGACTAAGGTAGAGCGGCCTCATGGATAAGCTTTAACGTTCGCAGCAGGCCCTCCATTTGCGCAAGGGGAATCATGTTGGCGCCATCGGAAGGCGATTGGTCGGGCCGGGGATGCGTTTCGAGAAAGAGCCCATCGATGCCGACCGCGACCGCAGCGCGAGCCAGCACAGGCGCCATGGCGCCATCGCCGCCGGTGCTTGCGCCCAAGCCGCCGGGTCGTTGCACCGAGTGGGTGGCGTCGAAAATAACGCGATGGCCGGCCTGGCGCATCGACGAAAGTCCGCGCATGTCCACCACCAGGTTATGATAGCCGAACGTCGTGCCGCGCTCGGTGATGTAGTAATCCTTGCAACCGCCGGAGCGAAGTTTGGCCGCGATGTTACTCACGTCGTCGGGCGCGAGGAACTGCCCTTTCTTGACGTTGACCGCACGACCGCTACCCGCCGCGGCCAAAAGCAAATCTGTCTGCCGGCAAAGGAAAGCAGGGATTTGCAGGATGTCGATGACCTTGGCTGCGGTTTTGATTTGCGCGATGTCGTGGATATCGGTCAGAACCGGGCAGCCGAAACGCTTTTTAATTGCCGCCAGGATTTTGAGGCCGCGTGCCAAGCCGGGCCCTCGAAATGATTTTCCGCTGGTCCGGTTCGCCTTATCGAACGAAGCCTTGAAGACGAGGGCAATACCCAACTCGGCGGTGAGTTCGACTAGATGTTTCGCGATGGAAACAGTGAGCGTTTCGGATTCCAGCACGCACGGCCCAGCGACGAGAAAAAAACTTTTCGCAGAGGGAGAGGACGGATTTTTTTTCACAGAGAGAGAAGGGTTGAGGCTACACGAAGTTCAATTTGGATGCGAATCTCAATCAATGGAGCAGCCGCCTGACCTGATCGTGGTTGAGAACGTCAAACAAAACGATTTCACGACATCTATTTTCATAATCAGGCGCCATCGCAGGTCGATTCGCACCTCGTAATAGGCTGAGCCGTGAAGGCGCCGGAGGCCAAATCCGCTGTGTCGGTGCGGGTTTTTTAACAAATCAGGCAGTTCGATAATGATCTCGAGAATGCACTCTTTTTGCGTTGGCGAGAGACTCTTCCATGTTCGTGAAAAACGATTGGCGAACTGAATGGGCCGAGCCATTTACTTGCGCTTTCGCCCAAGTCGTCTCAGAGCGGCAACAGCTTTACTAGGAGTGTTACCGAGATTTACCAGCTTGCCAGCTTTTCGGTCTCGCTCGATTTCGGTATCAAATTCAGCCAATGCAGAAGCGGGAATATCAGGAACGGCGCTGAGCTCATCCTCTGAGATTGGACGCAGGAGGACAGCCGGCTTGGAACCTCGCATGATAACAACCTGTTCGCCCTCTTCCGCCGACTTGATATAGGCGCTAAGTTTGCTCTTTGCTTGGGAAACCGTGACTAGTTTCATGGACCCATCTTCGAACCATATTTCTGGTCTGTCAAACGTCTAATGAAACAACCAGAAAAGGAACATTATCGCACTTATACCTAACGGAACAAGGCAGGCCCGAATTTGTCCTTTCGTCCAACCTGTCTGATGCTTGCGATGGTAAGAGGCAAAATTCAAGGTGAGAACTAGGCAGACCAGAAGACACATCGCCGCCCCAATAAGCTCACGCGTCGGATCGGCTTGATTCAGGCGCTGCGCGCGCTGTCCATGTCGGTTTACTTCTCCCGACAGGCTACCGCCGCCTTCACGAAGCCGCTGAAGAGAGGATGCGGCTGGTTGGGCTTGGACTGGAATTCCGGATGAAACTGGCAGGCGGCGAACCACGGATGGTCCGCCAGCTCGATCAGCTCGACGAGTTTGCCGTCAGGTGTAACCCCCGCCACGCGCAGCCCGTGTGCTTCCATCTTTTCGCGATAAGTGTTGTTGAATTCGTAGCGGTGCCGATGCCGTTCCGTGGTGCGGTCGGCACCGTAGGCCGCCTGAATTTTCGTCCCGGGAATGAGATGGCAGACCGAAGCACCGAGTCGCATCGTGCCGCCGAGCTTCACGACTTGCTTTTGCTCGTCGAGCATGGAAATGACCGGGTCGGGCGTCTCCGAGTTGAACTCGGTGCTATGCGCCTTGGCCAGCCCGAGAACATCACGCGCGAAGTCGACGACGGCAATCTGCAATCCGAGACACAGGCCGAGGTACGGAATCTTTTGCGTGCGCGCATAACGAGCGGCGAGAATTTTGCCTTCCACTCCGCGGACGCCAAACCCGCCGGGGACTAATATGCCGTCGAGGCCGCTCAGGAATTTAGCCGCACCATGCTCCTCGATTTCCTCCGCGTCGACTGTGGTCAGCGTGATGCCCGCGTCGGCTGCGGCTCCGGCATGGGTTAGCGCCTCGTAGATGCTCTTGTAGGCGTCTTGATTTTCCATGTACTTGCCGACCACACCGATCTTCACGCGATGTTTCGGCGTAATGATCCGGTCGACAAACGAGCGCCACGCCGTCATGTCGGCGCGGGGCAGATCGAGTTTGAAATGCTTCACGGCCAGCTCATCGAGCTTCTCGCGCTGCAGCATCAGGGGCACTTCGTAAATCGTATGGGCCACGTCCTTCTCCTCGATCACCGCCTCGGGCGTGACGTTGCAGAACATGGAAAGCTTGGCCCGCAACTCACGGTCGATGGAATGTTCCGTGCGACAGATGAGCACGTGCGGCTGGATGCCGATCTCGCGCAGCTTGGCCACGCTTTGCTGCGTCGGCTTGGATTTCAGTTCGCCGGCCGCCTTGATGAACGGCACCAGCGTGACGTGAATGAACAGCGCGTTTTCGTGACCGACTTCAAGCGCAAACTGGCGGATCGCCTCGAGAAACGGCAGGCCCTCGATGTCGCCGGTCGTTCCGCCGATCTCGGTGATGACCACGTCGCAGTCCTGGAACTGGCCGACCTGCCGAATGCGCTGCTTGATCTCGTCCGTTACGTGCGGAATGACCTGCACCGTCTTGCCGAGATAATCGCCGCGGCGCTCCTTGGCCAGCACGGCCTCGTAAATCTGGCCGGTGGTGAGGTTATTTTTGCGGGTCAGTTTGCCCGAGGTGAACCGCTCGTAGTGGCCGAGATCGAGATCGGTTTCCGCGCCGTCTTCCAGCACATAAACCTCGCCGTGCTGGTAGGGACTCATCGTGCCCGGATCGACATTAAGATAGGGGTCGAACTTCTGCAGCACGACCTTCAGTCCCCGGTGCTCCAGGAGTGTACCCAAGGCAGCCGCCGTGAGACCTTTCCCCAGAGAACTGACCACACCACCGGTGACGAAAATATACTTCATTTCTTTTTGCTCCTGGTTTTGACTCGGCGCTCTGCCGCCTTGGATTTGCCCTGTTGGCGCAACGCCGCTTCCACGCGCACCAAATCTGCGGGCGTATCGACGCCGAGGCAACGATATTTGGTTTCGATCACCTGGATGGTCATGCCGTGTTCCAGCGCGCGGAGCTGTTCGAGGCTCTCGGCGATCTCAAGCGGGCTCGGTTTCAGCGAAACGAAAGTGGCCAGCGCGCTGGCCCGAAAGGCGTAGATGCCGACATGCCGAAGCAGCCGTGCCTTGCGGTCAAAAGCGCGTTGAAAAGGAAGCGGGGAGCGCGAAAAATAGAGCGCCTCGTTATGGCGGTTGCAGACGACCTTGACCACCTCCGGGCTGCGCCATTCCGCCTCCGATTCGATACGGTGGACCAGCGTGCCGATGGGAACGCGCGGACTTTCCATCATGCCTCGAATCAGATCGTCCACCGCGGCGGAAGAAAGCAGCGGCTCATCACCCTGGACGTTGATGTAGAGTTGAGCGGAAATTTTATCGGCCACTTCGGCGATGCGGTCGGTGCCGGAGCGGTGCGACTTTTTTGTCATGATCACGTCCGCGCCGAACTTGGCGGCGACATCGGCGATCCGGTCATCGTCCGTCGCCACGACCACCTGCTCAGTCAGGCGGCTCCGGTTAGCCGCTTCCCAGACCCACTGGATCATGGGACGGCCGTTGATGCGTGCGAGGCTCTTGCCGGGAAAACGCGTTGCGCCGTAACGCGCGGGAATGACGATGATCGATTTCATGAATCCCCGTGCGTCTTGGGCCACGGTATATTCGAGGAGACTTCGAGGATCCACTTCGCGGCATCGGTCAATGTCGGGGCGATGTAGTGCGCTTTTTCGCGGGCCAGCGCATCCTCCTTGTCAGAGTTTTCCTTGCGGCTCGAGTTTGCGTGGTTGAGCAGAACCGTGCGGCAACCGGCGTTGATGCCGCATTCGATGTCGGAGAGACGATCGCCGATGAAAAACGAGGCGGCCAGATCGAGGTCATGGACCTTGGCGGCTTCGAGCAATAATTCGGGCGAGGGCTTGCGGTCGGTCGCGTAGGGATCATCCGGCGTGGCGTAGGAATGAAAGAAAGCATGGATGTAATCGCCATCGAGCTGCCGCTTCATTTCCGTATCCACGGCGATAACCTGGTCGCGCGTGATGAGCCCGCGGCCCACGCCCGATTGATTGCTCACGACAAAAAGCAGGAAGCCGGCTTGTCGCAGGGAGTAAAGCGCCGCCGCCGCCTCGGGAAAAATCTCCACGCGCGTCGGATCGCCGAGGTAGGGAACGTTCACCATCAGCGTGTCGTCCCGATCGAGAAAAACGGCGCGTGATTTCACTCCAGCCCCTCCGTCTTCGCAAACATCTCGCGCAATTCGGCGGGGTCGAGCGTGGCTGTGCCCAGTTTACCGACGACCACACCCGCCGCATGATTCGCAATCTCCGCCGCCTCGATGCCGGTCGCACCCGCGGCCAGCGCGACGGTGAAGGCGGCAATCGCCGTATCGCCCGCGCCGGAAACGTCGAAGACTTCCTGCGCGCGCGTCGGCGTGTGATAAGGTTTCTGGCCCTGTTCCAGCAGCAGCATGCCGGCCTCGCCGAGCGTGATGAGGACATACTTCACGTTGTGTCGCTTTTGCAGCATGGCCCCGGCGCGTCCAATCGCATCCTCGTCGGTGGAAAACGGCATGCCAACGGATTGGAATGCCTCCTTGCGATTCGGCTTGAGCACGGTGCCGCCCGACCAATCGAACGGGTTGTTCGGGTTCGGATCGATCGCGACAATTTTCCCATGCGTCTTGGCCTCGCTGAGCACGAGTGTCACCAGTTCCTGATCGACGAGACCCTTGGCATAATCCTCGATGATGATCGCATCGTGCTGGGCGATCTCCGCGCGCAGCCGGTCGAAAAGCCAGAGTCGGCTTTCGGGATCGAGCGGTTTCCTCGATTCATCGTCGACGCGAACGATCTGCTGCTGGTCCTCGATTTCGAGGTGGTCGTGCAACTGCCGCGTGATCGCGCAGATGCGGGTCTTGTGCGTGGTGGGACGTAGTGGCGTTTTCCGAATGCTACTCGTGGCGATGTTCTTGTCGGTGAGCAATTGGACGAGGTGCTGGCCCGGCACGTCCTGTCCGATGACACCGGCGAGCCCCGTCTCCGCGCCGAGGCTGGCCAGGTTGCGCGCCACGTTGGCCGCGCCGCCCGGATAGGCCGCGCGCCGCTGGATATCGACCACCGGTACGGGCGCCTCGGGCGAAATGCGCGTGACCTTGCCCCAGAGAAACTCGTCCAGCATCAGGTCGCCAATGACGAGAATCTTCCTGCTGGGAAACGCTCCGACGATTTCCGTCAGCCGTGCCGAAGTGAAATGCATGGGTTAGTAAATCAAAAACCGCGCCCTTACTCCAAGCTCAATTGTGGCTGAATGTTTCGCACGGAGGACTGAAGAGCCGACTAAAGAGCGGAAGCGGAGGTAAATTCTTAAATACGGCTTCCGCGTTCTTGTCATCCTGAGCTTGTCGAAGGATCAGCTCAACCGTTTAGCGATGTCCCAAAATTACATAATCGTTCGGTCGCCAGCTCGCTTGAATTTATGCACTCAGCTTCTTCACTAAAATGTCGCCCACGAGCTGGGGATTCGCGGTGCCCTTGCTCAATTTCATGACCTGACCCTTGAGCGCGTTGACCGCATTCTGCTTGCCTGCCTTGAAATCGGCGACGCTCTTCGGATTGGCCGCGATGGCCTGGTCGCAAAAGGCTTCGAGCTCGCCGACATCGCTGACCTGCGCAAGTCCGAGTTCCTTCACCAGCACGGAGGGTGATTTGCCCTCGGCGATCATCTTGGAGAAAACTTCCTTGGCCTGCTTGCTGTTGATCTGGCCGGAGGCGGCAAGCTCGGCTAGTTCGGCGAAGAATTCCGGCGCGACTTTCGGCAGCGTTTCCTCACTCGTCGTGATGGCGAGAAAATCGTTGAGCAAAAAATTGGCGACGGCGCCGCCATTGGCAGGGTTGGCCGCGGCAGCCTTCTCAAAATAATCGGCCAGTGCCGCGTCGGAAGCGAGCACGCCCGCCTGGTAGGCGTTGACGCCGAACTTGTCGATAAGACGGATTTTTTTGGCCTTGGGCAACTCGGGCATGCGCTTGACCGCCTCTTCGTAAAGGCCGTGATCGGTCCGCACCGGCTGGATGTCGGGATCGGGAAAGTAACGATAATCGTGCGCCTTTTCCTTCGTGCGCATCAACGTCGTCTCGCCCTTGTCGTCGTCCCAGCGGCGGGTTTGCTGTTGGATCGTGCCGCCGGTAGTGACGACATCGATCTGTCGCGCGATCTCATATTTGAGCGAGCGCCGCACGCCGCTGATGCTGTTGAGGTTTTTCAACTCGCACTTGGTGCCGAATTCGACCTGACCCTTCGGCCGCACGGAGATATTCACGTCGCAACGCATCTGGCCCTTTTCCATGTCGGCATCGCTGACACCGCCGTAAATCAGGATTTGTTTGAGCGCCGATAAATACGCGAACGCTTCCTCCGGCGACGACATGTCGGCCTCGCTCACGATTTCCATCAGCGGCGTGCCGGCGCGATTGAAGTCGATGCCGCTGGTGCCGTCCTCGAAGTGGAACGACTTGGCCACGTCTTCCTCGAGGTGAATGCGCACCAGCCGCACCGCCTTGTCGGCGACGGTGGAGGGGTCCTTCTGCGCGTCCTTCGGATAGGCCAGCAGGTCGAGCGTGACCGCGCCGCCCGCGCAGAGAGGCTCGTCGTACTGCGAGATCTGGTAATTCTTCGGCATGTCCGGGTAAAAATAATTCTTTCGGTCGAATTTGCAGCGCGTCGCGATCTGGCACCCGAGCATCTCGCCGGTTAGAAGCGTCTTGATGATGGCTTCTTCATTCGGCACGGGCAGCACGCCGGGCATGCCGAGGCAGACCGGGCAGACGTGCGAATTCGTCGCGCCGCCGAATTCGTTTTTGCAGCCGCAAAACATCTTCGTGTTCGTCTTAAGCTGAACGTGCACTTCCAAGCCGATAACGGCTTCGTAATCAGCGGCGGTGAGGGGAGCGGTGGTGATCATGGAACAAATAGTTAGAGATCCTTCGACAGGCTCAGGATGACAATATCATAACGGCGGCTTCTCCTTGTGCCAGGGCGTGGCCTCCTCGTAGGAATGCGCGACGCGAAGCATGGTTTCCTCGCCCCATTTCGGACCGATGATCTGCAAACCGATCGGCAGTTTGTTCGAGGTAAATCCGCACGGAATGGAGACGCCGCAGATGCCGGCGAGATTCACCGCGATGGTGAAGATATCGGCGAGATACATCTGGAGCGGGTCCTGCGTGCGTTCGCCGATCTTGAACGCGGCGGTGGGCGAGGTCGGCGTAAGCAGCGCGTTGCATTTCTGGAACGCGAGCCGGAAATCCTCGGCGATCATGTGCCGCACTTTTTGTGCGCGATTATAATAGGCGTCGTAATAGCCGGAGCTCAGCACGTAGGTGCCGAGGATGATCCGCCGCTTCACCTCCGCGCCGAAACCCTCCGCGCGCGTGCGGCCATACATGTCCAGGATGTCCTTCGGCTTTTGCGTGCGCTTGCCGTAGCGGACGCCGTCGAACCGCGCGAGATTCGCCGAGCATTCGGCCGTCGCGATGATGTAATAAACCGCGACTGCGTACTTGGTGTGCGGCAGCGAGACCTCGACAATTACCGCGCCCTGGCTTTTGTATTCCTCAATCGCCGCGCGCACCGCCTTTTCGACTTCGGGATCGATCCCCTCGATGAAATATTCCTTCGGCACGCCGAGCTTGAGGCCCTTCACGCCGCCATGAAGCGCGTTGGTGTATTTGGGCACGTAACGGTCGACGCTGGTGTTGTCCAGCGGATCATGTCCCGCAATAATTTCGAGCAGGAGCGCCGCTTCTTCCGTGGTTTTGGTGAACGTGCCGATCTGGTCGAGGCTCGAGGCAAACGCGACAAGACCGTAGCGCGAAACGCGGCCATAGGTCGGCTTTAGTCCCACGCAACTGCAGAGAGCCGCCGGTTGGCGAATCGAGCCGCCTGTGTCGGTGCCGAGTGCGGCGAAAGCTTCATGCCCGCCGACCGCCGCCGCCGAGCCGCCGCTGCTGCCGCCGGGAATGCGGTCGAGGTCCCAGGGATTGCGCGTGACACCCCAGGACGAATTCTCGGTCGAGGAGCCCATCGCAAACTCGTCCATGTTGGTGCGGCCAAAAAGCACCGCTCCGGCGTTGCGCAGCTTGGTGATCACCGTGGCATCATAAGGCGCGACATAGCCCTGCAAAATCTGCGAGGCGCAGGTGCACGGATCGCTCTTCACGTTGATCACATCCTTGATCGCAATGGGCACGCCGCCCAGCGGTTTTGACACGTCGGTCGCCTCGGCTGCCGCGCGCGCCTTGTCCACATCGAGATGAAGATAGGCCTTGAGTTTCGGATCGACCGCCTGCACGCGGCTGGCGAGTTGATCGACGACTTCGCGCGACTTGATCGCGCCGCTCTGCAATTTCTGACGAAGCTCGGGAATGGTCAGGCTGGTGGTATCCATGGGGAAATATTTAGAGATCCTTCGACAAGCTCAGGATGACCGTTTTAAAAAATAATTACTCGATAATCCGGGGTACGACGAAAAGATTATTGTCCTGCGCAGGCGCGTTGGCCAGCGCCTCGGCCGGCGTGAGGCTGGGCCGCACTTCGTCGGCGCGCAGGCGGTTCTTCAGGTCGGCTTCGCCGAGGAGGGAGACCTGCGAGACGTCAACTTCCGCGAGCTGGCTGACGTAGCCGAGGACATCACCAAGCTGTTTTTGGAACGTGGCAATTTCCTCCGGAGAAAGGCGAAGCCGGGCGAGGTCGGCGACGTAAGTGACGTCAATGCTTTCGGAACGAGATTCGGCCATAGTCACTAAGGCTGTGCCAAAAGTCGGCGCGGGTCACGCCGAAAGGAATTGCCTTTGTCTCCGCGCTTGCCGCCCGATGATTTCCGCATCGGGCGGTTAAGCTCACAAAGTATTAGTGACCCTGAGGTCCGTTATTTTCCGGCTTCCCCGGCGCTGGTGCCGAGTTGGCGGCAGGGGCAGGAGCCGCTTGAGGATGAGGAGCCGGAGCAGCCTGGTGAACCGGCGCAGCCTGAGCTTGCGGATGATAAGCCGGTGCCGGTTTTTCCTCGGCCTGAGGATGATAAGCCGGTGCCGGTTTTTCCTCGGGCTGAGGATGATAAGCCGGTGCGGGTTTTTCCTCGGCCTGAGGATGATATGTCGCCGCCGGTTTTTCCTCGGCCTGAGGATGATATGTCGCCGCCGGTTTTTCCTCGGTCTGAGGATGATATGTCGCCGTCGGTTTTTCCTCGGCCTGAGGATGATATGTCGCCGCCGGTTTTTCTTCGGTCTGAGGATGATATGTCGCCGCCGGTTTTTCTTCGGTCTGAGGATGATATGTCGCTGCCGGTTTTTCCTCCGCCTGCGGATGGTACGTTTCAGTTGCAGTTGGCTTCACCGATTCACCCGTATAGGGAGAACTGGCAGCCGCGTGCTGCGTCGCTTCGGGCTTGACCGCTTCACCCGTATAGGGAGAACTGGCAGCCGCGTGCTGCGTTGTTTCGGGCTTCACCGATTCGCCCGTGTAAGGGGAACTCGCAGCCGGATGCTGTGTTGTTTCGGGTGCCGTCGTCCGCTGAACGGGTTGCATCGACGTCAACGGCTTCGTCAGGGGAGCCTTCACCTTGGTCTTGGCTGTGGCAATTCTGGCCGAAGTGGGCACATGCGCCTGTGCGGTCTTTGCCGCCTGAATCGCTTCTGCACTGGGTGCAGGAGGCCGCACACTTGCAGTAACGGCCAGAGGCTTGGTGATGGAAACTCCGCGGTTAAACGTCGGGTGCGCGATGGTCTGAGCGACCCGTCCCGGCTTGGCCGTGCGGGCAGTATTCGGATTCACGGCAGGTGCGAAAACGGCCAGCGAATTTCCATGGAGCGTGCTTCGCCCCGCTTGATTCGACGCGGTCAGTTGTACCTTTGCAACGTGTTGACGCGAATGAGCATTCACCTCATTGAGTGTCGGGCCGCCCACCGACACGCCACGGAAATTGGCGCCCCCACCTGCGGTCCCATTCCGGTTGATGTTGATGTTTGTGATGTTGGTCGTGTTATTGATGATCGTAAAGTTCCGGCTGCGGTCGATGTAATGCCCGCGGTAATTTGGCTCGCCCATATCGTCGACGCTCACGAAATTATAACAGCCGGCTCCAATGCCGAAGCTGACGTCGACGTCGCCGCCAAAGTGGAAGGTGGCCCATCCGCCGGAGCCGCCATATTCCGCGCCCACAAAGCTGTCGGGCGGAAGCGGCGCCCAACCCGCGTAGCCGCCGCCGTAACGCCAGCTGACCCAGGCCGGCGCCCAGCGATAACCCGGCACCCAGACCCAGCCATAGCCGTCGATGTTGGCCCAGCGTCCATAGTGGTAGGTGGCCCAGCCCCAAGGTTCGTCAGAGACCCAGGTCCAGCCTGCATCCGTGTAAACCCAGTGGCCGTCCGTATACGGCGCCCAGTTGGGGTCGCTCACATTGGGCTGGAAAACATAACCGTAGTCGTCCGTCTGTACCCAGGTACCTTGGTCACCCAATTGATCGTAGAAAGTCTGGAATGAGGCTCCCTGGTCGCCTTGGTCACTCTGGTCTCCCTGGGCATCGGGTGGAGGCGGCTGGGGTTCGTCCTGCGCACGAAGGGAAAAAGGTGTAAAGGCAACAGCCAAGGCGAGGACCGCGAATAAGCGAAGGGAAGTTTTCATATACGATAAATAACTAATATAAACGCTTTGACGTGTTGGTTCACCGGGTGCTTCAAACAAAACCGCATAATCGCGGTTCAGCAACCTTGAGGTACGTAAGCATCTGGCCATTCCACCATGGCCGCAATGGGGTAAAACCCTACTTGATGCTCGAGTAATTTTTATCGTCGAATTTGACGAAGTAGGCTTCGGCCGCGTCATCGAGCATTTCTGCGGTAACGGTCGGCTCGATTTGGCGATAGCGGCAGACATCGAGGATATTGTCGATGATATCGCGCGGCTGGCAGCCCCGCAGCGGACGGCCGAAGGTGCGCATATGCTTTTCCACGAAGTAATCGACGATCTCATCCGCGTACGGGACGCTCCGGTTTTCGCTGACGATGCGCCAGATCGCCCGGTAATTCTCATGCGTCGGATCGTTGATCGGAATTTTGTAGCGAATGCGGCGCAGGAACGCGTCGTCGACCAGGTCGCGCGGATTGAGGTTGGTCGAGAAGACAATCAGCTGATCGAACGGGATTTCGATTTTCGTGCCCGTGTGCAGGGTCAGGAAGTCGACCTGCTTTTCCAGAGGCACGATCCACCGGTTCAGCAGCGTCTTGGGGTCGATTCGCTGACGGCCAAAGTCATCGATCATTAGCGCGCCGCCATTGGCTTTCATCTGGATCGGCGCCTCGTAAAAGCGCGATTCCTCGTTCCAAATCAAATCCAAGGAAGCCATGTTCAGCTCGCCGCCGACGATGAGCACCGGCCGCTCGATCAGGTGGAAACGCCGGTCGTACTTGCCCTGCAGCCGCATGTCGGTGCCGGGCGTGATTTGCTTGTGGTTATACTCATCGAAGACGCGGATGATCGAGCCCTTTACCTCGACGGCGTAGGGAATGAAAATCGAACCGCCGAACGATTTGACGATTCGCTCGCAGATGGAAGTCTTGCCGTTGCCGGGAGGGCCATAGAGGAAGATAGAACGTCCCGAATTCACCGCCGGGCCGACCTGGTCGAGAATTTTATCGTCGAAGACCAACCCGCGAAAGGCTTCATGCAGGCGATCGGCATGAACGGTGATTTGCCGCAGGCTTTGCTCGGCGATGATCTGCGTGTAGGAATTCACCGATATCGGCGCCGGTCCCACATACGTGGTCTGTTCGAAATACTGCAAGGCGCGCGCGCGTCCCGCGTCAGTGATCGAATAAATGTATGAAATCGCCGCCATTTCGCCCTGGGTGATTTCAATCAGCCGGCTCTCCTTCAACTTGGCCAGGATCGGCTCGACGATGTTGTAGAACGGCAGGCAAACTTCCGCGGCGATCTCGTGCGCCACCATGCGCGAGTTCATGTACATCAGCCGAAGGATCAATCCCTCGATGACGTTCTCGGAGATATCGAGCTTCTCCAGCGATTCGGGTTCCGGCGGGGTGAACAGCGATGCGTTGGCGAAAAGGTCCGAAGCCATGACCTGCATGTTTGCGACGCCAAGCCCGCTTGCCAAGGAAGAACTGTTTTGAGCGGAGAAAGTCCTACAACCCAGCCAGCACTTCGGCGATGTGCTCCGCCGGTTTTACCTTGCGGTAAATCGCGCTCAACCTGCCCTGCACATCCACGACAAACGTGCTGCGCTCAACGCCCATGTAGTTCTTGCCGTACATGCTTTTCTCCACCCAGACGCCGTAAGTTTCGGCGATTTTATGCCCTTCATCAGCGAGAAGCGGAAAGGGCAGTGAGAATTTCTCGATGAACTTCATATGCGATTTTGCGCTGTCGGGACTGACCCCCAAAACGACCGCGCCCTTCTTTTGGAAAACGGAATGTTCGTCGCGAAACGAACACGCTTGCGTCGTGCAGCCCGGCGTGTCGTCCTTCGGATAGAAATAGAGCACCACCTTCTTTCCCAGGAATTCGGACAGTGAAACGATTTTGCCCGATTGATCCGGCAACGCGAACGCGGGCGCCTTTGCACCGACGGAAAGTTCACTCATGGAAGCTAAACAAGCAGCCGCGTGGCGACCTTGTCAACCCGCGCTGCTTGTGCTGCGGCGTCGGAAAATGCCATTTTAGTGCCGGTGAGTTATCTCAAAGATCTCGATTACTCGGTGTTGCAGCAATGCATCCACTGCGGCATGTGCCTGCCGACTTGTCCGACTTACATGGACACGAAGATCGAGCGCAACAGCCCGCGCGGCCGCATCGCCCTCATGCGCGCCATCGCCGACGGACAACTCGAAGCCAAGAAGGCCTTCGCGGACGAAATGTATTTCTGCCTCGGCTGCCTCGCCTGCGAAACGGCCTGCCCGGCGGGAGTTGACTACACGCAGCTTTTTGAAATGGCCCGCGCCGAGGCCGAGCGAAGTCACGCCTTGCCGTCGCCGTGGCGTAATCTTCTCCGCTGGTTTGTGCTGGATGGACTCTTCTATAAGCAGTGGCGCTTGCGCGCGGTGGGACGACTGCTCTGGTTCTATCAGGCCACCGGCTGTCAGGCGATCGTGCGCCGCTCAGGCATCCTGCGGCTGTTTCCGAAAGCATTGCGCGATCTCGAAGCGAAGACGCCCGTGATCAAGCGCCATTTTTCTCTCGACCTTATTGCACTGGAGGAGACCCCTGGAGGGACGCGATCCCGAGCGTCCGTCGCTCCAACCTACCGCGTCGGCCTACTCACCGGCTGCGTCCAGGATCTGATTTACAGCGACGTCAATCGCGACACCGCCGACGTCCTGCTCGCCAACGGCTGCACCGTGGTCACGCCGCCCGCGCAGGGCTGTTGCGGATCGCTCCACGCCCACAACGGCGAATACGAACTGGCCAAGGATTACGCGCGCCGGCTGCTCGATCATTTCGATCTCGACCGGCTCGATGCCATCATCACCAACGCCGCCGGTTGCGGCTCGCACCTCAAACATTTCGACCGGCTGCTCAAGGACGATCCGCGTTACGCGGCGAAGGCAGCGCAGTGGTCGGAGAAGGTGAAGGACATCAGCGAATGGCTCGTGGAAATCAATTTTCGACCGCCGGAAAAGTCGGGCGTGCCGAGCACGCGTGACCTATCACGATGCCTGCCATCTTTGCCACGGCCAGAAAATCACCGCCCAACCGCGCGAACTGCTCAAGAGCATTCCCGGCCTTGACTCGCGCCACTGCCCGAATCGATGTGGTGCTGCGGCAGCGCTGGAATTTACAATCTCATCCAGCCCGAAATGGCCGACAAACTTTTACAGCGAAAGCTCGACCATATCGTCGCCACCGGCGCGACCGTCGTCGCCACAGGCAATCCCGGATGCCTGCTTCAGATTCAAAACGGCCTGCCGTACGCGGCATGAAGATCGAAATCGTGCATCCGGTCACGCTTCTCGCGCGTGCTTATAAAGGAAGCGCTGCAAAGCCGTGATCATCGCTGATTTCCAGTTGCGCTTTCGCCACAGGTCGCCACTCTTTTCCAAACCATCAACCAGGAGTCCATATGGGTAAAGGCAACAACAGTCAGAAAAAAGAAGTGAAGAAGCCAAAGAAGGAAAAGCCGAAGGTTTTGGCGACCCGCAAAAGTTCTTAGGACCTTTTAGCCGCCGGGGCGCACTCGGTTAAACCTTGTGCGCGAAAAGCAGAATGATGATCAGCGGGACCAACACGCCGCCCGCCAGGCTTGCCATCGCCAAAGTGCCACGGCCGAATTTGAAGGCCAGGATCACGCCAAGAACGATGCTGATCAGAAGGCTCGTCGCCATGAGAGCCACGAAGAATTCGAGGTAAGGCGATGTCAGGGTGAATGCGTTGGGGTCCTTGGAACGCAAATTATGTCCCATGTGGATGGTCGAGAGAAGCCGGAGCACCTTCTCGTTATCGCCCCATTGCACACCATAAACCTGCCAGATGCCGGAGATCGAAAAGAAAACCAGCATGGGTGCAAAGAAGCAACCCAGGTAGAGGTGGAGGCGTCGCAGCAAAGTCATTTTAAGCGCCCTTATCCATCCGTCAGCGAAACACTAAGCAGGACAATTTTTCCCGTGCCGGGAGGAAAACCAAAAGTAATGGTCTTGTCTTCGAGCGGAGTCAGTCGCTCCACCTTAGCTCGGAAAGTCTGCGGGGCCGAAGTGCCGAGCTTGGGTTTGATTTCCCAATAGGTGCCATGTGCGCTGCCGAAATCTGCAATGAAGACAATCCAATCGCCCGGTGGCGTGTTAAAGGGTTTCCAGCCGTCGTAATGAATTTGATCGGGCATGTTCACATAGTCGTCCGGGTTGGTTGAAAACGCCAGGTCGGGCGAGATCATATAGGTAACGGTGAGAATTCCACTCGCGCTTTTGCCGTGGAAATCCTGCTCCACTTTGTCCCAAATTCCGCGCAAAGGAACGATGAGCCCCTTGCTCGTGAACGGGTCGGGCGCGTCCAGCGGATTGTCGGGTGCGAAATCGGCCGGGGCCCGTCCATTCCCGCGCCAGTGATCAATCCCATCGGCAAAATCGCCGTTCTGCACCCAGTTGTCAGCATGGACAGAAAGGGAGCAGGCGAGCGCCAGCACAGTAACCAGAACCGGGCAGGTTTTCATGATAACAATGGCTACCAGATGCGGCGGGTTTGCCAAGGTCTTTCCGGTGCGACAGATGAATCGAACCCCGCTGGCGAATGCAAATTACACTCTACCGCTGTCAGTTTCTTGCAAGCTGAGATGCAGTACGGCCGCCTCGTCGTCGTCCGGAAAATTTCTATGTTTCTGTTGAGCGATGGTTTACGCAGAGGCGCACTTCGGTGGCACGGTCTGCGCGATCATTTGACCATGAAACCACAACTCAATGGAAAAAAGGTGGCCATTCTTGCCACCAACGGTTTTGAACAAAGTGAACTACTCGATCCCCAACAGGCCTTGGAGGACGCGGGTGCGAGTACGGAAATCATTTCCCCGGAAGAAGGAGAAATCTTCGGATGGGATGAGGATGACTGGGGCGAGAGCGTGGAGGTGGATAAAACTCTCGCCGAGGCCGATCCGGATGAATACGACGCGCTCGTTTTGCCCGGTGGGGTGATGAATCCCGACGAGCTTCGCACCATTCCTGAGGCGGTCGAATTCGTGAAAGCGTTCTTCGAGGCGGGCAAGCCGGTCGCCGCCATTTGCCACGGCCCGCAAATGTTGATCGAGGCGGATGTCGTACGTGGTCGGAAACTGACCTCGTTTCCGTCGCTCAAGACTGATCTTAAGAATGCCGGCGCGAATTGGGTCGACGAAGAAGTCGTGGTCGACAATGGACTCGTCACCAGCCGACGCCCTGCTGATCTGCCCGCGTTCAATTCCAAGCTGATTGAGGAAATTGGCGAGGGACGCCACGAAGGCCAGGCCGCCGCTGCGCAATCTTCGCGTTCGCGTTAGGTTTTGGTGCCCCGGGCTACTTGTTACCCTGGGCGCCGGAGGCGACAGGAAGCGAAGCAGTAGCGGCGGTTATGACACCCGGCGATCACGGTGTGAGGTAAACTCCGCTTCCGTTTGCCGCAAACTCCTTCGACTTTTCCTGCATGCCTTGGGCCAGCGCCGCCTGCTCCGCAACGCCTTTTTCAGCGGCGTATTTACGCACGTCCTCGGTGATTTTCATCGAGCAGAAGTGTGGTCCGCACATGGAGCAGAAGTGGGCAGACTTGGCGCCCTCCTGCGGCAGCGTTTCGTCATGGAAGGAACGCGCCTTCTCCGGATCAAGTCCGAGATTGAACTGGTCTTCCCAACGGAATTCGAAACGGGCCTTGCTGAGCGCGTTGTCGCGTTCGGACGCGCCGGGAAAACCTTTGGCAAGGTCGGCCGCATGGGCGGCGATCTTGTAAGCGATCACGCCCTCGCGCACGTCATCCTTGTTCGGCAAACCGAGATGTTCCTTCGGCGTGACGTAGCAGAGCATGGCGCAACCGAACCAGCCGATCATCGCCGCGCCGATCGCGCTGGTGATGTGGTCATAGCCGGGCGCGATGTCGGTGGTGAGCGGCCCCAGCGTATAAAATGGCGCCTCGGCGCACTGCTTCAATTCCAGCTCCATATTTTCCTGGATAAGCTGCATCGGCACGTGGCCCGGACCTTCGATCATCACCTGGCAATCGTGCTTCCACGCCTTTTGCGTCAGCTCGCCGAGCGTCGCCAGTTCGGCCAGTTGCGCCTCATCGTTGGCGTCCGCGCCCGCGCCCGGACGGAGACCGTCTCCGAGCGAGAACGAGACATCGTAGGCACGCATGATTTCGCAAATCTCGTCGAAATGCGTGTAGAGAAAATTCTCCTGGTGGTGCGACAGGCACCATTTGGCGAGAATTGAGCCGCCCCGGCTGACGATGCCGCAGGCGCGCCGCGCGGTCATCGGCACGTAGCGCAAAAGCACACCCGCGTGGATGGTGAAATAGTCGACGCCCTGTTCCGCCTGCTCGATCAGCGTGTCGCGGTAAAGGTCCCAGGTCAGTTCCTCGGCGCGGCCGCCAACTTTTTCCAGGGCCTGGTAAATCGGCACGGTGCCGATCGGTACGGGCGAATTGCGGATGATCCATTCGCGCGTCTCATGGATGTTCTTGCCGGTGGAAAGATCCATCACGGTGTCGGCGCCCCAGCGGATCGCCCACGTCATCTTTTCGACTTCCTCCTCGATCGAAGAAGCGACAGCGGAGTTGCCTATGTTCGCGTTGATCTTCACCCGGAAATTGCGCCCGATAATCATCGGTTCGCTTTCGGGATGGTTCACATTGGCGGGAATGATCGCGCGACCGGCGGCGACTTCCTCGCGGACAAATTCAGGCGTGATGATCGTGCTTCTATTAAGGCGGGCGCCAAAACCGACACCGGGATGTTGATGGCGGAGATCGGTCTGGGCGTGCTTCCCGGCGCTTTGTTGCCTACCCAATGTCTCCCTGACGGCAATGTATTCCATTTCGGGCGTGATAATCCCTTTGCGCGCGTAGTGCATTTGCGAAACGTTTCCGCCTTCTACCGCACGGCGGGGCGCCCGTTTCAAGCCGGGGAAAGGCTGAAGCTGCCCCTTGGTTTCGCGCTGGCTGGCAAACTCGGCATGACCCGCCGTGAGGTAACCGTTGTCCCGCGGCTGCACTTCGCGGCCAGCATAGGTCTCGGTGTCGCCGCGCCGCTCGATCCACTCAGCGCGAATTGGCTGGAGACCTTCGCGAATATCAATTTTAACCGAGGGATCGGTGTAAGGGCCCGAGGTATCGTAAACCCGTAGCGGCGCGTTCTGCGTCAATTGCCCTTGGAAATCGCGCGTCGGCGCCTGGGTGACTTCGCGCATGGCTACGCGGACCTTACCACCGGCCGCTTCCACGTGGATCTTTTGCGAATTAGGAAACGGCTTGGTGACGTTGCGCAGGATTTTCGATTTTCCCGGCTTGCGCTTGGCGGTCGATTTCTTCGGAATGGCGGCGGTCGGGTCGAGGGGCTGAATCATAATATCTCCACGTCATCGAATCGTAACGGGGAGGCGATTGGCGCACCGCACGGCAGTGCTTCAAATCCCTCCGCCGGCATGATCCGGATCAGGTTCGTCGGGTCGTCAGCATTCCTGCCAACCTCTCAGCCCCGGTGGGCTCCCCGTTGTTGCGATTACAATAAGCGGACTATGGGAGCACGCAAGGTCGATTTGTGACAGTAATATCAGATAAGAGATTTTCCTAAAAATAGAGCGCCTGCCGCCTAACCGAGTACCGCACTTTTTATGACCCTTCCAGCCATGCCAAGCGTCATAGGAGTAAAACTATGAAGAGCCGAATCCCGTTTCTCATTTTGGCCACTTGCGCTCTTGTCGGGTGCGGCTTATCCGACCAACAAAAGGCCGACTATGCCGCCGTGGCGCGCAGCGGTGTTTCGCCGGCCATCTACGACAAGATGGTCCACGGTGATCCGTTGAGTCTTAACGATATTATTGCCCTTTCGCAGGCGCGGGTCAGCGATGCAATCATCATTCGCTACATTCGCGATCAAGGAACCGTTTACGTGTTGAATGGCCAAGACTTCGATCGGCTCCATCAGGCGGGGGTATCGCCGAGTGTGATCGACGATATGGCGCGCACCGGTTATTCCGGACCTTATCCTTATGGGCCTGGGCCGTACCCCTATCCGCCCGTGAGCGTCGGTGTTGGCTTTGGGTTCGGTGGCGGCGGACACTGGCGGTGACGAAGTCCTCACCTCCGGGACTTAATTCTTCTCCGTCAGCGTGAGGACCTTGTTAGGCTTCTCGTCCCGCTCGTAGATCGACTTGGCCGAGCCGAGAATCGCGGGATCAGGCGCTTGGGCGACATGCTTGTCCTTCCCATCATAGGGAATCGTGTAAAGAACATGGCGGATGGCCATCAGTCGGGCGCGTTTTTTGTCGTCGGAACGAACCACCGTCCACGGCGCATCGGCGGTGTCGGTGTAAAAAAGCATCGCCTCCTTGGCCTTGGTGTAGGCGTCCCAGCGCGCGAGTGATTCGACGTCCATCGGGCTAAGCTTCCACTGCTTGAGCGGATCGCGGGCGCGGCCCATGAAGCGGCGCAGTTGTTCCTCGCGGCTTACCGAGAACCAGAACTTGAAAAAGTATTTGCCGCTGCGAACCAGCATCCGCTCGAACTCGGGTGTCTGGCGCATGAACTCGAGATAATCGTGAGGCGAGCAGAACCCCATGACGTGTTCGACGCCGGCGCGGTTGTACCACGAGCGGTCAAAGAAGACGATCTCGCCGGCGGTGGGCAGTTGTTCGATGTACCGCTGGAAATACCATTGCCCCTTTTCGCTGTCGGAAGGCTTGGCCAAGGCAACCACGGGTGCCCCGCGCGGATTGAGAAATTCCGTGAATCGCTTGATCGTGCCACCTTTACCCGCCGCATCGCGACCCTCGAAAAGCATGACGACCTTCGCGCCGGTCTTCTGGACCCACGCCTGCATCTTGACCAGCTCGATTTGCAGGTATCTCGCCTCTTTTCCGTACTCCTTATTTTTGATGCACTTCTCGTAAGGGTAACTCGAACAGATAATCTGCCGTTTGCTGGTAACGGCGTTGACCTTTTCGATGATCTCCTTCGGCACCGACTCGGCGATCCGCTGGTCGATGAGCTTGATCATGGGAAAAGAGTCGCCGATGCGATGATCAACGGCTCCATTTGAGACGGCCGCTTTCGCGTCCGCTTTTTTGAGCTTTTTCGGTTTGGCTGGTTTTGCCGCAGGGCGAATCATGGAAAAATCCTTGCTTACGATTCGCACATTTCAGCTACTTCCATGCCGCTACGAGGTATGCTGACAACTATAAGAGCCTTAGCGTGGAGGATGAGATTCGAAGCAGCGTTGTTAACATCAAAACGGAAGGTTGCAGCGGTCAATACCGTTCGTATCCTTCCTTGTGGCCAAAATGCTCAAAGACCTGTCGGTGGCGGAAGTGCTTGCGCTGGCCATTCAATCCGAGGAGGAAGACGGGCGCATCTACGCTGACTTGGCCGAGCGCGTCGGCGCCGATTTTCCCGAAACGGCCAAGTCGCTGAAGGCGATGCACGATGAGGAGGATGGGCACCGGCACCGGCTGATCGATCTTTACCGGCAGAAATTTGGCGAACACATCCCGCTCATCCGGCGGCAGGACGTGAAGGGCTTCATCACGCGCAAACCGCTTTGGATCACGGCCAACCTGACCGTGCCGATGATCCGCCGGGAAATCGAATCCATGGAAGAAGAGGCGCGTAATTTTTACCAACAGGCGATCGCGCAAACCAGCGACGCGGCGGTGCGTCAATTACTTGGCGATCTCGCCGCCGAAGAGAGCAAGCATTACGAGTTGGCGGAGGAGATGGACGAGAAGCAAAAGGCTTCCGGCGCGCGACAGAAAGAGGACGATTCCGATCGCCGCAAATTTGTGCTGCAGATCGTGCAGCCGGGGTTGGCCGGCCTGATGGACGGCTCAGTTTCCACCCTGGCGCCGGTCTTCGCGGCGGCCTTTGCCACGCATCAAAGTTGGGACGCTTTTTTGGTCGGCATGGCGGCTTCGCTGGGGGCGGGCATCAGCATGGGATTTGCCGAGGCGATGTCAGATGACGGCGTACTAAGCGGACGCGGAAAGCCTTTGTTGCGCGGCCTGGTCTGCGGCGCGATGACCACCGCAGGCGGGATCGGTCACACGCTGCCATTTTTGATCAGCTATTTCTATTACGCGATGCTGATCGCGGTCGTGATCGTGGCCATTGAGCTCGCCGTCATCGCGTGGATTCGCCACCGCTATATGGACACGCCGCTCCTCGCCGCCACATTCCAGGTCGTAGTCGGCGGGACGCTCGTGTTTATCGTTGGGATATTGATTGGCTCGGCGTGACCCGTCAGCGCTTTCGCATGACCCGGACCAGTTCCCGGTTTTCGCGGCCCGGGAAACTTTCCTTGGGTACCCACTCTTCGAGCAACGTAAAATGGGGATCAAATAAATTCGAGAGCTCCTCTTTGGAAACGCCAAAGGGAGGGCCTGCCTCAGTGTCGGGGTTGAGGTAAAAGATGGCGAAGAGTTTTCCGCCGGTTCGCAAGGCTTCCGCAGCGGCCAGAGCGTAGTTTGGACGTTGCGCCGGATCGATGGCGCAAAAACAAGTGTGTTCCACCACCCAGTCGAAGGAGCCCTTTAAATTGTCGGGCAGTTGAAAAAAGTCGCCTTCGACCAAGCTAATTCGATTCGGCGACGCAGACTTCGCCAGCTCCCTGGCCTGAGCAATTGCGGTCGACGAAATATCGAGTCCTACAACTTCGACGTCCGGGTGCAGCGCAAGCTCGCGGACCTCATGCCCCCGTCCGCATCCGGGAACCAGAACGCGCCTGCCGATTCGATTTTGCTCCAGAAATTTGGTCAATGCGGGAGCGACCATCCCCTTGTCCCACGGCGTATCGCTCTGCCCATACCGTCTCTCCCATTCCAAGTCGCGGTTCATCGCTCTCATTTTACCATCACTTTCCCGGAAATACTCCATCACATCTTTTCTCTCTTCAGCCCTCTAGGTTTTCCGCGTGAACCTTCCCCTGGCTTCCGGTTGGCTCCATTAATCGGATGATTTACTCCGCCCTTGCGGTGGCTATAGTTCGAACGTATGCCAACGACCTTCCAACTTCCGGACGCGGCCACTTCGAAACTTCTCTCGTCCACGCAGGGAAACATCACGCGCGTTTACAACGATCCCGCCACGGAGCAACGCGATCGCGCGAGCATCGACGAACTTTTGGCGGCGCAGGCCTGGACGGAACTCGATGACCGTTTCTTCCGCGACATTGCCTTCGGCACCGGCGGCATGCGCGGACGCACCATCGGCAAGATCGTGACCAAGGCCGAGGCCGGAAAACCGCAGCCGCTCGACCGCCCGGAATTCCCCGGCACCGGTACCAACATGCTCAATTTCGGGAACGTCCATCGCGCCGTCTCCGCGCTTGGCGCCTATTTGCTCGAAGGCTATCCCGGCCAGAAACTCAGCGTGGTGATCGCGCACGACACGCGCCATTTTTCCAAGGCCTTTTCCCAGGCGGCGGCGAAATCGCTCAACGCGCTTGGCATTGATGCCTTCCTTTTTCCGGAGGACCGCTCCACGCCGCAGCTCTCGTTCACGACTCGCGTGGCCGGCGCACAGGCGGGTATCATGATCACGGCCAGCCATAATCCGTCGCACGATAACGGCATGAAATTTTACTCGGCGGACGGCGGCCAGGTCGTTGAGCCGCACGCGTCGGGTATCACGAAACATTTTGCCAGTCTTTCATCGGACCCGGCGGCGCTGCCTGCATTGCTCCAGACCATCAAAACGCCGGGCAAGATCATCGTGTTCGAACAGGAAATGGACGTCATCTATCGGGATGCGGTCAGCAATCTGGTTCTGGAACCGGAGGCCGTTCTCGAGACACGCGACAGGATCAAATTCGTTTATACGCCACTGCATGGCACCGGCATTCGCGCCATTCCCGCCCTGCTCGACCAGTTTGGCTTTCGTTATTCCATCGTCGAAGTCCAGGCCGTGGGCGACGGCCGTTTCCCCACGGTCAAGTCTCCGAATCCCGAGAACGCGGAAGCGCTCGAGCTGGCCATTCGGCAGGCGGAACAGGAAAAGGCCGATGTCGTCATGGCGACCGATCCGGACGCGGACCGCATGGGTGTCGCCGTGCGCGACGCGAGCGGGAAAATGATTCTGCTCACCGGCAACCAAATCGGCTCGATTATGGCCTACTACCGCTGTTCGCGCCTCGTCGCGCAGGGCGCCTTGACCGAGGCCAATCGCAAAAACGCGGTCATCATCAAGACGTTCGTCACGACTGATCTTCAAAAGAAAATCGCCGAGCACTTCGGCGTCAGCTGCATCGAAACGCTGACCGGCTTCAAGTACATCGGCGAGAAAATGCACGATTACGAAAAGGCCCACCACGATCCCGATCTCGCGAAGAAGTCAGCCGCCGAGAAGCGTGCGGCCGCGCTGGAAGCGAGCCGCTTTGTTATTTTTGGCGGAGAAGAAAGCTATGGCTATACCGGCGGCGATTATGTGCGCGACAAGGATGCCAACGGCGCCGTACTCATGTTCGCCGAGGTCGCGGCGTGGGCGAAGTCGAAAGGCCAGACGCTGGCGGAATATCTCGATGCCATTTATCGCGAGCTTGGCTTTTACACGGAGCGATTGGGCACGCTGACCTTTGAGGGTGCCCAGGGCGCACAGCAAATCGCCAAACTGCTGGCGTCATTCCGTGCTCAACCGCCCAAGCAATACCAGGGCCAGGCGGTCACGAAGGTCGAAGACTTTGGCCAGCAGGATTTCACCGATCTCGACGGCAAGAAAATCCCGAAGGAAACCATGTTGGTTTTCCATCTGGCCGACGATAGCCGGATGGTCGTGCGCGGCAGCGGCACCGAGCCCAAAATCAAGTTCTACTTCCTCACTCATGCCGAGGCAAAGGGCGATCTCGAAGCGATCAAGGCCCAGCGCCAGGCTTTCCTGGACGCGTGGTGGAACCAGGTTCAGGTCGATGTTAAGAAGCGCGTCGGGTGACTTTAGCGGCGGTCTATTGCTGACCGTCGCTCCGCCTTCCAATCGGCTACTTTTTCAACAGCGGCCGACGTACTACGCCAAAGAGGCAAATTAAGCTGCCGATGAGAAGCATCCAAGTCGACGGTTCCGGGACGATGGCTGCAATGCCTTCAGTGATGGTCAGCAAAGGCTTTTCGTTGGCGCCGCCTGCGTCCTCGGTCAACAGGGCATAGGCGTTGTTACCGGCCGGAATCGTTGAGGCGTCATAGCTCACTCGCAGAAACACATAATCGCCCGCATTCGCACCGCCCGCTTCCGCATTGTTCAAGAAGGTTGCGAGGGCAGCGTCGCCAGCCAGATTCGTATCCGTGAAAGGTCCTGTATTTGGATCGGTGCGAACCGTCGAGGCGGGAGTCAAGAAAGCGGCTTGGAGAAGCGTATTACTCGTGTCCAGAGGCCCTTGGTAATAATAGGACGTGGATACGTTAGGCGTTGCGCTGACAGTGGGAGTGCCCACGGCACCAATGCCGTAGAGATCGGCATTCGCAGGGGTGCCGATGAGTGAGAACAACTGGGTCTGCAACGATGCCGCCGTGATTACTTCTCCGGCTGTAAGTGTAGGCAACTGGAAGGGCATAACATAATCTTCACCACCTGGAGCAAACAATTCACCGATCCGTGCCTGATAATTGGTCGTATCGATCAGCGACAGGTTCCCGCTGCCGTCGTTTGCTATGCCGGTATCAAGTTCATTCGGATTCTCCGTGATGATTTGAGCAGGAAGATGGGTGGCCCCGCACAGGAATAGCAGCGAGCTGGCGGACAGGCTGAGAAGGAATTTCATGCACGAATTGTCGCATAAATGTGCAAGTTGTCAATAATGATTTTTAGGCTATTCATACAAAGACCCTGCCCAATATTGAACATCTGGCGACAATGTGGACGGATAGGGCCTAATCTCCATAATTCACTGGTGCGGGTGCGGAGAATCGAACTCCGACTTCAGTTCATGAACGGCGAGGTAATGATAGGAGCTCATGCCTATGTTGGCTTGTGGCAGTCATGTGGGAGTTCATGATCCTCATTGGCGCTGGCTCAGCGCTTTTACCTCATAACGTTTTACCGTCTCCATCCACTTGAATCCAACAGGGACATTCTGGCGGCGGCAGTATTCGTTCCAGACTTCGCCGAAGGGTAGGCTCTTGGTTTCCTCAATCAAAGCGAGACGACTGGTATAATCGCCTTCCCTTTCGAAGCGGAGGAGGCGTTCGATCGGTTCGAGCAACGCGAGCAACAGCGCCTTTTGCGTCGCGCGCGCGCCGATGACCCAGGCGGCCACGCGGTTGATGCTGGCGTCAAAATAATCGAGGCCAATATGGACCCGATCCAAGTATGAACCGCGTACGAGGGCCGCCATCAACGCCCGAGTGGGATCATCGAGAAGGACCACATGATCGCTGTCCCAGCGTACGCCACGACTAACGTGAAGCAACAGCCCGGGCACGAACATGAAAAGTGAAGAGATTTTGTCCGCGATGTTTTCGGTTGGGTGAAAATGGCCGGCATCGAGGCAATAGAGCTTTTGATTTTTTGCGGCATAGCCTAGATAAAACTCGTGCGACCCAACGACGTAGGATTCCGAACCAATGCCAAAAAGTTTCGATTCGACCGCGTCGAGATGAAAACGAGGATCAAGCTTCTCCCGGAAAATAGCGTCAAGGGAGGCTTCCAGACGCTCGCGCGGACCCTTGCGGTCCACGAGAACTTCCTTGGAACCATCCGGAATCCAGACGTTCGTCACCGTGGTTGAGCCGAACTGGCGTCCCATTTCGACGCCAATTTTCCGACAAGCGATGCCATGCTCAATCCAATAGGAGCGGACGGCATTGTCGGCATGGGACAGCGTCCAGCCGTCATTGGCTAGCGGGTGGGAAAAATAGGTTGGATTGAAATCAAGTCCTGAAAGACGTTGCCTGCCCCAATCGATCCAGCTTTGAAAATGTGTTGTCGTCAGTGCGTTGCGCTCCACTTTTTTATCGCCGATGTCGGCGTAACAGGCATGGAGGTTGAGGCGATGCTTCCCAGGGATCAGCGAAAGGGCCAAATCAATGTCCTGCCGTAACTCGTTCAAAGTTCTGGCCTTGCCGGGATAGTTTCCCGTCGCCTGGATTCCGCCCCCGCTGAGTTTGGCTCCGGCAGTTTCAAAGCCACCCACATCATCGCCCTGCCAGCAATGTAGCGAGAGCGATGTAGCGGCCAGTTTTTGCAGAGCGACTTCCACATCGATGCTTTGGTCGGCGTAGGCTTGTTGCGCTAAGGAGAAGGCTGATGATTGCATAAAGATTAGTGGGACAGAGTGGCGAGATAGTTACCGTATCCGATGATGACGGTGGAACCGACGAGGACAGCGAGGCTGAGCGTCAGGAACGTGAAAGCCCGTCCACTGGCGCCCCTCCACTCTTTCAGGGCCAGACCCCAGAGGGTGCTGAAGATGATGATGCTGGCCATATGGAGGGTCCAACTGGAAAATTTGTACTGCCCCATCTGGCTTTCGCCCATGGTGTAGAAAAAGAATTGGAAGTACCAAGTGATGCCGGCTATCGCACAAAAGAGATAATTCAGGGCAAACGGAACGCGATCCGTTTCCACAACGGGAAGATCCGCTTGGCGGGCCATTTCTTCTCCGGGTGCGTCAATCGCGGTTTCGAGAATGGGGCCCGAGGCCGAGCCCCGCTCCGTCGAACTGAAATACTGGCCGCCGGTCCGATTGCGAATATTCAGGAAAAGGCACCAGACCAAGTTTGTTGTGAAACCGCCGAGCAAGACCACGACTAATACGGGTAATCCCTGCCAGAGAGGCGCGGTGCCGTGACGAAGGGTCAGGGCCTTGATTGGGTCGCCCGCGTGAAGGCCGTAGGAAAAGCAGGCGCTCATGACACCGGAAAATGTGGCAACCAGAATGCCTTTCTTGAAATCGAACTCCTTGATCACGGCCCGCTTTTGTTCGTCCGACATTTCGTTCTCCTTTGTCATACCGGCAGCGCCGGAAACGCCTATTCCGGCGAAGCAAACGACCACTCCAAGTAGAATCACCATTCCCGAATTCGTGCCGAAAACCTGGATGATGGACGGGCTGCCCGTGACAAAAAGGGCGTCGAAAATCGGCGGGACCAGTGTGCCGAAGGCGGCGCAAAATCCGAGCGCGACCGCCATACCGAGGGAAATGCCGAGGTAGCGCATCGTCAGGCCGAAGGTAAGACCGCCCGTGCCCCAAAGGACGCCGAAGAAATAAGTCCAAAAAAGTGTCGAAGCTGAGGCCTCTTTCAGCACGCTAAAGAGGTCATTGGTCATGAGCAAAGCAAAGAACCACGGGGCGATGATCCAACTGAAAAAGCCGCCCACCAGCCAATAAGTTTCCCAGGCCCATTTTTTGACGCCGCGATAGGGAATGTAGAAACTTGCGGAGGCCAGCCCACCGATCCAGTGAAAGAGAAGGCCAAGGAAGGGATTGCTCACCATATTCAGACATCGTAGCCAGCGCTACTATGCTCGCAAAGACAACAAACTGACCTTTTGCATACATAAAATGATCTTAAAAACGATCAGGGAAAGAGCGGTTATCTCGAACGGTGGTATCTCTATTTCAATCGACAAGCCGAAAGTACTCATATAAAAAGCGAACTTAATCCTCCCATGGCCAAGAACTTCTTTGATTACTTCCCCGTGGCCCCCAAACTGCGCTCGTGGGGGATTTATTCGACCTCCTTCGGCACCGTCCGTGTGCCGGCAGGCGTCACTTATCCACCCGCACGTCATCCGGAAAGCCATCACTTTGCCTGGGATCAGGGACGCAAGCTCTCGGAATACCAGGTTCTCTATATCCATAAGGGACAGGGAGTATTCGAATCGGCGTTTACGAAGCCCCAGCCTGTTGCCGGTCGTACCGCCTTTATCCTGTTTCCGGGAGTTTGGCACCGGTACCGGCCCGACTCCGGGACTGGCTGGACGGAGTCTTGGATTGAAATGAACGGCTCCTACGTCCATGCATTGCAGCAGGCGGGGATTATCGATCCCAAGCATCCCATTTATAAAATCCACTCGGGCGCTGAAATTGAGCAGTTTTTCGAAGCTGCCGGGGCCCTGGCCCGTCTCAAGCCACCCGGTTGTTCCGTTCGGATCGGGTTGCTGGCGGTGGAAATTCTGGCTTTGCTGCGTTGGAGTTTTCACGCCCGCCGGTCCACCCTACGGCGCATGGATCAGGTGATTTCCGAATCCCAGGCGTTGTTGGCCGGGGATTTGGAAGGCAAGCTTTCCCTGGAACAAACCGCCCGGCGATTGGGAGTCGGTTATTCCTACTTCCGGCGAAAGTTTAAAGTCCAGACGGGACTCTCACCCAAGCAATATCAAATCGAAATCCGGCATCATCGCGCGAAAAATTTGCTGCTCAATTCAAGCCTGACGGTGAAAGAGATCTCGCAAAGACTTGGCTATAGCTCTCCCTTCCACCTTTCGCGCGAGTTCGCTCGGATAACAGGATTGGCTCCCGATCAATGGCGTCGACGGTTGCCTTGAATGGAGCGATTCAGCCCAGGTGTCATTACGCATGAAAAATCTTGTCCTTGTTGTCGCACGCAAACCGAAGAAGTCAGGGAAACAATAACCGTAGGCAATACGAGCGGCAGCCAATCAGCAGACTTCAGATGCACTACTGAAAAGAGCGTTCCTCAAAAAGGTTATTTCAACTCTCGATTGGGATTGGGCGTGAATGAGGATCGCATACATGCGTGCGCACGAGAAACAAACGGTCTTGGATAGGCTCGGGATGTGTTGGAAGTTTTCTCACTCCTTTTCTCACTTTGCCCATTTTGACACTCTATTTATCGCAACTATCTGAGTATCAAACGAGTGCGGGTGCGGAGAATCGAACTCCGACTTCAGCCTTGGGAAGGCCGCGCGCTACCTTTACGCCACACCCGCGGGAAAGCTTTGCGATGCGCCACGGCCGGGTCAGGCGTGTGCGTTGATCTTTTCGACCAGCACCTTTTTGGCAGTGCTGCCGACCACCTGCTCGCGCACGGTGCCGCCCTTGAAGAACAGAAGGGTGGGGATGTTGTAGATGCCGTACTGCTGGGCTAGTTGCTGTTCGTCATCGACGTTTACCTTGACGATTTTCACCTTCTCAGGCAGTTCCCTGGCCAATTCATCGAGCAAGGGTGCGATCATCTTGCACGGGCCACACCATTCGGCCCAGAAATCGACGATGACCAGCTTATCGGATTTTAGTACTTCGCTCTCGAAGTCGAGAGCGCTTACGGGAGAAACATTGGTACTCATTTCCCTCTACATTATCAGATCAAGGCAAGATAGCTAGCGATCAAAAAACTCCTGCCAAATTGAGGCCCAAGAGGGCCGCTGTTCCCCAAGTCAGCAAAGCCAGTACGCCCGCCAGCACAGTAGTGAGCGTCGTGGAAGTCTCTTCCCGGAATTCGGTGGCAGCGACCGGTTTTGCGGCCACTGCCGGTGAAGCGCCTGTCGCTGAGACCGGTTTCGGCGAGGCCACGGCAACCTTCGCCGAAGAGCCCTTGACAATGGTCGTGGCCGGCTTGCCAGAGCCAGCCTTGGCGGCCACAACCGCGGCAGCGCCGGCAGCAGCAGCGGCCACTATGGGAACTGCACCTGCGGGTTTCGCCGTGGGAATATTGCCGGGAGATCGAACAGCCGCAGCCGGAAGGTTCGGTTTGACCGTGATGCGGGCGGTCTCTTTCGGCGGAGCCGACTTGACAATGGAAGTTCCGGTCTTGCTGTTAGGCGGAGGAACCGGAACCGGAGACGAAACGACCGGCTTCAGCGGAACATTGCCCGGCGGTGGAGGGACAACCACCGTGGTGGCGGGCGTGGAGGGGGTGACCGGCGTCATTCCCGGAGCGATCGGCTTGATTGGACTCAACGGGGCAACCGGCTTGATCGGGCTGACCGGCAGAACCGCACCTGGACCTGATTTCGCTGCGGGCAGGACGGGTGCGGGGGGCATTCCCGGCCTGGCGGGGGCCACGGCGCCCGGGGTGGGCATCACGGGAGGCGGCGGACCGGCCTTCGGCGTGCCGGACGGGGACGCGGGGGTATTCGGATCCAAGGACTGCGTCCTGCGCGGCGGGGCGACCGTGCCTTCAGGTGATGGAGCGGGGGGGACTGGGGCGGATGGTGTCACGGCAGGGGCGTTGGTTGGGGGTATAATAGCGGTGGTTGTCGGGGATACCTTGGGTGGAGCTAGGACCGAACTCGACTTCTTCTTCGGGGACAGGGACGATTCAACCACCGCTCCGGTTACGACTGCCGCGGCGATAGCTGCTGGGAGAACGCTGGCGGGCCGGGCCGGAGTCACCGGGGCCGGACTGGGTTGCGAGACAACCGCGGTCTTGCTCGCAGGCGAGGATGGGGAAACGGCGGGGATGGCGGTGGCCGGCGGTTTGGGCGAAGAAACGGGCGCAGCCGAGGGGGATGGGGGCGCGCCTGAACCCACCGTTTTTGAAGCCGGTGGAACGGCTGAGCTTGGCAGAGGTAGAGGAACCACCGGAACCGAACTGGTCGGCGGCTTTGCCGCGGGCGAAACACCGGTAGCGGAGGGGGCCGAAGGCGTGGTTGGAACCGGACCGCTCGGCTTCTTTGCGGGCGGAACAAAAGAGGGGGGCAAAGGCACCGGGACGACCGGAACTGAACCGGTGGGTGGCTTCGTCGCCGGCGAAACTCCGGTAACTGTGGGTGCGGACGGTGTACCTTGAATCGTACCGGTCGGGGGTTTGGACGCTGAACTCGATGACACCGAAGTTGGAGCTGATGGTGCCGGGGTCGTCGCCGGAGCAGAAGTCACGGGCGGTTTGGGCACCGAAGCGGTGGTCGGCGAGGGTGGCGTCGAGGAGGCGGGGGCTGGCGTTACCGAGGGCTTCGGGATAAAAGCCGTGGTCGGCGGAGGAGGGGCAGAAGCGGCCGGAGCCAGGCTGGTTGTAGCCTCCGCCGTAACAGGCGTCGCCTGCTTGGGCAGAGGAATAAATGGAGGCGCAACGCTGACCGGGGGTTTGGGCGCTAGAGAAGGCTCAGCCGGTTTGGAAGTAATGGGGGCTGGTGGGATTAAGAAGGGAGCCTCACTGGTGACCGGTTTGAGTGCGGATGGAATAGCGGGAGGAGCCGGAGGCGCCATGACGGCGGGAGCCTGAGGTTGAGGTGCGTTTGGTGGCGCATCCGCCTTGGTCGTTACGGGCAGCGGTGGCGGTGTGACCATCGGAACGGCAGGCGCAGGCGCCTTCGCCGTCGGAATAGCAGGAGCGGACGCCGGAGACACATCCAAAGGATGCGTCACCGATTGAGAGCCACCCGTCGTCGGCAGATCAATCAGACGTAAAGAACCGGTCGGCCTTTTAATTTGGGCCGGAGGCGGCGGAATATTGCCCGGGGCCGGAGCGGGGCGGCCCGGCGAGGGACTTACACCCAACTTTGCCTGTGCGGCGCCCTGCTGGAGACGCGCCAGCGCCTCAGCCGGATTGGTCGTGGTTGCGGGCGCGGGCGGAGTTGCAAGAGCCGGTTGGGGCGACATCGGCGCAGGAGCGCGCACCACTGCAGGCGCCTGGGCCGCCGCAGCCGTGGGGGTGGAAGCAGTGTCCGGTTTGAGTACGCCCGTCAGGGGCTGGGTCGCCGGTAACGTCGGTGGTTTTGAGCGATAGGAAATGGGCTCGATACGTTCCGGCACTTCGACCGGCCCGCTCTGGACAAATACCTTGGCCTGAGGGTTGGCGACGATGACGCGGGCCGGAGGCGGAGAGATAAGCCGCCCGGAAGGACTTCTTAACTCGGCATTCGGGTCAGACTCCTGCGCCGCAGGCGCTGACGTTAACGGGGGAGGAGTTGCCGGTGTGGGTTTCGCCGGGACTGGAATCGGGGGCGGAGTTGAAGGGATAGGTGCCCGCGCCAAGGGTAGGACGGGTACCTGCTGCGACGGTGGTTTTTGAGGAAAAAGCGGGGTCGTTTTCGCGGTCGCAGGAGCCCCGGTGAGAGGAGGAGCGGCCGTCTTGGGAGACGGCTGAGAGGGAGCGTTCGGGGCTGGGGTTGCCTTGGAAACACTCGGCATGGGCTTGGTTACAGCCGTCGACCAGGCGGGGGGAACGTTCGTGACCGGAACGGGATCCAACTGTCCCGAAGAATGCATCGGAAGCGTGGTCGCCCCCGAGACATTCGGACGGGGCGTCGGGGTGGGCGTGATTTTTCCGGAGGCCGGCCGCATAGGCCGCGGGGGAAGACTGATGCGTAAAGTTTCGCGCTTGGGGGCGTTCGGATCCGAGCCCTCAGGAGTGACGGAGTCAGCCATAATTTCCCTTTTTATAGTTATTTCGGGAAATGTTCAATCGCGAAATTCGCAATGGTAACGTATTTATGAGGTTAACTCTGATTTCGCGTCAATTCAACAAACCGGTTGCTCGATTCAACCGAATTGATAATGTCCGCCGGGGGGCTATCCTTTTGCATGCTAGTTTTGCGAAATCCCCGTCTGCCGGAACGCGCCCCCATTGAAGTCGAGGCCCTAGCGGACACGGGATCTGTATTTCTGGTCATTCCGGAGCACATCAGGCGTGAACTTGGGCTGAACGAGTTGCTTCAGAAAGAAGTGACGCTGGCCGACGGCTCGCGAAGAATGATTCCTTACGTCGGGCCAATCGAGACTCGCTTTAAAAATCGCGCAGCCTTCGTGGGCGCGATCGTCATGGGCGATCAAGTTCTGCTTGGCGCCATACCGATGGAAGACATGGATTTGGTCGTCTTGCCGAAGGATCGTAAAGTCGACGTCAATCGAGCCAGCCCCGATATCGCATCGGCCTTTGCGAAGTAAACCGCGTTCGTCACGCCGACGGCAAGCGCACAAGCTGGAGAATCCGGTCCAGGTCCTCGAGAGAAAAATAGTGGATCTCGATCTTGCCGCCGTTCGCCTTGCCGACGATCCGCACACGCGTTCCGATATGCTGCTGCAGGCGCTTTTCCAAATCGGCAAAGGAGGTCTCGTTCGTGGCAGAGCCGGCTTTGCGGCGCCTGGCTGGCCGCGAGCCGGCGCGCATCGATTCGACCAGTCGTTCCGTCGCGCGGACGGTCAGGTTTTCCTTGCGAATGCGCTCGGCGGCGAGCAGTTGTTCCTCGGCGCGATCCAGTCCCAACAAAACTTTTGCGTGGCCGACGCTGAGATCGCCCGAGCCGATCCACGTACGGATCTGCTCCGGTAGCGTGAGAAGCCGGACCGCGTTGGCGACGACGGCCCTCGCTTTGCCCACTTGCTGCGCGACCATCTCCTGGGTCAGCGTGAACTCCTTCATCAGCCGCGCGTAAGCATCGGCTTCCTCGATCGGGCTTAAGTCCGCGCGTTGCAGATTCTCGATCAGCGCCAGTTCGAGCACGTCGCGATTGCTCGCCTCGCGCACGATGACCGGGAGCGTTTCGAGTCCCGCTTCGGCCGCCGCGCGCCAACGGCGCTCACCCGCAATCAGTTCGTATTTACCGCTCACCAATCGAACAATGAGCGGCTGGATGATACCGCGCTCCTTGATCGAATCGACCAACTCTGTGAGCTCTTCCGGACGAAAAGTTTTTCTCGGCTGGAGCGGGCTGGGTACAATGTTCGTGCGCAAAACCTGGCGAATCGTTTCGCCCATTTCCGTCACCGGTTCAGGCGCGGCGAGTTTGTTCGCGCTGCCCATCAGGGCGCTGAGCCCTTTTCCCAATGCTGCTGCTTTTGCCATCCTTGGAGGCTGTCTGAAAAATAGACGTGGGTCACGCCGAAAGGAAGAACTTCGGCCTGAAGGTGACGGCGAATTTGACCGAACTCTTCGTAGCTCACTCCTCACGTAGCACTGCGGCTATGCTCGTCGTTCGCGCCTCGATTCGGCCCAAATTCGACTCGTCACGTGACCCATGCCTATTTTCAGACAGTCTCTTATTTGTTGCAAGCTTGCGCGGAGGCAAGCTTATCCGTCGCGGCATGGCGCATCTTTCCGCAGTTAGACTCTGTGGGCAACCTGTAAGGAAAAAATGAATTTGCAGATTCGCTTCACCGGTGAAAGATTTCTCACACGTCCGTGGACATTTCGAGTATCCATGATTTTACAACTCGGCTTCACGGATCACACGTATCATCCTTGACCTCTGCTGATTTCACAGCACTTCAACCGAATCAAATTACAATGAATAAAACCTCCTTCGAACCTGCCAAAATCCCTGTCGCAACTCTTTATCGGCAAGCAGCCGTCCGATCTTCGAGCCGTATTTCTCAGACGATCCGCGTGATGATGGTCATTGGCACGGTCGCACTGATGGGAAGAGCATCGGCCGCCGACACCGTCATTACGCTCGATAGCGGCCAGACCGATCTCACGGCGGCTACCAGCTACACACCCGTGCTGCCGCCGAGCGCAACAACCGATATTCTTTTTTCCTCGGCCAATACCTATGTCCCCCCACTCACATCCAATGTCAGTATGGTCACGGGTACGATCAACGACGCAAATGCGACCGCTTTGACGATAACAAATAATGGAGGTGCGGCGGACACTCTCTCGATTAGCGCCGCGCCGGGCTCCAACAACACGGCGGTGACCGGGGCAGCCAGCACCAACGATGTGATTTTCGTCGCGGGTGGCTCGAATTTGACTTTCGCGAATGGGACTAGCCCGCTCACGGTTGACTTCACCACGGGCGGCAATGTCGATAACGCCGGGACGCTGACGATCTCCAGCAATGTCACGATAGCCAACGGTAGGACCATCACTTTTACGGGCGCGGGTACGACGCTGGTGAGCGGATCGGTTGGGGCTACATCCGGAGCGCTGGTAATAAACAATCCGACGACGCATGTGATCCTTACCGGAACGAATCTCTATACCGGCGGGACGACCATCGACAATGGGACGCTGGTGGTGGGCAGCGCCGGCGCGCTCGGCATCGGTCCCGTCACCAATAGTTCCATTCTTGAGACCACGGCGACGCCGACTGCCGGCATCGCGACCACCGCTCCGCTGACGATCCACGTCAACGGTAACTTTACCCAAACGGGCACCGGTATCTTGCTGCTGCAAGTAACCAGTTCGCCCCCGCCGACGCCCTCACTTAACTCCGGCGTGGCTGGAACGAATTACGACACGCTTACAGCCACAGGGTCTGCCACGCTGGCTGGACATTTGGATTTGAACTTCGGCGGCACCAGTGTTCCAAGCCAGGGACAGCGCTTTATTGCCGTCATGGCCGGCACACCGTTGACCAGCGAGTTTGCGTTTCCGACGCTGACCAATCTCCCTGCTCCGTTTTTTACGGTCACCACCTATAATGACACCTTTGGTGCAACCGAGCCGGCCAACAGCGCGATTGTGACGTTGATCCGGCCGTTCAGCTCGTTTGCCGGACTAACGCCCAATCAGCTGAGCGTCGCGACGAACATTGATGCGAATCTCATAACGCTCAACAACGGCGGGGCGCTGGCCATGCCGGCTGGAGCGGCGGCTGATTTCTTCAACAACATCGTCACAGGGTTGAATGCCGCGACCTACTCCAATGCTTTTGGAGCTTCGCTCGATCAACTCTCTCCGCAGCGACTCGAAGTTTTGCGCAATATCGCGTTCGATAATTACGCCTTCGATGTCCAGAGCCTCGACGACGAATTGGCACGTGAGCGCTACGGCCATGGTGGGATCGATACGTCAGGATTTGCCATCAATGACAGCGGCCTGGGATCTCAACTGTCGCAAATCAAGGGGCGGCTGCTGGCGTGGAACCCTGCGCCCGAAGGTGGACTGCTGAGTGATTCGAGTCGGTCGGCCCTCGGCGGCGTGAACATGTCCGACAGCAAGGAAATGCGAGAGCTGACGCCCACGGAAATTTTGAACAAGTTCAACGGATTCGTCGACGGCGGAGTTGATCTGGCCGACTTCGACCATAACAGCGATGTCTCTCATTCAAACTACACGACGGGTCGCGTCCGCGGGGGCCTCGATTATCTGGTCGCGGAGAATTTCCGGGTGGGGGCGCTGTTTGGTTACAGCCATACGGATGCCGATCTCGACGAGGAAGGGAGCAGGGCGCATGTCGATAGTTACACGCCCGGAATCTACGCCGCCTACGCCGACAAACAGGGATTTTATGCGAATGGATTGCTTACCTACACGCGCAACAATTACTCGACCGACCGCGAGATTATCATCCCCGGAATTGATCGCTCGGCGACGGGTTCGCCCAGCGGCAACCAGTTCGGCGCCAACCTCGACGGCGGTTATGAATTTCACCGAAGCGGATGGACCTTCGGACCGAGTGCCGGTCTGACCTATGTCCATCTGGGCATCGACAGCTTTAGCGAGAGCGGTGCTGGCGCCGCCGGCCTCAGCGTGAACAATGAGTCGGCCGAATCCTTTCGCAGCCGCCTGGGCGGGACGGTGCGTTATGAAGGAAGGATTGGCTCGGTCGTCGTGACGCCGCATCTCAGTGCCTATTGGCAGCATGAGTTTCTGGACGGCTCCGACGCTATCACCAGCCAGTTTGAGGGGCTGCCTTCTGGAGGCAGCTTTGATGTGCAGACCGTACGTGGAGATAGCGACGATGCGTTGCTCGATTTCGGCGTGGACGCCGAGATCACCGATAGCCTGACCTTGTTTGTCGATTACGAAACGGAAGCGGGCGGCTCGACCTTTTTTGGACAGGCAGCAACCGGAGGGGTGAAAGTCAGTTTCTGACGTACCCACGGATTCGATCCTAGAACCGGCAGCTGCTCAGGCCATGTTTGTCCAGGTAGTGCTGGTGATAATCCTCAGCCTTCCAAAAATCGGTGGCCTGGACGACCTGGGTGATAATCGGCTGACTGAAACGATGAGAGGCGGTCAGGCTGGCGATGGAAGCCTCGGCCTGCGCCTTTTGCTCCGGGGTATAATAAAAGATCACGGAGCGATACTGGGTGCCAATGTCCGGGCCCTGCCGATTCGGGGTGGTAGGGTCGTGATTGGCCCAGAAAACCTTGAGGAGTTGATCGTAGGTCACTTTCGACGGGTCGTAATTGATCAGAACCGTTTCGGCGTGGCCGGTGCGGTCGGTGCAGACATCTTCGTAGGTGGGATGGGGCATCGTCCCGCCCATGTAGCCGACGGTGGTATCGACAACGCCGGGAATTTTCTCGAAGTCTTCCTGTGAACCCCAGAAACATCCGGCGGCAAACGCGGCGGTGGCGGTTTTGGGGTCATCGCGCTTCTCGGGCACCTCATGACCCTTGAGAACGAAAGTCATCGCGGCCGAGTTGAGACAATAGCGCAGGCCGGACGGCGCTGGGCCGTCATCAAAGACATGGCCGAGGTGGGCGTCGCATCGGGCGCACAAAATTTCCGTGCGGGTCATGCCGAGGCTGTTGTCGGTGCGCGTGACAACGTTCTCAGGCGCGACAGGCTGGAAGAAACTGGGCCAGCCGGTGCCGGAATCGAACTTCGCATTCGAGGCAAAGAGCGGCAGGTTGCAGCAGACGCAATGATAAATACCCTCCTTGTGGTTGTCGTAGAAGGCGCCGCAGAAAGCCGGTTCCGTGTCCTTGTCGCGGGTGATGGCGAATTGTTCCGCGGTAAGTTGCTTGCGCCATTCCGCATCGGTTTTGACGACCTTGGGCATTTCGATCGGCCCGGTCAGGTTGCCATCCGCGCCAATGATCCGCACCTTCACCATGGAGAATGCGGGACTGCCCGGGACGGTGCCGGGTGTGGACATGCCCATCGCTGGAACTCCCTTGAAGAGTTCAGCCAAACAGACACCACCGGTCAGGACGATGGCGCTACCACCGAGGCCGCGGAGAAAATTTCTACGATTCATATTTGATCTTACGTTTCAGAGCCGGACAAAGATACACCATCAGGCTCTTCTTATCAGACGCCAAACTTGCTCATTTATTCCTGAATGCCAAGCGCACGAGAGTTTTGTAGGCTGGCTTTAACCTTTGTAAGATTGCAAAACAGTCCCAATTGAGAGCTCTGCGAAGCCGTTTTCGAAATCCGTCATCCTGAGCTTGTCGAAGGATCAGTTCAGACTGCACGTGCTGAGAGGCAACGGAACTGATCCTTCGACAAGCTCAGGATGACGAGGCGTTGATTTTTTTGAGTTTTGCAGAGATCCCAATTGGGTTCGCCATGATGATGCGGATAGCCTATGACCAGACGAATATAACACGAACCTTTCGATGCTTTCCCGCCTGAACCCTTTTGTCGTGCGTCTTGCTGATGTCGCATTGGTTTTTTGGCTGATCGGAGCGGGCGTGGCCAGCGCTCAAAGCGGAGCGATGCCGCAACGAAATATTTCGCCGTTGTCCTTTACGCCCGTGATCCTGGCCGAGCGCCCTGGGGCGGTGCAAGACTTCAACGTCGATCCACAGCAGGTTCGTCAGATGCTCAATCGTGCGCTCTTGACGCTCACCAGCGCGCCCGATATTGGCACGGCGTGGACGCGCCTGGGCATCACGCCGCAGGATACAGTGGGGATCAAGATCAGCACGGCGGGCGGCCCCGGCTTGTCCACGCATCATGCGTTGGTCCGCGCGATTTGCGACGGTCTTCAGGCTGCCGGGTTACCGCTTTCGCATGTCATCATCTGGGATAAATTTCAGGACAAGATGAAGGCGGCCGGGTATTCGATGCGCGCCGCAGGGACCGGTCAACCTGCTATCGCTGCCATCGTTCCGGGCAATAATTACGATCCGGACGTTTATTATCGCAGCGGGATTATCGGGAGTTTGATCTGGGGTGATTATCAGTTCAACCAATCGATCAGCTCGTCCGATTTTGATTCCGATCGCATCCTGAGCCGTTCCTATTACACGAAATTCGTCACCCGGATTTGCACCAAGCTGATCAATGTTCCGGTGCTAAATTTCAATCAATATATCGGCATCGATGCCTGCCTGAGCAGCCTCGCGCTGGATGGCACCGACAACAATCGCCGGCTGCAAGGGCCGCCCGCCTATGGCGATCCCGCGTTGGACGAAGTTTACGACCAGGACTTTATGCGGCGCAAAGTGGTCGTTCATATCCTGGATGCCCTGGTCGCCCAATGCGCGGGCGGGCCACTTTTCAATCCGCTTTTTTGCCAATCTTTTGGCGCGCTCTATGTCAGCCGCGATCCGGTTGCGATCGATTCGCTGGTCTTGCCGCGACTCGACTATATGCGTCGCCAACTCAACGTGGCTTCCGTCGGCAATACATCGAGCTATGTACGGAGCGCCGCCGTTCTTAGCCTCGGCACGACCGATCGCCGCCGGATTCAATTTCTGCGCGTGCCCTGACTTGATAGGTCGTGGCACGAAAGATCATTTTTTCGCAGCAGCTGCTTTCATCCATCCTTGCACCATAGCCATATTGTCCTGGGCGGAAGCAAGGGTGGGGCAGAGTCGTAAGGCCTCTTTGAACTGGTCGATTGCCTCGGAGAACCGTCCCATTTTCGCATAAATAATCCCAAGATTATTGTGCGCTTCGGGATAGTTTGGGTTGAGCCGCAAGGCTTCTCCATATTGTCCCATGGCCGCCTGCAATTGACCGGCGTCGGACAAAAAGTTGCCGAGATTATTGTAGGCAGGCCAGGCGTTCGGCGAGTGCTGGATGGTATAATTCCATTGCGTTTGCGCGTTGGTAAATGTCTTCGCATAACGATGACTTCCGACCGCCAGCAGGACCAGCACGACCGCCAGGCCGCCCATCGCGTAAGGGCGCATCGTTGCGCTAAGGCGCTCCTCAAGTTGTCCCAAAGCTGCCACCGCCAGCCCCAGTAACCCGAGGATCGGAAGGTAAAGAAAGTGATCCATCACCCACGTAAAACGCATGAAAGAAATGGTACGGAACCCGACGAAAGGCAGGAGATTGAGCAAAAAGAAACCCAGCCCAAACAAGACATGCCGCGCCCACGGCTCGCGTTTGGCCTTGGTCCAAAGCCAATAGATCGCTCCGCCCCAGACGGGCCAGGGAAGGAACTGGATCAGCGAAGGAGGATCGATTTTCCACTGGGGATAGATCGGCAGCAGTTCCACCGGCAGAAGGCACTTCGAGAAGTAAAACGAGAGCGACAGCCCGGCACAGGCCATGCGTGAGAAAAAACCGCCCAGTGGGATGAATTCCTCACCGACGCCATAACGCAGGTATTTGATCACCGCGAGGCTCAGGACCAACGATATCAGGAAGAAGGGCGCGCTTTTTTTCAGGTCGCTCCAACCGATCCGGTCACGCTTCCACCAGGCATAAAGCAGGATGATCACCGGAAACATCACCATCGTCGTCTTGCACAGCATCGCGACCAGGAACAGGCCCAGGGACAACCAATAGTATTCGGATTTTCCCCGCCGCTCGTAGTCGATCCAGGCGCATGCCGAAAGGAGAAAGAATGGCATCGACAACGTGTTCTTCAATTCCGCCATCCAGGCCACGGACTCGACCAGCACCGGGTGAATGGCGAAAATCAGGCCGCCGATCCAAGCCAGCCGCAAACCCAGTTTCTTCAGCAAATGCCAAACCAGTAGCGCGCTGCAGAGGTGCAAAATGACATTGGTGAGATGATAGCAAAATGTATCGTCAGGCCAGATTTGCCATTCGAGCCATTCCAGGCTGACCGTGAGAGGAAAGAAATCGATCAGATCGGTGGGCGAAAACCAGGCTGACCAGAGTCCGTAAGGGTCGTGGACAAGATCGTTGTGTTCGATGAGATAATCGTCGTCCCACAGCCAGTTGCCATGAAGAGCCGGCCAGTAAATCCACACTCCCGCCGCCACGATGAGCAGGACCTGGCCCAGGCGCTTCCAATTGAACGGCTTTGGCTGGGAGCGAAAAGTTTGCGCAGGTGGGACCGACGGTTTCGTCGCAGGCCCCTTCCCCTTTGGGGCACGTTTAGGCGTTTTTGCTTTCCTCGCCGATCTTTTGCCCATCCCCGACAGGTTATCGACGGAATGGAATTAAACAAACACCAAGGACACCTCTGCGAAAAATCTGTCATCCTGAGCTTGTCGAAGGATCAGTTCCGTTACCTTTAGTACATGTGGTCCGAACTGATCCTTCGACAAGCTCAGGATGACGAGGCGTTGATATTTTAAGTTTTGCGAAATTTCCCAACGAGCAGGTCCTTACTTCTGCGTTGCCGGATCGGTCAGCGCCACCTTGACCACGGCCGATTCGCCGGCGCGGATGCGCTCCTCGTACCCGCGATCGAATCGGGATCGAAGACGATCTTCACCGGCACGCGCTGGACGATCTTGGTGAAGTTGCCGGTGGAATTATCGGCGGGCAGAAGCGCGAACTCGTTGCCCGTGGCCGGCGAGAAGCTGTCGACCTTGCCGATGAAAACCTTGTCCGGGAATCGAGTCGATGGTGATTCGCACGGGCTGGCCGATCTTCATGTGCGCGAGCTGCGTTTCCTTGAAATTGGCCACGACCCACAGGTCCGGCTCGACCACGACCATGAGCGTCTGCCCGGAGGAGACGCGGTTGCCGACCTCGACATTTTTCCGGCCCGATATAGCCGTCGGCGGGCGCGGTGATGGTCGAGTAATCGATCTGCAGTTTGGCCAGTTCGTACTGGGCCAGATCGACATCGCGCGTGCTCGTGGCCTTATCGACGTCCTCCGGCGCAATGGCGTGCGTGGCGACCAGCGGCTGCATGCGGTTCGAGGTTCGACTGCGCCGTGTCGAGGTTGGCCTTGGCCGCCGCGGCGAGCGCGACGTATTCCGACGGGTCGAGCTTGACCAGCACGTCGCCCTTGATGGACGAACTGGTTGTCGTCGACCAGAACGTCGGTGACGACGCCGTTGATGCGCGGCGAGATATCGTGCAGATGGCCGGTGACGTAGGCGTCGTCGGTTTCCTCGTGCGTGAAGGCGTCGTAGGCGTAAAAGAGGACGACGATGAGCGCGATGATTCCCGCCGACGATCAGCGCCGGCTTCTTGTAGCGCTCGATCAGCGGATGCAGTTTCTTCTTCGGCGCGGGCGGCGGGTGCGGCGTGCGCGGACGCGTCGGCTTTCTTGTCGGAAACGGCGACTTCGTCTTCAAGGGTGGAGGTGCTCATAAATTAGATTTCGGTGTCGGGTGGGAGGCGGCTTGGCGGCTTTGCCCAGGAGGAGAATCAGCGGCAGGGTGAGGAAGAAAATGAGGGCGACGAAGTAAAAGACGTCGCGATAACTCAGCAGCGCGGCCTGCATGTTGACCGCGCGATCGATCAGCGCAAGCGCCTGGTTTTGCACCGCGACCGGGATCGCCCGAGATGGTGTTGAAGTAGGCGGTGTTGGCGCTCGAGCCGCTCGGGATAGGCCGGGATTGAGGTCGGAGACGTCGTAGACGAGTTGCGAGCGGTGGACGAACTGCTGCTTGGCCACGAGCGTGGTGATCGCCGCGATGCCGATGCTGCCGCCGAGCTGCCGCGTGAGGCTGAAGAAGCCGGAGCCGGAGGCCACATCCTTCTTCGGCAGCGAGCCGAGCGTGGCGATGGAGAGCGGCAGGAACATGATGACCGTGCCGAAGCCGCGCCAGATCAGCGGCCAGTAAAATTGGTCGCTGCCCGTGTCGGGATTGAGTCCGGCGAAGGCGAACATCACGCCGATGGTGATCAGGCAGCCGGTGGCGATGAGCAGGCGCGGCGAGAAGATCTTCAGCAGCGGCGCGAGCGCGAACATCGCCGACGGCCGAGGCCAGCGCGCCGGGCACGAGCATGAGCCCGGTCTTGGTCGCGGTGAATTGCAGCACGGTCTGCGCGAAAACCGGCACGACGAAGACGGTCCCGTAAAGGCCCATGCCGACGGCCAGCGAGATGATGCTGCCCGCCGCGAGCGAGCGATAACGCAGCACGCGCAGATCGACCGCGGGATGCGCCGATGCGCAATTCCTGCCAGATAAAAAGCGCGATGCCGACCACGCTCAGCAAGCGCCATGCGCTGGATGAAGACGGAGGAAAACCAGTCGTCCTGCTGGCCCTGCTCGAGCACGGTCTGGAACGCGCCGAGGCCGAGGGCGAGAAAGAGAATGCCCTGCCAATCGACGTCGCCGTTCTTGCGCGCGTGCGGGATCGTCCGGCGGCAGAAAGGTGGTGGCCATGAACACGGCCATGATGCCGAGCGGAATGTTGATGAAGAAAATCCAGCGCCAGCCGAAATTGTCGGTCAGGTAACCGCCGAGCGCCGGGCCGATGGCCGGGCCGCCGATGACGCCGAGCGAGAAAATCGTGCTCGCCTTGGCCTGCTCCTCGCGCGGGCACGGTCTCGAACATCAGCGCCTGCGCCTTGGCCAGCAGTCCGCCGCCGCCGAGTCCCTGGATGACGCGGCCGACGATCAGCATGGTCAGGTTGGTCGCGAGGCCGCACAGGACCGAGGCGAGCACGAAGGCGACGAGCGAAAAAATGAAGTAGCGCTTCTTGCCGAAGCGCAGGCCGAGCCACGCCGAGAGCGGAATGACGATGACGTTGGCGATCGAGTAGCTGGTCGAGACCCAGCCGATTTCCGAGAGCGTCGCGCCGAGGTTGCCCTGCATGTAAGGCAGCGCGACGTTGACGATGCTGACGTCGACCACCTCCAGAATCGCCGCGAACGAGGCGGTGAGGACGATGGCCCATTTGAGCCAGCCCTGTTCCGCCGCGCGCTGGGCCAGGCCGGAAAGTCCGTCGCCGGCATGGGGCATGGCCATCGCGGTGCTCATCGCTCGATGCCCTTCAGGAAAAGCTCCACGCAGGTCTCGACGTAGTGCTCGGTTGCTGTAGATCGACTCGGTGAGGGGACGCCGCAGCACGCCGGCCATCAGCATGCCGGTGAGCGCGTCGGCGGCCGTGGTCGGCGTCGAGGTCCTTGCGGACGAGCCCGGCTTTTTGCGCCGCCTTGAGATAGTCGATGAATTTCTGCCGGCTCGGCTTGGCCGCCTCGACGAAAAGACGGCGGCAGAGCTTCAGGTGCCGCTTCAGTTCGCCCATGAAGGTGCGGACGAAATCCTCGTTCTCGCGCAGCTTCTGCGCGTAGGCCTCGGCGTAAGCTGCGGACGGTGCGGCGCAAATCGGCCGGCGATTCCAGCGAGGCGTCGGCAAAGACCTGCTCGTAGCGCTTGGCACGATTGCAGAGCACCACCTGGCGCAGCAGCTCGTTCTTGTTCTTGAAATAGCGGAAGAGCGTGACTTCGTTGACCTTGGCCACGCGGGCGATCTCGCGCGTGGTCGCGCCGGAAACGCCGTCGCGTCCGAAAACGCGGATGGCGGCGTCGAGGATTCGTTGGCTGGTCTCTTTCATGCAAGTACATACTTACATGCAATAGCTGCAAAAGGCAAGCTTCGAACCAGGATTGGAGCCGAGACCAGGCGGCCAGTCGAAGAAGGCTTGTTTGCCGGCGCGACCTGCCGCAAACTTCGCGTTCCTCGCATGAATCCCGTCTCCGATTCGCCGCCCGCGCTTCCTCGGCCTGTCGCCCGCCGGCGCGGCCATTCTGGTCATCGCCGTGACCACTGCGTTCCGCTTCTTTTACTGCACCTGGCTGCCGATCCTGCCCGACGAGGCCTACTACTTCCAGTGGTCGCGGCACCTCGACGCCAGCTACTTCAGCAAGGGCCCGGCGGTCGCCTACACCATCGCGGCCGGCACGGCGCTCTTCGGCGCAAACAATCTCGGCGTCCGCTTTTTTGCCGTCATGCTTTCCGCGGGCACGGCCTGGCAGATGTTTCTGCTCGCGCGCCGCTGGTACGATGAAACGACCGCGCTGATCGCGGTTCTGATCACCGGCGTCGTGCCGCTTTACGCCCTCGGCGCGGTGGTGATGACCATCGATCCGCTCTCGGCTTTTTTCTGGATCTGGGCGGCGAATCTATTTTCCCGCGCGGTGCAGGAAGAGCGCCTGCTCGACTGGCTCCTGACCGGTTTTGCCGTCGGCTGCGGATTCCTGGCGAAATATCTCAACGCGCTGGAACTGGTCGCCTTTCTCGCTTTCTTGCTTCTGATTCCCGACGCGCCGTCATTGGCTCGCGAAGCCCCGTTTCTGGCTGATGCTGGCCGTCGCGGTGCTTTGCACGACGCCGGTCTTCTGGTGGAACTGGCAGCACGGCTGGGTCAGCGCAAGACAGCTTGGCGAATCGCGGACATCTCAACGGGCCGTTTCGAGCTTCACCTGTCCACCTTCCTCGATTTCCTCGGCCTGCAGGCGCTGGTGATTTCGCCCCTGCTTTTTCTGGCGCTGCTGATGACGGCGGCCGTTGTCTGTGTGCGAAGATTTCGCCGCAAGGCGAGTCACGAATCAACGAAGGCGAGCTTCTTCTCCTGCTTCTCTTTCTTCCGGTTTTCCTGATGTACGCCGTGCTGTCGTGGCATCTGCGCTGCGAGCCGAACTGGCCGGCGGTCTCGTACCTGACGCTGATCATCATCATGGCCGCGCACTGGCGCAAGATGATTGCCTCGCGCCACGGGCGGCCAGCCGTTCATCGTCGCGGTGTTTGTCCTCGCGTGGCTGCAAACGCTTCTGATGCACGACACCGCATCGCTTCCGCTTCCGCAAAAGCTGGATCCCATGGGCCGCGTCGTCGGCTGGTCACGAAATCGCCGCGCATCTGAACGATCTGCGCCAACGAACAGCACGCCGACGTGCTCATCGCCGATGCCTACAAGGAGGCGAGCATCTTTTCCTTTCATCTGCCCGACAAGGCTTCATCTACACGTTGCGGCATTCGCCGCCGGCGAACCAGTACGATTTCTGGCCCGGCTATCCGACGGAACCTCCGCATCGCGCGCTTTGGATCACCGGCGAACCGACGCCCGTCGCGTCTGCAGCACGACTTCAACACCATCACTTTGCTCGAGCACGTCGTGGTCAGTTTCCACGGCAAGCCGTTTCGCGAATACAACATTTACGCTTGCGAGAATCGGTGACGGAAATCAAGCAACGGACTGACAGCCGCTACCTAAGTGTTCATGACTTATCCCGACGCCCTTTCCTATCTCGGCCAGGCCCGCCGCTTCGGCATGAAGCTCGGCCTCGAGCCGATGCGCGAATTGGCGCGGGCGCTGGGCAATCCGCAGGAAAGCTTGCGCTTCATTCATCTGGCGGGCACGAACGGCAAAGGCTCCACCGCGGCGTTTTGCGAATCGTGCCTGCGCGCCGCCGGTTTTCGCGTGGGACTCTACACGTCGCCGCATCTGGTCAGCGTGCGCGAACGAATCCAGATCGATCGCGAGCCGATTTCCGAGGCCGATTTCGCCGAGGGCATGGACGTTGTGCGCCGCGCGGTGACCGAGCAAAAGGACCACGAAGCCACTTTTTTTGAGCTAATGACCGCGCTCGCGCTCTGGTATTTCGCGCGTGAAAAAGTTGACTGGGTCGTGTGGGAAACCGGCCTGGGCGGACGTCTCGATGCGACCAACATCGTCCAGCCGGAAGTTTGCATCATCACCAACATCGGACTCGATCATCAGCAGTACCTCGGCGAATCGCTGCGCGAAATCGCGGCGGAAAAGGCGGGCATCATCAAGCCGGGCGTACCCCCGTGATCAGCGCAGTCGCTGCCGGTGAAGCCGCGGGCATCATTTTACGGCGGGCTGATGAGGTTCAATCTCCGCTCCATATCATAGACGACACATCCGTTAAAAATCTGGGCCTCCGCGGAACGAAACAAATCGCGGAAATCGACGGCCACGAGTTTGCGCTGGGCCTGATCGGACCTCACCAGATTTCCAATGCGGCCTGTGCGGTTTATGCCATGTGGGAAATCAGTTCCATAGGAAGTTCGGAAGAAATCGCGGAATTGGAGTCGAAGCTTACCGATGAAAACATTGCTCGCGGACTGGAATCCACCGTCTGGCCGGGCCGATTTGAAATTCTTTCCGAAGAACCGCTCATCGTCCTCGACGGCGCGCACAACGCGGCCGGTACCGCCATGCTGATCGAAACATGGCGCGCTTTTCTCGCCGCCCGCTTTGGATGGAACGAGCACGAAAGCGATGGCCGCGCCCGCCTGGTTTTCGGCTCTGTGGCGGACAAGGATATTTCTGAAATGGCGCACCTGCTCCGGCCGCTGGCCCTGGAAGTTCTCCTCGTCCGGCTGGCCAACGAGCGCAGTGCTGATCCCGCTGCTCTCGCGCCATCTTTCGCCGGACTGCCCTGCGCCTGTTACAATTCGGTGTCCGATGCGTGGCGCGATATTGTCAGCAAGCCGGAGTCAATAACTCTTATCACCGGATCGCTTTTTCTTGTGGGAGAAATGCTTGCCCGAAGGCAGGGCGATAAGGAAGAATATCTGCTCAACGAACGCTTGGAAAAATCCACGCCAAACCGATAACTGAATTATGGTTCGAATTCGCGCCATCATTTTCGATGTGGGAGGAACCCTGATTTATCCCGCCGATCCGGTCGGCGAAACGTATGCGCGCATCGCGCGGACCCATGGCGTCAAGCTCCGGGCTGAAGCGACGACAACTGCGTTTCGCGAGGCCATGAAGAGCTCGTCGCCGCGCACCAAGGGCACGATACCCTCCGATGGCGATGACCGCGCGTGGTGGAAGCAGTTGGTTGTGCGATCCATGCCTGAAAATACGTTCGCCGATCCCGCCGCGTTCAGTGCTTTCTTCGAGGAAGTTTACGCTTACTTCGCCAAGCCGGAAGCCTGGGGCATCTATCCGGAAGTCTTCGAAGTCCTCGAAGTCCTGCGTGACCGCGCCATCGACCTTTGCGTGCTCTCGAACTGGGACGCCCGGCTCCATGCCGTCCTGGATGGAAACGGCCTGGGCGAGTTTTTGCCGCAGCGATTCATCAGCGCCGAACTCGGTTGGGAAAAGCCCGATCCGGCCATCTACCGGCATGTAGCGGAAATTCTCCGGCTGGCGCCCGGAGCCCTTCTGAGCGTGGGCGACGACTCTCGAAATGACGTGGAAGGGCCCCGCAAGGCGGGCTGGCAGGCGCTCCAGATCGAGCGGCCCAAGCGCGATCTCTGGGCCGCGGTACGAGCGGTCACCGGCAGGTAGAAGCTGTCCCGTGATAAGCTCTCTCACGCGTTATCCAAGCGCGGCTTATATTTTTCCTGCTGCGTTGACGCTTTCTTCATAAAACACTAACGTGCGGCGACATGGCATCCACGGTAACGATCCCCAAACAACTGGGGTTTGGGCAGACGACCCGTTCCGATCCCTGGTGGATGCAGCCGATCGCGGTCTTCATCGGTTTCTCGGCTTTCATCGTCTATTCGACCTGGGCAGCGTTGCAGGGAACGGACATCGCGCATTGTTATTACTGGTACGGTGGTGACGGAGCGAATTATCTCTCGCCCTTTTATTCGCCCTCCCTGTTTGGTTCGACGCCGCATCCCGGCATCTTTGGGGTCATGCCCTCCTGGTGGCCCGCATTCCTGCCATTTTCGCCTGCTTTTTTCATCATGTGGATTCCGGCCGGATTCCGTTTCACCTGTTATTATTACCGCGGAGCTTATTATAAGGCTTTCTGGCTCGACCCGGTCGCCTGTGCCGTCGGCGAACCGCGCAACACCTATCTCGGCGAGCGTTACTTCCCGCTCATCCTGCAAAATGTTCATCGCTACTTCATGTATCTGGCGCTCGTTTTCATCTTTATTTTGGGACGCGACGCCTTCGATTCGCTTTGGTTCAAGGACGCGACCGGGGCCGAGCATTTCGGCGTCGCAGTCGGATCGCTCGTCCTGATCATCAACGTCGTTCTTCTCGCCGGTTACACGCTGGGCTGCCACTCGCTACGCCACCTCGTCGGCGGATTTATGGATTCCATCTCAAAGTCGTCCGCCTGCTCAAGTTGTTATAATGCGGTGAGTTGTCTCAATCGTCGTCACATGCTCTGGGCATGGTTGAGTTTGTTCTGGGTCGGTTTTACCGATGTCTACATTCGTCTTTGTGCCGCAGGCGTCTGGCACGATTTCCACTTCTTCACGCTCTAAAATAACCAGAAACCACGTGTCCACTTCTTACGAAACTTTTGAATACGACGTCTTGGTCATCGGGGCGGGCGGGGCCGGTCTTCGCGCCGCCATCGAGGCCTCCGCGGCAGGCGTGACCGTCGGGTTGGTTTGCAAGTCGCTGCTCGGCAAGGCGCACACCGTCATGGCCGAAGGCGGCATGGCGGCGGCGATGGGCAACGTCGACGACCGCGACGGCTGGAAAGTCCATTTCGCCGACACCATGCGCGGCGGCCAGTACGTCAACAATTGGCGCATGGCCGAACTTCATGCGAAGGAAGCGCCGGCGCGCGTTTATGAATTGGAAGCCTGGGGCGCCGTTTTCGATCGCACCAAGGACGGAAAAATCCTCCAGCGCAATTTCGGCGGACATCGCTATCCCCGGTTGGCCCATGTTGGTGACCGCACTGGGCTGGAAATGATTCGCACCCTGCAGGACCACGGCATCCACCAGGGCATCACGGTCCACATGGAATGGACGATTGTCTCGCTCTTAAAGGATGGCAACCGAGTCGTGGGCGCGTTCGGCTACGACCGCGAGCGCGGACGTTTTAAAATATTCAAAGCCAAGGCGGTCGTGATCGCTTCCGGCGGTCTGGGACGCGCCTATAAGATCACCAGCAATTCCTGGGAAGGGACCGGCGACGGCCATTCGCTCGCCTATCATGCGGGCGCCGAATTGATGGATATGGAATTCATCCAGTTCCATCCGACTGGCATGATCTGGCCGCCGAGCGTGCAGGGCATTTTGGTCACCGAAAGCGTGCGCGGGGAGGGTGGCGTGTTACGGAACAAGGATGGCCGCCGGTTCATGTACGACGACATTCCGGACAATTACAAATCGCAGACCTCGACCGATCCCGAGGAAGGCTGGCGCTATACGCAGAACGATAAAAATGCGCGCCGTCCGCCGGAACTGCTCACGCGCGATCACGTCGCCCGCTGCATCATGCGCGAGGTTAAGGCCGGCCGCGGCAGCCCACACGGCGGTGTCTTTCTCGACATCTCGTGGATCAAGGAAAAGATCCCCAACTCGGCGGAGCACATCAAAAAGAAACTGCCCAGCATGTATCACCAGTTCATGCAGCTGGCCAATCTCGACATCACGAAGGAGCCGATGGAAATCGGTCCGACGACCCATTACGCGATGGGTGGTGTGCGCGTCGACGGCGAGACCCAGATGTCGACCGTGCCGGGACTTTTCGCCGCGGGTGAATGCGCGGCTGGTCTGCATGGCGCAAATCGGCTGGGTGGAAATTCGCTCTCCGACCTCCTCGTATTCGGCAAGCGCGCCGGTGAGTACGCCGCGAAATATGCCCGGGAAAATCCTGTGGGCCAGATCGACGACGCGCAGATCGAGGAAGCCTCGCGTCAGGCATTGGAACCCTTCGACCGTGGCGCAACCGCCGGCGGCAGCGCCGAGGGTCCCTATCAAGTCCAGCACGAGCTTCAAAACATGATGCAGGAACTGGTCGGCATCGTGCGCCGCGAAGATGAGATTTCCCGCGCGCTGGAGAACCTCGGCACGCTGCGCGACCGCGCGGCCAGGGCGGCGGTTTACGGTCACCGCGAGTACAATCCAGGCTGGCACACCGCACTCGACCTGAAGCATCTTCTCACGGTTTCCGAGGCCATTGCGCTTTCCGCGCTCGACCGCAGGGAAAGCCGCGGTGGTCATTTCCGCGAAGATTTCCCCGATAAAAGCGCCGAAGCCGCGAAGGTCAACACCATCGTTTCCAAGGCGCCGGACGGTTCGATGCAATTGCGTCGCGAAACGATTCCCGCCATGCCGGAGGAGTTAAAACAGGTCATCGAGGAGATGAAATGAGCGGCACCACGGTCACCTTCAAGATTTGGCGCGGAGAAGCCGACGGTGGGAAGCTGGTCGACTACACGACCGAAGTCACCGAGGGCATGGTCGTCCTCGACGTCGTACATAAAATTCAAGCCACGCAAGCCAACGACCTCGCCTGCCGTTGGAACTGCAAGGCCGGCAAATGCGGGTCGTGCTCGGCGGAGATCAACGGCAAGCCGAGCCTGATGTGCATGACGCGGCTGGACATGATCCCGATCGACCGGCCGGTGACGATTCAGCCGATGCGCGCCTTTCCGCGCCTCCGCGATTTGGTCACCGATGTCTCGTGGAATTTCCGCGTCAAAAAGAAGATCAAGCCGTTCAAGCCCCGCGCGCCCGACGCGCCGGACGGCACCTGGCGCATGCAGCAGGAGGACATCGACCGCGTCCAGGAATTCCGCAAATGCATCGAGTGTTTTCTCTGCCAGGATGTCTGCCACGTCTTGCGTGACCACAATAAGCATGACGAGTTCATCGGCCCGCGTTATCTCGTTTACACCGCCGCGCTGGAAATGCACCCGCTCGACACCGAGGACCGCATCCCGGAATTGAAGCAGGCCCACGGCATCGGCTATTGCAACATCACCAAGTGCTGCACCAACGTCTGCCCCGAGCACATCACCATCACCGACAACGCCATCATCCCGCTCAAGGAACGCGTGGTCGACGAGTTCTACGACCCGCTCGGCTGGCTCTGGAAATTGCTTCGTCCGAAGGGTTAACTACGCCTCCGGATCAACCGGCGCCCACGGCGGGCCGCCGATAATGCAGTGGCTATTCCAGGCATGCCGGATTAAATAATTTCATGGCGAAGCGTTTTCCACGAAAAAGGCGAACGCAGGCGCCGCTTGAAGTCGCTTCGACTTTCACTGGTTTTCCTGTCGCGCTCCACGGTCTTTTTTGCACCTGGCGGGCGTGGCTGCCTCAGGCGCTGCTCATTATTGGGGCATCATTGTGGATCTATTGGCCTGCGCTGCACGGCGGGCTGATTTGGGATGACCAGTGGTATGTGCTGATGAACCCGTCGCTGCACATCCTGTCGGGCCTATGGAAGATTTGGTATCAGCCGGGCAACTGGGTCGAATATTACCCGCTTCATGAGACCGTGCTCTGGTTGCAGTGGCATCTCTGGGGCGACGACACCCTGGGTTATCATCTCACCAATTTATTTCTTCACATCGCCAACGCGCTTCTGGTGTGGCGTCTTTTCGCCAGGCTGGGTTTGGGCCAGGCATGGCTCGGCGGTCTCATCTTCGCCGTTCATCCGGTGCAGGTAGAATCGGTGGCCTATATCGTCGAGCTGAAAAACACGCTTTCCCTGCTGTTTTTCTTACTGGCGATGATCGCATGGATTGATTACGAGGAGAACCAAACCAAAAACGACTATCAAAACGCGCTGGGCTTATATTTTCTTGGAATGCTTTGCAAAATTAGTGCGGCGCCTTTCGCCGCCCTCATTCTGCTCTATGCATGGTGGAAGCGAGGCCGGATAGGCTGGCACGACGTCAAAGGCTGTCTTCCCTTTCTCCTCCTGGCGTTGCTTTTAACCTCGGTCAGCATTTGGGCGGGACGCGCTTATGAAAGTTCCAATCATGACTTGATCGGCGGTGTTCCGCTTGGTGGCATTCTCTCGCACATCGATGCGGCCGGTCTGAATTTGGCGGTCTACTTCGCCCGGTGCTTTCTTCCGGTCGACGTCCTTTACATCTATCCACAGTGGTCGTTGCATCCGCACAACCCTCTCCAATACCTGCCGTGGCTCGTGTTCTTTGCCGTGATCTGCGTGCTTGGGCGGAAACGCAAAAGTTGGGGTCGCCACGTTCTGCTCGGCCTTGGCTTTTTCCTGCTCTTCATCTTCCCATTCCTCGGTTTCAACGCGGTTTCGTATATGGATTTTATTTGGGTGATGGATCATCTTCTTTATATTCCCATCATCGGATTGATCGGTCTTTTCGTCGCTGGTTTGGGGGATTTGGAGACCAAACTTCCGTCATGGCGCCTGCTTTTTATCGGCATAACCATCATCGGGATCATGACGATGGCTTGGATCAGCCATAGCTTTGCCAAATTGTTCATAAACGAAGAAACATTTTGGCGGCATGTGCTCAGCCGTAATCCAACTGTCTGGCTGGCCCGCGATAATCTGGGCTGCAACTTGATGGAGCAGGAACGTTATGAGGAAGCGACAGTCCAGGAACGGGATGCAATCAGTCTTCGGCCTCAGACGTGGGACAGCTATTACAACCTGGGTTTCGCTCTCGAAAAGCTCGGGCGTACGGCTGAAGGGGAAGCTGCGTACAAAAGTGCTTTAACTCTGAATCCCGAAAATCCGAAAATTTATTTGAATTTAGGTGAACTCAATCGACGCTTGGGCAACATCGCCCAGGCGGAAGCGCTCTTCACAAAGGCCTCGAAGATTGCTCCTGATGATGTATCTATTTCCGCCGATCTGGCAGGGATTTTTGAGCAGTCGGGCCGTGTGCCTCAGGCGATTGCCCTTTATGAGCAGGCGGTCAAACTCAATCCCGACATCGCCCAGTTGCAGTACAACCTTGGAGCAGCCCTGCTCCAGACCGGCAATGTTTCGGAAGCCGCCGACCATTTGGATGCTGCCCTGGCCCTCGATCCCAAATTACCCGCTGCCGCCCATGAAAATCTCGGCGCCGCCCTGGCTCAACTTGGCCGGCTTCCGGAGGCCATCGAGCAATTCAAAGCCGCCCTCCAGCTCAATCCGTCCTACGCGGCCGCGCGTGATAATCTGGGGCTCGCTCTCGCGCAAACCGGACAGGTGACGGAAGCCATCGAACAATTTCGTCAGGCGCTTCAAGCCTATCCCAACGACGAAAAAGCCCGGCAGAGCCTCAATAAACTGCAGCAGTACGAAATTCAGCAGGCACCGGCGAAGTAGTCCGCCCCTTTTGTCATCCCGAGCTTGTCGAGGGATCAGTTCCGTCTCGATAAAAACACTCCGAATTGATCCTTCGACACGGCCTGCGCGATAGCGCAGATAATTACCCCACATTTTGCCGAGCGTCGAAGACGCAACCTCAGGATGACGGATCGTTTAGACTAAAATCCATTTGTAATTTGTATTAGTTGTCCGTGCGTGTTGCGGCGCGCATGAACAAACAGATGATCTCCACGAACGACGCGACGGTAATACCCAGGAAGCCGGCCACCACCATCGTCACGATGACGTCGATCGACTTGTCAGGCGAGGACGGCTCTTGTGGCGGCTCGGCGCGCGTCAGAATGCGCACGGGACTCTCCGGCAACGCGTTATCTCCACCTGTATTTTCGGCTAAGCGGGTCGCGAGAACATCGAGAATGCCCTGTTGCTGTTCCAGGTGGCGCTGGGCCTGGCGAAGCTCAGGCGATTGCTCCTCCGTTTTCGCCTCAAAATCATTAACCTGCCGCTGCAGCATCACCATCCGAGAATGGGCCATGTCCACGTTCACTTTCATCGCACGCCGGTAACGGGCAATCAGAGCGCTGACCTGCGCATCGCTCGCGGGAGCCTTATCCTGCAGCACAGTCAGTTGATAGTTGAAATCACCCGCCTCGTTGTTCGCACCGGCCAGAACCTGGATGAATTGATCATCCGATAAGTCGCTCACCTTCGCCAGCAGAGCTGCCCGCGACTGGTAATCAGCCTGGGCGTCGGCCAAATCTTTCTGCCGCTGGGCCAGAAAAGGATTCGCTTTGACGGCCACTGAGTTTGAGTCGCCCCCGAGTTGCGCCTCGATTTTATCGATTTCGGCCTTGGCGTCATCGACCACCTTTTGCTGCTGGGCGATTTCATGGCGGAGCAAGTCGTCCGGGTGGTTAGTCGGCTGATCGATGGCAGCATCGCGCATCGTTTTGTAGCGATCCATAATCGAGTTCGCGATATCGGCCGCTTCTTTCGAGACATCACTGGAAACGCTGACGCTTATGATGCTCGTTCCCGGAACCTCGTCGATTTTCAACACCTTATGCAGGTAGGCCAATGCTTCGGTGGGGCTCAACGCCTCTTCTTTCCACTTGGAGGCCCGCCCAGCCCATTCTTGGTCGAGGTTGAATTCAAGAATGATGGGCAATAAAAAGTCCCGTGACTGCATGGCGGCCCGTGCGGCTTCGAGCGACGGCTGGTCCGACTCTCCGGACGAACCCGGCGGTCGCAATTGAATCCGCGCCGTAGCGGTATAAACTTTCGGAAAACCGTTAATGATCGAGCGCGAGGCCAGATTGGTCAAAGCGAACACGACCAGGATGATCAGTGACCATCGCAACAACGCGGTCAGATAGCGGGTAAAACGAACGAGTGCGGTCACCGGAATGAAGACGGACATGGGACGATTCCAACTTCTAAGAATGAAGGGCGGTGGGAAAAACATAAAGTGAAGATTTGGCAACGTATTGGCGCGGTTCTTCGCGCGACAGCCTGTCTCTTTTCTGCGACAACTTGTCTCTTATTCCGCCTGCTCCTAAAAGTCCTTTCACCAGTTATCGGACGTAACGTCTTAAAAATTAGCCCGTTGTGGCATCTTCTTGCACACGGCTCGTATCCTGCAGGCCTACACGTATGGCAAAGATTCTAGGCATCGATTTAGGCACTACCAATTCCTGTATGGCCATCATGGAGAATGGCGAGCCGGTGGTACTCGAAAACTCCGAAGGCGCACGCACCACTCCATCGGTCGTCGCGTTCACCAAGAGTGGTGAACGTCTCGTTGGCCAGGCGGCCAAGCGCCAGGCAGTCACCAACTCCAAAAACACTGTTTTTTCCGTCAAGCGCTTCATCGGGCGCAAGTTCGCCGAGGTCAAGGGCAACGAGCAGGCCCGCGTTCCTTATAAGGTGGTCGAAGCCAAGAACGGCGACGCCCACATCGAAGTCGAAGTGAAGGGCGAAAAGAAAGTTTATTCACCGGAGGAAGTTTCCTCCTTCATCCTCGGCAAGCTCAAGGCCGATGCCGAATCGAAGCTCGGCGAAAAGATCACCCAGGCGGTCATCACCGTCCCCGCTTATTTCAACGACAGCCAGCGCCACGCCACCAAGGACGCCGGCCGCATCGCCGGCCTTGAAGTGCTGCGCATCATCAACGAGCCGACCGCCGCGTCGCTCGCTTACGGTTTGGAAAAGAAGAAGGACGAGAAGATCGCCGTTTACGATTTGGGCGGCGGCACGTTCGATATTTCCGTGCTCGAAATCGGCGATGGCGTGTTCGAAGTCAAGGCCACCAACGGTGATACCCACCTCGGCGGCGATGACTGGGACAACGCCATCATGGATTGGCTGCTCGCCGAATTTAAAGCCGAAAGCGGCATCGATTTAAAAGGTCAGCCGGACGCGATTCAGCGCCTGAAAGAGGAATCCGAAAAGGCGAAGATCGCCCTTTCCTCCTCGCAGACCTACGAAATTAACCTGCCGTTCATCACGGCGGACCAGACCGGGCCGAAGCACATCCGCAAGGACCTCACGCGCTCCAAGCTGGAACAACTGACCGATTCGCTCACCGAGCGGACGATCAAGCCGGTCAAAGCCTGCCTCAGCGATGCCAAGATTGCCGCTTCGCAGGTCGATGAGCTCGTGCTTGTCGGCGGCATGACCCGCATGCCGAAGATCATCGAGACGGCGCGCAAGCTCGTGAACAAGGAGCCGCACAAGGGCGTAAACCCGGATGAAGTCGTCGCCGTCGGCGCGGCCATTCAGGGCGGCGTGCTCAAGGGCGACGTCAAGGACGTGCTCCTGCTCGACGTGACGCCGCTGACGCTGGCCATCGAAACCGCCGGATCGGTCGCGACGCCGATGATCCCACGCAACACCACTATCCCGACCAAGAAGACCCAGACTTTCTCCACCTACTCGGACAATCAGCCCGGCGTGGAAATCAAGGTCCTGCAGGGCGAACGCCCGCTGGCCCGCGACAACAAGCAGCTCGGCACATTCCATCTCGATGGCATCCCTCCGGCCCCGCGCGGCCTGCCGCAGATCGAAGTCACCTTCGACATCGACGCCAACGGCATTCTCCATGTCTCGGCCAAGGATCTGGGCACGGGCAAGGAACAGAAGATTTCCATCACCGGATCCAGCGGTCTATCCAAGGACGAAGTCGAAAAGATGACCAAGGATGCCGAAGCGCATGCCGAGGAGGACCGCAAGGCCAAGGAAAAGATCGAACTGCGCAACAACGCCGATTCGACGGCCTACGGTGCGGAAAAGATGCTCAAGGATCTCGGCGACAAGGTCGATGCGGCCAAGAAGACCGAAATCGAGGACGAGATCAAGAAGGTCAAGGAAGCGCTCGAAAAGGACGATGCCGACGCGATCAAGGCGGCGGTCGAATCGCTTAACGCCAAGGTCCAGGCCGTTTCCGCCGATCTCTATAAGCAGGCCGCGGCCAGTGCGAGCAGCGCCGGTCCGGGACAACATGGCTCCCGAAGGCGCTCCCGAGACGCAGACACCGCCGCCCGATGCGAAGGCCGATGACGTGGTCGACGCCGATTTCGAGATGGTCGATAAGGATGACAAAAAGGGGAAGAAATAACCCGCTTTGTCAGGTAGAATTTCGAGGATAAACCAACCCAAAGAAAACCAACATGGCTGATACAAGCACTCAGAAAACCTATACGATCACCTACGATGGTGGCAAAACCATCACCGCAAAGTCGGAGTCGATCGCCTGGACAGAGAATGGCGAATTTATCCTCCTGATGAATGGTGAAGACACCAAGCATGTCATCGTCGCCGCGAACGTTATCGCGGTCACCGAATCATAACATTTTAAAACCGTCTTCCCAGATTTGTGGAGGGACCAGTCGGAGCGGACCGTGGCAGCTTCTGCCGCGGGCGCTCCCACCATCCTTCGACAAGTTCTGGACGACTTAGAGAAAACAACCAAAAAAACAAAACGAAAGGAGACAGAATATGGCAAACCCAACATTCCGTCCTCTCGGCGACCGGGTGCTCGTGCAGCCGATCGAAGAGGGAGAAGTCAAAAAAGGCGGGATCATCATTCCTGATACCGCCAAGGAAAAACCCCAGGAAGCGAAAGTCATCGCCATCGGGACCGGCAAGATCGACGACGAAGGCAAGAAAAAGCCCTTCGAAGTCAAGGTCGGCGACCGCGTGCTCATCAGCAAGTATGGCGGCACGGAAATCAAGATCGACGGCACCGCCTACCAGGTGCTGCGCGAAGACGACATCCTCGGCATCCTCGCCTAAGACGTCCCCCCCAATCCCCAATAATACTCTCTAAGAAAGGAGCTCATTATGGCAGCTAAACAACTACAGTTCGACGAACACGCCCGGCACGCATCTGCTGCGCGGCGTCGAAAAACTGAGCCGCGCCGTCAAGGCCACGCTCGGACCCCGCGGACGCAACGTCGTCCTCGACAAGAAATTCGGCTCACCCACGATCACCAAGGACGGCGTCACCGTCGCCAAGGAAATCGAACTCGAAGATCCCTACGAGAACATCGGCGCCCAGCTCGTGCGCGAAGTCGCCAGCAAGACCAGCGACATCGCCGGCGACGGCACCACCACGGCGACGGTTCTCGCCGAGGCCATCTACAAGGAAGGCCTCAAGAACGTCACCGCCGGAGCCAACCCGACCGATCTGCAGCGCGGCATTCAAAAAGCCGTCGATGCGATCCGCGAAGAACTGGCCCGCATCTCCAAAAAGGTGAAGGACAAGGAAGAAATCAAGCAGGTCGCGACCGTTTCCGCCAACTGGGACACCACCATCGGCGAAATCATCGCCGACGCGCTCGATAAGGTCGGCAAGGATGGAACCGTCACCGTCGAAGAAGCCAAGGGAATCGAAACCTCCCTCGACGTCGTCGAAGGCATGCAGTTCGACAAGGGCTACCTCTCGCCTTACTTCGTCACCAACGCCGAAGACCTCGAAGCCGTTCTCGAGAACGCCTACATCCTCATCCACGAGAAGAAGATCAGCAACCTCAAGGACCTGCTGCCCTTGCTGGAAAAGATCGCCAAGTCGAGCCGTCCTCTCCTCATCATCGCGGAAGAAGTCGAAGGCGAAGCGCTCGCGACTCTCGTCGTGAACAAGCTCCGTGGCACCATCCAGGTCTGCGCCGTCAAGGCCCCGGGCTTCGGTGATCGCCGCAAGGCCATGCTCGAAGATATCGCCGTCCTCACCGGTGGCCGTCTCCTCAGCGAAGACCTCGGCATCAAGCTCGAAAACGTCGGACTCGAAGACCTCGGCCGCGCCAAGCGCATCGTCGTCGACAAGGAAAACACCACGATCATCGAAGGCGAAGGCAAGAACTCCGACATCCAGGGCCGCGTCGCCCAGATCCGCCGCCAGATCGAGGAAACCACCTCCGACTACGACAAGGAAAAGCTCCAGGAACGCCTGGCCAAGCTGGCCGGTGGCGTTGCCGTCATCAATGTCGGCGCCGCGACCGAGACCGCGCTCAAGGAAAAGAAAGCCCGCGTCGAGGATGCCCTCCACGCGACTCGTGCAGCCGTGGAAGAAGGCATCGTCCCCGGCGGCGGTGTGGCCCTCATCCGCGCCCAGAAGGCACTCGACAAGCTCGATGTCACTGGTGACGAGAAGATCGGCGTCAACATCATCCGTCGCGCCGTCGAGCAGCCCCTGCGCACGCTCGTCGAAAACGCCGGTGGAGAAGGTTCCGTCGTCGTCAACGAAGTCAAGAGCCGCAAGGGTAACGAAGGTTACAACGTTGCGACCGGCGAATACGTCGACCTCGTCAAGGCTGGCGTCGTCGACCCGACCAAGGTGACCCGCTCCGCGCTGCAGAACGCGGCCTCCATCAGCGGCCTGCTCCTCACGACCGAATGCGTCGTGACCGAGCTGCCGGAGAAGGAGAAGCCCGCGGCCCCTGGCGGCCATGGCGGCGGCGGTATGGGTGGCATGGGCGGAATGGACTACTAAGCGAGTCCTTTCGTTCCTGACCATCAGGAAAAGTTCAAGAAAGCCGGGCTGGCAACGGTCCGGCTTTTTTGTTTTTTAAAAAGGCCGTCATCCCGAGCTTATGGCTCCCTCACATGGTATTTCTGGTCAAATTCTGTCATCCCGAGCTAGTCGAGGGATCAGTTCTGTCTATCGCCGATAGAAGCCGGCCATCGTGAGGAGTCTAATCATATTCTTCTTGCGATAAGAACCTTCCGCGATAATTTCAGTTTGTGCCCCGCCAAATCCAAGATCAAAGCATCGTCGTGGTGGAGGATGATCCTTATATCGGCGGCGCGCTCGACGCCTTTCTCGGAGAGAAAAATATCGTTCAGAGTTTCGGCAGCGCCGAGGAGGCTCTGGAAGCCACCGCCCATTTCCGGGGCGTGGGCGTTTTCATCATCGATTACCGGCTCCCCGGCAAGGATGGCATCGAGCTTTTCCATGAGTTGCGCGCCCAGTTTCCTGCCGCCAAATTCATCCTGATCACGGGCGAGATGAGCCTCGACATGGTCGAAAAGACCCGGCAACTGGGGCTCGATGCGCTCATGCTCAAGCCGTTCGATGCCAGGATCCTTGAGGACAACATCTCCGGGCTTCTTTCCCTCGCAGGTTAAAAGATTGCGCGAACAGCTAGGGCATATATCCTGCTTCTGGACGCCAACCTTCCATGTCAAAAGCAGAACCCGCCTCTCACATCGTCATTGTTGAGGACAATGTCGAAGCCAATAACCTCCTGAGGGATTGGTTGAAATTGCGGTTTACGGTCACCTGCTTTCTGGACGCCGAGTCGACCCTGCGCATCCTTCCTGCCAGCCAGGAACGGGTCATTTTCCTGATCGACTACAACATGCCCGGAGACAACGGCATCGTTCTTAAGAAGAAATTGGAGCCGAAGTTTCCCAACGCGAAATATGTCCTCATCAGCGGACTCTTCGACGCCAAACTGACCGAAGAAGGCAAAAAGGCCGGCTTCGATGCGCTCCTGCCAAAGCCCTTTGGCATGCCGGCGATCACCCAAAAGATCGAGGAGCTGCTCGGCGTCAAGCCGAAGGAAAGCCTGGTCGAGATGGTCAAGCGCCAGACCAATAAGCTGCCGGTATTCGCGCTTTAAATAAGCCCGTCATCCTAAGCTTGTCGAAGGATCTCTAACTATTGGCTCGTCGACCTTTGCGCTCTCTGCGTTCCTTTGCGACAAATCAAGCCGCGGCCAGCGCTTCGTTCTCGCGGTCTTCCTCGACCCGGCGGATCGAGTAATTCGACGACTGCATCTTGCCCTGCGTGCATTCGCGCGCGTAGGTGATGAGGTGGTGCGCGACCATCGCGACCTGGAACATCGTCTCGATATTTCCCTGCTTCAGTTCGTGCCACATCATCTTCCAGAACAGCTTGCCGGTAATCGCTGCAGACGCCGACGCGCCAGAGGATGCGCCGGAAAATCCCCAGCGCGCGGCTGATGTTCGGCCAGGTCGCCTGCGCGAGCGGATTCTTCGGCTTGATCCGGTTCGGGTAGATGTGCATCGCGTTGTAGGCGTAGCGCGCGTAGAGATTCTTCGGCGTCGAAGACATGGGCGATGACCTTCTGCCAGTTCCGCACCACCTTCTCGTAGGGCTGGAGGAAGACGATGTTCGAATCGCGGTTCTCCGCCTGCTCCGCCGGCAGCACGCGGTTGTCCTTCTCCAGCCGCGTGTAGAGCGCCGTGTTCGGCAGCGCGTAAAGGATGTTCACCGTCATGATCGGGATCTGCGAAACATCCGCGAAATCCATCAGCGCCTGCGGCGTCTCGTCCGTGTCGGTGTCGAGGCCCATGATGATGCCCGAGGCCGCCTCGATGCCGTATTTGTTCACCGTCTGGATCGCCTCGAGAATCGGCATGCGCATGTTCTGGCCCTTCTTCATCGCCTTGAGCGCGGTCGGGTCGGGCGTCTCGATGCCGAAGAAGCAATTGTTGAAACCGGCCTTCTGCATCTTCTCCAGAATGCGCGTGTGGCCGGCCATGTTCAGCGTCGCCTCGCAGGCCAGCCGCACCTGGTAATCGCGGTCGGCCGCTTCTGCCATTCGATCAGCGCGTCGAGCAGCGCCTCCGCCGCCTTGGGATTGCCGATGAAATTGTCGTCGACGAAATAGACCGAGACGCAGCCGCCATCGGCCAGCTGGTCGAGTTCGCGCACGACCTGCTCCGGCGTTTTCAGGCGCGGATTGCGGCCGTAGAGCGAGGGGATGTCGCAGAACTCGCAGGTGAAGGGACAGCCGCTGGAAAACTGGACCGAGCCGAGCAGGTAATCGCGGATCTTGATCCGGTTGTAGGCCGGCGTGGGAAACTCCGACATCGGCAGGCGCTCGACCGTGCGGTAAATGATCTGCTGCTCGGGGCGCTCCACCGTCTCGTCGAGGCGCTGGAAAAGGCGCAGCGTCGCGTCGCCGGCTTCGCCGCAATGGAGCAGATCGACATCGGGATAATAATCGGGCGCGGAGGAAACGGACGGTCCGCCCAGCGCGACCACCTTGCCCGCGTCATGCGCGCGGCGCGTGAGATCGTGAATGCGGTGCCGCTGGATGTGCATGCCCGAAATGAAAACCACATCGGCCCACGCGAACTCCTCCGGCTTCACGCGCGCGATGTTTTCGTCGATGAACTTGATTTCCCATTCCTCCGGGATCAGCGCCGTGATGACGAGGATGCCCTGCGGCGGCATGAAGCCCTTCACGTCGCCCATGAGCGGAAACGCGTGGTTGAACGTGCCGAAGCTGTAGCTGTAGCGGGGAAACGCGCAGAGAATGCGGCGCTTGTTGCGCGGCTTGAAACTGCGCAATGGCACCGACCCGGGAACTTCCTGCGCGGCGTCGATGGGCTTCAGCAATTCCAGAGACATAATTCTAACTGATAACACAGGATCAGGCCGATGCGAGACCAAAGCATCTCATACGACTTTGATGATTCGTCATCCTGAGCTTGTCGAAGGATCAGTTTGATTTCAGACGTAGCTGCCGCTGGCCCAGCAGCGGTGCTTTTAACTCGTTGCCGCAGAACTTTTGGTGGTATTCAATTCGATTGAATTTCACGCCACGATTCGGCCCGGTTTGCCATGCGTTACCTCATTTCCTTTTTCGTTGTCTTGCTGCTGATGTGGCATTTCGCACATCGCGATCATCTTGATGTCGGCTGGAAGTGGGAATCGGCGCCCACGACCGGTCGCCTCGCGCCGGCTGAGCCTGAACAAGTCATGCTCGGTCCTAACGCGGTTCCATCGTGGGTTGTTCGGGGATACATCTTCAAAGCGCTCGCGACTTATTCGATCACTGCTCGAATCCTGCACGTCGCGACGTACTCCCACGACAGTTGGTCGGACGTCTGCCCAATTGATCTCGCGCTCGGCTGGGGGCGAATGTCCGATCCATCCGTCTATGAGCAATTCGATATTAGTCAATTCGAGCGCCATTATATCTGGAGGTATTCCGGCCAGCCACCGATTCCTGATGACGAAATCAGCACTCACAGCGCCAACACGCACATCCTTCCCGCTGACGATAATGTCCGCGACCTTGTTTTCACATTTCAGAGGCACGACGTGGTCCATCTCGTTGGCTACTTGGTGCACATTGAATTACCAGATGGGTCCAATATCGTCAGTTCCTTGACGCGCACCGACGTTGGCGACGGTGCCTGCGAAGTGATGTGGGTCAACGAGGCGGAGAAGGTGGGACGCTAAAGGCACTTACATGACGCCCCTTGCACGCTGTGGCATAATATAGGGATGGTCGCTGAACGTCCCGATGTCATGCCGAAGGTGCGCGATTTGCCGCACAAGCCGGGCGTCTACTTTTCAAGGACCGCTTCAATCGCGTGATCTACGTCGGCAAGGCGCGCGACCTGAACAAGCGCGTCAGCCAGTATTTTCATCCCTCGCGCCAGCATGCGCGCCGACCGCAAGACCGCAGGCGCTGCTCGAAAGCATCTGGGACCTCGAGGCGCACACGGTCAAGAGCGAGCCCGAGTCGCTTCTGCTCGAGGGCAAGCTGATCAAGGAATACCGCCCGCGCTACAACATCAGCTTCCGCGACGACAAGAAATTCCTGCTCGTGAAGGTGAACCTCAACGATCCGTTCCCGCGCTTCACGCTCACCCGCATGAAGAAGGACGACGGCGCGCGCTACTTCGGGCCGTTTCGCGCATTCCGGCTCGCTGCGCAAAACGCTCAGCCTGCTGCGCCGCAAATTCCACATCCGCACCTGCCGCCCGGAAATTCCCGGCGAGATCGATTACCGCCATTGCCTCCAGCACATCATCAAGAATTGCTCCGCGCCGTGCGTGAACAAGATCACCCGCGCCGGCTACATCGCGAAGGTGAAGGAGGCGTGCGATTTCCTCGACGGCGCGTCGGGCGAAATGCTGGCCGAGTTCAAGGCGCGAGATGGAGAAGGCGGCGGCGCGGCTCGACTTCGAGCGCGCGGCGGAAATCCGCAACCTGCTCGACGATCTGAAGCGCACCACGCGCCCGACGAAGCGCTTCGCCCGGCAGTTCGTCACCACCGTGCGGCCGACCGAGGACATGGTCGCCTTGCAGGAGGCGCTCGGCCTGGCCGAGCCGCCGCACGATCATCGAGTGCTTCGACATCTCCAACATCTCCACCACGCACAAGGTCGCGTCGATGGTCTGCTTCACGCGGCGGCAAGCCGGACCGCGCGAACTATCGCCGCTACCGGATCAAGACGGTCGAGGGCCAGGACGATTTCGCCAGCATGGCCGAGGTCGTGCGGCGGCGCTACTCGCGCGTGCTCAACGAAGGCATCCGCCGGCCCAGCCTCATCGTCGTCGACGGCGGCAAGGGCCAGCTCAGCAGCGCGAAGCGGGAACTCGACGCGCTCGGCCTCGGCGATCTGCCGATCATCGGCCTGGCCAAGGAGCGCGAGGAAATTTTCCGGCCCGGGCATCAGCGCGCCGCTCGTCATCGATCATTCCTCCGGCGCGATCCGGCTGCTCCAGCGCATCCGCGACGAGGCCCACCGCTTCGCCAACGGCTATCACCAGATTCTGATGAAGCAGCGCGTCAGCGAAAGCATCCTCGACGATTGCCCCGGCGTGAGCGAGAACCGCAAGAAACTTCTCCTGCGCCATTTCGGTTCGATCGAAAAACTGCGCCACGCCACGGCGGAGGAAATCTGCGCCATCGAAGGCATCGGCCCCAAGCTCGCCGAGACCATCGTCGACTTCTTCGCCAAGCTCAAACGCCGCGGCCCGCAGATCGAGGACGAAGCGGTAGGCGATATTCCCAGTTCGGATGAATCGGGCCCGGTGGAAACCGAGCCGGGCGTGGTGACCTATCAACTGAAGCCGCAAAGCTTGCAGGGGCCGTCATCCTGAGCTTGTCGAAGGATCAGTTCAGGCTGCAGTTTCCGCAGAGAGAAAGCACCGAACTGATCCTTCGACAAGCTCAGGATGACAAAACTTCCAAGGCCTCACTTTTGCTGCGATTCTCGTCGCGTCTCGCAACCTCGCCAACCGCCGCTATATTCGGCTTCATGACCACCACCTGCACCCAGCACGAATGGATTGCGCCCGATGGCGAAACTTTTTCCTATTCGCACTGGGCCGCCGGACTGCCGTCGGAACAGCCGGCTCGCGCCGTCGTTGTCGCGGTTCACGGGCTGAGCGGCGCCGCTCTCGATTACGAACCGCTTGCAGCCCATATGGCGAAGCACGGTGTCGCCACCTTCGCGCTCGAACTTCGCGGGCAGGGGAACGATCCCGTTCCCGAACGCCGCGGCGATCTCGTGCGCCTAGAAGACTGGTTCGCCGATTTGAGCGCCTTTTTCGCGCTCGTCCGTTTGCACCATCCTCGCTCGCCCATCTATTATTATGGCGAGAGCATGGGCGCGGCATTGCTCACCCGTTTTCTGGCTCAGGCGCTCGAAATCGATTTTCCCGCCGGCCTCGTGCTCGCTTCGCCGGTGGTCGAGATCAAGGAACAACCTTTGTGGTGGCAGGAAGCGCTGTTCCGCTTTTTTCTCGCCGTCAATCCAACCCATCGCATCGATGTCAGCAAATACACCAAGCGGCGCGACGACGACCGCTCCAACTGGGTGACCCGCGACGAGGCACATCGGCGATGGTTCGAAACGGCGTCGCACAAGGTCAGCCGCTTCACGGTCCGGTTCTTCAAGTGTCTTCGCGACCTGATCGACGGCTGTTTCGACGCCGCACCGCGAGTTACGGTGCCTGTCCTGGTCATCTACGCGGCCCACGATGTCTATATCAAGCCTGCGCGCGTCGAGGCGTTCTTCGCCCGGCTCGGCAGCCGTGACAAGCAGCTCGGTTTTTTCCCCGAGTCCTACCATCTTCTCCTTCACGACCATGATAAGGCGCAAGCCCTGGAGCAAATCGAGGCATGGTTGCTGGCACATATTGAGGCAGACCAAAGTTCCGCTGATGCCTCTCGACCCGTCATGTAGATTCCACGCGGCAAAACGCTTGGCCGCTTCGATCCACTATCGTATCGTGCCAAACGTTCTGCCTCAGACCCTATAGCTCAAATGGATAGAGCAGTGGTTTCCTAAACCATCGATTCCAGTTCAATTCTGGATGGGGTCACCCAATTCCAAGTCTTCGTCGTATGCAGACCGCCCGCTTCGAGACTTTGCATTGCGCCCATTGCCGTCTACCTTGACTTGCTTATGGACAGTTTTCCTTTCGTGAAAATGACCGGTGCGGGCAACGATTTTGTTGTCGTCGACAACCGCGCCGGAAACCTCAACCTGAGCCGTGAGCAAATCGCCCGGCTGTGTGACCGCCACTTCGGCATCGGTGCCGACGGACTGCTCGCCGTCGAGGTCGCCGACCAGCCCGACGTCGATTACCGCATGCGCTATTACAATGCCGATGGCGGCGAGGCCGAAATGTGCGGCAACGGTGCGCGCTGCTTCGCCCGCTTCGTGCATCCCCTTCGCCGCGCGCATGCCGAACAGGTTCGTTTTCTCACCCCCGCCGGACTCATTACCGGCGAGTACGTCGGGGACGAGGTGCGAATCAACCTCACGGCCCCGACCGAAACCAAGCTTCATCAGCGCGCCGATTTTGGCTGGGGCGAGATTGAATATCACTTCATGAACACCGGTGTGCCGCATGCGGTGGTTTTTGTACCCGATGCGGCTCAAGCCGAAGTCATCGCCCAAGGACGTGCGATCCGCCGCAACACGATCTTCTCGCGCGGCACCAATGTGAATTTTGTCCAGGTCACCGATTCCGGAAAGCTCATAGTTCGTACCTACGAGCGCGGGGTCGAAGATGAAACGCTGGCCTGCGGCACCGGCGTGGTTGCGGCAGCCCTGGTCACAAATCGAGTTCACGGGCACGCTCTGCCTCTTTGCGTCAAGGTCAAGGGCGGCGACGTCCTCACGATCGACGCGCACCCGGAAGGCGAATCGTTTCAAAATGTCACCCTGACTGGTCCCGCCAAGGAAGTCTTTTCGGGCGAGATCCGGCTTTAGTTGCGCAGACGGATCGCTTACGGCTTGCTGCCGGGCGGGATTGGGCCGATAGGCGGGACATTGGTTGTTGCAGGCCCGTCTCCACCGGCATAATCGCCCACTTTGGCGATCGGGGCGACCGGAATACTGACGGCGTTGGTGTCCGCGGATGCGGTCACAGCAGGGGCGGGCGCCGGTGGTGTGGGGGCGGAAGTTGCATTGGTGTCCGCATCGCTCGGCGTGGGCGGAGTCACCACGGGCCCGGCGGGTGCCATCTCGGCGGCTGCAATGGGTGCGACGGGAACGTTATCGTCATTGGTGGCAATTGGAGCGATGGGCGGAGTCACCGCAGCTTCGGCGTTCGTCTCCACTGGTGCGACTGGCACCACCGCCGCATTCGTTGCGAGCGGCGCCACTGGCGGATTCACGACCGTTTCAGCATTCGTGGCCGGAGGCGCATTGACCGGCGCCGGTGCATTGACGACCGCGGGAGTGGGAGCAATGGGTGTCACGATTTGATTCGTCTGCGGTGCGCCCCCCGGCGGCGGCACGACCACCACAGTGTTAGTCGAAGCCGATGGCGCGGACGGGGCGGTTTTGCCATCCGGCTGGGACTTGTCACCATTCGGGCTGGCGCTCGCGGTTTCGCTCTTGTTCTTGCCGCCATCCGCGGGCGCGCTGCTGATCTCGACCGGTTGCGCCTTGGGCGTATGGGCCAGTTGCCAGCACACATTCCCCAGCAACGCGCAGCGCCAGTAATTACGCAACGCGTCCAGCGCCGACGCATCGTCGCCCTTGAGTGCGCTCGTGGGCGGCCTTCTCGTAAATCATGGCGAGCACGGAGGGGTCGATCTCCGCTTTCTCGGCGAAGGCAATGCCGTGCCGCGCGCCGATCTCCGCCATCTGCAGCAACGCGTCGAGCCGGCCTCGGTCCTTCATGTGCCATTCGTGGGTCGCTGGATCGATCGTGCCGCTCAGGCGCAGATATTTCTCATCCAGCGTGGCGATTTCGCAGTCGTTGTTGACCCAGATCAGGCAGAGCGCGCACGTCGGTCAATTTTTTCGCGTCCGCAGAGGCCACTACCGTATGCGGCGGCTTATAGGTATTGCCGGGATCGAAGCCCACTGCGCTATCGGGGGCGTTGGCATTGAGCTTGATCGGTCCGGCATCGGGAGCGGCCTGCGTCGCGGCGTTCGTCTGCGGCATCGGGATTCGATATCCTTTTGCGCTGGCGCGCGTCCCAATCGGCTTTCGCCTGCTCAGGACATTGACGTAGGCGACCAGACGCGGATCGAAGAGCAGGCTGTCGCGCAGATCACTCGCCCGGATGCCAGCGGTAAAACTGCGCGCCGTGGCCAGTTGCGCCGGGAATCAACTGCGGCAAGAGATGCGCCGCGTTTTCGTCCACGGTGGCCGGATTGTCCTTCGCGATATGATTGATCAGGCCGGTGTAAAAATCGGCCTGGGTGAGGAGATATTTACATTGCTCGTTGGCGAAAAGGATCGCTTCACGCGCGCGGTCTTTTTCCGCCTCGGTCGCATCGGAGCGCTGCGAGAAAGCCTGCTTGGTCACGAGTTGCGCGCCTTCCAGCGCGGCATTGATGTCATAGGCCCAGTCGGCCATTTCCGCCACCAGCACCGCGCTTTGCAGGCCGCCCTGGTCGATGGATGGCGGATTCATCAGGACATGCAGCTGATCGTGCAGATCGTCCGACTCCGCCAGCGCCGCTTTCACGTCGAAGCTGACCCGCGTCTGCCCGGCCAGCGCATTGGCGCCGTTCATCCGGCCGTTGGCCCGACAGAACAGCTGGTAGGCGACATAGACCTGCCCGGCGCGATAGGCCTCCTGCCCCGCCTCAAAATCGGCATAGACGCTTTTCCAGATGCGCGGCCAGGTGGGCGGATAGGTCGCGAGCTCGGATTCCTTCGGCGCGAATTTCAGGCCGCTGGCCGCCTCGGTTTGCTCGCGATGCGCGAAGTCATCGATGTAGGTGGCGACGTCGTTGCTGTACTTGGGAACCGAGGAATCGAGCGCGGCTGTATCGGGCAGCGGATCGTTCATCGTCGTCTCGGTCGCCGTCACCAGATCGTCCACCGGAATGCATTCGAGTGCAGATCGCCCGCATGGCGCACCATGTTGATGACCTGGCCGGAGGCGTCGGTGTCGAAACGCTGCACGCTCGGAATGATGACCCGCGTCATCCCGGCGGCGGCGGCGGCGTTCATTCGGTCGATCAAATGCGAAACCGGGCCGAGCGAGCCATCCGGATTCAGGCTGCCGATGACGACCGTCTTCGGGGGATAGGGCCGGCGGGCCGAGGTGGCGATCATCCCCACGGCCAGGGCGGCGTCGAATCCCGGTGCCGTCGGTGACGGGCGTCTGCAGAACCTTCCAGCGCGCGCCCTCCCACGGTTCCTGCCACGCCAGCGCGCTGGCCAGCGAGGCGTTCCAGAGCTGCGCGGTGAAGATCGGCGCGGCGGGATTGTCGGCCGGAAGATCGAGCGTGAAGCTGGCCGGCGTCGTCATTCGGCCCCATCGTAGGGCTGGGAGTTCCAGTGAAGGCGGATGGACACGCATTTGGCGGTCTTGCCGTCGGACAAAAGGATCGCCAGCGGGACCGCCTGTTCCGTCTCGGTGGAGGAAAGTACCAGCGGCGCGCCGGTCGGCTTGTCCTGGGCCGGCAAGGACTGGAAGGGAACCATCACGGCCAGGACCATGGTCAGAACAAGCCGGAAGCGAGTGGAATGCACCCACAAGGTACGCATGAGCTAGAATCTAGACTGCTTTCCTTTGCCGCGCACGCCTAATGACTGCGTGCAATGGACGAAAAGGATACGCAGCAGCCCCGACTTCCACCCTCGAACGCTTACCGATGCTAAGGCGGTAAGGTTTCGAGCCGCAGGGAAGGAGCTGCTGCGTAAAAAGGGTTACGCCTGAACGTGAGCGATGAGGGGTTCAGTCAAAAGAGCTTCGCCACGGCTTTCTTCAAAGTCGCGCAGCATGACTTGCGAATTTTCCAGCTCACGAACGGCAAATTCTTCAAACACGCTTCCATCTTTGGCGATCCAAGTTGAGCGGCCTTCGATTTGTTTGGAAGCAATTTCCAAGTTGGTCAAAAGCATCGAAAGCGCTTGGAGAACGGCCAAAACTCCGAGACAAGCTGCTAAAAGTTCAATAGGCATATTGTGCATTGATTTTTCCTCTGTTCACTATAAATAGGGCATTTATTGGATATCGTCAACAACTAATTGGGAATAAAATGCATTTTATTTGAAATGACGATGATGAAAACTAGGAAGTTATTGCCGTATTCTCAAAGTTCCATAGTTCTATCCATTTTACCATTAGATACTTACCTATTTTCTACCCAAACAAGAAGAAAACCTTCTGACATTTAAGAAATATTGGCTTGTTGCCCCTTTTCACGTGCAAACCTCTCACCCTTCGGCAATCTATTCCCATGAATATCCTGGAGGCGACGGACGATTTTGAAGTTTGGCTGGGACGTCGAATTACCCTCGTCCAAGCCGACCTCGCTTACAAACATGAGCGGATGCGCTCCGATCCCTTTCTCTTCTTTCGCGCCACCTATTATCGATGGGCGCAACTCTGGAACAAACATTGCCCGAGGCTGGCCCGAGCACCGGAGGTACTTGCGGTGGGCGACCTTCACATCGAGAATTTTGGCACTTGGCGCGACGCCGAAGGTCGGCTGGTTTGGGGCGTGAACGATTTCGACGAGGCACACCCGATGGCTTTTACCAACGACTTGGTGCGGCTCGCCGTCAGCGCGCTGCTGGCCGCTGAATCGTCGCCTCATTTCACGCTCAAACCGTCCGAAATCTGTGCCCGGCTGACCGGTGGATATCATGACATGATCGAGCGGGGAGGGGAGCCGTTTGTGCTGATGGAAGCTCATCCCAAGCTGCGCAAGATGGCGCTTCAGGATTTGCGTCAGCCCGCTGCATTCTGGCCACGCTTCGAGGCGAAGACCTTGCCCTTGCACGACGACCTTCCCGGTTCGGTTCGCAAAGCGATCGCAAAGATTCTCCCGGAGGAAGCCGAACCCGTCTATTGCGTGCTTAAAACGCCCAAGGGCCTCGGCAGTCTGGGTCGGCAGCGGTACGTCGCGCTGCTCGACTGGCAGGGCGGCAGGATGGCAAGGGAAGCCAAAGCCGTGGTGGCATCGGCCTGCCTATGGGCCGAAGGCAAACGCGCCGGAGACCGGAACCCCTGGCTGGAAAGGACTGTTCGCTCGGCCGTTCGTTGCGCCGATCCCTATTATGGGGTCAGAAAAGGCTGGCTGGTGCGGCGGCTCGGTCCCGATTGCGGCCGGATTGATCTGGACGAACTGGTCCATCATGAAGATCTGTCTTCGCTCCTCTTTTGCATGGGACAGGAGACCGCGAATATCCACCTCGGTACGCCGGATGCCCGAAAACGCATTCGCCCCACTTGGAAGCGTCTCGCTCCGGAGTGGTTGGAAGAGGTCGCGCAGGTGATGCACAAGCTGATCCTCAAGGATTGGACGCGGTTCAAGGCTGTTCCTTAGAGCCCGGGAGCAGTCGCGCTTCTTACTCGTTTTAGGGATTGGGGCTTGAGTGCAAGAACTTATAAGCTTTCCCGGTTGACGAGGACGATCACATCGAGGAGGAGGGACGTTGTGTTGGAGCGTCCGGATGAATAGGGAAAGCTGACCTGCCTTTGTTGCCAGGCCGTGAGGCACCAAGGAGCTGAATCTGGATTTATTTTACCATAGCCTTGGCACTTCAACTGCGTTGGTTGCCTCATTTAAAAAAGGCAAATTAGTGTTGTCATTCGTAATCGTCGAAGTTTTATAAATGAAGTGTTGGCGTCTCAAGCGTCGAGCTTAACGGACCGCCTTCCATGCAGTGCGGCGGCTCGGCAAAGTGCAAAACTAAATCTAACATATCACTCTCTGAAGTTGCAGGCCGTTGTTCATAGTGAAAAGGGGACAGGCACGGGAAAAAGGGGACAGGCACCTTTTCATCCAAGCAAAGTTGTGAAAAATTAAGCCCTCCGCGTGCCTGTCCCCTTTATCGCTCCCCTACCAGCCTGCGGCGCAGGAACCGGGCCGGTTCATAATCGAGTTGTTCGCTGACTTCCGAGCCGATGCAGCGCCATTGCTCGGGTTGGGCGGTGACCTCCTCGGGATCAATGACCTGCTCAACCACCGGCAGATTCTCAGGCCAGCGTTCCCGCCCCCGTTTGGTTTTCTGGCGAGGCTGGGGTTGAGGGGCGGCCTCCTCCATCGCGGAGGAGGCTGGCGATTTTCCCGGCGCGTTCTCCGTTTGAAGCAAAAAGAGATCGAGCTGCGACGGGTCGAGTTTCTCGCTGCTCACCCCAAAGACTTTTCGCACCAGCAAGATCGACCTTCTGACGTAAGAAGGCATTTTCCTGGGCCAATAATTTGCCTCGCTGATCGAGCAGGGCGATGCGCTCGCGCAACAGCGCGTTTTCCTCCATCAGCTTTTCCGCCAGCTTATTGCGCAGTTGTTTTTTGCTCACACCTTTCACTGCCAAATCAAGCAGCAGGATGCGGGCCTGATCCTCCTGTTTTCAGAGGTGATTTCACTCTTTTTCACGATCATACCACGGGCGCATTTTCGCCCCGTGTAAATCCACCCCGTCCGTCAACATCGCGAACGCTTCCGGGCGCAACCGCATGACTTTTTCCTCACCCCTCGGCCACGAGTAACTGCCTCTTTCCAGTCGCTTGGCCATTACCCATAACCCGGTTCCATCCCAGTAGAGGATTTTGAGCCGGTTGCGCGGACGGTTGCTAAAAACAAAGAGGGCTCCGCTGCGCACGTCTTGCTTCAGCGCCGTGGTCGTCAGGGCCGACAGTCCCTCAAAACTCTTGCGCATATCGCACGGTTCCACCGCCACGTAGATCTTGAGGCTGCCCGTAAAACTCAGCATGCCGCTCCCAGATGCCTCAGCACCACCGCCGCCATCCGAGCTTGGTCTTCATGTTCGATTTTCCACCACACTCCGCCCGGCCCGTGCATCACCAAGGCTCTGTCTTTGTGCGCCTCTTCGTCCGCAGGCTTTTTCCTCTTTGCCACCACGGCTTCGAGCCATCGCACTTCAGGACCAGGTTCCCCTCCTGGTGGTGTCTCCTGAGCCGGAGGTTCCCTTTTGCTTCTTGCGCCGTTGTTGCAGCCAATACGCCAACGTCGAGTATTTGACTCCCGCCAACTTCGCAAACTGGACGCCGCTGATCCCACTCTGATCAAATTGCGCCAGCAAGCCCGCCCGTCGCTCCGCCGTCACCACCACCCGCCCACGCGTGTCCTTTCGTAATATATGATCCTGCGTCATAGACGCCATACTCTAAAATTGATGGCCTCTATGACACTTCCATCTCATGGTGCTTCACGCACCGCTTACGTAATTCTTCGCCCTGCCGGTTCGATTGCAGGCCCGCTTCGTCGCAAATGATTACGGCACGGGGCAGATAACTTGGAGGGACCATTCTGGAGAAAATCGGCCACCGTGCGTGCTCGAACCCTTCCGATTGCAACGTCTTCGCCGCCGAAGCCGTGGGCGCAATGGCAATCACTCGATGCCCAGCCTCATCCAAGCCGCGCCGCACTTCCCGTTGCGTAGTGGTTTTCCCAGCACCCGCCACGCCCCGCGTACCGCAACATTGATCCTGGGTGTTTAGGATATGCTTCACGGCGTCACGCTGTTCCGGCGAAAGTTTTCCCTGTGGCTCAAATCTGGGATTGAGCGCAGGGAACGTGCCCTTGGTCTTATTCACGAAATTGACCGACCAAAGTTCACTTTTCAGTCCGTCGCGCGTGGCATGTTCCGACCGGAGCGGCTGCACGGGGTCATCGGCCAGACGGATCAGCCCGGCTTTTCCCGCCTCCACCTGAGCGGTCAGTTTGGCCAGGTCGAGCGAACCAAGGTTTTGATTGAGCGCCTCAGCCAAAATGTGATGCCTCTGAAGGACGCTCTGCCGCTCGAAAAGATGATCGACCGCCGCCTTGAGCGCAGCCTTTTCCTGCCCCGCCGGAGCCGTCACGCCCTGTTTCACGCGCTCCCGTGCCTCGGCATGGACTTTTTGCAACTGGCTCCATTCTTCGGCGCTCAATTGTCCGAACTGGAATTTCCGAACTTCGGCGGTGGAGATTTCCTTCAATTCGGAGGGGCGCGTCTGCCGGGTGATGGCGCTGACCTCGGCGCGGGTCGGTTCGCGGCCATTGTCTTCTTTTCAAATTTGTCGATCTCTCGTTCGATCTCCTCCCGGCGCTTGGCGAATCGTTCGCACAATTCCTGGGAAACTCCCTTGATTTCAAATCCCTTGATCTCGCCTTTTTCCCGCACCTCCCGGACTTCATAGCCCAGCGCTTTCACCTCGCGGGCCAACTCGTTCTGATAGACCTTCCCCGCGTACCGCACCGCCTCCAGCATCCCGTTTTCATGGAGGGCGAACCATTTCCCTGAATTGGTCTGCGTGGCATTGGCCAGGACGAAATGGGTATGAAGCTGGGGATCGAGGGCACGGCTGGCGTCATGGGTGAAAGCCGCCCCGCAAAGGTTCCCGGTCAATTCACTCCCGCGAGTGGTGGCGGTATTGGTCTGACGCGCGGCAAACTTCTCCAGTTCTTTTAGGCCGACCCGAGAGGCCCTTTCATGGCTAGCCGGTAATTCACTCCCGCGAGTCGTGGCGGTATTGGTCTGACGCGCGGCAAACTTCTCCAGTTCCTTTAGGCCGACCCGAGAAGCCCTTTCATGGGCATCCCGCAGCCGATCATCCCCGGCCAGCACTCCCATGATGGAAACCGATTTTTGGGCCGAGCACTGGAAATCGTAAAACGCCACCCGATTCGGTTGAGGCCCCATCTTCAGCCGGTGAGCCTCAACTTCCGTCATCAGTCCCTGGCCGATGATGCTTTTTGCGAAAGTCATCCCCAGCCTCACGAGTCGAAGCCACTCGCGTCTCCTTGGTACGAGGAGTCAGTTGTTCCCCGCTTAAGGGATGATGATTGGTACGGAGGGCTTCAAATTGCTCAGGCGTCACTTCACCATTCAAACCAAGCTTTTCCGCTCCAATCCCGACCCATTCACCAGAGACCCTCTCGCCCTTGGAATAGTAGTCATTAGCCCGGAGATGATTCTTCAGGTAGGTGCCGCCGTTATAAATCTTGGCTCTGGTGAACATGGATTTCTTGACACTATACTCGTATGTGATATAGTGTGTAAAGGCTGTTATACCACATTACGAGTAAGCCCATCTCTCAAATCCCAGAACCATCAGTATGACCCGTTACATCACGACAAAACGAAGATCAATGAGTGAGGAAGACAGACGCAATAGGTCTAAGCCTCGCTTAGAAATTCCGGGTGCCCGAACAAAGCCCGAAAGCCATTCGGCCCGATTCGGGCATTTCGCCCTTCACCCTCACGGACAGCCCGAATGCGCCCGAACCAAGGCCGAATCGGCCCGGATTGTCACCCTATGACCGCACCCTATCAATCGAAGCTCATTCCCCACGAGGATTTCATCCGGCAATGCCGGGCGAAACGCTGGAGCTATCCACGCATCGCGGCGGCCTTGCTCGCGGAGCACGGTCTGAAAACCGGAGCTTCCACCATTTTCGATTTCGTCAAAGTACGGGCGCGGAAAAAGCGCCTGATCGAACTGCCACCCTCTTCCAGTCCAACCACTCAACCGTCAGATAACCCCACGTCGGCGGACGGGTTCTTTATGCCAGCCCCCGACCCCTCAACCCATGAAATCCGAAAACCCAAATACAAAATTAATTTCTGAAATAAACCATCGACTCGCCCTGGCTATCCAGACACGGGGCGGTCTCGGTAAATCAATGGAAGCCATCTGCAAAGGCAATTGGCTAGACCAACACGGCGTCCCCTGGAAAGGGTACGATCTTGATGTCTTCAACCGTACCCTCAGCAGCACGTTCCCAGAGGCCGTGACGCTGATCGAAACGAGTCGCGAGCCGGAGGCCGACATCATCAAAATCCTGCGAAAGGTCACCCATGTTCCGGTGACGGTGATCGACCCGCAGGCCCACATGAACAGAATCATCCTTTCGGCGATGGCCAAGGTCGATTTCCCGAAATTCGCGGCCCAGGCGAAGGCGAGGGCGACCGTCCTGATCTTTCCCATCGACGAAATCTCCGACATGGAGGACATCAGCGAGACCGTCGATACCCTTGGCGACACGGTCGATTGGGTCATCGTCCGCAACCCGGAGCGCATCCCGACCACCAAATTCTTCGATGGCAGTCTGCTCGAACAGCAGTTGTCGTCTTACCATGCGGCGTCTCTGGAAATACCCTCTCTTATGACCGATACCCGCAATCATTTGCGGGGAATTCAGGTCAAGCTGGGGCGCACCATTTCTCCGGCGGAAGCCATTGCCAACGCCGATCTTGGCCTTGATATGGTCCACCGCATGGTCCTCGAAAAGTGGCTGGCCGAAATGTTTCGCCGCTTTCACGCGATCAAGTCCTACCTCGTCCCTGACTTCTATGCCGAGAAGATTCAGGCACCCGGCGACATCCGCAAGCCGCGCGAGCGCACCGTGGCCGCCGGCATCAATCTGGAGAATATCCTGTGACCGGTGCCTATGTTTTGGACGGCCCGACCCAGGCGATGGTCGCGTCACTCGACTCGCAGGAGGAACGGGATCGGCTGACCCGCTTTCTCACCGTCGAATTACAGGAGGGCAAAGGCACCGGGATTCTTGGCGACGTGTTTCTGCTCCTGAAGGCCAATCGCTGCTACATGGAAAAGCTCCCAGGGCAATTCAACCGCGAGCTGGTCCAGCCTTTGACTGAAAACATGCTCCGGCTGGAAACCAGCGTTGGCCTTCAGGCCAAGGCTCAGGAAAAGACGCTCGTGCAAGCTAACCGGTGTGCCGATTCATCGACTGCCGCCGCCGGGCGCATGGAAGCCATTGTCCCGAAAGTGGAGGGAGTCGTGCAAACGGCCTTCGATAAAATCGATTCCTCCGCCTTGACGAAGAAGATCGAGGATTCCGTGATGGAAGGAGCGGTCAAGCCCGTGGCACGGGTGAACGACGAGTGTGATCTCTTGCAGGAACGATTGGGCGACCGCATACCGATCCTCACCGGCGCTCTCAAGTGGTTGACCATTGGAAATGCTGTCGTTTGGGCCTTGAGTTGCGCCCTGCTCATCAGCGCCGTCGCCATCTATGTCGTCTTCAGCATGGAGCAGGAAATGGTCGGCACCCTCCAAACCCGCGTGAAGGAGGAAATCGAAAAAGTCCATGCCACCGCGCAGGCGAATGAAAAAACGCTCGATGCCCTGGCCAGTCTCAATGTGGCCCTTGAGATTCATCCAGAAAAAGATTGGTGGGGCAATGAGATGCCTTACCACTACTGCATTTCCATCAAGGGCGCAGATTCAGGAGGCACCTTTTACAAGAATTGGGAGAGATACGGTGCGATCTACGTTCATGAGAACATCACTCCCATTAGCTTATAAGTCCGTCAGGACGCTCTCGCCGGGCGGGGCTGGACTACGCCACCCCGCCCCGCTTCGCTTGACTGTGTTCATGGTGGCGACCGCGGCGGGAGACGCGCCCCTTCTCCCCGCGTCTCCCGCCGCCGTCGCAGTTGGTTTCCCCCGAAACGCCCCTTCCTGTCCCCGCGCCAGAAGTGCGCCAGGACTTCGCCTGTCACACTTCCGGCTGGCCCCGAGAAATTCGACGCGGCTTGCTCGCGGCCCCAAGGGATCTTGGGGGGCCGCTCGCTGGCGCCGCCGGTTGGGTGAGGGTTGGAGAGAAAAGTGGAGGAGAGGCATCTGCTTTTTTGCGGCTTCTCCTGCGCCAGCCGCCCTATCGCTTTCGTGCTTTGGCTGGTGTCGCCGGCTGAGCCTCTCATCGCAGATGACGTTGAAAATCGAGCAGGAAGGCCAGCAGAAGAGCTTGGCAGGACACCTGTGGGCAGGATCAGCATTGACGTGACACTACATATTATATCACATTTGTCTTGCTTTCGCCGGGTTTCTCAGATAAGCTATGCATCATGGAAAATGAACCCAAATCCGCCCGCCGAGTCACGATGGCCCTGCGTACCGACCTGAACGACCGCGTCTTTAAGAAAGCCGAGGAGCTTGGCCAGAATGCCAATTACTTCGTGAACCAGTGCATCGAGGGCATCCTCGATGCGATGGATGCCGACGACATCAGCCATGACATTCCGGTCTTGAAGCTCGACCGGATCATGAAGGGCAAGACCATGCTTGATTCCAAATGGGTCAACGCTCTTTGCGCCTTCATCGTTCCCAACGTCGATGTTGAGGAGGTCACCGTATGGCATCGGCGCTATTTCGCCGAACTCATCAACAAGCATGAAGGCAAGCTGACGCACGAGTTCATTAACCTCTATTGGAAACAAGCCGCTGATCGAAACCGCAAGCGGATCGAAGATGAAAAAGAAGTCGCCCGGCTTAGAAAGGCCAAGGGCGGCGGAAAGTGAACCCCTTATGCCAGCCATTATTTCCCCACCCAACAAAACCGAAGAAGACCGATTGATGGACTTGGAGGAAGTTGCCGAAAAACTCGGCAATATTTCCACCCGTTCAGTTAGACGCCTGATTGCCCGAGGCGATTTACCCCAGCCAGTTAAGGTGCTGAGTTCGCCTCGACTTTACCATTCCGATGTTGTCGCCTACCTCGAAGGACTGAAACAGAAGCGCGACACCGCCAGCCAAAACACCCGCAGGAAGGAGACCTTATGATTTGCACGATTTTCCGCCCCAAGAGAACCAAGAACGGCAAGGCCCATGTCTCCCGGCTTTACCGGGGCCGTTATCGGCTCGAAGGAGAGACGAAGATGCACGATATTCCGCTGCACACCTCAGACAAGCGGGTGGCCCAACAGAAGCTGGAGGAGATCGTTAAAACCCGACAGCTTGAATCCGCCGGGATGCTCCCACCTGAAGCGTTGCGTAACGCCGCGCAGTCTCCCCTGGAGCAGCATTTGAAAGAGTATGTGGCCGATCTGTCCGCATTGAACCGGGACGCCAGTATGTTTACGAACTCAAGAACCGAGTACGGAGATTGATTCGGGATTGCGGCTGGACGGTCTTGCGCGACATCACCGCCGATTCCTTCCAGTCCTGGCGGGCGAAGCAGGTACTTTCTCCCAAAACGCTGAACGAATATCTCGGCTCGATTTCCTCACTTCTCAACTGGATGGAAAAACACGAGCGCATTGCGCGTAATCCGCTCGTGCACGTTCAGAAGGTGCAGGCCAACGGCAGGCAGGTCGGCCTCGCCGTGCCTTCACCGATGATGAAATGCAGCGCCTTCTGTGCCGTTGCCGGGAATCGGAAGGTGGTTTATCTCACCGCCGTTTACACCGGCCTTCGTCGCAGTGAAATGGCCGCGCTGGAGCGAGACGACCTCCATTTGGAAGGCGAGAAGCCATTTATCAATGTCCGTGCATCCACGACCAAGAATCACCAGCAGGCCGTTATTGCCTTGCATCCTGATCTTGTGACCGAGATGCGTTCGCACGTCGCTAAATTGCCCGCAGGCGAATCGAGAATCTTTGCCGGTGTGATGCCGACCATGAAGCGATTCAAGGCCGACCTGACGGCGGCAGGCATCGAATTTATAAATGCCAAGGGATACCGGGCCGACTTCCATTCCCTGCGTCACACGCTGGCCACCAATCTTGCCCGCGCAGGCACCGCGCCGCGCGTGGCGATGGAAATCATGCGTCACAGCGACATGCGGCTGACTTCCAAAACCTACACCGATGCTGGACTACTGCCGGTGGCTGATGCCGTCCTTAAGCTGCCTTCCCTGACTCACAAAAAAACCGCAGACTCACAAATAGACTCACAAGATTTGTTCCGGGCAGGTCAAGACCAGTCCAGCAAAGGCACAGATAGCACTGCGGGATACTACTCCGAACTACCTAGTAGTGAGAGCGATGGACAAGAAAAAGTCTGTCCAGTCAAGACCAGTCAAAAACTCGGAGATGGTGCGCGGTACAGGGTTCGAACCTGTGACCTTCCGCGTGTGAAGCGGACGCTCTACCGCTAAGCTAACCGCGCGTATAATCAATAACTTGAAAGTCGGGCATATTAGGCTTTAGCCACGGGCAAGGGCAAGCAACATAAACGCAGCCTCAATACGACTGATCTAGCCGAGGCCAAGCGCAAGTTGTGCGACTACTTGACTGAGACGGAGGTGACGATCTGCGCCTATCCCGGCGACAACTGTTCTGCCTTGGCTGGAATTTGTGGTGCGTCCAATATTTCGCGAACTTTTCGGGAGAGGGTCGATCGGGTGTAAGGTTTGGGCAGGAACTCGACGCCTTCGTCCAGCACGCCATGGTTCGCGATGGCATCGTCGGTGTAGCCGGAAGTAAAGAGAATCTTGAGATTCGGATAGGTGATTTTCAGCCACTCCGCCATCACTTTGCCACCCATTCGCGGCATGATGACATCGGTGATGACCAGGCGGATCGGCGCGCCCTTATGTTCGCGGGCCACGCGCAAGGCGTCCTGGCCGTTCGGGGCGGTCAGCACCTCGTAACCCTGGGTCTTCAGCACCCCTTCTGGGCGAGATGGCGCACGGACGGCTCGTCTTCCACGACCAACAGTGTTTCCGTTCCCCGCCGGAAGCGGTCCCGGTTTTGTGAGAAAGGCTGTCGACGACATGGGCCGGTTCGCCTGATCGACGCGGAAAATAAACCTTGAAGGTCGTGCCTTTGCCCACTTCGCTGGCGACGTCGATGTGGCCGCCGGATTGCCGGACAATGGTCTGGCAGGTGACCAGGCCCAGGCCGGTGCCCTTGCCCGCCGGCTTCGTCGTGAAAAATGCCTCGAACAAACGCGCCTTGACCTCCTCGGTCATGCCGATTCCCGTGTCGCTGACGCTGAGCATGACGTAGTCGCCGGGAGTCGTGCCGGGGTGCGTTCGAGCGTAAGTTCGTCCAGCGTGACGGCGCTCGTTTCGATGGTGAGCTTGCCGCCGTTGGGCATGGCATCGCGGGCGTTGACGACCAGATTCATCAAGCACTTGCCAGACGTAGCCGGAGTCGGCCTTGATCTGGCCGATGTCGTTTGCCGTAGAACCAGCGTCATTTCGACATTTTCATCGATGAGCCGCCGCAGCATTTTCTCCATGCCTTCCACCACCTCGTTGAGATCGAGCACCACGGCCTGCACCGTCTGTTTGCGGCTGAAGATGAGGAGTTGCTGCGTCAATCCGGCCGCGCGCTTCGCCGCGAGCCGGATTTCCTCGACATATTTCTGCAGCGGATGGTCGGGGCCGAGGTCCTGCACGATCAGATCGCTGTAGCCCATGATGACGGCCAGGACATTGTTGAAATCATGCGCCACGCCGCCCGCGAGCTGGCCCACCACTTCCATCTTTTGCGCCTCGATGAAGTGAAACGTGCTCGCGCAGTTTCCGATCAAGAGCGCAAAAATGGACGATAAGGCAACTTTCCGAGCGGCATGATGATTTCAACAACCGTTAGTCATCTTGTCATCGGCTACAATGATTTAAAATGGCAGGATCTCGGCGCCGACAATCCACTCCACAAATATACGGAAATTCGGCTGGCGGCGCAGACGCACCGTCCGGGCCTAGACGCGGCAACTCCTCATCTTCAGCCGCAAGCAGACCGTACAAGCCGTCGTGTGAATCTCAACGAGGTGGTGGAAAGCATCGATAAAATGCTGCGCCGTTTGTAAGATGAACACACTGAAATGAGCGTTCTTTGCACCGAGGGAATCGGGCAAATCGAAGCCGACTCAGGGTACATCGGCCAGTGCTGATGAATTTGGTTGTTAACGCCCGCGACACCATGCCGACGGGGGCAAGCTAACCATTGGAACAAGTACATGAAGTTGTCGGCTGCATCAGGGTGGCCCCTCTGGCAATTCTGCGTATCCTGGGGCATTTCATAAATTTCAGGATAATCGTAAAATCATGACGTCCGCGACAATTGACCATTTCCTATGCATTCGAGTTCAACAACATTTAATGCGGCATTTTTTCCATTGAACGGCCTGCTTTCATTGGAAGTCTGAAACTACAGCATGTGAAAATCAGCCGATTAATATTTTGTTGAGGTTCCCGCCAACCGTACGCTCCACGGCGACACAAAACACTTTTGCTCGTGGAACAAGCCATTCCTCCGCGCGGAGCTCCTCGGCCCAGAATACTTTGCAGATACAGGGTTATGAAGTCTTGCTCGCCTGGAAATTGGCAGGGATGGTTTACATGTCACGCGAACAGTAAGGAAGAAGGTACCGATTGGCCTTGTTATCACCGATGTCATCATGCCGAAAATGGGTGGCGAGGTGATGGCTGAGTGGTTAAAAACGGCCTA